>NZ_CP016306.1:0-2400000 GCF_002151445.1 Sphingomonas sp. KC8
GTGACCGCAGCCGCTTCGCTTCTGCCTTCGAATGATATGATGCCGGCTGATTCGGGTCCGTCGCCTTTCGAGGCTGCCTGGGACGCGATTCGCACAAGCCTGCGCCGCACCTGTGGCCCGCGCACTTTTGATGGCTGGCTGAAGCCAGTCACCCTGATCGATTTCGACGCCGCCGACGCGACGATTCGCCTGGCCGCGCCATCCGATTTCATGGCGAACTGGGTTTCGACGCATTTCGCCGAACAACTGCTGCAGGCGTGGCGGGCGATGCTACCGCAGGTGGCGCGCGTGACGATCGTTGCGGATACATCGCGCGCGGCGCTGTTTGATGCGGCCGAGCCGGCATCCGCGCCCGCCGTTGCAGCCGCACCCGAACCGGCCCCGGCCGAGCCGGAAGCCGTGGCGATCGCGTCGCACAATTTCGAGGCGCGCTACAGTTTCGATTCATTCGTCGTCGGCAAGGCCAACGAGATCGCCTACAATGCCGCGCGCACGCTGGCCGAAGGCGGGACGATGGGGTTCAACCCGTTGTTCCTCCATGGCGGCACCGGCCTGGGCAAAACCCACCTGATGCACGCCATCGGCCAGGAGTTTCTGGCCCGCCAGCCGGGCGCGCGCGTGATCTACATGTCGGCCGAGAAGTTCATGTACGAGTTCGTGGCCGCGATGCGCGCCAAGGACACGCACAGCTTCAAGGCGCGGCTGCGCGCCGCCGACGTGCTGATGATCGACGACGTCCAGTTCATCGCCGGCAAGGAATCGACCCAGGAAGAATTCTTCCACACGATGAACGAGATCATTTCGGCCGGCCGCCGACTGGTCATCACCGCCGATCGCAGCCCGCAGGATCTGGAAGGGATTGAAAGCCGCATCCTGTCGCGCCTGTCATGGGGGCTTGTGGCCGACGTCAACCCGGCCGACTTCGAACTGCGCCTGAACATCATCGTCAAGAAGCTGGAGGCGATGCCGCAGGCGCATGTGCCGCAGGACGTGGTGTTGTTCCTCGCCCGCCGGATCAGCGCCAACGTGCGCGAACTGGAAGGCGCGCTGAACCGGGTGGTGGCTTATTCGCTACTGTCGGGCCGCCCGATCGACATGGAGTTCACGCAGGAGACGCTGGCGGACATGCTGCGGGCCACGCAGCGCCGGATTACCATCGATGAAATCCAGCGCCGCGTGTGCGACCATTATCGCATCAAGCAATCCGAAATGTCGTCAGCCCGCCGTGCGCGCGAAGTGGCGCGTCCCCGCCAGGTGGCGATGTACCTGGCCAAGCAACTGACGCCGCGCTCGCTGCCGGAAATCGGCCGGCGATTTGGCGGGCGCGATCACACGACGGTGATCCACGCGGTCAAGCAGATCGAAAAGCTGCGCCAGACGGACGCGGAACTGGATGCGGATGTCCGCTTGCTGATGCGCCAGCTGGAAGGCTGATCACCCGATCCCGGCAAAAGAAAGGCCCCGTCGTCACCGACGGGGCCTTTTCGTATCAGCGTCCGGTGATACCGGTGTGCTGCCTTAGCCTTTCTTGGGCGGTGGGATGGTGATCCGCACTTCCTCGCCCGAACGGCCGGGGAAATTGGTGAACATCGCTTCGACCAGATTGGGCACGAGGATGGACAGATTGTCCGTCGTCGAACGGGCCTTGGCCTTGCCTTCGAACACGCGCTGACCGCCCGGGCCGTTGATCGTCATGTCGAGATAGCTGGTGTAATAAGTGTAGCTGTCGATTTCCGGATAACCCCAGGGATCATACCAGAAGGGATCGTTCCAGCCGTAGTAAAAGGCCGAGCGATACCCCCAGCGGCCATAGGGGCGACCCCATCCGCCATAGCCGAAGCCCGGCCGGGTCACGACCTTTTCCTTGCCGCTGTCCACGCCATAATCCAGCGTCACGGTGAGCGTCGCGCTGCCGCTATCGGCCGCGGCGGTATAGCCCTGCGCGGTCAGCCGCTGGGCGACAAGGCCCGCATATTGGGCAAATTCCAGTCCGCCTTCGTTGCGCGGGCTGGCGGCCCGGATCGTGAAGGTCTGCCCCTGTGGCGCCGGCATGGCCTGGAAACGCGCGACATCTGCACGGAACGGGGTGGCGCAGGCGGAAAGCGCCAGCATCGCCACCGCCGGAGCAATGATGAAGATCCGTCTCGAAAGCGACATGGTTGGCGACCTCACAAGGGACTGATGTCCCACAGACTATAACAACAGCCGAGGCTCGCATAGCCGGGCTGAACATGTGTTGAACGCACGGCGAACATGCCGGTTGCGTAAGGGTTGGAAGGCGCGGCCGTGGCTCACCATGTGGGGCAGTGGCCTATAGGGGGGGTGACCACGCCTTCCATTGAACATGACGGAGCCGGCACGCGACAACCTTGATCGCGGGCCGGCAAGGCGTGCAATTTCGCCCCGGCGTGGATCAGCCCCGCAGGCCCATCGCCTTGTAGGTGGCCTCCAGCGTCGGTGCCGCCGCTTCGCGGGCACGCGTGGCGCCGACGGCGAGGAGCCGATCCAGTTCGGCCGGATCGGCGCGCAGCGCATCCAGACGCGCCTTCACCGGCCGCAGCGATTCGGCGAGCAATTCGGCCAGCGCCGGCTTGAACGCGCCGAAACCCTGGCCGGCATAGCGCGCCAGCACCTGCGGGACGGTTTCATCCGACAATGCGGCGTAGATACCGATGAGGTTGCGGGCCTCGGGCCGGTCGGCCAGTTCTTCCGCCGTTTCCGGCAGTGGGGCCGGATCGGTCTTGGCCTTGCGCACCTTCTGGACGATCAGATCGGCATCGTCGGTGAGGTTGATGCGGCTCATGTCCGACGGGTCGGATTTGGACATTTTCGACGTGCCATCACGCAGGCTCATGATGCGCGCGGCGGCCGGCGGGATGATCGGTTCGGGTAGGGTGAACAGTTCGACATCGAAATCGGTGTTGAACTTGGTCGCCACATCGCGCGCCAGTTCCAGATGCTGCTTCTGGTCCTCGCCCACGGGAACATGGGTCGCCTGATAGAGCAGCACGTCCGCCGCCTGCAGCACGGGATAGGCGTACAGGCCGACCGATGCGCCTTCGCGATTCTTGCCCGATTTTTCCTTGAACTGGGTCATCCGGTTGAGCCAGCCGATGCGCGCGGTGCCGTTCAGCAACCAGCACAATTCGGCATGGGCTGGCACATCGGCCTGGCTGAACAGGGTGGAACGCGCCGGATCGATGCCGGCCGCGATCAGGGCAGCGGCCATTTCGCGGATATTGGCGCGCAACTGTGCCGGATCGTTATGGACCGTGATCGCGTGCAGCGAGGCCAGGAAGAACAGGCATTCATCGCCCTGGCCCAGACCATCCTGCATCCGCACCCAGTTACGGATCGCCCCGAGATAATTGCCGAGGTGGAGGTTGCCGGTGGGCTGAATGCCCGAGACGATACGCATCATGCTTCCTTCTTCTTGCGGCTGCGCAGCAGCACCCGCAGGCCTTCCTTGTCCATGCCGCCGAACAGATAAGCGGCGACGAAATATACCACGCCGCCAACGCCGACGAGCGCCGTGACTGACACCATCCGCTGGCCGACCGAACCGGCGAACCAGTCCGCGAACAGCATCCGCAGGCCCCACAATATGGCCATCATCAACAGGCCGGCGGCGATCTGGCGGGCAATCCGACCCCACAGCCAGCCTTCGATGCGGAAATGGCCGCGCGCCCGCAGGATGACATAGAGCATCACGCAATTGAGCCACGAACAGGCCGCGATCGCGAAGGCCAGTCCGTAAATACCGAACAGCGGGATCAGCGCGAAATTGAGGACGACATTGGCGATCAGCACGATCGCCGCGGTCTTGACCGGGGTCTTGGTATCTTGCCGCGCATAGAAGCCGGGGGTGATGACCTTGACCAACACATAGGCCGGCAGGCCGGCAACGATGATGGCCAGGACATTGCCCGTCACCATCGCATCCTGTGCGGTAAACTTGCCCCCCTGGAACAGGGCCGCGCATAACGGCCCGGCAACGACGGCGAGCGCAAGCGCGGCGGGCAGGCACAGCAGCATCGACAGTTCGACCGCCTGACCCTGCACCTTGGCGGCTTCATCCGGTTCGCCCTTGCTGATGAAGCGGCTGATCTGCGGCAGGATCGCGGTGCCCAGCGCAGTGCCGATGACCGACAAGGGCAACTGGTTCAGGCGATCCGAATAATTGAGATAGGACATCGACCCTTCGGGCAGCCTTGTGGCGAAGAAGGTGTCGATGAGCTGGCTGATCTGATAGACGCCGGCGCCCAGCGTGGCCGGAATGACGACGACGAAGAACTGCTTGACGCCCGGTGTGATTTTCGGTCGCCGCAACCGCAGCGAAACCCCGGCCTTGCGCGCGGCGAACCACAGCAGGACGAGCTGCATCACGCCGCCGACAGTGACGCCGACGGCCAGCGCATAGGCCGTTTTCACCCCGCCATCGGGCACCAGGATCAGCGCCATCAGCATCGCGACGTTCAGCAGCGCCGGCGCGAACGCAGCAGCGGCAAACTTGGTCAGCGAATTGAGCACGCCCGAAAAGAGCGAGACGAGGCTGATCAGCAGCAGATAGGGAAAGGTGATCCGGCTCAGCGAGACGGTGAGCGCGAACTTGGCCGGTTCATCGGTGTAGCCCGATGCGATTGCCCATACGAACAGCGGCATCGCCACTTCGAACAGCAATGTGAACAGGAACAGGGTGGGCAGGAAAACCGCCAGCACCTCTTCCGAAAATTTCTTGGCGTCCTCGATCCCGCCTTCGCCGTGGAACCGCTGGCTGAACAGCGGCACGAAGCCGGCGGAAAACGCCCCTTCGCCGAACAAGCGGCGGAAGGTGTTGGGCAGGCGGAACGCGACCAGGAACGCGTCGGCGGCACCCGACGCGCCCATGATCCGCGCCATCAGCATTTCGCGCGCGAAACCGAAGATACGGCTGACCATCGTCAGCCCGCCGATCGTGCCGATCGCCTTGACAAGGTTCATGCGCGGATGCCGTTTTTCGCTGGGATCAGGCTTCGCCAGCCGTTTCGCCGGATTGAAGCGCCTGGGCCTGCGCCTGCTGCTGCATGTACAGACCGCCAAAATCGATCGGTTCGAGCAACAGCGGCGGGAAATTGCCGTCGCGCACCGCATCGGCCAGCACGCGGCGGGCAAACGGGAACAGGAGGCGCGGTGCTTCGGCGAGCAGGAACGCCTGCATCTGATCCTGCGGAATGTTGCGCAGGCCGAAAAGGCCGGCGTAAAGCAGTTCCGCCTTGAACGCGACGCCCTGTTCGGCCGTGGCCGTCACTTCGATCTTCAGCGCGACTTCATGGACGTCCTCGCCCAGCGTGTCGGCGCGGATGTTGAACTGCACGTCGATCTGCGGCTGGCCCTGCCATTGATAGACGGCCGGCGCGTTCGGGTTCTCGAACGACAGGTCCTTCACATATTGGGCGATAAGCCCGACCTGAGGCATGGTGTCCTCGCCATTCGCCAACGTTTCGCCCGCGTTCACGAAACCTTCGTTTTCGGCCATCCGGATGTCGCCTTCTGATTTTATGGAATGCGCCGCGCGACTAGCAGGCGCGAAGGGGCAGGGCAATGGCGGCCATATCCGGACACGATCGAACCTTGCGGCCGGTGCTGCCCCGGAAACCGCCATTTGAAACATTCGTGCCACATCCCTATGTAGCGACGGACAAGTGTAGCGGAGGTCCGGTGGAAACGATCATTATCCTGGCGTTGGTGTTCGTCTTCGTTGCGATGAGGCTTTATAGCGTCCTCGGTCGCCGGACAGGACATGAGCAGCCGATCGCCAAGCCGGTCGAAGCCCAGCCGAGCGCGGCTCCGGTCACCCGGTCGCGCGCCGATGTGCCTGCCCAACCGGTTGCCGCCGAACCCGCGATCGACGCGCAGGCCCATGAAGGGATTCGCGCGATCGTCACCGCCGACCCGGCCTTCGACGTCACCGCCTTTCTGGGTGGCGCGCAGGCGGCTTACCGCCTGATTCTCGAAGCGTTCTGGAAGGGCGATAGCGAGGAACTGGGCCGTTATGTCGATGATGGCGTGCGGGATGATTTCACAGCGGCGATCCGCCAGCGCGAAGCCGCCGGCGAAGTGGTGGACAACCGCCTGATCGCGATCGAGCATGCGGTGATCGAACGCGCCCGGCTGGATGGCCAGATGGCGATCATCACCGTGCGTTTCGACGCCGATATCGCGGCCGTGACGCGTGACGCCGAAGGCAATGTCATCGCCGGATCGCTGAGCGACGCCGTGCCGACGCATGATGTGTGGACGTTCAGCCGTCATGTGCGCGCCGACGATCCCAACTGGATCCTGATCGAAACCGACGAAGCCGCGTGACCCGCCTTTCCCTGGCGGGAACGCTGGCCGGCGCCCTGGCGCTGGCCGGCTGCGTCGGCCCCGCGAATCCGCCGCCATCCATGTCCCGGCCGCCGGCCGTGCGTCCGACGCCGCCGCCATCCGGTGCGCCCGTGTCCAGCCCCACACCGGGGCCGGTGCGGGGCGCGCGCGCGGCATTGCCGCCCGCACCGGCGCCTCTTGCGACACCACCGGCGGGCACCACGGCCGCCCAACAGGGTGTGCGGGCTGGCCCCGCGGTCGCGTCGCTGGGCATCACGCAGGCCGAGGCGCGCACCGCGCTTGCGGCGTTCCGGACCTCGTGCCGGTCGCTCGTCCGCCGGACGGACAATAGCGGCCTGACGCGCGGGGCGGACTGGCAACCGGCCTGTGACGCGGCGATCGGCTGGGTCGACAATGACGCGCCGGCCTTCTTTGCACGCTTTTTCGAAACCGCGATCGTCGGCGACGGCAAGGCGTTCGCCACCGGCTATTATGAACCCGAGATCAAGGGATCGCGGACCCGCCGGGCGGGTTATGACGTACCGATCTACGGCCGGCCGAGTGATCTGGTCGAGGTCGATCTCGGCCTGTTCGCCGATGACCTGAAAGGCCGCCGGATCCGCGGGCAGGCCAAGGATGGCAAGCTGATCCGCTATCCGGATCGGGCCGAAATCATCGGCGGGGCGATCACCGATAAAGCGCCGATCATCGCCTGGGCGGCCGATCCGGTCGAAATGTTCTTCCTGCAGGTGCAGGGATCGGGCCTGCTCGAACTGCCCGATGGCGGCGTCATGCGGGTCGGCTATGACACGCAAAATGGCCGCGACTATACCGGAATCGGGGCGCTGATGCGCGATCGCGGGCTGCTCCAGCCCGGTCAGTCGTCGATGCAGGGGATCATGGCGACGTTGCGGGCAATGCCCGATGGCGGCGCCGCGATCATGAACGAGAATAAGAGCTTCATCTTCTTTCGCGAACTGTTCGGCCCCGGCCCCCTGGGCGCGATGGGCCTGCCGGTGACGGGACGCACCACGGTGGCCGCCGATCCGGCGTTCGTGCCGCTGGGGGCGCCGGTGTTTCTGGCGCTCGATCGGGTTGAGGCGACCGGATTATGGGTGGCGCAGGATACGGGTGGCGCGATCAAGGGCACAAACCGGTTCGATACATATTGGGGTGCCGGCGACGATGCCCGGCGGGTCGCGGGTGGCATGTCCGGACGGGGCAATGCCTGGCTTTTGCTGCCGACCGGAACGGTGGCGCGCTTGAACGGGGGCGGCAATGGCGGGGCCACGCCGCGGCGCTAAGGGCCTTGATGCGGAGGAGCGCGCCCTCTGGCGCAAGGTAATCGCGACGGTCCGGCCGATCGATCCCGCACGCATGACGCGGGCGCTGGCCGAGGCGGTCGATGCGCCGGTGGGCAAAGGTTCGCCGCCGCCACCCGGCAAGCCTGCGCGCCCGGCCAGGCCTGTTCCGATCGCGCTGGAGAAAAGCCAGCCCGGCCGCGTGGCCCGGCCCCCGGAGGCGGCACCCGATACGCTCGACGGCGGATGGGATCGCCGGCTACGGCGCGGCATCGTCGCCCCGGACCGGACGATCGACCTGCATGGCCACACATTGACGAGCGCGCACGCCGCGCTGGACGCGGCCCTGGCGAGCGCGATCGCCGCTGACGCGCGGCTGTTGCTGGTCGTCACCGGACGGCCCCCACGGCCGGGCTCGCCCGG
The DNA here is from genome assembly GCF_002151445.1 of Sphingomonas sp. KC8. GTDB lineage: Bacteria > Pseudomonadota > Alphaproteobacteria > Sphingomonadales > Sphingomonadaceae > Sphingomonas_E. Next base: position 8,070 of record NZ_CP016306.1, read on the forward strand.
TCGCGGCCTGATCCGCGCGGCGATCGGCGACTGGCTGGGTGCATCCGGCTGGTCGTCGCGTATCGCCGCTGTCCGTAACGCCCATCCACGCCATGGCGGGGCCGGGGCGCTGTATGTGATCTTGCGGCGGCGGCGGTGACAGCAAGGGCCAATCCGGACTATTGCCGCCCAATTGGCGACGTTTCGTTAATGTAATTATGCCAGGAAGATGCCGCGTCCACTGAATCGGGCGCGGTAGAGAAGGGCGGATTACGGCTGCGATGGAAGGACTATCGCTAAAAAGCCGGGCTGTGGCCTTCGCCCTTTGTGCTGGCGCGCTGGTGTTCATCCTCGCGTTGTTCGCCGGCGCTGGCAGTTCTGTCGATCCCAAGAATATTCTGGCTTCGCTGGTCGTCGCGATGATCTGTGGCGTGATGAGCTGGGGTTCGGCCGAGCGGGCGATTTCAGGTGTTGCCGAAGCCGTCGATACGCTTGCCGTGCGCATTCGCGGGGCGGCCGATGGCGATCTGATTTCACCAACCCCCGAACAGGTGCGCGAGGCGCTGCCCGAACTGGCCGAAGCCATGGATGGCCTGTTTGCACAGGTGCGCGCCAATTTCGACAGCGTGCACGCCTTGGCGATGTTCGATCCGGTGACGCAATTGCCCAACCGCGTGAATTTCCGCCGAACCGCCGAACGGCTGCTGGCGCGGCGCGAACCGCAGGCGATGGCGGCATTGCTGTTCATCGATCTCGACCGGTTCAAGTTCGTGAACGATAGCCTGGGGCATGCTTGCGGCGATGAGGTTCTGGCGATGGTCGCCGCGCGGCTGCGGCAGGTTGCCGCGCGTTCCGAAGCGGACGGCGAGCGGGCCACGAATGAACCGGCGCCGGTGATTGGCCGTCTGGCGGGCGACGAATTCACCATGTTGTTCCCGGTCGTTCGCAACATCGATCATGCCGAGCGGCTGGCCCGCCGGGCGCTGTACGCCTTGTCCGAGCCGCTTGTCGTGGCGGGGCAGAATATCGAAATCGGGGCGTCGATCGGCCTCGCCATCGCGCCGGACCATGGCACGAGCCTGCCCGATCTGATGCGCGCGGCGGATATTGCGATGTACCATGCCAAGGCCGAAGGCCGGCGGCAGGTGCAATGTTTCAACGCCGATCTCGATAAAGCGGCGGACCAGCGCCTGCGGCTGGAACGCGAATTGCGACGGGCGATTGAACGCGACGAGTTCCAGCTCGTCTTCCAGCCGCAGGTGCGCATTCCCGGTCGCCAGGTCGTTGCGGTTGAAGCGCTGTTGCGCTGGCAGCACCCGGAGGATGGCGTGCGCATGCCGGCGTCGTTCATTCAGGCGGCTGAGGAATGCGGCCTGATCTGCGAAATTGGCGATTGGGTGATCCAGCGCGCGCTGAAGACGCTGGCGCGCTGGCATTCCGCCGGGCTGGACCAGCGCATCACCATCAATGTCAGCCCGCGCCAGATCGCGCAGCCGCATTTCTTCACCCGCCTGCGCGCCCTGATGGCTGAAACCGGGGCGCCCACGCACCTGCTGGAACTGGAGATCACCGAGACGCTGGCCATGGAAGGCAGCGATGCCGTGCTGGCCGGCATGGCCGCGCTACGCCAGCAAGGCGTGATGATCGCCATCGATGATTTCGGCACGGGCTATTCCAATCTGGCGCGCATGAAGATGATGCCGGTGGATCGGGTCAAGCTGGACCGCAGCCTTGTCCATGATGTCGCGCATTCGGCGGAAGCGCGCATCCTGGTGCATTCCGTGATCGCGCTGATCCATGGCCTGGGGTTCGACGTGGTGGCCGAAGGCGTCGAAGATCGCGATCAGATGGATGTCCTGCGCGCCATCGGCTGCGATGCCGTTCAGGGGTTCAGCATCGCCCACCCGATGGACGAAATAAACTATCTGGCGTGGATGGACGGCGGCGGCCTGGATCAGCAGCGCGCATTCGCCTGAATCAGGCCAGGGCGTGGGTGATTATATCGGCATAGATGTCGGTAAGCGTGTGAAGATCGGGAATCGCCACTGCTTCGTCCAGCTTGTGCATGGTGGCGTTGCACAGTCCAAATTCGACAACCGGGCATAGTTTGGACAGGAACCGCGCGTCCGAAGTGCCGCCGCTGGTGGACAGTTCGGCCTCCAGCCCGGTCGCGCGCCGGATGGCATCGCCGACCAGCGTCGACAACTGGCCGGGCTCGGTCAGGAAGGCTTCGCCCGATATCTTGGCTGTGAGCGTGCCGCGCGGGGCGTGGGCGGCAACCACCGCGCGAACCCGCTCGACGAGTTCGGCACCGGTTTGTTCGTCGTTGAAACGGATGTTGAGCCGCGCGCGCGCCGTCGCCGGGATGATGTTGGTTGCCGGATTGCCGACGCTGATATCGGTGATTTCCAGATTGGATGGCTGGAACCAGCGATTGCCGGTGTCGAGCGTCCAGCCGCTGACCTCATCCAGGATGCGGACCAGATGGGTGATCGGGTTATCGGCAAGGTGCGGGTAAGCGACATGGCCCTGTGTGCCGGGCACGTCGATCCACATGTTCACCGATCCACGCCGGCCGATCTTGATGGTGTCGCCCAGCCGCGCGGATGAGGTGGGTTCGCCAACAAGGCACAGATCGGGGCGGATGCCACGTTCGGCCATCCAGTCCATCAAGGCGAGCGTGCCGTGCGAGGCGGGGCCTTCCTCGTCGCCGGTGATGATCAGGCTCAACGTGCCGCGATGATCGGGCACGCGCGCGGCGGCGGCGATGAAGGCGGCGACCGCGCCCTTCATGTCGACCGCGCCACGGCCGTGCAGCAGATCGCCGCGCACGACGGGCAGGAACGGATCGCTCGCCCAGCCTTCGCCCGCGGGGACGACATCGCTATGGCCGGCAAAGGCGAAATGCGGGCCACCGTCGCCGCGCACCGCAAACAGGTTGCGCACCGGGCCATCGGGCGGCCCGCCGGCCCAGAAGCTATGGATGGTGAAGCCGATCTGCTCCAACACTTCGGCGATCACGTCCAGCGCCCCGGCATCGGCCGGAGTGACACTGGGACAGGCGATAAGGCGGCTGGTGAGCGCAACTGGATCGATCATGTTCGATCGCCTAGCGATCTGGCGCGCTTTTGCATATCCTCTGCGCCATGCCCAAGCTCGAACTTGATGCCTTTGCGATCACCAGCCGGACCGGCTATCCCGAACCCTATGCCGCGGCGGTGGCGGGGCGCGCTTATCGGCGCCTGGGGCCGCAGGCCGGACTGGAGGATTTCGGCGTCAGCCACGTCCGGCTCGATCCGGGCGGGTGGTCCAGCCAGCGGCACTGGCACGAGGAGGAGGATGAGTTCCTCGTCATCCTGTCGGGCGAGGCGGTGCTGGTGGAGGATGACGCCCGCACCCTGCTGCGCGCAGGCGATTGCGCGGCCTTCCCCAAAGGCAGCGGCAATGGTCATCACCTTGTCAATGAGAGCCGGGCACCGTGCCTGTTCGTGGTGGTCGGGCGCAAAGCCGCCAGCGACTGCCATTATCCCGATATCGACCTGCACCTCGACGGGCCAACCCAAACCTATCGCCACAAGGATGGCCAGCCCTGGTAGGGGCTATCATTCCACCGGCGGTTCGAACTTTTCGATCACCCATGGTTCGGCATTCGCGTCGGCCAGCCATGCCTGCATGAAGGGGTGGGTAAGCACCGTTTCCATATAGGGGTGCGCGAAGCGGGGCACCGGGATCGAATAGGTGATGAACCGGGTGACGACCGGCGCGAACATGATGTCGGCCGCGCCGAATTCGCCGAACAGGAAGGGGCCGGTGCCACCGAAACGGGCGCGGGCCTCCGCCCAGAGCTGGACGATGCGAATCACGTCCTGGCGTGTGCCCTCGCTCAATTCGCGCGGGGGGAAGCGCTTGCGCACGTTCATCGAATGCTCGCGCCGCAGGCTGGCGAAGCTCGAATGCATTTCAGCGGCCATCGATCGGGCCATCGCCCGTGCGGCATCGTCGGCTGGCCAGAAACGATCGCGGCCAACCTTGTCGGCCAGATATTCGATGATCGCCAGGCTGTCCCATACCACGACATCGCCGTCCCACAGGATCGGCACCTTGCCCGAGGATGGGGCAAATTCATCGCCTTCGCGGCGTTTGTCCCAATCCTCGTCATAGAGGGGGACGACGATTTCCTCGAACTCCAGTTCCGACTGGCGCAGGGCAAGCCAGCCGCGCATCGACCAGGAGGAATAGGCCTTGTTGCCAATGAAGAGCTTAAGCATGGCCCGGGGCATAAAGGGGCCGGGCCATACACTCAACCTTTTCGCCCGAACTTGTTTCAGGCGATCGCGGCAGGATCAGCTGACCGACCGCAGGATCGCGGCGCGCAATTCGGCCATGCCGAGGCCGGTTTCGCTGGATGTGACCAAAATTTCCGGATGCGCGGCCACATGGGTACGGCCTTCGGCGACGGTGCGTTCCGTCACCGCGACAAGCTCGCTCGCCTTGATCTTGTCCGCCTTGGTGAGGACGAGATGGTAGGAGACGGCGGCTTCGTCGAGCATCTTGAGGACATCGCGATCGACGTCCTTGATCCCGTGGCGGCTGTCGATCAGCACCAGCGCGCGTTTCAGCACCTGCCGGCCGCGCAGATAATCGTTCACCAGAAACCGCCACTTGCGGACCATGTCCTTGGGCGCCTTGGCGAAGCCGTAACCGGGCATGTCGACAAGGCGCATCCGGGGCGGCGTGCCGACATCGAAGAAGTTCAGTTCCTGCGTCCGCCCCGGCGTGTTCGACGTGCGGGCCAGCCCGTTGCGGTTGGTGAGGGCGTTCAGCAGCGATGATTTGCCGACGTTCGAACGGCCGGCAAACGCCACTTCCAGCGCCGACGGATCGGGCAGGAACTGGAGCGACGGCGCCGATTTGAGGAAGGCGATCGGCCCCGCAAACAGCTTGCGCGCGTCCTCGATCAGAACTTCGGGTGGGGTTTCGTCTTCGTTCACGATTTGCCTTCCGCTGCGATCAGCCCCGGATGACGGCTGTAAAGCCACTTCTGCTGGGCGATCGTCAGCAGGTTAGAGACGGTCCAGTAAAGCTGCAGGCCGGCCGCGAACGGTGCCATGATGAACATGAAAATCCACGGCATGATCGAAAAGACCTGCTGCTGGATCGGATCCATCGGCGCGGGGTTCAGCTTGAACTGCAGATACATGGTGATGCCCAGCAGGATCGGCAGCACGCCGATCGCAAGGAAAGCCGGCGGGGTGAAATCGAGCAGGCCGAACAGGTTGAGCGGCGTCATCGGATCGGGCGCGGACAGATCCTTGATCCAGCCGATGAACGGCTGATGGCGCATTTCGATCGTCAGCATCAGCACCTTGTAGAGCGCGTAGAAGATCGGGATCTGCAGCAGGATCGGCAGGCAGCCGGCGAGCGGATTGACCTTTTCCTTCTGGTACAGCGCCAGCAATTCCTGCTGCAGCTTCTGCTTGTCGTCCTTGTGGCGGTCCTGCAGTTCCTTCATCTTCGGCTGCACTGCGCGCATGGCGGCCATCGACGCGAACTGCTTCTGCGCGATCGGGAACATCAGGCCGCGGACGATGCACGTCAGCAGGATGATGGCGACGCCGAAATTGCCGAACTGTTTGAACAGCCAATCGAGCACATAGAAGATCGGCTTTTCGAACCAGATGAACCAGCCCCAATCGATCGCCCGATCGAAGTTCACGAAGCCCTGATGCTTCTTATAGGCATCGAGCACCGTCACTTCCTTGGCACCAGCGAAGAAGTGCGAGGTCGAACGGGTCGCCTGGCCGGGCTGCACGATCACTGGCGCGGTCGAAAAATCGGCCTGGTAGCGATTGCCGCCACCCATGCGGAAACCGGATTCGAACGCCGCCTTCTGATCGGGCACCAACGCCGTCAGCCAATATTTGTCGCCAAAGCCGAGCCAGCCGCCGGTGGAATTGAACCGGGGCGCTTCACCCTTGTCGAGATCCTTGAAATCGACGCTGTAATTGGTCGCATCGTTGAACGTGCCGATCGGGCCGGTATGCGCGGTCCAGCTGGACGGGTCCTTGCTGTGGCCGGTGCGGCTGATGAGCGCCCACGGACGCACCGACACGGCGTTGGGCGACGTGTTGGCGACCTTCTGTTCGACGGTGAACAGATAATTGTCATCCACCGTCAGCGTGATCGTGAAAAGCTGGCCCTTGTCGTTGTTCCAGTTCAGCGTGACCGGCTTTCCGGGGGCGAGCACCGTGTCGGCGGTCTGCCATGCCGTCTGGTCGCTGGGCGCGGTCAGGCCGTCGCCGGTGAAGCCGAAACCGGCGAAATAGCTGTCCGCCGTGCCGCTGGGCGAAAGCAGACGCACGCGTGGCGAATCCTTGGCGATCGTTTCGCCATAGGTGACGAGGACGAGATCATCGATCCGCGCGCCCTTCAGATTGATCGAACCCTGAAGCCGTGGCGTCTGGATGGCGATGCGCGGGCTTTCCTGCAGCACGGCGCCACGCGCGCGGATCGCCGCTGGCGCATTGGCAGCCGGCGTTGCGCCGGGCGCGGGCAGGGGCACCGATTTGCCGTCGACGATCTTGGTTGCCGGCGGATTCGCGGGCGGGAAGAAATGGTTTGCCACAAATGGCCAGCCGAACAGCACCAGCAGCGACATCAGGCATGCCAGCACCACGTTGCGCCAATTCTCCACGGATCAAGCTCCTGAATTCAAGGTACTGGATCGATGCCGGATCCCCCCCAGGGGTGGCATCGCAGGATTCGTTTGGTGGCCAGCCAGCCACCCTTCAGCGCCCCATAGCGCCGGAGTGCCTCAATCGCATAGGCCGAACAGCTTGGGTGATAGCGACAGGATGGCGGCAGTACCGCCGATGGCCCCCATTGCCACGCCCGCGCGAGCAAAATGAGGGCGCGCGCAATCATGATGCTGGCCCGGGCCGCACTTTGGACAACGCCTTGGAAAGTTCTCGACGTAGCGAATCGAACGGACGTTCGATCCCGCCTGCGCGGCCGATGAGCACATGATCAGCGCCGGGCACGCCTTCAAGCGGCAACAATTCGGCCGCAAGTGCACGAAAGCGCCGTTTCATCCGATTGCGGATGACGGCGCCCCCGATTTTCTTCGTAACGGTATAGCCGATGCGAATCGCATCCGATCCATCGTTGCGCGGACGCACCAACAGAACGAAGCCCGGCATCGGCGCACGCCGGCCACTATTCGCGGCAAGGAAATCGGCGCGACGGTTGAGCGTGGTCAACCCTGCGCCGTTTGCCGGCGAAATGTTCAGGCCGAGAGCGACTTGCGGCCGCGTGCGCGGCGTGCCGCCAGAACCTTGCGGCCGCCCGGCGTCGCCGAACGCGAACGGAAACCGTGGCGACGCTTGCGCACAAGGTTGCTCGGCTGGAAGGTGCGCTTCATCGGTCATTCCCTATCGATCGAAACCAAAAAGGGCCGCCCATGGGACGGCCGCTGTCGACGGCGCGGATAGGCAGGATGGTCGCCAAAGTCAATCGCCCTGCGTTGTTTTCGTCTTCGCCACCTGTTCGCGCCGCCGCGCGCTTTGCCGGCGCAAACCCCAATCCGTCCATGCGCCATGGCGCGGCCAGCGGCGCTTGAACGCCACATAGCGCTTCTTGGCCCAAAGCGAATTTTTGAGCATCGTGCCGAAGCCCAGTGCGAACAGGATAATCCCGCCTGGCCCCGGCAACAACCCCGCCAGTGGCGCGAGCAGAACCAGCACGCAGCCGATCGCAAACAAGACGAGTCGGACGTGATCGTTGCGGCCCAGAGCCTTCCAGCGGGCGGTGATCGACATGGAATGCAAGTGGGGGGCGTGGATGACGGCGACAAGGCATCATCGCCTTCGATTCGACGAAATGCCGCGCCGGTTCGGCGAACGGGATGGCGGGTGATGCCGGGGTGCTGCGGCCAGCTTGGCCAGCGGTTTCAATGGCTTCTCGACTCGAGGGTTGATCCCTGTCTAGAACATGCCGGGAACAGGGGGCTGGTTCATATGGTGGCGCACGTCGCGACGGTTGCGTTTCTGGGGCTGGAGGCGCGCGCCGTCGAGGTTCAGGTGCAGGTGGCGGCCGGCGTGCCGGCGTTCATCGTCGTCGGGCTGCCCGATAAAGCGGTGGGCGAAAGCCGCGAACGGGTGCGCGCAGCACTTGCGGCGATCGGGCTGGCGCTGCCGCCCCGGCGGATCACCGTCAATCTGTCGCCTGCCGATCTGCCCAAGGAAGGGTCGCATTACGACCTGCCGATCGCGCTTGGCCTGCTGGGCGCGATGGGCGTGATCGATGCCGAGACGCTGGCGTCCTATATCGTCGTTGGTGAAATGGGGCTGGACGGGCGGATCGCGCCGTCGCCCGGTGTGCTTTTGGCCGCCATCCACGCGTCGGAACGCGAACTCGGCCTGATCTGCCCGGCATCGCAAGGGGCCGAGGCGGCCTGGGCCGGCACTGTCGAGGTGGTGGGCGCGCCCGACCTTCTCGCGCTGCTCAATCATTTCAAGGGCGGTCATCCCCTGGCCGCACCCGTGCCCGGCATCGTTGAACCGGTGGCCGCCGGCCCCGATCTGCGCCAGGTGAAGGGGCAGGAAATCGCCAAACGTGCGCTGGAGATCGCCGCCGCCGGTGGCCACAATCTGTTGATGAGCGGCCCGCCCGGATCAGGCAAGTCGTTGATGGCGGCGTGCTTGCCTGGCATCCTGCCTGAACTGACCCCGGCCGAGGCGCTGGAGGTGTCGATGGTGGCCAGCGTCGCCGGCGAATTGCGCGAAGGGCGGCTGATCCGCCAGCGGCCCTACCGCGCGCCGCATCATTCGGCGTCGATGGCGGCGCTGGTCGGCGGCGGATTGCGGGTGCGGCCGGGCGAGGTGAGCCTCGCGCATCTCGGCGTGCTGTTTCTGGATGAACTGCCTGAATTTCAGCGCACGGTGCTCGATTCGCTGCGCCAGCCGCTGGAAACGGGGACGGTTTCGGTGGCGCGGGCGAATGCGCATGTGACCTTCCCGGCGCGCGTCCAGCTGGTAGCGGCGATGAATCCGTGCCGGTGCGGGCATCTGGGCGATGCGTCGCTCGCCTGCGCCCGCGCGCCGCGCTGTGCGGCGGATTATCAGGCGAAGGTATCCGGGCCGCTGCTGGATCGCATCGATCTGCATGTGGAGGTGGCGGCGGTCAGTGCGGCCGATCTGGTGCTGCCGCCGCCGGCCGAGGGATCGGCCGAGGTGGCCGCGCGGGTGCGCGGCGCGCGGGACGTGCAGACGGCGCGTTACGATGGCCATAATGTGCGCACCAATGCCGAAGCGGACGGTGCGCTGCTCGATCGGGTCGCGACGCCGGACGATGCGGGGCGCAAGCTGCTGGCGCAGGCGGCCGAAGCGATGCGGCTATCCGCGCGCGGCTATCACCGGGTGCTGAAAGTCGCGCGGACGATCGCCGATCTTGGCGGCAGCGACGGGGTTGGCCGGGTGCATGTGGCCGAGGCGCTGAGTTATCGCAGGCGGCCGCCGGTGAATTGATCCGTCCCAAATAGAGTCACATTCCGTCAGTTCCCGCTTTGATGACATTGCGTTACGTTCGCGCCCGGCCCGCACCGCATGATGGGGACAGGAAATGCGGGCGAACAGGAGGACCACCATGGAATGGATGCTTCTGCCCTTGCGTCGTTATGTCCAGTTTTCCGGCCGGTCGCGGCGCAAGGAATATTGGATGTTCGCCCTGTTTTTGCTGATCGTCTACATCATTGCGATGGCGCTCGATTCCATGTTGGGCTTCGGGACAACCACGCGTTACGCCGATGTGAGTGAAACGGGGGCTGCCGCCGGTTTCAATTCCACCGGCGGGATCATCACGATGTTGACGATGCTGGCGATGTTCCTGCCGTCGCTGGCCGTGGGCATCCGCCGTCTGCACGATACGGATCGTTCGGGCTGGTGGCTCCTGATCGGGCTGATCCCGTTGATCGGCACGATCGTGCTGCTGGTATTCTATTGCACCGATGGCACCAAGGGACCGAACCGTTTCGGCCCGGATCCAAAGGGCGATACCCCGGCCGAAATGGCGGAGACGTTCAGCTAACGGGTCAGCCCGTCGATCGCACCCTGCAGGATGTAGGCGGCGGCCATCTTGTCGACCAGTTCGGCACGGCGGGCGCGGCTGGCGTCGGCTTCCAGCAGGGTGCGGGTGACGGCGGCCGTCGACCAGCGTTCATCCCACAACAGGATGGGCAGGCCGAGCGGATCGAGGTTGCGGACGAACGCGCGCACCGATTGGGTGCGCGGGCTATCGCTGCCGTCCATGTTGAGCGGCAGGCCGACGACCAAGCCGCGCACGCTCTGCGCGTCGACGAACTGGCGCAGCCGCGCGAGATCGACGGTGAATTTGCGGCGTTCGATCAGTTCGGCCGGGCTGGCGATCGTCCACATCGCATCGCACACGGCGACGCCGATCGTCTTGGTGCCGACATCCAGCCCCGCCAGCCGCCCGCCTTCGGGGAAGGCTTCGCGGAATTCGAGGATGCTCTGCGTGATCATGGGCGCAGGAATGCAGCGGCGCGCGCTTCGGCATCGGCGCGGATGTTGGCCCAGAACAGGGCATAATCGAACACATGGAAATTGCCGCCGGGCAGGATGTAGCCGGAATAGCCTTCGGGCGCCGCGCCGATCATCAGAAATCCGCCCGATCCGCACCGGGCCGGGACGAGCGCGGCCTTGAGTTGGGCGCTTTCCATCCGCGCATCGGGCACCAGCGCGCCGCGATTGGCGGTGCGCAGCGCTGCCGTATGCGGGGTGCCGGTGATCGGATTGACGCACAGCATCGGCGTATCGCGGCGCGGGATGCCGGCAAGCCCGGTGGTGGCGTTGTAGATGTCGGTCACGAGATGCGTGTCGGCCGGTTCGGCAAAGCTCTGCCACGAAAGCACACAACCGGCTTCACCGGGGCCGGTGCAGGCGGGCAGGCCCATCGCGGGTAGATCGGCGGTTTCCGATACCGGCCAGCCGACCACATAAGCCGCGACGATGCGCTGGGCGACCGGCTTGCCCGCCACCTTTTCGGCCATCAGCCGCATCAGATGCAGCGATCCCTGGCTATGCCCGGCCAGCAGGATCGGCCGGCTTTGCGGGATTTGTGCAAGAAACGCATCAAACGCGCGGGCGACGTCGGCATAAGCGAAATCGATCGCGGCGATGGAATTGGCGTCCGCCTTCATGAACGCGCCCAAGGTCGCCTGGCGATAACGCGGCGCCCACACCGCGCCCATGCCGTTGAACGCGCTCGCCTGGCTGCTGGTGAACAGGCGCAGCCGTTCATTGGTGTCGGCATCGTCAAGTGGCGCGTTCCAGCGATCGCGCTTCATATAGCTGGTCGGCGGCACGTAGAAGACGGCGACGGCCGGCCGTTCCGCGCGCTTGAAACCGGGAACCACGAAGCGGGCGGGATCATCGGGCAGGTCGGGCCGGGCGAGCCATGCGCCGGGCTTGGTATAATCGGGCGCGCCCGCCGCCGGTGGCGCGGTGAAGGATTGGGACGGCACGAAGGCCGCACGCATGATTTGGTCCTGGAAAATATTCCAGCCGATAGCCGCGGCCAATGTGAACACGATCAACCCCGCGACAATGTATAGAAAACGGCGTGCGGGCAATGTCGTGGCTCCCATTGTGCAGCGCAACATAAAAATTTGCACTGGTGCGTGCGTAGACGGCAATCGTGGGCCGGCGCAACCGCCATGCTGGCCATTTAACCGTCGCAATCCGATCGAAACCGGCTAATCTTCCTGCAAATCAAGGATTAGGGGTGTCGGGTGGAGATTGTCGACGCGAAGCCGGCCTGGCCGGCCCGGGCCTGGGGGCTGGCGGTGCTGGGCGGGGTGGTCGGCCTCGCAATTCACTGGCTGACCGATGATCCCGAAAAATATCGCGTGACCAGCGATGCGTTCCGCCTGGCCGCGGCGACCTTTCTGGGTGTTGGCGGGGTGGCCTTTGCGCTGACGCTGGAACGCGTGCGGATCAACTGGTCGGTGGCGTTCGCGCTTGTCGCGGGGCTGGTGGTCGCGTCCGTCATCTACTGGAATGGCGGGCCGGGGCGCTGGGATGCCAATGATGGCTGGCGTTTCTTCTGCGGGCTGTTGGCGGTGGGCATTGCCGCACCCTTGTTTCAGGCGATGCGCGATCAGGGGCGGCGCGTGCTGCCTTATGCCGCCGTCCACGATCATGCGTGGACCAATGTGGTGCTGGGCGCGCTGGCGCTGGCGTTTCTCGGCATCGTCTGGCTGCTGGCATGGCTGCTGGCGTCGCTGTTCAACCTGATCGGGATCGATCTGCTGCGCGAATTGATGCGCAAGGAATGGTTCGGCTGGTTGCTGAGCGGGGCTGCGCTGGGCGCGGGGCTGGGGATGCTGCGCGATCAGGATCGCGTTGTCGGGATGCTCCAGCGCGTGGTGATGATCGTGCTGTCGGTGCTGGCGCCGGTGCTGGGCGCGGGGTTGCTGATCTTCCTGCTCGCCATTCCCTTCACCGGGCTGAAACCCCTGTGGGAAGCGACGCGCGATACGACGCCTATTCTGCTTGGCTGCTGTGCCGGCGGGCTGATCCTGGCCAATGCGGTGATCGGCGACAGTGCCGAGGATGAGGCGCGCAACCGGCTGTTGCGTTTCGGCGCGCTGGCGCTGGCGCTGGCGATCCTGCCGCTGGCGGTGATCGCGGCGATTTCCACCGGGCTGCGGCTCGATCAATATGGGCTGACCCCCAGCCGGTTGTGGGCGCTGGTGTTCATCGCCTTCGCCTGCGCGGTGGGGCTGGCGTATCTGGTCGCGCTTGCCACCAAGCGGATGGGCTGGGCGGAAGCCGCGCGGCCGGCGAATTTGCGGCTGGGCGTCGGGCTGTGCGGCCTGATGCTGCTGCTATCGACGCCGTTGATCAGTTTCGGCGCGCTTTCGGTGCGCGATCAGGTGGCGCGGCTGGAAGCGGGCAAGGTGACGCCCGCGCAATTCGACTGGGCGGCGCTGGCGTTCGATTTCGGCCCGGCGGGGCGCAAGGCGGTGGAGCGGCTGGCGCAATCGCCCGATGCTGCGATCAAGGCTGCGGCCGCCAAAACGCTGGCCACGAAGGATCGCTGGGAACTGACGCGTGACCGCGCAGCGACCGAGAATACGGACGATTTCGCCGAGCGGACATTGGTTTTTCCCGCCGGAACCAGCCTTCCGCCCGAACTTGTCACGGCGATCCTGCGCGAGGAAAATGGCTGTGGGCGAAAAAAATCCAGCCTGCGCTGCATCGTTCGTCAGGCCCCGGGCGGGGATCGGGCCATCCTGCTGAAATGGTGGCAGGACTGTAAAAGTTGCAGCAGCAATGGCGTTCAGTTCGTGCGAGCCGCCGACGGCAGTTGGAACAGTGCCGGCCGGGACGTTCCGTCCGTACAGCGCGACGAGGCCGGCATCGCCGCCCAGCGCGCGGCGGCTGAACGGGGCGAGATCGAGGTGCGCGAGGTGAAGCGCCAGCAGATTTTCGTCGGTGGAAAACCGGTCGGCGACGTGTTCGAGTAGGTCGGCGCTTGATGCGGCACGGCGCGGCTGCTAGCCGCGACCCATGTCTGTCGATGCCACAACCGTCCGCAAGATCGCGAGCCTCGCCCGGATAGCCGTATCCGATGCCGAGGCGGACGCGATGGTGCCCGAACTCAACAACATTCTCGGCTGGATCGAGCAGCTGGGCGAAGTCGATACCGACGGTATCGCCCCGCTCGCCGCCGTCATCCCCAACCATCTGCGCCTGCGCGACGACGCCGTTACCGACGGCAATGTCCGCGATCAGGTGCTGAAGAACGCCCCGCAGGCCGAACATGGCTTCTTCGCGGTTCCCAAGGTGATCGAATAGTGACCAGTCTGACCGATCTGACGATCGCGGGCATCCGCGATGGTTTCCGCAAAGGCGATTTTTCCGCGCGCGAAGTGGCCGACGCCTTCAATGGCGCCGTCGCCGGCGGCAAGGCGCTGAACGCATTCCTCATCGAAACGCCGGAACATGCCGTTGCCGCCGCCGACGAAGCCGATCGCGGCCGCGCGAGCGGTGAATTACGCGCGCTTTCGGGTGTGCCACTGGGCATCAAGGATCTGTTCTGCACCGCCGGATACCAGACGACGGCGGCCAGCCACATCTTGGAAGGCTTCGTGCCGACCTATGAATCGACGATCACCGCCAAGCTGTTCGGGGCTGGCGCGGGGATGCTGGGCAAGCTCAACCTCGATCAGTTCGCGATGGGTTCGTCCAACGAAACATCGGCGTTCGGCAATGTGATCAGCCCGTGGCGGCGCAACGATGGCGGCACCGCGCCGCTGGCGCCGGGCGGCTCATCGGGCGGCTCGTCGGCGGCGATCGCGGCGCGCATGGTGCCGGGGGCAACGGGCACGGATACCGGCGGATCGATCCGCCAGCCGGCCGCCTTCACCGGCATTTCGGGGATCAAGCCCACCTATGGGCGCTGTTCGCGCTGGGGCGTCGTGGCGTTCGCGTCGTCGCTCGATCAGGCGGGGCCAATGGCGCGCGACGTGCGCGACTGCGCGATCCTGCTGGAAAATATGGCCGGGTTCGATCCGAAGGATTCCACCTCGCTTGATCTGGCCGTGCCGCAGTGGGAAGCCGGATTGTCTAGCGATCTCAAGGGCAAGCGGATCGGTATTCCCAAGGAATATCGGGTCGATGGCATGCCCGCCGAGATCGAAGCGCTGTGGAGCCAGGGCATCGCGTGGGCAAAGGATGCGGGCGCCGAGATCGTCGAGGTTTCGCTGCCGCACACCCAATATGCCCTGCCGACCTATTACATCATCGCGCCTGCCGAAGCGTCGTCCAACCTCGCGCGTTATGATGGCGTGCGCTACGGCCAGCGCGTGCTGCCGGATCATGCCAATCTGCAGGACATGTACGCTGCCACCCGCGCCGCCGGTTTCGGCCCCGAAGTGAAGCGCCGTATCCTGATCGGCACCTATGTATTGTCGGCAGGCTTCTACGACGCCTACTACACCAAGGCGCAGAAGGTGCGGGCGCTGATCGCCCGCGATTTCGAACGCGCCTTCGAGCAGTGCGATGTGCTGCTGACGCCGACCGCGCCATCGGCTGCCTTTGGGCTGGGCGAAAAATCGGCCGATCCGCTGTCGATGTATTTGAACGACGTGTTCACCGTGCCGGCTTCGCTGGCCGGGCTGCCGGCCATGTCGGTGCCCGCCGGGCTGGACGCGCAGGGGCTGCCGCTGGGCTTGCAGATCATCGGCAAGCCGCTCGACGAACAGGGCGTGCTGAACGCCGGCCTCGCGATCGAGGAACGGGCAGGCTTCACGGCGCGCGCAGGAAAGTGGTGGTAAGATGAGCAGTTACCGTATCCAGGGCGCGACGGGCGAGTGGGAGGTCGTGATCGGCCTTGAGGTTCACGCCCAGATCACGACCGAAGCCAAGCTGTTCTCGGGCGCATCGACCAAGTTCGGCGCGGAGCCGAATGCGAATGTGTCGCTGGTCGACGCGGCGATGCCGGGAATGCTGCCCGTGCCGAACAAGGAGTGCATCCGCCAGGCGGTGCGCACCGGCATGGCGATCGGGGCTGAAATCCACCGCTGGTCGCGGTTCGATCGCAAGAATTATTTCTACGCCGATCTGCCGCAGGGTTACCAGATAAGCCAGCTTTATCATCCGCTTGTTGGCGAAGGTTCGATCCAGATCGAGCCGGAAGATGGCGTGTCCAAGACGGTGGGCATCGAACGCATCCACGTCGAACAGGATGCCGGCAAGCTGATTCACGATCAGCATCCGACGCGGTCCTATGTCGATCTCAACCGTTCGGGCGTCGCCCTGATGGAAATCGTGTCGCGGCCGGATATGCGTTCGCCTGCGGAAGCAGGGGCTTATCTGCGCAAGCTCAGGTCCATTCTGCGCTATGTCGGTTCGTGCGACGGCAATATGGAAGAAGGATCGATGCGCGCCGACGTCAACGTCTCCGTCCGCAAGGTGGGGGATGAACTGGGCACGCGCACCGAGACGAAGAACGTCAATTCGGTGCGCTTCGTCATGGCTGCGATCGAATATGAAGCGAACCGCCAGGTCGACGTGATCGAAAGCGGCGGCAAGATCGTCCAGGAAACGCGGCTGTTCGACCCGGACAAGACCGAAACCCGGTCGATGCGGTCGAAGGAAGATGCGCATGATTATCGCTATTTCCCCGATCCCGATCTGCTGCCGCTGGAACTGGACGATGCGTTCCTCGCGGAATGCGAAGCCAGCCTGCCCGAACTGCCCGATGCCAAGCGCGCGCGCTATGAAGGGCCGCTGGGGCTGACGCCTTATGCCGCCGGCGTGCTGACGGCGGATGTCGAAACGGCGCGCTGGTTCGAAGCGTTGCTGGCCGAAGCCGCCAAGGCGCAGGGCAAGCCGGAAGCCGATGTGGCAAAGGCTGCGTCCAACTGGCTGATTTCCGATCTGTTCGGCGCACTCAACCGGCTCGGCCGCGATATCGCCAACAGCCCGGTTTCGCCGGCGCAGGGCGGGCAGTTGCTGGGTCTTGTCGCTGACGGCACCTTGTCGGGCAGCCTCGCCAAGCAGGTGTTCGAAATCATGCTGGAAACCGGCGATGATCCGGCCAAGATCGTCGACGAGCGCGGCATGCGCCAGACCAGCGATACCGGCGCGATCGACGCGGTGATCGCCGACGTGCTGGCGGCCAATGCCGACAAGGTTGCCGATTATCGCGGCGGCAAGGACAAATTGTTCGGCTTCTTCGTCGGCCAGACGATGAAGGCGATGGCCGGCAAGGGCAATCCGGGCGTGGTCAACGAACGCCTGAAAGCGGCGCTCGACGGCTGATTTCACGATTGCCATGCCGCCCGCCGTTGCGTGGGCGGCAAGGCCTGCCTATCTGCATTAAGCAACAACGCCAGCCAAGGGACGGGGCATGACGACTTTTGATGATCGCGAACGGGGCTTTGAAACCAAGTTCGCCCATGACCAGGAAATGGCGTTCCGCGTGACCGCGCGGCGCAACCGCCTGATCGGCGCATGGGCCGCCGAACAGATGGGCCTGACGCCTGAGGAAACCGACGCCTATGCCAAGGCGGTCGTTCAGGCCGATTTCGAAGAAGCCGGTGACGAAGACGTGATCCGCAAGCTGCTGGGCGATCTGGTTTCGGCGGGCGTGGACACGGACGAAGCGGTGATCCGCACGGCGCTGGAAGCCAAGACGGTCGAAGCGCGCCGCCAGCTGATGGAAGCGAAATAACATCATGCCGATGGCGGCCGACGAGATCGAGACGCTGATCCGGGCAGCAATCCCGGATGCGCTGGTCGAGATTACCGATCTGGCCGGCGACGGCGACCATTATGCCGCGCGGGTGGTGAGCGAGAGTTTTCGCGGACTGCCCCGCGTGCGCCAGCATCAGCGCGTCTATGACGCGCTGGGCGGCCGGATGGGCGGGGTGCTGCATGCGCTTCAGCTCACCACTGCTGCCCCCGAGCAAGGAGCGTAAGATGAGCGACGACGTCCAGGCCCGCATTGCCGAGGCTGTCAAATCCGCCGACGTATTGTTGTTCATGAAGGGTTCGCCGCTCTTCCCGCAGTGCGGCTTTTCCAGCCGGGCGATTGCGATCCTCGATCATCTCGGTGTGGAATATGCCACGGTCGACGTGCTTCAGGATCAGGGCATCCGCCAGGGCATCAAGGAATTTTCGGACTGGCCGACGATCCCGCAGCTTTATGTGAAGGGGGAATTCATCGGCGGATCGGACATCATGATGGAGATGTACGAGGCCGGTGAGCTGTCCGAACTGATGGCCGAAAAGGGCGTCGCCCGCGCGGCCTGACGCTTTGGCGGCCCGCGCGATCGGGCGCGGATTGATGATCCGATGAAAAAAACAGCGTTCGCCGGGAAACCGCGCGGGCGCTGTTTTTGCGTGCGGGCAAGCCGCTGACGATGACTGGCCTGACGACTTCTGGCCTGATGACTTCTGGCCTGATGACTTCTGGCCTGTCGACTTCTGGATCGTCGATTTTCATGGGGTGGGGTGAAAGGGCGGGGCAGCGCGAGACCGGAACAGCGCCTGCCCCGCCGCTTTCAGAACGGGAACAATTGGAACGCTGATAAATAAGCAGATTGCGTGCCAGAAGGCCGCCGGCCCACTTTTCCGGGTAAGACGATGGTTGATGCCTGCTAAAGCATGAGGTGATTTGTAAGATTGCCCGACAGATGCATGATCGCCCTTCAAATTCAGGGCAGCCAATGCCACATGGCGAACATGGACGATCAGATTTCCGGCGTTGCGCAATGCCTGCATCCCCTGGTGCGCCGGGTGCTCGCGCCCAATCCGTCCCATTTCACCCTCCATGGCACGCAAACCTATATCGTTGGCCATGGCGAGGTGGCGGTGATCGATCCGGGGCCGCACCTTGACGCGCATGTCGCGTCGATCCTGGCGGCGACGCAGGGCGAGGTGATCCGGTATATCCTGTGTACGCACACCCATAATGATCACAGCCCGGCGGCCGCGCCGCTGAAAGCCGCGACGGGCGCGGAAATCGTCGGCTGCGCGCCGCTGGTGCTGGATGACAGCGGGCCGCGTTCGGATGCCGCGTTCGACCGGACCTATGCCCCCGACCGCGTGTTGCGCGATGGCGAGGCGGTGTCGGCGGCGGGCTGGACGCTGACCGGTGTCGAAACGCCGGGGCATACGTCCAACCATCTGTGCCTGGCCCTGCCGGAGGCCGATGCCCTGTTCACCGGCGATCATGTGATGGGCTGGTCGACCACCGTGATCTCTCCCCCCGATGGGGATATGGCCGATTACATGGCGAGCCTGGACAAGCTGATGGGGCGTGCCGACGCGATCTATTATCCGGCGCATGGCGACCCGGTTGAACGGCCGCAGCGTTTCGTGCGCAGCCTGATGGGGCATCGCCGCCAGCGCGAGGGGCAGATACTTCGCCTGTTGGGCGATGGCGACAAGCCGATCCCGGCGATGGTGGCGAAGATGTATGTCGGGCTTGATCCCAATCTGATTCCGGCTGCCGGCCGATCGGTGCTGGCGCATCTGATCGATCTGGAACGGCGCGGGCAGGTGGTGCGGGCCGGTGAGACATGGGCGCGCGCGGCATGATCAGGCGGCTTCTGATCATATTGGTGTCGGTTGCCTTGCTGGCCGCCGCGATCATCGGCGGGCTTTGGTATGGCGCGCGCTGGATGACCAAACCGGCTGATCCGGTGACGATCGCCGCCGCCAGCCTGCAGGCCGTGCGCGAACAGAACCGGCTGGTGCCCTTTGCCGCCCGTTTCGTGGCGGTGGTGACGTCCACCCAGTCCCGCTTCGGCTTCAGCGCGAAAAAGACGCTGATCATGCCGGGGATGGTGCGTTACGAAATCGATCTGGCGGCGTTGCAGCAGGATGATCTGAACTGGAACGCGGCCACCAATACGCTGGCGATCACCTTGCCAGCGGTGCAGATCGCGGGACCGGAAGTCGATCTCAAAAATATCCGCGAATATGGAGAGGGCGGCGTGCTGATGGCGCTGACCAATACCGAGGCAGAACTGGACACGGCCAATCGCAATGCCGGACAGGCCGAACTGCTGCGACAGGCGCGCGAGCCACTGCCGATGAAATTGGCGCGTGACGCGGCGCGCAATGCGATAGAAAGAAGTTTCGTGATGCCGCTGCGTGCGGCGGGAATCGACGCGAAAGTGACTGCGCGATTCGAAGGAGAGAGTTGAGCCAGATGAACGCCCCCACCCAAAGCCTCGCCGGGTTGGACCTGCGCGCCGAAGTCGAACGGCTGCGCAAGGAACGCAATGCCGTCATCCTGGCGCATTATTATCAGACCCCCGATATTCAGGATCTGGCCGATTTCGTGGGCGACAGCCTCGATCTGTCGCGCAAGGCCGCGGACACGAACGCCGACGTGATCGCATTTTGCGGCGTGCGCTTCATGGCCGAGGTCGCCAAGATCCTCAGCCCCGAAAAAACGGTGATCCTGCCCGACATGGACGCCGGCTGTTCGCTGGAGGATAGCTGCCCGCCCGATCAGTTCGCCAAGTTCCGCGCGGCGCACCCGGATCATATTGCGCTGACCTACATCAATTGTTCGGCGGCGGTGAAGGCGCATTCGGACATCATCGTCACGTCGTCTTCGGCGGAAAAGATCCTGAGCCAGCTGCCGATGGACCAGAAGATCATTTTCGCGCCGGACAAGAATCTGGGCGCTTATTTCAACCGCAAGACCGGGCGCGACATGCTGTTGTGGCCGGGTGCCTGCATCGTCCACGAAGCGTTCAGCGAAACCGAACTGCTGAAGCTGAAGGCGCAATATCCGGACGCGCCGGTTGCCGCGCATCCTGAATGCCCGGCCTATATCCTTGATCATGCCGATCAGGTGGGATCGACCCGCGCTATTCTGGAATTTGCGCTGTCGTCGCCGGCGCAGACGATTATCGTCGCCACCGAACCGCACATCATCCACCAGATGCAAAAAGCGGCACCGCACAAGCAGTTCATCGGCGCGCCGGGCGCGGACGGGAACTGCAACTGCAATATGTGCCCGTATATGGCGCTCAACACGATGGAAAAGCTGTACATCGCGCTGCGCGACATGGAACCGCGGATCGAACTGGACGAAGCGACGCGCCTTGCGGCCAAGCGCCCGCTCGATCGGATGCTGGCGATGGCGAGCGGCACGGTGGGGCTGGGTGATCTGGGCCTGCGGCTGACCGGGGCTTGAGTAAACGTCGCCCCGAACCGGCTTCGGGGCGACTGCACCACAATCACCGCTCGTGCGGGCGAAACGTGGATGCTGGAACAGATTCAGCATGATGGACGGACTTATGCCCTTCACCCTTCCGAATTTCGATCTTGATGCCTTCGTCCGTTCCACGCTTGCCGAGGATCTGGGTGAGGGCGGGGATATCACGTCCGCCGCCGTCATCCCCGAGGATGCGATGTTTGCCGGCGTGATGGACAGCCGCGATGCGATCACCGTTGCCGGCCTGCCGCTGGCCGAAGCCTTTTTTCGCGCGCTCGACCCGGATGTCGAGATCGAAACGCTGGTGGAGGAAGGTGCGCAGGTAGCGCCGGGTACCGATCTGATGCGGCTGCGCGGCCGCGCGCGGGCGCTGCTGACGGCGGAGCGTTCGGCGCTCAACACCGTTCAGCACCTGTCGGGGATCGCGACGATGGCGCGCGGCTATGTCGACAAGATTGCCGGAACGGGGGCGACCTTGCTGGATACGCGCAAGACGATCCCTGGCCTGCGCGTGCTGGAAAAATATGCGACGCGCATGGGTGGGGCTACCAATCATCGCATGGGCCTGTGGGACGCAGCCATGATCAAGGACAATCATGTCGCGGTCGCCGGCGGCGTGGGGCCGGCCGTGCTGCGCGCCAAGGCGGCCGGGATCGCGTCGATCATCGTCGAAGTTGATCGGATCGATCAGATCGAACCGGCGCTGGCGGCCGGCGCGACGCACCTGCTGCTCGACAATATGGACCCGTCGACATTGCGCGGGGCCGTCACGCTGGTCGGCGGCCGGGTGCCGACCGAGGCATCGGGCGGGGTGCGGCTCGACACGATCCGCGCGATCGCGGAAACCGGTGTTACCTATATTTCGGTCGGCCGGCTGACCCAATCGGCCCCCGCAGCCGATATTGGTCTGGATTTGGCTAGCGCCTGAGGCACTTGCGGCGGGGGGGCGGCCGTCTATGGTGCCGCCCGAATTCCGGGGGATGCCAGTCGATGAACATGATCAAGCCGATCGCCGCTGCCGCGCTGCTGGTGTTTCCGGTCGCGGCGTTGGCGCAGGCGCGCGACTGCCGCGTGCCGGCGGTGCTGCCGCGCCCGGTTCTGGACCGGCCCGACGCGGGCGAGAAGCGCGACGTGCCGATCGGCGGCTATACGCTGGCGCTAAGCTGGTCGCCCGAATATTGCCGCACGCGGCAGAACAGCAATGCCGATCGCTTTCAGTGTGGCGGGGGCGCGCAGCGTTTCGGTTTCACATTGCATGGCCTGTGGCCGGATGGGCGGGGCCAGCAATGGCCGCAATATTGCCGGCCGGCGGCGCTGTTGCCGGACAAGGTGGTCCGGGCCAATCTGTGCGCCATGCCATCGGTGCAGTTGCAGCAGCATGAATATGCTAAGCACGGGACCTGCATGAACCTTGCGCCGGATGAATATTTTCGTTTATCTACAGGTCTTTACGGGCGGCTGCGTTATCCGGATATGAACGCGCTGTCGCGCCAGCCGACGCTGAGCGCACGCAAATTGGCCGAAGCGCTGGCAGCGGCCAATGGCGGGATGGACCCGGCGGCGTTCAAGATCGTCACCAACCGGCGCGGCTGGCTGGAAGAAGTGCGATTGTGCCTCAATACGGCGCTCAAGCCGCAGCGCTGCCGTGCATCGGCGCAGGGCGCGCGGGCGAACGAGACCGTCAGGATCTGGCGGGGCGGGCGCTAGGCATATCGATCGTGACAGTGCCGGGATGATGCTTGTCCAGATGGCGGCGGATGATCTTCAGATTGCGGCTGTTCGAACGGTAGAAGAAATCGAACGCGTCGCCGATCAGCGGAATCGCGCCCAGCACTGAATCAATCCCGACATTCGCTGCCATGCGGGTAAGCTGGAATTTCGACATGCCGAGGTTGCGCGCCTCCCACACGATCCATGCGCCCATCACAGCGGTGACCACGTCGCCCAGCACGGGAACCAGCCCGACGATGAAATCAAGGCCCACGGGCTGTTTGACGCCCGGCACGACGAACGCGCGTTCAAGCAGCTTTTCCATCGCTTCAACCCGGCGACGGACGGCTGCGGGATCGCGGTCCACGCTGGCAAGCGCTGCAAGATCATCGAAATTGGGCGGCGAAACGGCCATCAATATCTCCTCATGGCCCCGCGATATAGGAAGGCTTTGCGAAATTTCATCCGGTGGCCCGGTCAACGTTTCCCGCGCCGCAGATGGTTCAAAGGATGCGCGCCCCGCGGGTTTTCCTTGAAATTGTTCAAGGTCGACGTGACCAGCGACCAGCGCAGCGGCATTGCCAGCGGAATGAAGGGCGTGATCTGGACGAGCCGGGCATCGGCTTCGGCCAGCGCCAGATTGCGTTCGGGAAGGGTGGCCGCGGTGCGCGCCTGTTCGAGCAGGGCATCGACGGTTTCACTACAGACGGGCGCGCGGTTGCATTGGAACTGGCGCAGATACCAGGCACCAGTATCGGCTGGCGCGACCTGATCGATCAAGCGCAGGTCGGCTTTGTCGCGTGGGCCGACGGCCACGGCGTCTACCCCGATCGATGCCCAGCCGCTGCGCAGAAAGGCGAAAAGCAGTCGTGCGCCCGGCCCTTCGGGCATGGCGACGCGGATGCGGGCGGGCGGCGCGCCGGTGGCGAGGGCGTTGACCGCGATGGCCCGCCTTTGTTGTAGCGGCGTATCTACCCAATCCGGCGTGGCGGGGGCAGGAAGATCGGCCATACCCGCCGGTGCGATGGTAACAGCCGGCCGCCAGCCCTTGACGGCGAAGGTGGCGACCAGCCGGTCGCGGTCGATTGCCATCGACAATGCGCGGCGGTTTTCGGCACTACCCAGGAATCCGCTGGTGTCG
Organism: Sphingomonas sp. KC8; assembly: GCF_002151445.1. Taxonomy (GTDB): domain Bacteria; phylum Pseudomonadota; class Alphaproteobacteria; order Sphingomonadales; family Sphingomonadaceae; genus Sphingomonas_E. The sequence continues at coordinate 31,666 of NZ_CP016306.1, forward strand.
CTTACGGCCAGGCCAAACAGCCCCGATACCGGATCGAACCGCAAGGTATTGGCCGGCATCTGGGCGGCGCGGGCAATTGCGAGATCCTGGAAACGGCCGCCAAGCACAGCTTGTGCCGTACCTTCGCGAAAGCGGACAACGGCCATCGCCGCACGATCGCCGCGCAGTCGCACCTGCTGGCGTGCAATATCAGCCGGGTTCGGCTCTTCGTCATTATCGATGCTGAGCGGGCCAAGCAGAAGCCAGCCGGGGCCACGGCCGTCGATTTTGAGCGGGCCGCTGCCACCGGTGCTGCGTGATTTGATCAGTGCCATTTCCGGCTGGGCGAGCAATTGCAGAAAGTTCGGGCGGGGCGCGGTCAGGCGGATTTCGACCACCTCCGGCGTTACGGCGATAATCTCATCGATCGCGCCGAGCATGGGTTTCAGCGGATTGTTGCTCGTCCGCCCGATCATCTCGCGCAGCCTGCGGGCCACGCCTGCAGCGTCAAAGCCGCTCTCGCCATCGATGCGGAACGTATAATAAAGGCCATCGTCCGATACATCCCAGCGGATCGCAACGCCGGGTTCGATCTGGCCGCTGGCATCGAACCGGATCAGGCCTTGCGCGGTAGCGGCCACCAGCGCGGCATCGCCGGTGCGCAACGTCTTCTGGCTGGGATCCACGATGGCAGGCGGATCGCCGATGACGCTGACATCCAACGGTCCGTCATGGCCGCCTGAGCCGGAACAGCCCGCAGTGGCGAGAAAAAGGGCGATCGCGATCTGGCGCTTCATCATTTCAGCCCCAAGGTGCGACTGGGGTGGATATTGGCGGGATTGTCATGCCAGCCGGTGACACGCGGTGCGACCAGCGCACGGCTGACATAGAAATAGAGCGGCAGCACAGGGGTATCGTCCATCAGAATCGTTTCGGCCATGCGCATTGCGGCGGCGCGGCGTTTGGGATCGGCTTCGGCAAGGGCGTGATCATATGCCGCATCGTAGCGCGGATTGGCATAGCCCGAATAGTTGATCGGCCCGGCATCCGATCGATGGACCGCCAGAAAATTTTCCGGCGCGGACAGATCGGCAATCCAGCCCGAACGGGCGAGCATGAAATCGCCGCGCCGCATGGCTGCAAAATGCAGCGCGGCTTCACTGTTGAGCAAATGCACCTCGACGCCCAGCGGCCGCCACATGGCGGCCAGGGCGATGGCGACGCGGCGATGATCCGCATCGCTGTTGAAACGGATATCAAAGACGAGCGGGCGATGGGGGCCATAGCCGGCTTCGGCCAGCAACGCCGCCGCTTTTGCGGTGCGCCGCGCCTTCGGCCAGTCGGCCCATGCGGGGCGATATGCTGCGAGCCCGCTCGTGCCATCGGGAACGATGCCCCAGGCTGGCGGATTGCCAATGCCCATCAGTGGCCCGGCAATCCATTCGCGATCGACCGCCAGGCTCAACGCGCGGCGAATACGCGCGTCATCGAAGGGCGGGCGGCGCGTGTTGAACGCGAAATAATAGCTGCCTTCATACGGTGCGACATGCGCCGCGCCCGGCAATTCACGCCGGATCCAATCGAGCCGGGTGGGTGGGAGATCGGCGGTCGTGTCCGCCGTGCCGGCCCGAAACATGCGCAACGCCGTCAACCGATCGGGAACCGGCCGCCATTCAACAATGGGAACCGGTGGAGGCGCATCGTGCCATGCGGGGTTTACCGCGATCCGTGCGACGTCGTTGAGTGTCCAGTTGACCAGTCGATAGGCGCCGGATGTGACCAACGGCCGTTCGGCGGTCCACCCGTCGCCGAGCGCCGCGATACGATGGATTGGCAGCGCTGCCATGGCGGGGTGTGCCAGCAAGGCCGGGAGCGCCGCGAACGGATGGCGCAGCTTGACGACGACGGTTCCTGCATCAGCGCTGACATCGGCGATAGCGGCGAACAGAGGCGCGCTGGGCGCTGCGGTGCCCGGCGCGTTGAGCCGGCGATGGACGTCGACGAAGGTTGAGGCGCTGATCGGTGTACCATCCGAAAAGCGCAGGCCAGGCCGCAAAGGGAAGCGCCATGTCCGCCCGTCCGCTGAAACATGCCAGCCGCTCGCAAGGCCCGGTTCCGGCGCGCCATGCGCATTGAACCGGGTCAGCCCTTCGAACAGATCCACCGCGATACGCGTGGAGGCGAGTTCCGATGTCTTGTGTGGATCGAGGCTTTTTACCTCGGCATCGGCGAGACGGACGAGAAGGTTGTCGCGTTGCCCCGGTCGATCGGGGGCGGGGGAGCCGCATGCTGCAGGTATCAGCAGGGCCAAGGCGAAAAGGCGTCGGACGATCCGGCCGATGCGATTGCGATCGGGATTCACATCCATCCACCTAGCCCAATCCGGCGCCGGCATGAAGGCGCTTGGCGAGGCCAAATGCCCCGCTGAAAGAGCCAACTTATCCCCAATCAACGGAAAACGCCCTCATAACCGCGAAAATTCGGCATGGGGGGGATGACATCACTCGAAAACTCGGGCAGCGGAGCGAGAGGATTCAGCAGAAAGGAACAACATGAACAGCACCGATCTCGCCGACGGCATCGCCAAGACCCAGGGCCTGACCAAGGCGCAGGCAAAGGCGATTGTCGACCAGGTTCTGCAGGCGATCACCGATGCGGCCGTGGCCGGCGAGGAAGTCTCGCTTCCGGGCTTCGGCAAGTTCAAGGTCCAGGCTCGTCCGGAGCGCGAAGGTCGCAACCCGCGCACCGGCGAAACGATGAAGATCGCAGCGTCGAAGAAGCTCGGCTTCCAGCCCGCGAAGGCGCTGCGCGACGCGCTGAACGGCTGATCTCGCGACAGCTGAACAAAAGGGGCGTCCCGGCGAAAGCCGGGGCGCCCTTCTTTTTTGGGCGGTCGTGCAGACTAGCGGTCTTCGGCGTCCAGCACGAAATCGCGCAGGGCACGGGCGTCATGCAGGGCGTTGTGCGGCACCCGGCTGTTCATCGCGGTACTGAAGCCCGGACTGCGGCGAAATTCGAAACGCAGGCTGCCAACATCGACGATGTCGGCCGGGCCGACCAGCAACAGCCGACAGAATAAGGCAATGTCTTCGGGCCAATCCGCAACGATCACCGGATCCCGATCCCCGCCGAGGAACGCCGCCACTTCATGCGCGGCGGTAACGGCGTCGATCCGGTTGTTGAGCGATTGCGGCACGCTATCCAGATAAGGCAGCACGTTGCGGGCAACCCACGGGTGAGGGGGGCCGGCAAAGGGCACCACCGCATAATATTCCTGATCGCCAAACTCCGGCACCAGCCCGATGCTGATCAGTTCGCCGCCAAAGCCATTGAATTCGGTGTCGAGAAAATAGCGCATCAGCGGGCGATCATGGAGCGTCGCCGGCCACTGCCGCGCGGGCGAGCGTGTGGAGCAATGCCCGAAACCGTTCGACTTCGGCCGGATCGGACGCATCATAGTTGCGGTGCGCGCCGAGCTGGCGACTGTTGCAGACGAAGAACAGCGCGCCGCCTGCCACGCCATTGAGAAGCAGCATTGGCGGGATAGGGCGAAACACGCCGGCATCCACGCCATCGGCGATGATCATTTCCATATCGCGCAGCGCGAGTTCGGAAAACAGGGTCGGGTTATCGCCGCGCGGCCCGGCATCGGCAATCAGGCGCTGGATGATGCGAGCCGCGGCCGGGCGTTGCACCATGAAATCCAGCCACCCATCCAGCAAGGCGAGAAGCCGGTCCATCGGTTCCGTCGCAGCGGCGGTCCGTTCGAGCACGAACGCGTGCATCGCGGCGAAAATATCGCTTTCCACCGCGTCGTACAGTTCCTGCTTGCCTGGAAAATAATAGACGATCGAAGGCCTGCGAATTCCAACGGCCTGGGCGACATCCTCCAGCCGCGCGCCGGCATAGCCGAGGTCCGCGAAAACCGTCTCCGCTGCATCCAGAATCGATTGGCGGGTGATATCCCCGCGGGCCTGCCGGACGGCTGGTCTGATAGCACTCATCCCTACGCCTTATGCCTCACATCCAGCGCAGGCAACGCCGCAACCGCTGCCTGCGCACAAGAATATCTGTGACCAGGCTTGAAATCTACCGACATGTAGGTAAAAATCTACCTGGGCGTAGAGAGAAGTGGATTCGTTGCCACCCTTTGCGCCCCACGCACAGGGAGAGGATTGAGAATGAAACGTCGTTTCGTACGCGTACTGACGGCAACATGGCTGGCGACTGCCGCCGCCACGCCGGCCATGGCGCAGGATGCCGCTGCATCGACTGGCCTTGAGGACATTGTCGTCACCGCACAGAAGCGCGAGGAATCGCTTCAGGATACGCCGATTTCGATCGTTGCGCTGACCGCGAAGGATCTGGAAACAAAAGGCGTATCGGGCCTGACGGATTTGCGTTCGCAGGTGCCCAACCTGCAGCTGACGCCGCACCCGAACAGCGCGAACACGACGCAGGTATTCATGCGGGGCGTAGGCCTGAGCGACGACCAGATCACGCAGGATGCCGGCGTGGCCGTCTACATGGACGGCGTGTATGTCGCGCGCAGCCAGGGCCTTGCACTGGAAGTGGCGGATCTTGAACGGGTTGAAGTGCTGCGCGGGCCGCAGGGCACGCTATACGGACGTAATGCCACGGGCGGCGCGATCAATTTCATCACCCGCAAGCCTGAACTGGGTGAACTTGGCTTCAAGGGGCAGCTGAGCATCGGCAATTACGACATGCGCCGGATCAAGGCGGCGGTGAATGTGCCGCTGGGTGACCGCGTTGCCGTTGGCCTGTCATATGCGAACATCCAGCAGGACGGGTTCATCGCCAACCCCGGCACCGGGGTGAAACGCTGGGGCGACAAGGATCGCCAGGCGATGCGCGCGGACGTGCTGTGGGAGGCCACCGACACGCTGCAGCTCGCTATGCCTATGACCGCTCCGAAGTAGACGACACGCCGATCTACGTTGCGCTGTCGCCGCTATATCCTGCGGTCGCGCGCCGTCCGCAGGCAGGTGACCCAGCCGTGCGCGATGTGCTGCCTAATGATGTCGTGTCGCAGGGCCACAGCCTGATCGGCGAATGGCGCGCGTCGGATGATCTGACCGTCCGTTCGATCACCGCGTATCGCAAGGTCAATAATTTCCAGAATCAGGATTATCTGACGGGCGCGTTCGGGCCGTTCCCGCTGCAGAAGAATAACAGCCGCACCAAGCAGGATCAGTGGAGCCAGGAAATCCAGCTGGTCGGAACCGGGATGGACGGGGTGCTCGAATATGTCACCGGCCTCTATTATTTCACCGAGAGCGGCGACAATTTCAGCAACAGTTTCAGCGGCACCACCACCGTCACATCCCGGACGCTGGCGACCATCAAGAACAGTTCCTGGGCGGCCTTCGGCCAGCTGACGGTGACACCGCGACTGCTGGATGAACGGTTGCACATCACGATCGGCGCACGCCGTTCGTGGGACAAGCGCGAGGCGACATTGAGCCGGACGACGCAAACGGGCGATGGCCCGATTACGCCAGTGCCGGGCATCGGCGATGGCAGCCGCAAGTTCAAGGATTTCAGCCCCAGCCTTGTCGTTGCATTTGATGCCGCAGACGGCGTCAACCTGTATGCAAAGGCCGTGAAGGGCTACAAAACCGGCGGCTACAATATTCGCGCCAGTTCGATCGCCAATTTCAACAATGGCTTCGATGCGGAAACCCTGTGGTCTTACGAAGCAGGGGTAAAAACCCAGTTTCTCGACAATCGGGTGCGCCTGAACGCGGCGGCCTTCGTTTCCAAATATCGCGATATCCAGATCAATGTGCAATCCGATCCCACCAATGCCCGGATCACCGATGTGCTGAATGCGGGCAAGGCCACGGTTAAGGGATTCGAGGGCGAACTGACGATCGTTCCTGCGGATGGCGTGCGGATCACCGCCAATTACGGCTATCTTGACCCCAAATATGACGAGATCATCAGCGGGACAGGGCAGGACGTGTCGAACATGTTCCGTTTCACCAACAGCCCGAAACACAGCTACGCCCTTGGTTTCGATTATACCCTGCCAGCCATGTCGTTCGGCACGCTGAGCGCGAACCTCAACCAGAGCTGGCAGAGCAAGAAATATTCGAATGCCAGCGTCGCCAGCGGGGCCTATATCATCGGCAGCTACGGCCTGCTCAACGCGCGGCTGACGCTGGCGGAAATGCCTTTTGCCAAGGGTGTGAAGCTGGGCGTGTGGGGCCGCAACCTGACCAATCGCGATTATTACATCATGCAGTTCAACATCGGCCGCCCCGGCGCGCTGTTTGGCGAGCCGCGTACCTATGGCGTCGATCTGGGTATCGAGTTCTGATGATCACGCGCCGTTTCCAGGTGCGGATTGCTGGTGCTGCGGCATCGGCGCTGCTGCTGGCCGGGTGCGCAATGGGCGACGTGGCAGGCGGGACTTCGGTCCCGTCCGCCGTGCCGCGCACGACGCAGGCCTTCGCGGATCCGCCGGGCCAGTTCCGCTTTGTCATCGTCGGTGATCGTACGGGTGGCCACCGGCCCGGCGTGTTCGAAAAGGCGATGGACCAGATCAATCTGCTGGCGCCGGCATTCGTGATCGGCGTGGGCGATCATATCGAAGGCTATACCGAGGATCAGGCCGTACTCGTTCGCGAATGGGATGAGTTCGACGCCGCTACGGCAAAACTGAAAAGCCCGTTCTTCCATGTCGTCGGCAACCACGACATCGGCAATGAAGTGATGCGCGCGCTGTGGCGCAAGCGCATGGGCCGCGATGTCTATCATTTCCGCTATCGCGATGTGCTGTTCGTGGCGCTTAACACGGAAGATCCGCCGCCCCCCAAATCGAACAAGCGCGAACTGCTGAAGGAATATAGCCCGCAGGAAATGCAGCAGGTGATCGGTGCATTGCAGGCGGGCGATGCCGCCGTTGAAGCGATCATGGCGCAGCCGCGGCTGCGTTCGCTGGTCGAGAAGTTCAAAGCCGCGGATCAGGTGAGCATCAGTCAGTCGCAGATTGATTATGTGCGCAAGACGCTGGCCGACAACCGTGATGCACGCTGGACTTTCTTCCTGATGCACCGGCCTGGCTGGCGCTACGCTTCGCCCCAGTTCAAGGCGATCGAGGCCCTTGCGGCCGGGCGCCCGCACAGTTTCGTCGCGGGGCATTTCCACAGCTACGCCTATCAGCAGCGCGATGGCGTGGATTACATCCAGATGGGGACAACCGGCGGCCTGATGGACACAAACCCCGCCAACGGCGCTGCGATGGACCATGTTTTGTATATCACGATGACCCCGTCGGGACCGGAGATCGCCAATATCCGGCTTGATGGTCTGTTGGATCGTCGTGGCCCGGTTGCTTTGAAGAAGGACTAATTCCAATGACGCTCTCTCCTGCACTTGGTGCGCCGGCTACTCCGGTCATCATCACCGGCGGCGCATCGGGCATCGGCCTGGCTTCGGCACAGGCGCTGGCGGCGGTCGGCCGGCCGGTCGCATTGTGGGACATCAACGCCGCCAAGGCGGACGAGGCAGCAGCGGCCATCCAGGCGGAACATGGCGTCCGTGCGGTTGGCGTTGGCATCGACTTGCGCGATCTGGCGGCGATCGCGCCCGCGCTGGATGTAACGCGCGCGGCGCTCGGCCCGATCGGCGGCCTTGTCCACGCAGCGGGTGTGGTTGACCAGGGTTCGTTGGACGGGCTTACCCCGCAGAGCTGGGACGACGGCATCGCCGTTCACCTGCGCGCGATGGCGTTCATCATTCAGGCGATCCAGCCCGATCTGGCCGCGCAGCCGGGTTCGGCGATCGTCGCCATCGCATCGATCAACGCGACGCTCGGCAATGCCGTGAACCCGATCTACAGCGCGGCCAAAGGGGGGATGCTGTCGCTCGTCCGTTCGCTGGCCGATCGGCTGGCGCAGGATAAGGTCCGCATCAATTCGGTTTCACCGGGCTATGTGCTGACGCCGATGATGGCGCCTGCGGTTGCGGCCCTTCCCGAAGGCCATTTCGAACGGCGCGTATTGCTCAATCGCATCGGCGATCCCAGCGAAATTGGCCGGGTGGTGCGGTTCCTGCTGTCTGACGAGGCAAGCTATGTCACGGCGTCCGAGATCATCGTTGATGGTGGCACGGTTTCGTCGCAGCGCTGAAATACGGGATCGAGGGACAGGATATGAAATTACTGGGTGCGCTTGCCGCTGGGGCACTGATGCTGGCGGGCGGGGTGGCCACACCTGCGCTGGCCGAGGTGAAGGCGCCTCTTCGCGTGCTGATCAGCAATGATGACGGCGTTGCGTCTGAAGGCATCGCCGCGCTTGTCGCAGCGCTTCGCCCCTTTGCCGACGTCACCGTATCCGCGCCGGCGGCGAACAATTCGGGCGGCAGCCAGAGCGTGACGCTGTTCAACGGCCCGGTGCGGGTGGAAAGGCGCGATACGGGTGACGGCGTGCCGCATTATGCCGTGTTCGGCACGCCGGCGGATTCGGTGATCTTCGGTTTGCTGGAAGCAGGCAGGGCCAAGACGTTCGACCTGGTCATTTCCGGCATCAACAAGGGCGAGAATGTGGGCGAAGCGGTCCATGTATCAGGCACAGTCGGGGCGGCCCGGCAGGCGCTGATGCTGGGCGTTCCTTCGATCGCCGTTTCGCAGCAATATGCGCCGAACGGAAAATATGATTTCACCGTTGCCGCCCGCTACACCGCCAAACTGGTGCAGGCCCTGCAAGCGATGGGCGACAGGGCACCGCGCTTCGTTTCGGTGAACGTGCCGACCGTGGCCAAGGGCGTGAAAATGACGCCTGCAGGCGGCATGCCGTTTACGGTCAAGGGTTTCACCAAGACGGGAGAAGATGGCCCCGCGACCATCTATCGCGCCGATTTCGGCATGGGCGGCAATGCCCCCAAGGGCAGCGATACCGAAGCCCTTGCCAACGGTTATATCACGGTGACGCCACTGACCGCTGATGCCAATGCACGGCCGTTGGATGCCAAGACCGCCAACAAGCTGGTTGCGATCGGCCTTCAATAGGGGCGATTGCGCCCGGCGCGATCCGCACCTGTACGAGAAAGGCCCCGTCCTGCTTATGCGGGACGGGGCCTTCTTCATTCCAATAGCCGGGGCTTTAAAATTCAACCTGCGCGCGCATCGCGAGCGAGTTGAACTTATAGCTGCGCGCATTGATCGGCGTCGTCGCGGGCAGCGGATTGACCGTGGCTGCCTGGCTGCCACCGTCGACCACGGTGTGCGAGAACTGGGCCATGAACCGGATGTAATCCATCGGGTTCCAGATCACGCTGGCCTGATAGCCGACCTGCTTGCCGCCATTGACGTAGAAGTTATTGGCGGTCGTGAGATTAGCGCCGGCCGCAACGCGATCGTTGAGGTCGGTGTAATCGACGCGGGCGTTGATCTGGATCGCGCCCATGCCGCCTTGATCAAATGGTTTCAGCACCTTGGTGCGATCCCACTTGCCGCCTTTGTAGCCGCGGCTTTCGCCGGTCAGGTAGAAGCCGACTTCCCCGTAGACGCTGGTGAAGGAAGGGCTATCCAGCAGGAAACGCCCGGCGGTGCCGTTGTTGCGGTCGAACACATGGCCCGGTGCATGGCTGTCGACCCAAAGTTTCTGTCCTTCGGCTGCGAAGTGCAGCGGACCGTGGATCGCGGCGAGTTCGATCCCGACCACATCATCGCCATTGGCCGCGAGGTTGCCGGTGTCGATGAACCGCTGGCCGGTGATCTGGGTGAACGGACGGGCGCGATACTGGAAGCCCTGGGCGTCACGCTGGAACACACGGTGCTGATAGCTGCCGCCGATGTGCAGGCGGGTGGAGCCGAGCATCGGTGAATAGGTGCCACGCACCGAACCCTGCCAGCCGGTACGGGTGGTGCCATCGTTCGAATTGTTGATTTCCTGCCCGAAAATGCCGGCGGTCAGGGTGTAGCTGTCGGCCTTGTCGGTGAGCGCGATTGCCGCGCCAAGACGGCGATTATAGCCGAACGCTTCGGTAAAGGTGGCGCGTTCCATGAACGAACCCAGGCGTGAACTCGTCATGGTTTCAAGGCTCGACAACGGGTAGAAATTGCCGACCGTGACCTGAATGGGGCTGCCCGCGCGCTGATAGGTGAGGACGACGTCCTCATAGTCCACCGCACTCTGCGCGAGATTGAGTTCGACCTTATAGCCGAACCCGCCCGGCATCGAGCCTTCGGCACCAAACACGATGCGGCGGGCGCGATTGCCAAAGCCGAGACCATTATAGCTCTGCGCGCCGATTTCCCGTTCGATATAGCCGGCATCGAACTGCACGAAGCCCTTGGGCTTGAACGTGAAGCCATTGCCCGACGCAAATTGCGGGGCCGCCTTCCAGCTCGGTGTCGATGTCGTCACCTGCTTTTTCAGGCTGTCGAGCTGCGCCTGCAAGGCGCCAACCTGTGCCTGCAGAAATTCTACCTGCGTCGCGGTTTCCTCGGCATTGGCGGGCGCGGCCGGCGGCACGATTTCTTCCCCGGCCTGTTCCTGCACCGGCGCTTCGCTGGTGGCCGGCTGGGTCTGGGCCTGAGCTGTGGCGGTGAACATCGTGCCACTGAGCAATGCGGCCAGTACTAACGTTTTTCTCATGATCCCTCCCTGTCCCAGCAACGGCTGGTCTCGGTAGGTCGGTCCGATAGGCATGCCCCACGACGGGATCGTGACAGCGTGGTTTCAGTTTCGTGACGGCGCATTTCGCGGCGATTCTCGGAGGGATGAAAACGAAGGCGCCCTCCGCACCGAAAAGGTGCGAAGGGCGCGGTTGCAGGCGTTTTAAGACGCCGGAATATGTGTGACGTTTATTTGACGGAGGCCGGATCCAGCGGGGTGAAGCTGCGGGCGGCGGCGGCCGATTTCTGGCGAACCGCGGTCGGCGCTGAAATCAGTCCGCGACGGACGAGATAACCCTGCGGACCCCAGGTCGCCTCCTTGGAAAATTCGGCAACATAGGCGCGGATCGCCGGAATGGCCTTCAGGTGCGCGTTCTTGACGTAGATAAAGAGCGGACGGGCGCCCGGATATTTGAATGTCGCAATCGAATCATAGGTCGGCACAACGCCGTTGATTGCGACACCGCGCAGCAGGTTCTGATTGGCTTCGAGATAGCTGTAGCCGAAGATGCCGACGGTGCCGGCGTTCGCTTCGATCTTCTGGACGATCAGATTGTCGTTTTCGCCAGCTTCCACATAGGCACCATCTTCGCGAACGGCGGTGCAGGTCGCCTTGAACTTGGCCTCATCCGATTTCTTGAGTGCGGCGATGGCGGCGTTTGCCTCGCACGGGGGCGTCATCAGCAGTTCGGTGAGCGCATCGCGCGTGCCCGACGTAGGCGGCGGACCATACACCTTGATCGCGATCGCCGGGAGCTTGGGGTTGACGTCCTTCCAGGTCTTGCTGCGGTTCGGCTTGCCGAACGGGTTCTTGGCGATGGCCATGTAAAGATCGCGCTGGGTGAGCGCGGTGAGCGCACCATTTTTGGCGGTGGCGAGGGCGATGCCATCAAGACCGATCTGGATTTCGGTGATCTGGCTGACGCCGTTCTGCGCGCACATCTTCACTTCGGATGCCTTGATCCGACGCGAAGCATTGGCGATGTCCGGGAAACTTGCGCCAATGCCCTGACAGAACAGCTTCAGGCCACCGCCAGTGCCGGTGGATTCGATGATCGGGGCGGGAATGCCCGGATTGGCGCGGCCAAAGCGTTCGGCAACCGAAGTCGCGAACGGATAGACCGTCGAGGAACCGACGGCCCGCACCTGAGTGCGCGCGAGGGCCGGCGTGGAGACGGTGGCAAGCCCGGCGACGAGGCCAAGCATCACGAGCGAACGGTTAAACATGGACACCCCTAAGAAAATCCGGAGCGCGAGATGCGCTACGGGCTGGTCTGTAGCGGGGCTTGGATGTTGGAAATGTGACGTGTGAATTACGGGTCTGTGACAGTTCGTTCGAGCGTCGGAACCTGGCAAAGGCGAACGGTGGGTTGCCGCGCCCCTGGGATGCGGAACAAATTTCGTCCCGGCGTTCGTGCGGGCGACGCGAGAGGGCAGGTTGTGCCGATTTGGGCCGGCCCAAGACTGCGAGACCGACCTGTCGGGCTGCGCGTGATGCGCCGCGCCCCGGTGCGGAAGGGGATTATGGTGCGGACGGCGGGACTTGAACCCGCACTTTCACGAAGAAAAGCAGATTTTCGCACCACTTCGGCTTTCGCCGCCGGCCACTCCCGCAAAGGAAATGAAACCGTTTGTGGTCCGGACTGTCCCTTCGCCATGGCCGTTGAAAGGCCGAAGGCGCCACCCGTCCAGTCTCTACACCTTCCCGTTCCTGCCATGGGGCAGGGCCGGGCTTGGCTCGGGATTGGCCTAGCGCGCTGATGCCCGCCTTAGCTTTCCCCGAATTTGAGCGGTTCTACTCCGTGGATTTCCCCACGGGCACTCAAGTCATTTAAGTCTGCTGCGTCTACCGATTTCGCCACGTCCGCGGCTACGGCCCCAAAGGCCGCAAGCCGCGGGCGCGGTCAAGCCCTGAAACGCAGGAACCTTACATATTCAGGCGCGCACGCATCTCTTTGCCCGGCTTGAAATAGGGCACGCGCTTCGCGTCGACCTTCACTGATTCGCCTGTACGCGGGTTGCGCCCCGTCCGGGCGACGCGGGCACGGGTGGAAAATGCCCCGAAACCACGCAGTTCGACGCGGCCGTCTTCCTTTAAACGCTCCGAGATCTCCTCGAAGAAGACACTAACGATGCGCTCTACCTCTGCCAGCGAAAGGCCACTATTATCCTTTGCCAGCTGCTGTACGAGTTCTGATCTGATCATTGGCCTCTCCCCCCACTTGCTGCCACTCGGGCCATTCGTTGGAGCGATGCGATCAATATTGTCACTCTCCTTTGATTGGTGACCCCCACGGCCAGGCAATCGTCGGAAACTGTGACCGCACCGCAACGACCCGATACCGGTCGATGCTACCGGTTGGCGCCATTATGCAACAAAACGAGCGGGAAAGCGATGGGGCAGTTGTAGGTCGCCGAATCGCGGATTAGCCAGATTGTGACAATTTCAAAGGAGATCGGAATGAAGGGTGTTGTTCGGAAACTCGCGATTGGGCTGGGTTTGACCCTACTGACATCGCCGGTGGTGGCAGCGCCCTTGCCGAAGCCGCCGGGCTTTGCCGTCTGTTCGGTCTGCCACAAGGTCCAGGCGGGTGCGTCGTCGACCATGGGGCCAAATCTCTGGGCCGTCGGTGGCCGCAAGGCCGGGGAACCGGCGGGCTACAGCTATTCGCCGGCGATGAAGAAATATGCCCAGCCATGGACACGGGCCAATCTGATCACCTTCCTGACCGATCCGCGCAAGGTGGTGCCGGGCAACAAGATGGCCTTCGCCGGCCAGAAAGATCCCAAGGTTGCCGCCGCGATGGCGGATTACCTGCTTTCACTGAAATAGGGCTGCCCGCGCCAAAACGGGACAATCGCCGGACAAAAAAAAGGGGGCGCGGACCATGTGATCCGCGCCCCTTTTCTCTTGCCCGAAGGCGAGCGATTTATTCGCCGCGCGCCTTGTTGAGCGCCGCGCCGAGGATGTCGCCGAGCGAGGCACCCGAGTCGGACGAACCGTACTGCGCAACAGCCTGCTTTTCTTCGGCGATCTGCATCGCCTTGATCGAGAAGGTCGGCTTCTTCGAACGATCGAAGCCGGTGACCATCGCGTCGAACTTCTGGCCGACCTGGAAACGCTCCGGACGCTGCTCGTCGCGGTCGCGGCCGAGATCGCCACGCTTGATGAAGCCAACGGCGCCATCGTCGCCCGCCTGCACGTCGAGGCCGGCATCGCCAACCGACAGGACGGTGATCGTGACGATCGCATTCTTGTTCAGCTTGTCGCCGGTCGCCGCGACAACGCCGCCACGTTCGAGCTGCTTCATGCCGAGCGAGATGCGCTCCTTCTCCGGATCGATGTCGAGCACGACGGCGGAGACGGTTTCACCCTTGTGGTGCAGCGCCAGCGCGTCTTCGCCCGAAACGCCCCAGGCGATGTCGGACATGTGGACCATGCCGTCGACGTCGCCGTCGAGACCGATGAACAAGCCGAATTCGGTGGCGTTCTTGACTTCGCCTTCGACGGTCGAACCGATCGGATGCTTCTCAGCGAAGGCTTCCCACGGATTGTTGATCGCCTGCTTCAGGCCCAGCGAGATACGACGCTTTTCGGCATCGACTTCGAGGATGACGACATCGACTTCCTGGCTGGTCGAAACGATCTTGCCCGGGTGGACGTTCTTCTTGGTCCAGCTCATTTCGGAGACGTGGACCAGGCCTTCGATGCCCGGCTCAAGTTCAACGAACGCACCATATTCGGTGATGTTGGTCACGCGGCCGGTGAACTTCGCACCGATCGGATACTTGGCGCCGGCGCCTTCCCACGGATCGCTTTCGAGCTGCTTCATGCCGAGGCTGATGCGCTGCGTGTCGCGGTTGATGCGGATGATCTGGACACGGACGGTATCGCCGATGTTGATCATTTCGCTCGGGTGACCGACGCGCTTGTAGCTGAGATCGGTGACGTGGAGCAGGCCGTCGATGCCGCCGAGATCAACGAACGCACCATAATCGGTGATGTTCTTGACGACGCCTTCGATCACCTGGCCTTCGGCCAGCGACTGGATGAGGCCGGTGCGCTGTTCGGCGCGGGTTTCTTCCAGAACGGCGCGACGCGACACGACGATGTTGCCGCGACGACGATCCATCTTGAGGATCTGGAACGGCTGCGGGATATCCATGAGCGGGGCGACATCGCGCACCGGACGGATATCGACCTGGCTGCCCGGCAGGAAGGCCACGGCGCCGTTGAGGTCGACGGTGAAGCCGCCCTTGACGCGGCCGAAGATGACGCCTTCGACGCGGGTCGACTGGCCGAATTCGGCTTCGAGCTTGTCCCATGCGGCTTCGCGACGTGCACGGTCGCGGCTCAGCATGGCTTCGCCCATCGAATTTTCGACGCGGTCGACATAAACTTCGACTTCGTCACCGACCTTCAGTTCGGCCTTCTGGCCCGGCGCCGGCGCAAATTCGCGCAGCGCGACACGGCCTTCCGACTTCAGGCCGACGTCGATGACGGCCATGTCGTTTTCGATCGCGGTGACGGTGCCCTTGACGACGCGGCCTTCGAAGCCCTGATCGTCACCGAGGGTCTGGTTGAGAAGCGCCGCGAAATCATCGCGGGTAGGGGTTGGCGAGGTTGCCATAGTTAGAGTGTTCCTGATTGACGGTTTCCGGCCATCCGGTTGAATCCGGAGGTCTTTTGGCCGAACCGCCGCACGAGCCCCATGCCCGTACGGCATCTTTCAGGTGATTTTCCGTGGAAAAGCCAAAAGCGCGCAAGAAGGCCCAGGCATGATCTGCCGGTCCCTGCGCGCCGCTTACGGGTTGGCCTGGCGGCGGTTCCCGAACTGGGCCTCCACGAGCGAAATCGCCCGATCGACGGCCGCGTCTATATCCATATAGCTGGTATCCAGCAAGGCGGCATCGTCGGCCGGGCGCAACGGTGCGGTGACGCGGGTGCTGTCGCGCAGGTCGCGCGCGCGGATATCGGCCAGCACCTTATCGAAGCTGATCTCGTGCCCCAGCCGCACAAGTTCGTCATGGCGGCGCCGCGCGCGGACGGTGGGCGTGGCCTTTACATAAAGTTTGGCGTCGGCGGCAGGCGCGATCACCGTCCCGATATCGCGCCCGTCGAGCACCGCGCCACCGGGGCGGGCCGCAAAAGCGCGCTGGCGTTCGACAAGCGCTGCGCGCACCGCCGGAATGGCCGAAACCTGCGATGCGGCCGCACCGGCAATCTCTGTCTTGATTTGCGGATCGGCCAGCAGCGCATCGTCAAATTCGCAGGCGGCCAAGGCGGCGGCTTCGTCCGCAGGATCGCCACCATCGCGCAGCACCTGCAGGCCGACCGCGCGATAGAGCTGGCCGGTATCGAGATAGGGCAGTTTGAAATGGGCGGCCAAAGCACGGGCGATGGTGCCCTTGCCGGAGGCGGCGGGGCCGTCGATGGCGATAATCATGGCTGGTCCTGTTTCGCCAGCCATTCGGCCAGCGTCGCGACATAAGCGCCGGGTTGATCGGATTGGGCGCGATGCGCGGCGTCGCCGAGGATTGCAAGCCGCGCGCCCGGCGTTTCGCTGGTAAAGCGACGAGCCGTTTCCGGTGTCACTTCATCGCTGTCGCCGATCAGGAACAAGGTGGGCGCCGCAATCCGTTTCAAGAGCGGCTCGCCGTCATAGTTGGCGAGCGAGCCGGTGGCGCGGAACTCGTTCGGCCCCCACATCGCGTTGTAGATATTGACGGCAAGCTTCAGGCCATGTTTCTGTTCATAGGCCGTTGCCCATGCGGGCAGAGGGCGAAGGCGCCAGAATCGGGCATAAAATGCGTCAACCGCCGCGTCGCATTCGGCCTTGGCCGGCGGGGTAGGGCCTTCGCAGGCATCGAGGGCGGCCTGCATATCGGAAGGAAGCTTCGCGCGGAGCACTGCTGCGTCGTCCATCCATGCCCGCGTCGAGATCAGCGGCCCTTGCAGGATTAGGCTGGCCAGTTCGCGCGGGTGTCGCGCTGCATATTCCAGCGCGATCGTGCCGCCCCAGCTGTGGCCGAGGACATGCCAGCGAGAAACACCAAGCGCCACGCGGATCGCATCCAGTTCATCGACGAAGCGCGGTATATGCCAGTTGGCCGGGGCGCCGGGCTTTTCGGAAAGACCGCAATCGAGCTGGTCATACAGAATGACGGCCCTGTCGGCGGCCAGCGGCAACGCCGGCAGAAAGGAACCGTGGCTCCCGCCGGGGCCGCCATGGATCATCACCACCGGCGGCTTTGGCGCAGCCAGATCGCCATTGATCCGTACATAAACCCGCCCACCGGGGACGGGCACCAGCATTTCACGATCGGGCTGGATATTCGGTGCGGCTTCGGCAAGGGCGGCGGCGGGAGCGAGCAGGGCAGCACCGGCCATCGCCAATGTGGTGCGCCGATCCATCTCCGTTCCTTGAATCACACAAGCCTCGTGGTTTGAACCTCGGCCTTGAGAGTGGCTAACATAGCCGCGAAGCCGGGGAAACTGGTGTCCACGGGCGACATGTCGTCGATCAACACGGGCGCGGCGGAAACCAGACCGGCGATGGCGAAACTCATGGCGATGCGATGATCGAGCCGGGCGGCGATGGTGGCGCCGCCGCCAAGCGGATCGCCATCGGTGCCGTCGACGATGAGGCCATCTTCCAATTCTTCAACCGTTGCGCCGATCGCGCGCAGCCCTTCGGCCATCACCGCGATTCGATCCGATTCCTTCACACGCAGTTCTTCCAGCCCGCGCATCACCGTGCGCCCCCTGGCGAGGGCGGCGGCCACGAACAGGATCGGATATTCGTCGATCATGCTGGGTGCGATATCGGGGGGCACCTCGATGCCGGTAAGCGGTGAATGGCAGACGACCAGATCGGCGACGGGTTCGCCGCCGACAACGCGTTCGTTGACGAAGCGGATGTCCCCGCCCATCGCCTTCAGCACCGTGAAGAGGCCGGAACGCGTGGGGTTGAGGCCGACATTCTCGACCGTGACGACCGATCCCGGAACAAGCAGGGCGGCGACAACCGGGAATGCAGCCGACGAAGGATCGCCGGGTACGGTGATGGCCTGCGGCTTGAGTTCGGCCTCGCCGCGAATCGCGATGATGCGGGTGCCGTTCGATTCTTCCTCAACCGTCAGGTCAACGCCGAAACCCGTCAGCATCCGTTCGCTGTGATCGCGCGTGGGTACGGGTTCGATGACGCGGGTGATGCCGGGGGTGTTGAGGGCGGCCAGCAGAATTGCCGATTTCACCTGTGCGGATGCCACCGGCAGGCGATATTCGATCGGCACGGCCGGGCAGAGGCCGCGCACCATGAGAGGCAACCGCCCGCCGGGACTGGCGGTAAATTCAGCGCCCATCAGACCGAGCGGTTCCGTCACGCGGCCCATCGGCCGTTTCGACAAAGACGCATCGCCGGTGAATGTCGTGGTGATCGGATGGGTGGCGACCAAACCCATCAGCAGCCGGGTCGATGTGCCGGAATTGCCCATTTCCAGCGCGGTCTGCGGCTGGAGCAATCCGCCGACGCCAACGCCGTGGATGCGCCATTTGCCATCGTCATTGCGGCTGATATCGGCGCCCATCGCCCGCATCGCGGCGGCCGTGGCGAGGACGTCTTCGCCCTCCAGCAGCCCTTCGACGACGCTTTCGCCGACGGCCAATGCCGATAGCATCAGCGAGCGATGCGAAATCGACTTGTCCCCGGGCACGCGGACGCGGCCTTGCAAAGGGCATGGAGCGGAGAAAGCGGTGGGGGTGGGCAGGGGGCTATTCATCGGACGCGGCTTTTGACAGCGGCCCCCCGCTATGGCAAGGCGCGCGGCGTTTCGCGCTTGATCCGATCCGGTTCGAGGGCGCTTTTCCAATACCTTTTCGTATGGAGTCTCACACCGTGGTGAAACCTGAATGGGGCACCAAGCGGACTTGCCCGAAATGCGGCACCCGCTTTTACGATCTTGGCAAGGAAGACCCCGTCACCTGCATCGAATGCGGTACGGCGTGGGAACCCGATCCTATCCTGAAGTCCAAGCAGCCGCTGCCGTTCGATGCGCCGAAGAAGGTGGCGGACGAGGAGAAGGTCGATTCCGATCTGTCCGATGACGATCTGGATATCGACGAGGATGCCGAACCCAGCCCGGATGACGATGTCGATCTGGGTGGCGACGACGATATCGGCGTCGCAACCGGTGGTGACGACGACGAGAATTAAAAAAATTCGTTAGAATGTCACATTGAACTTGCAGGGGTGCGCGACCCGTTCTAAAGGCCGCGCACCCCGCCGGACCCACCCGGCGGAAAAAATGGAACGGGGCCGTAGCTCAGCTGGGAGAGCGTCGCAATGGCATTGCGAAGGTCAGGGGTTCGATCCCCCTCGGCTCCACCATTTTATTGAAATTCCCAGGTTTCTGGATGTTCGACCGATGCGATGGTGCGCAGGCACGATCTCCGGTCCGATCCCGCCGCACGAGCGGTGACCCCAAATTCGATCTGTCATGTACAGGTGACCTGCGGCACGCAGACGAGCAGCTGATTGCTGCCATGGCACTGCCATCTCGCCCGTCATGTGCTGCGCATGGCGAAAATGGTGACGTGATGATTCGTGACTGGTGCGCCAGGGCTTGATTAGTGTGGGCCGCCGTCAGGCGAGCACGGCATCCAGCATCATGGCCGGAGCAGATTCGGGTTCGAAACGCGTCCAGCCGCCCGAGCCCAGCCGTTCCATCGGCTGAAAGCGGATCTTATACTGCATTCGCGCCGATCCCTTCACCCAATAGCCGAGATAGACGAAGGGAAGCCCTGCTTGGGACGCGCGGATGATGTGGTCGAGAATGATGTAGGTGCCCAGCCCCGATCGTTCCGGCGAATCGGCGTCGAAGAAGCTGTAGATCATCGACAATCCGTCAGCCTGCTGATCGCTGAGGCATGCCCCGACCAGCGTGCCTTCTGGATCGCGATATTCAATGACATAGGTGCTGACGGGCGTCTGCTCGACCATGTCGGCGAAATCGAGATCATCCATTTCGGCCATGCCGCCGCCGGGGTGGCGCGCGGCCAGATAGCGACGCAGCAGATCGAACTGTTCTTCGGTCGTCCAAGGCTTGCACGCCGTGACGGTGAGATCGGAATTGCGGCGGATCAGTTTGCGCTGGCTGGCATTGGGGCGAAATTCACCCGCGACGACGCGCACCGAAACGCAGGCCGCGCAATCAACGCAACTGGGCCGATAGGCGACATTCTGGCTGCGCCGGAAACCGATGCGTCCAAGCGCGTCATTCAGCTCCGTCGCATGCGGCCCAGAAAGCTCCGTAAAGACCTTTCGCTCCGTCTTGCCCGGCAAATACGGGCAGGGCGAGGGCGTCGTGACGAAGAAGCGCGGAAAACGGAATGGTGCGCTCACGGCGTGCCCTGATCCACACGGGCCGCCCCCCGTGGGTAGCCTCGATCACAGGAGTATGCAGTCAGCCCGGAAATATGAAAAGGGCGTTAACCGTCAAAAGAGGGTTAAGAGTCGCCACGCTGGAAATGCGCCATAACCATTCAGGCGGGTTCCACCGGAGTCACTTCATAGCCACCTTCGGACAGCGCCGCGACCAGCCGGGTTAGGTGGGCGCGATCCCGGGTTTCGCACTCGATATCGGCGATCAGCCCCTTCGCCGGCAGCGTGGTGAACACGCGCTGGTGATAGACTTCGATGATGTTCGCCTGCTGTTCATCGAAGATGCGCGCCACATGGAACAGCGCGCCCGGCCGATCCTGCAGGCGGATGCGCAGGCGGGCCAGCCGCCCCGACCGTGCCAGATCGCGCAGCAAGACATTGGCAAGCAGACGAGTGTCGATATTGCCGCCGCACAGCACGACGCCGACCGTACGGCCCGCAAACTGATCCTTATGTGCAAGCAACGCGGCCAGGCCGGCCGCGCCGGCGCCTTCGGCAACCGTCTTTTCGATCTGAAGCAGCAGCGAAACAGCCTCTTCGAGATCGCGTTCGGACACCAGCACCATATCATCAACGATTTCGCGGATGATGCCGGATGTGATCGTTCCGGGTTCCTTGACGGCGATGCCTTCGGCCAGCGTGTCGCCTCCGATCGGCAGGTTGGTGCCGTTGATCCGGTTGTACATCGACGGGAACAGTTCGGCCTGAACGCCGATTACGCGGATCGGGCGTTCCTGCGCCTTGGCCACGACGGCGCAGCCCGAGATCAGGCCGCCGCCGCCGATGGGCACGGCGATCGTATCGATATCCGGCGCGTCGGCGAACATTTCGAGCGCGACCGTGCCCTGGCCCGCGATGATTGCGGGATCATCGAACGGATGGACGAACGTCAGCCCGCGCTCTTCTGATACGATCAGCGCATGGGCATAGGCATCGTCGAAACGTTCGCCGGTCAGGATGACGGTGGCGCCATGCCCTTCGGTTTGGGATACTTTCACGGTCGGCGTGGATTTCGGCATCACGATGGTGACGGGAATGCCAAGCCGCGCGCCATGATAGGCCAGGCCCTGTGCGTGATTGCCGGCGGACGCAGCGATCACACCCCGGTTGCGCGCGGTTTCATCGAGCTGGAGCAGCTTGTTGAGCGCGCCGCGTTCTTTGTAGGCTGCCGTGAACTGAAGATTTTCGAACTTCAGATAGACCTTCGCACCCGTCAGGTTCGACAGCGTCTTGCTAAGCAAGGTCGGTGTGCGGACGATGCTGTCGCCAATCCGCTTATGCGCCGCCTCGACATCTGCGATGGAGACGGGGAGCGGGGTGGATGTGTGCGCTGCGGTTGCCATGATGGCCGCGGCCTCTAGCCCATCTGGCGGATCAGCGAAACCATGGTTATGCCTCTCCCATGGCAAAGGTAGCATTCATCGGCCTCGGCGTCATGGGGCGCGCGATCGCCCGTCACCTGCTGGACGCAGGGCACGGCGTGACCGTTTACAACCGGACGACAAGCAAGGCGGAGGCATGGGTCGCGGCGCATGGCGGCCAGTGGGCGCCCACGGCGGCGGCAGCGGCGGCGGACGCCGATGCGGTATTCACCTGCGTCGGCGCCGATCCCGATCTTGAGGCGGTCACGCTGCGGGGGGACGGATGTTTCCGTACGATGAAAAAGGGCGCCTTGCTGGTGGATCATACCACCGCATCCGCGCGGATTGCGCGTCAGCTGGCGGTGGAAGGGCGGGATCGCGGCTTTCTGGTGGTCGATGCGCCGGTATCCGGCGGGCAGGCCGGCGCGGAAGCGGGCAAGCTTTCGATCATGTGCGGCGGATCGGACAAAGCCTTTGCCAGCGCCGAACCGCTGATGAAGGCCTATTCGACGCGGATCGTGCATGTCGGCGTTGCCGGCGCCGGCCAGCAGGCCAAGATGGTCAATCAGATATGTATTGCCGGCACGATGCAGGCGATCGCGGAAGGCCTGCGTTTTGCGCAGGCCGCGGAACTCGATCTTGATAAAGTGTTCGAAGCGGTATCGGCCGGCGCCGCATCGAGCTGGTATTTCGTCAACCGCTGGAAAGCGATGGCGGCTGAAGAGTTTGACGAAGGCTTTGCCGTCGATTGGATGCGAAAAGATCTCGGTCTTGCGCTGGATGAGGCCCGGAACAATGGGGCGACCCTGCCGGCGGCCGCGCTGATCGATCAATTTTATGCCGAGGTGCAGGCGATGGGGGCCGGGCGGCAGGATCTTTCGGCGCTGGTGCGGCGTATCAAACGATGAGCCAACGGCAGGTGCGCCTCGCAGGCGCGATGGCGGCCCTTGCGCTGGTGGCGGGGCCTGCACTGGCCGATGGCCTGGTTGATAATGTCAACGGCTATACGATCGCCAAAGACGGCACGGTGGAACGCTTCACCGGGTTGGTGATCGACAATGAGGGCAAGGTCGCCCACTTGCTGCAGGGCAAGGATAAGCGGCCCGAAAAACTCGATTACAAGCTCGACGGGCAGGGGCCACGCTGATCCCCGGCCTGATCGATTCGCACGGCCATGTGATGGCGCTGGGATTTCGGGCGCTACACCTCGATCTGTCGGACGCGCGCACGCTGGAAGAGGCACAGGACAAGCTGCGCCAATGGGCGCGCGATAATCCCAGCCAGCGCTGGATTGTCGGCGGGGGATGGAATCAGGAGCGCTGGGGGCTGGGACGTTTCCCGACAGCTGCCGATATTGATGCGGCCGTCGCCGATCGGCCGGTGTGGTTGATCCGCGTTGACGGGCATGCGGGCGTGGCCAACAGCGCGGCCATGGCCAAAGCCGGAATTGGCCCGAAAACGACCGTATCTGCGGGGGGGCGGATCGAACTGGCGGGGGGCAAGCCGACCGGCATGTTCATCGATGCGGCAATGGGGCTGGTGGACAAGGCGATCCCGGCGCCGCAGCCACTCGAACGGGATCTGGCGTTTACTAGGGCGCAGGAAATCCTGGTCCAGAATGGCATCACGGCCGTTGCCGATATGGGCACGACCGTCGATGATTGGGCCGTGATGCGGCGATCGGGCGATATGGGGCGGCTGCGCGTGCGCATCCTGTCTTACGCTTATGGCATTGAACCGCTGGTATCGATTGCCGGCACCGGGCCGACACCATGGCTATATGGCGGCCGATTGCGGATGATCGGCGTCAAGCTGATCGAAGATGGCGCGCTGGGTTCACGCGGCGCGTGGCTGAAGGCGGATTATGCCGACGCGGCAGGACAGCGCGGCCTGAATCTGCTGGGCGACGCAAAACTCAAGAATCTCGCCAGCCGCGCGGCGATGGATGGTTTCCAGGTGGCGATCCACGCGATCGGCGATGCCGCCAACACCCAGACGCTGGATGCAATCGAGGAACTGGCCGGAACCTATAAGGGCGATCGGCGCTGGCGGATCGAGCATGCCCAGATTGTTGATCCGGCAGACCTGCCACGTTTTGGCCGCAACGGCATCATCGCGTCGATGCAGCCCGTCCACCAGACCAGCGATCGGGCGATGACCGAAGCAAGGCTCGGTCCATCGCGGCTGGCGGGGGCCTATGCGTGGTCGTCGATGCTCAAGGCCGGGGCGAAACTGGCCTTTGGCTCAGACTTTCCGGTTGAAAATCCGGATCCATTTGCGGGGCTGGCGGCTGCCATCAGCCGCGAGGATGCCGCCGGGCAGCCGCAAGGCGGATGGATGCCCGACCAGAAACTGACGATGCCCCAGGCGCTGGCGGCTTTTACCCGCGATGCGGCGTTCGCTGGATTCGCGGACGATCGCATCGGCACGCTTGAGGCGGGCCGCTACGCTGATTTCATCCTGCTTGATCGCGATATTTTCGTGTCTTCCCCCGCAGAAGTGCGGGGCACGAAAGTGATGGAGACGTGGATAGGCGGCAAGCGCCTGTGGGTGCGGAAGTAAGGTCAGCGCCGATGCAGGCGCGCCATCGCTGCGGCGGCGACCTGTGCGCGATGGGCCTGACAACCGACTGGCCCCGCGCCTGCCTGCTCAACGAGGACGGGATTGGCCGTTGCGGACACGGCAATCGCTGAAAAGGCGGTTGCGGATCATGTGCGACCGTCGGTTGGGGGAAGCGCGCGAGCATTTCGAATGGGCCGGCCAAATCGAGCGCGGATAGGCGAGCGGGGTTATGGGGATCATGCTTCTCGGCGGTGACCGACCCTGAAAGTGATCGACCTTGGCCGTGCCAGTCACGCAAACGTGGCAAAATGCCTGGTCCGGCGTTGCCGGAAAGGCGTTTAGTAACGCCGCAACAGCCCGGCCAGCTTGCCCTGTACGCGAATCTGGTTGGGGCGGTAGCGCATCGGATCATAAGCACGGTTTGCAGGATCGAGCCGGACCATCGCGCCTTCGCGGCGGAAATATTTGAGCGTCGCTTCGCTATCCTCGATCAGCGCGACGACGATTTCACCGTCGCGGGCGCTGTCGGTGCGGCGGATCAGCGCGAAATCTCCGTCGAGAATTCCGGCTTCGACCATCGAATCGCCCGACACTTCCAGCGCATAATGTTCGCCGGGGCCGAGCAGGGCAGCGGGCACAGCAAGCGACGTCTGCCCTTCCAGCGCTTCGATCGGCAGGCCGGCGGCGATGCGGCCGTGGAGCGGAATTTCCAGCACATCATTGGCCGCCATCGGCGGGCTGACCGGCGTGGTTGGTTTGGCAGCCGATGGCTGGACCGGGGTGGGAGCGGCAGTCCGTTCGGGCATTCGCAGCACTTCGAGCGCGCGGGCACGATTGGGCAGGCGACGAATGAAGTTGCGTTCTTCCAGCGCGCTGATCAGGCGGTGGACGCCCGACTTCGATTTGAGGTCCAGCGCTTCCTTCATCTCTTCGAACGACGGCGACACGCCGGTATCGGCGAGGCGATCGTGGATGAAGCAGAGCAGTTCATGTTGCTTGCGCGTGAGCATGGCGAACCCCGACAGGAACGAACGGAGAACGTGTAGGAAACGAACCGGATCTTGTCAAGCGATGGTCAAGATCTCGACAATGTCGCCATTGTTGGCGGCTGCAGAGAAAGGCGGACGAACGATCAGCGCGTCGGCGCGGGACAAGGCTGCAAGCGCCGCGCTGTCCTGTCCAGTCAGCGCCCGGACGCGGGCGCCTGCACGATAGCCGCGCAGAAATTCCATGCGTTTGCCGGTAGCCGGAATTGTTCCGGCGAGGCGGATCGCGCGGCGTTGATCGAACAGACGAGTGCTGCCGCCGAGGTGACGGAGTAAGGGTACGAGGAACAATCGCGCGGTCACATAGGCCGAAACCGGGTTGCCGGGCAGGCCGAGGACGATCGCGTTACCGAGCCGGCCGGCCATCAGCGGCTTGCCCGGCTTCAGCGCGACCCGCCAGAAATCGAGCGAGGCGCCAGCGGCTTCGAGCGCGGGGCGGACAAAATCGCGATCGCCGACCGATGCGCCGCCGGTGGTGACGATGATATTGGCATCGCGCGCGGCGGTGAACGCGGCGACGGTGGCGGCAAGATCATCGGGCACGATGCCGCGATCGTCGATGATGGCGGGAACCTCGGCCGTTATCAGCGCGTGCAGCATTGGCGCGTTGGACGAGGGCAGGCGGACACCGGATGTAGGCGCGCCAGGGGGGACGAGTTCGTCGCCGGTGGAGATTAGCGCGACGCGCGGCTGGCGGCGGACGGGAAGCGCGCCATGGCCGCCGGTGGCAGCGAGCGCGATCTGCGCAGGGCCAATCCGCGCGCCAGCCGGGATCAGTGTTGTGCCCGCGGTGAAATCATTGCCGGCGCGGCGGATGTGCGCGCCCGGACAGGGTGGCCCTTCACCGGCGAGGCGGAGTTGATCGCCATCGCGTGCGGCTTCTTCCTGGATCAGGATCACGTCGGCGCCGACGGGAACTGGTGCGCCGGTGAAGATGCGGGCGGCATCGCCGGGCGCCAGTGTCAGACCGCTATGCGCACCGGCCGCGCTTTCGCCGGTCACGCGCCAGGGGCCAGGCATTTCGGCAAAGCGGATGGCATAGCCGTCCATGGCCGACAAATCGGCGGCGGGCTGGGTGCGCAGCGCGCGGATGTCAGCGGCGGCCCAGCGGCCGAGGGCCGCGACGAGTGGTGCGTGTTCGATATCCAGCGGCGATGCCAGGGCAAGCAAGCGGGCCTGCGCCTCGGCTACGCTGAGCAGGCTCACTCCGCCGTCCAGTCGCCCGATCGCCCGCCCGATTTGGCGAGAAGGCGGATACCATCGATCAGCATCCCGCGATCGAGCGCCTTGGCCATGTCGTAAACGGTGAGGAGAGTTACGGAGACGGCGGTCAACGCTTCCATTTCCACCCCCGTCTGGTGGGTAGTGCGGACGGTGGCGGTGGCGGTGACGCCGTTATCGTCGAGCGCGAGATCGAGCGTGACGCCGGCGATCGGCAGGGGATGGCAGAGCGGGATCAGATCGCTGGTCTTCTTGGCGGCCATGATGCCGGCAATGCGGGCGACGGCGAGGACATCGCCCTTGGTGACCGCGCCGTCGCGGATCGCGGTGGCTGCGCTGGCCGACATCGTGATCCGGCCGGTTGCGGTGGCCGTGCGCGTGGTTGTGTCCTTGCTTGAGACATCAACCATTCGTGCAGCGCCCGCCGCATCGAGATGGGTGAGGCCGCCGCCGCTCATGCGCCGGTCAGCAGTGCGCGGGTTGCGGCTTCCACGTCGGGCTGGCGCATCAGCGATTCTCCAACAAGGAAACAGGCCACGCCGTGGGCGGCCATCGCATCGAGATCAGCCTTTGACCCGAGGCCGCTTTCGGCGACGAAGGTGCACCCGGCCGGGGCGCTGTCGGCGAGTTCGTAGGTCCGCGCGAAATCGACGCTGAAATCGCGCAGATCGCGATTGTTGACGCCGATCAGGCGCGATTTCAGCCGCAGTGCGCGTTCAAATTCGACCGCATCATGCACTTCGACAAGCGCATCCATGCCATATTCGATCGCGGCGGCCTCAATCTCGGCCATCTGGCCATCGTCGAGCGCGGCGGCGATGATCAGGATCGCATCCGCCCCCAGCGCGCGGGCTTCGGCGACCTGCCACGGATCAACCATGAAATCCTTGCGCAGACACGGCAGATCGCAGGCGGCGCGGGCCGCGACGAGATAATCGTCATGCCCCTGGAAATAGGGTTCGTCGGTGAGCACCGACAGACAGGCCGCGCCACCGGCCTGATAGGCGCGGGCATGGGCGGGGGGATCAAAATCCGCGCGGATCAACCCCTTGGACGGGCTGGCTTTCTTGATTTCGGCGATCAGGCCGAAGCCACCGGCGGCGACCTTGGCATCGAGCGCGGCGCGAAAGCCGCGCGGCGCGGACTGCGCCCTGGCGCGCGCTTCGATATCGGCGAGCGAAGTCGTCGCCTTGCGGTGGGCGACATGGACGCGCTTGGCGTCGCAAATTTCAATCAGCTTGTTCATCAGAACGCGATCCAGCAATCGAGCAGAGCCTTGGCAAGCCCCTTGTCGATGGTTTCGGCGGCTTCTTCGACGCCGGCGTGCAGATCGGTGGCATGGCCGGCAACGATGAGCGCGGCAGCCGCATTGAGCAGCACGGCATCGCGATAGGCACCCTGTTCGCCCAGCAGCAGGCGGCGCAGCGCATCGGCGTTATAGACGGCATCACCACCGCGCAGCGCTTCGAGCGGATGACGGGTCAGGCCGGCATCTTCCGGCACGATGCGGATCGCGCCTTCGCCGCACGCACCGATGCGGATCGCGCTGCTGGGACCAGCGATCGACAGTTCATCGAGCGGTTCATCGCCTGCGACCATCATCGCCGATTCCGTACCGATCAGGCGCAGCGCATCGGCATAAACGGGCAGATAATCGGGGCGGGCGACGCCGATCAGCTGGCGGGTGACGCGCGCGGGATTGGCGATCGGGCCGATCAGGTTGAAGATCGTCCGCCGGCCGATCGCGCGGCGCACCGCCGCCAGCCGCTTGAGCGAGGGGTGATGCAACTGGGCGAAGAGAAAGGCGATGCCGAGATCGTTGAGGCTGGCTTCGGCGCGAGCCGAAGCGCGATCGAGATCGAGGCCGAGCGCTTCCAGCGTATCCGACGATCCCGCTTTGGACGATGCGGCACGATTGCCATGCTTGGCAACCGGCACGCCGCACGCCGCGACGACGATCGCGACAGCGGTCGATACGTTCAGGCTGTGCGCGCCATCACCGCCCGTGCCGCACACATCGATCGCGCCGGCCGGTGCGGTGATCGGGATCATGCGTTCGCGCAGGGCCATCGCGGCAGCGGCGATTTCGACACTGGTTTCGTCACGTTCGGCCATCACCGTCAGGAACGCTTGCGCTTCGGCCTCGTTCGCGCGGCCATCGAGCATATCGGCGAAAGCCGCGTGGGCGGTCGCCTGATCGAGCGGCAGATGCGCATCGGGCAGCACGGTGGTGATCGTCATGCCCGTGCCTTTACCGGCACGCCGGCTTCGCGCAGGAAATTGGCGAGCAGATCATGGCCATGTTCGGTGGCGATGCTTTCGGGGTGGAACTGAACGCCGTGGATCGGCAGTTCGCGGTGGCGGAACCCCATGACGACCCCATCCGACGTGTGCGCGTTGACGATCAGATCGGCCGGAATGTCTTCCACCACCAGCGAATGATAGCGGGTCGCGGTGAAGGGCGAGGGGAGACCGGCAAAGACCCCGCTGCCATCATGTTCGATCGCGCTGGTCTTGCCGTGCATCAGTTCGCGGGCGCGGACGACGCGGCCACCAAAATGCTGGCCGATCGACTGATGGCCAAGGCAGACACCCATCAGCGGCCGCCTGTCCGCCGCGCAGGCCGCGACCAGATCGAGCGAGATCCCCGCTTCGTTGGGCGTGCAGGGGCCGGGCGATATCAGGAAGCCGGCGGCTCCGCTCGACAGGGCCTGGCCGACGCTGATCGCGTCGTTGCGGACCACTTCGACCTCGGTTCCCAACTCGCGCAGATAATGGACGAGGTTCCAGGTGAAGCTGTCATAATTGTCGATGACGAGGATCATGCCTCGCGCTTTAGGGGCCTCGGGCGCTTGGGGAAAGCCCTATCCGGCGACCTGCATCAATGCGTGGCCGCCCAGTGCCGCCGCGCCGCCGATCGACACGCCGACCAGCAGCCAGCCGAAGATTTCGACGATCTTGGGATTGGGGCGCTGCGCCTGGCGGTTGCGGCTCGCGCTCGCCAGCACGAAACTGGCCAGCATCCCGTAGGTCAACGCCGCAACTTCAAACATCCGAATCCCGCCCTTCGCGGCTGCAACATGATGTGCGTTCGCTAAGGGCGGGGCATCGACGGCGCAAGCGGGGCTACTGGCCAAACCCCGCTTCTGCGGCACGGCTGATCGCTTCGCGCGCGGCGGCGATCAGTGCACGCGACTTGGCTTCGCATTCGCGCTGTTCATATTCGGGGTCGCTATCGGCGACGATGCCCGCGCCCGCCTGCACATGCATCACCCCGTCCTTCACCACGGCGGTGCGCAGGACGATGCACGAATCCATCGATCCATCGGGGGAGAAATAGCCGACGCCGCCGGCATAAGCGCCACGCGTTTCCGGTTCCAGTTCGGCAATGATCTCGCACGCGCGCACCTTGGGCGAACCGGATACGGTGCCGGCCGGGAAGCCCGCGAACAACGCATCGAGCGCGTCCTTGTCCGGCGATAGCCGGCCGACGACATTCGATACGATGTGCATGACGTGGCTGTATTTTTCGATCGTGTAGCTGTCGGTGACGGTGACGGTGCCGGCTTGGGATACCCGGCCGACATCGTTGCGCCCCAGATCGAGCAGCATCAGATGTTCGGCCCGTTCCTTGGGATCGGCGAGCAGGGAATCGCGGTTGGCGGCATCTTCGGCGGCGGTGCGCCCGCGCGGTCGGGTGCCGGCGATCGGCCGGATCGTCACTTCGCCGTCGCGCGCGCGGACCAGGATTTCGGGCGACGAACCGATGATCGCAAAGCCGGGCATGTCGAGGAAATAGAGGAATGGCGACGGATTGATCCGCCGCAAGGCCCGATAGAGATCGAACGGCGGCAGCGGGAACGGCGCCGAAAAACGCTGGGCAAGCACCACCTGAAAGATATCGCCGGCCGCGATATAATCCTTCGCGGTCAGCACCATATCGCGGTAGCGATCGGCAGAAACGGCCGGTTCGGGCGTGATATCGGGCAGATCGGCAGGCACCGCCGCGCGCGCGGGCAGGGCAGCGGCAAGGCGCGCCGCCACGCTTTCGATCCGTTCGTTGGCGAGGGCCACGGCCATATCGGCGTCGACGCCGGTATCGGGCCATAGCGGAGCGACCAGGAACAGTTCGTCCGCCAGCCGATCGAACACCAGGATCAGCGTCGGCCGCACGAACAGCATATCCGGCAGACCCAGCGGGTTGGCCGGCGGGCGTGGCAGTTTTTCCACCAGCCCGACCGTTTCATAGGCAAAATAGCCGACAAGGCAGGCGAGCGCGGACGGCAGGCCTTCGGGCACATCCATCCGGCAGGCGGCGACGAGCGCGCGCATCGCCGTCAGCGTGTCGGCTTCGCACGGTTCGAACGCGGCCTTGTCGGTCAGCCATGCCCGGTTGATCGCCGCCGACATGCCTTCGGCCCGGAACACCAGATCGGGGGCAAGGCCGAGCAGGGTATAACGCCCGCGCGCAGCCCCGCCTTCCACCGATTCCAGCAGGAAATCGCCACGGCCGGGTTCGATCAGCTTGAGCGCCGCCGCGATCGGCGTGTCCACATCGGCGATCTGCCGGCGCCATACCAACGCCGGCCGGCCCCCGCGCAGGCACGCCGCAGCCGCTGCATCCTGCGTCGGATTCACTGGTCCTGACCGCTCAATTCGGCCTTCAGCGCGGTGATCGCCTTGTCGTTGCGCTTGACGCCGATTTCCTTCGATGCCGCGGCAATGAACTGCTGGATATATTCGTCGCCCACGCTGCGCGAAAAATCACGGCGCAGCGAATTGACGAGGCCGGGTTCCTTGCGGGCATCGCCGGGGACGATTTCGGCCAGGTGGACAACGAACCAGCCGGCGTTGTTCGGTGCGGCCAGCACGCGGATTTCGCCCTTCTTCATGCCGAACATCAATTTGAGCGGAGCGGGCGCCGGGCGATCGTTGCGCATCATATCCATCTGCCGCGCGCCGGCCTTGGCGGGGGGCGCCAGCCGAACCGGCGCCTGCGCGAAGGCATCCGCCAACGCCGTGCCGCCCTTGGCTTTGGCGAGAATCGCATCGGCGATGGCGCGGGCCTGCTTGGCCGCGCGCTCAGCCTGGATCGATGCCACGACCGCATCGCGAACGCGCGCAAGAGGTGCTGGCGCCGCAGCGATCACCTGCGACACGGCGACCAGGGCATAACGCTGGTTGGCGACGATCGTTTCGACGACGGGATCTTCGTCGGCCGTCATCTGCGCGGCGAAACGCAGCAGCGCCGGCAGTTCGGGCGCCGGCTTGAAATCCGGCTGGTCGGGCGCGCGGCCATCGGCAAGCAGGGCCGGGGTGGTGACGACGGTCAGGCCACGGGCCTTGACCACATCATCGAAGCTGGACCCATCGGCGATCGAATCTTCGATATCGCTGACCATGTTGGCCACGGCTTCGTCATGCTTCTGCCGGGCCAGCGACGCGGCGATTTCAGCCTTCACGGCCGCCAGCGGACGGGCGGCCTTGGCATCGATCCGGTCAACCTTCACGACATACCAGCCGAGATCCGCCTTGATCGGGCCGGCAACCCCGCCCTGCGGCAGCGCGAATACGGCATCGGCGATCGCCGGCGATGCGGCTTCGGCCAGCGCCGGCCTCGCGACAGTCTGGGCGATGGCCTCGCCACCGGCCTGACGGGCGGCATCGGCGATCGCGCCACCGCCACGCACCTTTGCGGCAAGGGCGTCGGCCGCCTTCTGATCGGGCAGGATCACCTGCGAGATGGCGCGGGTTTCGCTGGCGCCATAGCTTGCGGCGTTGGTTTTGTAGAAAGCGGCAATTTCCGCTTCGGTCGGCGTCGTCGACGTCGGTGCGTTGTCCGCGCCGAACATGGCGTAGCGCAGGACACGCCGTTCCGGGATCGTGAAACGGCCGACATTGGCATTGTAATATGCCGTGATCTCCGCGTCAGTTGGCGCGGCGCCGGCCGGGATGGCGGCGGACGGGACGATGCCGATCAGGCCGCTGCGCTGTTCGAGCAGCAGCGATGCGTTGGGCAGGATGATGCCGTCAGGCGCAACGGTGCCGCCAGCGATCGGGATCAGCATCTGGCGACGCAGGGCATCGGCGGCCATATCGGCGCGCAATTCCCGTTCGGTCATCCGCGCCTGGCCGAGGGCGGCCTCCATCGCGCTGCGTTCGAACTTGCCGGTCGGGCCGAAAAAGGCCTGCGTGCTGGCGATTTCGCCGTCGATCAGCCGATTGCTGACGGTAAGGCCCTGATCACGGCCCCAGGCTTCCAGCGCCTTGAACGAGATGAACTGGTTCAACGTCTGGTCCACGCCACCCTGCGCGGCGAAGGCGGCCATGGTGAATTCCGGGTTGTTGCGCTGTTCCTGGCGCACGATGTTGTCGAGCTGCTTGCGCGCTTCGGTTGCGGAAATCTTCCTGCCATCGATCGTGGCGATATCCGGCCCGCCCTTGTTGCTGCCGTTGACCCAGCTTGGATCGATGCTGGTGACCGCGAATGCGATCAGCACCAGCCCGAACAAGCCCAGTACCAGCCAGGAAGAAAGCGCGTTTCGAAAGAAGGAGATCATCACCGGTCCCGGGGCCATTGCCTAAGATGTCCGCCATAGAGGCGCGGGCTTGCGCCATCAAGCGGGGGGCGCTACGGGCACGGAGACTTTTGAATCTGGAAAGGGGCGATGATGGCGTTGCGCAAGCTGGTGGCCGGCAATTGGAAGATGAATGGGTCGATCGCGGCATTGGCCGAACTGGATGCGATCGCCGCTGCGGCCGTGGCGCATCCGGGCCTTGACGTTGCGATCTGTCCGCCGTTCCCGCTGATTGCGGCGGCGGTGCAGCGCCAGCCGGCGCTGGCGATCGGGGCGCAGGATTGCCATACCGGCACCAGCGGCGCGCATACCGGCGATGTCGCGGCGGGCATGATCGCCGAGATTGGTGGCAAATATGCCATCGTCGGCCATAGTGAACGGCGCGCCGATCATGGCGAAGGCGATGCGCTGGTGCGCGCCAAGGCGGAAGCCGCGATCGCCGCGGGGCTGATCGCGATCGTCTGCGTGGGCGAAACCGAAGCGGAACGGGACGCCGGACAGGCCGTTGCCGTGGTCGAAGGCC
Source organism: Sphingomonas sp. KC8 (assembly GCF_002151445.1). Classification (GTDB taxonomy): domain Bacteria; phylum Pseudomonadota; class Alphaproteobacteria; order Sphingomonadales; family Sphingomonadaceae; genus Sphingomonas_E. The sequence continues at coordinate 65,024 of NZ_CP016306.1, forward strand.
AACTGGCCGGATCGGTGCCGCCGGCGGGCAAGGGCGATACTCTGGTCGTGGCGTATGAGCCGGTTTGGGCGATCGGCACCGGCCGGACGCCGTCGACCGCAGATGTGGGCGAAATGCACGCCGCGATCCGCGCGAAGCTGGCCGCGCTGCTGGGCGCGGAGGGCGCCAAGGTGCGGATCCTGTATGGCGGATCGGTGAAGCCTAGCAATGCGGGCGAACTGATGGCGGTGGCCGATGTGGACGGCGCGCTGGTCGGCGGAGCGAGCCTGACGGCGGCGCAGTTCGTGCCGATCATCGAAGGGGCGGCCGGCTGAAAAAATACAGGGTGAACGGCGCAATCACCGTTTTCCGACTATAATCATCAAGCGGACGAAGACGAGGTTGCAGGCACAGCGCGATGATGACCGACCTGCTTCGTCCGTTTTTTGATGGAAGCTACGCCCCGCATGGCTATTGCCTGCTGTGGCAGCCCGAGCTGATCTGGACGCATGTCATCACCGACACGCTGATCGCCGGGGCCTATTTTTCGATCCCGCTGGTGCTGATCGTGATGATCCGCCGCCGCGCCGACATCGCCTTTGGCTGGGTGTTCTGGCTGTTCGCAATGTTCATCACCGCGTGCGGCGTGACGCATGTGATGGGCATCTGGACGCTGTGGAACGGCAATTACGGGGTCGAAGCACTGGTCAAGGTGGTGACGGCGGTCGTTTCGGTCGCAACGGCCATTACATTGTGGCCGCTTCTGCCCAAGGTGATCGCGCTGCCATCCCCGAAGATGTTGCGCGTCGCCAACGCCGAACTGGCGGCAACCATTGCCGAACGCGATGCCGCATTGGTGCGGATGCACGAAGAAATGACGCAACGGGAACTGGCTGAAACGGCGCTGCTGCAAGCCCGCAAGCTGGAAGCGCTGGGGCAATTGAGCGGCGGTATTTCGCATGATTTCAATAATGTATTGCAGGCTGTTGGCGGCAATCTTGAACTGATCGGCCGTGGCAGCCATGATCCCGAGCGCATGGCAAGGTGGACCCGCAACGCCATGAAGGCGGTGCAGCATGGTAAATCGCTGGCCGGACAGATGCTGGCTTTTTCGCGCGTGCAGGCGCTGGCGGTTACGACGGTGACGATCGCGCCGATGGTGGCCGGCATGGCGGATCTGATCCGCGGATCGATCGGTCCGGCCAACCGGCTGGAAATCGACCCGATCGACCCGGCATTGGCGGTGACGACCGATATGGCGCAGATCGAACTGGCCATCCTGAATCTGGCGATCAACGCCCGCGACGCCATGCCGCGTGGAGGCACCCTGCGTGTCGCCGCGCACGCGCGCACAGGCAAGGTCCACGCCGATCTGCCCAAGGGCGATTATGTGGAGATCAGCGTCGCCGATGATGGGGTTGGCATGCTGCCCGAGGTTCTGGATCGCGCGCTGGAGCCGTTCTTCACCACCAAGGCGGTGGGCGAAGGCGCGGGGCTGGGGCTGAGCATGGTATTCGGGGTTGCCCGCCAGTCGGGCGGCACCGTAGCCCTACGATCGCAACCGGGGACGGGGACGGTGGTGAGCCTGTTCCTGCCACGCGTGGCTGCAGTGGCGGCCAATATCGCGGGCGATGATCCGGAATATGGAACGGGCGAGGCAGTGGCGGCCACCCTTGCGGGTCGTAGCATCCTGCTGATCGACGATGACGATGACGTGCGCGCGACCGTGCTGGAAATTCTGTCGGAAGCCGAAGCGCGCGTGATCAGCGCCAATTCGGGCGATGCCGGGTTGCAGCATCTGCGACACATGCGGCCCGATCTGATGATCGTCGATTTCGCGATGCCTGGCATCAACGGCGCTGAAGTCGCAACCCTCGCCCGCGCGACCTGTGTTGGCCTGCCCGTGCTGATCGTGACGGGGCATGCCCGTTCGGCCGAACTGGATGCGGTGGCCGGCCAGGGCGTGGGCGTGTTGCGCAAACCGTTTACCGCCGACGCGCTGATCCGCACGGCCAGCGGGCTGGTATCGGGCCGGCCGAAGGTAGACGCCCGCCCGGCTTGACGGCATACCCATGCCATCAACGGCATGGGAGTGAGGGATGATTGATCTTCGGAACTGGTCGCCGCGCTTGCTCAGCGTGCTGCGGATCGTCAGCGCCTTGCTGTTTTTCGCGCACGGTACGCAGAAGCTGTTCGGTTTTCCGGCGTCGGATATGCACCCGGCGATGTTCACGCTGAGCTGGTTTGCCGGCGTTCTGGAAGTCGGCGGCGGCGCGTTGTTGCTGATCGGCCTGTTCACGCGCCCCGTGGCGTTCCTGCTGTCGGGCCAGATGGCGATCGGCTACTGGCTGGCGCATGCGCCGCAATCGCCGTTCCCGGCCATCAATGGCGGGGATGCGGCGATCCTGTTCTGTTTCATCTTCCTGTATATTGCGGCAGCCGGCCCGGGGCCGTGGAGCGTGGATGCCGCCAAGGGCGCCCGGTGATCTGACGGGCCGTTTCGAACAGGCCCGCCGGATCTGTCTGCGCAGATTTACCGCAGCGTTCGCGCGTAGGTGGTAAGGGCTTGCGGGTAGAGGCGATGTTCTTCCACCAGCACCCGCGCGGCCAGTGCATCGGCCGTATCGCCGGGCAGGATCGGCACGCGGGCCTGCGCCACCACCGGGCCATCATCCAGTTCGGGGGTCACGACATGCACCGAGCAGCCGGCCTCGGCATCGCCCGCCTCAATCGCGCGGGCGTGGGTGTCGAGACCCTTATAGAGCGGCAGCAGCGACGGATGGATATTGAGGATGCGGCCCTGCCACCCGGCAATGAATTCGGGTGAAAGCAGGCGCATATAGCCGGCAAGCGCGATCAATTCGACATCGGCCGCGCGCAGTTCGGCATCGAGCAGGGCGTCGAACTCGGCGCGCTTCATGCCCTTGTGGCTTTTGCCCCATGTCGGCACGCCCGCGTCGGCGGCGAGCGCAAGGCCCGCCGCGTCCTCGACGTTGGAAAGGACGCGAACGACGCGATAAGGGCAATCCGCCGCCTCGCTCGCGCGGACCAGCGATACCATGTTCGAACCGCGCCCCGAGATGAGAATCCCGACGCGGACGCGATCAATCATTATGCGCTGCGGTCCACGCTTCGCGCGCGCTCCATGCGTCGGCCGATCCGGCGACGGTGCAGCCCTTGGCGCCGGATTCGATGTGGCCGATGCGGAACACGGTTTCGCCCGCCGATTCGAGGGCTGTGGAAACCGCGTCGGCATCGTCGGCACGGACGATCACCGCCATGCCGATGCCGCAGTTGAAGGTGCGCGCCATTTCGCCCGGTTCGATATTGCCCTGCGCCTGCAGGAACGCCATCAGCCGCGGCTGCGGCCAGGCATCGGCATTGACCACGGCGTGCAGGCCCTGCGGCAGCACGCGCGGGATATTTTCAAGCAGGCCGCCGCCGGTGATGTGCGCCATCGCCTGCACCTTGCCGGTGCGAACCTGCGGCAGCAGCGACTTCACATAGATGCGCGTGGGCGCGAGCAATGCGTCGATCAGGAGCACATCCTGATCGAACAAAGCCGGGCGATCGAGTTTCCAGCCCTTGTCGGCAGCAAGCCGGCGGACGAGCGAATAGCCGTTGGAATGGACGCCGGACGAAGCGAGGCCGAGAATCACATCGCCATCGGCAACGCGGGTGCCGGTAAGCGCGTCGGCCCGTTCGACCGCGCCGACGCAGAATCCGGCGAGATCATAATCGCCGTCGGCATACATGCCGGGCATTTCAGCGGTTTCGCCGCCGATCAGCGCGCAGCCAGCGATGCGGCACCCATCGGCGATGCCGGCGATGACCCGTTCGGCGACGCCGTTGTCGAGTCGGCCGGTTGCGAAATAATCGAGGAAGAACAGGGGTTCGGCACCCTGGACGATGAGATCGTTGACGCACATCGCGACCAGATCGATGCCGACGCCATCATGCTTGCCGCTGTCGATCGCCAGTTTCAGCTTGGTGCCGACGCCATCGTTCGCGGCGACCAGCAAGGGATCGGTGTAACCCGCTGCCTTGAGATCGAAAAATCCACCAAAGCCGCCAAGATCGGCGTTTGCGCCCGGCCGCGCAGTGGCGCGGGCGAGGGGCGCAATCGCCTTCACAAGGGCGTTGCCGGCGGCGATCGAGACGCCTGCCTTGGCATAGGTGTAGGGGGTGTTGTCGCTGGTGGTATCGCTCATGTTCGCCGGACTAGACATATCGCGCTTGGATTTCCACGCCCAAGTCGCCAAAAGACGCGCGTGGATTTCGCAGTTCGTTCCTTTCCGCCCATCAATCGCGCCTGGCTCGCCCTTCTGGGGGCCGGTTTGCTTGGTGTGGGCGGCATCGTCGTCGCCCAGATCGAAGGCAGCGATCGCGGAATCGCGCCGATTGACAGCAGTTCCAGCTATGAGGTGTCGGGCGTTGCCGTCGATGTCGCGGGCAAGGACGCCGATTCCGCCCGGTTTGGCGGTTGGCGGGTCGCCCAGCGCAAGGGATGGCAATTGCTGTGGAGCCGGACGAACGGCCAGCCGGTGTCCGCCGCGCCCAAGCTGTCCGATTCGACGCTCGATTCGATCGTTGCCGGCATCGTCGTCGAGGACGAACAGATCGGGCCGAAGCGCTACGTCGCCAGGCTGGGCGTATTGTTCGATCGCGCGCGCACCGGGCAGTTGCTGGGCGTGCATGGTCAGGGACTGCGTTCGCCGCCGATGCTGGTGATCCCGGTGATGTGGTCCGGGGGGGCGCCGACCAGTTTTGAAACCCGATCCGAATGGCAGCGGGCCTGGGCGCGATTCCGCCCCGGCGGCAGCCCGATCGATTATGTCCGGCCGACCGGCACGGGCAGCGATCCGCTCCTCCTCAATGTCGCCCAGACCAATCGGCCGGGCCGTGGCTGGTGGCGGATGATCCTCGATCAGTTCGGCGCGGCGGACGTGATCGTGCCCGAAGTGACGATCGAACGGAGCTGGCCGGGCGGCCCGGTAATCGGCCGATTCGTCGTACGGCACGGGCCGGATGACCAGATTCTCGACCGTTTCGTGCTGCGCGTCCAGACAAGCGATGCCCTGCCGGCGATGCTGGACGAAGGCGTCCGGCGGATGGACGAGGCCTATTCGCAGGCGCTGCGCGACGGGCGGCTGCGGCCCGATCCGTCGCTGGTGATCGAAGAGCCGGCCGAGGAACTGGACGACGAGGCCTTCGCCAGCGAATCGATGGCCGAAGAAGCGTCGGCGACGGCGGCGAACTACAATGTTCAGGTCGATACGGCGGATGCCGCGGCGCTTACGGCAGCCGAATCGGCGCTGCGGGGCGTGCCCGGCGTGCGTGGGGTGGAGACGACGAGCCTGGCGCTGGGCGGCACATCGGTGATGCGGGTCGCGTATCAGGGCGAACTTTCGGCGCTGCGGATCGCGCTTCAGGGACGCGGCTGGCGGGTCGATGAAGGGCCGGGCACGCTGCGTATCCGGCGCGCCACGCCAGCCGTGCCGCCACCGGCGGCCGGGGGAACCCCCGCACAATGAGCCAGATCGCCCTGCCATTGGCATGGCCGGCGGCGGAAGATGAGCGGGATTTCTGTCGCGGCGAGGCCAATCATCAGGCGGTGCGCCATCTTGAACATCGCGCGCTCTGGCCGGTGATGGCCACATTGCTGACAGGTCCGCGCAAATCCGGCCGCAGCCTGCTGGGACGCATTTTCGTGGCGCACGCCGATGCGACGATGATCGACGATGCCGATCGGCGGCCCGAAGAAGATCTGTTCCACGCATGGAACCGGGCGCAGGCCGAACGCCGCCCGCTGCTGCTGATCGCCGATGCACCACCGCCGATGTGGCAGATCGCGCTGCCGGACCTGCGTTCGCGCATCGCCGCCACGCCGCATATCGCGATCGCCGAGCCGGACGATGCGCTGGCGGCGGCCTTGCTGGAACGGCTGCTGGGCCAGCGCGGGCTGGCGGCGGGACCGGACGTGATCGCGTATCTGGTGCCCCGGATCGAGCGGAGCTATGTCGCGATCCTGCGCACGATCGACGCGCTGGATCAGCTTTCCCTGGCGAAACGATCGCGCATCACCGTGCCGCTGGCCCGCGAAGCGCTGGCGGCCGCGGGTGTCATCGACGATTCATAAGATTGTGGTTATCGTTGCGGCATGGAAGACGTTGCCACCATCGAACCCATCGACACCTCCGAACCTGTCGTCGTTTCCGCCGAGGCAGGACAACGCTATTTCAACCGGGAAATTTCCTGGCTGGGCTTCAATCGCCGCGTGCTGGAGGAGGCGTGCAACACCGCCCACCCGCTGCTGGAACGCCTGCGTTTCCTGTCGATCTCGGGCAATAATCTCGACGAATTCTTCATGGTGCGCGTTGCCGGCCTGAAAGGGCAGCTGACCCAGGATGTCGATGCGCGATCCGTTGATGGGCTGACCGTTGCCCAGCAACTCGCCGCGATCGAACGCGAAGCGGACCAGTTGATGGATTCGCAGCAGCAGGTGTGGCGCGAACTGCGCGCCGAGATCGCCGGGGCAGGCATCGTGATCCTGGGCCATGATGAAATCGCCGAGGAGGATGTCGCCTGGCTGCAGAGGCATTTTCGCGACCAGATTTTCCCGGTGCTGACGCCACAGGCGTTGGACCCGGCCCACCCGTTCCCGTTCATCCCGAACAAGGGCTTCAGCCTGATGTTCGAATTGAAGCGGCTGTCCGATGGCGAGCCGATCCGCGAACTGCTGATGGTGCCGGCGACGCTGCGGCGTTTCGTGCGCCTGCCGGGCGATAGCGCGCGCTATGTTTCGATCGAGGCGGTGATCCGGCGGTGCACCGATATCCTGTTTCCGGGATATTCGGTCGGAGCCTATGGCGCGTTCCGCGTGATCCGCGACAGCGATATCGAAGTGGAGGAAGAAGCCGAAGATCTGGTCCGTTACTTCCGTTCGGCGATCAAACGGCGGCGCAAGGGACGGGTGATCCGGCTGGAATTGCTCGCCAACATGCCCAAATCGCTGGAACGACTGGTGAAGGACGAAATCGTCGGATCGGATGCGATCATCACCGATACCGAACGGTTCCTTGGCATTTCCGATCTCGAACAACTGGTCGAGGAAGACCGGCCGGACCTGAAATTCCCGCCATTTTCGCCCCGTTTTCCGGAACGTATTCGTGAACATGGGGGCGATTGCTTTGCGGCGATCCGCGCCAAGGATATCGTCGTCCACCATCCGTATGAAACATTTGATGTGGTGCTCGCCTTTCTGCGGCAGGCGGCGTCCGATCCCGATGTCGTGGCGATCAAGCAGACCCTGTATCGTGCCGGCAAGCAATCGGCGGTGATCCGTGCGCTGGTCGATGCGGCGGAAGCCGGCAAATCGGTGACCGCCGTCGTCGAACTGAAGGCGCGGTTCGACGAAGAACAGAATCTGATGTGGGCATCGCAACTGGAGCGCGCGGGCGTTCAGGTGGTCTATGGCTTCGTCGACTGGAAAACCCACGCCAAGGTTTCGATGGTCGTGCGGCGTGAAGGGGGCGGCTATCGCACCTACTGCCATTTCGGCACGGGCAATTACCACCCGGTGACGGCGAAGATTTATACCGACCTCAGCTTTTTCACGGCCGATCCGCGCGCCGGGCGCGATGCCGCGCAGCTGTTCAATTACATCACCGGCTATGTCGAACCGTCGAACCTGGAAATGCTGGTCATGTCCCCGCACGGGATGCGCGACCGGCTATGCGCGCTGATCCAGGTGGAAATGGACAATGCCCAGGCGGGCAGGCCCGCCGCGATCTGGGCGAAGATGAACTCGCTGGTCGATCCGGCAATCATCGAACAATTGTACAAGGCGTCGGCCGCCGGCGTGCAGATCGATCTGATCGTGCGCGGCATCTGCTGCCTGCGCCCCGGTGTGCCGGGGCTATCCGACAATATCCATGTCAAATCGGTGGTCGGCCGCTTCCTCGAACATAGCCGGATCATGTGTTTCGGCAACGGCGCGACGCTGCCCAATGATGACGCCAAGATATTCATTTCATCGGCGGACTGGATGCCGCGCAACTTCGATCGGCGGGTGGAATATATGCTGCCGATCGAAAACCCCACGGTGCACGCCCAGATCCTCGATCAGGTGATGGTCGCCAATCTGATCGACAGCGAACAGAGCTGGCACCTGCGGGCGGATGGCAGCTACGATCGAGTCGATCCGGGCAAACGGCCGTTCAACCTGCACCGCTATTTCATGACCAATCCTTCGCTTTCGGGGCGTGGCGCCGCGCTTGAGCGGAGCGGGGCCGTGCCGAAACTGAGCCTGCGGCGAGGTCGCTGACGTCAATGCCATGGAGACCGCCGGAATATCGGCCCAGTTTGCGTTGGTTTACCGCAGTTTCCGGGGTGCTGGAGGCTTCCATGCCGCCAGCCTTCTTTCCGGGGGTTTCGGGCGAAGGCAAATCCGGCTAATCCCGCATCCTCATGGTCGCCGCATCGCTTCATCGCACCAAGGCCCGCACGGGCCTCGACGACGGCCGCACGGCCATCATCGACATCGGTTCCAACTCGATTCGCCTTGTTGTCTATGACGGGCCGGTCCGCATTCCTTCGATCCTGTTCAACGAAAAGGTGATGGCGGGATTAGGCCGTGGCCTCGTTCGCGACGGGGCGCTGGAAACGGAATCGACCGAACGCGCACTGACCGCGCTTTCGCGCTTTCAACGGCTGACCCGCCAGATGGGCGTGGCGGATGTCCGCACCGTCGCCACCGCCGCCGTCCGTGAAGCCAGCAATGGCGCCGAGTTCATCGACCGGATCGAAGCGCTGGGGCTGACCGTGGAAGTGCTGTCCGGCGAAAATGAAGCCAAGATGGCCGGTTATGGCGTGCTGGCGGGCATTCCCGATGCGAATGGCATTGTGGGGGATCTGGGCGGCGGCAGCCTGGAACTGATCCGCGTCGGCGACGGCAAGGTGCACGAACGCATCTCGTTTCCGCTGGGGGTGCTGCGCGTTGCCGCGATCCGCGACAAGGGGCCAAGGGCGCTGGAGCGCGTGATTGCCGAAGCGATCGGGGAATCGGGCTGGGAAGGCCGGGGCGAAGGGCTGCCTTTCTACCTTGTTGGCGGTTCATGGCGTTCGCTGGCCCGGCTGGAAATGCATTTGTCGGCGTTTCCGCTGCCGATCATCCATCATTATCGCATGCCGGTGGAAGCGCCGCAGCGGCTGATCCGTTCGCTCGCCCATCTGGACAAGGCACGGCTGCGCGGGATTTCTGGCCTTTCGGCGTCGCGCATTCCAACATTGGGGCATGCGGCCGCCGTGCTGGGGGCGCTGGTTCGCCATCTGGGATCGAGCGGGCTGGTGGTTTCGGCCTATGGCCTGCGTGAAGGCCTGCTACATCAGAGCCTTCCCGAAGATGTGCGCGAACAGGATCCGCTGATCTGCGCGACGCGGGAAGAAGGCGTGCGGCTGGGCCGTTTTCCCGAACATGGCGATCTGCTCGATCGCTGGATCGCGCCATTGTTCGCCGATGAATGCGCGGCCGATGCCCGGTTGCGGCATGCCACCTGCCTGCTGGCCGATGTGGGCTGGCGCGCGCACCCCGAATTCCGGGCGGAACGAGGGCTGGAAACGGCGCTGCACGGCAATTGGGTGGGCGTGGATGCACAGGGCCGCGCGAAGATGGGCCATGCGTTGTACCGCAGCTTCGGCGGGGATGGCGGCCCGGCGCCGGTGGTAACGGCGCTACTGGAAGCCCCGGATATCGAACAGGCCGAACGCTGGGGCCTGGCGATGCGCCTGGGCCAGCGGTTGAGCGGCGGCGTTGCCGAAGCGCTGGAAAAAAGCGCGCTTCGGCTGAACGCGGACGCGGTGACGCTTGCGCTGCGCGCCGGCGATGCCGTGCTTTATGGGGAATCGGTGGAACGCCGCCACAAGACGCTGGCAGCGGCGTTCAACCTCAAGGCGAATCTGTCGGTCGCCGGTTGATCGTCAGCCGCAGCGAACCGAAAGGATGAAACTGCGCGTATCGATCTCGATATTCAGGCGATCGACGCGATAATCCATCGTCACCGGCTGGCCGGGGCGCAACACCCGGACGGTGCGGGCGCGTGCGGCCCGACGCGCACGTTCGACGACGCGATCTTCGGCCACCTGGCCGACGAACGACTGGGCGCGATCGGCTTGGCACTGGCCGTGCGGCGGACGTGGCGGCCGGGGCCGATCAGGACCAGGCATGCTTTCCATGCAGCCGGCCAGCAGCAATGCGCCCGCACTGGCGGCAATCAGGGCCTTCATCTGCATCATCATACTCCCCACTGTCAGGCCGCCTTGGCTTTCTTCACGGTGCCCGGCGCACCTTCGCCGAAAATGGTCGAAACCGCCGACGAGTCATAATGTTCCATCGGCGGAATATTCAACGCGGCGCGCGCTTCATCAAGGCTGAGGGCGAATAATGGTTCGTACCTGGCCATGAACAGGGGGGTGGCGGAGCGGCCGATGCGGATGCCGCGTTCGACGAAATCGGACAGGGTGGCGTAGGCGGCCGGGTAATGCAGCTGGACGCGGGTGAACATGGGCATGATCAGCAGCATGTGCACCGCCACCATTTCACCCGCGAGGGTGGGCGACATGTTGCGGTTCCAGTTTTCGATCCGCATCCAGAAAGGCACGACTTCGGCCATCGCATCGAACCCGACGCCACCGAGAATATGTTCGAAATCATGCGTCTGGGCGGATCGCAGCTCGAAATATTCGAGGTCGGTGGCCGGCCGCCAGGCGGGATCGGCGCGCAACCGGGGATCGAGCGCGATATCCAGATCGCCGGCAACCAGATAGTCGTAGAATATCCGTCCCAACGTGCCGGGCGCGTAGCCCGCCAGATCGTCGCGGGTGAAGGTGGAGATGAAGCGTTCGCCCATGAATGCGTCGAAGGCCGGGTTCTGGCGGCGTTCTTCGGCGAGCAGGCGGTTAATTTCGGTCGTGTCGCGCACTTCCCAATATGCGCGGACGATGTTCGTGCTGTCCCAGCCGACCCGCCGATCCGGGCCATTGCGGCGGAGCATCGCGGTCGTCATCGCATCGCCCAGCCGGGGGTTGTTCAGGTAGCGGGACGAACTGACGAGGACGCTGCTGTCGGTGGGCGTGTCGATGACGCCGAGACGCGAAAAATCATCCATGGTCCGCCTCCTGCCGCGCGCACTTTGCTCACGGCGATAGCCGGGGTACGCGATCGGACGGGAGTGTGCCTGCACTTGACGCGCCGGCCAAGTGCAAAGTGAGGGATGTTCATTATGCGTGGATCGCAAGCCCGATCGGATCGACTATTCCGGTGTGACTTCCGACATCACCAGCTTGCCGCGCCGCACGCTGAACGCCATCCGCCCTTCGACCAGCGCGATAGCATCCTTGCCGAACAGATCGTAGCGCCAGCCATCGAGCAGGGCCAAGCCTTCACGCTGGCCGGCCGCGATCGCCTCCAGTTCGTCCGATCGGGCGATCAGGCGCGGCGCGACATCCGATTCGCGTGAGCGGATCTTGAGCAGCAGCTTCAGCAGATCGGCGATCAGCGCGCCTTCCTTGCCGAGGCCGGGCTTGCGATCCTCGCGCGCGGGCATGTCTTCGTCGGGAAGCGGTGTCGCAGCCTCGATCGCGCCGATCAGCCGGCCGCCGATATCGTTGGACGCCCAGCTGGGTGAAAGCCCCCGCACGCGCGACAGATCGGCCTGCGTTTTGGGGGGGTGTGCCGCGATATCAGCCAGCGTCTCATCCTTGACCAGGCGGCCGCGCGGCAGATTTTTCGCCTGCGCCTCACGTTCGCGCCATGCGGCGAGTGCTTTCAGGCGGCCCAGCACATCGGCCTTGCGGCTGGGCACGCGGATGCGCATCCACGCCTGTTCGGGCAGGTTTTCGTAATTGCGCGGATCGCCCAGCCGTTCCATTTCCTGATCGAGCCACTGGCCCCGCCCGGTCTTGCGCAGGCGATTGAGCATCTTGGGGAAGATCGCGGAAAGATGGGTGACGTCGCCGATCGCATAATCGATCTGGCGCTTGTCGAGCGGGCGGCGGCCCCAATCGGTGAAGCGGGCGCCCTTGTCGAGCTTGATGCCGAGCATCGATTCGATGAGGTTGGAATAACCGACCTGTTCACCCATCCCCAGCGCCATCGCCGCGACCTGCGTGTCGAACAAGGGGTGCGGCGTCTTGCCGGTCAGGTTGTAGACGATTTCCAGATCCTGCCCGCCGGCGTGAAAGATCTTCAACACGTCTTCATTGTTGACGAGGAGATCGAGCAGGGGGGTAAGATCGAGGCCCTTGGCCTTGGGATCGATCGCGGCGGCTTCATGCTCGTCAGCGATCTGGATCAGGCAGAGATCAGGCCAATAGGTGTTCTCGCGCATGAATTCGGTATCGACCGCGACATATGGCGACTGGGCCAGACGGGCGACGAGATCGGCAAGGGTGGCGCTATCGGTGATCAACGGGTGAATCTGCATGTGCGGTGAATAGCCATGCCGCACGCCTTGACAAGCCGCGCCGTCACCGCGAAGCGCACTCAATCGTGAATTTTAGCCGAATTGGCGTGTGCGGACCCGCGAACCGACCGATCCGGCGCATTGAGAGCGACATACATGCACGCCTATCGCACCCATAATTGCTCCCAGCTTCGCGCTTCGGACGAGGGAGCCACGGTCCGTCTTTCGGGCTGGGTTCATCGCAAGCGTGACCATGGCGGTGTGCTCTTCATCGACCTGCGCGATCATTACGGCCTGACCCAGATCGTCGCCGACAGCGATTCGCCGGCCTTCGCCACGCTGGATAGCGTGCGCGCGGAATCGGTCATCACCATCACCGGCAGCGTCAAGCAGCGCGCCGAGGGCACGGCCAACGCCAACCTCGCGACCGGCGAGATCGAAGTCTATGCCCGTGAGGTGGCCGTCCAGTCCGCCGCGCAGGAACTGCCGCTGCCGGTGGCCGGCGAGGCCGAATATCCGGAAGATATCCGGCTGCGCTACCGCTACCTCGATCTGCGGCGCGAGCGGTTGCACAAGAATATCGTGCTGCGTTCGAACGTGATTTCGTCGCTGCGCCAGCGAATGATCGGGCAGGGCTTCACCGAATTCCAGACACCAATCCTGACGGCTTCGTCGCCCGAAGGCGCGCGCGACTATCTGGTGCCGAGCCGCGTCCATCCGGGCAAATTCTATGCGCTGCCGCAGGCGCCGCAGATGTTCAAGCAGCTGCTGATGGTGGCGGGTTTCGACCGTTACTTCCAGATCGCGCCCTGCTTCCGCGACGAGGACGCCCGCGCCGACCGTTCGCCGGGCGAGTTCTACCAGCTCGATTTCGAGATGAGCTATGTCACGCAGGATGACGTGTTCGCCGCGATCGAGCCGGTGCTGCACGGCGTGTTCGAGGAATTTGCCGATTTCGACGGCAAGGGCCGCACTGTTTCGCCGCTGCCGTTCAAGCGCATTCCGTACAAGGAATCGATGCTGAAATATGGCAATGACAAGCCGGACCTGCGCAACCCGCTGATCATCAGCGATGTCTCGTCTTATTTCGTAGGCTCAGGCTTTGGCCGGTTCGCCTCGATCGTTGAGGCGGGCGACGTGGTGCGCGCGATCCCGGCGCCGGGAACAGCGGAAAAGAGCCGCAAATTCTTCGACGACATGAATAGCTGGGCGCAGTCCGAGGGCTTTGCCGGCCTCGGCTATGCCACCCGCAAGGGCGGCGAATGGGGCGGCCCGATCGCCAAGAACCATGGCGAAGAAGGCATGAACGCGATGGCCGACGCGCTTGGCCTTGGCCCGGACGACGGCCTGTTCTTCGCCGCCGGCAAGGAAGCGCAGGCCGCCAAGCTCGCCGGCCTCGCCCGCACGCGGGCGGCCGAACAGCTCGACCTGATCGACGCCAAGCGTTTCGAGTTCTGCTGGATCGTCGATTTCCCGATGTTCGAATATGACGAGGACAACAAGAAGATCGATTTCAGCCACAATCCCTTTTCGATGCCGCAGGGCGAAATGGAGGCGCTGGAAACCAAGGATCCGCTCGATATCCTGGCTTTCCAGTACGATATCGTCTGCAACGGGGTGGAATTGTCGTCGGGCGCGATCCGGAACCACCGGCCGGAGATCATGTACAAGGCGTTCGAGATCGCCGGGTACAGCCAGCAGGAAGTGGACACCAATTTCGCGGGCATGATCAATGCCTTCAAGTTCGGCGCGCCGCCGCATGGCGGGTCTGCCCCGGGTGTCGACCGCATCGTCATGCTGCTTGCCGATGAACCGAACATTCGCGAGGTGATCGTCTTCCCGATGACGCAGAAGGCCGAAGACCTGATGATGCAGGCGCCGGCGGCGGCAACGCCGAAGCAATTGCGCGAACTGCATCTCCGCGTCGTCGAGCCGGCATCCAAGGGCTGATGCGCGGCGTTGCATGAACCGGCCCGTCATGCTGAAACGGTTTTGGCATGACGGGAAAGGGCGGGAACGGCATGGGCATCGACCTTGCGGAGCATGAGAAGGGCGAGAAGTTCGCCGGCGATTATGACGCCGCGCTCGCCGACGTGCAGGAGCGACTGGCTCGTATCCAGGTCGCCCATATCGTTCACGGCAAGCGCAGCATCATCCTGTTCGAAGGCTGGGACGCCGCCGGCAAGGGCGGGATCATCCAGCGGCTGACCGGCGAATGGGACCCGCGCCACTTCGAGGTGTGGCCGATCGCCGCACCCACCCCGGAAGAAAAAGCGCGGCATTTCCTGTGGCGTTTCTGGAACCGACTGCCGGGACGCAGCGAAATCAGCGTGTTCGATCGCAGCTGGTATGGCCGCGTACTGGTCGAACGGGTCGAGAGCTTCGCCACCGAACGGCAGTGGCAGCGCGCCTATGACGAGATCAACGAGTTCGAAGCGCAGCAGAAAGAGGATGGCACCGCCATCATCAAACTGTTCATCCACGTCACGCAGGAAACGCAGGACAAGCGGCTGAAAGAACGGCTGCAGCATCCGTGGAAGCGGTGGAAGACGGGGGCCGAGGATTTCCGCAATCGTGCGCGGCGGGACGATTATCTGAAGGCGATGGCCGACATGTTCGACCATACCGATACGCGCTGGGCGCCGTGGCATGTGATCGACGGCAACAACAAGAAGGCCGCCCGCATCGCCGCGCTGACGCTGATCGCCGACAAGCTGGAAAAGAGTGTGCCCATGACGGCGCCCCCGGCCGACGCCGAACTTACGGCGTTGGCCAAGGCGACGTTCGGCGCGGATTTCCAGCTGGATTAATCAAGCGAGGGTGGCCGCCCGTGCGGCGTGCCGTTCAGCTTGTGGCGGTTGGATAGGTGATCGCCAGAATTTCCCATTCCTTCGGTCCGGCGGGCAATTCGACCCGGCGCAGATCGCCGACCGCCGCGCCTTTCAGCGCGCGGGCGAGGGGAGAGCGCCAACTGATCCGGCCATTGCCGGCATCGGCTTCGTCCTCGCCGATCAGGGTGACGATGCGTTCGCGATCATCTTCGTCAACCAGCGTCACCGTTGCGCCGAACCAGACGCGCGAACGATCGTCCTGCCGCGCCGGATCGATCACCTTGGCGGCCTTCATCCGCCGCGACAAATGGCTCAGTTCGCGGTCGATCTCGCGCAGTTTCTTGCGGCCGTAGATATAGTCGCCATTTTCCGATCGATCGCCGTTGCCGGCGGCCCAGGAAATGACCTCGACCAGCTTGGGGCGATCGACCGCGAACAATTGTTCATAGCGCTGGCGCATGACGCGCAAACCCGCAGGCGTGATGTAGTTCGGAGGGCGTTCGTTCATCGGTGTGCGATCAGCCTGGCGTGGATTTGCCGAGATAGGCCGACAATTTGTTACGTGTCGGCATCTTCGCATGTTGGGGGTTCATCGCCGAATAGACGACGGCATTTTCCAGCACGCGCTGCACATAGCCGCGCGTTTCGGACAACGGAATCCCTTCGATCCAGTCGATCACGTCGATGCCGGGCATGCGAGGATCACCATAAGCCCGCAGCCATTTGTTCACATTGCCGGGGCCGGCATTGTAGCTGGCGACGGCAAGCACGTGGTTGCCGCCATAATAGTTCAGCATCCGCTGGAAGAAGCTGGATCCCAGCATGATGTTATAGGTCGGATCACTGGTCAGCCGGTCATAATCATAAGACAGGCCGAGCTTGCCGGCCTGTTCGCGTGCGGTGGCAGGCATCAACTGCATCAGCCCGCGCGCGCCGGCATGGCTGACGGCCTGTCGATCGAACTGGCTTTCCTGGCGGGTGATGGCGTGGATCATCACCCAATTGCCGGTTTCCGTGGGTGGCACGGCGACCTGCGGGAAGCCGGTCGGCACGAAATCGCTGGCGCCGGTGTTGCGGGCGTTGCGCGCCACCATCACACCCAGATCGGGCCGGCCGATTTCGCGCGACAATTCGGCTGTCAGGGCGTGATCGGCGTCGCTGCGCGCATCCTGGGCCAAGGTGCGCAGGAACAGGCTTTGGTCGCGCCATGACCCGAGTTCGCCAAGGATGCGCGACGCACGCACGATCGACCGGGAAGCGAAACGCGCCCGATCGGCGGAGGTCAACATAGTCGGTGCAATCGCCGGGACTGCGGCGGGCCGGCCAATCCGTTCGGCAGCCAGCTGGCCGTAAAATTGATCGGGATGGGTGGCCGCTTCCGTGAAATAGCGTGTGGCGTTCGGCTGATCGCCTGCGGCCAGCGCGGCGCGGCCTGCCCAGTACAGGCCCTTGGTTTGCGTGCCCGGGCTTTGCGCGGCGGCGGCGTAACGGCTGAACATCGCGGCCGCATCCGCCGGACGGTTGAGCTTCCTGAGCGCGGTAATCCCGCCAAGCCAGACGAGATCGGTATATTCATCGCGTTCGGCAAAGCTGCGCGTGCGCACGACTGTTCCGGCCGGGAAGGCGGCATCGGCGTGGCGCGCCATATCGACCACGAAGGTGGATTGATTGTCATTGGCCGCGCCACGGGCGTTGAGGACGAGAATTTCCAGCCATTTCGCCGGATCGAGCGGGGGCGCGGACAGCGTGCGGGCCTGGCCGAGCCATGCGCGCGCCAGCACGCTTTGGCCGGTATCCCGCAACCAGCGTGCGCGATCGGCGACAAATCCGGCATCGCTGTTGCCAGTGCTGGCAAAGGTCATTGCCTTTTCCGCTGCATCGGCGCGCTTCGTCTGCATCGCCAGCCGGGCATCGAACAGCGCCGCCTTCACTGGCGAGACGCGAGGAAGTTGCCGTGCGGCGGCGGTTGTCGCGCGATCCCACAACAGGCGATCCATTCGCATGTCGTGATCGGCCTGCGTGATCTGCGGACCGAACCGGCCAAGCAGGCGCTGTTCGTCGCTGTCGATGAGCGCGCCGCTGGTCCAGGCGGTGCGTGCGATGGTGGTTGCTTCGCCGACGCGGCCGATCGCGGCCAGCGCTTCGGCCTGCCGTAACCGCCCCACATTGGACAGCGGCGGGAAGCGATCGAAGAATCGGGCAACTTCGGACGGGGCCGCCGGATAGGCATCGAGCTGCTTTTCGGCGGTGCGGCGCATGGCCGATTCGCCCGGCCATCCCGGATAGGCCAGCAGGAACCCGGCATATTCGGAAAAAGCGAGGCTGTCCGTTTGACGCAGGCGATTCCAGCGGATCAGGGCTTCGGCCACCGGATCGACCGCAACAGTGCTCGCTTGTGGCGGTGCAGAGGCCAATCCCAGCCGGCTGCGATACCAATCGCGCTGGTCCGTCGTCAGCGTCGCGGCACCCGCGACCGACGCCATCATCACCCCAAAGCCCAAAGCACGCGTCAACATGCTGGACATGATGCGGCTGCCGTCCTTATCAGCCGCTAAACGTAACCAGTACCGTCCCATGTCGTGCACTATGCCGCGCGTCGGGCTCCAGGTGAAGGGAGTGTATGATGTTCAGCGGGTCGATTCCGGCTCTTGTGACGCCGTTCCGCGATGGACGGTTCGACGAAGCCGCATTCCGGGCGCTTGTCGATTTCCAGATTGATAACGGTTCGTCCGCGCTGGTGCCCTGCGGCACGACGGGCGAAAGCGCCACCATGTCGATCGAAGAGCACAACCATGTCGTTGCGGTCTGCGTCGAGCAGGCGGCCGGCCGGGTGCCGGTGATCGCCGGCTGCGGATCGAACGACACCAAGGTCGCGCTTGAACATATGCAGCATGCGCAGGCCGCCGGTGCGACGGCGGCGCTGGTGGTGCTGCCTTATTACAACCGGCCCAATCAGGACGGACTGATCGCCCACTTCACCTATCTGGCGAACAACAATGATCTGCCGATCATCCTGTATAATGTGCCGGCCCGCACCGTGACCGACATCACCGTCGATACGATGGCCGCGCTGGCGAAGCTGCCGACGATCGTCGGCGTCAAGGACGCCAGCGGCAAGGTGGAACGGGTGTCGGCCCAGCGGCTGGCCTGTGGCCCCGATTTCTGCCAGCTTTCCGGCAATGACGATATGACGCTGGGTTTCATGGCGATGGGCGGCGTGGGCTGCATTTCCGTCACCGCGAACGTCGCGCCGCGGCTGTGCGCCGATTTTCAGGCGGCTTGTGCCAGCGGCGACTGGAAGGGCGCGCTGGCGCTGCAGGACCGGCTTTTCCCACTGCACAGCGCATTGTTCACGGATGCTTCACCTGGCCCTGTGAAATATGCGCTAAGCCGCACCCGCCCTGGATTTCCGGTCGAATTGCGCCTGCCGATGACCTGGCCGTCGGAAGCCAGCCGTCATGCGGTTGACGCGGCGCTGGCCCATGCAGGGCTGGTGTGAAGCCCATCCCTGCCCATATGGGCAAATGACGCGATCCGGCGTCCAAGAAAGAGTTAGATGGCCCGCCCCAAGCCCGCAACTTTCGAGAAAGTGAAGACGGTCGCCGAGAATCGGCGGGCGCGTTACGAATATTTCCTTGAGGATTTCTTCGAGGCGGGCATCGCGTTGACCGGGACCGAGGTGAAATCGCTGCGTTTCGGCGAAGGATCGATCGCGGAAAGCTATGCCGAGGTAAAGGGCGATCAGGTGTGGCTGGTTAACGCCAACGTACCGGAATTCAGCCATGGCAACCGTTTCAACCATGAACCGAAACGGCCGCGCAAGCTGTTGTTGCATGCCCGTGAGATCGAAAAGATGCGGCATGCCGTGTCGCGCGAGGGGATGACGCTGATCCCGCTGTCGATCTTCTTCAACCCACGGGGCCGGGCCAAGGTGGAACTAGCGCTGGCCAAGGGCAAGAAGCTGCACGACAAGCGCGAGACGGAAAAGGCGCGCGACTGGAAACGCGAGCAGCAGCGCCTGTTGCGCGATCGGGGCTAGGCGGCATGTTCGAGAGGATGCGCGCCTGGAGCGAGCGCAACATGCCGACGCGCGAAACGTTCGAACGGATTCGCTGGCTGCAACCTGTTGCCCATCGCATATTGTTGCCGGAATTGTGGCGTTTCCACCGTCGTTCAGTGCCGCGTGGCGTGGCGCTCGGCATATTGGTGGGTGTCCTGATTCCTGTGGCGCAAACCGTTTTCGCGGCGATCTTCGCGCTTCCTTCGCGGGCGAATGTGCCGGTGGCCGCGCTGACGACCTTCATCACCAATCCGTTTACCACGCCGGCGATCTGGGCGTTTTCCATCTGGGTTGGCCGCAAGCTGCTGGGGCATGGGCCGACCGATCTGGCCGCTGCGGCGGGGCATATTCCGCAACAGGCCGTTGGATGGAGCGAATGGTTGCTGCGCGATATCGGCCCGGCGCTGGGCCTTGGGCTGGTCGTCGTGTCGGTCGTGGGGGCGGCCATCGGCTATGTGATCGCAGCACTGACCTGGCGGATGTGGATCGCGCGGAAATGGCGGCAGCGGCTTTATGACAGGATGCTGCGGAGCTGACGGCCAGTTGCCGCATGCTATCGTCGCCGGCTGAGGCCTGCCGGTGGAAGCGCCGGTTGGGTTGCCGCGCGGCGACTTGACGGATGAAGGTGCGCCGGGGGAAGAGAAGCTAGACATGGCGAGCGCCTTTTCATCCATATCTGTTCCCGACTCCCGCCGTGCCGACCGGCCGATCCTGATCGCTGTGCTGGCGGCGGGCATCCTTACGGCGGCTTTGCTGCTGTGGCTGCTGGGCGACGTGGCCGCGGCCGCCATCTTTTTCGCCATATTCTGCTGCGCGACGGGGCTGGTGATGCTTTACACCAACCGCGTCGGGACGCCCGTTCGGGCGGCTGCGCCCGCGAATATCGGCCTGATCAGCGCCGCGATTCACGATTCGCTGGATGCCGTGGCGATCACCGATCGGGCAGGCCGCCTGATCTGCGCCAGTGCGCTGTACGGAGACTGGTTTCCCGGCCTGCCGGCACCGCCCGGGCTGGCGATCGGCGATCATGGCGATGAGCGGCTGGCGCACGCCGGCCGCGTCGCGTGGCGCGATGGATCGGCGATGGTATCCGATCTCGTCACCGGGCGCGGGCGGCTGGTGGCGACGGTTGCGCGCGGCGGTGCGGCGGAAGACCATCTTGTCTGGCGGTTGCGGCGGATGCCCGGCAACGATCTGACCGACGATGCGCGCCGGCTGATCGACGGCGACGGCGGTGTCCGCCTGGGAGCTGCCGGCGTGATGGCGGCGATGGTCGATGGTGGCGGGCGGCTTGTTGCGGCCAACAGCGTGTTCCTGCAACGCGCATTGGGTGGAAGCGGCGGCGAGGTTGCAAGCCTGGCCCTGGCCGACCTGCTGGAAGACGGGCCAAATGATCTGATCCGGTTCCGTGCCGAAGGGGATGCGGGAACGCCCCTGCGCGTGGTTCAGGTGCCGCTTGACGAGGGAATCGGTGAAAGCCCGACCCTGTTTCTGCTGCTGGATGATACGGCAGCGCTGCGTCCTGCCCCGGAAACGGCATCGGGCCATATCGAAGCGCTGCTGGCGATGCTGCCGCTGGGCCTCGCGCTGGCCGAACGGGATGGCCGCATCCTGTTCATGAATGAGGCGTTTCGGCGGGCCGCCGGGCTGCCTGCGAACCAGCCGGTGCTCTATCCCAGCGATCTTGTCGTCAAGGAAGACAAGGCCGCCGTCGCGGATGCCGTGCGCCGTCTGGCGGCGGGCCAGCGTATGTCGGGCGATATCGCGGTGCGCCTGCGGTATCGCGCGGACGAACCCGTTGCGCTTACGATCGCGGGCGCACGCGGGCTGGGTGAGGCGGCCGCACTGCTGAGCCTGAAGGACAATAGCGAAGAATCGCGGCTGAAGAACCAGGTGGCGCAGGCCACCAAGATGCAGGCGGTGGGTCAGCTGGCGGGCGGTGTCGCCCATGATTTCAACAACATCCTGACTGCGATCATCGGCCATTGCGATCTGATGCTGCTGCGTCATCGCCCGGGCGAAAGCGATTATGACGATATCCAGCAGATCCGGCAAAATTCGAACCGCGCGGCGGGACTGACCCGTCAGCTGCTCGCTTTTTCGCGCCAGCAGACGCTGCGTCCGCAGATATTGCAGTTGCCCGACGTCATTTCCGAAGTGTCGAACCTGATCAAGCGTTTGCTTGGCGAACGGATGCGGCTGGTGGTGAAGCATGGCCGCAACCTTGGGCAGGTGCGCGCCGATCCCGGCCAGCTTGAACAGGTGATCGTCAATCTGGCCGTCAATGCGCGCGATGCCATGCCATCGGGCGGCACGCTGACCGTGCAGACCTACGCCGTCACCGCCGCCGAGGTGCGCCGGCTCAACAGCGATATCCTGCCTGTCGCGGACTATACCGCGCTCAGCGTGTCGGACACCGGCACCGGCATTCCGCCGGAATTGCTGGGCAAGATTTTCGAACCCTTTTTCACCACCAAGGAAGTGGGAAAGGGCACGGGCCTTGGCTTGTCGACCGTATATGGCATCGTCAAGCAATCGGGCGGCTTCATCTTCGCCGATTCCAAACCAGGCGAGGGCACCAGCTTCGTCATCTATCTGCCCGTCCACCGCGCCGATCCGGTGGCGGAGGCGCCGCCGCCGCCCAAGAAGGCGCCGATGGGCGAACTATGGGGTACCGGCACGATCCTGCTGGTGGAGGATGAGGATATGGTGCGCACCGTGGCCGAACGCGCGCTGACCCGGCAGGGTTACAAGGTGATCACCGCCGCCAATGGCGAAGAGGCGCTGGAAATGCTGGTCGGCATGGCCGCCGACGACGGCGCCACCATCGATTTGCTCGTGTCGGACGTGGTGATGCCGACGATGGACGGGCCGACGCTGGTGCGCCATGCACGCGAAAAATTCCCCAACCTGCCGATCCTGTTCATGTCCGGATATGCCGAAGAACAGTTGCGGCGTTCGATCGATATCGACAGGGTTGCCTTCCTGGCCAAGCCCTTCTCCGTCCAGCAACTCGCCGAAGCCGCCCGTGACGCGCTGGTCGCCAAACAATGAGGGAACGCGAAGTCGCTGGATCAGCAGATATTTGCGGGGTAGACAATCGGCATGAACGAACCGCTCCGTGTTCTGGTTGTCGAGGATGAACCCCTGATCGCCATGGTGCTCGAGGATTATCTCGAATGCCTGGGCCATGGTTCGGCGGGAACCGCGGATTCGGTGGAAGCCGCGCTGGCGAAGGTGGCCGATGGCGGCTTTGACGCGGTGATCCTGGATCTGCATCTGCGTAACGGCGAAGCCAGCTGGCCCGTGGCCGACGCCCTGATGGCCGTCAACAAGCCGTTCCTGCTGGCAACCGGCGGCCACCTCGAAGCGCCGCCTTCGCGCCACGCGGCGGTGCCGGTGCTGACCAAGCCGTTCACGATGGAAAGCGTGCGCACGGGGCTTGATGAAATCACCACGGGCATGTGACTGTTCCCTTCTTGTTCTTATGGAACAATCCATGTACACAGCATCCCGGTTGAACAGCGCCGAGGCGCGATCTACGAGAGGGCTGACCGGATGGCCGCACAGTTGAAGCTCATCGGTTCCGAAAAGGAAAAGGCCGACATGGACAGGCAGAAAGCCCTCGAAGCCGCACTGGCACAGATAGATCGTGCGTTCGGCAAGGGCTCCGCGATGAAATTGGGCAGCCGCGAAAAGATCGAAATCGAATCGATTTCGACAGGTTCGCTGGGGCTGGACATCGCCCTTGGCATTGGCGGGTTGCCGCGTGGCCGCATCGTTGAAGTTTTCGGCCCGGAAAGCTCGGGCAAGACAACCCTTGCGCTGCATGTCATTGCCGAAGCGCAGAAGGCCGGCGGCACCGCCGCTTTCGTCGATGCCGAACATGCGCTCGACCCGGTTTATGCCAGGAAGCTGGGCGTCGACATCGACGAACTGATCGTCTCGCAGCCGGATACCGGTGAACAGGCGTTGGAAATCACCGATACGCTGATCCGGTCGAACGCGATCGACGTGCTGGTGATCGATTCGGTCGCAGCCCTGGTGCCGCGTGCGGAAATCGAAGGGGAAATGGGCGACAGCCATGTCGGGCTTCAGGCCCGCCTGATGAGCCAGGCCCTGCGCAAGATCACCGGTTCGATCAGCCGGTCGCGGACGCTCGTCATCTTCATCAACCAGATCCGCATGAAGATCGGTGTGATGTACGGCAATCCGGAAACGACGACGGGTGGCAACGCGCTGAAATTCTATGCGTCGGTTCGCCTCGATATTCGCCGCACCGGCCAGATCAAGGATCGCGACGATATTGTCGGCAACGCCACGCGGGTGAAGGTCGTCAAGAACAAGGTCGCTCCGCCGTTCAAGCAGGTCGAATTCGACATCATGTATGGCGAGGGCATTTCCAAGGTCGGCGAAATTCTCGATCTCGGTGTCAAGGCCGGTGTCGTCGAGAAATCGGGCGCCTGGTTCAGCTATGATTCGATCCGGATCGGGCAGGGCCGCGAGAATTCCAAAACCTATCTGCGCCAGAATCCCGATGTCGCGCAGCGGCTGGAAAATGCGATCCGTGGCAATTCGGCCGAAGTGGCCGATGCGCTGATGGCCGGACCGGAACCGGACGACGATATTTGATATCTGTGCGGTTTTGAGGAGGACGCCGGCAGGCGGACGTGGCTGCCGATGTCCTCCTCATCGCATTGCAGTGACGGTACCGGGTACGGCTCCCCACCGGATTGACGTTGACGTGAGCGTAAAGTAAACCGCGTGACATGCCCGTACACGCGACCATCGACACGCCGGACGATAAAAACCGGCAGACCTTCACGATTTCGGATTTGTCCGAAGAGTTTGGGGTGACGGCGCGGGCGCTGCGATTTTATGAGGATGAAGGGCTGATCGCCCCCGAACGGATAGGTCTGGCACGGGTCTATTCGACACGCGATCGCGCGCGGCTGGCCTGGATTCTGCGCGGTAAACGGGTGGGGTTCAGCCTGTCCGATATTCGCGAGATGATCGACCTTTACGATCTGAACGACGGCCGCGTGACCCAGAAGCATGTGACCATTGCCAAATGCGAAGCGCGCATCGATGCGCTGAAGCGCCAGCGCGACGATATCGATGCGGCGATGGCCGAACTCGTCGATTTTGTCGATCTCGTCAAAAGTGACGAAGACAATTCCAAACTGATCGAAGCACGCCGCCGCGAAAAGCTGCGCGCCGAAGAGACCAGGCGCACCCGTGATGGTGACCGCGACGCCTGACGACAGGAGCCTGAGCAATGCCGATTTACGCCGCCCCCGTGCGCGACACCCGTTATGTCCTCGATGCCGTTCTCGGCCTTGATCGTTATTCGAATCTGCCGGGTTTCGAAGCCGCGTCGGCCGATATGGTGGATGCGGTGCTGAGCGAAGGCGCCAAATTCTGCGAAGAAGTGCTGTTTCCCCTCAACCAGGTTGGGGATGCGCATGGCTGCACGCGCCATGCCGATGGCAGCGTGACGACGCCACCGGGTTTCAAGGCGGCTTATGATGCGTTTCGCGAAGCCGGCTGGCCCACTTTGTCCGGTCCGACACAATATGGCGGGCAGGGGATGCCGCATGTCGCGGCCACGGCGTTCGAGGAATATCTGATCAGCGCGAACATGGCCTTTGCCATGTATAACGGGCTGACGATGGGCGCGACGGCGGCCATCCTCGCCAAGGGATCGGACGCGCAAAAGGCGCTCTACACGCCGCGGATGATTTCGGGCGAATGGGGTGGAACGATGAACCTGACGGAGCCGCATTGCGGCACCGATCTGGGGCTTATCCGCACGAAAGCCGATCCCAACGGCGATGGCACATACCGGATAACCGGCACCAAGATTTTCATTTCGTCGGGTGAGCAGGACCTGACGGACAATATCATCCATCTCGTGCTGGCGAAGATCGCGGGCGCGCCGGACAATGTGAAGGGCATCAGCCTGTTCATCGTCCCGAAATTCATGGTCCATGCCGATGGAACGCTGGGTGCGCGCAACGGCGTGTCCTGCGGATCAATCGAAGAAAAGATGGGAATCCACGGCAATTCGACCTGCGTCATGAATTATGACGGGGCAACCGGATTTCTGGTGGGCGAGGAGAATAAGGGCCTCGCGGCGATGTTCATCATGATGAATGCCGCACGGCTGGGCGTAGGCCTGCAAGGGCTGGGGATCGGCGAGGTCGCTTATCAAAACGCCGTTCATTACGCGAAGGAGCGGCGGCAGGGACGTGCGTTGACCGGCCCCAAGGAGCCGGACCAGAAGGCCGACATGCTGTTCGTCCACCCCGACGTGCGGCGCATGCTGATGGAAGCCAAGGCGTGCCTGGAAGGCGCGCGCGCCCTGTGCCTGTGGGGCGGGTTGCAGGTTGATCTCAGCCATGCCGCCGCGACGGAGGAAGAGCGACAGAAGGCTGACGATCTGATCTCGTTGCTGACGCCGGTTATCAAGGGCTATGTCACCGATCTCGGCTATGAAATCGCCACCAGGTCGCAACAGATATATGGCGGCCATGGCTACATTCGCGAATGGGGCATGGAACAATATGTCCGCGACGCGCGGATCGCCCAGATTTATGAGGGCACGAACGGCGTTCAGGCGATGGATCTGGTCGGTCGCAAGCTGCCGATGAACGGCGGTCGCGCGGCGATGGCGCTTTTCGCGCTGATCGGCGAGGAAATTGCCACCGCCAGGGCCAAACCCGAAACCGCCGATCTTGCCGCGCGGCTGGAAAAGGCGCTGGGCGAATTGCAGGCGGCCAGCATGTGGCTGATGCAGAACGGCATGGCGAACCCCGACAATGCCGGGGCCGCAGCCTATAGTTATATGACGCTGATGGGCATCGTCTCGCTCGGCTGGATGTGGCTGAAAATGGCACAGGCATCGGCGGCGGCGCTGGGGGCTGGCACCGATGATCGCGCCTTCCATGAAGCCAAGCTGGTAACCGCGCGCTTCTTCGCGGAACGTATATTGCCCGATGCAGGAGCGCTGCGCCGTAAAATCGAAGGCGGCGCCGAAAGTCTGATGGCGCTGCCGATCGAGGCTTTCTGATCGCAGGCCTGACGGGCTGACGGTTTTCCCGGAGCAGAATGCGGCCGGCAGGATAATCTTATCGGATCGTTGCGTCCGATATCGACGACGCGGTGGCGCTGGTTCGGTCGTCTGTTCGCCTCTTGTCCCGTTTCCCTGAGTGTTTACACACGGGGCGCCCGGCACGTTCGGGGGGACGGAGACCAGAATGACAGCACGTGCGGGACAGGATTTGACCAGCGGACCGATTGTTCGCACGCTGCTGTTGTTCGCTTTGCCGACCTTGGGGTCCAGTATTCTCCAGTCGCTGAACGGATCGATCAACGCGATCTGGGTCGGCCAGTTTCTCGGCGAAGCAGCGCTGGCCGCGACGGCCAATGCCAATCTTGTCATGTTCCTGATGTTTTCGGCCGTATTCGGGTTTGGCATGGCCGCGACGATCCTGGTTGGCCAGAATATGGGCGCCCGCAACGTGGATGGCGTGCGCCGTGTTATCGGCACCACCACAGGCATGTTCGTGATCGCGGCGTCGCTGGTGGCGATTGCGGGCTGGTATGGCGCGCCGGCGCTGCTGCACCTGCTGGCAACTCCGCCCGAAGTATTTGATTTTGCCTTGGCCTATTTGCGCGTGATTTTTCTCGGCCTGCCACCGGGCATGATCGTGGTGCTGTTGACGATGGGATTGCGCGGAACCGGCGATTCGATGACGCCCTTGTGGTTCATGGCCCTATCGGCGGTGATCGATGTGGTGATGAATCCGGTGCTGATCCTCGGCCTTGGCCCGGCCCCGCGCATGGGCATCGAAGGGGCGGCCACCGCGACCTTGATCGCCAATTATGCCGGTTTGATCGGCCTTGTCGGTTACATCTATTGGCGCGATCTGCCGCTGCGCCTGCGCGGGCGGGAACTGGCCTATCTGCTGCCCGATCCCAAATTGCTGCGGACCATCGTGCTGAAGGGCGTGCCGATGGGGATGCAGATGCTGGTTGTGTCGATTTCGGCGCTGGCGATGATCGGCCTGGTCAATCGCGAGGGGGCCGCGACCACGGCGGCCTACGGCGCGGCCAACCAGATGTGGACCTATATCCAGATGCCGGCGATGGCGCTGGGGGCTGCCGTAAGCGCGATGGCGGCGCAGAATATCGGTGCGGGGCGCTGGGAACGTGTCGGCCAGATCACGCGCGCGGGGATTGGGATCAACATCCTGATGACGGGATCGGCGGTGCTGCTGCTGCTGGCGATCGATCGTTATGTGTTGTCGCTGTTTCTGGGCAGTGACGGCCACGCGATGGATATCGCCCGGCATATGAACCTGATCGTCAGCTGGGGCTTCATCCTGTTCGGCATCACATCGGTGCTATCGGCGGCGGTGCGGGCCAATGGGGCGGTGATGGTGCCGTTGCTGATCCTGGCGATTTCGTTCATCCCCGTTCGGCTGGGCCTGGCCGCCCATTTCCAGCCGCTTATCGGCGCGGATGCGATCTGGTGGAGCTACAATGCCGGCGCCATCGCGACCTTGCTGATGACCTGGGCCTATTATCGCTGGGGTGGGTGGCGGACGATCCACATGATGGCGCCGACCGATCCGGTGGAAGCCGAAGAAATGGTTATGTCCGAGGCGGAGCCGGTCGGCCGCGCGCACCCGACCGGGGTTTGACAGCATCGTGGAATCCATCAGGCCAGCGGGCCTGATGGCTCAGGTGCGCAGGCGCTCGATCGCCTGGGCGAGTGCGACGTACAGCTTGCCCATGTCCGACGAGAGCAAGGTGACGCTAAGCGGCGCGCCATCGCGGCTGGCAAGCACGCGCCGCAGCATCGCTTCGAAATCGTGGATGTAGCGGTTCACCTGCTCGCGGAACTCGGTGTCTTCCCCATAATGCTGGGCGATTTCACGGGCGTCCGTTGTGTCGATCAGGCGAACGGCGCGGCGGGTGAAGACGCTGCGATCGCCCTTGAGATAGGATGTCCACGCGCTGTCGGTTACGTCGTTCGACAGAATCTTGGCGACGTCGATCGCCGTGGAGTTGAGCGATTCGACAAGCAGCGCCACCCGGCGCGAGAAGCTCTCCTCATCGGATTCGGCCACCTGTGCACGCACTTCGTCCAGCCGGGCGTCGACCGAGGCCGCCGTATCCTTGATCGAGGCGAGCTGCTGTTGCAGCCGTTCGCTGGCCGACGCCGCGGCGGCGACTGCGCGTTCGGCGGTGGCGCTGACTTCGCCAAGCTGGGCGTGCAGCGTTTCGTTCATCGCCTTGCCCATCGCCTCGCGGCTGGCTGCACCCAATGATGCGGCGGCGGCCGGGATAACCTGGCCGATGGATTCGCGCGCGCCTTCGGCGGCCTGTGCTGCCGTCTCCCGCACGCGCAGCAAGGCTTCCACCAACTGCGGACCTGCTTCGTTGGCAAGCATCTGGGCGCTTTTTTCCGCCTCGGCTATGGTCGCCTGAAGGGCTTCCGACTGGCGCGCAATATCGGCCAGGCGGGCTTCGGCGGCCGCGTGCATCGCTTCGATCGCGGCGCGCTGTTCGGCGATCGCGGTTTCGGCGCCAGTGAGGCCACTGGTCGCGGTGGCGACAACGCGTTCCAGCGCCGCGGCTTCGGGAATGATGGCGGCGATCGCGGCATGGCTGCGACCGGCGCTTTGTTCGATACCGGCAAGGGCAGCGGGGATATGATCGTCGATCCCGGCAGTGCTGGCGTCGAGCGCCGCCTTGAGCGCCACGGCACGCTGGACCAGCGCTTCCGTGGCCGGCGTTGCTGCGTCGATCCGACCGGTCAGCCCGTCGCTCTGTTCGCGCAGGTCGGCAAGCGCCTGACCCATCCGCCGGGTCGCATCATCGCCCTTGGAGCCGATTTCGGCGAAGCGCGCCTCGATCGTGTCGAGCGCGCGATCAATCCCGCCCAGCACCAGCTGGCTGGCCTGATCCTGCGTGGATAGCCGCGTCGACAGCGAATCGATCCGCTGGCCCAGTTCGTCGACCCGGCTGACGAGCGCCGTTGTCGCCGTGTCGAGGCGCTGGTCGACAAGCGCGCCCTGATCGTTGATCAAGGCGATCTGTTCGGCAAGCTTGTTCGCCGCCGTCGAAGCGATCACATCGGCGTGCTGGCCATGCTGGGCAAGCGCGCCCAACTGGTGCTGAAGACTGGAAATGCGCTCTGCCGCTTCACCGCTGCTTTCGCGCAGGCGGGCGATGATGCCGCGGATCTGATCGTCCACGCGGGGCAGGTCGTCGATCAGCACGCCCATGTCGCTGCGTGCGATTTCAGCGGCCGTTTCCAGGTGATCCGCCTCAACGCGCAGTGCCTTGTTTTCGCGGGCCATGGCCGCCGCGATTTCGCCCAGCCGCAGTGTCGTATCTTCACCGAGGTGCAGCAACTGCTGGGCATGATCCGCCAGCGCATGGCGGTTGTCTGCGATGCGGGTGGATAATTGGCCGACGACTTGTTCGAGATGTGCGGCCTCGGTTCGCATGGCCTGCGCGGTCTGGCCGAAGCGGACCGCTTCGCGCCGGCTGGTGCGTTGCAGGACGACGAACACGACGCCGAGCAGGGCCAGCGGGCCACTTGCCAGCGAAACAAGCGCGGTAAAGCTGCTCAGCGGCGAACCCTGGGATTCAAGCGTCGCGCCAACGGCGGCGATCCACAAGGCCGCGACGAGCAGCAATATGCCGCCGACGAAGACGTCGCGCATCGGTGTTGCGTAGCTCGCCGGCTCGTAGGCCGGGTGGGCGGGAGGGGGCGGCGCCTGCGGGGGCGCGGGCGCAGGTGACGGATCGTCGCCGGCCGCAGCCTCTTCGCGGTTGCGTGAAATGGCTTCGAGCAGCGCGCGGTGCTCACGCCATTGATCGGTGGATCGTACCCCCTGGTTCATACGCGATGTTTATCATCTTTCCGCTTCTGCGGAAGGGCTGCTGAAACGGCCTGTTAAGCGGATCATGCGACAAGGGCAGGATGACCTACGATCCCGGTGCCCTGGAAATCGCGCTTGCGGCCGCTGTCGGCGACGATCCGATGCTGGTGGCGGAGCTTGGATTCGTGTTTCGGACGAGCGCTCACGGCCACGCCGATGCGCTCGGGCGTGCGAGCGGTGCGCCCGAATGGCGGACGGCGGCGATGCGCCTTCAGGGGCTGGCGGCCAGTTTCGGCGCGGTCGAACTGATGGTGCAGGCCGAACGTGCGATCGTCGGTTCACCGGGAGATCCGGCGGTGCTGGCGGATATTGCACGCGCCATCGATACGTTCATCGCCTGATCCCTGGCGCTGGCGCGGCGTAATTCGGCGCCGGATGGCTTTGCAACGAACGCAATCCCGCCTTATCGCGTAGATCCATGCGATCGGGGGATGAAATGTGGCGCTGGCCGCACTGATATCGGCATATCATCTGGCGGAAGAGGAAACGGAAGGGCTGCGCGCGACCCTGCCGCTGGCCGGCCGTACCCTGCTGGAGCATCAGGCACGCCTGGCGAGTTTCGCCGGGGCCGACCATATCGTTGTCGTCGCCGAACGGCTCCCGGTGGCGCTGGCCGCAGCGACGGAACGCTTGCGCCGCGCGGGATTGCGCGTCGATGTCGCCCGCGATGCCGCCGATGCGGCCGACCGTATTCACCCGGATGAACGCGTGCTGGTGATCGGTGACGGGTGCGTTGCCCCGGTCGGTTTGGTTGAACGCGTCGCCGAAGCGCGCGCACCGCTTGTGCTGACGGTGGCGGACGAGCCGGACAATGCGGTCTTTGAACGAATCGATGCGGTTGCCCGATGGGGCGGGTTGATGCTGATCAACGGCGCGGCATTGCGCGATACCGTGGCGATGCTGGGCGACTGGGATCTGGAATCGACCCTGTTGCGCCGCACGGTGCAGGCCGGGGCCGAACGGATCGATGCCGGCGTGCAGGCAGGCCGGCGCGGCGGCGCGGCGCCGCTGCTGGTGGATGGGGCCGCCCATCTCGACGGGTTTGACCGCGATATGCTGGCCGGCGCCCGATCGCGTGGCCGCGATTGGCCGTGGCGGCATATCTTTCCTGCGATCGAAGGCATCGTTGCCCCGCCCTTGCTGCGCCGGGGGATCGATCCGGTGTGGTTTTCGGTTGCCGCGGTGACGATGGTAATCGTCGCCGGCATATTGTTTGCGGCAGGCTGGAACCTGACAGCGCAGATCGCCCTGCTTTCATCCGGGCCGATTGCGGCAGTGGCCGAACGGCTGGCCGGCGCCCGCCTGTCCCCGCTGCGCTGGGCGCCCGCCTTCGTGAAGGCCCGGATGACGGCTGCGGCCGCCACGCTGGCGGTGCTGACGGCCGGGCTGGCGGCGGACCATGGCTGGGGGGTGTGGCTGGTGTCCGGCATCATCCTGCTCGCGATGGCGGCCTTGGCCGCTGAACGGCGGATATTGAAGCATCTACCTGGCGGGCAGGTGCCATCATGGGTGGCCAGCCTGGACGGGCTGATCTGGGCCATGGCCCCCTTCGCACTCGTCGGATACTGGTTTATCGGCCTGGCGGTACTGGCTGTTTATGCGCTGTGTTCTTTTGCAATTGTTCAGCGCGAACTGGCGAGCCGGGTAGGGCAACGCAACGCCGGGTAGATTTAGCTGGTCTTAACCGTGTGGCGCTAGACCGAAGCAATGGCCGTCTTTGCCCCGGATTCGATCGACAGTGCAGAACGTCTGCTGGGTGATGCCGCGCGCGCGCAGGCGGCGGGGCGTGAACGCATCCGGCTGGCGCTGATCGATCTGTTCCTGCCCGATGGCCGCCGGTTGCGCGATATTGAACGGACGGCGGCCGCCAACCTGTTCCAGCGCCTGATCGCGACGGTCGAAGATGATCTGCGCGACCGCATCGGCCAGCGGCTGGAGGCGAAGGATCCCGCGCTCGCCGCGGCTGTTACCGCTGGTGCGACACCGATTGCAGCGCCGATGATGGAACATGCCGGGCTATTGCGCGATCCGGATCTGGTCGCGCTCGTGCTGCGCCGTGCCGAAGAACATCGGTTGAGCCTGGCGCTGCGGACGATGGCCGCGCGCAACGCCGAACTGGCCGCAGGTACCCCCGTGATCGACATGCTGGTCGACGACGCCGATCCCATGATTGCGAGCGCCGCGATGGCGATGATCATTGCCGAAAGCCGGCGGATCGATCGGTTTCAGGATCCGGTTCTGGCCCGCACCGATCTGCCCGCCGAGGCGCAGCACCGGTTGATCTGGCGGGTGGCGGCATGCCTGCGCCGTTACATGATCGATATGGGTGGCCTGGAGCCGGGCGTGGCTGATCGCGAAGTCGGCATTGCGGCGCAGACGCTGCTGGCCGGATATGACGAGACGACGACGCTGGAAGGGCGGGCGATTGCGCTGGCCCTGTTGCTGCGCGCGGCCGACCGGCTTGACGATGATCTGATTGCGCGCGCGCTGGCCGAAGGGCGTGTGGCGTTCGCGGTCGCGGCGCTCGCGCTGCGGGCGGGTATCGAGTTTACGGCGGCGTGGGACATGCTGTTCGATGCCGATGGCAGCCGGCTTGCCGTTCTGCTGTGCGCGATCGGCATGGCGCATGGGACGGCGGCGGACATATTGTTCCGTTGCGTGCCCAGCGACGTCGATCCGGATACGGCGGCGGGCCGGATCGAAGCGTTCATGATGCTCGATCGCCGCCGTGCGGAGGAAACCCTGCGCCCGTGGCGGCTGGACGCGGCATTTCGCGGCGCGATCGACGATCTTGATGCAGGCTTGCGCACATGACCGCGCCGATCCATGGCCGGCTCGACCGGGATTTTCATCTGGTTGAGGCGGACGCGGCGCTTGAAGGGTTGCACCTTCGCGCGGGCGGCGCGGCAGGCGGGGTGATCGCTGTGCCGCAGATCGCCACCATAGCCCGGCTTGCACGGCGGCTGGGGATCGTCGTGTCGCGCGGTGTGATCGCAGCGGACGAAGATGCCGATCTGGAATTGTGGGTGCGGGCTGAACCGGCTGGCGAAGGTGTCGCCATTGCGATTGCGGGCTGGGCCGAACGGCCGGCGGCCAGCGCTTTTCCCGCGACCACAATCGACCGCGAACATGATTTCATCCGCGCATCGGCCGATTGGCTGTGGGAGACGGACGAGGCGCTGAAGCTGACGGCCTTGTCACCGGGTGTGGTGGCGTCGCGCGAATCGATGTTGGGCCAGCCGTTGACCAAATTGGTGACGCTGGCCGAAAATGACAGCGGTATCCTGCCGATCCTGGACGCGATCGCCACGCAGCGGCGCTTCGACGATCAGGAAGGCGAATTGCGCGATGGTGGCGGGCTGGTTCGGCTATCGGCGGTGCCGATCTTCGATGCGGCGGGCCGCTTTGCCGGTTTTCGCGGGGCGGCGGTGGGGCTTGCGCTCAGCCCGTCGCCTGCGCTGGCGGCAGCGCCGGGCGATGGCGTCGATACTGATGCCGCGCAGGCCGATGCGTTCGGCCGCCGGCTGGATGCGGCGCTGCGCCAGCCGCTCGATCGCATCATCAGCGGTGCCGAACATATTCGGGCGCAGGTCGATGGGCCGCTGCGTCGCGACTATGCCAATTATGCCGCCGACATCGCGGCCGCCGGCCGGCATTTGCTGGCGCTGGTCGATGATCTCGTCGATCTTCAGGCGATCGAACGGCCCGATTTCGCGCCGGCGATCGAACGGCTCGATCTGGTGGATGTGACACGGCGTGCCGCAGGGCTGCTGGGCGTCAAGGCTGCGGACGCCGATGTGCGTATCGATCGGCCAGCCAGTGACGAGGCGTTACCCGCTCAGGGCGATTTCCGCCGTGCATTGCAGGTGCTGGTGAATATCATCGGCAATGCCGTGCGCCATTCGCCGGCGGGCGGATCGGTGTGGCTGCGTTGCGAGCGGCAGGGGCAATATGCGGTTGTCACCGTCGCCGATCAGGGGCGCGGGATCGATCCGGCGGATCATGCGCGCATTTTTGAAAAGTTCGAGCGGTTGCAGCCCGGCGACGGGGCGGGAACCGGCGTCGGCCTTTATATCGCGCGGCGGCTGGCGCGGGCGATGGGCGGTGACCTGACGGTTGAAAGCGCACCCGGTCAGGGGGCACGGTTCATTTTCACGCTGCCTGCGGTTTAGCAGGCCGGCGTCCCCGCTTTTGCGACGACGCCGGACCAGTCAAACCGAATTATCAAACCGACTTATTTGGCGAGGAACGCCTCGCGATAGGTGCGGAACTTTTCTTCCACCTGTTCACGCGACAGGCCGAAATCTTCGAGCGAATATTTGTGTGGCGCCCGGTCTTCGCGCTTATTGGCTTCGATCCATTCGGCCATGCCCGCTTCGATTTCGGGGGTGACGACCACGCCTGCCTGTTGCAGCACATAGCGGCCGACCTTCACCGGTTCGGCGAGCTGTTCGGTATAGAGCACGTCGATGAAGTTGCGGCCGTTCACCTTGTCGCGCTCGGCCACGAAGGTGTTGAGCAGTTCGGCGAGACGATCGATCCAGACGGCGCCGACTTCTTCCTTCGTCACGGTATCGGAAACCATGCCGTACAGGTTGAACATCATGCTGGCGTAGGACGGCACGGTCTGCACCGGATCGCGGTGGGTCATGACGATCTTGGCTTCGGGGAATACTTCGATCACGCCGTCCAGGCCCATCAGGTGGCCCGGCGTCTTGAGCACCCACTTGGCGCCCTTGCGGCTGGGATCCGACCATTGCAGCAGCTTCAGGATCTGCTTGAGATCGCGGTAGACCTGGATGCGATCATTTTCCATCAGCCAGCGGGCGTAGGAGGGCACGAAGAAGGTGCCTTCGATCATCGTCGACGAGAAAAGCTGGCCCATGATGATCAGTTCTTCGTCGGGCTGGTCGATATCCATCGGATGGATCGACATCAGTTCCGGGATCGCCTGACACATATAATCGAGCAGCACCTTCGCTTCGGCGCGGCGCGGCTCGGGATTGCCGCGTTCTTCGCCGGGGAAGGGGACGTAATTCTTGGTTTCGTACCAGCGCGCGCCGGTCATGCCCGGGGCGGCGGCGAGCATGCGGTGCAGCATGGTGCTGCCGGTGCGCGGCAAGCCGGCGACGACGGCCGCGACTTCAACCTCTTCCGCGTCGATTTCGGGATGCTGCTTGAACATCTCGATAAAGCGCAGGCGGTTGACCAGCGAGGAAACGATGGTTTCACGGGCATAGGCCGCGCCCGCATCGCTCAGCTTGGCTTCACCGTTGAGGCAGGGGATCAGGGCATCGATATTGGCGAAGAACCAGGTATCGCCGAAATCGTCTAGCCCGGCTTTCGCCTTGGCTTCCGCAACCATCGTGTCGCGGTCGGGCACCTTCGCCGTCATATCCCCTCCAATGTCTCCGCATCATATTTAGTGCGGAAATTGTGAACTACAAATCAGGTAGCGACCTATGGTGGCTCGTTCGCAGACGCGTCAACCGCCTCATCCTTGCCGGATCGGACGCGAATTCATGATTTCGGCCAAAATCGACCGGGGTGTTACGGCAGCCGCGCATTGAGCAGGTGAACGAGCTGCGACTGGCGGCGAACCCCGGTCTTGGCGAAGATTGCGCGCAGATGGCCGCGTACGGTGTTGTGCGTCACGCCAAGACGATCGGCCGCGTCGATCAGCGATGCGCCATTGGCGAGGGCCGCGGCGAGCTGGGCTTCGGCAGGGGTAAGCTGGAACAGATCGCGGATCGCTTCGGGGCTGGGGCCGGTGCGGCTGCCCGGTTCGGATACGAACAAGGCGACGGCGGCGGCGGTGGCACCGCGCATGAAGGCGGGCCCGGCAACGGGCTGGGCGACGATTGCCAGGTCACGCGCGCCCGATGGTCGTTCAACGCGCAGCCGCAGGGGGGCGATGGCGCGGGGGTCGCTTTCCACGCCCAGCGTGCGCAGCAGCGTTTCGAGTGCCTTTTGTTCTTCACGGCCGCCGAACAGCAGGCGATTGCCGGTGCGGCCGATGCCGTCATTCTGTTCGAGCAGGTGATCGGCCCGCGCATTGGTGCGCAGGATGCGCCCGCCATGATCGACGATGATCGTCGCCACGGCCATCTGTTCGATCGCGCCCTGGAACACGCCCTGTTCGGTGCCGATCGCTGCCAGCCGTTCGTAAAGCCGGATGGCGTTGCGCAGATGCGGTACGAGATGCTGGAGCGCATCGCGATCCGCCCGCGTGAAATCCGGTCGGCTGCGATCACGCGTGGCGCGGATCCGGGCTTCGAATCCCGATGCCGCGCGCAGATCCACGCCCAATATCTGGTCGCCACCCGCTGCATCGAGAAAGGCGCGGCGAAACTCCACCAGATCATTGCCGCCCGAGCCGACGAAATCGGCAAACGTCACCACTTCGCCTTCGGGCAGGCCGATAAACGGATCGCTGGTGAAGAAACTGGCCGAATAATCCTCGGCGGTTTGCGGATTCGCATCGGGCGTGACGATGGTGCCCGGGTTGCTCGCACCTGGCACGGTGAGGATCAGTGTTGCGTAGGACGAATCGAGATAGGCTGAAAGTTCGCGCAGGAAGGCTTCCCACGGCGTTGCATCCAGCAATCCGCCATAAAGCGCGTCAAGCAGCGCCGATGGCAGCATAGTTTCCGGCGTCTCGTCCATATGGGGCAGGTCAGTCATTGCGCGCTGTTCTACTCTACACCGTTGCGGCGGCAAGCGGCGACCGCCAATAGTTCACCACGAATGCAGGAGAGACATGATGGCCCTTGACCCGATGACCCAGCAAATCCTGGAGATGATGAAGCAATCGCCGCTGTGCGCGGTGCCCCACACCGTGGCTGCCGCGCGTGTCGTTGATGATCAGCCGATGCCGTTTCCCAAGGCTGACATCGCCGAGGTGCGCGATCTGACGCTCACGTCGGGCGGTCATGAAATGACGGCGCGGCTTTATCACCCGTTGCCGGGTACGGTGCTGCCGGTTCTTGTGTTTTTCCATG
The DNA here is from genome assembly GCF_002151445.1 of Sphingomonas sp. KC8. GTDB lineage: Bacteria > Pseudomonadota > Alphaproteobacteria > Sphingomonadales > Sphingomonadaceae > Sphingomonas_E. The sequence goes on from NZ_CP016306.1 coordinate 102,317, forward strand.
GCGGTGGCTGGGTTTCCGGCAATATCGAAACGCACGATTCGTTGTGCCGCGCGCTGGCGGAAGCCGCCGCGATCGCGGTGGTTTCGGTCGATTATCCGCGTTCGCCCGAGGCGCAGTTCCCGGTGCCGCTGAACGCCTGCCATGCGGCCGTGCGGGCCGTGGCCGAAGGGCAGGCCGGTTCCGGGGTCGATGGGTTGCGCCTGGCGGTGGGCGGCGACAGCGCGGGTGGCAATCTGGCGGCCGCTGTGGCGCTGCTGGCCCGCGATCAGGGGCCGGCCATCGCCCACCAACTGCTGCTCTATCCGGTGATCGACACCGATTTCGGCAATGTTTCCTACACCGAATCGGGCGCGGATTATTTCCTGACCGGGCCGATGATGCGCTGGTTCTGGGAACAATATGTGGGTGAGGCGAGCGTCGCCAATCCCGATCCGCTTGCCGCGCCGATCCGTGCGGCGAGCCATGATGGCCTGCCGGCCGCAACCGTCGTTACTGCCGAGCATGATCCCTTGCGCGACGAAGGCGAGGCTTATGCTGCAAAGCTTGAGGCGGCCGGGGTTCAGGTGACGTTGCGCCGCGCCGATGGGATGATCCACGGCTTCGCCAGCATGGTCGGCGTGCTGCCGGCAGCGGGCGAAACGGTGGCGCTGGCCGCGACCGAACTGCGCCATTCGCTGGGCGAGGTGGTGGCTGCCTGAAGCGGCCGCCATTACGCAATAGCGACATGAATATGCGCTAACGCGCAACTTTGCGGATCGATGCCGGCCATTGCTGCGCGCATCCGCTTGACAGTCAAGGCAGGGCCGGGGAGGATCAGGGCGATAAGCCGGGATCCATCCCGGCCTTGCTTCTTTCGTGGAGGGGATATGGGTAGGCTTGAGGGCAAGGTGGCGATCGTCACCGGCGGATCGCAGGGTATGGGCGCGGCAACCGTGCGCCTGTTCGTCGAACGCGGCGCCAAGGTGGTGATCGGCGACATCCTTGTCGAAAAGGGCGAGGCGCTGGCCAAGGAACTGGGCGACGCGGTGATCTTTCGCAAGCTCGACGTTCGCAGCGAAGACGATTGGGCGGGCGCGGTGAAAGCCGCTGTCGATACCTTTGGCAAGCTCGATACGCTGGTGAACAACGCCGCCGTCGTCCACTACACCGCGATCGAACAGGTTTCGGCGGACGATATCGACAAGGTGCTGGGCATCAACATCAAGGGCGTGATCCTGGGTGTGAAGCATTGTGCGCCGGCGCTGATCGCCAGCGGCAAGGGCGCTGTCGTCAACATTTCGTCGGTCGACGGCCTGCGCGGGTGCAACGGCCTGACGGTTTACACGGCGTCGAAATGGGCGGTGCGTGGCCTTTCCAAGAGCCTGGCATGGGAGCTTGGGCCGCGCGGGGTGCGCGTCAATTCGGTCCACCCGGGTGGTGTGAACACAGAAATGGGTAATCCGGCGGGCAAGACCGGCGGTGGCGAAAATGATGGGATGGAACGGATGCCCTTGCTGCGCATCGGCGCGCCCGAAGAGGTCGCACGCGTGACCGCGTTCGTCGTCAGCGACGAAGCAAGCTACGTCACCGGCGCCGAATATGCCGTCGATGGCGGCTGGTCGTCGGGTTATTTCCAGCCGGTACTGCCGGGCGCACCGGCGGGGTTGGGCGCATGAGCGGGGAAGCAATGCTGCAGGGTAAGATCGCGATCGTCACCGGTGCGGGGCAGGGCGTGGGGCGCGGTATCGCGCTCGCGCTCGCCAAGGCGGGCGCCACCGTCGCCTTGCTTGGCCGGACGCTTTCCAAGGTGGAAGCGACGGCTGCCGAATGCGGTAACGGATCGCGCGGTTTCCACGTCGACATCAAGGATGGCGAGAAGATCCAGACGGCGGTTGCCGAAGTGATCGCGGCGTTCGGCGGGGTCGATATCCTCGTCAACAATGCGCAGGAAGTGCCGCTGGGAACGCTGATGAGCGTGACCGACGAAGCGTTCCTGGCCGGCTTCGAAAGCGGCCCGGTCGCGACGATGCGGATGATGAAGGCGTGCCAGCCTTCGATGGTGGCGCGCGGCGGCGGGGTGATCATCAACCTCACCTCGTCGGCAACCGTGCGTTGGGACATGGCGGGTTACGGCACCTATGCCGCGGTCAAGAAGGCGATCCAGTCGCTGACCCGTGCGGCCGCATCCGAATGGGGGCCGAATGGCATCCGCGTGCTCAACATCGCGCCGCATGCCGACAGCCCCGGCCTGAAGGCCTGGATCGCGGCGCGGCCGGCCGAAGCGGAGGCGTTCTTCAGCACGATCCCGCTGCGCCGCATCGGCAGCTGCGAAAATGATATCGGTGAAGCGGTCGCGGCCTTGTGCGGACCGAGCTTTGCCTATCTGACGGGCGCGACCATTCCGCTCGACGGCGGGCAGGCCAACTTCGACGGTTGAGGGCGCGCGGCATGAACATCGACCGCATTTCCGACATTCTCGAAATTCAGGCATTGCTGACGGACTATGTGTTCGCGCTCGATACCAAGGATATCGACCGGCTGGATGCGGTGTTCACGCCCGACGCTGAATGCGATTACCGCGCGACCGGTGGCCGCGCGGGTGTTTGGGGCGATATCAAGCCCTGGCTGAAAGAGGCGTTGGGTGGTTTCGGAACCACCCAGCACCTGATCGGCATGCCGCAGATCCGTTTCGACGGGGCGGATGGTGATCGCGCGACGGCGATGACGATGCTGTTCAATCCCATGCAGATGCTGCCTGAAAAGGGCGGCCAGATATTCTTCATCGGGGCGACCTATTCCGACGTGCTGACCCGGACACCGCAAGGCTGGCGGATCGCAAGCCGGACTGAAATCGCGCCATGGGCCAAAGATGTGCCGGCGTCCGTGCCGGGAGGACAATCATGACTGCAGATCCCTTTTCATCGGTCCAGATCGGGCCGATCACGATCAAGAACCGCTTCATCCGTTCGGGTGCGAACGAGACGAAGAACAAGGATATGAACCCGACACGGGCGCTGCTGGAATTTCACCGCACCTATGCCGAGAATGAAGTCGGCCTGACGACCTTGGCTTATATCGCGGTGTCGAAGGACGGCCGGACCTTGCCGGGGCAGGGAACGCTGAGCGACGAAAGCGTGCCGCATTATCGTGCGATCACCGATGCGATCCATGCGGCCGGTGGCAAGGTTTCGGCGCAGATCACGCATGGCGGCAGCTTCTGCCAGATCAAGGATCTGTCGACGTCGCGCTGCATGTCGTCTTCCGGCGGGATCGACAAGGTGGGCCTGCTGATGGGCCGTCCGTTCCAGCGGGCGATGACGCGCGCCGACATGGACATGGTGCGTGATGAATTTGCCGCCGCCGCTTTGCGGGCCGAACAGGCCGGGTTCGATGCGATCGAACTGCATATGGGCCATGGCTATCTGCTGAACCAGTTCATCTCGCCCCTGTCCAACTTCCGCCGCGATGAATATGGCGGTTCCGCTGAAAATCGCGCGCGTTTCCCGGCCGAAGTGCTGCGCGCGGTGAAGGCGGCTGTCGGCAGCCGGCTGGCGATCCTTGCCAAGATCAATCTGGTCGATGGCGTGGCCAAGGGCGCGACGATCGAAGACACCATCATCACGGCACGCGTGCTGGAAGAGGCGGGTGCGGACATGCTGGTGCTGTCCGCCGGCCGCAACATCGAATCCACCTGGAAGATGTTCGGCAGTGCGCTGCCTTATGATGAAATGGCGACGATGCAGACGAGCTGGAAGGGCAAGCTGCAATTCGCCATCATGAAGCGCAGCATTCCCAAGGTTCCGCCGTTCAGCGAAAATTACCTGATGGCGGATGCGTTGAAGCTGAAGGCGGCGCTTGGCCCCAACCGCAAGGTGAAGCTGTGCTATCTGGGCGGTGTCCAGTCGCTGGCGTCGGCCCAGGCGGCACTGGACGCCGGGTTTGAAGGCGTGGCGATCGCGCGCGCCTTGATCCATGATCCGACGCTGTTGTCGCAGTGGAAGGCCGGCACAAGCACCACATCGGGCTGCACCGCGTGCAACCGCTGCGTCGTGGTGATGTACGGCCCGTCGGGCACCTATTGCCCCGAAACCAATAACGCCGTCCCGGCCGAACTGAACCAGATCTATGCAGGAGAGGAACTGCCCCATGTTGCTTAAGGACAAGGTTGTCATCGTCAGCGGCGTTGGCGCTGGCATGGGTCAGGCGCTGGCCCGCATCGCGGCTGCCGAAGGCGCCAAGGTCGCGCTGGGCGCGCGCAGCAAGGGGCTGATCGAGGAAGTCGCCGCCGATATCCGCGCCGCGGGCGGGCAGGCGATCGCGGTTCCGACCGATATTTCGAACGCGGCGGCGTGCGAGGCGATGGCGGCGGCCACCGTGGAAGCGTTCGGCACGATCGATGGCCTCGTCAACACCGCCTACATCCACGGCGCGTGGGTGCCCGTCGATCAGGCGGACCCGGAAGATTATGCGCAGGTGTTCGACGTCAATTGCCTGGGCGCGCTGCGCATGACGCAGGCGGTGCTGCCGACGTTCAAGGCCAAGAAAGACGGTGCGGTGATCAACGTATCGACGATGTCGACCGTCAATCCGTTTTCCGGCGAAGGCGGCTATGCATCGGGCAAGGGCGGCCTCAACGTGCTGAGCCGCCACATGGCCAACGATTTCGGCAAGTATGGCGTTCGCGTGAACCACACCCGCATGGGCTGGATCGGTGGCAAGCCGGTCTATGACCATATCGACCGGGCCGTGGCTGCCGGCGCGAACCGCGACGAACTGATCGGCGAGATCACCGGCCGCATCCCGCTCGGCATCATCCCGCATGAAGATGATTGCGCGAAGGCGGTTTTGTTCTTCCTGTCGGATTATGCCCGCGTCGTCACCGGCGCGGTGCTCGACGTCAATGGCGGCCAATATATGGCTCCATAAGCGCAACTGGGCATCATCAGGGTCTAGCCGCCGCGGATGCGATGGCGCACCGTGGCGGCCTGCTCTTTTTGATACCCGGAGTGCATGTGATGAGTGAAGACAAGGTCATGTCGGGCGAAGTCTGGCGGGATTTTTGCCGCAAGCTGGAAAAAGCCGGCGACGTGGTGCTGGGCGCCGAAGCGGCGGCCACCCCGATCGACCGGGCGGAAGGCTATCGTTACCTTACCCGTCTCCTGCGTATCGCGCTGGAAATGAATCTGGAATTTGCCGACCCGGATTTTCCCGCTTTCTATCAGGCGAGCCACCAGACCGCGAAGATCGGCGCGGACAACCCCGACAATCATTATCTGAACGCGACGGTCACCGGCGATCGCAGCTACCGCATCAGCGGCAAGCGCGGCACGGTGCCGATCCTGACCTTCGGATCGAAGGCCAATCGCTACGCGATCGACGGCACCATGGCGTCGACCGGCGAAGTGGATGTTGAGGACATGCTGATCGAAGCGGACGGCAGCTTCGAACTGATCGCGTCGCGCGAACGGCCGGGCAACGGCAATTGGCTGCCGATTGCCGAAGATACCAGCATGATCCTCGTCCGCCAGACGTTCGGCGATCGTGCAAAGGAACAGGGCGTCGATATCCGTATCGAGGCGATCGACGGCCCGGCGACACCCGCGCCGCTGACGCCCGAACGGCTGGAAACCGCCCTCGGCAAGGTCGCCGGCTTCGTCGAGGGGACCGCGCGCACCTTTGCCATCTGGGCTGAAAAGTTCCGCGCTGAAAATATGAACGCGCTCGACACGCCCGACCAGGCGATGTTCGTGAAGGCGGGCGGCGATCCGATGATCCATTATCTCCACGGTGCGTGGGAACTGGCCCCGGATGAAGCGCTGGTGATCGAAACCACCGTGCCGAAATGCCGGGTGTGGAATTTCCAGCTCGACAATTACTGGATGGAATCGCTGGATTATCGTTTCCACCAGATCCACTATAACAACACGTCCGCCAAGCCGAACTCGGATGGTACCGTGACCCTGGTCATCGCCGCGCGCGATCCCGGTTTCGGCAACTGGGTCGACACCGCCGGCCATGCCCATGGTACCATGCTGTGGCGCTGGACCGACGCGGCGGAAACGCCCATTCCCACGACGAAGGTAATCAAGCTGCCATGAGTGATCTCGAAGCCCGCATCGCCCGCCTGGAAGCCGAAAGCGATATCCGCAAGCTGAAGGCGCGCTATTTGAATGCGTGCGACGCCAAGGACGTCGATCAGATTCGCGGCTGCTTCACCGCGGATGCCGTGATCGATTTTCCGCCTTTGGGCGAGTTCAACGTCGACGGGCTGATCGGCATCTTTACCGAAATGGCGGTGAAGACGCCGATCACCGACGTCCACCACGGCCATAATGGCGAAATCGACATTGACGGCGACACCGCCAGCGCGCGGTGGAACCTGGGCTATGTGAACTATGATCCGCGCGGCGGCACGTTCCGCCTGCTCGCCAATTTCTACGCCGACAAATATGTGAAGACGGCGGACGGCTGGCGGATTTCCTATTCCAAGGCGATCCAGCGCGCGGTGGTGACCGGCCAGATCGACGAAGATGTGAAGGCTGAATGGGTGCCGCTGCCGGGGGCGTGAGCCGAGCGATACCTGCAAAAAGAAAACGCCACCCCGGCCTGTGCTGGGGTGGCGTTTTTGTATGTGGTTTCGGTCTGGCGAGAGCGATGCCTTTTAGAACACCGGTTCTTCGTCCGGGCCGGGGACGCGGCCGCCGTGGATGCCGCATTCGACCTTATCCCAACCCCGCCAGCGGCCCGCGCGGGGGTCTTCGCCGGGTTTGACGATGCTGGTGCAGGGGGCGCAGCCGATCGACAGATAGCCTTGCGCTTCCAGCGGGTGACGCGGCAGTTCGTGATCGGCGAAATAGGCCTCAAGCCGATCCTTGCCCCAATCGGCCAGTGGATTGATCTTGAGGCGGCCTTCGTCGATTTCGAAGCGGGGCAAAGCGATGCGGGTGCCCGACTGGAATCCCTTGCGGCCCGAAATCCACGCATCGAACGGCTGCAACGCACGGCGCAGCGGTTCGACCTTGCGGATTTCGCAGCAGCCATCGGGATCGTAGGACCAGCGCAGACCGGTGCGATCCTGCGCCGCGAGGATGCGCGGATCAGGCCGGAAGACGCGCAGATCGACGAAGCCGAGCCGTTCGGACAGTTCATCGCGATAGGCCAGCGTTTCGCCGAACATCTTCTGCGTGTTGACGAAGATGACCGGCGTTTCGGTGTCGATCTGCGCCACGAGGTGCAGCAGCACCGCCGATTCCGCGCCGAAGGACGAGACGATGGCGGTGCGGCCGGCGAGATCGCCGGTCAGCAGCTCGCGCAGCATATCGGCCGTCTCGACGCCGTCGAAGCGCGCGTTGAAGCGCGCCGCGTCGTCCGCCGTGAAGGGCGGGGCGGTGTCGATCATGTCGATGCTGCGCGCGGGATCAGCCATGCCGCAACGCCCAGACAGGCGAGCGCCCATCCGCCGCCTTCTGATAGACATCGTCATAGCGGCCGAGCGCACGCGCCAGCGCATCGGGATCGACCGACGCTTCGGGTGCGAAGCTGTCGAACCCGCAGCGGCGCATCAGGGGGATCTGATCGACCAGCACGTCGCCGGCGGCGCGCAGTTCGCCTTCATAGCCCGCTTCGCGCAAAATCCGCCCGGCCGAATAGCCACGGCCATCGCGGAATTTGGGGAACGACACTTCGATCAGCGCCAGCTGGCCGAGCTGCGGGATGAGCTTGCGCGCATCTTCGTCGGATTCCAGCCGAACGGCGGTCGCGTTGCTCTGGCCGAGAAAGGCGTCGAGCGTGACGGCCGGTTCTTCATGCGGCGCATCATCGCGGAAGCGCAGGAAATCACCCATAAATCGCCTCCTTGAAGGGGTCGATGCCAACGCGGCGGTATGTATCGAGGAATCGTTCGCCCGGTTCGCGAACCGCGCGATATTTTTCGACGGTGCGTTCGACCGCATCGACGATGCCGTCTTCGTCGAAGCCGGGGCCGGTGATGCGGCCGAGGCTGGCATCTTCCGCACCCGATCCGCCGAGCAGCAGCTGATAGTTTTCGGTGCCCTTACGATCGACGCCCAGAATGCCGATATGGCCGGCATGGTGGTGGCCACAGGCGTTGATGCAGCCCGAAATCTTGAGCTTGAGTTCGCCCAGGTCGCGCTGGCGATCCAGCCCGGCGAAGCGTTCCTGCAGCTTCTGCGCGATCGGGATCGACCGGGCATTGGCGAGGCTGCAATAATCAAGGCCCGGGCAGGCGATGATATCGCTGATCAGATCGAGGTTCGGCGCGGCAAGACCGGCCGCATCGAGCTGCTGCCACAGCGTGTAGAGATCGGCCTTCTTCACATGCGGCAGGACGATGTTTTGGGCGTGCGTGACGCGCAGTTCATCGAAGCTGTAGCGTTCGGCCAGATCGGCCATCAGATCGATCTGCGCGGACGACGCATCGCCCGGAATGCCGCCGGTGGGCTTCAGGCTGATGTTGACGATCGCATAGCCGGGCTGCTTGTGGGCCTTGACGTTCTGGTCGAGCCACAAAGCGAAATCGGGATCGCTGCGGTCCACGGTGTCGGCAATGCCGGTTTCAAACGCGGGCGCGGCGAAGAAGGCGGCGATGCGTTCGAATTCGCCCACCGGCGGATCGAGGTTGAGCGTCTTCACATGCGCCCATTCCTCTTCGACCTGGCGGGCATATTCGGCCGCGCCCAGTTCGTGAACGAGGATCTTGATCCGCGCCTTGTAGATATTGTCGCGACGGCCATAGCGATTGTAGACGCGCAGGCACGCTTCGACATAGCCGAGCAGATCGTCGATCGGCACGAAATCGCGGATCACCGGCGCCACCATCGGCGTGCGGCCCATGCCGCCACCCACGAAGATGCGCGCGCCGACTTCGCCGGCGTCGTTCTTGTGCAACTGAATGCCGATATCGTGCAGCTTGACGGCTGCGCGATCTTCGTCCGCCGCGATCACCGCAATCTTGAACTTGCGCGGCAAATAGCTGAATTCCGGGTGGAACGTCGACCATTGGCGCAGCAGTTCGGCCCACGGGCGCGGATCGGTGATTTCGTCGGCGGCAGCACCGGCGAACTGATCGGACGAGATATTGCGGATGCAATTGCCGCTCGTCTGGATGGCGTGCATTTCGACGGTGGCGAGATCGGCCAGGATATCGGCGGCGTCCTCCAGCTTGATCCAGTTATACTGGATGTTCTGGCGGGTGGTGAAGTGCCCGTAATCCTTGTCATATTTGCGCGCGATATGGGCCAGCATCCGCATCTGGCGGCTATCGAGCGTGCCATAAGGGATCGCCACGCGCAGCATATAGGCGTGAAGCTGGAGGTAGAGGCCGTTCATCAGCCGCAGCGGCTTGAACTGATCCTCGGTGATTTCACCCGCCAGCCGGCGCTGAACCTGATCGCGAAATTCTTCGACGCGGGCGTCGACGATCGCCTGATCATATTGATCATATTTATACATCAGATCACCCAGCTTCCTGCCGCAGGATCGGCAGGCTTGATGTTGAGGTCGAGCCGCACGGTGGGGCCGGCGGCGCGGATGCGGTCCTTGATATGGGCGGGGCGGGGGCCGTGGGGCGTCTGTTCCGCATCGATCACATAAGGCGCGTTGACGCGGCGCGCGGCGTCTTCTTCGGCCGCGATCGCCTCACCATGATGATCGACGTCGACGGCCTCGGCGACATGGCGCGACCAATCGCTGCCCGTCCACCAGACGACATCGCCCGTGCCCAGATCGTTGCCCGTCAAAATCTTCAAGAGAGCGCCTCCGCCTGTTTCGCCAGTGCCTGAAGCCGGTTTTCGGCATCCGACAGCAATACCACTTCGCCGACGATAATGATCGCCGGACTTATCACCTGTTCGCGTTCGACCATGCCGCCAAGATCGGCGAGCAGGGTGCGCAGCGCGCGCGATCCTTCGAGCGTGCCGCGTTCCAGCACCGCCACCGGCATATCGGGCGCGACGCCATCGGCCATCAGCTTGTCAGCGATCAGCGTGGCGCAGGCGACACCCATATAGATAACGAGCGTGCGACCCTGGCCCGCCAGGCCGGCCCAATTCTGTTCGGTCAGCCCCTTGCACTGGCCCGCGACGAAGCTGACCGCGCTCGACCAGTCCCGATGGGTAAGCGGGAGCATGGCGGCTGCGGCACAGCCCAATGCAGCGGAAACACCGGGAATGACTTCGACCGTGAGGCCGGCGGCGCGGACGGCCTCCACCTCTTCGCCGCCGCGCCCGAACACGAACGGATCGCCGCCCTTGAGCCGGATGACGATCGCGCCGGTCTTCACATGGGCGATGATCAGCGCGTTGATCGCTTCCTGCGGCAGCGTATGGCGCGAACGGGTTTTGGCGACCGAGATGCGCTGGGCCGTGGCGGGCGCATAATCCAGCACGCGCGGGTCGATCAGCCCGTCATGGACGACGACGTCTGCCTGCCGCAGCGCTTCGACGGCGCGCACGGTCAGCAGGCCCGGATCGCCAGGGCCGGCCCCAACCAGAATGACGCGGCCGCGCGCGTGCGGATCGAGTAGCGTGGACATGGATCGGCAAATGGCCTCGAACGCGCGGCCATGCAATCGAAGGATGCTTTGCGACAGCTTAGGAGAACTTGTCCGGCCTGATCGCCCTAGCCGTCGCGCAAGCCCACCCCGATCGACGCGCGTGGCTGATCGGCTTCGGACGAAACGACGGGATAGGCGCAATAATCCGCGGCATAATAGGCGCTGGGGCGGTGGTTGCCCGACAGGCCGACGCCGCCGAACGGGGCGTTGGAGGGCGCGCCGTTGGTGGGCCGGTTCCAGTTGACGATGCCGGCGCGGATATTGCCCCAGAAACGATCATAGAGATCCGGGCTGCCCGAGACGAGCGAGGCGGACAGGCCGAAGCGGGTGTTGTTCGCTTCGGTGATCGCGGCATCGAAATCGGCGACGCGGATGATCTGGAGGACGGGGCCGAAAATTTCCTCGTCGGGGCGCGCGGATATGCCGGTGACATCGATCAGCGCCGGGGACAGGAACGGCCGATCGGCATCGCGCCGGGCCATCTGTTTGATCGGGCGACCGCCTTTCAGGATCAGGTCGAGGAAGCTTTCCTGCACATGATCGGCGGTCGCGTTGTCGATCACCGGCCCCATGAACGGGGCGGGATCGGCATGGGGATGGTCGACGATGATCCGATCGATCAGCCGGCCGATTTCGGCGATCAGCGGCTCGTGCGCGCCATCCTTCACGATCAGCCGGCGCGCGGCGGTGCAACGCTGGCCGGCGGACATATAGGCCGACTGGACGGCGATCACGGCGGCCGAGGCGATATCGGGCGTATCCCACACCACCAGCGGATTGTTGCCGCCGAGTTCGAGCGCGAGGATCTTGTTGGGTGTTTCGGCGAACTGGCGGTGGAGCGCCATGCCGGCGCGCGCCGATCCGGTGAACAGCAGCCCGTCGATGCCCGGTTCGGCGGCGAGCGCGCGGCCTTCATCCGGCCCGCCGATCAGCAGGCGGACGATGCCTTCGGGAACGCCGGCGGCGTGGTAGCATTCGACCAGGAAGGCGCCGGTTGCCGGGGTCTTTTCCGACGGCTTGAACACAACCGCGTTGCCCGCGATCAGGGCGGGGACGATATGGCCGTTGGGTAGATGTGCCGGGAAGTTGAACGGCCCGAGCACCGCGAGCACGCCATGCGGCTTGTGGCGCAGCGCGCTCTTGGCGCCAAGCGCGCCTTCGAAACGGCGCTGGGCGGTGCGTTCGGCATAAGCCGACACCGAAATATCGACCTTGTTGACGACGCTTTCGACTTCGGTGCGCGCTTCCCACAAGGGTTTGCCGGTTTCGCGCGCGATGAGATCGGCAAAGGTGTCGAGCCGGCTGCGCACGACATTGGCGAAACGGCGCAGCGTTTCGATCCGCACCGCAAGCGGCTGGGCCGCCCAAGCCGCCCAGGCGGCACGCGCGAGCGCCACTTCATGCGCGGCATTGCCGGCCGCACCACGCCACAGCACGGCGCCGCTGGCGGGTTCGGTGGAAATGATCTCGGTGGCAGACATGGGTGGAACGTCCCCGGTGGTGCGATGGTCCAGCGGATTATGTGGCCCGCATGGTTAATTTCGTCACCTTGGCCGCCCGCGCGCGGTTTCGCAATCGGTGCTTACATGGCTTCGCCCATGCGGCGGATCGCGGCGACCTTGGCGTCGAGCGCGCTCCAGTCGTCATCTTCGGCGATGCGCGCCCAGATTGCCTCCACTTCGTCGATGTGCATCGAGCAGGGTTCGCGATCGGACCAGTAGCGATGTTCGGTGGATGCGACCTTGGGAAACGCGCCGAGCATCATGCCGAAGGCGGCGAAGCTGTCGCGGGCGTAGGCCGGATCGGCGGGGGAGGGGCCACGCCGCTTGCCACCGCGCCAATCGAAGAAGAAACGGTCGATGGTGGTGCCGGTCTCCACAAGGCCGCGCTCCATCGCTTCGAGCAGGGCCATGTCCGATTGATCGTCGAGCGGGGCGATGCCGAGCCGGGCGAAGATCGCGTCACGGAAGGCGGCTTCGTAGAGTGCAGGGAAGGCTTCCAGCGGCGGGGTCAGCGCTTCGGCTTCGGCGATGGTGCGCAGCGCCACGGCCAACTGGACGACATCCCAGTGGATTGCCTGCGCCTGCCGGCCAAAGGCGTATAGCCCCTGTTCGTCGAAATAAGCGGCGGTGAATCCGGGTTCCCAGGTGGGCGTGAAGCGCCACGGGCCGTAATCGAAACTTTCGCCGGTGATGTTGATATTGTCGCTGTTGAGCACGCCATGGACGAAGCCGGCAGCCATGTAGGATGCGGCAAGCTTTGCCGTGCGTTCGACGACAAGGGACAGCAACTGGATTTCCGGTTCCGCGCCGGGCTGGACGCCATATAGTTCGCGCAGGGCATAATCGACCAGACGGCGGATCGCGTCGCCATCGCGGAAATAAGCAAGCCGCTGAAAGGCGCCGATGCGGATATGGCTGTGCGACAGGCGGACCAGCACCGATGAACGGGTGGGCGAGGGTTCATCGCCGCGTTGCAGCGCTTCACCCGTTTCGATCAGCGAGAAGGTTTTGGAGGTGTTGACGCCCAATGCCTCCAGCATCTCCGTCGCCAGGATTTCGCGGACGCCGCCCTTCAGGGTCAGCCGGCCATCGCCGAAGCGGCTATAGGGCGTCTGGCCCGATCCCTTGGTGCCGAGATCGAGCAGGCGGCCCGTATCATCGCGCATCTGGGCGAAGAGGAAACCGCGGCCGTCGCCGATATCGGGGTTGTACACGCGGAACTGGTGGCCGTGATAGCGCAGCGCCAGCGGTTCGGGCAGGTTGCCGGGCAGCGGCTGAAAACGCCCGAAATGGCGGATCCATGCCATGTCGTCGATGTCGGCGAGGCCGACGGCCGCCGCCCAGCGATCGTTGCGGAAGCGCAATCTGGTTTCGGGAAAATCGGCTGCCGCGACAGGATCATAATAATCCCCGCCAAGTGACAGGATAGCCGGATCGGGCCGATAGGGAGCGGGTTGCGGGGGCGTCGTCATGCGGCGATATGGGGGCGGTACGCGAGGAGACGCAAGCATGGCGCAATGGACGGACGGTTATTGGTGGTCCAAGGATGGGCTGCGCCTCCATTATCGCGACTATCCCGGTGGAGCCGAAGGGCAGCCCCCAATCCTGTGCATTCCCGGCCTGACGCGTAACGCGCGCGATTTCGCCGATGTCGCCGATCGGCTGGCGGGGCGCTGGCGGCTGATCTGCGTCGAACTGCGCGGCCGCGGCGAAAGCGCCTATGCCAAGGATCCGATGACCTATGTGCCCTTGACCTATTTGCAGGATCTGGAGGCGCTGATCGAAGAATTGAAGATCGATCGCTTTGTCGCGTTCGGGACGTCGCTGGGCGGCCTGTTGACCATGCTGCTTTCGGCCACGGGGCGCGATCGGGTCGTGGCGTCAATGCTCAACGATGTCGGGCCGGTGCTGGAAGTCGGCGGGCTTGCGCGCATTCGCACCTATGTCGGCAAGCAGGCGAGTTGGCCGACCTGGCTGCACGCCGCGCGCGGCCTTCAACAGAGCAATTTTGCGGTCTATCCCGATTATGAGGTCGAACAATGGCTGGCGATGGCCAAGCGGCTGTGCCGGCTGACCCCGGCCGGGCGTATCATCTATGATTATGACATGAAGATCGCCGAGCCGTTCAAATTGCCGGGCGGGGAATCGGGCATGGATATGTGGCCTGCGTTCCAGAGCCTTGGCGGACGACCCGTAACGCTGGTGCGAGGTGAGCGGTCCGATATATTGAGTGCCGCGACCGCGCAGGAAATGGCGCGGCGGGTGGATGGGCTCGACCTCGTTACCGTGGCCGGTATCGGCCATGCGCCGGTGTTGGATGAACCGGAAAGCGTGGCGGCGATCGATCGGCTGCTGGCGCGGGTGCTGGCGGGCTGAAAGAAAGAAACAGCGCCATCCCCGTTTGTGCGGGAATGGCGCTTATGCTTTGGACCGTGCGTTATCCGACCCGATTGGCGATCAGATCGTCGACCACCGACGGATCGGCCAGGGTTGACGTGTCGCCCAGCGACGATGTGTCGCCTTCCGCGATCTTGCGCAGGATGCGGCGCATGATCTTGCCCGAACGCGTCTTGGGCAGGCCGGGCGCGAACTGGATCGCATCGGGCGTCGCGATCGGGCCGATTTCGGTGCGCACCCATTGCTTCAGTTCGGCGCGCAATTCCTCGCTCGCCGCACAATTCGCGTTCAGGGTGACATAGGCATAGATGCCCTGTCCCTTAATATCGTGGGGCATCCCGACGACGGCGGCTTCGGCCACCTTGGCGTGGAGGACGAGCGCGCTTTCCACTTCGGCGGTGCCCATGCGGTGGCCGGAAACGTTGATGACGTCATCAACCCGACCGGTGATCCAGTAATAGCCGTCTTCATCCCGCCGGCAGCCATCGCCGGTGAAATATTTGCCGGGATAGGTGCTGAAATAGGTCTGGAAGAAGCGGCTATGATCGCCCCACACGGTGCGCATCTGCCCCGGCCAGCTGCGCGCGATGACGAGATTGCCTTCGGTGGCGCCGTCAAGGACATGGCCTTCGGTGTCGACCAGCTGCGGTTCGATCCCGAAGAACGGCTTGGTGGCCGAACCCGGCTTCAGATCGATCGCACCGGGCAGGGGGGCGATCATCGCCGCGCCGGTTTCCGTCTGCCACCAGGTATCGACGATCGGGCAGCGCCCTTCGCCGACCACATCATGATACCAGCGCCAGGCTTCCGGGTTGATTGGTTCGCCAACGGTGCCCAGCAGTTTCAGGGACTTGCGGCTGGTTTTGGTGACGAAATCATCGCCTTCCTTCATCAGCGCGCGCAAAGCGGTGGGGGCGGTGTAGAGGATTTCCACCTGATGGCGATCGGCCACTTCCCAGATGCGGCTGGCGGTGGGCCAGTTGGGCACCCCTTCGTACATCAGGGTCGTCGCGCCATTGGCGAGCGGGCCATAGACGATGTAGCTGTGGCCCGTGACCCAGCCGATATCGGCCGCGCACCAGTAAATCTGGCCGGGGCGATAATCGAAGATCATCTCGTGCGTCAGGCTGGCCCACAGCAGGTAGCCGCCGGACGTGTGGAGCACGCCCTTGGGCTTGCCGGTCGACCCCGACGTGTAGAGGATGAACAGCGGATCTTCCGCGCCCATCGGTTCGGGCGGGCATTCGGCGGCCACCATCGACGCCAGATCATGATACCAGACGTCGCGGCCCGGCTCCATATCGACCGATCCGCCCGTCGCCTGCACGACGACGACCTTTTCGAGCGAGGGGCAGAGCGCGGCGGCCTTGTCGACATTGGCCTTCAGCGGCACCTTCTTGCCGGCGCGACGGCCTTCATCGGCGGTGATGACGATCGTCGAATCGCAATCCTGAATGCGGCCGGCCAGCGCGTCGGGCGAAAATCCGCCGAACACCACCGAATGCACCGCACCGATCCGCGCGCAGGCGAGCAGCGCGAACGCGGCTTCGGGGATCATCGGCATGTAGATGGTGATGCGATCGCCCTTCTTCGCGCCCGATGCCTTCAGCACATTGGCGAAACGGCATACTTCGGCGTGCAGCTGGGCATAGGTGTAGCGACGCGGCGCTTCGCTGGGTTCATCCGGTTCCCACAGGATCGCGACCTGATCGCCGCGTTCGGCCAGGTGCCGGTCGATGCAATTGGCGGCGACGTTCAGCTTGCCGTCGGCGAACCACTGGATGTGGAAATCCTTTTCCGCGAACGACCAGTCCCCGGCGATTTCCGGCCGCTTGATCCAGTCGAGCCGCTTGGCCTGTTCCAGCCAGAAGCTGCCGGGATCGGCGAGCGACCGGCCGTGAAGCTGCGCATAGCGGGCGCTATCCACTTTGGCCTTCTTCTTCCACTCGGCTGGGACGGGATAGATCGCCTGTTCGGTCACGCGGGCACTCCTCCTAAACTGTCTTGCCCTTCCCCTTAGACCAGGGATGGGGCGGCATTCACGAAAATTATGGGGCGGGTGGCTTATCCGCTGTCGCGGCATAATGGCGCGCGATCCACGCGCAGGCCATCAGCTGGAATTGATGAAATAACAGGATCGGCATCAGCACCAGCCCGACATCGGCCGGGGCGAACAGCACGCGCGCCATCGGCACGCCCTGAACGATCGATTTCTTGGTGCCGCAGAACAGGATCGCCACTTCATCCGCCCGGCTGAAACCGAACAAACGCGCCACGCCGAGGGTGAAGAGGAGCGCGAAGGCGAGCACCGCCAGGCACAGGCCGACGAGTACGCCCAGCACCGGCAATGGCAGCCGACCCCATATCCCTTCGATCACGGCGGCCGAAAAGGCGCTGTAGACCGCGAGCAGGATCGCGCTGCGATCGCTCATTGCGATCAGGGGCCGGTGGCGCGCGACCCATTCGCCGATCCACGGGCGCAGCAGATGCCCGGCCAGGAAGGGCGCAAACAGGATCAGCAGGATATGGCCGATGCCGGCGGTGTCGGTCGCCCCGCCATGCGCATCGGCCAGCAGGCCCACCAGCGGCGGCGTCAGGAAAATGCCGATCAGCTGCGATGCCGATGATGCGGCGACGGCGGCGGCGACATTGCCACGCCCGATCGACGTGAACGCGATCGCCGATTGCACCGTGCCGGGCAGCGCCGCCATGAACAGCATTCCCGTCCACAAGGGCGGCGGCAGCATTTCCGGCGCCAGCCATTGCATGGCGAGGATCAGCAGCGGGAACATCACGAAGGTGCAGCCAAGGATGACGAGGTGCAGCCGCCAATGGCCCAGTGCCTCGATAATCGCCTCACGCGGCAGTTTCGCCCCATGGAAGAAGAACAGCAGCACGATCGCCGCCGTCGCCAGCCCATCGACCGCCGACGCGAACCCGCCGCGCGCCGGCAGCAGCGACGCGAGCAGCACCGTCGCGAGCAGCAGGACGATGAAGGGATCGGGAATCAACCGGCGCAACATGGCTTTGGCGCTTAGGCGAGCGGAGTGGGGAATGCCAAGGGCGAAGGCTGTGGGGGGGAGCGGTGGCAGCCACCGTTCCCCGCTGCATGTCCGATGTGGAATGGGTTAGGCCCTGATCTGGGCCATGCACGGCCAATGATCGGTATCCAGGCCAGTTAGCTTCGCAAAATTGCGAAGGTCTTCGTTCACAAATTCCGCCACCAGTGCGCGATCGGCTGCTGTCGCCCAGGAAGGATAGTCAATCGCCGGTCGTGCATTTTCCGTCTTCATACCAGTGTCGGGAAAACGGGTGATACGCAGGAACCGGGCGATCCTGTCCAGTGTTTCGGTATGTTGGTCGCGCAGATCTTCCGATCGAAGGAACAAGAGTTGTTCGCGCGGAAAAAGGCTCAATGCGCGTTCAACCTGAGCGCCATAGAGGCCGCGTTCCAGATAGGAAAAAACCCGCCATGCGGGGGCATTGATGGGAATGCCCTCAAGTCGGGAGCGGCCTTGACGGATGGCTTCTGTAAAAGGCAGCGTTTCGGCCTTGCGCGCCCATTCCATCGACCAGTGCGACCATGCCCGCTCAAGCGGATCGCGAAACAGGAATATCAACCGCGCATTCGGATTGTACGAGGCTATGCGTTCGAGCGAAGCGGGCCAGAACATATAGATGGGCGTGATATCATACCGTAGCCCATGGCCCGGCGCGGTGCTGAAGCTGGCGTGAAGCGGTGCATAATCGGGCCTGATCCAATCAACGGATTCATTGTCGAAGAAGTGGAGCTCCTTCTTTTGGGGAGCACTCAGTTCAGGATGCTCAACAAAATGGGCATGCAGGCTTGTTGTGCCCCCCTTTTGCGTGCCGCACACAAAGATGGAAACCTGTCCAGCATCGTCTGGTCTCGCGACAGGATCTGATGGAATGGTCATAGTATCAGTGCTTTACGGGAGGAGGTTTGGGTGCCGAAAAATAACAGGTCATGGTCTTTGGTAACAATGTTGGCTCCGCTCACCCCTCCTTCGGTTTCAGCGCATCGGCTAGCGAGGTGCGGCCGCTGCCGCGCCGTGCGGGCTTGGGTTGGTCGGGGCCGGGGGACCAGGCGGTGAGGTGGACGATTTCGAACAATTCCGTCACGCGGCCATCGGCGTCGGCCATGCCGGCGAAGGCTTCGAACAAGGCGGGCAGGTGCGCTGCGGTGAGGGCCGCGCCGCGCCGGTCGCGCAGGATGTTGGTGGCGGCCATGCCGCGCAGATCGCCGATCAGGCGCAGCGGATCGCCATAACGGACGCGGGCATGATCGATGTCCGCCACCGGCAGGGCAAAGCCGGCGCGCGACAGGAGGTCGCCCGCCGCACGCACGTCGATCTGCGGATGGATGCGTGCGACCACGCCGCGGCCGGCTGCGTCGTCCGCCGCCATCAATGCGGCGCGCAGGCGGGGCAGTGATCCCGCGCCGAAGAAAGCGGCGAGGAACAGGCCATCGGGGCGGAGTATGCGGCGGATCAGTGTGAGCGCGCCGGGCAGGTCGTTCACCATGTCCAGCCCGCCGGCGGCGATGACCAGATCGAAGTTGCCATCGGCAAACGGCAGGCGATCTTCATCGCATTGCACGCCGCCCGCGGCCTTGGCGAAGGCGAAGCCGGGATCGGCGGTGAAGGTTGTGATGCCGCGTGTGCGCAGGGCGGTGGCGAGCGATCCGTCCGCCGTGCCGAGATCGAGCGCGCGGGTGAAGGTGCGTTTTACCGAATCGAGCCGGTCGAGCAGGTCTTCGACCATGCGATCGCGCAGGAAAGCATGATCGGCAAAGCCGGGTGCCGCGCGATCGCGCCGCAGGCGGCGGGTGCGGCGGTCGAAAATCTCGGGATCGGCCGGGGGGAAAGTCATGGCCGGGCTTGTGCCCCCGTGGCGCGGCTGGAACAAGAGGGCGGATAAGGGGGAAGCGGATGAAGCGGCTGGGGGCGATGGTGGGGACGGCGGCGGCGCGCATCATTGCGCTGGCATTGCCGCCGCGTTGCCCGGGCTGTGGCGCGGTGACGCCGGACGATCATCGCTTTTGCCTCGATTGCTGGCAGAGCCTGGATTTTCTGGGCGATGACGGCTGCGCGCGGTGCGGCATCCGGATCGCAGGCGGCGGCCATGGCGCACTGTGTGGCGGGTGCCTGTCCGATCCGCCGGCGGTGGATGCGGCGCGCGCGGCTGTCGCTTATGGTCCCGTGGCGCGGCATGTGGTGATGCGCCTGAAATATGGCGGCCGGCCGGGCCATGCCGAAACGATCGCGCGGCTGATGGCACGGCTGGTGGGGGACGGCGAGGCGATCGTCGTGCCGGTGCCGCTCCACCGCTGGCGGATCTGGCGGCGCGGTTACAACCAGTCGGCGCTGATCGCCGGTGTGCTGGCGCGTCGGCATGGGCTGCCGCTGGCGGTCGATCTGCTGCAGCGCAAGCGGGCGACACCGGTGCTGCGCGGGCTGGGGCGTAACGCGCGGGCGAAGGCGGTGCGGGGTGCATTTGCGGTCGATCCCGGCCAGCGCGCGGGGGTGAAGGGCCGGCGCATCCTGCTGATCGACGATGTGCATACGACGGGGGCGACCGCCAATGCGTGCGCCCGCACGCTCAAACAGGCCGGCGCAGCGGAGGTGCGATTGCTGTGCTGGGCGCGGGTGGATCTGGATGGCGGTGATGTTGACAATTGACGCACCGCACCACACGTCTTGCAGCAAATTTGTTCCACCAGAAGAAGGGGCCTTCATGCCCAAGGTCGAAATCTACACCAAGTTCCTCTGCCCATATTGCACCCGCGCCAAGAAGCTGCTGGGCGACAAGGGTGTCACGTTCGAGGAATATGACATCACGATGGGCGGCCCCAAGCGCGCCGAGATGCTCGATCGCGCCAAGGGCGGCAGCACCGTTCCCCAGATTTTCATCAACGACCAGCATGTCGGCGGATCGGACGATCT
Organism: Sphingomonas sp. KC8; assembly: GCF_002151445.1. Classification (GTDB taxonomy): domain Bacteria; phylum Pseudomonadota; class Alphaproteobacteria; order Sphingomonadales; family Sphingomonadaceae; genus Sphingomonas_E. Next base: position 122,734 of record NZ_CP016306.1, read on the forward strand.
GGCCGCGCTGGAACGCGCGGGCAAGCTGGACGCGCTGCTCGCCGCCTGATGCGTGCCGCCCTGTTCCAAAGCTGCACGGGGATCGACCCGGATGCGAATGCCACGGCATTGGTGGCCGCGATCGAAGCGGCCGCAGCAGGCGGGGCGGACATTTTGTTCACACCGGAGATGAGCGGCCTGCTGGATCGCGATCGCACGCGCGCGGCCGATCATCTTGCGGACGAGGCGCATGATCGGGTGCTGGCGCGGGTGCGCGATGCCGCAGCGAAGGCGGGCGTCTGGGTGCATCTTGGTTCGCTGGCGCTGGCGGGCGAACGGCATGATGGGCGGCTGGTCAACCGCAGCTTTCTGATCGACGATGCCGGCGCGATCCGTGCGCGCTATGACAAGATTCATCTGTTCGACGTCGATCTGCCGACCGGCGAAAGCTGGCGGGAATCTTCGGCTTACGCGCCGGGTTCGCAGGCCGTGGTGGTGGATACGCCATGGGGCCGGATGGGCCTGACGATTTGTTATGATCTGCGTTTCCCCGATCTGTTTCGCACGTTGAGCGATGCCGGCGCGACGATCCTGTGTGTGCCGGCGGCCTTCACCGTGCCAACAGGCCGTGCGCACTGGCATGTTTTGCTGCGCGCCCGCGCGATCGAGGCGGGCGCGTTCGTGATCGCGGCCGCGCAGGCCGGCGCGCATGCCGATGGGCGGGCGACCTACGGCCATTCGCTGGTGGTGGACCCGTGGGGCGATGTGCTGCTGGATATGCAGGGCGAAAACGGGGTCGGCTTTGTCGACCTTGATATGAAGCGGGTGGCGGAGGTTCGCGCGCGCGTTCCGGTGCTGACGCATCGTCGAAAGATTGCGCCCGCGACGATCGCCTGACAAAGGGCGCAGCGAACAGTCGACAGGAGATTTCATGGCAGAGGGTAAACCCACGCTCGCGGTATTGGGCGGAACGGGCAAGGAAGGCAGCGGCCTTGCGGCACGCTGGGCGGCCGCCGGCTATGACGTGGTGATCGGTGGGCGCGATGCCGCCAAGGCCGAAGCGGCTGCGGCCGAACTGGCCGCCGAAATCCCCGGCGCGAACGTGCGCGGCGCGGACAATGCGACTGCCGCCGCCGCTGGCGAAATCATCGTGCTGGCGGTTCCCTATGCCGCACAGCAGGCGACCGCGCTGGGCGTGGCCGATGCGTTGCAGGGCAAGATCCTGGTCGACGTGACGGTGCCGCTGGTGCCGCCCAAGGTGAACCGCGTGCAGCTTCCCGAAGGGGGTTCGGCCGTCGTGGCGCTGCAAAAGGCGCTGGGCGATGGCGTGCGGGTGGTTTCCGCATTCCAGAATATTTCGGCGCACCATCTGCGTGATCTGCACCATGATCTGGATTGCGACGTGCTGGTTGCGGGCGACGATATCGATGCGCGCGAACAGGTGATCGTGCTGGCCGAAGCCGCCAAGCTGCGCGGTTTCCATGCCGGCCCGCTGTGCAATTCGGTGGTGGCCGAAGCGCTGACGTCGGTGCTGATTTCGATCAACCAGCGCTACAAGGTGCCGTCGGCGGGCATCCGCATCACGGGCCTCAGCGGCGAATGAGCGATCCGGCGCGCGAGATTCTGATCCGGGCGGTGCCCGGCGTGCCGATGATCGCGCCCGGTGACAATCTGGCCGCGATCATCGCCGATGCGCTCGACCGGGCGGGGCTTGCGCTCCGGCCCGGCGACGCGCTGGTGATCGCGCAAAAGGTGATTTCGAAGGCTGAAGGGCGGCTGGTGCGGCTGGCCGATGTGACGCCATCGGCCGATGCACTGGCGCTGGCGCCCAAGGTCGACAAGGATCCCCGGCTGGTTGAACTGGTGCTGTCCGAATCGACCGAAGTCGTTCGCACGCGGCCGGGTGCGCTGATCGTGCGCCATCGGCTGGGGCTGGTGCTGGCCAATGCCGGGATCGATCAGTCGAACGTCGACCATGACGATGGCGAAGTGGCGCTGCTGCTGCCGGTCGATCCCGATGCGAGTGCACAAGCAATCGCTGCGGGGTTGGCGGCCGCGACCGGGATCGAACCCGCCGTGCTGATCGTCGACAGCCTTGGCCGCGCGTGGCGGATGGGGACGGTGGGCACCGCGATCGGCGTGCACGGCCTGCCGGCGCTGCTCGATCTGCGGGGGCGGCCCGATCTGCATGGCCGCGAACTCCAGACATCCGAACTGGGGCTGGCCGATGAGATCGCGGCGGCCGGATCGCTGCTGATGGGGCAGGCGGATGAAGCCTGTCCGGTCGTGCTGGTGCGCGGCTTGCCGGCGATGGGGCGGGGCGGATCGGCGCGGGATCTGATCCGGCCGGCGCACATGGATTTGTTCCGATGATCTTGGCGCTGGCAGGCGGGGTCGGCGGGGCCAAGCTCGCCGCCGGGCTGGCGGCGGTGCTGCCGCCGCAGGAACTGGCGATCGTCGTCAACACCGGCGACGATTTCGAACATCTCGGTTTTCGCATTTCGCCCGATATCGATACCGTTACCTATACGCTGGCGGGGATCGCCAACCGCGAACTGGGTTGGGGCATCGCCGGCGAAAGCTGGGCGTTCATGGATCAGATCGCCCGGATCGGCGGCGAAAGCTGGTTCCGGCTGGGCGATCGCGATCTGGCCACCCATGTCGAACGCACGCGCCGGCTGCGTGGTGGGGAAAGCCTGACCGACGTAACCGCGGCATTGGCGACGGCGCACGGCATCGCCCACCGGATCGTGCCGATGGCGGACGATCCCGCGCCTACGATCGTCCATACAGACGAAGGCGCGCTCGCCTTTCAGGATTATTTCGTGCGGCGGCAATGCGCGCCGGCATTGACCGGGCTGAACCTGGCGCCTGATGTCGCGCCGAGTGCGGCTTTCAGCGCGCTGATTGACGATCCGGCGCTGGCGGCGGTGATCCTTTGCCCGTCCAACCCCTATCTCAGCATCGATCCGATTTTTGCGCTGGCGGGTGCGCGCGAACGGTTGCGCGCGCGTGGCGTGCCAATCGTCGCGGTATCCCCGATCATCGGCGGCAAGGCGGTGAAGGGGCCGGCGGCGAAGATCATGGCGGAACTGGGCGTGCCCGTGTCGTCGGCGGGGATCGCGGCGCATTATGGCGCTATGCTCGACGGACTGGTGATCGACGAAACCGACCGGGCTGGGGCGGACGCGATCATTGGGCCGCGCCTGCTGATCACGCAGACGATCATGCGCAGCGATGCGGATCGGGCGCAGCTGGCGACGGATGTGATCGGCTGGCTGCGGCGGGAATGGACGTTGGACCCGTCCGATCCTATCTCTGGTGTGAAGAAGGCGTGATGCACATGGCGCGGTCTGGTGGTTGCTGGCGGACAAAGCGGGGCGGGCAATGATCGTGTTCGATCTTGCCTGTGGCAGCGGCCATGTTTTCGAAGGCTGGTTCGGATCGACCGAGGATTTTGACAGCCAGCGGGCGCGCGGCCTGCTGACCTGCCCGATGTGCGGGGCGGCCGATGTGGCCAAGGCGGTGATGGCGCCGCGCGTGGCCGCAAAAGGCAATCAGCGCAGCGAAGCAGCCTCTGTGCCCTTATCCAGCGACGGCCCCGAAAAATTGCGCAAGGTGATGCACGCGCTGGCCGAGGCGCAGGCCCGCGCGCTCGACGGATCGGATTATGTCGGCGAACGCTTCGCCGATGAAGCCCGCGCCATGCATCTGGGCGAAAGCGAGCATCGCGCGATCCATGGTCAGGCGAGTGTCGACGAAGCCAGGGCGCTGGTCGACGAAGGGGTTGCCATCGCGCCTCTGCCTTTTCCGGTGCGGCCCCCCGGCACGGATAATTGATTGCAGCGGCGATTTGCCCGCACGTCATCGCGGGATTTGTGACGAAGGCTATTTCCAGTTTTGGCCAGCGATGGCCGGATGATCTGTCATGGCATGATCTTTGATCTGTTCTGTCATTCACAAATGACCAGAATGGAGGCCAGTTTCGAATCTCGTCGATGGATTCGTCCAGGTGGCGCGGATCGGGTGTCAAAGGACGATGACAATGAAACGGCGCCGATTGGGTGGCAGTTGCGGATATGCGGCGATGGCGGGGCCGCGGCGTGGCAATCATCGTGCCGGGGTGCGTCGGGCGCAAGCCGGGCCGGCCATTGATCGCGCAAGGGTAGCCGCATGAACCGGTTCGATTATGTCATCGTCGGTGGCGGTTCGGCGGGTTGCGTGCTGGCGAACCGGCTATCGGCCGATCCCGCGATCCGCGTCGCGCTGGTCGAAGCGGGCGGCCATGGGCGCAGCCCGCTGATCCGCGCGCCGGGCGGCCTGCTGCCGATCATGCTGTCGGGGGCCTATCAGTGGCGATATCTGTCCGCGCCGCAACAGCATCTCGACGATCGGGTGCTGTTCCTTCCGCGCGGCAAGGTGCTGGGCGGTGGTTCGTCGATCAATGGCATGGTCTACTGCCGGGGCACGGCGAGCGATTATGATGGCTGGGCGCAGGCGGGCAATGCCGGCTGGTCCTTTGCTGATGTGCTGCCCTATTTCCGGCGGGCGGAAACCTATGAGCCGGGCGAAAATATGTGGCACGGCGGCGATGGCCCGCTGCGGATCGGCCGGCCGCAGGTGAAACATCCGCTGGCGCGCGCATTCGTCGCGGCGGGCAGCGAGGCGGGCTACCCCTATAATGACGACAGTAACGGCGCGGTGCGCGAAGGGTTTGGGCCGGTTGACGTGACGGCATCGCGGGGCCGGCGATCGAGCACGGCGGCGGCCTATCTTGTCCCGGTCCGCAACCGCGCGAACCTGACGATCATCACCGGCGCGCAGACGACGCGCGTGCTGTTCGACGGCAAGCGCGCAACCGGGATCGCATATCGCAAGGGCGGCAAGGACCATGTGCTGCATGCGGACCGCGAAGTCGTGCTGTCGGCGGGTGCGATCAATTCGCCCCAATTGCTGATGCTATCCGGCATCGGCCCGGCGGCGCACCTGCACGAGCATGGCATCGCGCCGTTGGTCGATCTGCCCGGCGTCGGCCGGAACCTGCAGGATCATCTGGCGATCGCGGTCAAGCATCGCTCGCTCCAGCCGATATCGATGTTCAAATATTTCAGCCCGATCCGGGGAGCGATGGCGCTGGGCCGGTATATCCTGTTTCGCAAAGGGCCGCTGGCCGATCCGGGGATGGAGGCGATCGCCTTCGTCAAATCCGATCCGGCGCTCGACGAACCCGATATCAAGTTCCACTTCGTCATGGCGCTGTACAAGAATAACGGCCGCGAAATGACGCCCGAGCATGGCTTTTTCGCGCATATCAATGTCGCGCGGCCGGAAAGCCGGGGATCGGTGCGGCTTGCTTCGGCGGATCCGCTGGCACCGCCGGTGATCGATCAGGATTATATGGCGAGCGCGGCCGACCGGCACGTCCTGCGGCGCGGCGTGCGGATCGCGCGCGAGGTTTTCGCGCAGAAGGCGTTCGATCCCTATCGTGGCGAGGAACTGGCGCCGGGTGCCGATATCGTGACCGACGAGGCGCTGGACACCTTCATCCGCGCCAATGCGGAGGCCGATTATCATTCGGTCGGCACGGCGCGGATGGGCAGCGATACGATGGCCGTCGTCGATGCCAGCCTGCGGGTGCATGGGGTGGAAGGGCTGCGGGTGGTGGATGCGTCGATCATGCCGCGCATCATCGGCGGCAGCACCAACATGCCGACGATCATGATCGCCGAAAAGGCCGCCGACATGATCCTCGGTCATCCGCCACTGCCGCGTGCGGAACTGGACGCATGACGGATGGGGCCAGCCAGGGCGCGATGAAGGCGGCGCTGCAGGCATATGTCGACGGCATCAACCGGGGGGATGCGCAAGCGGTGATCGCCCTGTTCGCCGACGATGCGGTGATCGAGGATCCGGTCGGCACGCCGCCCAAGCGCGGGCGCGAGATTATCGACTGGTTCCATCAGGCGGTGGCGATGGGCGCGCATCTGGTGCCGATCGGGCCGCCGCGCGGATCGCACGGGAATGCCGCCGCATTGGCGTTCATCGTCACCACCGACTGGGAAGGCGAACGGACGAGTATCCATTCGCTCGACACCTGCCTGTTCGATGGCATGGGCAAGATCGTCGAACTGAAAGGCTAGTTGGGGGCCGAAGACGTGGAAACCGGCGCCACGCCGGTGACGGTGGCGCCATGACCGTCCCGACCGATCTGATCGCAACCTGCTGGACGATTGCGGGTAATGTCTATCCGGGCACCGATCAGGATATCAGCCCTTTTCCGCTGGAGGATCGCATCGCCGCGGCGGCCGAAGCCGGCTATGCCGGGATCGGCCTTTGGCACGGCGATTTGCTGCGCTGGCGGGAACGCCGCGCATCTGCGGACTTGCGGCGCATGATCGAGCGCGCCGGGTTGCGCCATATCGAACTGGAATATCTTGCCGACTGGTTTGGGGAGGGGGCGGCGCGGCGCCAATCGGATGGCGTGCGGCGCGATCTGTTTGCGGCTGCCGATGCGCTGGGCGCGCGACACATCAAGGTGATGCCGCCATTTGGGGGCGCTGCCGTGCCGGCGGCGCGGTTGATCGACGAATTTGGCGAGCTTTGCGCGCAAGCAGCGCGACATGATCTGCTGATTGCGCTGGAAATGATCCCTTATTCGGATTTGCCGACGCTGGAAACGGCGCTGGCCGTGGTCGCCGGGGCCGATGCCGATAATGGCGGTCTGCTGATCGATATCTGGCATGTCATGCGATCGGGTGCATCGTTGGATGCGATTCTTCAGGTGCCGGCTCGTCACATTCTGGCGGCGGAGATCAATGATGCGGATCTGGCGATGCACGGGGACATCGCCGACGACAGCATGCGCCAGCGCAAATTGTGCGGCGACGGTGAATTTGACGTACCGCTGTTTATCGCCCGAATGGCCGAAGCGGGGTATCGCGGCCCGTATGGCGTTGAGATATTGTCCGACAGGCTGCGTCCGATGCCGCTTGGCGACGTGGCGCACCGCAGTTTCGAGACCGCACGGATGCAGTTCGCCGCATCCACCCGTCAGAAAGTGATGCCCTGATGCTGAATGTTCGCGCCGCCGTTTGCCATGCCGCCGGTGAACCGCTGCGGCTTGAAACCGTGCAACTCCAGCCGCCGGGGCCGGGTGAAGTGCTGGTGGAAATCAAGGCGAGCGGACTGTGCCATTCCGATTATCATCAGATGACGGGGGCTTCGGCGCCTTATCCCTATCCCGTCATTCTCGGTCATGAGGGGGCGGGTGTCGTCGTCGAATGCGGCGCAGGCGTACACAGCGTTCGGCCGGGGGATCATGTCGTGCCGCTGTCGATCGGCGAATGCGGCACCTGTGGCAGTTGCCAGTCGGGCCGGACCAATTTGTGCGACGGCTTCTTTGCCGGGATGGCCACGCCGCCCAAGCGCTTCTCGCTTAATGGCCAGCCGGTTGCGGCTTATTCGAACAACGGAACCTTCGCGAATTTCATCGTCATGGCCGAACAGAATGTCGCGAAGATCCGCAGGGATGTACCATTCGATATTGCATGTACGATCGGCTGCGCCGTGGCGACGGGGATCGGTGCCGTGCTGTACACGGCAAAGGTGGAAGCCGGTTCCAGCGTCGTCGTTTTCGGGCTGGGCGGGATCGGCCTCAATGTCGTCCAGGGGGCGCGGCTGGCGGGGGCCGGGACGATCATCGGCGTCGATATCAACCCGTCCTGCGAGGCGCGCGCGCATACCTTCGGGGCAACCCACTTCATCAACCCCGGCGATCTGGGCGATGATCTGGTCGATCATCTTCTTGGGTTGACCGGCGGCGGGGCCGATTTCACCTTCGAATGTGTCGGCAATGTTCCGCTGATGCGGACGGCGCTGGCCGCAACCCGGACGGGATGGGGCGTTTGCACGGTGCTGGGGGTGCCGCCCGATGGCGTGGCGCTGCCGGTCATCCCTTTCGATCTGCAACTGGGGCGGACATTGAAAGGGTCGTTTCTGGGCAATGTTCGAACGCGCAGCCAGTTGCCGGGCCTGCTCGATCTCTATGCCGAAGGTCGGATCAATCTCGATGATCTCGTGACCCACCGTCTGCCGCTGGATCGGATCAACGAAGGGTTCGATCTGATGGCGCGCGGAGAAACATTGCGGACGGTGGTGACGTTCTGATCCTGTTCGGGTGAACGGCCGGTGCTGGGGAAAGCCGGCATGGGGCTTTGGTCGTGAGCTGGAGATTGCGGGGCAGCCGCGCGATTGGCGCGTGCGGGGCAGCGCGCGGACGTGATCCAGTGTCGAAATCACCGCGCCGCAGCAATTTTCGTTGCCGCCATTTCATGAAATTTCACAATTCAAATTATTTGGTTAATTGAAATTTGTCGAAATTTCTTACACACGGGCCATGTGTCGACGCTGCAAAGCCGCATGGAATGCGGATGTGCCATGATGGCACAGACCTTGCTTACGGCATGGTGCTTCCGTGTGGGCGTATTTGTGAAGGAATAGCGTAGTGAAACAATTGCTTGCCGCTGCATTGCTTGCTGTCAGTGCCGTCAGTGGGGTTCAGTCCGCTTCTGCGGCGACTTTCCCGATCGAAATTTCGGCGGGTTCGAATTTCTTCGGCAATTCGGAACTGGCCGATGGCACGGCATTGACCGACATGTTCACATTCACGCTGGATGCGGACGCGCTGGCCAATTCGACGGTGATTTCCATCTCCCTCAATGGGCTTCAGAACATCGATTTCACGTCGATTTCCATCGATGGCCACGCCTTTTCGAAGGTGCTCAACGATCCGATGCCCGAAACCTGGTATCTTGATCCCGTCGTCCTGACGGCCGGCGCAAAGACGCTGACGCTGACGTATGACGTTTCCGGCGCAGCCCCGGGTTCGCTGGCCAGCTACAGCGGCACGTTGAACATCTCGCCGGTGCCAGAGCCGACGACATGGGCGATGCTGCTGGTTGGTTTCGGCGTGGTGGGCGCTTCGATGCGTCGCAATCGTACGCGTCGCGCGGTGCAGTGCATCTGATACGGCCGTACTGCTTTTCTTGACGTTGCAAAGGGGCGTCGCCGGTTGTTCCGGCGGCGCCCTTTTTGCATGCTGTGGCATTGCAAGCGGGCGTGCACTGAATTCGTGGACGCCTGTCCATGCAATGGATATGCTCGGCGATCATTTCAGCGGGATGCAACGGTGGCGCGGATTCAGGGATTGTCGCAGCGGGAACAGAACAAGCGCAACATGCGGCATGCAATCCTGAAGGCTGCGCGCGCCAAGTTTGAACATGCCGGCATCGCCGACACCACAATGGACGAAATCGCCGTTGCGGCCGATGTTTCGCGGGCGACATTGTATAATTATTTTCCAAGCCGATCCGATATCGTCGCCGCGCTCGTCGAACGGATGGACGATGATTTCATTGCGCTGATCTACCGCCATTGCGACCAGCCCGGATCTACCGCCGAACGGATCGTCGCCCTTTTTACGGCCAGCGCCCGCGCGCTTGAGGCTGATGCGGATGTCACCCGCCGTCTGGTGGGGATATCCTGGCAGGGCTGGGGGGGCGATATTGGCGTCTCGCGAATCTCCCGTCTGATGGATGCTTTCGTGCGCTTGCTGGGCGGGCCGCATGGGGCTGATGATGTTCGCAAGGACGTGGATGTCCGGCTGATCGCCGAAATGCTGGTCAGCGTTTATGTCGGCGTCATTCATAACTGGTATTCCGCAGATGCTTATCCGCTGGAAAAGCGCTTGGCCGCGGCGGGACGCGTGATCGCAGAATCTGTTCTGGCGCGCTGATCGCGCAGGCCTTGCCGAAGGGGTAGCCGTGCCCCGAAAAAATTATAGACATGTGTCTATGTTTTTGCTAGGCGGATATGGTGCCGGTTCGAACCCCGCTGCGTTTCGGCGCGAGTGGGGCGGCGGCGGTCCATGGAGAGGAATGCACTGATGCCGATGCCAAAAGACATTCGGGTCGTTGATACGATGCTGGGGATCCCGACGCGGGCGAACCGGTCGGATTGGTACGATTGGTTCAAGCCGTTGCTGCGCGATGCGGAAAGCCGTCAGGCCTTTGAAATGCCAGCACAATATATGTTCAAGGGCGTTCCCAAGATCGAGGAATGCGACGATTATATTGCCTGGACCGTCGAACAGATGGACCGTTTCAACATCGACAAGGCGCTTGTCGGTTTTGCCGAACAGCCGCACGAAATCGAAGCCAAGGAACGGTTCCCGGATCGCTTCTTCTTCGATGCCCCGATCGATCCCAACAAGGGAATGGACGAGGTTCGCCGCATCAAGCGTTTGCACCGCGATTATGGGATCAGCGCGATCAGCGTTTTCCCGTCGGGCACCTTTCCGCAGGTTCCGATCAATCACAAATATATGTTCCCGATCTACGCGGCCGCAGTCGAACTGGACATTCCGATCCTGATCAACGTCGGCATTCCTGGCCCGCGCATCCCGATGGAAAACCAGAAGGTCGAACATCTCGACGAAATCTGCTGGTTCTTCCCCGATCTCAAGATCGTGATGCGGCATGGGGCCGAGCCATGGGACGATCTGGCTGTAAAGCTGATGCTCAAGTGGCCAAATCTTTATTATTCCACCAGCGCCTTCGCGCCGAAGCATTATCCCAAGTCGATCATCAAATACGCCAATAGCCGCGGCGCCGACAAGATCATCTATGCGGGGTATTTCCCGATGGGATTGAGCCTCGATCGCATTTTCGGTGAACTCGAAAATGTGCCGTTCAACGACGACGTGTGGCCGAAATTCCTGCGCGACAATGCCCGTCGCGTGTTCAAGCTCGATTGAGGAGATAATAATGGGACATGATCATGGCGCGGCCGACGCGCGCACCGCGCCCGTCGCCGCCTTTGCTATTCTCGACAAGATGACGAAGGACGAGCTGAAGGCCTGGCGCCTGGCTCCGGTCACCGACAATCCGAGCGCAGCCGAGCGCGGCGCGGAACGCCTGCCTTATCCCTATGGCTGGTATGTCGCCTGCTATTCGGACGAACTGGCGGTCGGCGAAGTCAAGCCGATGCGCTTTTTCGGCAAGGAACTGGCGGCCTGGCGCGGCGAAGACGGCAAGGCCCGCGTGATCGACGCTTATTGCCGCCACCTCGGCGCGCACATGGGCCACGGCGGCAAGGTGCATGGCAACAACCTGGAATGCCCGTTCCACGCCTGGCGCTATGACGAGACCGGATCGGTCAAGGAAGTGCCCTACGCCAAGATCATCCCGCCTCAGGCCAAGCGCCCGTGCGGCGGCTGGGCGACGGCCGAAGCGAATGGTTTCGTGTGGATCTGGTATCATCCCGAAGGCGTTGCGCCGATGTGGGAGGTGGAAGTTTTCCCCGAGATCGGCGATGCCGAATGGACGGACTATGACCGCTACGAATGGCTGGTCCATGCGCCGCTGCAGTTCATGGCCGAGAACGCCGCCGACACCGCGCACTTCAAATATGTGCACGGCACCGCGACCTATCCGGATGCCACCCTGTCCTTCGACGGCCATCTGCGCAACGGCCTGGTCCTCGCCAAGATGGGCACGCCGCAGGGTGAAATCGACGGCAAGATCGCCAACGGCAATTTCGGTCCCGGCCAGGGCTGGACGCGGTTCAGCGGCATTTCCGAAACCCTGCTGATGTCGGGCGTCACGCCGGTCGACAAGGATCTGGTGCGCGTCCGCTTCGCGTTCACCCAGCCCAAGGCGCAGGCCGAAGGCCCGATGGGCGGGCTTGCCCGCGCGCTGATCCGCGACATCCTCAAGCAGTTCGATCAGGATAAGGTGATCTGGGATCGCCAGCGCTTTGTCGAACGTGCGCTGATCTGCGACGGCGACGGGCCGATCGGCGATTTCCGGCGTTGGTATTATCAATTCTATGCAGAATGGAAAAATGGCGTGCCGGCCACGCAAGAGGCCTGAGCCTGTTAACCGAAGCAGGTGATTGCTGAGACCATGAGGGGACCCGCTGCAAAGTGCGCCGGGTCCCTTTGCTTGATGCGCGTGCCGGAAATAGAATTCCCGGCCAAAAATGAGCTAATTTCGGGACGGTAAGCGGCTAGGGCAGTTGCATCGCCCCAAGGGCAAATGATGTCTTCGCGGTGGGGTGCTGCCGTGACAATCACATCTTTTTGCGGCGGGGCGGCGGTGCGGCGGCTTGGCGTTCCGGCGGTGGATTGCCGTTTATCGAGATCGAGGCAAAACCGGTCTGTTGCATCCTCGCCCACTCAAATCGGTTCCGGCCATTGCGCTTGGCGGCGTAGAGCAGATGGTCGACCGCTTCGACGAATTCTTGCGGGCGGCCTTCACCGCCGACGGTGATCGTGCCCACGCCCAAACTGACGGTAATGATGCTGCTGACTTCCGATCTTTCGTGGGGCAGCCGCAAGGTTGCGATCGCGTCGGCGCATAGTTGAGCGCTACGTTGAGCGCCTTCCGCATCGGTTTCCGGTAGCAGCAGCGCAAATTCTTCTCCGCCGAGCCGCGCTGCCAGGTCTCGCGGGCGTTTTGCCAGGCCATGTAGCGCCTGGGCAATTTGGACGAGGCAAGCATCGCCTTCCGTGTGTCCATAGAAATCGTTATATTGTTTGAAGTAATCGACATCTATAACAAGTAATGAGAGTGGTTGTTCGCTGCGCCTGGCGTTCTTCCACTCATTTTCCAGTCGTGTATCGAACGATCGACGGTTGGCTATACCGGTCAGGCTATCAGTATAGGACAGAATTTCCAGTTTCTTCTGAAGTTCAAGCACCCGTTCTTCGGTTCGCTTGCGTTCGCTGATATCAAACATGAACCCGATAAGGCTGTCGACGGAACCATCGGGCTTTCGTACGACATGCACCACATCCCTGATCCAGACGGTGCCGCCCGACGCAGTCAGTGCGCGATAATCCGCTTCGTGATCGATCCCCGCTTGGGATTGCGAGACGCAGAAATTGACCACCCGTTCGCGATCGTCTTCGTGGATGCGGGTTGCCCAGTCCTGAACCGTGACCCAGCTGTCCTGACTCCAGCCCAGCAATTTTTCGATCTGCGGGCCGATATATGTGAACTGCATCGTTGCCCAATCGATCCTCCAGGGGATCGCCTGCGTCGATTCGAGCAACGTCTTGTAAACCGCAGTATCGGCCACACCGTTTGCGTCCCCGGAAAACGGGCTGAAGGCGTTATCGTGGACGAGTATGGTCACGCAGCAATTCCTTGTGGCTTTGGATGCGCACAGCAGTCCGGTCGCGGCAGTCGCCGTTCCAGCGTGAGCGGTCACGAGATAGGAACGAAGATCGTCCCAATGGAGCATTTGCGCTTATTCGCAACCCCCTGGGAGGCACCCGTGGCGCAAGCGCCCGCCTTGATATCAACAATCGAGCTTGCGTTGACGCGTGCGCCGATCGATGCGCGGCATTCTCACGGCCCGGTCAGTCCTGGTGGGTCGCCAGCCAACTGTGATCGAGCTTCGCTACACTGGGGCAGCCCATCAGCGTCAACGCGCGTTCGATTTCGCTGCGAAAAATTTCCAGAACGGAAGCCACCCCGGCCTCGCCCCGGGCGGCCAGCCCGTAAAGATAGGGGCGGCCGATGAACACGCCCCGCGCACCGAGACACAGCGCGGTAATGACATCGGTGCCACGCCGCACACCGCCATCGAGATAAACTTCGGCGCGGTCGCCAATGCGTGCGACGATCGCGGGCAGGGCATCAATCGATGCCAGCGTGCGATCGAGCTGGCGTGCGCCATGGTTGGAAACAACCACGCCTTCGCAACCGATTTCATCGACCGCCTTGGCGGCGTCGTCCGGGTCGAGCACGCCTTTGACATAGAGCGGCCCATCCCACTGGTCGCGCATCCAGGCGAGATCGTCCCAATGAAGATCGCCCTGCATATAACGCTGCTGCGCTTCGGCAGAGGCAATGGCATCCGCACCCGCCCCCTGAATGGCGCGTTGGAGATGCTGGAGGGTCGTTGCGCCACTGGAATCCTGTTCCAGATAATGGACCGCGGCGATGCGTCGATGCCACAATACGCCATGTATCCAGGCGGGATGGCGGGCCATGTTCAGTAGACGCCCAGGGGTAAGGGTCCATGGGCGGGTCATGCCGGCGGCGCGCTCGCCCTCGCGGTTGCCCACGACCGGAACGTCGACCGTGACGAACATTGCCGTATAACCCGCCGAACGCGCGCGTGCGATCAACGAGCCAACCTTGGCACGATTGCCGAACGGATAAAGCTGGAACCAGTGGTTGGTTTCGCTGGCCTCCGCCACCTCTTCGAGTGAATAGCTGCTTGCGGTGCTCAGGATTGCGCGGGTGCCGGCGCGTTCGGCGGCACGGGTCGCGGCAATATCGCCCGACCAATGGCACAGTCCCGTCGCCCCGGCGGGCGCCAGCGCCACCGGCAAGCTCACACCCTCGCGCGCCATCGTCGCGGCAAGGCTGGGTGCTGTGACGCCGGCCAGGCAGCGCTGGCGCAGCCGCCACCGTTCAAAGCCGGAAATATTTTCCCCAAGCGTTACAAGATCGTCGGCGCCCCCATCGAGATAATTCCAGGCCAGATCGGGCAGCCGGCGGCGCGCCAGCCGCCCCCAAGCCGCGACGCTGACGGGAGGCGACGGATCACGAAGCTTCAGTGTGAATGCCATCCGTCTTTCCTGAACGTGCGAGAGCGATGGCGCCGGGGGGCGACATGCCCCGGCCATTGTGGTGCGCTGAGAACGTCGCCGCCTTGAGATTGCAAAAATCGTTCATTTCTTGTGCGTTGCCGTATAGATTTCCGTGCCGTCACTGATCGTCCGATCGATCTTGATGGCATGCAGTTTTGCCGGGTCCACTTTCAGCGGGTCCGCATCGAGCACAACCAGATCGGCCTGCTTGCCGACTGCGATCGTACCCTTTTCCTTTTCCTCGTGGATTTGCCACGCGGCATTACGCGTCGACATCAGCAAGGCTTCATAGGGTGTGGCCGCTTCTGCTGTTCCCAGCGTTGCACCGGAACGCGTCGTCCGCGTGACTGCCGCCCAGATCAATCGCATCATATCGGGCGGCACCACCGGTGCATCATTGTGGATGGACGGCACAAGGCCCAGGTCGATCGCGTCGCGCATGGGTGAAATCTGCGCTGCGCGTACCTCGCCAAGGGTTACGTCGCGATGCCAGTCGCCCCAGTAGAAAGCGTGGGCCGCAAAGAAGCTCGGCTGGATATCCAGTTCTTTCATCCGCGCCAGTTGCCCGGCCCCCACGACCTGGCTGTGGATGGCGATCGTGCGTTCGACCCGTTTGGGGCGGGCGGCGTCGGCCGCCGCCGTAACGTCGATCAGTTGCTGCATCGCCGCGTCGCCATTGACGTGTGCGAAAAGCTGCCAGTTGTGATCGGCCGCCCGGTCGATCCAGCCGCGAAGCTCGGCATCCTCCATCTGGCGATAGCCGTGATAATCGGCCGCGCGGCCATCCGGAACGTGATGATAGGGTTCCTTCAGCCAGGCCGTTCTTCCTTGCGGCGATCCATCGAGCATCAGCTTGATGCCAAGAATGCGCAGGCGTGTCTGACGCGATTGGCCGATCGGCATGGATTCCAGATCCTGCCAGGGCGCGCGGAAGAACAGCAGCGCCCCCACGTCGATCGTCAGCGCCCCCCGTTCGTCGGCGGCCTTGAGCAAGGCATAGTCATCCGGCGAAGCGGCGCCGTCCTGCGCGGTTGTGATGCCGTAACCGGCGTAGATATGCTGTGCCTTCTGCAGCGCGGCCAGGCGCTGTTCGAAGGTTGGTTTCGGCAGCAAGGCCATCAGCCGATACATGGCGGCTTCTTCCAGAATGCCGGACGCGGTTTTTCCATCCGCCTCGCGCCGGATCACACCGCCAGCCGGGTTCGGCACATCGTTCAGCAGGCCCGCCAGTTCGAGCGCGCGCGTGTTGGCGGCGGCGATGTGGCCCGATGCGTGCAGCAGCATGATCGGCCGATCGGCCGAAACGGCATCAAGGTCGTGACGGGTGGGGTGGCGCCGCTCGGCCAGCGCGGCATCGTCATAGCCGAAGCCCAGTACCCATTGGCCAGTGGGCGTGGCCCTGTCGGCGACATAGGCCCGCAGGGTCGCCTGGAGCGAGGCGATATCGCGAACGCCCGCAACCGGGGGAGGCGACAGATTGGCAAAATCAACCATACCCGCCAGCATCGACAGATGCCCGTGCGCATCGATGAAACCCGGCAGCATCGTCTTGCCCTGAAGATCGACGACGCGCGTGCCTGATCCACGATGAGCGAGCATGGCTTGCGTTGCCCCGACGGCCAAAATCCGTCCCTGCCGGATGGCCACGGCCTGCGCCACATCATCCGGCGCTTCCATCGTCCGGATCACGCCGTTGGTGTAGATCGCATCGGCGAGGACCTGTGCGGACGCAGGCGCTGCCGACGCCAACAGCGATGTCGCGATGACGCCCATGCCGGGCCAGCGCGACCCATTTCCAGAAGCAGCCTTTGGTGCGGACATATTGTTTTTCCTTTGATCAGACCCGGCAGGCAGGAACGGCTTTGTGCCGCGCGCCAGTCAATCGAGCACTAACGCATCGGCGTGACCCATTGCGATTGCCGTCCCCCTTGGTGGAGACGGAGCCATATTATCGCTGTGACGGAGGAATTTCGGCTTCCCATTGCGGCATATGCCGGGTGTAGGATTGGGCCACCTTCTCCCAATGGGCTTCGTCATTGCCCTTGAAATGGATGTTGAATTGCGCCGCGTTGCGGAATTCCAGCAGTTCACATCCCGCGTCGCCGACCTCAAGGACATAGGCCTGGTCGGCCGGGACAAAGATGCCGTCGCCCGGCCCGAGGCGCGCCGAACCAAATCGAGCTTCGCCCGCCAGGATATAATAAATGCAATCGGCATTGTGGCTGTGGCGCGGCGATATGAAACCGGTTTTGAACCAGGCATGGCTCAAGCTCACGCCATCCTCGCCGCCCGATTGGAAGAGGATCGTCGTGTGCGAAGCATCGGCTGCCTTGGGGCCTGAGGCCATGATCCGCCCAAGACCGGCCATGGTGGCGGCGTCGATCCCCTCGAAGGGCATCGTTTCGTGGTCAAGTGCGACGCCTTCGCCGGCCCGGAACAGCGCCATGCGTTTGCGGGCGGGCGCAGGCGCGGGGAGGGGGGACTCGTCGTTCATCGCTTGCACTTCGCCATTCCTCTCTCTGATGGTTACTTAGCGCTGAAATAGCGCACTCCGTTTCCGAAGAATGCAACCAAAGTTACATTCCACGCATGAAATGAGATGAGCGCCTGCAGGAGGGGGCGTTTGGTGTGCGGGCGGCCCACACCGATGCCCCGGCCGGCCATGCCGTGATCTGTTGCAGCCCGAAACATCACCGCGCCTTTCCACGGGCTGTTGTCCCGCCGGATCGCACCTCATGCGGGCGTTTGTAATTGGTACGATATTGTTTCATTTGTCCGATTTAATATGGAAAAATCGATCATATCCCTCAGCGGTGTGGAGCGGGCATATTCAAAGTCATGCTAAAAAATATCAATAAATATTGTATTTTGTGCGAATTTTCTGCGCTGGTGTGATCGGTGCATGATTGTGGTACGCATAAGACGCATTTTCTGAGTAAAAGGGCGTCTCTGCACGGATGGAAAGGGAGCGAAGGGCATGGGCAATCGCATTGGCGCGGGCGGCGTCAACAGGCGCGAACTGATCGGCATGGCCGCAGCAACGGCAATCGGCGGCCTGGTGCCGGCGGCGGCGAGCGCCGCGCGATCGAAGCCTGCCGTCCGTGTCCTCGATTTTCGCGCTCGACCCAATACGCATGAATATCTGGCGCTGTTTGCCGGCGATGGCGGGGGCATGCCGAAGCCGGAGCCACTGGCTGGCTTTATAGCCGCGCTCGATAGTGCAGGTGTCGACCAGGCGGTGTTTCCCGGGCGGCAATCCACGATCATGATCGAGGGACGCCGTGCCGAAGTCACCCTGAGCAATGATTATGTGGCGGGCTGCATCAAGGCCTATCCCGATCGCCTGATCGGCCTGGTCGGCGTCGATCCGGCCAAACGCCTTGCGGCGCTGCGCGAGATCGACCGGGGCATTGCGCTATTGGGCATGAAGGGCGTGTCCATCGACCTGCCGGGCGTGCAGGCCGACGACCGGATGATGTACCCCATCTACTATAAGTGCATGGAACTGGGCGTCCCCGTGGTCATCACCCAGGGGCCGCGCATGGGCAATCTTTCCAACCCGCGCGCCATTTCAACCATCGCCGAAGACATGCCGGATCTGAAGATCGTCTGTTCGCATGCGATATACCCGCAGGTCGACGAATGGATCGCCCTGGCATTTCGCGGCCGGAACATCTTCATCGAAGCATCGATGTACCATTTCATGCCGGGGGCCGAGGCGATCTTTGCCGCGGCGAATGGCCCGCTGCAGGACAAGATCATCTATGGCAGCGCCTTTCCCTTTGCGCCGCTGGCCGATGTCGCACTGTTCAAGGCGCGGATGCGGGACGCCAAAGCGCTCGATAAGGTGCTGTATCGCAATGCCGCCGGCGTGCTGGGCATCGTGTGACACCGCAGCGCGGCACCGGATGGGATCCGCGCGAATGCCATCCGGTAGGTGATCTTTCGCCCTGCCCTAGCGCGCGGGGTTGCCTGTCTTCGGCAGCGCAAAGGCGACGACATAATCGCCCAGCCTGGTGCCCAGGCGCCTGTCGCCGCCCGCCGCGATGACGACAAACTGGCGGCCGCCACGCGACATGAATGTCATGGGCGCGGCTTGGCCGCCGGCAGGTAGCTTGCTGCGCCACAATTCCCGTCCGGTGCGTGTTTCGATGGCGCGGAAATAGCCATCGTCGGCGGCGCCGATGAAGGATAGCCCGCTGGCGGTGGTGAGCGGGCCGGCTACGCTGGGCAGGCCGAGCGGGATGCCGATGGCCAGCGGCAGGCGGTTGGCTGTCGTGCCGAACGGCTTTTGCCACAGGACGGATCTGGTTTTGAGATCGATCGCGCGCATTTCGCCCCATGGCGGCGCATTGCAGGGCAGCCCGAGCGGCGAGAGGAACTGGGTGTTCGTCACGGCATAAGGGGTGCCGGTTTGCGGGTGGATCGCCTTGACGCCGGTTTTGCGCAGCGCCGCGACGTCCGCCTGCGGGATGAGTTGTACGATCGAATCCAGATTGATCGTGTTGGCGACCAATATGTTGTTTGCGGTGTCGATGGACATCCGCCCCCAACTCGACGCGCCCGTCTGGTTGGGGCTTTGCAGGGTTGGGTGGGTCGATGGCGGCGTGAACGGCCCTTCATAGCGGGTCTGGCGGAACCGAAGGCGACACCAGATCTGATCGAACGGCGTGATCCCCCACATCGACGCTTCCGTCCGGCGGGCCGAACCCAGAAATGGCATTCCGGTTGAAAATGGCTGGGTCGGCGACAGGCCGTCCTGGGCGGCACCCCCGCGCGGGACCGGCATTTCTTCCACCGTGGTAATCGGCGTGCCGGTCCGGCGATCGAGGACGAACAGATCGCCCCGCTTCGTCGATTGGATCAAGGCGGGAATGAAGCCATTCGGACCCGGCATGTCGACCAGTGTTGGCTGGGCGCTGACATCATAATCCCATACATCCTGGTGTACTGTCTGGAACGACCAGCGCAGCCGCCCCGTCGCCAGATTGATCGCCAGGACGGAACTGGCATGCTTGTTCATCGCGGGCGACCGCTGGCCACCGAAATAATCGGGGCTGGCATTGCCGGTCGGCACATAGACGAGGCCGAGCGCCTCATCCGCGCTGAAGGGCGCCCACGCATTGGGCGATCCGCGCGTATAAATCTTATCGGGCGCGGGTTCGCCGACGCTTGTTGGCTGATCGGCGCCGGTATCGAACGCCCATTTCTGCCGGCCGGTTTCAACGTCATAGCCCCGGATCACGCCGCCGGGCACGTCGGTGGATTGGTTGTCGAGCACCATGGCGCCCACCACCACCACGCCATTGGCAACCAGCGGCGCGGAGGTGACGCCGTAAAAGCCGCTTTCGATCGGCCCGAGATTGCGGCGCAGCGATACTTCGCCGCGATCGCCGAATGCTTCGCAGCGACGGCCGGAATGCGCGTCGAGTGCCAGCAGACGGCCATCGCCGGTGGCCGCGATGATCCGTTGGGCGCAGCTTTTAGTGTGCGGGGTTTCGGCATAAGCGACACCACGGCAGGTCAACAGATAAGACGCACCGCGAACATCGGTATGGGGATCGTGGCGCCAGCGTTCACGCCCCGTTTCCGCCTCGACAGCGATGATCTGGTTGCGGGGCGTGCACAGGTAGAGCAGCGGCCCGACCTTCAACGGCGTCGCTTCAAACGCCGGAAGATTGCGCGGGTTGGCCAGACGCGTGGGATCTTCGCCGGTTCGATATGTCCAGGCGACTTCCAGTGTGTGAACATTGCCGGGCGTGATCTGCCCAATCGCGGCATGGCGGCGGCCATCATTGCCATTGGCAAAGCTGGCCCAGTCCGTTTCTGCTGTCGGGGCCGGAGCCGCTGTCGATCCACCCTTGGGCCATGGCGCCATCAGCAGGGCGGCGGCCGCCACGGTAATGCCGGCGGCGATCGCCAACGGCCGGGCGTGGCGCGTCGCCATTGGACGCAGCCTGCCGATCCAAGGAAAGGACAGGAACAGTCCGACCACCAACGGCGCGCCGATCCGGGGCGCGAAAAGCCAGAATGAAGTACCTGCTTCCGCGATCGCCCAGATTAGGCTGCCCAGCAGAACGGCCCCATAAACCGCCAGGGCAGATGCCCGGCGTCGCAGGGCCAGCAGGCCAGCCACCATCGTGCCACCGCCTGCGAGCGCGAAATAGGGTGATCCGCCCGCCGCCAGCAATGCCCCGCCGGCCGATGTCAACGCCAGCCCGTACAGCGCAACCGACAAGCCCACCCAGACGTGACGGCGTGAGAACAGGGTCATAAGGGTGGCTCCGGGGGAGGGCGTTAGCGGCAGCGGACGGCGCTGGCTTATCAGGTGGCGGGGGTGGAGTGGCTATTTCGCGGACGGGGGCGCTGGATGCTGCCGTTCACGAAGGACCCAATCGGTCATTTCCTGCCGGCTCAGAAATTTCCAGCCCCCGTCGATCTTCGCGAAATTGTCATGGTAGCGCGCAATGCGGAAGATCGATGCGGGCTGGCCCTGTGGCGCTTCGATCGTCGTCAGGAAACTGCCGGCGGTCGCCGTCTTGCCATCTGCGGCGACATCGATCCGGACATTGCTGACGATATGCCTGACGAAGACGTCCGGATTGCCGCCGAGATAGTGGCGGGCCAGCGCGCCGACTTCGGCGGCGCCTTTCGCGATGGTCTTGCCTTGAGGATCGAGCACGATGCCATGGCTGAACAGCGCGCCGTAGGTGTCGAAATCCTTGGCATCGAGCACCCAGCTATAATCTACGATCAGCCGTTCGATATCGCGTTCATCCAGCAGGGTTTGGATGCGATGCTGGTTGCCGGAAGATGGCGTTTTCGCCTGTCCGGCAGTCGGCGCGAGCGCCAGTAGCGCCAGCGCCGCCGGGATCGCGGCAATCAGGCGCGCGGTGCGTTTTGCGGTGTAAGCCATCATCGTTCCTGCCAACGGTAACAATAGGAATTGGTGGCGCATGCGCGGGCCGGCTTGTCCCCCATGCGGGGGCATGCCGGCCCGTGCGCGCGGGTTAGAAGCGGTAGGTGAAATCGACGCCATAGGTGCGTGGTGCACCGTAAGAAGCCCGAATACCCGCGCCTGTGCCCACGACGTCATCGAAATAATGGACGTCGGTCAGGTTCTGCGCCCACGCCGCCAGACGCCAATTGTCATTGGCTGAAACATAGGTGATCCGGGCGTTCAACAGGCCATAGGCCTTTTGCCGCAAACGCCCGCTCGACGGATCGGCGATGAAATCGAAGTCGTAATCGTCCTTGTAGGAATAGCTGAGGTTGATGGGCACATGCGCCCCATTGGCCAATGGCAGATCATATTCCGCCGATATGAAGGCCGACCAGTCCGGAGACCGCAGCAATGCGTGGCCGCTGGCATTGTACGCCACATCCCGCATTCCCACGGCGGGGGCGCCGGTGGCGACGGCGTTGAACATCTTGGCTGTCGTCAGGAAATCACGATATTCGGAATGGCTGAGGTTCAGCCCCGACGTCAGCGTGAAATGATCCGTCACCGACCAGTTTACATCCGCATCAAGCCCGTAAATGCGGGCATTGGCGGCATTTTCGGTGACGGAGGTTACGCTGCCGCTGCCCTGTGTTGACGCGCGGGTGACCTGCAAATCCTTATAGTCATAAGCATAAGCCGCCACATTGGCGCGCACGCGACGATCAAAGAAGTCGCCCTTGACCCCCAGTTCGATCATGTCGAGCGTTTCCGGGTTCAACGCGGATCCGACACCGGCCGCGTTCTTGGCCGGATAATTATATCCGCCGCTCTTGAACCCGCGCGCATAGGCCAGATAGACCATCGCATCGCCCATATCATATTGCAGCGTCAGCTTGGGCGTGAACGAGGTCCAGTCGGCCTTGTCATCGAACGGAACCAGCGCGAGCGTGGCTCCGGGCACCGCCGTCGACTTGCGCGTGCTTACGCTTTTGCGTTCATAGCCGAGGCGGCCACCGGCGGTCAGGCTCCACTGGTCGTCGAAATGCCATGTCGCCTGGCCGAAAATCGCGAACGCATCGGTGATGTTGCGCTGATTGCCGGTGGACAGCAGCAACGGGCCGCCGGCATCCAGCTTGTTATCGGCCTGCGACTTGCCGTGGAAATAATAAGCGCCGACAATCCATTCCAGACCGGTCTTGTCGCCGGACACCAATTGCAATTCCTGCGAGAAATTCTGGGCCGAGGTTACACTGCCGGGCGCATCGAACACGCGCGCGCTGGTGCCATCGGCGTCGATCGTGGTGTAGCCGTCATAATCGGCAAAAGTGGTGATCGACGCGAGATCGATGTCGCCCAGTTCGACATCCACCCGGAATTCCGCCGAGAATTGGTCTGAGCGCTGGATCGCGTCGAGCACGCTGGCGATTTCGCCACGGTTGCGGCCGGTAATGCCGCCGCGCGAAATGCCCGTGCTGTAAGCCTGCGGGCTGAGATCGATCTGGTCCAGCCCGGCGGCATCGTCCTGCTTCCAATAAGCGAGGGTGAGGTTGGCGGTGACATTATCGCCGGCTTCAAGCCGAAACTTGCCGCGCAGCGCCCACCGATCGAGATCATCGGCATCGCGCGCACCGGCAATGCGATTCTTGGCAAACGCATCGCGTTTTTTGAGCATGCCGGTGATGCGGGCGCCAAAGCTGTCGGTAAGCGGTACGTTCACGCTGGCCGATGCGGTGTAATAATCATAATTGCCATAACCGGCACTGAACTGGCCTTCCAGTTCGTCGCTGACTTCCTTGGAAATGATCCGGATGGCGCCGGCCGTCGCATTGCGGCCGTAAAGGGTGCCTTGCGGGCCCTTCAACACCTCGACGCGCTCCACGTCTGCCATCTCGGCCATGACGGCCGAGCTTAGCGGCTCATAACGGCCGTCGAGATATACGGCGACGCTGGGCTCCAGTCCGCCTTGTGACAGTCGCGTACCAATTCCGCGAATATAGGGCTGGGCGGACGGGCCGGTGCGGTTGAATACAAGCCCCGGCGTTGCGAACTGCAGGGACTGGACGCCCGTGACGCCGATATTTTCCAACGTGCTGCCGGTAAAGGCGTTCACCGAGATCGGCACATCCTGCAGATTTTCGGCCCGCTTCTGTGCCGTCACGATGATATCTTCCTGCTGCGCAAAGGCCGGTCCGGCCAGGCAGGTGGCGGCGACCAGGGCTATGTGCCCCTTGAGAAACGCACTGAGGCGTGCCGACATATTATCCCTCCTGAATATAATATTCCCCAGCGGGAGGGCGGTTTTATCCGCCATATCCCACGCATCGGCGACCTTCATATGATCGGAAGGCTGCTCGACACGATTGATACGCTACAGATGCGTACCATCGTTGGCAACGACATTTTCGGCTGCTAAGGGGAGGCGAGGCCAAGGGCCTGGCAGCGCAAGGAAACTGGCTTGGCCGATACGCTGGATTTGGCAGGAACGACCGCCCAAACGGTGCGCGAGCGCATTCTGGCCGCCGCGCGCTTATTGTTTCTGCAGAATGGATTCACCAAGACAAGCGTGAGCGCGATCGTGGCCGAGGCGCACACCAGCAAGCGTGAATTTTATAAATATTATTCCCGTCGCGAGGATGTTTTCCTTGAGGTCGTAAATGCGCTGCTGGCAAGTGCCGCCGTGACGCGGGACATGCCGGACAGGCCGCTTGACGAATTGCTGCCTGACCTCGCGGTGGCGATTTACAAAAGCCACCTGAACGCCAGCAGTCTTGGGCTGTTCCGGGCCAGTATCGTGGCATCGGCGCAGTCCCCGGATCTGGACCGGATCGTCTATCAATCGCGTGCGCGCGCATCCCAGGCGCTGGGGCAGCGGCTGGATGACTGGCGTGCGCGCGGCGCAGTTCAGTTCGACGATCCGCAGTTGGCGGCGCTGCGTTTCGGTTTTCTGGCCATCAATGGGCTGAAATTCACGATGGGCGGCCCCATCATGGACGATGCCGACTTGCCCGGCCATGCCCGCAAGGTAACCCATCTGTTTCTGCACGGCTGCGCGACACCCGGTTTTCGCATGCGGCCGGACCGGCCTGTTGCGCTGGGAGCGGCGCCGGGCCGTGTTGTGGCGCCCTTCGTGGCGGATAATGGGCGACAAACCCGGCTCGACAGCGATCAGTGGCAGGCCGTTTACGACGAGGCGTGGGCAGAATTTGCCCGGCATGGTTATCCACTTTCAAGCGTGGAACGGGTGGCGCGTGCCTGCAAGATCGCCCGGACCACTATTTATCGCAGCCATCCGTCCAAGCGCGACCTTTATGAAGTGTCGATCGCCCGTGTCATAGATCGCATCTATCGATCGGATTTGGATCTGGCGAAAGACATATCGCAACCAAGGGACGTTCTGATCGAAATTGCGTTCAACATCCTTGAATCATTCTTGTCCCCGGATAATGTAGCCTTGCACAAGATGTTGGTCGCCGACGCCGGTGAAATACCGGAGGTGACGTACAAATTATATGAATATATTGTAAATATATATCTCGGAAGATTTGATTATATTTTTGAAGTCTTGATGTGTGATTCTATTATTGAGGGTGAGGATGCCGCGCATATGGCGTGGTATTTTTTCATCCTAGTGACGTTTGGCGCCCGGCTTCTGTTCGTTCAACCCGCGTCTATCCGCGAGCGATATGCGCTCATTTCGGAAGCGGTGAACACGTTTCTGTACGGAATATCCCGATAATCGCGGCTTGAACTGGTCCAGCTTGCTCGGTCTGCGGTTCGACCCGTTTGCGCGAAGCGGCCGCAACGATGGCGCCCAAGTTGTCCGGTCCCGGCTTGTTCAGGGACAAGCGAAGGGTGGGCATCCACCCATCAGCGCAGGCAAGGCATCAGGCCCATTCGAGTTTTGAAAGCCGGGACGGGCGCTGGCCCATGGCTTGCGACGGGCTGGACCCTGTGACCCGCCGGAACGCCGCGGAAAAACTGCTGGGATTGGAAAAGCCCACCGCATAGGCGATTTGCTTGATGCTGTGCCCATCGCCAGCGAGCAATTCCATCGCCTTCTCGATGCGTAGTGTTTCGATATATTTGTGGGGGGTAATCCCGGTGCTCTGTTTGAACAGCCCGTAGAAATAGCCCTCGCTATACCCCAGGGCATTGGCGAGTTGCCGGATCGAGAGCCGTTCGTTCAGCGCATTTTCGACAATGCCCCGGATGCGATCCAGATCGCGCTTGCTGAGCGTGCCGGTGCGCCGTTCTTCGTCAGGACTGGCGATAGCTTGAAAATAGCGGGCCAATTCGACCAGGATTACATGCGACAGGGAGCTGATCACGATATCGGACGCAAAGCCCGGCGTGCGTATTTCGTGATAGATCTTACGCACCATATCCCTGATGACGCTGCTGGACAGATCCTGGCAGGCCCGCAGATGCCGTTCCGACCAGTCATTGCCGATGCCGGTGATGGTATGGAAATAATCGGGGGTGAACCGGCAGGCGATACCCGATGCTTCGCCGCGTCCGGCGATCGCGGTGCCCCATGGAATCTGTGCGGGAAGATAGGATAAGGCGTCGCACGGGGTGTCTTTTGGTCCCGCCGATCCGACGTACCGCCAGCTTGACTGGAGCGAGCCTGCACTGCGCATTTCCGCGCCGATGATATGTTCGGCATTGATGCCGTTCTCCTGAATCACATGCGCGACGGGCTTGTGTGCATCCAGCAGATCAACGGCAACATGCGGGAAGGTGTACGTCGCCGAAACCCTTCTGACGTACCCGGTCGATGCGGCCATGCTATGGTTCTCCCCCAATCCTTTCCTGCCATCTGTTGTGCGATGTGCCTGAGGCGACGATAGCCGACACCGGTTCGAAAGCAATGCGGCGGATCATGGACGCCTGGGCGTTCGCGGTCGATGCTCCGCTGTTTAATCTGAGAAAATCGACAGAAAATTTGGTCTGATCTCAGGATCGGCAATGCCGCCGGTCGGGACGGGCCGACCCCTGCCGCCTTATTGGTTTCATCGAAAACAGGCGCTGGCCCGCAGGCGGGCGCAGCAATGATGATATGCAAGGGAGAGCCAATTTGGCGCAGGGCCAGAAGACCGTGCTGGTAACAGGCGGTGCGGGTGATATCGGGCAGGCCATAGCCAAGCGCCTTGCAAGTCAGGGTATGCAGGTCGTCCTGCTCGATCTTGCAGAGCAGGAGGCCGGTGATGCCGTGGCCGCGGCGCTGGGCAACGGCATTGCCTATCGCACCTGCGACGTGACCGCCCGGGCGGATGTCGAGGCCGTCTTTGCGGGGCAGAACGATGTCTATGCCGTCATCGTCAATGCCGGTGTCGTGCTGGGCGCGCCGTTCCTCGATTATACGGTCGAACATTGGCACGCCACGATGGCGGTGAACCTTACCGGCGCGTTCCATGTCGCACAAATTGCTGCGCAACATATGGCGCGGCAAGATCGTGATGCCCAAGGGGTGCGCGGCAAGGTGCTTTTCACCGGATCGTGGACGCAGGGCCGTCCTTGTCCGCGATCGGCGGTCTATGGGGCCAGCAAGGCCGGTGTGCAGATGCTGGCGCAGTGCATGGCGCAGGAACTGGCGCCGGACGGAATATTGGTCAACGTCGTTGCGCCGGGCGCCGTCGATGCCGGCATCACCCGTCGCACATATACGCAGCACCCCGCTTTTCACGATCAGATGGCGGCAATGGTTCCGCTTGGAACATTGCAACCGGTGGACAGCGTCGCAGGCGCCTTTGCCTATCTCTGTTCGCCCGACGCCGATCACATGACCGGGGCGACGATGGTGGTGGACGGAGGACTAAGCCTGCTGAGCTGCGCCGTCTGACCCAGCCGCCGCCGACCATATTGCGCTATCGAATATCAGGAACTCCGCATGACCCATTTTCGACCGGACTGCATGAAGTTCGGGGCATTTATCGCGCCCTATCACGGGATATCGGACAATGTAACGCTGACCATCGCGCGCGATATGGAACTGGTCGAGCTGATGGAGGCGCTTGATTTTGATGAAGCGTGGATCGGCGAACATCATTCAGCGGGGTTCGAACCGATTGCGTCGCCCGAAGTGTTCATTGCCGCCGTGGCCGAACGCACCAAGCGGATTCGCCTTGGCACCGGGGTCAGTTCGCTAACCTATCATCACCCGCTGATCCTGGCCGATCGGATGGTCCAGCTCGACCATCAGACGCGCGGGCGCATCATGTTCGGGGTGGGGCCGGGGCAATTGCCTTCGGACGCGGCGATGCTTGGCATCGATCCGGCGCGCCAGCGCGAAATGATGGGCAATGCCATCGAAGCAATTGTCGATCTTCTCGATGGCAAAGTGGTCACACGCGATGAAGGCTGGTTCACGCTGAAGGACGCGCGGCTGCAAACATTGCCATATCAACGGCCGCGCATGGAAATGGCGGTGGCCTGTGCGGTCACGCCCAATGGCCCGGTAACGGCGGGGCGCATGGGGGCATCCATGCTGTCCGTCGCCGCATCCAGCGGCACCGGATTTGCGACCCTTCCCGATCATTGGCGCATTTGCGAAGCGGTGGCGCGGGAGAATGGGCGCACGGTTCATCGCGATAGCTGGCGGGTGGTTGCCCCGATCCATATCGCAGAAACCCGCGAACAGGCGTTGGCGGATGTAGCCGCCGGGATCGTTCCCAACGTTCTCGATTATCTGCGCCGGCTGGGCGTGCAGATGCCGTGCCTTGATGGGCTGGACACAGGCAAAGACGCCGCCCGTTCGTGGTGCGACAACACATGGGGCACATTTGGCCGGCTGACATGCGGCACGCCCGACGATGTGGCGGATTGTATCGAACGCATGCTGGAGCAATCGGGCGGGTTCGGCACATTCCTGTTGCTGGCGCACAATGCGGCCAGCTGGGAAGCGACCCGCAAAAGTTACGAAATGTTCGCGCGTTACGTGATGCCGCGTTTCCAGAACCGGGACCGTCGCGCGCAGTCGCTCGACTGGGTTTCTGGCCAGAGTGCGGAACTGATCGGTTCCGTCACGGCTGCCACGCGCACCGCCATCGACCTGCACAAGGCGCGGCTGTGACGACGAACCGACAATGCAGCGATCCAATATCAACCAGACATAACGACGTGAGGGTGGGAAAATGAAAACGTCCAGGATGACACTTCTGGCCGGGGCGGCCTTGTTCGCGCTTGAATCGGCGGCCCATGCGCAGGAAGCCGGCATCGCCGATATCGTGGTGACGGCGCAGAAGCGTGGCGAGAATCTCCAGCGGATGCCGGTTGCGATCTCTGCTTTCACCGCAAAGCAGCTTGATTTGCAGGGGATTTCGGAAACCAAGGATCTATCCGCCATCGCGCCCAACGTGGCGGTTCTGGGCGGGACGACCAACGCCACGGCATCCGTCGTCACGATCCGCGGTGTCCCGACGGCATCGGATGAATCGATGGGCTATGATTCCCCTATCGGTATCTATGTCGACGGGGTTTATCTGGCGCGCAGTGCCGCATCCTCCTTCGAAGTGGCGGATATCGAGCGGATCGAAGTGCTGCGCGGGCCGCAAGGCACATTGTTCGGACGCAACACCACGGGTGGTGCAGTCAATTTCGTGACGAAGCGGCCGACCCAGGATTTTAATCTGGCGCTGCGCGCAGGGGCTGGCAATTACGATCAGCGGGTATTGCGCGGCGTGCTGAACACCGGGACGCTGGCGGGCATTGCGCGTTCGTCAATTTCCTATCTCTACAAATCGCGCGACGGCGTGGTCGATAATCTCTTGCAGCCCGATCGGCTCGATCCGGGGGCGTCGACCATGCACAGCGCGCGCTGGGCGCTTTCGCTCGATCTGGCGGACAATGTGACGCTGACCAATATCTTCGACTGGTCCCGGATCAGAAGCGTGGCTGCGTTCCAGCAGCTTGTTGGCGTCGGAAATGGAAATGAAACCGATTTCCCGGCAACCCTGACGGTAAACGGGGCAGTATTCCCCAAGGTGCAGCCGGCCAATGTGCTGGGTTATCTTCAGGCCGCGACATCGGGGGAGGCGGAGTGCGGATCGCCGGTGGCGCAGATATCCCGCCAAAGGCGCAGCCGGGTGTGCAACAATTCCACGGGGCCGTCGATCGACAAGGTCTGGGGGAACATGACCCGGCTGGAAGCCGATCTCGACGGGGTGACGCTGCGTTCGACGTCGGCATTCCGGTGGTGGCGCAACAGCTTGTCCGCGAATGATCTGGACGGGCTGGGCACCGTGCGCGGCCCCGCCTTTTCGCAGGATAGCCTGTTGAACAATATGCCGATGTCCGTGCTGGACCAGATACCCGGCCTGACACCAGACATGCGCGCTTATCTGGCCAGCACGGCCGTTCCGACGACCACGCAGGATCTGTTCGAAATCACCGACAAGCGCCGCCACCGGCAGTTCAGCCAGGAGTTCGAAATCGTCTCTCCTTCCGGCGGAGCATTCGAATGGGTGGCCGGCGGCTTCTTTTTTCACGAGAAAGGGCGCGAACTTAACCCCCAGCATTATGCCTATGTGATTGATACTGATACGATCTTCACCGATGCCAATTTTGGAGCACTGGCACCTGCGCTGCGCCTGAACAATCCGGCCCGCTATCGCGCGATGGCGGTGCCATCGGCGATTGGCTACACCGCGAGCACCCGATCTTACGCTGTTTATGGCCAGGCGACCTGGCGGCCGGGTGGGGTGGACGATCGGCTTGGGGTGACATTGGGCCTGCGTCAGTCCTGGGACAGCAAGACTCTCGCCGTATTCCAGAATGGCGTTGCACCTTTTGCCGAGGAAGACCTTCCTCGCAATCGCGGGTCAAAGAAATTCCGCGCGCTCACCGGCAATCTTTCTGTCGATTTCCGCATGTCGGACGACCTCAATCTTTATGCCCGCATTGCCCGCGGCTATCGTTCCGGCGGATTCGATGCGCGGCAGAACACAGCCGAACTGCCGCTGACCCCGTTCAATTCCGAAAAAATCTGGTCCTACGAAGCTGGCGCCAAGGCCAAGCTGGGCAATCGGATACGGATCAATTCGGCGTTCTTCTATAATATCTATAATGATCAGTTTGTTACCGTGCCCGTTCCGGTGGGTGAGGGGCAGAGCTTTGGCAGCATTGTCGTGAACGCAGGCAAGACGCGTTATTACGGCTTTGAATTTGATGGCAAGGCGTTGATCGCCGACGGTTTCGAACTGGATGGGGCCTTTGGTTATGTGAAGGCCGATCCCGTGACGTATCTGGCGGGCGATGTGGCGTTTCAGCCACGTAATGTCGCTTCGATCATCAAGCTGAACTATGCGCCCAAAGTGACCGCCAGCATGGCTGCCAGCTACCGCCATGAAATCGGCAGCAACGCATTGCTGCTGCGTCTGGGATACGCCTACACCTCATCTTTCCATATGTTCGGTAATCCGCTTACCGCGCCGTTTTCGGACATCACCAAAGGGGATGCGCGTGGCCTTGTCGACGCGCAGATCCGGCTTGATCAGGTGAATTTTGCCGGCGGCGAATTTAGTGTCACCCTTTGGGCCAAGAATCTGACCAACAAACATTATGCCAGCCGGGCGGTTGATTTCGGCCAGCTGGGCTTTTCGACCGTCAGTTTCGGCGATCCGCGGACGTTGGGCCTCACTGTGGATATGAAATTCTAGCTCATTCCGGGCGGCTTTCGGCCAATGTGCAGGGAAAGCCGCCCTTTCCATGGCCTGCGGCCAGGCGCGCGCGAGGGGAGCCAGAACGCCGGGCTGCCCTAATGGCCGAGGATGATCGGCACCGGGCTTTCGCCAAGCATCCGGCGGGTGACCCCGCCGAACAGGCGTTCCCGAAGACGCGCATGGCCATATGCACCCATGAGGCAATAAGCGGGTTGCCTGTCCCGGCAGGCTTGAAGCAAGGCATCGGCCACAGTCCATTCCTGTGCAATGGTCCGATCGATACGCGCGTGAATATCGTGGCGGGATAGATAGGCGGCGGCGTCTTCGGCCGGAAGGCCATCGATTTCGCCGATTTCAAGCAGGGTCACGCCTTGTGCCAAAGCGAGCAGGGGGATTGTGGCGCGCAGAGTTTCATAGACTGGCGCGGTTCCATCCCAGGCGACCAGCACATGGCCTTTGGTGTCGAGGCCGCGGGCCATTTCCGGCATGGCGAGGATGGGCTTTCGTACGCGCATCACGACATCGCTGACGATGGCACGCATATCCGGCGGAGCGTGATCGGCAAAGGCGGTGTTGAGTATGATGATATCAGCGGGGGCTGATTCCGCTTCGATCACTTTGGTGATGTCGCCGGTTGTATCAGCCCAGTCCCAGTTCACGTCTTCCTTTTCCAACCGGGCTTCCGTGCGCTGGCGATTGGCGGCTTCGCGCTTGCGTGCGTCGTCAAGCAAGACAAGCTCGGCATCGGCCAGGCGATAATCGGTGCCGATCAGATAGGGCAACTGGACGACATCGAGACATTTGAGGTGCCCGGACAGCGCCCGCGTCAGATCGAGCGCGGCCCGCAAGCGGGCTTCTTCACCGGGATCGTCATGCACCAGCAACAGGACGTTTTTCACGTTATCCTCCATCCGGGCGGAAACGGATCGGAGGATGCCGCAACATCATGCGGCCGTCTCTACGCAAGGATACGGATGCGCCCGGCTTTGGGAGTGGGGTGCGGGCGCATGAAGCCCGTTTGCTACAGCACGAAAAAGGCGATGGTGGCGGCCGCCATTACTGCCGTCGCGAACCAGCCACCGGCGGCCAGCCGCCGGCTGATCGTCAGGCGGCCCATGGCACGGCGATTAAGCGCGATAAGCATGACGACGACCATCAACGGGGCGGCGAGCAGGCCGTTGACGACGGCGGCCCAGTAAAGCGCCTTCATCGGATCGACTGCTAGAAGGTTCAACCCGAGGCCGCCCAGCGTTGCAATGGCGATCGTACCGTAAAAGGCCTTGGCTTCGCGCGGGCGGCGATCCAGTCCTTCCACCCAGTCAAACGCTTCGCTGACTGCATAAGCCGCGGATCCGGCTAGAATCGGTACTGCGAGCAGGCCCGTTCCGATGATCCCGATCGCGAACAGGGTGAAGGCCAGGTCGCCTGCGATTGGCCGAAGCGCTTCGGCCGCCTGCGCCGACGATTCAACCGAATATATTCCCGATGCGTGCAACGTCGCGGATGTCGCAATCACGATGAACAAGGCGGTGAGATGCGAAAAGCCCATGCCAACCAGTGTATCGATGCGAATGCGGCGCAGTTCTGGGCCGGCATCGCGAGGGGCGATGCACAGCGGTTTGACGTGGCGGCGATGCTGTTCTTCCACCTCCTGTCCGGCCTGCCAGAAAAACAGATAGGGGCTGATCGTGGTGCCGAGGATGGCCACCAGGGCCATGGCATGCGGCCCATCGAGGACGATATCGGGAAGCAGGGTTGCACGCAGCGCGATCGACCATGGAACATCGGCAATGAAGGTGACGGCGACATAGGAAAAGAGCGATAATGTCGTCCATTTGAGGATACGCGCGTAGCGATCGTACGGCATCAGGATTTCGAGAAGGATGCTCGCCACGCCGAACAGGGTGGTGAACAACAGGACGGGGCCGGGAATGAGTAGCGAAAGCGCGGCCCCCATTGCGCCGAGATCGGCGCCGAGGTTGATGATGTTGGCAACAAGCAGAAGCAGTATGACGATCCTTAGCAGCCAGCGCGGATAATGGCGTCGCAGGTTGCGGGCGATCCCGGCCCCGGTGACCGATCCGATTTCCGCGCAGATCGCCTGAATGGAGGCCAGCAAGGGAAATCCGAACACCATCGTCCAGGCCATGCCATAGCCAAATTGCGCGCCGACCTGGCTGTAGGTGGCGATGCCGCTGGGATCATCGTCCGCAGCGCCCGTTACAAGGCCCGGCCCGAGCGCCTTGAGTATGCCGGGACGGGGCGACGGAGATGCAGGATGTTCTGCGGTATCCGGATTTTCCACCACGCCCGTCATCAGCGCCCCCATTTAGCCCATCAGATCGTTTAGCTGCGGCCGGCCAGGGCGTAGTTAAGTAGACCTCCTGATGGGCCAGGTGGAATAGGACAAATATATTGGCGGCGGCGCCGGACGCTTTCCGCGCTTCGGCCGGCGTGATTTCAGGTTAAGGCCGCAGCGCCAGTGTCTGGTTCACGCCATCCATGGCGCCAAGGCTTGCTGCCACCAGCCAGCGACAATTTTGAAACTGCCAGAAACAAGCGTGTTTCCAACTTCTGGCGTTCATCGCCAGACTGGAAAATGGAGGCCCGAGCCGGAATCGAACCGGCGTGCAAGGATTTGCAGTCCTCTGCGTAACCACTCCGCCATCGGGCCTCTAGCGCGGAAAACCGCGCTTTTGCGGAGCGGCTTCACTAGGGTCCATGATGTGATCCGTCAAGTTGGTGTGAGCGGCTTTTGTGGATGTTCGTGCCGCCACGCGCAGGCCGTTTTTTCGATGGATGCGGCCCACGCGGGAATAATCTTACCGTCAGCACCATATTGGGTTGATGAGGTTTCAAAAACGCCAGTCTGTGCTCGACCATGTGCCGGCCATGCGCCGCTACGCACGGGCGCTGAGCCGCGATGATGATATCGCCGACGATATCGTGCAGGATGCGCTGGTGCGCGCCTATGAAGGTGCCGATACCTTCAGGGCGGGGGCGTCGCTCAAGAACTGGTTGCTGGCGATCGTGCGCAACAGTTTTTTCGGCGACCTGCGGCGCAACAAGGCCGAAAATCTGCGACACGAGCGACTGGCCCTGCTGTTGATCGACCATGTCGAGGCCCAGCAGGAGCGGCAGGCCTATCTGCGGCAAATCATCGATCGATTCCTGATGCTATCCGCATCGCAACGCGAAGTGCTGCACCTGATCAGTATCGAAGGGCTGAGCTATCAGGAGGCCGCAGAGGTGCTGGATGTGCCGATCGGCACGGTGATGTCGCGCATCAGCCGGGCGCGGTCGGCGTTGCGCGCGCTGGAAATCGACGCTGAAACCAAGGCTGCCCATCAACTTTATATTGTGGGAGGGCGCGATGATGCCTGATCCGATCAGCGATTGCGATATCGACGCCTATATCGATCACGAACTTGATGATGTGCGCCGGATGGAGGTGGAGGATTATCTGGCGCGGAATCCGGATGTCGCGAGCCGGGTGATGGCGGATTTAAGCGCGCGCAGCGCGCTGCGCCTGATGTTCAACGATGGCCGAACTGTTTCGCAGGTGACCGAGAAGGCCGCAGCGACGCTGGCCCAGCGTTTGGCGCGACGGCGTTGGCGGCTGCCCGCAGCGGGCGGGCTTGCGGCAGCGGCCGGAATCGTTGCGCTGATGCTTCACCCCGTTCGTCATGGCGACGTGCCCGCTTATGTCGACAGCGCCGTCGTATCGCACAAGGTGGGCCTGTTACGGGCCGCCATGGCATCGCAGGTCGAAACCCCGGCTTTCGACGCGCGCGAGACGCTGAAACGCACCAGAATCCGCATGCCGGTCCTGCCCGAAGAATGGCGCATCACCGACGTCCAGCTTTTTCCCGCGCCGACCGGACCGGCATTGCAGTTCATGATCCGCACCGATGGCGGGGCGGCGCTGTCGATGTTCGCCGTGCGGACGGGCGGGCAGGCGGCCACGGAACCGGTGGCGGTTCGTCGCGGCGACGATGCCGTCGCATATTGGCACCGCGATGGCATGGCCTATGCGCTGACCGGCGCTTTGCGGCCGGCTGATATGGACCGGGTTGCCGGTGATCTGGCTGACAATCAGCTGTTTTGATCTTTCATGTGGCAGACCATCCTGCATCCGGTGCCGGACCTGATCGTGGTGACTGGCCGCCGATACGCGCCGGCGCGGACCGGGGAAATACAATATTCATGGAACGCCATATGGCGCGGAACGGCCCACGCTGGCGTCACCCCGCATACCGAACCGGACGAATAATGACGGATATGATTATGAATGATCGACGCGATGCCGCTGACGGGCCAGCGCGATGAAACAGCGTCATTCGTTTTCGCGCGCGGACCGTGCCGATTGGCCGGCAGCCATTTTGGGGCTTTCGTCTCCGGATTGTCCGCCGACGGAACGCCCGCTTCGCGTCGCGCTTTTTTCAGGGAATTACAATTGTATCCGCGATGGCGCCAATCAGGCGCTGAACCGGTTGGTGGCGTTCCTGCAGGCAGAGGCGGGAGCCTGCGTGCGCGTATATTCGCCTACCGTGGCGAATCCGGCGTTTGAACCGGCCGGCGACCTTGTATCCGTGCCGTCGTTCGGCATTCCAGGGCGGCGCGAATACAGGCTGGCGATGGGGCTGCCGGATGCCGTGCGCGATGATGTGCGGGCGTTTGCGCCGGATATCATCCACCTTTCGGCGCCCGATATATTGGGCCGCAGCGCGCAGCGTTTCGCCCGGCAGCTTGGCGTTCCCGTTGTCACCAGCCTCCACACCCGTTTTGAAACCTATCTTGAACATTATGGGCTGCGTTTCCTGAAGCGGCGGATCGAGCGTTATCTCGGCAAATTCTACGAGGGCAGCGATCATGTTCTCGTGCCCAATACGATGATCGCCGACGAAATGCGCGATGCCGGGTTGCGGACGGACATTTCCGTCTGGGGCCGCGGGGTCGATCGCACGCTGTTCACCCCGGGCGCCCGCGATTTGGATTGGCGGCGGAGCCATGGTTATGCCGACGACGATGTCGTGGTGCTGTTTTTCGGCCGCCTTGTTCGCGAAAAGGGGCTGGATGTCTTCGCCGATGTGATCGATGCCGCGCGCGCCATGGGCTGTCGCCTGCGTCCGCTGGTCGTGGGTGATGGGCCGGGCAGGGGGGAGTTTGCGCGGCGGCTGGCGAACGTGAACTTTGTCGGCCATCTGGCCGGGGCGGAACTGGGACGGGCGGTCGCCAGCGCGGATATATTGCTCAACCCCAGCACGACCGAGGCGTTCGGCAATGTCACGCTGGAAGCGATGGCGGCAGGGCTGGCGATCGTTTCGGCCGATGTTCCGAGTGCCCGTTCGCTGGTGGATAATGGCCGCACCGGCCTGCTCGTTCCGGCATCCGACGTGCGGGCCTATGCGGCCGCGATCGAACGGCTGATCCGTGTTCCGATGGATCGGGTGCGGCTGGCGAAGGCGGCGGTGGCCGAAGCCCGCCGCTATGAGTGGAACGCAACGTTACAGGCCGTGGTCGATGCTTATCTGCTTTGTCTGGCCGGGGATCGGCCGGGGCCTTAGCCCTCTCCGTCGCCGCGATATTTGAGTTCGAGGAAGCGGCCCTGCGTGGCGAGGCGGTGGAGATCGCCCGAGGCGAGTTGTTCGGTCATCCGCGCCAGTTCGCTATCGACGACTTCCAGCCCGTCGACGAGCTGGCGATCGGGGGATTTGCCGTTGCGATCCTCGCGGCGGAGTGCGGCGGGGACACGCTGATAGCCGCTGATGAGTTCGGGCAGTTCTTCGCCGAGCAATTTGCGGATTTCGACGGCTGCCGGCTCCGCCGGATCGAGCGTGGCGAGTTGCGGGACAAGGGCTTCCAGCCGCACGCCGATCCCATCGGCCAGCCGCTGGGCGGGGGCGGGAAGCGCCGGGCGCTGGCGTTCCAGCCATTCTTCGGTGCGCTGCGGCAGCAGCCTGATATCGGCCTGAACCAGCGTTTCTGGTGTCGCTTCGGGGGCGCCGGGCCAGAACAGGATGGTGAGGCCGACCAGCGCCATCGCCGCCATCGTCAGCAGCAGGCCGCCGATGCCGAGCGGGGTGACGAACTGGCCGATCAGCCCGGCCGCGAACATCGTTGCCAGTACGGCGAGGACGGCGATCTTCAACCGCCGCCAGAA
The DNA here is from genome assembly GCF_002151445.1 of Sphingomonas sp. KC8. GTDB lineage: Bacteria > Pseudomonadota > Alphaproteobacteria > Sphingomonadales > Sphingomonadaceae > Sphingomonas_E. The sequence goes on from NZ_CP016306.1 coordinate 160,143, forward strand.
CGCCGCCCAGCGCCGTTTGCGGGCACGCACCCGCATCCGCTGCGCTTCCGGCGAGACGCGGCGCAGCAGCGCTTCGGCCTGTTCGAGAACGCGGGCGGAATCGGCCATCAGCGATCGACCGGGGTGAACGGATCGGCCGATTTGCCGCCTGCGATCTGCGCCTGCGCGGCGCCTTCCGCACGGGCGATATAGCCGCGCGATTTTTCGACCTCGTCGGTCAGCGTGGTCACGGTCTGCTTCATCGACGACAGCGCCTCGAGCTTGAATTTGTCGATGCTGTCCATTGTATCATAGATATTCTGGAATGCGCGTTGCAGCGTTTCGAGCGGGATGGTGGAGGCCGCCGCCTGCTTGTGGATTTCGCCGGTCTGCGTGCGCAGCAATTCGCCGGTGGATTCGATCATCCCCGCCGTTGTGGTGTTGAGCGCGGTGATCTGTTGCAGCACCAGTTTCTGGTTGGTCAGCGCCTGCGCTACGGTGACGGCGGTGCGGAGCGCCGCAACCGTGGTGGTGGATGCCCGATCGACCCCCTTCACCAGTTCGACATTGTTCTTTTTCACCAGATCGAGCGCGAGATAGCCCTGCACGGTGACGGCCATCTGCGTCAGCAGATCGGTAGACCGCTGGCGGACGTAAAACAGGGCGGTGCCGCGGATCGCATTGGCCTTGGCGGGGTCGGTCGCCTCCAGATCCATCGCGCGGGCTTCGAGTTTCGCATCGAGCGCCTTGGACACATGGATCATCTGTTCCAGCCGGCCCATCGCCGCCCACAGATTCTGCCGCTCGACATCGATCGCGGCATTATCCTTGAGCAGTTCATCCTTGCCCCCGGCCAAGCGCGCGAGGATCGACGAGATGTGGCTTTGTGCGGATTTATAGCCGTCGAAATAGTCGCGCATCCTGTTGCCGAACGGGATGATCCCGAACAGCTTCTTGGGCGCCATCAGATTGCCGTGCTGGCCCGGATCGAGATCTTCGATCGTGCGGCGCAGTTCGGCCAGATCGGTGCCGACGCCGGTATCCTTGTCCATCGCCTTGACCGGGCGATCGAGGAAGCGGTTCGACTGGCCGGCGGCCTCGGCGATTTCGCGCCGGCCCATATTGGTGATCTGATCGACCTTCATGCCGAATTCGGGGCTGTTGGCGTCAAGCGCGGCGAGCTCTTCGACGAAGGCTTCGGCTTTTTCATCAAGCGCTGAACGTTGTTCGTCACGCAGCGGCACCAGCCCGGCGGCTTTTTCCGGTGCGATGGTTTTGACGGGTGCGGGCGCGGTCAGCACCAGATCATTATCGGTTGCGGTCGCGCTGGTCGCCATCCAAATCCTCCACCCGTTGCGGCCCCAAGATGGAGGGGAAAGCGGTGCGGTTCAAGCGCCTGCACCGGCCATCTCCGGCATTCGTCGATCCGCTTGGACAATTTGTCGTTTTGTGCGTATTTTTCCGTAGCCTTAAAGCGGGGCCATGATGGCGGACAGCGAAACGGCACTAATCCTGGCACGCGCGCAGTTCGCGTTCACGGTTTCATTCCATTTTATATTTCCGGCTTTCTCGATCGGTCTGGCCAGTTATCTGGCGGTGCTTGAAGGGTTGTGGCTGAAGACCGGCAAAGATCATTATTTGGATCTTTTCCGATACTGGCTGAAGATCTTTGCCATCACATTCGCGATGGGTGTCGTGTCCGGCATCGTCATGTCCTACCAATTCGGCACCAACTGGTCGGTCTTTTCCGACAAGGCCGGGCCGATCATCGGGCCGTTGATGGCGTATGAGGTGCTGACGGCCTTTTTCCTTGAGGCCGGTTTCCTTGGGGTGATGCTGTTCGGCATGAACAAGGTGGGCAAGGGCCTGCACTTCACCGCCACCTGCGCGGTGGCCGTGGGCACGTTCATTTCGGCCTTCTGGATACTGTCGGTCAATTCGTGGATGCAGACGCCGACCGGTTTTGCGATCAACGATGTCGGCCAGTTCGTGCCGGCGGCGGGCTGGGCGGAGATCATCTTCAACCCGAGTTTCCCCTATCGCCTCGTCCATACCGTGATCGCGGCCTACCTGACGACGGCGCTGGCGGTGGGCGGGGTTGGGGCATGGCACCTGCTGCGCGGCAATCGTAGCCCGCAGGTGAAAACGATGTTTTCGATGGCGATGTGGATGGCGGCGCTGGTCGCACCGGTGCAGATCTTCGTCGGCGACTTGCACGGCCTGAACACGCTGGAACATCAGCCCGTGAAGGTGATGGCGATGGAAGGCCATTATCAAAGCCACCCGGATGGCGCGCCGCTGATCTTGTTCGGCATTCCCGATAGCAAGGCGCAGACGGTGCATGCCGCGATCGAAGTGCCCAAGCTTTCGTCGCTGATCCTGAAGCATGATCTGAACGCGCCGTTGGCCGGGCTGGATAGTGTCGCCAAGGAAGATCATCCGCCGGTGGGCATCATCTTCTGGTCGTTCCGGATCATGGTTGGCATTGGTTTCCTGATGCTGGCGTTGGGGCTGTGGAGCCTGCTGGCGCGGACGCGCGGGCAGCTTTACGAATGGCGCATGATGCACCGGCTGGCGTTGCTGATGGGGCCGTCGGGCTTTGTCGCGGTGATCGCCGGCTGGGTGACGACGGAAGTTGGCCGCCAGCCATGGGTGATCCAGGGGCTGTTGCGGACGAAGGATGCCGTGTCGCCACTGGCGGCACCCGCGGTTGGCGCGTCGCTGGTGGCGTTCGTGATCGTCTATTTTTCGGTGTTCGCGGCGGGGACGATCTATATCCTGAAACTCGCCGGCAAGGCGCCGCAGCCCCATGAAAGCGCACCGGATCATAATCCGATCCGTAGTGCAGGCATTACACCGGCAGCCGCCGTGCAGGAGGGCGAGTGATGGACCTGACCATTATCTGGGCGGCGATCATCGCCATCGCCATTGCCGCTTATGTGGTGATGGACGGGTTCGACCTTGGCATCGGCATCCTGTTCCCGCGGCTGAAGGTGGGGCGCGAACGCGATACTGCGATGAACACGATCGCGCCGGTGTGGGATGGCAACGAAACCTGGCTGGTAATGGGCGGCGGCGGGCTGCTTGCGGCGTTTCCGCTGGCATATGCGATCGTGCTGCCGGCCTTGTATGCGCCGCTGATCGCGATGCTGCTCGCGCTTGTCTTTCGCGGGGTGGCGTTCGAATTTCGCTGGCGCGATCCGGGGCACCGCCGCGCGTGGGATTTTGCCTTTTTCGCCGGATCGCTGGTGGCGACTTTCGCGCAAGGGGTTACGCTTGGCGCGTTGCTGCAGGGGATCGAGGTTTATGACCGTGCTTATGCGGGCGGCTGGTGGGATTGGGTAAGCTGGTTCAGCCTGCTGACCGGCATCAGCCTTGTCATCGGCTATGCTTTGCTTGGCGCGGGATGGCTGATCTGGAAGACGGAAGGCGCGTTGCAGGCCGATGCAAGACGGCTGGCCCGTCCGCTCGTCCCCGCTTTGCTGATCGCACTCGCCGCCGTCAGCCTCGCGACACCTTTGCTGGAAGGGCAATATTGGCAGCGCTGGTTCGTGTGGCCGGGGCTGCTGGTGGCGATCCCGATGCCGCTGCTGGTGGTGGTCTGCGCCGTCATGCTGTGGCGCGGGATTGATCGGGCGCCCGATTCCCGGCCGTTTTTGTGGACCTTGGCGATTTTCGGGCTGGCGATGGCGGGGCTGGCGATTTCAATCTGGCCCGATGTGATCCCCGGCCGGGTGACGATCTGGGAGGCCGCCGCGCCGCATTCCAGCCAGCTATTCATGCTGATTGGGGCTGGCGTGCTGATCCCGATGATCCTGGCTTATACCGGCTGGGCCTATTGGGTGTTTCGCGGCAAGGTGGGCGACGAAGGCTATCACGCGCACGGCGATCATTGATGCTGTGGGCACGCCGGATCGGCTGGTTCGTCGCCATCTGGGGATTGAGCGTCGCCACGCTCACTGTGGTCGGCTGGGTCATTCGTCTGGCGATCAAGGGTTGAGCGGGAGCGGGTTACTCCATTGAACTTTGATGAGAGCCTGATCGTATGAGATGGAAACGCATGGCGCTTCCATCTCATACGATCAGGCTCTAGGCCCGTAACATGGCCCCATATGGCGACGACCTCGATCATCTGTTGAGCACGGCGCAAGGCTGGCTGCACGAAGGCCATCGCGTTGCCATCGCCACTGTCATCGAAACATGGGGATCGGCACCACGCCGGCGCGGCGCGCACGCGATTATCCGTGATGACGGGCAGTTCGTGGGTTCGGTGAGTGGCGGCTGCGTCGAAGGCGATGTGATTGTCGCGGCGCGCGGACTGCTCGTTTCGGGCGGGTGCCGACGGCTTGATTATGGCGTAGCGGATCAGGCGGCTTGGGCGGTCGGGCTGGCGTGCGGCGGACGGATATCGGTGTTCGTACAAAGCATCGACACGGATCATTTTTCCCCGGGGTTGATCGATCGTATCCGTGGCGCGCGTGCGGCCGGCGCAACGGTGTCAGTTGCCACCGATCTGGCCACCGGATGCAGCGGGGAAGGGGATGGCGGCCTCGAACTGTTCGTGACCCGTTATGCCCCGCCATTGCGGCTGATGATCGTCGGTGCGGTGCATATCGCGCGCAGCATGGTGCCGATGGCGCGGATGCTGGGCTATGCGCCGCAACTGGTCGATCCGCGTGGCAGCTTTGCGGTCGCGTTCGGTGATGTCGGGATCATCGTCGATGAACGGTGGCCCGATGAAGCGCTGGCCGATTGGCGGCCGGATGCCGCAAGCGCGGTGGTGACGCTGACCCACGATCCCAAGATCGACGATCCGGCGCTGGCCGCAGCATTACGATCGCCGGCTTATTATATCGCAGCGCTCGGTTCGCGCCGCACCCATGCCGCGCGGCTGGAACGGCTGGCGGCGCAGGGCTTTGATGCGGCCGCACTGGCGCGGATATGCGGGCCGGCGGGGCTGGCCATTGGTGCCGCGAACCCGCCCGAAATCGCATTGTCGATCCTTGCGCAGGCGACTGAACGGCTGCGCGCGGGCGTATGAAATTCGGTCCGCTGCCGGTCGCCGAAGCGGCGGGCGCATTGCTTGCCCATAGCCTTGCACTGGGGGGACGGCGTTTGGCCAAAGGGCATCGGCTGACACACGAGGACGTGGCGGCGGCGCACGGTGCAGGCCTGGCCGAACTGATCGTCGCGCGGCTTGAGCCGGGCGATGTCGGCGAGGATGCGGCGGCAACTTCGCTTGCGGTGGCACTGGCCGGTGTCGGGGTAACAGTGTCTGCACCCCGCCATGGCCGGGTCGATCTGCTGGCCGCGCGCGATGGGCTGTTCGTTTGCGATGCAGCGGCGGTCGATGCGGTGAATGCGGCGGATGAGGCGATCGGGCTGGGTACGATCTGGCCGGGCCGGCCGGTGCGGGCAGGGGCCACGATCGCGACGGTGAAGATCATTCCCTATGCGCTGCCGGGTGACGTGCTGACGCGGGCTTGCGCGGTGGCGGGCCGGGGGGCGCTTGGCGTGCGTGAATTTATGCTGCCGGCGCTGTCGCTGATCCAGACCCGCCTTCCGGGGCAACCCGACAAGCTGTTCGCCGCCACGGTTGAAGCGACCCGCCAGCGTGCGATCCGGCTGGGCGCTACGCTCGTCCGCGACGAGATTTGCGATCATGAGGAGGCCGCGCTGGCCGGGCGGATCGCGGCATCGGATGACGCAGCGGTCCTGCTGATCGCGGGGGCGTCGGCCACGGTTGATCGGCGCGACGTGATCCCGGCCGCGATCGTGCGGGCGGGGGGCGTGGTCGAAAGACTGGGGATGCCGGTCGATCCGGGTAATCTCGCTGTGCCTTGGCCGGGTGGATGGCCGGATCGTGATCGGCCTGCCGGGATGTGCGCGCAGCCGGAAACGCAATGGGATCGATCTGGTGCTGGAACGGATCGCGGCGGGCCTCGCCATCGATAGCGCTGCGATCGCCGCGATGGGGGTAGGCGGCCTGCTGGCGGATGCGCCCGAACGGCCAGAGCCGCGCCGCGCGCCGGTGGCGGGATGACAGTCGGCGCGATCATCCTTGCGGCCGGGCAGTCGCGGCGGATGGGGGCGAACAAGCTGATCGCCGAGTTCCGCGGCAAGCCGCTGGTGGCGCATATTGTGGACGCGGTGGCGTCGGCCGGATTGCCGCCGCCGATCGTCGTGACCGGCCATGCGCAGGATTTGATTGTGGCGGCACTCGCCGGTCGAGACGCGCGGTTCGTTCATGCAGGCGATCATGGCGCGGGGTTGTCGCGCTCGCTGGCGGCGGGGCTGATGGCGGTGCCATCGGCGTGGCAGGCGGCGATCATCTGTCTTGGCGATATGCCGTTGGTGTCGCCGGATTTGCTGCGGGCGATGGCGGGGCTGGCGGCACCGGATGCGATTGTTGCACCATGCCATGCCGGCCGACGGGGCAACCCGGTCTTGTGGGGGCGAACCCGTTTCGCGCGACTGGCCGGTATCCATGGCGATGTTGGCGGCAAGGCGCTGCTGGATGAGCTGATCAACGATGTGGTTGAGATTGCATGGGACGATGCAAGCATCCTGCGCGATGTGGATACCCCGGCGGACCTTGCGGCCTTGCGCGGCGAGTTTCGCTAAAGCGCCGCGCAGGCAATATTAGCCACCGTCGCGGGCGCGGCCGGCCCGCCCCTTGAATCCAAAGCATAATCAGCGTTCCTTCCGCGTCAACGACACGAATGACGTGCGGGAGAGGATTGCAATGGACTGGAACGAAGACTGCGATGTGCTGGTCATCGGATCGGGTGCCGGTGGGCTGGTCGGCGCGCTGACGGCGGCGAAGGCGGGGCTGAAGACGATCGTTGTCGAGGCGACCGATCGGTTCGGCGGCACGACGGCTTATTCGGGTGGCGGGATGTGGCTGCCCTGCAATGCGGTGCTGAAGCGGGCCGGTGACGACGACACGATGGACGAGGCCCGCGAATATTATCGCGCGGTCGTCGGCGATCGTACGCCGCGCGCCGTGCAGGATGCGTTCCTGGAAAATGGCGCCGGGCTGATCGATTTCCTTGAGGCCGATCCGCACCTTGAATTCGTCGTATATCCTTGGCCGGATTATTACGGAAAGGCGGCCAAGGCGCGCGCTGGCGGCCGCCATATTGCGCCGGTCAATTTGACGCCTGATGCGATCGGCGAATTGCGGTCGGTGCTGCGATCGACCTTGCCGGTCGAACGGCTCGGCTATCCGCTGCCGGACGAACTGGAAGGCGGACAGGCGCTGATCGGGCGGCTGCTGCTGGCGCTCAAGGAGCAGCGGTCGGCGGATCTGCGCCTGTCGACCCCGTTCGAGGATTTTGTGGTGGAGGATGGCGCGGTCGTCGGCGTGGTGGTGCGCCACAACGGGCGGGCGCGGCGGATACAGGCGCGGCGGGGCGTGCTGGTTGCGGCAGGCGGGTTTGAGCGCAATGCCGAGATGCGACAGCGGTTCGGTGTGCCCGGCGAGGTTTCCGGCAGTGTCGGCGGGCCGGGCAGCAGCGGACGGCCGATCGAAGCGGGGATCGCAATCGGCGCGGACGTGGACTTGATGGGCGAAGCCTGGTGGGCACCGGGCATTCTACATCCCGATGGCCGGGCGACATTTTCGCTGGGCTTTACCGGCGGCATCTTCGTTGATGGCAATGGCGAACGCTTCACCAATGAATCCTCCGCTTATGATCGGATCGGGCGGGATGTGATCGCGGCGGAGGCGGAAGGACGGCTCACCCGGCCATATTGGATGGTGTATGACAGCAGCGCCGGTGCCGAACCGCCGGTGATCTTCCCGACGGTGCCGCTGGTCGATCGCGATGCGTTCGTGGCCGCCGGTTATCGCAAGCAGGGAGCAACGCTGGAGGCGTTGGCCGCCGAAATAGGCGTGCCGGCGGACCGGCTGGCCGCGACGGTGGATCGTTACAGCGCGTTTTGCGATGCGGGCAAGGATGCCGATTTCGATCGCGGTGGCGAGGCCTATGACCGGTCGTTCATGGACGACGAGGGCGCATCGCCACTTGTGCCGATACGGCAGGGGCCGTTTCATGCGGCGGCCTTTTCGATTTCGGACCTGGGCACCAAGGGCGGCTTGCGCACGGACGGGCAAGCCCGCGTGCTGCGGGCCGATGGCTCGGTCATCCCCGGGCTTTACGCCGCCGGCAATTCGATGGCCGCCGCGAGCGGTGAGACATATCCGGGTGGGGGCAATCCGGTTGGTTCCAGCGCGGTCTTTTCGTGGATCGCGGCGAATGCCATGATGGCCGCATCGGCAGACGGATAAGCAAGGTAGGCCGATAGGCAGGGGGGCAGAGCCGGATGAAGACAGCGCAGCGATGGAGCTTCGCCCTGATCGCGGTGGCCATGGTGTCGGCTGCGGCGATGGCTGCACCGATGCAATGGCCGGACCTGCTCGATCGGGCAAAGCCGCAGGCCAGCACGCGCGTACCTTATGCCAAGGGCGACCTGCATTATGCCGATCTGTGGCTGCCGGCGGGCAAGGGGCCGTTTCCGGTTGTGCTGATGGTGCATGGCGGCTGCTGGCAGACGGACATCGCCGATCTGTCGATCATGAACTGGGCGGCGGACGACTTGGCGAAACGCGGTATCGCGGTGTGGAACATCGAATATCGCGGGATCGACCGGCCCGGCGGTGGCTATCCCGGAACTTATCAGGATGTTGCGGCGGCGGCCGATGGGCTGCGGCGGGTGGCGCCCTTATTCCGGTTGAAGGCGGATCGGGTGGTTGTCGTCGGCCATTCGGCGGGCGGGCATCTGGGCTTGTGGCTGGCGGCGCGGGCGTCGCTCCCGAAATATAGCCCGTTGCGTAGTGAACGCCCGTTGCCGGTCGCGGCGGTGATCAGCCTGGGCGGGTTGCCCGATCTGGAACGGGAACAGGCGGTGGCCAATCATCCGTGCGGGACTGCCGCCAAAGCCATGTCCGGCCCGAAGACGGACATGCGGCCCGATCGGTTCCGCGATACATCGCCGCCGGCGATGGGGCCGTTTGCTGCGCGGCAGTTTCTGATCAGCGGCGGCGTAGATGATATCGCGCCGCCATCGGTTGCCGCGAGCTATGCGCGCAGGCTGGCGCAAAAGGGAATCAGGCCGACTGTCGTTACGATCGCCGACGAAGGCCATGTCGAACTGATCGCGCCCGGCAGTGCCGCCTGGGCGCAGACCGTGACAATCATCGAAGACGAATTGGGAGTGACCGCAAAGAAATGAGGTTCCATTGGGCGCGGCTGGCGGGTGGCAGCCCCGCAACGATGCGGGCAAATCGCGTGTCCCCTCTTGCCGGATGCCTTCGGCTCTGCGCAAAGCGCGCGGATGGATAGCGAGAGCCATTCGGTGTTCAGCCGTGCGGAATGGAGCCGTTTGCGTTCCAGCGTGCCGATGATGCTGAGCGAAGCCGAAGTCGAGGCGCTTCGCGGCGCCAATGAACCGACATTGATGGACGAGGTGGAGGAGGTTTTCCTGCCGCTGACCCGTCTCATAAACCTGCACGTCGCCGCATCGCGCGGGCTGGCGCGCGTGACCGACGATTTCGTCGGCCGGCCGACGGCGCCGCGCCCCTATATCGTGGCGATCGCCGGCAGCGTGGCGGTGGGCAAGAGCACGGTCGCCCGTCTGTTGCGCGCGCTGCTGTCGCGCTGGCCGGATCATCCCAAGGTGGATCTTGTCACGACCGATGGCTTTCTGTTTCCGACAAAGGAACTGGAAGCGCGCGGGCTGATGGCGCGCAAGGGCTTTCCCGAAAGCTATGACGTAAAACGGATGATCGGTTTCCTGTCCGATATCCGTGCCAGCGGCCGGGCGACATCGCCGGTCTATTCGCATCAGGCCTATGATATCGTGGCGGGCGAGGAACATGTCGTCGATCAACCAGACATATTGATCTTCGAAGGACTTAACGTCCTTCAGATCGGTTCGGGGATTGAGAAATCAGGCGCGCCGGTGTTCACCGCGAGCGATTTTTTCGACATTTCGATCTATATCGACGCGGACGAGGACAATATCGAACGCTGGTATCTTGAACGGTTCCAGTTGCTTCAACGCACCGCTTTCCAGAACCCATCATCCTATTTCCACCATATGGCCGATGTGCCGCCTGCCGAGTCGCGTGCTTTTGCGATGGATTTATGGAAGCGAATCAACCGGCTGAACCTGCGCGAGAATATCGTACCGTCGCGATCGCGGGCGGATGTGGTGCTCCACAAGCAGGCCGATCACGGAGTCGATTGGCTAAGGCTGCGTCGCCTTTAGGAAAGATTCTCCCCCTTCGCATCCGTGTGAAAATCGGGCAGCAGGGCTGCGCATGACCGGATATGTCCGGTTCTGAATTGATATTTTGCGGGAGAATGTGATGGGCAGGATGCGCGACAAGATCGTCCTGATTACGGGCGCCAGCGAAGGGATCGGCCGCGCGACGGCGGAATTGATCGCGGCCGAAGGCGGCCACGTCGTCATCGCCGCGCGCCGGCCCGAACCGCTTGAAGAAACCCGCGCGGCAATCGCGGCGGCGGGCGGTTCGGTTGAGGCGCACCAACTTGATGTGTCGGACCTCGATGCCTTTGCGGCACTGATCGCCGATGTCGCGGCGCGCCACGGCCGGCTCGACGTGTTGATCAACAATGCGATGGCCGCGACCTACAAGATGCTGGCCGATCTTACGATCGCGGATTGGCGTCGTGATTTCGCGGTCAATTCCGAAGCGGTGTTTATCGGCACGCGTGAAGCGATGAAGCTGATGGTTGCCGCCGGACGCGGTTCGATCGTCAACATTTCGTCGGCATGCGGCATGCGCGCGATGGCCGGCATGGCCAGCTATTCGGCGTCGAAGGCGGCGTTGATCCACCTGAGCGCGTGCGCCGCGATTGAAGGCGCGCCGCATGGCGTGCGCGTCAACACCATCGTTCCGGGCCAGATCGCGACGCCGGCGACCCTGCAATTCCAGGAATATGCGCCCGACGCCGCCAAGGCGACGACCGATTCGATCCCGATGGTGCGCAGCGGCCAGCCGAGTGAACTGGCCAACGCGATCCTGTTTCTCGCTTCGGATGAGTCGAGCTACGTCACCGGCGTTGCGTTGCCTGTCGACGGCGGCAAGACCATCCAGCTCTATATGCCGTCATGAGCGGGGCATTGCAGGGCAAGCGCGCGGTCGTCACCGGCGGCGCGCAGGGGATCGGCCGGGCGATCGCCGAACGGCTGGCGGCCGATGGCGCGCGCGTCGCGGTGCTGGATATGGACGAAGCAGCCGCGAAGGCGGCCCTTTCGGGCGAAGGCCATCTGGGGCTGGCCTGCGATGTTTCCGACAGCGCATCGGTGGATGCGGTATTCGCTAAGATCGCGGATGCCTTTGGCGGGGTCGATATTCTCGTCAACAATGCCGGTACCGGCCGTGGCCCCGATGACGGCAGCGACCAGATGTATGCGGGCCAGGCCGAACGCCAGGCGCAGATCGCGCGTGGGGAAAAGCCGACCGCGCATGGCGATCAACTGATCCATATGTCCGATGCCGGCTGGCGCCGGGTGATGGGCGTCAATTTGGACGGTGCGTTCCATTGCGCGCGTGCGGCGGTCCGCCTGATGGCGGTCGGCAACCATGGCGGCAGCATCGTCAACATCGCATCGACATCGGCAGCATCGGGTGAAGGCCCGATGCATTATGTGACGAGCAAGGCGGCAATCATCGGCCTGACGCGTGGTCTGGCCCGTGAACTGGCGTCGCGCGGCATCCGCGTGAATGCGGTGCATCCCGGCCCGACCGACACGCCGATCATGAAGGGCGTGCCCGATACGATGGTTGCGGCGATGGAAGCGGCCATTCCCCTGGGCCGTATGGCGCAGCCGTCCGAAGTGGCGGCAGCGGTTGCGTTCCTCGCGTCGGATCAGGCGAGCTATGCCACGGGCAGCGTGCTGACCGTCAATGGCGGTTCGTACATGGTGTAACATTGCGTCGACGGCGCGGCTTTTGTTGAGTTGCGCCGTCGTCCGATTGGTGCGGGTCGGATCGACCGGGCGGTGCGGGCATGGCATTGTGGCATGGTTCCCGCCCGATGGAGTGATCCATGTTTGACCGCCTGTTTCTCGCCCATCCACGCAGCGTCAACGAAAGCTATGGCGAGCATTTCGGCGTTGCCCTTCGTTTCGGAGCGGCGATGATGGCGAGCGGAGCGGCCTGCATGGTTCATGCGCTGCTGCCGGCGCTGTTCGTGCGCACCGGCAGCAATGCGGTAAAGCGCCTCCATGCCCAGATGGCCGCGCGCCAGCCCAGTCCGCGCATCCGGGAATCCACGCCGGGCGCGTGGCATGAACCGGAATGGCAGATCGAATACGAAATCTGATCCGGCCGGCATAGGTTGCCCTTGGATGCACGCGCCCTTATCGGCGTGGGTGTGATCGCTCCTTCTCCTCCGCTCCGCCTGGATATCGATGCCGATGCGCTGGTCGCCAACTGGCGCTGGTTTGCCGGGGCGAGCAGCCGCGCCGCCTGCGGGGCGGCGATCAAGGCGGATGCCTATGGCCTTGGCGCCCGTGCCGTGATGCGCCGCCTGGCCGATGCCGGATGCCGGGACTTTTTCGTCGCTACCTGGGGCGAGGCAGCGGCGTTGGGGGCCTATCCCGACGATCTGTCGCTTTCCGTCCTGCACGGATTGCGGGAAGACGACCTGCCGGCAGCGCTGGCCGGCACCGCGCGCCCCGTTCTCAATAGCCCGGCGATGGTTGCGCGCTGGAAGGCAGCCGCTGGCGGGCGTGCCTGCGATGTTATGGTGGACACCGGCATGAACAGGCTGGGCCTAAGCCCGGAGGAAGCCCGATCCGGCCTGCTCGATGGATTGCAGATCGATACGCTCCTCAGCCATCTGGCCTGCGCCGATGAACCGGGCCATCCGCTGAACGAACAGCAGCTTTTCACTTTTCGCAGCATCAAGGCGGCGGTCCCGGCACGGCGCTATAGCCTGGCCAATTCGGCGGGGATCTGCCTCGGCCAGCGTTACGCCTTCGGACTTACCCGCCCCGGGCTTGGATTATATGGCGGCATTCCCGCGCCAGGTGCCGAAGGACATGTCCGTCGTGTCGTGCGCCCCCATGCGCAGGTGATTCAGGTTCGCATCGTCGCGCAGGGGGCGACCATCGGTTATGGCGCTGCCTTCACCGCGCCTGTCGCCATGCGCGTTGCGATCCTCAACATTGGCTATGCGGATGGGTATCTGCGTGCCTTTGGCGATGGGCGAGGGCATGCGATCGCGGGTGGCGTGGCTTGTCCGTTGCTCGGCCGCGTTTCGATGGACCTGATTGCCGTCGATGTCAGCGCAGCGCCATCCGTGGGGGATGGGGACTGGCTGGAGATCGAATATGATCTTGTAACAGCCTCCATTGCCACGGGTTTGACGCAATATGAGTTGCTGACCATGCTTGGCCACCGCTATCAGCGGCGTTGGATATGATATTTATGCGCATGCTTGAGGCGATCATCGCCATGTTCGCCTCGATCGGCAGGCTGATGCTCGGTGCGCTGGCCGCCATCGGGCGGGTCGCGCTGTTCGCGGTGAACACCGTTCGACGCGGCCTGACCCCGCCTTATTATCCGCAAAAGCTGTTCGAACAACTGGCCCATATCGGCTGGTTCTCGCTGCCCGTTGTGGGCCTGACGGCGATTTTCACCGGTGCGGCGCTGGCGCAGCAGACCTTCACCGCCGGGACGCGTTTCAATGCCACATCGACCGTGCCGGCGATCGTGGTGCTGGGTATCGTCCGCGAGCTGGGGCCAGTGCTTGTCGGCCTGATGGTTGCCGGGCGCGTCTCATCGGCAATGGCGGCCGAACTGGGGACGATGCGTGTCACCGAACAGCTAGACGCGATGACGACGCTGCGGACCGATCCCTATCGGTACCTGATCGCGCCCCGCCTGTTCGCTGCGGTGATCGCGCTGCCGCTGATGGTGCTGGTGGCCAATGCCATCGGCATTTTCGGTGGCTACATGATCGCGGTCTACAAGCTTGGCTTCAACCATGTCGGTTATCTCAAGGTTACGCGTGAGTTTCTTGAGGTGGACGATTTCGTGATGGCGCTGGTGAAGGCCGGCGTTTTCGGTTTCTTCATCGCATTGATGGGGTGTTATCACGGCTTCCGTGCCGCGGGCGGCGCCGCAGGTGTCGGTGAAGGGACGCGCAATGCTGTCGTCAGCGCGTTCATCCTGATCCTCCTGTCGAACCTGATCATAACAGTGATGGCATTCGGATGAGCGCTGGCCCCAAAATCGAACTGACCGGACTTACCAAGCATTTTCGGGCCAACCATGTGCTGGATGGCGTCAATTTGTCGGTAGAGCCTGGCGAATCGATGACGATCATCGGCCAGTCCGGCAGCGGAAAATCGGTGATGCTGAAGTGCATCCTCGGCCTGATCCGTCCTGATGGCGGTTCGATCCGCGTCGACGGGGAGGAAATCGTCGGTCTTGGCGAGCGTGATCTGGCCCGTATCCGCACCAAGTTCGGCATGTTGTTCCAGGGCGGCGCGCTGTTCGATTCACTGCCGGTCTGGCGCAACGTGACCTTCGCGCTGACGCAGGGCCGCAATCGTGATGCCGCTCGGATGAAGGTGATCGCGGAAGAGAATCTGGAACGAGTGGGGCTTGGCCGGCATGTCCTCAATCTGCGGCCGAGTGAGTTATCCGGCGGTATGCAGAAGCGTGTTGCGCTAGCCCGCGCGATCGCGCCGCGACCGGAAATCATCTTCTTCGACGAACCCACCACCGGGCTGGATCCGATCCGCGCCGATGTGATCAACGATCTGATCATGAGCCAGGTGGAAGATATCGGCGCGACGGCGCTCACCATCACCCATGACATGGCGTCGGCCCGCAAGATCGCGCATCGGGTGGCGATGCTCTATCAGGGCAGGATCATCTGGTGTGGTCCGCGCGATCGCCTGTACGATTCGGGCAATCCCTATGTGGACCAGTTCGTCCAGGGGCAGGCCGAAGGGCCGATCCGCTAAAATATAGGATTGCAGCAACGGGATGGCGCGGTTCGATTATCGAGCCGGGCAGTAATGTCGCGGACCCCGGATTTTATCAGGGTCCGCGCAAATATGGCTTTTACCGTTCGACGCACATGGCGATGCCCATGCCGCCGCCGATGCACAGGGTGACGAGGCCTTTGCGGGCGTCGCGCTTTTCCATTTCATAGAGCAACGTGGTCAAGACGCGCGCGCCGCTGGCGCCGATCGGATGGCCGATCGCGATCGCGCCGCCATTGACGTTGACCTTGTCCGAATCCCAGCCAAGTTCCTTGCCAACCGAAAGAGACTGGGCGGCGAACGCTTCATTCGCTTCGATCAGATCGACGTCGGCCAGCGTCCAGCCTGCCTTTTCCAGCGCCATGCGGCTGGCGGGCGCAGGGCCGATGCCCATGATCGACGGATCGACGCCGCACGTGGCCCACGATACGATCTTGGCCAGCACCTTGCTGCCACGCCGGGCGGCTTCGTCTGCCGACATCACGACGATTGCGGCGGCGCCATCATTGATGCCGCTGGCGTTGGCGGCGGTGACGGTGCCGTCCTTCTTGAAGGCGGGCTTCAGCGCCTGCATCGCTTCCAGCGTCGCGCCGGCGCGGATATATTCATCCTGATCGATGACCGTGTCGCCCTTGCGGCCCTTGATGGTTACCGGGGCGATTTCGTCCTGGAAGCGGCCTGCGGCGCGGGCCTTTTCGGCGCGATTCTGGCTGCGGACGGCGAACGCATCCTGTTCGGCGCGCGTAACCTGATATTTTTCAGCCAGATTTTCAGCGGTGACGCCCATATGATAATTGTTGAACGCGTCGGTCAGGCCGTCATGGATCATCGTGTCGACCAGGGTGACCGAACCCATCTTGGCGCCAGCGCGCAGATGCTGGGCATGCGGGGCCATCGACATGTTTTCCTGGCCGCCGGCCACGACGATCGTGGCATCGCCAAGGCGAATCGCCTGTGCCGCGAGCGCCACGGCGCGCAGGCCGGAACCGCACAGCTGATTGATGCCGATCGCGGTTTTTTCCACCGGAACGCCCGCGTTGACGGCCGCCTGGCGCGCCGGATTCTGGCCCTGACCGGCGGCGAGGACCTGGCCGAGAATCACCTCATCGACATCGGCGGCGTCCACCCCGGCCTGTGCAAGGGCGGCTTCGATCGCGACGCGGCCCAGTTCGTGCGCGGGGGTGTTGGCAAACGCGCCGAGAAAACTGCCCACGGCGGTGCGTTTGGCGGCGGTGATGACGACGTCGGTCATGACTGACTCCTGATTGCGAACTGCGTTTTCTGTCTGCCCGTGTTGACGGTGCGTTCTTTCGGCAGCGCGACTATCACCTCTCTCGCGGTTGCGAAAGCCAGTGCTGAAGTGGTTCCCACAGCGCCTGTCGTGCGCGGCTGCCGACAATCATTCCGACATGACCAAGACCGAGCGCGAGCGATTGGCCAATGCCCGGGGCGGTGGCCGCGGGGACGATGCGGTCGGTCAATGATATGATGTTGAGAACAGGGCAGGTGACGCTGGCCGGGTCGATTGCGTTGCCGCCAACCTGCCATGCGCCGCGGCCGGTGGTGTTGGCGCCGAACAGATCGGCGAGCAATTCGCGACCAGCGGCCAGTGTCAGCGGTGGCCCGTCATTGGCCCAGTCTTCCAGCGCGATGAAGGAATCGATCCGCGGGTCACCGGTGGGCAGCCGTCCGAAATCCTCGAACTTGCGGATGGTGCGGGCGGGATCGAGGCGCCAGAAACTGGCTTGCAGCGCTTCCATCGGCAACACGCCCAGGGCTTCGGCGGTTGGCGCAACCTGCTGCCAAAGGCCGGCGATATTGTCACGGGCGCTGATCGGAAATCCGGTGAATTGCCATGGTGTTGCGATCAAGGCGAGTGACCGGACGGGGTGGTGTGCGGCGGCCGCAATAGCCATCGTCCCGCCGAGGCAATAACCCACGAGGGCCACAGGCTCCTGCACGGCGCGCAACAAGGGCAGCAGCAACTGATCGACATGACCGGCTATATCGAGCGCGCGCTCATCAGGCCCGGGCGTGCCCCAGTCGACCAGCAGGGGGCGAACATTCCGGGCCGCCAGCCAGCGCAGCAAGGAATTGTCCTCCGCGAGATCGAGAACATGCGGCGGATTGATGAGCGACGGCACGAACACCGCCGGAAGGCCGCTACCGCCATAATCGCGCAGCATCGCACGGCCGACGCGGGCCACCACTGGCGCGTCTTCCCGGCGGGGCGGGCGTGGCGCGGATTGATAGCGGTTCAGGCCGGCCAGAGCATCGCGCAGCCGTGCCGGATCTTCCCCTGTTTCGCTGCGCAGCATAGCGAGAAACAGGGGGAGGGGGCGGGGCCTGTGTTGCGGTGCGTCAAGGAAAGATGCTACGCTGCCGCAAACATTGGGAAAGGTTGGGGCAATGGCGAAATCTTCGGGCGGATCGGGCACGGTCATCATCAAGAAATACGCCAATCGCCGGCTCTATAATACCGAAACGTCGAGCTATATCACGCTCGACCACCTCGCCCAGATGACGCGCGAAGGCCGCGATTTCAAGGTGATCGACGCGAAATCCGAAGAGGATATCACGCATAACGTGCTGACCCAGATCATCATGGAAGAAGAAAATCGCGGGCAGACGATGCTGCCGGTGAATTTCCTGCGCCAGCTGATCTCGATGTATGGCGATTCGATGCAGTCGATGGTGCCGCAATATCTGGAAGCGTCGATGGATGCGTTTCGCCGCAACCAGACGCAATTCCGCCAGGCGATGGAAGGTGCTTTTTCCGGCGGTCCCTTCGCCGAAATCGCCAAGCGCAACATGGACATGTTCGAGGCCGCCGCCAGCGCGTTCAAGCCGGGACGCCCCGGCGAGAAAGCCGCCCCGCCAAGTGCTGCCCCAACGCCTGCTCCCGCGCCACGCGATGATGATGTCGCGGCGCTGAAGGCGCAGCTCGCCGGGCTTCAGGCGCAAATCGACAAGCTGAACAAGTAATTTGTGCGGGGCTCCGGCAGGAGCCCCGCCGTCACCTCACGGTTTGACGAATTTCAGTGTTGCCCGGTCGCTTTCACCAATCGCCTGATATTTTGCCCGATCCTCTTCCCCCTTGGCGAGCGTTGGGGGCAAGGTCCATACGCCACCGGGATGGTCGGCCGTGTCCTTCGGGTTGGCGTTGACCGGCGATTCCGCCGCCAGACGGAAACCGGCGCTTTCCGCCAGTCGAACGATCGTCGATTGCTTGATGTAGCCGCTTGATTTTTCGAGCGCAGGATCGCGATCCTCGGGCAACCGGTGGTCGACCACGCCGAGCACGCCGCCGGGTTTCAAGGCTTTGTAAAAGCTGACGAACACTGCCTTCGCGGCATCGTCGCCGGCCATCAGGAAGTTATGAACGTTGCGGAACGTCAGCACCGCATCGGCACTGCCGGCGGGCGCGATATCGCCCGGCGCCTTGGGATCGAGCGTGGTGATCCGCACCTTGTCGAACCGTGCCGGATCGCTGGCGACCAGCGTTTCGGTGGCAGCGCGATATTTGCCGGGCGGCTGGGCCGCAGCGATATAATGCCCTTTGTCGCGCAGCATTGGCGCCAGAATTTCGGTGTACCAGCCACCCCCCGGCCAGATTTCGACGACCGTCTGGTCCGGCTTTATTCCAAAGAAATCGAGTGTTTCGACCGGGTGACGATATTGATCGCGCGCGCGATTACTGTCCTTGCGGCGTGTATCTGCAACTGCCGCTGCGATCGATGGGCTTGCCGCCATATGCGCGGCATGATCGCCATGGCCCTGGTGATGCTGGGCGAAGGCGGGCGTGGCGAGGCCGGCCAAGACCATTGCTGCGAAAATTCTGTGGCGCATAGTTTCTCTCCCGATCATGACGTTGTCGGCATGATGCGGAGCGGAGGCAACGGATGCAAGGGACGCTGTGGGTATGGGCGGGGGCATCAGCGGCGATCGCGGCCGTGGCGGCGCTGGCCGACCGCCGCCGAAACCGCCGCCGCGATATCGATAATGTTGGCTGGGTGCCCTGGCCGCTGATCGTGATGCTGGCGGTGATATTGGCGCTGGCCTTCACCGCCTTTGCCATGCACGAATAGCAGAACCTAGAGGCAGGATTCCAGGAACGGCTGATCGAAACCGAATTGCTTGGCCTTGTCCAGCGTGTAGGGCCGCAGCCCCATCGCGCGATATTCGCCCATGATTTTGCCGTCGGCGCTTTCGTCGAGATATTCGAACTTGAACAGTTCCTGGGTCACGATCACCGAGCCTTCCATCCCGATCACTTCGGTGATGTTGGTCACGCGGCGCGAACCATCGCGCAGGCGCTTCACCTGGACGATCAGGTCCACCGAATCCGCAATCTGGCGGCTGATCGCTTCCTTGGGCACCTTGATGTCGGACATCATCACCATGTTTTCCATACGCGCCAGCGCTTCGCGTGGGCTGTTGGAGTGGAGCGTGCACATCGATCCATCGTGGCCGGTGTTCATCGCGGCGAGCATGTCGAAACACTCGCTGCCGCGAATTTCGCCCAGGATGATGCGGTCTGGCCGCATACGCAGCGCATTGACGACGAGATCGCGGATCGTGATTGCGCCATTGCCTTCCAGATTGGCCGGCCGGGTTTCCAGCGGCAGCCAATGCGGCTGCTGAAGCCGCAATTCGGCGGCGTCCTCGATCGTGATGACGCGTTCGCCCGGATCGATCATCTTCGACAATGCGTTGAGCATCGTCGTCTTCCCCGAACCGGTGCCCCCTGAAATAACGATGTTGAAGCGGCTGGCCCCTGCGATCTTCAGCGCGGTCGCCATTTTCGGGCTCATCGACCCAAACCCGGCCATCATATCCAGCGTGATCGGCTTGGCGGAGAATTTACGAATGGAAATGGCGGTGCCGCGCAATGACAGCGGCGGCACGATCACGTTGACGCGGCTGCCATCGGGCAGGCGGGCGTCGGCCAACGGCGTGGTCTGATCGACGCGGCGGCCGACCTTGTTCACGATCCGCTGGGCGATCTGGAAAAGATGCTCCTCATCGCGGAACTGGATGTTCGCGATCGTCAGCTTGCCCTTTTTTTCGATGTAGGTCTGGTCTGGGCCATTGACCATGATGTCGCTGATGTCGGGATCGCTCAGCAATTCTTCCAACGGACCGAGGCCGAGCAGTTCGTCGACCAGCACCTTTTCCAGCGCGAATTGTTCGCGCCGGTTCAGGTTGATCTTCAGTTCGGCGAGCACTTCGCCGATGATCGGACGAAATTCTTCGGCGAGTTCATCCTTCGAAAGGGTCGCGGCGGCTTCCGGATCGACCCGTTCGAGCAGGCGCGGCAGCACCTGTTCCTTGATCTTGTGGACCGATGCCTCAAACCCTTCGACCTTTGATGCGCCTGCTTCGCCGGATTGATCCTGGCGATTGGCAAGGCGGGTCATCGCATCGACCGGCGCGATGGGTTCTGCCGGCGCACCGGGCAGCGAGGCCGGATCCACCGCCGGGAACTGGGCGTTACCATCGGGCGCCGGAACGGGCATGCTGCCGCCCTGCATCGGGCGGGCAACACCAAAGGATGGGCGCTGGCCAGTGCCGCTGCCCAATCCACTGCGTCGTCCGAATGCGCTCATCGATCTGTCACCTTGCATTCCAAGCAAATGGAAATCCTCCCTGCATCCATAGGGTGTACTCTTTGATAATTACCTAATCTGACGGACGATAAGCTGCGTTTGGTACAGGATCGTCTTTCGTTGAGGGGGAGGGTGGTTCGATGAAGATCGGGGCTGCTGTGCTGGCATGGGTGCTGTTGGGGGCAGGCTCGGCCCCTGCTGCCGACGAGGTGGACCTGCCCGGATGGATGGCGCAGGGGCGTGGGCGACGCAGGCCGCAGGCCGGTGGGCCGAGGAATATTGGACGCCGCCGCGCGGCGGCATCATGATCGGTGCCGGAATCACGGGGCAGGGCGATGCCGCCGACTTCTTCGAACATATGCGGATCATGGCCGGTCCGGATGGGCGGCTGGCATTTTTTGGCATGCCGCGCGGTGCACCGGCTGTGGCATTCAGGCTGGTACGATCGGGATCGAGCGAGGCGGTGTTCGAAAATCCGACCCATGATTACCCCCAACGCGTAGCCTATCGCCGGGAAAGGGAAATGCTTGTCGCGACGGTATCAATGATTGACGGCAGCCGGGCCGAAACCTGGTGGTACAAGAGACGCCGATAATCAGGATGGAGGGAGTGGATGGGGATCAGGCGGCTCGACCATGTGAATATCCGTACACCGCATCTGGAGGCCACTTTGGCCTTCTATACGAACGTCCTTGGCATGCGGGCCACGCCGCCGCCGGGGATGAACGATATCGCCAATGCGGCCTGGATCGTCGACGATGGCGGCGCTGCGGCGCTGCATGTCGGCCGAGCCGGGATGATCTACCCGGGCGATGCCGGCGTCGCACCGCCGGCAGAACCGGGCAGCGCGATGGTTCACCACGTCGCTTTCGACTGCGATGAACATGGCGTGGTGCTCGGGCGGCTGGAAGCGGCCGGCGTCGATCATTTTCGCAACGACATGCCGGAATATGGCTTGCGCCAGATATTCGTGCGTGATCCCAATGGCGTGCTGATCGAACTTAATTTTCGCTAGCCATGGCTCATATGCAAAAGCCCCGGCATCCTCGTTGTTGGCGAGGATGCCGGGGCTTTTGGCAGCTCTGGAGAGCTTTACAGGATCGGCGATCCCGGATCAGGCTTCCGACGCAGCCTCGGCGAGGATGGTCAGGCCCTTTTCGTTGACTTCGGCAAAGCCGCCTTCAACGTGGATGCGGGCCGAAACCGTGGTCGGGCCGGAATAGATCTGCAACTCGCCCGAACGGATCACCGACATGAACGGGGCATGCCCCGCAAGCACGCCAAAATCGCCTTCGGTGCCGGGGACGACCACCATGTGGACGTCTTCCGAACGGAGCAGCTTTTCCGGGGTGACGAGTTCGAAGTGCAGGTCGGCCATTTTCATTCTCCCCCCTCCCGATGGCGGAGGGGTTGCAGGTGGGCTCACGCTCTCTGGTGAGAGACGCGGGCGAGGAACGGGTATCCCTGCTCCTCGATCCCCTCCCGCAAGCAGGAGGGGAAGAGTGGCTTACGCCGCTTCGGCCAGCTTCTGCGCCTTGGCGGTCGCTTCGTCGATACCGCCGACCATGTAGAAGGCGGCTTCCGGCAGATGGTCATATTCGCCGTCGACGACAGCCTTGAAGCTCTTCACGGTGTCTTCGATCGCGACGAACTTGCCGGGGATGCCGGTGAACACTTCGGCGACGTGGAACGGCTGCGACAGGAAGCGCTGGATCTTGCGGGCGCGGCTGACGGTGAGCTTATCTTCTTCCGAAAGCTCATCCATGCCGAGGATCGCGATGATGTCCTGCAGCGACTTGTACTTCTGGAGCGTTTCCTGAACCGCACGGGCGGTTTCGTAATGCTCCTGGCCGACGACGGCCGGGGTCAGCACGCGGCTGGTGGAATCGAGCGGATCGACGGCCGGGTAGATGCCCAGTTCCGAAATCGCGCGGCTAAGCACCGTGGTGGCGTCCAAGTGGGCGAACGAGGTTGCGGGCGCCGGATCGGTAAGATCGTCGGCGGGAACGTAGATCGCCTGCACCGAGGTGATCGAACCCTTGTTGGTCGACGTGATGCGTTCCTGCAGCGCGCCCATGTCGGTGGCGAGGGTCGGCTGATAGCCCACCGCCGAAGGAATACGGCCGAGGAGCGCCGACACTTCCGAACCCGCCTGGGTGAAGCGGAAGATGTTGTCGACGAAGAACAGCACGTCCTGGCCTTCGACGTCGCGGAAATATTCCGCGTTGGCGAGACCCGAGAGGGCGACGCGCGCACGGGCGCCCGGCGGTTCGTTCATCTGGCCGAACACCAGTGCCACCTTCGAGCCGTCCGGCGTCGGGTTGCCATCGGCGTCCTTGGCGATAACGCCGGCGTCGAGGAACTCGTGATAAAGATCGTTGCCTTCGCGGGTACGTTCACCGACGCCCGCGAACACCGAGGTGCCGCCATGGCCCTTGGCGATGTTGTTGATCAGTTCCTGAATGAGAACGGTCTTGCCCACGCCGGCGCCGCCGAACAGGCCGATCTTGCCGCCCTTGGCGTAAGGCGCGAGAAGATCGATGACCTTGATGCCCGTGACGAGAATGCTGGTTTCGGTCGACTGGTCGACGAACAGCGGCGCATCCGCGTGGATCGGGGCGGTATGTTCGGCGTTGACCGGGCCACGTTCGTCGATCGGTTCGCCGATGACGTTCAGGATGCGACCGAGCGTCTGCGGACCGACGGGAACGCGGATCTGCGCGCCGGTATCGCGAACGGGCTGGCCGCGGGTCAGGCCGTCGGTCGCGTCCATCGCGATCGTGCGAACGGTGTTCTCGCCGAGGTGCTGGGCGACTTCGAGAACGAGACGGTTGTCACCGTTCTGCGTTTCGAGCGCGTTCAGAATCGCGGGCAGCTCGCCATCGAACGACACGTCGACGACGGCGCCGATGATCTGCGAAATGCGGCCGGTATAGGCGGCGGTGTCGGCCGAGCTGGCTTTCCGGGGCTCAAACATGTCTTCTCACCTCAATATCCGGGTCGTCCGACCCGATCGGATTTGGTTTAGAGCGCTTCAGCACCCGCGATGATTTCCACCAGTTCGGTGGTAATCGCGGCCTGGCGCGTGCGGTTATACTGGATCGTCAGCCTGTTGATCATGTCGCCCGCGTTACGGGTGGCATTGTCCATCGCGGTCATGCGGCTGCCCTGTTCGGAGGCGGCATTTTCCAGCATCGCGCGGAACAGCTGAACCGCGACGTTGCGGGGCAGCAACTCTGCCAGGATGGCTTCTTCGTCGGGTTCATATTCCACGGCTGCCGAAGCACCCGTTGCGGCAGCGCCTTCGTTGGCGGCGAGCGGCACCGGAATGATCTGCAATTCGGTCGGGATCTGCACGAGCGCCGACTGGAATTTGGCGAAGAACAGGTGCGCGACATCGAAATCGCCAGCTTCGTAGCGCTTGATGAGATCTTCGCTCACCTCATGCGCGTCGGCAAAGGCGACGTTCTTGATATGCGACTGATCGACCTGATGGACGATCTTGCCGGGGAACAGCCGCTGGATGACCGCGCGACCCTTCTTGCCGATCAGGTAGAACTTGACGTCCTTGCCCTCGGCAATCAGTTCGTCGGCCTTCTTGCGCGCGGCGCGGACGATGTTCGTGTTGAACGCACCGGCGAGGCCGCGTTCGGACGTGGCGACCACGACCAGATGGCGCTGGTTGCTGCCGGTGCCGGCGATCAGCTTCGGGCTTTCCGGCCCGATGGTGACCTTGGCGGCAAGGCTCGACATCACCGCCGATAGCCGTTCGGCATAGGGACGGCCGGCCTCGGCCGCGGCTTGCGCACGGCGCAGCTTGGCGGCGGCGACCATCTTCATCGCCTTGGTGATCTTCTGGGTCGACTTCACCGAAGTGATGCGGACCTTGAGGCTCTTGAGGCTGGGCATCTGTCCCTGTCTCTTCCTACTTATCCGTCATCCCGGCGGGTGCCGGGATCGTTTGTGGCCTGAAGCTTGCTCCCGGCCGCGTGCGGCCCCGGCTCGCGCCGGGGCGACGTTATGTTACGCGAACGTCTTGACGAAGGCGGCGATCGCATCGGCCAGCTTGGCCTTGAGATCATCGCCCAGATCCTTGGTGTCGCGGATGCCAGCGAGCACATCGGCATGCTTGGCGCGCAGATCGGCCAGCAGGGCGCTTTCGAAACGCACCACGTCAGCCGCCGGGATCGCGTCGATGTAGCCGTTCACGCCGGCGAAGATCGATGCAACCTGCTCTTCGAACGGCATCGGCGAGAACTGGGCCTGCTTGAGCAGTTCCGTCAGGCGCGCGCCGCGGTTGAGGAGCTTCTGGGTCGAGGCGTCGAGATCCGAGCCGAACTGCGCGAAGGCAGCCATTTCGCGATACTGGGCAAGCTCCAGCTTGATCGAGCCGGCGACCTTCTTCATCGCCTTGGTCTGTGCGGCCGAACCGACGCGCGACACCGACAGGCCGACGTTGATCGCGGGGCGGATGCCCTGATAGAACAAGTCGGTTTCAAGGAAGATCTGGCCGTCGGTGATCGAAATCACGTTGGTCGGAATGTAGGCGGACACGTCGCCGGCCTGCGTTTCGATGATCGGCAGCGCCGTCAGCGAACCATTGCCGTTGGCGTCGTTCATCTTCGCCGCACGCTCCAGCAGGCGCGAGTGGAGATAGAACACGTCGCCCGGATAGGCTTCGCGGCCCGGCGGACGACGCAGCAGCAGCGACATCTGACGATAAGCAACGGCCTGCTTGGACAGATCGTCATACACGATCACGGCGTGCATGCCGTTGTCGCGGAAATATTCGCCCATCGCGCAGCCGGTATAGGGTGCGAGGAACTGCAGCGGAGCCGGTTCCGACGCGGTCGCGGCGACGACGATCGAGTATTCCATCGCGCCATTTTCTTCGAGCTGGCGGACGATTTGCGCGACGGTCGAACGCTTCTGGCCGACGGCGACATAGACGCAATAGAGCTTCTTGCCCTCGTCCGTGCCCTTATTGGCTTCGCGCTGGTTGATGAAGGTGTCGATCGCGACGGCGGTCTTGCCGGTCTGGCGATCGCCGATGATCAGTTCGCGCTGGCCACGGCCGACGGGAACGAGCGCGTCGAGTGCCTTGAGGCCGGTCTGCACCGGTTCATGCACCGATTTGCGCGGGATGATGCCGGGCGCCTTCACTTCGACGCGGCTGCGCTTTTCAGCGACGATCGGGCCCTTGCCATCGATCGGGTTGCCGAGACCATCGACCACGCGACCCAGCAGGCCCTTGCCAACGGGAACGTCGACGATCGTGCCCGTGCGCTTGACGACATCGCCTTCCTTGATCTGGGCATCGGTGCCGAAGATCACGACGCCGACATTATCGGCTTCGAGGTTGAGGGCCATGCCCTTGATGCCATTCGAGAATTCGACCATTTCACCGGCCTGGACATTGTCCAGCCCGTGAATGCGGGCGATGCCGTCGCCGACCGACAGCACCGAGCCGACCTCGGAGACCTGCGCTTCGGTGCCGAAGCTGGCGATCTGGTCACGAATGACCTTGGAGATTTCTGCGGCGCGGATATCCATGTTCAGCCTTTCATCGCAGTCGCGAGAGTGTTCAATTTGGTGCGGATGGAGCCGTCGAGCTGGCGGCTGCCGACCTTGACGATCAGCCCGCCGAGGATCGCGGGATCAACATTGAGATCGACGGAAACGTCGCGGCCCAACTGGTCCTTCAGCTTCGCCTTCAGATCATCGACCTGCGTGGCGGAAAGCGGATGGGCGGAGGTAACTTCGGCGGTGGTTTCACCGCGATGGCTGGCGACGAACTGGCCGTAGGCGCGGATCACCGCGGCCAACTGGCCAAGGCGCCGGTTGGTCGCCAGCACGCCCAGGAAGTTTGCCGTCAGCTGGTCCAGCTTCAGCGCCGGCGCGATCGCCGCGGCGGTCTTCACCGCCTCGTCGCGCGTCACCAGCGGGCTGGTCGTCAGACGACGCAGGTCATCCGAATCGGCCAGAGCCTGCTTCAGGGTCGATAGACTGGCCGATACAGCGTCCAGCTTGTTTTCGTCACGAGCGAGCTGGAACAGCGCCATCGCATAGCGACCGCCCAAACTAGCCTGAATACCGCCGGAATTCTCCACGCGCCTAAAATCCCCCAGATGGATTTCGTCCCATGCGAAAAAGGGGGCGCCGAAAGGGCGTCCCCGCATGGGTTGCCGGCCGGTTAGCAGGGGAGGTTGCGCTATGCAAGGTGGCCAATCACGGTGAACGCGAAACGACCAAAATTTCCCTCACCGCAGCTTCAGATTTCCATGGATGGCACCCTGCTGGCTGTCCCCCAGAAATTCCGAATAGCGCGGATGGGCGAACAGGTGCGCGTAATAGATCTGGTGACGATATTTCAGATGGGTCAGCGGCAGCAGGTTCTGGTTGAGGTGGATTTTTACCTGGGGGTTTGCCGCATTATATTCATGCATGGCGGCCAACTGGCCGTTGTGCGGGCCGTACATTTCGGCCGGCGATCCGATAATGTCGTCGAAGTACATCGCGATCCGTGGCAAAAAATGCTCGCTTGCCGTCTCCGCCCGATCAAACAGGCGAAAGCTGTCGAGCGTCGAAGACCAATAGTCCACATCATTGAATATCGCGCCGATGGGGGCGGGGCGGTGTGATTCGATGAACGAACCGATTGTGTCGCGGACATTGCCGATTACCAGCTTGGCATCCGGCACCTTGCGCTGCAACGCTGCCTGATCCATCGGATATTGTGCTGCGCGGAACCAATATGGCAGATCCTTGGGGCCTTCGGGATCAGGCATGCCCACGCCGGTGTCGAAACCATAGCAATCGACCGCGACCCCGGTCACGCGCTCCACTTCGCGGGCGAAATTGACCATGAAGGCAATGCCGTTGCCACCGGCGACGCCAAATTCGATGGCGGAGATGCGGTCATGCCCCAGCCGTTTCGCGAGCTGCGCGGCATGTAGCATGCAATATGCGTAGTTCGGCCGTTCGATCGCCTGGGTGTCGAGCAGGAACCATGGGTTGTAGCTGTACATCGATCGAGTCTTGCGGATCAGGCCGCGAAGTAGCGGACCAAGTGTCGACTGCTGAAATTCGCTGGACAGAAGAAATCGTGAGAGCGCGGCTTTCAAGGTTTTGTCCTCCCCCAATCTGATCGCGGGTATCCTGATGCGGAACAGGGCGCGCAGCAATGGCAGTTTCATCTTAATGATGTGTGGTGGTTGCCGGTTTTTTTGAAAGCAAGAGACGGGATGCATCGTCGATGCCACTTCCCCACATAAGGCGAATGAGCCAGATCGAATCATATCCCGAGGCCGCGATAGATGCCGAAGCTGCATGGGCTGCGGTGCTGCGGCGCGATCGGGAACAGGATGGCCGGTTCGTCACCGGGGTCATGACCACCGGCATCTATTGTCGCCCGTCATGCGCCGCGCGCCATCCCCGGCGGGAAAATGTCCGTTTCTTTCGCGATGGGACGACAGCACGGGCCGCCGGCCTGCGAGCCTGCCGCCGTTGCCTGCCCGACGATGTTGCCCGCGATGAAGCAGGCATCACCCGCGCGTTGGCCTTTATGGCTGCCGCCGAGGATCCGCCTTCGCTGGACGCGGTGGCGGCTGCGGCCGGCTATGCCCCGCATCATTTCCTGCGCCTGTTCCGGCGCGCCACGGGCCTTACCCCGGCTGCTTATGTCCGCGCGCTGCGGGCACGGCGGGTGGGAGCCATTCTTCAGGAGAGCGACACCGTGACCGAGGCGCTTTACGATGCCGGATATGGCGCACCCGCCCGATTCTACGCCGACGCCCCCGCGCGGCTGGGGATGACGCCGTCGGCCTGGCGCAATGGCGGCAGGGGGGTGACGATCCGGTGGGCGATAGCGCCTACCAGCTTGGGGCAGATGCTTGTCGCGGCAACCGAGCGCGGCATTTGCCGCCTGTCTTTCGGGGAAGATGAAACGGTGCTCGCCGAACGCTTTCCGCATGCGGACATTGCCCCCGGAGAGGCTGGGCTGACGGAGCTTGTCGCGCGGACGATCGCTGCCGTCGAATCGCCTCAGCGGCCACATGATTTGCCGCTTGATGTGCAGGGTACGGCGTTTCAGGAAGCGGTGTGGCGTGAACTGTCGAGGATTCCGGCGGGTGAGACCTTGTCCTACGCTGCGCTTGCCGCCCGCGTGGGCAAACCCGGCGCCGCGCGTGCGGCGGGATCCGCGTGCGGGGCGAATAATGTCGCGATCCTGATTCCCTGCCACCGCGCCAAGCGCGGCGACGGCACCCTGGGCGGCTATGCCTACGGACTGGCCATCAAGACCGAATTGCTGGCGCGCGAGAGCAAAGGATGAGCGGCAAGCAGATCGCCAATTTTCGCGTGGGGCATTTCCATCAATGATCTAAGCTCCTAATTCGATCCTCGTGAATCCCCGCGCTCGCGTTCTTCTGCTAAATTCCGCCCTCGGGCCGCTCGATTATCGGGTGGATCCCGGCCAGAATGTGGTGCCGGGATCGATCGTCCTTGCCCCGCTCGGCCCCAGGCAGTTGACCGGGGTGGTGTGGGAAACCGATCGGATGCTTGCGGCTGGGGAAGTGGGCGACAATCGCCTGAGGCCGCTGGCAGGTGTCTATGATCTGCCGCCGCTGGGTGCGCCATTGCGCCGGTTGATCGAATGGACCGCCGACTATTATCTCGCGCCGCCGGCCGCAGTTCTGCGCATGGCGTTGCCGTCCTCTTCCGCGCTTGAAGGCGCGCGGACTGTGATCGAATATCGGGTTACCGGCGATGTGCCCGACCGGCTGACACCGCAACGGGCGCAGGCGCTGGAGCGCATCGGCGAACGGCAGGGGCTGGTGCGCGAACTCGCATTGATCGCCGACGTGTCCGATGCCGTAATTCGCGGACTGATCAAGGCTGGCGCGATCGCCGGTGTAGAGGTGTCGGTTGACGATCCATATCCGTCGCCCGATCCCGATTTCGGCGCGCCCGCACTGTCGGGTGAGCAGGGGGCCGTCGCGGGGCGGCTGGTGGAGGCGGTGCAGGCTGCCGCTTTCCAGACCTTCCTGCTCGATGGGGTCACCGGATCGGGCAAGACGGAGGTCTATTTCGAAGCGGTCGCCGAGGCGATTCGCCAAAACCGGCAGACGTTGGTCCTGTTGCCTGAAATCGCGTTGACGGAACCTTTCCTCAAAAGGTTCGCCGCACGATTTGGTCACACGCCGGTGGCCTGGCATTCGGATCTGCGTCAATCGCAAAGGCGGCGGGCGTGGCGGGCGATTGCGAGTGGCGAAGCAAAGGTCGTCGTCGGTGCACGATCGGCTTTGTTCCTGCCTTACGCCCGGCTTGGTTTGATTGTCGTCGATGAAGCCCATGAATCCAGCTTCAAGCAGGAAGAGGGCGTAATGTACCACGCCCGCGATGTGGCGGTGATGCGGGGCCGTTTCGAAGGTTGCCCCATCATTCTGGCATCAGCGACGCCCGCGATCGAAACGCGCCAGCAGGTCGCGCAGGGGCGATATGAAGAACTGAGGCTGCCCGGCCGCTATGGTGTCGCCCAGATGCCGGATATCGTCGAGATTGACCTGCTGGCCGATCCGCCGCCGCGTGGGCGCTGGTTGGCGCCGGCTCTGGTGACAGCGATGGACGAGACGCTGAAGCGCAAGGAACAGGTGCTCTTGTTCCTCAACCGGCGCGGTTACGCCCCGCTTACCCTGTGCCGTACCTGTGGCCATCGTTTCCAATGCCCCAACTGCACCGCATGGATGGTGGAGCACCGGCTGATGGCGCGGCTGGCCTGCCACCATTGCGGCCATGTCATGCCGCCACCCGCCGCTTGTCCGGAATGCAAAGAGGAAGATACGCTGGTCGCCTGCGGGCCGGGCGTGGAGCGTATCGCCGATGAAGTGGCGGCCCTGTTCCCCGACGCCAAGGCGGCGGTCGTCACCTCGGATACCTTATGGTCCCCCGCCAAGGCTGCGGAGTTCGTTACGCGGATGGAGGAAGGTGACATCGATATTGTCGTTGGCACCCAACTGATCACGAAGGGCTATCATTTCCCCAACCTCACTTTGGTCGGTGTGATTGACGCGGATCTGGGCCTGTCCGGCGGCGATTTGCGTGCGGCGGAGCGCAGTTTCCAGCAGATCGCGCAGGTTGCGGGACGGGCAGGGCGGGGGGAGAAACCCGGCCGGGTGTTTGTTCAAACGCGTGAGCCGGGCGCGCCCGTGATCCGTGCGCTGGTGTCGGGCGATGCCGAAAGCTTCTACGCCGCCGAAACCGAATCGCGCCGGCAGGCGGGGGCGCCGCCCTTCGGCCGCTATGCCGCGATCATCGTTTCGTCGGAGAAACAGGATGAAGCGGTCGCTATCGCCCGCTTGATCGGCAAGACTGCGCCCGAGGTGGAAGGGATGCAGGTCTTTGGCCCGGCACCGGCTCCTCTTGCGATGCTGCGCGGCCGCCATCGCCAGCGATTGCTGATCCACGCCCGCCGTGCGCTGAATGTGCAAGATGTTGTTCGCGAGTGGCTTGGCAGCCTGGAATGGCCGCGCAGCGTGCGTGTCGCTGTTGATGTAGACCCCTACTCGTTCGTGTGACGCCCGATTGCACAGACGCTGCCGGCATGGCAGCGTGCAGGCCATGGGCGTGGTGGAACTGCTTGGGATCGCCGCCAGTGTCAGCCTGCTCGCAGGCTGGCGGCTCTATCTGTGCGTGTTCGCGACAGGCCTTGCGATGCGGACCGGCTGGATCGAATTGCCCCACCACCTGGCGGCGCTCGATGTTCTTGCTAACCCTTGGGTGCTGGGCATCGCCGGTCTTGGCCTGATCGCCGAATTTTTCGCCGACAAGATCGTGCTGCTCGATTCGGTGTGGGATGCGATCCACACGCTGGTCCGCCCCGTGGGGGGTGCGTTGCTGGCGATGGCGATCGTCGATGCGCAGGATCCGGCGTGGCAGGTGATCAGTTTTCTGTTGGGGGGTGGGGCCGCCTTGCTGAGCCACGGGGCGAAGGCTGGGGCACGCGTGGTCGTCAACGCCAGTCCCGAACCGTTCAGCAATGTCGCGGTGTCCACTGGCGAAGATGTGGCGACGGCTGGCTTGCTTTATCTCGCCCTCGCCAATCCGGTCGCTGCCGTCGCGATCGCGGTGCTGTTTGCAATCGCAATGATCCTATTACTGATCATGCTGCGGCGCGTGGTGAAGCGATTGCTGCGGGATCCGGTGCTGGCACCGGATCCCGGCCCGCCATCCTGATCGGATCAGGACGACGGGTAAAAATCAGCTTTTCACTTTGGCTTTCGGTTGCCCCTTTTTCGGGCGTTTGGGGGCGGCGGCGACGATTTCAAAGGCGAGTGCATCGTCCTTCAGCCGCACCTTTACCTCGCCGCCATGGACCAGCTTGCCGAACAGCAATTCTTCGGCCAGCGGCTGCTTGATCTTTTCCTGGATCAGGCGGCCCATCGGCCGTGCGCCGTACAGCTTGTCATAGCCCTTGGTGGTCAGCCACGCCTTCGCCTCTTCGTCGAGCGCGATGTGGACATCGCGATCAGCCAGTTGCAGTTCGAGTTGCAGGATGAACTTTTCGACAACCCGGCTGACGACTTCCGGCGGCAGATAGCCGAACGGCACGATCGCATCGAGCCGGTTGCGGAATTCGGGGGTGAACATCTTCTTCACCGCTTCTTCCTGCACATCCTCGCGGTTGCTTGCCCCGAAACCGATGCCCTCGCGTGCCATGTCGGACGCGCCGGCATTGGTGGTCATGATCAGGATCGTGTTGCGGAAGTCGACGGTTTTGCCGTGGTGATCGGTCAGCTTGCCGTTGTCCATCACCTGCAACAGGATGTTGAACAGATCGGGATGCGCCTTTTCCACTTCGTCGAGCAGCAATACCGAATGGGGGTGCTGGTCGACAGCATCGGTCAACAACCCGCCCTGATCATAGCCGACATAGCCCGGAGGCGCGCCGATCAGGCGGCTGACCGAATGGCGTTCCATATATTCGGACATGTCGAACCGCTGGAGCGGAATGCCCATGATCGACGCCAATTGACGGGCGACTTCGGTCTTGCCGACGCCGGTGGGGCCGGAAAACAGATAGTTGCCGATCGGCTTGTCGGGATCGCGCAGCCCCGCGCGGCTGAGTTTGATCGCCGACGAAAGCAGTTCGATCGCCTTGTTCTGGCCGAACACGACCCGTTTGAGATCGGTTTCCAGTGTCTCCAGCACCTTCTTGTCGTCGGTCGATACGGATTTCGCCGGGATACGCGCCATCGTCGCGATCACCATTTCGATTTCCTTGGGGGTGATCACTTTCTTGCGCTTGGACGGTGGCACCAGCATCTGCATCGCGCCGACTTCGTCGATCACGTCGATCGCCTTGTCGGGCAGCTTGCGATCGTTGATGTAGCGCGCCGATAGTTCGACCGCGGATTTGATCGCGTCGGGCGTATATTTCACCGAATGATGTTCTTCAAACGCCGAGCGCAGGCCGGTGAGGATCTTGATCGTGTCTTCCACCGTGGGTTCGTTGACGTCGATCTTCTGGAACCGGCGCAACAGCGCGCGATCCTTTTCGAAATGGTTGCGAAATTCCTTGTAGGTGGTCGAACCGATGCAGCGGATCGCGCCGCCTGACAAAGCGGGCTTGAGCAGGTTCGACGCATCCATCGCGCCGCCCGATGTCGCGCCCGCGCCGATCACCGTGTGGATCTCATCTATGAACAGCACGGCGTGCGGCAGCTTTTCCAATTCGGTGACGACCTGCTTCAGCCGTTCTTCGAAATCGCCGCGATAGCGGGTGCCGGCCAGCAATGCGCCCATATCGAGCGAATAGATCACCGCCGGCAACAGCACTTCGGGTACGTCACCTTCGACGATCTTGCGCGCCAGCCCTTCGGCAATGGCGGTTTTCCCGACGCCCGGATCGCCCACATAAAGCGGGTTGTTCTTTGAACGCCGGCATAGAATCTGAACCGTGCGGTCCACTTCGGGGCCACGGCCGATAAGCGGATCGACGCGGCCATCCTTGGCCTTTTCGTTCAGGTTGACGCAGAATTGCTTGAGTGCGCTTTCGCCCTTCTTGCCATCCTGTTTCTGCGCCTTTTCTTCCTCGACGCCCTTCACCTCACGCTGTTCGGTTGGCTGGCCGGCCTTGCCGACGCCGTGGCTGATATAGCTTACCGCATCCAGCCGGCTCATATCCTGCTGCTGGAGGAAATAGACGGCATAGCTTTCCCGTTCGGAAAAGAGCGCGACGAGCACATTGGCCCCGGTCACTTCCTCGCGTCCCGACGACTGGACATGCAGGATCGCGCGTTGGACGACGCGCTGGAAGCCGCTGGTCGGCGACGGATCGGTATTGCCCTCGACCTTCAGCGCATCGAGTTCGGTATCGAGATAGAGCCGTACCGCTTCCTTCAGGTCGCCAAGTTCCACGCCGCACGCCGTCATCACCTTCGAGGCATGTTCGTCATCGACCAGCGCGAGCAGCAGATGCTCCAGCGTCGCATATTCGTGGCGGCGGCTTGAAGCTGCCGACAGCGCGTTATGAAGGGTCTGCTCCAGTTCGCGGGCGAATGAGGGCATTGCAGTCTACTCCTTCAGGTCGCGTGGG
Organism: Sphingomonas sp. KC8; assembly: GCF_002151445.1. GTDB lineage: Bacteria > Pseudomonadota > Alphaproteobacteria > Sphingomonadales > Sphingomonadaceae > Sphingomonas_E. The sequence goes on from NZ_CP016306.1 coordinate 194,361, forward strand.
AGGTGCGACCCGTTAGTGCCTATGTCGTGAGCCGCAGCCCATTCATCAAGAACGTGCCGTGCCCTGGCCCAATGATGCGTGTCGCGTGCAGGCGCGATCGCCATCACCGCTTGAATAGGCCTTCCGCGGTTGCGCGATGGTTAACCGCGGCTTCAATCTTGCAGCGCGTGCGTGCGATCTCCGCTTCCAGGGCGGAAATGCGTGCCTGCAACTCGTCCACGGAAAAAGGGTCCAGATCCTGGAGACGAATAAGCGTCAGCAGGTCATCGCGCCGTTTTGGTAAATTATCGTCTGCATCCATATGCGGAAGCGTTGACCGGCGCGCGCGCCATGTCAATAAACCGGCGAATAACAAAAGCGCCGAATGGGGGAATTATGGCCGCGCTTCCGCTCCAGATGCGAGCGATCGATCCAGACGAGACAGGTGGCCCGGAAGTGCTTTGCCTTGTCGAACGCCCCGTACCCCGGCCCGGTGCCGGTGAAGTGCTGGTGCGTGTTGCCGCCGCCGGCGTGAACCGGCCGGATGTGATGCAGCGCAAGGGGCTTTATCCACCGCCGCCCGGCGCACCGAGCATTCCGGGGCTGGAAATTGCCGGCCGCATCGTTGCGATTGGCGATGGCGTCGATTCGGACTGGATCGGCCGTACGGTGTGCGCGCTGGTGGCGGGCGGCGGCTATGCGGAATATGCCGTGGCGTCGATCGGCCAGTGCCTGACCGTGCCTCCCGGCCTGGCCATGACCGATGCTGCGGCCTTGCCTGAAACCCTGTTCACCGTGTGGACCAACCTGTTCGAGCGTGCCTACGCGGCCGAAGGCGATACGGTCCTTGTTCACGGGGGCACCAGCGGCATTGGCACGATGGCGATCGTGCTTGGGAAGTTGTTCGGTCTCAAGGTGATCGTGACGGCAGGATCGGACGAGAAATGCGCGCGCGCGCGCGCGATCGGTGCGGATCTGGCAATCAATTACCGAACCCAGGATTTCGTCGAGGAAGTGCGGCGCTTCACGGCGGGCACCGGATGCCAGGCGGTGCTCGATATGGTCGGCGGCGATTATGTCCCGCGCAATCTTGCCTGTCTTGCCGATGATGGTCGCCATGTTTCGATCGCGATCCAGGGTGGCGCAAAGGCGGAAATTTCGATTTGGGATATCATGCGCCGGCGCCTGACATTGACGGGGTCGACGCTGCGGGGGCGATCCACTGAGTTCAAGGCGCTGGTGGCAACCGAACTGTCCGACGCGGTATGGCCGATGGTCCGCGACGGGCGGCTACGGCCGGTGATCGATCGGATATTTCCGCTGGCCGAGGCGTCCGCTGCCCATGCACACATGGAATCGGGCGATCATGTGGGTAAGATCGTGCTGCGCGTGGGAGAGGACGGAGAATGACCCGGCACATATTGCTGATGGTCGTTGGCATCGGGATCGCCACGGCCTTGCTGTTCGGCGGTCGTGACTGGCGGTTCACCAGCCGGCCGGGCGTGGATCATGTGGCGATGCTTGCGGGCAAGGTTGACGAGGTTAGGCTCAATCAGCTTTTGAATGACGGGGTGGTGATCGTGCCTGCGCTTGGCGATCCCCGCGAGGGCGCCAATTCACCGCCGATGCTGGGCTATTCCTATCGCGAAGTTGCACTGATTGGCCTGCCATTCGTGGCTTATCCCGAACTCGGCCTTGTGCTGTTCGATGAAACACCGACTGGCTTGCGTGCCTATCCGCTGGATGCCGAGACGCTGCACGGGCTTGAAGTGGAAGCCGGGCGCTCATTCACGCGCGATTACAGCTTTCCATTTTATCGTTTCATGTGGGGATGGTTGTTTGTCGCGGCGCTTGCTGCCTGGTTGATTCTGCAGATGCGCGTGAAGGCGCGCACCCGGCTGCAATCGGCCCCGGTGTAAGAGCACGGGGCGGTGCCCTTGTTCTGGCTGTCCTGTTTTCGCAAGTGGGACATAACCGTCAGCGGGGCGCTTGCCCGTGCGGGTAGGGAGCCATAGGCCGTCTGCAGCCAGGGCGAACATCGCCAACGGGAGAGACGGACATGCTGCTTAAGGACAAGGTTATCATTATCACCGGCGTCGGCCCGGGGATGGGCCGGGCAATGGCGAAGCTTGCTGCCGAAGAAGGCGCCAGCGTCGTCATGGGCGCACGCAAGCAGGCGTTTCTGGATGAAGTGAAGGCCGAGATCGAAGCTGCTGGCGGAGCGGCGGTCGCGCTGTCGACCGACGTATCGGATCGAGCGCAGTGCGACCGGCTGGTTGCCGCAGGCGTCGAACGCTTCGGCCGCATCGACGGTCTCGTCAACAGCGCTTATGCGCCGGGTGATAATGGCCCGTTCGACGATGCGGATATCGAAGGCTGGGCACATACGATCGACGTGGCCTGCATGGGTGCTGCGCGCATGGCGCAGGCGGTGCTGCCGCATATGAAGGCGCGGCGGGAAGGCGCGATCGTCAATGTCGCGACGATGCAGTCGCTGAAGCCGCTGCCGGGCGGTTCGCTGTCCTACGCGATTGCCAAGGGCGCCCTTGTTACGGCGTCGCGCCAGCTTGCCGCCGAAGTTGGGCAATATAATATCCGCGTCAACGCCACCCGCATGGGCTGGCTGTGGGGTGATCCGGTGCGCAACGCGCTCGAAGGCATGGCGGCGCATTCCGGAACGACGGTGGAGGCGATTGCGGCAGATGTTGCGCAGCGCATTCCGCTTGGCCAGATTCCGCCGGAGGAAGAATGCGCCAAGTCGGTGCTGATGTTCGTTTCCGATTATACGAAGATGGTCACCGGTGCGGTGCTCGACATCAATGGCGGCGAATGGATGGCGCCGTGATATTGTAATCTATTGTCGGGCCTTGGCTTTTTACGGCTTATAGGCCGAATTTCGCCCTCCTTTGGCACATCGTGCGCAGGCGCGCTTTTCGCGCGCATTTCGCTGCGGTCTGGCCTATAGGGGGGCGATTTTTTCATGGAGGCATGATTGTTCAAGGGTGTGCGGCCGATCCTCTATGGCGGACGCGAAGTGTGGCCGTTGATCGAAGGCGGTAAAGGCGTTGCGGCAACCAACCATATGAGTTCGGGGGCGTGGGCGGCTGCTGGCGGGATCGGCACGGTTTCGGCGGTCAACGCCGACAGCTACGATCCCGAAGGCAAGATCGTCCCGCAGGTCTACAACGCGCTCACGCGGCGCGAGCGGCACGAAGAACTGATCGCCTACGCCATCGATGGCGCGGTCGAACAGGTTAAGCGTGCCTATGATATTGCCGGTGGCAAGGGCGCCATCAACATCAACGTGCTTTGGGAAATGGGCGGTGCGCAACGCGTGCTGCACGGCGTTCTCGAACAGACGCGCGGGATGGTTGCGGGTGTCACCTGTGGCGCGGGCATGCCTTATAAGCTGTCCGAAATCACGGCCTCCTACGGCGTTCATTATCTGCCGATCGTCAGTTCCGGCCGCGCCTTCCGCGCACTTTGGAAACGGGCCTATTCGAAGGCCGCCGAATGGCTGGCAGCGGTTGTCTACGAAGATCCGTGGCTTGCCGGTGGCCATAACGGCCTGTCCAACGCCGAAGATCCCCTGAAACCGCAGGATCCCTATCCGCGCGTCCGGGAGCTGCGGGCAACGATGCGCGAAGGGGGCATCCCTGATAGCGTGCCGATCGTGATGGCGGGCGGTGTCTGGTACCTGCGCGACTGGAACGAGTGGATCGACAATCCGGAACTCGGCCAGATTGCCTTCCAGTTCGGCACGCGGCCGTTGCTGACCGAGGAAAGTCCGATTCCACAAGCGTGGAAAGATCGCCTGACGACGCTGGATGAAGGGGATATCCTGCTGCACCGTTTCTCGCCGACGGGCTTTTATTCGTCGGCGGTGCGCAACCCGTTCCTACGCAATCTGGAGGGACGCTCCGAACGGCAGATCGCTTTTTCGGGCGAAGCGGCCGGCGACCACCAGTTCCAGCTCGACGTTGGCGTCAAGGGCAAGAATTTCTGGGTCACGCGCAACGATCTGATGCATGCGCGCGAATGGTATGGCCTTGGCTACACTACCGCGCTCAAGACGCCGGATAACACGCTGGTTTTCGTCACGCCGGAAGAAACCAAGGAAATCCGCAAGGATCAGGCCGATTGCATGGGCTGTCTCAGCCAGTGCGGTTTTTCGTCCTGGGCGGATGCCGAGGGCAATTCGACCGGGCGACTGGCCGATCCGCGCAGCTTCTGCATTCAAAAGACTTTGCAGGACATCGCCCATGGTGGTGATGTTGAACAGAATCTGATGTTCGCTGGGCATTCGGCCTACCAGTTCAAGCAGGATCCGTTCTATTCGAACGGTTTCGTGCCGACGGTGAAGCAACTCGTCGATCGCATCCTGACCGGAAACTGATCCCGTTGAAGCACGCGCTGATCATTCGGCATGTGCCCGTCGAAGGCGTGGCGGGGTTCCGCGCGCCTATTGAGGATGCGGGCTTCAACGTCGACCGCATCGACGTTACCGATCCGGCATTCCCGTCGGTGGATTTCCTTGCGCCCGATCTCGTCGTCATGATGGGCGGGCCGATGGGGGTCTATGAAAGCGAGGCGCATCCATGGATCGCCTGCCAGATAGCGCGGCTGTCCGAACGGATGGCCGCCGATCGGCCGACGCTTGGCGTGTGTCTTGGCGCGCAGATGATGGCGGCGGGCCTCGGCGCGCGCGTCTATCCGGGCGGGCGGCAGGAAGTTGGGTTCGCACCCGTCGCGCTCAACCCGGTGGGGGCGGGGTCGCCGCTCCGTCATCTGGAGGACGTGCCCGTGCTCCACTGGCATGGCGATACATTTGATTTGCCGGATGGAACCGAATTGCTCGCATCGACCGGCATTTATGCGCAGCAGGCATTCCGGCGGGGACCGAACCTGCTTGCGCTGCAGTTTCACGCGGAAATGGGCGAAGATCCGCGCTTCGATTCATGGCTGGATAAATGGCCCGATGCGATCGCCGCCGCCGGGCAGTCCGCTGCACAAATGCGGGCGGATCATGACGAACATGGGCCGGTGGCAGTCGCTGCGGGCCGGCGGATGATCGTCGATTGGCTGGCGGGCCTGCGCACGTAACGCCCCAGGCCCGCCGCCGATTTCAGAAATACGCCCTCAGAATTGCGGGGCGACCTCGACCTCAAGCCCATCCATTTCGGGCTTGAGCATCACTTGGCATGACAGGCGCGAAGAGGGGCGGACCTCGACGATCTCGGCCATCCCTTCCAGCATGTCATGCTCGTCTTCGCTCTGCTCGGCGAGACTAGCGCCATTGGCGATATAGACGTGGCAGGACCCGCAGGAGCACATGCCCCCGCAGGTTCCATCGATGCCCAGCCCGGCATCGCGCAGCATTTCCATCAACGCCGTTCCTTCGACGCCGTCGATTTGCTGGCGATCACCGTCGCGGGTGGTGACGTTGATAGTGATCATCAGGCGATCTCGAACAGGCCGGCAGCGCCCATGCCGCCCGCGATGCACATGGACACGACGGCATATTTGACGCCACGGCGCTTGGCTTCGATCAGCGCACCGCCAACGAGGCGCGAACCGGTCATGCCGAACGGGTGGCCGATGGCGATGCCGCCGCCGTTCACGTTCAGCAGTTCGGGATCGATGCCCAGCTTCTGCTGGCAGTAGATCGCCTGCGAAGCGAAGGCTTCGTTGATTTCCCACAGGCCGATGTCGGAAATCTTGAGGCCTGCGCGATCGAGCAGCTTCGGGATCGCGAAAACCGGGCCGATACCCATTTCCTCGGGCGCGCAACCGGCGACCTGGAAACCACGATAGATGCCCAGGATCGGCAGCCCTTCCTTTTCGGCGATCGCCCGGTCGACGACGACCTGGGCCGACGCACCATCGGAAAGCTGGCTGGCATTGCCGGCCGTGATGAAACGGCCTTCCTTGATGATGTCGCCATTCTTGAAGACGGGCTTCAGGTTGGCGAGGCCTTCGGCGGTGGTGTCGCCGCGAATGCCTTCATCCCGGTCGAGCGTCACGCTCTCCTTGCCGGTTTCATTGCCTTCCTTGTCGAACAATGCCTTTTGGACGGTGATCGGCACGATTTCGTCGGAGAAGCGTCCAGCGGCCGTTGCCGCGCCCGCGCGCTGCTGGCTCTGTGCCGAGAACGCGTCCTGCGCCTCGCGCGAGATACCGTAACGATCGGCGACGATTTCAGCCGTTTCGATCATCGCCATATAAGCGTGCGGTTCGGCCGCGATCACAGCCTGACTGCGATTGCGATAGGTCGACGCATGCTTGGTCAGCGTGAGCGAGATGGACTCGACACCGCCTGCAACGGCGGCATCAATGTCACCCGCGATGATCGAACGCGCGGCCAGCGCCACGGCGGTCAGGCCCGAACCACATTTGCGATCGAGCGCGAAGCCGGCGACGCTCTGGCCGAGGCCTGCGGTCGCCGCCGTCAGACGACCCATATTGTAGCTCTGGGTGCCGGATTGGGTGCCAACGCCGAGGAAGATGTCGTCGATGCGGGCCGGATCGAGACCGGAGCGCTCGACTGCCGCGCGGACGACATGGCCCGACAGCACCGGCGCTTCGGTATCATTGAACGCCCCGCGATAGGCCTTGCCGACGCCGGTACGGGCGGTGGAAACGATTACGGCTTCACGCATGACTGATCACATTCCCTGCATATTGTTTGGCCCGAAATAGGCGCGCATCTCGACGACCTTGCCGTCTTCGTTGAAGCGGAAGGTATCGATCACATCAATACGCGCCGTATCCTTGAAAGCCAACGAGACAGAAAAAGCAAAAGCGGCATAATCGCCGGCCGTGCGGATCGGGCCTTCCAGCGTCAGCTTGGCACCGGTCTTCATCGATTCGGTGTAGAAAGCGAGGATCGCATCATGGCCCTTATGCTGGGGCGAACCGATCGGATCTTCCACCGTCGCATCGGGGGCGAACAGCGCCGCAACGGCGGCCGGATCATTGTTGGCGAATGCGTTCACATAGCCGTGGACGGCGGCAACCATCTGATCGTGGGTGGGCATCTCTCTCTTACTCCGGAAAGTAGCGGCCGATGGTATCGACCACGCAGGCCGGCTTATCGCCGCCTTCGATTTCGATCGTGATGCGCACGACCAACTGGATCGCGCCCTTGATCTCTTCGACGCCGACAATCTCGCCCACGCCACGGATCCGCGAGCCTTCCGGCACGGGGGCGAGGAAGCGGGTCTTGTCGGTTCCGACGTTCACCGCATGGACGAAACCCTGTACGTCGATCAGTTGTGGCAGGAAATAATTGGCCAGGCTCAGCGTCAGATAGCCGTGCGCGATCGTGCGGCCGAACGGCCCGGTCTTTGCGCGTTCGACATCGACGTGGATCCACTGATCATCGCCTGTCACCTCGGCAAAGCCGTCGATGCGCTTCTGATCGATCGTCAGCCAGTCGGTCGGCCCCAGCTTGGTGCCTTCCTGGCCGATCAGATCGTGCGGCTTGGCATAGACCGTGGCCATGATCAGGCCCTCTGGCTCGACACGGAAATCACTTCGCCGGTCATGTAGCTCGCCAGATCGGAGGCAAGGAACAGCATGACGTTGGAGATTTCCCACACTTCGGCGGCGCGGCCGAACGCTTCGCGGCTGGTGAGTTCGGACAACAGTTCGTCCGTCGTGACCTTGGCGAGGAAGGCGTGCATCGCGATCGAGGGCGAAACGGCGTTGATCCGCACGCCATGTTCGGCGGCTTCGACGGCCGAACAGCGGGTGAAGGCCATCACGCCGGCCTTGGCGGCGGCATAATGGGCCTGGCCCTTCTGGGCGCGCCAGCCGAGCACAGACGCATTGTTGACGATTGCGCCGGTCTTGCGGCCCTGCATGTGGGGCAGGAAAGCGCGGGTCATGCGGAACACGCTGGTCAGCGTCACGTCCATCACGCGGTTCCACTGGTCGTCGGTCATGTCGACGACGTCGACTTCGCCGCCAAGGCCGGCATTATTGATCAGCACGTCGACATGGCCGAGCTGGGCCACGGCGGCATCGCGCAGCGCCTGCACCTGATCTTCGCTGGTGACGTCGCAGATCTGAACGAAGGGGCGGGTGCCGGTCGCTTCGGCGATCTTGTCGGCGGCTTCGTTCAGCCGGCGCTCGTGAAAGTCGCTGATCAGGACGGTCGCGCCTTCCTCTGCCGCGCGCTTGGCGGTGGCGAAGCCGATGCCGGTGCCGGCAGCGGCGGTGACGACGACGGTCTTGCCCTTAAGCAGGCCGACGGGGGTGGGGTATGCGGGGATGCTGGTCATGCGGCTTGATCCGTATCGATGATGGCGCGAGCGACAAGCTCGCGATGATGCGCGGGTGAATCGAGCAGGCTTGCCGATCCACGCGCGCGCTTGAAGAACAGATGGGCGTGATGTTCCCAGGTGAAGCCGATGCCGCCATGCAACTGGATGCCGTCCGCGGCCATGCGCAAATAGGCATCCGAGCAATAAGCGCGGGCTGATGCGCAGAGCGTTTCCATGTCGCCGGCGTTGCGGGCGATCGCATCGGCGGCCATGGCAGCGGCCGAACGGGCGGCTTCCAGCCATAGCTTCATATCCGCCATGCGATGCTTCATCGCCTGGAACGAACCGATGACGCGGCCGAACTGGACGCGCTGCTTCGAATAATCGACCGTTTCGTCCAGCGTGCGCTGCATCCCGCCGACCTGTTCGGACGCAAGGATGCCCGATGCGATGGCGAGCGTGCGACGCAGCGCCGGGCCAGCTTCGCCCGCCGTGCCCAGGATCGCATCCGCCGACACCGCCATGTCGAAATCGACATGGGCAAGCGGACGGGTGAGATCGAGCGAGGTGAGGGCTTCGCGGGTCAGGCCGGATGCGGGCAGGGCGATCAGGCTGATGCCGTCCCAGCCACTGGTGCCCGGCGTGCGGGCGGCTACGACCAGCAGATCGGCAACCGCCCCGAACGGTGCGAAATGCGCGCGGCCGGCCAAGCGCCATCCTGCGTCATCCTGCGTCAGCACCGGGCCGATGCCATCGGGGATCGGCCGGCCGCCCGCATCGCGCATGGCGAGGGTCGCGATCGTCTCGCCCCGCGCGATCGGGCCGAGCAGCGCCGATTGCTGCGCATCGTTGCCCGCTTGCGCAATCGCTGTCGCGGCTAGAACGGCAGTTTCGAACCAGGGGATTGGCGCAAGCGTCCGGCCAAGTTCCTCGGCGATCAGCGCCAGTTCGGTCGGCCCGAGGCCGGCGCCGCCATGGGCTTCGGCCACGCCGATACCGGCAAAGCCGAGTTCCGAGGCAAAGCTGGTCCAGAGATCGCGATCCCAGCCGTCACCGTCGACAGCCTTGCGAAGCCGATCAAAATCCGCCTGATCGCGCAGAAAATCCCGCGCGCTGTCACGGATGAAGATCTGGTCGTCGGTCAATCCCGCGGTCATCGGTTCAGGCCGCGCCGTAAACCGGCTTGGCCGGTTCGCGTTCCGCCAGAAGCTTGTCGACAATCGGCGCCATTTCGTCCGCCGTCAGGCGTGCGCCCTTGTCGTAAGCCGGGCTGTCGGTCCAACCCTGCGACAGGAACACACGGCCGCCCTTCAGTTCGAACACCTGGCCGGTGACGTGCTTGGATTGATCGCTGACGAGGTAGGCCACCAGCGGCGCCATGTTTTCCGGGGCATAGACGTCGAACACGCCATCTTCGACGCTCATGTCGAAGGCGGTCGCGGTCATGCGGGTGCGGGCGTTGGGCGCCAGCGCGTTGGCGGTGATGCCGTAACGAGCCAGTTCGGCGGCCTGCACCAAGGTCAGCGTGGCGATCCCGGCCTTGGCTGCCGAATAGGCGCTCTGGCCGATGCTGCCCTGAAGGCCGGCGCCGCTGGTGGTGTTGATGATACGCGCGTCGATGGGGTTGCCCGCCTTCTGCTGGGCGCGCCAGTAATCGACGGCGTGGCGGCTGGTGCAGAAATGGCCACGCAGGTGGACGCGGGTCACGGCGTCCCATTCCTCGGGGGTGCACGACACGAACATGCGATCGCGCACGAAGCCGGCATTGTTGATCACCGCATCGAGCCGCCCGAAGGTGGAGACAGCGAGATCGACCATGCGCTTGCCCGCATCCCAATCGGCGACGTCGCCGGTGTCGGCGACGGCTTCGCCGCCGGCAGCGCGGATTTCATCGACGACCAGTTCGGCTGCGCCCTTGGTCGCACCGTCTTCGCCATGGGTGCCGACGCCGAGATCGTTGACCACGACCTTGGCGCCTTCGGCCGCGAGGCCCAGCGCATAGGCCTTGCCCATGCCGTTGCCGGCGCCCGTCACGATTACAACGCGTCCTTCGCAGATGCCCACTCGTCGTTCCTCCGTAATCTGGTTCAATTCGCCCGCGTGAAGCGGACGGCCCTGGCGCCGCCGGCCGGGCGGCCGCGTCCAGGCTCGACCGCGCTCAGCGGTTCGCATTCTTGTAAGTCGGCCAGCGATCGGCGGGCGAGGCGGACATATTCGCCATCATCGCCCATCTGCCAGAACACTTTTTCGGCCGGAATTTCACGCGCAACCTTGGCCGGGTTGCCGGCGATCAGGCTGCGTGCCGGCGCACGCATGTCCGATTTCACCAGACTGAGCGCCGCGACCAGGCTGTCATCGCCGATGTCCGCATCATCCAGCACGACGCTGTTCATGCCGACCAGCACGTTGCGGCCGAGCCGGCAGCCGTGCAGCACCGCGCCATGGCCGATCGTGCAGCCAAAGCCGACGATGCAGTCGCTTTCCGATGAGGTGTGGAGCGTGCAATTGTCCTGCACGCTCGCATTGCCTTCGACGACCACCCGCCCGAAATCGCCGCGCAGCGACGCTCCCGGGCCGATATAGCAGCCCGGGCCGATCACGACGTCGCCGATCAGCACCGCGGTCGGGTGCAGGAACGTCGTCGGATCGACCACGGGCACTAGGCCTTCGAAGGCATAGACCGGCATTAGAGCCGTTCGATGATCGTCACGTTGGCGAGACCGCCGCCTTCGCACATCGTCTGCAGGCCGTAACGGCCGCCGGTGCGCTCCAGCTCATAGAGCAGGGTGGTCATCAGTTTGGCACCGGTGGCGCCCAGCGGATGGCCGAGCGCGATGGCGCCGCCATTGACGTTGACCTTGCTGAGATCTGCATCGAGATCCTTGGCCCATGCCAGCGCGACGCTGGCGAAGGCTTCGTTGATTTCGACGAGGTCGATATCGGACAGCTTCATACCGGCCTTGGCCAGCGCGTGGCGGGTCGCCGGGATCGGCGCGGTCAGCATGAAGATGGGGCTGTCGCCACGCACCGTAAGGTGGTGGATGCGGGCGCGCGGCTTCAGGCCATGTTCCTTGACCGCGCGTTCGCTGGCGATCAGCACGGCGGCCGCGCCATCCGAAATCTGGCTGGAAACGCCGGCGGTGATCAGGCCGCCTTCGCGAACGGTCTTGAGGTTGGCAAGGCCCTCAAGCGTGGTACCGCGACGGACGGTTTCGTCCATCTTGAAATCGCCGACCGGAACGATCTGGCTGTCGAAACGGCCTTCGTCGATCGCGCGTTCGGCGCGGGCGTTGCTTTCGGCTGCGAACACTTCCATGTCGCGGCGCGAAATGCCCCAGGTGTTCGCGATCTTTTCGGCCGCGTAGATCTGGTTCACTTCTTCATCGCCGTAGCGCGCGGCCCATGCCGGCGATCCCGAAAACGGCGTTTCGAAGCCATAGGTCTGGCCGGCATACATCGCGGCCGAAATCGGGATGGCGTTCATGTTCTGGCAACCGCCCGCGATCACCAGATCCTGCGTGCCGGACATCACGCCCTGCGCCGCGAAGTGGATCGCCTGCTGCGACGAACCGCACTGGCGGTCGATCGTGACGCCGGGAACCGCTTCGGTATAGCCCGCGGCGAGCCAGGCGGTACGACCCATATTGCCGGCCTGCGGGCCGATCGCATCGAGGCAGCCCCAGACGACATCATCCACCGCGTCGGGATTGATGCCCGTGCGATCGACGATCGCCTTGATCGGGATCGCGCCCAGATCGGCCGGGTGCATGGCCGCAAGGCTGCCCTTCTTCTTGCCGGTGGGCGTCCGGATGGCATCGACGATATAGGCTTCAGGCATGGATCATCTCGCTTGCGAAAGTGCGATCGGGGCCGAGATCGATGCCGCCGCCGATCACGGCGTCATCGATGCGCTTCATATGGAATGTACGATCGCCCCAGGCACCGGCAAGGGCCCAGGCGCGTTTCATCCAGAAATGGAGATCGACCTCGTAGGTATACCCCATCGCGCCATGAATCTGGATCGCGGTTTCGGCCGCGAAGATCGCCGCATCGGTAGCGGCCAGCTTGGCGTGGCTGACGTTGAGCGATGCGCGGGCATGGCCGTTCTGGAGGGCGTAAGCCGCGCGCCAGAGCACGGGCTTGGCGAACTCCACCTTCACGGCAACCGACGCTGCATGATGTTTGACCGCCTGGAACGAGCCGATAGGCTGGCCGAACTGCTCGCGCTGCTTGGCATAATCCACGGACAGCGCCAGCATCCGATCGGCCGCGCCAACCAGTTGGGCTGCCGCCATCAGCGCGGCGAGATCGAGCAGATGCGTGTCGTTGCCGCCCAGATCGCCGCGTGCGAACAGGCGACGGAGCGGATCGACGGTATCGAGCGCGACCGGCGACGCAGGAGCCGCGACCAGCGCGTTGCCGGCCAGCACCGCGCCCGCCTGGTCAAGATCGGCGATCCACGGATTGACGTCATGCGCCAGCGCGACCTTGAGTTCGCCGGCGGCGATATCGGCCAGTCGATCGGTTTGGCCACGCGCGGCGAGCCATGGGGCTGCGACGAACGCGGTGTCGACGATCGGTTCGCTGACGTTGGCGCGGCCGAGTTCGACCGCGATCAGCGTGGCTTCGATCAGGCCCATGGCCAGACCGCCCTGATCTTCGGGCACGAGCAGGCCGCCAAGGCCCATTTCGATCAGGCTGTTCCACACGCTTTCGTCGCGCGCACCGGTCTCGTCGAGGCGGCGGAGCAGTTCGGGTGTGTGTGTCCCTTCCAGAAATTCACGGATGCTGTCGCGCAGCGTGATCTGGTCCTCGGTGAAGCGGAAATCCATCAGCCTTACCTCGGCAGGCCGAGCAGGCGCTCGGCAATGATGTTGCGCTGAATCTCGTTCGAACCCGCATAGATCGGGCCGGAAAGCGAGAAGATGTAGCCTTCCAGCCACTCGTTGAGGCTGCCGTCGGCATAGGTGCGGAGTTCCGCCGCCGCGCCGAGCAGGCTCATCGCGGTGCGGTGCATCGCGCGATCGAGTTCGGACCAGAAGATCTTGTTGAGGCTTGCTTCGGCGCCGATGTGCCCGCCCGCCTGAATGGTCGATGCGACCATATAGGTGTTGAGCGCATAGGCTTCGGCGTCGGCCCAGGCCTGCGTCACCGCTTCGCGCGCGGCGGGCGATGCCGTCGCCTCGTTCGCGCGGAACAGTTCGACAAGGCGCTTGGCGGTCGCCTGGAAACGGGCAGGGGAGCGCAGCATCAGGCCGCGTTCGAAGCCCGCCGTCGCCATCGCGACATTCCAGCCTTCGCCTTCGCCGGCGATGCGGTTTTCCACCGGCACGCGCACTTCATCGAAGAAGATTTCGGCAAAGCCGGTCTCACCATGCAACTGGCGGATCGGGCGGACGGTGACACCAGGAGAGTTGAGCGGCAGCAAGATGAAGCTCAACCCCTTGTGGCGCTTGCTGTCCTGATCCGTGCGGAACAGGCCGAAGCACCAGTCGGCGAACGCCGCGCGGCTCGACCAGGTCTTCTGGCCGGAGATCACATAATGATCGCCGTCGCGCACCGCACGGCTGCGGATCGCCGCCATGTCCGACCCGGCATTGGGTTCGGACCAAGCCTGCGCCCACATGATTTCGCCCTTGGCCATCGGCGTCAGGAAACGGGCTTTCTGTTCGTCCGTGCCATATTCCATGATGGTCGGGCCGAGCAGGAAGATGCCGTTCTGGTTCGCGCGTAAGGGGGCCTTGGCGCGGAAATATTCTTCTTCGAATATCAGCCAGCGGATCAGATCGAGGTTACGGCCGCCATAAGCTTCGGGCCATGTCACCATGCCCCAGTTGCCGGAGGCGAGCGTACGCTCCCATTCGACATGCTGGTCATAGCCTTCGCGGCCCTCAAGTGTCTTGAGGGGGCTTTTCGGGACGTTCGCTTCCATCCACGCGCGGACTTCGGCGCGGAAGGCGTCCTGTTCTGGTGTGTAAGTCAGCTCCATGTCAGAATTTAGCCGCCTGGCCCCCTTCGTGAACGAAGGCGTCGCGCGCCTTCTGGCTGTCTTCGTGCATGTACATTTCGAGCGTGAAGCCCTGCTCCCAGCGATAGCCCTGGTCAACATCGCGCGGTTCAAGGCCGTTCAGCGCTTCCTTGGCGATCGTCAGGGCCTTGCGGCTCTTGTCGGCGATCACGCCGCAGAATTCGCGCGCCTTGGCATAAAGTTCGTCGTTGGGCACGACCATTTCGACCGCGCCCAGACGATAGGCTTCCTGCGCCGAAATCTTGCCGCCTGTGAAGAATGCTGCGCGCACCTTCTGGATCGGGAACATGCGCTGGAGATGGCTGGCGCCGCCCATCGCGCCACGATCAACTTCCGGAAGCGAGAAATAGGCGTCTTCGGCCGCGATCACGACGTCGGATGCCCCGCAGATGCCGATGCCGCCACCGATGACGAAGCGATGGACGGCCGTAACCACGGGCAGTGGGTTCAGATGGATCGACTTGAACGTGCGGTAATTGCCGCGGTTCAGCTTGGTGATCAGCCCGGAATTGGCCTGCATTTCCTTGATGTCGACGCCGCCGCAAAAGCCCTTGCCTTCGGCGCGGATCAAGATGCAGCGAACGTCTTCGCGCAGGCCCAACGCGGTAATGTGCTCAGGCAGCTCGTTCCAGCCGTTCGAATCCAGCGCGTTGACCGGCGGATGATCGATGATGATTTCGCCGATGCGATTTTCGATATGGGTGCGAATAGGCATTCCTGTTGTCTCCTCAGGCCGCGGCTGCGGTGACGCCCGTCAGCGCCGATATGCGGTCGCGGGCTTCGGTTTCGATCGACGCGATCAACTCGGCACAGGTGGGCAGGGTCTTGATCCGGCCGCTCACCACGCCGGTGGCCAGCAGGCCATGTTCGATATCGCCTTCGACGACGGCTTTCTGGATCAGGGTCGGCGCAGCGGCGGCGAGCATCGCATGCATGAAGGACAGGCCGCCATGGCTGGTCATGCCCTTGGCCGCGGCGATCATTTCACCCCAACTGGCGCCGGTGCGCTTCTTCATTTCCAGCCCGCCTTCGATGGCGCGCAGCCACATGCCGATCGTGCCCGAAGACTCGATCTTGTCGAACAGCGGCGTGCGGACCATGCGCTGGGGCAGGCCATCGATCTTCTTGGTGACGATGATGTCGTCGGTGCCGGCCTTGACGTAAACGTCCTTGGCGCGCTGCGGTATTGGGCTTTCCTGCGTCATCAGGAAGCGCGATCCCATCGCGATGCCAACCGCACCGAAGGCAAGCGCTGCGGCCAGGCCGCGCCCATCGGCAAAGCCGCCGCAGGCGATCACCGGTACCTTCACCGCATCCAGTACCTGCGGCAGCAGGATGGTGGTGGGAACCGAGCCGGTATGCCCGCCGCCTTCGCCGCCCTGCACGGTGACCATGTCGACGCCGAGTTCGACCATCTTCTGTGCGTGCTTCACGGCACCCACGGTCGGGATGCAGAGGATGCCGGCGTCCTTGAACCGCTGGATCATCTTCTTGTCCGGGCCACGGCCGAAGCTGACGGCGCGGATACGATCCTTGTTGGCGATGACGAGATCGACGATCTCGGCGGCACCCGGCTGGAACATGTGGAAGTTGACGCCGAACGGCGCGGTCGTCGCTGCACGGACGATCGCGATCTTTTCGGCGGCTTCCTTGGGCGTCATCACGGCGACGCCAAGAAAGCCGAAGGCCCCGGCGTTGGTGGAAGCGATGACGAGCGAGGGTTCGGCCACCCAGCCCATCGCCGTCTGGATAACGGGAACGCGGCAGCCAAGCCGCTCGGTCAGGATCGTCCGCAAAGGATCAGTCATCAACGCACCACGATTACGGAGGAGCCATGGCCGAACAGGCCCTGATTGGCGGTAATGCCGACCTTGGCGCCTTCGATCTGGCGGTCACCCGCCTCGCCACGAAGCTGCCAGGTCAGTTCGCACACCTGCGCCAGCGCCTGCGCCGGCACCGCTTCGCCAAAGCAAGCCAGGCCGCCCGACGGGTTGACCGGAATTCGGCCGCCGATGCGGGTCTGCCCAGCGCGGGTGAGGGCGGCTGCCTCGCCACGTTCGCACAACAGGCAATCTTCGATCCAGTCGAGTTCCAGCGCGGTCGACAGATCGTAAACCTCGGCGACAGACACGTCCTTCGGGCCGATACCAGCCTGTTCATAGGCCTTCCTGGGCAGTGCCGAACGGAACTGCGTGGGCGCAACCGCCACCGCGCTGTCGGTGGCGAGATCCGGCATTTCGATTACCGACGACGCAAAGCTTGGCGTCACCGTGGAAATGGCGGCGATGCGGACGGCATCACCGCGGCCGATCTTGCGGGCATATTCCAGGCTCGACACGATCAGCGCGGCGCCGCCATCCGATGTGGCGCATACGTCCATCAGGCGCAGCGGATCGGCAACCATGGCCGACGCCGCGACGTCTTCGGCGGTGAATTTCTTGCGATAGCGCGCATAGGGATTGGTGAAGCCCTGTTCGGCATTTTTCACCTTCACCAGCGCGAAATCGTCCTGCGTGTCGCCGTAAATTTCCATGCGGCGACGGGCATAAAGCGCGAAATAGGTCGGGTTGGTGATGCCGACGCGGAAACGCACCCAATCGGGATCGTCCGGGCGTTCACCTTTGGCCGGGGCGAGGAAACCCTTTGGCGTGGTGTCTGCACCGACGACCAGTGCGACGTCCACTTCACCCGACAGGATTTTGGCGCGGGCTGCGGCCAGCGCCTGCGAACCGGACGCACAGGCGGCGTAGCTGGTATTGACCTCGGCCCCCTGCCAGCCCAGCGCCTGCGCGATGGTGGCACCAGCGACATAGCCCGGATAGCCGTTGCGCACAGTGCCGCCGCCGGAAATGAAGCGCACGTCGCGCCATTTCACGCCAGAATCCTTCAGCGCGGCACGGGCAGCAGCGACGCCATATTCAGCGAAGTTGCGGCCCCATTTGCCCCAGGGGTGCATGCCGACGCCAAGGATTGCGATTTCGCCGCTCATGCGCCGGCTCCTTCAACTGGTTTCCATTTCCAGGTGAGCTTGCCTTCCGGCAGCGTGGCGTCCGGCACCGTTTCCAGCACCAGTTCCATTTCCATCCCGGCCTTCAGGCTTTCGATGCCGACCCCTTCGACCACCTGGCCGAGGACCATCATCTTTTCCTTTTCCAGTTCGACCGCAGCGATCGCATACGGAACGAACGGATCAGCGGCGATATAGGGTTCGGGGGGCTTGTAGCAGGCGTTGGTGAACGACCAGACCTTGCCCGTCCGCGACAGTTCGACGCTTTCGAACGTCTCACCGTCGCAATCCGGATTGCGGCAATAGCCAGAGATCAGCTTCGGGAAATAATAGGTTCCACACGAAGCGCACTGGCTGCCGATGAGGTGCGGCGCCGCGCTATCGGTGGTAAACCACCCGTCGAGAACGGGAACTGTTGCCTGCGCGGCGCCTTCACTCATGCCACGGTTTCCTTCGCGATTGCCGGCGGATTGCCCTTGATGACGGTGGCACGATGGTTGTGCGGGTCAAGCCGGGCGATGATCGCAAGCTGTTCTTCGGTCGGCAGCGGCGTGGTTGGCAAGTCGCCGTCGACCTGAAGGTCGAAGCCGGTTGCTTCACGCACCTGATCGATGGTGACGCCCGGATGCAGCGAAAGAACGCGGATCGCGTGATCCTTGCCGCCGAAATCCATGACGCACAGGTTGGTGACGATCACCCGCAGGTCCACACCAGAATAGTTGCCGCCGGGCAGGCGACGCGCCGGGTTATACCCCACGCTCGACACCATATCGACTTCGCCTTCGACGAAGAGGCGCTTCGAGTGGAACGGCACGAACATCGAATTGATGTGGTAGATGCTGTTGCCGGGGAAACCGCGCACGCCCAGCATCTGGGTCTTCGGCTTGTCGTAGGTGCCGCCCAGATAGGACAGGTTCGTCTGCCCGAAGCGGTCGATCTGCGTGGGCGAAACCATCGCATGGCGACGGCCGGTCCACACCGCGGAATCGAAGAAGCGCGAGAAGGGCAGGTAGCCCGCCGCCTTGCGATCATCATAGCCGCGCGGGCCGATCGGAACCGGTTCTTCAACCAGAAATGCTTCGCCGTCTGTCATCATCAGCTGCGGCGTATGCGTCAGCTTGGCCAGGCTCGCGCCAAGACGCGGAACCGGGCCGATGCCGGTGGCGACGACTTCGCCATTCCCGCGCCACGCCTCGGAGCAGGCGACGATCAGCAGTTCGGCTAGCGAACAATCAGAAACGCTCATGCCTATTTCCTCAAAAGATTGGCAGGGGCAGCTTGGCAACTGCCTCGGCGCCGCCAATGGCGGCCTGATAATGGGCTTCGTCGGGGCCGACGAATTCAGCCATATACTTGTCCCAGCCGCCTTCTTCGCCGGCGCTGGCGGCATAAGCCTTGAAATGGCCCATGTCCCAGCCGTAGCTCGGCGGCAGCGAGGTCGGGTGAGCGCCCTGCGCGATTTCGACCACGCCGGTGACGAAGCAACGCTCGAAGGTATTGGCCTTCACGTCGTCCGGATAGCTGATGTCCATCCGCTCGACGACTTCTTCTGCCGAGACGTAGGTCTTTGCGGCCGCCTTGGCGAACCATTCGTCATAATAGGTATCGGGACCAAGTTGCTGCACGTTGCCGCGCTGATCGGCTCGGTGGACGTGGATCAACGCCACGTCGAGCTTGATCGCCGGCATCGCCAGCAGCACTTCGCCATCGGCGTACGGCGACGTTACGGTTTCGAACTTGCCGTAGGTCATCACGTCGGTGCCGAGGCCCACTCGGGTCGGCAGGAAGGGAAGCTGCATCGCGGCGGCCTTCAGGCCCCATTGCAGCATGCCTTCGTCCAGCTCCAGAATGTCGGCCAGCTGGCCCGCTTCGCGCACCTTGCGGAAGTAAGGCTCCAGCGGGATGGCGTCGAGCGAAACGAAGCCGAAGATCGCCTTCTTCACCTTGCCGGCGGCACAGAGCATGCCGATGTCAGCGCCGCCATAAGCGACGACGGTCAAATCCTTGAGGGACGAACGCAGGATCGCCCGGACCAGGGCCATCGGCTTGCGCCGTGGGCCCCAGCCACCGATCCCGATGGTCATGCCGTCCTTGAGCTGGCCGACGATTTCGTCGACCGTCATGCGCTTGTCGAAGGTCACTTCACTCACTGGCCGAAATCCCATTTATGACCCCAAAGATCTTCCTTGAGGGTGAAGGTGGGGGTGAACTTGCTCCAGTCGGGGCGAATCCCGCCACAACCATATTCGATATCGAAGCCGCCCGGTGTGCGCATATAGAAACTCACCATTTTATCGTTGGTGTGCTTGCCGAGCGTCGACGAGATATGCGTGCCGGCACCCGTGGCGCGATCGAGCGCAAGGCCGACTTCGTCCAGCGTTGCGACTTCGACCATGGTGTGCACCAGGCCCGATGGAACCGGAAACTGGGCAAGGCCGATAACGTGGTGACGCGGGCTTCCGGCGTGCAAGAAGTGCATGCTCATGCCGGGATCGTCCGGGCCGCCCTGCATGAAAACGCGCATTTCATCCGAATTGGCAAAGCCAAGATGGTCGACATAGAATGCGCGCGTTTCATCGATGTTCAGCGCAGGCAGAACGGCGTGGCCGAAGCCCATGTCATTGTCGCCATCCAGCGTGATGAATCCATCGACGGCCTGTGGTGAAACGAACGGGCTGCCCGCAGCTACGTGGCCCCAGCCGATTTCCAGCGGATTGCCGGCTGGGTCGCTGCAACGGAACATGTCGCGGAAACCACGCGCCAACGTATCGGCGGTGCTGGCCTTTTCGACCGCGACACCAGCGTTCTGGAGGTTGGCGAGCGCCGTCTCCCAATCACCGCGAGTCGCGCATTCAAGTCCGCTTGCCAGCAGCTTGTCGGTTCCGGTGGCTTCGATCCGGAAACGGAAGGGGCGATGATCCATGCGGTACAGCAGGACGCCATCCTCGGTCGAATCAGCGGGCATCAGGCCTACGACTGATTCGGCATATTGCGTCCAAGCTTGCAGATCGTGGGCGCCTATGACGAGATAGGCGAGCGAATGTACGGCCATGCCCCGATTACTCCTCTCTCCACCGCACTGCAGCGGCGTTTGATTGGGCTTCGGCTCTATCTGTGGCGACGCAGCATTTCAAGCATTGTTCGTCGCCCAAATTGGGCATCGAGTGCGCAAAGCGGTACTGAGAATGCGCCAAAGGCTTCGGGTGCGGAGTGATCGAGGTCATTTGCGTGGCAATCGGCATTGGTGGTTGACACTAAGCGTCATTCAAGCTGAATTGGATTCACGTTGGCGCGGGCGCTGGTCGTGCCGGAGCCAAGAGAAGGCAGTCGTGAAAACGCGGCGCCATTATGAGGAGAGTTTGATGTCCGGCGTTCTTGACGGTCTCAAGGTGCTCGATCTGTCCTGGGGGATAGCCGGCCCGATGACTGCAATGCTCCTCGCCGATCACGGCGCGCAGGTGACGCGGATCGAGCGGCCGGAAGGCGACCCGTTCGCACACATGCTCGGTTACAAGGTGTGGAACCGTGGCAAGCGGAACGCGGTGCTCAACCTGAAGGATGCAGGGGATCACGCGCTGTTCCTCAAGCTGGCGGCGGATGCCGACGTTCTGGTGGAAAGCTTCGCGCCGGGCGTGACGGAACGGCTGGGGATCGACTTCGAAACGCTGACGGCGATCAACCCCAGGCTGATATACTGTTCGATCAGCGCCTATGGCGAAGGCACGCCCGATCAGGACCGCAAGGGTTATGATGCGCTGGTTGCCGCGCGCGTGGGCCTGCAATTTGAACAACGGGGCCATGCAGAAGGCGCTGTCTGGCACATGACAGGACGTGAAAATCCGTTCATCGAGGCCGCTGACATTCAACCTGAATGGTTGCAGGGGGCGGATCGCGAAGGCCCGCTGTTTGTGGCATCGCCATGGCCATCGCTGGGCGCGTTCTTTTCTGCATCCACCGGAATCGCGGCGGCCTTGTTCGCGCGCGAAAAAACGGGGCGCGGGCAGCGGGTGCGCACGTCGTTGCAGCAGGGCGCGATGGCCTGCGCTTCCGGCGTCTGGCAGCGGATGGAGGAACCCGACGCGCCGGGGTTCAATACCTGGATCCTCAGTTCGAAATCACCCAAGGGGCATTTTAAGTGCAAGGATGGGCGCTGGGTGCATAATTGGGTGCCCAACCCGCGCTTCATTCTCGGGGCTTCGGCGGGCGATACGCTCAACGCATCGCCCGATCTGACGGTGCAGAACGATCCCGATCGCTTCGGTATCGGCCCGGAAGAATTGCTGGTGATGGCGCATTATCAGCCGATTTTGCAGGATGCGATCGCCAAGTTCAGCGCGGCCGAATGGGTGGAAGCTGCGCGCATTGCCGAAATGACGATGCAGGAATGCCGCCCGCTCGAAGAATCGCTCATCGACCCCTATCTAATCGACGATCGCTGCGTGACGACGGTGGACGATCCCGAACTCGGGCCGATCAACCAGGTGGGTATCACCTATCGGCTGTCGAACAGCCAGGGCAAAGTGCAGGGACCAGCGCGGGCGCGCGGTGCGGATACGGATGCGGTGAAAGCGGAAGCCGCGCGGTTGCCGGACCCGGTGAAGGCTTCGGCGAGCACCACGCCGGGCGATGCGCCGTTGAAGGGCATTCGGGTGCTCGATCTCGGCCTCGCCATCGCCGGGCCGTTCGGGTGTCAGTTGCTTGCCGATCTTGGCGCGGAAGTGATCAAGATCAACGCGCTGTGGGATACATATTGGCACAAGAACCACATCGCTTACGTCGCCAATCGCGGCAAAAGTTCGATTGCCTTGATGCTCAAGCATCCCAAGGCGATGGCAATCCTCAAGCAGTTGATCGTCACGGCTGACGTGGTGCAACACAATATGCGCTACGATGCGGTCGAACGGCTCGGGCTTGATTATGAAACCCTGTCGAAGGAGTTTCCGCGCCTCGTTTATTGCCACACGCGCGGGTTCGAAAAGGGGCCGCGCATGGGCCTGCCGGGCAACGACCAGACTGGCGCCTGCCTTGCGGGCATCCAGCATGAGGATGGCGCCGTCGCGCAGGGTGGCAAGCCGATCTGGGCGCTGACGTCGCTCGGCGATACCGGCAACGGCTTCCTGTCGGCAATCGGCATCATGAACGCGCTGATGGAGCGGGAAAAGACCGGCAAGGGGCAGTTCGTCGATACGTCGATCGTCAATGCCTGTCTGCTCAACACCAGCTATGCCGCAGCCAGGCCCGATGGCGGTGCGTTGCCTCGCCCGCGGCTCGACAAGGATCAGACCGGCTTTTCGGCGCATTATCGGCTGTACGAAGCGCAGGACGCCTGGGTGCAGGTGGCGGCGGTCGGCGATGCCGCCCAGGCAGCCTTTGACGGGTTGGTGGGCCGCGATCCGGCAGCCTTTTTCGCCAGCCGTTCGGCCGCCGACGCGCTGGCCGCATTGGCGCAGGCGGGGGTTCCGGCGGAATTGTCCGACGAAACCGCATCGCTGCGGTTGTTCGACAGCGATCTGCTGAAGCAGCGCCGCTGGACCGTCGAATATCATGATCCGGCCGTCGGCAAGCTCGAACAGGTCGGACTGACCTACGAACTGTCCGGCACGCCGGGCGTGATCCAGGGGCCGCCGCTGATCGTTGGCAAGGATACCGCCGCGATCCTCGCGGGCCTTGGCTATGATGAAGCGGCGATCGACGAACTGGCGGGCGAGGGCGCGATCGCCTGCGACCCACCACGCGCGACCCAGCAACAGATGCGGAGCCCATGGCAATGAGCGGCGAAAACCCGAACCCCAACCGGCCCGATCCGATCATGACGGTGGACGGCGCCCCCTTCTGGAAGGCCGCGAACGAGGGACGCTTCGTTGCGCAGAAATGCGGTGGTTGCGGGCGGCTGTGGCATCCGCCACGCGCCATCTGCCCCGAATGCCTGAGCAAGGACCGGCAGGAGCAGGAGCTTTCCGGCCGTGGTACGGTGATCAGTTGGGTGATGCCCATCCACCCACCGGCCTTTGGCTTTGATCAGCCGCCGATCGTTGCACTGGTCGAGGTGGAGGAGGGCCTTCGCTTTGTTACCAATGTCGAAGGTGCGGCACCCGATGCGATGCGTTTCGGCATGAAGGTCGACGTTGCGTTCGCCACCACGCGCGGTGGCCACAAGATCCCCGTATTCCGTCCCGCCAAGGAGGCCTGAGCATGGTCGACAGAAATGCCCAGGCCGCCATCGTCGGCATCGGCCAGACAGAGTTTTCCCGCAATTCGGGCCGTTCGGAACAGCAATTGATGGCCGAAGCGGTGTTAGCCGCACTCGACGATGCGGGGCTGTCCCCCAAGGATGTCGATGGCTGCCTGACGTTCGATCTCGACAATTCGGACGAGGTCGATCTGATGCGCAACCTCGGCGTGGAGGAGATCAAATATACGCTGCGCACGCCGCAGGGCGGTGCATCGTCGGTGACGACGCTGGTGCACGCCAAAAAAGCAGTTGAATCCGGCTTTTGCGACGTGATGGTGGTGTGGCGGGCGATGAATGAGCGGTCGGCCTACCGTTTCGGTCAGCCCAACCTGCAGATTTCGCCGAGCGGCAAGAGCAGCACCTTCGTCGAATGGTGCATGGCCTATGGCGCGCAGACGCCGGCCGTTTGGGAAGCGCTATCCTGCGGCCCCTACATGAACCGCTATGGCGTAACATCGGAGGACCTTGGCCGGATCGCGGTGTTGCTACGCGGCAATGCGGCGACCAACCCGAATGCGTGGTTCTATGGCAAGCCCATCACCCTGGACGATCACCAGAATTCCAAGTGGATCGTGGCGCCCTGGCTCCATCTGCTTGATTGCTGCCAGGAATCGGATGGTGGCGTGGCCCTGGTGATCGCGCGCGCGGACCGTGCGCGCGATACAAGGAACAAGCCGGCCCGCATTCTCGGCGCGGAATATGCCTTCCTCAAAAATCACGAGATCATCTCGGATTATTATGAGGGTGACCTGGCTGAACTGGACGTGTCGCGCCGCGTGACCGAACGCCTGACCAAGGCAGCGGGGCTCGCGCCGCGCGACACCAATGTCGCGATGATCTATGACAATTTCACACCGCAGATTCTGCGCCAGACCGAAGGGTTCGGCTTTTGCGGGGCAGGTGAGGCCAAGGACTATATCCGCGACGGCCATATGAACCTCGATGGGCGTCATCCGCTCAGCCCCAATGGCGGGTTGATGGGTGAAGCCTATATCCACGGCATGAACAACATCACCGAAGGTGTTCGCCAACTGCGGGGAACCGCCGCCAATCAGGTGAAGAATGTGGAGACGGTGTTCTGCGCATCGGGCGTCGCCGGGGCGATTCTCGGTCTGTGAATATCACCGCCGCCCGCATCGCGACCGACAGCGTCGCTCGCCCGCTTTCCTTTGACGTCGGTTCGCTGACGGACGGGGGCGAGGCCATCACGTTGGTGGTGGACGTCCACTATCCGACGCGGCTGGCGGCGCGGCCGGTGCTGTTCTGGTGTGTTCCAGGCGGAGGGGTATCGCGGAACTATTACCATCTTGCGGATCCGCAAGGGGATGGCGCTGGTGGGTTCAGCTTTGCTGCAGCCATGACGGCGGCGGGACATATTGTCGTTACCGTGGATCCCGCCGGTGTGGGGGAAAGCACTCGCCCGAAAGACGGCTATTCGCTGACGACCGATGCTGTGGCCACGGGCAATGCCCGGGCGCTTGCCGAATTCCGTGGGCGACTGGCTGTGGGCGGGATCGAAGGCCTTCCCCCGCTTGCCGATGTGAGGGTCGTCGGTACGGGCCATTCTGCGGGAGCAATGATCAGCGTCGTTCATCAGGCGGCGGTCCATGATTTCGATGCCATGCTGCTGTTCTGTTTCGGCACGGCTGGTCTGCCGGAATATATGGACGATGTGCACCGTGCGGCGCTTCTTGAGCCAGATGGAGGCCGATCGCGCATCGTGGAATTTGCACGGGCCCGCTTCGGGGCCGAACCCTATTTGCCGGCACCCGTTCAGGACAAGGATACACCGGCCGGGCGGGCGTTGCGGGCCGTGATGAACCATGTCCTTGCCAATATTGGCATGCATGCAATGTTGCCCGGCAATGTTGCACGCGAGCTGGGCGAACTCGACGTCCCTGTATTCCTGTCGGTCGGTGATCGCGACATGACCGGACCGCCCCACTTGATGCCGCGCGATTACAAGGCATGCCCGGATTTCACCCTATATGTCGTGCCGACATCTGGTCATCACGTCTTTGTCGCGCCCGGCGTGGAGCGGCTATATGGCAGAATTGTCGGCTGGTTGGATGGCCTTCTGCGCGACTGACCCTCGCTTGCCGGCCATGATGCGGGCATGATCCGCCGATGAGCGAGACGCTTTCCATCATCGCCGATCGCGCGAACTGCCTGCTCGCGGATCTCGGCAGTAAGGCTGACATTCGCCCCGTGGGGGACCATCCAGCGCTGAGCTGGCGGCGATCCGGCCTGATGGCAGTTACCGGTCAACCAGACGGACCTGGCCTCGTCTGCCCTGCAGCGTTTACGCTGGCGGCGGATGCGGCGCTTGCGGCGCTCGGTGCGCTTGCGCCCGGTGCGTCTCTGCCGTTGAACGGGGCCTTGCTACTCGGCGAGCGCGCACGTCTGATGGGGTTGCAACGTCGTGGACGTGTTTCCGCGAATGGATCATGCCACCTGCTTGACGCGGCGGACGGGGTATTCGCGCTGAACCTGGCACGGGATGATGATTGGGGGCTGATCTCCGCGTGGCTTGAAGAGGATGCGATGGATTGGCCGGCGATCGATCGCGCGGTCCGTACGCGTTCGGCTGGTGATTTGATGGCGCGGGGCATCGAACTGGGCCTGCCCATTGCGCTTGATCGTCCCCCGGTTGCTTCGCGCCAATGGTTCGTGGCGACGGAACCGGTTGTCGCGCGAGGGATGCGCCGGACGCCTTTGGTGGTCGATTTTGCATCGTTGTGGGCAGGGCCATTGGCTGCGTCGCTGCTGGGAATGGTCGGCGCGCATGTGGTGAAGGTGGAAAGTTCCCGGCGGCCGGATGGCGCCCGAATGGGACATGCCGGCTTTTTCGATCTCCTGAATGGCGGCAAGAAATGTGTGGCCATCGATTTTTCTGCCGAAGATGAACGGCAAGCGCTGCGCGACCTGGTTGCGAGCGCCGATATCGTCATCGAAGGCTCGCGCCCCCGCGCGCTGGCGCAACTTGGTATAGATGCGGCCGCCGCCGTTGCCGCCGGAACGATCTGGGTTTCGATCACCGGGCATGGCCGGGTGGGGGCTGCCGCGGACCGGGTGGGTTTTGGTGATGATGCCGCCGTCGCCGCGGGACTTGCGTCGGTGATGGCCGATGGCTGGGGCAAGGCGATGTTCGCGGGCGATGCGATTGCCGATCCCCTGACCGGTCTGTTCGCTGCGCTGGCGGCGTGGGCGACATGGCGGGCGGGCACAGCACGACTGATCGAGCTTTCGCTGGCGGGGACGACGGGGCATGTCCTTGGCCAAGAGCGCGCCGATCGCGCAATGCTGCTTGAATGGCAGGCGATGGCGGAACGGGATGTGACGCCATTATATCCCCTGCGACAGCCAAGGATGGCGGCAGCACCGCTTGGCCATGACACCTTGGCGGTGCTCGCGTCATGCTGATTGTCGATGCCGAGGTTGGCGGGCGCATCGTCGATATCCGGCTAAGCGATGGCCGAATAGCTGCGATCGCGCCGATGTTGCCGATCGTCGCGGGAGAGGCGATCGTCGAGGCGCGGGGCGGCGCGGTTTTGCCGGGGTTGCACGATCACCACATCCATCTGAATGCCCTGGCGGCGGCCTTGGTGTCGGTGCGCTGCGGGCCACCGGATGTGCTGACGCTCGATGGATTGGCGACGGTGCTGCATGCTGCGGACGGCATGGGGTGGTTGCGCGGTATCGGCTACCACGAAAGTATCGGCCGGATTGACCGCGATTGGCTTGACCGGCACGGGCCGGATCGCCCGATCCGCATCCAGCATCGCGGCGGCCGGATGTGGGTGTTCAACAGCCGGGCGATCGCGGTGCTGGGCGGCGGGCCGGAGGACGGCCGTCTGGTCGATGGCGACATCTGGCTGCGTTCGCGGTTGCAGTCTGATCCGCCCGATCTGCAGCCGGTGGGGGCAGCATTGGCACGCTATGGTGTCACCGGGCTGACGGAGGTCACGCCGCGTAACGGTCCCGACGATCTTGCCCGCTATCGCGCGGCGGATTTGCCACAAAGGCTGCTGGTGATGGGCCAGCGTTCGCTGGATGATCGGCCGGGGTGGGGGCGGTCAAGCTCCACTATCACGATCATGATTTGCCCGGCCTTGATCCATTGGCGGCGGAGATCGCCGGTGCGCACGATGCCGGGCGACCAATAGCCGCGCACTGCGTGACGCTGGCGGAACTGATGCTGATGCTTGCTGCGATCGAGACGGCTGGCGTTCATCCGGGTGACAGGATCGAGCATTGCGGTGTGGCGCCGCCAGACATCATCGCCTGGATCGCGCGGCTGGGGCTGACGGTGGTGACCCAGCCGCATTTCGTGGCCGAGCGGGCTGCTGCCTATCGGGTCGAAGTCGATCCGGTGGATCGCCCGTTTCTATATCCGCTGCGGTCGCTGAAGGCGGCGGGAATACGCGTTGCGGCAGGCAGCGATGCACCGTTCGGCGGGCTTGATCCATGGGCGGCGATGGCGGCGGCGGTGACGCGGCCTGATGGGCTGGGACCGGAGGAAGCGGTGACGCCCGAGAAGGCGCTGGCTTTGTTCACCGGAACCGCGAGCGATCCGGGAGGCGCCGCACGCGAGGTGGCGGTGGGCCAGATCGCGGACCTGTGCCTGATCGACCGGCCGTGGAAAATCGCCCGGCGCGATCTGGCCGCGGTGACGGCGCGGGCGGCGTTCGTTGGGGGGGCGCCAATCTATGACGCGATGGCGTCGACCAGTCCCCATTCCAGCGCGGTGGCAGCGGGGATGCGGCGCATCGACAGCGCCATATAAGCGGTCCGCTGGCGGCCGATCCGGCGGGGCAGGCTGGCGGTGCCGCCGGCGCCGGGGATCAGGCCATATTTGAGTTCGGGCAACTGGAACCACGCATCGGGCGTGGCGGTGAGGCGGCTGGCGAATGCGGCCATTTCCACGCCGGCACCGATGGCGGCACCGGTGACATGGACGCTGAGCCGGCCTGTCAGCTGCGCGAGGCGGCGGGCCGGGAGGCGGAGCGTGCGGACCCAATGGGCGGTGGCGGGATCGCTGGCGAGGCCAAATTCGGCAACTTCGCCGCCGGTGGAAAAGCAACGGCCGGTGGCGGCCAGGTGGACGTGGGGGCAGGCGGGATCGGCCAAAGCGAGGTCCAATGCTTCGGACAGGGCGTCGCGCATTTCGACGTCGATGGCGTTCAGGGTAGCGGGGCGATTGAGTGTCAGGTTGAGGCTGGAATCGGTTATTCCTATTTCAAGCGGCGGGGTGTTGTTGGAAATATGTTGGATTCTGGTGAAGGTTAGGCGCTTAAATTCAGGGCCTTGCTGAAGCGTGCCATAAGCGAAACTTTCGGCGGTCAGCGCGGCGTGGAGATCGAGATGTTCGCTCGCGCGCAGATGCTGGACGAGTACCATCGCCGCAATCGGGGTGGTGCTGACATTGCGGGCGATCACCGCCAGGCCTGACGGATCGGGCAACACGACATCGCAGGCGGCACCGAGCGGGCCGGCGCCGATGCCGATCACCGGGCAGGGCAGGCCGCGCAGCCAATCGCCAAGGCCCGCATCCGCGCCATCGAGCGACAAGGCGAGGAGCGGGCGTGGGCTGTCAGGCCCGAAATCTTCCGCCAGCGGCCGCGCGGCGGCAAGCGCGGCGACGGCGTTGGCGGAGAGGATTTCCATTACCGGCTTTTCGCGAAGAACGCGTCGAGCGCGGCCTGCGTTTCGGGCTGGGCGGCGGACCGGGCGATGCCACCGGCTTCGATCGCGAGCTGATCGGCGAGGCCATTGCCGTGGCTGGCGTGCAACTGCCGCTTGAGCACGGCGAGGGCATCGGACGGCAGGTCCGCCAGTTGGGCGGCGACGCGCGTGGCTTCGGCGTTGAGCGCATCATCCGCCACGACGCGCGCGACAAGGCCGAGGGCATGGGCATCATCGGCAGTAAGAACCGGGTTCAATGCCATGATTTCGAACGCCTTTTGCCGGCCGACAATGCGCGGCAGGAACCATGTGGCGCCACCATCGGGGGTGAGGCCCGATTTGGTATAGGCCGCGACCAGCTTGGCCGATTGCCCGGCGATGACGAGATCGGCGCCGAGCACAAGGCTGAACCCGCCGCCCGCCGCCGTGCCGCCCAGCGCCACGACGAGCGGGGCGGGCGACAATTGCAGCCGTTCGATGCCGAGATGGAAGGTGGACGCCATTTCCAGCACATGGCGTTCGGCGCGGTGGCGGTTGGCGACCATTTCCGCCAGATCGCCGCCGACCGAAAAAACCGGCCCTTCGGCGCGCAACAGGATGACGCGGACGCTGGCGTCGGACTGGATATCGAGCGCGGCGGCGGCGAAATCCTGAAGAAATTCTAGGTCGATCGCGTTGCGGCGGCCGGGGCTGGCCAGGCTGAGCCGGGCGACGCCATCGGCGATTTCAAGCGAGATACGGTCGGTCATGCGGGGCGGTGCTCCGGTGCGAGATGATCGGGTTTAGTGATGGCGACGCGGGCGATGGTGCGATCGAGGATGGCGGTGAAGGTGGCATCCCAATCGGCATCGCGTTCGCCCGCACGGATGGCGGTGACAAGCGCGGCTTCATCCTGATCGGCCAATGGTTCGCCCCGCAATTCGCGTTCAACCATGGCGAGGATATGGCCGCAGACGAGCGCCTGATAGCGATCGCCACTGTCGAGTTTCGGCCCGATTTCGCGCAGAAATTCGGTGACGGTGCCGACGAGATCGGCGGTGGACGGGCGGTAGTGGTGGGTCATTGGCGGTTCCGCGTTGGATC
Organism: Sphingomonas sp. KC8; assembly: GCF_002151445.1. Lineage (GTDB taxonomy): Bacteria > Pseudomonadota > Alphaproteobacteria > Sphingomonadales > Sphingomonadaceae > Sphingomonas_E. Next base: position 224,642 of record NZ_CP016306.1, read on the forward strand.
GGTGGCTTGTGAGGCTGGGGTGTTTGAGATGGGTGGTTGCCCCTTCTTTCTCCCCTCCCTGGAAGGGAGGGGTTGGGGTGGGTTCCGCCGAGGCGCTCGGCGGTCTTCGTCAAGATATCTTCGGTCACGCCATCCGGATTGGCGAGCAACTCTCCGTTCCAGTATCGCAAAACCGTCCAACCGGTTTGTTGCAGGAATAGCGATCGGCGGGCGTCATAGGCTTCGGCATTAAGGTGCTGGCTACCATCGAGTTCGATCGCCAGCTTGGCGGAACGACAGGCGATATCGAGGATGTAAGGGCCGACGACGAGTTGCCGGGTGAAGCGCGGCCGATAGCAAGACAGCCGCCGCCAGATGAGGCGTTCGGCCTCGGTTTGCCGGTTGCGCAGCGCGCGGGCGTTGGCGGTCATATGTTCTGGGACACGGCGCATGGGGCTGAGGTTAGCGAGGCGCACTGCGTGCGCCAACCCACCCCCAACCCCTCCCTATTAGGGAGGGGAGGAAGAAGGGGAAGGAGGGTTGGTCAATCATACCTTCCGCCCAAGGTCATCAGCAGATCATATTCCATCAGCGCGGTGTTGCGGCCGCAGACGGCGTAGGCCGGCGAGCGGCGGCCGCGTTCGAAGCCGTGGGCTTGCAGGATGTTGTACATCGCCCAGCGGACAAGGCCGTAGCGTTCCCACCAGCGGATTTCATCCGGGTCGAGGCGGGGGCCGCCGGCGTCGGCATAAGCGGTGATGAGTTCGTCGCGGGTGCCGAAGCCGCCGGCGTGGCGGGTATCCTGTCCGAAGCGCCAGGAGCGGGTGCAGAGCCAGCCGAGATCTTCGACGCCCGACCCCAGATGGGTGCATTCCCAATCAAGCAAGGCGGCAAGGCCGGTTTCGCCCACCATGAAATTGCCGTTGCGGAAATCGCCATGGACGAGCGCGCGGGGGCGTGCCGGCGGGCGGTGGGTTTCGAGCCAGCGCAGGCCCAGTTCGAGCGCGGGATGCGGTTCATCGAGCGCGTCGATGCGCAGGCGCATGGCGGCGACGGGATCGGCGGATTCGGGGATGGCGTTGAGGAAAGCGAGGGGATGGCTGGTTGCCCCCAGTTCGTCATTCCCGCGTAGGCGGGAATCCATATTCTCTGACGTGGCGTCTCTTTCGAGAACGCATGGGTTATGGATCCCCGCCTGCGCGGGGATGACGGTGTGTGGGGGGGGCGCTTCAGCTTCAGGAGATCCCAGCGTTCGCTGGGATGACGTGTGTGTGGGGATGACGGAAGAGGGGGGAAGTGCCGGAACATCCAGCCCATGCAGCCGGACCAGCGCTTGGGCCAGTTGGCGCAGCAGCGCGGCCCGGTCGTCGCGTTCGAGCAGGCGGCGGGGCAGGGTTTCGCCGGCGACGAAGGCGGTGACGAAGCCGGGGCCGAGCGTGTCGGCAGCGTCATATTCGAAGATCGGTTCGGGCACCGGCACGCCGGCGGCGTGGACATGGGCCATGAGGCGATATTGCTGGGCGGGGGTGAGGAAGGGGTTGGCTTCCCCGTCAAAGGTTTCTTCGCGCGATACCAGGCGCTTGCGGGATGATCCTTCGACGAGATCGAACAGCAGGGTGCGGTTCGATCCGCCCAGGGTTGCCTGCACCACATGTTCCACGCACGCGGCCTGGCCGAAGCGGCGGCGCACTGCCGCCGTCAGCGCGGATGCGGGGTCAGAGGGGGAAGCCGGCAAGGGTTCCGTCCTTTGCGACCTGTTCGATATATTCGGTCATGCCGTAGCCGACGACGCCATCCCAGGTGAAGCGGGTATGCCCTTCGGCGATGCGGCTGAGCAGTTCCTGGCCGTTTTCTTCACGCCGGTTGCGCAACGGGGCCATCGACAGGATTTCGCCGGTGATTTCGGCGGTGAGGCCGGTTTCGGTGCGGACGATGATGCGGACGCTGGCCGGGTCCTTCGCGTCCGTCCAGTCGGTGATCGCGTCGAAATCGGTAATTTCATGGTAGCGGCCGTCGACCAGCAGCACGCCCGAACGGCGGGTGCGGCCGGTTTCGTCGGCGATGCGGTGGATCATGAAGCCGCGGCCATCGGGGAAGGCGGCCAGGAACAGCCGATACCAGATGATGTTGGTCCACCAGCGCGGACCCCAGCTATGATCGCGCCAGCCATGGCCGTTGATCGGGAAATGTTCGTCACCGATGGTGATGTGGCCGCTGGCGGCGATGTGCTGGTTGAAATGGCCGAGCGAAAAATCGCGGCCGTACATGGTGGGCACGTCATCGCGCACCGGTTCACCCCCATGCTGGGGCGATATGGTGTCGAGCTGCCATGCGACCGTGCAGGGCAGGCGCGGGGCGGTGGCGAACAGGCGGGCGGGATCGCGCAGATCATCGGGGTTGGTGACGATCGTCACCTCGCCTTCGTAAGTGGCGTCAAGGCGTTGCATCGGGGTGATGACATCGAAGCGCAGGCCGCCGGCGTCGAACGCATCATTATGGGCGATGCGCGGGCGGCTGAAGCGCACCGCGATGCGGCCGTCGGGAAGGTACAGGCAGACCGACAGTTCGGCGCGGCCTTCGTTCACCCGGTTGCCGAGCCGCATCCACCCGCCGACGCCGCTTATGTCGTCGAACGCGTTGACGTAGGTGCTTTCGTTGAAATTGGGTTCCGGCCCCGGGGGATGGGGATATTCGTCGGCTTCCGTCAGCCGGAAATCGGCGGGGTTCATAGGCTACCTGTCCTTGGTCGGCCGGTCTGCGCCGGCCTTTGGTGAATCGCATTCACCTTATGGCGGGTGGACGCCCCCGCCAAGCCCCGATCATGCCTCCAACGGCTGATATAATTCGATGCGGAAGCCATCCGGATCGATCAGATAGACGATCCGGCCGTAGAATAAGGGGTTGGGCGACGTCGTCATCGGCGGGGAGACGAAGCGGTGGCCCTTGGCGAGAAGGGCGGCGTAGAGGCCATCGACATCATCGACGACCACCGCGAAATGGCCGGCACCCGCATTGCCGTTGGCGGGATCCACCACGACCCCGCCATTGGTATATTCCAGCAGTTCCAGCAACTGATCGGCGCGGCCGAAGTTCAGGAACGCCTGCCGCACCGAACAGCCCGGATAGCCGGTGACCTTGCCGACGCCGGGGCCGGTGCGGTCCCACGGCCCTTCCACCGTGACATCGAAGATCGCGGTGTAAAAGGCGATCGACCGATCAAGATCGGCGACCGTGAGGCCGACATGGTTGAGGGCTTTGATCCGGGTGCGCGGTTCAGGCAACGCCGTTGGCCTTGAGGATCGAGAAGAAGGGCGGCAGTTCGCCACCGCCATCGACTTCCCAGGCAGCGCCGTTGACGTAGCCGGCATAGTCCGACGCCATGAACAGGCAGGCCGACGCGATGTCCTGGCCCGTGCCGAGCCGGCCGATCGGCTGGTTGGCGATGATCTGGTTCTGGATATCTTCGGACCCGTAGGTGGCGGCCGCATCCTCGGTGCCGATCAGCCCGGCGATGATCGCGTTGACGCGAATCTTGGGCGCCCATTCCTGCGCCAGGCTGCGGGTGAGGCCGAGCAGGCCGGTTTTCGCCGCCGCATAAGCCGAGGTGCCGGGCGACGGGCGGATGGCCGAAACGCTGGCGATGTTGATGATCGCCGTCTGCCCCGCAGCCTTCGTCAGCCACGGATGCGCCGCGCGGCTGACGTGCAGCGGGGCGAGCAGGTTGAGCGCGATGATCGATTCGGAAAAACGCGGGGATGCGGTGGCGGCATCCACATGCGGCGATCCGCCGGCATTGTTGACGACGATATCGACATGGCCATGTTCCGCGCCGATCGCGGCGAGCATTTCTTCCACCTGATCGGCCTTGCGCACGTCGCAGGCGTGGAACGTCGCGGGCAGGCCATCGCCCGGCGGCGTGCGGCCGCAGGTGTGCACTTTGGCGCCCACCTCGGCAAAAGAATTGACGATATCGCGGCCGATGCCACGGCTACCCCCCGTCACCAGCACAATTTTGTCGTCAAAGCGCAGACGCCGCTCAGCCAATTTCCTGTCCCTTCCCATCGCGGGTTTCGTTGACAATGAAATCACGATAGATGAAGCGGAGCGACAGGCAACAACCAATATGCGTAATCATTGCGCGTATGGTCTACGCATATCGGTGATGAAGGGTTGGAGAGGTGCGGATGGAGACGATTCCGGGCGTCGCAAAAGCGGCAGCGGGCCGATTCGGCGACAAGGCGGCGATCGTCGATGGCGACCGTTCGATCAGCTATTCGGGGCTGTGGGACGCGATCTTGCGCGCGGCGGCCGGCTTTGCGGCAGCGGGCCTCGTCAAGGGCGACCGCGTTGCGATCTGGGCGCCGAACCGGCTGGACTGGATCGTCGGCTGCATCGGCGCGCAGGCGGCAGGGTGCGTGGTCGTTCCGCTCAACACCCGGCTGAAGGGCGGCGAGGCGGCGTTCATCCTGAACCGCAGCCGCGCGCGCTGGGTGATGACGGTCGACAGCTTTATCGGCAATGATTACCGCGCGATGCTGGCGGGCGAGGACCTGCCGCATCTGGAACGGATCATCACGTTCGGGCCGGAATGGGATGCATTCCTGGCGGACGCGAAGCCCGATGCCGCGACCGAGGCGCTGGTGGACACCGTCACCGCCGACGACCCGTCGGACATCATGTTCACGTCGGGCACGACCGGCGATCCCAAGGGCGTGATCAGCGGCCACGGCCAGACCTGCCGCACCTATCGCAGCTGGACCAATTCGGTGGGGCTGACCGATCAGGACCGCTACCTGATCGTCAACCCGTTCTTCCACAGCTTTGGCTACAAGGCCGGCTGGCTGCCGTGCCTGATGATGGGCGCGACGATCTACCCGCTGGCGAATCTTGATGTGGCGAAGCTCGTCGCGCTGGTGTCCGAGCACAAGATTACCATGCTGCCTGGGCCGCCCGCGATCTTCCAGACGATCCTGGCGACCGACATCGGCGACGCCGACCTGTCGTCGCTCAGGCTGTCGATCACCGGTGCGGCATCGATCCCGCCGGCGCTGATCGAACGGATGCGCAGCGACCTTGGCATCGAAACGGTGCTGACCGGCTATGGCCTGACCGAAACCTGCGGCACGGTATCGCTGTCCGACGCGCATGACCCGGCCGAAGTGGTGGCGACGACCTGCGGCAAGCCGATCCCCGGCATCGAAGTGCGCATCGCCGACGCCGAGGGCAATGTGATGGCGCAAGGCGAAGAAGGCGAAGTGCAGATTCGCGGCTTCAACGTGATGCTCGGTTATTTCGAGGATCCGGTGGGCACGGCAGAGGCGATCGACAAGGACGGCTGGCTGCATACCGGCGACGTCGGCAAGTTCGTCGATGATGGCCGGCTGGTCATCACCGATCGCATGAAGGACATGTATATTTCGGGCGGGTTCAACTGCTACCCGGCCGAGATCGAGAAGATCCTGCAACGGCATCCGCAAGTGGCGCTGGCGGCGGTGATCGGCGTGCCCGACGAGCGGATGGGCGAAGTGGGCAAGGCGTTCGTGATCCCCGTCGCAGGGGCCAAGCCCGACCCGGCCGAACTGGCGGCCTGGGCGAAGGCGAACATGGCGAATTACAAGGCGCCACGCTATGTGGAAGTGGTGGAAAGCCTGCCGCTGAACGCATCGGGCAAGGTGCAGAAATTCGCGCTGAAGACCCCCGCCTGAGCCGGGCCGTGGCGGGGTTTTTCGCCATGGAGCCGGGCATCGGGCCGGGCAGGTGGCTGGTCGAGGCGGCGCCATGGCTGACCGTGGGACCGCCCGCAACCGCCTTCATGTTCGGCGGTGTCGGGCTGGGCGCTTCGGTGGAGGCGGCGGAGCGCACCACCGGACGATCGGTGGTGTGGGCGACCGCGCAATACCTGACCTATGCGCCACGCGGCGCTACCGTCGAGTTCGAAGTGACGCCACTGGTGGAAGGCCGGCAGACCAGCCAGGTGCGGCTGACGGCCTGGGTGGATGGCCGGCAGATGCTGGGCGCGGGCCTGTCGCTGGGCGAAAAGCCGGGGGCGGTGCGCCGCCAGTTCGTGGCCCCGGGCATCGTGCCACCCCCGCAGGATTGCCCGCCCATGCCGCTGCGCTGGGGTTCGGCGCCCGACGACCTTTATTCGCGGCTGGAAACCCGCGTCGCCAAGGGCTGGGACGCGACCGGCGACGATGTGGGGCATATGGTGTTCTGGATGCGCCCGACCGGCAAACCGGGCATGGGCGGCGGCCCGATCGACCGGCCGATGCTGGCGATCATGGCCGATTTCGTGCCCGCGTCGATCGGCAACGCGCTGTCCGACGGCCAAGGCGATGTCGCCGCCAACAGCCTGGATAATTGCATCCGTTTCCTCAACATCGTCGATACCGAATGGGTGCTGTGCGACATTCGCGTGCACGGTGCTGCATCCGGCTTTGGCCATGGCGAAATGCTGCTGTTTGCGCAGGATGGCACGTTGATGGCGACGGCCAGCCAATCGGTGATCCTGCGCAGCCTGCGTTATCAGCAGGCCGGGTGAAGTGATTTCCCGATTCCAGCAACAGCCGGCGTGTCGCCGACTGGCATAAGCCGCCAAGACAGGCCCGACCCCGGATGTGTTCGGGATGGTGAGTTGGAGAGGAGCGACCTTATGGCCGACGTAAACGAGAGCGATTTCATCCAGGCCCCGACCGACGGCCCCGGCCCGGATCATATTCGCTGGGCGATGGAAACCTATGGCCAGCGCATGGGCGCCGCCGACCTTCCCGGCGTGCTGGCGCTGTTCCACCCCGACGCGGTGATCGAAGATCCGATCGGCACCGGCGAAAAGCATGGCCATGCCGGCATCGGCGAATTTTTCCAGGCCGGGTTCGATGCGATGCAGGGCGGGATCCTGCTGACGCTGGACGGCGCGGTGCGCGTGGTTGGACGTTATGGCGCGGCTGCCTATATTGCCAAGCCGGTGAACTATCCGGTCGCGGTGGAGATCGAGACGCTCGACGTGATGGAATTCAATGATGATGGCCTTATCGTGCGGATGACCGCTTATTGGGGCGATACCAACCGCAAGATTCTGGGCTGATTCGACAAGGGCTGGAGCTGATGGACGCAGACTGGAAGATCGCGGCGCATGCGGACACACCGTCCGCCGCGATCGACCTGTGCCGCATCCACTGGCCCAGCCCGTTCGAAATGACGCTGACGGAGACCCGGCCGACGATCAGCCTGAACCTGTCGCCCCCCCATGGCACCAAGGAAGGGCGCTATCGCGACGTCGGCACGGCGAAGTTCCTGCCGATGGGCGATATATTGTTCCAGCCGGCGAACACGCGCATGCAGACCCGCGGGCTGGGGGGCGATCAAAGTTTCCTGCGGATCATGTTCAATCAGGCGGTGGCCGGCGCCCCCGATCTGGCGATCGACCCCAGCGATCCGCGCGTGCAGCGCGCGCTGCTGGATGTGCGCCAGCCGGAAGTGGGCGCCGCGATCCGGCGCATCGCCCATGAATTGACCGAACCGGGCATGGCGAGCGGCTTTCTGCTCGACGGGCTGACGACCCTGCTGGCGGTGGATCTGGTGCGTGGCATCACCCGGCTGGGCGAGGAAGACGAACTCGCCAAGGGAGGGCTGGCCGGCTGGCAGCTCAATCGCCTGCGCGAACGGATCGCCGAAACCGGCATCCAGCCGCCGACGGTGAACGAACTGGCGACCTTGGTACGGCTCAGTCCGCGCCATTTGTCGCGGGCGTGGCGCGCATCGACCGGGACCACTTTGTCCGACGCGGTGGAAGAAGCGCGGCAGGCGCGGGCTGAAGCGCTGATCCGCGCCGGCGACCGGCCATTGAAGGAAATCGCCTATCTATTGGGCTTTTCCAGCCCGAGCAGTTTTTCCACCGCCTTTCGCCGGCGCACCGGCATGTCGCCGCAGGAATTTGCCAGGCGTTAGGGGCAGGCGGGGGCTGGAGCGCCCCAGACGCTATCCGATGGATCAGGGGGAGCGCCGGTCCGCCGCAAGCCGCCGGTCAGCCGGCGATATCCTCGTCGGCAGCGCTGACGCCCTTGGCATCCGATCCCTTGCCGGGCGCCGCTTTTCCGGCGGCTTTTTCGTCCATATATTTGTCGAAATCGGCAAGCAACGTGGCCCACCAGTCGAAACTGTCGAGGAAGTTGGCCGCAGGCACGCCACCGACCAGCGTGATATAATAATCGAGCACGAGATCATCGTCGCCGTCGATCGTCGCGCGGGCGAAGCGGTAGCCGTTGTTCCAGCCGTTGATCGCCGTCAGATCCATCGATGCCGGCCGGGTCCACCAGGCCAGGAAACGCAGGCTGGTACAGCCCGATTCGCCTTCGCAATCGTTGAAATTGATCGAAAAATTGGTGCCGCCCGCCGCGCTTTCGATGAAGCGCGAGCCATCGTCATGCGTTTTCAGCCGGGCGCGATAGCCGGCATCCTGGAGGATGCGGACGAACCCGTCGAGATCGGTGCCGGCAAGCGTTTTGGGCAGATCAGCGGGTTTGGCGGGAATTTTGGGCGTCGCCGCCGGCGCCATCGCGGCCGGTGCGGCCAGCGCCGCGATCATCATTCCCAAGGCAAAACCACGCACGCCCATTTTCGTCCCTTCTTTCGCTTATGGTCCACCATGGACGACTGGCCTGCGGCGTCAAGATGTTCTTGATATGTTCCAAATGGCGCGCTATCATCCGGCGATGGCAGCCATTCCCCCGGCACGCGGCGCGACGCTCAACCGGACGAGCGACCGTTTCAACCTGCCCCAGCGGGCGGAGGATGGCGACTGGCTGGATGCGCAGGACGCGGTGGATGGCGCGCGCCCCCGGTTGCGGACGACGGTGACCGAGGAACGGCCAAAGACGATCATCAGCCGCAATATATCCCCCGACATCGGGTTCGACCGGTCGATCAACCCGTATCGCGGTTGCGAGCATGGCTGCATCTATTGCTATGCCCGGCCGAGCCATGCCTTTCACGATCTGTCGCCGGGGCTGGATTTCGAAACGCGGTTGTTCGCCAAGCCCGATGCCGCCGATCTGCTGAAGCGCGAACTGATGAAGCCGGGCTATCAGGTGCAGCCGATCGCCCTTGGCACTAACACCGATCCCTATCAGCCGATCGAGGGCGAATGGCGGATCACGCGCGGCATATTGGAAGTGCTGGCGCAATGCGATCATCCGCTGACGATCACCACCAAATCGGATCGGGTGCTGCGCGATCTGGACATCCTTGGGCCGATGGCGGGCAAGGGACTGGCGGCCGTCGCGGTGTCGATCACGTCATTGACCCCGGCGATCGCGCGGACGCTGGAGCCGCGCGCCCCGCGCCCCGAACGCAGGCTGGCGGCGGTGCGCGCGCTGCGTGCGGCAGGCGTGCCGGTGTTCGTTTCGATCGCGCCGGTCGTCCCGGCGATCACTGACCATGAAATCGAAACGATCATCGCGGCGGCCGGCGAGGCGGGGGCGCTGGGATGCTTTTTCATTCCCGTTCGCCTGCCGCACGAAGTGGCGCCCCTGTTTCGCGCCTGGCTGGACGAACATTTCCCCGATCGCGCCGCCAAGGTGATGGCGATCATCCGCGCGATCCGCGGCGGGCGCGACAATGATCCCGGTTTCCACAGCCGGATGCGGGGTGAAGGGCCGTGGGCGGATCTGATCGCCACCCGATTCCGCCTTGCCTGCCGCAAGGCCGGGATCGGCAATGCCCGGATCACCCTGCGCCGCGACCTGTTTCATCCACCGCAAGGCGCGCAACTGAGCCTGTTTTAGGCAAAGACAGTCGAAATCCGCGGTGGAGGGCCTATGCTGGGATGGAATCGCCCGCACCGGGCCTGCCCGAGGATTGCATGACGCTGCTCCGCCCGACTGCCACCGCCCTGATTGCGCTGACGATCGCCGGGAGCCATGCGCATGCCGCAGCGCCGGCGAGCCGCGACGTGCCGTCGGCGATCCAGCAATATGTGCGCGCCCGCGCCGCCGACGCGGCTGGGCTGACCGAACTGGCCGCCGCCGGCTATGGCGCGGCGCTGGCGGCGACACCCAATGATCCGCTGGTGGCGATGCGCGCGTATCGGCAGGCGATGATGGCGGGGGACCGCGCGCTCGCGCTGCGCGCCGCCAACGTGCTGGTATCGACAGGCAAGCAGCCGCCCGATGTGCGCATGCTGCTGCTGACCGAAGCGGTGTCGGCCAAGAACTGGGCTGGGGCTGCGACGATCGTCGACCAGATCGAACAGGATCAGGTGTTCGCTTTCGCCGCCCCGGCGCTGCGCGCCTGGATCGCGCGCGGATCGGGCAAGGGCGATCCGCTGGCCGCGCTGGATGGCGCGCGCAAGCTGGGCGGGATCGCTGCGGCCTATGCGGCGGAACATCGCGCCTTGATGCTGCTGGCCACAGGCCGGCGCGACGAAGGCGTGGCGGCGGTGCGATCGATGATCGGGCCGGGCGGGCGCGGCGCGGTGCGGCTGCGGATCACGGCGGCGGCGGCCCTGGTGAAGGCGGGCGATCGCGCGGCAGCACTCGACCTGCTGGAAGGCGAAGAACCGTTGCTGGGGCTGGCCCGATCGCGGATCAACGACCGCAAATCCCTGCCGCCGGCGGTAACGGGTGCGGCGGACGGGATAGCCGATCTGTTCACCCGCGTCGCCGTCGACATCAATCGCGAACGGGTGACGCCGATCGCGCTGAGCTTTGCGCGGCTGGCCACCTTCCTCGCGCCCCGCGATGCCGAAACCTGGCTGGTGACCAGCGAATTGCTGACTGCGGCGGAACAATATGGAACGGCGCTGGCGGTGCTGGACAATATCCGCGCCGACAGCCCGTTCGCCGAGGCCGCGCGCAACCAGCGGCTGGAATTGCTGGTGCGGCAGGGCGAAAGGGAAAAGGCGCTGGCCGAAGCGCTGGCCGCCACACGCAAGCGCGACGTGGCCGTGGCGGACTGGACCCGCGTCGGCGGGTTATATGGCGAACTGGAACGGCCACGCGATGCGGCTGACGCCTATGGCCGGGCGCTGGCGCTGCACGAAGCGCAGCCCGACGATGGATCGCGCTGGACGATCCTGTTGATGCTGGGCGGCGCGCTGCATGAAGCCGGCGACTGGCCGGCCGCGCGCGCGGCGCTGGAAAAGGCCCATGCGCTGGCCCCGGACGAAGCGGTGGTGCTGAACTATCTGGGCTATGCGTTGCTCGAACGGCGCGAGGATTTGCCCGAGGCGCAGGCGCTGATCGAAAAAGCCAGCAAGATCCGGCCGGAGGATGCCGCGATCACCGATTCACTGGGCTGGAGCCATTATGTGCGCGGCGATCTGCCCAAGGCGATCGAATTGCTGGAACGCGCGGTGATCAGCCAGCCGGGCGAACCGACGCTGAACGAGCATCTGGGCGACGCTTATTGGACGGCAGGCCGCAAGATGGAAGCCCGGTTCGCATGGCGCGCCGCGCTGGTGCATGCCGATGCCAAGGACACGCAACGCATTTCCACCAAGATCGATATGGGGTGGACCCCCGAAGTGGCCGCACCCTGAACGTGATCGACGAGACCGGCCATGCCAAGATCAACCTCGCGTTGCATGTCCGCGCGCGCGGGGCCGACGGCTATCATGCGATCGAGACGATCTTCGCCTTTGCGCGCGACGGCGACGGGCTGGCGGTGACGGCCCATGATCGCCTGAGCCTGAAAATTAACGGGCCTTATGCCGCCGCGCTGGCAGACGAGGATGTGGAAAGCAATCTGGTGCTGCGCGCCGCCCGCGCGGTGCAGGCGGCGTTCGCGGTGTCAGCGGGAGCGGCGATTACCCTCGACAAGCGATTGCCGGTCGCATCGGGGATCGGCGGGGGATCGGCCGATGCGGCGGCGGCCTTGCGGGCGCTCGCCCGCCTGTGGAACCTGCCGATGGCCGACCCGCGCTTTGGGGCCATCGCGGCCGAACTGGGCGCCGATGTGCCCGCCTGCCTGGCCAGCCGCACAGCATGGGCCGACGGGCGCGGCGATCGGCTGACGATGCTGGCCGGGGACGGGCTGGCGGCGGGCGGGCTGGCGGGGATGCCGCTGCTGCTCGTCAACCCGCACGTCGCGTGCCCGACCGGGCCGGTGTTCCGGGGCTGGGACGGGCTGGATCGCGGGCCGCTGGACACTGGCGAGCCGCTGGCCGCAGCCTTGGCCGGGCGCAACGACCTGGAACCGCCGGCGATAGCACTGGTGCCCGAAATCGCGCGCGCGGTGGCGCTGCTGGGCGGCCAGCCGGGGGTGAAGCTGGCGCGGATGTCGGGATCTGGCGCAACCTGCTTTGCGCTGTTCGATGGTCAGGCCGCCCGTGCCGCCGCCGCGCAGACGGTGCGGATCGCCGAACCGGGCTGGTGGTGTCTCGAAACGGAACTATTGTAACCCATCTGTGCCATAGCGGGACGATGCCCGGATATAATCTGGCTAATTCACGTCCCTGTCATGCTGGCATGTTCATTGCTGTGTGTGGGTTGAGCGGATCGGGCGCCACGGCGGGCGTTCCCATTCGCGAACGGCCAGCGCCTCCTCCCCCCGAGGGTGCGTTCGTCGTTATGGGGCGGCGGCTTCGTATAAGGGGCCGCCGCCCTTCATTTCTTTGGGGATCACCCGACGAACGACGCCAGCAGGATCGATCGGTAATCCTGCAATCTCCGGACGAGATTTGCACCCTGTCGTTCGATCAAAAACGGTGATGATCCTGGCCGTCGATCACATCACACTCGCCCCGGAAACCATAAGACGAGGTTCCGACGATCGTGATCCGGCCGCTCCGCCGATCAATCGTGATGCGGGGCTTGTTCAGGCCGTTCAGGCGATATTCGCCGGTAATCCGGTCCGGCTGCAGCGATACATTGTAAATGTCCCACCAACTGCCATCGCCGCGCGAATGAATAGGCGGGATCAATTTTTGGGGCAGTTTGATCCGGCCACCGCCCGACCAGAACTGGATCATGAGCGAGGCATCGAACTGCTGCGGCGTCATCTCCACCCGATTGCCATAGGCGTAGCGATCGCGATCATGATCCCACGTCCAGCCATAGCTGTTGGAAACGCCCGGTCGCTGACCATCGCCAAAGCAGACGAGACCCAGATCGACCTGCTGGCCATTCGCTATGGCATAACCCGGTTCGCGGCCGGCATAGCTGCCCTGTTCCCGCTGGGGTTGCGTGCGGTAGCCGATGTCCGGATGATAGCGATTGTCGCTGCCGGATTGGTGGTCGCCGCGGTGGGTGGTGGTGGCGGCGGACTGATTGCAATCCGGCGCCGGGGCGCTTGTGATCGAATCATATCGCCCATCGACGGTGGCGACGGAGACGCATTGGCGGCGCTCCGCATTCCACCAATAGCTCCATTTCCGGTCGTCGCCGGTGGTGGTTTTCACGAACTGATATCCACGGGCCTGAAGCTGGGTTTCGCCACCCGCGCCCCGCGCCCCGACCAGATCGCGCAATTCGGCCGGAGCCTGAGCCGGAAGCTGGTACGGCAGAAGGGTTGCCGCCAGTCCGCCGCCGACCAGAAAAGCCCGTTTGCATGGCAATTTCATTCGGCATCTCCAATCCGCGAAGGAGGCAAATAGCGTTTCCATGGTCCCGTCTTGTCGGCACACTATATCGACATGGGCTAGCTGCCCAGCACTTCGCGTTCGACCAGATCGAGCGGCATTGGCCCATTGCCGAGGACAAGCCCGTGAAAGGCGCGACGGCTGAAGCGGCGGCCTTGCGCGGCGATCAGCTTGCTGCGGATATCGAGCAGGCGGAGCTGGCCGAGCTTGTAGCCCAGCGCCTGCCCCGGCCACGCCATGTAGCGGTGGATTTCGGCGGTGACGCGGCTTTCGGCGACGCCGGTCGCGTCGCGCATGAAGGCGATCGCCTGTTCGCGGCTCCAGCGTTTGGCGTGAAGGCCGGTATCGACGACGAGGCGGACGGCGCGGAACAGTTCATCCTGCAGGCGGCCGAGATCGCCCAGCGGATCCTGCGCGTAGCATCCCATTTCAGCGGCGAGCCGTTCGGCATAGAGCGCCCAGCCTTCCTGATAGGCGTTGAAGCTGGCGATGCGCAGCAGCAGCGGGGCTTCGCCGAGTGACAGCGCGATGCAGCTTTGCGTGTGATGGCCGGGCACGCCTTCATGATAGCTGAGCGTCGGCAGGCGGAAGCGGGGAACGGCGCCCATGTCGCGCAGGTTGATCCAGTAGGTGCCGGGGCGCGATCCATCGAGCGTGGGGCCATCGTAAAAGCCGCCGGGTGCGCCATCCTGCGTGGCGACGGGAATGCGCTGCACGACGAGCGGCTGTTGCGGGATGAGGGCGGCGGGAAGAAGCGCGGGATAGCGTTTTTCCATACCCCGCACGATGGCACGGACATGTTCGAGCAGAGTTTCGCGCCCCGCATCATCATCGGCGAACAGGTTGGCCGGATCGCGGGAAAGGGCCTGCATCCGCGTTCCGACGCTGCCTGAGCTTAGGCCTATAAGGTCAAGTAAATGTTCAATTTCTGCTGAAATGCGGCGAACTTCATCGAGGCCGAGCGCGTGGATTTCATCCGCCGACAGGCTGGAATCGCCAAGCGCGCGAATGTTGGCGGCGTAGAGCGCGTCACCATCGGGTTGCGCCCATATGCCCGCTTCGGCGCGACCGCGTGGAGCAAGCGCGGCCATGTGCCGGCGCAGCGCATCCATGGCCGGGCGGGCGCGTTTGCGTAAGGCCGTGATGGCACGTTCTTCGGCCCTGGCGCGGAAACTGGCGTCGAGCCGGGCCGCGGCGGTGCGGGTGCGCAGGCCCACGATCAGCGGGTGATCCGCCTCCGTCCCGGTGAGAAACGCATCGAGCACGGGCAGCGTGCCGGCGATCAGGGCTGCGGGCGGCACCGACCCGGCCGCTTCATCGGCGCGCACCTTTTCGATCACCCCGGCGAAGGCGGTGGGAAAACTGTCGAGCTTGGCGATCCACGCATCCACCGCCTGCGGGCTGCTCAGCGATTGCTGGGCCTGCATCGCATTGGGCGTATCGATATGCGGCCCGGCGATCTGGGTGACGAGATAAGGGGTGTGGCCGGTGAAGTTGAAGGCGTTGACCCGGCCATAGGGTATGGCCGCCGATCGGGTGGCGTTGGCGAGGATCGCGGCGGCGGTGGCGAGGCGTGATCGGCCGAGGCGATCTTCCGGCCCGCAGGTGACGGGGGCGATATCGGTTTCGGCCTGACGCAGCGCCGCCCGCCAGGCCGCTTCGCCAGCGGGGGAATAATCATCGAGCCGCCGGGCGGCGGCGCCGCCGGTCATGGCGTCGCCGACCCCGTTATAGACGGCGGTTTCGGGCGTGTGGACGAGCAGCCGATCGGCAATGGCATCCAATGGGGTGCGGATCGGGCAGGGCGGTGGCGGCTTGGCGTCAGCGGGGCTTGCCGCGGGGGGAGAAAGCGTCACGATCGCGCCGCCGCCCAGAAGCGCCATCATGTTCCGCCGCGTCGATCCGCCCGTCATTCCCGTCTCCCTGTGGCGATTCCATCCGTGACATCGCGCCGCTTCCACGGCAACAGACGGGGATGATCCAGAATGCGAATGACGGCCCGATTGGTCCCGAGGCCTATGCCGAGGTTGCGGGCGATGCCGCATCGGGGCTGCTGCTGATCGGCGATCATGCGTCGAACCATGTGCCGGCGGATATTGATCTGGGCGTCGATCCGGCGGTGCTGACCCAGCATGTCGCGATCGATATCGGCACCGATCCGCTGGGCCGGGCGCTGTGCGCGGTACTCCAATGCCCCGGCATCCTTGGCGGGGTTTCGCGGCTGGTGGCGGATTATAATCGCGAGGAGGACCGGCCCAACCTCATCCCCATCGCCAGCGATGGCCATGCGATCCCCGGCAACGATCTGGACCATGCAGGGCGGGTGGCGCGGATCGACCGGTTCTGGCGGCCTTATCATGATCGCATTTCGCAGATGATCGCAGGAAATAATCCGATCATGCTGATTTCATTGCATAGCTTTACACCGAAGCTGGCGACGTCGGATGAGCCGCGGCCGTGGCAGATCGGCATTCTTTACAATCAGGATGAACGCGCCGCGCGGATCGCGATCCCGCTGCTGGAGGCCGCCGGCGTCGTCACCGGCGACAATGAACCCTATTCGGGCAAGCTGCTGAACGCGACGATGAACCGGCATGGCGAGGGCAATGGCATTGCCTATCTGGGGATCGAAGTGCGGCAGGACCTGATCGGCGATGCCGCAGGTGTCGCGCATTGGGCACGGATTCTTGCGCCGGTGATCGCCAAAACGCTCTCGGGATTGCGCGACGGGGGCTAAAAGGCCAAAGACGCCCCCGCAAGAAGGAAGCGCGTCATGACCCATCAGTTCGACAAATCCAACCTGCCCAGCCGCCATGTTTCGGTGGGGCCTGAGCGAGCACCGCATCGCAGCTATTATTATGCGATGGGGATGACCGAGGAGGACATCGCCAAGCCGTTCGTGGCGGTGGCGAGTGCGGGCAATGACAGCGCGCCGTGCAACACGACGCTGAACGACCAGGCGGACGTGTGCCGCGAAGGCGTGATCGCCGGCGGCGGCACCCCGCGCCGGTTCAACACCATCACCGTCACCGACGGCATCGCGATGGGCCATCAGGGCATGAAAAGCTCGCTGGTCAGCCGCGAGGTGATTGCCGATTCGGTCGAATTGTCGGTGCGCGGCCACTGCTATGACGCGCTCGTCGGGTTTGCGGGGTGCGACAAATCGCTGCCCGGCATGATGATGGCGATGCTGCGGCTGAACGTGCCGTCGATCTTCGTTTATGGCGGATCGATCCTGCCCGGCCGCTATCAGGATCGCGACGTCACCGTCGTCGATGTGTTCGAAGTCGTCGGCAAATATGCCGCGCACGCCTGCCCGCTATCCGAACTGACGGCGCTGGAAAAGGTGGCGTGCCCGGGGCACGGCGCCTGCGGTGGCCAGTACACCGCCAACACCATGGCGTGCGTGGGCGAGGCGATCGGCCTGTCGCTGCCCAACAGCAACATGGTGCCCGCCCCCTACCGCGATCGCGATGAAATCGCCCGCGCCGCCGGGCGCCAGGTGATGGAATTGCTGGCCAAGAACATCCGCCCGCGCGACATCTGCACGCGCGAAGCGTTCGTCAACGCGGCGCGCATCGTGGCGGCGACCGGCGGCTCCACCAACGGCGCGCTGCATCTGCCGGCGATGGCGCATGAAGCAGGCATCGATTTCAGCCTGTTCGACGTGGCGGAGATATTCAAATCAACGCCTTACATCGCAGATCTCAAGCCCGGCGGTAAATATGTCGCCAAGGACATGTATGAGGCCGGTGGCATCTACATGCTGATGAAGACGCTGCTCAACGAAGGGCTGCTGTTCGGCGATTGCATGACGGTGACGGGCAAGACGCTGGCCGAAAATATCGATCAGGTGACGTGGAACCCCGACCAGAAGGTGATCTATGACGCGAAGGCGCCGATCACGCCGACCGGCGGTGTCGTCGGCCTGAAGGGCAGCCTGGCGCCCGAAGGCGCGATCGTGAAGGTGGCCGGCATGCACCGCCTGCAGTTCGAAGGCCCGGCGATGGTGTTCGAATGCGAGGAAGACGCCTTCGCCGCCGTCGAGGCGCGGAAGATCACCGAGGGTTCGGTGGTCGTGATCCGGTATGAAGGGCCGAAGGGCGGCCCCGGCATGCGCGAAATGCTGTCGACTACGGCGGCGTTGTACGGCCTGGGCATGGGCGAGAAGGTGGCGCTGATCACCGATGGCCGTTTTTCGGGCGCGACGCGCGGTTTCTGCATCGGCCATGTCGGCCCCGAAGCCGCCGATGGCGGCCCGATCGCCTTGGTCGAAAATGGTGATATCATCCGCATCGACGCCGAAGCCGGCACGATCGATCTGGATGTCGCCGAAGACGTGCTGGCGGCCCGCCGCGCCCAGTGGCAGCCGCGCAAGACCGATTATAATTCGGGCGCATTGTGGCGCTATGCCCAGAATGTCGGCCCGGCCTGGCAGGGGGCGGTGACGCATCCCGGCGGCAAGGCCGAAACCCATGTCTACGCTGATATCTAGTTGAGGTCATGATGCAAACCCCACGCCCGATCCTCACCGCGGCCGAAACACGCGCCGCCGAGGAGGCGATCTTCGCTGCGGGCGTGCCGGTGGTGGATCTGATGGAACAGGCGGGCGCCGCCGTGGCGGAAGCCGCGTGGCGCTTTGCCGCCATGCCGCCCACGCTGATCCTGTGCGGCCCCGGCAATAATGGTGGCGACGGTTATGTCGCCGCCCGCCACCTGGCCGAACGCGGCGTGCATGTGCGCGTCGCGGCCACAAGCGAGCCGACGACCGAGGCCGCCAAAGCGATGCGCGCGCGCTGGACCGGCCCGGTCGAACCGATCGAAGGCGCACGCCCCGCGCCATTGCTGATCGACGCCCTGTTCGGCACCGGGCTGGCCCGGCCGCTGGACGCGGCACTGGCGGATACGCTGGCGCGACTGGTGGGCGCGGCGAAGCTGGCGATCGCGGTCGACCTGCCGAGCGGGGTTTCCACCGACGATGGCGCCCTGTTGTCGCCAGTGCCGCATTTCGATCTGACGGTGGCGCTGGGCGCGTTGAAACCGGCGCATCTGTTGCAGCCGGCGGCGGGGTTCTGCGGTCGGGTCGCCGTGGCCGATATCGGGCTGGCGGCTACCCCGCGCACCTGGGAAATCGCGCGGCCGATGCTGGCGATGCCGGGGCCGACGGATCATAAATATTCACGCGGGCTGGTGGCGGTGATCGGCGGGACGATGCCGGGCGCCGGCGTGCTGGCGGCAACCGCGGCACAGCGCGCGGGCGCGGGCTATGTCGTGCTGACGGGCGCTGGCGTTAGCGGCCCCCATGCGCTGGTGCGGCGTGGCATGGACGAGGCGCTGGGCGATCCGCGCACGGGCGCGGTGGTTGTTGGTCCGGGCCTTGGACGCGATGCGGCGGCGCGGGATCAACTGAGGCAGGCGCTGGCGGCCGGGCATCGGCTGGTGATCGACGCCGACGGGCTGGCGCTGCTGGCCGATGGCGGGATCGCGCATCTGCGCCGGCTGGCCGAACCGGCGTTGCTGACCCCGCATGAAGGCGAATTTGTGCGGTTGTTCGGCGATCTGGCCGGCAGCAAGCTGGATCGCGCGCGGGCGGCGGCGGCGCGCAGCGGTGCCATCGTGCTGCTGAAGGGCGCGGATAGCGTGGTGGCGCACCCCGATGGCCGGGTGGCGGTGGCGCGCACCGCGCCGGCATGGCTGGCAAGTGCCGGCACGGGCGATGTGCTGGCGGGGATCGCGGGTGCGATGCTGGCGCGCGGACTGGATCCTTTTACGGCGGCGCAAGCGGCCCTGTGGCTTCATGGTGAAGCCGCCAAACAAGCGGGGGCAGGGTTGATCGCCGACGATCTGGCCGATCATCTGCCCGCCGCGCTGGAGATGTGTGCGTGAGTGAAGCTGTGATCGATGATGGCCTGGTGATCCGGCTGGCCGGGCGGGGCGATGGGGTGACGGCCGATAGCCGCCATGTGCCGCTGACCGCGCCGGGCGATGTGGTCGATCCCTATGGCGTCATCACCCGTGGGCCGCACCATGTGGACCCGCCGTGCAAGCATTTCCCCCGTTGTGGCGGGTGCGAGCTGCAACATGTCGATGACGACAGCTATGCCGGTTTCGTGTCCGACCGGATTACCGGCGCGCTGAGGGCGCAGGGGCTGGGCGTGCCGGAGATGGCGCCGGCGCATCTGTCGCCGTCGCACACCCGCCGTCGCGCGACGATGCGTGCCGAACGGATCGGCAAGCGGGTGGTGCTGGGGTTCAACGAAGGGAGCAGCCACCGGATCATCGATCTGGCGCAATGCGATATCCTGCACCCGGCCCTGTTCGCGCTGGTGGCGCCGCTGCGCAAATTCCTGCTGGAACTGATGCGCGAGAAGCGCGCGGCGGGCGTGCAGATGACGCTGACCGATCAGGGCGTCGATCTGCTGCTGGAAAAGGTAACGGCCGACGGGCTGGACGCCGCAGAGGCGCTGACGGCCTTTGCACAGGCGCATAATCTGGCGCGGCTGTCGATCGACGATGGCGATGGCCCGCAGGCGCGGTGGGAACCGGCCGGGGTGACGGTGACGTTGGGCGGTATTGCTGTCGGCATGCCGGTCAAAGGTTTCCTGCAGGCGACGGCGGATGGCGAGGCGGCCCTGCTGGCGGCGGTGAGCGAGGCGGTACGCGGGGCGGGCACGATCGCCGATCTGTTCGCCGGCCTCGGCACGTTCGCATTGCCGCTATCGGCCAATGCCAAGGTCTATGCGGCGGAAGGCGCGCGCGATCCGGCGCTGGCGCTGAAACTGGCGGCGGCACGCGGCGGGCGGCAGATGCTGGTCGACCATCGCGACCTGTATCGCCGGCCGCTCGACGCCAAGGAACTGGCGCGGTTCGACGCCATCGTCCTCGATCCGCCGCGCGCGGGCGCCAAGGAACAGATGATCGATCTGGCGCGATCGGATGTCGCGCGGGTCGTTTATGTTTCGTGCAACCCGCAGACGTTCGCGCGGGACGCCAAGACGCTGATCGACGGCGGCTACCGGCTGGAACGGATCCTGCCGGTCGGGCAGTTCCGCTGGTCGACGCATGTCGAACTGGTGGGGACGTTCACGAAATAGGATGGGCTTCTTAGCCCTCTCCCGTGTGCGGGAGAGGGTCACAAGAAGGAGGAGAGTAGCTCAATCCACCCAGTCGAGGCCGATGTCGCGGTAGAGGCTGCGATCTTCTTCCCAGTCGGGCTTTACCTTGACGTGCAGGAAGAGGTGGACCTTGCGGCCAAGCAGTTCGACCAGTTCGGCGCGGGCGCGGCTGCCGATTTCCTTGAGGCGGGCGCCGCCCTTGCCCAGCACGATGGCACGCTGGGTGTCGCGGCCGACGAGGATCTGCTGGTGGATCACGACGGATCCGTCCTTGCGTTCCTCATATTTCTCCGTCTCGATCGCGCTGGCATAAGGCAGTTCGGCGTGGAGCTGGAGATAGAGCTGTTCGCGCGTCACTTCGGCGGCGAGCATCCGGTCGGTCGCATCCGACACCTGATCTTCGGGGAAATGCCACGGGCCTTCGGGCATGCGGGCGGCAAGGGCCGCCTTTAGATCAGCCACGCCATCGCCGGTGGACGCGCTGATCATGAAGATGGTTTCGGGGGCGAGCGCGTCCTGCAGCTTCACCGCCAGTTCCAGCAGCTTTTCCTTGGGCGTCACATCCACCTTGTTGAGGATGACGATCTTGGGTTCGCGGCGATCCTTCAGCGTATCGATGAGTGCGTCGATCTTCGCCTTGATGCCGGTCTTGGCGTCGATCACCAAAGCGATCAGATCGGCATCGGTGGTGCCGCCCCATGCGGCGGCCACCATCGCGCGATCGAGCCGGCGGCGCGCTTCGAAGATGCCGGGGGTGTCGACCAGCAGGATCTGGCTGTTTTCGTGGATGGCCAGGCCCATCAGGCGGACGCGTGTCGTCTGCGCCTTGGGGCTGACGATCGCGACTTTCTGGCCGACGAGCGCGTTGACCAGGGTGGACTTGCCCGCATTGGGGGCGCCGACGACGGCGACAAGGCCGCAGCGTTCTGGGCCGCGGCGTTCCGGGATGCTCCCTTCGGGATGCGGGGCGGTCATGACAGTTTCTCCAGGAGGGCCTTGGCGGCGGCGGTTTCGGCTTCTTGCTTGGACGTGCCTTCGGCGCTGGCTTCGGCGCCGGTACGACCGGGCAGGGTGACGACTACGGTAAATCGGGGCGCATGGTGCGGGCCGGAGCGGGCGGCCATCGTATAAACGGGCGGACGGCAGCGATTGGCGGCGGCCCATTCCTGCAACGCCGATTTGGGATGGCGGGGCGCCGAACGCTGGCCATCGACGAACGGCGTCCACGCGCGGCGGACGAAGGCGACGGCGGCATCATGCCCGGCTTCCAAGTAGAGCGCGCCGATCAGGGCTTCGACCGCGTCGCCGACGACGTTGTCGCTGTTCACCGCGCCATCGTCGCGCGCCTGCTTGCCAAGGCGCAGCCAGCCCGGCACGCCGAGCGCGCGGCCCACTTCGGCGCAGGTTTCGCGGCTGACGATCGAATTGATCCGGCGCGACAGCGACCCTTCGGGTTCATCGGGGAAGCGTTCGTACAGCCAGGCGGCGGCGATCAGCCCGAGGACGCGATCACCAAGAAACTCCAGCCGTTCATAGCTGGCGGCGCCGTGGCTGCCATGGGTAAGGGCGCGCTGAAACAGGCCGATATCGCGGGGGGCGTGGCCCAGCGTCGTCGCGGTCCAGGCGGTGAAAGCATCGTTCATCCCGGCCCCCTAACGCAAATGCGGCGCTGCGTCATGTCGGGATCGACTTGGGGCCGGCATCGGGGCATGATCGGGCCATGGGCGATGTGATCAACCTCAGGCTGGCGCGCAAGGCGAAGGCGCGTGTCGACGCCGTGGCGAAGGCCAGTGAAAATCGGGCGAAACACGGCCGCACCAAAAGCGAAAAGGCGACGCAAGCGGCCGAGCAGGCGCGGCGCGACGCCATTCTGGACGGTGCCAGGCGGGAATGAGCTGAGAAACGAAGGGAAGGGCGATGCGACGGCTGATGGCCATCCTCGTCTCGGGGATCGCGGCATCCTGTTCTCCGGTGGTCAAAGACAATACCGCCCAGTCGCCCGATTGGTTGATCGGCCAGGGCCAGGCGATGGACGCTGCGCATGGCGCGATCCGCGTTTATGCGATGACGCGCACGGCGGGCGGCGTGACGATCCGTTATGCCATCGCAGTTCCCGAATCCGATTCGCGGCCATCGGTGCGCAGCTTTTCCGGCGAGAGTGGCGATTGCAGGCGCGCGGCCGACGCAAACCTCGATACCCGCGAACCGCTGGCCCGACGCGCGGTGCAGGCAGAGGCGGGGATACAGGTCCTGCTGGATGCGATGCAGGCGAATAAATGCCCGTTCGGGCCATCGACCGACGGCATAGTCGACGGATTTCGCGCCGCTTTCATGCGGGTGGAACAGATGGCGGCGATCGGCGCGTCGGGCCAATAGCCGCAGACGTTCGGCGGCACCCCATAAACGAAACGCCCGGATTGCATGAAGCAACCCGGGCGCCCGTGACGAAAAACGTCAACCCCCTTTGAAAGCGTGGGGCCCACGCACAATATCCGTCCCCTTAAACGGTATTGCGGGGCACCGCATGCCCTCCCCGAACCACGGCCATTACCGTTAATCCGTGGGCTGATTGGTAAGCCGATCGGGCAAGCCTGTCACCGGCGTTCAAGGGGGTCGGCGACGAAAGCCTGCCCCCTGTGTTCATTCCGCAACAGCGCATCCTTGTTGCCGGATCGGACGAGCGCCTCTAGAGCTTGCCCGCTCTCTCGGATCAGGAAACCCATGCGCCTTTCCCGCCATTTCATTCCCGTCATGAAGGAATCGCCCGCCGACGCCCAGATTATCAGCCACAAGCTGATGCTGCGCAGCGGGCTGATCCGCCAGACCGCCGCCGGCATCTATGCCTGGCTGCCGCTGGGTTATCGCGTGCTGCGCAAGATCGAACAGATCGTGCGCGAGGAACAGGATCGCGCGGGCGCGATCGAATTGCTGATGCCGACGATCCAGTCCGCCGATCTGTGGCGCCAATCGGGCCGCTACGACGATTATGGCCTTGAGATGCTGCGCATCAAGGACCGGCACGACCGCGAAATCCTGTTCGGCCCGACCGCCGAGGAAGTGATCACCGCGATCTTCCGCGACGCCGCCAAAAGCTACCGCGATCTGCCGCGCACGCTGTACAACATCCAGTGGAAGTTCCGCGACGAGGTGCGCCCGCGTTTCGGCGTGATGCGCGGCCGCGAATTCCTGATGAAGGACGCTTATTCGTTCGATCTGGACGAAGCCGGCGCGCGCCACAGCTATAACCGCATGTTCGTGGCGTATCTGAACACCTATGCCCGCATGGGCCTGCGCGCGATCCCGATGCAGGCCGATACCGGCCCGATCGGCGGCGACCTGAGCCACGAATTCATCGTACTTGCCCCGACTGGCGAAAGCGAAGTGTTCTACCATTCCAACTGGGAAAAGCCGGCCGAATTGTCGTCGGTGGATTTCGACGATGTCGCAGGCTTGCAGGCGATCGTCGCCGGTTACACCGCCGATTATGCCGCGACCGACGAAAAGCGCGATGAGGCCCGCGAGGCCGGAATTGGCGCGGATCTGCGCCAGTCGCGCGGGGTCGAAGTCGGCCACATCTTCTACTTCGGCACCAAATATTCCGCGCCGATGGGGCTGAAGGTGCAGGGGCCGGACGGCGGCGAGGTGATCCCGCACATGGGCAGCTATGGCATCGGCGTATCGCGCCTGATGGCCGCGATCATCGAGGCGAGCCACGACGATAACGGCATCATCTGGCCCGAAGCGGTGGCGCCGTACAAGGTGGGCATCATCAACATGCGCGCCGACGATGCCAAATGCGCGGCGGCGGCCGACGATTTCTACGCCAGGCTGAACAAGGCCGGCGTCGAAGCGCTGTATGACGACCGCGACGAACGTGGCGGCGCGAAGTTCGCGACGATGGATCTGATCGGGCTGCCCTGGCAGGTGGTGATCGGACCCAAGGGGCTAGAACGCGGCGTGGTGGAACTGAAGAACCGCCGTTCGGGCGAGAAGATCGAACTGTCGATCGAGGACGCGCTGGCGCGGCTGATCGGATAAGGACGGCCAGCCCATGTTCCTGACCCGCTTCGAGCGTACCGTCGCCAAGCGGTATCTGCTGCCCGGCAAGGGCGAGGGGTTCATCTTCCTCGTCGCCGGGATCAGCCTGTTTGCCGTCACGCTTGGCGTGTGGGCGCTGATCACGGTGATGAGCGTGATGAACGGCTTTCGCGCCGAACTGTTCGACAAGATCGTCGGGCTGAACGGCCATGCCGTGGTGCAGGGTTATGGCGGGCGGCTGCCCGACTGGCAGACGATCGTGGAACAGGCCAAGGCGACGCCGGGGGTGACGAGCGCCACCCCGCTGATCGAACAGCCGCTGATGGCCAGTTATGACGGCCGGGTCGAAGGCGTGCTGGTGCGGGGCATGCGGGTGGTGGACATTCGCAGCAATCCGACGCTGAAAAGCAAGGTGATTGCCGGCAACATGAACGCGCTGGTGCCGGGATCGGACAGTGTGGCGATCGGCGCGCGGCTGGCCGAGGCGCTGGGCGCGGAGGTGGGCGGCCAGATCAGCCTGATCAGCCCGCAAGGGCAGACGACGCCGTTCGGCACGGTGCCCCGCATCGTCAGCTATACGGTGGCCGCGATCTTCGAAGTCGGCGTGTACGACTATGACAAGGCATTCGTGCTGATGCCGCTGGAAGATGCGCAGACCTTGCTGATGCTGGACGATGCGGTCGGCATGGTCGAACTGGAAACCACCGACCCGGACAAAGTGGGGCCGATTCTCGCGCCACTGGCCGAAAAGGTCGGCGGGCAGGGCGTCGTCACCGATTGGCGGCAGATGAACGCGTCCTTGTTCGAGGCGCTGGCGGTGGAACGGGTGGCGATGTTCGTCATCCTGACGTTCATTATCCTTGTCGCCGCGTTCAATATCCTGTCGTCGCTGATCATGCTGGTGCGCGCCAAGACCCGCGACATCGCGATCATGCGGACGATGGGGGCGACCAGCCGGTCGATCCTGCGGATATTCGTGGCGATCGGGCTGTCGATCAGCATTTCGGGCATCGTCGTCGGCGTGATTTTCGCGGCGGTGACGGCGGTGTTCCGCCAGCAGGCGGTGAATTTCGTGCAGATGGTGACGGGACAGAATCTGTGGGATCCCTCGATCCGGTTCCTGACCGAACTGCCCTACAAGGCCAATCCGATCGAAATCGTCACCATCATCGGGCTGACGTTGGGCCTCAGCTTCCTTGCGACATTGATCCCGGCCTGGCGCGCGGCCAAGACCGATCCGGTGCAGGTGCTGCGCTATGAATGACGTGCTGGCAACCACCGGGCTGAAGCGCAGCTTCCGTCAGGGCGAAGCGGTGATCGAAGTGCTGCGCGGGGTGGACCTGCACGTGGCGCCGGGCGAGATCGTCGCGCTGCTGGGGCCATCGGGTTCGGGCAAGTCGACCTTGTTGCAGGCGGTGGGCCTGCTGGAAGGCGGGTTCGAAGGATCGATCCGCATTCAGGGGCAGGAGGCGGCGAAGCTCGACAATGACGGGCGGACCAAGCTGCGCCGCGATGCGCTGGGCTTCGTCTATCAGTTCCACCATCTGCTGCCCGATTTCTCGGCCATCGAAAATGTCGAACTGCCGCAACTGATCCAGGGCGCGACAGCGGCCGAAGCGGTGGAACGCGCGAAGACCTTGCTCAGCGCCCTTGGCCTTGCCCATCGGCTGGATCACCGGCCGAGCAAGCTTTCGGGCGGCGAACAGCAACGCGTGGCGGTGGCCCGCGCGCTCGCCAATCGCCCGGCCTTGGTGCTGGCGGATGAACCGACCGGCAATCTGGACGAGGCAACCGCCGACATCGTGCTGGCCGAATTCCTGCGGCTGGTGCGCGGCGAAGGATCGGCCGCACTGGTTGCGACGCATAACGAGCGGCTGGCAGCGAAGATGGACCGTGTGGTGCGGCTGCATGAAGGCGTGCTGGGGTAGGGGCGTAATGTAACCGTCCGGTTGCAGGCGTCACTGGCCCCAAGCGAGACGCCCGATACTATTGTCTCGCCATATGCCCCAGTCGTCATCCCCGCCTGCGTGGGGATGACGATTATATGTGGTCGTAGGAACGGCCGCTTCCTACCATTTTCGTCAGGCCTGCGGATAACCGCCTGAGGCATAGCGCGCGCCGCCGTCGATGATTGACGGGTGCAGGCCGGTGGTGCAGGCGGGCGGGATCGCGTGGTGATGGCCCGCGGCTAACCTTTCGCACGCGGACACCCCCAATATCGTGACCCAATCTACCCGATATGATGCCGTGATTCTGGGCGCGGGGGCGGCGGGCATGATGTGCGCGGCGATCGCCGGGCAGCGCGGGCGGCGCGTGCTGCTGATCGATCGGGCGGATGAACCGGGCAAGAAAATTCTGATTTCGGGCGGTGGGCGGTGCAACTTCACCAACATCCACACCGCGCCCGATCGCTATGTTTCGGCCAATCCGCATTTCGCCAAATCGGCGCTGCGCCGTTTCACCCAGGATGATTTCATCGCGATGGTCGACGCTTATGGCATCGCCTGGCACGAAAAGACGCTGGGGCAATTGTTCTGTGACGGTTCTGCCCGGCAGATCGTGGCGATGCTGGTGGATGAATGTTCGGCCGGCGGCGTGGAAATCGCGCTGGGGCATGATGTGGCCGGGGTGGACCATGCCGACGGGCAGTATCATGTGCGCTTTGGCGGGCGGACGGCGAGCGCGCCGGCGCTGGTGATTGCCACGGGTGGGCCTTCGATCCCGAAAATGGGCGCGACCGGCTATGCCTATGATCTGGCGCGCCGCTTTGGCCTGAAGGTGATCGAACCGCGCCCGGCGCTGGTGCCGTTGACTTTGGGCGGCGACGAGACCTTGTTCCGCGAACTTTCAGGCGTTTCGGCCGAGATCATCGCCAGTTGCGGCAAGACGCGGTTTCGCGAGGCGGCCTTGTTCACGCATAAGGGGCTGTCCGGCCCGGCGATCCTGCAAATCTCGTCTTACTGGCGGCATGGCCAGCCAATCGGGGTGAATTTCCTGCCCGATCATGCGCCCGGCTGGCTGGCCGAAATGAAGCGCGCGCGGCCGCGCGTGGCGTTTCGCACGGCACTGGGATCGGCCTTTCCCGATCGGCTGGCCGATGTGCTGGCCGAACGGCTGGGAATCAGTGGCGAACTGGCCAACCTTACCGATCGCGCACTGGAAGAAGCGGGCCGCCGATTGGGCGACTGGCGTTTTAACCCCAACGGCACCGAAGGGTTTGCGAAAGCCGAGGTGACGATCGGCGGGATCGATACGGACGGGCTTTCATCAAAAACGATGGAGGCCAAGCGCGTGCCCGGATTGTACGCAATTGGCGAAGCCGTAGACGTAACCGGCTGGCTGGGCGGGTATAATTTCCAATGGGCATGGGCCAGCGGGTGGGCGGCCGGGCAGGCGCTGTAGCGAAAAGCCTTGCCATAATTGCTTTACCTGCCATCTGCACAAAATGCCTTTCAGTAGATTGACCCCGCTTCTTGCCGAAGCACTATCCGAACGCGGCTATGCCGCCCCTACACCCGTCCAGGCCGCCGTCCTGGAAGAGGGCGCGGATAACCGCGACCTTATCGTTTCCGCCCAGACCGGTTCGGGCAAGACCGTGGCCTTCGGCCTCGCGATCGCCAAGCAGTTGCTGGAAGAAGATGGCCGCGTTGGCCGTGTCCAGGCGCCGCTGGCGCTTGCCATCGCGCCGACCCGCGAACTGGCCCTGCAGGTCAGCCGCGAACTGATGTGGCTGTACGGCAAGGCCGGCGCGCGCATCGTTTCGTGCGTTGGCGGGATGGACCCGTCGCGCGAGCGGCGCAACCTGTCGC
This sequence comes from Sphingomonas sp. KC8, assembly GCF_002151445.1. Classification (GTDB taxonomy): domain Bacteria; phylum Pseudomonadota; class Alphaproteobacteria; order Sphingomonadales; family Sphingomonadaceae; genus Sphingomonas_E. The sequence goes on from NZ_CP016306.1 coordinate 253,159, forward strand.
ACGGCGCGCACATCGTCGTCGGCACGCCGGGCCGCCTGCGCGATCATCTCGAACGCGGCGCGCTCGACCTGAGCGGCCTGAAGGTCGCGGTGCTCGACGAAGCCGACGAGATGCTCGACATGGGTTTCCGCGAGGATCTGGAAGAAATTCTGGATGCGACGCCGGATAATCGCCGCACGCTGCTGTTTTCGGCGACGATGCCCAAGCCGATCGTGGCGCTAGCCAAGCGGTATCAACGCGATGCGCTGCGTATCTCGACCGTGGGTGAAGATCGCGGCCATGGCGATATTTCCTATCAGGCGGTGACGGTGGCCCCGTCAGATATCGAAGGCGCGGTGGTGAACCTGCTGCGTTTCCACGAACCCGACACCGCGATGCTGTTCTGCGCGACGCGCGATGCGGTGCGCCACCTGCACGCCAGCCTTGTCGAGCGCGGGTTCGACGCGGTGGCGCTGTCGGGCGAGCATAGCCAGAATGAACGCAACCATGCGTTGCAGGCGCTGCGCGATCGCCGCGCCCGCGTGTGCGTGGCAACCGACGTGGCCGCGCGCGGGATCGATCTGCCGACGCTGTCGCTGGTCGTCCATGTCGAACTGCCGCGCGATGCCGAAGCGTTGCAGCACCGTTCGGGCCGCACCGGCCGCGCGGGCAAGAAGGGCACCGCCGTCCTGATCGTGCCCTATCAGCGCCGCCGCCGGGTTGAAGGCATGTTGCGCGGCGCGCGGATCCAGGCCGAATGGGTGTCGCCGCCCACTGCCGAGGCGATTCGCAACGCCGATCGCGAACGGCTGCTTGCGACATTGTCCGCCCCCGTCGAGATCGAGGATGAAGATCGCGCGCTGGCGGTGCGGCTGATGGCCGAACTGAGCGCTGAGGATATCGCCGCGATGCTGGTGCGCAGCCACCGCGCGCGTTTGCCGGCCGCCGAAGACCTGATCGAGCAGGGCGCATCGCCCGCCCCGCGCGAACGGCTGGAAGGGCCGCGTCCGGGCTTTGAAGACACGATCTGGTTCCGCATGGATGTCGGCCGGCGGCACAATGCCGATCCGCGCTGGCTGCTGCCTTTGCTGTGCCGTCGCGGGCACATCACCAAGCAGGATATCGGCGCGATCCGCATCGCCGCGGACGAGACGATGTTCGAAATCCCGCGCCACGCCGCCGCTCGCTTCGTTGCCGCGGTCAAGCGCACCGCCGGTGGTGATCCCAATGGCGAGGATGGCATCCGTATCGAGCCGGTGCAGGGTGCACCACGCGAACAGCAGCGCCAGAACCGGCGTGCTGGCCCGGGTGGTCCCGGTGGCGCCGCGGCGCCACGGCATCATGCCAAGCCGTTTCGCGGACCGCCGCGTGGTGGGCCGTCGCGCGGTCGCTGAACCTGAATGGGCGTCCGCATACTCGTTGATGGTGATGCCTGCCCGGTGAAGGATGAGATCTACAAGGTCGCCTTTCGCCGGGAAGTGCCGGTGACGATCGTCAGCAACAGCCATTTCCGCGTGCCACCCCATCCGCTGATCGAACGGGTGGTGGTGGGCGCCGGTTTTGACGAGGCGGACGACTGGATCGCCGAGCGGGCATCGGCGGATGCGGTGGTGATCACCGCCGATATCCTGCTGGCCGATCGCTGCATCAAGGCAGGGGCGGCGGTGATCGCCCCCAATGGCAAGCCGTTCACCGCCAATTCGATCGGCGCGGCGGTGGCAACCCGCGCGATCATGGCCGATCTGCGCGCCGGCGGCGACGTGATCGGTGGGCCGCCACCCTTTGCCAAGACGGATCGGTCACGCTTCCTGTCGGCACTGGACGAGGTGCTGGCGAAATTGGCGCGCCGGCCGGCGTGATACGGATCGGCCTTGACGGCGGAGGGGCAAGTCCTGTTTGGGGCATTGTGACCAGCGGGGGGCAGCGTGCGGATCGCCATCGTCGATGAAAGCGGGCTTCGCGCGACGATCCTTGAGGAAGGACTGCGCGAATCCGGATTCGACGATATCCATGTCGTTCCGCCAACGGGGGCGTTCGTCGCGCGGATCGAACGGCTGGCGCCCGATGTGGTGCTGATGGACCTTGGCACCCCCAGCCGCGACAGCCTGGAAGAAATGCTGGTCGTCAGCCGGGCGCTGGCGCGGCCGATCGCGATGTTCGTCGACCAGTCGGACGAAGCGATGATCGGGGCGGCGATCGATGCCGGGGTTTCGGCCTATGTGGTCGATGGGCTGCGCAAGGAACGGGTGAAGCCGATCCTGGAACTGGCGATTCGCCGGTTCAACGCCTTTGCGACGCTGCGCACCGAGCTTGAGGATGCGCGGACCGCGCTGGCCGATCGCCGCAAGATCGACCGCGCCAAAGCGATCCTGATGGACAGCCGGGGCGTTGGCGAAGCCGAGGCCTATGCGCTGTTGCGAAGCACCGCGATGAACCAGGGGCGCAAGATCGCCGATGTCGCCGATGCCCTGATCACCGCGACCGAATTGCTGGGAGGGCCGAAATGACGCCGATCTCCGTCGCCTTCCTGCCGCTGACCGACAGCGCCGTGCTGATCGCGGCGCGGGCCATGGGGTTTGCGCAAAGCGAAGGCATCGATCTGCGGCTGGTGCGCGACACGAGCTGGGCGAATGTGCGCGACCGGCTGGTATATGGGCAGGTGCAGGCAGCCCATATGCTGGCGCCGCTGGCCGTGGGGGTGACATTGGGGCTGAGCCAGCATCCGGCCGCGATCGCCGCGCCGTTCAAGCTGGGGGTCAACGGCAACGCGCTCACCCTGTCGGCCGGGCTGGCCGCCGCACTCGATCCGATCGCGCGCAACCGGGTGGAAGACCCGATCGCCACGGCGCATGATTTTGCCGCCGCGATCGGCCTGCACCATCGCAAGCCGGTGATCGGCATCGTTCACCGTTTTTCCAGCCATGCGCTGATGCTGCGATACTGGCTGGGCTTTGCCGGAATCGATCCGGATCGGGATGTTGCGCTGCGCGTGCTGCCGCCATCCTTGATGGTGGAGGCGTTGCGGGCGGGCGAGATTGACGGGTTTATCGCCGGCGAACCGTGGAGCAGCGTCGCGGTGGCCGAAGGGCTGGGCGAGATCGTCGCGATCGGCGCGAACATCTGGCAGCGCGGCGTGGAAAAGGTGCTGGGGCTGCGCGAGGATTGGGCGGAGGCCCATCCGGAAACGGTGGATCGCCTGTTGCGCGCGCTCGACCGGGCAGCGGCGTGGTGCGATGATCCTGCCAATCGCCCGGCGCTGGCCGAATTGCTGGCCCAGCCGGGGCATGTCGGCCAGCCTGCCGCGATCATTGCTCAGGCGTTGGCGGGGCGGGTGCCGCTGGTGCAGGGTGGCGATCCGCTCGAATCGCCCGATTTCCTGATCTTTCATCGCGAGGCGGCGAACTTCCCGTGGCGCAGCCAGGCGCTGTGGATCTATTCGCAATTCGTGCGCTGGGGGCTGGCCGTGGCTGATCCGGTGGCAGAGGCGGCGGCGGCCAACGTATTCCGATCCGATATCTACCGGCGCGCGCTGGCAGGTGGCCCAACGCCGCTGCCGGGGGCGAGCATGAAGCTGGAAGGGGCGCTGGACATGCCGCTGGGGGTGGGATCGGACCGCGGCACGCTGACTTTGGGATCCGACCGTTTTTTTGACGGACGGGTGTTCGATCCATCCGCGGTTGCCGACTATCTGGCGGGGTTCGATCATTCCCGCTGACCACCGGCGCACGATTTTGCATTTTGCACTTGTATGCCGTCGCCATTCTGGTGCAGTTTTTCGCTGCGATGCACAACGAGTGTGCGACGCAACATAGGTGAGCGCCCGACGCTGGGCTGATCACCGTCGATACAACAGCAAAGCCGCTGTCCGATCACCGCCAAAGCGGGGGATCGGAGGCGGCTTTTTTCGTGCCTGCGGGAGATCCGATGGGACTGGACCGGAACGATAGCGAAAAGGGATCAGCGCGTTGCCATGGCGACGATCAGCGCGATCGCCAGCACGATCGACACCAGTTGCCAGAACAGGGCAGGGTTGCGTTCGATCAGCGGCCGCGCTTCGGCACGGCGGATCGCGCGGGCACCACCGCTTTCCAGCGCGTGGACCAGTTCGAGCACGTCGCCGAAACGTTGGGCGGGATCGACCGCCACGGCGCGCAGGATCGCGGCTTCCAGCCAGCCCGGCATGTCGGGGCGATGGCGCGATGGCGGCACCGGCTGGCCGAAACGCGGCCGGCTGAACGCTTCCACCTCGCCATAAGGATAGCGGCCGGTGAACAGGCGATAGAGCGTCACGCCAAGGGCGAACTGGTCGCTCGCCTCGGAACCGCGTTCCCCGTCGTACAGTTCGGGGGCCATGTAGCTGGGGGTGCCGGGAATTTCGTCCTGCGCGAACTCCTCCACCTTGGGCAGGCGGGCGACGCCAAGATCGATCAGCCGGGGGCCGCCGGTTTCGGACAGGATCACATTGTCCGGCTTGATATCGCGGTGGATGATTTCGCGGCGGTGCAGCGCCGCCACGCCGCGGGCGATGCCCGCACCAATCGTCACGCCCTGCGCGATGCCCAGCGGCGCGCGGGTGAGGCGCTGCTCCAGCGTTTCGCCGGGCAGATAGGGCATGGCAATGTAGAGACGGGTCTGGCGTTCGGGCGACAGTGCGATCGCCCCGCCGACATGGCGGTCGTCGATCCGCGCGCCGATCAGGCTTTCGCGCAGGAACGACAGCCGCGCGCCATTTTCGGACAGCAAGGCCGGCTTGGGGAATTTGAGGACGACTTCGCCGCCGGCCACCGTGTCTTCGGCCAGAAACAGACGGGTGTAGCGGCCGTCGGATATCAGGCGATCGAGCCGGAAGCCATCGACGCTGTCGCCCACCTTCGGGGGGGCGCCGATCGGCAGCGCGGCAGCGTGGGCGGCGATCATATCCTGTTCGATCGCCGGCAGCGCGACGATATCGATCAGCAAAGCGGTGGCATTGTCCTGCGATCCGGCCGCGTGCGCCGCCGCCACGATCGCTTCGGCATCGGCCTGCGCCGACCCGCGCGCGCCGAGCAGCTTGCCGATCGCCTTGTCCGACAGCGCGCCGTGGACGCCATCGCTGGTGATCAGCAGGCGATCATGCACGGCCAGATCCTGCGCACGCACATCGAGCCGGACGGATGGTTCGATGCCGACCGCGCGATAGAGGATGTGGCGCTGATCGGGGTGGGAAAGGGTGTGATCCTCGGTCAGCCGATGCAGTTGCCCGTCGCGATAATGCCAGGCGCGGCTGTCGCCGACATGGAGGGCTGTTGCCCGCCGCCCACGCAGGACGAGGGCGGTGAAGGTGGTGGCGCAACCGGCGAGGTTCGGATCGGTGCGGCCGATCTGGTTGAGCCACAGGTTGACACTGGAAAGCACTTTGCCCGCAGCCGCGGCAATGCCAGTCGTTTCGGATACGGAATAATATCCGTCGAGGAAGGCGCGGACCGTGGTTTCGGCGGCGACGCGGCCGCCTTTGGCCCCGCCCATGCCATCGGCCACCGCCGCCGCGACGCCGAAACGTGCGCGTTCGGCCTCGCGGGCGAGCCAGAGACCACCGAAATCCTGATTGTCGGGCCGGCGCCCGGCGATCGAGGCGAAACCCGTGGCGATATCGAGTCGGCCTTCCGGCTTCATGCCGCCCCCCATTTTTTGCGCGCGTTCTTTCCATCAACTATAGCCTTGGGCGCAAGCCCACGGCCCAACCGGGGAAGCAGATTATGAAGACCAGTTTCTGGAAGGCGGGGCACCCGCCGACGCTGATTGCCGCGTTTCTGTATTTCGACCTTGCCTTCATGGTGTGGGTGCTGCTGGGGCCGCTTGCGCCTGAAATCGCCAAGGATCTGGGGCTGACCCCGGCGCAAAAGGGGCTGATGGTGGCGGTGCCGACCCTGGCGGGCGCGCTGTTGCGGGTGGTGAACGGCCTGCTGGTCGATCGGATCGGGCCGAAGCTGGCCGGCGCGATCAGCCAGGTCATCGTGATCGCCGGCCTGCTGACGGCGTGGAGCTTCGGCGTCCACAGCTTTGAAGCGACGCTGGCGCTGGGCGTGGTGCTGGGTTTCGCCGGGGCGAGCTTTGCCATCGCGCTGCCACTGGCCAGCCGCTGGTATCCGCCGGAACATCAGGGCAAGGCGATGGGGCTGGCCGGCATGGGCAATTCGGGCACGGTGTTCGCCGCCTTGTTCGCGCCGACCTTGGCCAAATTGTTCGGCTGGAACGCGGTGCTGGGCCTTTCCTGCATCCCGCTGGCGATTGTGTTCGTCGTCTATATGGCGCTGGCCAAGGATGCACCCGATGCGCCCGCGCCCAAGCCGCTGACGGCCTATCTGGAACCGCTGAAGACGGCCGATGCCTGGTGGTTCATGCTGTTCTATGCGGTCACGTTCGGCGGCTTCGTCGGCCTTGCCGCATCGCTGTCGATCTATTTCACCGATCAGTTCGGGCTGACGACGGTGGTGGCCGGTTACTGCACGGCGGCCTGCGTGTTCGCGGGATCGCTGGTTCGCCCATTGGGCGGCGCGCTGGCCGACCGGATCGGCGGGATCAAGACCTTGTCGTTCGTCTATATCGTTGCCGCGACCGCGCTGGTGGGCGTGAGCAGCGGCCCGGCGAGCGTGGCGGCGGCGCTGGCGCTGTTCGTCGTGGCGATGCTGGCGCTGGGCACCGGCAATGGCGCGGTGTTCCAGCTGGTGCCGCAGCGCTTCCGCGCTGAAATCGGCGTGATGACCGGCCTTGTCGGCATGGCGGGCGGTATCGGTGGTTTCTACCTCGCGTCCAGCCTCGGCATCGCCAAGCAGATGACGGGCACCTACCAATCGGGTTTCCTGATCTTTGCCGCGCTGGCGATGGTGGCGCTGGCCGGCCTGTCTGCGGTGAAGCGCAAATGGCGGACGACCTGGGGTGCCGCGATCCAGGGCGTGCGCATCTGAGGCGGTGGCTCCCCTCTCTGCCGATGCAGGGAGGGGTAGCGGGTGGGGGCGCAATCGCGGGACCAGCGTGTGGCACGCACCCACCCCTCAATCCCCTCCCTGATGACAGGGAGGGGAGGAAGTAAGGGGGATTTCCATGAAATATCTGCTGTTTGGCGCGGCCATGCTGGCCGCGGGTGGCCCCGCTGTGGCCGCCGATATCGTGATAAAGCCAATCGTGGACGCGCGGTTGCGCTATGAAAATGTCGATCAGGACGGGCTGGGTAAGGCCGCCGATGCGCTGACGGCGCGGGTGCGGGCGGGCGCGCAGGCGACATTGGGGGAATGGTCGCTGCTGGCCGAAGGCGAAGGGCTGCTGGCGATCGACGAGGGGTATAATAGCGGCGTCAACGGCCGCACCGCCTTTCCGATCGTGGCCGATCCCGAAAATGTCGAACTGAACCGGTTGCAGCTGCAATATCGGGGCACGAAAGGCCTGGTCGCCACGGTTGGCCGGCAGCGGATCAATCTGGATGACCAGAGGTTCGTGGGTGCCGTTGGCTGGCGGCAGAACGAGCAGACGTTCGATGCCGCGCGGCTGGAATATGCGATCACCCCCAAGCTGAAGGCGGACCTGACCTATAGCTGGTCGGTGCGGACGATCTGGGGCGTGGATGGCACAGGCGCGCGGCCGCAGGCGATTTCGGGCGACAATGTTTTCGCGACGCTGGGTTGGCAGACGCCAGTGGGGACGCTGACCGGCTTTGCCTATCTGGTCGATCAGGATGAAGCCGCGCTGTCCGGCTTTCGCTTGTCAAGCCAGACCTGTGGCGTGCGGATGCAGGGCGCGCGGCCGTTGGGCAAGGGGGTGAAACTGGCTTATGCGCTGAGCTATGCCCGGCAGGCGGACTGGCACCACAACCCCAACGATTATGGCGCCGATTACTGGCTGGCGGATGTCGCGGTGGAGGCCAGGGGCTGGCGGATCGGCGGCGGTTATGAGGTGCTGGGCGCGGACGAAGGTGCGGCGCTGACCAGTTTCCAGACGCCGCTGGCGACGCTGCACAAGTTTCAGGGCTGGGCGGACAAGTTTTTGACGACACCGCCCAACGGCATTCGCGATCTGTATGGCAGCGTGGGCAAGACGTGGACCAAAGTGGGGCGTGCCGACGCGGTGACGGTGCAGGCGGCCTATCATCGGTTCGATAGCGATCGGCTGGGCCAGCATTATGGCGAGGAGGTGAACCTGATGGCGTCGGCCCGGTTCGGACGGATGACGTTGACCGCCAAATATGCGGATTATGACGCGAAGGCGTTTGCGACGGATACGCGCAAAGCATGGCTTTCGGTGGAGTGGGCGTATTGAGGGCGGCGGGTAAATTCGGAAGCCGGCGACCGCCAGCTTTCAGGCGATAAAAAGGAGGGGCGTGATGATTGGAAAGGGGGGGGGGAGTGGTCATTCCTTCTTCGTCACCCCGGGCTTGACCCGGGGTCCCGCTTCTTCTGTTCTGCTGTCATGGAACGAGATCGGCAAGGCGGCTGGGTCTACATCATGGCCGATCGCTATCGGGGCACTATATATGTGGGCGTGACATCGCATCTGGCGGCACGCATTCTCCAGCACCGCACAGGTGATGGGTCGGATTTCTGCCGGCGTTATCGGCTGGACAGGCTTGTGTGGGCCGAACAGGTGGCCTCCATCATCGGTGGCATCGCACAGGAAAAGCGCCTGAAGCGCTGGCGGCGCGAATGGAAATTCGCGCTGATCGAGCGGGGCAATCCCGAGTGGCTCGATCTCTATGCGCACCTTGCCTGACGCCACCGCTAAAGCGGGACCCCGGGTCAAGCCCGGGGTGACGACGAGATTTAACGAACGGACACTTTGCCGGCGGGTCGTGACAGTCCGGATTTATTCAACGTCGACTGCAAAATATCGTCATCCCCGCTTTCGCGGGGATGACGGTTGAGGGGGAAAACGAATGCGCTGGCCGCCTCCCGCGATTTTTCCGCACTGCACAAAATGCACTTGCGGAAGAGCGGCGAATCACGCATCTTCCGACCAAGCGAACAAGGATGTTCGCACGAGATAGGCCTGATTTCCCACTGGCGGGAATGACGGCAGCGGCCGGCGGAAACGCTGGCAGGGCAAAAGGCAAAGCCGCCTTCGACCACCCGATAAGGGCACGGTCGAAGGCGGCTTTTTTCGTGTTCGGAGATGGGGTGATGGAGCTTTCGGGCAGACTGGAACGAGCGGACGAGGCAATGGGTGATGGCCCGATGACGGCGGGCCGCCCGCACCTGGTGGTGATCGGCAACGGCATGGCCGGGTGCCGCGCGGTGGAAGAGGTGCTGGCGCGCGACGGCGATCGTTTCCGCATCACCATTTTCGGCGCCGAGCCACGGGTGAATTACAACCGGATCATGCTTTCGCCGCTGCTGGCGGGCGAAAAGAGCTTCGACGACATCATCATCAACGGGCACGACTGGTATGCCGACAACGGTATCGACCTGATCGCCGGCGATGCGGTGACGGCGATCGACCGGACGGCCCGCACCGTGACGGCGGCATCGGGCCGGGTGGTGGGTTATGATAAATTGCTGATCGCCACCGGATCGGACCCCTTCGTCATCCCGGTGCCGGGCAAGGACCTGCCCGGTGTCGTCACCTTCCGCGACATGGACGATGTGGGCGCGATGCTGCGCGCCGCCGACAAGGGCGGCCATGCGGTGGTGATCGGCGGCGGCCTGCTGGGGCTGGAAGCCGCCCATGGGCTGACGTTGCGTGGCATGGGCGTGACGGTGATCCACCTGATGCCGACCCTGATGGAACGCCAGTTGGACGAAGCGGCGGGCTGGCTGCTGAAGACCGCACTGGAGAGCCGGGGCCAGACGATCCTGACGGGGGCCGACACCGCCGAAATCTATGGCGACGGCAAGGTGGAAGGCGTGCGGCTGAAGGATGGCCGCGAAATCCCCGCCAGTCTGGTGGTGATGGCGGTGGGCATCCGGCCGAATGTGCGGCTGGCGCAGGCTTCGGGGCTGGCGATCGGGCGCGGTATTCAGGTCGACGATCATATGGTGACATCGGACAGCGATGTGCTGGCGGTGGGCGAATGCGTGGAGCATCGCGGGCTGGTCTATGGCCTGGTCGCGCCCTTGTGGGAAATGTGCCGCGCGCTGGCGGACGGGCTGACGACGAGGCCGACCGGCTATGTCGGATCGGTGACATCGACCAAGCTGAAGGTGGCAGGCCTCGACGTGTTTTCAGCCGGGGATTTTTCCGGCGGCGACGGGGCCGAGGATATCGTGCTGCGCGATGCGGCGCGCGGCCATTATCGCCGGGTGGTGGTGAAGGACGACCGCGTCGTCGGTGCGGTGCTGTACGGCGATACCGCCGATGGCGGCTGGTATTTCGACCTGATGAAGAAAAGCGAGGATATCTCGCCGATCCGCGACAATCTGATCTTCGGCCAGGCCTTCGCGGGAGGGGGGCAGGCGGACCCTAAGGCGGCCGTTGCGGCGCTTTCCGACGATGCGGAAATCTGCGGCTGCAACGGCGTTTCCAAGGGCAAGGTGGTGGCCGCGATCGAAGGCGGGGCCTGCACGCTGGATGCGGTGCGATCGGGCTGCAAGGCGTCCGCTTCGTGCGGATCGTGCACCGGCCTCGTCGAAACGCTGCTCGCCGTTACGCTGGGCGATGAATATGCGGGTGAGCGGGCGACGAAAACCGTCTGCAAGTGCACCAGCTTTACCCATGATGATGTGCGCCGCGAGATCGTCGCGCAGGGGATGAAATCGATCCCCGAAGTGATGCAGCGGTTGAGCTGGTCGACCCCGGATGGCTGTTCGTCGTGCCGGCCGGCGCTCAATTATTATCTGCTGTGCGCATGGCCGGGCGATTATGTCGACGATCAGCAGAGCCGTTTCGTCAACGAACGGATGCACGCCAATATCCAGAAGGACGGCACCTATTCGGTGGTGCCGCGGATGTGGGGTGGCCTCACCAACCCCCGCGAACTGCGCGCCATCGCCGATGTCGTCGAGAAATATGACGCGCCGATGGTGAAGGTGACGGGCGGCCAGCGGCTCGACATCTTCGGGATCCGGAAGGAGGATCTGCCGGCAGTGTGGGCGGACCTGAACGCCGCCGGCATGGTTTCCGGCCATGCCTATGGCAAATCGCTGCGCACGGTGAAGACGTGTGTCGGGTCCGAATGGTGCCGGTTCGGCACGCAGGATTCCACCGGGCTTGGTGTGCGGATCGAACGCATGACGTGGGGCTCGTGGATGCCCCACAAGTTCAAGATCGCCGTGTCTGGGTGCCCGCGAAACTGTGCGGAGGCGACGATCAAGGACTTTGGCGTGGTGTGCGTCGACAGCGGCTACGAGCTTCATGTCGGCGGCAATGGCGGGATCAAGGTGCGGGCGACCGACCTGCTGTGCAAGGTTTCCACCGAGCGCGAGGCGATGGATTATTGCGCCGCCTTCACCCAGCTTTATCGTGAGGAAGCCCGCTATCTGGAACGCACCGCGCCGTGGATCGAGCGGGTGGGGGTGGACTATATCCGCCAGCGCATCGCCGAGGATGCGGTGGGCCGCGAGGCGCTGACCGCGCGGTTCCTGTTTTCGCAAAGCTTTTGCCAGACCGACCCGTGGGCCGAACGCGCCGAGGGCGCCGACCGGCAGTTGCATGCGCATTTGGGCGAAGTGCGCCCCCTTGAAACGATCGCAGCGGAGTAACCAGCATGTTCACCGGAGACTGGATCGACATCGGTCCGATCGACCAAATCCCGCTGCGCGGCGCGCGCACGGTGCCTGTGGCGGGTGGCCCTGAAATCGCGGTGTTCCGCACCGGCGACAATGCGGTGTACGCCCTCGTCAACCGCTGCCCGCACAAGGCCGGGCCGCTGAGTCAGGGCATCGTCCATGGCGATGCGGTGGCCTGCCCGCTGCACAACTGGACGATTTCGCTGAAGACTGGCGAGGCGCAAGGGGGCGACAAGGGTTGTACGCCGACGGTGCCGGTGAAGGTGGATGCCGGGCGCGTGCTGATCTGCCGCGCATCGACACTGGCGCAGGCGGCGTAGGCGATGGGCACGATCCGCACCACCTGCGCTTATTGCGGTGTCGGCTGCGGGGTGCTGGCGACACCGGCCACGGATCGCGCGGTGGCGATCGCCGGCGATCCCGCGCACCCCGCCAATCGCGGGCGGCTGTGTTCCAAGGGCACGCATCTGGGCGAAACGGTGGGGCTGGACGGACGGCTGCTCCACCCGATGATCGGCGATGAACAGGCCGGCTGGGACGCGGCGCTCGATCTGGTGGCGGCCAAGTTCGCCGATGCGGTGGCCGAACATGGGCCGGACAGCGTGGCATTCTATGTTTCGGGCCAGATCCTGACCGAGGATTATTATGTCGCCAACAAGCTGATGAAGGGGTTCATCGGATCGGCGAATATCGACACCAATTCAAGGCTGTGCATGTCGAGCGCGGTGGCAGCCCACATCCGCGCATTCGGCGAGGATGTGGTGCCGGGCTGCTATGACGATCTGGACGAGGCGGACCTGATCCTGCTGGTCGGATCGAACACGGCCTGGTGCCACCCGATCATCTGGCAGCGGATCGAAGCGGCGCGCGCGACGCGCGGGGCAAAGCTGGTCGTGATCGATCCGCGCCGCACCGAAACGGCCGAGCGGGCCGACCTGCACCTTGCGATCCGGCCGGGCAGCGATGTCGCGCTGTTCAACGGCGCGCTGGCCTTCGCGCGGACGGCCGGGCTGGTGGATGCGGATTATGTCGCGCGGCATGTGGCGGTGCCCGACGGGTTCTGGACGGGGCTGGGCGGCGATGCGGCTACGATCTGCGATGTGCCGCAGGCCGATATGGATCATTTCCACGCGCTGCTGGCGGCGCACCCGCGCACCGTGACTGTGTTCAGCATGGGGGTGAACCAGTCGGTGCAGGGAACCGACAAGGCCAATGCCATCACCAATTTCCATCTGGCGACCGGCCGGATCGGCAAGCCGGGGGCGGCGCCCTTTTCGATCACCGGCCAGCCCAATGCGATGGGCGGGCGCGAGGTGGGCGGGCTGGCGTCGACCTTGGCCGCACATATGGATTTTGCTGGCGACAATGTCGCGCGGGTGGGCCGGTTCTGGGGCAGCGACCGGGTGGCGGGCAAGCCGGGCCTGAAGGCGATCGACCTGTTCGAAGCGGTGGGCGACGGGCGGATCAAGGCGCTGTGGATCATGGGCACCAACCCGGCGGTGTCCTTGCCTGATGCCGGCAAGGTGCGCGCGGCGCTGGCGGCATGCCCGTTCGTCGTCGTGTCCGATGTGATCGCCGATACCGATACGACGCGCTTCGCCCATGTCCGCCTGCCGGCCGCCGCATGGGGCGAGAAGGACGGCACCGTCACCAATTCGGAACGGATGGTGAGCCGCCAGCGTGGCTTCATGGCCATGCCGGGGGAGACGCGGCCGGACTGGTGGGCGATGGCGCAGGTGGCCCGGCGCATGGGATTCGGCGCGGGCTTCGATTGGGCCGGGCCGGCGGCGATCTTCCGCGAACATGCGGCGCTGACGGCATTCGAGAATGATGGCGCGCGCAAGCTCGATCTGGGGCACTTCGCGGACATCAGCGATGCCGATTATGCCGTGATGGAGCCGGCGCGCTGGGGCGGGGATCGATTGTTCGGCGATGGACGCTATTCCACCGCCGATGGCCGGGCGCGGCTGGTGGCGGTGGCACAGAACCCGCTGGATGCGCAACGGCTGACGCTCAACACCGGGCGCTACCGCGATCAATGGCACACGATGACGCGCACCGGCCTTTCGCCACGCCTGTCGCAGCATCGCCGCGAACCGCTGGTCGAAGTGCATCCGCACGATGCCGCCGCCGCGGATCTTGCCGATGGCGATCTGGCGCGAGTGGAAACGGCCAACGGAACAAGCATCTACCGCGTGGCGATCAGCGGCGAGCAGCGGGCGGGGGAAATGTTCGCCCCGATCCACTGGACCGATCGTACATCGGCGGGGGGACGCACGGGATTGCTGCCGGGTAGGGGCGTCGATCCGGTATCGGGCCAGCCGGGGTTCAAACTGACGGCGGCGGGGATCGTGAAGGTGGTGCCCGAATGGCGCGGTTTCCTGATCCTGGCGAATGGCGGGACGGCGGCACCCGATTGCCTGTGGTGGACCCGGATCACCGTGGCGGGCGGCACGCTGTTCGAACTGGCGGGCGATGGCGATCCGGGCGAGATCGAGGCGCTGTTGCCGCAGGGCGAGCGGATCGAAGCGTTCGATGCGGTGCGGGCGACACGGCGGATCGCGGTGATGCAGGCTGGCCGGCTGGCGGCCGTGCTGTTCACCACGCGGACGGGCCGGCTGCCCGATCGCGAATGGCTGATCGCCCAGCTTGGCGAGAATGAGGCGGCGTCTGCCCCGGCCTTGCTGGCCGGGCGGCCGGCGACACCGCAGGCGGATCGGGGCGCGATCGTGTGCGTATGTTTCGATATCGGCACGAAAACCATCCTCGCCAGCATCGCCGAACAGCGGCTGACGACGGTGGATGCGGTGGGCGCGGCGCTGAAAGCGGGCACCAATTGCGGATCGTGCCGCCCGGCGATCGCGCGGCTGATCGGCCAGCAGGAGGCACAGAATGTCGCGGCATGACGGGATAGTGGCGGGCGAAGTGTGGCTGGTGGGCGCGGGGCCGGGCGATCCCGATCTGCTGACGCGCAAGGCCGAACGGCTGATCCGGGCGGCCGATATTGTCTTTTACGATGCGCTGGTCGGGCCGGGCGTCCTCGATCTGATCCCGCCGGGCGTGGAACGGGTGAGCGTGGGCAAGCGGTCTGGCCGGCATTCGAAGGATCAGGGCGGGATCAACGCCGTGCTGCTGGCGGCGGCGCAGGCAGGGCGGCGGGTGGTGCGGCTGAAGGGCGGCGATCCATCGGTGTTCGGCCGTTCGACCGAGGAAATCACGCATCTTGCGGCCCATGGCATCGCGGTGCGGATCTGCCCCGGTGTCACCGCTGCCAGTGCTGCGGCGGCGAGCGGGCTGGTTTCGCTGACGTTGCGCGGGCTGGCGCGGCGGCTGACCTTCGTCACCGCCCATGCGCGGGGCGATGAGCCGCTTGACCTCGACTGGCAGGGGCTGGCGGCCGACGATGCGACGCTGGCGGTTTATATGGGCCGGGCGGCGGCGGGCGAGGTTTCAGCCCGCCTGATCGCGGCGGGCCGCGCAGCCGATACGCCGGTGATGGTGGCGGTGAACGTGTCGCTGCCCGACGAACGGCTGATCCACGGCAGGCTCGATGCGCTGGCCTTTCTGGTGCGGACGATCAGCAATGACGCGCCGACATTGCTGCTGATCGGCGAGGCGGTGGCTGCGACCCAAATGTGTCCGCAGTCGGCGCAGCAGGTGGCGCTGATCGCCGGATAGACAAAGGGCGCTTCCATCGATCGGTGATGGAAGCGCCCTTTTTCGTTGGCTTTGTCGCGGTTCGGCAGGATCAGCCGAAGATGCGGCCCCAGGCGCGCTTGGCACGGGTTTTCCAGTGGCCGCGATGATAGGCGTCGGATGCCAGCAGCGGCATGACCGATCCGGCTTCGGCGAACACCATCTGTTCGATGCCGGTGTTGACCTTGCCCCAGCTGGCGGCTTCCTGCAGCGTCGATGACGAGCAGGCGCCGTCGCGCACGTCGGCGACGGTGATCTGCACCGCGTACTTATGCACTTCGACATCATCATGGCCGAGGATTTCGGCGCAGACGACGGTATCCTGGATGAAGTTCTTGGGCACGCCGCCGCCGATCATCAACAGGCCGGTGGTGCCCGCCTTGATCTTGATGTCGGTCAGTTCGCGGAAATCGGCGATGGCATCGAGCACCATGTAGGGTTTGCCGGCCTTCACGGCATCGACCTGATGCTTGACGAGGCCGAAACCGGCCGAGCTGTCGACGAACGCCGGGCAGAAGATCGGCACGTCGTGTTCGTAAGCGAGCTTGACGAGGCTGTTGTCCTTCTTGCCGTTTTCGACAAGATACTTGCCCATTTCGCGGATGAAGGCGCGGCTGGAATAGGGGCGCGGTTCCAGCGTTTCGGCGATTTCGAAGATCGTGTGATCGACGTGCTGGAGCTGTTCTTCGTCGATGTACGTGTCGTAGATACGATCGATCAGCAGCGAGCGCAGCGTATCATCATCCGGCACTTCAAGGGCTTGATAATGCTTGTGGCCAAGGCCTTCGAAGAAATCCATGTCGACGATGGTGGCGCCGGTGGCGACGATGACGTCGACCATGTTGTTGCGCACCAGTTCGGCATAGAGATCCATGCAGCCGCCCGCCGAGGTGGAACCGGCGATGACCAGCACCACGGTGCAATCCTTGTCGGCGAGCATCTGGTTGTAGATGTTCGTCGCGCGGCCGAGATCGCGGCTGGTGAAGCTCATCTTGCTCATCGCATCGACGATCGGGCGGGCGTCGAAGCTCTTGATGTCGATATGTTCGACGACCGTCGAAAGCAGTTCCGCCTTGCGGGTGTCATTGATGGGGGCGTCGGTCATAAAGGCTCCACAACTATAATAAGACCGTCACCCCAGCGGAGGCTGGGGTCTCGGGAAGCGGGTGCGCCCAGGCTTCGCGAGATGCCGGCTTGCGCCGGCATGACGGTGATTAGAAGGATGCTGTCTTACAGCGTGATGACGTTGGACGAAACCGTCTCGGCCGCGTCATCGCGGTAGAGGCTGGTCATCGGCTCATCATCGACGATCACCGATTCCCCGGCGGTGAAGCCGTTGAACCCGGTGCGCATCGCGCAGCCATAAGCGCCGAGCATGCCGATTTCGATGAAATCGCCAGCGCCGATATCGGCGGGCAGCATGAACGGCCCGGCCATATGATCCATATCGTCGCACGTCGGCCCGTAGAAACTGAACGCCATGTCCTTGGCATCCGACGGGTCGGTGCGGACCAGTTCGGTGGGGAAGCGCCAGCCGACATGCGCGGCATCGAACAACGCGCCATAAGCGCCGTCATTGATGTACAATTCTTCGCCGCGACGCTTTTCGACGCGGACGAGGAGGCTGGCATATTCGGCGCACAGCGCGCGGCCCGGTTCGCACCACAATTCAGCCGAATAGCTGATCGGCAGGCTTTCGAACGCTTCGTGGATCGCGGCGAAATAGGCGTCGAGCGGCGGCGGTTCCATGCCGGGATATGACGACGGAAAGCCCCCGCCGACATCCACCACGTCCACCGTGACGGCCGCTTCGACGATCGCCGCGCGCACCTGTTCCATCGCCTGGGTGTAGGCGGCGGGCGTCATGGCCTGCGAACCGACGTGGAAGCAGATGCCCAGCGCATCGGCGGCCTGACGGGCGGCCATCAGCACGGGCGCCGCATCGCGCGCTTCGACGCCGAATTTCGACGCCAGGCTCAGCTTGGAATGATCGGACGACACGCGCAGGCGGACGCACAGTGTGAGATCGGTCGCGGCCTTGGTGGCGCGGACGATCTTTTCCAGTTCCTCGACCGTATCGAGCGAGAAGGTGCGCACGCCATGCGTGAAATACGCCTCCGCAATCGCTTCTTCGGCCTTCACCGGGTGCATGAAGCACAAGGTGGCGTCCGGCACGGTGCGGGCGACGAGGCGGACCTCGGCGATCGATGCCACGTCGAAATGCGTGACGCCGCTTTCCCACAGGATCGTGAGCAGATCGGGCGATGGATTCGCCTTGACCGCATACATCGCCGTACCCGGAAACTTCTCAACGAAGAAACGGGCGGCGCGCCGTGCGGCGTGCGGACGAAGGAGCGTGACCGGCTGGGCCGGACGAAGGGCGGTAGCTAGCCCCAGCGCGCTATGGTGCTTGTGCAATTCAAGGGACCTCCGGGGGTGGTGGGCAAGAAAGCTGCCTTGCGGTGGAAGTCCCATGGGGCAGCGGGGCGGTACATAAGATTGGGGGGGGCGACTGTAAAGTTTCAATCGACCCCAATCGCGCCGAGACGAAGCCCTGAGGGTTCAAGATGTTGCCGGATATGGCGGATAAGGCCGGGATTCGACCGAAATGGAGAATGTGGAAAAATGACGCCATGCCGCCGGAACCGGCGCGATATCGTTGTGGCGGGGGCGAATCGAATCGCCCGTGGGGCCTTCTAAAGCTGCGGCCACGGCCTTATGCGGGCGCCATGCAGACCATTTTTCAGGCCCTCGCGGGAATCGCCCCGACCATCGCGATGATCGCCATTCTGGCGCTGATCGCGGGCGGGATCTATCTGATCCGGACCGGCCAGAACCGCACGAAGGGCGTGCTGATGCTCGTCGCGGCGGCGGTGTTTTTCGGCAATGTCCTGCTGTGGACGCTGCCCGCCTGACCGTACGGTTTCACTGAAAAACAAGAAAAGGCGCACGCCGCATCGGGCGCGCGCCTTTTTATGTGCGGGCGATATGCTTGGCGATCAGCGGTCGCTGGCGAGCCGCATGTCGAGATAGCCGTCCACGGATTTCATCAGATCGACCATTTCATGTTCGAAGAAATGGTTCGCGCCGGGGATGGTATCGTGATGGATGGTGATGTGGCGCTGGGTGCGCAGCTTATCGACCAGCTTCTGCACGGCGCTGGGCGTGACGACCTCGTCCGAATCACCCTGGATGATGATGCCGGATGACGGGCAGGGCGCAAGGAAGGTGAAATCATACATGTTCGCGGGCGGCGCGACCGAGATGAAACCCTTGATTTCCGGCCGGCGCATCAGCAGCTGCATGCCGATCCACGCGCCGAAGCTGAAGCCGGCGATCCACGTCGTCTGCGCTTCGGGATGGATCGACTGGACCCAATCGAGCGCGGAGGCCGCGTCGGACAGTTCGCCGATACCGTTGTCGAACACGCCCTGCGACTTGCCGACGCCGCGAAAATTGAAGCGCAGCGTGGCGAAACCGCGCTTGACGAACGTCTGATACATGCTCTGCACGATGCGGTTGTTCATCGTGCCGCCGCCCTGCGGGTGCGGGTGGAGGATCAGCGCGACAGGCGCGCGCGGGCGCGGGCCTGGGTTGAAGCGGCCTTCGAGGCGGCCTTCGGGGCCGGGAAAAATAACTTCGGGCATCGGCACCTGCTGACACAAGATTGATCGGGCACGCGAGAATGGATGCGCGCGGAGACGCTGGCCTATATAGAGAGCGAACCACCGGGCGCAATCTTGTCGGAGCATCATAGCCCTTGACCCGCATCTATCTCGACCATGCCGCGACGACGCCGCTTCTGCCCCAGGCGCAGGCGGCGATGGCGGAGGCCCTGGCGCATTGGGCCAATCCATCGTCGCCCCATGCCGAAGGCCGCGCCGCGCGCGCCGCGCTGGAAGATGCGCGCGGGCGGATCAGAAAGGCACTTGGCTGGGATGGCGAACTGATCTTCACCAGCGGCGCCAGCGAAGCGCTGGCCATCGCGCTGCTGCGCGGCAAGGCGGCGGCGGTTGCGGCGTCGGCCGTCGAACATGACGCGGTGCGCCGGCTTCTGGATGAACCGGGCCTGCCGGTGCTGGCGGATGGGCTGGTGGATTTGAGCCTGGTGCCGGATGACGCGCTGGTCGCGATCCAGCAGGTGAATAACGAAACCGGGGTCGTCCAGCCGGTGGATGGCATTGCGGCGGCGGTGCGCGCGGGCGGCGGGCTGTGGCTGGCGGATTGCGCGCAATCGGCGGGCAAGCTGGCGTTGCCGGATGCCGATTTCATCGCGCTTTCGGCCCATAAACTGGGCGGGCCGCCGGGGATCGGCGCGCTTTTGGTGCGCGATCTGGCCACGCTGGATGCGCCGGGCGGGCAGGAAAAGGGGTATCGGCCCGGCACCGAAAATCTGCCGGCGGCGCTGGGCTTTGCAGCCGCCCTTGAGGCGCGGCGGGAATGGCTGGGTCGCGCGGCCGAACTGCGCGAGCATCTGGAAAAGGCGTTGACCGCGGCCGGGGGTATCGTGGTGGCGGCCGCCAGCCCGCGCCTGCCGACGATCGGCGCCTATCGGATGCCGGGTGTGCCGGCGGCGTCGCAACTGATCCGGTTCGATCTGGCGGGGATCGCGGTTTCGGCGGGCAGCGCCTGTTCGTCGGGCAGCGTGAAGCCCAGCCATGTGCTGGCGGCGATGGGCTGGGCCGAGGAAGAGGCGCGCGAGGTGATTCGCGTCAGTTTTGGCCCATCCACGACGCGGGCTGAAATCTATGAATTCATTCGTGTCTGGACGGCGATGGCGGCAGATGCGAGCAAGCGCGCGGCATGATTTACCTCGATTATCAGGCGACGACCCCGCTTGCGCCCGAAGCGCGCGCAGCGATGCTGGAATGGCTCGACGGGCGGGCGGCGAACCCGCATTCGCCGCACCGCGCGGGTCGTGCGGCAGCGGCCGTAGTGGCGGTGGCGCGCAAACGGATCGCCGCGCCGTTCGGGGGCGGGCGGCTGATCTTTACCAGCGGGGCGACCGAGGCGGCGAACACCGTGTTGCAGGGCGTGATGGCGTCGAGCCAGCGCAATCGGCTGGTGACGGTGGCGACCGAACATGCCTGCGTGCTGGATACGGCAGCGGCGCTCGAAAAACAGGGCTGCGACGTGGTGGTGGTGCCGGTGGGGCGCGACGGGCTGGTTGATCTGGATGCGGTCGCAGCCGCCATCGACGACAGATGCGCGCTGGTTTCGGTGATGCACGTCAATAACGAGATCGGCGTGGTGCAGCCGATCGAAGCGCTGGCGGCACTGGCCCGCAAGGCGGGTGCGCTGATCCATGTCGATGCGGCGCAAGGCTATGGCAAGCTGCCGATCCCGGAGGGTTCGGCTGATTTCGTGTCGATTTCGGCGCACAAGATTTACGGGCCGATCGGCATCGGCGCGCTGTGGATGGCCGATGGCATGACCCTGCCGGGGTTGCTGCACGGCGGCGGGCAGGAAGCGGGCATCCGTAGCGGCACGATCAGCCCGGCGCTGGCGGCGGCGTTCGGCGCGGCAGCCGCCCTGGCGTTCACGCGGATCGATGCGGATCGCGACCATGCCGAACGGTTGGCGGCGCGCCTGCGCGGCGGCCTGGCCGATTGGACGCTGAATGGCGCGGAAAGCCCGCGTTGGGCCGGCAATGTCAACATTCGCCATGATGGCGTGGATGCGGCGCGCCTGATTTCGGAATTGCGGGGGCTGGCATTTTCGGCCGGGTCCGCCTGCGCCAGCGGATCGGGCCGGCCGAGCCATGTGCTGAAAGCGATCGGACTGAGCGACGTTGAGGCGCGATCGAGCATTCGGCTGGGCTTTGGCCGCTACACGACGGAGGATGAGATCGACCGGGCAGTGATGATGATCCGCGATGCGGCCGCGCGTCAGCAGGAGTGGGCGGCGTGACGCGGGTGCGTTTCATTTCCGCCGACGGCAACCGGGTGGACGAGGTGGAGGCTGCGGCCGGCGCGCGGCTGCTGGATATCGCGCAGGCCAATGGCCAGCCGCTGGAAGGGACGTGCGAAGGGCAGATGGCCTGTTCCACCTGCCACGTCATCATCGACCGCGACGATTTCGCCAGATTGCCCGAAGCGAGCGAAATGGAGGAGGATCTGCTGGATCTGGCCGCCAGCGTCACCCGCTGGTCGCGCCTGTCGTGCCAGATATACCTGCCGGAAGGGCTGGAAAGCCTGACCGTGAAAATGCCCGGTGAAGCGCGCAATATGCAGGGGCGCTGAAGGAAACCCAGCGACCGGCTTGCGTTCATCCGCAGGTTCGACCATATGCGCCGCGGGAGTCGGGCGGACGGAACCGTCGCCAACTCGGTCAGGTCCGGAAGGAAGCAGCCGCAACGATTTCGTTCCGGGTCGTTCCGGCTCCCACCTTCACCGCATCGATGATCGCGTGTCGGGCCGCATATAGGCATCGACATCGATTTCCTTTTCCCAGCGCGCCACGGTCGTTGCGATCGCGAGATCGGCGGTGACGTTGGGAACCGTGCGCATCATATCGAGGATGCGATCGAACGGCAGGATGAAGCCGACGATGATCGCGGTCTGTTCCGGGGTGATGCCGATCGCCGTCAACACCGCCGCCAGGACGAACAGCGAACCCGATGGCACGGGCGCGACACCCATCGCGACGATCGTCGTGGTGGCGGCGATCACCAGATAATCGCCCGGCGAGAGGGCGATGCCAAAGGCCTGCGCCGAAAACAGGGTAAGCATGGCGACATACATCGCCGCGCCATCCATCCCGACTGTCGCCCCCAGCGGCAGGACGGTGGACACCACGGGTTCGGAAATGCCCAGATTGGTGCGCGCGACGCGCATCGCCACGGGCAGGGTGGCCGAACTCGACGATGTGGAGAAACCGACCATGATCGCATCGGCAATGCCGCGAAAGAAGGGGGCGATCGGCAGCCAGGCAAGCAGCCGGATGACGCCGCCGTGGACGATCAGCGTTTGGAAGGATGCACCGGCCAGCACGCACAAAGCGAGCTTGAGGATGCTGACGAACGTTTCCGGCCCGTTGGCCCCGACGACGACGGCGATCAGCGCGAAAACGCCGAACGGCGCGGTTTCCATGACGAAGCCGACGATCTTGAGCACCACCGCCGATCCGGCGGCGAGCAACCGGCGGACGGGTTCGGCCGGCTGGCCCGCCGCGATGACGCCTGCGCCGACGAGGAGCGCGAAGAAGATCACCGCCAGCGTGTCGCCATTCGCCATCGCCTGAAAGGGGTTGATGGGAACGATGTCCATGAACATCTGCGCCATATCCTTCGGCGGCACCACATTATGGGGGGCAGCGTTCCGAAAGTCCGCGCCGGCGCCGGGCTGAAACAAGGTCGCTGCGGCCAGCCCGGTCATTACGGCCAATGCGGTGGTGAAAAGATACATCGCGATCGTCTTGACGCCGATGCTGCCCAGCCGTTTCGGATCGCCCAGCGCCGCCACCCCGGATGCGATCGTCAGGAACACCAGGGGTGTTACCAGCATACGGATAAGGCGGACGAAAAGATCACCGATCCATTTGATCTGTGACGCATTTTCGCCCCAGATCAGCCCGGCGGCCGTGCCGAGCAGCAAGGCGGCGAGGATGCGTTTCCACAAGGCAATCGCGAACCAGACGCCACAGGCGCGGCGGATGCGCCCCGCTTTGGGTGTGCCGTGGCTATCGTGTGACGCGTCGTGGTTCACGCTGGCACCTCCGACCGGGGTTTATCGGCCCTGTCCTTCGCGGCGATCAGCCCGCGCTGGCATGACGCGCGGCTGATGGCTAGTGTCCTATCATGTCCGAATCCCCGCAACCCTATCGCGTCCTGGCACGCAAATATCGTCCGCAGCGTTTTGCCGATCTGATCGGGCAGGATGCGATGGTGCAGACGCTTGGCAATGCGATCCGGCGCGAGCGGCTGGCGCATGCCTTTTTGCTGACCGGCGTGCGCGGGGTGGGCAAGACATCGACCGCGCGGCTGATCGCCAAGGCGCTCAATTGCGTCGGGGTAGACGGGCAGGGCGGCCCGACGATCGATCCGTGCGGGGTGTGCGAACCATGCCGCGCGATCGCCGAAGGGCGGCATATCGACGTGATCGAGATCGACGCCGCCAGCCATAATGGCGTCGACGATGTGCGCGAGATCAGCGAAGCGGTGCGCTATGCAGCGGTTTCGGCGCGCTACAAGATCTACATCATCGACGAAGTGCACATGCTGTCGAAAGCCGCGTTCAACGCCGTGCTGAAGACGCTGGAAGAGCCGCCGGCCCATGTGAAGTTCCTGCTGGCGACGACCGAGGTGCAGAAGATCCCGGTGACGGTGCTGTCGCGCTGCCAGCGTTTCGATCTGAAGCGGATTCCGGCGGACACGCTGGCCGGCCATTTCGCCAAGGTGGTGGAGGCCGAGGCGGTGGAGGCCGAGACCGAGGCGCTGGCGCTGATCGCGCGCGCGGCCGAAGGATCGGCACGCGACGGGCTTTCGATCCTCGATCAGGCGATCGCGCATTCGGGCGCCGAAGGCGGCGGCGCGCTGGTGACGGCGGCCCAGGTGCGCGACATGCTCGGCCTGTCCGATCGCGGTGCGGTGCGCCGGTTGTTCGGCCTGCTGCTGGGCGGCGACGCGGCGGCGGTGCTGGCTGCCGTGCGCGATCAATATGATCTGGGTGTGGAACCGGCGACGATGTTCATCGGCCTGCTGGAAGCGGTGCATGGCGTGACCCGCGCCAAGGCCGGCGGCGGGCATGATCCGGCGCTTTCGGTGGAAGAACGCGAGGCCCATGCCGATTGGGCCGGGCGACTGGGTTTTGCGACATTGCACCGGCTGTGGCAATTGCTGCTGAAGGGCCATGCCGAGGTGCAGGCGGCGGCGCTGCCGATCGAGGCGGCGGAAATGGCGCTGCTGCGCGTCGTTTACGCATCGACCTTGCCTGATCCGGGCGAACTGGCGCGTCGACTGACGAACGGTGAAGCGGTGGCGATCGCCGCGCCCGCCGCCGAAGCGCCGGCGCCGGCTGAAACACAGGTGCCGTTGCTGGTGGCGGAAGCGTCGCCACCGGCACCGCCCGCGCCGCCGCCTTTGCCCGCGCCGCCCGCGGATTTCGCCGGGCTGGAGCGGGCGGTGAACGAAAAAAGGCCGCTTCTGGCCCAGCAACTCCATGATTATGTCGGGCTGGTGCGATATGCCCCGCCCGAACTGGTGGTGCGCCCCAACGGGCCGCTGCCGGCTGATTTTACGCGTGATCTGGGGGCCGTGCTCAAAGAGCTGTACGGCATGCAGTGGGCCGTTTCGATCGCCGATGCTCCCGCCGAACCAAGCCTGCTCGACCAGCAGAAATCGACCGAGCAAGCCGCCAAGGACGCGATTTTGGCAACCCCGGTGGTGCGTGCCGCGTTCGCAGCGTTTGCCGAGGCGGAATTGGTGGACTACACGCCGCCCCCGATTGCGGCATGATGCTGACAGCGAGAGGCTGATATGGATATCGAAAAGATGATGAAGGCGGCGCAGGAAGCCGCCGACAATATTCAAAAGCAGATGGGCGAGGCGCAGGCCAAGCTCGATTCGATCGAGGTGGAAGGTGTTTCCGGCGGCGGGCTGGTCAAGGTCCGCGCGACGGCGAAAGGCCGGATCATCGCGGTTTCGATCGACGAATCTCTGCTCGTCCCATCCGAAAAGCAGATGGTGGAAGATCTGGTCGCGGCGGCATTCAACGATGCGCGCACCAAGGCGGACACCGTTTCCAACGCCGAAATGAGCAAGATGAGCGCGGGCCTGCCGCTGCCGGCCGGGTTCAAACTGCCTTTCTAAGCGGTCAGGTGACGACATCCGGCTGCGCGCGACCGGTGCGCTGCCGGATGTCGGCGATCGTGTCGGCGGCGGCGATCAGATCCGCCAGCGCGTCGGGCGTGGCCCGGCCCAGATCGCCATCGGCGGGTTCATAGCATTCGAGATAGACGCGCAACGTGGCCCCCGACGTGCCGGTGCCCGACAGGCGCAGCACGATCCGCGACCCGCCATCGAACAGGATGCGCACGCCCTGATGGCGGCTGTCCGATCCATCGATCGGATCATGATAGGCAAAATCATCGGCGGCGGCGATTATGAGGTTGCCGATGCGCGTGCCCGCAAGGGTGGGCAGCTTATCGCGCAGCGCAGTGATCAGCCCATCGGCGGCGGCGCTGTCGACCCCTTCATAATCGTGGCGGGCATAATAGTTGCGGCCAAAGCGCGCCCAGTGGGCGCGGGCGATCTGCGCAACCGGTTCGCCGCGCACGGCGAGGATGTTGAGCCACAACAGCACCGCCCATAGCCCGTCTTTTTCGCGGACATGATCGGAGCCGGTGCCGGCGCTTTCTTCGCCGCATAGGGTGACGTGGCCGGCATCGAGCAGATTGCCGAAGAATTTCCATCCCGTCGGCGTTTCATGAAGCGGGATGCCCAGCGCCTCCGCCACGCGATCGGCGGCGGCGCTGGTGGGCATCGACCGGGCGATGCCGGCAAGGCCGCGGGCATAGCCGGGGGCGAGATGGGCGTTGGCGGCCAGCATCGCCAGCGAATCGGACGGGGTGATGAAGATGCCCCGGCCAAGGATGATGTTGCGATCGCCATCGCCATCGGATGCCGCACCGAAATCGGGCGCATCCGGCCCGAACATGCGATCGAACAGATCGTGGGCATGCACCATGTTGGGATCGGGGTGGTGGCCGCCGAAATCGGCCAGTGGCGTACCGTTGACCACCGATCCGGCGGCGGCACCCAGCCGGCGTTCGAGGATTTCCACCGCATAAGGGCCGGTGACGGCGTGCATCGCATCGAAACTCAAACGGAATCCCCCGGCGATCAGCGTGCGGATCGCGCCGAAATCGAACAGGCTTTCCATCAGATCGGCATAATCGGCGACGGGATCGAT
The DNA here is from genome assembly GCF_002151445.1 of Sphingomonas sp. KC8. Classification (GTDB taxonomy): domain Bacteria; phylum Pseudomonadota; class Alphaproteobacteria; order Sphingomonadales; family Sphingomonadaceae; genus Sphingomonas_E. The sequence goes on from NZ_CP016306.1 coordinate 279,434, forward strand.
CACCTGCACGATCATGTCGCCAAGCCGGGTTTCGCCGGGTGCGTCCAGATCGATATCAGCGGCATCGAGAATGCGATAGCTGTCGATCACAAGCGTGCGCGCGTGGATCGCATCGGTGATCTTTTCGGGCGCGGGGCCGCCATTGGCGATATTGTACTTGATCCCGAAATCTTCGTTGGGGCCGCCGGGATTATGGCTTGCGGACAGGATGATGCCACCGAACGCGCGATAAAGGCGGATGGCGTGGCTGGCCGCCGGGGTGGACAGGATGCCGCCTTGCCCGACGATCACCCGGCCAAAGCCATTGGCCGCCGCCATGCGCAGCGCAACCTGGATCACCTCGCGGTTCCAGAAACGGCCGTCACCGCCCAGCACCAGCGTTTGCCCGGCCACATCGCCCAGCACATCGAAAGTCGCCTGAATGAAATTTTCGGCATAATGCGGCTGGCGGAACACCACGACCTTCTTGCGCAGGCCCGACGTGCCGGGTTTCTGATCGGAAAAGGGCGTGGTGGGGACGATGCGGATCATGACAGTCGGTCCGTTTCTGCTGTTGCGGCGATGCTGCGTCGTATCACCCGGTGTTGCGCGGTTTATTGCGGGGCGAACGCCATCCGTCGAGGGGGGAATGCGCTGTTGCGGTAAAGACGCACGTCGGATGTTTTGCATTCTCGCCATACCCTGTAAGAGCATTGGTCATTGACCATAAAATGAACGACGTTCAGCATTCATCGGATGAGCGTCTCGCCAGACAAGGCCACCGGTTCGGCCGCAATACGAGGTGCAATATGCCGAAGCTGAGCGATGCCCGTCGCCAGGACCGCTATGATCTGCTGCTGGATGCAGCGACCGTGCAGTTTGCCGAGAAGGGGTATGATGCGACGTCGATTTCCGGCATCGCCCGTGCGGCCGGCGTGTCCGATGGGCTGATCTACCGCTATTTCACCGACAAGCGTGCATTGCTGAGCGCGGTGCTGGAACGCCTGTTCGAAAAGATCATCGAACGCACGGTGGCGGCCGTCCAGAATGTGGCGGGGATCGAAAAGCAGCTTGAACAGTTCATTGCGTCGCAGCTTTCGATCTTTCAGGAAGAACCGGATCTGTGCCGCCTGTACATTCGCGAACTCCGCAATTCGGGCAATTTTCGTGGCTCGCCGCTGTTCCACATGACCAAGCGCTACACCGACCTGCTGGTGAAGGTGGTGGAAGAAGGCGTGGCATCGGGCGAAGTGCTGCCCGATACCGATCCCAAGATGCTGCGCGACGTGATGTTCGGGGGCATCGAACATATCGCGCTGCACCTGCTGGTTGGTGGACAGCCGCTGGAAGTGCCGGACACCGCGAAGCGGCTTGCCCATATGTTCGTGGGCGGTATTGGTGTTCGTTCCATTTCCAACTGAGCCGCAACAGCGCCGGTTTGCCCCCGAGGAGAGTATTGCATGGCGTTCAAATCGATCGCGCTTTTGAAAAAGAAAGCGGGCCTGACCCGGCAGCAGTTCATCGATTATTACGAGAACAGCCACGCGCCGCTGATCGTGCGGCTGACACCCGGCATCAAGGCGTATCACCGCAATTTCATCGACTGGAACGGCGCGTTCGAGGCGGCCGATGGATCGGAAACCAATTTCGATTGCGTGACCGAAGTGTGGTTCGAGGATCGCGCGGCCTATGATGCGGCGATGGTGGTGCTGACCAGCTCCGACGTGGCGCAGGCGATTGCCGACGACGAGGAAAATGTGTTCGACCGATCGAAGACGCGGATGTTCGTGGTCGACGAAACCCAGTCGCCGATCGGCTGAGCGGCATGGGCACGGCAACCCGGATCGAGATCGCCGACAATATCCTGACGCTGACACTGGCCCGGCCGGACAAGCTCAACGCCTATAACCCCGTGATGCAGGCGGAAATGATCGCCGCGTTCGACATGGCCGACGCGGACGATGCCGTGCGCGCGGTGATCGTGACGGGGGAGGGACGGGCCTTCTGCGCGGGCGCGGACCTGAGCGGCGGCGGCGCCACCTTCGATTATGGCGGCGACAGCGAATGGCGCAGCGAGGCCACGCCGGTGCAGGCGGATGGCAGCGTCGATTATACGCACCCGTCCATCCGCGATGGCGGCGGCATGCTGGCGCTGCGCATCTTCCGGTCGAAGAAGCCGGTGATCGGCGCGATCAATGGCGCAGCGGTGGGCGTGGGCGCGACGATGACCTTGCCGATGGACGTGCGGATCGCAAGCGACGCCGCGCGCTACGGATTCGTCTTCGCGCGGCGCGGGATCACCCCGGAAGCGGCATCAAGCTGGTTCTTGCCGCGTATCGTGGGCATCGCCAACGCGCTGGACCTGTGCTTTTCAGGCCGGATCATCGGCGCCGACGAAGCACTGGCGCTCGGGCTGGTGCGATCGGTGCATGCACCGGATGATCTGCTGCCGGCGGCGCGGGCGATCGCCAGAAATTATATCGAGGCGACGGCCCCGGTTTCGATCGCGCTGACCCGGCAGATGCTGTGGCGGATGCTGGGCGCGGCGCATCCGATGGAAGCGCACAGGCTGGATAGCCGGACGATCTGGGCGCGTGGTGCATCGGCCGATGCCGCCGAAGGCGTGAACAGTTTTCTCGAAAAGCGGCCCGCTGTGTTTGCCGATCGGGTGTCGTCGGACATGCCCCATTTCGCGCCGTGGATGGACGATCCCGACTGGGGCTGAGCATCGCTGCGGAACAATGCCCGGAAGCGATCCGGCGCATACCTACCCTATCGCCATCCGCATTCGCACTGCGCCCGAAAAATGCGGAGTCAGCCGATCAGCCAGATCGCCGCTGCGATCGACAATACCAGCGCGACGATCGACGCGCCGACGATTACCAGCAAGGGGCGTGGACCACCTTGCAGCAGCGTTTGCATCGGCGATCGTATGCCGGTTGCGGTGACCGCGCAGGCCAGCAGCGCGCCTGCAGCATCGTCTGCGGCATGGCTTGCAAAAGGTGGCACCAGCCCGGTCGAATTGAGCGCGGCAAGACCGAAAAAGCCGATGACGAACCAGGGCAGCCCCGCGAACTTGGCCTTTTGGCCGGCTTCCGGCCGGAAAAACAAGGCGAGTATGGCAAGGACGGGACCCAGCAGGGCGACGCGGCTGAGCTTGGCGATCGTGGCAATCTCGCCGGCATGTTGCGAATAGCTGTAGCCCGCGCCCAGCGCCTGCGCGACATCGTGGATCGACGCGCCAAGCATGAATCCGGCGGCGACATCGCCAAGGGCGATCTGGTGCGCGACCAGCGGATACGCGACCATCGCCAGCGAACTGGCCGCCGAAATGCCGACCAGGACCAGGGTGAGTTGGGCCTGGCTGGCGCGGCGTTCGCCAAGGACGGTGGCGATCGCCAGCGCCGCCGATGCGCCGCAGATCGCGACCGCGCCACCGGCCAGTGCGCCGAATGCGGCCCCGAAACCGAGCAACCGGCCAAGCGCGACGCCGGACAGCAGGGTCATGGCGAGGATGATGACGATGGCGGCAAGGGCGGCCGGCCCGAGATCGACGATCTGGCCAAAGGTGATACGCGCGCCGACCAGCACGATGCCCCAGCGCAGCAGGGTGCGCGACGCGAAGGCGAGGCCGGGCGACAGCCGTTGATCGGCGCTGAGAAAGTTGAGCGCAAGCCCGACGAGCAGCGCCATCAGCGTAAGGGGTGCGCCGTAGCGATCGGACAGATAGGCGGCGGCCAGCGTCGCCAGCGCGGTGACGATCAGCCCAGGAATATAATGGCTGGGGCGGGCAGCGGGCGCGGGTTCCAGATCGCCGTAAAGATCGGCGGCGGCGGGCGCGGCGGCGATGGTCTTTTCGGTCGTCAAGATTATCCCCGCGCAGCCGGCCCGGCGCTTATGGTTCGCGGCGGAGCGCCATCGTCATCCGCGCCGCGGCGATCGGCTTGGCGGGATCGTCCTGCCAGGCTTCGATTGCGATATTGGCGATGCGATTGCCAACGCGTTTGACGGTTCCCCGCGCATAGGTTTCGACCAGCCGGCCGCCGCGCATGAAATCCACCGTGACGTTGACGGGTTTCGCCTTGACCCGATCATCGCCCAGCGCATCGTAGAGCGCGACCATGCCGGCGATTTCCATCAATCCGGCGATCGCGCCACCGTGGACGAAGCCGGGCCGGCCAAGGACATGATCGCCATTGGGCATGGCAAGGTAGCGATCGGCGCCTTCGCCGATCATCTTCAGCCCCAGGAAATCGGCATAAGGGGGTAGTTCCTTCATCGGATCACTCCCCATCCAGGAACATGAAGGTGGCGGCGACGTTCGCGACGGGATCCGCCGGATCGCCATCATGCGCCTGACCACGGACAAAGGCGATCTGACGCGTCACCCGATAGCATTCGCCCCGGCCGAAGACTTTGCGGCCGGGTGCCGCCGGGCGCAGATAATCGACCCGCATGTCGAGCGTCGCCTGTGCGCGATAGACGGTGTTGCGCGCCCAGATCGCCATGCTGGTCGCCATGTCCATCAACGAGAAAATGGGGCCGGATGCCAGCACGCCGGTATCGGGATTGCCGATCAGCCGTTCATCAAAATCGAGCGCGAGTTCCACCCAATCCGCGCCATGATCGACATAATGGATGCCCAGCGCACCATTATGGCCATATTCGCGGAAGTCGGTGATGAAGCGGGCCGGATCGAAGATCAGGCCTGCGGGTTGTTCGCTCATGCGCGCTCTTTCGTTCGTCTTGTTCGTACATGGCCCCCTCCCACGGGCGGAGAGGGGGCCGAACCATCATTCCGGCAGGAAATCCGGCACCGAGAGATAGCGTTCGCCGGTATCATAGTTGAAGCCGAGAACGCGACTGCCGGCGGGCACCTCTTTCAGCTTGTGCGCGATGGCGGACAGCGTGGCGCCCGATGAGATGCCGACAAGCATCCCTTCCTCGCGCGCGGCGCGGCGGGCATAGTCCTTGGCATCGGCGGGATCGACCTGGATCACGCCATCAAGCAGCTGGGTGTGAAGGTTGGCAGGGATGAACCCCGCGCCGATACCCTGAATGGCGTGCGGGCCGGGCTGGCCGCCGGAAATGACCGGAGACAGGGTAGGTTCGACCGCGAATACCTTGAGGTTCGGCCATTTTGCCTTGAGCACCTGTGCGCAGCCAGTGATGTGGCCCCCCGTGCCGACGCCGGAAATCAGCACGTCGATCGGTGTGTCGGCAAAATCGGCGTAGATTTCCTCGGCCGTCGTGCGGACGTGGACGTCGACGTTCGACGGATTTTCGAACTGCTGTGGCAGCCACGAATTGGGGGTGGAGGCGACCAGTTCGAGCGCGCGTTCGATCGCGCCCTTCATGCCCTTTTCACGCGGGGTGAGATCGAACGACGCGCCATAAGCCAGCATCAGCCGGCGGCGTTCGAGCGACATGGATTCGGGCATGACGAGGATCAGCTTGTATCCCTTGACCGCCGCGACAAGGGCAAGGCCGATGCCGGTGTTGCCGCTGGTCGGTTCGATGATCGTGCCGCCGGGCTTCAGCTTGCCCGAACGTTCGGCATCCTCGATCATCGCAAGGGCGATGCGATCCTTGATCGATCCGCCGGGGTTCGAGCGTTCGGATTTGATCCACACTTCGGCATTGGGGAACAGCCGGCTGACGCGCACGTGCGGGGTGCCGCCGATCGTTTCCAGGATATTGGCCGCCTTGGTCATCTTGCTTTCTCCTGCACGGGTATGTTTTCAAGCGTCTTGGGCGGCGCGAAGGTGCGTGCACGCGCAATCTCCGGGAACCAGCGCGCCCATAATAATGTGATGGCGACCGCACCGACACCCCCTGCGACAACCGCCGCGACGGGACCGATCAGTGCGGCCAGGAAACCGGATTCGGCTTCGCCAAGCTCGTTCGATCCGGAAATGAAGAGGGTGGATACCGCGCCGACCCGTCCGCGCATCGCATCGGGTGTGTAAAGCTGGATCAGCGATTGACGGACATAGACCGAAAACATGTCGGCGGCCCCCAACAGCGCCAAGCAGCCGAGCGACAGCGGCAGCCAGCGCGAAAAACCGAAGGCGATGGTGGCCGCGCCGAACACGGCGACCGCGATCAGCATCTTCACCCCGACATGGTTTTTGAGCGGGCGGAAGGCGAACCACAAGGCGACGGCGGCGGCCCCGACGGCGGGTGCGGCGCGGAGATGTCCGAGACCTTCGGGGCCGACGGCCAGGACATCGCGGGCGAAGATGGGCAGCATCGCGGTGGCCCCGCCCAGCAACACGGCGAACAGATCGAGCGAGATCGCCCCAAGGACCAGACGATTCTGGCGGACGTAACGCAAACCGTCCACCATCTGCGCCCATGGATTGGCGGTGGTATCCAGTGTCGAACGTGGCACCGGGCGGATCAGCATCAGGGCGATCAGGGCGATGGCGAACAGCCCGCCCGAACCCGCATAAGGCAGCCAGTGGCTATGCGCATAAAGATAGCCGCCGGTCGCCGGGCCAAGGATCGCGCCGGTTTGCCAGGCGATCGAACTGAGCGCGATCGCATTGGGAAGGACGGCGGCCGGCACCAGATTGGGGGCGAGCGCGCTCAACGCCGGGCTGGCGAAGGCGCGGGCAACGCCGAGCAAGGCCGCGACGGTGAAAAGATGGGGCAGGGTGGTCGCATCCTGCCATGCCAGCCAGCCGAGTGCGGCGGCGCACCCCGTTTCGAGCAGGATGGCGGCCCGCGCGATCCAGCGTCGATCGATCCGGTCCGCGGTCCAGCCGACGATCAGCGTCAGGGCGAGCAGCGGAACGAACTGGAACACGCCGATCAGGCCGAGCTGGAAGGCGGCTTCGCGCGGGGCCATGGTACGGCGCGCAATATCGTAGACCTGCCAGCCGATCACCACGACCATGCTGTTCTGGGCGATCGTCGCGGTCAGCCGCGCCAGCCAGAAAGCCCGGAAGTCGGCAATTCGGAAAGGGTGGCGCGTCTGCTCCATGATGCCGTTCGTCTAGGCCGAAAAAACGGTGCCCGGCAATCCGTCTTTTATCTATTCATATGATAGAAATTTATTGCGGGATGCGAAAAAGAAGAGCGGGCCGGCAAGGGAACCGGCCCGCTCGATGAACCGCCCCAAGGGGGGGGAGGGGGCGATTGCTCAGACGGTAGGGGGTGTTCCGTCTGAACTGGCATATGGGCATTGCCGCGTCGGCTTTCCATCCTGCCTAGGGCTGTGTCGCATCATATCTTCGTATGATCGACACGGACTGCCGCGCGATCGCCGCCTACCAGCCATGCGGCGATTGGTGCGCTGGTCGCATAAAGAAGGACGGCGGCCAACAGGCCCAAGAGAGGGTCGTCGAAATAGTCGCCAGCATATGCCGAAGGCGCAGCAATGGCGGACGCGAGCGTGGCAAATGCAAGGTTGGCGCGATGCCGGGCCGATACGGGTTTCGCGGCGGGACGCGGGCGCCGCCAGACGCGCAGGACAGGCGTGGGGCGGCTGGCGAACAACTGGAGAGGGGGGCCTTGTGCCGCATTGAAATCCAGAAACGCCATCGTCGTTTTCCTGCCGGGTGGATCGTGCTTTTCTGCACCCGATCGCAGCCGGATTGAATCACACGGGCGTTCAGCCGGGACCTGCATTGATATGGCCGGGGGATACGAAGGTGTGATCCGGCGTATGGAATGCCGCTGGACGTCGCCGTCCGGGTTTGAGAAAATCGGGGTCAATCTGCTTATTCGAGGAGGTCCATCACCGTGGCCACCGTCGCGACCATTCCTGCCCTTGCCGCTTCCTCCGATCTGGCCGCTTTGCTCGATCTGTCCGACGATACCATTTTCGCGCGCGATGCCGCCGGGGCGGTGATCTACTGGAATGCCGGTGCGGCCAGACTGCACGGCTGGAATGCCGATGAACTGGCCGGGCCGGATGGCTATGCAAAGCTGCAATCACGCTTCGACGAGCCGGAAGACGCCATTGCGGCAGCGCTGGCTGAAACCGGGCACTGGCAGGGCGTGATCACCCGCACCGCGCGTGATGGCAGCGAAATCGTCCTTTCGGCGCGGATGGCGGCGCAGCGGGACAGGGACGGCGCGCCGACCATGATTGTCGAAACCGCGCGCGACATGACGGTGCGGACGGTTGCGGCGGAAGAATTGCGGCGCAGCGAATATCGCTATCGCAACATGTTTCAGGCGATGGCGGTGTCGTTCTGGGAACTCGATTTTTCGGGCGTGCGGGATATGGTGGCGCAATGGTGCCATCCGGCAGAACCGGATTTGGCCGCATTCTTCGCATCCGATCCCGATGCCGTGCGCCGGGCGATGGCCGCGACGCGGATCATCGACGTCAATAACAAGACGCTGCGTCTGTTCGGTGCGGCGTCGCGCGCCGAACTGGGCGATACGATGGAACGTTTCTGGCCGCGCGCCAGCGAAGCCGTGTTCGCGGCCAGCGGGATTGCGGCGGTAAGCGGCGAGCCGAATTTCCACGCTGAAACGAAGATGCTGACGGTGGACGGGCGCGAAATCGACGTGATGTTCACCTGGAGCTTTCCGCCGGAATGGATGGGCAAGGGCAATGTGCTGGTCGGCGTGATCGACATCAGCGGCCGAATCCGCGCGCAGGAAGAAGTGCAGCGCGTGCAGGATGAACTGGCCCACGCCGCGCGGATCGCCACGCTGGGCGAACTGGCGGCGTCGATCGCGCATGAGGTGAACCAGCCGCTTGCCGCGATCGTCAATTTCGGCGAGGCGGCCAAACGCTGGCTCGGCCGGCCCGAACCGGACATGGCCGAAGCCGCCAGCGCGATCGAACGCATGATCGCCGACAGCCATCGCGCGTCCGCCATCATCGGCCGCATTCGCGGGATGGCGACGAAGACCGCGCCCAAACCCACCTTGTTCCACCCATGCGAAGCGGTGCGTGAAGCGGTGCAGCTTGTCAGCCACGACATGCAGGTGCGCGGCGTCGATCTGAACATCAACCAGGTCGAAGCGGTGCCGCGCGTGCGCGCCGATCGCATCCAGATCCAGCAGGTTGCGGTGAACCTGATCGTCAATGCGGTCCAGGCGATGGCGCAACTGCCCGAGGAACGCCGCGCGCTGACCATCAGGACAAAGCGGCAGGAACCGGGGCTGGTGCGGATCGAGGTGGAAGATAGCGGGCCGGGAATCGATCCGGCCGTCGCCGATCAATTGTTCACCGCGTTCAGCAGCACCAAGCCGACCGGCATGGGCATGGGCCTGTCGATCAGCCGGTCGATCGTCGAGGCGCATGGGGGCACGATCAGCGGCTATGGCAATGCCGATCGCCCGGGTGCCACCTTCGCGTTCACCTTGCCCGTGGTGGAAGGTGATGTGGAGGAACCAGGCGCCTGTCTGGGCTGACAGGCGCCCGGCCGCGGATCAGCCCAGCATCGACCCCGTTTCCACGAACCGCTGGTGCCAGGACAGCGCCTCCGGCAGCAGCGTCGGTGTCTGCTGGCCATAGGATCCCGCGCGTGCCCGGCGATAATAATCGGCGAGCGCGGGGCGATAGGTGGGGTGCGCGCAATTTTCGATGATCACCGCCGCGCGTTGCTTGGGCGAAAGGCCGCGCAGATCGGCGAGGCCCTGTTCCGTCACGATCACCGCGACATCCTGGTTGATATGATCGACATGCGATGCGTGCGGCACGATCGCCGAAATCTTGCCCCCCTTGGCGATTGACGGGGTCAGGAAGATCGACAGGAAAGCGTTGCGCGCGAAATCGCCCGATCCGCCGATGCCGTTCTGGATCCGCGAACCCATGATATGGGTGGAGTTGACGTTGCCGTAGATGTCGGCCTCGATCATCCCGTTCATCGCGATGCAGCCCAGACGGCGGATCAGTTCCGGATGGTTGCTGATTTCCTGTGGGCGCAGCAGCAGGCGGTTGCGAAACTGGTCCATCCGCGCGTTGAGCGAGGCGGCGGCCTCGGGGCTGAGCGAGAAGGCGGTGCCCGATGCAAAGCGCAGACGGCCGCTATCGAGCAGATCGAGCATCCCGTCCTGAATGACTTCGGTGAAGGCGGTCAGATTTTCGAACGGCCCGTCGATCAGGCCGGTCAGCACCGCATTGGCGATGTTGCCGACGCCTGATTGCAGCGGCAGCAGATGTTCGGGCAATCGCCCCATCTTCACTTCATGCTTCAGAAATTCCAGCAGGTGGCCGGCAATGGCGCGCGCGGTATCGTCGGGTGGGGTGAAGGGGGCATTGCGATCGGGCACGTCGGTTTCGACGATGGCGACGATCTTGTCCGGATCGCAGTGAAAATAGGCCTCGCCGATGCGATCGTCCGATCGGACCAGCGGAATCGGCACGCGGGCGGGCGGCAGCGCGGTGCCGTAATAAATGTCGTGCATCCCTTCGAGCGCGGGGTTCTGCCAGCGATTGACCTCAAGGATGATTTGGCCGGCACGATCGAGCCAGGTTTTGTTATTGCCGATCGACGAGGATGGGATGAGCGAGCCATCGGGTCGGATTCCCGTCACCTCGATCACCGCGGTATCGAGCGGTCCGAGAAAACCCTGCCATGCCATCGGCGCGACCTGGCTGAGATGCATGTCGAAATATTCCATCTCGCCGCGATTGATCTTTTCACGGGCGATCGGATCGGAATTGTAGGGCAGGCGGAACTCGACACCATCGGCGCGGGCCAGCGCGCCATCCAGTTCCGGCCCGGTCGATGCGCCGGTCCACACCTTGACGCGAAACGGGTTGCCCGCCGCGTGCTCGCGCTCCATCCGCGCGGCCAGCGCCAGAGGCACCGCCTTGGGATAGCCCGATCCGGTGAAGCCGCTCATCCCGACACTGCTGCCGGACGTGATCAGCGCTGCGGCTGATTCCGCATCCATCACCTTTGCGCGCAAATGGTCCGCTTGAATCCGATTTTCGGACATTCCTGCCGTCCTTCCAGATGCCGTCGGCATGTGGAATGGCCGGCGGGCACGAAATCATGTCCCGGCGCGGCCCGGAATGGTCGCGCCGGTGGACATCATGCCGCCCCCAAGGCCGACGCCGCGGCCTCGTTGCCCAACATGGCCCGATCGCGCAACCCCGGTCAGTCGACCAGGGCGCACCAGCGGAAATCATGTTTGATGAAATTCTGGCCGAGGCTGTATCGCACCCGCCGCACGCCCGGAATCTTGTCGATCGTCTGGTGCAGGAAGTCGGTCAGTTCATTGCCGTTTTCAACCAGCGTCATCGCCAGCACGTCGGCCCGGCCGAGCATTGTTGCAACAAAGCCGATTTCAGGAACTTTCGCGAGCGCCTTGGCCATATCCTCGATATCGCCGGCGGTGTTGGCCTCGATCCACAGATAAGCGAGAATCGGATTGCGCAGCCGGCTGGTGTTGGTGATCGCGGCGACGCGGATCACCTTGCTGTCGAAAAGCCGCTTGAGGCGGGATCGGATGGTGCCTTCGGTCAGCCCCAGTTCACGGCCTATTTCGCGGTTCGAGACGCGGGCGTCGATGCCCAGCCGCTCGATGATCTTGTGGTCGATTTCATCCAGCGCAACGCCACTGCTCATAGAGGTGCCCAATCAGGAGTATATTTCAGTACCTTGAGCGCTAGCCCCGGAACCATTTTTTCGACGCCCGGAATATGGGCGATGACATGCGTCAATAGCCGGTCGAGATCGGCGAGGTCATGCGCGACGACCTGCACTTCCAGATCATGCGTGCCGATCGCGACATTGACGGTGACGACTTCTTCGAGTTCGGCCAGATCACGGCCGACGTCGGCGGCCGACCGGCCTTTCACCTGAATGCCGACAGCCGACAGGCATTCATAGCCCATCGCGGAAAGATCGCGCATCGCGACCACCCGAACGGAACTGGTGTCTTCCAGCCGGCGCAGGCGGGTGCGCACCGTCGCTTCGTTGACATCGACGATGCGGGCCAGATCGCGATTGGCGATCCGCCCGCTATGCCGCAACGCTGCGATGATGCGTTCGTCTATTTCGTCGAGTTCATAGCCGGCGGCATCGTGCCCGCGCCCGCGGCCGCCATTGCGTGCGGTTGTTTCCCTAACCACGCCCGAACCCCCAGATCTTCGCGGTGGCATATGCACCAGCGCCGATTAAACCGCGAAGCTGACAGACTTTGCAAACGGCTGTCAATGCCGGTTGACGGGCGTCAGGCCGGATCACCGGGCCAGAAAACCGCCATCGACGGCAAGCGGGTGGCCGGTGATGAAACTGGCCTTGTCGGAACAGAGGAACAGCACCGCATCCGCGACTTCGCGTGCTTCGCCCATGCGGCCCAGCGGGTGCATCTGCGCCACGAACGCGGCTGCGCGCGGATCCTGGTTCACGGCATCGGTCATCGGCGTGGTGATGGCCCCCGGGCACACGGCGTTGACGCGCACATTATCGCTGGCAAAACGCAGCGCCGCCGATTGCGTGAAGCCGATCACCGCATGCTTGCTGCCGCAATAGGCAGCACCGCCCGAACCCGACATGCCCGCGATCGACGACGTGTTGACGATGGCGCCGCGCTTGGCCTTGGCCATGTGCCGGGCTTCGGCGGCAATGCAATACATCACGCCATCGCAATTGACGGCGAAGGTGGCGGCATAAGCCTCCGGATCACCCCATGGCGACCGCGTGTCTTCGCGCGTGACGCCGGCATTGTTGAAGGCGCAGTCGAGTCGCCCCCAACGTTCGACCACGGCATCGACCGCGGCATCGACGGCCGCGCGATCGGTAACGTCCAGCCGGGCGCCATAGGCTTCGCCACCGGCTTCGGTGATGAGACGGGCGGTTTCTTCTGCCCATTCGCCATTATAATCGGTCGCGGCGACCTTGGCGCCTTCCTGTGCAAACGCGAGGGCGGCTGCGCGTCCAATACCGCCACCGGCGCCGGTGATGAAAACGGTGCGGCCTTCAAACTGCCTGCTCATGCGTCATACTCCGATCGCGCGTATCCAATCATCCAGCCGCGTACAGAGACGCGCGACGCTCGAAAAGCCAAAATGATTGTGTCCGGTTTCGGGAAGATCATAAATCGTGATGTCGCGGCTGGCTGGATATGCCGCCGGAACCTCGCCTGCCGGCACGCCGATATCGCGATCGCCAAAGGCGAAGAAGATCGGCACGTCGATCGCGGCGGCTTCGGCTGCGAAACTGCCGGGCACCATCGACATGACGCCGCCGGCGCCGAACATGCGATCGCCGGTTGCCCGCAGGGCGGCCGCAACGGCCGGATCGCCACCGCCGAATATCTGCCGGGCCAGTTCCTTGTCGGGCGCACGGAAGCGCACGAACGGCCCGCCGAAGCGGGCGGCGACAAGCCGGGGAAGGGCGGCTGCCAGTCCGTCCGGATCGCCGATGAAGATGCGTTCTTCATCGGTCAGCGCCCAATCGAGTCCACTGGCGCTCGATCCGAGTAGGGCGATGGCTGAAAAGCTGCGGTTGCGGGCGTGCTGGAGCGTGACGAGCATGCCGCCCATCGAATGGCCGATGGCGATGGTTCGGACATCGGCCAGTGCGGGATGCAGCCGGCGCAATGCGACAAGCGCGTGGTGGTGGCTGTCCCCCGCGTCGCGCGGGCTGAACCGGTCGGGTTCGGGGGGCACGCTGCTATCGCCGATGCCGGGATTGTCGACCATGATCACGGCGTGGCCGGCGGCCACCATCCGGCGGGCAAAGCTGTGGCCCGTTTCACCGCGCGCGAGATCGAAATAGCTGCGATTGGCGCCACCACCGGGCACGCACCATAACAGGGATCGCGGCGGTGCCGCCGGCATGTGCAGGTCGGCGGCCAAAGAAAGAACCCCCGCGCCATATGGCACGGGGGCTTCGAGGTGCAGTGTTTGAACGGACGTCACGGGCCGATCAGTTCCCCCAACGATAGGTGAGCGACGCGCCGTACATCCGCGGTTCGCCATAGACCACCGATTCAAATCCGATCTGGGTATAGAGCGGGTAGCCGCCGGTGATATATTTCTTGTTGCCGATGTTCGACATGAAGGCTGCAGCGTCGATATTGCCGCCGCCGATCTTGTTCCATTCAAGCCGGGCATTGAAAATGCCGTATCCCGGGAAGGTATTGAACGGTGCCGGTGCGAGATAATCGGGCGAGTTGGTCTTGCTCTGGCGGCTATAGTCCGCTTGCAGGGCGATCTCGCCGCCGTCGTTCAGGGGATAAGCGTAACGGCCCGTGATGCTGTACTTCCACTTGGGCTGGTAGACGGCCTGCCGACCCTTGATCGCGGGCGTGCCCGGCAAGGTGATATCGCTGGTCGCATCAAGATAGGACACGAAGCCCGACAGGGTGAAGCCTTCGACCGGAACGATCGAGGTTTCGAATTCGAAGCCCTTGTTGGTCTGCTTGCCCAGATTCTGCGCGACCGAAGCGATGCCGGTGGTGGCGATTGCGATTGGAACGGTGACCTGCACGTCCTTGAACTTGTCGTAGAACAGCGACAGGTTGGTGCGCAGCGGAATGCCGATATCCCAATCGGCCTTGATGCCGACTTCGAAATCATCCACCGTTTCCGGGTTGAAGCTTTGCAGTTCCGGCGTTGGGGCCGGAAGATTGAAGCCACCGGATTTGAAGCCCCGGCGATAGGCCGCATAGACCAGCACGCCGTCCATCGGTTTCCACTGGATCGTGCCGTCATAGGTGGAAGCGCGGAATTTGGCGCTATAGTTGATCGGGCACTGCAGCAGGCCGGTCTGCGGATTGACGAGCACGCATGCGCCCGTTCCCGTGTTCACCTGCGCCAGTGATGCCTTGCGCTTGTCCCAGGTATGGCGATAGCCGCCGCTGACCTGAATGGTGTCCGTCAGGTCAAATTCAGCATGGGCGAACAGCGCGTCGCTGGTGTCGGTATTGGTGACGATGCGGGTGTTCAGCGATCCGAAGGCGTTGCTCGGAATGGCGGGATCGAACGCCGGCTTGGATTTTTCATGATAGAAGCCGACGATATAGCGCAGCCGTTCGCCGAGTGATCCCTGGATCTGGAATTCTTCGGTGAACTGGTCCTGCCCGAACTGCCAGTCCTGCGTATGGACGTTGAACTGGGCGATCAGCGGCAGCGGGGTGCCGTCATAATCATTGCCTTCGTCGGTGCGCTGGCCCCGGAACGCGATGATATTCTTGATCGTCAGATTGTCGGTGATTTCCCACGTCGTCTTGTTGGTGATGCCAAAGCTCTGCGCGCGGTTATAATTCCGGCCCGGAAAGGCAACCTTGCGCACACCCAGCTGCTGTTGCTGGGCGAGCAGGCCGTTCAGCGTGGCATCGGGGAAGAAACCGAAACCGCCGCTTGCCGCCGCCGTGCCGGCGACCGTGAACACATAAGGGAAGGGGCTGCTGGGATCGAGCGCCGGGCATCCCGGCGTCGTGCCCGTCGTGGACAGGCAGCTGATCGGCACGCGCGATGCGCCCTGACCCAGGACCAGCGGAATATTGGGAAAGAACGGATCGAGCGCCGTGCCCTGAAGCGCGTTCGGGCTGACCGCGGCGTTCGGATTGATGTTGCGCAGCACCGCCGATGAGCCGCTGGCGTCGCGATTGGAATAATCGGCGATCAGCAGGTTTTCGAGGCCGTCGGTCGGCCGCAGCAGCACCGAAACGCGCATCGATTCGAATGCGCGGCCATCGAGTTTCTGGCCGCTGGTGATGTTGCGGGTGAAACCGTCGCGCCGTTCGACCTGGCCGGCGACGCGGATGCCGCCAAGATCATTGCCGAAGGGGACGTTGACGACGCCTTCGATCCCGCGCCGGTTATAATTGCCGCCATTCAGGCGAACCATGCCTTCGAAATTGTCGGACGGCCGGTTCGGTTCGAACAACACCGCGCCGCCAGTGGTGTTGCGGCCGAAAAGCGTGCCCTGCGGGCCTTTCAGCACCTGCACGCTTTGAAGATCGAAGAATACGCCCGGCCCCGCGACCGGGATCGGGACTTCGGCGAAATAGGTGGCGACCGATGAAAAATTGCGCTGCCCGGCGTTGATCACGCCCGGGCCCTGGCCGCGAATGTAGAATTGCGCTTCGTCCCGCTTCTGCGCGCCGATATTGACGCCAGGGGCGACATCGCGAAGCTGTTCGACCGATTGAACGCCCTTTTGGTCGAGGGTGCTGCCCGACAGCGCGGTGATCGCCAGCGGCACTTCCTGCGCGGCTTCTTCGCGGCGACGCGCGATGACGACGATATCGCCGAACGCCGCGGCGTTGCTGGCGGCCGTCCCGGTGTCCTGCGCCATGGCCGGCGCGCCGGCGGCGACCGCCATCAGGCTGGCAGACAGGCACAATGCGTGAGTCAGGCTTTTCATAAGGCTCTCCTCCCCATGTTCGGTGGATCTTGCCGATCCCACCGCTCGTTTTGGTCGGCGGTGTTCCGCCCTGACCACCAAAATGAATTGCCTTCAGCATGGATGATGCGCGTTTGCGTGGCAAGGCGATTTTTTGACGACGCAATGTGACGAAAGAATACGGGGATCCGGCCGCGCGATCCCCGCCGGCCCGGTGATTATCTCGCGATTATCAATACATAATGCGTCGATATTTAAAATTGAATTAGATTCATTTTGATGTTGCGGCCGTCGGGGAAGGGGGTATGGTTTGGCGGCCGGGCCGGGGTGTAGCACGCCGGCCGCGGCATCGGGTGACACGTCGTCCGCCTCCGGGGGTGGGCGGCGGGACCGCGGCGCGAAGGGGGCGTCGCGGTCCCTTCCTTGCCCGATCTGTCAGCCTGCGCGCTTTCATCGTGACAAATTGAACGTAATTCATTATTGTTCCTGCAAGAGCGGGAACACGCTATTGGAGAGGCATGCCATGAACGAGATCAGCACGATCGAACGGATCCAGACAGGGGACGAACTGGAACGTTGCCCGTTTCCGATTCCGATCGGCTGGTTTGCGGTCGAATTGTCGGATGATTTGAAGGCGGGTGATATCCGCACCATCAAGGCGTTCGATCGCGAATGGGTGTTGTTCCGGGGGGAAGATGGCAAGGCTGGCCTTTCCGATCCCTTCTGCCCGCACCTTGGCGCGCATCTCGGCCATGGCGGCACGGTTGTCGGCAACAACATCCGCTGCCCGTTCCACCATTGGGAATTTGACGCCGAAGGCTGGTGCAAGAATATTCCCTACGCCAAGGTGATGCCGGGCATCGCGCGCAAGAAGCCGGTGCTGAAGACCCTGCCGATCCAGGAACGCTATGGCGCGATCTTCGCCTGGTATCATCCCGATGGGCTGGACCCCACTTTCCCGATTCCCGACGTGCCCGAACTGGAAAGCGACGAATATATCCCGGTTCGCCGGGGCCAGTGGGACATCGGCACGATGATCCAGGAAATTGGCGAAAATGGCGTCGACAACGCCCACCTGAAATATCTTCACAAAGCGCCGATCATCCCGCCCGTCGAGGCCCGGCCCGATGGCCATGTGTTCCATACCAATATCGGCATGGGTTATATCGTCGGTGAAAGCCACGGCCCGGGGATCGCGATCCAGCGGTTCAGCAAGGATGGCGTGACGATGACGATGTTCGCCATGTCGACGCCGATCGACACCGAAATGACGCACACCCGCATGGCGTTCACTTTCCGCGATTATGCCGCAGGGACCAAGGAACGGGCTATCGCCCAGCATCTGCTCGACCATTCGATCGGGGCGGCTGAGGGCGAGGAATCGGCCGGGTTCGAATCGGTCGATCTGCCGATCTGGGACAATAAGAAATACCGCCCCCAGCCGCTTTTGTGCGATGGTGACGGCCCGATCCTGATGTGGCGCAAATGGTTCAGCCAGTTTTACGCGGTGCCGATCGAAGCCTGAATACAGGCACGGCGGCCGCGCCCCGGAGAGAGGAAGTTTGAATGAACGATATGACGACGATCGAACGGATCCAGACGGGCGACGAACTGGAACGTTGCCCGTTCCCGATCCCCTTTGGCTGGTTCATGGTCGAGGAATCGGCCAATGTCGCGGTGGGCGACATCCGCACCATCAAGGCGTTCGATCGCGAATGGGTGATGTTCCGGGGTGAGGACGGCAAGGTCGGTATTTCCGATCCCTTCTGTCCGCACCTTGGCGCGCATCTCGGCCATGGCGGCACGGTTGTCGGCAACAACATCCGCTGCCCGTTCCACCATTGGGAATTCGACGCAGAAGGCTGGTGCAAGAATATTCCCTACGCCAAGGTGATGCCGGGCATCGCGCGCAAGAAGCCGGTGCTGAAGACCCTGCCGATCCAGGAACGCTATGGCGCGATCTTCGCCTGGTATCATCCCGATGGGCTGGAGCCGACCTTCCCGGTGCCCGATGTGCCCGAACTGGAAGATCCGGATTATGTGCCGATCCGGCGCGGCATGTGGGACATCGGCACGATGATCCAGGAAATCGGCGAAAATGGCGTCGATTACGCCCATCTCAAATTCCTCCACGGATCGCCGGAAATCCCGCCGGGCACGGGCAAGGCCGAAGGCCATATGTTCCACACCGATATCGGTGCGGGCTTCATCGTCGGCGTGCATCACGGCCCGGGCATCCAGATCATGCGGTTCACCAAGGACGGCGTGACGATGACGATGTTTTCCACCCCGCTGCCGCTGGACAAGGAAATGACGCGCACCCGCATGGCCTTCACCTTCCGCAATTATGCTGAAGGCACCAAGGAACGGGTGATCGGCGAACATCTCTACCAGCACTCGATCGGCGCGGCCGAGGGCGAGGATTCGGCCGGGTTCGAATCGGTCGATCTGCCGATCTGGGACAATAAGAAGTATCGGCCGCAGCCCTTGCTGTGCGACGGCGACGGCCCGATCCTGATGTGGCGTGAATGGTTCAAGCAGTTCTACGCGGAACCGCTGGCCTGAAGGACTGAGGAGGTGATGGTCGTCTGTCGCCTCCAACCTTTTCCTTCGTCACCCTGAACTTGTTTCAGGGGCCATCGTGCGACAAGTGATGTCAGCGCGATGGGGGAGATGGATGCTGAAACGAGTTCAGCATGACGGAAGGCGGCGGCGTGGTCTGACAGCAACGCTGGCGCTGGTGCTTTTTAGTGCCAGTGCCGCGTCGCCCGCGCTGCGTCAGGGTATCGACGTTTCGCACCATCAGGGACGAATCGACTGGCGCAAGCTGCCCAGGCAGGGCGTGCATTTCGCTTACATCAAGGCGACCGAGGGTGGCGACCATCGCGACCGGCTGTTCGCCGCCAATTGGGCGGGGGCGAAACAGGCGGGCGTTGCACGCGGGGCCTATCATTATTTCACGCTGTGCCGGACGGGGGCGGCGCAGGCGGCCAACTTCATCGCGGTGGTGCCGGTCGATACTGCCGCGCTGCCGCCCGCCGTCGATCTGGAATTTCTCGGCAACTGCCCCAAGCGACCGACCAGCGATGCGTTCCATGCGGAGCTGGCGACATTCCTTCGGCTGATCGAGGCGCGCTACCGGCAGCCGGTGGTGCTGTACCTGACGGCAGAGTTCGACCGGGCCTATCAGGTCAGCGCGCGGGTCAACCGGCCGTTATGGCTGCGCAGCCTTGGCACCGAGCCGACATTCGGCGGGCGGCCATGGCATATGTGGCAGGTGTCCCATTCCCGGCGCTTGAATGGCATCGCCACGCCGGTTGACTGGAATGTCATGCGGTGAGGGGGAGTCCGCTATGGGTGGTTTTGCGGACTATTGGCTCTCAGGCAGCAAGTCTGGGATAGCAGCCATTCACGGGAACGGGCTGTTCGGCGGATTCAGCGATTGGGAGCCACGGGAGAACTTCGTTCTACAAAGACGCTCGCCATGGCGGTGAGACTATTCGGTCCAGCGGCAGCGGTGGTCCATGACAGATTGATCCAGATCGTCATAGCGCCTTGGGATTTGGAGAACCGTTGCATTGCTACGCCCGGAGTGGCGCTCTGCGTTTCAATTCGGGTCCAGCCATTGGCGGGCGTGGAGTAATAAGCATATGACTTTCTGTAGGACTGACTATCGAAACCTCCGACGCGGCAAAGAAGCGGCGTTTCGCTCAAAACTGCATAAACCTGCCCCTGATTTCCTGCTACCGCCGCTCGATAGGCATGTCGGCGATACCCCACACCCAACATCGCGACGCGTGCAGGATTTTCAGTGGCTGCATCGGAATTATAGAAGCCATGGTCATCAAACGGTCCCGGCTGAGTTGGGGCCAGCTTTACTTGGCTGATTAGGCCCGCGAAAAAGTCTACGCACGCGGCCGTACCGTTATAAAACACCTCTTCGATCGGCGTGAACTTCTCCTGCAGGACGGCTGCCGTCACAGGTGTCGCCAAAAGGCTAAGTGCAGCCGCCGTTGTTGCAAGGTTTCTGAATTTCATCGCAACACCCCCAATATGCGGCTAATACATGGCAAAAAAGTGCAATGTTTTCTATATTTTATTCTTTTAAATCTTTCGATCAATCGGCTTTGGCGATGTCAGCTTCTGTAGAGTTAGAACGCTTATGAATGTGACCGAAAATGGTCATTGCCTGCCATAATCCTTGCGCGCAGCATCAGCACCACAAAAGAAAAAGCGCGCCCGGTTTCCCGGACGCGCCCTTCGGTGATCGTTATGGAGCAGGCTCAGCCCAGTGCGGGCAGCAGCCTTTTTTCGCCCGCAATCCGCATCATCGCTTTTTGCAGCTTGTCGAACGCGCGGACTTCGATCTGGCGGACGCGTTCGCGGCTGACGCCGTAGACCTGGCTCAGTTCCTCAAGCGTCTTGGGATCGTCCGACAGGCGGCGTTCGGCGAGGATGTGCTTTTCGCGATCGTTGAGCGCGGTCATCGCTTCGACCAGCATGTTGTGGCGTACGCTCTGTTCCTCGGCGTCGGCGATGCGTTCATCCTGCAGCGGATCGGTATCGACCAGCCAGTCCTGCCATTGCCCGTCGCCATCCTCGCGCATCGATACGTTGAGCGAGGTATCCCCGCCCATCGCCATGCGGCGGTTCATGCTCGTCACCTCTTCCTGGGTGACGCCGAGGTCGGTCGCGATCTTGGCCAGATCCTCGGGCTTCAGATCGCCGTCCTCGAACGCGTCGAGCTTGGATTTCATCCGCCGCAGGTTGAAGAACAGCTTCTTCTGTGCCGCGGTGGTGCCCATTTTCACCAGGCTCCACGATCGCAGGATATATTCCTGGATCGACGCGCGGATCCACCACATCGCATAGGTGGCGAGGCGGAATCCCCGGTCCGGTTCGAACTTCTTCACGCCCTGCATCAGGCCGATATTGCCTTCGGAAATCAGTTCCGCCGTCGGCAGGCCGTAGCCGCGATAGCCCATCGCAATCTTCGCCACGAGGCGCAGGTGGGACGTCACCAGCCGCGTCGCGGCTTCGGGATCGCCATGCTCCTGATAGCGTTTCGCGAGCATATATTCCTCCTCGGGGGCGAGGAGGGGAAACTTCCGGATCTCGGCGAGATAGCGGTTGAGGCCTGCCTCGCCGCCGAGAGCGGGAATCGTCGCTGGGACGTTCTTGCCGCTTGCCATGATCTTCACTTCACTCCCTGGTCCAGCGTGGACCGCTAGAGGGGCCGAATCTGTTCGTGCCCGTTTGAAATCGTTCATAACGTCAGTTGGCTTAACAGTAGCTGCATGTCGTGAGGCATATTACTGTCAAAGGCCAGGTGCGCGCCACTATACGGGTGTATGAAGCCCAGATGCGCCGCGTGAAGCGCCTGCCGCTGAAAATCCAAACGGCTGAGGATGCCCCGATGTTCCGGCCGGGTGCGGCCGTAAACGGGATCGCCCAGCAGCGGATGGCCGAGCGACGCCATATGGACGCGCACCTGATGCGTGCGCCCGGTTTCCAGCCGGCATTCGACCACCGACGCGCCTTTGAGCGCGGCTATCAGCCGATAATGCGTTACCGCGCGTTTGCCGCGTCCGTCGCTGACGATCGCGATCTTCTTGCGATTGGTGGTCGATCGGGCGAGCGGCGCGTCGATCGTGCCCGTCGTCGGGTTGGGCAGGCCGGCGACGATCGCGCGATAGCGCCGGTCGATGCTGTGCGCCGCAAACTGGCGGGCCAGCCCTTCATGCGCCAGATCGGTCTTGGCGGCGACCATCAAGCCGGACGTGTCCTTGTCGATGCGGTGGACGATGCCTGGCCGGGCGACGCCGCCGATGCCCGACAGGCTGCCCTGGCAATGATGGAGCAGCGCGTTCACCAGCGTGCCATCGAGATTGCCCGCCGCCGGGTGGACGACGAGGCCGGCCGGCTTGTCGATGACGATCAGATGTTCGTCCTCATATGCGATGACGAGCGGGATATCCTGTGCTTCGTTTTCCAGCGGGGCAGGCGGCGGGACGGAGACGTCGAACGCGCTGCCCGATGCGACCTTGGCGGACGGATCGTTCGCTGGGGCGCCATCGGCGCGGTGCACCCGGCCGTCGGAAATCAGCGCCTTCAGCCGTTCGCGCGAAAATTCGGGCAAGGCCGCCGCCAGCGCCTTGTCCAGCCGCCAGCCGCCGGCTTCCGCCGGAACAATGGCCCGCAATGTCGACACCCCCATGTTCATCGCCTAGCGATGTGGCGATGGAACTTGTGATTGCAAGCGGAGTCATGGCGCAAATTCTCGCCCACGCGGCGGGCGCCCCGGCAAGCGAGGTTTGCGGGCTGCTGCTGCGCGACGATGCCGGGCGCGTGGCGGCGGCGGCGGCGGCCAATGTCCATGCCGATCCATCCCGCTTTTTCGAACTGGATCCGGGCATATTGCTGGCCGCGCACCGGCGCCAGCGGGAAGGCGGGCCAAGGGTGATTGGCCATTATCATTCGCACCCCGGCGGGGTGGCCGAACCTTCGGCCCACGATGCAGCGGCCGCCGATGCCGCGTCCGGCTGGATATGGTTGATCGTCGCCGATGGGCAGGCGGCGGCATTTCAGGTCGTGCCGGGGGGGCGCTGCACGGGGTATTCGAACGCGTGACGATGGTGGTCATCGACTGAAAGGTGGCTGGAAAGCGGCCGGATGTGGCCGGTGCGGCTTGCTTTCGATGCCGTCAACCGTCACAACAGCGGCCACTTTCGAGGACGATCCGTTACATGACGAATGCTGTGGATTTCGCGAGCCTGCTCTGTTCCCGTCTGTGTCATGACCTGTTGAGCCCGGTCGGCGCGCTGAATAACGGCATCGAACTGATGGCGGACGAAACCGATCCGGAAATGCGCGCACGCTGCATGGAATTGCTCGCCGAAAGCGCGCGGGCATCGGCCAACAAGCTGAAATTCTTTCGTCTTGCCTTTGGTGCGGCCGGCGGTTTTGCCGATCAGGTGGACACGCGTGAGGCGCGCGCGGCGATCGATGGATTGTTCGGTAGCGATGGCAAGATCCTGCTCGGCTGGATGGTGGCTGAACCGGCGCTCAGCAAGACCGCGATCAAGATTCTGCTGAATCTGGCGCTGATCGCCGGGGATGCGCTGGTGCGCGGCGGACGGCTGGATGTGGGCGCGGAAGGCAGCGAAATCGTCATCCGTGCGGAAGGCCCGCGCCTCGTGCTCGATTCCGAACTGCGCGATGCCCTGCTTGGCTGGACGAACGAGGAAGCGCTGACCCCGCGTGCCGCGGCGGCATGGCTGGTGCATCGGCTGGCCAAGGATGCTGGCGGGTCGATACAGGTGTCCGAACCGGGTGATGGCGTGCTGGTGTTCGGCGCAACCGTACCCAAACAGTAAACCGCTTTTTCACCAATGGCATGCCAGACCGCCCTTTCCGGATTTCGGACGGAAGGGCCTAATGGACGATTTGCTGCAGGAGTTCCTGGCCGAAACGCGCGAAATGCTCGCCGCGATTTCGGGCGAAATCATCGCCTGGGAGGCGGAGCCCGCCGATCGGGGGCGGCTCGATTCGATTTTTCGTTTCGTCCACACGGTCAAGGGAAGCTGCGGGTTTCTGGATCTCCCGCGGCTTGAACGACTGAGCCATGCGGCCGAAGAATCCCTGGCCGAAGTGCGCAGCGGCGAACGCCAGCCCGACGTTGGCCTGGTCAATGCGGTGCTGGCGATCATCGACCGGATCGGCGAACTCACCGAAGCGATCGAATCGGGCGAAAGCCTGCCCGACGAGGATGATCAACGCCTGATCACGGCGCTGGCGCCGGGGGCGATCCCGCCGTCGATCGCCGCGCCGCAGGTTGTTGTCGGTGCACCGGCGCGAGCGATGTCGCGCAGCATTCGCCTGCCGATCGATCTGCTTGACCGGATGATGGGCGGCGTTTCGGATATGGTGCTGGCGCGCAATGAACTGGCCCGCAAGCTGCGCGATTCGATGGTCGATGGCGCGATCGAGGCGGCGTTCGAACGATTGTCACTGTGCGTGGCGGAAATGCGGGATGCGATCACGCGAACGCGGATGCAACGCATCGACCATATATTTTCGGCGCTGCCGCGCATGGTGCGCGATCTTTCGGCCGAACTGGGCAAGACCGTGGCGCTGGAAGTGGACGGCGGCGACGTCGAACTGGATCGCGAGATGATCGAAATGATCCGCGATCCGCTGACCCATATCATCCGCAACGCGATCGATCATGGCATCGAATTGCCGGATGATCGGCGTGCGGCGGGCAAATCGGCGGCGGGACGGCTGGCGGTATCGGCCCGGCAGGCGGGCAACCAGATTTTGATCGAGGTGATTGATGATGGTCGCGGCATCGATGGCGACCGGCTGGTCGCCAGGGCGATCGCCGCCGGCATCCTTTCGCCCGATCGCGCTGAAATGCTGACCTGGGCACAGAAGCTGGCGCTGGTGTTCGAACCTGGCCTGTCGACGGCGAACGCCGTCAGTTCCATTTCCGGGCGCGGGGTGGGCATGGATGTGGTGCGGTCGAACGTCGAACGGATCGGCGGCCTGGTCGATATCGAAAGCCGGCCCCATCAGGGATTGCGGCTCACCTTGCGCGTCCCGCTGACGTTGACGATCATTCCGGCGCTGACGGTCAGCGCGGGCGGACAGACCTTTGCGATCCCGCGTTCGGCGATCGAGGAAATCGTACGCGCATCGGGGGATGGCGTGCGGCTGGAAGCCGTGGGCGGCGTTCATATCGCCGCGATCCGCGGCCGGCGGATGCCGGTGGTAACGCTTGGCAAACTGATCCGCGCCACCGTGCGCGCGGTCACGTCGCCGACATTGGTGGTGTTGCGGCCGGCGGGCGGCGCGCTCTACGCGCTCGCGGTGGATGCGGTCCACGATCATGAGGAACTGGTGGTGAAGCCTGCCGCGCCGGCGGTGATGGCAACCGGCGTCTACGCCGGCACCACGTTGCCGGACAATGGCCGGCCGATGCTGCTGCTCGATCCCGCCGGGATCGCGAATGTCAGCGGGGTTGCCGACCAGCAGGTGGCGATGCCGGAAGCCGACAGGGTGGAAGAAGAAGCAGCACCACTAGTTCAGACCTTGTTGTTTCGCGATTCGGACGGGATGGAACGCGCGATCCGCCTGTCGGTGGTCGAACGGATCGAGGAAGTGGCGGCCAGCGCCGCGCGCTTCACCGCCGGCCGCCTGCGGATCGCGCATAATGATCAATTGCTGCCGCTGCTTGGGCACGCCGATCCCGCCACGCGCACGCGGCTGCGGGTGCTGCGGATCAGCGACGGAACGATGCAGCTTGCCTATATGATCGACGAGGTGATCGACATCGTTGCCTTGCCTCCGCTGGCGGATTCGGCCGTTTTGCCGGGGCCGGTGGCCGGCGTGGTGATGGTGGAAGGGCGGCAGGTGGAACTGCTGGATCCACACTGGCTGCTGGCCGATGCCGCGGGCGGCTTGCCCGACATGACGGCGCGGCCGACCTGCCTGCTCACCAGCGCCGATGATCGGTGGACGATGGAAATCCTGCGGCCGCTGGTCGAGGCGGCGGGCTATCGCGTCATCACGGGCCGCGCGCCGGCGGATATCGTGCCCGATGTGATTGTCGATACCGGCGGCGGCGAACGCGAACCGCAGCAGGGCGTGGTGCCGGTGGTGCGCCTGCGCACGGCGCTCGTGCCGGCCGGCGGGACGGACGACAGCATCTATCGCTATGATCGTGTGGGGCTGCTTGCGGCGCTCGATGGCGTTGTGGCGGCGCGGAGGTAAAGCGATGGAACGGCTATATCTGATCGTCGGGATCGCGGGCCAGCGGGTGGCGCTGTCCACGCACTTCGTGGAATCCGTGGTCGAAATCGATGTTGTCACGCCGGTGCCGCTTGTCGCTCCGCATATCGCCGGGCTGGCGGCGTTGCGCAGCCGCGTGCTGACGATCGTCGATACGCTTGCCGCCCTGGATCTGGGCCGGATGGAGCAGGCCGACGTCATGGAGGCGGTGATCGTGACGATCGACGGGCATCTTTACGGCCTGCTGGTCGAAGATGTGGAAGATGTGGTGGAACTGAACAGCGGGCCGACCCCGGTATGCGCCGTGCTGGACGCCGGATGGTCGCGCGTCACTTCGGGCATGGTGGAGATTGATGGCGATGCGCTGCTGCTGATCGATCCTGCCGCGCTTGTGCTCGGTCCCAGCGCGCTGGCGGCCTGAAAACAGATGTTAACGAGACGCTTACCGCCAGCGGGTTAGGCAAGGGCGGCCGGGTCACAGGGCGCAAGGGTGAACGTTCAATGAAAACATGTTTGGTGGTCGATGATTCGAAAGTCATCCGCAAGGTAGCGCGCCACATCCTGGAAACGCTGGCATTCAACGTCGCGGAAGCGGGCGATGGCCGGGAAGCGCTGGCATATTGCCAGGTGACGCCGCCGGATGTTGTCCTGCTCGACTGGAACATGCCGGTGATGAGCGGCATGGAATTTCTGCGGGCGCTGGGTGCAAGTGGCGTGATGCCGCGGCCGAAGATCGTGTTTTGCACGACCGAAAATGGCGTCGGTCATATCCGCGCCGCGATCGACGCAGGCGCCGACGAATATGTCATGAAGCCGTTTGACCGCGAGACGCTGGAGAGCAAGCTCCAGATCGTCGGTCTGGCCTGATCCGAAAGCCGCCATCCACAATGCCGTTGTCGCGCCGAACCGGAGCAGCCCCGATCATGCGGGAGCGGCCGATCCGCCTGATGATCGTCGACGATTCGATCGTCGCGCGGACGGTGATGTCGCGCATTCTGGAAACCAATGCGGCGTTTGAAGTGGTGGCGACGGCCGGTCATGCCGGCGAAGCGCTGGCTTTGCTTGATCGTATCCGCGTCGACATCATCTTGCTGGACGTGGAAATGCCGGGTCTCGACGGGCTGACGGCGTTGCCTGATCTGCTGGCGCGCAGCCATGGCGCCCATGTCCTGATTGTTTCGTCCGCCGCAGCCGACGGGGCCAGCGCGACCGTTCGCGCTTTGACTTTGGGGGCGGCGGATACGCTGCTGAAACCTGGTGCGGGCAGCTTCGCCGGGCGCTTTGCGGCCATGCTGGTCGAACGGTTGCTGAAAATCGGTCATGCGCGGCCTGAGGCCGGCGCACCGGCTGCGACGATCGAGCCGGTCACGCTTGCGGTGGCGCCGCCCACCGGGGGACCGATCGAATGCCTGGCTATCGGCGCGTCGACAGGGGGGCTGCATGCGCTGTCGGATTTCTTTGGCGGGCTATCGCGTGAATTTGTCGCGCCGATCCTGGTTACGCAGCATCTGCCGCCCGTGTTCATGCCGTATTTCGCATCCCAGCTGAGCGAGATTGCCGGCCGTCGTGCGCAGGTGGCGCAAGATGGGATGCGGCTCCAGTCGGGCGAATTGCTGATCGCGCCGGGGGATGGACATATCGGTCTCGTCCGTACGCGCGGGGCGGTGCAGGTTCGCATTGATCGCGCCCCGGCGTCGAGCGGCTGCATGCCGTCGGTTGATCCGATGTTCGCATCGGTTGCGGCGATATTCGGTGCGGCGGCCGTGGCCGTGGTGCTAACGGGCATGGGCCGCGACGGGCTGATCGGTGCGGGGGCCATCGTCGAAAGTGGCGGTGAAGTTCTGGCGCAGGATGCGCGGACATCGGTGGTGTGGGGAATGCCCGGCGCCATCGCGAACGCGGGGCTGGCGGCTTCAGTCCTGCCGCCCGCGCGGATCGCGGAACGCATCGGACGTCGGGCGCGGGCAGGCAGCGAGGCAGGGGCATGGAACTAAGTCCGGCAGCAATGCGGGCGTTTGAGGGCCTGTTGAAATCCCGTACCGGACAGCAATTGCCTGCCAGCCGGCATTGGCGCATCGAAACCGCGCTGAAGCCGGTGATGCGCGATCATGCGTTGCCATCGCTGGATTCGCTGGCGGCCAGCCTGTCCAACGCGTTCGACACGCAGCTGGCCGATGCGGTGGTGGAAGCACTGCTCAACCATGAAACCTTCTTCTTTCGCGAGCAGGCGGCGTTCCACCAACTGATGGCAGGCGGAATCGAGACGCTGGCTGCGGCGCGCGCGGCAATGCGCCGTTTGCGGATATGGTGTGCCGGTTGCTCGACCGGGCAGGAAGCCTATTCGCTGGCGATGAGCTTTGCCGAGGCCGGCGATCGCTGGCGCGACTGGACGATCGATATCGTCGGCACCGATGTGTCGGCCGGGGTCATCGCGCGGGCCAGCGAAGGGCGTTACACCCAGTTCGAAATCCAGCGCGGTTTGCCGGTGCGGCAAATGATGCAGTGGTTCACGCCCGAGGGGGACGATTGGCGGGCGCGGCCTGAATTGCGCCGAATGGTGCGGTTCGAGCGGCATAACCTGCTGGATCCCATGCCTTGCGCCGGAACGGTGGACCTGATCCTGTGCCGTAATGTGCTGATCTATTTCGGGGTCGAACAGCGAACCTGCATGTTCGATCAGCTCGCCAGGGCCATCGCCCCCGATGGCCTTTTGATGCTGGGCGCGGGCGAAACGGTGCTCGGCAACACCACCCGCTTCAGCCCCGATCCGGACCATCGCGGTTTCTATCGCCGACAAGGCTGAATCCCGATCGGTGCCGCCGATTTTGCCATCGGAACGCGCAGGTGTACCGCCGGACGCAAATTCACTCTAAGACGCCACCCATGACGGTTGAAAAACATGCAGGACTTGCGCCCCGCGATCTGATCGTTGCGCTGTTCATCAACCTTACCTGGGGCCTGAATATCATCGCGGTGAAGATGGCGGTGATGGCGACCGCGCCCTTTGCGGCGGGCGGCCTGCGACAATTGGTCGTTCTGCTGGTGTGCCTGCCGTTCTTCCGCTGGATGCCGGGACGGATGCGGCCGCTGCTGTTGCTGGCGTTGCTGAATGGCGCTGTCTTCCTGATATTTACGAATATCGCGCTGCAAGTGGCCGATAACGTCAGCGCGCTGGCGATCGCCGGTCAGCTGGGCGTGCCGTTTTCGCTGATCCTGGGCGTCATCTTTCTGGGTGAACGGATTGCCTTGCCGCGGATGCTGGGCATCGCGCTGGCATTTGGCGGTGTCGTGCTGCTGGTGTTCGATCCGGGCGTGCTGGGCGAACTGCCCGGCCTGTTGCTGATGGCATGCGGCACCTTCACCTGGGCGGTTGGCGCATTGTTGCAGCGCAAGCTGGCGGATGTGCCGGCGCTGACGATCTATGCGTGGATCGGCCTTGGCGGCGTCCTTGGGCTGATGCCGCTCAGCATGTGGCTGGAGCCGGGCGCGTTCAGCAACCTGCCGAACCTGCCATTGCGTGATGTGGGCTGGCTGGTTTTCTCGGGTGTCGGCTCGTCGGTGATCGGGCAGGGGGGCATGGCATGGCTGCTCCAGCGGCACCCCATTTCCACGGTGCTGCCATTGACGCTGGGGGCGCCGGTGATCGCGGTGTGCGCCTCATCCTATTTTTTCGGTACGGTGCTGACACCGGTGATGATCGCGGGAGGATTGCTTACGCTGACCGGGGTCATCATCATCACGCTGCGCAGTGCGCGGGCGAACAAGGTTGCGACATGACCGGGATCATCGATTGCCCTTCACCCAACCATGATGAACGGTCGCTGCCCGTTTCCGTGCTGGTGCTGCATTATACCGGGATGGCCGACGCCGCATCCGCCATCGAACGGCTGACCGATGCCGACGCGAAGGTTTCCGCGCATTATGTGGTGACGGAAGACGGGCAGGTGCTCCGTCTGGTCGATGAAGCGCGGCGGGCCTGGCATGCCGGGCGATCCGAATGGCGCACCATCACCGATATCAATTCGGCGAGCATCGGTATCGAAATCGTCAATCCGGGCCATGAATTCGGCTACCGGCCGTTTCCGCCAGAACAGATGGCCGCGCTGTTGCCGCTGGTGGCGGATATCGTCGCGCGCCATGGGATCGAACCGGCCAATGTCGTCGGCCATTCCGATATCGCGCCGACCCGCAAGATCGATCCCGGCGAACTGTTCGACTGGGATTTGCTCGCCCGCCACAATCTGGCCTTGGCGCGGCCGCGCAGGAACCTGGCCGATCCGCACTGGACGCCGGGGGGATTTCTGCTCGCGCTCAGCCGTTTTGGCTATGACGTCAGCGACGGGCCGGCTGCCGTGCGCGCATTTCAGCGGCGGTTCCGGCCGGAGACGATCGACGGCATCGCCGATGGCGAATGCCGCGCGATCCTCCTGTCGCTGCTCCTCGACCGCGAGCGTGGCCGCAGCTAGCGCTTAGTTGGCGGCCTTTTCGACCGTCTTGCCGACCGACTGCACGTCGCGGCCCATGCCTTCCACCGTATTGCACGCCGCCAGGCCCAGGCAGGCCAGCAGGATCATTGCGCGCGCCGTCATCTTCCGCTGCAAGGCAGGTCTCCATTATCGCGTTACCGGCATCGTCCCTACACCGGGACTTGCCTGCGCGACAATCTTGCTCTTGGCCCGCATCCTGCTATCGCGACCCGGCCAGAGGGTTGGGCGGCCGCCGGTGTCACGTTTCGCGTGATGCGGGAGGAAAGTCCGGGCTCCAAGAAGCAACGGTGCCGGGTAACGCCCGGCGGCGGATGAAAGTCCGTCAGGGAAAGTGCCACAGAAAGCATACCGCCCGGCGGGCCGGCAACGGCTCCGGGTCAGGGCGAAAGGGTGCGGTAAGAGCGCACCGCGGGCCGGGCAACCGGAACGGCATGGCAAACCCCACCGGGAGCAAGACCGAATAGGGACGGCATATGGGCTGGCTTCGCCCCGTCGTCCGGGTTGGTTGCTTGAGGTTGCGGGTAACCGCAGCCCTAGAGGAATGGTCGCCCATCCGGTGCCGGGGTTTCCCGGCATCGGTGGACAGAACCCGGCTTATAGACCCTCTGGCGTTTTCCTGTCGTTGCCC
The DNA here is from genome assembly GCF_002151445.1 of Sphingomonas sp. KC8. GTDB lineage: Bacteria > Pseudomonadota > Alphaproteobacteria > Sphingomonadales > Sphingomonadaceae > Sphingomonas_E. The sequence goes on from NZ_CP016306.1 coordinate 310,597, forward strand.
ATGGATCGTTTGCGAACCTCGCACTACATGGGGCTGATGGCGCGTTCTTCTTCACGATCTTCCGACTGGGGCTTTCCCCGCTGGCGCGGTTACGGCACCGATCGTGGGGCTGCGACCGTGCGGATGTGCGATCGCCATGGCTGCGACCAGCCCGGCGACCGGCCGGCGCCAAAATCGCCGAACAGCCCCGAACGCTGGTATTTCTGCATGGACCATGCAGCTGAATACAACCGCAACTGGAACTATTTCGAAGGGCTGAACGCCGAGGAAGCCGCCGAGCGCGAGGCCAAGGAACGGGGCGAGGCATCGGGCTACGCCGAATCGCAGCATTATGCCTGGGGTGGCCCCGGCGATGGCACGCGATCGCGCGATGAGATGCGCGCGCTGGAGGTGCTCGAACTCGATCCGGATGCCGATTTCGATGAAATCAAGGCCGCATGGCGCCGGCATGCCAAGGCCAATCATCCCGACGTGAAGCCCAATGATGCCAAGGCGGCGGCCCGCTTCCAGTCGATCCAGGCGGCGTTCGAAATCCTCCGCAAGGCCGAAGAACGCCGGACGGCCGCGTGAAGGCCCACGTTCGATCCGACTGGCGCGGCGCGATCCTCGTCTGCCGGAAATGCGATAAGAAAGCGGGCGGTGGTTTCGGGCCGAAAGGCAAGACCAGCCTGGCCAAGGCGCTGCGCACCGAAATCGGCGGCGGCAAGGGCCGCAAGGCGAAGATCGGCGTGGTCGAAGTCGGCTGCCTCGGCGTGTGCCCCAAGTATGCGGTGACGCTGGTCGATACGCGCCAGCCGGGCGAATGGCTGATCGTGAAGACGGGTACGCCGGTGGAAGATGTGGCGGCGCGGTTGGCGGGGGATGTGGCGGGCGAGAGCGCCTGATTGCGAAATAGTGGGCAGATCAATCGGAACGACGGGTAACGCCTATCAGCCATCCCCCATTCCCGTCATGCCAGCGTGCGCTGGGCTGGCGATTGAGGGGACGCCAGTCAGCCGGACGCACCCTACTCGTCAAATTCTTCCGGCACCGGATCCTTGCCGGAAATGCGCTTGGCCAGCGTTTCGGCTTCGGCCAGCGTATAATTTCCGGTGATCGTCAGCACGCCGGCGGTGATCGGTTCGGCCACGTTCGGCGCGGCGATCTGTTTGCCGTCGAGCGCGACCGCGATCGTTTGCCCGAGGTTTTTCTGCGTCAGCGTGCCCAGCCGCGCGGCGGCCTTGGGATCGAGCGTCAGCATGATGCTGGCGGTGCCATCCAGTTCGGGCATCGCGCGGGCATCGAGAATTTCGGCCTGCGCGAACGGCTGACCGCCGATGGTGAAGCCGGCGGCCGTCTGCGCCATCAGCAGCAATGCGCCAAGGGTGAGCGCCAGCGGTTTCATCATCCTTCGGCTCCATAACGGTCGGCGGTGGCCCGGATCAGCGCGATCATGTTGGGGATGCCCTGCGTGCGGTTGGAACTGAGCTGGTTGCGCAGATCGAACGGCGCAAGCGCCCCTTCGATATCGGCGGCGGAGATTTCGGCGGGCGTGCGATCCTGCACGGTGAGCAGGACAAGGGCGATGATGCCCTTGGTGATCGCCGCGTTCGAATCCGCCAGAAAATGGAGGCGGCCATCGTCGCGCCTGGTGGGATAAACCCACACCGCCGCCGAACAGCCGCGCACCAGCGTGGCATCGGTCTTCAGCGGATCGGGCATGGGTTCGAGCGCCCGGCCCAGATCGATCAGCAGGCGATAGCGATCATCGGCATCGAGAAATTCATATTCGTCGAGCGTGTCGGACAATGTGGTCGGCGCGGTCATGGCACGGCCGCTATCACAAGCGGGCTACGCTGCGAAGGCACTGTGCCTTCATGGCGATCAAGCGCCGGTTGGCATGGTTACGGATCGACGCCGGCGGCGATCGCTTCGAGCTTGCGGACGCGTTCCTTGAGATCGGCCAGTTCGATCCGCGCGGTGGGTGATGGGGTGGCGGGGGACGGGGCGGACGCCTGGGCCTGCCCGTCGCGGCGGCTGTCAATTTCCAGCTTGCGCAGGTCGAGCCAGCCGCGCCAGCCTTTCAGCGCCGCCTGGGTGATGATGACGAGGGCGGTTAGCCCCGTGGCGACGATGGTCAGCCAGAAAGTGGGTTCGGTCATGACCGCGTTTCCCTAATGTCAGTCGCGGTGGCGCAGCGCTTCGATCTCGCGATCGAGCACGACGCCGCGGTTGCTGTCGGTGGCGATGCGTTCGAGGACGGCGACGCGCTCCTTGAGCATCTGGATTTCTGCGCGCAGGCGATCCGCATCGGGATCGTTGGCCGGCAGATCATGGCCATGCCGGTTGCGGCGGTGGCCGTAGCGGGCGCGCAGGACGCTGGCGATCGAAACGATCAGGACAATCGCCACGACCATCGAGAACGGATTGTTGAACATTGTCTGGCTCCTTCAGGGCGCGATCGATTTCAGGCGATCGACCGCCGCACCCTGCCGGTTCTGGAATGGAAAGGGCATCGATGGCGATACGTGGGGCGATTGGCCCATCCGGCAGGAAGGGGCACAAGGGGCACCTTGTTCAATTGGCATCCCCTCATCCCTCCCGATTGTTCGCCTGTGATCGCGGTCTTTTCGACGAACGGCAGGCGGGCTTCGATCAGCGCAGGCTGTCGATTTCGTCGGCCAGCCGGCGGTTGTGGCTGGTGACGTGGATTTCGACATCGGCCAGCCGGCGGTCGATATCGCGGAAACGGCTGCGGACATCGCGGACCGAACTGCCGGGCTTGGCGCGCACGCCCTGCCAGAATTTGGCGTCTTCGGGGCTGTCGGCAAACTCGCTCGGCTTGTCGCTGGCGACCCAGCCGGTGACCAGATAGACCAGCGGTCCGATCGGCCCCATGGCGAAGATGGTGAGCAGGATCATGCCGATGCGGACCAGCGTGACATCGATGCCGGTATAATCGGCGATCCCGGAACACACGCCCATCAGCTTGCCGTTGCGTTTGTCGAGATAGAATTTGGTGCGGCGGGCGGACATTGCAATTCCCTCCTTATGATTGGCGTGCGTGTGTCAGCGATGCTCGCCGCGGCGCCAGTTTTCGATGCGCTCGGGTTCGTCGGCCCGGCGATATTCGAGGTCGCGATCCCGTTCGGCGGGTTGGCCGGGGCGGAAATCGGGATTGTCGGCGGCGATGATCCGTTCGATCGAACGGAGGCGATCGTCCAGCCGGCGGGCGGTTTCGTGCAGTTCGTCGAGGAGGTTTTCGTCCTCCACGGTCAGGCTGCTGCTGCGTTTCCACTGGGTGATATAGTGGAAGATCAGCCAGGGCAGCCCGATGAAGAGCATGCCGACGATGCCGATCGGGACGAGAATATCTTCCATTGTCTCAACCCTCCTTGCTCGCGGCCTTCGCCTTCAATGCGGCCAGCTCGGCTTCCACCTTTTCGGATGAACGCAGTTCGGCGATCTCTTCTTCCAGGCTCTTGGGCGCGGCGCCCATCCCGGCGGCTTCGGCACGGCCTTCGGCCCAGTCGACCCGGCGTTCGAGCATGTCGAAGCGGCTGAACGCCTCGTCGATCTTCGGCCCGGCATAGATTTCGCGCATCCGCATGCGGTTGTTGGCGCTTTCCAGGCGGGCGACGATCGAATTCTGGCGGGCGCGGGCTTCGCGCAGCTTGGCCTGCAGCTTGGCGATATCGGCCTCGGATGCCTTCAGGCTTTCGTCGAGCACGCTGATTTCGTCGTTGAGCTGTTCGGCGAGATCGGCGGCCTTCTGCTTTTCGACCAGGGCGGCCTTGGCCAGATCCTCGCGATCCTTGGACAGCGCGAGTTCGGCCTTTTCGACCCAGCTTGCCTGAACATTTTCCAGCTTGTTGATCTGGCGGCGCATTTCCTTCTGATCGGCGATGCTGCGCGCGGCGGATGCACGAACCTCGACCAAGGTCTCCTCCATTTCGAGGATGATCATCCGGATCATCTTCGCCGGATCTTCCGCCTTGTCGAGCAGGTCGGTGACGTTGGCGGCGATGATGTCTCGGGTGCGGGAGAAGATTCCCATCGTCGTTACTCCTTCAGGCTACACATGGTCGGCCGGGGCGAGCTTAAGGGAAATTCGCCCCGGCCGGTACGCCGTTCAGCCGATCGGCAGCGCGGCGGTCTCGATACGCTTGGCCTTCTTCGTCGCGGCCAGCCGTTCCATCGCCCGCTGCTGGTGGGCGGCGGTATCGGTGCCGGCGGCGGTGCCGAAATAGACCTGCATCATCACCGTTTGCGGTTTGCCACGCAGGCCTGTCGGCAGCGCGGGATATGCGATGCGATGGGCGACGCGGATCGCTTCGCGGTCGATCACGCCGCTGCCGCTCGATTGCGCCACCTTGGTCGAAGCCAGGTCGCCGCTGGCGTCCAGGCTGATCGCGACGGTGGCGATCGCAGAATTGCCGCGGAAAGTGGCGGGGGTGCGCAGTTCGGCGTCGATCTGCCGGCCGACATCGGCCTGCCAATCGCTGATGGTGAGCGGAGCGTTGGCTTCCGCTGCGCGGACCGGGCTGACCGCGCCCATGACGCAGGCGGCGGAGAGCAAGAGCGCGCCGGTCGAGGAGACCGCGATGCGCTGGAAGTCGGTGGTGTCGAAGTTGAACATGTTGGCCTCCCTGAACCTTGTGGCCCGGCGTGGTTGCCGTGCTTGCCAGGATGAATTGCAGGAGCCGTGCCAACTGCGAAAAATGGCGGAAATCGGGGAATTTTCTGCGTTTCGAAGGGGTGTTGGCATGGATTGAAATTGCCAATATTTGGGAATATACGCCAAATATAAGCAGATCGGGGCGCCTGCATGGATCGCGATAATCAGTTCATCGGCCAATCCGGCGCGTTTCTGGATTCGGTGGAACGGGCGAGCCGGGCGGCGGGCCTCAACCGGCCGGTGCTGGTGATCGGCGAACGGGGCACCGGCAAGGAACTGGTGGCCGAGCGCCTGCATCGCCTCAGCCCGCGATGGAGTGGGCCGCTGGTCACGCTGAACTGCGCGGCATTGCCCGAAACGCTGATCGAGGCCGAACTGTTCGGGCACGAGGCGGGGGCCTTTACCGGCGCGACGAAAACACGGATGGGCCGGTTTGAGGAAGCCGATGGCGGCACCCTGTTCCTCGATGAACTGGCCACCTTGTCGTCGGGTGCGCAGGAGCGGCTGCTGCGTGCGGTGGAATATGGCGAAGTGACGCGGATCGGATCGAGCCGGGCGGTGCGCGTCGATGTGCGGATCGTGGCGGCGACGAACGAACATCTGCCCGATCTGGTGGCGGCGGGGCGTTTCCGCGCCGACCTGCTTGATCGGCTGAGTTTCGAGGTGGTGACCTTGCCGCCGCTGCGGGTGCGCGAAGGCGACGTGCCGGTGCTGGCGGATCATTTCGGCCGGCGCATGGCGGCTGAACTCGACTGGCCCTATTGGCCCGGCTTCGGCGTGGCGGCGACTGAGGCGCTGATCACGCATCGCTGGCCGGGCAATGTGCGCGAACTGCGCAACGTCGTCGAACGGGCGGTCTATCGCTGGGACGATCCCGACCGGCCGGTGGACGAGATCCAGTTCGATCCGTTCGAATCCCCCTGGCGGCCGCAGCAATGCGGCGGGCCGGTGGTTCAGGAAATCGCGGCTTCAGCCCCTGCATTGGCCGAACCGACAGGGCTTTTCACCCCCGCCGCACCCGCGCCCTTGGCGTTCGATGTACCGTGCGATGATTTCCGCGCCGCGTGCGATTCCTATGAAAAATCCCTGCTCGAAGCGGCATTGCGTCGCTGTCGGTATAATCAGCGCGCCACGGCGGTAGCGTTGAAACTCACTTATGATCAGCTTCGCCATGCGCTTCGTCGGCATGACCTGTTCGATCGGCGGAGTGATTGAGGGGCGGGACTTTATCTGCGTTACATGGGCTGTTAGCGTTATCGCAGCGGGGGAAATGCGATCATGCGGGTAGTTAATATGGCGGAACTCGCTGGTCCGGACTGGCGTTTCGTCGCCGACGAAATCGATCGCCCGGATATCGAATGGCGTTTCCACTGCGCGACCCCGAACAACGCCATCGAACGGTTGATCCGCAAGCCGCGGATCGCGCGGTATCGTGCGGCGGTTGCCGCCGCCTGCGATGCGCGCGGGGCCGATGCCCTGTTGTCGCACCTGCCCGTCGCCACGGCGGCTGTGGCCGAAGCGACAGGCTGGACCGGTGCATCGCCCAGGCATCTCGCCATATCCTTCAACTTCACGTCGTTGCCGACCGGGGCGAAGCTGGCCTTCATGCGCCGGGCGTTGCGGCGGGTGGATCGTTTTCTGGTCTATTCGCGCGCCGAACAGCAGCTTTATCCGGCGTTGTTCGGGCTTGATCCCGCGCGATTCGATTTTCTCCACTGGCCGATGACGGTTCCGGCCACGTCGGGGGATGCGCCCCTTGCGCAACCCTATATCTGTGCGGTTGGGGGGGAAGCGCGGGACTATGCGACGTTGATCGCGGCGATGCGGGGCCTGCCCGAAGTGCCCCTTGTCATCGTAACCCGGCCCGGTGTGGTCGATGCCGCAAGCCTGCCGGCGAACGTCCATTTGCTTCACAACCTGCCCAATGCGCGCTTCTGGAATGTCGTGCGCCATAGCCGGCTGTCGGTGGTGCCGTTGCGCGATGCGGAAACCAATTGTGGGCATATCACGCTGGTCGGCAGCATGTTGCTGGGCCGGGCCATCGTCGCGACGCGGTCTTCGGGAATTGCCGATTATGTTGCCGATGGCGAAACCGCGCGCGTCTGCGATCCGGGTGATCCCGAAGCGTTGCGCGCCGCGATCGCCGAAGTCTGGAATGACGATGGGTTGCGCGGTCGCCTTGCGGAGCATGGCCGCCAATTCGCCACCGATGTTTCCGATAGCCGGCATATGGCGGCCTATGTCGGGCGATATCTGGCCGGCGGCTGACGCGGGGTATCGCGCCGCGCTTCAGATCGATAATTCCTGTCACAGCAAGAAGAATTTTCCGGGGACGAATCCGCTGGCGGTTCGTTAGAGGAACCGTTCGCGTTCCACTCCGGAGGTATTAATGGCTTTCATTCTTCCCGCGCTGCCGTTCGAAAAGTCGGCACTGGTGCCGCATATGTCGGCGGAAACGTTCGATTATCACCATGGCAAGCATCACAATGCCTATGTCGAAAAGGTCAATGGCTGGATCGACGAAAAGGGCCTTGCCGGTCTGTCGCTGATCGACGTGACGAAGAAGGCCAAGGAAACGGGCGACAAGGGCCTGTTCAACAATGCCGCGCAGATCTGGAACCACACATTCTTCTGGAACGGCCTGGCGCCGGCCGGCTCGACCAAGCCTTCGGCCAAGCTGCAGTCGATGATCGACGCGGGCTTCGGTTCGACCGACGCGCTGATCGACAAGCTGGCGGCCGAAGCGGTGGGCCATTTCGCCAGCGGCTGGGCGTGGCTGGTGCTGCAGGGCGACAAGCTGGTCGTCACGTCCTACCACGATGCCGACACGCCGATCGTGCATGACGCGGGCACGCCGCTCCTCACGCTCGATGTGTGGGAACATGCTTATTATATCGATTATCGCAACGCGCGGCCGAAGTTCGCCGATACGGTGCTGCGTAACATCGTGAACTGGGATTTCGTGTCGCAGAATCTCGACGGAGCGGGCGCTTCGCGCGCCGACCAGCAGCAGTAAGTGAAAAACTGAACCGCCTATAAACAGGCGATAAAGCACGCGTTCACTCTCCTTCGCTCAGTGCTGTCACGGGCAAGAAGGAGAGTGACGATGCGTATGATGATGCTGGCTTTGGGGCTGGCGATGGCGGTTCCGGCAACCGCGCTGGTGATGCCGGCTACGGCCGAGGCGCATGGCTGGAACGACCGGCGGGATGCCCGGTCCGATTATCGCCGCGATGTCCGCCAGGCCGAGCGGGATTATCGTCGCAACCTGCGCCATGCCGATAATCGTCGCGAAGCATGGCAGGCGCGCCGCGCCTATGAACGCGACCTGCGTGAAGCCCGGCGGGATTATCGCCGCGACACCAGCCACCATTATGATCACTACGGCTATCGCCGGTAGCGAAAACGGGCCGGGGCATTGGCTGCTCCGGCCCTTTTTGCATTACGGCTTGGCGGCGTGGGCGAATTCGATACGCCGCCATGACGGCAGGTATCCGTGAACTTCATCCAGATTTTGTCGTTCCGGACACGCCGACTCTCCCGTCATTCCCGCGAAGGCGGGAATCCATATTCTCTGGCGTTGTGACTCTTTCGAATCGTTGCGTTTATGGATCCCCGCCTGCGCGGGGATGACGACATTTGTGAGCTAGGTGGCGAGTCCGCACCCCCAACATTTCAGCCATTCAGGCCGGAATTTGGCGACTCCGCTTCAGCCCTGCGGCGGCACCGGCGGCGTTTCGGCTTCCACCGTCAGCCCGTGCTTCATCAGCATCGGCAGTTGCGAAATGCCGAACAGGATCGAAACGACGGTCACGCCCCACGTCTTGATCGTCAGCCACTGGTCGAAACTGAACTGCCAGCGCAGAACTTCGTTCGCGCCGGCCATGGCGAGGAAGAACCACGCCCAGTTGCGCGACAATTTCAGCCATCCCGTGTCCGATAGCCCGTCATAGGCGGCTTCCAGCACATATTTCAGCATCGGCTTGCCCGCGAACAGCCCGCCAAACAGCAGGCCCGACAGCAGCAGGTAGATGATCGTGGGTTTGAGCTGGATGAATTTCGGATCGTGCAGATAGATGGTCAGCCCGCCGAAACCCACCACCAGGATCGCCGTCAGCCACAGCATCGGCGAAACATGGCCGAGCTTGACCCGGGAGATAATCACGGCGGCGATGATCGCCACCATGAACACGCCCGTGCCGATGAACACGCCGTAGAATTTGTAAGCGAGGAAGAAGATCAGCAGCGGCCCGAAATCGAGCAACAGGCCGAGGTTGCCCGGCTTCTTCTTGGTCGGCGCCGTCGTGTCGGTCATTCTTTCACACCCGCTATCGCCCGCGCGACTTCCACCGCGTCGAATGGCTTCAGATCATCCATGCCTTCGCCAACACCGATCGCATGGACCGGCAGGCCGTATTTCTCCGCCGCCGCAACCAGCACGCCGCCGCGCGCCGTGCCATCCAGCTTGGTCATCACGAGGCCGGTGACGCCGGCGGCATCGCGGAACACCTCGATCTGGTTGAGTGCGTTCTGCCCGGTGGTCGCATCCAGCACGAGCACAACGTCGTGCGGGGCTTTCTGGTTCAACCGGCCCAGCACGCGCCTGATCTTGGTCAGTTCGTCCATCAGGCCGGCCTTGTTCTGCAGGCGGCCGGCCGTGTCGACGATCAGCACGTCGATGCCGGTTTCGGTGCCCTGTTTCACCCCTTCGAAAACAAGGCTTGCGGCATCGCCGCCTTCCTTGCCCGCAATGATCGGCACGCCCACGCGGTCTGCCCACACCTGCAACTGGCCGATCGCGGCCGCGCGGAACGTATCGCCGGCGACGAGCATGACCGAATAATCCTGCTCTTTCAGATTATGCGCCAGCTTGGCGATGGTAGTGGTCTTGCCCGATCCGTTGACGCCGATGACGAGGATCACCTGCGGGCGCGGGAAGGCTTCGATTTCCAGCGGCTTGGCAACGGGGGCCAGGATATTGGCCACTTCCTGTGCCACGATTTCGCGGACTTCGCCCTCGGTCAGCCCTTTTTCGTAGCGTTCGTCGGCCAGCCGCTCGCGCACCTTGGCGGCGGTGGCGGGGCCGAGGTCGGACGCGATCAGCGCCTCTTCGATCTCGTCCAGCGTCGCCTTGTCGAGTTGGGCCTTGGTGAACAGGCCGGTGAGGTTTTCGCCCAGCCGATCGGACGTGCGGCGAAAGCCGCCAAGGATCTTCTGGTGCCAGGGAGTGTTCGTCATGCAGCTTCCGCGATCAGCGTTTCTTGGGTCCGCCCGGTGATGCGGACGGGGACGATGGTGCCGGGGGCGACGGCCGAGCCGAGGCGCACCCGTGCGAAATTTTCGGCGTGGCCGGTTTCGCCATCACGCTCGACCAGCACATGCTGGACGGTGCCGGCCAGGCTGTCGAGCCATGCGGAGCGGCGGCGGTTTGCGGCTTCGCGCAGGGCCTTGGCACGTTCGCGAATCACGGTGGCGTCGATCTGTGGCATGCGCGCAGCGGGCGTGCCGGCGCGGGGCGAATATGGAAAGATGTGGCCGAACACGATGTCGCAATCGTCGATCAGCGCACGGGTGTTGGCGGCCATCGCCTCATCTTCGGTGGGGAAGCCGGCGATCAGATCGGCGCCGATCGCGATTTCGGGGCGGCGGCTTTTCAGCCGTTCGACGACGCCCACGGCTTCGGCGCGGCTATGGCGGCGCTTCATCCGCTTGAGGATCATATCGTCGCCGGCCTGCAGCGAAAGGTGGAGGTGCGGCATCACCCGCGTATCGCCGGTGACGATATCGAACAGCCGATCATCAATCTCGACCGAATCGAGCGAGGACAGGCGCAGCCGTTCAAGTCTGGGTACATGCCGCAGGATGCGTTCGACCAGCAGGCCGAGGCTGGGTCCGCCGGGCAGATCGGGGCCATAGCTGGTGAGATCGACCCCGGTGAGCACCACTTCGCGGTGGCCGGCGTCCGCCAGCGCCTTGATCCGGTCGACCACGATGCCGGCAGGCACCGAACGGCTATTTCCCCGGCCATAGGGGATGACGCAGAAGGTGCAGCGGTGATCGCAGCCATTCTGCACCTCGACGAAGGCGCGGGCATGTTCGGCGAAGGCCGCGGCAAGGTGCGGCGCGGTCTGGCGTACGGCGAAGATATCCGACACGCGGACTTCGGCGGTTTCATCCGTCATCCCGGCGAAGGCCGGGATCTCGTGCGGCTGGCGGGCGCTTTCCATCTCCTGAGATCCCACCTTGCGCTGGGATGACGGTGGGGAGGGGAAGTAGAACGCGCTGGCGTTCAGCTTGTCCGCATTGCCGATCACCCGCGTCACTTCGGGCATGGCCGCAAATGTCTCGGGTTCGATCTGGGCGGCGCACCCTGTCACCACGATGCGGGCGTCGGGCCGGGCGCGGTGGGCGCGGCGGATGGCCTTGCGCGTTTCGCGCACGGCTTCGGCCGTCACCGCGCAGCTGTTGACGATGACGAGATCATCCGCATCGCCCGCCAGCGAACGCATGGCTTCGCTTTCGGCGATGTTGAGCCGGCAACCGAGCGTGATCAGCTCGGGGCCGCTCAAAGGGCTGCCTCTCCGGTGAAGACATGGGTGGCCGGGCCGCTCATCAGCAACTGCCCTTCCGGCCCTTCGGCCAGCCGCAGTAATCCGCCGGGCAGGTCCAGCCGCACCGATGGCGCCAGCTTGCCAAGCCGGCGGCCGGCGGCAAAGGTGGCGCAGGCGCCCGTGCCGCAGGCGCGGGTCAGCCCCGCGCCGCGCTCCCATGTCCGCATGACGAGGTGATCGGTCGCCAGGATGTGGGCAATGTTGACGTTGATCCGTTCCGGGAACACCGGATCGCATTCGATGTCGGGGCCAAGTGCTTCCAAGGGTACGGCATAGGCATCGGCCACGAAGAACACGACGTGCGGATTGCCGATGTTGACCGCGACCGGATTGGCCAGTTCGTCCCACGCCAGCGGCAAGGCCCGCGTATCCATCGCATAAGCCAGCGGGATTTCGTCCCACCCGAACCGGGGTTGCCCCATGTCGACCGTGGCGCCGTCGCCGTCAATCGCCGCGTGGAGCACACCGGCGGCGGTGCGGATCGAAACATCGCGACCGACGAACACCGGCACGCAGCGCGTGGCGTTGCCGCAGGCGGCGACTTCGGATCCGTCGGCGTTCCAAATCCGCATGGAAACGTCGGTATCGTCGCCCGGGCCGATCAGGATCAGCTGGTCGCAACCGATGCCGGTATGCCGGTCGGCGATCGCCTGCGCCCGCGCGGCATCGATCGCCACGGGCTGTTCGCGCGCATCGACCACGACAAAATCATTGCCCAGACCGTGCATCTTGTGGAAGCGGAGTGCCATGACGCGCGATCTAGGCACCCAAAGGGCGGAAGTCCACAAAGAGGCGGAAGAAGTGCTGGCCTTTTGGCTCGGCACGATTCCGCCGGAACGGCGTTTTGCCAAGGATTCCGCGCTCGATGCGGAAATTGCCACCCGCTTCGGCGCGATGGTCGATGCGGTCGCGGCGTGCCATGCGGCGGGGTGGCGGGCCGATCCGCGTACCCTGCTGGCGGCGGTGATCCTGCTCGATCAGTTTTCGCGCAACATCCGCCGGGGCAAAGCGGACGCGTTCGCCAACGATCCGCTGGCCCGCGCTTTGACGGGCGAGGCGATCGCCAAAGGCTGGGATATCGCGATGACGGCTGAGGAGCGTCAGTTCCTCTATCTGCCCTTGATGCATTGCGAACGACTGGACGATCAGGTGCGGTCCCTGCCGCTGTTCGATGGGGTCAGCGACTTCGTAGCCGATTTCGCCCGCCGCCACGCCGCGCAGATCGCGCGCTTCGGCCGCTTTCCCGGTCGCAACGCGGCGCTCGGCAGGGATGCAACGCCCGAAGAAATCGAGATGCTCGCGGTGCCGGGCGCGGGCTTTTGATCGCGTTGCCGGGTACGGCCTTCACGAAGGTGCCGGGGATCGGGCGATGACAATGGTGCGACAGGCCAGCCGTTCCAGCTTGCCCCGCGCGTGTCTCCTGCTATAGACCCCGCCGACCGGCGGTCCATGCGGGCGTGGCGGAACTGGTAGACGCGCCAGATTTAGGTTCTGGTATCGTAAGATGTGGGGGTTCGAGTCCCTTCGCCCGCACCAGCTTTCGCAACAATTGCTGCGAAAGGCCGCTAGAAAGAAATTCAACCCGGAAGGCTCTGGAAGAATCCGATGCAGACTGTCGAGACTTTGAACGAGGGGCTGAAGCGCGCCTACACGCTGACCATTTCGGCCAAGGACATTCTCGCGCGCATCGACGCCGAGGTGAAGCAGGTCGCCCCGCAGATTCGCATGCCCGGCTTCCGCCCCGGCAAGGTGCCCAGCAACCTCGTCAAGAAGATGCACGGCCCGGCGCTGGAGCAGGAAGCGCTGAACAAGGCGGTTCAGGATGGCGTGCAGACGCTGTTGTCCGAACAGAAGCTGCGTCCGGCGATGCAGCCTGCCGTCGAACTCGACGAAGGCTATGCGCCCGGCAAGGATGCCGAAATCAAGATCAGCCTGGAAGTCCTGCCGGACGTGCCGGCCCCCGCGATCGACGGCCTGAAGCTGGAACGCCTGACGGTCGAGCCGACCGCCGAAGAGGTGGACGCTGCCGTCAACCGCATCGCTTCGCAGCAGAAGAGCTTTGATCCGGCGCCCGAAGGCCATCCGGCGATCGAAGGCGATCTGGTCGTTCTCGACTATGCCGGCACCGCCAATGGCGTCGCGTTCGAAGGTGGCACCGGCGAAGGCATGTCGGTTGAAATCGGTTCGGGTCGCCTGATCCCCGGTTTCGAAGACCAGCTGGTCGGCGTCAAGGTTGGCGAAAGCCGCGAACTCAACGTCACCTTCCCGGAAGATTATCCGGTCGAAACGCTCAAGGGCCAGCCGGCGGTGTTCGCCGTCACCGTCACCGAAGTGAAGGTGGCCAAGGACACCGTGGCGGACGACGAGTTCGCCAAGCAGCTCGGCCTCGAGGGCATTGATCAGCTGCGCAACCTGCTCAAGGATCAGGTTTCGCAGGAACTGAACAACCTGACCCGCACCCATATGAAGCGCAAGCTGCTCGATCAGCTCGCTGCTTCGCACGACTTCCCGGTCCCGCCGACGATGGTCGAAGCCGAATTCGGCCAGATCTGGGCGCAGCTTGAACATGAAGCCGGCCACGAGGAAGATCCCGAAGCCGCGCGCGCCGAGATGGAAAAGGACCGTGAGGACTATCAGAAGATCGCCGAGCGCCGCGTGCGTCTGGGCCTTCTCCTGTCCGAAATCGGCCAGCAGAACGGTGTCGAGGTTGCACCGCAGGAAATGCAGCGCCTGATCATGCAGGCCGCCCAGCAGTACGGCCCGAAGGACCGCGAGCGGTTCATCCAGTATGTCCAGCAGGATCCGATGGCGGCCGCTCAGCTGCGCGCGCCGCTTTATGAGGACAAGGTCGTCGACTTCCTGTTCGACAAGGCGGAAATCACCGATCGCGCCGTGACCCGCGAAGAGCTGGAAGCCGCGATCGAAGCCGATGATGACAGCATCGGCGGCGGCCACGTCCATGGCCCGGGCTGCGGCCATGATCACCACGATCATGACGAAAAGCCCAAGGCCAAAAAGGCTGCGCCGAAGAAGGCTGCCGCCAAGGACGAGGCTGCTGCCGAAGCCGTGACCGAAGACAAGCCGAAGAAGGCCCCGGCCAAGAAGGCCGCCGCCAAGGCGACCGACGAAGCCGGCGAAGAAGCGGCCGCCAAGCCGAAAAAGGCCCCGGCCAAGAAGAAGTCGGCGGAGTAATCCGCGTTGTGCGCCGCTAGTCCGGCGCCCTTCGATGAACGGGAAAGGCCGGCGGATTTCGCCGGCCTTTTCTGTTTGCGCGGGCAGGGCGATCGGCGATGCCGCCGGTGCATCCTAGAGACATGTTCACTTTTGGCCGTTAGAGACGCCCGTTATGAAGCCCGTGGTTGATCCTTCCCGCATCGCGGTGATCCTGCCCTGTTACAACGAAGCTGCGGCGATCGCCGGAACGGTGGCCGCGTTCCGCGCCGCGCTGCCGCATGCGACCGTCTATGTTTACGACAATAACAGCCAGGATGGCACGCCGGGGATCGCGGCGGCGGCGGGGGCGGTCGTGCGGACCGAGCGGATGCAGGGCAAGGGCCATGTCGTCCGCCGCATGTTCGCCGATATCGACGCCGACATCTATGTGATGGCCGATGGCGATGCGACCTATGATGCGTCCGCGGCACCCGAAATGGTCCGCATGCTGATCGACGATCAGCTCGATATGGTCGTCGGCGCACGCCAGTCCGAGGTGGAAGAGGCGTATCGCCGTGGGCACCGGCTCGGCAATCAACTGTTCACCGGGATGCTGGCGCGGCTGTTCGGCCGCAGCTTCAGCGATATTTTTTCGGGCTATCGTGTGTTTTCGCGCCGTTTCGTGAAAAGTTTTCCGGTCCTGTCCGAAGGGTTTGAAATCGAAACCGAAATCAGCGTTCACGCGCTGGAACTGCGTATGCCGGTCGCTGAACTGGTGACGGCTTATGGCGCGCGGCCCGAAGGGTCGATGTCCAAACTGTCCACCTATCGCGACGGCTGGCGCATCCTGAAGACGATCGGCACGCTGTTTCGCATCGAACGGCCGGTCTTGTTCTTCGGCGCGATCGGGGCGGTGCTGGCGATCCTTGCGATCCTGCTCGCCATTCCGCTCGGCATCACCTACGCCCAAACTGGGCTGGTGCCCCGCATGCCGACTGCAATCCTGTCCACCGGGTTGATGATCCTCGCTTTCCTTAACGGTTTTTGCGGACTCATCCTCGACACGGTGGTGCGGGGTCGGCGTGAGGTGCGCCGGCTTGCATATCTTTCGTTCCCCGCACCGGGGGCGTAATCCCCTTGAACTCGTCCCCGCGAACGCCGATGTTGCGGGGGCAAGAGGCATAAGGACCTAGAATTTCCCATGCACAATCCGTTCGAGACCGGCCAGTTCACTCCCCCGGGATATCATGTTGACCCGATCACAGGGGCGCTCGTGCCGATCGTGATCGAGCAGTCGAACCGCGGCGAGCGTAGCTTCGACATCTATTCGCGCCTGCTTCGCGAACGGATCATCTTCGTCACCGGTGCGGTCGAAGATCATATGGCGTCGATCATCACCGCCCAGCTTCTGTTTCTCGAATCCGAGAATCCGAAGAAGGATATCTTCATGTACATCAACTCGCCGGGCGGCGTGGTGACGGCGGGTCTCGCGATCCACGATACCATGCAATATATCCGCCCGCGCGTCGGCACCGTGTGCATCGGCCAGGCGGCATCGATGGGCAGCTTCCTGCTCGCCGCTGGTGAACCGGGGATGCGCATGGCGCTCACCAATTCGCGGATCATGATCCACCAGCCTTCGGGCGGGGCGCAGGGCATGGCCAGCGATATCGAGATCCAGGCCAAGGAAATCCTGCGGATGCGCAACCGGCTCAATTCGCTGTATGCCAAATATACCGGCAAGCCGATCGAGGTGATCGAAGCGGCGATGGATCGCGACAAATTCCTGGAGGCCGATGAAGCCAAGGAATTTGGCCTGATCGACGAAGTGTTCGACAAACGCCCGCTGCCGACCGAAGAGGCGGCGACCGCGTAAAGGCTGTCTACGGCGGGTTATGACATATTCGTCATTGCCCGCCGGGAAAAAGCGGGTTTAGGATACCGGGTACGAAGCGGCCGGCGTTTCTGGCCGAAGGGAAATAGCATGACCAAGCTGAGCGGCGGCGATTCGAAGAGCACACTCTACTGCTCGTTCTGCGGGAAATCGCAGCATGAGGTGCGCAAGCTCATCGCCGGGCCGACCGTGTTCATCTGCGACGAGTGCGTGGAACTGTGCAACGACATCATCCGCGAGGAAACGAAGTCGGCGCTCGTCAGCAAGAAGGACGGCGGCGTTCCCAGCCCGCAGGAAATCTGCAAGGTGCTGGACGATTATGTGATCGGCCAGATGCAGGCGAAGCGTGTCCTTTCGGTCGCGGTGCACAACCATTACAAGCGGTTGGCGCATGGCGCGAAGGGCGCCGAGGTCGAACTCGCCAAATCGAACATCCTGCTCGTCGGTCCCACCGGCTGCGGCAAGACCTTGCTGGCGCAGACCTTGGCGAAGACGTTCGACGTGCCGTTCACCATGGCGGATGCGACGACGCTCACCGAGGCCGGCTATGTCGGCGAGGATGTGGAAAACATCATCCTCAAGCTGCTGCAGGCGTCGGATTACAATGTTGAACGCGCGCAGCGCGGCATCGTCTACATCGACGAAATCGACAAGATCAGCCGCAAGGCCGATAATCCGTCGATCACCCGCGATGTTTCGGGCGAAGGCGTGCAGCAGGCGCTTTTGAAGCTGATGGAAGGCACCACCGCGTCGGTGCCGCCGCAGGGCGGGCGCAAGCATCCGCAGCAGGAATTTTTGCAGGTCGACACGACGAACATCCTGTTCATCTGCGGCGGGGCGTTCTCGGGCCTTGAAAAGATCATCGGCGATCGCCTGCAGGGCAAGTCGATCGGGTTCGGCGCGCATGTCGCCGCGCCCGACGAACGCCGCACGGGCGAAGTGCTGCGCCAGTGCGAACCGGAAGATCTGCTGAAATTCGGCCTGATCCCCGAATTTGTCGGCCGCCTGCCGGTGATCGCGACGCTTGAGGATCTGGACGAGCCGGCGCTGGTCAAGATCCTGTCCGAACCGAAGAACGCGCTGGTCAAGCAGTATCAGAAGCTGTTCGAGATGGAGGACGTGAAGCTCGGCTTCAACGATGACGCGCTGTCGTCGATCGCGCGCAAGGCGATCGAACGCAAAACCGGCGCGCGCGGCCTGCGCTCGATCCTCGAAGGCATCCTGCTCGACACCATGTTCGATCTGCCGTCGATGGACGGGGTGGACGAAATCATGGTCGACAAGGATGTGGTCGAAGGGCGCAAGGAACCCGTCCGCGTCTTCGCCAAGAAGGGCAAGGAAGCCAGCCCGGCTGCCTGAGCCTACCTGGCGGACTGTAAGGAAGCGGCGCTTTCTGCCTGTGCAGGGGCGCCGTTTCGATTCAGGGGCGGATAGGGGGCTGCCATCTTGCCCGGCAACGCTTTGAAACAGAAGTTCGGGTCGCGGCTTCCTAGATGGGGCGGACCCGTAAACCATGTTCCAAAGGACCCATGGCCAGTCTTCCCGAACCCAGCTCCGCCCCGCAAGGCGCAGGCCGCCTGCGCCCGCTGCCGCTCCTGATCTTTTCCTCGCGCTGGCTCCAGCTGCCGCTTTATGTCGGCCTGATCGTCGCGCAGTGCGTCTATGTATTCCTGTTCATCAAGGAATTATGGCACCTCGTCAGCCACGCCGCGTCGTTCGGCGAACAGCAGATCATGCTGGTCGTGCTCGGCCTGATCGATGTTGTGATGATCTCCAACCTGCTCGTGATGGTGATCGTCGGAGGCTATGAAACCTTCGTGTCGCGGTTGCGGCTGGAAAACCATCCCGACAACCCGGAATGGCTGAGCCACGTCAATTCGGGCGTGCTCAAGGTGAAATTGGCGATGGCGATCATCGGCATTTCATCGATCCATTTGCTGCGCACCTTCATCGAGGCGGGCGCCATCGGCACGCCGGGTGCGCGCGTCACCGAAACGGGCGTGATGTGGCAGGCGATCATCCACATGGCCTTCATCCTTTCGGCGGTCGGCATCGCGTGGGTCGATCGGATGACGCAGACCAGGCACTGAGGGCGGGCCTCCCCGGATTGTCCCGGTGTTGGCCGGCACGGCGGGGGAGGATGCCCGAATTAAACGATCTGCGCTGTTTTCGGCGAATAATCATGATAGCGGCGCATCGGTGCATGTGATGTGCAATGCGTCGCGATCTTCATGAAATTTCTGCGCATTATAGTTGATGCCGTAACCGATTTTTCCACCTTTGCGCTGAAATCTTGCCGGGCGTTGATGCAATGTCAGGCGACAACCATATATATAGAAAGAATCAAAAGCGGCGGCCCACGACAGGCCCCCCGCACCGGAGTGTTCATGACCGAGTCCCTTCCCGTTCTGCCGTTGCGCGATATCGTCGTATTTCCGCAGATGATCGTTCCGCTGTTCGTTGGCCGCGATAAATCGGTTGCGGCGCTGGAAAGCGCGATGGCCGCGGACAAGTCGATCTTTCTGGTCGCCCAGCTTGATCCGGCCGAGGACGATCCCGATCGCGATGCGCTCTATGATCTCGGTGTCGTGGCGACTGTGCTGCAACTGCTGAAACTGCCAGACGGCACCGTGCGTGTGCTGGTCGAAGGACGGCAGCGCGCATCGCTGGCGACGCTCGACGAAAGTGGCGAGCATCTGTCGGCGACGGTCGACCTGATCGAAGACCGCGCCGCCGAAGGCGACGAGGTTGCCGCGCTGATGCGGTCGGTGATCGATCAGTTCGACAATTACGCCAAGCTCAACAAGAAGATGCCGGCGGAAACCGCGGTGCAACTCGGCCAGATCGAGGAACCGTCGCGGCTGGCCGATGCGGTGTCGTCGAACATCAACATCAAGGTGGCTGACAAGCAGGCGCTGCTGGTCGAGCTGGATCCGGCCAAGCGGCTGGAAATGGCGTTCGCCTTCATGGAAGGCGAACTGGGTGTCCTGCAGGTCGAAAAGAAGATCCGCAGCCGTGTGAAGCGGCAGATGGAAAAGACCCAGCGCGAATATTATCTGAACGAGCAATTGAAGGCGATCCAGCGCGAGCTGGGCAATGCCGAGGAAGGCGAGGGCGGCGACGAACTGGCCGAACTGGCGCAGAAGATCGCCAAGCTCAAGCTGTCGAAGGAAGCCCATGCCAAGGCCAATGCGGAGCTGAAGAAGCTGCGCACGATGGCGCCGATGTCGGCCGAAGCGACGGTGGTGCGCAACTATCTCGATGTGCTGCTCGGCTTGCCATGGGGCAAGAAATCCAAGCTGAAAAAGGATCTCGCGGTCGCCCAGGCGGTGCTCGACGCGGATCATTATGGGCTGGAAAAGGTCAAGGAACGGATCGTCGAATATCTGGCGGTCCAGGCGCGCACCAACAAGCTGAAGGGGCCGATCCTGTGCCTCGTCGGCCCCCCGGGCGTGGGCAAGACGTCGCTTGGCCGTTCGATCGCCAAGGCCACGGGGCGCGAATTTGTCCGCCAGTCGCTGGGTGGCGTGCGGGACGAAGCCGAAATTCGCGGCCACCGCCGCACCTATATTGGCTCGCTGCCGGGCAAGGTCGTCACCAACCTGAAGAAGGCCGGGACGTCCAACCCGCTGTTCCTGCTCGATGAAATCGACAAGCTGGGCCAGGATTTCCGGGGTGATCCCGCGTCCGCGCTGCTGGAGGTGCTCGATCCGGAACAGAACAGCAAGTTCCAGGATCATTATCTGGAGGTCGATGTCGATTTGTCTGACGTCATGTTCGTGACGACGGCCAACTCGCTCAATCTGCCGCAGCCGCTGCTTGATCGCATGGAGATCATCCGGCTCGAAGGCTATACCGAGGACGAAAAGGTCGAGATCGCCAAGGCGCATCTCGTGTCCAAGCAGATCGAAGCGCACGGCTTGAAGGACGGCGAATTCACGCTGACCGACGCGGGCCTGCGCGATCTGATCCGTTATTACACCCGCGAAGCCGGGGTGCGGACGCTGGAACGCGAAATCGCCAAGCTCGCCCGCAAGGCGCTGCGGCGTATTCTGGAAGGCAAGGTTGAACGGGTGGAAATCACGCCGGACAATCTCTCGGATTTTGCCGGTGTCCGGAAATATCGCTTTGGCGTCGGCGAAGAGGAAGATCAGATCGGTGCCGTCACTGGCCTGGCATGGACCGAAGTGGGCGGCGAACTGCTGACCATCGAAGCCGTCACCGTGCCCGGCAAGGGCGCGATCGCCACCACCGGCAAGCTGGGCGACGTGATGAAGGAATCGGTGCAGGCGGCCTTCTCCTTCGTCAAGGCGCGGGCGCCGGCCTACGGGATCAAGCCCAGCCTGTTCGGCCGCAAGGATATCCATATCCATTTGCCCGAAGGTGCGGTGCCCAAGGATGGCCCGTCGGCTGGTATCGGCATCGTCACGGCGATCGTGTCGACCTTGACCGGCATTCCCGTGCGGCGCGAGATCGCGATGACCGGCGAAGTGACCTTGCGGGGGCGCGTGCTGCCGATCGGCGGGCTGAAGGAAAAGCTGCTGGCCGCGCTGCGCGGTGGCATCGCCCATGTCCTGATCCCGCAGGAGAATGAAAAGGACCTCGTCGAAATTCCGGCGAACATCCGCGAAGGGCTGAAGATCACACCGGTGTCGCATGTCGATCAGGTGCTGGCGCTGGCCCTGGCCTTGCCGGTCACGCCGATCGACTGGACCGAAGCCGATGATCTGGCGGCGCAGCCGGTGGGGCATCTTCCGGGTGCCGCGGGCGCCGGGGAGTCCGCGATCCACCACTGATTCGCGTCCATTAAATTAACCATTTCGGGGGCGGTTTCGATCAAATCGGGGCCGTCCCCGGCGCGTTTTTATGCATTTCGTCGAATCATTGGTCGTGAAAACGCCACCAGCGCCCGAATCGGCCCATTCGGGCGCGCTTTCCTTTTGACAGCGCCATGACCGCTGTTCTTAGATGCGCGCCGCCGGCCAAGGCCGCGACTCAAGATAATTTAGCTTATCAAGGGGGTTCCGGAGGCATGAACAAGCAAGAACTGATCGGATCTGTCGCGGAAGCGTCGGGGCTCAGTAAGAACGATGCTTCAAAGGCTGTGGAAGCCGTGTTCGACGCGATCAGCGGTGTCCTCAAAAAGGGCGATGAAGTACGCTTGGTTGGCTTCGGCACCTTTTCGGTTTCCAAGCGCAAGGCGTCCACCGGCCGCAACCCGCGTACCGGCGAACCGATGAAGATCAAGGCATCGAGCCAGCCCAAGTTCAAGGCGGGCAAGGGCCTGAAGGACGCGGTCAACTGACAGTGATGCTGGCTGGCTCCGCGTGGGGGCGGGGCCGATCGGTTTCAACTGTGGATAACGACGCTTCGGGCTGGACAAGCACGCAGCGACCGCCTAAGCGCCTCCCCGCGAAGCCGAACGCCAGCATCTGGTGAACGCCTTCGCGGTTCATTCCGCGTCAGCGAATGATGAACATTTGAAGCGTGGGCGCGTAGCTCAGTGGTAGAGCACACCCTTCACACGGGTGGGGTCGCAGGTTCAATCCCTGCCGCGCCCACCACGCTTCTCCCGATCCCATCCCATATTCCCGATCGCTGCTAGCAGCCCTTGGGCCATGCGCAGTTTTTCCTGCGGTTGCGGGACAGGGGGGCTACGTCCTATCTCGGCTGTACGATTCCAGCGACAGCACGAAGGCCCATCATGACCGCGACGCATTCTTCCCGCATGATCATTCTTGGTTCCGGCCCGGCCGGGTTGTCGGCGGCCATCTATGCCGCGCGCGCGGGCATGCAGCCGATCGTGATCCAGGGCATCCAGCCGGGCGGCCAGCTGACGATCACCACCGATGTCGAAAATTATCCGGGCTTTGCCGATGTCATCCAGGGCCCGTGGCTGATGGATCAGATGCAGAAGCAGGCCGAGCATGTCGGCGCGCAGATCGTGTGGGACACGATCACCGAGGTTGATTTCTCCAAGCGCCCCTTCCGCCTGATCGGCGATGGCGGCACGGTCTATACCGGCGACACCGTGGTCATCGCGACGGGTGCCCAGGCGCGCTGGCTGGGCCTGCCGAGCGAAGTGCAGCTGGCGGGCAAGGGCGTTTCGGCCTGCGCGACGTGCGATGGCTTCTTCTATCGCGGCAAGAAGGTCGCGGTGATCGGCGGCGGCAACACCGCGGTCGAAGAAGCGATCTATATGACCAACCACAGCCAGGATGTGACGCTGGTTCACCGCCGCGATAGCCTGCGCGCCGAAAAGATCCTGCAGGAGCGCCTGTTCGCCCATCCCAGCATCAAGGTGCTGTGGAACAAGGAAGTGGCCGAATTCGTCGGTGGCGGCGATCCCGAAGGGCTGGTCGCGCTGTCGCTGCGCGATACGGTGACCGGCGAAATGAGCAGCCTGGAAGTCGATGGCGGCTTCGTCGCGATCGGCCATTCGCCGGCGACGGCGCTGTTCGACGGGCATATCGCGCTCGATGATGACGGCTATATCGCGGTGGAAACGGGCAGCACGCGCACCAGCGTGCCCGGCGTATTCGCGTGCGGCGACGTGATGGACAAGATCTATCGTCAGGCGGTGACGGCGGCGGGCACCGGCTGCATGGCCGCGCTTGATGCCGAACGCTTTCTGGCCGAGGCCGATTTCGAAGCGAAGGCGAAGGTGGCCGAACCGGCATAAGCCCGGCGGCCCGGGTGGGTGTGGCGCCGTATCCCGGCGCCACCGGCCCCGAATGGGCCTTAGCGCTGCGTCTTTTTTTCCGCGAAGGCGACGAGCGCACCGAAATTTTCGAGCAGTTCGCCATCCACTTCATCATCCTCGATGATGATGTCGAGCCGGTCTTCGAGTTCGGTCAACAGTCCGGCGACTGCCATCGAATCGAGTTCGGGCAGCGCGCCGAACAGCGGAGACGCGGATTCGAGCGCGGCGGTGCGCTCGGCACCCAGCGCCAGCACATCGCCCAGTACGGCGCGCACGGTTGCTTCGACGTCGATGGTATCGCCAGCCATGCTTTTCCCTATCTTCCGGCGGACACGAACGCCGCCCGCCTAGCGGCTTCGTGGGCTACCGACAAGCGGGCGGGTTTCCCCACGCGCACGGCCGCGCTATCCCGCGCCGTCGCGTCAGCCATCGGACAGGAACCAGGGTGCCAGAAACAGATATGTCACCGAACCCGGATCCCACGTCCCGGCCGCTGGATCATCTGACCGGGATGGGCGCGGCGGATGCGCTGGCGCTGGTCGATCGCGTCGGCGCGTTGGATTATACCGGCCTTGAACGCGCGGTCGGCGCGCTGGCGCGTGCGTTGCGCGGGCGGGGGCTGGCCGATGGCGCGCGGGTCGCATCATGGCTGGCCAAGACCCGGCTTGCGAGCCTGCTGCCGCTGGCCTGCGCGCGGGCCGGGCTGGTGCATGTGCCGATCAACCCTTTGCTGAAACGCGCGCAGGCGGCGCACATCCTGGCCGATAGCGGTGCGACCTTGCTGATCGCGGGGGCCGGCCGCGCCGGCACGCTGGAGGCGGGCGATCGCCCGGCGGATTGCGCGCTGCTGATCGAGGACGAGGCCGGGGCGGCACTGCTGGCGGCGCAGGATGGCCTGCCGCCATCGGCCGCCAACCCGAACGATCTGGCGGCGATCCTGTACACTTCGGGATCGACCGGGCGGCCCAAGGGCGTGATGCTGAGCCATGCGAACCTGTGGCTGGGGGCCGTCAGCGTGGCGCAGTATCTGCGGCTGGCGCCGGATGATCGAACGCTCTGCGTGCTGCCCTTCAGCTTCGATTATGGCCAGAATCAGCTGCTATCCAGCTGGGCCGCCGGGGCGTGCGCCTGTCCGCTCGATTTCCTGACGGCGCGTGATGTGATTCGCGCGGTCGACAAGCATGGGATCACTACCATCGCCGGGGTGCCGCCCTTGTGGGTGCAACTGGCCGAAGCGGAGTGGCCGGCGGAAACGGCGGCGCGGCTGCGGCGCATCACCAATTCGGGCGGGCGGCTGCCCGTGCCGTTGGTGCGCCGGCTGCGCGGGCTATTCCATCAGGCCGATCTCTATTCGATGTACGGGCTGACGGAGGCGTTCCGGTCGACCTTCCTGGATCCGGCACTGATCGATGCGCATCCCGAATCGATCGGCCGGGCGATCCCCTTTGCCGAAGTGCTGGTGGTGAAGCCCGATGGCACTGCAGCCGGGCCGAACGAACCGGGCGAGCTGGTCCATGCCGGGCCGCTGGTCGCGCAGGGCTATTGGCGGGATGCGGAACGCACAGCGTTGCGTTTCCGCCCCGCGCCGGCCTTTTCCCGATATGGCGGCACGGCCGTCTGGTCGGGCGATACGGTGGCGGCCGATATGGATGGGCTGCTGCGCTTCGTCGGCCGCGATGATGAAATGATCAAGACATCGGGCAACCGCGTCAGCCCGACCGAGGTGGAGGAAGCCGCGATCGCCACCGGCCTGGTTGCCGAAGCGGTGGCGATCGGCGTTCCCGATGATCGGCTGGGCGAAGCGATCATGCTCGTCGTGCGGGGCGATCCGGCGGGCGAGGGGGCGTTGCGCGATGGCCTGAAGCGCGAATTGCCCAATTTCATGCAGCCGCGTGGCATCCTGTGGCGGGCGGAATTACTGCGCAATGCCAATGGCAAGGTCGATCGCGCGGGGATCAAGGCGGAGTTGAAGTCATGAAGCCGATGGGCAGCATTCCGGCGGGCTATGCCGCACGCGACGGCGAATTGCTGGTCGGCGGCCGGCCGGTGTCCGATCTGATCGCACAGGCCGGCGATACGCCTTTGTTCGTCTATGATCGTGCGATGATGGCGGCGCGCGTGGCGCGGTTGCGCGCGGCGTTGCCCGCCGAAGTGGCGATCCATTATGCGATGAAGGCCAACCCGCACCCCGATGTCGTCGCTACCTTTGCGGGGCTGGTCGATGGGCTGGACGTGGCGTCCGCCGGCGAAATGGCGGTTGCGCTGGCATCGGGCATGGCAGCGGCCGACATCTCCTTTGCAGGTCCGGGCAAGCGCGATCGCGAACTGGAAGCGGCGATTGCAGCCGGGGTGACGATCAACCTCGAATCGGCCGCCGAAGGCCGCCGCGCGCTGGCGGCGGGGGCGAAGCTGGGCATCCGCCCCAAACTGGCCGTGCGGGTGAACCCGGATTTCGAAATTCGCGGATCGGGGATGCGCATGGGCGGCGGCGCCAAGCCGTTCGGGGTGGACGAAGTTCATGCCGCTGCCCTGTGCCGCGACATGATTGCAGCGGGCGCGGACTGGCGGGGTTTTCACATCTTCGCCGGATCGCAGGCACTGGACGCCGCCGCGATCATCGAAGCGCAGGCCGCGACCGTAACTCTGGCCGCGCGGCTGGCGGATGAAGTGGGCGCAGCGCCGCCGCTGGTGAACCTTGGCGGTGGCCTTGGCATCCCCTATTTTCCGGGCGAAGTACCGCTGGATGTCGATGCGGTCGGCCATGCGTTGAACGCAGCATTGGCGGCGCGGCCTGCCTCGTTACGCGACAGCGCCTTCGCCATCGAACTCGGCCGTTGGCTGGTAGGCGAAACGGGCGTCTATCTGACGCGGGTCATCGATCGCAAGGAAAGCCATGGCGAAATTTTCCTCGTCACCGATGGCGGCCTGCACCACCAGCTTGCCGCGTCGGGCAATTTCGGAACGGTCGTCCGCCGCAATTATCCGGTTGCCATCGCCAATCGATTTGGTGCCGAGGCAGCGGAAACGGCCAGTGTGGTCGGCTGTCTGTGCACCCCGCTCGATCGGCTGGCCGATAAGGTGGCGTTGCCCCGCGGCGATGTGGGCGATGTGATCGCGGTGTTCATGGCCGGGGCCTATGGCGCCAGCGCCAGCCCGCAGGCATTTCTTGGCCATGCCCCGGCGCTGGAAATGCTGGTCGGCTGACGATTATTCGGGCCAGGTCTATTCCGGGTAGCGCGCCTCGATGAAGAACAGCCCGTCGGGCGGCGCGTTCAGGCCAAGGGCGGCGCGGTCGCGGGCTTCCAGCGCGTCGGACAGATCATCGGCGGTCCATTTGCCCCGGCCAACCAGCATCAGGCAGCCGACCATCGATCGCACCTGATGGTGGAGGAAGGAGCGCGCGGCCGCCTCGATCGCGATTTCATCGCCGTATCGCGCCACGTTGAGCAGATCGAGCGTCTTGACCGGGCTTTCCGACTGGCAATGCGCCGATCGGAACGTGGTGAAATCATGCAGGCCGACAAGGCGCTGGGCGGCGGCGTGCATCGCTTCGGCATCCAGC
Source organism: Sphingomonas sp. KC8 (assembly GCF_002151445.1). GTDB lineage: Bacteria > Pseudomonadota > Alphaproteobacteria > Sphingomonadales > Sphingomonadaceae > Sphingomonas_E. The sequence goes on from NZ_CP016306.1 coordinate 337,177, forward strand.
GGGGCGGCGACCTGCCAGGCGCGGCCGGCATCCAGCGCCAGAGGCGCGCGGCGGTTGATGATGCGATAGGAATATCGCCGGCCAAGGCAGGAAAAACGGGCATGCCAGTCATCGGCCACGATTTCGCAGGCCAGGATCGCGATCGGCTGCGGGCGCAGGTGCGCGTTCAGCGCTTCCATCAGCCGGAACGGCTGGAACGGTCGCTCCACATCAACATGGGCGGTCATCGCTTCGGCATGGACGCCGGCATCGGTGCGGCCGGCGGCATGCGCGCCAGCGGGCGCGCCCGTGATCCGTTCGATCGCGTCCTCGATCGCCTGCTGGACGCTGGGGCCATGCGCCTGCCGTTGCCAGCCCATGAACGGGCGTCCGTCAAATTCGATCGTAAGGCGAAAGCGGGTCATGCGATGGCCGTGCCCGCCGGGATCGCGAAACCGCGCAGCAATTCGCTTGCCGTCATCACGCCCCGGCCCGCGCGCTGGACGGTGGTCGCCCGGATAGCGCCTTCGCCACATGCGATCAGCAGCGCGTCGTCGATCGCGGTGCCGGCCGGGCCTGTCGCGTCGGTGATTTCGGCCGCAAGGATGCGGATCCGCTCGCCCTTATGTTCGAAAAACGCGCCCGGTGCCGGGTTGAACGCGCGGATCTGGCGTTCGATGTCGATCGCGTCGCGGGTGAAATCGATCCGCGCCTCGGCCTTGTCGATCTTGGCGGCGTAGGTCACGCCTTCGTCCGGCTGGACGGTCGGCGGGAAGGCGGGCAGGTTTTCCAACACGCGCACCATCAGCGCCGCGCCGCTGTTGGAAAGTTCGGTCGTCAGTTCCCCACCCGTTTTGCTCTCAACCAGACACTCAACCGTCGCCAGCATCGGCCCGGTATCCAGCCCGCGTTCCATCTGCATGATGGTAACCCCGGTCCTCTCGTCGCCCGCCAGAATCGCCCGGTGGATTGGTGCCGCCCCCCGCCAGCGCGGCAGCAGCGACGCATGGACGTTCAGGCAGCCCAGGCGCGGCGCGGCCAGCACCGGTATCGGCAGGATCAGGCCATAAGCCGCGACGATCGCGACATCGATGTCGAGCGCGGCGAAGGCGGCCTGTTCATCGGCGTCCTTCAGGCTGACGGGGTGACGCACCATGATCCCCAGCGCCTCGGCCCGCTTGTGGACGGGCGAGGGGGCCAGCGCCTTGCCACGACCGGCCGGACGGGGCGGCTGGCAGTAAGCGACGACGATTTCGTGCCCGGCCGCGACCAGCGCGTCCAGCGTCGGTACGGCGAAATCGGGGGTTCCCATGAAGGCTATGCGCATGTCCCGCGCTTTGCTTTGCGACGCGGCCAAGCGCAAGGCCGGATGTTCGCCAACTTCCGGGTGACGGCGGCGGATCAATTCCCTATCCGTTCTCCATGGCATCTCCTGAAATCGAGGCGCTGACGCAGGCATTCGCCCGGTTGCCGGGCCTTGGCCCGCGATCGGCACGGCGCGCGGTCCTCCATCTCATCAAGAAACGCGAAGCCGCGATGGGGCCGCTGCTGCGCGCGCTGGAAGCGGTGAACGAACGGCTGTCGACCTGCGGCACCTGCGGCAATGTCGATACCAGCGATCCTTGCGCGATATGTGCCGATCCACGCCGCGACGCACGGCTGCTGTGCGTGGTGGAGGAAGTGGCCGATCTCTGGGCGCTGGAACGGTCCCGGCTGTTCCCCGGTCGCTTCCATGTGCTGGGCGGACGGCTGTCGGCGCTCGAAGGCGTGCGGCCGGAGGATCTGGCGATCGATACGCTGGTCAGCCGCATTGCCGCCGGCGGGACCGATGAAGTGGTGCTGGCGATGAACGCCACGCTCGAAGGACAGACCACCGCGCATTATATCGCCGATCGGCTGGAGGGGTATCCCATCCGCCTGACGCAGCTGGCCCATGGCCTGCCGGTTGGTGGCGAACTCGATTATCTCGATGAAGGAACGCTGGCCCAGGCGTTGCGCGCGCGACGTCCGGTGGCTTGACGTGCGGCCTCCCACTTCCTAGCTCACGACCATGGCCATTTTACCGATCCTGGAGGCGCCCGATCCGCGCCTGCGTACCCTTTCCAAGCCGGTCGACGCGGTGGATGACGATCTGCGCGCGCTGATCGCCGACATGTTCGAAACCATGTACGATGCCCCCGGCATCGGCCTGGCGGCGATCCAGGTGGGCGTACCCAACCGCGTGCTCGTGATCGATCTGCAGGAAGACGAAGATGCGGAAGGAAAGCCGATCCGCAATCCGCGCGTCTTCATCAATCCGGAACTGTTCGATCCATCGGAAGAACATTCGGTTTACAAGGAAGGCTGCCTGTCGGTGCCCGATCAGTTTGCCGATGTTGAACGGCCGACGACGATCCACGCGCGCTGGCTCGATGCCGACGGCAAGAAGCATGAAGCGTTGCTCGACGGATTGCTCGCCACCTGCCTGCAGCATGAAATGGACCATCTCGAAGGCATATTGTTCATCGATCATCTGTCGCGGATGAAACGGGACATGCTGATGAAGAAGCTGGACAAGGCCCGCCGGCTCCACCGCGCGGCCTAGGCATTTGGCCTAAGCGTCCCTTGCAAATCACGACTGGCCGGGGCAGAGTTCCTATTCTGTTCCTGAAAGGGCGGCAATGGACGTTGTGATTTTGGTGGCAATTCCGCTCGCGCTGCTGGCCGGGCTGGCGATGGCATGGTTCGCGCGCGAATCATCGGTGGCCGAAGCCCGGCGTGAACGCGATGCCGTGGCGCAACGCCTTGCACTGGCGGAAGCCGCCCGGGCTGTTGCCGAGGCGCGGGGCGAGGAATTGCCGCCGCTGCGCTTGCTGCTCAACGAAGTCCGTGATGAACGGGATGCGGCGCAGCGCGCGCTGGCGGCCGCGACGCAGGTGGCCGAACGGGTTGCCGGGCTTGAGGCCGAATTGGCTGCCGAACGCGCCCGCGTCGCCGAACTCGCCGCCGCCAAGGCCGGGTTCGAACGCGGCGAAGCGGAACGGGTGCAGGCGCATGCCGCGCAGATCGCCCAGCTCAAGGAGTATGAAGCCAGGCTCGAAGCACGCTTTGGGGATCTTGCCGGCAAGGCGCTCGAAACCGCGCAGACCAGCTTCCTCAAGCGCGCAGAGGAACGCTTCGCCCAGGCCGGCAAGGAGGGCGAGGACAAGATCAAGCTGCTGCTGACGCCGGTGGAATCCACGCTCAAACGCTATGACGAAAAGCTGGAGAAGATCGAGAAGGATCGCGTCGGCAGCTATGGCGAACTGCGCGAGGCGGTGGCCCAGTTGACGCAGGGCAACGATATCGTTCGTCGCGAAACCGCGCGGCTGACGAACGTGCTCCGTTCCAGCCCGAAGGCGCGTGGACGCTGGGGGGAAGAACAGCTGCGCAACATTCTCGAAGCGGCGCAGCTTTCTGAAAATGTCGATTTCACGCTGCAATCCTCGATCAGTGATGGGGACAAACAACTCCGTCCCGATTGCGTGATCAATCTGCCCGGCGGGCGCTGCATCGTCATCGACGTGAAATGCCCGCTCGTCCATTTCGAACAGGCCTTTGACGAAGAAGATGAGGAGCGCCGTTCGGCATTGCTGCTGCAACATGCCAGCGCGATGAAGGCCTATGCCGCCGATCTGGGCCGCAAGGGATATTGGCGGCAGTTCGATCTGTCGCCCGATTTCGTGATCATGTTCATCCCCGGCGAACATTTCCTGTCCGCGGCGGCAGAACGTGCGCCGGATCTGATCGAAAGCGCCTTCAACAATGGCGTCATCGTCGCCTCGACCATCAATATGCTGGCGCTGGCCAAGGTGATGGCGGGCATGTGGCGGCAGGAACATCTGGCCGAACAGGCCAAGGAAATCGCCGATGTCGGCAAGGAACTGTATCGCCGGCTGGCGACGATGGGCGGGCATGTCGAAAAGCTCGGCCGCAATCTCAATCAGGCGACGGGTGCTTATAACAGCTTCGTCGGCAGCCTTGAAAGTCAGGTGATGACGCAGGCGCGCCGTTTCGAAGCCTTGAAGGTGGAAACCGGCGGGAAGACCATCGAATTGCTGCCGATGGTCGAAACCACGGTGCGTCCGCTGGCGAAGCTGGCGCCCGCCGGGCCAGCGGACGATGTTGACGCGCAGGCAGCCGAATAGGCCTGATCCGGGGCGATCGCTTGCCCGACGAAAGCGGCTGAGGCCGGGAATATATCCTATTCCCGGCCTCAGCCATTTTTCCGATCATGATGGTATGGCCGGCTTACCGCAGGCGGTGCAGCCAGCCGGCCTGGTCCGGCACGGTTCCCCGCTGGATCCCGACCAGTTCGTCGCGCAGGCGGCTGGTGACGGGGCCGGTGCCGGCATCGGCGATCTGGAAGCTGCCGCCTTCGAAACGCACTTCGCCGATTGCGGCGACGACGGCGGCGGTGCCGCAGGCAAATGTTTCGCGCACCCGGCCGCTTGCGGCATCGGCGCGCCAGCTTTCAAAGGAATAAGGCTGTTCGACAACCGTAAGACCGGCCTGCCGTGCCAGCGCGATGATCGAATTGCGGGTGATTCCGGGCAGAATGGTGCCGCCCAGCGGCGGGGTGAGCAGGCTGCCATCGTCCATGACGAAGAAGATGTTCATTCCGCCCAGTTCTTCGATCCAGCGATGTTCCGCGGCGTCGAGGAACACGACCTGATCGCATCCATGGCGCGATGCTTCGGCTTGCGCGATCAGGCTGGCGGCATAGTTGCCACCGCATTTCGCAGCACCCGTGCCGCCCGATGCTGCGCGGGTATAGGAATCCGACACCCACACCGTCACCGGTTTGGCGCCGCCCTTGAAATAGGCGCCCACCGGGCAGGCGATGACACAGAAGATATATTCGGCGGCCGGGCGAACCCCCAGAAATGCTTCGCTCGCGAACATGAACGGGCGCAGATAGAGGCTGCCTTCGCCGTCCGGAATCCAATCCCGGTCGATCTGCACAAGGGCTTCCACCGCTTCCAGGAACAGATTTTCAGGCAGGCGCGGCATGGCCATGCGATCGGCGGATTCGGCGAAGCGCCGTGCATTTTCTTCCGGACGGAACAGGGTGATCTGGCCGTCCTGCGTCCGATAGGCTTTCATGCCTTCGAAGATTTCCTGGCTGTAATGCAAGACCGCGCAAGCCGGATCGAGCTGAAAGGGCGCACGCGCCGCTACCTTGCCGTCGTGCCAGCCAAGATCCGCGGTCCACTTCAACGTCACCATATGATCGGTGAAGATACGGCCAAAGCCCGGATTCTCCAGGAGTGCCGCACGCTGATCAGGCGACATTGGCGATGAATGAGGGATCACGGCGAAAGTCATTTGCGGTTTCCTGCGAGAATTGGCACTTGGACAGACGGATTCGAAAGCTCGGTTCTGGGTCTGCGCTAAGCGCAGTCGACGCGGGATGACTTCGCCGCTGAAATGCGGCGCGTCAAGAACGCCGGCGACAGATTTGACGCCATGTGGCGTTTAATCCCGATCAGAAGTGTCAAGCGGCAACAACAGCCGCAATGGCAGGCATCCGCGCCCTTCAACGCCGCATCAAGCGGATTGAGGAAGCGGAGAAGCCGCGACCGTCCCCGTTCACACTCCTGTTCGGTGCGTTTGCCGATGCCGCGTATGCAGACGTGATGGCGGGCACGCTGGCAGGGGACTTTCTACTGATCCTCGATCATCTCCGCGAGTGGGATGAGGGCGGGCGTATGGGCGCTGGCATATGCTCGCTGACGGTGCCTGTCAGCGCCAGCATAAGGTTGCGCGAGGCTTTGTCGCCTTCACCCGCGCCGAGGACCAGCGGACGGTCCCTCGTTAATCGAACATCCGCAGCAGCGGGGGTAGGCTACACTCCTTCCGCCTTGACGCTGCGCAACGCCTCGCGCCTTCAGGTGCGAGGCGTTGCAGTTACTCTTTGCCAATCAGATCAACGAACGCTTCGAAATCGTTTGCAATATGGCGAACACTCTCTTTGAGATCGATGTTCGTCATATCAAACGACACCACCGGAGCCGAGGTTGGCTCTCGCAAGTCGATTGCAACGGCCTCGCCCCCACTATTCCCTCCCACAACAAATAGGTTTGGGAAGAACTCTTTGAAGGTGCCATCTCGCTCAATCTGGGCAATTTCCGCAGCAGGATATAGGCAGAACCATAGTGGTTGAACCGGCAAAGGACCTTCGCCTCCATCCGTGACCCGCAAAAGTTCAATGAGGCGGATGGGAATTCCGGTAGGTGAAACGCTCGCCAGCAGGTCCAGCGATTCAGGCGAAGCGCCCTCGACTTTGCTCCAATCGCGCCCGTCCAGCATATCTTTCTACCTCAGTAATGGCGGAAGAGGTGGGATTCGAACCCACGGACGGGTTGCCCCGTCGCCGGTTTTCAAGACCGGTTCCTTAAACCACTCGGACACTCTTCCATGCCGTTTCACGGGCGGCAGCTTATGGCAGGCATATGCGCGAATATGTCACCGCAACCGACCGACTACTAACCCCTTATAACCACACTCCCAATTCAGCGCCGCGCCGACAAGACCGGGTAGCTTCAAGGCTACGGCCATCGACCACTTTGCCACCCTTGCGGCGGGGGTGCTTATCTCCGCGTGCGGCCTTTCGTGCAAGAGGCGGGATATCTTTGTTGCGAAGGGGATTCACCATTGCCTCTGGCTGTGGCAGGTTTAGGCCGGTAAGGGGTTTTGCATGCGTATTTCGTTCGGGGCCTTGGCGATTGCCACCGTCCTTTTGGTTTCACCCGGCGCCGGGCCAGCGCAGACCAGCGGATCGGCGGGGGCGGCCCAGCCAGTCGCTGCGGCCGCGCCGGTCGATCAGAATCAGGCGTTTCAGGCTTTCCTGCGGTCGATTCGTCCGCGCGCGCTGGCGGCGGGCGTGCGGCCGGCGACGTTTGATGGTGCGGTGGATGGGCTGACCTTCAATTCGCGCGTGATCCAGCTGGATCGTGCCCAGCCGGGCGGCAATCCGAACGCGCCGGCATCGGCGATCCCGAATTTCGCGCCGTACAAGGCGCGTCATGTCGACGCGGACCGAATCAATCGCGGGCGCAAACGGTATCAGGATCTGCGCCCCAAGCTTGCCCGGATCGAGGCGGATACGGGGGTTCCCGAAGCGATCATGATGGCGATCTATGGCCATGAAACCGGTTATGGCACCTATGTCGGCGATTACGATCTCATCCGGTCGCTTGCCAGCCTCGCTTATGACGGCCGTCGCCGCGAATTGTTCACCGCCGAACTGATCGCGACGTTGCAACTGCTCGATCGCGGCATTCCGCGCGCCCAGTTGAAGGGGAGTTGGGCCGGCGCCACGGGGTATCCGCAATTTCTGCCGAGCATGTACATGCGGCTGGCCGTCGATGGTGACGGTGATGGCCGGGTCAATATCTGGACCAGCGAGGCCGATGCGCTGGCGTCGATCGGCAACTATCTGGTCCATGCCGGCTGGAAACCGAACATTCCCTGGGGCGTGGCGGTGCGCGTGCCGGCGACGCTGGATCGCGGCGCATTGCGTGCCTTGACGAAATCGCCGCGCTGCCCGCGTGTCCATGATCGCCATAGCCGCTGGTTGACCATGGCCGAATGGAAGGCGCTGGGCGTCACCATCACCGGCGGGCCGGCACCAGCCGACACGGAGCTGGCGACCTTGCTGGAACCCGATGGCCCGGCAGCGACGGCCTATCTGCTGACCGGCAATTACCGCGCGATCCTCGATTATAATTGTTCCAATTTCTATGCGCTGTCCGTGGGGTTGCTCGCCGATGAAGTGGCGCGCTGAACTGGCGGTGCTGGCCGCAGCGGGCTTGTTGTCCGCCTGCGCCTCCACCCGGCCGCCGGGCGATGGCATCGTCAAGATCGGAAAGCCCTATGTGGTGGGCGGGCGCACCTATGTGCCGCGCGACGACCGGTCTTATGATGCGACGGGTTTGGCGTCCTGGTACGGGGGCGGGCATCATGGCCGCACCACCGCCAATGGCGAAAAATTCGATATGAACGCGATCAGCGCCGCGCACCCGACCTTGCCGATGCCGTCTTATGCGGAGGTGACGGCGCTGGATACGGGCCGCAAGGTCATCGTGCGGATCAACGATCGCGGGCCGTTTGCCAGCGGGCGGATCATCGATCTGTCGCGTGCGGCGGCGCGTCAGTTGGGCACCGAGAAAGCGGGTGTCGTGCGGGTGCGGGTTCGGCGGGTCTACCCTGATGGCAAGGCCCGCGACGAAGGGCCGGCCAGGACGGTCGCGGCCAGGCAATTGCCAAGTTTCATTCAGATTGCCGCTTTCGCCGATGTGGACGAGGCCGATCGCCTGGTTGCAGCCGTGCGTGATGTGGCGGCGGCCGGCGTCACGCCCGGCGATAATCTCTATCGCGTTCGTTTAGGCCCGTTCGCCGATGAAAAAGCCGCGCGCTCGGCGCTGGCGGAGGTGCGTCGGCGCGGCTATCACGATGCGCAAATCACTTCCGCCCGTCCCTGAATGTCCAGCCCTGGAATGAGACCGATGCACCCTCGTATCCTGCTTGCCGCATCCGCCGCGATGATCCTTGCCGTTGCCGCGCCCGCTGCCGCGCCGCCCTTCGAAACGGCGGCGCCGGTGGCGTATATGAAGGACCTGTCTTCGGGCGCGGTGCTGTACGCCAAGGATGCCGATCGCCGGATGCCGCCGGCGTCGATGGCCAAGATGATGACCGTTTATGTTGCCTTCGATCTGATCAAGAAGGGCGAACTGAAACTCGATCAGATGATCACGGTGCGGCCCGAAACCTGGCGGCAATGGCATGGCCCGTCGGCGGGGTCGACGATGTTCCTGTCGCCCGGCGAACAGGTGAGCGTGCAGAATCTGCTCCACGGCATCGTCACGCTTTCGGGCAATGACGCCTGCGTGGTGCTGGCCGAAGGGATTGCGGGGACGGAACCGGCCTTCGTCGCGCTGATGAACCAGCGCGCCAAGGAACTGGGCCTGTCCAATTCGAATTTCGGCACGTCGAACGGCTGGCCGGATGGCGGCGTCACCTATGTCACCGCGCACGATCTGGGTGAACTGGCGACGCGGACGATCCAGGATTTCCCTGATCTCTACAAGGCGTTCTACAGCCAGAAGGAATTCACGTGGGGCAAGACGATGGGTGCGGGCGCGGCCATCACACAGCAGAATCGCGATCCCTTGCTCGGCCGGGTGTCTGGCGCCGATGGTCTCAAGACCGGCCACACCGAAGAAGCGGGTTATGGCTTTACCGGGTCTGCCGAACAAAATGGCCGCCGTCTTGTGATGGTCGTCGCCGGGCTCACCAGTTCGAACCAGCGGATCGAACAGTCGGTGGCGTTCATGGATTGGGGTTTCCGGGCGTGGAAGGCCGTGCCGCTCGTCGCCAAGGGCAAGAAAGTGCAGACGGCCGAAGTGCAGTTGGGCGATGTCCGCAGCGTCGGCCTCGTTGCGCCGCGTGATCTGGCCGTCACCGTGCCGGCCGGGATCAGCGGCAATATGAAGGTCACGGTGGTCTATAACGGCCCGATCAAGGCGCCGATCAAGGCAGGGCAGCACATCGCCGATCTCGTCGTGCAGACGGGCGATACGCCGCCGCAGCGCATGCCACTGGTGGCTGAAACGGCGGTCGATGCGGCCGGATTCTTCGATCGTATCGCGGCCGGCTTCCGCTGGCTGTTCGGTATGGCCTGATCCTGGCGATGGTGGCGCGGGGGCATTTCATCAGCCTCGAAGGCGGGGAAGGAGTCGGCAAGTCGACGCAGGTGCGCGCGCTTGCCGCCGCTCTGCGCGCGCGCGGTCATGACGTCGTCGAAACCCGTGAACCGGGCGGCAGCGCCGGGGCCGAAGCGATCCGCGCATTGCTGCTGGATGGTGACGCCAGCCGGTGGACGCCGGGTGCGGAAGCCCTGCTGTTCGCGGCGGCGCGGGCGGATCATGTCGCCAAGACGATCCGGCCTGCGATCGATGCCGGGAAATGGGTGTTGAGCGATCGCTTCCTCGATAGCTCGCTGGCCTATCAGGGCGGTGCGGACGGCATTGGTGAAGCGGTGATCCGTCAGCTTCATCAGGTCGGCAGTGATGGCCTGATGCCCGATCGCACCTTGTTGCTGGCGCTGCCCGAGGCGGAGGCCGCCGCGCGTGCCGCCGCGCGCGATCGCGACGGGGCCGATCGATTCGGTGCGCGGGACGCGGCTTATCATCACCGTGTCGCCGCCGCATTCGCCGCGCTTGCCGTGGCCGATCCGGCGCGTTGCCGGGTTGTCGATGCGTCCGGTGCCGCGGATGACGTCACCGCGCGGTTGCTGGCCGCACTGGACGGCCTGTGAGCCTGACCCCGCTCGGCCACCGTGATGCGATCGCCACCTTTCGCGAGGCGATGGGGCTTGGTCGGTTGCACCACGCCTGGCTCCTTGTCGGTCCGCAGGGTGTGGGCAAGGCGATGTTCGCAGCTGCCGCCGCGGCACGCTATCTGGCCGAAGCCGCCGGGCCACCACCGGGCGGGCAGGGGCTGGATGTGGCCGATGATCATCCGACGGCCCGGTTGATCGCGGCCGGCAGCCACCCCGATATCCGCCAGCTCGCCCGCCTGCCGCGCGACAAGAGCAATGATCTCGCGCGCAACATCTCGATCGATCAGGTGCGCGCGCTCCAGCCATTCTTCGCGGTGACACCCAGCCTGTCGCCGCGCCGCGTCGTCATCATCGATGCGATCGACGATCTCGAACGCCCGGCGGCCAACGCCCTCCTCAAAAATCTGGAGGAGCCGCCCGCCGACACCCTGTTCCTGCTGGTCAGCCATGCGCCCGGCCGGCTGCTGCCGACGATCCGGTCGCGCTGCCGCATGCTGCGATTCGCGCCGCTGGATGATGCGGACATGGGGGTAGCGTTGCGGCGCCTGCTTCCCGAATCGCCAATGTCCGAAATTGCGGCGCTGGTGGAAAGCGGCGGTGGCGCGCCGGGCCGGGCGCTGCGATTTGCCGGGCTGGATATTGCGGGCCTTGATGCCGCTTTTGCAGCCCTTGCGCGCGACGGGGATCCGTCGAACAGCCGACGGGTCGCACTGGCGAAATCACTGGCGCTGAAGGCCGCCCAGCCGCGCTACGAGGTGTTTCTGGAACGTCTGCCCAGCTTCATCGCGGCGCAGGCGCGCACCCGGAATGGCGCTGCGCTGGCGGGGGCGATCGAACTTTGGGAAAAGGCGCGGGTGCTGGCCGAAGGCGCGGTGCGCCTGTCGCTTGATCCGCAGACGACGGCTTTTGAACTCGCTGGTCTCGTCGCGGCGCTTGCCCCGGGGGCTGACCGCGCTAAAGCCTGAGCGCATGGCCGAACCCTTCTATATCACCACCGCGATCTCCTACCCCAATGGCCGCCCGCACATCGGGCATGCTTATGAGGTGATCGCCACCGATTCCATCGCACGCTTCCAGCGCCTTTCGGGGCGCGACGTGTTCTTCATGACGGGCACCGACGAACATGGCCTGAAGATGGATCAGGCAGCCCGCGCCCGGGGCATTTCCCCGCGCGAGCTTGCCGATGAAATGTCATCCTATTTCAAGGAAATGACATCCGTCTTTAACATTTCAAACGATCGCTTCATTCGCACGTCGGAACCGGCGCATTATGCCGCCAGCCAGGCATTGTGGCGGGCGATGGTCGCCAGGGGCGATATCTATGCCGGCCGTTACGAAGGTTGGTATTCGGTCCGCGACGAAGCCTATTATGATGAAAAGGAACTGGTTGCCGGCGAAGACGGGCAAAAGCTGTCGCCGCAGGGCACGCCCGTCGAATGGACGGTCGAGGAAAGCTGGTTCTTCCGCCTGTCGGCTTATGCCGATCGCCTGATCGCGCATTATGAAGCGAATCCCGATTTCATCCGACCGGAAAGCCGTCGCAACGAAATTCTGAGTTTCGTGAAGGGCGGGCTGTCCGACCTGTCGATTTCGCGCACCAGTTTCGATTGGGGCGTGCCGGTGCCGGATGCACCGGGCCATGTGATGTATGTCTGGGTCGATGCCCTGACCAATTATCTGACAGGCGTTGGATATCCAGATAATACAGAATCTTATCAGAAATACTGGCCAGCCGATCTGCACATTATCGGCAAGGATATCGTCCGTTTCCATACGGTTTATTGGCCGGCTTTCCTGATGTCCGCCGATCTGCCCTTGCCCAAACAGGTGTTTGGCCACGGCTTCCTGCTCAACCGCGGCGAAAAGATGTCGAAGTCGCTCGGCAACGTTGTCGATCCGGTTGAAATGGCGCGCACTTATGGCGTCGATCAGATGCGCTATTTCCTGCTGCGCGAAGTGAGCTTCGGCCAGGACGGATCGTACAGCCATGAAGCGATCGTGACGCGCTCGAACGCGGATCTCGCCAATGGCCTGGGTAATCTTGCCCAGCGCTGCCTGTCGATCATCGCCAAGAATTGCGGCGGGATCGTGCCGGGTACAGCCGCGCCGGCCGCCGTTCTCGACGCGCCGGCATTGATGGCACGGCTGAACGAGGCGATGACGGGTCTGGCGATCCACCGCGCGCTTGAAATCATCTGGGAAGGTGTGGCCGAAGCGAACCGCTATTTCGCCGACAATGCGCCGTGGGCGCTGCGTAAGACCGATCCGGAGGCCGCCGACGCGATCCTCCATGCCACGGCTGAAGCCATCCGCGTGCTTGCGATCCTCGTCCGCTGGGCGATCCCCGAAAGCGCGGACAAGCTGCTCGATCAGTTGGCGCAGCCCGCCGATGCGCGGGATTTCGCGGCGCTCGCGACGCCGATCGCGGCTGGCACTGCGCTGCCCGCACCGCAGGGTGTGTTCCCGCGTTGGGTGGAAGCGGACCCTGCCCGATCGGAAACGAAAGCCGGAGAGGGCACGATTGGCTGATGTTCGTCGATAGCCATTGTCACCTGAATTATGCCGGTCTGGTAGAGGATCAGGCCGGCACCCTTCGCCGCGCCCGCGAAGCCGGCGTCTCCACCATGCTCAACATTTCGACGCGCGAGCGCGAATGGGGCGAAATCATCGCCACGGCCGAGCGTGAGGCCGATGTCTGGGCGTCGGTGGGCATCCACCCGCATGAGGCTGATGCGCATCCGGCGGTCGATACCGCGCGGCTGGTGGGCGCGGCGGGGCACCCGCGTGTCATCGCGATTGGCGAAACCGGCCTCGATTATTATTATGATCATTCGGATCGCGATCGCCAGCGCGCCAGCTTTCGCGCGCATATCGTGGCATCCCGTGAAACCGGCTTGCCGCTGATCGTCCACACCCGTGACGCCGAGGAGGATACGGCGGCGATCCTGCGCGATGAAATGGGGCAGGGCGCCTATCCCGGCGTCATCCATTGCTTCACGGCCAGCGCCGAATTTGCCCGGACCGCGCTTGATCTGGGTTTGTATATTTCGATTTCCGGTATCGCAACGTTCAAGAATGCCAAAGACTTACAGGCCGTCGTTGCCACTATTCCCGAAGATCGTTTGCTGATCGAAACCGACGCGCCATTTCTGGCGCCGGTGCCCCATCGCGGCAAGACGTGCGAGCCGGCCTTCGTCGCCGATACCGCGCGGTTTCTCGCCCATCTGCGCGGCACCAGTGTCGAGGCGCTGGCCGAACGCACCACCGCCAATTTCTTCGATCTGTTCGCCAAGGCGCGGCGTTGAGGGCGACGGCGTGAGAGCGCGGATTCTTGGTTGCGGAACATCGTCCGGAGTGCCGCGGATCGGCCATGATTGGGGGGCATGCGATCCGGGCGAACCGCGCAACCGCCGTCGTCGCGCGTCGGTGCTGATCGAAAGCGCCACCACCCGCATCCTCGTCGATACCAGCCCCGATCTGCGCGAACAGTTGCTCGACGCCGATGTGGTGGATGTCGATGCGGTGATCTGGACCCATGACCATGCCGATCATTGCCACGGCATCGATGATCTGCGGCAGTTGTTCCATGCGCGTGGCGCGCCGGTGGCGGGTTATGCCCGGTCGTGGACATTGGCCGCCCTGCAGGCGCGCTTTGCCTATGCGTTCGAGGGCAAGGAGGGCTATCCTCCGATCGTGACCGGCCATGATCTTCCTGGTGATATGATGATCGGCGACATTCGCGTCGCTACGGTCGATCAGCCGCACGGGTCGATCACCTCGGTCGGGCTGCGGTTCGAATCCGGTGGAAAATCCATTGGCTATGCTACTGATTTCCATGCGATGATCGATGCCATGGCGGCACTGTATACCGGCCTTGATCTGTGGATCGTCGATGCGCTGCGCCGGCGCCCCCACCCGACACATCCGCATCTTGGCCAGACGCTGGGGTGGGTTGCCCAATTCGCTCCGGCCCGTGCGGTGCTGACGCATATGGATCAGTCGATGGACTATGCCGGATTGATCGCCGAACTGCCGGCCGGGGTGGCGCCGGGCTATGATGGGATGGTGGCGGTGGCATGAATGGCGATCAGGCCCTGCAGATCATCGCGACGGGCATGTGCCTGGTGCTTGTCGTCAGCGCGCTGGTTTCACGGCGCGTGCCGCTGGGCCAGACGCTGAAGATGGCTCTCGGCTGGGCTGCGATCTTTGCAGTGGCCTTGTTCGCTTATTCCTTCCGCGATGATGTGACGACCCGGCTGAATGCGGTGCTTTATCCCGAATCGGGGATGACGGAGGGGCAAACCCTGCGCATCGCGATGGCGGACGACGGCCATTTCTGGATCCGTGCTGACGTGAACGGGGTGGAAACGCGCTTCATGATCGATAGCGGCGCAACGACGACGGCGCTGTCGGCGGTGTCTGCCGCTGCTGCCGGCATCCCCGCCGATGGCTTTGAAATGTCGGTTGCGACGGCCAATGGCACGGTGATTGCGCGGCGGGGCCGGATTGGCGAACTGCGCGTGGGGCCGATCCGCCGCACCGATCTGGCCGTGATCACCGCTGCCGAATTTGGCGACATGAACGTGCTCGGCATGAATTTTCTGAGTTCGCTGCGCAGTTGGGGGGTCGAAGGGCGGACGCTTGTCCTCAAGCCCTGATCGTGCCGCCGAGGAACGCGTAGGACGCATCGTCGGGCCATTTGCCCCCAATGGCGAGGCCGGCGGCGGTTGAACCGGGCTGGTGGGGCCGTTCGTGGCTCCAGTCGATCACGCGGGTGCGGTGCGTGATGCGCCAGCCCGCGTCGGTACGGCGAAACCGATCCAGATAGCGGCCCCCGGCAATATAATCGCGGGCGTCCGCCGTGCCGGGCGCGATGACGTGGCTGTTGATCGCATAGGTTTCGCCGGTTGCCTGGTCGCCGGTGATGTCCAGCAGCCGATTGCCCATGAAATGATGGCTGACAAGCGCATGCATCGTGTTGCCGATAAAGGCCGCGAACGCGTCCGGGCCGCCACAAAACATGGCGCCATGGTCGTGGATCGCGTCGTCGGCATACAGGCTGCGCAGCAATGCCAGATCGCATCGGTCGATCGCACGGGCATAGCTGTCGATCAGGCGTGACAGAGCGATGTGGTCCGCGGTTTCGCGCAGCAGGCTATAATTGTCGGTCATGCAGGCCTTTTTTGCCGATGGCGGCAGGCTAGCGTGCAATCGGGGGAGAAGGAAGCGTCCTCGTCAGCGGCGCGCCTGTGCGCGGCATTCCAGCAAATCCCACAGGCCACGCTGTTGCACGAACATCTGCTGCGCGCCGAAGGTGATCGCGCGTTCGAGGCCGGTGCCGTTGCGGATCAGGAAGGATTCGATCGCCCCGGCGTCCGGCAGCCGGCAGGGCGTGGGATCGAGGCCAAGGCGTTCGGCGGCGAGGTCGAGTACCGTGCGGACGGCCTGCCAGTCGAGCAGCAGGGCAGCCGCGGCGCCGATCGCACAGCCGATACGTTCCGATTTCGCCAGCATTTCGATCGCGTGCTGCTGGGCCAGCATCGTGGCTTCGCATTCGGCCTGGCCGGGCGTGCTGGGCACGGGCGGGGCGGCGACGACCAGCCGGGTGAGGAGTGCGCGTTCCTCGGTGAAATTTGCGGCGGCGGAAATCATCCAGGCGGTGGCTTCGATCGGTGTGCGTTCGACGGCGAGGTCGACCAGGCCGGGCATCCGGCCATGGAGCAGGCAAAGGTGATGCACCGCATCGGCAAGATTGCGAATCGCATCTGGCCCGTCGCGAAGTTCGGATGCCGAAAGATAGGGATGGCTGGCGCTGCCCGTATCGATTGCGGCGCTCAGCAGCGTATCCGCGACGCGGTTTCGTCCCATGTCGTTGATCGCGGGAATGGGCATCATCTACTCCGAAAGCCGCGGGCTTTGCCTCCCGCGTTTCGTTGATGCCCGATCATGTATAGCAAACCGCGTAAAAGTGAGGTTGACGCCGCGTTAGGCATATCGTGATCTTGGTTAAGATACGAAACTAAGACCAGAAAGTAAAAACCCCGGCAAAGACCTGCGTCTCGCCGGGGTTTTCTGTCGGTTGGTTCTGACCGGTTTACTGGTCGAGGAAGCTGCGCATTTTGCGGCTGCGCGACGGATGTTTCAGCTTGCGCAGCGCCTTTGCTTCGATCTGGCGGATGCGTTCGCGGGTCACGCTGAACTGCTGGCCGACTTCCTCCAGCGTGTGATCGGTGTTCATGCCGATGCCGAAACGCATGCGCAGCACGCGTTCTTCACGCGGGGTGAGCGATGCCAGCACGCGGGTCACGGTTTCCTTGAGGTTGGCCTGGATCGCGGCATCCACGGGGATGATCGCGTTCTTGTCCTCGATGAAATCGCCGAGATGGCTGTCTTCCTCGTCGCCGATCGGCGTTTCAAGGCTGATCGGTTCCTTGGCGATCTTCATCACCTTGCGCACCTTTTCGAGCGGCATGGAAAGCCGCTCGGCCAGTTCTTCCGGCGTCGGCTCGCGGCCGATTTCGTGCAGGATCTGGCGGCTGGTGCGAACCAGCTTGTTGATCGTTTCGATCATGTGGACCGGGATACGGATGGTGCGCGCCTGATCGGCGATCGATCGGGTGATCGCCTGACGGATCCACCAGGTCGCATAGGTCGAAAATTTATAGCCGCGGCGATATTCGAACTTATCGACGGCCTTCATCAGGCCGATATTGCCTTCCTGAATGAGATCCAGGAACTGCAGGCCACGGTTGGTATATTTCTTGGCGATCGAAATCACGAGACGGAGATTGGCTTCCACCATTTCCTTCTTCGCGATCCGCGCCTCGCGTTCGCCCTTTTGCACCATGTTCACGATGCGGCGGAATTCGGGCAGCGACATGCCGGTCGCCTGGCCGATTTCGCTGATTTCGGCGCGAATACGTTCCACCGGGTCACGCTCGGCGGCGGCAAAGGCCGCCCATTTCTTGTCGATGCCGGCGACGCGTTCGATCCAGCCTTCTTCGGTTTCACGGCCGATATAGGCGTCGAGGAAGGATTTGCGCGGAACCTTGTGGCGTTCGGCCAGGCGCAGCATCTGTCCGCCAAGCGCCGTCAGCCGGCGATTGAACGAATATAGCTGATCGACGAGATATTCGATCTTCGCGCCGTGGAACTGGACGCTTTCCACTTCGGCGGTCAGTTCCTCGCGCAGCTTCTGATACTTCTTCTCATCGCTGTCGGGATATTCCCCGCCACCGCCCATGGCTTCGAGCCGGGCGATCTGCATCTTGTGGAATTTCTTGTAGAGGCTCGTGATGGTCGCGAACCGCTCCAGCGCCAACGGCTTGAGCTGTTCTTCCATCTGCGCGAGGCTGAGGGTGTTGTCTTCCTCTTCCTCTTCGGACGGGCGGGGCGCACGGCGCTCCGTCATGCCGTCCTCGTCCTCGTCGGCCGGGGCCTCCTCGGGCTCTTCTTCTTCCTTGAACGACGGACCGGTGGTCTGTTCGTTGATTTCTTCGCCTTCCTCCGCGCCTTCCACCTGTTCGGCGGTCGGGCCTTTGGACAGCATCGCGTCGAGATCGAGGATCTCGCGCAGCTGCATCGTGCCTTCGTTCAGCGCGGTCGACCAGTCGATGATCGCGTTGAAGGTGATCGGGCTTTCGCACAGCCCCAGGATCATGGTGTCGCGGCCGGCTTCGATGCGCTTGGCGATGGCGATTTCGCCTTCACGCGACAGAAGTTCCACCGCACCCATTTCACGCAGGTACATGCGGACGGGATCGTCGGTGCGATCGACCGTTTCCTTCTTGGTGATCTGGGTCAGGACCGGGGCGCCATCGCCCTCGTCAACGCCGACGACCTCGTCGTCGGTCTGTTCCTCGGCCTGGTCGTCCTCGCTCTGCTCTTCGTTCTCGACGACGTTGACGCCCATTTCGTTGAGCGCGGACATCACGTCTTCGATCTGATCGGTCGACATGTCGCCGACGACGCCGTTCAGTTCGTCGACCGTGATGTAGCCACGCTTCTTGGCGCGCGCGATCAGCTTCTTCAGCGAAGCTTCGTTCAGATCGATCAGCGGCGCATCGCCGCTTTCGGTCTTTTCCGCTGGTTCCGCCATGTTCGTCTTCGCCATTCGACCAACCCTAAATTACAGTCCCGCGCCGTCTTCGCCCGCCGCCAGTGCCGCCAGCGCCCGATCCGCTTCGTCTCGCGCCGCCCGAAGGCGCCGCTGTTCGGCAAAACCTGCCTCGTCGGGCGAAGCCATCAGCCTCGCCGTTACCGTCGCCAGCGCCGCATCGAGCTCCGGCCTTGCTGCCAATGCTTCGATCACCGCCGTCAGGTCGCGCTGCGCCCGCCCCGACTCGGCATTGCCGCGAAGGAAGGAAAAGGCAAGTCCGTTCGGCGCACGAAGCGCTTCTATCGCTCCTGCCAGACCCACTTG
Source organism: Sphingomonas sp. KC8 (assembly GCF_002151445.1). GTDB lineage: Bacteria > Pseudomonadota > Alphaproteobacteria > Sphingomonadales > Sphingomonadaceae > Sphingomonas_E. The sequence continues at coordinate 355,941 of NZ_CP016306.1, forward strand.
GGCCAATATGGTTCCCAATGCGTCCGAATCAAGCGCTGCGCCAGCAAAAGCGGCATCGAGCATGCTGTTGCGAACCTGCGCCAGTTCGCCATCGGTGATCGGCAGGGCGGCAATCGCCTCGGCGGCGCCCGCGATGACGGCCGGATGGCGCAACAATCCGGCGAGGACGGCACGGCTTTCCAGTGGGCCAAGCCCGCTGCTGCCGATCGATCGGGTGGCCGCTGATGGCGGCGCTTCAGGCGGTTTGCCCCGTTCGAAACGGCCCCGGCCGACGGGGCGGGGCTGGAAAGTGCGGGTAAATGCCGGGCGTTCGTACAACGCGTCGAAACGGCGGCGGAAATCGGCAAGATATTGCCCACGGACATCGCTGTGACGGATCGTCGCGGCATGATCGGCAAGGCGTTTGCGCAAGCCGGCGCGTGCTTCGGGCGTGTCGAGTGGGGCGCTGGCCAGTTCGTGGTTCCATAGCCTTTCGACCAACGGTTCGGCCGCGTCGAGCACGGTTTCCAGGGCTTTCGGGCCACCCAATCGCACCAGATCGTCGGGGTCCTGGCCGGCTGGCAGCGTGGCAAAGCGTAATGTGCGCCCCGGTTCGATCATCGGCAGCGCCCGCAATGCCGCGCGGACGGCCGCCTTCTGCCCGGCGGCGTCGCCGTCGAAGCACAGGATCGGCACTTCGGCTAGACGCCACAACCGCTCAAGCTGCCCTTCGGTCAGGGCGGTGCCGAGCGGGGCGACGGCTTCGCCGATCCCGGCCTGCGCCAGCGCGATCACGTCCATATAGCCTTCGACCACGATCACGCGGTCGGCCTTGCGCGATGCGGCGGCCGCCTTGTCGAGGTTGAAAAGGGTGCGGCCCTTGTCGAACAGGGGGGTTTCGGGCGAGTTCAGATATTTGGGTTCGCCCGCGCCGATGATGCGGCCACCGAAAGCGATCGCCCGTCCGCGCGCGTCGCGGATCGGGATCATCAACCGGCCGCGGAACCGATCATAGGGTTCCTTGTCATCGACCGAAATCAGCAGGCCGGCTTCGACCAATTTGTCGTCGCCGAAGCGGGCGAGGGCGGCTTTCAGCTTACCCCGCGAATCGGGGGAAAAGCCGATCCCGAACGCGGTGATCGTTGCGGCATCCACCCCGCGCTTGTGCAGATAGGCGCGGGCTTCCGCGCCCGCGATCCCGTGCAACTGTTCGGTGAACCAGGCCGACGCCTCGGCCATCGCCTCATGCAGGCCCGATGCGCGCTCGGCCTTTTCGGCGGACCGGGGATCGGCGGCGGGAACATCCATGCCTGCGGCGGCGGCCAGTTCCTTCACCGCATCCATGAAGGGCAGGCCCTTGTTATCCGTCAGGAACCGGATCGCATCGCCATGCGCGCCACAGCCGAAGCAATGGTAGAACGCCTTGTCGTCGTTGACGTAGAAACTCGGGCTTTTCTCGTTATGGAACGGGCAGCAGGCGCGAAACTCCCGCCCGGCGCGTTCCAGCTTCACCGATTTGCCGATCAGTGCCGACAGCAAAGTGCGCCCGCGCAGCTCGTCGAGAAATTGGGGGGAAAGGCTCAATGTTGCCCCGTCCCGTCAGAGAGAAGCGGGCGTTCGGCGGGGGGGCGAGCGTAATGGCTGACCATCGCCCAGTCACCGCGAAACAGGGCTTCCTTCTTTGCTTTGGACCAGCGTTTGATTTGCATTTCGGCTTCCAGCGCCTCGATCCGGGTCGGCAAGGTTTTCGACCACATCAATGTCACGGGAAGGCGGCGGCTGGTGAAATCGCAATGGCCGCCGTGGGCATGTTCGCTCATCCGCCGATCGAGATCGTCGGTATGTCCCGTATAATAGCGCCCGTCACTGCATTGCAGGACGTATGCCCAAAACGCCATCCAGTTCTCCGAGGCTTGGGAGAGATATTGGTAATGGGATTGTTCCCTTTTAGTCGGTTCGTGTCGAGCGCAGCCGAGACACATTGGCACAGCATTTGCGGCTCGTGTCTCGACTGCGCTCGACACGAACGGATACGCGAAGAATGGGACGGGTCGTAAGACTCAGCCCAGCGCGCCCTTCACCAGCCCGCTCGCCTTGCTCATGTCGAGCTGGCCGGCCAGGCGTTCCTTCACGGCGGCCATCACCCGGCCCATATCCTTGACCGATGTTGCGCCCAGTTCGGCGACGATTGCCGCGATCGCGGCCCGGGCGGCGTCTTCGTCCATCTGCGCGGGCAGGAAGCCTTCGATCACGGCGAGTTCGGCCTGTTCGGCGGCGGCCAGCTCGGTGCGGCCACCTTTTTCGAACATTTCGATCGATTCGCGGCGCTGCTTGGCCATCTTCTGCAGCACTTCCATCACCACCACATCGTCGTCGGACGATCCGGCGCTGGTGCGCATTTCGATGTCACGGTTTTTCAGTGCGGCCTGAATCAGCCGGATTGCTGAGGTTTTTTCGCTGTCACGGGCCTTCATCGCGGTCACGAGGGCCGCCTTAATATCGTCACGAATCATGGAGCCTCAGCGGATGTTCCGGAAAAGCGATCAGCATAGCGCTGGTGACCAGATTTTAATAGATTGACCCGCCCCGGCCACCCCCCTAGGAACCCCGCCGTTTACCCGCCGCCCCAGCAACAGGAGAGCCCGAAATGGCCGAGACCGATCACGCGCGCCCAGAAGGTGCCACTGGCGTATTGGTTCTAGCAAATGGCTCAGTCATCTGGGGCCGCGGCTTCGGCGCCGAAGGCGATGCCGTGGGCGAGGTGTGCTTCCACACGTCGATGACCGGCTATCAGGAAATCATGACCGATCCGTCCTTCGCCGGGCAGATCATCAATTTCGCTTTCCCGCATATCGGCAATGTCGGCGCGAACCCCGAAGATATCGAGGCGACCAACCCGCATGCGCTGGGGCTGATCGTTCGCGAAGATGTGACCGATCCGTCGAACTTCCGCATGACCCAGCATTTCGACGGCTGGCTGAAGGCTAATGGCCGTATCGGTCTGTCGGGCGTGGACACCCGCGCGCTCACCCGCGCGATCCGTATCGAAGGCGCGCCCAACGGCGTCATCGCGCACAATGCCAAGGGCGAGTTCGATATCGCAGCCTTGCTCGCCAAGGCGAAGGGCTGGCCGGGGCTGGAGGGCATGGACCTCGCCAGGGAAGTCTCGACGACGCAGAGCTACAAGTGGGACGACGGTCTGTGGACGCTGGGCAGCGGTTACGCCGCGCACAGCGCCAATCCGGAAGGCCCGCACGTCGTCGCGATCGACTATGGCCTCAAGCGCAACATCCTGCGCAATCTTGTCGCCGCCGGTGCGCGGGTGACGGTGGTGCCGGCAACGGCCACCTTTGACGAGGTGATGGCGCATCAGCCGGACGGCGTGTTCCTGTCGAACGGACCCGGTGATCCCGCTGCGACCGGCGCTTACGCCGTACCGGTCATTCGGGAACTGCTGAATGTCGGCAAGCCGCTGTTCGGCATCTGCCTTGGCCACCAGCTGCTCGGCCTCGCGATCGGCGCGAAGACCTACAAGATGCATCAGGGCCATCGCGGCGCGAACCATCCGGTGAAGCGGGCGGATGACGGCCGGGTGGAAATCACCAGCATGAACCACGGCTTTGCGGTCGATGCGGAAACGCTGCCGGCCAATGCGCGGACGACGCACGTCTCGTTGTTCGATGGTTCGCTCGCCGGGCTTGAACTGACCGACAAGTCGGCGTTCAGCGTGCAATATCACCCCGAAGCCAGCCCCGGCCCGCAGGACAGCCATTATCTGTTCGAAAAGTTCGTAGGCCAGCTGGAGAAGCGGGCGTGACACTCCCCCCGGTTGATCCGGCCCGGCTGGACGAGGAGTGGGAGGCCGATCAGGATGTTCTCGCCAATCTGCGCGAGAATGGCGATCGGTCTGACATTCCACGCGCCATCGACGTCAGTTTTCGCGGGCCGCCCGAGGCACTCGAACGACTGGAGGACGCCGCCGAAGAACTGGGGTTCGAGGTGATGGAGACCGAGCCGTCGGACGATGGCGAACCGTGGCTCTTTCTCCAGCGCGTGCAGACGTCCGACGCGGAAGCCATTAAAGCTCTTACGATTACCTGCTTGCAGATCGAAGCGATGTTCGGCCTTGAATATGATGGCTGGGGATGTGTCGCTCAAACCGGATTGACCAACTGATGCCCAAACGCACCGACATTAAGTCCATCCTCATCATCGGCGCGGGTCCGATCGTTATCGGCCAGGCGTGCGAGTTCGATTATTCGGGGACGCAGGCGTGCAAGGCGCTGCGCGAGGAAGGCTATCGCATCATCCTCGTCAACTCGAACCCCGCGACGATCATGACCGATCCGGACATGGCCGACGCAACCTATGTCGAACCGATCACACCGGCTGTCGTCGCCCGGATCATCGAAAAGGAGCGGCCCGATGCGGTGCTGCCCACGATGGGCGGCCAGACCGCGCTCAACACCGCGCTTGCCCTGTTCAACGACGGCACGCTGGAAAAATATGGCTGCGTGATGATTGGCGCCGATGCCGAAGCGATCGACAAGGCCGAAGACCGCCAGAAATTCCGCGAGGCGATGGACAAGATCGGACTGGAAAGCGCCCGGTCCGGCGTCGCCCATACGCTCGACGAAGCTTTGGCGCTGCTGGAACATACCGGCCTGCCGTCGATCATCCGCCCCAGCTTCACCATGGGCGGCACGGGTGGCGGCATCGCCTATAACAAGGACGAATTCGTCCAGATCGTGACGGGCGGGCTTGATGCGTCGCCGACCACCGAAGTGCTGATCGAAGAATCGCTGCTCGGCTGGAAAGAATATGAGATGGAAGTCGTCCGCGATCGGAACGACAACGCCATCATCATCTGCTCGATCGAAAATGTCGATCCGATGGGCGTCCATACGGGCGATTCCATCACCGTCGCGCCGGCGTTGACGCTGACCGACAAGGAATATCAGATCATGCGCAACGCCAGCATCGCGGTGCTGCGCGAAATCGGCGTGGAAACGGGCGGTTCGAACGTCCAGTTCGCGGTCAATCCCAAGGACGGCCGCCTGATCGTGATCGAAATGAACCCGCGTGTGTCGCGGTCGTCGGCGCTCGCCTCCAAGGCCACCGGCTTCCCGATCGCCAAGGTCGCCGCGAAGCTGGCGGTGGGCTACACGCTGGACGAAATCACCAACGATATTACCGGCGCGACGCCGGCGGCGTTCGAACCGACGATCGATTATGTCGTCACCAAGATCCCGCGCTTCGCCTTTGAAAAGTTCAAGGGCGCCGAACCGCTCCTGTCGACGGCGATGAAGTCGGTCGGCGAAGTGATGGCGATTGGCCGCAATATCCACGAATCGATGCAGAAGGCGCTTCGCGGGCTGGAAACCGGCCTGGCCGGCTTCAACTTCATCGATGCACTGGTCGGCGCCGAACGTTCGGTGATCGAGGCCGAACTCGCGCGCCCGACGCCGGATCGGCTGCTGGTGGCCGCGCAGGCGCTGCGCGAAGGGTTCACCGTCGCCGAAATCCACCGCATCGCGAAGTTCGATCCGTGGTTCATCGAACGGCTGGCCGAAATCGTCGCGGCCGAAAACCAGGTGATGGAAGCAGGGCTTCCGCGCGACGCGGCCGAATTGCGCAAGCTCAAGGCGATGGGTTTTTCGGACAAGCGTCTGGCTTATCTCGCGCTGCAATCGGCGCATCTGCGCGGCATGGAAAATGCCCACGCCCACGGTTCGGGCCTTGTCCATGACGTCGTGTCGGCGATGACCGGCGGCGTCACCGAAAAGGAGGTGCGCGCGCTGCGTCACCGTCTTGGCGTGCGCCCCGTGTTCAAGCGGATCGATACCTGCGCGGCCGAGTTCGAGGCGAAGACGCCTTATATGTACTCGACTTATGAAGCGCCCACTTTCGGCGCGCCCGAATGCGAAAGCCAGCCGTCGGATCGCAAAAAGGTCGTCATCCTCGGCGGTGGTCCCAATCGCATCGGGCAGGGGATTGAGTTCGATTATTGCTGCGTCCACGCCTGCTTTGCGCTGGCCGAGGCCGGCTATGAAACGATCATGGTCAACTGCAACCCGGAAACGGTGTCGACCGACTATGACACGTCCGATCGCCTCTATTTCGAACCGCTGACGGCCGAAGACGTGCTGGAAATCCTGCACGTTGAAATGTCCACCGGCACGCTCGCTGGCGTCATCGTCCAGTTTGGCGGGCAGACCCCGCTCAAGCTGGCGCAGGAACTGGCGGATGCGGGTGTCCCGATCCTCGGCACCAGCCCCGATGCGATCGACCTTGCCGAAGATCGCGAACGCTTTGCCGATCTTGTGGTCCGTCTTGGCCTGCGCCAGCCGCGCAACGGCATCGCCCGCAGCCGCGAAGAAGCGCTGATCGTCGCCGATCGCGTGGGTTATCCGGTGCTGATGCGGCCATCCTATGTGCTGGGCGGGCGGGCGATGGAAATCGTCGAAAATCCGGCGCAGCTTGAAACCTACATCACCACGGCGGTGAAGGTTTCGGGGGATTCGCCCGTGCTGATCGATCAGTATCTGCGCGACGCGATCGAGGTGGATGTCGATGCGATCTGCGATGGCGTCGATGTCGTCGTCACTGGCGTGATGCAGCATATCGAGGAAGCCGGCGTCCATTCGGGCGACAGCGCCTGTTCGTTGCCGCCCTATAGCCTGTCGGCGGCGATCATCGCCGAAATCGAACGGCAGACGGACGCATTGGCCCGCGCGCTCAAGGTGCGCGGCCTGATGAACATTCAGTTCGCGGTCAAGGATGACGACGTCTATCTGATCGAAGTCAATCCGCGCGCCAGCCGTACGGTGCCGTTCGTCGCCAAGGCGATCGGTTCGCCCATCGCCAAGATCGCGGCGCGGGTGATGGCTGGCGAAATGCTGGCCGATCTGCCGAAGATCGATCGCAACATCGCGCATATCGCTGTGAAGGAAGCGGTTTTCCCCTTCGCGCGTTTCCCCGGCGTCGATCCGGTGCTGTCACCGGAAATGAAGTCGACCGGCGAAGTGATGGGGATCGACAAGGATTTCGAGACCGCCTTCTTCAAGGCGCAGCTTGGCGCGGGCACGGTGCTGCCGTCGCAGGGCACGGTGTTCGTGTCGGTCAAGGATGGCGACAAGGCGGCGATCGGCCCGGCGGTCGCCCAGTTGCTTGGTCTTGGTTTCAGGATCGTGGCGACGTCGGGAACGGCCTCATATCTCAATGGCCTGGGGCTGGACGTCGAAACGGTGAACAAGGTCCAGCAGGGCCGGCCCCACATCGTGGACCGGATCAAGGACGGTGGCGTCCAGTTGATTTTCAACACCACCGAAGGTTGGCAGTCGTTGCAGGACTCGCAATCGATCCGCGGTTCCGCGCTTACCGGCAAGGTGCCGTATTTCACCACGGCGGCCGCCAGTGTGGCCGCGGCGAAGGCGATTGCTGCGCTGCAAGAACGAGACCTTGAAGTGCGGCCACTCCAATCATATTATTCAATTTCGCACGACTGATCCCCACATCGTCGATCGAAATGCGGGCGGAACCGGTTGGAACCGCCCGGGGACAAGAAATTTACTGAAGGGGTTTTCGCTGATGGCGACCGTCGAAAAGCTGCCGATGCTGGCGGTAGGCCACAAGATGCTTGAGGACGAACTTTCGCGTCTGAAGCTGGAACGGCCACAGGTGATCGACGCGATCGAAGAAGCGCGCGCGCATGGCGATCTGTCCGAAAATGCGGAATATCACGCCGCCAAGGAACGGCAGGGCCAGATCGAAGCGATGATCGCGGATATCGAAGACCGGCTGAGCCGCGCGCTGGTGATCGATCCGACCGAACTTTCGGGCGACAAGGTGGTGTTCGGGGCAACCGTCCATCTGCTCGACGAAGACGACAAGCCGGTGACCTACCAGATCGTCGGCCAGACCGAGGCGGATGCCAAGTCGGGCCGGATCTCGTATAATTCGCCGCTGGGCCGCGCCCTGATCGGCCGCAAGGTCGACGATGAAGTCGAAGTGACGGTGCCGTCGGGCGACCGTTATTATGTGGTTTCCAAGATCGAATTCATCTGAGGGCGGGACGGGTGCAGCTTCCGCCGGCGCGGGCCACGCTGACGATCTTCGGGGTAACGGTTGCCGCATGGTTGCTGGCAAGCGTGACTGGTTATGATCAGATCGCGGCCTATGCCGGGGGCTTCATCCCCGCCCGGTTCAGTGAAGGCGCGGTGCCGGACTCGCTGGAAATGGTGGTCCGTGGCATTCCGTTCGTGCCGAAGTGGTTGACGCCGCTTACCGCCACCTTGTTGCATGGCGGCTTCATCCATATCGCGTTCAATATGCTGATCATGGCCTTTTGCGGCCGTTTCGTCGAAGCGGCGATCGGCGTGCGCGGGATGGTGATCCTGTATATCGCCGGTGCTTATGTTGCCGCATTCGGCCATTATCTGGCCGGGCCGACCGAACCTTGGCCGATGATCGGCGCCAGCGGCGCGGTGTCGGCTGTGATCGGTGCTTATGCGCTGCTTTACGGTGAAAAGCGCCGGAACTTCGCCAATCGCCGGCTCAACCAGATCGCCAATGTGCTGTGGCTGGCGGGCGCGTGGGTCTTGCTCCAACTCATGGTTGGCTTTGCTTCATGGGGGGGCGGGCAGAATGGCGGCGGAATCGCGATTGCCGCGCATATCGGCGGTTTCTTCGCTGGCCTCGCGCTCGCCCAGCCGCTGCTGATGCTGCGCTACCGCCGGGCCTGAACCGGTTGAGGGCCGGGCGTTTCCGGCCCGACCCTCAGCTTTCCGATTTAGCCCAGCGCTCGCCCGCCCTTGATCGTGCGGATCACCTTGCCCTGCACCGGCAAGCCATCGAACGGCGTGTTGCCGGCCTTGGCGGCCATGCGATCGGCATCGATCCGCCAGGGCGTGTCGGGATCGACCAGGATCAGGTCCGCTTCGGCTCCCACCGCCAGCACGCCGCCGGGTAGCCCCAGCAATCTGGCGGGATTGGCCGAAAGCAGCGCGAACAGGCGCGGCAGATCGATCACTTCGTCGCGCACCAAAGTCAGCGCCAGGGTGAGCAATGTTTCAGCGCCCGCCATGCCGGGTTCGGCATCGGTGAAGGGCAGGCGCTTGGCTTCCGGTCCTTGCGGATCGTGCGCGGAACACAGGATATCGACCGTGCCGTCGCGCACCGCCTCGATCGTGGCCAGCCGGTCGCGTTCTTCGCGCAGCGGCGGCGACAGGCGGGCAAAGGTGCGGAACAGCCCGATCGCGGTGTCGGACAGCAGCAGATGCGCCGGCGTCGTCCCGCAGGTGACGCGCACGCCGCGCTTGCGGGCGGCGCGGATCAGATCGAACCCGGCGGCCGTCGTCACCTGATGGAAATGGATCCGCGCGCCGCTGTCTTCGGCCAGAACCAGATCGCGTGCGATTGCCATCGCTTCGGCGATCGCCGGGGCGGACGGCAGGCCGAGCCGGGTTGCCGTTTCACCCGCGGTGGCGACGGCGCCCGCCGTCAGCCCGGCATCTTCGGCATGGACGATCACCGGCATATCGAGGGCTGCGGCATAAGCCAGCAGGCGGTGCATCACCCCCGAATCGACGATCGCGCGCCGCCCGGTGGCAATCGCGCACGCGCCAGCGGCGCGCATCAGGCCGATTTCGGCCAGTTCCTCGCCGGCCAGCCCGCGTGTGGCGGCGGCGATCGGGTGGATCCACACGTCGGGCTTTCCCGCCGCCGCCGCCCGTTGCACCAGCGCCGGTTCATCGAGGGGTGGCGATTGATCGGGCATCAGCGCGGCACGGGTAATCCCCCCGGCCATGAAGGCGGGCAGATCGATCGCAAAGCCGCCGACGTCGACGATGCCCGGCGCGATCAGCGCGCCTTTGGCATCGATGACATCTGCATCGCCGGGTTCGATTGCGCCGATGGCCGCGATCACGCGATCACGGATCAGCACGCCCCCGACCGTCACCGTTCCGGCGGGATCGACCAGGCGGCCATTGACGATGGCAAGCGGTTTCAGTTCCATCCCGGCACTCCCCGGCGCGCGCGGGTCAACACATCAAGGCAGGCCATGCGCACGGCGACACCCATTTCCACCTGTTCGGTGATCGCGGAACGGTGGGGATCATCCGCCACCGACGATGCGATTTCCACGCCCCGGTTCATCGGGCCGGGGTGCATCACCAGCGCATCGGGCGCGGCGCGTTCCAGCCGTTCCGGGGTCAGCCCGTACAGCGCATGATATTCGCGGGGGGAGGGGACGAAGCCGCCCGCCATCCGTTCACGCTGCAGCCGCAGCATCATCACCACGTCGGCACCGTCCAGTCCGGCATCGAAATCAGTGTAAGCCTTCACGCCCATCCGTTCGATCGCGGTGGGCATCAGCGTCGGCGGCGCGATCACGCGCACTTCGGCGTTCAGCGCGGTCAGCGCCAATATGTTGGAGCGCGCGACGCGGCTGTGGAGCACATCGCCGCAGATCGCGACGCGCAAGCCATCGATCCGGCCCTTGCGGCGGCGGATGGTCAGCGCATCGAGCAGCGCCTGCGTCGGATGTTCGTGGCGGCCATCGCCGGCATTGAGCACCGGGCAATCCACCTTGTCGGCGATCAGTTGCACCGCGCCCGATGATTCGTGGCGGATGACGATCACGTCGGCGCGCATCGCGTTCAGCGTCACCGCCGTGTCGATCAGCGTTTCGCCCTTCTTCACGCTGGACTGGGCGACCTGCATGTTCACCACGTCCGCGCCCAGCCGCTTGCCGGCGATTTCGAACGACAACAGCGTGCGCGTGCTGTTTTCGAAGAAGGCGTTGATCAGGGTTAGCCCGGCCAGCCGGTCGTCATGCTTGGCGGCGGTGCCGCGGTTCATGGCGATCCATTGTTCGGCCTCATCGAGGAGAAAGGCGATCTCCCATGGTTGCAGGCCATAAATGCCCGTCAGGTGACGGTGCGGAAAGGGGTGTGAATTTGGCGGCATCGCCTCAGCGTCTAGAACCGTGGGCCGCCAATCTCAAGCGTCGGTGAACGGAGGCGGCATTGATCAGGGCTGGTCGGCCGGCGCCGGTTCGCGCGGGGGATCGGGCGGCAATGTGGCGGGGGCGGGGCGGCGGCTGGTATCGGCAGGGCCGTTGCCGCCATTTGCGGGCGTGGCGGATACCACCACGCCGTCCGGGCCAACGCGCAGGCCCATGTCGACGTTGCCGATCGCGCCGCTGACGTCGAGCACGGGGCCGTTGCCGTCGCTTTCGATCGCGACGATGGGTTCGGGATCAGGTTCCGCCACCGGTTCGCGTTCGACGCGCGGGGCGGCGGCGCCATCCACCACCCGGCTCATGAAATCGCGCCAGATGCGCGCGGGCAGGCCGCCACCGGCAATCCCCCCCAGCGGGCTGTTATCGTCATTGCCCACCCACACGGCGGCGACCAGATCGCCCGAAAAGCCGACGAAGATCGCGTCGCGATTGTCCTGCGTCGTGCCGGTCTTGCCGAACGCGTCGATCGCCAGTGTCGCCGAACGGCCGGTGCCTTCGCGCACCGCCGCGCCCAGCAGGTCGAGCAGCATGGCGTGCATTTCCGGGTCGATCTTGCGTGGTCGATCCCAGAACGCATCGTACCAGCTCTTTTCGCCTTCGGGCAAAGCGTGGGGCTTCACCGGATAGGCGTTGGCGGCGACGGCGGCATAAGCGGCGGTCAGTTCGGTCAGCGTCACGCCCGATGTGCCCAGCGCCAGCGTGGCATCGTCAACGGCCAGCGGGCTGGTGATGCCCAGGTCGCGCGCGGCGCGGATCACCTTGTCCATCCCCACCTGATGCGCGATCCGCACGGCCGCGACATTGCTCGACCGGGCGAATGCCTCGCGCAGGGTGATCTTGCCGCGATAACGCCCGTCGCTGTTGGCGGGGGACCAGTCACCCACCTTGATCGGTGCATCGTCGATCAGCGTATCCGGCGTCATCCCTTCGCGCAGCGCCGCCAGATAGACGAACAGCTTGAACGTCGATCCCGGCTGCCGGCGCGCCTGGGTGGCGCGGTTGAACGGGCTGGCCGCATAATTCTTGCCGCCGACCATCGCGACGACGCTGCCGTCGGGGCGCATTGCCACCAGCGCTACCTGCGCCTTGCCGAGGCCGGCGCGGCGTACGGCCGCTTCGGCGGCGCGCTGGACGCGGCTGTCCAGCGTGGTGGTCACTTCCTGTTCGGCATAGACCGCGCCGGCATTGTCGCGTGCGGCGGGCAGCGCCCAATCGGCGAAGTAAGTGCCGCTGGGCAATGTGCGCAGCGGCCGGACATTGAGCTTGGCGGGCGCGACATTGGCCGCCTGTTCCGCTGTCAGGAAACCGGCGTCGGCCATCGCCGCGATCACCACCTTCTGCCGGGCACGGGCGCCCTTCAGATTATCGGTGGGCGACAGGCGCGACGGGGCTTTCAGCAGCCCGGCCAGCATCGCCGCTTGCCCGACCGTCAGCTTTTCCGGCTGGCGATTGAAATAATGGAGGGATGCGGCGCGCAGGCCATATACGTTGTCGCCGAAATAGACGTTGGACAGATAGCGCGCGAGGATCTCGTCCTTCGACAACCGCGCTTCCAGCCAGAAGGCGATGAGCACCTCGCGCAGTTTGCGCGCGGCCGTCCTGTCCGAATCGAGGAAAGCGACCTTGGCGAGTTGCTGGGTGATCGTGCTGCCGCCTTCGCGCACGCCACCGGCCACCGTGTTGCGCCATGCGGCCCGGGCGATGCCGCGCGGGTCGATCCCCCAATGGCTGTAGAATCGTCGGTCCTCGATCCCCATGAACGCCTGCGGCACATGTTTCGGCAGGTCGGCGATCACCACCGGCCGGTCGATGATCGCGCCCTTGCGGGCGATCGCCTTGCCGTCGCTGGATAGCAGGGTGATGCTCGGCGGGGCGATGGGGCGCAGCGATCGCGAAAGCGGCGCGGTAACCGTCAGCCACGCTATCAGCAGGACGAAGACTACGGCGCCCGCCTGCATCACCCGTTTCCAGAACGGCCAGCGTTTCCAGAAAGGGCGCGGGCCAGCCGTGGGCGAACCGTCCGGTGAAGCGGGCGGCGCGGATGCGCGGTGATCGCCGCCCGTTTCGGGGGGATCGCGGTCGTAAGGATCGTCGTCGCGCATCATCGCCGGTTCATGCTGTCATACGCAGCTAACACGGGCGATGATGCGCGTCGAGATGGCGCGGCCGATCAGCCCTTGCGCGCCTTGATCCGTTCGTCGATCCTTGCTTCGAGGATGGTGAGGGGCATGGCGCCGTCCAGCAGCACATCATGGAACCAGCGCAGGTCGAACTTGTCACCCAGTTCGGTTTCGGCGCGCTTGCGCAATTCCATCCACTTGTTGTGGCCGACCTTGTAGCTGCACGCTTGGCCCGGCCACACGCAGTACCGCTCCACCTCGCGCAGCGAACGGGGCCGGGTGAAGCCGGTGTTGGCGACCATATAGTCCGTCGCCTGTTCGCGGGTCCACCGCTTGGCGTGAATGCCGGTGTCGATCACCAGTCGGACAGCCCGGAACAATAACGATTGAAGGCTGCCCGCCACGCCCAGCCGGTCGCTGCCATAAGCGCCCAGTTCCTCGGCCACGCCTTCGGCATAGAGCGCCCAGCCTTCGCCATAGGCCGAAAAATAGGTCTGGCGGCGCAGGATCGGGATGCCCTGTGTTTCCTGCGACAGGCTGCCCTGCAAATGGTGGCCCGGTGTCGCTTCATGGTAGGTCAGCGCCGGCAGCCCATATTTCGGCCAGTCATGCGTATCTTTCAGGTTGATCCAGTAGATCGCGTCGCGCGATCCATCCAGCGCGGCCGGATTGTAATAGCCGTTGGGCGCGCCATCCTGGATGAACGCGGGAACACGGCGCACCTCGATCGGGGCCTTGGGCAGGGTGGAAAAGGCACGCGGCAGCAGCGCGTTCATCTTCTTGATATCGGCGTTCAGGCTGGCGAGCAGTTCGGCGCGGCCGGCATCGTTATTGGGGTAAAGCTGCTTGGGATCGATGTTGAGCGCGGTCAGCCGTTCGCCGACGGTGCCGTTGGTCATCCCTTCGACCTTCAGGATCGCATCGATCCGGGCGGTCAGGTCGGCCACCTGTTCCAGCCCGATCCGGTGGATTTCGTCGGGCGTCATCGTGGTGGTCGTGGCATTGGCGAGGGCGTCGCGATAATAGTCCGCGCCGCGTGCCAGCCGCCACACGCCGGCTTCCTTGCTCGCCTTGCCGCGCAGTTCGCCAACAAGCGCGATCTGCCGGTCGAGCGCGGGGAATATCTGGCGGGTGACGATCGTCTCGGCCATCGCCGCCCAGTCGCCGGCAATGCCCTTTTCATGCGTCCGCCGGGCGAGCGATTTGACGAGCACGGTTTCGCCGGCCGGCTGGCTCCGTAGCGCGGCCAGCTGGGTCAATGTCAGGTCGAGCGAGAAATCCGGGGCAACCACGCCCAGTGCCGCTTCGGTGCGCTGGCGCTCGCTATTCTGGTCGAGTGCGGTGGCGAAGCCGGCGAGGCGCTGGAGATAGGCGTCGGCATCGCCCTTCGTTTCGATCCCGTGCTGCGAATCGAGGAAATCGGGAACTGCCTGATACGCTCCGCCCAGCTGGCTCAGCGCGTAAGGCGCCCAGGTGCCGTCGGCTGATCCGAAATCATAGTCGCCATAGCCCTTGATCCCCTGCGTCAGCAGATAATCGGTGACGTCATAATTGATCCGGCCGAGTGGGGTGAGCGCGTTGCGATCGAACGCCTGCAGGCGCTTTGCCCGATCGCGCAGCCGGGCCAACTGGGTCGCGCGACCGGCGCTCGAATAATCGCTGAGCTTGCCCTTCAGCGCGGCGTGCCGGCCCTTGTCGAGGCCCTGGCTCGTCGCGGATTCGGGGCTGTCATCCAGGCTTTCGTCGAAGAAGGCGTCGAGCAGCGTGGTGAGTGCCGCATCACCATCGCCGATTTTGGCGAACAGGGGCGCGGGCAGGGCGGTGGCAAGGGCGAGCGCGCCCGAGGACATGAGGAACGAACGGCGATCCATATGGGGGATACTCCGGCAATCAGGCATGATCGCCGGACAGTGCACATTTCCCGGCGCACGGCCAATGGATTGGTCGGGTCAGCTTGGTCGTTCGTCGAAAGCCAGCCGCAGCGTCTTGAACCCGTCGAGGAAGATCGAGCGCGCGTGCACCGGTTCGGCCAGCAGGCGCGGATTGTCGATCCGCCGGGCGATTTCGCCGATCATCACCGTCAGGTTCATTTTCGCCTGCTGGATGCCCAGGCAATAATGCTGCCCCGCGCCGAACGTGCGCATGTTGCGTCGCGCTAGATTGGGCGCGCGGGTGATGTCGAATCGCGTGGGTTCGTCGAACAATGCCGGATCGCGGTTGGGCGATCCCAGCAGGCAGGCCACCTTGTCGCCCGCGCGGATCTTCTGGCCCGCCAGTTCCTGGTCGCACCGCGCGGTGCGGCGCAGATAAACCACCGGGTTGCGGAACCGCAGGATTTCCTCGACCGCGCCGGCCACCAGTGCCGGGTCCGCCTGCAGCATATGGTACTGATCCGGGTGGCGGATGAACTCCACCATGCCCCATGCCAGCGTGTTGCGGGTGGTTTCGATCCCGCCGACGATCAGATTGTTGAACAGCCGGCCGAACTCCCGGTCGGATATGCGGTCGCCATCGGCCTCCGCATTCAGGATGTCCATCGTCGTGCTGTCGCGCGGGGCCGCGCGGTGATCCGCGGCCAGCGCCTCGCCGAACGCGATCAGTTCCATCGACGCGGCAAAGCCTGCTGCGCGATTTTCGGCAAATTCGGGATCATCGGCCAGCGCCAGCGTGTTCGTCAGGTCGATCACCCGCGCGAAATCGGCCTCGCGCACGCCCAGCACATGGAACATCACGCGCATCGGCAACTGCATCGCCACCTCGGTCACGAACTCGCATTCGCCCTTGGGCATGACGGTGTCGAGGATCGCGGTCGCCACGTCGCGCATCATCGGTTCGCGGGCCTTCAAGGCGGCGGAACGGAAGGCATATTCCACCAGCGCGCGCCAGCGGCGGTGCTGCGGCGGATCCATGAAGGTCAGGCTCTGCTGCTGTTCGGCCAGGGCTTCGGGCGGGAAATCCTCCAGCAGCGGCCCTTGCGAATTGGTGAACAGGTCCGGGCTTTGCAGGACATGATCGATGTCCGCCTGCTGGAACAGCAGCCAGTGGCCACCCGTGGCATAATCATCGGGTTCCCACAGGATGCGGTGATCGGCGCGCAGCGCATCGATCTGGTCGCGCGGGGTGCCGTTGGCGAAATTGTCGAGATCGAGCAGCGTGCGGTGCGGGCAAGTCGCCATATGTCCCCTCCATGGCCGGATCGATCCGGCTCTTGATGCGGATTTGTATCGAATCCCGGCCACATGTCACCGTCCAGGCGGACGGGAGCGCTTGCATTTTATCCATATCATCCGACGATGCCCCAAACGAACAGGCAGGAAGGGGATCCAGATGAAGGACCATGTCGCGACGCAACTGGCCGACGGTTTCGTCTTTCTCGAAGGACCGCGATGGCGCGACGATGCCCTTTGGGTGTCGGACATGTGGGGCCATGAAGTGTTGCGCGTCACCATGGATGGCGTGCGCGAAACGGTCTGCACCGTGCCGGAACGGCCTTCGGGGCTGGGGTTTCTGCCCGATGGCACGTTGCTGGTCGTATCGATGGTCGGGCGGCGGGTGATGCGCGTCGAAAATGGCGAACTGGTGCTCCATGCCGACCTGTCCGGTCTTGCCGGTGGCGATTGCAACGACATGATCGTGGATGAAACCGGCGCCGCTTATGTCGGCAATTTCGGTTATGATCTGTTTGGTGGCGCGACGCCCGCCAAGGCGGATCTGATTGCGATCGATCGGGCCGGTGTCGCCCGCACCGTCGCCAGCGCGCTCGAATTTCCCAATGGCATGGTGCTGGTGGAGGAAGGGCGGACATTGGTGGTCGCCGAATCCTGGGCACGGCGCTTGCTGGCATTCGATCGCCACACTGATGGCAGCTTGTCGCACCGTCGCGTTTATGCGGATCTGGGCGGCCGTTCGCCCGATGGCATTGCGGTCGACGCCGAAGACGGCATCTGGGTGGCCTGCTATGACACGGATGAATTCGTCCGCGTCCGCGAAGGCGGGGTCATTACCGATCGCATTCCCATTCCCGGCCGACACGCCATTGCCTGCGCGCTGGGCGGGCCGGATGGCCGCACGCTTTTCTGCTGCACCTTTTCGGGGGATTATACGCAGATGGGCACCGGCGCGCGCAACAGCGCGATCGAAATCGCGCGTGTCGACGTGCCGGCGCCGGGATTTTAGCGGATCAGCTTGCGCGCGGGCCGGTTATGCCGGCCGGTCCGCGCGACAGGAAGCATTTGTAGACGCGCGCCTTCACGCGCCAGCCGTCACGGGTGCGGACAAGATCGTCTTCATATTGCCCCCACATGCTATATTGTTCGCCGGGATAATCGCCCTGGCCCAGATGCTCGGCATAATAATGCACCTTGGCGCGCGCGGTATCGCCATCCACGGTCACGCGGAAATTGCCGACATTATGGTGGGTCGGTCCGCAATTTGAGTGCGGCCCAAGGTTGGCGTGCATCGATGCGATCAGGCTTGCCCGGTTGGGGCTGATCACGCCGGGGCCAAGCGCCTGCGTATAATCGCCGGTCGCGCCTTCGACGAACACCTCATGCATGTCGTCGAAGCTCTTGGCGTCGACGATCTCGCAATAGCGGACGTAAACCTGTTCGATCGCATCCTTGTCGATCAGATATTGCAGCGACATCGGCATCCTCTCCCTTGAAAGGCGTCGTTCCTGCTTGTCGCGGAACGATCGCCCCAACCAGCCGGACTTGGCTGAACGGTCTAGCGCCCGATGGCGCTGTTGACTTCCAGCACGATCTTGCCACGGACATGGCCGTCCTGAACCTTGGCATGGGCTGCCCCCGCCTGATCCAGCGGCATGATGGTGATTTCCGGCGCGCGGATCTTGCCGTCGGCGAGGGCCGCGACCAGCGCCCGCAATTGGCGCGGCTGGTTGATATGGCTGGAAATCGTCGGTACCACGCGCACGCCCAACGCCTCGGCCCGCGCCGGATCGATCGTCGGCTCGTTCGGGACCAGCGTTCCGATTGGCGCGATCACGCCGCCATTCCGGGTGAACTCAACCGCCTCTAGCAGCGTGCCCTGACCAACCGTATCGACCACCAGATCGACCCCGCCGGGCGCCCACGCACGCACCGCATCGCCAACATTGCCTTCCCGGTAATTGATGGCGACGTCTGCGCCCAGGCTGCGGACATAATCCATATTGGCCGGGCCGCAGGTCGCCGCCACCCGCGCGCCGGCCATCTTGGCAAGCTGGATCGCATAGCTGCCGGTGCCGCCCGCGCCACCGTTGACCAGCACTGTTGCACCGTCCTTGGCGCCGCCAACGTCGAATGTGGCTTCATAGGCGGTGATCGCTGCGGTCGGCATGGCTGCGGCATCGATCAGCGACACATGATCGGGCAGCTTGACGCAGCGTTCCACCGCCGACGCGACATATTCGGCGTAAGAACCGCGTTCGCCCAAACCCTGATTGGATGCGGTGACGACGCGATCGCCCACCTTCAGGTCGGTCACGCCTTCGCCCACTTCGGCCACGATCCCGGCTGCGTCAAAACCGACGACGAACGGGAACTGATATTGGAAGTAGCGCGACAGCCAACCTTCGCGGGCTTTCCAGTCGGCCGGGTTGACGCTGGCATAAGCCACCTGAACGACGACGTTGCCGGGTGCTGCGCGCGGCCGTTCGATTTCTGCCATGTGGAGTACCTCGGGGCCGCCGAAATTATCCAGCACCATCGCGCGCATCGTCTCGCCCATGCAATCTCTCCGTCACCGCCCCTATTGTTGGGGTCGGCTTATTCCGCATGCCGGGTGCGCGTTGGCAAGTGCAAACCAGATCATTTTTCCAGTCGTACGGGATCATCTGGCGGTGCGGAACCGCAGGCTATCGAAGATGAAATGTGGGGCATCAATGGCCGTTGGAGCATCCACCGGCTCAATCGATCGGATGATGTTCCGGGCCGCGTCGCCAAATTCCGCCCCCGATCAACGGCCGCTTACGGCAAGCATCCGCGAGACGCGGAATGACCGGAAAGTCGGGGGGAGCGGACATCCTTCCCCCGTCACCCCGGGCTTGACCCGGGGTCCCGCTTCTTCTGTTCTGCTGTCATGGAACGAGATCGGCAAGGCGGCTGGGTCTACATCATGGCCGATCGCTATCGGGGCACCATATATGTGGGCGTGACATCGCATCTGGCGGCGCGAATGGAAATTCGCGCTGATCGAGCGGGGCAATCCCGAGTGGCTCGATCTCTATGCGCACCTTGTCTGACGCCACCGTCAAAGCGGGACCCCGGGTCAAGCCCGGGGTGACGACGAGATTTAACGAACGGCTGCAAAGTCCGCGGGTCACGACGGTCCGGTTTTGGTCGGCACCGTCGATAACCGGCCATTGAGCGATCGCGGATCGTGGCAGCCGAATTGGTTCACGCCCCGCCAAACCCCACTGGCGACATGATTGCCGAAATGCTTGGCAGGTCAGCCGATGGCGCGGCCCAGCGCTGCAAGGCTCGCTTCGTTGAAGGCGCGCGAAACAGGCGCATCGGGCGCGAAGCCGTTGAAGCCATGGTAAGCGCCGGGTGCCACGATCAGTTCGGTCGGCACGCCGGCAGCGATCAGGCGGCGGCCATAATCGAGATTCTCGCCGACAAAGAGGTCGAGCGCGCCGGTGCCGATGAAGGTGGGTGGCAACCCGGCCAGATTATCGGTGCGCGCGGGAACCGCATGCAGCGGCGGTTCGCCCGTGCCGGCCGGGTGGCCGAGCAGCGCGGACCAGCCATAGGCGTTCGATCCGGCCGTCCACACATATTCGCCGGTGAAGGGCAGAGCCGGTTCGCTCGATCCCGTGCGGTCGTCGATCATCGGGTAGATCAGGTGCTGGTGGCAGATCGGATATTCGCCGCGGTCGCGCGCAACCAGCGCGAGCGACGCGGTATGCCCGCCGCCCGCACTTTCGCCGCCGATCGCGATGCGCTGCGGATCGATACCCAGCCGTTCGGCATTGGCGTGCAGCCAGCCCAATGCGGCGTAGCAATCCTCAACCGCGCCCGGCCAGCGGGTTTCGGGCGCCAGGCGATAATCGACCGACAGGACGACGACGCCCAGCGCGGCCGCGATCGAACGGTTGCTCGGGTCGCTCATCGCGGCATCGCCCAGCACATAGCCGCCGCCATGGATGTGCAGATAACCCCCGCTCAGGCCGTTGCGATCGGGCGGAATGAACAGGTGGCACGGCACATCCGGCGCGCCATCGCGGCCCGGCACCATTATCCGTTCGAACGATACGCCCGCCGCCGGCCCCATTGGCGGGGACTGGTCGGTCGCCAGCCCCTGCGCGCGCAGGATCGGCATCAGGTCGTCGGACAGGGTGAATGATGGGAACGCGGCCAGTCCGTCACGCAGATCGGGATCGACAAGATGCAGGCTGGTGGATGGCGTCTCGTCGGTCACGGCATTCTCTCCCGGATATTTTTTACAATCGGAAGACGCCGTAATGCGGCTCCTCGATCGGCGCGTTCAGCGCGGCGCTGATGGCTATCCCAAGTGCGTTGCGCGTGTCCACCGGGTCGATCAGGCCGTCGTCCCAAATTTCGGACGTGGCATAATATGCACTTTGTTCACGCTTATAGCCGTCGATCACCGGGTCGCGGATGGCGTCGATCTGTTCGGGGCTGAGCGTTTCGCCATGATGGGCGAGCTGGCGCACTTTGATGTCGGTCAGCACGTTGGCCGCCTGTTCGGCGCCCATCACCGATGTCTGCCCCTGTGGCCAGGTGAACATGAACCGGCTGTCGAACGCGCGGCCGGACATGCCGTAGACGCCGGCGCCGAACGCGCCGTTGCAGTTGACCGTGAATTTGGGAACCGATGCGCCCGATACCGCCATGATCATCTTGGCGCCGTCCTTGGAAATCCCCCGCCGTTCATATTCGCGGCCGACCATGAAACCGGTGATGTTCTGGAGGAACAGCAACGGCGTGCGGTTCTTGTCGCACAGCTGGATGAAGTGCGCGCCTTTCAGGGCGCTGTCGTTGAACAGCACGCCGTTATTGGCGAGGATGCCGACCTGATAGCCCCAGATCCGGGCGTATCCGCAGATCAGGGTGTCGCCATAATTCGGCTGATATTCGTGGAAACGGCTGCCGTCGACGATGCGCGCGATCACTTCGCGCATGTCGAAGCTGGTGCGGCTGTCCTGCGGCAGGATGCCGTGCAGTTCTTCGGGGTCGTAAAACGGGTCTTCGGGTTCGGCCCGGTCGATCCGCGTTTTTTCGGCGCGGGTGAAGCGGCCGACGATTTCGCGGGTGACGGCGATGGCGTGGCGTTCGGACGATGCGGGATAGTCCGCCGTTCCCGAAACGCTGGTGTGCATGTCGGCCCCGCCCAGCTCCTCGACGGTCACTTCCTCGCCGGTCGCGGCCTTCACCAGCGGCGGCCCGCCCAGGAATATCGCGCCGGTGCCGCGCACGATGACGTTATAATCGGACAAGGCCGGGATGTACGCGCCGCCCGCGGTGCAATGGCCCATCACCACCGAAACCTGCGGCACGCCCATTTTCGACAGGATCGATTGGTTCCGGAAGATGCGCCCGGCATGGTAGCGATCGGCGAAGAACTGCGCCTGCAACGGCAGGAACCCGCCTGCGGAATCGCACAGGTGGACGACGGGCAGGCGGTTTTCGATCGCGATGTCCAATGTGCGGACGATCTTCTTTACTGACAGCGGATACCAGGCACCTCCCTTCACCGATGCGTCGTCGGCGTGGATGATGACTTCGCGGCCCGATACGATGCCGATTCCCGATAGCTGCCCCGCGCCCGGCACGTCGCCGTCATAGGCCATGTTGGCCGCCAGCGTGGACAGTTCGAGGAAGGGCGTGCCGGGGTCGAGCAGCGCATCCAGCCGATCGCGCAGGAACAGCTTGCCCTGCCGCGCCAGCCGATCCAGATCGCGCTGCGGCCGCACATGGCGCGCAACATGCTGCTTGTCGTGCAGGTCCGCCGCCAGCTTCAGATTATGCGTGCGATTGGCCTGATAGACCGGGCTGGCCTTGTCGACCCGTGAAACGATCCGCCGCATCATGCCGCGTCCGCCTTCAGGCTGACGAGCGTCGCATCGCGTTCGAAGGTGTGGCCCACGGCAAAGTGGATCATCTCCACCACCCCGTCGCGCGGCGCCTTGATCGCGGTTTCCAGTTTCATGCTTTCGATCACCATCATGATATCGCCGGCGGCCACGCTGTCGCCGGCGGCGACGGGCACCAGGATCACCGATCCCGGCATGGGCGCGCGGGCATGATCGCCGGCGCTGCCACCGGCTTCTTCTTCATAATGGGTGATCGCGTCCTGCCAGACGAGTTCGCGCGCCACGCCGTCGAGGTGGATCCAGATGCGATCGCCATCGACCGCGATCGTCGCGCCATCGGCGTTCCCGCTGGCGCCAGGGGTGAGCGCCGCCGGGTGGGCGATGCCATCGATCAGGAAAAAGCCGGGCATCAGTTCCTCCAGCTGCCCATGGCGGCGTGCAGCGCCGGCACTTCGGCGGCCTCGCGCACCAGTTCGGGCACATGGTGGGCCGCCAGCGTGATCAGCCGGGCGAGCAGGGCATCGTCGGGCGCAGGATCGGGCATGATGTCCACTTTCTCGCCGATCAGCCCGGTATGGATGTCACCGGCTGCTACCTGCGGATCGGCGATCAGCCGGCGCAGATAGGCGATGTTGGTTTTAAGGCCGAGCAGCACGAGATCGCCCAGCGCCGCATCCGCTTTGGCCAGTGCATCGGCCCGGTTTGTGCCATGGACGATTAGCTTGCCGATCATCGGATCGAAGGCCGCAGACACGCGCCCCCCCTCGCTGACGCCCACGTCGAACCGCGCGCCTTGCGGCGGGGTCAGTTTCAGCACCGGCCCCGTCGTCGGCGCGAAATCGCGACCGGCATCCTCGGCACAGATGCGCAATTCTATCGCATGGCCGGTGCGCGCAACATCGGCTTGCGCGAAATCCAGCGGCAGGCCGGCGGCGATCCGCAATTGCTGTTCGACCAGATCCAGCCCGGTGATCGCTTCCGTCACCGGATGTTCCACCTGCAGGCGGGTGTTCATTTCGAGGAAATAAAATTCCCCGCGCCCATAGATGAACTCCACCGTCCCGGCGTTCACATAGCCCGCAGCGCGCGCGATGCCGGCCGCCGCGTCGCAAATCCGCGCGCGTTCGGCATCGTCGAGCACGGGGGAGGGCGCTTCCTCGACGATCTTCTGGAACCGCCGTTGCAGCGAACATTCGCGTTCGAACAGATGGACGACATGGCCCTGCGCGTCGCCCAGCACCTGTACTTCGATATGGCGGGGCCGTTCGACATAGCGTTCGACGAACAATCGCCCGTCGCCGAAATAGCGCTGCCCTTCGCTGCGCGCGCGAACGATTTCGTCGTCGAGCGTCGCAAGATCGCGCACGATCCGCATCCCCTTGCCGCCGCCGCCGGCAGACGGCTTGATGAGCAGTGGCGCGCCCACCGCGCGGGCGCGCGCCACGAACGTCGCGGGATCATCATCCTCGATCGCCGATGGGGCTACCGGAAAGCCGCGCTCGGCCACGAAATTGCGCGCCCGCACCTTGTCGCCCATCAGCTCGATCGCGGCTGGCGTCGGCCCGACGAAGATCATGCCGGCATCGGCCACCGCCCGGGCGAAATCGGCATTTTCCGAAAGGAAGCCATAGCCCGGATGAATCGCGCCCACGCCCATATCCTTGGCCGCCGCGATGATCTGTTGGCTGTCGAGGAATGCGGCCACCGGCGTCGGCCCGTCGATCCAGCGCACATCATCGGCCAGCATCAGCGCAGGCGCGCCTTCGTCGATGCGGTGCGCGACCAGTAATGCGCGCAGGCCCAACGCTTTCACCGTGCGTAGCACGCGCGCGGCGATCTCGCCCCGATTGGCGACCATTACCGAATCGAATGGAAAGGCCGTCATGCTGTGACCGATCCCCCAAAACCGTGCGACATCCACATCTCCACCGTCCCCACGACGGTATTTTCCGACGCTTCGTTGACACTACAGTGAATAGCATTCATTTTATCGTCAATAGCCCTGCGGTTCGAAAGGGCGAAAAAGGGAGTCGATCTTGAGCCTTGGCAACGCATCCAGCGCCTTCGCTTTGAGCGCGGAACAGCAGGAAATCCTCGATACGGCGGACGGATTTGCCCGCGATACCTTCTGGCCGCTCCAACAGAAGATGGATGATGAAGAATGGTGGCCGCCCGAAGCCATGCCTGTTCTGGGCCGGATCGGCTTCCTCGGCGTCACCGCCCCCCAGCGATTCGGCGGGGCGGACAGCGATTTCTTCACCGCCGGGCTGATCACGCAAGGGTTGGCGCGGTGGAACCATTCACTGGCGCTCAGCTATGTCGCGCACGAAAATCTCTGCCTCAACAACATCGCCCGCAACGCGTCTGAAACATTGAAGGCCCGTTACCTGCCTTCCTTGTGCGATGGTTCCGCGATCGGCGCGCTGGGATTGACCGAGCCGGGCGCCGGGTCCGATGCGATCGGGTCGATGGCGACGACCGCGCGGCGCGACGGCGACAAATATATCCTCAATGGGCGCAAGCTCTACATCACCAACGGCCCGGTTGCCGATGTCCTTTTGGTCTATGCCAAGACGGACAAGGATCGCGGCAGCAAGGGCGTGTCCGCGTTCATCATCGAAAAGGGGTTCAAGGGGTTCAAGGTCGCCCAGAAACTCGACAAGATGGGCTTTCGCGGGTCGACGACGGCGGAACTGGTGTTCGACGATTGCGAAGTGCCGGCCGAAAATCTGGTGGGCGATGAAAATCGCGGCGTGGGCATCGTCATGAGCGGGCTTGATCTGGAACGCGCGGTGGTTGCGATGATCAATGTCGGCATGGCCGAACGCGCGCTCGATCTCGCGCTCGATTATGCCAAGACGCGGCAACAGTTCGGCAAGCCGATCGCCGAATTTCAGATGGTGCAGGCCAAACTCGCCGAAATGTATGTCGGCGTCGAAACGATGAAGGCGATCTGTTACCGCACCCTGGCCGAATGCAATGCAGTCGGCGAAGGGGCGGGTGGGCGCGGCGAAATCCACAAGCTCACCGCCGCCGCCATCCTCTACGCCGCTGAAACCTGCACGAAGGTGATTTCGGATTCGGTCCAGATCCATGGTGGTGTCGGCTATATGCGCGAAGCCGAGGTCAACCGCCTCTACCGGGCGTCAAAACTGCTCGAAATCGGCGCCGGCACTAGTGAAATTCGCAAGATGATTATTGCCGGCGAATTACTGCGTTAGGCTGCTCTGGAAAGAAGGGAGGCGCTTGTGGGGATAAGCGCGGCAGTGGCACGGGCGGCGCAGGTCCGCCCCCGGCACCCGGCGACGATCTGTGGCGATCGGACGCGAAGTTGGGATGAGGTGGCGTCGCGCGTTGCGCGGATTGCCGGGGGGCTGGCGGCCATGGGGCTGGGGCAGGGCGATCGCATCGCGATCCTCGGCCTCAACAATGATCGCTATTTCGAACTGTTCCTTGCCGGGCCGCACGCCGGCGGGGTGGTGGTGCCACTCAACAGCCGGTGGAGCCAGGCGGAACTGGCCGATGGGCTGGACGATTGCGAACCCGTCATTCTCGCCGCCGACGATGCCTTTCTGCCGCTTGCCCGCCTTCTGGCAACGGGCCGGCCGGGTTTGCACCTGCTGGCCATTGGCGAGGATCATCCGGCGGATATTGCCCATCATGACGATCTTGTCGCCCATGCTGCTATTGCGGATGCCGGCCGCACCGGTGATGATCTGTTCGGCATCTTCTACACAGGTGGCACCACCGGCCGGTCCAAGGGGGTGATGCTCAGCCACCGCAACGTGTTGCGCGGTGCGAACATCGCCCATTGCGAGGGCTATTATCGCGACGATGCCGTCTATTTGGTCGCGGCCCCCTTCTTCCACGCATCGGGCAATTGGCCGATGATCGCGATCACCGCGAGTGCGGGCACCGCCGTGATCCTGCCCGGTTTCGATGCGGCCACCGCGCTGGCCGCGATCGCGCGCCATCGCTGCACCGAATCGTTGCTGGTGCCGACGATGGTCCAGATGCTGATCGAACATCCCGACTTTACGGCCACCGATCTGTCCAGCTTTCGCACCATCGTCTATGGCGCAAGCCCGATCACCGAAGCGCTGCTCGATCGGGCGTTGGCGGCCTTGCCCGATACCCGGTTCATTCAGGCCTATGGCATGACCGAATTGTCGCCCCAATGCGTGGCGCTGCCGCACGAATGCCTGTCGGGTGATTATCGTGCGCGGGGCGTCCACCGTGCGGGTGGCCGGGCCTGCTACGGCGTCGAAATGCGGATCGTCGACGAGGACGACAAAGAGGTGCCACGCGGGCAGGTGGGTGAAATCTGCGCGCGCGGCGAAAGCGTCATGCTCGGTTACTGGCGGCGTCCGGACGAAACCGCCGCCGCGTTAAAGGGCGGCTGGATGCACACCGGCGATGGCGGCCGGATGGATGCCGAAGGTTTCGTCTATGTCGTCGATCGGGTGAAGGACATGATCGTGTCCGGCGGCGAAAATGTCTATTCGATCGAAGTGGAAAGCGCGCTCTCCACCCATCCGGCGGTGCGGTCCTGCGTCGTCATCGGCGTTCCTCACGAACGCTGGATCGAACAGGTCCATGCCATTGTCATCCTCCATGATGGCGCAGCAGCCGTCGAGGCCGATCTGATCGATCATGTCCGCCAGCGCCTCGCCGGGTTCAAGGTACCTCGCAGTGTCGAGTTCCGCACCGAACCTTTCCCGCTGTCGCCGGCCAACAAGATCCTCAAGCGTGAAATCCGCGCACCCTATTGGGCGGGGCGGGCAAGCAGCATCTGCTGATCAATGGAGATAGGATGACTGACGTTTACGGCCGCACCGACGAAGAACTTGCCACCCTTCCCATGGCGCTGGCCCCGGATATGTTCGCGGGCAAGGTTGCGGTCGTCTCGGGCGCGGGCAGTGGTATCGGCCGCGCGGTCGCCCATTGGTTCGCGCGCTTGGGGGCAAAGGTCGTGTTGTGCGGCCGCAAGGTCGAAAAGCTGGAGGCAACGGCCGCCGCGCTCGTCCGTTATGGCGCCGACGTGATGGTCCATCCGCTGTCGATCCGCGATCCGGATGCGGTGGCGGCGCTGTTCGATGCGGCTTGGGAACGCTTTGGCGCGGTCGATATCCTCGTCAACAATGCCGGTGGTCAGTTTCCGCAGGCGGCGATCGATTTCGCGCCCAAGGGCTGGGCCGCGGTCATCGACACCAATCTGAACGGCACATGGTATATGATGCAGGCCGCCGCGCGGAAATGGCGCGATGCCGGTCGGCCCGGATCGATCGTCAACGTCGCCACCGTCATCTGGCGCGGGATGCCCGGCGTCGCCCACACCTGCGCCGCGCGCGCCGGGGTGATCTATGGGTCGAAAACCGTCGCGATCGAATGGGCGCCGCTCAACATCCGCGTCAATTGCGTGTCGCCGGGCATCATCGCCACCGAAGGCATGGCCGTCTATTCGGACGAGGCCCGGGCCGAAATGCCCAACACCAATCTGATGCGCCGTTTCGGCCAGGTGGAGGATATCGCCAACGCCGTCTGCTATCTGGCCGGCGATGCCGGCGGCTTCATCACCGGCGAAGTGTTGACGATCGATGGCGGCAACCAGCTGTGGGGCGATCAGTGGACCATCCCGAAACCGGATTTCTTCCGCGTCGGATGACGGCGCGGGTGGCCCGATGGGTCACCCGCACTGTCTCAATCGGGGTTTGAAACTGCGATTCCCGTCTCAACCAGACACTCTACTAGGCTTGCTCAGAACGGCGCCCATTCGGTTTCATATTTCATCACCTTGAGCGCAACCGACGGGAATACCTGATCGACCCCCTCGATCTTGGCGATCACCCCGGTCAGCAATTGATCCAGCGAATCCAGGTCATGCGCGACAAGCTGGACTTCCAGGTCATGCGCACCGATCGCCACCGCAACGGTGATGACCTGTTCGATCTTCGCCAGATCGGCGGCTACTGCCGCTGCGGGTCGTCCCCTGACCTGCACGCCCACCGCGGACACGCAATCATAGCCCAAAGCTGAAAGGTCGCGCATCGCGACGACGCGTACGATATTATTGTCTTCCAGCCGACGCAGATGCGCGCGAACCGTCGCCTCCTTGACGCCAACGACCTGGGCCAGATCGCGCGTCGCAATCCGCCCGTTGTCGCGAAGCGCTGCGATGATCTTTTCGTCCAGGCTGTCTATGTCGAACGCCGTCAGGCCCCCTCGCTTTGCCATAGATGCGCTCAGTGCCCGAACTGGATATCAGCATCGACGCCTGGCTCGCCAAGCGTCCTGTTTCTGTCGTGATTCAAAACTTCCCCCCCAAAAAAAACCGACGCCCAGCCTGGTTTCGATTCGAGGCAATATCATCAAACTCGAATCTCGCCTGCATATATACGACGCAGACGGCCCCCGCGCGTCCGAACGCATCAACCGTCGAAATTGGTCGAAACAGTCATTTCCTTATGCTGTTCCATCGATGCCAGCATTTCGTCCATCCGCCCCTTGATCGCGGCATAAGCATCCGGACCCATGACAAGATGGACGGGCGGATCCGCCATCCGCGTCAGGGCAATGATGGCCTGCGCGAGCTTCGCCGGATCTCCGGGTTGCCGGCCATCGACCGATTTGACCAGATTGATCCGTGCATGAACCCCATCGGCATAATCTTCGATGGGGCCATCGGCAGCTTTCAAGGACCGTCCGGAAAAGTCCGTGCGATACTGTCCGGCCGCGACGGCCGTCGCCTTGATTCCGAAATCCGCAACTTCGCGCGCCAGCGCTGATGTCATCGCTTCCAGGGCGAATTTGCTCGTGCTGTAATAGCCGGTCGCAGGATTGGCGATGCGGCCGGCCAGCGACGAGATATTGATGATGTGGCCGTAACGACGCGAGCGCATGCCGGGGAGCACCGCGCGAACCATATTGATCGCACCCCAGAAGTTTGTTTCGAACATGGCCCGCACCTGATCGAGATCGCCTTCCTCGATCGACGCGACGTAGCCATAGCCAGCGTTGTTAACGAGAATATCGATCCCGCCGAAATGTCGTTCAGCCTCGATGATCGCAGGCTCAATCCTAGGCTGGTCGGACACGTCGAGTTGCAGCGTGATCGCGGTCTGCGGATAGCGCGTTGCGAAATCAGCGATATCGGCGGGGTTTCGCGCGGTAACCGCTACCCGATCACCGGCGGCCAGTGCGGCATCGGCGATAGCGCGGCCAATTCCGGTCGAACAGCCGGTGATGAGCCAGTTTTTCATTCGGCTATTCTCCATGCATAGCTGGCAGCCCGGGTCCGCAGTTGTTCGGCGCGTTCGGCTGGCGATAGCCATCTGGTTTCCGTGGGTAGCTCTGTGGCCAGGTTCGCGAGCTTGACTACCCGCCCTTTGGCACCAAACCCTTCTCCGGGCCTGCCGTTCTCAAACTCGGCCCAACGCAGCGTAAGGATGCCCTCGGGCATGTCGCACGGATCGATCCAGTTGTGCACACCCGGATCTGCGCGCGAAACCACGTAGGTGAGCGTGCCATCCGTGTTCCGCACGCTCTGGTTCAGATTGAGGCTGGCGGTGCGGTTCTGGATGTCGTTGGTGCTACCCCATTGATTGGTGATCGGGGCAAGAAAATAGTCTGCACCGCCGAGGCCCACGTCGACGATCAGCGCTTCATCATCGGCAAGGCGAAAATGCCCCATAACGTAGATCTGGTTCCGTAAGGCACCATCGGTATCGCGATCGATGGTGAAATCAAAGACGTTCACGGGTTTGTCGAGCGCCTGGCGGTTCCAGCGGGCGGTATTGTCGATATTCAGCCGCAGCATGGCGATGGCGGCATCGACCTGTTGGTCGAGGGTCGCGACGGGACGTGTTGGCGGGCCGCCCAGGCGTTCGATCGAAAGTTCGTTCACCCGCTCATTGGCCCAATCCATGATCACGTCGCGGATATAGAACTCCCGGGCTTCGGGCGAAGATCGGACATGATCCGGGCGATCGCCCTTGTCGTCGCAGTCGACGCTGATCTCGAACCGGCCATTGTCGTCGACATGCAATGTCTTGCCGTCGAGCACGTCAACGGTGGCCATTTTATCTGTCCACAGGGTGAAATAATTTTCGGTCAATCGGGGTGTGGGTACCCGGCCGCGAATGACGTAGCGCTGCGATCCGTCGATCGGGATCACCCGATATACCGAGTCGGGATTGTCGATACCCCAGCGCGAACCAGGTATGTCCAGCCCGTCGAGCCGATGCGGAATGCGTGAGATGGTGACGACCGCGGGGCGCTCGGTGTCGTTGTTGAGCGACCAGATGATCGCTCCAAAAACGACCTCGGGGAACTTGCTGTCGAAACAGGCCCGCATTTCGCGGCCCGGACTGATCATATCCAGCCAATAATCCTGCAGTTCGGCAATCGCCTCCTGCATCCGGGGATGGGCCAGCACGTCCAGCGCACGCTTTTCGAAGCGCCGCTGTTCATCAGTCGCGATCGGATTCGCCATTTGCCCTCTCCTGTCGAGGATGAACCGGCATTTTGCCGTACCTGACATGAAGCCTAATGCGTACCGAAACACAGGCAATCGGTTCGCATCCCGTCACGGTGACGGACGTGGGATAAAGCGACGCGAATTAATTCCTGATTGTGGAAAACCACGGCAAGGTTGATTGCGAACCCGACAATGTTAGTCTGGGTGTCTACGTTTAGCGCATGAGTTCCGGGGGAACCGGATGAAGCCGATGAATCGGGCTGGCGTGATCGTTCTAAAAGGAAAGCGAGTCCATGCAGCAAAGCGGCCTCGGCGAACTGGAAGCATTGTTTAGCGTCGGCGATTTTCGGCTGGAGGTTCTCGCTCAGCCTGGCACGGGGCCGTTCACGCGTTCCCACCTCCTTGATTTTCCGGCAATCACCTATCTGCCAACCGGCCGGCGTGAAGATCCCGCACGGGGCTGTTTCGGCGAGCCGGAATCGCACCGTTCGTTCATTCCGCTGGGAACGGCGGTGCTGGTGCCGGCCAATGTGCCGATGCATATCATGTCCAGCGGTTATGCAGATCGACAGTTGCTGATCTGCAAGTTTGAGGCGGAGCTTTTCGAGAAACTGACCGGCCTCAGCGCCAGTGCATCGGGTGACGAACTGGCGGCGTGCATCGATGTGCGCGATCCTTCGATATTGTCGACCCTGGAACGCCTGTCGATCGAAGTTGGCCGGCCTGCACCAGCTCGCGAAATGCTTGTGAAAGGGCTTGGCATGGTGCTTCTTGCCGAACTTACGCGCCACTTTGAAACGGTGCGTGAGCGGGGTGTCCACCGTGTCGGAACGCTGGCTCCCTGGCAATTGAAGCGAATCGATCAGCGATTGGCCGATGAGAGCAAGCCCGTGCCAAGTGTTTCGGAACTCGCGTCCTTATGCGGCATTGGTCGTCGCCACCTTATGCGAGCCTTCAAGGCGACGCGAGGATCAACGGTGATGGACCATGTCGAGCGAACATTATTTGCGCGGGCTGCGCGGATGCTGGGGGAAACCAGTATTCCGGTGAAGTCACTCGCTGTTTCATTGGGATATGAACGACAGGGCAGCTTTTCAGCGGCCTTCCGGCGACGTTTTGGCGAGACACCGCGCGACTATCGGGCCAGGGCATCCGCATCATCGTCGGCGCGTTAGTGTTTAATCTCCCTGACTTGATCGAAATCGCAGCGCCGCTGCGCGGTATGTGACTGGAGTAGCGGTGACGATTGAAACGAAGGACGTACGCGTCGGGCTGAAGGCGTCCGATGTCGGATTGATCGCAATGCTTGCGTTCGTGGTGATGTTCGAGGGGTTCGACGTCAGCCTGACGAGCACGGTGTTGCCGTTCGTGGGCAAGGCTTATTCGGTTGATGCCGAAGGGCTGGGGCGATCGCTTTCGCAGATCGGGCTGGGTGCGATCGCGGCGTGGTTTCTGATACGCTTAAGTGATCGCTTTGGGCGTCGTCCGATCCTCATCTCATCTTCCGTGATATTTTCTCTCGGATCGCTGCTGACGATCCTTATGCCGTCGATCGAGACCTACACGGTGGTTCAGGGCTTCACGCGCATTGCGCTCGTGTCGCAGATCGCGACAGCCTATCTGATCGTTTCCGAAACCTTGCCGCCGCATATCAGAGGCAGGGCGAATGGGCTTTTAGGGGCCTGCGGCAGTTTCGGCGCGGCCTTGCCGGCCTTGCTGCTGGCCGGTGCGCTTGACACTGCGTTGTCATGGCGGTCGCTTTTTCTTGTCGGTGCGGCGCCGCTGCTCGTGCTGCCGTTCCTTTGGTTTTACCTCAAGGAAACGCCGGCATATGTCGCTGCGCGTGCGGCAAGGGCGCCGCGTCTGAGCATCGCGGCGGAATTCAAGACGCTGATCGCACCAGCGTTGCGTGGTCGGTTTGTGGTGATGAGCACGCTGTGGTTCATCGTCAATTTCAGCGCTGCGGTGTCCACCTTCTTCTTCACCTATTATGTATTGAACGAGCGCAACTGGTCAGCAACCGATATCGCGCTGATCGCGCCATTCGGGCTGATATCGGCCTTCCTGGGCTATCTGGCGGTCGGGTTTCTGATGGACCTGATTGGCAGGCGATGGGCTGCTATCCTGTTTTTCGCAGCAAACGGGGCACTCGTGATGGTCTGCTATTCCGCAACCGACTGGTACGTAATCGCTGCCTGCTATGTCGGCATTCAGGCGATGCTGGCCACATGGACGATCTGCTTTACGATTAATTCCGAGTTGTTCCCAACCCAGGTCCGCGCTGCGGCCAATGGCTGGTGCCACAATCTGATTGGTCGCTGGGGCATGGTGGGGGCGCCATTGCTGATCGGCTGGCTGGCCAAGCAGACGGGATCGATCGCCGACAGCTGCTACTGGCTGGCGCTGAGTTCTTTCGTGGCGATTCCGCTTATCCTGCTGGCCCTGCCCGAAACGCGGGATTCCAATCTGGAAACGGAAACCGGCGGCCACTGATCGGGAGGCTGAGATCAGGTCGTGGCTTCCGGTGAGTTGGCCAGGATGTCAGCGGGCGTCTCTTCCGTCAGAACCGGAAGGCGGTGGCTGATCGACCAGCCCGATGGCGGGGTGAAGGAGAAGGGTTCGCTGCCGCGCAGGATGAGGAGAGCATCGCACGGGATCGGGCGATGATCGAATGGCGAAAGCAGGTCGAGCGTCGTTTGCCCTGAACGTGCCCTGGCGGTTTGGCTGGCCGCGCTGATCAGGGCGGCGCGATCGGTGCCGTGGAGGATGAGGATCGTGGCGTCTGCGGAAACCGGTTGAGCGTCAGGTTGAGTCGCGAGAAGGGGTATTTCTTCGGCGAGGGCGGCGCGGATGTTGGATTGGTCGGTAAAGACGCGTTCGTCGGCGCGCAGGGTTTCAACCACGGCCGCGCCAATCCTGGCCGCGCTCGCCGCAGGATCGGGGTGCCAGAATTCGGACAGACAATCGAAGCCGGGTTCCTGATCGTCGGCGAGATGGTTGCGGATATAGCGGGCGAAGCGGAAGTAGCGCAGCGCCAGCGGCGTATGCCGCGTTTCATAATAATCCCGGAACGCGGCACGGCCGAGATCGGAACGACGCGGCATGAAGGCGATGGATTTGATCATGCGCGAAGGATGAACCCATTGGCAGGCGCGAGGGAAGGGCGGGTGGCCCGTCATGTCCTTCCCGCCGAAACACGGCGTTCGCGGCGCTATAGATCCATCTTTTCGGACAGGGACACGCGATCGAGGATATTCGCGGTCTCATCGCGCACCGAAAGCATCACTGCTTTCAGCCGGCAGGTCGCTTCATCGACGCAATTTTCACACGGACGATAAGCCAGCCGCGCGGCACAGGGCACCAGCGCTAGCGAGCCACGCGTCAGCCGCACGATTTCGCCATAGGTGATGTCTTCGGGCGGCCGGGCGAGCCAGTAGCCGCCTTCCTTGCCGCGCAACGTTTCCACCAATCCGGCGCGCTTCATTTCCGACAGAATCACCGTCAGGAACTTGGCGGGAATATTCTGCGCCTCCGCAATCTCGGGCAATTGCACCGGCCCTTGGCCGAAACGATCACCGAGATGGAGCAGGGCGCGAATTGCGTAGCGGGTCCGTTGGGATAGCACGGCAGAGTCTTTGGCGCTGTGCGAGGCGAAGTGCAAGATAGCGCGAATATAGTCGCAACCTTTCCTTGACGATGTGGCATCGCCGCCCTTATGGAGCCGGCCTCGACACGTCGTGGCGATCGTAGCTCAATTGGTTAGAGCGCCGGTTTGTGGTACCGGAGGTTGCGGGTTCAATCCCCGTCGATCGCCCCACTCTTCCAGTGGGTTGACGTGCAGACAGGCGGATCTGCCCGGCCTGACCCCATCAGCATCAGCCAAGCCGGTCGCGCCGATTCAGGGTTTTCAGGCATTCAGGGTTTTCGGGCGTTCAGGGCTTTCGAGCTTGAAACCACATGCGTATCCGCCGCCGCAGGCGTATCCTTGCCCGACCACCCGTTTTCGGGGTGGATTTCAAGAGGTAGAAACATTATTACGTTATACCGTAATAATGTTTCTACGAGGATGAGCCATGACCGCGCCTTGGGATTTCCCGGATTATGACGACCATGAAGGCGTCCATCTGTTCCGTGACCAGGCGAGCGGCTTGACGGCGGTTATCGCGATTCATTCGACCGCGCTTGGCCCGGCGGCGGGCGGCACCCGTTTCTGGCATTACCCGAATCGCGCCGATGCGATCACCGATGCGCTGCGTCTTTCGCGCGGCATGAGTTTCAAGAACGCCATGGCCGGGTTGCCGATGGGCGGGGGCAAGGGCGTGATCCTTGCCGATCGCGATCGCAGCAAGACACCCGAGATGCTGGCCGCGTTCGGCCGCGCGGTGGAAAGCCTGGGCGGCCGTTATGTGACGGCCGAAGATGTCGGGATGAGCGACGCCGACATGGTGGAAATCCGCAAACAGACCCGGCATGTCGCGGGCCTGCCGGTCGGCAGCGATGCCGCGGGCGGCGATCCGGGGCCGTCGACGGCGCTGGGCGTGTTCCTGGGCGTGAAGGCGGCGGTGCGCCGGGCGCTGAAGCGCGATGACATGGCGGGCGTGCATGTCGCGATCCAGGGCGTCGGCAGCGTCGGCGGCGGCCTTGCCCGCCGGCTGGCGGCGGAAGGCGCGCGGCTGACTTTGGCGGATGTCGATACCG
This sequence comes from Sphingomonas sp. KC8, assembly GCF_002151445.1. Taxonomy (GTDB): domain Bacteria; phylum Pseudomonadota; class Alphaproteobacteria; order Sphingomonadales; family Sphingomonadaceae; genus Sphingomonas_E. Next base: position 391,295 of record NZ_CP016306.1, read on the forward strand.
ATCGCGCCGAACGACTGGCGACGATCTTGGGTGCCAGGACGGTGGCGACGAGCGACATTTTGCGCGTCGAAGCGGATGTATTCAGCCCCTGCGCACTGGGCGCGATCCTTGACGAGACGAGCATTCCGTTGCTGTCCGCGCCGGTGGTGGCGGGGGCCGCGAACAACCAGTTGGCAACCAAGGCCGATGGCGCGCGCCTGCATGCGCGCGGCGTGCTGTATGCCCCCGATTATGTGATCAACGGCGGCGGCATCATCAATGTCGGCCTGGAGTATCTGGGGCAGGGCAACCGCGCCGATGTGGAGAAGCGAATTGGCCTCATCCCCGGCCGGCTGGAACAGATATGGACGGAAAGTGCCGAAACCAGCGATCCGGCGGCCGAAGTGGCGGACCGCATCGCCCGGCGGCTGATCGGGCGGTACTGACAACGGGCTACCGGACGGCGGCCGGGCGCACGCGCGGCCGTTCGCTGGCGTCAAGGGGTTCGGCGCACCCTTGATGTGGCGCCGGTTGGATGCCGGCGGCACCAATTTTGTCGGATTATGTTACATTATCGAGCCTCGATATCGCCAATCATCATGCCATCATACGGAAATCTAAAGCAGGTCCTCATTTGGCATGGTCGATGCTTATCCCCTGATACGACCATTCTTGTTGGGGGCATTCGCCATGATGAAAGCTTTGAATATCCTTGCTCTCGCACCGCTTGCGCTGGCGGTTGCCACGCCGGCATCCGCCGCGCTTATCGTGTGCGACAACCAGAGCTGCGAAGGTAGCACCCTCACCAGCAACGTGCTGCTGGGTAACAACCAGTCGGGCACGACGGTTTTCGGCACCGTCAACGGCACCGGGGTCACCTTCACCGGATCCAACACCCTGCGCACGCAGGCAAGCGGGGCGGCCGCGATTACTGGGGCAGGCGGCAACCCGCTGACGGGAACCGTAACGTTTTTCCTGACGGACGGCGGCACTTTTACCAATTTCGAATTCAACCTGCCGGGCATTCCGGGTACTCCGCCGCCTGCCGAAGCGCAGAGCGTGACGTTCACCATGCTCAACGCCGCGGGCGTCGCTTACACATCGACCGGCGACTATCCGACCTTTGACATGAATGGATACGGCGACAATTGGTTCAGTGGACGGGCCACGAACGGCGATGTGATCAAGTCGATCACCTTCAAGTTGAACCCCACCAATTCGGGTGTCGATTCGCTCAAGCAGGTGCGCCTGGGCGGTATCGCGGCGGCTGCCGTTCCCGAACCCGCGACCTGGGCGATGCTGATTTGCGGTTTCGGCCTGGTCGGCCTGTCGATGCGTCGCCGCCAGAAGGTGAGCGTTACGTACGCCTGATCGGCATCAGCCGAAAGAAATGGAACGCCGCTGGCTGAAAGGCTGGCGGCGTTTCCGTATGCGGGCGTTTCCGTATGCAGGCAGGGCGATTACGACCGGAAGATTATCAGATCGGCGGGGTCGCAACCGCCGCATCGCGGCGCAGGCGATGTTCGCGATAGGCGGTATAAAGCCCGCTGCCGGCGATCAGCGTGCCGCCGATCAAGGTTGTCGGGGATGGCATGGTCGCCCACAACAGCCAGCCAAAGCCGATGGCGATGACGATCTGAAGATAATCGAACGGCGCGACGGTGGCGACGGGGGCGGCGCGCAACGATGCTGTCATCAGCAATTGCGCGGCAGCGCCCGCCCATGCGCCGATCACGATCAGGCCAAAGGTGGGCAGGCTGTGCGCGCTGCCCCAGATCCAGGTGCCGATACCGCCGACGATGCCGCAGGCGACGAAGAACCAGAACACGATCGCGCCCACCGTTTCGGTTGATCCCAACTGACGCAAGGTGATCGTGACGCTGGACGTGCCGAGCGCGCCGAGCAGGGCGATCATGATGCCGAAAGCGGGCAGGGTGCCCGATCCGCCCGGCTGGGTGATGATGAGCACGCCGGCAAAGCCGATCGCGACGGCCGTCCACCGGTGGCGGCCGACATGTTCCTTCAGCAGCAGCGCCGACAGGATCGTGGCGAAGATCGGCGCGGTGAAGCCGATCGTCGTGGCATCGGCCAGCGGCAGCAGGATCAGCGCGGTGAAATTGAGGGTGATGCCGGTCAATCCAAGGATGGAACGCCAGACATGCGCGCGCGGGCGATGGGGCTTGATGCTGGCGAGGCCAGGGCCGATGGCGAGCCACGCCAGCACGATCGGCATGCCGAACAGCGCGCGATAGAAGACCATTTCGATGGCGATGGTGCCGTCTTCGCCGGCCAGTTTCATCGCGGCAGCCATGATGCCGAACATCACCACCGATCCGATCCGCAGCAAGATGCCGCGCATCGGGGAATCGGACGGACGATCCGTCGACGGGGAAAGGGAAGCCATCGTCGCCGGCCTTACGGGCCTCTTGCTCCAAGGGAAACAGGCAAAAGCGGCCATGCGGCATCATTTGTCACGCGCAGTCATGCTTCCCCAACGCGGCGACCTGTTCTAATAGCGCGTCCCACACATGCATATTTTCGCCAATCCCAACCGTTTCCTTGGAATCGCCCGCCCGTTGACGCCGTGGCTGGCGTGGGGCGGCGCATTGCTGGTCATCATCGGGCTGGGATCCGGCCTTTTCCTGACCCCGCCCGAACGCCTGCAGGGCGAAAGCGTGCGGATCCTGTACGTCCATGTGCCGGCCGCCTGGCTGGGCATGGGCGGGTGGACCGGGATTGCGATTGCCAGCCTGATGCAACTTGTCTGGCGGCATCCGCTGGCGGCTGTCGCGGCGCGCGCGGTGGCGTTGCCGGGGGCCTTGTTCACTGCGATCTGCCTGGCGACCGGTTCGATCTGGGGGCGGCCGACCTGGGGCACCTGGTGGGAATGGGACGGGCGCCTGACGTCGATGCTGGTCCTCCTGTTCCTCTACATCGCCTATATCGCGCTGGCGGGCGCCAGTTCGGATCGTGGCGGCAATAGCCGGGTGGCCGCGATCTTCGGGCTGGTGGGCGCGATCAACATCCCGATCATCAAATATTCGGTCGACTGGTGGAACACGCTGCACCAGACGGCGAGCATCACCTTGACCAAGAATACCATCGACGGTTCGATCCTGTGGCCGCTGCCTATCGCGGTGCTGGGTTTTTCGTTCCTGTTCGGCGCGATCGTGCTGATGCGGATGCGGACCTTGCTGGCCGAAGCGCGGATCGAGGCGCGATTGAAGCGGATGGCGGACGCATGAACCACTGGCCTTTCATCATTGCCGCTTATGTCGTCACCGTCGGTGGGCTGTTCGGCCTGACCTTCGCCAGCCTGGCCGCGATGCGCCGGGCCGAGGCGGCGGCCGACGCGATCAGGAAGAAATCATGAAGGCGAAGCACCAGCGGTTGATCCTGGCGCTGGTCGCGGTCGTCGCGATTATCGGCGCGGCGTTCCTGGCGATGTCGGCGCTGAAGGACACGGCGGCCCTGTTCCGCACGCCATCCGAAGTAGCCAAGGGTGCGGTGCCGGTCGACAAGCCGCTGCGGCTGGCCGGCATGGTCGTCCCCGGATCGATCAAGCGGATGCCCGATGGCGTGACGATCAACTTCATGCTGACCGACGAAGGCGCGACCGCGCCGGTGACGTTCCGGGGGATCACCCCCGATCTGTTCAAGGAAGGATCGGGCGCGGTGGCCGAAGGCAAGCTGGGCGCCGACGGCGTGTTCGTGGCCGACAATATTCTTGCCAAGCATGACGAACGCTACATGCCGCCGCAGATGGAAAGCGCGATGAAGTCCGAACAAGACAAAGGCGGCATGAACGCCGGGGCGGCGCGGCCATGATGGCCGAAGCGGGGCTGGCGGCCCTCTGGCTGGCGGCGGCGCTGGCCGGCTTGCAGTTCATCCTCGGCGCGGCCGGGCTGGCGCGCGGGCGCGATGCGCTGATGGGCGCGGTGCGGCCCGTGGCGGTGGTGCAGGGCGCGCTGACGGCGATCGCGTTCGCCTGCCTGATCATCATGTTCGTGCAGGTCGATCTCAGCGTGAAGCTGGTGATCGCCAACAACCATTCGGCCAAGCCCTTGCTGTATCGCATCGCCGGCGCGTGGGGGAACCACGAAGGTTCGATGCTGATGTGGGTGACGATCCTGGCGGTGGCGGGGGCCGCGGTCGCGCTGTTCGAACGGCGGCTCAACGAACGCACCTTGATCGCCACCCTCGCGGCGCAGGCGTTCATCGGGCTTGGTTTCTATGCCTTCCTGCTGTTCGCGTCGAACCCGTTCGAACGGGTGTTCCCGGCGCCGACGGAAGGCAATGGCCTGAACCCGCTGCTGCAGGACCCGGGCCTCGCCTTCCATCCGCCGACTTTGTACCTGGGCTATGTCGGGCTGTCGGTGGCCTTTTCGTTCGCGGTCGGCGCGCTGGTGACGCGCGACGTGGGACCGGCCTTCGCCCGCGCGATGCGGCCATGGGTGCTGGCGGCGTGGATATTCCTGACGCTGGGCATCACCGCCGGCAGCTATTGGGCTTATTATGAACTGGGCTGGGGCGGCTGGTGGTTCTGGGACCCGGTTGAAAATGCATCGCTGATGCCGTGGCTCGCCGCGACCGCATTGCTCCATTCTGTGACGGTGCTGGCGACCCGCGATGGCCTGCGCGCCTGGACGGTGATGCTGGCGGTGGTCGCGTTCTCGATGAGCATGGTCGGCACGTTCCTCGTGCGATCGGGCATTTTGACGTCGGTCCACGCCTTTGCGGTCGATCCGCAGCGCGGCGCGTTCATCCTGGGGCTGCTGGTGCTGTATATCGGCGGCGCGCTGGTGCTGTTCGGCCTGCGCGTGGGCACGGTGAAGGAAGGATCGCAGTTCGAAGCGGTGAGCCGCGAAGGCGCGCTGGTCCTTAACAACCTGCTGCTGTCGGCGATTTTGGGCGTGGTGCTGGTCGGCACGCTTTACCCGCTGATGGCCGAAGCTATGACCGGCGAGAAATTGTCGGTCGGCCCGCCTTATTTCAATTCCGCCGCCGGGCCGATCGCGCTGCTGCTGATCGTGGCGATGGGCGCCGGCCCGCTGCTGCGCTGGCGGCGCGACGATATCAAGCCGCTGGTGATGCGTCTGGCGCTGCCGACATTGCTGACGGCGATCGCGTTTCTGGCGTTCACCCTGTTCGGCCCGCCGATCGGCATCTTCCCGCTATTGGGGCTAATCCTGGCCGCCGGTGTTGCCGCCGCAAGCATTGCGCCCTTGTGGAAACGCAACCTGCGCCGCACGCCTTTGTTCACATGGGGCATGGTGATCGCCCATCTCGGCATCGCGGTGGCGCTGGTCGGCATGGCATCGGAAACCGCCTTCACCAAGGAAACGCTGGTCGCGGCGCGGCCGGGTGAAACCCATCAGGTGGGGCCGTGGGCGGTGCGCTTTGACAGTGTCGACCCGGTGGCCGGGCCGAACTGGACGGCGGTGGAAGCGCGGCTGTCCGCGACGCGCGGCGATGCGGCCCCCCGCACGCTGATCACGCAATCGCGCATGTTCTATGCCCCGCCGACCGAAACCAATGAAGCGTCGATCACTTCGGTGCTGGACGGGCAGCTATATGTCGTGCTTGGCAATGCCGACGATCAGGGCCGCTGGCAGTTGCGCCTGTGGTGGAAGCCATGGGTGACGCTGATCTGGCTGGGCGGGGTGATGATCGCGCTGGGCGGCCTGCTGTCGCTGATCGGCCGGGTGGTGCGCGAACGGCGCAACCATATGGCGACGGAGGCCTACGCATGAACCGGCGTACCGTACGTTTCGTCCTGTGGGTTCCGCTGATCCTGTTCCTGCTGTTCGTGGCCACCTTTGCAACCGGGCTGATCAAGCCGGAAAGCCGGGTCATCCCGTCGAAGATGGTGGGCAAGCCACTGCCGGAATTCGCCCTGCCACCGGGCGCGCCGGGCAGCGCCGGCCTTGCCCATAAGGATTTCACGCAAGGCCAGCCGCGCCTGCTGAACATATTTGCCAGCTGGTGCGTGCCGTGCGCCGCCGAAGCGCCGCAATTGTTGCAACTGGCGAATGCGGGCGTGCCGATCGACGCGATTGCGATCCGGGATCGGCCCGAGGATGTGGCCCGGTTCCTGGGCCGCTGGGGCAACCCGTATCAGCGGATCGGCAGCGACACGCAAAGCGCCGTCCAGATCGCGATGGGATCGGCCGGCGTTCCCGAAACCTTCGTCGTCGATGGCAAGGGCATCATCCGCCACCAGCATATCGGCGAAATCCGGCCCGAGGACGTTCCCGCGATCTTGGCGGCGGTGAAGGCGGCGCAATGATGCGGCTTTCGATCAAGCCCGCGCTTGTCGCACTCGCCTTGCTGGGGGCGACTCCGGTTCTGGCGGATTCGGTGATGCCGCCGGCCGCGCTGGCCTATACCCAATTGCCCGATGCCAAGCAGGAGGCCGACGCCACCGCGCTGATGAAGACGCTGCGCTGCCTTGTCTGCCAGGGCCAGTCGATCGCCGATTCGGATGCCGAAATGGCCGGTGACATGCGCGCGCTGGTGCGCAGCCGCATCGCGGCCGGCGAAACACCCGATCAGGTGCGGGCATGGCTGGTTGAACGCTATGGCAACTGGGTGACCTATGATCCGCCGCTCGACGCGCTGACCTGGCCATTATGGGCGCTGCCGGCGGCGCTGATCGCGATCGGCCTGTGGCTGGCGCGGGGCCGGTTCCGCAAGAGGAGAGGCTGATGGGCTGGGCGATCATCGCTTTTCTGGCGCTGCTGGTATTCGGCGCCTTGTGGAAATTCGGGCGGATGCCGCGCGGCACGATGGAATTGCTGGGCGCGGCGTTGTTTCTGGGGCTGGCCGGCTATGCCTGGCAGGGCAGCCCGACCCAGGCCGGCAGCCCGACCCCGCCCAAATCGGGCGCCAAGCAGCCGGACAGCGCGACCGCCGAGGAACGCAAGGCGATGTTCCCCGAAGTGGGCGGCGATGCGATGGTGCTGGAGGCAGCCCAAGGTCTGCACGATCAGGGGCTGGATGCCTATGCGATCGCGACACTGAGGGCCGGGTTGAACAAGAATCCACGCAGCGCCGATCTGTGGGTAGGCCTTGGCAATGCGCTGGTGGTGTATGCCGATGGCCAGATGTCGCCGGCGGCGAAGCTGGCCTTCGATCGCGCGGCACAAATCCAGCCGGAACATCCGGGGCCGCCATTCTTCCTTGGGCTGGCGTTCGCGCAGGCGGGGCAGATCGATCAGGCCGAAGCGGTGTGGCGCGGGCTGCTGGATCGCAGCCCGGCGGATGCGCCGTGGCGTGGGGATGTCGAACAACGGCTGGCGCAGCTGGATGTGATGCGGGCGCAGATGGGCGGGATGCCGGGGCGGTAGGTTTTTGGCCGCGGGCTTCACGACCTGTTTTGCATGCCCTCGCCGTCACCCTGAACTCGTTTCAGGGTCCATCTCGCCGCTTGGTGGGGCGGCGCTTGTGGCACGATGGATGCTGAAACGAGTTCAGCATGACGGGTAGGGAATGGGCGGAAGCCTGCACCAACGCTGTTTTCTCGTCGTCATTTGCAAACCCTTGCCGTCACCCTGAACTGGTTTCAGGGTCCATCTCACCGCTTGGTGGGGCGGCGCTTGTGGCACGATGGATGCTGAAACAAGTTCAGCATGACGGTGAAGAGGTAGGGCTGCCGCTTAATTAAACGGCAGGTCCAGCGCGTCGGCAACCGCCTGATGGCGGATCTTGCCGGCTGAGACGTTGAGGCCGTTCGCCAGGTGCGGATCGGCGGCCATCGCGGCTTCCGCCCCGAGGCTGGCGAGTTTCAGCACGAAGGGCAGGGTCGCGTTGTTCAGCGCGAAGGCCGATGTGCGGGCAACCGCACCGGGCATGTTCGCGACGCAATAATGGATGATCCCGTCCACTTCGAATACCGGGTCGTCATGCGTGGTCGCGTGCGAGGTTTCAAAGCAGCCGCCCTGATCGATCGCGATATCGACGAGCACCGAGCCGCGTTTCATCGTTTTCAGCATTTCGCGGGTGACGAGCCTGGGGGCTGCCGCCCCCGGCACCAGCACAGCACCGATGACAAGATGGGCATTCTTCACGGCCGCCGCGATCGCCGCCTTCGACGCATAGGCCGTCTTGATCTGGCTGGAAAAGAACATGTCGAGTTCTGCCAGGCGATCATTGTTGATATCGTAGATGGTGACATCGGCGCGCATGCCGACCGCCATCTGCGCGGCGTTGACGCCGGCCACGCCGCCGCCGAGGATCGCCACGCGGGCCGGCGCTACGCCGGGGACGCCACCCAGCAGGACGCCGCGGCCGCCTTGTTCCTTTTCCAGATAATGCGCGCCAACCTGAACGGACATGCGGCCGGCAACTTCTGACATCGGTTTCAAGAGCGGCAGCGACCCGCTGCGTGACGTGACGGTTTCATAGGCGATGCAGGTGGCGCCCGATCGCATCAATCCTTCGGCTTGCGGCTTATCGGCGGCAAGGTGAAGATAGGTGAACAGCACATGGCGGGGTTCGAGCAGGGCGATTTCGCCGGGCTGCGGCTCCTTCACCTTCACGATCATATCGGATTGCGCGAACAATTCAGCCGGGGTGGCGACGATTCGTGCGCCGGCCGCAACATAATCGGCATCGCTGAAATCGATGCCGGTGCCGGCGGCCGTTTCGACGACGGCTTCGTGGCCGGCGGCGACCAGTTCGGCCACGGACGCCGGTGTCAGGCCGACGCGATATTCGTGATTCTTGATTTCCTTCGGCACCCCGACGCGCATGGCCTGATCCTCGCAATTTCCGGTCTGTTGGTGATTATAGCTCGATATGGCGCGTAAATCCGTGCAAACATGCGCTATGTCGACGGGGTATTTGTATGATTTCGGCATTGTCCCGTCGCGGGGCGGCGGAGTGATCACAGGCCGTTGCCGGGGGCATAGGCCCGTGCTAGGGCGCCGGCCGGTTGCCCGACAGGGGCGTCGGGTGGACATCTTGCGCCATGGTTAGAACAGGCTCCGGCTTTCTATGAGCAATGACGCCGCCCAGCATCATGCGGGCCACGGCCATGCCCAATCCGGGCTGCTGAAACTCTCGGTCGGTGCGATCGGCGTCGTCTTCGGCGATATCGGCACCAGCCCGCTTTACGCATTCCGCGAAACATTCGCCGGGCACCATCCGCTGACGCCGGATGAACTCCATATTCTGGGCGTCCTCAGCCTGATCTTCTGGTCGATGATGCTGGTCGTGACGATCAAATATGTCTCGATCATCATGCGGGCCGACAATAAGGGCGAAGGCGGCAGCCTTGCGCTCCTCGCCTTGATCAACCGCACCGCGCAGAACAAGCGCTGGACCAAGGGCATCGTCCTGCTCGGCGTGTTCGCGACGGCGCTGTTTTTTGGCGATTGCATGATCACTCCGGCGATGTCGGTGATGTCGGCGGTGGAAGGGCTGGCCGTCGTCGAAAGCAGTTTTGCGCCGCTGGTGCTGCCGATTTCGGTGGGCATCCTGATCGCTTTGTTCATGATCCAGTCGCACGGCACGGCCCGCGTGGGCCTGTTGTTCGGGCCGATCATGGCGGTCTATTTTCTGGTGCTGGGCGTGCTCGGGTCGATCCATGTGATCGCCGATCCGACGATCCTGCGCGCGCTGAACCCGTGGTACGCGTTCCAGTTCTTTCTGACGGACGGGTTTACCGCGTTCCTGGCGCTGGGCAGCGTCGTGCTGGCGGTGACGGGGGCCGAGGCGCTTTATGCCGACATGGGCCATTTCGGCCGCAACCCGATCCGCGTGTCGTGGATGGCCTATGCCTTGCCGGCGCTGATGCTCAATTATCTGGGGCAGGGCGCGATGATCCTGGGGATGGATGCGGCGACCGCGGCCGAAGCGATCCGCAACCCGTTCTTCCTGCTGGCGCCCGAAGAATTCCGCCTGCCGCTGGTGCTGCTGGCGATGGCGGCGACCGTGATCGCCAGCCAGGCCGTGATCACCGGCGCGTTTTCGGTCACGCAGCAGGCGATCCAGCTGGGTTTCATCCCGCGCCTGCGCATCACCCACACCAGCGCCAGCACCGCCGGCCAGATCTACATTCCGGTGATCAACTGGGCGCTGATGGTGATGGTGATCCTGCTGGTGCTGACGTTCCAGACATCGTCGAACCTGGCGGCGGCCTATGGCATCGCGGTGACGGGGGCGATGCTGGTCGACACCTGCCTGCTTGCCGTCGTGCTGTTCAGCCTGTGGAAGTGGAACAAGCTGTGGGCGGGTTTCCTGGTCGGCATCTTCTTCATCGTCGACATCGCCTATTTTGCCGCGAACCTGACGAAGGTGCCCGATGGCGGCTGGTTCCCGCTGCTCGTCGGGTTCGTCGCCTTCACGCTGCTGACCACCTGGGCGCGCGGCCGTTTCCTGATGATCGAACGGATGCGCGAAGCCGCGATGCCGGTGAAGGTGTTCGTGAAATCGGCAGTCAGTTCGGCAACGCGCGTACCCGGCACGGCGGTGTTCATGACATCGACCCCCGAAGGCGTGCCACACGCGCTGCTCCATAATCTCAAGCACAACAAGGTGCTGCACGATCGCGTCATCCTGCTGACGGTGAAGATCGACGACGTGCCCTTCGTCGAGGACGGCAACCGGGTCACGCTGGAGGATCTCGATCAGGGATTCTTCCGGGTCGTCCTGCGCTTTGGCTTCATGGAAGAACCGGACGTGCCTGCCGCGCTTGCGAACACGACGGGTTGCGGGCCGGTGTTCAAGATGATGGACACCAGCTTCTTCCTCGCCCGCCAGACGCTGCTGCCGTCATCGCGGCCGGGCATGGCGATCTGGCGTGAAAAGCTGTTCGCCTGGATGCTGCGCAACGCCGAAAGCGCGATGGAATTCTTCAAGCTGCCCACCAACCGCGTGGTCGAGCTGGGGAGCCAGGTGGAGATTTAGGGCGGGGGCATGATGCACGCCCCGCCACCGCCTGCGCGGGAATGACGAAACCAGGGGCAATGCGGGCGTCACTTTCGGTGGGACGCCATCCCGTTTATGCACGACGCATGTTGCTGATCATTGGAACGATCCGCCTGCCAGCGGAAAACCTAGGCGCGGCCCGCCCGGTAATGCAGCGCATGGTTGAATGCAGCCGGGCAGAAGATGGCTGTGTGGAATATAGCTATGCGGCCGACATGCTTGATGCCGGGCTGATCCATGTGAAGGAAATCTGGCGCGATCAAATGGCCCTCAATCGCCATTTCGCTTCGGATCACATTGCCGACTGGCGCGCCGCATGGCCGGGTTTGGGCATTCGGGACCGCGACCTGCGCGCTTATGACGTAGGTGAGCCGCGCACGGTGTGACCTGATCTGGCGCGGCGCGGCTGCCCCATCACACCCTAATTCCCAAAGATCCGCTTGCTATAGTCCATCGCCGAAGCTTCGGGCGCGGGGCCGCGGCCGGGGGTGAGCATGTCTTGTTCGGCAAGGAGGCGGCGGACCTGGTTGACCGTCATCGGCTTGCCATAATGCCAGCCCTGGCCCTTGTGGCAGCCGATCGCCTTTAGCTGTTCGATGATGCCGGCATCTTCCACGCCTTCGGCGGTGATCGGCAGGCTGAGGCTTTCGCCCAGCCGGGTGATCGCGTTGACGATGGCGGCGCTTTCGGGATTGTCGGTCATCGACAGGACGAAGCTCTTGTCGATCTTGATCCGATCGAACGGCAACGCGCGCAAATGGGCGAGCGAGGAATAGCCGGTGCCGAAATCATCGAGCGCCAGCCGGATACCCTGATTTTTGAGGCTGCCGATGATCGACTGGGCCAACCCCAGATTTTCGAACAGGGCGCTTTCGGTGATTTCGATTTCCAGCCGGTTGGCAGGAAAGCCCGTTTCGACGAGCAGCTTGACGATCTTCTGGGCGAGCCACGGATCCTTCAACTGCGACGGCGAAATATTGACGGACAAGGACAGGCCCGAATCCCAGCTTTTGGCTTCTTCGAAGGCCTGCCGCATGACCGACGTCGACAGATCGGCGATCAGCCCGGATTCTTCGGCAATGGGGATGAAGATGTCGGGGGCGATCACGCCCTGGCTTGGATGTTCCCAGCGGGCCAGCACCTCGAAACCCTGTATGTGCCCCGTGGCGAGATCGATCTGCTGTTCATAATAAGGCACAAATTCGCCGCGCGGAATGCCATCGCGCAGCCCGGTTTCGATGGCGTTGCGAAGCTGCAGTTCGCGTTCCATCGACGCATCGAACCACGCCATCCGGTTCCGCCCGCTTTTCTTGGCGGCATACATGGCGATGTCGGCCCGGCGCATCAGCGCATCAAAATCCGGGCAGTCCTGATCGGACCGGGCAATGCCGATCGATGCCGATACATGGGCGCGGGTGTCGCCCAGTTCGAACGGCGTCGCCAAACGGGAAACCAGCCCGTCGGCGATCGCATCGATGTGCCCGGAAGCATTCGGGTCCACCAGAAAGGCGCAGGCAAATTCATCGCCGCCAAGCCGCGCGGTGACGGCGCCTATGGGAAGCGTATTGTGCAAGGCCGCGCTGCATGCCCGAAGCAGGCGATCGCCCACGCTGTGGCCGTGCAGATCGTTGATCGTCTTGAAATGATCGAGATCGATCATGAGGACGACCACCGCACGGCCGCGGGCCGTTGCCGTTTCCAGCAACGCAGCACCCTGATCGGCAAGCGACCGACGATTGAGCAGGCCGGTCAACGGATCGCTGGCGGCCAGCGAGTTTGCGCGCTGTTCGGCTGCAACGCGTTCCACCACTTCATGTTGCAGGTCGCGGTAGCGACGCCATCCGAACAGCAAGAGGGCAATGTTGAGGAGCAGCGCCGTCGTCAGCACACGATCCGCGCCATCGCCGACGCCGGTTACGGTATCGACAAACTGGCGGACCACCGCACTGCCATTGCCGGCGAACAGGATGATCGCGGCAAACACGATCCCGCCGGTGATCAGGTCGCGCCGGGCGCTGAGCACCGTCGCTTTCCGATCCATATTTCGCCAGATGCGCCAGGCCAAAATGGCACTCCCCCATGAGCTGATCCGCATTCTTGCCGTTCAAGCGGTGCAGAATCGGTTAAACCCGGTGCGGGAAATACGAGTTTTATCGTACTTCTTGTCTTCCGCCCGGCAATGCGGTAGGCGGCCCCCGTTCGTTCCCATCGAACGTGACGCTGAAGCGCCCAAGGGTGCACGCTGGCCGGCGAGGTTTCGCCCGCCGGCGTATTTGCGTTTGGTGCGGATGGACAGGGTTTTGGTGGCCGGAGTGTGGCGATGTTCGAAAGTCTGAGCGAGCGGCTTGGCGGCGTATTCGATCGCCTGCGCGGCCGTGGCGCACTGAACGAAGCGGATGTTCGCGCCGCGATGCGCGAAGTGCGCATTGCGCTGCTCGAAGCCGACGTCGCCTTGCCGGTGGTTCGCGAGTTCGTCGACAAGGCGACCGAAAAGGCCGTCGGCCATCAGGTGCTGCGTTCGGTGACGCCGGGCCAGCAGGTCGTGAAGATCGTCAATGACGCGCTGGTCGAAATGCTGGGCGCCGAAGCATCGGACCTGGAGATCGATGTCGCACCGCCGGCGGTGGTGATGATGGTCGGCCTGCAGGGTTCGGGCAAGACGACGACGACGGCCAAGATCGCCAAGCGCCTGACCGAAAAGGGCCGCAAGAAGGTGCTGATGGCGTCGCTCGACGTCAATCGCCCGGCGGCGCAGGAACAGTTGGCGACACTGGGTGTGCAGGCTTCGGTGGCGACCTTGCCGATCGTTGCCGGCCAGCAGCCGGTGGAAATCGCGAAGCGCGCGTTGCAGGCGGCCAAGCTTCAGGGCTTCGACGTGGTGCTGCTCGATACCGCGGGCCGCCTCCACGTCGACCAGGGGCTGATGGAGGAGATGAAGGCGGTTGCCGACGTTTCGCAGCCGCACGAAATCCTGCTCGTCGTCGACTCGCTGACCGGCCAGGATGCCGTCAACGTCGCGAAGAGCTTTTCCGAACAGGTGCCGCTGACCGGCGTCGTCCTGACCCGCATGGATGGCGATGCGCGCGGTGGCGCCGCGCTGTCGATGCGCGCCGTTACCGGCAAGCCGATCAAGTTCGCCGGCACCGGCGAAAAGCTGGACGGGCTTGAGCCGTTCCAGCCTGCGCGCGTCGCCGGCCGCATCCTTGGCATGGGCGATGTCGTCAGCCTTGTCGAAAAGGCGGCCGAAACCATCCAGGTCGAGGAAGCCGAGGCGCTGGCGGCCAAGATGGCCAAGGGCCTGTTCGACATGAACGACCTGCGTGCCCAACTTGCGCAGATGACGCGGATGGGCGGCCTTGGCGCGCTTGCGGGCATGTTGCCTGGTGTCAAGCAGGTGAAGCAGGCGATGGCCAGCGGCGCGGTCGACGATCGGGTGCTCGTCCGGATGGACGCGATCATCGGTTCGATGACGCCGAAAGAACGGACCAAGCCTGAAATCATCAACGCCAAGCGCAAGATCCGCATCGCCAAGGGCAGTGGCACGACCGTGCAGGACGTGAACAAGCTGCTGAAGATGCATCAGGAAATGTCTTCGGCGATGAAGAAGATCCGCAAGATGGGCGGATTGAAGGGCCTGGGTGCGCTGTTCGGCAAGGGCGGCGGTTTGGGCGGCATGCTGGGTGGCGGTGGCGGTATGCCGCAGCTTCCGCCCGGTGGAATGCCGGGTCTTCCCGGATTGCCCGGCGGCCTGCCCCCCGGCTTCAACAAATTTGGCAAGAAATAAACATTTTCAACTGGTTCAATAGAAGGAAAGTCTCATGTCCGTTTCGATCCGGCTCGCCCGCGGCGGCAACAAGAAGCGCCCGTACTACCGCATCGTCGTCGCCAATTCGCGCAGCCCGCGCGATGGCGCGTTCATCGAGAAGGTTGGTACCTACAACCCGCTGCTCGCCAAGGAAGATCCGGCGCGCGTGACGCTGAACACCGATCGCCTGAAGCATTGGCTGTCGGTTGGCGCGCAGCCGACCGATCGCGTCGCCCGCTTCCTCGACGCCGCCGGCCTCAAGGAACGCGCAGCCCGCAACAACCCGAAGAAGGCCGAGCCGGGCGAAAAGGCCAAGGAGCGCGCCGAAGAGCGTGCCGCCAAGGTTGCCGCAGCCGAGGAAGCCGCCAAGGCCCCGGCCGAAGAAGCGCCCGCCGCTGAAGCGCCTGCTGAAGAAGCCGCCGAGGGTTGATCCCGGTGGCCGGCGCGTCCGGTTCCTTCCCCCGTGGGGGAGGGGCCGCGCGCCGTGGCGGTTGCATCCGTTCCCGCAGGCGGGAGCGGGTCGCAGCCGCTTTTTTGTTTAAGTGGTTTGAAGGGAAGGGCACGCGATGCGCGATGAACCCGTGACGCTGGCCGCCATCATCGGCGCGCATGGCGTGAAGGGCGAGGTGCGCCTCAAGCTCTTTACCGACGATCTCGCTCCCTATCCGGCGCTGGATGCCGGCGGCCGCACGCTGACGCTGAAAAGCATACGCGCCGGATCCAACGGCGCCGTCGCGCGGTTTGCCGAAATCACCGACCGCAACGAGGCGGAAGCGATGCGCGGCACGGCGCTGACCGTGCCGCGTTCGGCGCTGCCGCCTTTGGGTGAAGGCGAATTTTACCATGCCGATCTGATCGGGCTGCCCTGCCTGGTGGACGGCGTGGAAATCGGCAAGGCCGTCGCGATCGAGAATTTCGGCGCGGGCGATATTATCGAGGTCGAAAAGCCCGACGGCAAACGCTTCATGGTGGCGATTGCCGCCGCCGTGACGGTGGAACCCGATCGGTTGCTGATCGACGCAGCTTTCGTCGAGTAAGGCCATGACCTTCGCCGCCACCATCCTGACGCTCTACCCGGATATGTTCCCCGGGCCGCTCGGCACGTCGCTGGCGGGCCGGGCGCTGGCGGAAGGCAAGTGGGCGTGCAACCCGGTGCAGATCCGCGATTTCGCGACTGACAGGCATCGTTCGGTGGATGATACGCCGGCCGGCGGGGGCGCGGGCATGGTGATGCGGGCCGACATATTGGCGCGCGCGGTGGATCATGCGCTGGAGACGCGGCCCGATGCGCCATTGCTGGCGATGACGCCGCGTGGCCGGCCCCTTACCCAGGCGCGTGTGCGCGATCTGGCGGCCGGGCCGGGCGTCACCATCCTGTGCGGGCGTTTCGAAGGGATTGACGAACGCCTGTTCGAAGCCCGCCCGATCGAGCCGGTATCGATCGGCGACTATATCCTTTCGGGGGGCGAGATGGCTGCGCTGGTGCTGCTGGATGCTTGCATTCGGTTGCTTCCCGGCGTAATGGGCGCGGCTTCCAGCGGGGACGAAGAAAGCTTCGAAAGCGGCCTTCTTGAATATCCGCATTATACCCGACCACCCACGTGGGAAGGGCGCACGATCCCCGAAGTGCTGCGATCTGGGGATCATGCGCGGATCGACGCCTGGCGTAAAGCCATGGCCGAGGCCGATACAAGGCTAAGGAGGCCGGACCTTTGGGAGCGTCATGAGGGCGCTCGGGCCCAGTCTCCCTCTGGCGCGCGGCGACAGAAGAAGGAGCGATGAGCCATGAACCTCATCCAGACGCTCGAAGCCGAGCAGATCGCCAAGATCACCGAAACGAAGAAGCTGCCTGAATTCCGCGCCGGCGATACGCTGCGCGTTGGCGTGAAGGTCGTCGAAGGCGAACGCACCCGCGTCCAGAACTACGAAGGCGTGTGCATCGCGCGTTCGAACAAGGGCATGGGTTCCTCGTTCACCGTTCGCAAGATTTCGTTCGGCGAAGGCGTCGAGCGCGTCTTCCCGCTTTATTCGCCGAACGTCGATTCGATCGAAGTCGTCCGTCGTGGCGTCGTGCGTCGCGCGAAGCTCTATTATCTGCGCGGTCGTCGCGGCAAATCGGCGCGTATCGCCGAGCGTCGCGATCCGCGGGCGACCGCCGAAGCCTGATCGCTTCGCGGCTTGCCGGAAAATGGGGGCGTGGATGGGATGCCATCCACGCCCCTTTTTGCGTGGCATCCGCCGGGCTTGATCGCGGGCGGCTTCCTTCCGATAAGCTTGGGAATGCTCCGCATCCTTCCCGCCGCCGCGCTGATCGCGGCCGTCGCCCTCGTCCCTGCGGCTGCCATGGCCGAAACGCTGACGCTGGAACGGCTGTTCGCCAGCCCCAGCCTGTCCGGCCCGACGCCGCGTTCGTTAAAATTGTCACCCGATGGCCGGTTGGCGACTTTGCTGCGCAACCGCGCGGATGACGCGGAACGGTTCGATCTGTGGGCGATCGACACGCAATCCGGCAAGGCGCGGATGCTGATCGATTCCAGGGCAATCGGAACCGGGGCGGCGTTGTCCGAAGCCGAAAAGATGCAGCGCGAACGGCTGCGCATCGGCGGCAGCAAGGGTATCGTCGCATATGACTGGGCACCCGATGGCACGCGCCTGCTGGTGCCGCTGGATGGCGATCTGTATCTGGCGAACCTTGCCGGCCGGGTGACGCGGCTGACGGATAGCCCGGAGACCGAACTGGACGGCACCGTCAGCCGATCGGGCCGGTTCGTTTCCTATGTCGGCGACGGCAATCTGCATGTGATCGACACCCAAAGCGGGCAGGATCGCGCCGTGACCGAAGATGGCGGCGGCGCGATCAACTGGGGCGTGGCGGAGTTCGTGGCGAATGAGGAACTGGAACGCCGGCGCGGCCATTGGTGGGCGCCCGACGACAGCCTGATCGCGGTGGCGCGCGTCGATGAACGCAACGTCGAAATCTCATCCCGCGCGGCGATCGGCGCGGAGGGGACGACATTCGTCGAACAGCGTTATCCGCGCGCGGGCACGCCCAATGCCGTGGTGGACCTGTGGCTGATCAGGCCCGATGGCAGCGGCCGGGTGAAAGCCGATCTGGGCGCGGACACCGATATCTACCTGGCGCGGGTCGATTGGCTGCCCGATGCGAGCGGGCTGCTGGTGCAGCGGCTTAACCGTGCGCAAACACGGCTCGATATGCTGCGCATCGATGCGAAGACGGGGGCGGCGACGCTATTATTCAGCGAGACGGCCAGAACCTGGGTGAATGTGCACGACAATCTGCGTGTGCTGGGCGACGGCAGTCTGATCTGGTCGTCCGAACGCGATGGGTACAGCCATCTCTATCATTATAAGGATGGCGCGTTCACCCAGTTGACGCGCGGGGATTGGGCGGTCGAACGGCTTGTCGGCGTCGACCAGAAGGCCGGACGGCTATTCTTCACCGGCTTTGCCGACAGCACGCTGGAACAGCATCTCTACACGCTCGACTATCGCCATCCCGGCCCACCACGCCGCCTGACAGCGCCGGGCACCTGGAATGACGTGGTGATGGACGACAAGGCGGCCCGCGCGCTGATCACCACGACACGACCCGATCAGCCCCGGCAGGTATGGCTGGCCGATGCAGGCGGCAAGCGGCTGCGCTGGATTGAGGAAAATGCGGTTGGGGCCACACATCCGCTGGCGCCCTTTGCCCCCGATCTGATCGCGCCGACCTATGGCACGATCAAGGCGGCGGACGGCGTGACGGATCTTGACTATGCGATGCTCAAGCCGGCCGGGCTGAAGGCTGGGGAAAAAGCGCCGGCGTTCGTGTTCGTCTATGGCGGGCCGCACGCCCACACGGTGAAGCGCGATTTCTTCGATCTGAGGATGCAATATCTGGCGCAACGCGGCTGGACGGTGTTCATGCTCGACAATCGCGGCATGGGCGATCGTGGCAAGGCGTTCGAGGATCCGATCCATCGGGCGATGGGCGGGCCGGAGGTGGCCGATCAGCTGAAGGGGCTGGACTGGCTGAAGCGCCAACCCTTCGTCGATCCCGCGCGCGTCGCGGTGATGGGCTGGTCCTATGGCGGCTACATGACCCTGAAGCTGCTGGAGGCGGCCCCCGGTGCGTTCGCAGGCGGCGTGGCGGTGGCGCCGGTGACGCGGTGGGAACTGTACGACACGGCCTATACCGAACGCTATCTGGGCAATCCGACTGCGGACAAGGCGCCCTATGAACAAGCGAGCGCGCTGGGCCATGCGACGAAGATCCGCGATCCGCTGCTGCTGATCCACGGCATGGCCGACGATAATGTGCTGTTCGAAAATTCCACCGCGCTGATGGCGAAATTGCAGGATGCGTCGATCCCGTTCGAAACGATGGTTTATCCGGGCAAGACGCATTCGATATCGGGACAGGCGACGAGCCTGCATTTATGGCGGACGATCGAGGCGTTTCTGGATCGGCGGGTGAAGACGGTAAACTGACGAAGCTCGACTTGTCGACCTAATAGCCATGCGGGCTGGACATATCCGCGTGGTCCCCTAAACCGCGCCCGGCCGCAGGTGCGGCTCATGTCCAATTGGAGCGAGTAAAATGGCCTATCGGGTAGTCGTCGTCGGAGCCACCGGGAATGTCGGGCGCGAAATGCTTAACATTCTGGCCGAGCGCGAGTTTCCGATTAAAGAGATCGCCGCCGTCGCCTCCTCCCGCTCGACCGGGGACGAGATTGATTTTGGCGATACGGGCCAGAAGCTCAAGGTGAAGAATCTTGAGCATTTCGACTTCACCGGCTGGGACATGGCGCTGTTTGCCGTCGGTTCCGCCGCGACGAAGGAATATGCGCCCAAGGCCGCGGCTGCCGGCTGCGTGGTGATCGACAATTCGTCGCTGTACCGCATGGACCCGGACGTGCCGCTGATCGTGCCGGAAGTGAACCCGGAAGCGATCGACGGCTATACGGCGCGCAACATCATCGCCAACCCGAATTGTTCGACCGCCCAGATGGTGGTGGCCCTGAAGCCGCTGCACGATGCCGCAACGATCAAGCGCGTTGTCGTGTCGACCTACCAGTCGGTTTCCGGCGCGGGCAAGGAAGGCATGGACGAGCTGTTCGAACAGTCGCGCAACATTTTCGTCGGCGACCCCGCCGAGCCGAAGAAGTTCACCAAGCAGATCGCGTTCAACGTGATCCCGCACATCGATGTCTTCCTGGATGATGGCTACACCAAGGAAGAATGGAAGATGGTGGTCGAAACCAAGAAGATCCTTGATCCCAAGGTGAAGGTGACGGCGACCTGCGTGCGCGTGCCAGTGTTCGTCGGCCATTCGGAAGCGATCAACATCGAATTCGAAAACGAGCTGTCGGCGGCCGATGCGCAGAAGATCCTGCGCGAAGCCCCGGGCGTGATGCTGGTCGATAAGCGCGAAAATGGCGGCTATGTGACGCCGGTCGAATGCGTCGGCGATTTCGCCACCTTCGTCAGCCGCGTTCGCGAGGACCCGACCGTCGAAAACGGCCTGGTGCTGTGGTGCGTGTCGGACAATCTGCGCAAGGGCGCGGCGCTCAACGCCGTCCAGATCGCGGA
The DNA here is from genome assembly GCF_002151445.1 of Sphingomonas sp. KC8. GTDB lineage: Bacteria > Pseudomonadota > Alphaproteobacteria > Sphingomonadales > Sphingomonadaceae > Sphingomonas_E. The sequence goes on from NZ_CP016306.1 coordinate 411,606, forward strand.
ATTGCTCGGCCGTCGCCACCTCAAGAAGGGCTGAGGAGCCAGCAAGGGATGGCCGGCTATCGCGCTTCATGGAGGGCGATGCCGGCTTCCCAGCGCTGGATGATCCTGCTGCTGGGCGCGGCTGTCGCGCTGGCCAATATGGCGCAACCTTATCCGTCAGTCGCGCCGCTGCATCATGTGCCGACCGTGCTGCTAGTGTTCGCCGCACCCGTTCTGCTTGCCCGATGGCCGCTGTCCACCCGGACGGTGGCCTTTCTTTTGGCATTCTGGCTGCTGCATACGCTGGGCGGACGTTACACCTATTCGGACACGCCATATGATGGCTGGGCCGCGGCGTTGACCGGGGCGACGATCAGCGACGCCTTCGGCTTTACCCGCAACCATTATGACCGGCTGGTCCATTTCATCTTCGGCGTGGCGAGCGTGCCGTTGCTGGCCGAACTGGCGCGCGGCGGTGGCCTTCGTTCGATCAGGGCGATGCTGTGCATCACGATCGGGTTCGTGCTGGCGGCCAGTGCTGCCTATGAGGTTTTCGAATGGCTGCTGACCCTGGCGATCGCGGGGGATGCCGCGGACGCCTATAACGGGCAGCAAGGCGACATGTGGGATGCGCAAAAGGATATGGCGCTGGCCTTCGCCGGCACGCTGTGCATGATCCCGTTCGAACTTCGGCGAACGAGGCGAGGATGGCCCGGATGATGACCGGCGGCTGCCAGTGCGGCCGCATTCGTTACGAAGCCGCGATCCGCGATGACGAAGCCTATCTGTGCCATTGCGGCTATTGCCGCCGGGCGACGGGCGGTGTTTCGGTGGCGTTCAAGAATGTCGCGCAGGCCGATATACGCTGGTCGCGCGAGCCGGACTGGTATCAATCGTCGCCGATCGCGCGGCGGCCTTTTTGTTCGGCCTGCGGCACGCCGCTGGGATTCTCGTATCTTGAAGGGCCGAATATCGACCTGACAGTGGGATCATTCGACGATCCGGGTTATTTCCGTCCGACATCCAACTTTGCGATCGATACCAGGCTTTCGGCATGGGAGGACACCAGCCACCTGCCGGGAATGCGGCTCGACGAACATCAGTCGGCGGTGGACCGCTGGATCGCCGCCACGGGAAAGCTGCCCGATTGAACGAGGCGGGTGTGGATCGGGGCGGGCCGAACGGCTAGTCCGGTTCGATCGTGGCTTATCGGGTGACGCATGACGGACATACGGGAAGGGCGCTTTCGCGCTGCGGACGGGATCGACCTCGCGTGGCGGGAAATGGGCGAAGGGCGGCCGGTGGTGCTGATCCACGGCTATTTTTCGAACGCGTTCACCAACTGGATTCGCTACGGCCATGCAGCCCTGATCGCCGACGCGGGTTTCCGGGTGATCATGCCCGATCTGCGCGGACATGGCGACAGCGGCAAACCGCATGATCCCGCCAGCTATCCGCGCGACATACTGGCTGAGGACGGCTTTGCCCTGATCGCGCATCTGGGCCTGACCGATTATGATCTGGCGGGCTATTCGCTGGGCGGACGGACGAGCGTGCGGATGCTGGCAAAGGGCGCCGCGCCGCGCCGCGCGATATTGTGCGGCATGGGGCTGGACGGCATCCTCCACACCGCCGGGCGCGGCGATTATTTCCGTCATGTGCTGACCAATCTGGGCAGTTTCGAACGCGGATCGAGCGAGTGGATGACCGAAGCGTTCCTGAAAACCACCAAGGGTGATCCGGTGGCCTTGCTCAACATCCTTGAAACCTTCGTCGATACGACGCGGCAGGAGCTTGCGGCGATCGACCGGCCGGTGCTGGTGGTGACTGGCGCGGAAGATGACGACAACGGGTCAGGCGAGGCGCTGGCCGCCGCGATACCGGGCGCGCGGTTTCAGCCGGTTCCCGGCAACCATATGAGCGCGGTGCTGAAATCCGAACTGGGACAGGCGATCCGCGATTTTCTGGTGGCTTGACCGCGCGGCCAATCCGGGTTTGATCTGGCCCCAATCGCAAATCAGGACCCGAAAGGAGTCTTACTTCATGAAAATCACAATCCGCGCGGCTGTTTCCGCGCTTGCGCTGGCTGTCGCCGCTGTGCCGGCCATCGCGGCCAGGGAACCCGCGCTGACAGCGGCCCAGGCCGACCAGTTCATCGCCAAGGCGGAAAAGGAATTGTTCGACCTGTCGCTCCCCACCCAGCAGGTGGCGTGGGTGAACGCGACCTACCTGACCGACGATACCGACGCGCTGAACACGCTGTTCGGGGCGAAGAATACCGAGGCGTCCGTCAGACTGGCCAAGGAAGCGGCGAAATATGACAAGGTTTCGGGCCTGTCGCCGGACACGCGCCGCAAGCTGGACATATTGCGGCAGGGCATCGTCCTGCCGGCGCCCTCCCGCGAAGGGGCTGCGACCGAACTGAACGCGCTGTCGACGAAGATGAGCTCCGCCTACGGCAAGGGGCGCGGCACGCTGAACGGCAAGGACATCAACGGTTCCGACATCGAAGAGAAGATGGGAACGGATCGCAATCCGGCCGAACTGAAGGAAATGTGGGCCAGCTGGCACGACAATGTCGGCAAGCCGATGAAGGACGATTATGCCCGCATGGTTGCGATCGCCAATCAGGGCGCGAAGGAACTGGGCTATCAGGATCTCGGCGCGATGTGGCGCTCGAACTACGATATGGCGCCGGATGATTTCGCCAAGCTGACCGACAAATTGTGGATGCAGGTGAAGCCGCTCTACGATCAGCTGCATTGCTACACCCGCACCAAGCTGAACGAGAAATATGGCGATGCGGTGCAGCCGAAATCCGGCCCGATCCGTGCCGATCTGCTGGGCAATATGTGGGCGCAGGAATGGGGCAACATCTATGACATCGTTGCCCCGAAGGGCGCGGGCGATCTGGGTTTCGACACCACCGACCTGCTCAACGCCAAGGGCTATGACGCGCTGAAGATGGTCAAGGGCGGCGAAGGGTTTTTCTCGTCGCTGGGCTTTGCGCCGCTGCCGGACAGCTTTTGGGCGCGTTCGCAATTCACCAAGCCGGCCGACCGCGAGGTGATCTGCCACGCATCCGCGTGGGACGTGGACAATAAGGACGACCTGCGGATCAAGATGTGCATCAAGGTGAACGGCGACGATTTCACCACCATCCACCATGAACTCGGCCATAATTATTATCAGCGGGCCTATAACAAGCAGCCGTTCCTGTATCTGAATGGCGCCAATGACGGGTTCCACGAAGCGATCGGCGATGCCATCGCGCTGTCGATCACACCCGATTATCTGGTGCAGATCGGCCTGCTCGATCCCGCCAAGGTGCCGTCCGAAGACAAGGATACCGGCCTCTTGCTGCGGCAGGCGATGGACAAGGTGGCGTTCCTGCCGTTCGGCCTGCTCGTCGATAAATGGCGCTGGGGGGTGTTCAACGGCACGATCAAGCCGGCGCATTATAATGATGCGTGGACCGACCTGCGCCTGCAATATCAGGGGATCACCCCGCCGGTGGAACGCGGCGCGGATGCGTTCGATGCGGGGGCCAAATATCATGTGCCCGCCAGCACGCCTTATGCCCGTTACTTCCTCGCGCGGATTTTGCAGTTCCAGTTCTACAAGGCGGCGTGCGACGCTTCCGGGTGGACCGGGCCGCTGCACCGCTGTTCCTTTTATGGCAACAAGGAAGTCGGCGCGAAGCTGAACGCGATGCTGGAAATGGGTATGTCGAAGCCCTGGCCCGATGCGTTGCAGGCCTTTACCGGCAGCCGCGAAATGGATGGCACGGCGATGATTGCGTATTTCAAGCCGCTGATGACGTGGCTGGAAGCGCAGAACAAGGGCAAGACCTGCGGCTGGTAACGACCCGCTGATGGACCGGAACGGCGGCGGGGCAGGGGCCTTGCCGCCGTCTGACGCGAGCCACGGCCCGATCATCGTGACCGCGCTATTGGGCGAGGCGGATTTCGCGTGGTTGGATGGGCTGCGGCGCACGCATTTTCCGGCCGAGCGCAACCGCGTGAGCGCGCACCTCACCTTGTTCCACCACCTTGCACCATCGCTGGAAGGCGAACTGGCGCGCAGGCTGGTGGCGGAGACGCGGCGGGAGCCTGCGCCATCCGCGCGGATCGGCGGGGTGATGCGGCTGGCGCAAGGCACGGCGCTCAGGGTGGATTCGGCGGAGCTGGAGATGATCCGCGATCGCATCGCCGGTGCGTTCGCCGGCTATCTGACGCCACAGGACGCAGCGGTGTGGCAGCCGCATATCACGATCCAGAACAAGGTCGACGCGGCGGCGGCCCGTGCGCTTCAGATGGAACTGGGTGCAGGCTTTCGGGCGCGCCCGCTGGCCATCACCGGACTGGCGTCATGGCGCTATCTGGGCGGGCCTTGGGCCGCGATCGGGCGCTACCCGTTCAATCGATCTGGCCGATCCCGTCGCAGCTGAGATCGAACGCGGCAAGACCGGCATCAAGATAGGCGGCCAGCATCGGCATATCGAGCAACTGATCGACAGGATCCTCCCCGCCGGCCGCTTCTTCCAGCGCCTCATCCCATTCGGTGGCGTCGAACGTGCCGCGGCCCACCCAGGCGAGTGCCAGCACCTCGGCTACTTCGTCGTCGGCAAGATCATCGAGGAAGGATCGCACCTCCTCCTCGATCGCGACATTCGCTTCGTCTTCAAGCACCGCAAGAGGATCATCCGAATCGGCCGGATCATCCTCATCATCGGTTTCGATGGCGGGAACCTGTGCTTCCAGCTCACGCGCCCGCACGATCAGCCGGCATACCGTTTCAAGCGGAACCGACAATTCCATGCGACGTCTCCCTTACGATAGGAACCTTGTCGGGAACGAGGCACGGCCCCACCGGTTCCCGCGATCAGCCGACGAGCGATTTGAGAGGGACGGATGCGTCGCCCAGCTGATCGAGCGGCGGCGCAATGCCACCCACCACCAGCGCACGGCCCTGGACATAATCCTTGGTCGCATTGACGCAATCGAGCGCGATGACCTTGCCGCCTTTCAGATAGACGACCGAAAAGCTGCGTTCCGCCGGATCGCCGCGCATCACCAGCGCATCATGGCCGGTCGACAGGCCCACCGTCTGCAGGCGCAGATCATACTGGTTCGACCAGAACCACGGCACGGCGTGATAGGCATCGGTCGCGCCCATGATCGTCTTGGCCACGACATTGGCCTGATCATTGGCATTCTGGACCGATTCGAGGCGGATGCGCGCGCCATCGGCGAACGCATTTTCATGCGCGGCGCAGTCCCCGATCGCGAAGATATCGGGCAGGCTGGTGCGGCACAGGCCGTCCACATCGACGCCGTTGCCGCCGGATGCGCCCGCGGCCAGCAGCGGTTCGACAGCCGGGATGATGCCGATGCCGACGATCACCATCTGGGCGGGCAGAACGGTGCCGTCCGCCAGCCGTACGCCGGTTGCCCGGCCATCGTTTTCAAGGATGCAATCGACCGAAACGCCAAGGCGCACGTCGACGCCATGGGCGCGGTGTTCGGCTTCGTAGAATCGCGACAGCGGTTCGCCGGCGACGCGGGCCAGTACGCGATCAAGCGCTTCGAGCACCGTCACCGTCTTGCCGAACTTGGCGAGGACGGCGGCGGCCTCAAGGCCGATATAGCCGCCGCCGATCACGACGACATCGGTGGTTGCGTCCAGCTCGGTCATCATCTGATCGACATCGGCGCGGGTGCGCACGCCGTGCACGCCCTTTACCCCGTGGCCTTCACAGGCCAGGCGGCGCGGCGATCCGCCGGTCGCCCAGATCAACTTGCCGTAACCGATCGTCGATCCATCGGCGAGCGTCACCTGATGCGCGGCCGGATCGACCGCCGTCACCCGGCGGTTGAGCAGCAGATCGACATTGCGTTCGGCCCAGAAAGTGGCCGGACGAATCAGGATGCGTTCGAAACTTTTCTCTCCCGAAAAATAATCCTTGGAGAGCGGCGGCCGCTCATAAGGGGGTTCCGGCTCATCGCCGAGCAGCGCCACGGTGCCTTCGAACTTCTGCTGACGCAGCATCAAGGCGGCCTGCGCGCCGCCATGCCCCGCGCCTACGATCAGAACGTCATATTGTCCCACGCTCATCCTCAACCCCGGTCTAATTCCGATTCCCGGTGCAGCCTGTATCCTGCCCGGCTGCCCTGCGCCAGTTGACTGTGTTTTGTCGCCGCATAGCTGTTGACCGGTGCGCAACCTCTGCCTATAGGCCCGCCACGCCCGGCGACGTTCCACGATCCGCCGGCGCCCGAAATGGGGCGGAGTAGCTCAGCTGGTTAGAGCAGCGGAATCATAATCCGCGTGTCGGGGGTTCAAGTCCCTCCTCCGCTACCAATTTCCTGTTTGCCAACACCTGTTGGTGATTGAAAAAATCCCTAATTTCCGCTAGTTTATGACCAGTCGCTGATTGTCGGCGATTGCCTTTGTCTGCCTGTAATCGTGGAAGATGGGGGCCTTTTTTGGGGGCATTGCAAAGCCCCTACGGAAGCGAGGCCCCCAATGCCGCTGACCGATACCGCGATCCGAAACGCAAAACCCAAGGAAAAGCCCTACAAAGTGGCGGATTCGCAGGGGCTTTATTTGCTGGTCAATCCGAGAGGCAGCAAGCTTTGGCGTGTGAAATACCGTATCAACGGTGTGGAGCGAAAGCTGGCGATTGGGTCTTATCCGGAAATCACGCTAGCAGAGGCGCGTTCGGCACGCGACGCGGCTCGCCGGCAATTGGCCCACGACATCGACCCCAATTTTGCCAAGCGGCAGGCTCGCATAGAGGCAAGTATGCGTGCGGAAAACAGCTTCGCGAAAGTGGCCGAGGAGTTGATTGCCAAGCGAGAAAAGGAAGGCGTGTCGCCACGCACGCTGGAAAAATATCATTGGCTGCTAAAGCTGCTGGGAAGCGAGTTTGGACGCAGGCCGGTTGCCGAGATCAGTCCCGCCGAACTGCTGCATGAAATCAAGCACCACGAACGACGGGGGCGGTATGAAACTGCTAAGCGGCTTCGTTCTTTTGCCAGTAGGGTGTTCCGGTACGCCGCTGCCACGGCACGGGCAGAGCGAGACCCTGCGCAATTGCTTTTGGGCGCGCTCATCCAGCCAAGGGTCAAGCACTTTGCGGCGATCACCGACCCCGTCGGGTTTGGTGGGTTGCTCCGGTCTATTGAGGACTACGAGGGCGATCCGGCAGTCATGCACGCGCTCAAACTGACGCCCCATCTGTTTCAGCGGCCCGGCGAGTTGCGGCAGATGGAATGGGCCGAGATCAACTTTGAGAAAGCAATCTGGACGCTGCCGCCCGAGAAAATGAAAATGCGGCAGCCCCACGCGGTGCCCTTGTCGCGGCAGGCATTGGAGATTCTGGCGAGTATGCGTGGGCTGACCGGGAAAGGGAACTATGTGTTCCCATCGGTTCGGACGCGAGCGCGTCCGATTTCTGAGAATACCATCACCGGCGCTTTGCGCCGCATGGGCTACACCAAAGAGCAGATGACCACGCACGGCTTCCGCACATCGGCTTCCTCGCTGCTGAACGAATCTGGCAAATGGAATCCCGACGCTATCGAGCGGGCGCTCGCGCATATGGTGTCCGGCGAGATACGCCGCATATACAATCAGTCGGCCTATTGGGCTGAACGTGTTGAAATGGCGCAGTGGTGGAGCGACTATCTGGATGAATTGCGCGAAGGAGGAAACAGATGACAGGTCGCCCCGGAGAAGGTTGGAAAATCTTCGCGGACGGGGACGAATCCGATAATGTGCCACTCTGGAAAGTGTTGGCTCAATTCAGATCGGACGAGCTGGATGAGGGCTTGGGCCTTAACGCCGCGATCATCAATCACGCCAAGCCATCGCCGGTTCGATATTATAATCTAGCCTTCATCATCAGCTTTACTTTCGGCTTCCTGTCCGTCCTCCTCTTGATCGGCCTCCTTGTATCGGGCCACTCGGCAGCAACGTGATCTGCCTCCGTCTGAGTGGTCCATCGACTATGATAGTCTGGATCACGAAAGGGACGACGAATGCCGAGCAAGAAGCACAAGCCGGAAGAGATCATCGGCAAGCTGCGTGAAGTTGAGATCGTGCTGGCGCAGGGTGGAACGACGGCCGAAGCCTGCCGGCGCATCGCGGTCACCGAGCAAACCTACTACCGCTGGCGCAAGGAATATGGCGGTCTGAAGACCGACCAGGCGCGGCGGATGAAGGATCTGGAGAAGGAGAATCTGCGGCTTCGCCGGGCGATCTCGGACCTGACGCTGGACAAGCTGATCCTTCAGGAGGCCGCTCGGGGAAACTTCTGAGCCCCGCGCGGCGGCGACGCTGTATCGATCAGTTGCGGCGGGAGTTGCCAGTGTCCGAGCGGCGTATATGCCGGGTGCTCGGGCAACATCGGTCGACGCATCGCAAGGTGCCGCGCGGGGCGGATGATGAGGTGCGGCTCACCGAGGACATTATCGCACTGGCCAAGCAATACGGCCGCTACGGCTATCGCCGGGTGACCGCATTGCTGCGCGATGCCGGCTGGACGGTGAACCGCAAACGCGTTGAGCGGATTTGGCGCAAGGAGGGGTTGAAGGTGCCACAGCGCCAGCCAAAGCGGGGCCGGTTATGGCTGAACGACGGCTCGTGTATCCGGCTCAGGCCGGAATATCCAGGGCATGTCTGGGCCTACGACTTCGTCGAGGGCCGTACGCATGACGGGCGCAAGTTCCGGATCCTCACCATTATCGACGAGGCCAGCCGGGAGTGCCTCGCGCTTATCGTGGCACGCCAGCTCAAGCATGAAGATGTGCTGGCGGCTCTCGCTGACCTGTTCATCGCGCGGGGACCACCGGCTCATATCCGGTCGGACAATGGCGCCGAGTTTATCGCCACTGCCGTGCAGACATGGCTCGCCCAGATCGGCGTGAAGACCTTGTATATCGCGCCCGGTTCACCGTGGGAGAATGGTTATAACGAAAGCTTCAATGGGTCGCTCCGCGACGAACTGCTCAACGGCGAGATCTTCTACAGCCTCGCCGAGGCCAAGGTGCTGATCGAGGCCTGGCGGCGGCATTACAACACCGTTCGCCCGCACAGCAGCCTCGGCTATCGGCCGCCGGCCCCGGAAAGTGCGACACCGCCATTGCCGCCGTCCGGTTCCGCTTCGCTCCACCTACCGTCAGCAATGGCGGCGGAAGCAACAATGCACTAACAATCAAACCGGACCACTCGGTGGGGGCCGATCAGAGCCTGCCGAGCCTTATCGTTCAAGCTGGCGACAACGATGCCAAGGCGACCCTGCGCCTCCCGGCGCCATTCTTCCAACAGGTCGGCGTCAAAGAGGATTAGACACTGATAGCCGTGACGACAGGTCAGTTCCATGCCTGGAAACAGCAGGAGGTCGAAGTCTGGTTCGAGATCGCGCCGGGCTGCGATAGCAGCTTGGACATACGGTACCATGACCATTTCGTGATGGTCGGTGATGGCGATGGCCTCTAGTCCGCGCCGGACGCACTGCTCGACGAAATCCTCCGCCCATTGCTGGCGAGCGGTATCAACATCGACGACAGTTGCAGGCACCCCGTCCTTGTCGTCGCCAATTCCAATTGGTCGGACACCTTGCCAATTGGGATCGCGCGGTGTGTGCACCTGAAAATCGCATTTTCGCCAATATGCATAACTCATCACTGCCCCCCAATTGAGCATGCAATATGACGAAGGATTGATTGACGACAAGTGATCTTAACGTTGGAAACATGGGTGCGACTGGCGCGTTCACAATACCGCACCAGCGGCGTTGCCGGTGAACATGTCGCCGTCCCGAATGTAGCGAGCCAGCATGGCGTCGCTCTTGTGGCCGGTCTGTTGGCGGATTTTCCATGACGAGGCTCCGGCCATAGCGGCGCTGGTAGCAAGTCCGGCGCGCAGGGAGTGGCCGGAGAATGTCACTGGATCGAAGCCCGCTGCTTCTACCCGCTTTTTCACGATCGTGGAAACGGCTTCGCCAGACAGGCGATCCGGGGCGATATTCCCATGCCGGTCGATGCTGCGGAATAACGGCCCCTCCTCGATCTCGGCATGGGCCAACCAGTCAGCGAGGTGCCGCACTGGACACCAGCGGGTTCGACCATGCGGGATAGCGATCTTGCGGCCTTGCCCGGTTTGGTCAGTTTTGGACCGGCGCAGATGCAGCACGATGCCCCGTCCACCATGCTCAACATCGCTACAATCGAACCCGACGAGTTCGGATCGGCGGAACGCTCCGGCGAACCCGATCAACAGCAACGCACGGTCGCGTAGATCAATCGTGCGATCACCCATCCTCTCCAGCACCGAGAACAGGTCGTCGCGCTGCAACGCTCGCGCTTCGCGCTGCGCCGTGCCCTTGGTCCGTCTGATCCCGCTCATCGTCGATTTCACGATTTCGGCCCGACAGGGATCGTCATGGCCAAGAGCGCGATGTGCTTTCGCAATTGCGGCGAGCCGACGCTGGATCGTGGCGACGGCATGGGTTTCGGCCAGATCGGCCAGATACTCCGCCAAGACGTATGGTGGACAGGGGATATTCCTGCCGGATGCCCGGAAATGGGCTAGGTCGGCCGCGTAGCCGCGCTGGGTGCCAGCGGATAGGGAAGAGGTTATGAAGCGTTGGAGAGGCTCTGAGATCAGCCCTGCGGGTTGGGGGCGCCGATCCCTCGGATTGCCAGAGTTGCAATTAATTGCATAACTCGCATCACCGCCATTTCGTACAATTATTTGTTTTTCCATATCGCGATTTATCCTCTTATTTCAGTTGGATATGCAAAATCCGCTGTGCAGAAAAAGGGGGTCTAAGCATCGCGGTTTTCAGCCCAATTTGCGCTCCTGCCGGGCGTAGGCTTCCTCCAGACGTTCATCATGCTGGGTCAGCAGATCGGCGGTTAGCTTGTGTAGGGTCATCAGGCGGGCTTCGGCCTCTTCATGGCTCTCCAGCGTGCCGTCGTGACGAATGTGCGCGACCCTGACATCGGGTAGACCGTGGAGGTGACGGGCGATCAGAGAGAAGCGATGACATTGCAGCGGGTCGCGTTCCGCGCACAGGAGAGCAGGCGTGCATCGGGCAGCGATGCCCAGAACGGTTTCAATTGCGGTAGTGAAGGCAGCGGTTCCGCGCCGCGCCGCGTAATCGGTGGGGCCACTCACCGGCACCCCGCCCAGAGCATCGCCCAAATGGATGTAGGCGATGCCGCCCCGGTTCAGCCGGACCCGCAGTTGCGGTTTGCAGAAATGTGCCCAGCGTGACCGGGGCGATGATCGCACGTCGATGACACAGCCGACGTCGAATTGATCGAGAGCGTAGCTGAATTCGTCCCAGCCGATATTGGAGTGCCCAAGGGAAAGAACGTTAATCACGATGATGAACCTTGCCAAACAAGGGTCATCCTAAGTCAGGATTGCCAATTAATACATTATTTTCAACTACTTATTATGTATTTTCAGGATCAAGTGTACCGCCGCAATACGAAATCCCAGACCTGTTCCACCTTGCTGTCCCACAATGCTTGCGGATAGGGATTTTCCGGCAGTTCGTTGAGGCGCTGCCTGATCTCTGTCCAGACCGCGCCCCGCGTTTCCTGTCCGCGAACCCAGTCTATCGCGCCGGTCAGGTCGCGTAACTTCTCCAGCAGGGACCGAGCCACCCGCTTGACGTCCTGCTCCTCCGCCTTGGTGAGTTTGGGTTCCGGGTTCGTCAGCAGATCGAAGATTGCCAGTTCCTCTTCGGTCAGTTCCTCGCGGGCAGCGCGCTGCTCCTCCTCGTCCATTTCCCCGATGAACGCCTTCAGCGCCTCGAAGAATTGTTCGGCATCGACCGAACCGGCGTTGTAATCGGCAACCAGCTTTTCCAGCCGCTCCACCAGATGTTGCCGGGTGGGATTGGCCTCGGCCATTTTCCGGGCCTTGTCCTCTGCCTCATCGCGCAGCTTTTCGGCGGTGACTTTCGGGCTGGCGGCGAAAAGATCGGCCAGCTTGTCAAAGTCGATGCCGGAGAGGTCCACGCGCCCCTTGGCGGTGTCGCCCTCAACGATGGGCGTCAGGATCGCGACGCCTTCCAGCTTTTCGTCGAGCAGTTCGGCGATGCGGGCGGAGATGGCGGATATATCGACCGGCCCCAGTTTGGCCTTCACCGCGTCGGACAGGGTGTGGAACACCGCAACCGGCCTCAGATAAGGCGCGGCCCGCTCATCCGGCAGCAGTGCCTTGTAAGCCTTGGTCACGGCGGCGGTCAGGCGCAGGAACTCGCGGCGGCGCTCATCGGGCGCGATCAGCATTTCCACGGCCTGATTGATGAGCCGCAGCCGGTCAAAATTGCGCACCGCTATGATGGCGTCCGGGTCGATGCCCAGTGGCTGGACGAACGCCCGTGCCGATCCCAGCGCATCTTCAAGGGTGGCGACAAGCGCCTCCTTGTCCTTGATCGGCGTTTCCTCGCCCCCGCCGCCCGCATAGATGGCGAGCGCCTTCTGGAGGTTCTGAAACACGCCGACATAATCGACGATCACGCCCGATGTCTTGCCCTCGGCCCGGCGGTTGGCGCGGGCAATGGTCTGCATCAGCGTGTGGTTTTTCATCGGCTTGTCGAGATAGACGGTGCCGATGGTGGGCACGTCGAAGCCGGTGATCCACATGGCGCAGACGAACACCAGCCGCAGCGGATCATCGGGGTCTTTGAACTTTGCCTCCAAATCCTCTCGCTGCATCCGTTCGCGGTGCGGCAGGATGTCGAGGCCCTTCTTGCGAAGGTCGTCGATCTCGTTCTGGCTCTGGCTGACCACCACCGCCATATCGAGTTCGCGCAGCCACATCAGCCGTTCGGCGATGGCCGCGCCCTCTGCTTCATGGGCGGTCTTCAGCCGTTCCTCGTCCTGTGCGATCAGCCGGGCGACTGCGGCCTTGACCCTGTCGTGCATGGCGACGGCGGTTGCCTTGTCGATGGCGACGAACATCGCCTTGCCGCGATAGCCCCGCATGGCGAAGTGCAGCGCCACGTCCTCGGCCACTTTGTCCAGCCGGTCGGGCGAAGTGATGAGGGTGTATTGCCGCCCGAATTGCTGGCTGAGCTTCTTTTCCTGCTCCTCGTCCAGCATCGCCTCGTCCAGCAGCGCGTCCATCTCCTCCCGAAACTCGTCGGAATGAAGCTGCAACTCCGGCTTTCTCGCCTCGTAGAACAGGGGGACGGTCGCGCCATCCCTCACGGACTGGGCGAAATCATAGACGGAGACGTAATCGCCGAACACCTCGCGGGTGCGGCTTTCCTCGCCCTGTATCAGCGGGGTGCCGGTAAAGCCGATGAACGACGCATTGGGCAGCGCCGCCCGCATATTGGCGGCAAGCTGGTCATACTGGCTGCGGTGCGCCTCGTCGGTCATCACGATAATGTCGGATCGTTCGGACAGCACCGGCATGGGTTCTCTGTCCGCCGTGCTGAACTTCTGGATCAGGCTGAACACATAGCGTTCATTGCCCGCCAGCAATTCTTTCAGATGGGCGCGGCTGCCCGCCTGCGCCTGATGAATATCTTTGGTGAGCGCGCCCGCCGATGCGAATTGCCCGGCAATCTGGTCGTCCAATTCAGTGCGGTCGGTAACGATAACGAAGGTGTAATTCCCGCCCAGCCGCCGCAGCACCTTTTCCGCGAACATCACCATCGACAGGCTCTTGCCGGACCCTTGCGTGTGCCAGAACACGCCCAGCCGCCCCTGATTGCTCTCGATATGGCGGACGGCCTCGATGGCGCGGTTGACGCCCAGCACCTGATGATATTTGCCGACGATCTTGCGCAGGCCCCCGCGTGCCTCGTCGAACAGCACGAAACTCTCGATCAGATCGAGGAAGCGGGCAGGTTCGCAGGTGGCGCGCAGTAGGGTTTCAAGGCCGGGATCGTCCGGCCCGTCCTCCTCCAACCGCTTCCACGGCGCGAACACTTCGTAGGGGGCATGGGCCGCGCCCATCACCGCCTCCAGCCCGTTCGACAGGATCACGAAGCCATTGGCCGGGAACAGGTGCCCGATGGTGTCGCGGTAATCACGCAGGTTGTTGTCGTAGGCGTCCGCCAGCGGACAGGCGGGGCCTTTCCATTCCGCCAGCAGCAGCGGCAACCCGTTGACGAAGCCGATGGTGTCGGGCCGACGCCGATGCAGAACCCCGGCGATCCAGACCTGACTGGCGACAAGGAAGTGATTGGCGGTTATGTCCCGCCAGTCGATCACCCGCACCAGCAGATCGTCAAATTTGCCGTCATCTCGCCGCACCTGAACCGGAACGCCATTGCGGATCAGCGACAGCACTTCGCGATTGGCGGCGACCGGCAGCATGGCCGAACGGTCGCGGGTCAGTTCCGTTTCGGCTTGGGCAAGGGCTTCGGCTGGCAGGGCCGGGTTCAGCCTGTGCAGCGCCGCCTTCAGATGCGCAGGGAAATACGCTTGTTGAAAGCTGGTGCGCCCGGTGGGGTTCGCAGTCCCCGGCTGCTCGCCATGCAGATCGACATGCTGCCAGCCCAGTCCCCGCAACAGGGCGAGGGCTGGCTTTTCGACAATGCCATCCTCTGATGCGACGATACCGGTCAGTGAGATGGCCATTAGTTGGGCACCTGCTGGCCACTCCGGGCGGTCGATACAACATCTTCAGATGCCCACTCGCCCATCGTTTCGCCTTCTGCAGGGAAATGGGGGCCGTACATCTCCTTCCCAGACCGCAGGATTGCATCGCGATATCTTGTGGCAAGCTCAGTCCCAACGCGGCGCATGTCAGAACGAAGCAATGTCATTTGCCCGATCCAGCCCATTCTGTCGGAGCAGTCGAAAGTGAACCCAACAAGCGTCGGGCCGGAGTTGAACGGCTTCACGTTCCGCGCATCGCCATGCGCAACGGCATTTCGAAGATTTATCAATACCTGCTCAATCGTCTGACCTTCGAAGCCGTGGGTGGCGGGCACGCGGATGCTGCTCGAGCCGGTTCGCTCTATGCGCTCAACTGGCGCTGTCGGAACGGACCATGGCGCATGCCTGGCATCGCAGCCTTGAAGTTGCGTGAGCAGTTCATGCGCGGCTTTGTCCTTGGCCGTCAGGCGCTGTGGCTCCGGTATTCTCAGGTGCTGAAGAACCCAGCATAGGACTGACGTGAACAAGGCGTATGTTTGCGTCGCAAGATAATCGCCTTGGGGTACTTCGATCATCTGCCGCATCCGGTCTACGACGGCCCATTCGGCGTGATCTGCGGTTATCAGCCCCATTATGCTGCCTCTTCCAGTTCGCGTTCTGTCTCAACGACGGAAAGCTGGCCGGAAATCAGGCGCGGCAGGAGGAGGTCGCGGGAGGCGGCGAGGTTCCTATTGGAGTGTTCCAACGTCTTTACCTGATCCATCAGCGGTTCCGCGAACGCCCCGTATTTTTGCACCAGAGCATCTGGGGCGATCATTACAGCCCTTGCCAGAGCATAGTCTCGGTTGAGGCCGGGGACCGCTGCATGGCTGTTCTCGAACGGCACCCGTTGTAGCAGTTGATAGACATACAGGAGCGGCAGTCGCGTATCGACGTAATAGGTCGTGTCGATCGGCCAGAAGTCTGTCGCCGACCAAATTACCGAACCGACATTGCCTTTGCGGCCGACAACTATGCCCGGCCCGGCGACCAAGGCTTCCACATGGGAACCTACCACGCCACTTGAGCCAATAACGGCTACATCTCCCGGACGCCTTGCGTCCGCTTTGAGCGCCTTGCCATAGGGTAGGCGGAGCAGATCGCCCAATGCTCCCCACGTCCACCCCTCCGGCAGCGAGCCTTCGGGTGTATCGTGGATTGGCACCGCTTCATGGCCGGGGAAACGGAAGCGGACGAACCATTCCTCGAACAGCCCCCGCGCCATCTCCTCCAGCACCGCGATCCGCCGCCGGTTGACCTCGATCAGATCGTCATACGCCCCAAGAATGGACGCGACGCGGCGCTGGGTTTCGAGAGGAGGAACCCGAACCTCACAGTCCTTGAGCAGCTTAAAATGCCGTTGATAGCCAAACTGTTTCAGTTCCACGGCGTGCAGTGCGTAGTAGAGATAGCGCGCATCTATGCCTTTGACCGGACGCAAAAGCTGGGTTCCGTCCGCACCAACTGCGAAACGAAAATCAACGAACTTAAGGCAGCAGGTATGATCGCCGAAAATGATGACTGGAAGCTCGCCATCGTAGGCGCGATCCACTTCATCGGTGAAACCTGCGATAAAGTCGGTGCTTTGGTCTATAATCGGGATCGAACCGCTAGCCTGATATTCGTTGGTCTTGAATTTGTGACGTCGGCGCTGAACCTCAATGATGTTTTCGATGGAGTATATGTCCGAGGTCATGCCAGCACCTCGGCCACATTCGCCGCGATCACATCCTGCAATCGCGCTGCCTCAGCGTTCAGCCCTTCCAGTTCCTCCTGCAAGGCTTCGAGCCGCTCGCGGAAGTCCTCGTCCTCCACCTGCTCGCCCGGCGCGACGCCGACATAGCGGCCGGGGTTGAGGCTCCAGTCCTGCGCGGCGATCTCGGTGTCCGTCGTCAGAACATTTGGCGCAGATCGCGGCGTAGATTAGCGGAGTGCGGGCCTCGTCTGGGGATTGATGTTAGGCGGCGAGCTTGCGGTGCTGCAAGCGCCGATGTTCGATGGTCTGTCGCTTGAGCCTTTCGCGCTGCTTGATGATGGCCGGCGCCCTGCCGAAGTAGGCGTCGGCGGGCGTCACGTTGGCCAGGCTCTCATGGTAACGCTGGTGGTTGTAGTGCTCGACGAAGGCCTCGATCTGGGCCTCGAGGTCGCCAGGCAGGAAGTAGTTTTCCAGCAGGATGCGGTTCTTCAGGGTCTGGTGCCAGCGCTCGATTTTGCCCTGGGTCTGGGGATGACACGGGGCTCCGCGTACGTGGCTCATCTTCCGGACTTCGATGTATTCGGCCAGCTCACCGGCGATGTAGCTGGGGCCATTGTCGCTGAGCAGCCGGGGCTTGTGCAGCACCGTGGCGCTGTCGCAGCCGGAAGCTGCCAGGGCGAGGTCCAGCGTGTCGGTCACGTCCTCGGCCCGCATGTTGGTGCACAGCTTCCAGGCGATGATATAGCGCGAGAAGTCGTCGAGCACGGTCGACAGGTACATCCAACCCCACCCGATAATCTTGAAGTAGGTGAAGTCGGTCTGCCACATCTCGTTCGGGCGGGTGGTCTTCGTGTGGAACTGGTCGGCCGCCTTGATCACAACGTAAGCCGGGCTGGTGATCAGGTCGTGGGCCTTGAGCAGCCGGTAAACCGTGGCTTCCGATACGAAGTAGCGCTGCTCGTCGGTGAAGCGCACGGCCAGCTCCCGGGGGCTCAGCTCGGACTGTTCCAGCGCCAGCTCGATGATCTGGTCGTAGATCTTGGCCGGGATGCGGTTCCACACCCGGATCGGCACCGATGGCCGATCTTCCAACGCTTCCGGCCCACCTTCAAGGTAGCGATCATACCAACGATAGAACGTCCGGCGGGGAATGCCGAGCTGGTCCAGCGTGCGCTTGGCCGGCAGGTGCGACTGTTCGACGATCCTGATGATCTCGAGCTTCTCGGATGCGGGATACCTCATTCTTCGCCTTCCCCATCCGCGATCATGCTTTTTTTGAGCAGCCGGTTCTCGAGCGTCAGGTCGGCCACGCATTCCTTCAGGGCCCGGGCTTCGCGGCGCAGATCCTGCACCTCGCCGGTGGTCGCAGCACGAGCGGTGTCGCCGGCCAGGCGTCGCTTGCCGGCTTCCATGAACTCCTTCGACCAGGTGTAGTACAGGCTCTGGGCGATCCCTTCCTTGCGGCACAGCTCGGCAATGCTGTCCTCGCCGCGCAGGCCATCCAGCACGATCCGGATCTTGTCCTCAGCCGAGAAGTGCCGACGGGTCTGCCGCCGGATGCTCTTCACCACCTGCTCCGCAGGGGCCTTCGACGACAATTTTGAATGGGAGGATCTGGGCTTCATCTGCGTTCCTTCGTCACTGCGACGAAGCCCAGATCCTCCTCAAATCACAACCTCAAATCTGTGCCATTGGTGCTGACGGCGGACAACCGTTCGCCTGAGCAAATCTGCCGACGGCCCGAACCAACTGCCGATGGCGGATGATGCGAGTTCGCTGCTGGTGCGGCGGTATCTGCGCGATCCGTGGAAGGACCGGCCCCGCCCCCTCACTATCCGGCGAACAAGTGGGAACCCGGTGCTGCCCACACTCACATCCGATCATATGAGCAAGGCTATCGCGGAAGCAGCGGATTTCGCCCTTTGGAATGTTCGTACATGGGCGAAATGGGTTCTGCGGGATCGCGACGGGAAATTGAACCGGTTCACCGGCTTTGACGATACTGGCGACATCTACACCCCAGCAGGGCATCGCTATCTTTCGGGTTACTGGCGGCTGAAACCAGAAGAAGCGCTCCTGATCGATTTCGTACCGCCAGAAGGCACCTATTGGAGCATCGTCCCGATGAATTTCTGGATGGAATCCTTCGAATGGCGGTTTGGCAATACCGTCTTTGCCAGCAGTTTTCTCAATCCTCCCGGCAAGGATGGCCGCGTCCGGCTTGCCCTGGCCGCAACCAATCCGAATTTGCCCGGGGTACGCTGGCTCGAAACGCTGGGGCATAGCGAAGGCCCCATGTCATTCCGCCTCGCGCGTCACAAAGGGCCAATGCCACAGATCGACTGCAAGGTCATTTCAGTGGCCAAATCGACGATCGGATTATGAGCGAGGTCGTTGAAACAGGCGTTTTCGTTTTGCGCTCGCCTCCAGCCGAACATCGGTGCCCGGTGGCGCGAAACGGGTGGGGATGATCGGAGCCGCCTTAGCCGGGGCCTTCACCTTGCTGCATTGCTTGCCGCTTGCGCGATGACGACCTTCCCGATGTGCTGACGGCTGGCATAGTGGCGAAAGGCGTCTTCAGCCTTTGCAAAGCCGAAGGTGGAATCGATCACGGGCGCAATGCCTGCGATTTCGACGAACCGCATCATCGCTTCGAGGTCACGGCGGCTGCCCATGCCATTGGCGAAGACGGTCAAGATCTTGTGGCCGATCGGAAGCATGTGGGCGTAATCGAGCGATCCCATCCCGCCGACAATACCGATCAGGGCAATGCGGCCACCGACCTTCGCTGCCTGGATGGACTGGGGCAAGGTGTTGGGGCCGCCGACCTCGACAACCAGATCGACGCCTAAGCCCTGCGTTGCATCGAGGACCGCAGCGCCCCATTCGGGGGTTTCGCGATAGTTGATGACGACGTCGGCGCCGAGCGCCTTCAGGCGGGCTGCCTTATCGGACGATGACGTGGTGGCGATGACGCGGCATCCCATCGCCCGCGCAAATTGTACCGCGAAGAGCGATACCCCGCCCGTGCCGAGCGTGAGGATGGTATCGCCGGGAACCACGCCGCGACGGGTGGGGCCGCCCATCAGGCTGTTCCACGCGCTGAGGCCGGCGCACGGCAGGCTGGCGCCGGCTTCGAAGCTGATCGTTTCCGGCAGCGCGACCAGGCTGCCTTCCGGCATGATCACGGTTTCTGCGAGCATCCCGTTCGTCGTGATGCCCAATACGGCGCCGGACGTGTCGTGGGCCGGTTCGCCGGCGAGCCAATGGAGGTTCGGGTTGGCGACGACGCGATCACCCGCGCGCCATCTGGTCACGCCTTCCCCGACAGCTTCGACGACACCGGCGCCGTCGAGCAGCGGCACCAGGCCATCGACAGGAAATGCACCACTGAGGGAGATCAGATCGACGAAATTGAGTGAGTTCGCCTTGACCCGCATGAGCACCTGACCCGATCCGGGACGGGGCGTTTCGGCCTCCACCAGCGACAGGCCGATCGCCGCCCCATGCGCTCCATCCAGGGTTTTGGATGAATCGTAGCGATAGGCTTTCATATGGGCACTCCCTCCGATGGTTCAGGCCGCATCTGGGTGCGGTGTAATTGCAACGAGAAGTGCAATTATTTGGGCGTCGTGGTCAATGGCGTAACTAAAGCTGCGGAGCGCGGAACCGATTATCGCATCCACAAGCGGTTGTTCGCGGGCCGGGCAGGGGGGCATTTATGATTTGGGCGGCGCTTTTGGTAAAACGCCGCCCAAATCATGTGCAGGCCCATCTGCGCACCCATGCGCGTTGACGGACTTGCGGTGTGTTAGAATTTGAAGCTTGTCGTCACCCCAAATTCCCGCGGATTGGTGGCGCTGATCAGGCGATAGCCGGAATCATAGGCCGCGCCGGCTGTTGGTTGCAGGGCATTGCCCTGTGAAATGCTGGTGATCCGCTTCTGGTTCAGGACGTTCTTTGCGAAGACATTGATTTCCCAGCGTGCTTCGGAGCCGCGCAACCCGACATACAGATTGAGCAGTTCGCGGCTTTTATAATCGAACGCCGATGTCGACGAAAATACGCTCGGCCGATAGGTGAACAGTCCGCGAATGAACGGCTGCAAATCGCCCATGGCGAAGCGCAATTCGGAATTGGCGGTCAGGCTGAAGTCCGGCAGGTTGGAAAGCCGATCGTTGCTGGCGCAATAGCTGATATTGCCTGGCCCCGTGATGGCCGCGGTTCCGGTGGAATCCGGCTTGCCGTCGCCATTGAAATCGTTGCAGGGCAGCACGGCATTGTCATAGCGCGCCTTGATGTACGACGCGCTGACTGAGAAATCCCAATTATCGACCGGGCGACCAGCGATTGTCGCTTCGATGCCTTTTACAGTGGCATCGCCATTATAGTTGAAATCGAAAGATCCATCGATGGTGCCATCTGGTGCGCCCGCAGGAACGCCAAAGACATTTCTTGCGCCGAAATCATAATTGATTCCCAGAAAACGAGAGATGTATCCGTCAAATTTCTGGTAAAATGCAGAGATGTTAAGAGACAGGCGTCGATCGAGAAAGGATGTCTTGAGGCCGACCTCGAACGCGTCCGAACGTTCAGATTTGGTTTTGATCAAATCATCGGTGATATTGACCGGGACGCTGACACCGGCCGTGCCTGACCGGAATGAACGGCCATAGGCAAAATAAGCGGTGGCATCCGGCGATATTTCATAAGTCACGGTAACGCCGCCCGTCAGCGGGTGGCTGGTGGTTTCGGCCAGATTGGCTGGCACGGCATCCGAGACGGAGGCGAAGCCCGGAATGGGGGGGATCATAAAGGCCGGAAATCCTGGGAAGCCCGGTGAAGATACGCCGATAAGCCCTTTCTGGATGCTCTTGTTGTTGCCGTATCGTGCGGCGACCTCGACCTTCAGTTTATCCGTAAACTGAAAACTGCTGCTGGCAGCGAAGGAATAGGTGCGCAGATAGACCGGGACCAGCGTATCGACATTGATCGGCAGGAACAGGCCAAAAGCCGTGTTGAAATTCCCGAAAAACTGGTCGGCCCTCTGTGTGACGGTTACGTCACCGGTTTGCTTGGAGTAAAAGGCGCCGACCGACCAGTTCCAGAAATCGCCGTCGTTCGATACAAGGCGAAGTTCCGCCGTATTGACCTTATAAGGTGTACGGACCGACTGAACGTTTACATAATTCGGCACCTGATTGGCGGAATCCTGATCGCCATCCTGGTTCAGCACCGAATATTGGTGCGCGCCGGAAAAGAACAGCGTGGCAGGGCCAAGATCCCAATCCAGGGCCAGGTTCACGAAGTGGGAATTGTTCTGATAGCGGCGAATGCCTTCGGCGACAGCGATATAGTCGCCTATCGCCGCCGGTGGTCCGCTCAAGGTTGGATCAAACTGCGCCGGGGCATTGCCCGGACCGAAGACCTGCTGGTTCTGGCGATTGTCGGCGTGCAGATACTGATAAGTAAGGCCTATATTGACCGTTTCGACAGGCTGCCAGGCGAGCGACACACGCGCGCTTTCCGTGCGGCTGCGCGATCGCTGATCGCGATTGACATTATAGACCTGGTTGAGGCGGTTGCCATCGACGAGCGCTGCGACGCGCAGCGCAAGCTTGCCGGGGATGAGCGGCACGGAAACGCCGCCCTGGACGTTGTACGCGGCATCATCGGTGGCCGTCGCCTGGATATAGCCATCGACGTCATCGAGGTCGGGGCGTCGTGTGCGGATGGTGATCGCACCTGCTGGTGACGTGCGTCCACGCAGGGAGCCTTGCGGCCCGCGGAGCACTTCGATCTGTTCAATATCGTAGATCGCGGTGAAGGCGGTCTGGGCATCGATCGGAATATCGTTGAGGTAGAGGTCAACCGCTGGCGAAGTACCCTGATCCGGGTCGAATGCAATTCCACGCAATGTTGCGGTGTTGTTGCGTCCTGCGGTGTTGGTCAGTTCAAGGCTGGGGGCGAGTTGCTGAACGTCTTTCGCGTCGAAGATGTTCAGTTTTTCGAGCTTGTCACCGGTGGCTACGTCAATGCTCATCGGCACGTCTTGCAGGAGCTGTGCGCGTCGCGTTGCGGTGACGACAATCTCGTTGATTTCACCGGCGGCCGGTTGCGGCGCCGTCTGCGCGGCGGCAGTGCCGGCCAGTATCGACGAACTCGCACAAAGTGCTGCCATAAAAGCATGTTGCTTTCGGAAATTCATTCGAACCTCTCCCCTTCGTTGATGGCCCGCCACCGCTTCTTTTGCCGCGTCTGCGGCCGGAGGTTTGGCGAATCCAAGGTTGAACTATGCCGTGATGATCAGAATGTAACAATAAATAATCTTATATGATCATATTCCATCGTTTGTTGTCAATTCGGGCGGGTGGCTGCCTGCTGGTCCCGCCGTCAGCCCGAGCATTGCGCGGGCCATCCCGCGCACCGCTCGGGCGCGCACCTAAAAATCGAGCTCGAAATTTTGATCGAAGCGAACCAGCCGATGGGAGATTTTCCATCCCGTGCCGGTCTTGATGAGCGTGTCGCGCATGCGGCCGCTGGTCACGATCTGGGCGGTGAGCGGTGTTGCGCCGGCATTCGCGTTCACGAAGCTATAGTGCGCAACGGCGGCGCCGTCGGCTTCTTCGACGAATAGGTTGAAATTATAGTGGCGGTTCTTGCCGCTGGTCTGTGCGTCGGAATCCTGCGCATGCTTGATCTGCGCGGGAATGCCTTCATATTTTATCGAAAAGCCTTCCAGTTCCGTGACGATTTCGGGCAGGTACAGGCTCTCAAGCCCGGCCCAGTCGGCATAATCCGAATAATGGGCGAACCGTGCGATCAGCTCGGCAACCGCTATTTTGTCTTCGACCGTCAATTTGGTCATCGTCTTGATCTCCCCTTTGGTCTTCGCTGGTTGTTCAGGCCGAGAGGCGAGCGGGCACGACGCCCGCGCGTTCACAGGCAAGGTCCAGCAAGGCGGAATAATCTTTGGTCGCAAACGGCGTGGCGCGCGCGCCGCCGTAGACCGCATGGGCGGCGGCCCCCACGGGCAGGCCGACGCGCTGTTCGGCAGCGGCGGTCATCGCCAGCGTCATGTCCTTGAAGGCAAGATCGATGGTGAAGCCCGGCTCGACATCGCCCTTGAGCACCTTGTTCACCATCAGAGTGTGGAACTGCCCGTTCTGCGCCGTCGTCGCGCCGGTGACATCGCGCATCGTTTCGATCGCAAGGCCAAGTTTGGTGCCGAGCGCGATGGCTTCGGCGCAGACTTCGGCGACGGTCAGCAGCAGGAAGTTGTTGATGACCTTCATGCGCGATCCCATGCCCGGCGCGCCGCACCGGTGGATCGCGGTTCCCATCGCGTCGAGCAGCGGTTTGACCCGTTCGAACGTCGCGTCGTCGGCGCCGACCATGAACAGGGATTCCCCGCGTTCGGCATGCAGCACCAGCCGGCCCACCGGGCAATCGGTGAACGCGATCCCTTGTTCAGCACAGGCGCGCGCAATGCGATCGGTGCCATTGGCGTCGATCGTCGACATGTCCATCAGGATCGATTGGGGATCGATATGCGCCAGCACGCCATCCCGACCCAGAACCACGGCTTCGACATGCGGCGTGGCGGGCAGCATCGTGACGACAATATCCGCGCCTTGGGCGGCATCGGCGACCGACAGGGCCGTGCGCGCGCCGAGCGCGGCCAGCTTTTCCATCTTCGCGCCGTCCATATCATAGACGTTGAGATCGAAGCCCTTGCGCTGGAGGTTCGACGCCATGGGCAGCCCCATCGCGCCCAGCCCGATAAATCCAATCCTGGTCGTCAATTTGTTCTCCATGGTTGTCAGACGACGCCGTGGTTGATGTAGGCAGTCTTGATTTCGGTGAAGAATTCGGCGCTGGCCGCCCCCTGCTCGCGGCCGCCAAAGCCCGAAGGCGCCCGCCCGCCGAACGGCACGTGATATTCAACGCCGGCGGTTGGCGCGTTGACCGTCATCATTCCGGCGTTCGATGCCCGGCGGTACCGTTCGGCGCTCTTGAGGCTGGTGGTCGCAATGCCGGACGACAAAGCGAGTTCGCAGTCGCGCGCGACGGCAATGGCCTCGTCTAGATCTTCGACCTTGATGATACCGGCGACCGGGCCAAAAATTTCCTCGCGATTGAGTTCCATGGCGTTGGTGGTGTTGAGAAACAGCGTTGGCGCCAGAAAATGCCCGCGGGTCCGGGCTTCCTTCACATGGCCGCCGGCCACAAGTTCGGCGCCATCGGCCCGCGCGCGGTTGATGAAACCGAGATTCTTGTCGAGCTGGGCCTGGTTGGCGACCGGGCCGATTTCGGTTTGGGGGTCGAGCGCGTGGCCCACCCGATAGTTTGAAACCGTCTGGACCAGCCGTTCGACGAAGGCGTCGTGGATGCCCTTCGTCACGATAATCCGTTCCGAACCGGTGCAGCGCTGGCCGGTCTGTCCCCAGGTTCCCTGGGCGGCGGCTTCGACGGCAACATCAAGATCGGCATCGTCGAGCACGATGAACGGGTTCTTGCCGCCCAGTTCGAGCTGGACCTTGGTCATGGTCGGTGCCGCCATCTGCAATATCCGGCGGCCCGTGGGCGTCGCCCCGGTGAATGTTACCGCGTCCGCACCGTCGATCAGGGTTTGGCCGATCGAACGGCCATCGCCCAGCAGAAGGTTGAAAACGCCGTTGGGCACACCGGCCTGTTCCAACATTTCCGCCAGCAATACCGCGCAGCCCGGTGCATATTCGGAAGGTTTCAGGACGACGGTGTTGCCGTAGGCGAGGGCCGCTGCAACCTTCCAGGCCGGGATGGCGATGGGGAAGTTCCAGGGCGTGATCGCTGCCACCACGCCAACCGGTTCGTAGCTGACGATGACGTTGTGGCCGTCGCGCAGCGAATTGTACCACTGGCCGGGATGGCGAACCGTTTCGCCCGCAAAATAGTGGAAGACCTGGGCTGCGCGTACGGCTTCGCCAATACCCTCCTTCAGCGTCTTGCCTTCCTCGCGGGCAAGCAGGGTGCCTACGTCCTGTGCCCGCGCGTAGAGCGCGTCGCCGACCTTGCGCAGCATATCGCCCCGCAGCTGAATGTTGGCGGCGGCCCAGGCCGGCAGTGCGCGGCGGGCGGCGTGGATCGCGTCTTCGGCATCGGCCACGCTGGCCTGATCATATTCCCCGACGATTTCATCGAGATCGGATGGATTGGTGGTCGCCAGCCGGGCGCCGCCGTTGCGCCATTGACCATCGATGTAGTTACGGCCGTGCATCAGAGAGTCTCCGCGATGACGCCCGCGGCGCACAGCCGGGCGATTTCGGTGTCGGAAAGGCCGAGCCGTGCACGGAGAACCGCAGCGGTATCTTCGCCAGAGCGGGGCGGGGCGTGGCGATAGTCTGCCGGTGTTTCAGACAGTTTGGCCGGAAAGCCGAGGACATGAACCTCGGTGCCATCGGACCGCTTCATGCGGCGGATCAGCCCGCGTGCGGCGATCTGCGGGTCGGCCAGAATTTCGGGTATCTGGTTGACCTTGCCGCCGGGTAGCTTGGTGGCTTCCATGGCCGCGATCAGATCGGCCGATTGCCATCGGGCGATGGCCGGACGCATCGCATCCTGCAATGCACTGCGGTTCTGGTTGCGCCCGGCATTGTCGATGAAGCGGGGATCGGACGCCAGATCCGCCAGCCCTATCAGGGTGCAGAAGGCGCGAAACTGGCGGTCGTTGCCGAGTGCCACGAGTATATCGCCATCGGCGCAGGCGAAATCCTGATAGGGGACAGTGTTGGGATGTTCGTTGCCGAGCCGGCGTGGCACCAGCCCGCCGTTCATATAGTTGGACGCCTGATTGGCGAGAAGCGACACCTGCGTGTCGAGCAATGCGCAATCGATATGCTGGCCGCGCCCGGTGCGGTGGCGATGTTCGAGGGCCGCCAATATCGACGTCGTGGCGTAAAGGCCGGTCACCAGATCGCTGATCGGAATGCCGACCTTCATCGGCCCGCCGCCGGGTTCGTCATCGGGGCTGCCCGTCACGCTCATCAGCCCGCTCATGCCCTGGATCAGGAAATCATAGCCGCCGCGATCGCGATAAGGGCCGTCCTGCCCGAACCCCGTGATGGAGCAATAGATCAGTCGCGGATTGAGAAGCGTGAGCGAGGCGAAATCGAGGCCGTATTTCGCAAGGCCGCCGACCCGAAAATTTTCGACCAATATGTCCGCCTCGACCGCGAGTTTGCGGATGATCGCGGCGCCCTCGGGATGCGCGAGATCGATGGCGATCGAGCGCTTGTTGCGGTTCGCGCAGAGATAATAAGCCGAATCCCGCGACCCATCCTCCAGAAATGGCGGCCCCCAGCGGCGGGTGTCGTCACCCTGGCCGGGCTGTTCCACCTTGGTGACGTCGGCGCCAAGATCGCCCAATATCTGGGTTGACCACGGGCCTGCCAGCACGCGGGACAGATCAAGGACCTTAAGTCCCTTCAGGGGGCCGGATGCTTCCATTGTCATAGTGCGACGGGCGTGGTTCCCACGCGCAGCAAGATCCGTGATGACAAACGTGAAGCGGGCAAACTCACTCTCCTGGCGGCAAGCGGGGTCGATCCGCCGGACCCGATGTCCGGCGGATGGGAATGTCAGGCGGGCCTCAGGCGGCGAGTTGTTCCTGGTGCGGTCCGGGCGCTTCGGCCGGATAGATGCGCGGTGTGCCAAGATCATAGACCGCGGTCAGCAGCTTGATGAATTCCCGATCGCGAAGCGGATCAGTCGGAACCTCGAAACTGTGGCCACGCTGGCGCATGTCCTTGATGAACATGTCGAACACCTGCTCGTGGGTCAGGTCGTCGCTATGTTCCATCACCATCTTGAGTTCGGCATAGTCCGAATAGATTTCCGCGCCCCAATGGACGAGGAAGCGCATCTCCTGCGCCGGGATTTTCTGGACGACGGAACTGCCGGTGGTGATCTGCCAGCCATCGCTGGCATCCGGATCGGCCCCGAACAGCGATTCAAAGGCCAGGCCCTTGGGCAGGCGCTGATCGAGCGGGCCGTTCGCTTCGCCCCGGTGGTACATCATCTCATTCTGCACGACGACCGCCCGGTTCCACATCGGCGCGGCAATGCGCTTGGGTTCGGCAAGTGGCCCTTGTGGCCAGTAGGTGAAGCCGCCGCCGATCGTGCCCTTGTAGAACCAGGCGATGACCTGCGCCTTCTTCATGATCCAGTGCTGGAACAGACCGGATTTGGTCATGGTGTTCATCAACCAGATTGGTGTGTTTTTCTGATCGATGCCGCGGAACTGGGTCGCATCAAGGTGCGCCGGATCATAGCTGTGCGATGCGCCCTGGATGTTGAACAGCATGTTTTCGGGCCTCGCATAATCGGCCTTCCAGTACGACCGTGCCTGCGCGAGAAAATCGGGATTGAGGAAGCAATCTTCCAGTTCGGGATAGAGGCAGGTGCCATATTTGGCGAAATAGCCGCGAAAATTGGGGGTCAGGAACATATCGAAAGTGGGGGTGACGCCTTCGGGCATCGCGCCTGACATCGTGGCGATGACCTCTTCGGCGGAAGCGAAATGCTGGGCGAGGATCAACTGCCATGGCCCTTCGCGGCGGACCACATCGATCATGCGGCGATGCTGGTCATCACTATAGGCCCCATCCAGAATCCGCGGTTCCGCAACGGGCCGAATGACGGAGGCGAGATCTGTGGGCATGTTCGGTTTTCCTCCCAGGGAATTTATGAGTGAGTATACACTTACCATATTGGGCGGCCGCAGCAAGGGCGTACGCGCAGCGCCGCAGCCTTCATCTGGATTTTAGCTGTCGTTCCAGGGATGGAATGGCGGCATGGCCGATGTGGTTGCGCGGAACGCGGGTTGGCGCTTTTCGAGGAAGGCGCTGACGCCTTCGCGTCCGTCGCCGATGCTGGTGTAGAACATCGCCAGCGACTCCACCCGATGCGCGTCGAGCGGGTGGGGCTGGGCGGCATTGTGGTACAGCATCTGGCGGATCAGCGCGACGCTCACCGGCGATCGATCCGTGATAAGTGAGCGGGCGAAAGCACAAGCGGCGGCAAGAAGTTCATCACGGGGGTGGGTCGATCGCACCAGCCCTGCGTCCAGCGCTTCGCGGGCATCGAAGATCCGGGCGCTGTAGAACCATTCCAGTGCCTTTTCGAGGCCGACGATCCGGGGGAGGAACCAGGTCGAACAGGCTTCGGGCGTGATCCCCAGCCGGCCGAAGACGAAGCCGAACCGCGCATCATCCGATGCCAGTCGGAAATCCATCGGCAAGGTCATGGTGGCGCCGATGCCCACGGCCGCGCCATTGATCGCGCCGACGATCGGCTTGAGGCATTCGAACATCGCGAGTGCCACACGGCCGCCCGTATCACGAACGCCGCGATCAATCTCCGGAGATTCCAGACGGTTCCGCATGTCATCCATCGACGGCGACAGGCTTTCATCCAGTCCGAACACATTGCCCCCGACCGAAAGATCCATGCCGGCGCAGAATGCGCGGCCTTCGCCGGTTACGACGATCGCTTTCACGGCATCGTCCCGGCTGGCGCGGGAATAGATATCGACCAGTTCGTCGGCCATTTCGACGGTAAAGGCGTTGAGATGTTCGGGTCGGTTCAATCGCAGGAGCAGCAACCCATCGTCGATCTCACAGGTGATCGTGTTGTAGCCCATGTGCGGGTCCATTCTGTCAGGTGGCCATGCGGGTGGCTGCGGCAAGGTGCGCGCGGCAATCGGTGACGAGGCGTTCGATCAGCTCTGCACAGCTCGGAATGTCGTCCATCAGGCCGATCGCCATGCCGGCCCATAGCAGTCCGCCATCGACATCGCCCGCTGCCATCGCGGCCCGCCCGCGTGCGCCGGCCACAAGGGGCTGAACATCGGCGAAGGTAGCGTCGGGCGCGCGTTCGCGTATCGCCACCTCTTCCGAAATCGCGTTGCGAAAGACGCGTGCGGTGTTGCGGAACGGCTTGAAGATCACCTTGGTGTCGCGTTCGCTGCCGGCGACGATCGCCTGCTTGATCCGATCATGGGCAGGGGATTCGCGGGTCAGCATGAAGCGTGTGCCCATGTTGATGCCGTGCGCGCCAAGGGTGAGTGCGGCGGCCAACCCACGGCCGTCGGCAAACCCGCCCGAAGCCAGGATCGGGATTTTGAGCGCGCGTGCGGCGGCCGGCACCAGCACCAGCCCTGGCACATCATCTTCGCCGGGATGACCCGCCGCTTCGAAGCCGTCGATGCTGATCGCGTCGACCCCATTGCGTTCGGCGGACAGGGCATGCCGCACGGATGTGCATTTATGGACGATCTTCACGCCGGCGTCCTTGAACCGGGCGATAAATTCCTTGGGGCTGTTTCCCGCAGTCTCCACGATTTTCACGCCGGATTCGATGATCGCCGTCACATAATCGGCATAAGGGGGCGGGTTCGTGCTTGGCAGCATCGTCAGGTTCACGCCGAACGGCTGGTCCGTCATCGTTCGGCAGCGGGCGATTTCATCGGCGAGAGCCTGTGGCGTCGGCTGCGTCAGGCCTGTCAATATGCCCAGCCCCCCTGCATTCGAGACGGCGGACGCCAGTTCGGCCCGGCCAACCCACTGCATGCCGCCCTGAACGATCGGATAACGGATGCCGAGCAGTTCGGTGATCGGAGTTTTCATGCGTCGCTTTCCGTTGTGGCAATGCGCGTCCGGACAAAATCGAGGCTCGACATGCCCGCCGCCGCGAGACGGGCGTAGCCGAGACGTTCGGCCCAATAGCGTTCGCCGCCATCGGCCAGCCGCCATTCGCGCAGACGGCGGGTATGAAGCTGGACGTCCAGTTCCTCGCTGATGCCGATTGCGCCATGGACGGCATGGGCGATGTCCGCGACCGTGGCGGCAGCCGCACTGGCCATCCGTTTGGCCGTGGCAGCCGCCATGACATCACCGCGCAAGCCGCCCGCGCAGCCGATTTCGGCGGCCATGCGCGTGGCGACGACATGTTCGGCCATCACCGCCAGCTGCTGCTGGATGGCCTGTTGCCGGCCGATTGGCTTGCCGAACTGCACCCGTTCATTCGCGTGGGCGATGGTCATCGCCAGCAGCCGATCCGCCGCACCCGCGATCGCGGTGGCCCGCAGGACCGCGCCCAGGGCCAGCAGGTCCGTATCGCCTGCGGCGAACACGCGGCCAGCCGGCGTGGCGGGCCAGGAGATGACGGCTGCCAGGCTGTGATGGACGCCGGTGTCCTGCATCGGGACGTCGGCCAGTTTCGTCAGGACGAGTTCCTGCCCATATTGCACCAGCGCATGACCGGCTGTCCGCGCCATCGGAATGGCCGCGCGGCTGACGAATGTCGCCAGCACGATCGGGCCTTGCGGATGTTCGATCCCGGCATCGCCAAGAAGCGCGCGGGCGACCATGGTTTCCGCGACAGGCAGGGGAACGGCAAAGTGGCCGAGCGCCATCAGCAGCGGCGCTACGGCACCCAGCGACAAACCCACGCCACCGGCGCTTTCGGGCGCCAGCGCATCAAGGAAACCCGATGTTTCCAGTGCATCCCACAAGACGGCGGGCGAGCCGCCGCCTTCGATCGCGCGAACCACGGCCGGCGTGCAGGCATCGGCGAGCAGGCGGTTGAACGGGTCGAGCAGTTCGTTCTGGTCCATCACCGAAGCCCCAGTCCGCGTGCAATGATACCGCGCAGAATTTCGCGGGTTCCGCCCCTCAGGGAAAAGCTTGGGGCGATCTGGCTGAGATAGAGCAGCGCGCGATATAATTCCGGCACCACCGCTTCTTCCGGATGTGCGGCAAGATCGTCACCGATCCATGTGGGCACCGATTGTTCGAAGGTGGTGCCCAGATCTTTGACAAGCGAGGCTTCGACGACGGGGCTTTCGCCGCGCGCGAGCAGGGCCGTGACCGCGATCGACATGGCCCGCAAGGTCGCCAGTTCGGCGGTCATCCGGCCGGCCAGCGCGGCGGTGTCCCCATCAAGCCGGCCGGCGGCGGCCACATGGGCGATCCACGCATCGACCAGGATGATGCTGGAATAAATCCGTTCAGGGCCGCTGCGTTCAAAGGCGAGTTCGGCATTCACCTGATGCCAGCCCTGGCCCTCGGTGCCGATCAGGGCATCTGCCGGCAGCGCGACATTGTCGAAGAATACCTCGGCAAAATGCGCATCGCCGGCAAGATCGACGATCGGCCTGATCGTAATGCCTGGGGCTTTCAGGTCGATGATCAGTTGCGACAGCCCGGCGTGGCGATCCGCCGCCGTGCCTGACGTGCGCACAAGGGCGATCATATAATCGCTGTGCGTGGCATTGGTCGTCCAGATCTTCTGGCCGTTGACCAGCCAGCCGGTGTCGGTGGCATCCGCGCGGGTGCGGACACTGGCGAGATCGGATCCCGAGCCTGGCTCGCTCATGCCGATGCAGAAAAAGGCTTTGCCCCGGCAGATGCGCGGCAGATAAAAGTCGCGCTGCGCGTCGGTGCCGTAATTCAGGATCAGCGGCGCGCTCTGGCGATCGGCGATCCAGTGGGCCGCGACGGGCGCGCCGGCGGCCAGCAACTCTTCTACCACCACGAACCGCGCAAACGGGCCTCGCCCGCCGCCGCCATAGCGTTCGGGCAGGGTGAGGCCGAGATAGCCCGCTTGCCCCAGAGCGCGGCTGAAGGCGGCATCAAAGCCCTGCCAGGATCGGGCGCGGGCATCGAGCGGGATGTGCGCGATCGCATCCGCGATCATCCGCCGAACCGGCTTTCGGAGCGCTTCGTCAGAAGGCGGGAGGGGAGAGAGCGAGAGGTTTTGAAACAAGGTCGTTCACTTGCATCTGTGGCAGCCGGCTGGCTGCGATCCAGGCAAGGTTTTGCATCATCGCATTGATCAGTCCAATATTGATATGTCTTATGGTGATATACAATCAATATCGGAGGTTTCGGCGGCCAGCGCGGCGAAGTTCCGCACAAGCGGATTGGAAACCTCGTTGCTCATCGCGATGCCGGATTCGATCCGTGGCGGTTCAGCAAGGCGCACCAGTCTTACGCCATCCGGCACATTCCGGGTTGTCTTGGCCGGTACGAGCGCGACCCCAAGGCCGCTTTGCACGAGGCTTAGGATCGTGTGCACCTGCGTGGCTTCCTGCGCGACCCGCGGCGCGAACCCGGCATCATGGCAGGCCATCAGTACCGTCAGATGGAGGACGCTGATGCGGGTATGGAGAATGAAGGGTTCGGCCGCCAACGCCTTGAGTTGCAGGCGCGAGGTGGATGCAAATGGGCTGGACGACGGAATCGCGGCCACCAGTTCATCCCGTTCGACAGCCCGGATCGCGAGGCCCGAACTGTCAACCAGGGGCAGGCGGACAAGGCCGATATCCAGTTCGCGCGCACGGATCCGGCGGACGATATCGATGCTGGTCGAATCCTCCAGCACCAGATCAACACGCGGATATCGACGGCGGTAAAGCGGGATGATGCGGGGAAGCAGATCATAGATGGCCGACCCGACAAAGCCGATACGCAGGCGGCCGCGCTCGCCGGTCTGTCCTTCGCGTACGGAGGCGCGAACTTCCTGCGCTTTCACAAGCGTCGCGCGTGCGGGTTCGAGCGCGGCCTCGCCGGCGGCTGTCAGCGATACGCCGCGCGCGCCGCGAATGAACAGCGCGGTCCCCAGTTCCTGTTCAAGTTTCCGGATTGCCACGGTAAGCGGCGGTTGCGAGATATTGAGCCGTTCGGCGGCGCGATGAAAATTCAGCGTGTCTGCCAGCGTCGTGAAATAAAGAAGCTGGCGGAGGTCCATGATAGCTACTCGATATTGGATGGATCGAAATTGATATTAGTATGGTGTGCCGCACTCGCATAGCCCGTGCACCGAACCAATTGCATCACAAGATAGGAGTGCAGCGCCGTGGAGAAGTTTTTGCTCATCGAGCGCGAGGGCGCCGTGGTGACGGCAACGCTCAACCGGCCGCAGGAGCGTAATGCGATCTCCGAAAACGACCATATCGCTGAAATCGAGGATTTTTGCAGCGCTGTGGCGGATGACCCGACGATCAGGGCCGTGGTGCTGACCGGCGCGGGAACCGCCTTTTGCGCGGGTGGCAATGTGAAGAGCATGCGCGACCGCAAGGGCATGTTCGCCGGTTCGCCGCTGGACCTTCGCAACAAATATCGTGCCGGCATCCAGCGCATTCCGCTGGCGCTGTACGAACTGGAGGTGCCGGTCGTTGCCGCCATCAACGGGCCGGCCATTGGCGCGGGACTCGATCTGGCGTGCATGTGCGATATC
This sequence comes from Sphingomonas sp. KC8, assembly GCF_002151445.1. Taxonomy (GTDB): domain Bacteria; phylum Pseudomonadota; class Alphaproteobacteria; order Sphingomonadales; family Sphingomonadaceae; genus Sphingomonas_E. The sequence goes on from NZ_CP016306.1 coordinate 445,242, forward strand.
CGCATTGCCGCTGAAGGCGCCATCTTCGCCGAAAGTTTCGTCAAGCTGGGGATCGTTCCGGGGGATGGCGGGGCCTGGTTGCTACCGCGTGTGATCGGCATGGCGCGCGCGAGCCTGATGACGCTGACCGGGGAGGCGATCGACGCCGCCAAGGCGCTCGAATATGGCCTCGTCAGTGAAGTCGTGTCGGCGGACGGGCTGCTGGCAGCGGCAAAGGACGTCGCATCGCGCATCGCGGCCAATCCCGGCCACGCCACGCGGCTTGCCAAGCGGCTGCTGCGCGAGGGGCAGGATATGAAGCTTGCGCCTTTGCTTGAAATGTCGGCGGCCTATCAGGCGCTGGCGCATCATACCGCCGACCATGAAGAAGCGGTCGCGGCCTTCCTGGAGAAGCGCCCGCCGGCGTTCATCGACCGGTAGGCCAGTTAAAAGAGGCGCGCAGGGTAGCGCGCCTCTTTTCCGTTACCAGGGCTGCGAATATTTCAGGACCAGCCAGACCAAAGCGACCGAGCCGGCAAGCAACAGCAGCGCCAGCCAACTGGGCGCGATGGTGAGCCGTGGTGCGTCGCCCGTCCAACGCTTCTTTCCGTGAACCATCGGACTGATCAGGTCCTCTCGCTTATAGATGCGGTGAAACAGGATGGCTGCGATGTGGAGGCCCACCAGCCCGATCAAGATGTTGAAGACGATCTCGTGCGCATTCGCCGCCAGACGTCCCGTATCGAAGTCGACCAGATAGGAAAGCGGTCCGGACTCCATGCCGTCCACGTCGACTGCGAAGAAACCCAGCATGATCTGCGTCGCCAAGGCCGCGATCATCGCAAGCACGCTCCACCCGCCCAGCGGATTGTGGCCGGGGTGGCGGGCATCATGGCGCTGCGCTCCGTTCCGGACATAAGCGAGAACTGCCTTTGGTCCGCTTACGAACTGCGTGAAGCGGGCGGTTGAGCTGCCGACGATACCCCAGGCGAGGCGCCAGATGATCAGCGTCAAAATGGCATAGCCTGTCAGGCGGTGCCATTCGAGCTGGCGTTCCTCGGCCGTCCACCAGGCGCAGATCAGGAGCAATGGCAGGCACCAGTGGAACAAACGGACCGGCAGGTCCCATATTGCCAGCCCTGCTGTCCCATCTGCGGGGACAGTGGTGGCGGCGGCCGGCTCAATCGGCTTCACGATATCGGTCATGGCAGGTCTTGCAGGTGCCGCCCAACGTCTTCTGGGCCTGTGCGATGTGGGCCGGATTGCCGCTGGCAATCGCTGTGTTGAGGCCATTGGCCGCAGTCAGGAAGGCCGCATGCGCGCTGTTGAAACCGGCCATGTCGCTCCAGATCGCCGGCTTGGCACGGGTCTTTTCGCCGGATTCCGGCCCGCTGCCTTTTGGAAACCATTTCAGCTGCCCGGCGGCGCGGGTGGCAATGTCGCGGGCCAGCGGGCGAATGGTGGCAAGATCCGGGTTGCCGGTCTTAACCTCGTCGTTGATCGTTTTGAATGCGCCGCCAATCTCCTTGTAATTGGCCTTGCGAGCCTTGACCGCAGCGGTTGCGGCGGGCGACGCCGCGTGTGCCGCGGCAAGCCCGGTGCCGGCGATTGCCATAAGGGCGATGGGCCAGCATGATCGCATCATTCGCATTCGCTTCCTTTCGTCCGTCATTCAAAACCGCCGGTCAAACCAGGATCTCCGCGATAGGGCGGGTTGCGCGCATCGCGTCCTGACCCCAGCTGTCGGCTGGCACGCCCATCAGCTGCTGGGCCGTAAGCCCGACGCGCGAAATGGGCTGGCCAGCGCCACGGATATGTACACCCGGCTTGACTTTGCCCCCGGCGCGACCCGCCAGCATCACGGGGATGCCCGACACGTCGTGGTTCTTGGCATAGGATACATCTGAATGGGCAACCAGCAGCATGTTGTCGAGAAGCGTGCCATCGCCTTCGCGCACCTGCGCCATCGCCGCCACAAAATCCGCCCAGGCTTCCATGCTGTTAATGGCGAACCGATCGACGGTGCGCTGATAGCCGATGGTGCGATCAATCAGTTCTTCATGCGTGCTCTGATGATAGCCTGTCGTATCGCCTGCGGTTCGCAGATCGGACGCCGCCGTGGAGAAATTCATGTTGAACACGCGGGTCTGGTTGCAGGCCAGCGCCATCGCCAGCAATTCGGCCATAAGCTTGTGGCTGGCCTTGCGCGCCTCGACGTCGGTGAGATCCGTTCCTGCGCGAACAGCAGGCGGCGCATCCGGGCGGATGCAGGCTTCGGCGGGCGGTGGTTTCTGGAGCTGCAAGGCGAGTTTCTGCTCCATCTCGCGCACCGACGTATAATATTGATCGAGACGCGCCCGATCCGCGGCGCCGACGCGACGGGACAGGGCCGCGCGCTGGTCGGTAACGCCCGACAGCACGCTGCGGCGCACGATGAACTTTGGATCAGGCGTGAATGTCGCGGCATTGGGATCGTGAAAGTCGGGGCCGAATATGCGCTGATAAAGCTCAACCGGATTGGGAATTGCAGCGTTCATGCTGCTGCCGTTCCGGAATGAGTGGCTGGTCCGGGCATTGCCGTCGGCGCTCAGTTCCAGCGACCGGAAATAGGACCCGCTTCCGATATGGTCCGCGATCGATACGTCGAATGTGGGGCCTTCGATGGCCTGCCACAATTCCGATGGCGATCCGGTTCGTACAGCCGTGTTGCCGGAAATGTGCGGCAAATTGCCCTTGCCGTCGAGGATGACATCAAATCCGGTGAGGACGCTGATATGCTGGCGAACCGCTTCGATCGGCGCGAGCTGCGGTGGCAGATCGAAATTGGCGCCATCGGTTTTTGGTTCCCAGCGCGCGGGGATCATGCCGCATCCCCAGAACCAGGTGCCAAAGCGGATGGGCAGGGGAGCGCCGCCGAGAGACGCGGCGAATGCCTTGCCGTTGGTGTCCAGGAAGGCGTCGAGCAAGGGCAGGCCCAACGTTACGGCGGCCCCGCCAACAATACCCTTCAACATGAAGCCGCGACGGCTGAGGTCCTGTTTCATCATGACGCTCCCTTGGTAGAACTGGCCAGTCGCAACTTTTGCGGAGGCGATGACGAGCCGGGATCAAGTTCCAGAAATTCGGGGCTGAGTGCGATGGCGCGCATCAGATCGACGAGGCGGTAGCCCGATTTGGCGAAGCCATCCGAAAGCCTTGCCACGACCACGCGATCGGACGGCACCAGGTTTCGCCCTGTCGCATAGCGCCAGGTCGACTGGACGAGGCAGGAGGTTACGGCGTCGCTTCGGTGAAACAGGCGGCCGAGCGCGGCTGCGCCGTCGAATGTCGATTTGGCGAACGTGCCCGTCGTGTCGATCGGTTCGCCATGTTCGGTCTGCCGAAATTGCCCCGCACCATCGAATTTTTCGAGTGCGAGACCGATCGGGTCGGTCAGTTTGTGGCAACTGGCGCATTCTTCATCGTCGAGATGGGCCTGCAAGCGCGCCCTGGTGGTCTTGAGCGTTGGATTGTCGACATCCTGCACCACGGCGAAGTTCACATTGGCGGGCGGAGCCGCGATCTTTTCGCACAGCAGAATTTCCTGAGCCGCCTTGCCCCGCAGGGTCGGGGACGTGCGGCCGGGATGCGAATGCAGGGCCAGGAAACTCACCTGAGTGAGGATGCCGCTGCGCGGATCGCCATCGGGAAATTCGTGAAATGCCCAGCCACGTTCGGGGACGGGCACGTCATAGAGCGGCCCCAGCGCGCGGTTGATGGCGATGCGCCGGCTGGTGAAGAGATCGCGATAATCTCCGCGCCGATCGACGATGAGGTCCACGATGGTCCGCAGCGTTTGTTCGCGGGCATCGGCCGCGATGGCGTTCGAAAAGGACGGGTATATCCGCGCATCTTTCGCAAGCGTGTCGATATCGTCAAGCTGAAGGAAATCGGTGAAAAAGGCCCGCACGCCTTCCGAGAAGCGCGGCGAGGTGATGAGCCGATCGGTCACGGTGGCGAGGCCCTGGGCATTGTCCAGTTCGCCCCGTTCGGCGGCCGCAAGCAATGCGGCATCCGGAGGGGCATTCCAGAGGAAGAAGCTGAGCCGACTGGCCTTGGCCCAGCTATCGACCATGCGCCGCCCGTTTGCGATTTCGCCCGCACGGTCGATGCGGAACAGGAAGTCCGGGCTTGTCAGCAAACCGGCAAGAGTCGCCGCCAGCCCGGCATGGAAGTCGCCCAGAATGTGGCCCGCCTTCAGCGTTGCAGCCACGAGTTGCGCGCGTTCGGCGTCGGGCAGAGGCCGGCGGTAGAGGCGGGGGACATAGGCCTGGAAGAACCGGCCCGCACAGGCGGCGCCGTTAATGTCCTGCGGGCCGGGGGCGCAGACGACAAGGCGTTCGCGCATTTCGGGTGCGACCACCTGTTCGGCGATGCCCCGCGCGATCGCTTCATATTGTTCCAGCCCGCCGCTCGTCACCGATACGGCGCTGGTGCCGACAGCCAGCAGGCCATCCACACGCATATCCGGTTCGAAGCGACCGATAACCTTGATGTCGGGGCCGAAGACGTCGGCGATGGCGCGCCGATATTGGGGTTCGGTGATCCGCCTGACGGAGGACGGGGCCTGCGCACCGGGTGCGGCGGCCATCGACGCGGTATCGGCTGATGCCACGAGAACCGCCATTGTCGCCGACGTGGCGGCGAGCACACCGAGGATGCGGCGGGATAACAGGGAGGGTGATCCGATTTTCATTGCGCGGTGTTTCCGCCTGCTGTCGCGCCCGGATTTCGGGCCGATGGGTCATTGATGAAAGCGGCGACGCCAAAGAAGCCCAGCGCCGACGAAATGGCGGTGAAGCGGCCTGCCTTGGGATCGCGATAGCCATCGGCCAGTTTGTCGATCGCAAGGCGAACACCGGGACAGGATAGGCGCGACAGATTGGCGCCGTTCACGGTCATTTGTTCGATCGATTCATAAAAGCTCGTCAGCGTGTAATAGCCATAGAAGCCGCCTTCGATGCTGCCGTCTTCGTGCAGGGTCGCACGGATCCGCGCGCCCTTGAGAAGGCGAGGGGCGTCGATGATCTGCTCCTTGTAGTTGAGCCGGATATCGACCGGATCGGTTGTGAGCACGCCATCGACGATGCGACCGCGGGTCGTCGCCCGAAGCGCGGGGTCCGGGTCCGTATCGAAGGTTGCGCGGGCGAGCGGCGATCCGGCTACATTCTTCTGCACCGGATCCGTGCTCGCCATCACGCTGACCAGCACATCCGGATCATTCCTGATGTCATCGATCCCGGAGATCGCAATCAGCGTCGGTGCACGCGCCGAGAATAAGAGGCCCTTGGCAATCTTGGGATTACCCGATTCCCTGAACGGAGCCACACAGCCGATGGCCCGCCACAGCTGATTGTCGACACCCGCTTCGCCGTCGGGACCCGTCAGCGCCTTGCTTCCAACCTTGCCATCCAGGTTCATGCCGAAAGCGATGTTTCCGTCATAGGGACGAAATCCACGGGCAAGTTCGCGAAAATCCTGTGGGTCGGTGCAACTGTCATAGGCCATGACCAGGTTCTGAAAAGCGAGCTTGCCGCGGCCCTTGGGGAAACCGTTGAGCGCTCCAATTTCGCGCAGCTGGGCGGCGTCGGGAACCGTGCCCGGCACGAAGGATTCGGGAAACTTCGCTTGCGATGATGCGCCTCCCGGCGATCCGCCGCGCAGCGTCAGCCGTCGAAAGCCCAATCGTTCGCCCATCAACCGCTCAAGCGCAGGCCGTTGGGCCGGCGACGCATAGGCCGATTGTTCTTTGGGTGAGAGCGAGGCCAGGAAGGATTCCAGCCCGCCGGCGGATAGCGGTTCGCAAACACCGTCTTCGGGTGCAGCGGCGAGGAAGATGTTGCTCAGCACAAATGCGCGAACATCAGGCTGGCCGCCGGTCGGTGCGTTGGCGCCACCAGCGCCCAGCGCCATCAGGGGCAGCATTGCGAACACGGCCTTGCGCCGCCAGCCTGTTGGCGCGCCGCGGCGCATCCTTGCAGGACTATCCATGTTCCTCTCCCTCGCGCCCGCACCCATGATTGTTATAAGTGAGTGCTTGCTGATGATGCTGAATTGCGCGATGGATGGGCGCGGGGCCACCCATTTTTCGATCACGCGCCCCGGTTATGCTGCGCAGCCATGATCGTTGGTCTGGTGCCTTGTGGCCCATCATCCGCGTTCCCGCTGTCGTGATGTTGAGCGAAACATCGGGGAGCGGGAGTTTTGAAAGGGGCGATGGAAAACAGCCTCCGCCTGGCGACCCGCATGACAAGCCTTGCGCTTGCGGCAGGGATTGAACCGGATGAAATTCTGGACGGATTGGGCTTGCCGCTCGGCACGATGGACTTGTGCGATGGCAAGATCGGTCGGCTGAATGCGGAAGATCTGCGAAGCCTGGGTTCGCGTCTTGCCAGTATCCTGGCGCGTCACGCCAGCCTGGCCGAAGGGCGGATGCCGATCAGGCCCCCCGACTGGCGCGTGCTTCTCTACAGCTTGTTGAGCGGGCGGACGCTGCGCGATGCGATCCTGCACGGTGGGGATGCGTGCGAGGCGATAGATGGGCGCTGCGGTCGGATGACCCTGCGTGAGAACGGCGCGATTGGCGAGGTCCGCCTGGATTCGCTGCGGCCCGGATCGACCTTGACCGGGTGTGCCGTCGATCTGAATGGCGTGGCCAGTATCCACGGGCTTTGCAGTTGGCTGCTGGGGCAATCTCTGCCGCTTCGGTCCATCCACCTGGCCTATGACGAAGATATGTTCGATCGGCTGGATCTTGGTGGCCTGCCATATCCGGTTGTGCTGAGTGCTGCCTGGACCGGTTTCAGTTTTCCAGCCACCTGGCTTGATCATCCTGTCGTTCGGTCGGCCAGCGAACTGCCGACACGGCAGACGCAGAGCTTCTTGTTCGACGTCGGGTCGGAAATCGGGGTGTTGCCGCTGGCCGAACAGGTTCGGCGGCTGACCATCCAGGCGTTGCGCTTGCACCATCGCCTACCATCTTTTGCAGAAGTGAGCGCACGGCTTGGCCGAAGCGTGCCGACTCTGCGGCGCCATCTGGCGATGGGAGGATCTTCCTACCGTTCGATCAAGGCGAGTTGCCGGCGCGAACTTGGCCTTGAACTGCTGCGGCAGGGCCATTTGAGCATCGAAGATATCGCTGCCCGGCTCGACTTTTGCGATTCCGATGCTTTCCGGATCGCGTTCCGGGGTTGGTTTGGCAAGTCGCCCAATATGTACCGCTTGGAAGCGCACCGGGCCGAGGCAGCGACATGCGGACTTGCTGCCGTGCCGGTCAACCGGTGATCGCGTGTGGTCTTCATGAAGAGATTGTTTTTGTGAATTTTATCGTCGTGACCGCCTTCTCATTTGGGTTGTCCGCGTGCGGCACGCGAGCATCTGCTTGCATAAGTAAATCCATTGTTGTAATTAATCCGGCGAGAGACGGTTCCAGACACGAGAACCGCCATCCGCAGATCCAAAGGATGAGGACGGCACATGGCTGACATTGAACCGACGCGTCTGACGCAGGGCGGGGCGACCCTTGACGCTGCCATTGCGGAGCTTGACCCGGTGGTGGCGCTGCTCAGCCTCGTTCAGATCACGGGCGACAGGACACTGCTCCACACATATGGCGCGGCGCTGGAAGGAACGCAGCATCAGGTGAAAGAGGCGTTCGTCGCGTTCGATAACGCGCCGAAACCGGATGCCGCGTCGCTTGAGGTCGCGGCCGAGGTGCGCCGCCTCCTCCGTGACGCCGTAAAGGCGGCTAAACCGGCAGTGCTGCCCCATCTCGACAAGCCGCTTTTCCGGCAAATGGCCCGGCTGGCGTTGGGGCTGGAATTGCCGGAAATGTCGATCGAGCCAGCCTTTCAGCATGCCGGCTTCACCACGGATACGCGCGTACGCGACGCCGAACACATTCCGCCGGCCGAGTTCAAGGTTCTTGTCGTCGGCGCGGGCATGATGGGGATCAATGCAGCGGTGAAGCTGCAGCAGGCCGGCTTCAACTTTCAGGTGATCGAGAAACTTGAGGCGGTGGGCGGCAACTGGCTGGAGAATACCTACCCCGGCGCTGCTGTCGATACGCCCAGCCGGGTCTATTCCTTTTCGTTCGAGCCGAACGCCTCCTGGACGAAATATTATCCGAATGGCCCGGAATTCCTGTCCTATCTCGAACGCGTCACCGACAAATATAATCTGCGCGACCGGGTGACATTCGGAACGAAAATGCTCGGTGCCGATTGGGACGAGGCGCGCAAATTGTGGGTCGTAAAGGCCGAGCAGGGCGGCAAGCCCGTGACGTTCGAGGCCAACGCGCTGATCATGGCGGTCGGCCCCAACAACGAGGCCAATTCTCCCTCGGTCAAGAATCTCGACAGGTTCGCCGGTCCGGTGGTCCATTCGGCGAAGTGGGACGATAGCGTCGATCTCGCCGGCAAGAAGGTCGTACTGGTCGGCACCGGCTGTTCGGGCGTCCAGGTCGCGACCGCGATCGCCGACAAGGTGGGCGAGTTGGTGATCGTTCAGCGTCAGCCCGAACATATCATCCCCAATCCCGCTGCACACGCCCCCGTCGACGAGCTGGAACGTCGCGCGATGGAACTCATTCCGTTCGTTGCCCAGTGGAAGCGGCTGCAGAGCCTGTCGAGCGCCCTTCAGGACATGCACGGCATGATCATGAAGGACGAGGACTATGCCGAAAAGACCGGCGGCTTCGGGCCGATCAACGATGGCATGCGCATGATGTGCGAAGGGTATCTCAAGAGCCACTTCCCGGATGATCCGGGAATGGTGGAATTGCTGTCGCCAAGCTTTCCGGTCTTTGCCAAGCGACCTATTCTCGATTGCGGGTTCTATGACACGCTGAAAAAGCCGAACGTTTCCATTGTGCGCGGTAGCCTTGCCGAATGCGACGAAAACGCCGTGATCCTGGCGGATGGCACGCGTATCGAATGCGACGTCATCCTGCTTGCGACCGGGTATAAGCTCCATTTCGGTCGTCAGTTCGATATCACCGGTCGAACCGGCAGGACGCTGAAGGAAGCATTCGAACCTTATCCCTTCTCGTATGAAGGCATGCTGATTCCGGATTACCCGAACTTCGTGTTCATGGGCGCACCCTATAGCTATCTGGTCGCCAACCACGCCGTCGTGAGCGAACAGCAGGTCCATTATGCGGTCGAACTGCTGCAATGGATGGTCGACGAGCAATTGTCTTCGGTGGACGTGACCGCGCAGGCGACGCGCGCGTTCGTGGACGATGTCGAGGCGAACCTCGCCAAGACGGCCTGGGTCAACTATGGCAACGCTCACGGTTATTATCGTGATCAGGGCAAGAAGGTGATCCTAGCGATACCGCGCCACAATTCACGCATCTGGCATGAACTGCGCTCGCCACGGACCGAGGATTTCGTGGTCACCAAACGCGCGGATGCCGAACCGGCCATCACCCGTGAAATGAAAATGCTGTCGATCTGACGGCTGTCAAAATATATTGCAGGAGGATAATCAATGGCAGACGGCCGCCCCCATGGCGCCACGCGCGATGCGCAATATGGCTTCAGCAAGATCTTCGTACATGATCTCGATACCATGGCAGCCTTTTATGAGGATGTTTTCGGTCTGGTGCCGTTCAACCGCCATCAGGATGTGATGTTCGGACGCGCGATCGACGAGATCACCTACCAGTCGACCTATCCGGGTGGCAGCGCGCTGACCCTGATCAAATATCTCGACTCGACCGGTCCAACGGTCGGCGAATCCGTTCAGGGCTTTACGACCACCGACATCGCAGCGCTGGTCAGGCGCGCCGAAGCCGGCGGAGGGAGTATCCCCGAAGCCATCCGGCGCATCGATGAATTCGGCTTGAGCGTTGTCTTCGTCCTCGATCCGGAAGGCCATGTGAACGAAGTGGTACAGCTGGACGACCAATAGTCCGGCCACCGAACAAATGCGTCGGGGGCCGCCCTCTACGGCCCTCGATCCCCGTGCCCAGGAGAGCATGAAATGGCGATTGGTGATGCGGTCCTCATGGAGGACTATAAGGACAACAGTGCGCCCGTTGCGAAGGTCGTGGCGGTGGATTTCGACGGGCCGTTGCCCAAGCCGACCCGGAGCCTCGACAATGTACGCGCCGATCTCGATCGCGCGGGCTATGCCATCCTCGCCGACGTGCTGACGCCGGACGAAGTGCGCGACGCACGGCAGGTGCTTGTCGATGAAATCGCCCGCGAGGAAGCCATTGACGAAAATCGCGTGCGGCGTTTCTTCACCGATCCGGACGACAAAAACCGGCGGTTGAGCCGCCTGCCCAATCGCCATCGGGTGTTTCGCGACTTTCTTGAACATCCCGTCGCGCTGGAACTGACCAAATATATTCTTGGGCCGACGCTGCTCAATGAAAGCTATCTGGTGCACAGTTACGGCGCGAACCTGACACGTCCAGGCAGCGGCGCGCAGTTCATTCATCTTGATCGCGGCATGAACTTTCACGATCAGACCAAGCCACTGCAATCCCGTTTCATCTGGTGTCTGGATCCGTTCGATGCGGAAAATGGGGCGACCCGCGTCGTGCCCGGTAGCCATCTGTGGAACGACCGCATTGATATGACCGGCGCCACCTTTTATGAATCGGTACCGGCCGAAGCGCCGCCAGGTTCCCTGATCATCTATTCCGACATGCTGCTCCACGGCACAGGCGCGAACATATCCGCGGATCGAGAGCGGGCAGGGGTGATTGTCGGCTACTGCCCGCCATGGTGCCGCCCGATGATCAATTTCCCGTTGGTGCTCGATCGTGACGTCATGAAGGACACGTCTGAAACCCTGCGCCAGCTGCTTGGATACAGTTCGGTGTCCATCGGTTTCGACGAGCAGTGGGAGGGCTTCGGCGAGGAGCTTCGCAGCCTCTGCGTGCCCGCCGCGATGCAATACTGACTTCGGAAGGGAAGGCCATGTTTCGGAACGCAGCCGATCGCTTCGTGTCTGTCGCCCGGCCTCAACTGATCGAAGGAGCCTGATAATCCGCTGCTTCGGACGAGAGGGTGCACCACGTTTCGGTGCACCCTCTCGCTTGCGGGGCGAGTGCTATATCCTTTGAAATATCCCCGATATCGTCGTTACGCGGTGCAGGCGCCGCGCAGGAAAATCCCGACAATGAGGTCGGCGTGATGCTCGAATTCCTCGGGAGTTGGCAGGGGGCGCAGGAAGGCCACCCGACTTTGCCATTCGGACAACGCCATCGCGATGAAGAGCTTGGTACGGGCATCCGTTCCGGCTTTTTCCAGGCCGACGCTTCTGAGATATGCGGCCAGCGGCTCCACCAGATAGCGCGTCTGATTTTCGTCAGCGGCACGGACCAGTTCCGGAAAATCGCCACCTTCGCGATAGACGAGCATGCCGAGACGCAGCGCTGAATCGGACGAGAGCATCTTGGCGATGGCCGCGGAGTAGCGCCGGAGCACATCTTCGACGCTGTCGTTTGCGCGCACGTCGGGGCGCGGGAACTCCGCGCTGCCGGATTCCAGGCAGGCGGTGAAGAGGCTGAGCTTATCCTCATAGCGATTGTAGAGCGTGCGTGTTGAAACGGCTGCCTTTTCCGCGACGCCGCGCATCGTAACAGCGCGATACCCCAGTTCGCTGAACTGTTCACGAGCGACGACGAGGATATGCGCCAGTTTTTGCCGGCCATCCTCGGCCGTTGGCCTTCCCTTGCGCGTTGCTGCGGCCGTTGCTGCCATCTCTTGCCTGCTCCTGTCCCGTCCCTCGGGGTATCGCTGGTAGCACAAGCCCGGCGCATTAAGTGCACCATTAGTTGTAATAAATGCGAGGGACGCGACTGAGCGGATCAAACGGGAAGCATGGGAAGGGGGGAACGGGCGTTGGTTCGATGGCCGTGGCCGTGCGGATTGCGGGCACGCGGCTAGGATCAGCTTAATGGTCTTAACGCTAAACGCTGGTCCTGATCGGAAGGGTGCGGCGTCTCGTCATGGACGAAATGTCTGTGCTTTGAGTTTTACGTTCTTGCTGAGCCCGGGATCGCCGGCATCCGCCGCTGCCTGGATCAGCACGCTGCCTATGTCGATCTGCCAGGCATTTGATGCGGGGTCGAAAGATGCCAGCAGGCGCCGGTCGGCTACGATCTCAGCCGTAGCGGTCTCTCCGGGCTGGAGTTCCAGTCGCTTCCACCCGATCAGGCGCTTCACAATTTGTCCGCGCACCCGAACCGATGCGTAAAATTGGGGAATGGCAACACCAGCGCGTCGGCCAACATTGGTAACGCGCACGCTGGCCGTGACGGTATCACCACCGGAGACGTTCAGGCCCGTGAAGTTGAAGTCCGTATAGGACAGGCCGAAACCAAAAGGAAAAAGTGGCCTGGTCCCGTTGAGCGCATGCCATTTATACCCGACAGTCGCGCCTTCGATGTCATAGTTGACGTCGAAGGGTTTGGCGTCACTGGCGATGCCATAGGAAACCTTCCCTTGGGACGCCTGCGCCTCCTGCCAGCCGTCAATGTCGGGTCGCGGCAATTGCGAAAGATCGGCGGGAAAACTGATCGGCAAACGTCCGGACGGTGCAGCCTCGCCCGTCAAAATCGAAGCGATCGCATCGCCGCCGCGCTGGCCGGGATACCATGCCTCCAATATGGCGGCGGGCTTCGTTGCCCATGGCATCGCCACCGCGCCACCGGATTGCAGCACGACGATGGTATGGGGATTGGCCTGAGCGACCGTTTCGATGAGCACGTCCTGGCCGTCATCGAGCGCGAGTGACGCGACATCTTCGGCTTCGGTTCGCCATTGTTCGACAAACACGATGACGATCTCGGCTTGCCGGGCCGCTGTGGCCGCTGCAGCGAGGTCCTTGCCATCGACAAAGCGGATATCCGCACCCGGAAGGCGTTTGCGCAGCGCGGCAAGGGGAGGCGAGGGCATATATGTGCGGCGCGCGAACATGGCGGCAGGCCCCTTGGTTGTGGGGCGCACTTCAAGCGCAGGCCCGCCAACCGGCCGTACCTGGGTGGAACCGGCGCCAGACAGCACACCGATATCGGCGTGGCCGCCAACCAGCAGGATCGAGCGGACGGCCTTGCCGAGAGGAAGGATATCGCCTTCATTTTTGAGCAAGACCATGCCGCGGGCGGCGGCCTTTTCGGCGATGATGGCATGGCTGGCGAAATCGATTTCGCGTGCCGGATCATCCGGCCGGCCATAAACGCCCTGGGCGATGAGCGAGCGGACGATACGGCGCGTCATATCATCGAGCCTGCCCTGGCTGACGTCTCCCGCCTCGATCGCGGCCTTGAGCGGTTCGCCAAAGAATGGCTGCTTGTCGAGTTCGGCGCCCGATTGCTGGTCAAGCCCGGCGTTGGCCGCCTTTGCTGCGGAATGCACATTGCCCCAATCGGACATCACCCAGCCGGGATAATTCCAGTCGCGCTTCAGCACCTTGTTCAGCAGCCAGTCGTTTTCGCTCGCATAGTCCCCGTTTACGCGATTGTAGGCGGTCATCACCGAACCCGGTGCGCCGCGTTCGATCGCGATCTGGAACGCCAGAAGATCGGACTCGCGGGCTTCGGCTTCACCAATCCGGACGTTGAGGACGTTGCGGCCGGTTTCCTGGTCGTTGAGCGCGAAATGCTTGACCGTCGAGACGATCTGGTTGCTCTGCACCCCGCGAATATGTTCACCGGCCATGATGCCGGATAGCAGCGGATCTTCGCTAAAATATTCGAAGGCACGCCCGTTGCGCGGCTCGCGCACCAGGTTGACGCCGCCGGCGAGCATGACGTTGAAGCGCTTTGCGCTGGCTTCGCTGCCGATCAGGGCGCCGGCTTCGAATGCGTCTTCCAGCGACCATGTCGATGCGAGTGCGAGGGCGGACGGCATGGCTGTCGCCACATCATCCTTGCGCATGTTGAGGAGGTTGCTCACGCCCAGGCTGGCATCGGTCGCGCGCGCCGGGGGGATGCCGAGCCGGGCGATGCCGGGAACATAGCCCGCGCCCACGACAGCATCGGCTGGACGTTTGCGCATGAGCATGGTCATGCTGCCGCGGACGAGGGAGAGTTTTTCCTCGGGCGTCATCTGCGCGACGAGGGCGGCGGCCTGTTCGTCGGGCGTTGCCGGCGGCGTTCCGGTTGCCCGACCATGCCCACTGGCGGACAAGCCGATCATCATCGTGGCGCCGGCCCAGCCCAGGAGGCGCGTCGACCTTCTTTGCATTGCATCATCCTCGCTCGGTTTTTTGTTGCCGCTCCGCGTGCGGCGGCCTGCGAATGTGTAGCGCGATGATGGGGGTGCATCAATAAAAATATACGGTACCGTTCTTTTAATGGCGGGGGCGGGGTAAGGTGGAGGCAAAGGCTGGAGGATCGAGGACACAGAGCGGCAACGGGCAGGGCATACGGGCTGCGCCTTTGTTCCCTTGGCCCTCGCTCCTTTGGGCTGCCCTCTGTCCGTCGTCAGAACATTTGGCGCAGATCGCGGCGTAGATTAGCGGAGTGCGGGCCTCGTCTGGGGATTGATGTTAGGCGGCGAGCTTGCGGTGCTGCAAGCGCCGATGTTCGATGGTCTGTCGCTTGAGCCTTTCGCGCTGCTTGATGATGGCCGGCGCCCTGCCGAAGTAGGCGTCGGCGGGCGTCACGTTGGCCAGGCTCTCATGGTAACGCTGGTGGTTGTAGTGCTCGACGAAGGCCTCGATCTGGGCCTCGAGGTCGCCAGGCAGGAAGTAGTTTTCCAGCAGGATGCGGTTCTTCAGGGTCTGGTGCCAGCGCTCGATTTTGCCCTGGGTCTGGGGATGACACGGGGCTCCGCGTACGTGGCTCATCTTCCGGACTTCGATGTATTCGGCCAGCTCACCGGCGATGTAGCTGGGGCCATTGTCGCTGAGCAGCCGGGGCTTGTGCAGCACCGTGGCGCTGTCGCAGCCGGAAGCTGCCAGGGCGAGGTCCAGCGTGTCGGTCACGTCCTCGGCCCGCATGTTGGTGCACAGCTTCCAGGCGATGATATAGCGCGAGAAGTCGTCGAGCACGGTCGACAGGTACATCCAACCCCACCCGATAATCTTGAAGTAGGTGAAGTCGGTCTGCCACATCTCGTTCGGGCGGGTGGTCTTCGTGTGGAACTGGTCGGCCGCCTTGATCACAACGTAAGCCGGGCTGGTGATCAGGTCGTGGGCCTTGAGCAGCCGGTAAACCGTGGCTTCCGATACGAAGTAGCGCTGCTCGTCGGTGAAGCGCACGGCCAGCTCCCGGGGGCTCAGCTCGGACTGTTCCAGCGCCAGCTCGATGATCTGGTCGTAGATCTTGGCCGGGATGCGGTTCCACACCCGGATCGGCACCGATGGCCGATCTTCCAACGCTTCCGGCCCACCTTCAAGGTAGCGATCATACCAACGATAGAACGTCCGGCGGGGAATGCCGAGCTGGTCCAGCGTGCGCTTGGCCGGCAGGTGCGACTGTTCGACGATCCTGATGATCTCGAGCTTCTCGGATGCGGGATACCTCATTCTTCGCCTTCCCCATCCGCGATCATGCTTTTTTTGAGCAGCCGGTTCTCGAGCGTCAGGTCGGCCACGCATTCCTTCAGGGCCCGGGCTTCGCGGCGCAGATCCTGCACCTCGCCGGTGGTCGCAGCACGAGCGGTGTCGCCGGCCAGGCGTCGCTTGCCGGCTTCCATGAACTCCTTCGACCAGGTGTAGTACAGGCTCTGGGCGATCCCTTCCTTGCGGCACAGCTCGGCAATGCTGTCCTCGCCGCGCAGGCCATCCAGCACGATCCGGATCTTGTCCTCAGCCGAGAAGTGCCGACGGGTCTGCCGCCGGATGCTCTTCACCACCTGCTCCGCAGGGGCCTTCGACGACAATTTTGAATGGGAGGATCTGGGCTTCATCTGCGTTCCTTCGTCACTGCGACGAAGCCCAGATCCTCCTCAAATCACAACCTCAAATCTGTGCCATTGGTGCTGACGGCGGACAGGCTGCCCTCGACAGTAAGGGCTGGCTCGCTCTAGGTTGGCGACATGAATGGAGTGGTAGCGCGGATGGCGAAGGCGAATACCGTCTCGAAAAGGGGGCGGCCCACCAAGGAACAGGTGGCACGGATCAATCAGGCCATCACGACAGCCGCGGCGGACCTTTTTCTAATGGAGGGGTATGCGGCAACGGCGATGGAGGCCGTTGCGGCGCGTGCCGGCATCTCCAAGGTGACGCTCTACAATCGCTTCCCGGCCAAGGCCGATCTTTTCGCGGCGGTGGTTGCGGACCGTGTCGACGCGTGGTCGGCCGAAGCCAGTCGCCACGATGCACAACTTCCATCGGACCCGCGCGGCCGTCTCGAATATCATGCACTCATATTGCTGCAGAGCCTTGCTCACCCGGAGATTGCGGCATTCGGTAGATTGATCGCGGCCGAACAGCGCCGTTTCCCTGAGCTTGCGCGAATATATCGGGAGCGGGCACTCGCCTTCGAAGTTGACCTTCTGGTTGGCGAAATCGAGACGATCGCCCGCGAAAATGGGCAGCCTCCGCGCGACGCACGGTCCGTCGCCTTCGCCTTGATGCATTCGCTCTGGGGCTGGTCCAGCATGCATACGATGTTTGATGAATCATGCAGTGCGGCTGATCAGCAGGAGGCCGTGAAGCGGATCGTCGCCTTGTTTGTCGAGGGGCGAGCCGCCTGGTGATGCCATCCCGCAAAGGGCCGGGCGCATTTGTAAATTGAACGGTTGCGTGTATTATATTCCGGCCGCGCGAGTCCGCGGCTCTGGAGAGTGATTGAAATGCTGAAATTGCTCGCGGCCTGCGCCGCGTTGATTGCCGTGCCGACAGCAGCGTTCGCACAGGCCCCCGCTGCAGTCTCTGCGGCCCCTGCGCCGCTTTCGACTGCGACGACATCCATCGGCGACCTGCTCGAAAATCCGCAGGCGAAGGCCATTCTCTTGAAGCATCTGCCCGAAGTGGTTGGCAGCGACCAGATCGAGATGGCGCGGGGCATGACCCTGCACGATATCCAGCAATATGCGCCAGACGATGTTACCGACGTCAAACTGGCGGCGATCGACGCGGAACTCGCCAAGCTCAAGGCTGGCAAATAATATCCGGCGGGCCAGTCTCTGCGCCCGCCATTTTTTACAAACCAAATCCTCGCGACGGATGACATATCCGTTCGCATATAAGGCTGATGCGGGCGGGCGTTGATGCGTTCAGCCCGGCATGGTTTCCCAAAGAGCAGAATATGTTGGCGGCCGAACGGTGCCGACGAACTGATCATCTCGGCACTTTCGTGTCGGGCCTTGTTTCGCGTGGCAAATAATGTAAGTGGGCACTAACAAACACAAGGCGCCACGGTTGCGGTTCATGTGAGCGAGGCAGTTCGATCGAGTTTGCCGATAGCGCTGTTCTGAACCGCGCCGGGCGACCTCGATGATGGAAGGGGAGGGGTTGGATGCACGCTCACAAGACGCACTTTGGTTTTACCAAACTTCTGGTCGATGACCTTGAAGGGGTGGCGGCTTTCTACAAGTCCGTATGCGGACTGACCGAACTCTATCGTGTCGAGAGTGAGATCGGTGGACGCAAAATTCGCGAAATTCTGTTCGACGTGACGGGCACGGGCGCCGCAACCTTCGTGCTGCTGAAATTCGTAGGTGCGCCAAAGCCTGCCAATGACGAAGTGATCCTCGGCTTCATAACCAGCGACCTCGAAGCGTTTGTGGGCCGGGCGCTTTTGGCCGGCGGCAGCGTGCTGCAGGAAATCCGCAGCCAGCCGGAACATGGTGTGAAAGTGGCCTTCGTGAAGGATGTCGAAGGGCATCTGATCGAAGTCGTCGAAATGCTCGCGCCGGCTCCATCGCACTGACACGCCACTCGAGCGCCGACATCGCCGCGTCGCTGGCTTCGTGGCGGGGTGCGCAGATCGCCAGTTGCAGCGACCGCGCCAAGGCAGCGCCAAAATGATCAACATGGGAGGATTTTAGTGAGTTTTTACACATTGAAGCGGGTAGGCTTTGCTTTTCTGGCTGCCGGTGTTTCGAGTTTTGGTTTGGCAATCCCGGCAACCGCGCAATCGAATGTCGTGGCGAGCGGCGAAACGACCGGCGACATCGTTGTGACCGCCACCCGTCAGGCGCAGTCGCTTCAGGATGTGCCGATGACGATCAACGTCGCATCCGGTGAGGCGCTGCAAAAGCTCAACCTGTTCGACGTGAAAGACATTCAGCTGCTTTCGCCGGGTCTCGACCTCACCAACACCCAGGGCCGGAACAATACCGCGACCTTGCGCGGCATTTCGTTCGATCCGGATTCGGGATCGTCGCCCGCTGTCGATGTCTATTTCAACGAGATTTCGGTCGATGCCCAGACCGCGTTTACCGCGATGTATGATATCGAGCAGATCGAAGTGCTGCGCGGCCCTCAAGGGGCCTTGCGTGGCCGGACGGCACCGGCAGGCGCCATCACGCTGCGCACGCGGCGGCCCGATCTTGCCGAAGCGAACGGCTATGCGCAGCTTACGGCAACCGATCACGATGCCATTAATTTCCAGGGCGCGGTATCCATTCCGCTGATTGCCGATCGGTTGGCGTTGCGCGCGGCGATGCTGATCGACCGCAACGACCTCAATCAGGTCCATAATGTCAACCGGGACACATCGTCGCGTGCCACGACGGAAAGTGCGCGCCTCTCGCTCGCTTTCGCGCCCACCGACACGTTCGAAGCGGTCCTGGCCTATCAGTATCTTTATGCCGAAAATGATCAGGAGCAGCAGGTCGTCGGCCTCGGCAATCAGCCCAGCTTGTTCGATCCGGAGCTGAGTGGGCCGTCGGCAAGCGTGAAGGATCGTATTGCCGTCACCGATGGCCGAATGAACTTCCGCAATCGCACACATATCGCGACGCTCGATGCAAAATGGGATCTGGGCGCGCACAGCCTGCAACTTGTTGCGGGCCATCAGAATACCCTTTTGAAGCAGGTGGTGGATCGGGATTATGGCAATGCCGTCCCCGGCTATGCGAATGCTCAGTTCAATCGCATTCCCTATATCGTCAATTCCGCCGAACTGCGGCTCGCTTCGACCAACCGGACGTTCTGGAACTATTCGGCGAGCCTGTATTATTTGAAGCAGACGGGCGATGTGACGGTCACGCAGGATTCGAACCAGTTTTTTGCGAATGTGACGCCTGCCACGCCACTGCCCTACAGCTTCGGCGCTTACTTGCCGATCAATGTGGACATTCTCGCGCCGACCTATCAGCGCACCATGGCGATGGCTGCCAGCAGCAGCTTCCAGTTCACCGATGCGCTTCGTCTCGAGGTTGCGGGTCGCTATTCATTCCTGAAGACCAAGCAGTCGAGCATCCTGACGCTAACGTCACCGGGATTGCCTTCGTTCGGCATTGATGGCTTCGTCCAAGGGCCGTTCGATACGGTTGATCCGGCGATCGGCAATCAGAAGCATGACGTGCTGACAGGCGGCGCGAACCTCAGCTACCAGTTCACCCCCGATGTGACGGCATATATCAGCTATGGCCGGTCCTATCGTGGGCCGACCGCGGCCGTCGGCGCCACCGCGCAACTTGATACGGAGTTGCTGCTGACGAAGGCGGAGCGTTCCGATGCGGTTGAAATTGGTATCAAGACCGCGTTGGTCGATCGCCACGTAACGTTCAACGTCAACGGCTTCTATCAGAAGTTCGACGGCTATAATTCACGCGTGCGGAACATCTATTACGCCACGGAACGTGACGGCGTTCCCGACGGGTTCTTCGACTTCAACTTCAACGGCGATGCCGAGGCAAAGGGTATCGAGGCGACGGTTGCGGGCCGCTGGGATATGTTCGATTTCTCCGTTAGCGCCTCTTATGTCGATGCCAAGTTCAAGGGGGCTATGGCGCCCTGCAACGACTTCAACGGCGACGGCGTGCCCGATGCCACGGGCGTGCCGAGCGTTCCGATGGGTGAGCAGGTCGCCTTGTGCGAGCGCAATGACCGTATTGCCGAGCAGCCCAAGTTCAACCTCACTGCCAACGGCGAATATCGCTTTTCGGTCGGTGATTATGAACCGTTCGTCCGTGGCCTGTTCAGCTATCGTCCGGGTTTCCAGTCGACGGTAGCGAACTATGGTTATCAGAGCCGATCGCTGCTTAACCTCTACCTTGGTTTGCGCGGCCCCGAGCGTCGCTGGGAACTGACTGCATTCGCGAAGAATGTACTCAACCAGCAGCGGATTACGAGCATCGGGCAGGGCAATTTCCAGATCGGCACCGCCAACGGCGCGCCGTTCGATTCCGGATATCGCCTCGTCAACAGCAGCACGCCGCGCGAATTTGGTGTGACGATGCAGTTCAACTTCTGACGCCAGTCGAAATATGCGGGCAAGGCCGGCATGCCCATTGCGGCATGTCGGCCTTCCTTTTTTGGCAGTCCGGCCCCGCTTGCGAAAAAGGCTTGTGGTTAGCCGGCGGTGGCATTAGTAAGTAAACACTTACATAAGACTCAGCGAGCAGGAAACCCGATGGCGCGTGGTGATACCCAATTGGACTGGCAGGAGCGCAGGCTTCCGCTGAATGACACGGCGGAGCTTCGCGCGGCACTTGCCGAGGCGAACGTGCCGACCTTGCTGATGTCCTATGTCCACATCACCCACGACGAGGCGATGCTCGACATTTTTCAGAATTACATCCGGCCGCCCTACAGCACGCCGGCGACTGCGATTCCTGACGAATATACAGAGGATCTGCGAGCCAAACTGCTTGAAGCCCTCACCGTTCCGGGCATGGCACGGAACGACCCGCCATCCGATGCGCTTATGCATCGCATGATGGCAGTCGGTGTCGGGGAGGCCGTCGATGACGAATTCGTGCCGCTTCTCTATGACCAGATCGGGCTGAAGCCACCGGCTCCGCGCAATCAGGTGGCCGGGCGCAAGGCGCCGCCCACGGATTTCAAGGTGCTGGTTATCGGTGCGGGCCTCACGGGTCTTTGTGCCGGGATCAAGCTGCGCGAAGCGGGTTATGATTATATCACGATCGAGAAGAATGCCGAGGTTGGCGGCACCTGGTACGAGAACCGATATCCGGGCGTCGGCGTCGACACGCCCAGCCACTTTTATTCCTATTCGTTCGAAATCAGCCCCGAGTGGAATAAATACCACCCGCACGGTGCCGACATGCAGACCTATTTGCTGCACGTTGCCGACAAATATGATCTGAGGCGGAACATCCGCTTCAACACCATGGTGACGAAACTTCTGTTCGACGATGCGAGTGCGACCTGGAAGGTGACTGTACGCAAGCCGGATGAAAGCGAAGAAATCCTGACGGCGAACGCGGTCATCAATGCGCATGGGCCTGTGAACCGTTGGAAATTACCAGATATTCAGGGGCTTGAAAAATTTCAGGGGCCAGTCGTTCATACAGCAACCTGGGATCCGTCGCTCGACCTTAAGGGCAAGCGGGTCGCGGTGATCGGTACAGGCGCGAGCGCAGCACAGCTTGTGCCGGCGATTGCCGCCGATGTTGGACAGCTCACCGTTTTCATGCGCAGCAAGCATTGGGTGATCTTTAACCCCGAGATCATGGATGACGTGACCGCGGGTGTGAAGTTCGCCTTGCGGCATATTCCATTCTACCGCGAATGGTTCCGCTTTCGCGTGTACTGGTTCGCGGCCGACGGCCTGTTTTCGAACGTGCTCCAGGATCCTGACTGGCCGGCGGATTCGCCAGCGGTTTCGGCGATCAACGAAGGGATGCGCCAATATGCGCTGGCGCACCTCAACCATAAATTTGCCGATCGCCCGGACCTTCGGGAAAAACTGACGCCCGATTTCCCGATTTTTTCAAAGCGCATCATTATCGATGGCGGATGGTTCGATGCGCTCAAGCGCGAGAATGTGGCGCTTGAAACCGACCGCATCGAACAGATATTGCCTGGCGGTGTCCGGATGGCGGATGGCCGCGAATTGGATTTTGATGTTATCATCTGCGCGACGGGGTTTGATGTCGCGAACATGATGGGAAATCTCGAAATCCATGGTCGCGACGGCCGCAATCTGCGCGATGAATGGGGTGCGGACGACCCACGCGCCTATATGGGTATTACGCATCCGGGCTTTCCCAATTACTTCATGACGGTTGGTCCGAACAGCGCGCCAAACCATGCGGCGGGCCAGAATTTGGTGTCGGAAGTCCAGATCCATTACATCATCGAATGTCTGGACAAGCTGGTCGAGACGAACGCGCGTACGATCGAGCCGACACAGGAGGCATTCGTCGCCTGGAATAATAGGATCGACAAACGGATGGAGCAGATGATCTGGAGCCATCCGAAAGCGCAAAGCTATTATCGCAACAGCAAGGGCAGGGTGTTCCTGTCCTGGCCCTATCGCCTGGTGGACTATTGGACGGCCACCCGATCGCCGGTCCTTGCCGATTATGTGATCGAATAGGGCGTCCGGCACGGGCGGCGTCACAAAGGGGGTGGCGTCGCCCGTATTTTGTTCCAGCGAGCATATCGGTTTCGAGGCGCAACGACGCATGAACGGCATGCAAGGGGATTGGAAAATCGGTATCCCTGAAGGGGCCGTTTCGGACAGTATCGAAAGACC
This sequence comes from Sphingomonas sp. KC8, assembly GCF_002151445.1. Taxonomy (GTDB): domain Bacteria; phylum Pseudomonadota; class Alphaproteobacteria; order Sphingomonadales; family Sphingomonadaceae; genus Sphingomonas_E. The sequence continues at coordinate 467,845 of NZ_CP016306.1, forward strand.
AGCCCGATATGGTGCGGATGTTCAGCGCGATCCCGATTTTCGCGGCTTGCTCGTCTTGGTTTCTTTGCGTGGCGGGGCGAGGCGAGCTGTGTCCGGCAATGGCTGGCTCGGCAGTTCGAGCAGCTCCTTATGGGCCTCGATGGCCGCTTCTGTCAGTCCGATGCCCCGGGCACAGAAACGAACCGCGTCCCGCAGCAATTGCTGATCGTCGCCGACATAGGGGACGATGCCGTTGGGGTGCGTCCGGGATACGAGCATCATCGAACTTACATGCTCGATGAACGTGAAAATATTTTGCGGCGTAATAGGCGCGCCCACCAGATCGCCGGATGCGCGGGCGCTGGAAAGCGCAGCATCCAGCTCGGTCAGCCACAAACGCACCGAACGCCGATAAGCGAGTGTTGCATAGGTACCGTCGCCGGTCAGGCTGGCGAAGAAGATACGCATCCCTTCGGCATTGATCGCGCTTGCACCGCTCAGGCTATGCAAAAATGTCCGTCGCAGCATATCGATGAGGCCGCGGGTGTTCGAGGGCACGCCGCTCAATAGGGCAAATGTGACGTTCTGGGATCGGATCATGTGCCGAAGAACGGCGCGGTAGATTGCCACCTTGTTTGGAAAATGGCGGAAGACAAGTGCTTCCGACACTTTGGCGGCCTTTGCGATTTCCTGTGTTTTTGCGCCGCTGAAGCCGTGCTGCGCGAACACGCCGGTTGCAGCGTCAATGATGGAATCGCGGCGGTCGCTGCTAGACAGGCGTTTCTTGGTCATGATGTCCCGTACCGGCTGGATTGGCGGCACGGAAGCCACAATCTGTGCCGAAGTAAAGTTCCATTTCGGGGCATGACCGGCGGCGCCAGCAGACGCGCGCCGGTGGAAATTTTTCATGTTTAGTGAATGTCGAGCAACTGTTTTGCCTGCTCCGCCAGCGCAGGCGCAGATTGATCGCGCAAGAAGGCCATGCGTCCATCAATCGCCTGCTGGGTCATTTCGGGCTGCGTCGAAACCCAGAATTTGCCGTCGGCGACCTGCTCGAGAATGACCTTGCATCCTTCCGCCAGGTCCATGCCATGGGCTGCCATCAGATCGTGCATGATGCGACGGTGCTGCGAAGCCCCGTCTGGCTCGCCCTTGCCCGCACCGGCTTCGAAAATGCTGGTCTTGAGCATCCCGGGCAGGATCGAACTCACATGGATAGGGGCCTGTTTCAGTTCCATCTCAAGATAGAGGCATTCGCTGAACGACTGCACCGCATGCTTCGTCATGATGTACGCCGTTTGCGTCGGCATGACGGACAGCGCCCCCACGGACGCGAGATTGGCGATCCACGCTTCCTTGCCGCTTTCGAGCATATAGGGCGCAAAAGCGCGAACGCCGTGTACGATGCCATGGATATTGATGTTGAGCGTTGCTTCCCACCGTTCCACCGGGATTTCCCAGGTGAAACCGATCGTTTCAATGCCGGCATTGTTGACGAGCAGGCGAACATCGCCAAACTGCCGATGGACTTCGCTGGCAAGCCGATCGAGTTCCTGGGGCCTGGACACATCGACGACCATCGCATGTGCTTTGCCGCCCTTGGCAATGATTTCGGCGGCGACGCCTTCGGCCCGGGCTTGATCGATATCGGTTACGACGACTGTCATGCCCAGTTCGCCAGCGCGTCGTGCCAGTCCCGATCCGATGCCCGCACCGGCACCAGTGATGACGGCAACGCCACCTGCAAATACGTCCTTGTCTTTCGACATACTCTCTCCTTTTGGCCGCTTGGCGGATCTGAACGTCACGCGCTCAGACGCGGGCGATGGTGTAATGCTTTTTCAGAAAAGCGCAGGCGTCGTCCATGGCCTGCTGCGCGCCGGGCAGCATGCCGATCCACGATACGAAGCCGTGGACCATGCCGGCATAACGCTTCATCTCGACCGGCACGCCCGCGGCTTCGAGCTTGGCGGCGTAACGCTCGCCATCATCACGCGACGGATCGACTTCGGCTGTGCCCATATAGGCCGGGGCAAGCCCGGCATGGCTCTTGGCCCGGATGGGCGAGGCAAGCGGATGATGTTGGTCTGTCGCCGGGTTCGCCAGATATTGATGCCAGAAATAATGAACATCCTCGCGCGACAGCAGCGGGCCGTTCGCAAATTCCTGCGATGAAGCGGTTTCTTCCGAAGGGTAATTGCCCGAACCATAGAACATGACCTGGGCGGCAAGCTTGGGCGTGCCCGCATCGCGCGCGCGCAAGGCAACGCCCGCTGCCAGATTTGCCCCGGCGCTGTCGCCGGCAACAGCGATCAGGCCGGAATCCGCATTGATGTCCCCGGCATGGGCTGCGGTCCACAGCGTAGCCGCCCAGGCATCTTCGGCGGCGGCCGGGAAGGGGTTTTCGGGGGCAAGGCGATAGTCCACCGACACCACGACACTCTGAGCACCATGAGCGAGGGCACGGGCAATCATATCCTGCGTATCGAGATCGCCGACCACCCAGCCGCCGCCGTGAAAATACACAATGGCCGGAAATGGCCCTTCGCCTTGCGGTGTATAGATGCGTAGCGGGATGGACCCGCCAGGGCCTTCGATGGCGGTATCGACGATATTGGCGAGCGGTACGTCGAGCGGCGGAAAAGCAAGCGAACTTGCCCGCACATTCTTGCGCAATTCATCGACCGGCATGGTGCTGACGGGCGGCCATGCAGGCGCCCCGGCCAGCATCGCTTCAATCTGGGGATCAATGGGCACTGGAATCTCCAACTGCGTGGATGTGGACTTAGTAACCCGCCGCGGCGATGGCCGGATGCGACCAGGCGGGTGGTTCGGCAGGCGCAAGTTCGGTCAGCCCGTCGAGGGACATGACCGGCAACTTGTGCGCATGCGGCCAGTGCATCGAAAATGCGATGTGCCCGGTCCGTTCGCTTGCCGGCAGATGGCACATGGCGAGCACCGTTTCAGCCAGATAGGCGACGTCTTCGGTTGGATAGTCGCTCGGAATGAGATCCGACGCGCCGGGCGTGCGGATGGCCGTCGACGGGCCGACGACGTTGACCGCAATATTGCTATCTTCCATCTCGGCGGCGAGGCCTTGCGAAAAGCGATGGAGGGCTGCCTTCACGCTGGCATAGAGCGTATCGCCACCGGCTTTCGAATAGTCCGGGAAGGGCCGGGTCGGCGGCAATGACGTCACCGATCCGATGTTGACGATCCACCCGGCGCCAGCGGCCTTCATGCCCGGAATGGCATCGCGGATCAGTGAGAAGGGCGCCCGCAGATAATGGGTTATCGTGCGCTCGAACGTTTCGTCCGACATATCCTCGATGCGGCTGTAATCGGCATAGCCGGCATTGTTCACCAGGATATCAAGGCGTCCGGCTGCGGCGATCGCCCGTTCGACCAGCGTTCCCCGTTCGGCGGCATTTTCGAGGTCCGCGGCAACCGCAATCGCGCGTCCGCCCTGTGCCTCGATCAGCGCCACCGTTTCCGCAAGCGTGCCCGCGATCACCTGTTCGGCGCCGAACCGCTTTTGCGTGGCCGGTGCCGTGGCAGAACGGGCACTGACGACGACGGTCGCGCCGGCTGCCGCAAGGCGTTGCGCGATCGCTTGGCCGATGCCCCGGCTGGCGCCGGTGACGAGCGCGACTTTGCCGGCCAGTGGTTGCTGTGATGTGCTCATGAATAATGTCTCCTGTCGGAATTGTCGCGGATCAGCCGATGATCACGGCCGCATCAATCGCGCAGAATGTGTGCACGAGAACCGGATCGACGAGATGTTCTGTATATTCGGTGTCGAACCACCGTTCGACATGCGCCCAATGGGCCGGGTGCATCATGTACGGACCATTGAGGCCGTCGAGATTTTCATATTCCTGCTCCCAGACATGGGTCCAAGGGCGGGTGCCACTCGCCGTCGTCGCGCCGGACAGTTGCCAGCGACGAATGGATTTGATGTAGGAGGGCATCGACGCCGTCTGACGGCCAAAGGCCGCGAGCCGTTCGGCGGTTGGACGTACATTGGCGCAGAATAAGGCGACGCGATAAATGCCCGCTTTATCGGTCGTATCTCCCCGTAATCCGCCGTCGTAACCTACCCGTTCGAGGGTTGCGACCTGTGTTCCATCGGCAAGCTGCGCTTCGATAGTTTGCCAGTTTTCGGTGGCGAAGGCCCGTGCACATGCCGCCGCATCGTCGAAAACGAGACGGCACAGCAGATCGCCGCCATTATAGACGCCGGGCAGGGTAGGCTGGACAAGAAGGCCGCGTACATCCGGTAAAGCACGTCCCGCCGATTGCAGGGCTTCCGCAAACGCGGCGCGCGTTTCTGCCGTCGTTTCCGGAGTGTATCCGATCACCAGGAGAAGGTTATACATTGGCGAGCGCCTCCAACTGGCTTGCTTCGGCCGTGATCGATCGCTTGCGCGAGATGATGAAGGGGGGCGCTGTCTCCTCCCAGAAGGCGGTAACGTCCGTCGTCATCCGGGCGACGTGCTTGCTCACCCACATCGCGCCTGCATCGGGCACCGACCAGATGAGAAGGATGCGATTGGGTTCGTCATCAAGCCACATCGCCGGTTCGACCATCTGGTGCACCAGCGTCATCCCACGGCTGGCCGCACCGGGCGCATATTCTTTCAGATAGCGTTGCAGGAATGCCGGGCCATGGCCGGGGCGCACGACAACATCGTCGATGATCCAGATCGGCGCGCTCATTGGCCCGGCTCGTCGCTGACGTGCAGGACGATTTTGCCTCGCACATGTCCGGCGGCCACGCGCCCCTGTGCTATGGCAGCGTCCGCCAATGGCATGATCGTGATTTCGGGCGCGCGGATCCGTCCGGCGGCGAGTGCATCGACCAGACTTTTGAGTTGCCGTTCCTGATTGGCAAACGTCGAAGTGGTCGGGATGACGCGCACGCCCAATTGTTCGGCGCGTACGCTATCCGGCATCGGTTCATCGGCAATCAGCGTCGCGATTGGGGCGACGATGCCGCCTCTTTTCACAAGGTCGATGGACTCCAGCAAGGTGCCCTGTCCAACGGTATCGACAATCAGGTCCACCCCCTCGGGCGCCCACGCGCGGACGGCATCGCCAACATTGCCCAAGCGATAGTCGATCGCCAGATCCGCACCGAGGCTGCGAACATAATCGAGATTTGCCGGGCCGCAGGTTGCGGCCACTTCGGCGCCAGCCATCTTGGCAAGCTGGATGGCAAATCCGCCCGTGCCGCCGGCACCGCCGTTGATGAGGACTTTCTGGCCTGCGGAAGCGCCGCCGACATCGAATATCGCCTCCCATGCGGTGATGGCCGCTGTCGGCATTGCTGCCGCATCGCGCAGCGACACATGGTCGGGAAGCCTGACCACCCGTTCCTGATCGGAGGCAACATATTCGGCGTAGCTGCCGCGCTCGCCCTTGCCCTGGTTGGAGGATGTGACAACACGATCGCCAACCTTCAGGCCGGCCACGCCAGCGCCGATTTCGGCCACGATACCAGCGGCGTCAAAACCCACGACGAAGGGAAACTGATAGGCGAAATAGCGCGCGAGCCAGCCTTCACGGGCTTTCCAGTCGGCAGGATTGACGCTGGCATAAGCGACCTGGATAACAACGGCGCCGGGTGCGGCGCTTGGGCGTTCGATCTCGGCCATATGCAAAACTTCCGGGCCGCCAAAGCGGTCCAGGACCATCGCTCGCATTCCTTGCTCTCCCTCGCAGTCTTAAATCAAGTGAGTCATTACTAACATTGCTTCGGGTAGTTGCAATGGCGCATCGCGTGGCAGCTGTCGCGAATGTCTGGCCGCATGGCTTGATGCCTTGCAGAACGCAGCGGATCAATGATACGCGATCGTTAATTTAAGGCGGGGGGGGAGTAGGATGTGTCTGCGGTGCGACCGGCCGGCGCCTTCGGGGGCGGCCATATGAACATGGCCGCATCTACCCCAGGTTTGCGATCGTCCTTGGCATCAGCCTGTTTGTCGCCAGCGCATTCGCTGATCCCGCAATGTCCCGGGATTCGCGGCAACCTGCCGCGCGCGCGAACCGCTTGTGTGGTTCAGCACCGATCGGATTTCTGAGCGTCTCTTGCCATTCCCGATGGCTCTCTTGCCGAGCATTTCAAATCGAAAAGGTTCAAGCTGATGAAAGAAGCCGATCGGCCGCTTATTTTCCTGACCGGGGCGACTGGCACCATGGGCAGCGAGACGCTTGGTGAACTGCTTCGCCGCCGGGATCGATTTCGGGTGCGCATCCTCGTGCTGCCAAAGGAACGCAACTTGCCTTCTGTTCGCCGCTGGCTGCGCGATCCCGATATCGAAATCCTGTGGGGCGATCTGACGCGCTACGAGGATGTACTGGCGGGCGTCACCGGCGCTTCGCACGTTCTCCATGTCGGTGGGATGGTATCGCCAATCGCGGATCGTTTTCCCGAACTGACCATGCAGGTTAATGTCGGTGGCGCGCAGAATGTGGTTCGCGCGGTCCAGGCGCAACCGGATCCCGACGCTATCCGTCTCGTTTATATCGGGACGGTGGCGCAGACCGGTGGCCGGATGCCGCCGATCCATTGGGGACGGACGGGTGATCCGATCAAGATCAGCACGTTCGATCATTATGCCGTCAGCAAGACCAAGGCCGAGGCGATCGTGGCGGAATCCGGGCTGAGATACTGGGTGTCGATCCGTCAGACCGGCATGGCCCACGCCCAGATGTGGCGGATCTTTGACCCGATCATGTTTCATAATCCGATCAACGGCGTCTTCGAATGGTCGACGGCTAGGGATTCTGGCCGCTTGATGGCCAATCTGTGCGAGCCAACGGTGCCCGAGGCCTTGTGGCGCGGCTTTTACAATATGGGTGGCGGCGATGGTTCCCGCGTCATCAACCATGAATTCATGGTCAAGACCTTCGCGGCGCTCGGCATTGCGGACTACCGATTGGTCATCCAGCCGAACTGGTTCGCGACGCGCAACTTTCATGGCCAATGGTATAGCGATTCCGATCATCTCGAAGCCCTTGTCCCCTATCGAAGCCAGACGATCGATGCGTTTGTGATGGAACTGGCGAAGGCGGTGCCATGGGTCGTCAAGGCGTTTGCCGGCACGTTTCCGCGCGCTTTGGGCAATCGCATTCGCAAGCTCGCCGAAGCGCCAGGGGGATCGCTGCACTGGCTTGCCCATGACGAACGTGAGAATATCGCGGCCTATTTCGGGACGCGGGAGGAATGGGACGGGATCGCTGGTGACTGGGGCGCGTTCGAACTGGCCCAGCCTTCGCGTACGCCCAGCCTGATGGACCATGGCTATGACGAAAGTCGTTTGCCGGATCACTGGCATCTCGCCGACATGAAGTCGGCCGCGCAGTATCGCGGAGGCGCATGCGTCTCGCAATCAATGGAAGGGGCGCACCAGCCGCTCGACTGGCGGTGCGCGCTTGGCCATGATTTCCGGATGACGCCAAACCTTTTTCTGCGTGGCGGGCACTGGTGTCCTACCTGCATGACCGACCCTGCGAGCTATGCTGACGTCGCGGACGCGAGCCCGTTCTTTGCGCAGGCCTATATCGGGGGCAGGGGATGACCGGCGATGATCATAACCAGGGCCTTACAGCGAGGGAGGCGGGGGTGGACGACCAGATGGATCTGCTTTCAAGCGAGCAGGCGGCCGACCCGGCCGATAAATTGCTGTTTCGCTTGTGCCTCAGCCTGTTTTTTATCTGGGGTTTCGCGACGGTTCTCATCGATATTCTGGTGCCCAAGCTGAAGGCCCTGTTCATCCTGTCTTTTGCCGAGGTCATGCTGACGCAGTTTGCCTTCTTCATCGGCTATCTGGTTTTCTCCCTACCGGCGGGGGCGATCGTCCGGCGGTTTGGCTATATGCGCGGGATCATCGCGGGGCTGGGCATCATGGCGCTGGGCTGCCTGCTGTTTATTCCGGCCACCCGGTTCGGTGTCTTTGGCGGGTTCCTGCTGGCGCTATTTGTCATGGCGAGTGGTGTTACCACGTTGCAGGTGGCGGCGAACGCCGTGATCACATTGGCGGGGCCGCAGGGCACGTCGTCCGCGCGGCTGACCCTGGCGCAGGCGTTCAATTCGCTGGGGACCACGCTCGGCCCGCTGATCGGCGCGCGGCTTATCCTGAGCGACGACCTTGTCGCGATCGACCCCGAGCGGCTGTCCGCACCAGCCTTGGCCGCGCAGCGCGCGGTCGAAGCCAACGCCGTGGCGTTGCCCTTCATCGGTATCGCGATTGCCCTCGTCCTGCTGATGGCGGTGTTCTGGATGCGGCGCGATATGCTGACGGCGGCGGCACCCGATCGAAGCCACGGGTTGGTGAACGCAAGCCTGTTGCGTCGCCCCAGACTTGTCTTCGGCGTGCTGGCGATCTTTGCCTATGTCGGTGCCGAAGTGTCGATCGGCAGCCTGCTCGCCAATTATCTCATGCAGCCTTCGCTGCTGGCGACAACAGCGCTTCAGGCCGGCCAATTGGTCAGCCTCTATTGGGGTGGGGCGATGATTGGCCGTTTTCTGGGGGCATGGGTGCTCGGGCATATTCGTCCCGGTTTGGTGCTCGCGGTCCATGCGCTGTCAGCGATCCTGCTGGCAAGCCTGTCGGCCAGTTCGTCCGGGTGGATGGCGGCCGCAGCCATATTGGCGGTCGGCCTCGCCAATTCGATCATGTTCCCGACCATCTTTTCGCTGGCTCTGCGCGATCTTGGCGAAGATACGCCGGGTGGCTCGGCCTTATTGTGCCTCGGCATTGTCGGCGGGGCGATCGTGCCGCTGGCCAGCGGCTTTGTGGCGGATCATTTCGGCATGGCGGTTGCGCTGGCCGTGCCGATCCTCTGCTATGCCTGGGTGGCGTTTTACGGCCTCTTTTGCCTGCGATTGACCAACGCGACATCGCTCCCACCGGTTGCAGGGCATTGAAGCCAAGCCCTTCCTGACCCCCGCAACCTCGTTGTCGGGAGGCCACGGCATTCAGCCTGGTCCACCGGATATGGCGAACCGGTGGTGCCCCGCCCCGATCTCGATTGTCGTCGCGCCTTTGGCCTGAACCAGCTTTGCAAGCTGGTGTGATGCCAGCGGGCGACCATCCAGCGCGATCTGTCGAGGCGAGGCTGTGAGCACGACCTCGCCCGTCATGTTGGCCGGAAGCGTGACATCAAGGACCGACGCGCCTTTGTCGTAGCGCCAGTTCGTACGGATGAGGCCGGCCGAAGACATATAGTCGGCACCGGCGGTGCGCAGCCGAGGATCAAGGATCGGCGCAATACGCACCCGACTGAAACCGGGTTCCAGGGCTTCGATTCCGGCAATGCGGCGGAAGAGAAAGTCGCCGATCGCTCCGAACGCATAATGGTTGTAGCTATTCATCGAAACGTCGCCGCGGTCGCTGTTCCAGCGTTCCCACATCGTTGTCGCGCCCTGTTCGACCATATAGCCCCAGGACGGATATTCGCGTTGAAGCAGCAGCGTTATCGCTGTTCTTTCCTGGCCGGATGCAGCCAACGCATCGAGGATGTGAGGGGTGCCGAGGAAGCCGGTGGAAAGTTTGTTGCCCCTGGCGGCGATATCGGCGGCGAGCCGTCGCCCGGCTTCTAGCCGCGCTTCGGGCGAAAGCAGTCCAAAGCGGATCGCAAGCACATAGCCGGTCTGGCTTCCATTTCCGATCCGTCCGTCGCCGTCGACATAGGAATTGAGGAACGCCGAACGTATCCGTTCGAACAGCGCATGATATCCGCTCGCTTCGCCAGGTTTGCCGATCGCGATCGCCATTTCGGCCATCATGCGCGCATCGGCTGCCCAGAATGCGGTCCCGATCAGATCCTTTGGCGTTGTCGCGTCGCCTGGTTGTTTGGCATCGACTGCAAGCCAGTCGCCATAATCGGCGCCGCGCGATTTGACCCAGCGATGGTCGGGATTCTTGTCAAGTATCCACGCCATATAACGTTCCATCGCGGCCCAATTGTCCTCGATGACCCCCGTGCCACCATATTGGCGCCATGCCGTATAGGGCAGGATGATGCCCGCATCGGCCCATCCGGGGGACGAAAGGATCATGCCCGGCATGAAGGGAGGAATGACGTCGGGAAAACCACCGGACTTGCTCTGTCCTCGACGCATGTCGCCCATGACGCGCGCCGTATAAGCCTCGATGTCCATGTTATAGGCGGCAGCCGGCCAGAACACTTCGGCGTCGCCCATCCAGCCGAGCCGTTCGTCGCGTTGTGGGCAGTCGGTCGGCAAGCCAAAGAAATTGGATCGCTGGCTCCATACCGAGTTCTGCCAGAAGCGCTGGATGACGGGATCGCCGACTCTGAACGTGCCGGTGATGGGCAGATCGATATGGCCGACCAGCCCCTGCAGCGTCTCCGCCGTTGGCGGGTAGGGCAGGCCGCGAAGCTCGACATAGCGGAAGCCGTGATAAGTGAAGCGCGGCTCCCACACCTCCTCTCCCTCGCCCTTGAGGATGTAGATGTCGCGGGCAGCCGCCGTGCGAAGGTTGGACTGGTCGATCTCGCCGGAGGCTTTGAGGGTTTCGGAGAACCGCATTTCGATCCGGGTGCCGGCGTCGCCGCGAACGCGAAGCCGAGGCCAGCCTGCAAAATTCTGCCCGAAATCGAAGACATGGATGCCGGGTTGAACCGTGGTGATCGTCACCGGTTTCAACACGCGCGTGACCCGGATGGGTGGAGATAATTGGGGGTCGATGGCAATGTCGGGCGTGTCGGCGATCTCGGCGGGGCGCCATCCAGCGTCGGCAAAGCTGGCGGTCGTCCAGCCCGATTGTTCGAGCCGGGCGTCATAGGCTTCGCCGTCGTAAATTTCTGACGCGAGGATAGGCGAGGACGCGGTCTTCCATCCTTCGCCGCTTGCGATCACCTGCGTGGAACCGTCCTCATATGTGATTTCAAGTTGGGCCCGCACCCGGCAGGGCGCTGGCCCAAAGGCGAAGCGGGGACCGGCGCTATATTCGCTGCCATACCAGCCATCACCGACACAAAGGCCGATTGCGTTGGCGCCCTGATGCAGCATCGCGGTGACGTCGTAGGTCTGAAAGAGGATGCGCCGGGATGTGTCGGTTGATTGGGGCGCCATGCGTGCATCACCGACGCGGCTACCATTGATCCAGGCGTCGTAGACGCCGAGCGCAGTGGCATGCAGGTGGGCCGAACGAACCGGCCGGGCAACGTCGAAACCGTGTCGGAGCAGCACGGCAGAATAAGCCGGCCAGGGTTCGCCCACAGGCTTTTTCGCGGCCGGTACAGCGGTTTCCCAAAGCGTATCGTTGAAGGCGGTTGTCAGCCAGCCGGGCGTTGCCGTCAGGCTGGTCGTCCATCCTTGGGCGGTCGTTAGACGCGGTCCTTGCGGACCTCCAAGTCGGAGGATGGCGGCAAGTGCCGGTGGCTGCGCTTCGAAACCCGATGCGCGTTTCACCGCCGCCGCGATCACGTTGCGGCCTCGCGGCAACACCAGGCGATAGCGAGCCATTCTCGTCCAGCGAACCGGATCATCCTGATCGGCGACCAGCGGCTGACCGTTGAGCCACAATCCACTGAGTTCGGTTCCGGACAGGAACAGTTCGGCAGTGGTTGGATCGTCGGGCTGGATGGTGGTTCGATAATAGCGTTCCTGTCCGACCGCCATCGCGCCGCTGCCGCTTATCCAATTGATCCCTGCCTTGCGGTCGAGACGCGCCGCCTCGGTTTCGCACGCGAGCCATTGCGCGGACCAGTCATCGGGTGAAACCAGTCCGGTTTCCCAGAAACTCGGCCGGCTGATGGTGGGCTCGCGATGGTGCGCATCCCAGATTTCGACACGCCACCACAGCCGTGTTCGCGCCGGCATCGCCGGACCCGAATATTTGATCCGGCAGCCATTCGTCGAAGCGATGCGGCCACTGTCCCACACCAGTTTTTGGTGGTTCGCAAGGTCGGCTTCGGCGCGCGCCACAATCACGCGAAAGGCAGCTTGCTGCGATCCGGGTGCAGCAGCCAGTTTCCAGGAAAAGTAAGGAATATGATCGGCGAGTGCGAGCGGTTCGACCAGAGCGCATACACGCATGTCGACTACGGCCATTTGGGCGATTTTCTTGCCGGTGCCGGCCTGTACTGCCTGACCCAGCGGGCTGATCGCCCCGAATCCCAGCGCCATCGCGCCGCGCCGATCAATCTCCATCATAATTCTCCCGTCGATTTTCTGGCCGAATGGCCGGGCTGTTGCCGCGTCTGGGCGGCCATATTTCCTGGCCGGCGCGCTTCCCGTGATGGGGTATGTATCGGACGCACGGGTCAATCGACCGCGAGATAGTTGCCGATGCCGATTACGATGGTTGATCCAACCAGCAGGCCGATGCCGGTCCAGACCATAGTGCGGACGCGTGCGGAAGTGCCCGACCATTCCTTGAGGACAAAGCCCCACAGCGTCGAGAACAGGATGATGGACGCCATATGCAAGGTCCAGGAGGAGAAGCCGTAACGGCCCATCTGGCTCTCACCCATCGTGTAGAAGAAGAACTGAAAGTACCAGAGCGTCCCGCCGAGCGCGGCGAGCATATAGTTGCGCGCGAGCGGCGGCCGTTCGGCTTCCTGACTATTTCCGACCAGTTCCTTCAGGCTGCGGTTGCGCGCGATCAGGATCGAGCACCAGATCAGGTTCGTCGTCAGCCCGCCGGCCAGGACCACGCAGAGTACCGGCAAGCCTTGCCACAGCGGGTTGGTGCCGGCGGCCAGCGACGCCGCCCGGATCGGCGCACCAGCTTCGAGACCCCAGGCAAAGCAACCCGACATGACACCTGAGAAGATCGCGATCGCGATACCCTTTTTCAGGTTGAACTCGGTCTTTTGGGCCACGGCGCCAAGCTCGAGCGCCTTGGCCCGGCCGGCGCGTGCGACAACGATGATGCCGGCGAGCGTAATCGCAATACCAATGAGGGTCATCGTCCCGCTGGCCGTGGCTGCGAGCGCGCCTAATGTTCCCCGAAAGATCGGTGGACCCATCGTCCCGATGATGGTGGTGAGGCCCAAAGCGACCGCCATGCCGAGTGATAATCCGAGATAGCGCATGGTCAGGCCGAAAGTCAGGCCGCCAAACCCCCACATCAGCCCCCAGAACCAGCACCAGAAAAGTGTGTCGCCCGCCGTTGCGCCGAGCACGCCGAGGAGGTCGTGCGTCTGCACGCTGGCGAAAAACCAGGGCGCGATAAGCCAGGAAAAGACGCCGCCGACGATCCAGAATATCTCCCAGGACCAGCCGCGAATGCGCTTATAGGGCACATAGAAGCTGGCGGACGACAGCCCCCCCATCCAATGGAACACCACGCCGATTAGCGGGTTGCCGTTCATTCTTATCCCCTTCTCCCAGCGCTTTGGCGCGCCTGTTATTGCTCAATCAGATTGTCTTGGCCGATCTCGCCTGGGTTGCGCGCGCCGGTCAGTGGCATCGCGACGCGGGTTACGGCTGCTTTCACGCGGCAATTTCCATATCCGCGATGCGTTCTTGCCAGACGTGCCGATAGGAGGCGATGTCCTGATCGAATGGAGCCACGCGCTGCAGGTGCGAGGGAGGAGGTAAGACAGGATGAAGCAGGCGGAGCGCGCCGAACGACACGTCATTATCCGCATTGCCGACGTAGACGGCACAATCTGGCCTAAGCGACGCGAGCGCGCGGACCAAAACGTGGGCTTTGGCAAAACGCCCTTCGATAAGCAGCGTACCGCGCGATCCGATGAGATCGAGCGAGCGATCAGCGACAAGAGCGGCGTAGAGGCTGACGGCGGCACGGCGCTCGGCCAGATCAGCGGGCATACCCACCCAGCGACCACGGGCATTCGGGAAAGGACCGAACCCTGCGGCAAAGGTCGGCAGTACCATGGTGCCAGTCGCAAGAATGTCCGGCATCGCCGCTACCAGATGCGGTTGATCGGGTACGATATCGATGCGCCGCGTGTCTATGCCGGTCAGCGTTTCGATCTCGCGTCCGCCCATGAAGCGTGCCGATGGAATGGCGCGGCCGTGAACATCGACATTGATGAGGCAGTCGCGAGCTTCGGAAAGGCTGGACAGATTGAACGCTTCGTCGGCACCTGGCGTCCGCATGGCAACGAACCAGGTGCCGGTGGATAGTACGGTGGATTCCTGTTCGGCAATTTCAGGGAAAGCCCGCGCGGCTTCCAGTGCGGCATTCGAATCGTGCAGGCCGCAATGGATTTGCACGGTCGTGGGCAATCCGGTGCGTGCGGCCCATTCGGGCGTGAGCTGCCCCAGTACGTCGCCGGCGCGTCTCAGGGGGGCGAGCCGTTCGGCCCAGCCGCGCCGGCTCGCAAGGGCCGATGGCACGCCTTCGACCGGACACCAAAGATCGCTGTGGCAGCCAAGGCTGGTCGCTTCGCTGGCCATGATGCCGGATAGCCGCCAGGCCCAATATTGAGGCCACAGCAGGATTGCAGCCCCAGGCCCGAGCAATCCTGGATGCCGCCGTTCCAGAAAATGCAGTTGCGCGCCAAGGTTCAGTCCATCGGGGAAAGCGGGCGATCCGGTGGCCGCAAAGGCGTCTCTTTCGGATGCGTAAGACAATCGCTCATCGACGGGGATCGGAGTTTCATAGTCCATGACCGGGCAGGCAAGGCGGCCGTCACGCACGATAGCGGCCGCCGCACCATGGGCCACGGGAATGATGGCGCTGATCGGGCCGAGACCCGCAAACTCCCGGAGCGTTTCGGCGACCCACGCTTCGATCCCGTCATGATCTAGTGCGACATAGTTTCCGGCATCAATGCGCGCATTGGGCCTGATTCGCCGCGCAACTAGGCCACCGGCGGCGGTCCAAAGCGTCAGCTTTGACAGTGTTTTGCCGATATCCAGCACCACGGTGAGCCTCACCAAGACCGCCCTCTCTGCGTATTTATGATTGAATATTAGCGAATATGATTGAAGCTTGCCAAGCGCTTTGTTACGAGGAGCATCAGCTTTCCGGCATTTAAAAGAGGTAATGATGCTGCGCGTGCCCGACTCCGCCAAGGTCCAAGCGGCGCTTTCCTTCAGTGTGCCGACCGATCGGTGGTCATCAGAGGATGCCGCGACGAAATCAGCGGAGGACTTGCTGCTCTATCGCTCAAACCTCCTCGGATCCGATTTGACCGTCACCAATTTTGGCGGCGGTAACACGTCGGCCAAGATCGAGGCGCGCGATCCGCTGACCGGGGAAGCCGTAAATGTTCTGTGGGTCAAGGGGTCGGGCGGTGACATCGGGTCGATGAAGCTTGATGGCTTTTCCAGCCTCTATCTCGACAAACTACTGGGGCTTGAGGCGCTCTATCGTGGGGTTGCGCACGAGGATGAGATGGTCGCCTATCTCCCGCATTGCACCTTCAACCTCAATCCGCGCGCGGCGTCGATCGACACCCCGCTTCATGGCTACCTGCCCTTCGCTCATATCGACCATGTTCATCCCGATGCGATCATTGCGCTTGCCGCGTCTTCCGACGGCGAGGCCGCCACCAAGATGATTTGGGGCGGTGCGATCGGCTGGCTGCCGTGGAAGCGGCCCGGATTCGATCTGGGACTACGTTTGCGCGATTATGTTGCTGCCCATCCGGGATTGCGCGGTGTCATGCTCGCGGGGCACGGCATCATCTGCTGGGGCGACAGTTCTGAAGATTGCTATCACAACACTATTGCGCTGATCGGGGATGCCGCGCGCTATTTGAACGAACGGCTGGCAAATGGCCCAGCCTTTGGCGGGCAAGTGGTGGCTCCACTTGATCCTGAGGCGCGCCGCGCCGTGGCCGCCAGGCTGATGCCGCTGCTGCGAAGCCTGATGCCGGGAGCAGGCGGAAAGATCGGGCATTTCTCGGACAATGCCGAGGTGCTTGAATTTGTCGGCGGTCGCGATTTCGAGCGGCTTGCTGCCATTGGTACGTCCTGTCCCGATCATTTCCTGCGTACCAAGATCGCACCGCTTACACTTGATCCTGCAAGGCTGGGCGACAGGGATTATCTGGCCGGGCGGCTGGAGGCGTATCGCGCTGCCTACAAGGCCTATTATGACCGCTGTGCCGGGCCGGGCGATCCTGCGATGCGCGATCCCAATCCTGTCGTTGTGCTGGTGCCCGGCGTCGGGCGCATCACCTTTGCGGCAGACAAGCTCACCTCGCGACTGGCCGGTGAATTTTATGGGAATGCGATCAACGTCATGCGTGGTGCCGAAGCCATCGGTGGTTATGTCGGACTTGATGAACGCGAAGCTTTCAACATCGAATATTGGGCGCTCGAAGAAGCCAAGCTCCAGCGCATGCCCAAACCCCGGCCGCTGGTCGGCCAGGTTGCGCTGGTAACGGGGGCCGCAGGCGGAATCGGACTGGCCACGGCGCGCCGGCTTGCCGCGGACGGGGCCTGCGTGATGCTGGCCGATCGTGATGGCGAAACCCTTGAGCGGGCAACGGCCGGCCTGATGACGGCGTTCGGCGCGGATATCATCCGCGCCACCATTTGCGACGTGACCGACGAGGCACAGGTGCAAGCCGCATTTGATGCTGCGGCCACAGAATTTGGCGGGGTCGACATTCTCGTCGCCAATGCCGGCATCGCCTCTTCTGCACCCATCGAGGAAACGACGGTGGCGCTCTGGCGGAAGAATTACGATGTGCTGGTTGAAGGCTATTTCCTCGCGGCGCGCGCAGCCTTTCCGCTAATGCGCCAGCAGAAGGGCGGTTCGATCATTTTCATCGGTTCCAAGAATGCGTTGGCGGCAACGCCCAATGCAGCGGCTTACGCCTCGGCCAAGGCGGCCGTGGTTCATCTGGCCCGCTGCCTTGCCGTGGAAGGGGCGTCTGACGGTATCCGTGTCAATGTCGTCAATCCTGATGCCGTCATTCAAGGGTCGCGCATCTGGGATGGTGACTGGCGCAAGGAACGTGCCGGCGCTTATGGGGTCGATCCCGGCCAGGAGCTTGAGGAGTTCTACCGCAACCGTTCGATGCTGAAGCGCAATGTGCTTCCCGAAGATATCGCCGAAGCCGTCTATTTCTTTGCGTCGGATGCGTCCGCCAAATCGACCGCCAACATCATCAATGTGGACGCCGGCAATGCCCAGGCGTTTACCCGCTGAACCGGGCGCAGGAGAAAACAGGATGGCCGAACTGCCGCTTTCGCAAGACCAGATCGCCGAACTGAACGCGGCGGATGCCGACGCACTGGCAGACGATTATGACAGTCTCGGGCGTCAACTCGGCCGCCGTGGCATCGCCATCGATACGATCAAGTCGAGCGTCGCACGCTTTTCTGTCGCGATCCCGACCTGGGGGGCGGGCAGGGGTGGGACCCGCTTTGCCAAATTTCCCATCGCCGGCGAACCGACCAACATCCACGAGAAGCTGGAGGACTGTGCGGTCGTCAATCAATTGTCCCGCGCAACGCCCAGGGTTTCGCCACATTTCCCATGGGACAAGGTGAGCGATTATGTGGAACTGCGCGAGGAAGCGGCTAACCTGGGCCTTGGCTTTGATGCGATCAATTCCAATACGTTTCAGGATCAGCCGAACCAGGCACACAGCTATTCCACCGGGTCGCTTACATCGACGGTTGCCGAGACGCGGGCGCAGGCCATCGCGCATAACATCGAATGTATCGAAATCGGCCGCCAGCTGGGTGCGCGGGATCTGACCGTCTGGATCGGCGACGGCACCAATTTTCCCGGGCAGCAGGATCTAGGGCGGTCGCTTGATCGTTATCTTGAGGCGGCCGCGCAAATCTATGCAGCCTTGCCCGACGATTGGCGGATGCTGCTCGAACATAAAATGTACGAGCCTGCATTCTATTCGACGGTGATTTCCGACTGGGGTTCGTCGATCCTTGCCGCTCAGGAACTCGGCCCCAAGGCCAAGTGTCTCGTTGACCTTGGGCATCATGCGGCCAACGTCAATATCGAACAGATCGTTGCCCGCCTCCACCGGTTCGGCAAGCTGGGCGGCTTCCATTTCAACGACAGCAAATATGGCGATGACGATCTCGACACCGGATCGATCAATCCGCACCAGCTTTTCCTCGTCTTCAACGAACTGGTGGAGGCCGAGCTTCATCCCCGGGACGGCTTTGCGCCAAATTATATGATCGACCAGTCGCATAATGTGACCGATCCGATCGAAAGCATGATTTCGTCCGCGGAGGCGATTGCGGGCGCATATGCCAAGGCCCTGCTGGTCGATCGCGAGGCGCTTCATCTTGCGCAGGACCATAATGACACGATGATGGCGTTCCAGGCGCTCCGCCACGCGTATCGCACCGATGTGACGCCGATCCTTGCCATGGCGCGCATGGAAGCGGGGGGCGCGATCGACGCGCTGGCTGCCTACCGCGCGAGCGGGTGGCGCGAGCGCAAGGCACAGCAACGTCGGCCCGTTGGTTTGGGCGCAGGTATCGTCTGATCCTTGCGCACGGCAGCGCTTCTTGGAATAGCGACGCGTAAGGATGCGGAAGGGAACGGGCATGCACGCCGCTGAGCGCGAAACGGCGATATTGTCGCTTCTGGAAGATAAGGGATTCATAGCGTTCCGGGATATTGAGCGTCGGCTCGATGCTTCGCCGGCAACGCTCAGGCGGGATCTTGATCGGTTGGCCGGCAAGGGACGCGTCGTGCGCGTCCATGGTGGTGTGTCGCTGCCAGTGTCGTCAACGCCGGCGGCGGTGGCGACAGGGCTGACAGGCGTGCCGTTTCACGAGAACATCCATCGCAACCGTCTGCAGAAGGAAGCGATCGGACGCGCTGCCGCTGAATTTTGTTCGCATGGCGAGGCGATCATGATCGATGGCGGTTCAACGACCTTGCAGATGTGCCCCCATCTTTCCGGCCTCGAACTTCAGGTGCTGACCAATTCGCTGCACATCGTGAGCGCGCTGCTGGGGCAGCCGGGGACGCGCCTGACGGTGCCCGGCGGTTCGGTGTTCCCCGAGCAGAACATCATCCTGGCGCCGGCCGGTGATGATCTCATGCCCAGATTTCATGCGCCGAAGCTGTTTATGAGCGCCGCGTCCGTCGGTCCGCAGGGGGCGATGCAGGCCGATGTCGTTCTGGTCGGTGCCGAACGCCGCCTGATCGAACGGGCCGAACAGGTTATCCTGCTTGTCGACAGCAGCAAGTTCGGCTCGTCGTCCGGTAATGTCGTTTGCGGTCTCGACGAGATAGACGTCCTGATCAGCGACGATGGCCTGCCCAATGAGGCCCGCGAACTCCTGGCCAGCCACAAGGTTCGCGTCATCATCGCCGAAAGCTGATCTAACCGTTCATGTCGAGGGTTCGCGTCGCGATCAGCCCCATTCCAGTGGCAATGCGGCGAGCATGATTGTGGCGCCGGGCAGCGTTTCGATCGCTGCCCCAGGGGCCGGCCGCAGCCCCGGCATCGCGGGCAGCAGTTCTTCCAGCATGACGCGAAGCTGGGTGCGTGCGAGGAACGCGCCGGGGCACAAATGCGGACCGGCCCCGAACCCGCCATGCTTGATGCGGCTGTGCCCGCCCCGGCCAAAATCCACCGATAGCGGATCGGGAAAGGCACGGGCGTCCAGCCCTGATATCGGTGTTGAGGCGAGGACGGGATCGCCTGCCTTGAACTGAATCCCGTGATATTCGAAGTCCTTGGCCGCCATCCGTCCGATGTTGGAAATGCCAAATCGGCGGAGCAATTCTTCCAGCGCGATGGGAATGAATTTCGGGTCGTCGATCAGCATTTGGCGGTGGTGTGGATTTTCCGCCATGAATTTCATGATGTGGGTCATTTGCGAGGTCACCGTATCCAGGCCGCCGGCAAACAGCATCATCGTGATCGAGTGCATTTCATCGAAGGTGAGGGTGCGGCCGTCGATCCGCGCATTCACCATCGCCTGGAACATGCTGCCGCTGTTGGCGGCAACGTCTGCCAATTGTTCGGCGAGCCATTCGCGGATGAAGCGATCGGCCCCGGCAAAGCCGCGCGTGGTTTCCTCCAGCGTTCGCCCACGAAAGATATCGCGGACCCAGATGATGCAATCGTCGCGGTGCGCAAGATCGCATCCCATCATCAGCAGGAAGATTTCGACGGGCAGCTTGGCGGCAAAGTCCGCCACGAATTCGCATCGCTTGGCCTGGAAACCAGTGAGAAGCGCGCGCGTGTGGGCGCGGCTATCCCGTTCAAGCGTCCGCAGTGCTCGCGGTGAGAACAGGTTCTGCGTGAAGATCTTGCGATAGGCAGTGTGCTGCGGCGGATCGAAGCTGTTGGGGATCAGCTTCATCGGGTTTTCGATCTTGGGAATGGCGAGCGACGTGGCAGTGAACAGATCGTGCCGGCTGAAGACTTCGGCGATCAGTTCGCTCCGTGTCACCACCCAATATCCGCCAAGATCGGGCGAAAAGAAGATGTCGGGCCGATCGTTCATGCGAGCGATGTATCCCCATGGATCGCGCCGCAGTTCCGCATCGTTGCGGAAATCGAAATGAATGACGCGTTCGGGCGGTACATGTGCCGGAACGGCTGTGGCGGATGCTGGCATGGGACTCTCCCTTTCAGGGGCGAGTGATGCTGGCAGCAGGGTAGCCGGGCAATGGGATGAACCGCTGCCATTCCGACAATATCATGACGAACGGACAGAAACGGCGTAGCGTGCGCGCCGAGGCTCGCCCAATGCAGGGAATGCAGCCAGGGGCCAGACCATGAGCATCAGTCCCAACATCCTTGCCGAAATTCGCCTGCCGGCCATTGATCTGCAATTGATCGAATGGTGGTGGCCGACACCGATGGATGTCGTGGCAACAGAAGATCGCCACATGATCGAAATGTCCTTGCCCCCGTTTGCAACGGATGGCCGTGCCTGTTTTCCGGATGTGGATCCCGAGGGCTATGGTTTCATGGGTAATATCTTCCTGCGACCGGCTGGTATGCAGGTGCGGGCCAAGAGCGCCGGCGGACAGATCCGGGTGGTGCGCTGCGCGGTTGATCCGGGGCGGTACGCGGCGACGGTGGGCAAATATTTTGAATGGACACCTGCGGAGCTTGCCACCTGCCTCAATCTGCGGGGCGGTGCGATGCAGTCCTTGCTGCATCGATTGCGACAGGAACTTGAGGCACCCGGTCTCGCCAGCGCGGCCCTGGCGGAAGCTTACGCATCCGCGCTGATGATTGAAACTGCCCGGTGCATCACGTTCAGCCGCGAAGTGGCCGCCCATGGCCGGCTGGCAGCCTGGCAATATCGCAAGGTGGCCGAACGCCTGGCCGAGCCGGGGCCTGCCCCCAATGTGGTGGAACTGGCCGCCCTGTGTGGCATCGGCAGCCGGCATTTCCTGCGGTTGTTCCATAACCTTACCGGGGAAACCGTTACGGCCCATATCGAGCGCGTCCGCATGGATCGCGCCCGGCAAATGCTGGTCGAAACCGACCTGCCATTGAAGGAAATCGCGGCACGGCTGGGCTTTGCCCATGCCGGTAATTTTTCGGCGGCGTTCCGGCGGGTGACTGATTTCAACCCCAGGCTGTTTCGTCAGCACAACCGGCGCCCGGGTGCGGCTGCGGATGGTTCCGGGGTGTGATCGAGTGACTTCGATGGAACCAATCGGGCGCTGTTTCGTCCTTCATGCAGGCCTTGTGAAATAATCGGGATCAATTGATGCTTTCTGCCGTGGAGAAGGGGGCAATGCCCTTTCCACCCACCGACCTGTTGACCAATGCGAGTCTGTTCATTGATTTCGATGGTACGCTGGTCGATCTGATCGATCAGCCGGATGATGTGATCGCCGATGAAGCGTTGCGTGATCTGCTGGCGCGCCTCATCGCCCGGAAAGTGGGGAGCGTGGCCGTCGTCAGCGGGCGTTCGATCGCCCAACTCGATGCGATGCTAGGCCCGATTGCCCGATCCATCGCGGTGTCTGGCAGTCATGGCGCCGAATATCGATGGAATGACATCACCGCGCATCCCATTCGGCCGGATAGTTTGGATCGGGTTGAAGACGCATTTCGCGTGTTTGCGGCGACGGCGCCGGGGGTGCTTGTCGAAAGCAAGAGCTTCGGTGCCGCATTGCATTATCGGCGCGCGCCTGATGCGGCGGTGGCGGCGCGCAAGATTGCCGCCAGCCTCGGCGTTCGGTTCGGATTGGCGGTCCAGCACGGCCACATGATGGTGGAACTGCGCGTGCCCGGCAGCGACAAGGGCGTCGCCACCCGGCGGTTGATGGCGCAAGCGCCCATGATCGGTACGCGCCCAATCTTCATCGGCGATGATCTGACGGATGAGCCGGGCTTCATCGCCGCAACCGAACTGGGTGGGTGCGGCATTCTGGTCGGCCCACCCCGCGCGACAGCCGCGCGCTATGGTTTGTCCGATAGCACGGCCGTGCGTGCCTGGCTGGCCACAGCCTAATGACTGCAACGCTTGATCTCTGGCCGATCGGCAATTGCCAGGTTTCCGCGCTGATCGATCGCCGTGGGCGGTTCGTGTGGGGATGCGTGCCGCGTGTCGACGGCGATCCCGCATTCTGTTCCCTGCTGGATGCCCATCCGCCGGCAGCGGAAGGCGCGCGCGGTTTCTGGGAAATCGACCTCGAAGACTGTACCCGAACCCAGCAGCATTATGTTCGCAATACGCCAGTCCTGATCACCCGGCATGATGATGGGCGCGGCAATGCCGTCGAGATCGTCGATTTCTGTCCGCGCTATACGCGGCTGGGGCGCATGTACCGTCCCGTTGCGTTCGTGCGGATCGTGCGCCCGATATCCGGCAGCCCGCGTATTCGCGTCCGGCTTCGGCCCGCGCGTGATTGGGGTGCTCGCTCGGCAGAGCGCACGCGCGGTTCGAACCACATCCGGTATCTGTTGCCCGAAAGGGGGATGCGCCTCACGAGCGATGCACCGGTCGGCTGGATTGAGGACGAACGGTTGTTCCGTGTCGAACGGCCGCTGCATTTCTTCTTGGGCCCCGACGAAAGTTTCGCGGACAACGTCGGCGTCGCGACGGAACAGATGCTCGACAATACGATCGCGCAGTGGCGGCGCTGGGTGCGCGGTCTTGCCACGCCGGTGGAATGGCAGGAGGCGGTGATCCGCGCGGCGATCACGCTCAAACTGTGTCAGCATGAGGAAACCGGCGCGATTGTCGCGGCGCTGACGACCTCCATCCCTGAACATGCCCATTCGGGGCGTAACTGGGACTATCGCTACTGCTGGATCCGTGACGCATATTATACCGTCCAGGCGCTCAATCGTCTGGGTGCGCTTGATGTGCTGGAAGGGTATCTCGAATATCTGCGCAACATCGTCGACAATGCCAAAGGTGGGCACGTTCAGCCGCTTTATGGCGTAGGCGGCGAAGCGGCGCTGATCGAACGGATCGAGCCGGCACTCGATGGCTATCGCGGGATGGGTCCGGTCCGCGTTGGCAATCAGGCGTATGAGCAGGTTCAGCATGATGCTTACGGCCAGATCATCCTGTCCAACGTGCAGGCCTTCTTCGATCAGCGCCTGTACCGGATCGCCGGGCTTGAGGATTTCGCCGCACTGGAGCCGATTGGCGAACGTGCCTGGGCCGCGCATGACAAGCCCGACGCGGGCCTGTGGGAATTGCGCACGAAAAGCCATGTTCACACCTATTCGGTGGCGATGTGCTGGGCGGCTTGCGACCGGCTGGCCAATGCGGCGGAGGCACTGGGACTGCAGGATCGGCGCGAATATTGGCAATCGCGTGCGGATGTCATCCGTTCCACGATCGAGACATCGGCGTGGCGGGAAGATAGCGGGCGCCTGTCCGCCACGTTCGACGGCGATGATCTGGACGCCAGCCTGATCCAGCTGCTCGACCTGCGGTTCCTTGAGCCCGCCGATCCGCGGTTTCATGGAACGCTGGTTGCGGTGGAAGAAGGGCTGCGGCGTGGCAGCCATATGCTGCGGTACGCGATGGAAGATGATTTCGGATTGCCCGAAACGGCGTTCAACGTCTGCACCTTCTGGCTTATCGAAGCATTGCATGCGACGGGCAGGGTGGCCGACGCGCGGGCGTTGTTCGAAGAGATGCTGGGCCGGCGTACGCAGGCCGGATTATTATCGGAGGATATCGATCCGGTTTCCGGCGAACTGTGGGGTAATTACCCGCAAACCTATTCACTGGTTGGGCTGATCAACTGCGCCGTCCTGCTGAGCAAGCCATGGAATTCGATCCGATGAGCCGATTGATCGTTATATCCAACCGGGTGCAGTCCACCGGCGGGGAGGGCTCCACCAATCAGGGCGGGTTGGCCGTCGCGCTGTCGGCGGCGCTGCGGGAAAGCAACGGGATATGGTTTGGCTGGTCGGGCGATGAAATCGATCATTTCACCGGGCATATCAACTTCCAGCGCCATGGCGGAGTGGCCACCGCGACGGTGGACCTCGAAGCACAGGATGTTGAGGAATATTATAACGGCTTTGCCAATCGAACGTTGTGGCCGCTATTCCACTATCGCATTGATGTCGCCGAATTCGAACGGGGCTTCGCCGACGGCTATGAACGGGTCAATGCCCGTTTTGCCGATACCGTCCAGCCGCTGATCGAACCGGATGATCTTGTCTGGGTGCATGATTATCACATGATCCCGCTTGGCGCCGAACTTCGCAGGCGCGGCGTCGGCAATCGAATGGGCTTCTTTCTGCACATTCCGTGGCCGCCGATGCGGCTGCTGCTGGCCCTGCCCAATCACCGGGAGCTTGTGGAGGCGATGTTCGCCTATGACGTGATCGGGTTCCACACGCGGGACTGGCTGGACTCCTTTTTCGATTATATCCGCGTCGAATTTCCCGAAATATATCGCGATGGCGAAGATCGGCTGGTCATCGGCGACCGTGCCGTCCGCGTGATCGCCTGTCCGATCGGTATCGATGCGGCCGCATTTCGCGCCAGTGCCGAGCAACCGGAAGCGCTGGCGACATATGAACGGATGCGGATCAGCGCCAATGGGCGTGATCTGATCATCGGGGTGGACCGACTGGATTATTCCAAGGGGCTTCAGGAGCGTTTTCTGGGGTATGAACGGTTCCTGTCATCGCACGCGACCGCGCATGGCCGCGTATTCCTGCTGCAGATTGCCCCGCCTTCGCGCGAAGATGTGCAAAGCTACCGCGAGATCAGGTCTGCGCTGGATAGTTTGTCTGGCCGGATCAATGGCGAATACGCCACCGTTGAATGGGTGCCCATTCGGTATGTGAACAAGGGCTATCCGCGGGATCAACTGGCCGGGATCTATCGGGCCGCACGGGTTGGGCTGGTTACGCCGTTGCGCGATGGGATGAATCTCGTCGCGAAGGAATATGTCGCTGCGCAAGATGCCGACGATCCCGGCGTGCTGATCCTGTCGCGCTTTGCGGGTGCTGCCGAACAGATGCGCGATGCCCTGCTGGTGAACCCGCACAGTCCCGAGGAAATCGCCGATGCCATCGCGCAGGCGCTATCCATGCCGAAAGCCGAGCGCATCCGGCGCTGGCAAGCGTTGATGGCTGGCGTGGCTGATCAGGACGTGATCTGGTGGCAACGCTGTTTCGCGTCGGCATTGTCCGAGCCGTCCAGCAGCCCGGCTACCGTGGAATAACGCCTGACCGATTGGTTGCAGCGTGTGGACCAAAGTTTTCGCGAAACGCTTGTGCGGCGGCTGGTGCTCCGCCGTCTGAAAGCTCGGCATCGAAATCGCCGGCCTTATAGTCCCAATAGCCAGTAAATGCGACATTATTGGCCTTTATCCACCCCGCCATATTGGCGATGAACAGGGGATCGTCGCCCATGCCGTGGCCGTTCGGCGATGTGCCGGTGCCCCATTCGGGAATGGCTATCGGCTTGTTGTGCAGGGCGGCGAACCGGGCCAGCCAGTCCAGACTGTAAGGCTGTACAACATGGTTGCGCCAGCGAACCTGCGGATCCGCCTTATCCTCCGGTCGCCAGGACTGGTTGTAGAGATCGAGCGCGACGATATCCACGACGTCATCTCCCGGATACACGCTGTCCGGGGCGATCTGCTGCCTGCCCCGCGCCGGATTCCACACGATCTTGAACTGCGCACCTTCGGCGCGCCGGAAGATCAAGGCAATGCGCCGGAAATAGGCCTTGAACGCCTCGGGATCTTTCTGGGCGGCCCATGGATACCAGCCCCCGTTAAACTCCCAGCCGATCCGCAGATAAGCGTCATTGTGCCCGCTTTCGATGAGAATGCGGGCCAGTTCCTCGAACTGGGCATCATAGGCGCCGGCTGCGCCCTCGGCCAGGCTGGTGCCATTGTCCAGCAGCATGGGCACCGATTGCGCGATACGATAGGGCGCGCCTTTCCAGCAGCGCATGCTCCAGCGGACCGAGTTCAGCATCGCGGGCCAACTGCCACGTTCCGCAAAAGCGATCACTCCGTCCGGCTGTCGGCCAAGCATGGCGACAAAAGCAGGCATCCGTTCGCGTCCGGTGCAGCCGCCGCCGCGATAGACGAACAATTGGGCGCGCCCGTGGACTGACGCATCCGTCGCCGCATCCGTTTGCCGGGCCGCGCCCGGATCGGAACAGGCCGTTGTCGACAAGGCGCCAAGCAGCGCGACGGCCATCCATTTGATCGGTTGATACATCGCTAACTCCGCTGGGCCGATGCGGACCACGATTGAGGGCAATCGGCTCGACAGCTTGTGCACTGCGATATAGCGGAATGGCCTGCCGAAGAAGCGTCGTCCGTCAAAGCGTTACGAGGATCAGATGAGCGCACCCCCTGGGACAAACCGCGATCTTCGGATCGATTTTCTGCGCGGATTCTTCATCGTCAGCCTGGCGGGAAGCCATTTTGCCTGGTTCGCTTCGGTGGCAGGCTATCATTCGATTGCACGGTTCTACGATATGCAGCCCTTCGGATTTTCCGGCCCGGCTGAATTTTTCGTGTTCTTCTCCGGTTATGTGATGGCGCTAGTACTCGGGCGCAATTACGATCGCGTGGGGTTTTGGCTGACGCAGGCCCGGACGTTGGATCGGGCGTGGAGCCTGTATGTCCTCAACACGTTCACGCTGGCGATTGTGGCCGGTGGTGCGTGGTTTCTGTTTCTCCGCTCGCCCGAGCTGATGGCCGTCAGCCATATTGACCGGTTCCTGGAAAACCCGGCAAAATTTTTGTATAACTTTCTTATATTCAAGGAAAATTTTGCATTTTTTGAAGTGCTGCGGAATTATATCTTCTTCATTCCGCTGGTGGCTGCATTCCTGGCAATGGCGCGGCTGCATGTTGCGGTGCCGCTTGGCTTCAGTTTTCTCTTGTGGCTGGCGCATCAGGCGGGGCTGACGGCGCAGTTTCACTACGCCACCTTCAATCCGTTTGCCTGGCAGTTCATCTTCTTCCTCGGGGCAGGGATCGCGCTTATCAAGCCATTGACCGAATGGCGTTTCCCCCGACGCAGACTGCAGATCACGATTTGCGCGCTTCTGTTGCTGGCCGCATTCACCGTCAAGATGACGGTGTTCGCCGGCATTCAGGCGGAAAATATTCCATATGCTGAAAAGGCCGGCGTGGGGCCGTTGCGCGTGCTGCATTTCGGCCTGGCATTATGGACCGCGATGCTGATCACGCCATCTTCTGATACGTTGCGCCATAGTAAAATCGTGATGTCATTCGTTGCCGTTGGACAAAATTCGCTAGAATGTTTCTGTCTGAACAATATTCTGGTCTATGGTGGCGCACATCTTCTGATATATAACGTGACATCGGTGCCGCTCTATTTTTCGATACTTGGCACAATCATGGCGCTGGTGCTGGCCGGCGGACGGATGTTCGGCTGGTTCAAAGCGGCGCCATGGACCCGGCGGGCATAACCCTAATCGGGGGGCATCTTCTGGCTGGGCGGCGGGGCGGCCCAAATGCACAGCATCGCGATCAGCACCAGCAGCGGAGAAAAGAGCAGGCTGCCGCCACCGATCTGAAATTGTACCAGCAACAGGATGGGCACCAATGGCATGTCCCGCCGCCACAATGTGGCAAAAAGGAACGTCCAGAACAGGCCTAACCCGACATAGCCGTAATCGATGAACAGTTTCAGCGATGGATTGCCGCTGCCCGGAACGAAGCCGTCCGCGCGTTCCATCGCGCCCGGCCCCCAGCCGATCAGGGCGCGCGTTTCTGCGGCGTAGCGATGAATGAGGTCGAACTGCGCGAGATAGCGGCTATAGGCGCTGCTGCCCGTGGCGTTGATTTCGTTGGCGCGTCCGGCAAGGATCTGGAATTGATCCGGGAAGGCGAACGAAGCGCCGATCACCAGCAATATCGCGACGATCAGGAACATCGACAGGCGGCCCAGCCGGCGCCAGTCCACCAGCGCGTAAATCGGCAGGGCGAGCATCAGCAGGAGCAATCCAGTGCCGGAGCTGGAGAAGAGATAGGCCAGCCCGTAAAGCGGCAGATAGGCGAAACGCCGAAACAAAAAGAAATCGATCGCAAACGCCAGCGCCAGCAGTTGCGAAAACGTGCTCGGCTCGACCAGGAAAAACCCGTTGGAGCGCATAATCGACGAACCATAGCCGACGATGGGGGCGTGGTTGAACAATCGTTCCACCAGAACAGGCTCAAGCGCGGGCATTGTCGCCATGAACGAAAAGATGCGGATACCGGCGAACTGGGCGAGATATTGCGCGATGCCCAACGCCGCGCACAGGCGGACATAGAATAGAAAGATCGGCAGAACCTGCGATCTGTCGAACCGATCCGTCGGCCCGATGGTTATGAGCGTATAGCTGATCAGGATCGATAAAAGCGACGTGATGCTCAGGCCGAAACGCAGGTCAGGCGCCAGCAACGCCGCCAGGGTGCTGGTGAGTGCCGCCGCCGCGAACAGTGCATAAAGCAGCACCGGCGGCGTGCGCAGCGTGCCGAACCCGGCCATGAACGCCCAGAATATCAGGAGGGCGAACACCGGCAGGCTGAGGAATAGCGCGCCGTCTCCGATCGACAGGCCAAAGCGTTGCAGGCAAATCGCCGTCAGGAAGGCGCCGTGAATGAAGAAACGGCTGGTCGTGGCGTCTGGCGCTGCTGCGCCGGTGATGGGCAAAGGCGACGACAGGGGGTGAGAGGCCGTCATGGGCAGTCCCGTAGCGTGTCGGCACCGGCAGGCGCTGGCGCGATGGCCGCGGCCCGGCGTGGAGCCGCAAGGCCGCGCAGCCAGCGCGTCGCATGGTTTTCCAGCCAGATCTGGCTCCAATGCGACAGGATCAGGGCAACGGGAAGCGACAGGATGAAGAACACGGCCTGCGACCACATGCCCAGATGATCGATGAAGCCGCCGCGCGTCAGCCCGAACTTCACTACGGCCATGCATATGGGATGCCACAGATAGAAGCTGTAGCTGATCGTCCCCAGCCACTGCATTGCCGGCGATCTGAGGGTGCGACCGATGGCGCCATGGCCCCGTTCGATACCGAGCAACGCGATGCCGCCGATGATGCCGCTGATCAGGATCGCCGGCAAAAGCATGATCCATTGGCCGAAGTCGGCGTGAAGCGGGCTCATCAACCGAATGCGGCCGCCTGCGGCCATGTCGATCATGCGCCATGCCAGCAGGAACAGCAGCAGCATGGGCAAGGGGTAACGTGCCAGGCGGTCCATCCATAAGGGGCGGGCCAAGCCGGCTGCGATCATGACGCCGGCGGCCATCAATATGCTGCGGGGGAACAGGATCATCAGCGTGGCGCCGGCCGCACCCGCGATCCACAGCCACCAGCGGATGCCCTGGCCGCGCATCCACCAGGCGGCGGCGCACAGGGCGTAGAAGGTCATTTCATAGCCCAGCGACCATGCCGCCGGATGGACCATCGGGATATCGAAGAAGGGAGGCGGGGTGACGAAATTGGCTATCCAGTCGCCCATGGGCGGCAATGGCCGGCCGGCGACCAGCGCCATCAGGGTGATGGCGAGCAACGATGCCCACAATGTCGGATAGATGCGGGCGATCCGATCCCACAGAAAGGCTTTCATCGAAGCTGTCCGCGCCAGCGCGCCGACGATGACGAACCCGCTTATTCCGAAGAAAAGTTCGACGCCGAACTTCATGGAATCGAGAATGATCGTTTCGAGAAAAGACCCTCGAACAATCGGCAACGTAGGCAGGCCGGAATGATATACGTGATACACGAACACCATCGCGGAAAATAAGCCCCGCGCCCCGTGGACATAAGGGTTGAAGGATGTCGGCGCGCTATTCACAGCGATGATCGGCCTTTGGGTAAAATATGGCGCGATATCGGCCACATATTCCGCTGATCTCATACGGCGTTGGACGGTATTGCGCGCATCCGGCATCGACAGGCCGGTTGCGTGTCGCCCCCCTTGTTCCTATTTTAAGCGCATGATCGTAGTGAAGCGTGCCATGGGAACATGCCGGGTTGTCGCTGTGCAGTGGCCCGTCACGCCGCAAGTTCAGGCTTGGATGGGGCATGTTGGGGCGTCGCCTCGTTGCGGTTTGTTAACCTGGGAACAGCTAGAAGCATTCGGATAGCGATGACCAACACGCCGCCGCCGTTCACCAGCAAAAGCACCGATACCGCATCCGAAATCGTGGATGTCGAAGTGGGTGTCGTGGCGGGTGCGCCCCATGAGGCGGCATTGCCTGCAATCGAACAGAAGCCACGGATTTCCTTTGCCTATTGGGCGGTGGCGATCGGCTGCGGCATCGTGCTGTGGGGCCTGCTGTTCGCGTTCGTGCTGTAGCCGGCGAGGCTTGCAGCAATCGCATGGTTCGTGCGGGCGATCAGGCATAATAGCCTTTATATGCCCGATAGTTGAAATCCACGTCGCCATAACCGTAGGCCGACACGGCCTTCATATCCACCTGGGTAAGGACGGCGCCGACGGGGACGATGTGCAGCGTCCGCATCTTGCGCAGCGCGGCCTGCACCATAGGCAGCAGCGTTTTTTTCCAGCGCACCGCGATAACCACCGCATCGCACTGATCGAGAATGATGCGCGCATCCGATGCGGCAAGCGCGGGGGCGGTATCGATGATCACCACGTCATATTCAGCCCGCACCTGCGCCAGCAGCCGCTGCATCGCTTCGCCCCGGAAACTTTCATGCGGGGTGAAGGTGCGGATCGGTGTCGGCAGAATATGCAATTTGGTCAGCGGATCCTGCACGATCGCCTGACTGAGCGACACATGCCCCGATAATATGTCAAGAAACCCGTGTTCCGCGGTGAAGCCGGCAAACTGGGCGATGCTTGGGCGCCGGATATCGCCATCGATCAACAAGGTCCGATCACCAGCCAGCGCCGCCGTCCGTGCAAGGCTGAGCGCCAGCGTCGACTTGCCTTCGCCGGGGCAGGAGGACGTAATGCCGATCAGGTTGACCGGTTGCCCATGGCGCGGCCGCATCAGCGCAAGGCGCAGGCTGCGCAGGGATTCGGCATAGATCGACATGGGCCGATCCACGGCAAACCGTTCGGCAGGGATGGCCCGGTCCGGGCCGGTGGCGATGGAGCGGATCGACGGGATGTTCGCGAGGTGGGCCAGCCCCAGCCGTGTTTCCGCATCGGTGGACGTCACGATGCCGCGATCGAACATCTGCAACAGCCATGTGACAAGGCTTGCCAATATCAGGCCGAGCATCGCCCCGATCGCCATGTTCAGCAGCTTATTGGGCGAACTGGGAAAGCGCGGCAAAATGGCGGGCGAAAAGATCCGCGCATCTTCATCCGCGATCATCGCCTGGCTGCTGATCGCGTTCTGGCGGTCGAGCATGGCGGCATAGTTGGAACGATATGCTTCGGCCTGACGCTCCAATTCATTCAGCCGAACGGATGCGGCGTTGTTGCTGGCGAGCGCGCCGGTGGCGCTGGCGGCGATATCGCTTGCGGCCGCTGCCCGCTGCCCGGCCACCTGCGCGCGCGCTTCGAGGTTGGAGATGACGCGGCCGATTTCCGCCTGAATGGCGGCATCGACATCGGCAAGCTGATGTTCGGCGTTTACGACATCCGGATGCTGCGGCCGATATCGCGATTTCAGATCGGCCAGCTTCGAACTAAGCGTGCTGCGCTGCGTCCGCAATTGTTCGACAACCTGGGAGTTCAGCGCTTCGCCGACGTCATCGCCGGACGAGCCGCTGCGCAACTGGGTCTGCGCCGTTCGCAATCGCGCCTGTTCCTCCGCCAGATTGGCCCGCGCGGCGGCCTGTTGCTGCTTGTAGATCGATATTTCCTGTTCCGACAGGGTAACCCCGGCAGAACTGAGAAGGTTGTTGGCGGATTTATACTGCGCCACTTTGGCTTCGGCCTGTTCGACCTTGCCGCGCAGCATTTCCAGCTGCTCTGCCAGTCCTTCGCCGACTGAGGACGCCGCCTGAAGCCGCGTATCGGTTTTCACGTGCAGATATTGGCGGGCGATTTCGTCGGCCACGGCCTTGGCGAGCGCCGGATCCGGCGAGGTATAGGATATGGCAACGACATTCGTTGCGCCGGGGCGGCTGACCTCCAGATGGCTTCTCACCATCCCGGCCGCCGCGCCGATCCGATTGGTTTCCGGTGTCGAGACCAGCGCCGCCGCGAACGGCGGCTTTTGGGTTAGGGCCAAGCTGCGGACGGTGCGTTCCAGCACCTCCGGTGACAGCAGGATCTGGATTTCCGTATCCACGGCGCCGTCCTGCGTGGGCACCACGGGCAACACGTCCTTGTCCTTGGTCGATATATTCAGCAGCCGCGAATTGACGACAAGGTTGGTCGTCGCCGTGTAGCTGGGCGTTTGTTGCCAGGTAAACCAGGCGGTGCCACCAACGACGAACAGGAACACGCCGAGAAAGGGCAGCCAGCGCCGGCGCAGCACCGCCAGAATTTTGCGCAAATTGTCAATCTTGTCGCGGGCGGGGCTGATCGCGGCCGCTGGCAGCGCCGGCAGGATCGTCGCCAGCGGGCCGGGCATCGGCCCGGAATGATCGATGCGGATATCGTTCATAAGCTCATCTCCTGAGCGTGACGCCGACCGACAGACGATCGTCCGCATAGCTGCGATATCGATCAAGTCCGTCGGAACTGACGTGCAGGCGTGCGGCGTTGACGTTCAGGGCAAGGTTGGGATTGAAACGATATTCGCCGCGCAGGCCAAGATCGTACCGGTTGTCGCGTCGGTCGATATCGTTGAACCGATCATTCTTATAATCGACGGTTGCGCTTAAAATGAGCGTGCGCAGCAGTTCATGATCGATGCGCAGGCTGGCGGATGTCGAAAGGAATGCGCCGGATCGCGGCATGCCGGAATCGATCACGCGCCGATCCGCCTCGATCGATAGGGTGGTAAGCTGGGTCGGGAACAAAGTCAGTTGCGCGTTGATGCCGAAATTGCCGGTATCGCCATAGAACGAGCTTTTGAAATTCTGCGCCAGATAGCCAATGCCGATTTCACCGCGCATCAGCGCCGATGGTTCGAAATTCACGCCAGCCAGAACCTCATAGCCGCTGGAATCCCGCTCCGGCTGGAAAGTGGAGGCCGTGTCGAAATCGCGCCAGTTGAAGACGGTCTGTACGAAATAGCTGAGGGCAGGCGATTGTGCATATTCGGCCCGGCCGCGCAGGCTGATCATGGCATTGTCCCGGCTGCGCGTGTCGACCGGCGTGCCATCCGGCAGGCTGCCGTTGAAGTAGTTGGTTTTGATCATCGCGGCGTCCGTGATCAGTCGGACGCGATTGAAATCACGCGATATGCCGATGGCCGCCGTGGTCAGATCATAACGCAGCGGTGCACGGGTCTGGACAAAGGCATTCTGCGAACTGCGGGCTTCTTCCAGTCGCTGCCAGCGGATCCGCGCGCGCAAGACCGTGTCGCGGTTCAACTCATAGGTGCCGGTGGCGTCGACATCGAAGCGATCCGCATTTTCGGAAGTCAGGCTGGCGAAGCGATCGAACTGGCCGGCCAGATTGAGTGCGAAACGGTTGATCGGCGCGTTGGACGACAGCCTGATCGCCGGCGCGATGCGCAGGGCAAGATCATCCTGTCGTCCGCTTTCCTGGGCGAAGATATTGTCGGAATAGATCGTATTGGCCTTTACGCTGGGATGCAGCGTCAGCCCGCCGATGTTGATCCCCGACGGTTCGTAACCGGGCACCTTGCGATCGATGACGGCGATATTGCGATCACGCGGAAAACGCGGTGGCGGGGGATCGAGATATTGCGCGACGGCAGCGCCCATCGGCATGGCCAGCGCCAGCCCAAAGGCACCCGCCCGCAAACAAAAAGCGGCGCGATGCGGATCAAAGGACAAAGTGATCCGCATGCTCAGAAATAGCGCTCGAGGATGCGAATGGTGTCACCGGGCTGAACCGGCGTCTGCGGTGTCAGGGGGACGATGCGTTCCACGCCATCGGCCCCCTGGATCGCCACTTTCTTTTTGTTTGCGCGATAGGAGAAGCCCTCCGCAGTGGCGACCGCGCGCAAGACCGACATGCCGATCCGGTAGGGATATTGGCCAGCCTTGTTAACCTCGCCGAGGATATAGAAAGGACGGTAGGCCACGATATCGACGCTGATTTTCGGATCCGCGATGTAGCTGGTTCCATAGGCTTGCGTGATCGCGCCCTGAAACTCGGCAACGGTAAGCCCGGCGGCCTTCACCGCGCCGATCAGCGGAAGCGCAACGGTACCCTCGCTGCCGATGACATATTCGCCGGTGAGCTGGGTTTCGCCATAGACGACGACACGCAGCTTATCGTCGATCCCCAGCCGATAACTGTTGGGCGCAGAAGGCGGCGCGGCATCCGCCTGCGCATGACCCGGCAGGCTCAGCATCGCGCTTGCCATGACGGACAATATGGCGATCAAAAGCCGCATCATCGACTTTCTCCCAATACCGGATCAGAAATATTTCTATCAAAAAAACTTGAAGTTATTCTTGATAGGAAGCCAAATCCCCATGCTGTATGCATGATGATGGAGGCAGGTAATGCCAATAATATTCCTGAATATTTATGATCGCATGATAATTTAATAGATAAAATTGCGCATAATCCTATATAAATGAATGGAAATGCGAGAAAAATCGGATTGAATATCGCAATGATGGCCGAAACTGTCAGCATGCACACGAGTGCGGGCGGAATCATCTGCCGGAATCGCAAGCCAGATCGATGTTTCAGATAATTCTGGGCACGGCCGACACCGTAGCGATAATATTGGCGGGCCAGCCCACGTAGCGATGACCTCGGGTAATAATCTATCGCAATATCGGCATCGAACCAGATCAGGTTGCCTTGCTGGGCAAGCCGGTAATCCAGTTCGCCATCCTCGTTCGCGACGAAGCTGGGATCGTAGCCGCCGGCATTCAGGAATGCGCTGCGTCGGAAGGCGGCGTGATGGCCATGGTCGACCGGACCGGATGCGCGTCCGATGCGATGTGCGGCGCCCCCCGTGCCCAAACGGCTGTTGGATGCTGCTGCAATTGCGCGCTCCAGCGCCGTGCACCCGATCGTGCGCAATCGGACGACGACGCTGCCGGCCTTGCGGGTGCGAAGCGTCTCTGCCACGCGGGGCACGAAATCGTCGGGATAGCCGGCGTGCGCATCCATTCTCACCAGAATGTGGCAGGCGGGATCAGCGGCCGCGAAGGCCCGATTGATCCCGGCCGATTGTATACGGTCGGGGTTGTCGATCAGTATGACGCGGCGGTCTGTCGCCGCGATGGCGGCCACAATCGCGCGCGTGTCATCCTCGCTGCGGCCATCCGCAACCAGGACCTGGTCGACGACGTCACTGCCTTGTCGCAGTACCTGCCGGAGCAGGCTGCCAATGTGCCTGGCTTCGTTATACGTGGGAATTATGACCGCCGCGGCGTGACCGATATCCTCGCTCATAGAGTGTGAACCTCCGCCAATGCGCGGACGAACCGATCGCGGGATCGTTCAAGCTGCATGTCGGCGACGCGTGCGCGGGCCTGATACCCAAAATCTGCTGCGCGATCCGGATCGGCAAGCATGTCGAGCCGTGCCGCAAGGTCCACGGTCCTGAAACAGGCCCGGTTCGCATCGGGCAGATATTCGCGAAAAACGTCGAGATCCGACGCCAGGATCGGCAGCCCCTGGGCCATCGCCTCCAGCATAACCAGCGGCACGCCTTCAAACCGTGAAGGCATCAGCATGACGTTGCTCGCCGCGAGATAATCCTGTGATCGGTCGCTCCAGGGGAGCGTGCGCGCGTCGATCGCGTTGGCAAGCGTTGCGATAGCGGCTTTACCCGGCCCATCGCCAGCGAACAGAAACGTCCAGTCGCGCAACCTTGCCGCGCTGCGGCGGATCGCGGCGGCCAGCAGATCCAGCCCTTTCTGGTGATTGTCGAACCGACCCAGGAACAATGCGACCTTGCGATCGGGCGGCAGGTTCAATGACTGGCGGATATGGGCGCCATCGCCGTGCTTCCTGTCCACCACATTATCGACGACCACGATCTGCGCGCGTGCGCCGGCCTGCACCAACTGCCGGGCCACCGCGTGTGATGGAACGATGAAACGATCAGGCCGCCGATAGAGCCGGCGACGGACATGATCGCCCACCATGGCGTTGCGGCCCATGTCTTTCATGGAATGGGCCATCGGGATGTAGCTGATCACCGGCTGGCTGGCCGGCAGCGCCAGCATGGGAACCGCCAGATTTTCGATCCGCCCTTGCAAAAGCAGCGTGGCGCGCGGGCGTTCCTGCGCCATCGTTTCGCGCACCGCTGCGCGATAGCCGCGCCGCAGGCCCGCGAAATAGGGTTCGCCCGCGCGCTTGGCGAACTTCCACGGTGCGATACGCAGTCGCGGCGATCGCAAGCCGGCCAGATGAT
This sequence comes from Sphingomonas sp. KC8, assembly GCF_002151445.1. Taxonomy (GTDB): domain Bacteria; phylum Pseudomonadota; class Alphaproteobacteria; order Sphingomonadales; family Sphingomonadaceae; genus Sphingomonas_E. Next base: position 504,610 of record NZ_CP016306.1, read on the forward strand.
CCTGCAATGCCCGATTGGCGACCGGCATGCGAACGACGACCTCGTCGAACCCGGCATCGTCCAGCACGGCGGGAAGCAGCTTCAGGAACATGATTTCATGTCCACCGAAGCCGGGGCTGTCTTGCAGGACCAGGAGACGACCGGCCATCAGGCGGCCAGCCGTGCGGCGCGCGCATGGTCGGCGATCGCGCTTTCATAAACGGCGCGGGTCGCCTTGCCGATTTCGGCCCAACTGGGCACATCATCGCCGAGCGGGCCAACGGGCGTGCGGCCAACCGATGCCGTAATCGCGGCGGCAAGGGCAGGGGCGTCGTCGGGGGGCGTCAATTGGCCATGATCGCCACTGGTGCCGATCATGCTTCGAAAGACGCCAAGATCGCTGGCGATGATCCATTTGGCGAGCGGGGCCACCAGATGAAGGACGCCGCTGGCCTCGATCGCGCGGTAAGGGAATACGAAGCAATCGGCGCCGGCCAGCAGTTCCGCCATTTCATCGTCGCTGAAATGGCGCGTATCAAGGCGTAGCGTATCGCCGATGCCGAGGGCGGCAACGCGCTTCGCCAGATCTGCAATCGGCATCAGCGCTTCGCCGGCGATGATGACTTCGATGCGCCCGCGTGCCTCCGCCGGTAACAGCGCCACTGCATCGATCAAAGTGTCGACGCCCTTATAGGATTGCAGCCGGCCGAACATCACGATCCGCCACCGTCCATCGGCGCGCGGCCGGGTTGTGCGCGATGTGGGAAGTTCGAGCAGGCCGTGCGGCACCACGGCTATCCGTGCACCGTCAATTCCATTGGCCTGCAATGTCGCGCGCGCCTGATCGGTGTGGACGATCAGCCTGTCCACAAGGCGCAGCAGGGCCGGAAAGCCATCCCGCTGCAGCCGGCTGACGCGCTTGCCGTTGAACGGAACCAGATCGTGCACCGTCAGGACGACGGGGCACCGTGCGCGGATGCGCAGCATGGCGCGAGCGTCCAGCCAGGGCAAAACGCTCCACTGAAAATGAACAAGGTGAAAATCGCCGTGCTGCGCCAGGCGGGTGAGGGCGTTCAGCCCCGCCACATGTTCGAACCCTTTCAGAACGCGCTGGATCGGGCCGGTGCCCAAACGCCGTGGCCCGTCGCTCAAGCGATAAAATAAGGATGTGACATCCGCTTGCGGCAGATTGGCGTCTTCGGCCGGGCGTAGCGCGCGCGTTGCCCAATGCGGGGAAACCGCGTTTGCCTTCAGTCCGCCCGACAAGGCCGCGTCATAGGGCGCGGTGAACAAGACGGGATCGACCAGCAGAACCCGCAGGTTTGCCGTCAGCGGGGGCGTTGCTGGTACAGGATGGCGGTTGGCAGTCATGGCCTTGCTTCCTTCCGGCTCAATAGCTGCCCCGGCTCAGCATCAGGGCTGGCACGGTACGCCCGATGATCGCGAGATCACCGAGTACGGTTTTCGATCGGCTGTAGACGGTGTCGATGGCAACGCGGCGGCGATAGCTGGTGTCGTTGCGGCCGCTCACTTGCCACAGGCCGGTTATTCCCGGGCGGACAAGGCAATAATGCCGGAAGTAGCGCCCGTACCGGGCCACCTCGCCCTGAACGATCGGACGCGGCCCGACAAGGCTCATATGCCCGGCGATCACGTTCAGCAGCTGCGGCAATTCATCCAGGCTGGATTTGCGCAGGAATGCGCCAAAAGGGGTGATGCGGGGGTCGCACCGCAGCTTTTGATCCCGCGTCCATTCGGCGGCGGCGGCTGGGTCCGTTTCCAGAAGATGGCGTAGCCGGGCGTCGGCATCGCGAACCATCGTGCGGATTTTCAGGCACGGAAAGCTGCGCCCGCCCAGGCCGATGCGCCTGTGAACGAAGATCGGATTTGCTCCGTCCTGCAGCCAGGTGGCGCAGCAAAGCAGCGCGAGCACTGGCAGGACGGCCAGCAAAACTGCGATCGCCACCATCATGTCCACCACGCGCCCAATCTTCAGCGACAAGTTACGATCCGTTCGTTTCAATACCATGGCGTCTTTATATCGAAACGAATCCGGAACGTTCCCGGCAAATGCAGAATTATCATCAGATATAGCCGGATCTGTCGCGTACATGGACTGTCCCTTTGATCAAAGTTGCAGCGCATCGCGAAGCAGATGTGCCGAACGATCCTTATCCACATTATTTTGATTGCAAATTCCGTGGTGCAGCACAGCAATATTGCGATGATTACTGTCTGTCCTGCGACGATTGGAAAAGGCTGTCGCGGATTATTTCCGTAACAGGGCCAATTCCTGTCGCGCCCGCACCTGCCACCGCTGCGCCAATGGAAGCGCCCGGAAATCCGTGGTTGCGCGTGCGCGCCGATACATGGCGCGATGGCCGTCCCGAACCTTTTTGTGATTATCCGAGATGCGCGCTGAGCTGTCGGTGTCCTGAAATGTCAGGACCTCGCCCACGCCTAGAATCGGCACCCGTTGTGCGATGCGAATAAAAAGCTCCCAATCCTGGCAGCTTGGCATAACGGGATCGAACAGGCCAACGGCATCCAATATCGATCGTGACATCATGATATTGGATGTAGGCCCGACGATGTTGTGAACGAGAATATCTTCCAGGCCGATGGTTTCCGGCGGCCGAAATGCCGGCAGATCGTTGCCGATCAGCGAATGCCCGCATGTCACGCAAAAATCCCTTATATTGCCGCTCGCATTCGCCCGCTCCAGTTGCAGTCGCAACTTGTCCTTTCGCCAATAATCGTCCGAATCGAGAAATGCGATCACATCACCCGATGACATGGTTATCCCGCGATTTCGACTATTTTGGGAGCCAATATTCTCGGAATTTCTATAATATGAAATATAATTTTTATAATGGCTTAGTATGATCTCTGTGTTATCGCTAGATCCATCATCAATTACGATAATCTCATATGGACTATATTCTTGATTTATGACGCTATCGATCGCGCGGGAAATATGTTTTCCACGATTATATGTTGGGATAATCACGGAAACCTTATTCATTGCGTATCCGTTTCAATAAATTCGTCGCCTATCAATAGAGCGCCATAAATTTTTGGATTAAACAATGCTTATGGGTGAGGGGTTGAGGTGGCACGATGCAAAAACGCTCTGAAACGAAGCGATTAAAACTTGGACTTTTGATGGAGCGCAATAGGATATCCTGACGGCGTCAAAGGATCGCATGCAGCAGGAAACCGGTTCTCTACGCCAGCTGGCATTGCATGGCACGCTGGCCACGGCTGCGGCTCAGGCGATCCGCGTCGCGCTGCAACTGCTCACCGTCATCCTCCTGTCGCGGTGGTTGAAGCCAGCCGATTTCGGGCTTGTCGCGATGGTGATGCCAGTCGTTGCGCTTGTTTCGCTGTTCCAGGATTTCGGCTTGCAGCAAGCGGTCATTCAACGGCGCGCGATCAGCGCGGCGGAACAGACACGCCTGTTTTACATCAACCTCGCGGCCGCATTGGCTGTCATTGTGGTGCTGCTGATCCTCAGCCCCTTGGTGGCCGCATTCTATCGACAACCGCAGGTGGCACTGCTGGCGGCGGCGTGGGCCGTGCCGATTGCGCTCGGTGCGCTCGCGGCCCAGCATTTGGCGTTGCTGAGTCGCGAAGGTCGATTTGGCACACTGTCTGCTATCGATGTGGCGGCTGCGGTCAGCGGTTTCCTGGTGTCGGCAGGCTCGGCCTTCATATGGCGTAGCTATTGGGCGATCTGGGCGGGTACGGCCGTGGCCGCGATCCTGACCGCGATTTTCGCATGGCGGTCTTCGGGCTGGCGGCCGGGCAGCATCCGAACCAAGGCTGAAACCGGCGATCTGCTGCGATTTGGCGCGAACGTCACGGGTTTCTCATTCCTGAATTATCTGTCGCGCAGCATGGACGCGGTGATGATCGCGCGCGCTTATGGCGCAACGGCCCTTGGCTTTTACGACCGCGCCTATCGCTTGTTGCTGTTCCCGATCCAGAACATCAATGCGCCGGTGACGAAAGTCATGGTGCCGCTGCTGAGCCGGATGAACGGCGATCCCGAACGCCTGCGCCGGGCGTTTGTCGAAACCGCCGGATTGCTGGGTCTGATCTGCATCCCGGGCATCGCCACCGTTGTGGTGGTGGCGGACGAGGTGATCCTGCTCCTGCTCGGTCCGCATTGGGCGGCAGTCGCGCCGATTTTCACCTGGCTGGGTATTGCCGGCCTGATGCAAACATTGAGCAATGCGACAGGCTGGCTGTTCATCGCGCAAAATCGCACGCGCGAACTGCTGCACTGGGGAATCTATTCCAGCATAACGACATTGCTGTCCTTTGCCGCCGGTTTGCCGTGGGGTGCCGTGGGCGTGGCGGCGGCCTATGCGATCAGCGGCTGGCTGGTGCGTTTGCCGGTATTATACTGGGTGGTGCACCGCATCGGCCCGGTGCGGATGCGCGATCTTTTGCTTTTGCAACTGCCGTTGACGGTGGCCGCAGGCCTGCTGGCCGGGGTGGTGCATGGCTTGCGCATGACGGGGTTGGAAGGGATCGGGCTGATCCTGTGCAGCGGGGTGCTGGCCTATGCGATCGCGCTGGCGACGCTGGCCAGCTACGCCGACGGGCGCGCGATCCTCAAGGCGGCATGGCGCCTGACGAGATCATTCCGTGGCGCGCGCGCATATGAGGAAGCCGAAATCCGCCTTTAGGACGGGTTGATCGTTACCTGGCGTATCAGGTCGCCAACCGCCATCGCCGCGCTATGGTTGGCCAGCACGGCGTCCATCAGCCGCGGGCGTAACACCGGCAGCATCTGAAGATAGTTATCGATCGCGGCGACCAGCGTGTCGCCCGTCATCGTGTCGATATCCTGCGTCCAGGTGGGAAAGCCCATACCTGCGAACAGTTCCTTCGTTTTGAATTCATAGGCGATCGGCACCACGGGCGTGCCGGAACACAGCGACAATATCGCCATATGCATGCGCGTCGCGACAACAAGGTCGAACCCGGCAAGCTGCTGCATCAGCGCTTTCGGAGTATGGAACGCGCTGTTTATCCGCACGTGCGGGCGAACATCGTCTGGCAGGGATGCCACGATTTCGGCCGCCGCGCGTGAATCGTCGATCCAGTATTCCGGCACCCCCTGGCATGTCGACAGGAAGGTGACATCGGCGCCTTTATCGCGCACGAGCCAGGTGGCGGCATCGCGGATCGCTTCGAAATAGCCATTCTGACCGCGGTCGCCATGAAAATGCGCCCAGTAGCGGACCGATATCGCGACATGCGGCGCCGAAGCGAGCGTCCGGTGCTTTGCGGTTTCGATCCGGGCCGGATCGGCCAGCGCGAATGCGGCATCTGGAACGATCCGTGCCTGCGGCAGTGGGATGCCCAGTTCCTTCAGATAGCCCAGCGATTTGGCGTCGCGCAGAAGGATGAGATCGATCTGCGGAAGGATGTGGCGCAGCCGCGCGCGATTGGTGGCCCCGGTAAACGGGCCGAGCGACTGGGTGAACATCACCACCGGCGCCTTGCTCTGGGCGGCGAGCGCAAGCTGGGCCAGCGACGATGTCATGTCATAATTTTCGACCAGATAGGTGCCGCCCGTGCTGACGATCAGGTCTGCCGCACCCAGCATATCCCGGTTACGCCTGCCGTCGCCTTCCAGCAGGAAGCGCCAGGCCGGATGGCGGCTCGCAAGCCAGCCGCGCCTGTTGCGCAGTCGGGGGAGGATGCCTGCCCGATCGGCCTTCGCCATCAGTTTTCGCAGCAGGCCGGGTTGTGATGTGGCTCCCAGAAATTGCTGGGCGATCCGCGCTTGCGGATAATATTTGCGGACCGCTATGGCCTGTTTGTCGATCAATTGTTCGGTAAATGGCCCAATCTGCGCGGCTGCGAGAACCGTACGGATGCCATCCAGAATGGCAGCATCGCCGGTGTTCAGTGCGACAATATTGTTGATCACGACCGTGCGCACTTGTTCCCCGCTATGCACGTCAGTGGGCCGGGCTGGAGGTTGCGCAAACGGAACGCACCAGATCGCGCATCAACTGGCCGTGGTCGAATTCATCCTCGACATGCGCACGCGCCGCAAAGGCCAGCGCCTTCCCGAGATAGGGATCCATGGCAAGGCGAAGGATATGCGTCGCAACCATCTGCGCATCGCCTTCGGGGGCCAGCAACCCGCTATATTCATGTTCGATCAATTCGGGGATCCCGCTGTGTATGGACGACACCACGGGGATGCCGAGGGCCATCGCTTCCATCAGGGCAACCGGAATCCCTTCCATGTCGCCGTTCGCCGCGACCATGGATGGAAGGAGAAAGATGTCCGCTTGCGCCAGCAGGGATAACACACGCGACGGAGGCAGAGGCCCAAGGAAGTTCACCCGATCGCCCAGGCCCAGATCGGCAACCTGCGCTTTCAGCGTGGCATCCAGCGGCCCATCCCCGATGATATCATAGCGCCAGTCCAGGTTTCCGGCCTGTGCACCCAGCGCGGCGAGAGCGGCAATCGAAACGGCATAACCCTTTTTTTCGACAAGCCTTCCGATGGAAATGACCCGCAGCGGCTGGCCTGCAGTTCGCGCCGGGGGCGTGAAACGAAGCGTTTTCGTGTCGACGCCCATGTGCAGCACCGCCGTGCGATCGGGCGGGCAGCCCAGCGCGTTCAGCCGATCGGTCCAGTGGCGGCTGACGGCGAGGAAGTGATCGCCGGCCGCAAAAAGCGGGGCATACACATCGTCACCTTTGTCGCGCAGATAGGATGACAGGTCATAGCCATGGAACATCGTCCACAGCTTGGGCGGGTGTTTTAGCGGAGCCAGCGCTTTGGCTGCGCGCAAGCCGTTGGGGCCGAAATGGCACAGAACGACATCGACATCCGCAAGCCGTTTGCGGTCCATGCGGTGGCCCAGCAAGGGCATCAGCAGCGCGCGCAGTTTCCTGCCGATGGGATTGCGCGGCAGCAGGCGCACCAGCGGATGATCGTCGATGAAGCTTGAACGATCGAGCAGGTCGTTGGCGATTTCGTTCGTTATCCGCTGCCTGGCGCGACGATCCGCGACGATGCGAACATCCAGCCCCGATTGCAGCAATGCGACGATCTGATCGATGACGAAGGTTTCCGACAATAAGGGAAATTCGTCCACCACCACCGCGACCCGAACAGGAACGGTCTGGGCAAACCCGGCAGGCTGGCTCTTCGGGGAGAAAACTTCATGGCGACCTGGCATCTTGCGTCATGGCTATGGAACGTGATCTGCGCTGGCAAGTCACGGCACCGCGACGGTGGCGGGGCAGGCTGAACGATTTGAAGCTGCCAATACTTCAAATTTTCCCATGTAATATCAATTGATTGTTGAAAATTTGTCGGCATCGAAATCGGGCGGCATCCGCATCCGGGCTATCGTTCCGATGCGGTGCCTTGTGCGTTCAACGCGGTGAGGCCCGCCCTCAACCCGGACCTGATCCCGCCGCAACCAGCGGACGCCGCGAGCTTTCATAAATTCAAAAGCTTGCCGCAACGTCCGCCATCGTGTTGCCCGATGTCCATCACGCACAACCAGAAATGGTTGCACGGCGCCCCCCGGGGATGGCCGGGGGAGGGGCGCCATGCAGCCGGTATCAGGGCTTCACGGCACCACTTCGTTCGCGACGGTCGAGGCCGATCCGGTCGCTGTCAAACGGCGTGGTCTGGTACATTTCATTGATCCAGTTGCCGAACAGCAGGTGCGCGTGGCTGCGCCAGCGATTTTCCGGCGGGCGGACCGGATTGTCGTCGGGAAAATAGTGGCTTGGCACAGGCGTGTTTTGCCGGGTTGCGGCGTCACGATGATATTCGTCGGCCAGCGTGGTGGAATCATATTCGATATGGTTGAACATGTGCAGTGCATCGGTCTTGCCGTCGTGAAGCAGGCACAGCCCCGTCACATCGCTTTCGAGCAGCGGGGTGACGCCGCTATCTGCCGGGATATCGCAGGCCCGCACTTCGGACCAGCGTGACACGGGCACGGCAACATCGTCCGAAAACCCCCGCAGCCATGGCGATGTTGGTGCGAGGTTGCGATGTGAAAAGACGCCGAACGCCTTTTCCGGAAGCGCATATTTGGGCATGCCGTGAAAATGGTGAACCGCTGCCTGCGCCGCCCAGCATATATTGAACGAGCGATGGACGTTGGTCTGCGTCCAATCGAAAATGCGGCGCAGTTCATCCCAGTAGGTGACGTCTTCGAACGGGAGATGTTCCACCGGCGCGCCGGTGATGATGAAGCCGTCGAACCGGCGGGCGCGGATATCGTCCCACGGCCGATAGAAGGACGCCATGTGATCGGCGGATGTGTTGCGCGCGACATGACCACCGATCCGTACCAGCGAAAGTTCAACCTGAAGCGGCGAAGCGCCGATCAGGCGTGCGATCTGCGTTTCGGTGCTGATCTTGTTCGGCATCAGGTTGAGCAGGCCGATCTGGAGCGGCCGGATATCCTGGCGCACGGCATCGCTTTCGCGCATGGCGACCACGCCTTCGGCTTCCAGCGTGCTGCGGGCGGGAAGATCGTCGGGAATCTTGATCGGCATTGACGGCTCGGGCCTTCCAATTCTGGTTGGAAGCGACGCCGTGGCATGATCCGTTTAATTGCCGGTTCGGCCACATCCTCCCGTGAAGGGAGTGCCACCTTGCCCGGAAGGCAGGTTGGCGTTGGGCGTCGCCCCAACTCTTGATGTTCCACCGGCATTACGCAGCATTGGGTTAAATATCAAGTCAGGTGGAGCGGGGTAGGCGGCGAGCCGCCAAAGGGCTGTCCCTTAAGCGCCTCGCTCGCCGCCTGACCGCCTCAGTTGGTGACCTGGGCGATGATGGCCCGTGCCTTGGCGATCGCCTGCCCGTTGGTGAGCTTTCCGGTGCGGATCTCATCCGCGAAGGTCATCAGCCGCTCACCGGATGCGGAACCGGTTTCGGCGACTTCGGCGACGTTGACGCCCTTGCCCTTGGCGATGGCATCGTCCCATGCCGTGCGGACGGCTGCCCAATAATCCTTGGTGGCGGCCCAATAATCGTCTGCCGCCTTGACGTCATAATCGCCCGCCTTGACGTAAGTGTTGAGCACCGATTCCTGCACGAAAGCCACCAGTTTGCCGCCGGCTGTGCCGTTTTCCGGCCCCATCTTGATGTTGTCCTGCCAGTGGATCCAGCCGTCCGGTGACGGCGAATGACGGTTGATCGCCTGGTAGCGATCATAGGGCGGATTGCGGACGGCATCGCGCCGCGCCAGCGGCCGCCATGTCCAGTTGCTCCGCCAGCGACGAACACCGCCTTCATCGGTCCACTGGCCCCACCCGCCGTAGCGCGGGGAATCGTCGGTTTGCCACACGGTTTGCGACCACCGGCCCTTGCGCATCCGTTCGGGCACATCTTCCAGCGTCCATTTGCCGTCGCCCGCATAGACCAGCACCGACGCCGGCTCGTACGTCCAGTCCTGCCGCCAATGTTTGATGACGATCGATTTGCCCGCATCATCCTTCACGACAAGCAGGTGCTGGAGCACGATGCGGCCCGGCTTGTCCTCGATCACACGGACGCTTTCATGTCCCCCCGACGTCTTCGGTGCGATCGGCGTATAATCGGCCCGCCAGGGGGTCGTTTCGCGGAAATCGAACGTGACCTTGTAATCCCCCGCCATCGCAAGGATCGAGGCGCGGTCGGCGGCGAGGGCGGCCTGTTCATCCGCCGTCGCGCGTGCGGCAACGGGGCCATCGGCGAAAGCGGGCGTTACGGGCGCGGCCACAAGGAATGTGGCGGCGAGAAGCATGTCGCGCAGAAGTGGTTTCATCGTCTGGTTGATCCTCAATCTCGGTACATCAGAAGCGGGCGGTGATCGAGACGCGCATATTGCGGCCCGGCTGGGTGTAGGCGTCGGTCACGGCCAGGTTGGCCGGTGTCGCGGCAAGCCCGCGGACGTCGCTCCACCAGGCGTATCGCGTGTCGAAAATGTTGAAGACACCAGCACGCAAGGTGATGGCCTTGTTCAACTGGACGAATGCGGTGGCGTCGAGAATGGTGAAGCCATCGGGTCGGTAGCAGGATGGCGTGCACAGCCCTTCGGCGCGGCTCGCTTCCTTGCCGGCCGAATGCGTCATCGTCAGTTGCCCGCCGAACCGCCCCTGGCGATCGCGATAACCGACCCCGGCGACAAGCTTGAGCGGGTCGATGCTGAGCAACGGCGATTTCACTCCGCTATCATCGGTGACTTCGCCGGTGGCATAGGCGATCGCCAGGGTGCCGGTGAAGCCGGCGCGCGTGCGGCCTTCGAGCTTGCCTTCGACACCTTTGATCCGCGCGCGGGCAAGGTTGACGAACTGGTAGATCAGCGGATCGGCAACCGTGCCCGTGCCGCCCACCTGCTCCTGGCTGATGAAATTGCGATAGCGGCCCCAGAAAGCGGTGACGCTGGCGTCGACCGCAGGGCTGCCATAGCGCAGGCCGCCTTCGATGGTCTTGCTTGTTTCGGGGCGCAGATTGGGATTGGGGATCGATTTATAGGCGAAGAATGGCGAGGTCGGGTTTTCGAAGAACTGGTTGACCTGGCTGGGCAGGGGCGCCTTGAAACCATGGGCATAGTTGGCGAACAGGCTGGCCCCGCCGCCCAGCTTGCCGACGACGCCCAGTTTTGGCGAAAGGCGCGAGCCGTCCTGTTTGGCTGCGAGGAAATTCGGCAGCAGCGGATCAGCCTGCGGATCGAGATCATAATAGTCGAAGCGGATGGCCGGGAAGATCGTGATCGCGCCGTCCGCGAATGCGATTTCATCGGCGAGATAGGCGCCCGCCAGCAGATAATCCGTGACAGGGAAGGCCCGCGCCGGGAATGTATCCGGCGCGGTCGGCACGGTGCCATCGCGCAGCCCTTTTTGCCGGGTGATCGACAGGTCGGCGCCATATACCAGCCGATGCGCGGCGGGGCCGGTGGCAAAATCGCTGCGGGCTTCCGCATTCACCCCGAAAACCTTGTTTTCAAAGGTGTTGAGGCGTGTGCGATCGGCCGCGACATTGCGATCTTCGGCGGTGAACTGGCGGTTCTCACTATCCTGATACCAAGCCGCGATCTGGGCGGAGCCGATGGCGCCGGTTCCCTGATAGCGCCAGTCGAGCGACACGCGGGTTCGCCTGGTTTTGTCCTGCGCGGTCAATCCGATTACCGACGTCGGTGCCGATGGGATCGCCGCGATGCCGCTGAGCACGTTGGTGTCCACCTTTTCATCGACATGGTCGATGGTCAGGCGGACGCGATGGGCGTCGCTGGGCGACCAGACGATCTTGCCGAGCACCGCGTTCGACGCACTATCTTGCGGGTTGGGCTTGGTTCGCGTGGCATTGGCGGCGTCGTTGGTGCCCATATTGTCCAGTTCATGCCCGTCGCGCCGCGTGTAGGCGACAAGCGCGGACCACGCGCCGGATTTGCCGGCAAGGATCGCGGTTTCGGAAAACTGATTGTCCGATGAATCATAAGATGCGCCGGCCTGCGCCGCAAAGCTGCGGCCGCCGGCCAGCAGGTCTGATGGATCGCTGGTGGTGAAGCTGACGGCGCCGGCAAGCCCGTCGCTGCCGTAAAGGGCAGATGCTGGCCCGCGCAGGATTTCCACCGATTTGACTAGGCTGAGGTCGACATAATCGCCGCGTCCGGCAGCCTGCGCCCCGAAGCTGAAATCGTCGGGTACGCGGATGCCATCCACCTGGATCAGCACGCGATTGCCTTCGAGGCCGCGAATGTTGAAACCGGCATTGCCGTCACGCCCGGTCGATCCCTGTGCCGCACCGAAACGGGTGGGCGCGCGCCGCACGCTGACACCAGGTTCGTAACGCACCAGATCCTTGACGTCAGTCACCAGTTCGTCCGCGATCCGGCGGTTATCGATCACGCTGACGGTGGCCGGCACATCGAAGATCGAACTGGGAATGCGTGTTGCCGTCACCGTGATTGTGCCCCGGGCATCGGCATAGACCAGTGGATCGCCATCCTGTGCGGATGCGGGGGTAGCCGCAGCGAAGGGCGACAGGGCCGCCAACGCGATCCACGCCGACGATCGCAACCATGCCGTGCGGCCGTGGCCGCCATTCGTGATTATGGCCTTCATATGCTGCCCACCCATTTTATCGCTAATGACATCGATTCGCATTAGCGATGCTGGCTAGTTACTCATGCCTTGCGGGTCAAGGCGGGAAATCGGCAACCGGCCGGAACCGGGCACGCACCTTGCGAACGATCGAACGTTCTCGATTTCCGTGTTTTTTGGGGCACCAGCACGCGCGATGACGAGCCTGCCTTGGCAGGCCGCATCAGGAATGCGAATGTCCGCCACCCTATCGATCAAGGCTGGCGCGCGACGATGACACTCTGTTTCAACCTGTGGTCCGGCCGATCGCCAATCGCGGCGTCTGCCTGATGCAGATCCGCCTTCTTCAATATTTCGTGACGCTGGCGAGCGAGAAACATTTTGCGCGTGCGGCGCAGATTTGCGGCGTGACCCAGCCGACCCTGTCGTCGGGGATCGCCGCGCTTGAGGAACAACTGGGCAAGCGGCTGGTGGTGCGCGAGCATCGCTTCATGGGCTTGACGCTGGAAGGCGAGGCGGTGCTGCCATGGGCGCAGCAACTTGTTGCCGACTATACCGGCCTGCAAAAGGCCGCCGAAATGGCGCGTGGCCCATTAAGGGGAGAATTGAGGCTGGGCGCGATCCCTGCGTCCCTGCCGGTAACGGGTCATCTGGCAAAGGCGATATGCGACAAGCATCCCGAACTTGCCATTGCCGTGCATTCGTTGACATCGCGCGAAATCGAACGGGGGCTGGCCGCATTCGAACTGGATGCCGCCGTCACCTATCTCGATCATGAACCGCCCGCCAACGTGATCAGCGTGCCGCTTTATACCGAACAATATATGTATATCGGCCGCGCGATCGGCAGGGGCGAGCGGGGCTGCCCCATTAGCTGGGCGCAGGCTGTGGCCGGGCCGCTTTGCCTGCTCCATCGCGGCATGCAGAACCGCCGTATCCTCGACGCGCATCTCGCCGCGCGCGGCCTGACGCCACAGCCGAAGGCGACATCGGATTCCTATGTGGCCCTGTTCGCCATGGTGCAGTCAGGTGGCTTCGCAACGATCATTCCCGATACATATGCAGCCCTGGTGTCCGATCTTGATTGGGCCGAGGTCCGTCCGTTTGCCGATCCGTTCCCGCCTAGCCGTATTGGGCTGGTCATGCTCGATCGAAGCCCCGTCGGCCCGTTGGCGAAGGAATTGTTGTCGATCGGGCAGGCGCTGGCATTGCCGTCACCTTTTGCGCGCCCTTGATAGATGATATCTATCGGTATTGGGGATAGTTGATTTGACGGCGCCCTGATCGTGGGGCCAGTGGGCGGCAATGATGTCGAAGGAGAGTTCGGCTTGCCCACGATTGCCCAGTCCGATCACGGTGATGCCGAAGCGACGGTAAGGCAGATTGCGTCCGCCCATGCCGGCGTACGGGGCGCGCTTCTGCCTCTGTTGCATGCGATACAGGATGCGCTAGGCTACATACCGGCGGCGGCAGTGCCGATCATCGCCGAAACGCTGAACCTCAGCCGTGCGGAGGTCCACGGCGTGGTGAGCTTTTACCATGATTTCCAGGCGGAACCGGCGGGCACGCATGTGGTGAAGCTGTGCCGTGCGGAGGCGTGTCAGGCGCGCGGCGGCGCTGCGATCGAGGCGGCTGCGGCTGAACTGCTGGGCATCGCGATTGGCGAAACCAGCGCGGATCGCCGGGTGACATTGGAAGCCGTCTATTGCCTTGGCCTGTGCGCCACTGGCCCGAATGCGCTGGTTGACGGCAATCCCGTTTCGCGGATCGACCGGACACGGCTCGATCAGATCGTGGCAAAGGTGCTGGCATGACGCGTGTCTATATTTCGGCGGACATGGCGTCGGTGGCGCTTGGTGCGGACGATGTGGCAGCGGCCTTTACCGCTGCGGGTTGCGATGTGGTGCGCACCGGCAGCCGTGGCCTGTTTTCCATCGAACCCTTGGTTGAAGTGGCCACACCGGATGGCCGGATCGGCTATGGCCCAGTCGCGGCCACGGACGTTTCGGCGGTTCTGAACGGTTGTCACCCAAACCGCATCGGTGATGTTGCCGCCTTGCCGTTTTTCGCCAGGCAGCAGCGTTTCAGCTTTGCCAATTGCGGTGTGATCGCGCCGCTGGACCTTGATGAATATGCCGCCCGTGGTGGGTGGGCCGGGTTGAAGCGCGCGCGCGCGCTGGCGCCCGTCGCCGTGATCGCCGAAGTGAAGGCATCGGGATTGCGGGGGCGCGGGGGCGCGGGGTTTCCCACCGGGATCAAGTGGCAAACGGTGCACGATACGATCGCGGACGAAAAGTTCATCGTCTGCAATGCCGATGAAGGTGACAGCGGCACCTTTGCCGATCGGATGCTGATGGAAGGGGATCCCTTCACCCTGATCGAAGGCATGGCCATTGCAGCCCACGCCGTTGGCGCCGGTCATGGCTATATTTATATCAGGTCGGAATATCCCTTTTCAATCAATATGGTGAACAGCGCGATAGAGAAAGCGTGCGAGGTGATTGCCCCCTTCGTATTGGAAGTGCGGGCAGGGGCGGGTGCCTATGTCTGTGGCGAGGAAACCGCGCTTCTGGAATCGATCGAGGGCAAACGCGGGCAGGTGCGCGCCAAGCCGCCATTGCCCGCGATCTCCGGCCTGTTCGGCAAGCCGACGGTGATCAACAATGTACTGAGTTTTGCGGCGGTTCCCTTCATCATGGCGAAAGGCGCGCAAACCTACGCCGCAATCGGCGTCGGGCGATCGCGCGGGACGATGCCGATCCAGTTGGCGGGCAATGTTCGCAACGGCGGGCTGTTCGAAATCGGTTTCGGCATCACGCTTGGTGAACTGGTCAACGAAATTGGCGGCGGCACCGCTTCGGGCCGTCCGGTGCGCGCGGTTCAGGTGGGCGGCCCGCTCGGCGCCTATTTCCCTCCGTCGATGTTTGATCTGCCGTTTGATTATGAAGCGTTCACCGCCGCTGGCGGATTGATCGGGCATGCCGGGATCACGGTGTTCGATGACAGTGTGCACA
This sequence comes from Sphingomonas sp. KC8, assembly GCF_002151445.1. Taxonomy (GTDB): domain Bacteria; phylum Pseudomonadota; class Alphaproteobacteria; order Sphingomonadales; family Sphingomonadaceae; genus Sphingomonas_E. The sequence goes on from NZ_CP016306.1 coordinate 519,696, forward strand.
TGGCGGCGATGGCGCGGTTCGCGATGGAGTTTTGCGCCGTCGAAAGCTGCGGCAAATGCACGCCCTGCCGGATCGGATCGACGCGTGGGGCAGAACTGGTCGACCATATTGCAGCAGGTGAACGGCCGCTGGAAAATGTCGCAATCCTGCGCGACCTTTGTGACGTCATGAAGCATGGGTCGCTGTGCGCGCTGGGCGGCTTCACGCCCTTTCCGGTCTTGAGCGCGCTTGATCATTTTCCCGAAGATTTTGGCCTGGCCCCTGCGGCTGGGGCTGCGGCGGCGGAGTAGATAAGATGGCCTGGATCGGTGAACTCGACCTCGGCACCCCGGCGCCGCCGCCGTCCCCGGCGGGTGTCGTGGCTACCGTCACGCTTCATATCGACGGGCGTGCCATTACCGTGGACGCGGGCACTTCGGTGATGCGCGCCGCCGCGCTGGCCGGAACCAGCATCCCCCGGCTCTGCGCCACGGACAGCCTCGACAGTTTCGGGTCGTGCCGGCTGTGTCTCGTCGAAATCGAAGGGCGTGGCGGCTATCCGGCGTCCTGCACCACGCCGGTTGCCCAAGGCATGGTCGTGCACACCCAAACCGATGCGCTGGCCAAGCTGCGGCGCGGGGTGATGGAACTTTATATTTCCGATCATCCGCTGGATTGTTTGACCTGTGCCGCCAATGACGATTGCGAGTTGCAGGACATGGCCGGCGCGGTGGGCCTGCGCGATGTGCGCTATGACGATCGCGGCGCGACCCATCTCGATTGTAACAAAGACGAAACCAATCCGTATTTTACGTTCGATCCTTCGAAATGCATTCTATGTTCGCGCTGTGTCCGCGCATGCGATGAAGTGCAGGGCACCTTCGCGCTGACCATTCAGGGCCGGGGTTTCGGATCGAAGGTTGCGGCCGGGCAGGATGAACCGTTCCTGACGTCGGAATGCGTATCGTGCGGGGCCTGCGTGCAGGCCTGCCCCACGGCGACGCTGGTCGAAAAGTCGGTGATCGAAATCGGTACGCCCGAACGTGCTGTCGTAACCACATGCGCCTATTGCGGGGTTGGGTGCACCTTCCGCGCGGAAATGCGCGGCGAACAGCTTGTTCGCATGGTGCCGTGGAAGGATGGCAAGGCCAATCGGGGGCATAGCTGCGTCAAGGGGCGCTTTGCCTGGGGCTATGCCAACCATCGCGAACGCATCCTGAAGCCCATGATCCGCGAACGGGTCGATATGCCGTGGCGTGAGGTGAGTTGGGACGAGGCGATCGCCCACACTGCCGCGGAATTTCGCCGTATTCAGGCTGCACATGGCCGCCGCGCGATCGGCGGGATCACGTCCAGCCGCTGCACCAATGAAGAAACCTTCCTCGTCCAGAAACTGATCCGGCAGGGGTTCGGCAACAATAATGTCGATACCTGCGCGCGCGTTTGCCACAGCCCGACGGGCTATGGTTTGAAGACCACGTTTGGCACATCGGCCGGCACGCAGGATTTCGATAGCGTGATGGCGGCCGACGTCATCCTGGTCATCGGCGCCAATCCCACGGACGGCCATCCCGTGTTCGCATCGCGCATGAAGAAACGGTTGCGGCAGGGGGCCAGGCTGATCGTGATTGATCCGCGCCGGATCGATATCGTCCACACCCCGCATAGCGAGGCTGCGTTCCATCTGCCGTTGCGCCCGGGCACCAATGTTGCGGTGCTGACGGCGATGGCCCACGTCATCGTGACCGAAGGCCTCGCCGACGAAGCCTATATCCGTGAACGGTGCGACTGGGATGAATATTCGGCGTGGGCCGATTTCGTGTCGGATCCCACAAGATCACCGGAAGCGATTGAACAACTGACAAATGTTCCCGCAGCCGACGTCCGCGCCGCAGCCCGGCTTTATGCCACCGGCGGCAATGGCGCGATCTATTATGGCCTTGGCGTCACCGAACATTCGCAAGGATCGTCGACGGTGATGGCGATCGCCAATCTGGCCATGGCGACGGGCAATATCGGTCGCGATGGGGTGGGGGTGAACCCGCTACGCGGCCAGAACAACGTGCAGGGTGCGTGCGACATGGGCAGCTTCCCGCATGAATATTCGGGTTACCGCCATGTTTCGGATGACGCCACCCGCACGCTGTTCGAACAGGCATGGGGTGTCGCGCTGGATCCCGAACCGGGGCTGCGCATCCCCAACATGCTCGATGCGGCGACGGAAGGGGCGTTCCGGGGCATCTTCATCCAGGGCGAGGATATTCTGCAGTCCGACCCCAACACCCATCATGTCGCCGCCGGGCTTGCGGCGATGGATTGCGTTGTCGTTCAGGATATTTTCCTCAACGAAACAGCAAATTACGCCCATGTCTTCCTGCCCGGATCCACCTTCCTGGAAAAGGACGGCACGTTCACCAACGCAGAACGGCGAATCCAGCGCGTGCGCAAGGTGATGGAGCCGCTGAACGGCTTCGCCGACTGGGAGATCGTTCAGCAGGTCGCCAATGCGATGGGGCTGGGCTGGTCCTACACCCATCCATCCGAGATCATGGACGAAATCGCTGCGCTAACCCCCAGTTTCAGCCATGTAAGCTATGATGCGCTCGACCGGTTGGGATCGGTGCAATGGCCGGCGACCGATACTGCCCCCGAAGGTACGCCGATCATGCACGTCGATCAGTTCGTGCGCGGACGCGGCCACTTCGTCATTACCGATTATGTGCCGACCGACGAAAAAACCGGCCCACGTTTCCCGCTGCTTCTCACCACCGGGCGAATCCTCAGCCAGTATAATGTCGGCGCACAGACGCGGCGTACCGCGAATACGGCATGGCACAAGGAAGACCGGCTGGAGATGCACTCCGTCGACGCTGAAAATCGCGGTATCCGCGATGGCGACTGGGTGAGGCTGACGAGCCGGGCCGGGGAAACCGCGCTACGCGCGACGATCACCGATCGGGTGGCGCCCGGTGTGGTGTACACAACCTTTCATCATCCGACGACGCAAGCGAATGTTGTTACCACGGACTATTCGGATTGGGCCACTAACTGTCCGGAATATAAGGTAACTGCGGTTCAGGTGTCGCCGTCAAACGGGCCTAGCGGATGGCAGACGGCATATCAGGATATCGCCCGGCGCAACCGGCAGATATCGCGTGATCTGGAGCCGGCCGAATGAGTGATGCTGATCAACGGCTGATCTATATGGCGAACCAGATTGCGCGGAATTTCGCGGTGCAAGGGCATGATGCGGCGGTGGCTGCAACGGCTGCGCATATCGCCAGATACTGGGCACCATCGATGCGCGCCCGCATCGCCATATTATATCCCGATGCGGACCTGACACCCATTGCGCGGGATGCGCTGGCGACACTGGTTTGATGCGGCACGCAAGGTAGCGGGCCTTTAGGCCCAGATCCCGCCGGCGATTCGGGGGATCTGATGGACAGCCCAGGTTTTTGCCGGGCATCCGCCAGAACGGCGAGCAGGGGCGCTCGGATACCCGGCGAGCTTGTCGCCCCGGATAACGGAGGTTGCTCCGTCCGCTTTGATATCGGTCACGGTGACGCCGTGTGCGATCCGGCGGCCATCGGGTGAACAGGCAAGCCCCCGGCGATCGTCGTGGCGTGGGCAATCGCCGTTCAAAGAAAACGGGCGCCCCCGCGAGGAGACGCCCGTCTTTCTGCTCCACACCCGTAAAGGGCGTGGTGCGAATTACATTGCGTTGGTCACCGCCGCAGCAGCGTTGTCCGCAACGTTCTCGACAGCCGCAGCAGCGTTGTCGGTCACGTTTTCAACAGCCGCAGTCGCGTTGTCCGCAGTCGCTTCGATGGTTTCGACAGCGTTTTCGGTCGCGTTTTCAACGGCGGTTTCAGCGGGCTTTTCGTTGCAGGCGGCCAGGGTCATCAGGCCGGCGGCAGCGAGAACAAAGCTAAGCTTCTTCATTCGAGCAGCTCCCATTGGTACTTATCAAGGGGCCGGCCCGAACGCCGTCCCAAACGCCCCAATAACGTAGAGTTCGGCAGCGTCAACGCCAAATTCATCAGGGGTTAACCCGATGGGGGGGCTGCAACTGCTTCGGACAAGGCCTTTTCGTGTGATCATTTGCCTCCGGTGGGGGCGACAGGACCCAATTCGACGGGGCTGTTCGCGATCGTTGCGATCATCGCCGTCCAGGCCGCGACATTCTGGGCAAGCTGGGCACGATCCACCTTATCCAGCGTGTCGTCAGGCGTATGGTGCAGGTCGAAATAGCGTGTTCCATCCTGGCTGAGCGAGACGACCGGCACGCCTGTTGCGGCCAACGGGCCGATGTCCGATCCGCCACGCGCCTGATTATGGCCGCGGGCTATGCCAATCGGCGCAAGGGCCGTTGCCAGGGCGTCGATAACGGGTAAGGCGGCCGGGTTCACATAGCTGTCAAATTTATAGATGCGGTCGGCGCCGAAGTCTGATTCGGCCAGAACGACGTGTTTTTCCTGAAGATGGGCGTCGCGATACGCGATGCCGCCGCGCAGGCCGACCTCTTCGGCGCCGAACCAGACGACGCGGATCGTCCGCAGGGGTTTTCCGGCGTCCATCACGCGTTTGGCCGCCGCAGCAACAATGCCGCAGCCGGCCGCATCGTCGATCGCGCCTGTGCCCAGGTCCCAGCTATCGAGATGGCAGCCCACCAGGACGATACCGGCGGACGGATCCCGCCCGGGTACTTCGGCCATGACGTTGCCTGACTGTCGTGTGCCGATATTGCGGGGCGTAAGCGTCAGTTTCATCGTCACCGGTTTCCCGCGTGCGATAATCCGGTTGAGCTGTTCTGCATCGGGCAGGCTGAGTGCTGCCGCCGGTATCGGCGATGCCCCGTCTTCCCAGCTCTGTACGCCGGTATGCGGGTTGCGGTGGAAATCGGTGCCGATCGAGCGGATCACGATTGCAACCGCCCCCTTTTTGCTCGCGATGGATGGTCCCTTGCGGCGGGCGCCGCCAAATGCGCCGTAGCTCGACCCGTCCTGCGTCCGCCCCATCGCGTGGTCGACGAACACGATCTTGCCCTGCACTTGCGCCCTATCGGCGGCCTCCAGCGCGGCGAGGCTCGGGAACATCGCGATTTCGGCGGTGATGCCGTCATCGGGGGTAGCACCGCTATTGCCCAATGCCGCCAGCACGAGCTTCTGGGGGAAGGGCGAGAGGATTTCGGCTTTCTCCTCCCCGCGGACCCAGACCGGCATATCAAACGGTTCGATTCGGGCGTTGGCAAAGCCAAGAGCTTTCAGCCTCGCGACCGACCATGCCCGCGCTCGCGCCTCGGCCTCCGTTCCGGCCAGGCGCGGGCCGATTTCGGTGGTCAGGCCTTCCGTGATGTCCCACGCGACATCATCCTTCAACGCGGCGTCGCGCAGGGCGGCGACATCGAAATTCTGGGACAGGGCCGGGGCGGCCAGCAGGGAACCGGCCAGCAGGGTTGCGAACAGGCGCATAAGAGAGGGAACTCCGTAAACTGCGACGATAACAGGCACCTGACGGAACATGCGCCGCAAAACAATAGGAGCCCCGGCTCGCCCCCCGATGGGCCGAGGCTCCTATCTGGCGCGCAGCGTCCGCATGTAACGGGCGCGCGCCGCCTGCGTTCGAACCGGCCGAACGCTTCGGAAAAACAAGCAAATAATATGCCATTGGCGAAAGTCCGCGGTCCCGCCAGGTTTCGCCCCGCCCCATTGTAAGATAAACCGACGCTGGATTGCGTTCAGGGCGTGTCGACGCAGTTTGCCAAGTGGCCGCCGCTCGGCTAGGTGCGGCGGGATTCTTCCGCAGCCTTGACCGATTTACCGGAGACCACAGCCGATGGCCGTGCAGTACAGCTTCGTCATGAAGGGCCTGACCAAGACCTTCCCCGGCGCGAACAAGCCGCTTTTCAATAATATCCATCTTCAGTTCATGCCTGGGACGAAGATCGCCATCATCGGTGTCAACGGCGCCGGTAAATCGACCTTGATGAAGGTCATGGCCGGTATCGACAATGATTTCACCGGTGAAGCCTGGGCCGCCGAAGGTATCCGCGTCGGCTATCTGCCGCAGGAACCGCAGCTGGATAACAGCAAGACGGTGCGCGAAAACGTGATGGACGGGGTTCGTCCCGTCGCGGACATGATCGATCGTTTCAACGAAATCTCGAACCTGATGGGCGATCCGCCCGAGGATTGCGATTTCGATGCGCTCCTCGCTGAAATGGGCGATCTTCAGGAAAAGATCGATGCGGTCGATGGCTGGACGCTCGACAACCAGCTCGAAATCGCGATGGAAGCGCTGCGCTGCGCCCCCGGCGACTGGTCGGTCGAAAATCTTTCCGGCGGTGAAAAGCGTCGTATCGCATTGTGCCGCCTGCTGCTCGAAAAGCCGGAAATCCTGCTGCTCGACGAACCGACGAACCACCTCGACGCCGAAAGCGTCCAGTGGCTGGAACAGCATCTGATCGAATATCCGGGCAACGTCATTCTCGTTACCCACGATCGCTACTTCCTCGACAATGTCGTGGGCTGGGTGCTGGAACTCGATCGCGGTCGGGGCCTGCCGTTCGAAGGCAATTATTCTGCGTGGCTGGAAGCCAAGGCCAAGCGGATGGAGCAGGAGGACCGCGAGGAAGCGGGCCGCCAGAAGGCGATCAAGGAAGAGCTGGAATGGATCCGGCAAAGCCCCAAGGCGCGCCAGTCCAAATCCAAGGCGCGTATCCGCGCGTTCGATGAACTGGTCGAAAAGCAGAATGCCCGTGCGCCGGGCAAGGCCCAGATCGTCATCCAGACACCTGAACGCCTTGGCGGCAAGGTGATCGAGGCGCGGGGCCTGACCAAGGCCTATGGCGACAAGCTGTTGTTCGAGGATCTGACGTTCACCCTGCCGCCCGGCGGCATCGTCGGCGTCATCGGTCCCAACGGGGCCGGTAAATCGACGCTATTCCGCATGATCACGGGGCAGGAACAGCCCGATTCGGGCGAAATCGACGTCGGCCCGACCGTGAAGCTGGGCTATGTCGATCAAAGCCGCGATGCGCTCGATCCGAACAAGAATGTTTGGGAAGAAGTGTCGGGCGGGCATGACATCATGACGGTCGGCAAGTTCGAAATGTCGACGCGCGCCTATGTCGGTGCGTTCAACTTCAAGGGGCCGGACCAGCAGAAGAAGGTCGGCCAGCTTTCGGGCGGTGAACGCAACCGCGTCCACATGGCCAAGATGCTGAAGCAGGGCGGCAACGTGCTGCTGCTCGACGAACCGACCAACGACCTTGACGTCGAAACGCTGCGCGCGCTGGAAGATGCGCTGGAGAATTTCGCGGGCTGCGCCGTGGTCATCAGCCACGATCGCTTCTTCCTCGATCGTCTCGCCACGCACATCCTGGCCTTCGAAGGCGATAGCCATGTCGAATGGTTCGAAGGCAATTTCGAAGCCTATGAAGAAGACAAGCGCCGTCGCCTTGGCGATGCGGCGGACCGGCCGACCCGTCTGGCCTACAAGAAACTGACACGCTGATCGTGCCGGCGGACGAAGCGATGGCGGACCTCTTCATTCGGCCGGAAACGGCCGTGGACAGCGCCGCCATTGCTCGCCTGTTGGAATCGGCCTTTCCGGCCGACGATGAAGCGCGCCTGGTGGATCGGTTGCGCGCAGACGGCGATCTTACGATCTCGCTCGTCGCCGAGCTGGCCGGGAACATTGTCGGTCATGTCGCGCTGTCACCGATGACGGCGCCGTTCCGTGCGCTTGGCCTTGCGCCGGTTGCCGTGGACGAAGACTATCGTCGTCGGGGGATCGCCGCCCGGTTGATCGAGCTAAGCCTGGAACAGGCCCGGCAGGATGGCTGGGCGGCGGTGTTCGTCCTGGGCGATCCCGCTTATTACACGCGCTTTGGCTTTTCGGTTGCGGATGCAGCCGGGTTTGCCTGCGCCTATGCAGGCCCGCACATGATGGTGCTGGCGCTCGATTCGCGAGGGTTGCCCGTGCGGGCTGGCGACATAGCCTATGCGCCAGCCTTCGCCGCGCTCGATTAGGCCGGGCTGAACCGGCCGGTTGCCGGGTCGAGCACGTGCAGCAGGCCGTCCGCGATTGCGAAATAGCTGCCGTGCAGGCTCAGCTTGCCTTCCCGTTCGCGGGATCGAATGCACGGGAAGGTGCGCAGGTTGGCGAGGCTCACCTTGACCGCGGCTTCTTCCATCGCGCGGTGCGCGGCCGGGCCTTCGCAGCCATGTTCGGCGACGACTTCGTCGCGGGCGTCGCTCAGCAGGTCGATCCAGTCGGCAATGAAGCCGCCTTCGCCGGGGCGCATATCCTTGAACCGCTGGTTGAGCGCGGCAGAGGCGCCGCCGCAGGCGCCATGGCCAAGCACGACGATTTCCGACACCTCCAGCTGGGTGACGGCAAATTCCAGTGCTGCCGAAACGCCGTGGCGGCCGCCCCCGGTTTCCATCGGCGGAACCAGATTGGCGACGTTGCGAACGACGAAGATCTGCCCCGGTGACGTGTCGAATATCCGAGTCGGATCGACTCGGCTGTCCGAACACGCAATCACCATCACCTTGGGGCTTTGTCCCTCGGCCAGTTCCGCCCAGCGCGCACGCTCACGCGCCCATTCGCCGGTTTTGAAACGCCGATAGCCTTCGATCATTGTCTGGAAGTCGTTCATGGCTTGTGCCGTACGGGCAGATGTGAGGGCTGGCAAGACGCGCAATGCGTCGCTATCTGGCGCATCATGACCGAGCCGCTCGCTTCCGCCGCCTCGCCCCGTGTCCGCAAGCCCGACTGGATCCGCGTCCGCGCGCCCGTTGGCGAGGCTTTTTCGGAGACGCGCCAGCTAATGCGCCGCCTCAACCTTGCCACCGTGTGCGAGGAGGCGGCCTGCCCCAATATTGGGGAGTGCTGGACCAAGAAACACGCCACGGTGATGATCCTGGGCGATACCTGCACGCGCGCCTGCGCCTTTTGCAACGTCAAAACCGGCATGCCGCGCGCGGTTGATGCGCTCGAACCCCAGCATGTGGCCGACGCTGCGGCTGAACTGGCGTTGGAACATATCGTCATCACCTCGGTCGATCGCGATGATCTGCCCGATGGCGGTGCGTCGCAATTCGTGAAGGTGATCGAAGCGCTGCGCCGCACGACGCCGAAGACGACGATCGAAATCCTGACGCCGGATTTCCGCAACAAGGCGGATGCCGCGATCGAATCGATCGTTGCGGCGCGGCCTGACGTCTACAATCATAATCTGGAAACGGTGCCCCGGCTCTATCCCACGATCCGCCCGGGTGCGCGCTACTATGCATCGCTGCGCCTGCTGGAAACGGTGAAGCGGCTGGATCCGTCGATCTTCACCAAATCCGGCGTGATGGTCGGTTTGGGCGAGGAACGGCTTGAGATCCATCAGGTGATGGACGACATGCGTTCGGCCGGGATCGATTTCCTGACGATGGGCCAGTATCTGCAACCGACCCCGCGTCATGCCAAGGTGGCCGAATTCGTGACGCCGCAAACCTTTGCCGCTTATGCCGCGATTGCACGTGCAAAGGGTTTTCTGCTCGTTGCCGCCAGCCCGCTTACGCGTTCCAGCTATCATGCCGGCGACGATTTCGCGAAGCTGCGCGCAGCCCGTGAGGCCCAGCTTGCCAAAGCATAGTGAAACGCGGCGCCTGCCGTACACGCCCGAACAATTGTACAGCCTTGTCGCCGATGTGCCGAGCTATCGCGAATTTTTGCCTTGGGTTGCGGCGGTTCGGGTGCGATCCGACAGCGAAACCGAAATGGTGGCCGATGTCGTCGTCGGCTTCAAAGGCCTGCGGGAAAATTTCACGTCGCTGGTCCACAAGCGCCCGCCCGAATCGATCCGGGTGGAATATGTCGATGGGCCGTTGAAATATCTGCACAATGACTGGGGTTTTCGCCCGGACGGGAAGGGGGGCACCCTGCTCGACTTTTCGGTCGATTTTGCCTTCCGGTCGGCCCTGTTCGAAATGCTGGCCGGGCAGGTGTTCGATCGCGCGCTGCGCAAGATGATCGGCGCGTTCGAGGAACGCGCCGCCCAGCTTTACGGCACTGATGCATCCGGCATCAGCAGTTCGAGCGCGCATAGCGCGGCCTGAAGGCGAATGCCGCCGCGGCCGAGATTGCCGAAATCCTGCGCATCGGCGGTGACGTCATTGGCGTCGCCGCCTTTTTCGGCACGGGCAAACACGACAGTGCCAACCGGCTTCTTTTCGCTGCCGCCATCGGGACCGGCAACGCCGGTGATCGCCACGGCGACATCGGCGCCCGTGCGTTCCAGCGCGCCGCGCGCCATGCCCCAGGCCACGGCGATCGAAACGGCTCCGAACGTTTCCAGCACATCGAGGCTGACGCCAAGCAGGCCGATCTTCGCCTCGTTCGAATACGTCACCAGTCCGGCCAGAAACACATCCGATGAACCGGGGATTTCTGTCAGCGCCGCCGAAACCAGGCCCCCGGTGCAGCTTTCGGCAACCGCCACCGTCTTGCCCGCTGCGCGATTCGTTTCGATCACCCGCCGCGCGGCAGTGACGAGTTCGTCGGGGAGGGTCGTATCGGGCATGTCAGCGGCCTCCGCTTGCCGGGCAGATGGCGAACGCGTTGTCGCCCGGTTTGTCATTCTTCATACCAAGCACCGCCAGCAGCGCCGTCAATCGGCCGACATTCGCTGACGGAAGCGGGCTGAGCAATTCGACGACTTCGTTGACGGTGCCGCAATCCTTGGTTGCGATCGAATCGACGATGGCGGCGCCGGCGACGCTCGACACCAGCGTCTTTTGCATGCTTTCGCCGATATCACCCAGCTTGGGGCCGATCATTGCATTCATCGCGGAACGGACAAGCGGCCATTGGCGGTCGCTATCGACCCGATATCGGGCGGCCAGTGCGGCGCTGGAACGGCGAAGATAGGTATCCGCGCTCAGCGTGCCGGCGCATTTTTCCGTTACGCCTTCGATCACCGACGGCAAGGCATAGGTGATCAGCGCCTCAAGCTGCGGGCGCGTCATGCAGGGGGCCTGATCCGTAACCTTGGCGGCCGGGGCTGCGGTGGCGGCGACCGGTGTCAGCGTCAGCGCCAATAGGGTGATGACGGTTCGCACGGCGATCCTTTCGGCTCTTATAATCATTGATCTTCCGGCACGCGCACGGTCGCGATGGCCTGGGCGGCGATTCCTTCGCCACGGCCGGTAAAGCCCAGCCGTTCGGTCGTGGTCGCTTTGATGCTAATCCGCCGTTCGGGTAACTTCAACAGCGTGGCGACGCGGGCACGGATGGCATCGCGGTGCGGGCCGATCTTTGGCGCTTCGCAGATGATCGTCAGGTCCACATGATCGATGATCCCGCCGGCCTGCGCGATCAGCGCACGGGCATGATCGACGAATCGCGCCGAATCCGCACCGCGCCATTTCGGATCGGACGGGGGAAAATGGCTGCCGATATCGCCATCGCCGATCGCACCGAGCAGCGCATCGGTGATGGCGTGCAACGCGACATCGGCGTCGCTATGCCCGGCAAGGCCGCGCGCATGCGGGATTTGTATGCCGCCAAGCCACAATTCCTCATCGTCGGCGAAGGCGTGGACATCGAAACCAAGGCCGGTCCGCACGATCATCCGCGCCGCCAATTGGGCTTCCGCTATCATGACGTCACCTGCAAAAGTAATCTTGTCGAGCGCCGCATCGCCGGCGACCATCGCCACCGAAAGCCCGGCGGCGCGCGCAATCTGCGCGTCATCGGTGGCTTCCTTATCTGCGGGCCATGCCCGATGCGCAGCAAGGATGGCATCGAAGCTGAAGGCTTGTGGGGTTTGCACGCGCACCAGCCCGTCGCGTGGCACAACCGCGCCCAACCCATTTCCGGCCTGCGCCAGCGTATCGGCCACGGGAAGCACGGGAACCACGCCGGGGTCGTGTGCCAGCGCATCCAGCAATCGATCGATCACGGCAGCCGGCAGGAAAGGGCGCGCCGCATCATGCACCAGGACATGCCTGGCCGATCCGATTGCCTCCAGCCCGCGCTGCACGGATTCCCGTCGTGTCGCGCCACCGATTACCGGCGGCAGTATGTCGCGGTCGCCAATGGCTTCGCGATAGGCGGTTTCCTGGCCAGGGCCGATGACGACCTGGATTTGATCGATTGCCGGATGACGCCGCATCGCGTCGACCGCGTGCGCCAGCACTGTCTTGCCGCCGATCAGCCGATATTGTTTGGGCACATCGCCCCCCGCGCGCTCGCCCTTGCCGGCTGCGACAATCATTCCGACGGTTTGATGGCCCCGGTTCATGGCACGCCCGTTAGACCAGCCCAGCCTTGCCCGCCAGCGTCTTTGCGAGTAGGGCGATTGCCGGTTTTTTAGGCAGATCGAACGCAATCGAATAATGGCACGGCTTACTCCCAATCCGATCGGTCCCATCCAGATTGGCGATGTCACCATCGCGACGCCCGTGATCCTGGCGCCGATGACGGGTGTCAGCGATCTTCCATTCCGCAAGGTTGTGCGGGAATTTGGTTCCGGCCTGAACGTGACCGAGATGATCGCCAGTCAGGCCGCGATCCGCGAAACCCGCCAGTCGCTCCAGAAATGGGCATGGGATCCGATCGAGGAACCGGTGTCGATGCAGCTTGTCGGCTGCACGCCGGCGGAAATGGCCGAAGCGGCGAAGCTGTCCGCCGATCGCGGCGCTGCGATCATCGATATCAACATGGGCTGTCCGGTGCGCAAGGTCGTCAACGGCGATGCGGGATCGGCGCTCATGCGTGTGCCGGAACTCGCGGTCGAAATCGTCAAGGCGGTGGTTGGCGCGGTCGACGTGCCCGTCACGCTCAAGATGCGGATGGGGTGGGATCATAACAGCCTGAACGCCCCGGAACTCGCACGGATCGCCGAAGATGTCGGGGTGAAGATGATCACCGTCCACGGCCGCACCCGTTGCCAGATGTACAAGGGATCGGCCGATTGGGCCTTCATCCGCAATGTGAAGGATGCGGTGTCGATCCCGGTGATCGCCAATGGCGATATCTGTTCGATCGAAGATGCCGATCAGGCGCTGGCCCAGTCGGGCGCGGATGGCATCATGATCGGCCGTGGCGCTTATGGCCGGCCCTGGCTGCTCCATCAGGTGATGCACTGGCTGGAAACCGGGCAGAAATTGCCAGACCCCACTATTGATGAACAATATCGTGTGATTACAGATCATTACCGATCGATGCTGGATCATTATGGTGAGTTTACCGGTGTCAACATGGCACGCAAGCACATCGGTTGGTACACCAAGGGCCTTCCCGGTTCGGCCGAGTTCCGCAACACGGTGAACCAGACCCCACGCTCGGAAACCGTGCTGGCGATGCTCGAACAATTCTACACGCCATGGCTCTGCCGGGCGGCGGCCTGATTCGCTTGGTCCATTCCGCGACACCTGCATCCGACATTCCCGAATGCGCCGAACAGATCGCGGCCATGCCCACGCCGGTTTTGCTGATCGACGGCCAGGGGCTGGTGCGCGATGTCAACAGCGCGGGCGAAACCCTGCTCAATCTGGGCCGGGGCGCGATCGTCGGGCGTGGGGTGGAAGCGATGATCGGTCATCCCCTGACGGCGATGCCGCTCGATGCGCCCTTCGCCGCCTATGACCTGGAAGTCGTCCTGCCAGTCGGGCGCCACCAGCGGGTGGATCTGATGGTAGGCCCCATTTCCGATCGCACCGGGTGGCGGGTGCTGACGGTTCATGCACTGCCCCCCGCCCATCTTGCCGGCCGCCGGGGCGATCGCGAGGGCGGAACGCTGTCGGCGATCGGCGCGGCGGCGATGCTTGCGCATGAAATCAAGAACCCGCTGTCGGGCATTCGCGGCGCGGCGCAACTGCTCGAAGCGTCGGTCGATGATGATACGCGCGATCTGACCCGCCTGATCCGGGATGAGGTTGATCGCGTGGCCGCGCTGATCGACCGGATGGAAGGGTTTACCGACACCCGCCAGCTCGAACTGGAACCGCAGAATATCCACGCGCTGCTCGGCCATGCCCGCGAAGTGGCGTTGCGTGGGTTCGCCCGGGATCTGGTGATCCGCGAAATTTACGATCCGTCGCTGCCGGCGGTGCTGGGGCATCGGGATTCGCTGATCCAGATCCTTATCAATCTTATCAAGAATGCCGCCGAAGCAATGAAAGATCAGGGAAATGTTATCGAACTGCGCACGGCCTATCGCCATGGCATGTCGGTGCATCTGCGAGGGGGCGACGGCAAACGATCGCTGCCAATCGAAGTCTGCGTGGTCGATGAAGGACCGGGCGCGCCGGAAGAGATTGTGGACCACATGTTCGAACCCTTTGTGACCAGCAAACGGTCCGGCGGTGGCCTGGGGCTGGCACTTGTCGCCAAACTGGTCGCAGATCAGGGGGGCATCATCGAATATGCCCGCGAGGGGAATCCGCCACGCACCACGTTTCGTCTGCTCCTGCCACGGGCGATGCAGGCATGAGCGGCGCCCGCATCCTTGTTGTCGACGATGACGCTGCAATCCGCACGGTTGTCCGCGAAGCACTGCGTCGCGAAGGGCATATTGTCGAAACGGCCGCCACCGTGGCTGAACAGCGCCGCAAGATGCGCGACTTCATTCCGCAGGTTCTGGTGACCGACGTCATCCTACCCGACGGGAATGGTCTCGATCTCGTGCCCGAGATGCTCGAAGACTATCCGGGCATGCCGGTAATTGTTCTGTCGGCGCAAAATACGCTGGCGACGGCGGTGCGCGCAACCGAACAGGGCGCGTTTGAATATCTACCCAAGCCCTTTGACCTTAGCGAATTGACCCGCGCTGTGGCGGATGCGCTTGCAACTAGGGCTGCTGCCGGTGGTGATCCTTCGGCCGAAGCAGGGCATGGGGAAGACCTGCCCTTGATCGGCCGGTCGCCGCCCATGCAGGAAGTCTATCGGACGATTGCGCGTGTCGTGGCCAATGATCTTACCGTGCTCATTCTCGGTGAATCGGGAACCGGCAAGGAACTGGTGGCCCGCGCAATCCACGATCTTGGCCCGCGCGCCGGGCGGCCGTTCGTCGCGATCAACATGGCGGCCATTCCTCGTGAACTGATCGAAAGTGAATTGTTCGGTCACGAACGGGGGGCTTTTACCGGTGCTGCGGCCCGCACATCGGGCCGCTTTGAACAGGCGCAGGGCGGGACGCTGTTTCTCGATGAAATCGGCGATATGCCGTTTGAAGCGCAGACGCGGCTGCTGCGCGTGCTCCAGACCGGCGAATTCAACCCCGTTGGCGGGGCGCGTTCGATCCGCACCGATGTTCGCATCATCGCTGCGACCCACAAGGACCTGCCGCGCTTGATTGCGGAAAACACGTTCCGCGAAGACCTATATTACCGGCTCAACGTGGTGCCGGTTCGCCTGCCGTCGCTCCGCCAACGGGTGGAGGATATCGGCGAACTGGCCCGTCATTTCCTGGATCGCGCGGCGGCGGAAGGGCTTCCGCGCAAACAGCTGGACCCAGCGGCCATCGATGCGTTGGGACGCCATAGCTGGCCGGGCAACGTTCGCGAGCTTGAAAATATGATGCGGCGTCTCGCGGCCCTCAGCCGTGAAGAACGTGTCACCGCCGCGATCGTCGAACAGCAGCTCATTAGTCACCAGTCGGGCGAAAGCGCGCCGGCGCTAGTCGCCACCGAAGGCGGCCTTGCCGATGCGGTGGAACATCATGTGGCGCGTTATTTCGCAACCTTCGGTCGCGATTTACCCCCCGATGGCCTGTTTGAGAGGGTGATGGCGGAGATCGAGCGACCGTTGCTCCGGCTCACCTTGGCTGCGGTAAAAGGGAACCAGCTGAAAGCCGCCAAGTTGCTGGGTATAAACCGTAATACGCTGCGAAAAAAATTGACCGAGCGCGGCGTCGATCCGTCGGACGTCCGTAAAATGAGTTGACCCGAACCCGGGCTGCAAATTTCACAACTGTGTTTTGCGTGCAACGGGATTGTGGTAGAGCGGCCACGATGTCTGCGTCGTCGCCTCCATCTCGTAGCGAAGGTCTCACCTGGCTGAGGCGCATCGCTCTGATTTCGCGCAGGCGGCTTATGCCAGCGATCGAAATCGCAACCCTGATCGCAGCGATTTCCATCGCGACAGGCAGCTATTTCATCGTGACTGGCGGGGCAACACCGGCGAGGCTTTTGACGCCGCCGCTGGTCGCGTTGCTTCTGGTCGCCAATCTCGTGCCGGCGATGGCTTTGCTGGTGCTGATGGCGCGCCGGGTGGCGAAGGGTAGGGCTGCCCGATCGCCGATCGGCGGCAATGGGCGCCTCCACGTCAGGCTGGTCGCCGTTTTTTCGGTCATTGCAAGCGTGCCGACGCTGTTGGTGGTGATCTTCGCTTCCTTGCTGTTTCAATATGGCGTCGAATTCTGGTTTTCCGATCGCGCCCGTACCGTGCTGGAAAATGCCGACAGCGTGGCGCAGGCCTATGTCGAAGAGAATAAGCAGCGCATCGTTGCCGATATCGTCGCGATGGGCGGCGATGTGAACGGTTATGCTGCTGAGTTCGGAGTCGATTCTCCCCGGTTTGCGGAAGGTCTCGCATGGCAGGTGTCTGCCCGAAATCTTTCCGAAGCGGCCGTCATCACAATTGGGGCTGATGGCGCGCGGCGGCTGATCGCGGGCGCGAATCTCGACAATCGCCCGCTTGATCTGCGTTTGCCGGCGGCCTCCGTCGCCGAACTGCGACAGGGGCGCGCCCGGGTTGTCACCGATGCCGGCGATCGCGTCGAAACGGTGGTCCGGCTGGACCCCGAAGCTGAAGTGTATCTCTACGCATCGCGTGGCGTTGACCCGATGGTGCTGCAATCGGTGGCGCGGGCGAAAAGCGCGCGGGGCGATTACGCCTCGCTCGTCGCACGGTCGCGGTCGCTCCAGTTGCAGTTCAATGCGGCGCTGCTGGTTGTATCGCTGCTGATCGTGGCAACGGCGATATTCATTGCGCTGAAGGTGGCGGACAGGATCGTTCGGCCGATTTCTGGGCTGGTGGGTGCGGCTCGGCAGGTCGCGGCTGGGGATCTGTCCGCTCGGGTGACGCTGCCGCGATCCCATGACGAAATCGGCACGCTGGCCGCGGCGTTCAATCGCATGACCCGGAAACTCGAAGAACAGACAGGGGCGCTTGTTTCGGCGAACCAGCAACTCGACAGCCGACGCGCCCTGACGGAAGCGGTGCTGTCAGGGGTAAGCGCCGGCGTCATTTCGGTCGATCGGGAAGGCATGATCCGCCTGGTCAACCTTTCTGCCGCCGAACTGTTGAAGACCGGGGAGCAAAGCCCCGTCGGGCGGCCGATTGGTGAAGTTGCGCCGGCGCTGGGCGCACTGCTCGACGGAAGCGACCGCGAGGCCGTGATCCAGCTTGAAAGTGGCGGCGAACCGCGCACTCTGGCGGTCAAACTGGTCCGGACGGGCAACGGCCAGGTGCTTACGTTCGACGATATCACCCAGCAGTTGCTGGATCAGCGCCGGGCCGCGTGGTCCGATGTTGCGCGCCGTATCGCCCATGAAATCAAGAACCCGCTCACGCCGATCCAGCTTGCGGCAGAACGCCTCCAGCGTCGTTACGGGCAGGAGGTTCAATCCGACAAGGCGGTGTTCGAGCGGCTCACCGGCACAATCATTCGGCAGGTTGGCGATCTGCGGCGCATGGTCGACGAATTTTCTTCCTTTGCGCGCATGCCGAAGCCGGTGTTTCGCGCCGAATCGATCGTCGATATCGCGCGCCAGGCCTTGTTCCTGCACGAAGTGGCCCATCCCGCGATCGGCTTCTCGCTCAAGGCGCCCGATCAGTTGCCGATCATGGTCTGCGATCGGCGACAACTGGGTCAGGCCCTGACCAACGTCGTCAAGAATGCGGTCGAAGCGATCGAGGCGAAAGGCAAGGGGGCCGAAGGGGTGGTCGCGATGTCGCTTGCTGTCGATGGCGACAGGTTGAGCATCATCGTTGCCGATAGCGGCATCGGCCTGCCTGCCGAACGCGAACGCATCACCGAACCCTATATGACGACGCGTGCGCGAGGCACGGGCCTCGGTCTCGCGATTGTTCGCAAGATCGTGGAGGAACATTTTGGAACAATGAGTTTTTCTGATCGTGATGGGGGTGGCACCGTGGTGGCGATGACGTTCGACGTCGCGACACTGCTGACACTCGATCACGCCAATGATCAGGAATCCGCCGATGGCGATGCCGCTGGCTTGCCTGCCCTTACCCGCCAGAAGAGTGATGGATAATGAGTCTGGACGTATTGATCGTCGACGATGAGCAGGACATTCGCGAACTGGTCGCCGGGGTGCTGGAAGACGAAGGGTATCAGGCGCGCACGGCTGCCGACAGCGATAGCGCGCTGGCCGCACTGACAGAGCGCCGCCCGTCCCTGGTGCTGCTGGATGTATGGCTTCAAGGATCGCGCCTTGACGGGTTGGACCTGCTGGAAGAGATCAAGCGACGCGACCCGTCGATCCCGGTGCTGGTCATATCCGGTCACGGCAATATCGACACGGCGGTGGCTGCGGTGCGGCGGGGGGCTGCCGATTTCATCGAAAAGCCGTTTGAGGCTGAACGGCTGCTGCTGCTTGTTGCGCGGGCGACCGAAACGGAACGCCTGCGGCGGGAAGTGGCGTCGCTGAAAGCGCTGATCGGGCAGGAAGACGAACTGACCGGCAATTCCGCTGCGATCAACACCATACGTGCGACGCTCAAGCGGGTTGCGGCCACCGGGAGCCGCGTGCTCATCAGCGGGCCGGCCGGGGTTGGCAAGGAAGTAGCGGCCCGTTTGCTACACCTGTGGAGTCCCCGTGCTTCGGCGCCGTTCATCGTTGTTTCCGCGGCCCGGATGACGCCGGATCGGGTGGAGGAAGAATTATTCGGCGTGGAGGAGGGGGGCGAACTGGTCCGCCCGGGTCTGCTCGAACAGGCGCATGGTGGCACGCTCTTCCTCGACGAGATCGCGGATATGCCGACGACGACGCAGGGGCGTATCCTGCGCGTGCTGAC
The DNA here is from genome assembly GCF_002151445.1 of Sphingomonas sp. KC8. Classification (GTDB taxonomy): domain Bacteria; phylum Pseudomonadota; class Alphaproteobacteria; order Sphingomonadales; family Sphingomonadaceae; genus Sphingomonas_E. The sequence goes on from NZ_CP016306.1 coordinate 538,722, forward strand.
CGATCAGAGTTTCAGCCGGATTGGCGGCACGCGAACGGTGAAGGTTGATGTCCGTGTGGTGTCCGCATCGCAGCGCGATCTCGCCGGGGAAATCGCCGAAGGGCGCTTCCGCGAAGATCTGTATTATCGGCTGAATGTGGTGCCGGTGCATCTGCCTGCCCTGTCGGAGCGGCGGGAGGATATTCCTGCCCTGGTTGATCATTTCGTCGCCCGTTTTGCGGCCGAACGGCGCGTGAGCACGCCGGCTGTGTCGGCCGAAGCGATGGCCGCGTTGCAGACCTACGAATGGCCCGGCAATGTCCGCCAACTGCGCAATGTTGTCGAACGGACGATCATTCTGGCTCCGGGCGATCGGCTGCAGGTGATTGACGTAGATATGCTCCCCCCCGAAGTGATGAGCGATCAGGAGCGTATCGTGCCGGGCAATGCGGCCAAATCGATCATGGGAACGCCGTTGCGGGAGGCCCGCGAAACGTTCGAGCGGGAATATCTGCGCGTCCAGATCCGGCGATTCTCGGGCAATATCTCGCGTACGGCAACGTTCATCGGCATGGAGCGGTCGGCGCTTCACCGGAAATTGAAAACGCTGGGCCTTGCCGATCCCAAGGATGGTGAAGAGTAGACAGCCATAGACGCGCCTTCGCGGGTGCGGTAAGCCAAGACTGTCCCGCGATCGGTGGGACAAGCACGACGCCGGCAAAGGCGCTCAAGCGGGCAATGTCCCGCCACGAATCCGGAGACCGGACTTATGGCCGATAAGGTCAACAACCTGCAGGATATCTTCCTCAACACGCTGCGCAAATCGAAGACGCCAGTGACGATGTTCCTGGTGAAGGGCGTGAAGCTGCAAGGCATCATCACCTGGTTCGATAATTTTTCGGTGTTGTTGCGTCGCGATGGTCAATCGCAGCTGATCTACAAACACGCTATCTCGACGGTGATGCCGGCGCATCCGATTGATCTGTCCGAGGTCGACAAGATTTTTGCCGAAGAACGCAAGGCAACGCTGCTTCAGGAAATTTTCCTGAGTGCGGTGCGTAAAGCGCGCGAGCCGGTGACGATGTTCCTGGTCAACGGCGTGATGCTGCAGGGCGAAATCGCGGCTTATGATCTGTTCTGCATGCTGCTGCGGCGGGATGGGATGAGCCAGCTCGTCTACAAGCATGCAATTTCTACGGTACAGCCGGCCAATCCGCTCAATCTGAGCGGCGTTGACAATGATGCGGGCGACGATTGAGCGTTTTCAACCGGGCGGATGATGACGGGCTGGGCCGCGGCGCGAAGGCGATCGTGGCTCTTCCCGATCGTGGCAGCGGCACCGGGCGCGATGCCGAGGCGCGGCTAGACGAGGCGGCAGGCCTTGCCGCCGCGATCGGCGTGGATGTCGTCGAAAAGATGGCATTTCGCCTGCGTGACCCCAAGCCCGCCACTTTGTTCGGCTCGGGGCAGGTGGATACGATCGCGACGGCCGTGCGCATGGCCGAGGCTGAACTCGTTATTGTCGATGGCGCGCTGTCGCCGATCCAGCAGCGTAATCTGGAAAAGGCCCTCGACGTCAAGGTCATCGACCGGACTGGCCTGATCCTCGAAATTTTTGGTGAACGTGCGGCAACGGCCGAAGGGCGGCTTCAGGTCGAACTCGCGCATCTGGATTATCAGGCAGGCCGTCTCGTTCGGAGTTGGACCCACCTTGAACGTCAGCGCGGCGGCTTCGGCTTTCTGGGCGGTCCGGGTGAAACCCAGATCGAAGCCGATCGGCGGATGATCCGCGATCGCATGGCCAAATTGCGTCGTGAGCTGGAAAATGTCACCCGCACGCGGGGGCTGCATCGTGCGCGGCGGCAGCGTGCGCCATGGCCGGTCATCGCACTCGTCGGTTATACGAATGCAGGAAAATCCACCCTTTTCAATCGCATGACGGGTGCAACGGTGATGGCGGAAAATCTGCTGTTCGCCACGCTCGATCCGACAATGCGGCAAATATCGCTGCCGGGGATCGACAAGGCGATCCTGTCCGACACCGTAGGTTTCGTGTCCGATTTGCCGACGCAATTGGTCGCCGCATTCCGCGCGACGCTGGAAGAGGTGACAGCTGCCGATCTGATCGTGCACGTCCGTGATATCTCGCACCCGGATACCGAGGCGCAGGCGGCCGATGTGGCGGCAGTGCTTGCCGAAATCGGCATAGGCGGCGGGGAAGGGGGCATTCCCATCTTTGAAGCGTGGAACAAGCTCGATGCGCTGGCGCCGGACGATGCGGCGCACGCCATGGCCGAAGCTGAACGCCGGGACGATGTCGTGGCGATTTCGGCATTGACGGGCGAAGGCGTCGACCAGCTGGCGCGGGCGATTTCGGGCTACCTGACACAGGGAAGCCGGCGGTTCAGCCTGTTGTTGGATCCAGCCGATGGCGGCGCGATCGCCTGGCTGCATGCCAATGGCGAGGTGCTGGTGCAGGAAATGCGCGACGATCAGCTGGCCGTCGAAGTGAAACTCAGCGAGGCGGATTGGGCGCGTTTCCAGGCGCGGTGAGCGTCGCTTTTTCTGCCGCTTTCACCTGATCCCACAGTGCATCCTTAGCGGAAAGATCAAGTGCCGGGAACGCCTTACCCGCGATTGCTTCCATGCCGTGGAAACGCCGTTCGAACTTGGCATTCGCCTGGCGTAGCGCGGCTTCGGCGTCAACGCCGTGGTGGCGCGCCCAGTTGACCACGGCGAACAGCAGGTCACCGATTTCCTCGGCGCGTGCGTTTGCATCGGGGGCGGTTTCAACTTCGTCCAGTTCCTCGATGATTTTCGCGCGCGGGCCATCTGCATCGTCCCAGTCGAAGCCGACGCGCGCTGCCCGTTTTTGCAGCTTTTCAGCCCGCAAGAGTGCCGGCAGGCCCAGCGCGACGCCGGCCAGCGCCGATCCTGCGCCGTTAACCTTTCGCTCTTCCGCCTTGATCGCTTCCCAGCCGGGTGAATGGCTGTCGCCGAAAACATGCGGGTGCCGGCGGATCATCTTGGCGCAGATGGCATCGACAACGTCATCGATCGCAAACGCACCGCGTTCCTCGGCCATCCGGGCGTGATAAACGACCTGAAGTTGCAGATCGCCAAGCTCGTCGACAAGCGCCGCCATATCGTCGCGCGCGCACGCATCCGCGACTTCATAGGCTTCCTCGATCGTATAGGGCGCGATGGTTTCGAACGTCTGCACCCGATCCCACGGGCAGCCATTTTCAGGATCGCGCAGTTGCGCCATGATCGAGACGAGACGTTCCAGCATAAGGGGCCTTTGGTTTGAGGGAGCGTCGCTGAGACGACCGCATATTAAAGTCTGATAATATACATTATGTTAAATTTATATCGATATCGGTCGTTACATATCGCCACAGCGTGCCGCGCGCACAATCCTGCATTCTGGCGGTATTGGTGCCAACTGGCTTGAACGGCCCGTTCGAAAAGCCGCATCCGGCATTTGATGCAGCGTACCGGCTCTGCTAACCGCGCGAGCAACTTTCCCCTGTGCAGGACGCCCGGCATGATCTCCCGCTATTCGCGGCCCGAAATGGTCGCCATCTGGAATCCAGAAACCAAATTCAGCATCTGGTTCGAAATCGAAGCTCATGCCACCGATGCGCTGGCCGAACTCGGCGTTGTGCCCAAGAGCGCGGCCAAGGCACTGTGGGATTGGTGGAAGACCAATCCGGCCATCGACGTGGCCGCCATCGACGCCATTGAAGCCGTCACCAAGCATGACGTCATCGCGTTTCTGACCTGGGTCGCCGACAATGTCGGTGATGAGGCTCGCTTCATGCATCAGGGCATGACGTCGTCGGATGTGCTCGACACCTGCCTTTCCGTTCAGCTTGCGCGTGCAACGGACATCCTGATCGCCGATCTCGACCGGTTGCTCGAGGTGCTGAAGCGCCGCGCATATGAGCATAAGCTTACCGCTACGATCGGCCGCAGCCATGGCATTCATGCCGAGCCGGTAACCTTCGGTCTCAAACTGGCGCAGGCCTATGCCGAGTTCGATCGCAATCGCACCCGCCTGATCGCGGCACGGGCCGATATCGCAACCTGCGCGATTTCCGGCGCTGTCGGCACGTTCGCGAATATCGATCCCAGTGTCGAAGTGCATGTCGCTGAAAAGATGGGCCTTGCGGTTGAACCCACGTCGACCCAGGTGATCCCGCGCGATCGCCACGCGATGTATTTCGCCACGCTTGGCGTGATCGCTTCGTCGATCGAACGCCTGGCCACCGAAATCCGCCATCTCCAGCGGACCGAAGTGCTCGAAGCGGAAGAATATTTCTCGCCGGGCCAAAAGGGTTCGTCGGCGATGCCGCACAAGCGCAACCCGGTGCTGACCGAAAACCTGACGGGTCTGGCCCGTATGGTGCGCGGCTATGTCACCCCTGCGCTGGAGAATGTGGCGCTGTGGCATGAGCGCGATATCAGCCATTCTTCGGTCGAACGCTATATCGGCCCGGACGCGACCATCACACTCGATTTCGCGCTTCAGCGTCTGACCGGCGTGATCGACAAGCTGTTGGTCTATCCGGAACGAATGGATAAGAATCTCAATAAGATGGGTGGTCTTGTTCACTCGCAGCGTGTGCTTCTGGCGCTTACCCAGGCTGGCATCAGCCGCGAAGATTCCTATCGCCTCGTCCAGAAGAACGCGATGAAGGTGTGGGAATCGGACGGGCAATTGTCTTTGCTCGAACTGCTCAAGGCGGATCCCGACGTCAGCGCTAAGCTTTCGGCAGCACAACTCGAAGAAAAGTTCGATCTCGGCTACCATCTTAAGCATGTCGATACGATCTTCGCCCGCGTGTTCGGCGAATAATATCGTCTTATATCAACGCCATCCCCGGAAATGTTGGGATGGCGTTGATCATTCGGTCAGGCCGCGAAAATCGCTGTGTCGATCGTGTAAAGGCCTGCGGCACCAGCTGTCGCCCCTTCCGCCAGCCCGATGGCCTCGGGCACGACGCGATCGAGATAGAAGCGTGCAGCGGCTTGCTTGAGGGCCAGAAACGCAGGGTCTATCCCCTGGGCGGTTGCGGCTGCCCTGCTCTGCCGCGTCAGCAGCCATCCGGCCACCGCCACTGACAGCATGGTGAGCAGGGGATAACTGCCAGCCAGCTGATCGTCCACATCGGCACCAGCCAGCCGGGCCGAAACCACCTCGACCGCATCGGCCAGCGCCATCAAGGCCCCCTCCTCCGCGGCTTCGGACCGGATGTCGGCAAGCAGCGACGCGAGAACAGCGCCGCCTTCCAGCCCAAGTTTGCGGCCAACGAGATCCGCGGCCTGGATGCCATTCGTACCTTCGTAGATGGGGGCGATCCGGGCATCGCGATAATGCTGCGCCGCACCGGTTTCCTCGATAAAGCCCATGCCGCCATGCACCTGCACGCCAAGGCTGGACACCTCGCAACCGACATCGGTGCCATAGGCCTTGGCCAGCGGGGTCAGCAGATCAAGGCGGGCACTCGCCGCTTTGTCTCCCAGATGGCCGCGATCCGCCTGCCCCGCCGCATAATAGATCAGTGCGCGGGCAGCCATCGTCAGCGCTTTCATCCGCAGCAGCATCCGCCGCACATCGGGATGTTCGATGATCGCGACCGGCGTCCGCGAAGGGGCGCCTGCCCGGGCCGACTGGATACGGTCGCTCGCATAGGCGACTGCGGCCTGTGTCGCCCGTTCCGCAATGGATACGCCCTGCAGGCCGACGTTGAGGCGGGCATTGTTCATCATTGTGAACATCGCCCGCATTCCGCCATGTTCCGGCCCGATCAGCCAGCCATGACAGTCGTCATTGTCGCCATAAGACAGCACGCAGGTGGGTGATGCGTGAATACCCATCTTATGTTCGATCGATACGCAGCGCACGTCGTTGGGCGTTCCATCCAGGCGGAACTTTGGCACAAGGAACAAGGATATACCGCGCGTTCCCGCCGGGGCATCCGGTGTCCGGGCGAGCACCAGATGGACGATATTATCGGTCAGATCATGATCGCCGAAGGTGATGAAGATCTTGGTGCCCTTGATCCGCCAGCTGCCATCCCCAGCCGGCGTAGCCATCGTGCGCAGCGCGCCGACATCCGATCCGGCCTGCGGCTCGGTCAGGTTCATCGTGCCGTTCCATTCGCCCGTGACGAGGCGGGGAAGCCAGGTCGCCTGCTGTTCGGCTGAACCATGCGTCGTCAAGGCTTCCACTGCCCCGGGGGTTAGCATCATCACGAGCGAGAAACCCATGTTGGCGGTGCCAAGATCCTCCAGCACCGCCGTCGCCAGCGAAAAGGGCAGCCCCTGCCCGCCATGTTCGGGCGCAGCCGCAAGTGATCCCCAGCCGCCTTCGACATAAGCGCGATAGGCAGCGTGGAAACCGTCCGGCATCCGAACGCCATCGGCCGTCCAGCACGCGCCTACCGTGTCGCCGATCCGGTTCAGCGGCGCAAACTCGCCGGCGGCAAAGGCCCCTGCCCCTTCGAGGATCGCATCCACGACATCCGGGCTGGCGGCCGAAAAGGCTTCATGCGCGGCCAGTTCGTCGATGCGGACGACGTGCTGCATCAGAAAACGCTGCTCATTGACGACGGGGCGATATGTCATCTTGGTTTTGCCTGGCCTTGTGTGTTGGGTGAACCGGCTATAGCGCCACGCTGTGAGCCAGCAAAATCCACCCGTCCACACGGCAACCTGCCCCTACGGCCCGGCCGCGATTGCCCGCGCCACCGAATTGATTCGCGATGGCCGGCCTGTCGCGATCGCGACCGAGACGGTCTATGGGCTGGCTGGCGACGCCACATCGGACGAAGCCGTAGCGCGCATCTATGCCGCCAAGGGCCGTCCGAGCTTCAATCCGTTGATCGTGCACGTGCCGACGGTGGCGGCCGCGGCCGAAATCGCTGAAATCTCTCCCCTGGCCGAACGGCTTGCCGATGCTTTCTGGCCTGGCCCGTTAACGATGGTGCTGCCGCTGGCGAAGCACTCGCCGGTCGCCCCGCTGGCTACCGCGGGCTTGTCGACCGTGGCGGTTCGGGTGCCGGCCCATCCGGCAATGCGTGCATTGCTGGAATCTGTCGGCCGGCCGCTGGCTGCCCCGTCCGCCAATGCCAGCGGCGGCATCAGCCCGACGACGGCGGCGCATGTGGCTGCATCTCTGGCCGGTCGGATCGACCTTATCGTCGATTCAGGCGCCACCGCACGAGGGATCGAATCGACGATCATCGCGGTGGCCCCCGATAAAATCCGCTTGTTGCGCCCCGGCCCTGTCACGACGGCGGAAATCGCGGCCGTGGCGAATCTGCCGGTGGAAACCGCCGGCACGGGGACGATCGAAGCGCCCGGCCAACTTGCGAGCCACTATGCCCCGTCGCGGCCGCTCCGCCTGAACGCCACGGAAACGCGCGCTGGCGAATGGCTGATCGGCTTTGGCAATGTCGCCGGCGACGCGACACTTTCGGCAACGGGGAACCTGGTCGAAGCCGCCGCAAGGCTGTTCGCTGCCCTGCACGAGGCCGACGCATCCGGCCGCATGGCGATCGCGGTGGCGCCCATTCCGCATACCGGACTGGGCCACGCTATCAACGATCGCCTGTCGCGGGCTGCTGCCCCCCGCACCTGAAGGTTAGGCTGGCTGGCGCTTCAGCCGCGCGGCATAGCTTTTGCGGAACTTTTGCAGCTTGGGGGCAACGACCGCCATGCAATAGGGGTTGGCCATACCCTCGCGGGCGAAATATTCTTGATGATAGTCCTCGGCCGGATACCAGGGGGCAAGCGGCTCGATCGTCGTGACAACGGGGCGCGGGATAAGGGCTTGCGCGCGGGCGATCGCAGCCTGGGCTTCGGCTTCCTGTTCCGGCGAATGGGGGAAAATGGCTGAACGATATTGCGTGCCGACGTCGTTGCCCTGCCGATTGAGCTGGCTCGGATCGTGCACATGGAAGAAAATATCCAGCAGGTCGCCATAGCTGATGATGTCGGGATCAAAATGCAGCCGGATCGCTTCGGCATGGCCGGTATCGCCCCCGCAGACCTGCTTGTACGTGGGGTCTGGAACCGATCCGCCGATATAGCCGCTTTCCACCGCATCGACGCCCAAGACGTCATCGAACACGGCTTCCACGCACCAGAAGCAGCCCCCTGCCAGCGTTGCGACTTCTTCTGCCATCGACGGTTCCTTTCACCAATATCTGCCTGCGTGACATAATGGCGTGGCGCTGATGTTCAATCTGATTGCGGAAGCGGGCCTGCCCCCGTTACTGTGTTTGCAGATGTCCGCAGATCTGGATCATGGCCAGTCGGTGCCGGAGCGGGTGGTTTGAACGCCCCAGCCAGCCAGTATCCGGACGCAGGCGAGTTCGCTCAATATGTGCGGGCGGTGGATTGGGGAGCGACGCCGCTCGGCCCGATGCAGCACTGGCCGGCATCGTTGCGGATCACTGTTGACACCCTTCTGGCTTCGCCGGTTGCGATGGCGCTGGTCTGGGGTGCCGACCGGAACATGATCTACAATCAGGCCTATGCCCGGATTGCCGGTGCCCGCCATCCGGCCGCAATGGGCCAGCCCGTCAGAACCGTCTGGCCGGAAGCCTGGGATAATTGGAATCGCGACATATTCGAACGGGGATATGCGGGCGAGGCGATCGCCGCGCGCAACCAGCCGTTGGGGTTGGCTCGCGACGGTGCCCTCAGGCCCTATTGGTTTGACCTATATTATACCCCGATAGTCGAAGGTGCGGCTGTAGGCGGTGTATTGTGCGTCGCAGTAGATTGCACGGAACGGCACCATTCCGAAATGGCCCTGCGCGAAAGCGAAGAACAGTTTCGCACGCTTGCCGAAGCCGTTCCGCACCATGTCTGGATGGCGGACGCGACGGGCAATTTCAGCTGGTTCAATTCCCGCATCTATGATTTCGTCGGGGTTCCGCCGGGTGCTGATCTCAACGGTGAATGGGCGCCGCTGGTCCATCCCGATGATCTTGATGCCATGCTGGCGGCGTGGACGGCGGCTCTGGCCGTGCAATCGCCATTCGAGCACAGCTATCGCATGCGCGGTCATGACGGCGCATATCGCTGGCACCTGGCCCGCGCGCTGCCGACGCGCGACGATGCGGGCAGGTTCGTTCGCTGGATTGGTACCAACACCGATATTCATGATCAGCGCGCCGATACCGGAGACCTGATCGAGCGGAATGCGACGCTGGAACAGCGGGTCGCCCTGCGCACGCGAGAACGGGATCGCATTTGGAACGTCTCACGCGATTTGCTGCTTGTCGCCGATGGGGATGGCCGCTGGCTGGCCGTGAACCCGGCCTGGCACCGTACATTGGGGTGGAACGAAGCCGATCTGCTCGGCGGGCGCTCGGCGGCCCTTGTCCACCCCGAGGATCAGGAAGCCACGGCTGCCGAACTTCGTAAACTGCGTGCCGGACAAAGCAGTGAGCGCTTTGAAAACCGCATCCGCGCACAAGACGATCGGTATCGGACGATTTCATGGACGGCGGTGCCCGACGATGGAATGATCTACTGCGTCGCGCGGGATATCACCGATGAACGCGAAGCCGCGCAGATGCTGGCGGAAACCGAAGCCGCGTTGCACCAGGCACAGAAAATGGAAGTTGTCGGCCAGCTTACAGGTGGCATTGCGCATGATTTCAATAATCTGCTGCAGGGTATTACGGGATCCCTGGATATTGTCCGCCGGCGACTGTCGAACGGGCAGCATGAAGATGTTGCCCGTTTTCTCGATGGTGCAGCGGATTCCGCGCATCGGGCGGCAACCCTCACGCATCGGTTGCTTGCCTTCGCTCGCCGTCAACCGCTGGATCCCCGGCCGACACGCGCCAACCAGCTGATCGAATCGATGGAAGATTTGCTTGGGCGTACATTGGGCGAGCGGGTGACGTTGCGGTGCGATCTCGCGGCGGATCTGTGGTCAACCCATTGTGACACCAACCAGTTGGAAAGTGCGGTGCTTAATCTGGCGATCAATGGCCGCGATGCGATGCCGGACGGCGGCACGCTGGCGATCGCGACGGCCAATGTAACGGACAGCCGCCATCTGCCAGCGGGCCTGCCTCCCGGCGACTATATCCGCATTGCGGTAAGCGATATCGGTAGCGGAATGCCGCCTGAGGTGGCGTCGCGCGCATTCGAACCCTTTTTCACGACCAAGCCGAATGGGCGCGGCACAGGCCTCGGCTTGTCGATGATTTACGGTTTCACCCGCCAGTCGCGCGGCAAGGCGGTGATCGAAAGTGTGGAAGGCGCCGGTACGACCATCGCGCTCTATCTGCCGCGCTGGCTGGGCGGCGAAGGCGACATGCCGGCAACGGATGGGCGAACCGAAACGCCGGTGGGCCACGGCGAAACAATCCTCGTGATCGAAGATGAAACTGTTGTACGGCTGATGATCGTCGAACTGCTCAACGAATTGAGTTACAAGGTGATCGAAGCCGCAGATGCCGAACCCGGGCTGGCGATCCTGCGGTCGGGCGCCCATGTTGATCTGCTGGTAACGGATATCGGCCTTCCCGGAATGAACGGTCAGGATTTCGCCGAAGAAGCGCGTCGCCTGCACCCCGATCTGCCCATATTGTACATGACCGGCTATTCCGAAGCCGCGACACGCCCGGAAGGTTTCCTTGGACCCGGTATGGCACTGATTACGAAACCATTTGGCGGCGATGCCTTTGCCCGACGCATCCATTCCATGTTGCTTGGCGGCTGATCGGCCGTGTGGCGCAACCTGTATCTTTTCGCCGGAGCCGCCGCATTTGCGACGGGCACGATCGGCATCTTCCTCCCGCTGCTGCCAACGGTGCCGTTCTACATCCTTGCGGCATTCTGCTTCGGCCGCAGCAACCCTGTGTGGGAGGCGCGACTGCTCGATCATCCGCAGTTCGGGCACCATATCCGCCGATGGCGCGACCGTGGGTCGATCAGCCGGCGTGCGAAATCTTTCGCCATTACCATGCTCGGCGGCAGCGCAATCATAGGCCTGATCACCCTGCCCATGCCATGGCCGCTTTTGCCGCTCGCGGTCGCCATTATCACGGGCACCTGGATCGCAACCCGGCCGGAGGATTGATCCGGCGGCCTATTCGGCGGCGACGCAATCTTCCGCCACGTCTGCCCGGCCGTACAGCGTGGTGCGTCGCACCGGTGTCCGGCCAAGCGATGCGGCCATCGCACGCATGTCGGTTGCGGTCATTTCCTGGCCATGGGTGGCGCCTGCTGCCCGCGTGATGCTTTCATTCATCAGCGTGCCGCCAAGGTCGTTCGCGCCTGCCCGCAAGGCCGCGCGCATGCCTTCCTGGCCCATTTTCACCCAGGACGCCTGAATATTTTCGAAGCCCAGCGTTAGCCGCGACACGGCATGCATCAGCACTGCTTCACGCGCCGACGGCCCCGGCCGCGCACCGCCCCGGCGATAGATCGGCGCTTCATGCGCGACAAAAGCCAGTGGCACGAATTCGGTGAAGCCGCCGGTTCGCGCCTGCAAATCCCTGAGTGCGATCAGGTGAATTGCCCAGTCGCGATAATCGTCGACATGGCCGAACATGATCGTAGCGGTCGTGCGCAGGCCTTGTTCGTGGGCGGTGCCGATCACTTCCAGCCATTCCCGGCTCGAAAGCTTGTCGGGGCACAGAATGTCACGCACCGGATCGTGCAGGATTTCGGCCGCCGTGCCCGGCAGGCTACCCAGCCCTTCCTCGCGCAGCAGTGCCAGATAATCGGGCAGCGCCATATCGAGCGTCGATGCGCCATGGCTGATTTCCAGCGGCGAAAACGCATGGACGTGCATCGTCGGATCGACCCGTTTCACCGCCCGAACGATTTCCAGATAGGTTTCACCCGTAAAGCTGGGGTGGATACCGCCCTGCAGGCAGACTTCGGTTCCGCCGCGATCCCGCGCTTCGGTCACGCGGGCGGCGATTTCCGCCAGGTCGAGCAGATAGGCGGCTTCATTGCCGGCTGCCTTGCGATTGCCCTTGGAAAAGGCGCAGAAATTACAGCGGTAGGTGCAGATGTTGGTATAGTTGATGTTGCGGTTGACGACATAGGTAGCGACATCGCCCACCGTCCGCGCACGCAGGTCATCGGCGGCTTCGCAGACGAGATGGTAATCGGCGCCGCGCGCATCGAACAGGGCGGCGATATCGCCGACATCGAACGAAGCCGCCTGCCCCGTCAGCGCGGCATCGACCATTTCACTGATACGGCCGCGCACCGCGACGCCGCCGCGCGCGACCGGGGCCATGTCACTCGATCGCCCCGCGCGCCAATTGCCTTCCCGGCCCCGCCCGCTGCCGTCGCTATGTTCCAGCACCGGGCGCCGCATCGCCGGATCGATCCAGCGTTCGGCATCGCTCGCAAAGGCCGGATAGATGGTCAGGCGCTCGGCCAGCGTCTTGCCGGCCGCCGCCGTCGCCACGCGCAGGCGATCGATTTCGGGCCATGGCGCCTCCGGGTTCACATGATCGGGTGTCAGTGGGGAAACGCCGCCCCAATCGTTGATCCCCGCCGCGATCAGGCGCGGCAGATCGGTGGGCGCAAGGTTCGGCGGCGCCTGAACGCTCATGTCCGGGCCAAGCATCAGCCGGGCAACGGCGATCGTCCACAGCAGTTCTTCGGCGTCGGCCGGCGGCGCGCTCGCCATCTTCGTGCCGGGCTTCGGCATGAAGTTCTGGACAATGATTTCCTGAAGATGGCCGTAACGCAGGTGCAGGGCGCGCAACGCAGCCAGGGCTTCGATCCGCTCGGCGCGGGTTTCGCCGATGCCGATCAGCAGGCCCGACGTGAACGGCACCGCCTGCCGGCCCGCGGCTTCAATCGCTGCCAGCCGCGCCGCCGGCACCTTATCGGGTGAACCATGATGCGGCCCGCCCGGTTCGCTTAGCCGATCGGCGATGGTTTCAAGCATAAGGCCCATCGAGGCGGAAACCGGGCGCAGAGCGGCCAGCTCATCGTCCGTCATGCAGCCGGCGTTGATGTGGGGCAAAAGGCCCGTCCGATCGCGAACCGCAGCCGCCACATGCGCGACATAATCGACAGTGCTGGCAAACCCGTTGGCATCCAGCCAGTCGCGCGCCGCCGCATATCGCAGTTCGGGCTTTTCGCCCAAGGTGAACAGCGCCTCGCGGCAGCCCATCGCCGCGCCCTGTTCGGCAATCGCGACAACCTCATCGACCGTCATATAGGGGCTGGCAAGTTTGCGCGGCGTCTTGGCAAAGGTGCAATAATGACAAACGTCGCGACACAGCATTGTCAGCGGCAGGAACACCTTGGGCGAATAGGTAACGACATCGCCATGGCCGGTATCACGCAAGGCCGTTGCGGCAGCCATCAGCCCAGCCGGGTCTGCCGCAAGCAGGGCCGCGGCTTCATGGCCCGCCAGAAGCGTCGCCAGATCTCCGTCGCTGCCAGCCAGCCGTGCCGCCGCTGTCGCCAGATCGATCGGGGTGTCTACGTCCAGCCCGGCAACAGGATCGATCAGGACGGTGGCACCGGGCGCCGCCTTGCGGTGCCGACTAAAACTATCGGGGCCAAAGGCGGGCATGATCGCGGCATCGGCCGGCATGAGCATGAAATTGGTGCCGTCGCCGCGCGAACAGGGCACGATCAGCACGCCGCTGCCATTGTCATAGGCGGCGACGATCCGATCGATTGTCGCCACATCAAGCAAAGCGAGATCGGCCGGGACGAGTGCCACGTGGCGGGCGCCAGCGGCACGCGCGGCGGCGATGCCCGCCGTCATTGCGCCGTTAAGGCCCCCATCCCTTTCGTCGACGACCATCGCGCCCAGCGAACGCGCAGCGACAGCCACTTCATCATCGCCGGTCACGACAAGAACGCCTGCGAAACGGTTGCTGTCGATCAGCGTCCGGATGACGTGGCGGGCCATCGCCAAGGCGAAATCTGGACGGCCATCACCCAGCACGGCGGTCAGGCGCGCTTTTGCCGACGTGAGCCGCTTGACCGGCACCACCGCCCACATTCCGCTGCTACGACCCGACGCCATTTTGCACCCCAACCTATTTTTCACGCTTATCCTAAATGCCAAAGGGCGATTGGGGAACGGATTGCAAGGTGTTGATGGCCGTCAATCGTTGCGTGTCCCGGCAGCAATGGCCTTATTTGAGCAATACCAGTTCTTCCGACATGGACGGATGCAGCGCCACCGTATCGTCAAAGGCCTGCTTGGTAAGGCCGGCCTTTACCGCAACTGCCGCCGCCTGCAGGATTTCCGGTGCATCGGGGCCGATCATGTGCAAGCCCAGCACCTTCCCATTTTCGGGGTGCACGACCATCTTGTACAATGCGCGTTCGTTGCGGTTGGCCAGCACATTTTTCATCGGCCGGAAATCGGACGTGTAGATTTTGACATTGCCGAATTTGTCCCGCGCCTGTGATTCGGTCAGGCCGACGCCTGCCAGGGGCGGCTGGCTGAACACGGCCGACGGCACACAGCCATAATCCACACGCGATGGTTTCCCGCCGAACTGGGTATCGGCAAACGCCTGGCCTTCGCGAATGGCAACGGGGGTCAACTGGATCCGATCGGTGACGTCACCCACGGCGAAGATGCTGTCGCAGCCCGAACGCCCATCCTCGTCCACCTTGATCGCGCCACGATCGTCAAGTTCCAATCCGACGTTTTCCAGCCCCAGCCCGCGCGTGTGTGGCGTTCGGCCGATCGCGTAGAGCAACGCATCCGCCGGGATGGGATCACAGCCGGTAACGTGGATCAGAAGCGATCCGTCCGCCAGTTTTTCCACCTTCTGGAACGCCGCGTTGAAACGGAAATCGATCCCCTTGGCGATCGAAATCTGAAGCAGGCGATCGCGGATCTGTTCGTCATAACCGCGCAGGATCTGGTCCGACCGGTTGACCAGTGTCACCTGCGAACCGAATTCGTGAAAGATGCCGGCAAACTCGTTGGCGATGTAACCGGCGCCCGCAATCACGATGCGGCGGGGCAGCTTATCCAGATGAAACACTTCGTTGGATGTGATGCCATGTTCGGCGCCCTCGCAATCGGGCACGACTGGCCAGGCGCCGGTGGCGATCAGAATTTTGCCCGCCGTCACTGTCCGGCCCGATGCCAGCGCCACTTCATGCGGCCCGGCCACGGTCGCGCGTTCGCGGATGATTTCGACATCGTTACTGTTGAGCGTGTTTTCGTACAGCCCGTTCAGCCGGTCCACCTCGGCCAGCACATTGTCGCGCAGCACGGACCAGTCGAACCGGCAATCGGGAACATCCCAGCCAAACCGCCGGGCGTCGTGAAGATCCTCGGCAAAATGCGCCCCGTAAACCAGAAGCTTCTTGGGAACGCAGCCGCGAATGACGCACGTCCCGCCCACGCGATACTCTTCGGCAATGGCCACCTTTGCGCCGTGCGCCGCAGCCACGCGCGAGGCTCGAACCCCGCCGGATCCGGCGCCGATGACGAAAAGGTCGTAGTCGTAGCTGGCCATGTCTGCTCCACTCGGTCTTGGTCGCCATGCAGATAGGGGGCCGGCGCCGACAAGGCCAACCCCTTCTCCCGATTGCTGTGATCGATTTTAGGCGAACGCGCGGGCAATCAGGGCGCGGGTGGATGGATCGAAGCGGTCGGTGCCATCACTTTCGATCGATCGGGCGATCTCCTTGCCCAGTTCGACGCCGAACTGATCGAACGGATTGATGCCCAGGATCGTGGCATTGGTGAAAACGCGATGCTCATAAAAGGCGATCAGCCCGCCGAGCCGTACGGGATCGACGCTGTCGAGCAGAATGGTCGTCGACGGGCGATCGCCAGGATAAGCCCGTGCGGGATCGTCGTTCGCCTTGCCCGTCATCAGCGCGGCGCCCTGGGCGAATGCGTTGATCAGCAATGTCCGGTGATGCGCATCGTCCAGCGCATCGCCGGGTTCGATGGCGGCGACAAATTCCACCGGCACGAGGTGCGTGCCCTGATGGAGCAGTTGGAACACCGCGTGCTGGCAATCGGAACCGACCCCGCCCCAGGTGATCGGCGCGGTGGGCCGATCGACCGGCACGCCATCTACCGTCACGCCTTTGCCGTTCGATTCCATTTCCAGTTGCTGGAGATAGGATGGCAACAGGCGCAATCGTTCGTCATAGGCGAACACCGCGCGTGTTTCGGCGCGGCGAACGACGGCATAGTAAAGATCGACAAAGGCCGCGAGGACGGGGGCGTTACGTTCCAGCGGCGTAAACCGGAAATGCCGGTCCATTGCGGCGGCCCCTTCCAGCAGATTTTCGAACTCATCCCAGCCAAGCGCCAGCGCAATCGGAAATCCGATTGAGGACCAGAGCGAATACCGTCCTCCGACACTTTCCGAAAAAGGCAGGACACGGGTTTCGTCGACGCCCCACTCCACCGCCTTGTCAGGGTTGGCGGTCAGGGCGATCACCTGTCCATAGGGATCGTCGACCCCGGATTCGGCCATCCAGGTCAAGGCGCTTTCCGCGTTGAGCATGGTTTCAGTGGTCGAAAACGTTTTCGACGCGACGACAAGCAATGTCGCAGCGGGATCGAACCTGCGGAACACGGCTTCCATCGCGGCGCCGTCGACGTTGGAAACGATGGCGACGTCGTAACGCCCGGCATCGCGGCCAAGCGCGTCGATCATCAAGTCCGGGCCAAGCGCCGACCCCCCGATACCGACATGAAGAACATGCCGGATCGGGCCAAGCGCGTCGGCTTCGATCGCGTCGATCAGGGCGCGCATCCGGGCGTGAAAGCCACGCGCATGCGCCACGCTGTCGGGCGCGCCCTGCCCGCGTTCGGCGCTGTGCTCGGCGGCACGGCCCTCGGTCACATTGACGGCTTCGCCCGCGAACAGCGCGTCGCGCGCCCGTTCAAGGCCGGCGGCATTCGCCAGCGCAACGAAGCTGCTCGTCAGCCCGGCATCGAGATGCGTCTTGGAAAAATCGAAACGGATGCCGGATTCTTCGACGACAAACCGTGACAGCCGATCCGGCTCCGCCGCGAACAGCGCGGCCAATGTCGCTTGTGGCGCATGCTCAATTGCAGTCCAGGCGGCGGCTAGATCGGCCATCCAAATACTCCCATCTCACTGGTTCGATCAGCGCGTGCCGGCTGATCGGCGTGCGGTGCCGGCAATACCGCCCGGATATGCGAGCGGCCATGGCTTTTCTTCATACTGGCCGTTGATTAAGCAATGGCTTTGGTGGCTTGACCAGCGGGAAGGACCGCCGCACACCCCCTGCTATGTCCGATAAAGCATCCGATTCCAGCGACACTCCCCCCCAATACACGCCCAAACGTGCAGCGGGTGGGATAATCGAAAATCTCCGCTTCCTCGTCACCCTGATTGTCTTTGCGGTTTTGTTGCGAAGTCTGGTGGTTGCACCGTTCAACATACCGTCGGAATCCATGCTGCCGCGTTTGCTGGTGGGTGATTATCTGTTCGTCGCGAAATGGCCCTATGGCTATTCCCGTTACAGCTTTCCGTTCGGCGCCGCGCCGATCAATGGCCGCATTCTGGGCAGTGGGCCGGATCGTGGCGATGTGGTGGTGTTCAAGACGCCATCGGACAACAGCACCGATTATATCAAGCGTGTCATTGGCCTGCCAGGCGATATCATTCAGGTGAAGGGCGGCCAGATCATCCTGAACGGCGCGCCTGTTCCCCGCGTCCGCCTTGTCGATTTCGTCGATCCGGTGACCCCGAACAGCCCGTGCCGGCCGGAAAACGGCCTCAATATTGTCGAAGCCGCCACAACCGATGGAACGCGGGTCTGCCGTTATCCGCGGTATCGCGAAACCCTGCCCAATGGCCGCAGCTATGATGTGCTGGATCTCGGGCCGATATCCTATGCAGATGACACGCCGACCTATGTCGTCCCCGAAGGCCATTATTTCCTGATGGGCGACAATCGCGATCGATCAGCCGACAGCCGCTATCCCGCGCAGGTGAACGGTGCCATCGGCATGGTTCCGGGCGAAAATATCGTCGGCCGTGCGCTCTTCACCTTCTTTTCCACCGATGGCAGCGCAAGCTGGGTGAAGCCGTGGACATGGGTGAGCGCCACGCGCTGGTCCCGCATCGGCGAAGGCTTCTAGGCAAAACGAAAACAGGCTCCCGGTCATGGAGAGCCTGTTTTCGCTTCCGAACCGGGGGAGGATATCCCCCGTCGAAAGGCTTGATCAGCGGCTGCTGGTCTTGCGCACCGCACCGGCATGGCGGCCGACGGCACCCGCGCGCTTGGGTGGGAAACGCCGCGCACGCTCGCCAGCGCCGCTGCGTTCGCCGTCATGGCGGCGCGGCTGGCGGTCGCCCCGGCCCTCGGATGGCGCGGATGGCGCCGGCTTGGGCAGCTTGGCTTTCTCGGCGATGAAGTTTTCCGGCAGCGGCTGGACCTCCATCTTCACCCGGGTCAGCTTTTCGATGCCGCGCATATAAGCGCGTTCATCGTCGGCGACGAACGCGATGGCGATGCCCGCAGCCCCGGCGCGCGCGGTGCGGCCGATGCGATGGACATATTGTTCGGCGACGTTCGGCAGTTCGAAGTTGAAGACATGGCTGACGCCGCCGACATCGATGCCGCGCGCGGCGATATCGGTTGCGACAAGGATTTTGATCTCACCCTTGCGGAACATGCCCAGCGCCCGTTCGCGCTGCGGCTGGCTCTTGTTGCCGTGGATCGCTTCGCAGCCGATGCCGGCCGCCTTCAAATGCTTCACCACGCGGTCCGCGCCATGCTTGGTGCGGGTGAAGACAAGGGCGCGGTCGATCGGTTCGCTGCGGATGCGCAGCGTCAGCAGGGCCTGCTTTTCGGCCTGATTGACGAATGTCGCGAACTGTTCGACCCGTTCGGCGGTGGTGGATTGCGGCGCAACCGACACCTTGACCGGATCGCTCAGGAAACGATCGCCAAGCTCGGAAATCGCCTTGGGCATCGTCGCCGAGAAGAACAGGCTCTGCCGCTTCTTCGGCAACAGTTGGTCGACGCGCTTCAGCGCATGGATGAAGCCCAGATCAAGCATCTGATCGGCTTCGTCGAGCACGAAGATCTCGACATTCTTTAGGCTTAGCGCGCGCTGATCGATCAGGTCGAGCAGGCGGCCCGGTGTGGCGACCAGAATATCGACGCCGGCCTGCAACTGACGGATCTGGCGGTTGATCGGCACCCCGCCGAACACGGTTGCCACCGAAAGACGCAGGAACTTGCCATAATCGACGAAGCTTTGGGCGATCTGGCTGGCCAGTTCGCGGGTCGGCGACAGGACGAGCATACGGCAGCCCTGCGGCGGGCGATGCTTGGGGTTGCTGGCGAGAATGGCGAGCGAAGGCAGCGCAAATGCCGCCGTCTTGCCGGTGCCGGTCTGCGCGATGCCGCACAGGTCGCGGCCGTCCAGCAGTGGCGGGATCGCCTGCAACTGGATCGGCGTCGGGGTCGAATAATTCTTTGCGGCAAGTGCCTTCAAAATCGGCTCAGGCAGGCCGAGATCGGTAAACTGGGTCAAAATTTCTGCTTTCAAATACAGGCCGGCACCCGCGACGCATCAGCGCGCGCAGGCGGCAAGCGGGTTCTCATGACGACCCGCGTGAATAGGGAAGCCTCGGGCTTTCGCGTCTCGAGGGAGGGAGCCGGCCTGCCATTTGGAAGCGGCAGGAGATCACGCTGCTCCGGTCCGGATACATGGCATTCCATGTACCGACGCTGCCGGCGAAATAGGGGAAATGCCGCCTGAACGCAAGTGCAGCTTGAAATAAGCCGTCAATCCCCGGTCATCCGGCCGGTGCAATCGCCCGCTCAGCCGGCGGCGCGGTGCCGTTGAGACCATTCCGCAATGCCCTGCCGCGCGCCCTGCACGAAGCGCGAACGGCGCACGCCTTCCAGGAAAAGGCCGCCGACGATCTTGCCGATCAGGCCCACCGGACGCTTGAACTGGATCAGCAGCACGATGCGGGTTTCATCGCTATCGTTACGCACCTCATGTTCGAACACGTCGTCGAACACCAACGCGCGCCCTTCTTCCCAGCTCAACCATTCATCCACCACCCGCATCCGGCATTTGTCGCGCTCACGCGGCACCTGAATGCCGAGATGGCAGGTCAGGAACGCCTTGGTGACGCCCGTATGCGTTGGGATATGCGTTCCGGGGACCAGCACCGAAAAGAATGCCGAGTTCAGACCGGGTATCCGCGACACCAACTCGGTTGTCCGCGGGCAGATGCGGCAATTATTCTCTTCCCGATAGCCATAGCCGATCAGGAAAAAGGATCGCCAGCGGCCGGCAGGCGCGATCCGGCGATGATCCGGGGAAATCGACGCCAGCGGCGGAATGCTCTCCAGATCTTCCAGTGCGGTGGCAGCTTCGGCCCGGATTTCTTCCCAATGCGCCTCCAGTTGCGCAACCCACGGAAACAGGCGTGTATCGAACACAGGCTGGTCGCCGATGCGGGACGATCGTGCGATCCAGCGGTTGGTTTTGGGCTGCATATATTTGCCGAAGCGCATGATCAGCGGTTTTTTGGGAACCAGCGCGGAACTGGGTGGCAGCGTGGCATCGATATCGGCCGGGATATCCGCGCCTGCCGGCCTGGTGTTGTTTGCTTCGATCGGGTTCACCGCTGACGCCCCATGACGGATGGTAGCCATCCGTGCGGCGGCCTGTCCGTTTTTAGCCAAAGTCGAAATGGATCGCCAGCCCGGCTTGCCGATACGCATGATGCTTGTATGCCTTAGCCGAAAGTCGACAGGAGTTTCAAAATGCC
The DNA here is from genome assembly GCF_002151445.1 of Sphingomonas sp. KC8. GTDB lineage: Bacteria > Pseudomonadota > Alphaproteobacteria > Sphingomonadales > Sphingomonadaceae > Sphingomonas_E. The sequence goes on from NZ_CP016306.1 coordinate 559,487, forward strand.
CGCCAAGCTGCTGATCTGCGCGATGTTTCTTGCCACAACGGCCCTACCCGTTGCGGCACAGGCCCGCCTTTCACCGCAAGAGGCTAGAATGACGTCTGTCGTGGCTGCCGAACAGGAACGGTCGATTGCGCTGCTCGAACGGCTCGTGAACGTCAATTCCGGCAGCATGAACCTGAAAGGGGTCGAGGAAGTCGGGCGGATGATGCGTGCCGAACTCGAAGCGGTGGGTTTCAAGGTCCGGTGGGTGCCGATGGCGGCGGCCGGTCGCGCTGGCCATATCGTGGCCACGCATCAAGGGTCGGGCCGGGGCAAGCGGCTGTTGCTGATCGCGCATCTCGACACCGTGTTCGAACCGCATTCCCCTTTTCAAACCTTCGTTCGCAAAGGCGACAAGGCCGAAGGTCCGGGTGTGGCCGACGATAAAGGCGGCATGGTCGTGATGCTGTCCGCCCTGCGGGCGATGCGCGCGGCCGGCACGCTTGATGCCGCCGATATCGAAATCGTGCTGACCGGCGACGAAGAAGAAACCGGCACTCCGGTCGAAATCGCCCGCGCGGATCTGGTTGCCGCCGGCAAACGCGCCGACATCGCGCTCGATTTCGAAGGATTGGTGCGCGACGGCGGACGTGACATGGGTTCGATCGCGCGGCGTTCTTCCTATAGCTGGACACTGACGGCGACCGGCAAATCCGGCCATTCCAGCCTGATCTTCAACGATGAATATGGCGACGGGGCAATCAACGAATTGGCCCGGATCATCACGGCCTTTCGCAAGGAACTGCCCGAACCGAACCTCACCTTCAATGTCGGGCTGATAGCCGGCGGTGCCGAAGCATCGGTGGATGCCGGTGGCGCCCGCGTTGCGGCAACGGGCAAAACCAACATCATTCCGGCGATCGCCATCGCCAAGGGCGATTTCCGCACGCTTTCTGATGACCAGACGGCTCGTGTTCGCCAGAAGATGGAAGCGATCGTCTCCGCCCATGTTTCCCGCACCCATGCCCGGATCGTGTTTGAAGAAGGATATCCTTCGATGGCGCCGACAGCCGGGAATCGCGCGATACTGGCCAGCCTGAACGGCGTGAACCGCGATCTCGGCCTTCCCGAAATGCCCGAACTCGATCCGCTGAAACGGGGTGCAGGCGACATTTCCTTTGTCGCGCGGGATGTCGATGGCCTTGCCGGGCTGGGTCCGTTCAGCACCGGCGATCACGCGCCGGGTGAAACGGTGGACCTGCCGAGCATGGTAACACAGGCCAGGCGTGCGGCGATCCTGATGACGCGGCTCAGCCGGCAGCCACGCTAGGCCGCGTTTCGCCCTTGATCCGCAGCCCTATCCGCCCCAAATGCGCATCATGCTGATCGAAACTGAAACGACCCCGAATCCCGCCACGCTGAAGTTCCTGCCGGGTCAGTCCGTGATGACCGCTGGAACGCGCGACTTCGCCGATGCGGACGAAGCCGATGCTTCGCCGCTCGCTGCGGCGCTGTTCAGCCTGGGGGATGTGACGGGCGTTTTCTTCGGCCGTGATTTCGTATCGGTCACGGCGGCCCCCGGCGTTGAATGGCATGGCCTGAAACCGCAGGTGCTGGGCGTCCTGCTCGATCATTTCGCCAGTGGCGCCCCCCTGTTCGCGGCCGGGACAGCCGCGGCCATCTCGGTTCCCAGCGACGAATTCGCGGACGACCCCGCAGATGCGGATATCGTGGCGCAGATCAAGGACCTGATCGAAACACGGGTCCGTCCGGCGGTGGCGCGCGACGGCGGCGATATCGTTTATCGCGGCTTTGACAAGGGCACCGTCTATCTGGCGATGCACGGTGCCTGCGCCGGCTGCCCGTCGTCCACCGCCACGCTCAAGCAGGGCATCGAGACACTTCTGAAGCATTATGTGCCGGAAGTGACCGAAGTCCGCGCCGCCTGAATTTCATCCTGAATCATAACTAGGCAAAAGGGATCATCGATGGCCGAGAAGCTTTCGGATGAGGGGCTGGACCTCCTTTTCCGCGCCGCGCGCACCTATAATGGCTACCAGGACCGCCCGGTCAGCGAAGAACAGCTAAAGGCTATCTGGGATCTGGTGAAATGGGGGCCGACATCGGCCAACATGCTGCCCGCGCGGATCGTCTGGTGCGTCAGCCAGGAAGCGAAGGACAAGCTCGCCGCGCTTGCATCCGGCACCAACGGTCCGAAAATCCAGTCGGCGCCGGTGACCGCGATCATTGGCATGGACCTGGAGTTTTATGAACATCTGCCCCGCCTGTTTCCGCATGCGGATGCGCGCAGCTGGTTCGCCGGTAACGACAAGCTGATCGAAGCTTCGGCCTTCCGCAATTCGTCGCTGCAGGGCGCCTATTTCATCATGGCGGCGCGCGCGCTTGGCCTTGATACCGGGCCGATGTCGGGTTTCGACAATGATGCCGTGGATGCGGCGTTCTTTGGCGGCACGTCGGTGAAGTCCAACTTCATCACGACGCTGGGCTATGGTGATCCCGCCACGATTTTCGATCGATCGCCTCGCCCGGATTTCGGGGTTTTCAATACGATCGTCTGATCGATGGCCGGACGTAACAGGGAATTGGTGATCGAAACGGCGACGGCGGCCTGCTCCGTCGCGCTGATCGAGAATGGTGTCGTCGTGGCCGCGATCCATGAGGTCGTCGGCCGCGGCCATGCCGAACGGCTGATCCCGATGATTGCCGAATTGCCCGATGGCGGCCGGGCCGACGCGATCCGCGTTGATTGCGGCCCAGGCAGTTTCACCGGTGTCCGCGTGGGGCTTGCCGCCGCGCGTGCTTTCGGGCTTGGATGGGGCGTTCCCGTCACCGGATTTTCATCGCTGGCGTTGATTGCCGCCGATGTGGCCGATGCGCCGGCAGGTGTGGCGATTGCCATTCCTGGTGGCCATGGCGAGTTGTTCGTGCAGTGTTACGGCATGCGGCCGCTGGCACCGTCTGCCGATCTCGTTTCGCTGAAGCCTGATGCGGCTGCGGCGACCATCACCGAACCGCTGGTCGCGGGATCGGCCGCTGAAACGCTGGTGATGCTGCGCGGTTATGGCGAAGCGCGCGCGGCCGAAGCGCGTGCCTCCAATTTCATCCACCTTCCTGCCAATATCGCAGCGCTTGCGCCCTCCCCCATTTATGGCCGCGCGCCAGATGCTCGTCCGCCGGGCTGAACGAGGCAGCCATGACGTCAGATCCCACGTTCAGTGAAAATGGCGCGCACGACATCGCGGCGGTGATGGAAGTGATGGACGCCGCCTTTGACCCGATCTTCGGAGAGGCATGGAGTAGATCGCAATGCCTTGGCATTTTCGATCTGCCCGGCGTGTGGCTTTCAACAGCTTTCGTCGACGCTGTTCCCGCCGGCTTTGCGTTAACGCGCGCGGTGATGGATGAAGCGGAACTGCTGCTGCTTGGCGTGGCGCCGGCTTTTCGTCGCCGGGGGATTGGGCGCGCGTTGCTTGATCGTGCGATGGACCACGCCCGCGCGAACGGTGTCATCCGTTTCCACCTTGAAGTGCGGCAAGGCAATGATGCGATCGCGTTATACAGCCGCGCGGGATTCCAACAGGCCGGCACGCGACGCGATTATTACCGCGGCCGCGATGGGGCGCTTCACGATGCAATCAGTTTGGTGCGAACATTGCGGGACGATTAAAAGAAAACGTCGTTCATCGAAAACAACTTGCATCGGGTGCGTCATCATTTCAAAGCGCACTTATGGTCGACGCAAACTGATCGACCAATTAAACCTGATTCAAGGGTTCGCAAAATGAACGAAGATAACGGTCTCACGGAGACGTTCATCACACTTACGGCTGACATCGTCTCTGCCCATGTGAGCAACAACAGCGTTGCGGTATCCGATCTGCCGGTTCTTATTCAGAATGTACACAATGCCTTAACCAGCCTCGGTAGCAAGATTGCAGAGCCTGAGGTCAAGCAGGAACCGGCTGTTTCTGTCCGTGCATCGGTGAAACCGGATTATATTGTCTGCCTGGAAGACGGTAAAAAGCTGAAGATGCTCAAGCGTCACTTGATGACGCACTACCAGATGACGCCGGAGCAATATCGCGCAAAGTGGAATCTGCCCGCCGACTATCCGATGGTTGCGCCGAACTATGCCGAACAGCGCCGTACGCTGGCGAAGAAAATCGGCCTCGGCACCAAGCGCCGCAAGCGCTGATCCGACGTCGGTGATATTGCGATCGGTCGGGGCGTGTGGACATACGCTCCGGCCGATTTGCATTCACTGGCTGCCGGCCTTCCCCCAACGGGGAAAAATGTCTAGGTCTTGGTCAGGCGCAGTGCGCCCGGCAAAAACTGGAATCCAAGAGGAAATATGACGCGGAAGATCGATGTTGAGGCGCTGTGCGCTGAAAAGGGCCTCCGCATCACCGAGCAGCGCCGCGTGATCGCGCGCGTGCTTTCGGAATCGGAAGATCATCCCGACGTGGAGGCGCTTCATGCGCGGGCCTCCGCGATCGATCCGGGCATCTCGATCGCAACCGTATATCGTACCGTGCGCCTGTTCGAAGAAGCCGGCATTCTCGAACGCCATGATTTCGGCGACGGCCGCGCCCGGTACGAAGCTGCGGCGGAAGCCCATCATGATCACCTGATCGATGTCGAAACCGGCAAGGTGATCGAATTTGTCGATCCCGAACTGGAAGAATTGCAGCGCAAGATCGCCGCCAAGCTCGGCTTCCGGCTGGTCGATCATCGTATGGAACTTTACGGGGTTTCACTGGATCGCCCTAGCTGACATTGCGGGCCATGGCGTTCGAATTTCACCGTCGCCTGGCTCTCGCCGCCGGTGCGCTTGGCGTCAGCCTGCCACCACATGGCGTCCATCGCCTGATCGGTCGTCCATCGCCTTGGGTGGCGCGGTTTCTGCATATGACCGGCCGGTCGTTCGGCCTGAACGTCACCATTTCCGGCACCATGGTTCGTGATCATGTGTTGTATGCCGCGAACCATGTCTCGTGGTGCGATATCCTGGCGCTGGGCGGTGCTACCGGAGCGGCGTTTGTTTCGAAGGACGATGTGGCGGGCTGGCCCGTGGTTGGCTGGCTTGCGCGGGAAGCGGGCACCATCTTCGTCAGCCGGTCCAGCCGCGGTGCAGTGATCGGCCAGGCCGATGCTTTGGGGGCCGCGCTGGCGTCAGGCCGCCCGGCGGCCTTGTTTCCCGAAGGCACCACCGGAGACGGCACTGGCCTGTTGCCATTTCGCGCATCGCTGTTCGCGTCGCTCGATCGCGCGCCGGCGGGTGTCGTCGTCCAGCCGGTCGCGATCGATTATGGCGATACGGCCGCGATGATCGCATGGACCGACGGGGAAAGCGCCGGCGCCAACGCGCGGCGGCTCCTGTCCCGGCCGGGCAGATTGCCCGTCACCCTGCATTTTCTGGATCCGATCGAACCGGCGATCGGACGCAAGGCCGTGGCCCATTCCGCGCGCGCGGCGATTGAACAGGCGCTCCGGCAAAGCGGAACCTTGCGCTAGGCCCCGCTTTCCCCTGGCGTTCGGCACGAAATGCGGCGGATTCTGACGCCAGCGGTTTCTTGCCGGGCCAAATCGCTCTATAGCGCCGCGCCATGACCAAGCCTGCCCCCAAGACCTTTCACGTCAAGTCGTTCGGTTGCCAGATGAACGTCTATGATGGCGCCCGCATGAGCGAAATGCTCGAAGCCGAGGGGCTGAGCGCATCGGCCGGTGCGGACGATGCCGATCTGGTCGTGCTCAACACCTGCCACATCCGGGAGAAGGCGGCCGAAAAGGTCTATTCGGATATCGGCCGGTTACGCCGCGACGATGGATCGACCCCGATGATCGCGGTCGCCGGTTGCGTCGCGCAGGCCGAAGGCGCGGAAATCCCCCGCCGCGCGCCCAGCGTGGATATCGTGGTCGGCCCGCAGGCCTATCACCGCCTGCCCGCCCTGGTGCGCGCGGCCCAGGCCGGTAAGGCAGTCGACACCGACATGCCGGCGCAATCGAAATTCGATGTGCTTCCCGCCCGCCGCAAGCAGGGGCCAAGCGCGTTCCTGACGGTTCAGGAAGGGTGCGATAAATTCTGCACCTATTGCGTCGTGCCCTACACCCGCGGCGCCGAGGTATCGCGGCCGTGGCAAGCCGTGGTGGATGAAGCCCGGGCGCTGGTCGATGCCGGTGCGCGCGAAATCACCCTGCTCGGGCAGAATGTGAACGCCTGGCAAGGCGAGGACGAAGCCGGCCGCGCGCAGGGATTGGGTGGCCTGATCCGCGCGCTCGATCGGATCGACGGCCTGGATCGCATCCGCTATACGACAAGTCATCCCAATGACATGCGGGACGATCTTATCATTGCACATAAGGAAGTTGCGACGCTAATGCCTTTCCTGCATCTGCCGGTGCAGGCAGGCAGCGATCCGATATTGAAGGCGATGAACCGCAGCCACACCGTCGACAGCTATCTGCGTGTAATCGATCGCGTACGCGAAGCGCGGCCGGATATTGCGATTTCGGGTGACTTCATCGTCGGCTTCCCTGGCGAAACCGAGGAAGATTTCGCCGCAACGCTGGGGCTGATCGAGCGCGTCGAACATGCGCTGGCTTTTTCGTTCAAATATTCGCCCCGTCCCGGCACGCCGGCGGCCGTGATGGAAGGCCAGATCGCAGGTCCGGTGATGGATGAGCGGCTTCAGCGCCTCCAGGCATTGCTCAACAGCCAGCAACATGCCTTCAATCGCAGCAAGATCGGCATACGGATGCCCGTCCTGATTGAACGCAACGGCAAGAAGCCCGGCCAGCGGATCGGAAAATCGCCATGGCTGCAATCGGTGGTCATCGAAGATGGCCCGGAACTTGGCGCGATGGTGGAAGTCGATATCTTTGCGGCAGGGCCAAATAGCCTGAACGGGGTCATTACAGGCTGACAATCCTTTTGGATTTACGCTTTATATTCATGCCATTGAATTATTCTTATCCGCTCACTGCATCCGCTTATCGACTTTGTGACTTAAAGAGATCGATTAACCCGCGTTGACAAGCGGGCCCGGCAGGCATCTTCTGACTTTCCAGTGCACAGTCTCTATCAGGGGAGAGGCGCATATGGCTGGAAAGTCGCTCACACGCATGGCAGCAACGATCGCCATGCTCGCCGGTGCCGCGCTTACGATGGCGGCGACCACAGAAAGTTTTTCCGATCTCGTCAAGCGGCTGCAAAATGAAAAGCCGACCTATGCCAAACGTCAGGCCGATCTGCTGGGCCAGCGTTATGATCTGGCCAATCGGCCCGCGGCCGGCGTCGCGATGTCTGATGGCAAAGCGGTACAAGCGAGCGTCCGTGTCCGGTTGCCGAACGGGGTGAGTTGGGATCAACTGGCCGCTCTTACGCCTGATGAAATCCGCCAGCGCGACCTTTGGCCGGCGGGCTTTTATCCCCTGCCCCATCCGCACCATGAAGCCGGCGGCATGGTTTTCCCGCAGCCCACGATCGACGAAACGAAACGGCAGACCCAGCGCGATCTGGCCCGTTTCGACATGGACTATGATCTGCCGCAGCATATGCTGCCGCAGTTCCCCGCGCCGATATATCTGACGACACGGCCCGATCTTGGCGATGTTTCGAAGGGCCAGCTTGTCACGCTGGCCAATTTCCACGCCCTGTTCAAGGACGCGTTGAATCCCAAGCAGCTGGAAGGCTTGCGGTTGCTGGTCACGCCATTCCCGCAACAGCAATTCAACGCAACCGAAGACCGGCGCGCGCTGACGGCCAATCAGGGCGTGGCCTGTTTCGATTGCCACACCAACGGCCACACCAATGCCGCCACGCATACGGTGGGCGATATCCGTCCTAACGAGCATCGCCACCGCATCGATACGCCCTCGCTGCGCGGGGTGAACGTGCAACGCCTGTTCGGTTCGCAACGCGCGCTCAAGACGGTGGAAGACTTCACCGAATTCGAGCAGCGCGCCGCTTATTTCGATGGTGATCCGTCGACGGCCGCGCTCAAGGGGGTCAATCCACTGGAACGCGGCAGCCAGGTGCATTTCATGGCGGAATTTCAGGCGCTTCTGGATTTCCCTCCGGCACCCAAGCTGGATGTGTTCGGCAAGCTGATCCCGGCCAAAGCCAGCGAAAGCGAGCTACGCGGCGAAGCCATATTCAACGGCAAGGGCAAATGTGCGGTCTGCCATAGCGGACCTTATTTCACCGACAATTCCATGCACAATCTGATGGTCGAACGCTTTTTCAAGCCCAGGATGATCAACGGGCGCCTGGCGTCCGCGGACGGGCCGATCAAGACGTTCACGTTGCGGGGAATCAAGGATTCGCCGCCTTATCTGCATGATGATCGCCTGATGACGCTCGATGACACGGTCGAATTTTTCAACCTTGTCCTCGGCACGCGGCTTAGCGTGGACGAGAAAAAGGATCTGGTGGCGTTCCTCTACACCCTGTGAACCGGGCCCTCATCTGAAAAAGGGGCGTCGTGCGCGGCGCCCCTTATTTTTGCGTCCGGCGCGATAATCCCCCCATTGCCGCGCCAGCCCGAACGGGGCAGGCTGCATCCTGCGAGTCCCGCCGCGTCGGTGGACCGCTTAGGGAGATTTATGTCGCGCAAGCCCGTACCCGCCCAGGCCGGCGACCGCGCCCGCCTCGAAATCATCTTTGATAAGCCGCAACTTCTCGGCCGCCTATTCGGCGAATATGATCGAAACCTTGTCTCCATAGAAAACCGTCTCGGCGTGTATATCGGCGCACGGGGCAATCGCCTGCAGATCGAAGGCGAAGCGCAGGCTGCCGCGCGCGCGCGCGAAGTGTTGAGCGGCCTCTACAACCGCATCGTTCAGGGCCAGGATATCGATTCGGGCGCGGTCGATGCGGTGATCGCGATGTCGGCGGAACCGACGTTGAGCGGGATCATCCGTACCGACGTCAGCCAGCCGCCAGCGGTGATGATCCGCACCCGCAAGAAAACGATCGTGCCGCGATCGGCCACGCAGATCCGCTACATGGAAGCGCTCGGTTCATCGGACGTGATTTTCGCGCTGGGGCCGGCGGGGACGGGCAAAACCTATCTCGCGGTGGCGCAGGCCGTGCAGCAGTTGATCGCCGGATCGGTTGATCGATTGATCCTGTCCCGCCCCGCTGTCGAGGCCGGCGAACGGCTTGGCTTCCTGCCGGGCGACATGAAGGAGAAGGTCGATCCCTATCTCCGCCCGCTTTATGATGCGTTGTACGATATGCTGCCGGCGGAACAGGTGGAACGCCGCATCGCATCGGGCGAAATCGAAATCGCGCCGCTCGCCTTCATGCGTGGGCGCACACTGGCCGAAGCCTTCATCATCCTCGATGAAGCGCAGAACACCACGCCGGCGCAGATGAAGATGTTTCTCACCCGTTTTGGCATGAATAGCCGCATGGTGATCTGCGGCGATCCAAAGCAGGTCGATCTGCCAGTGCCGGGCAGTTCGGGCCTTGCCGATGCCGTGGGCCGGCTGGAAGGTGTCGATGGGATTGCGACGATCCATTTCGGCGCGGGTGACGTCGTTCGCCATCCGATCGTCGGTCGAATCGTGGAAGCCTATGAAGGCAAGGATGCGTGACAGTCCGCCACGTCAGCTTTTTCTGGAATGCCGATGAATTTGATCCTACGGCGCGGCGATGATTGAAACTGCCGTTCAAATCGAACCCGTCTGGGCCGAAACTGTCGACTGGGAAGCGCTGGCCCAACGGGCGGTCCTTGCCGCAATCCGGCACAGTCCGCACGGGCTGCTCGTCGACGATGCGGTCTGCATCGAGGTGTCGGTGCGCTATGCCGATGACGAAGAAGTCCGCGAGCTCAACGCGAACTATCGCGGCAAGGACAAATCGACCAACGTACTGTCTTTCCCGATGGTTCAGGCTGATTTGCTCGAAGGGCTGACGAACAGCGACGATGGCGAAGTGTTGCTGGGCGATATCATCCTGGCCCATGGCGTATGCGTGCGCGAAGCCGCCGAAAAAGGCGTCGTCCCGGCAACGCACGCGACGCATCTGATCGTTCATGGCACCCTGCATTTGCTGGGCTTCGATCATATGGACGACGGCGAAGCCGAAGCCATGGAAGCGATCGAGCGCGCCGCATTGGCTTCGCTCGGCATCTCCGATCCCTATGCGGTGGATGAAAGCTGATCCGGGTCCGGTAATAGTGTCTCGACTTGGTAACGATCCACCGGCTATCCTGAAGGTTGAACAAGGGGACTGAAACACCTGCCTTATGCCCGACGATTCCAGTAGCGGCGACAGTAGCGGCCGATTGTGGCGGGGCCTGCGGGCTCTTCTTTTTGGCGAAGACAGTGAGCCGACGCTCCGCGATCAGATCGAGGAAGCGATTGACGAGCATGAAGGCGAATCACCCTCGAAGGGCGATTTGTCTCCGATCGAACGGCAGATGCTACGCAATCTGCTGCACTTTGGCGAACGGACGGCCGGTGATGTCGGCGTTCCGCGGGCCGATATCATCGCCGTTCCGGAAACGATCAGTTTTGCCGATCTGGTCAAGGTCTTCGCGGACGCGGGGCATAGCCGCCTGCCCGTCTATCGCGAAAATCTCGATGAAGTGATCGGGATGGTCCACATCAAGGACGTGTTCGCCATCTTCGCGGCGGGCGCGCCGCCGCCCGTAACGCTGGACGCACTGATCCGTCAGCCGCGTTATGTGCCGGAATCGATGGGCGTGCTCGATCTTCTTGCGGAGATGCGGGCGACGCGGACACATCTGGCCATCGTGTTCGATGAATATTCGGGCACCGAGGGTCTCGTCACGATCGAGGATATCGTCGAGGAAATCGTCGGTGAAATCGATGATGAACATGATGAGGAAACACAGGCGCTGTTCACGTCGATCGGCGGTGGCCGCTGGGAGGCGGATGCGCGCGCCGAACTCGAAGATATCGCCGAGGCGATCGATCCCCGCCTCGCTGAAATCGAGGAAGATGTCGATACGCTTGGCGGCATGGCGTCGGTGCTGGCGGGGCATGTGCCGCAGGTTGGCGAAATCGTCGAACATGAAAGCGGCTGGCGCCTGGAAGTGACGGCCGGCGATGCCAGGCGCGTCGCCCGGCTGCGCCTGCACCCCCCGATCGAACCGGAAACGGACGACGAATAGCCGTCATCCGCCGGGGCGGTTGCCGCATTTTGTTGCTGGCGACCGCCCAAGGCCTTAGATTGATGGCATGAAAAAACGCTTCATCGTCATCCCGCTCCTTCTTGCCGGTGCCGCTTATGGTGGCTGGTCGATGCTCACCAGCGAGCGCGCCGATCTCAGCGTGGAGGCGGTGACGGGGCCCAAGCCCACCATCGCGGAGCCGAAGAAGACGCTGCTGCCGACGATGAAGGTCGCGTCGGCCGTCGGCTGGAAGGCCGGTGAGGCCCCTACCCCGGCCGCCGGCCTTGCGGTTCAGGCATTTGCATCGGGGCTGGATCATCCGCGCTGGATGCTGTCGCTTCCCAATGGCGACGTGCTGGTCGCCGAAACAAACAGCCCGCCGCGGGACAATGCCGGCGGCGGCGTGCGCAACTGGGTGATGGGCATCCTGATGGGCCGCGCCGGTGCCGCCGCGCCGTCCGCCAATCGCATCACCTTGCTGCGGGATAGCAATGGCGACGGGGTCGCCGACCAGCGCAGCGTTTTGCTGTCCGGGCTGAACTCCCCGTTCGGCATGGCCCTGGTTGGCGACCATCTCTACGTCGGCAATACCGATGCACTGGTCCGCTTCCCGTTCAAGCCGGGGCAGACGAAAATCGATGCACCCGCCGAAAAGATCGTCGATCTACCGTCCGATCCCCCCGGTCACTGGACGCGCAACGTGATCGCCAGCGCCGACGGCGCGAAGCTCTATGTTACCGTCGGATCCGCCAGCAATATTGCCGAAGACGGGCTGGAGATCGAAAAAGGGCGCGCGGCGATCTGGGAGGTCGACGCCAAAACCAGGGCGCACCGCATTTTCGCATATGGCCTGCGCAATCCCAACGGCATGGCGTGGGAGCCGACGACGGGCGCGTTATGGACGGTCGTCAACGAACGCGACATGCTGGGATCGGATCTGGCGCCCGATTATCTCACCCATGTCGAACTGGGCGGTTTTTACGGCTGGCCCTATTATTACTGGCACGGATATGTCGACGAACGGGTGGAACAGCCCGACGATGATCAGCGCCAGTATCTGGTGCGGCCGGATTATGCGCTTGGGCCGCATACGGCGTCCCTTGGCCTGACCTTCGCAAAGGATGTGAAACTGGGGGCGCAGTTCAGCGACGGCGCGTTCATCGGCCAGCATGGATCGTGGAATCGTCGGCCTTTTTCCGGCTATAAGGTGATCTATGTTCCCTTCGCGAAGGGCAAGCCGGCGGGTCAGCCGATCGACGTGCTGACCGGATTTTTGAATGACAGCGAACAGGCGCGCGGCCGCCCGGTCGGGGTGATCGCCGACAAGACCGGCGCGCTGCTTGTGGCCGATGATGTCGGCAATGTCATCTGGCGGATCAGCGCGAAGGCCCCGGCCCCGGCGGTGAAAGCTCGCTGATCCTGCCGTTCAAATGATCGGCGGGGCCATTCGATAAAAGATGTGGCGGCGGAGCGGATGATCCGCCGCCAGCGCCGGATGATCAAAATCGCCGGCAGGATCGCGCGCAAAGCCAAGCCGCTGCATGACGGCCTGTGATCGGGAATTGGGCGCTGATGTGAACGCCACGATTTCATCCAGCCCGACGCGTTGGAAACCATCGGCCAGGATCGGCCGCATCGCATCGGTGACATAGCCCCTGCCCCAGGCGCCGCGGCGCAGCCGCCATGCCGCTTCGATCGCGGGCGCGAAGGGCAGATTATCCCGCGCTGCCTGCAACCCCGCAGTGCCCACCGGGACATCAGCGTCATCCAGGATCGCCCACATGCCCCAGCCATGTTCGTCCATGCGGCACCGGATCCGGGCGAAGGCCGCGCGCGCCTGATCTTCGTCCAATGTGCCGCCAAGCCAATAGCCAATTTCAGGGTCGGCATGGATCGCCCGGAAGATGGCAAAATCCTCGTCACGCCAGGGGCGTAGCCGCGGGTGGAGCGAAAGCGGCATTTTACCGCCGCCTCGCAAGCCGCAGGGCAATGGCGCTCCTATCGCGTGAACCTGATGTTGCAGGCACCAGCAACAGGGAAATGATCATACGCATTCAGCAATATAACTCAAAATCACCTATTATGAAAAACCCCCAAAAGCACGATCGATATCACCTGCCTCGCGGCAACAATTCAAACGGCTTGTTTGCGGATGGTCCATATCCGAGGCGAATTTCGGTATGATTTCGGATTGGCATCGACTTCGCAATTTACGCGATTGCTGATCTTGAAGCCTTCACGCTTCTCTAGCCTCGATTGCCCATCATCGGTCTCATTCGCCAATCACAAGCAAGGCTTCGTCATGCCCCTGCCCAGCCCCAATGCGGGAACGTGGCCGCAACGCCGCCTTCGGCATCCATTTCTTGAAAAACGTGCTTCCGGTCGGGCAGCCCCATCCCCGGCTGGTTCAGGCCTGCCGCCGCCACTCTAACTTCTGCTCGCGGCGGCGGCAGTGCCCGATCACTCGGCGGCTTGCGCTGCCACCGGGTCTTTCCACACCAACACCGGCTTGCGCGCGGCCAGCGTTTCATCCAACCGCCGGCGCGGCGCGAGATGTGGCGCGGCCTTCAACGCCGGATCGCCCGCGCGGGCACGCTCCGCCACCGAACGCAGCGCACCGATGAACTGGTCCAGGGCCGCCTTGCTTTCGGTTTCGGTCGGTTCGACCAGCATCGCCCCGTGGATGACCAGCGGGAAATAGACCGTCATCGGGTGGAAACCCTCGTCGATCAGCCCCTTGGCGATATCCAGTGTCGAGAACCCTTCAGCAAGATTATCATCCGAGAACAGCGCTTCGTGCATGCACGGCCCGCTGGCTGCAAACGGCGCGTCGAGCACATCTTCCAGCGATCGCAGCACATAATTGGCATTGAGCACCGCATCCTCGGCCACCTGGCGCAAGCCATCCGCACCATGGCTCAGCATATAGGCCGCGGCACGCACGAACATGCCCATCTGGCCATGGAATGCCACCATGCGCCCGAAGGAACCGGCATGATGTTCGCCGGCGGTTTCTTCCTCGACCAGCGCATAATGGCCGCCCTGCTTTTCCACGAACGGCAGGGGCGCGTAAGGCGCGAGGAGATCCGAAAACACCACCGGGCCAGAACCTGGGCCGCCGCCGCCATGCGGGGTGGAAAAGGTCTTGTGCAGGTTGATGTGCATCGCATCGACGCCAAGATCGCCTGGGCGCACCCGCCCGACGATCGCGTTGAAGTTCGCCCCGTCGCAATAGACCAGCGCGCCGGCCGCGTGCACCGCGTCCGAAATCGCCTTCATATCCGGTTCGAACAGGCCGCAGGTGTTGGGGTTGGTGATCATCACCGCCGCCACGTCCGGCCCCAGCCGCGCCTTCAGCGCCGCCAGATCGACCCGGCCGGCTTCGGTCGCAGGGATGTTCTCCACCGCATAGCCGCAGAAGGCCGCTGTTGCCGGGTTGGTGCCATGGGCGCTTTCGGGCACCAGGATCACCTTGCGTGCATCGCCGCGCGCCTCCAGCGCCGAACGGATCGCCAGCAAACCACATAATTCACCATGCGCCCCGGCTTTCGGGCTCATCGATACGGCCGCCATCCCGGTCAGCTTGACCAGCCATTCGCCGACGAGGTGGATCAGCGCCAGCGCGCCCTGCACCGAATCCACCGGCTGCAGCGGGTGAATGTCGGCAAATCCGGGCAATCGCGCCATTTTCTCGTTGAGACGCGGGTTATGCTTCATCGTGCAGCTTCCCAACGGGAAAAGGCCGAGGTCGATCGCGTAATTCTGGCGGCTCAGGCGGGTATAATGGCGCACCGCCTCGGGTTCGGCGAGGCCGGGCAGGCCAATGCTGGCGTTGCGCTCCAGCCCACCAAGGCGGCTTTCCACCTTCGGTGCGTCGGGCAAGTCGACGCCGGTGCGCTCGGTATCGCCGATTTCAAAGATCAGCGCTTCTTCCAGCATCAGCCCCTTATTGCCGGTGAAGGTCGCAACGGCGCCGCCGGCTTCGCCCGATGTCATTTCCGGGCGCCATCCGCTCTGGTTGATGCTCATCGCAGCGTCTCCTCCAGTGCATCGGCCAGTTCGTTGATGTCATCCTCCGTCACGGTTTCCGTCACCGCGACGATCAGGCCGTTTTCAAGCGCGGCAACACCCGGATAAAGCCGCCCCAGCGATACGCCGCCCAGAATACCGTCATCCGCCAGTGCGCGAACGACAGGACGGGCTTCCTTTGGCAACCGCAGCGTGAATTCGTTGAAGAATGATCCGTTGACCAGTTCGACGCCCGGCACCTTCGCCAGCCTGTCCGCCGCCGCTACTGCGCTGGCATGGTTGAGCGCGGCAAGATCGCGCAGGCCGCGTTCGCCCAGCAATGTCATGTGGATTGAGAAAGCCAGCGCACAAAGCCCTGAGTTCGTACAGATATTCGATGTCGCTTTTTCGCGGCGGATATGTTGTTCGCGGGTCGACAGCGTCAGCACGAAACCGCGCTTGCCTTCTGCATCGACGGTTTCGCCGCATAGCCGGCCCGGCATCTGCCGGACATATTTGTCGCGGGTGGCGAACAGGCCGACATATGGCCCGCCAAATTGCAGGCCGACGCCCAAGGACTGGCCTTCCCCAACGACGATATCCGCGCCCATTTCGCCAGGCGAACGGATCGCACCCAGCGCAACCGGCTCGGTGACGACAGCGATCAGCAGCGCGCCCATTTCGTGGCAGCGGGCGGCCAGTTCCGACAGGTCGGCGACATGGCCGAGGATGTTGGGGTTCTGGACGACGACACAGCTCGTTTCCTTGTCGACCGCCGCGATCAGCCGGGCAAGATCGTCGCCGGGCGCGCCGATGGTCAGGTCGGGGATGGCCGTTTCCAGCACGTCGCCGGTGAATTTCGCCATCGTCGTGCAGACCGAAACATAATGCGGGTGCACGCCGGCCGAAACCAGCGCCTTGGCGCGCTTGGTGATCCGCCGCGCCATGACGATCGCTTCCCAGCAGGCGGTCGATCCGTCGTACATGGATGCGTTGGCGACATCGCAACCCAGCAGCCGCGCGACCTGCGTCTGGAATTCGAACAGCACCTGCAACGTGCCCTGCGCGATTTCGGGCTGATAGGGCGTATACGCCGTCAGGAATTCCCCGCGCTGGATCAGGTGATCGACGCTCGCCGGAACATGGTGGCGATATGCGCCGCAGCCGAGGAAGAAAGGCACGTCGCCTGCCGCAAGGTTGCGATTGGCGAGTTCCTTCAACTGGCGTTCCACCGCGATTTCCGATGCGTGGCCGGGAAGGCCGGCGATCGGGCCGGGCAGCCGGGCTGCTTCGGGCACATCGATGAACAGGTCGTCGATCGAACGGGCGCCGACGGTGCGGAGCATCGCGCTCCTGTCGGCATCGGTAAGGGGTAAATACCGCATGTTAGGATGGCTTTCTCATGCTGAATCTCAAGCGGACATAATCCGCCAGCCAGGTTCCGTCGGGTTGCAGGAAATCATGTTCGAGCCGCTTCTGGACGGCTTCGGCGATCATGGGCTGTTCCGCGTCGGGGATGTTGGCGCTGTTCATGAAACCGGCGCGGAACGTCCGCAGCCAGCCGGTCACGCCGGCGGGAAGCGGTGTCGGCCGCGGGATCAGGTGCGCGTCCACGTCCACGAAGCCGGCGGCGGCGTAGATCGCCATAAAGGCATCCGGCGTCGGATACCATTGCGGTTCGGCCGCCGGCAGCGCGTAGCCGCGCTCGGCCAGTTCGGCGTAGAGTGCTGCGCGCAGCTTGGCGATATTGCCATGCCCGCCCATTTCGCCAACGAACCGCCCGCCGGGTTTGAGCGCGCGAAACACGCCCGCCGCAACCGCTGCGCCATCCAGCATCCAGTGCAGGGCGGCATTGGAGAACACCGCGTCATATTCCGGACCGAAATCAAGCGCCTGCCCATCGGTCACGCGCGCGTCCAGCCCGCGTTCGACGGCCGCCGCGATCATCGTATCGGCGGCGTCCACCCCCACCACGCTGGCGCCTGCGTCCGCAATCTTCGCGGTCAGCACGCCATCACCACAGCCAAGGTCGAGGATGCGCTCGCCCGGCTGCGGTGCCAGCAGCGCAAGGACGGGCGCACCGAGCGCGGGCACGAAGGCCGCGTTCTCGGCATAGTCCTGCGCTTCCCAGCGGCTGGTGGGGTTGACGCTCACAGCGTCGCCACGAACGCCTTGTAGCCGGCCTCGTCGAGCAGACCGTCCAGTTCCGCCACGTTCGACAGCGTGAGCTTGAAGAACCAGCCATCGCTTTCGGGCGCGCTGTTCACCAGCGAGGGATCGGCTTCCAGTGCGGCATTGCCTTCGGTCACGTCGCCAGAAACCGGGGCATAGACGTCGGATGCGGCCTTCACCGATTCGACGACGGCGGCTTCCTTGCCCTTTTCGACGGCGGTGCCGGCGGGCGGCACTTCGACGAATACCACGTCACCCAGCTGCGACTGGGCGTAATCGGTGATGCCGACGGTGGCGATATCGCCGTCGACGGCGATCCATTCGTGATCCTTGGTGAAATAGAGCGTCATGGCTCAGGCTCCCTTGCGGACGTAATTGTGGGGGACGAAGGGCATGGCTGCGACCTTCGCCGGGAAAAGCTTGCCGCGCTGTTGCAGCGTGACGGGGGTGCCAGGCGTTGCGAGCGACACGGGCACATAGGCCATTGCGATCGGCGTCTGCAGCGTGGGGGAAAAGCCGCCGGACGTGACACGGCCAATGTCATTGCCGTCAGCATCGACCACCGTACCGCCTTCGCGCACCGGCTGCCGGCCCTCGATGATCAGGCCGACGCGTTTGGTGGCAGGCCCTTCGGCGCGTTCGATGGCGATCCTGTCGGAGCCAGGGAAGCCCCCCTCCTCGCGCCGGCGTTTCGGGATCGCAAAGCCAAGATCGGCCGCAACCGGGCTAATATCCTCATCGAGATCATGGCCATAAAGCGGCAGGCCCGCTTCCAGGCGCAGCGAATCGCGCGCACCAAGGCCGGCGGGCTTCACTTCGGGCTGATCGCATAACAGGGTCGCGATCGTGTCGGCGGCCGATGCCGGCAGCGAGATTTCGAACCCATCCTCGCCGGTATAGCCCGAACGGCTGATCCAGCAGGACACACCGCCAAGGCGGAATGCACCCGCTGTCATGAACACCAGCTTTTCGACACCCGGCGAAAGGCGGGCCAGCGCATCGACGGCCTTCGGCCCCTGCAACGCGATCAGCGCCTGTTCGTCCATATGGTTCAGGGTGATATGTTCGGGCAGATGTTCGTGGAGGTGGGCGATGTCGTCATATTTGGTCGCGCCGTTGACGACGACGTACAGGTCGCCCTTGGTGCGCGTGACCATCAGATCATCGAGAATCCCACCGCTGTCGTTGAGCAGCAGCGAATAACGGATCCGGCCTTCGGCAAGACCCGCGATATCGCCGGGCATGACGGCTTCGAGCGCCTCATCCACCTCTTCGCCGGAAATCAGCAGCTGGCCCATATGACTGACGTCGAACAGGCTGGCCGACGATCGCGTCCACAGATGTTCGGCCATGATCCCTTCGAACTGGACCGGCATATGATAGCCGGCGAACGGCACCATCCGCCCACCGCGCGCACGGTGCCACGCATCCAGCGGCAGGGTCTGCGGGATTTCGTCGGTGGTTTCTTCGCTCATCCAAGGTCTCCGTACTGTGGCGCGACAATACCGCCAGGGCGCATCTGCCCTGTCGTCTCGTCGCCCCCTCTGTCACGGAACCTGAGAGCTTTCACGAAGCGTCTGTCAACGCGCCGCTTACCCCTTCGGTGGGGCAGTTGCCTGCCCGCTTTCCAGAGTGCCGTAAAACCCGCGCGGTCCGGTCTGCCTGAGAGATTCCGGGGCGGTTGCTCCTTCGGCGGCGTTTCCGGTCACCCGGCAACGCACTCTCCCGCGCGGTTGTCCGGGAATCTCTTCCCGGCGGCGAAACCAGCCTTGGCGCGCGGCGGCGTGCAAGTCAACGCCGCCCACGCGCCGGAGCCATCGAATCAGCGCGTCGCGTTGTACGCAAGCTGCTCGTTGGTGAGCTGGAAACCGATCAGCAGCTCAAAACTTGCCTGCCGGACGGCCGCGCGCACCGCCGGATCGGCCAGCGGATCGATCGATGCGTCGGCGTCTTCGGGCTTGCGGCGGCGCGTGATCTGTTCCTGCACTTCGGCCGGCAGCGTTGCCGCGGAACGTGCGATGCTGGCGTTGCCGCCTCCTGCCGTCGTGGCGCGCGCCTCGCCATCGGCAAAGCGCAGGACAATGCGGCTGACCTGCTTGGACACGATCTGCGTGCCGCCACGCGTGACGGTGGCGAAATATGGCAGCACCACTTCGCGCGCGCCGCTGGTGTCGGTGCGCCGGGCCTGCACTTCGAACGTGGCGTCGGCGACGATCTTTTCGCCTTGTTCGCTGCATGTATTGCGCAGGTTGGTGATGGTCGCGACCACATCGATCGCGCGCGCCTCACGGCTGGCCGGCGGGTTGAACAGCGTGACATCCCCGGTGTTGACCGGCACGGCGACCGCCGGACAGGACGAGCGGACGGATTTGATCCCGCCTGTTTCGTCAAACTGGGCGCCACTGGCGCAACCGGCAAGGGCCAGCGCGACAAGGCTGAGGGCGATCGTCTTGGGGTGGGACAAGGGGGGCAATCCTCTGCAATCTATGGGGCCGGCGGCGAATGGCCGCGAACGGGCCGGCGTCGATCATAGGAAGCGCCTTCCGCGCAGGCAAGCAATCGCGTAGAGCCGCGCCATGGCCGACATACCTGTTTCCCTCCCCCCGCTTCGTTTGCTGATCGCCGCGCCCCGTGGTTTTTGCGCCGGCGTCGATCGCGCGATCCGGATCGTCGAACTTGCGATCCAGAAATATGGCGCGCCCGTTTATGTGCGCCATGAAATCGTCCACAACCGCTATGTCGTCGATAGCCTGAAGGCGCTCGGCGCGGTTTTTGTCGAGGATCTGGACGAGGTGCCCGATGGCGTGCCCGTCGTTTTCTCTGCCCACGGCGTGCCAAAGGCGGTGCCCCACAAGGCCGAAGAACGCGGCCTCGATTATGTCGACGCCACCTGCCCGCTCGTTTCCAAGGTCCATCGTCAGGCCGAACGGCTGGTGGCTGATGGCCGCCACATCCTGTTTATCGGCCACAAGGGCCACCCGGAAGTGATCGGCACCTTCGGTCAGGTTCCCGAAGGCCGGATGACGCTGATCGAAAACGAGGCGGATGCCCAGACGGTCGCCCCCGCCGATCCCGAAGCATTGGCCTTCCTGACGCAGACGACATTGTCGGTGGACGATACGGCCGCCACGATCGCCGTGTTGCGACAGCGTTTTCCTTCGATCCACGCACCGCGCGGAGAGGATATTTGCTACGCCACGTCTAACCGGCAGGCCGCCGTCAAGGCGATCGCCGAACAGTGCGATGCCATGCTGGTGATCGGCGCGCCCAACTCCTCCAATTCGCTTCGGCTGGTCGAGGTCGCGGAACGCAGCGGGGTGAAGGCGCTGTTGATTCAACGCGCCGATGACATCGATTTCGCGTGGCTGGATGGGGCCGCGACGCTCGGCATCACCGCTGGGGCATCGGCCCCGGAAATATTGGTGCGCGAAGTGGTCGATCGCTTGGCGACGCGTTTCGCCATCGAAGAAAGTGAAGTGACCACCGCGAAAGAGGATATGATTTTCAAGCTGCCGCGCGCGCTCGCAGACGTCTGACGCTGCAGAATTGGGGCCAGCCCGGCCGTCCGCCGGGTTCAGCATGACGATATCGAAGGGATACTATTTTGGCCGTCTACACGCATGTCTCTGCCGAAGACATGGAAACGCTGCTCGCACGCTATGGCGCCGGATCGCTGGTTTCGGCCAAAGGCATCGCCGAAGGTGTGGAGAACAGCAACTATCTGGTCGATACCACCGATCATCGCTTCATCCTGACGCTGTATGAAAAGCGTGTCGACGCCGCCGATCTCCCCTTCTTCATGGCGCTACTGGATCATTTGGCGGACAAGGGATTGCCCGTTCCGCGGGCGCTGAAGGACCGCGATGGCGTGCAGTTGCAAACCGTCAGCGGCCGTCCCGCCTGCCTGATCGAGTTCCTGAACGGCGTGTCCGTCACCCATCCAACCCCTGTGCAGACGCGCGCGGCCGGTGAAGCGCTGGGCCAGATGCACGCGGCGCTGGCCGATTTCGGCGGCAAGCGCGAAAACAGCCTTGGCCCGGATGGGTGGGCGGCACTTGCGGCGCGGTGCGGGGATGATCTGGATGCCATCCAGCCGGGCTTGAAGGCTCGCGTCGATGAAGAATTATCTTATATTTCCGCGCATTGGTCAAGGGATTTACCACGCAGCGTAATCCATGCCGATTTGTTCCCCGATAATGTCCTGATGCTCGGCGACGATGTTTCGGGTGTGATCGATTTCTATTTTGCCGCGCATGAAGTGCGGGCCTGGGATGTGGCGGTAACGCAGGCGGCCTGGTGCTTTGAAAATGATGGCACCGGGTTTGATCCGGCTCGCGCGGCCGCGCTGATCGCGGGGTATGACAGCACATTCGGGCTTTCGGGGGCGGAACGCGCCGCTTTCCCGACGCTGGCGCGCGGGGCATGTCTGCGGTTCCTCCTCACCCGCGCGTGGGATTGGCTCAATACGCCGGCCGATGCGATGGTGACGCGCAAGGATCCCCTTGCCTTCCTGCGTCGGCTCGATTTCTATCGCGATGCGCAGCCGGAGACGCTTGGCCTGTGAGTGATCTGACTTCCGTTGAAATCGCCACGGATGGCGCGTGCAAGGGCAATCCCGGGCCCGGTGGCTGGGGCGTGCTGCTGCGCGCCGGTGGTACGGAGCGTGAATTGTCCGGCGGCGAAGGGCTGACCACCAACAACCGCATGGAATTGATGGCCGCGATCCAGGGGCTGGAAGCGCTCAAGCGTCCCTGCCAGGTCAGGCTGTCCACCGACAGCCGCTATGTCATGGATGGGCTGACCAAGTGGATCAAGGGCTGGCTGCGCAACGGCTGGAAGACCGCTGATCGCAAGCCGGTCAAGAATGCGGATCTCTGGCAGCGGCTGCTGGCCGCCGCCGAACCGCACCGGATCGAATGGTTGTGGGTGAAGGGGCACGCCGGGCATCCCGATAATGAACGCGCCGATATGCTCGCCAGCGATGCGGCTATAGCGGCCGGGCGGGCGCTTCGATCGGCATGATGAAACGGCGGCGCGATATCCTGCAATTCCTCGCCGCCGCCGCTGTCGGATCGGGCGGCGCATTGCTGTTCCGATATTTCCGGCCGGTGGGCGAACGGGTCGACAGTTCGACCCCGACGATCGAAGGCATCCATGCCGATCCTGATGCCCCGCGCGTCGGGCCGGATCATGCGCCGCTGACGATCACGGTTTATAGCGATTATGATTGCGCGATCTGCCGCCAATCCTACGGCGCGATGCGCGATGTGCTGGCTGATCGGCGCGATGTCCGGGTTGTTTACAAGGAATGGCCGATTCTCGGCCCGAACTCGGTTCGCGCCGCCCGTGTCGCGCTCGCCGCGGACAAGCAGGGCATTTATGGCGCGGTCCATGATGCGCTCATGCAACGCAACGAACGGATCAGCGATGCGCTGCTGCGCCAGATCGTCGAACGCGCCGGTGGCGATTGGGCGCGGCTGGAGGCCGATCTCGTCGTCGATGCCGACCGGATTGACAAGGCCCTCGCCCGCGTCGCGACCGAGGCATTCGCGCTCGGCCTGCGCGGCACGCCCGCTTATCTGGTCGGGCCGGTGCTGGTCAAAGGCGGCCTCGACGAAGCGGGCTTTCGCCGAACACTTCGTGAGGCCGCCAAATAACGGTCAGCCCGCGGGCTGGTTCGCTCCCGTCACGTCACGTGCGGCGGCATAGCCGAACGTCATCGCCGGGCCGATCGTGGCGCCGGCGCCGGGGTAGGACCGGCCCATCACCGACGATGCGGTGTTGCCGATGGCGTACAGCCCCGGAATCCGCTTGCCGGCTTCATCCAACACCGCGCCGTTGCTGTCCGTCACCAGGCCACCATTGGTGCCGATATCGCCTGGATTGACCGGAAGGGCGTAGAACGGTCCCTTTTCCAACGGCAGCAAGTTGGGATTCGGCTGCACTTTGGGATCGCCATAATAACGGTCATAAGGCTGATGCCCCCGTCCGAAATCGGGATCCTCGCCGCGCAGCGCATTGGCGTTAAAGCGCTCAACCGTCTCAAGCAGAGCCTCAACCGGAAGCCCCAGTTTCGCCCCCAGTTCAGCGATGCTATTCGCCTTGGTCAAAATCTGCTTCACCTCGCCCCGCATCGTGAAATCGGGGAAGAGCGGCATCACCGGCCCCATCGGATACTTATGCCGGAACGTCGCGTCGAAGATGATATAGGCCGGCGTGGTTTCGGCGCCGGGCACATTCTTCTCGAACATCTCCTTGCCGACGATGTGGTAGGACGCCGCTTCATTGGTGAAACGTTTGCCGGCCTGGTTGACGATGATCGAGCCGGGCAGCGAACGTTCGAAGAACAATGGCCGTGCCCGATCTTCGCCGGGCACCTTCACCGTTGGCGCCCACCATGCGGAATCAAGCCGCTGGGTCGCGGCTCCCGCCCGCTGGGCCGCCACCAGTGCATCGCCCTTATTATCCGGCTGACCGCCACTGACGTCGGGATCGGGCGAGCGACGAAGGTTTTCGCCACGCAACTCGCTGTTCCGCTCAAAACCGCCCGCGCCAAGGATCACGCCCTTGCGTGCGCGAATGCGCTGTGTTTGGCCATCCCTGATGACGGTCACGCCAACCACGCGGCCACCTTCAATGATCAGATCATCAAATGCCGTCTTGCGCCACAGCGGCACCTTGCGCCGGTCCATGGCGAGCTTCAGTCGACCAACCAGCGCATTGCCACCGGTCAGGTAGCGGCTGCGATCTGATTTCAGTCGCTGGCCAACGTCCGAATAATAGCGCCAGAGCACCTTGATCATGCTGGAAATCCAGCCCGGCCAACGGGTGATCATCGGCGCGGCTTCCGCCGCCGTCCAGGAAATCTTGCCGAACAGCATGGCCGCCGGATGGGTGGGGCGCAATTTATTCAGATCATCACCCAGCAGGCGGCCGTCGAGTGGAACGGGATCATGGCTACGCCAACCCAGCTTACCGCCCGGCAACTCGGCGTGATAATCTGTATAGGGAATGGAATTGTAGAGCACGTCGGCCTCGCGCTCGACATATTGGAGCATCGCGGGCGCCATATCGACGAACGCCTCGATCCGTCCCGGTTCGACATCGCCGGCCAGCGCCGAAATATACTGGATCGCTTCTTCACGGGAATCCTGCTGCCCCGCAGCTTTGGCAAGATGGCTGTTCGGAATCCAGATGACACCGCCCGACGTGGCGCTCGTCCCGCCGAACAATTCGCCCTTTTCGATCACAAGGACATCGGCGTGATGGTCTGCCGCAACGATCGCTGCTGTCATGGCGCCCGCGCCCGATCCCACGACCAGCACGTCGGTCTCATGGTCCCAGCCGGTCATGACCTTAACCTCTTTCATGCATTCACCCTCAGCAGCGCGCGCACATTGCGCAGCGAAATTATATATCTGGTCCGCAGTTTGACGTCGACTGCCCTCTGCAACAACCGATTTCGTCGGAGATGTCTCTCGAATATAACGCCTAGTGGCGCGCTACTCGCGATCCGACAGCACGCGATTCAGCACCTGCTGAAAGCTGGAGGCCCGGGGGTAACCGATATAATTTACCATGAAGACCAAAATTTCACGAGCTTCGTCTGATGTCAGCTCACCGTTGGCCAGGGCAGCACGAAGCTGGACTTCCTGAATGCCGACCTCGCCCAGCGCCAGCACCGCGCCCAAAATGAGCAAGCGACGGGATCGAATGTCGAGTACGTCGCGCGTCCATATCTCCCCGAACAGGTGGTCGATTGTGCCGTTGACAAAAGTGTCCCGCTTTTCCGGGGGCGGCACGGGGACAACCGCGCCATAAACCCGCTCGAACATAGCCTCGCCAGCCGCGCGGCGATTCTCCTCGCTCATGCCGCAGCCTCCGCCAGCAACCGATCCAGATCAATCTGCCCCGTCGCCATTCCTGCGGTAAAGCCGGCGTCGGCGATGAAATTGCAGCCGTTGACATAGCTTGCCGCATCCGAATTGAGGAAAATCAGTGGCCAAGCCTGTTCTTCCGGCAAAGACCTCCGCCCGAGCGGCTGCGTATAGACATCAATCACCTTCGGTCCGGCGAAACTGTCAAAATCCGGGGTCATCCCGCTGATCGTTGGTCCCGGGCTGAGCAAGTTGAGGCGGATGCCCCGATTAGCCAGAATATGGGCCGATTCCCGCATTCCCCATGCGATTACAGCCTCCTTGGAAAAGGAATATGGATCGCCGACACCGGCAAGGCGCGGCTCAACCCATGCCTGCGCCGAAACATGATCGGGCGTGGCGACAAACTCTGTGATCAGAGCCGCGCGATTGACCCAGCCATTCCCCGCGGTCGATGCGATGACCGCAATCGCGCCACCGTCCCTAATCTTCGTCCGCACCTGTTCGATGCAGTAGCGCATGTTGATGAAGTTGACGGTCACCACATCCGCTGCGGCATGGGTCTGCGGCAGACCCGAGCAATAATATACGGCGTCTAGCGGACCCTGGATTTCGGTCAGCGCAGCATCAATCGATCCGATGTCTCGCAAGTCGCACAATGTGAACGCGGATAGGCCAGGATTGTCGACGGGTTTCCAGTCTATTCCGTGAACCACAGCGCCAAGCCGCACCAGTTCCTCAGCCACGGCGCGGCCGATGCCCGAGTAACAACCGATCACCAGCACTTTCTTGCCCGCATGGGACCAAACCGACATCAGCGCTCTCCTTTTTCCGTTATCCGTTCATCCTCTCATCATGCCCGTCGAGCCGCGACCTCTGGCTGTTAGGCGTTAGGGACAAATGTCGTATAACGGACGCGTTGTGCGCACCGCATCTTATCACTATCTTTGAGATGCGCAGCAATGATACTAGCTCTTGACGCATAGCAAGGTGGCCGCAGGGTCAAAACGATAAAATGCGGAATGCGGAGAAACGGATAACTGAGAGAGGCTTGAGGCAGTGATCGAGACCGAACAAGCAAACATCCAGTCTTCGGCGCACGTGGATGCAGCCATAACGGCCCCGAATTGCGCCATTCAGATCGTCAGCATGGTCCACCCGTCGCCGGTGGAGTTCACGCATAACGAACCGCACCACACGATCGCGATGCAGCGTCAGCGCAAGCAGTCTTTTTCAACGGGACGGTACCTGATCGACGGCGCCGAAAAGCGTTTTGAGGATATCGGCCGCATCATGGTAATCCCGGCGAACGTGCCGTTGCAGGTTCGCGCCGAAGGCGGGCCGACACAGGCGATTCGGTGCATTTTCAGTCAGGATGCCTATGCCCGGATCACCGGATTGGACGAATTGGTGCATCCGAATGAGATGGTCGGCTGTCTTGACGTAAAAAGCCCCCGGATCACGGACACGCTGGCCCGGCTCGCCAATGAGGCGGAAGCGCCGGGTTTTGCCTCCCGTGTGTTGGCGGAATCGCTTGGCACGTCGCTGATGGTGGAAATCGCACGATACGTGAATGATCTCCAGCCCCGATCGACCATCCAGCGCGGTGGACTGGCGCGGCGCACCCATCGCCAGATCATTGAATATGTCGAAACGCAAAATGGCACGCCTTCGCTGAGCGATCTGGCCCTGCTGACCGGGCTAAGCCGTCGTCACCTTAGCCGTGCCTTCAAGCAGACGACCGGCCAGACCATCTATGACTATGTGGAACAGGTGCGTTTCAATCGCGCATCGTCGATGCTGGCGGACACCGATCTCCTCATCAAGGATATTGCCTTCAAGCTGGGCTTCACCTGTTCCAGCAGCTTTTCGGTCGCATTTCGTCGCGCCTGTGGTGAAACACCGAAATCCTTCCGTAAGCGCATGCGCCCGGGCGCGCCGGAGGAAACAGATACGATGCGTAAAGCGGCTGCCCAGATCAAGAGCTAAGCCAAACGGGTTCGTCGCGTGGGAAACGTACAGCCGGCGCGCGCTTTACATGGAGGGATGACCGCAAATGGCCGTGATCGATGCCGTCTTGAGGTTCAATATGAGCGGTCGGGGCGACAGCCGTGCGGCGGAATCCGATCGCTACCGCGCGGCGATCGCGATGGCGGAATATGCTGACAAGGCCGGCTTCGCTGTCGTCAACGTCGAAGAGCATCATGACGTTGAAATGGGCTGGCTCCCCTCCCCTTTGCTGCTGTCCGGTATGATCGCGGCTCGCACCGACAATATCGTCATTCGCGGATCGGCTGTGCTCGGTCCGCTTTATGATCCGATCCGGCTGGCCGAAGATATCGCCATGCTCGATCTGGTCAGCCGCGGCCGTTTTCTGACGGTATTGGGTCAGGGATATCGCCCCAGCGAATATCTGGCATTGGACCGGAATTTCGATACACGCGGCGTGGATACCGATTTTCTGATCGATACCTTGCTGAAGGCATGGACCGGGGAACCGTTCGACTATCGCGGCACAACGGTCCACGTTTCGCCCCTGCCCTATACCCGGCCGCACCCCCCGCTTTATTATGGCGGCATGAGCGCGGCCGCCGCCAGGCGCGCGGCCCGGTGGGGCCTGCCCTTTTTGCCCGGCCAGCCCATGCCGGATATCGAGGCCATTTATATCGCCGAATGCGAACGCCTTGGCACCACGGCCCGCGTCGAGACGTTCACAGATATGGCGTTGCTGTTCGTCGATCCTGATCCTGATGCAGCGTGGCAGGAACTTGGCCCCTATTTCCTCAAGGAAGTGGATCAGTATGCACGCTGGGCAAAAGCCGGAGTACAACGGGTTTACGATGCGGGCAGTGGTTCGATCGATGCGTTAAGGGCAGCAGGCACGTACGAGATTTTGACGCCGGAGCAGTGCCTGGAGCGGGCACATAGCCTCGATCGCCCCTATCGGCCGATTCTTCACCCGATGGCCGGTGGCCTTGCGCCGGAACGGGCGTGGAAATGCCTTAAACTCTTCACCGAGGAGGTTCTCGCACGGGTGTGAATTCAACCGCCTTCGAGTATCTTGGGTTCACGCCCCACCGGCCGCATCAACACAAACTCGAACGCAGCCTTGCCCGGCAGGTCGAAACAGTGGGCGATCTGCTCACCAACATCCTCTACCTGCATCATTCCATTCCAATATGGGCCACGTTCCAGCCAGTCGGCATATGCGGCCCCCACCACCTGTTCATCCCACCCCTGGCCGAAACCGGTGCTGGTATCGCCCGGAATGAATGTGGTGACGCCAATATCGTCTTGCTGCACCTCATGGCGCAGTTCATCGGTAAAGCGCTCCATCCCTGCTTTCGTCGCCCCGTAGATCGACAGGAAACTGAATGCGCCGTCACGATGCACGGTAGCGGACGAGACATTGACGATGCGCCCGCCGCCACGTCGGCGCAGATGGGGAATCACGGACCGACACGTCAGGATCGGCGCAAGCAGGTTGATCCGGATCTGTTCTTCCAACTGCCCAATATCGAGATTTTCGATACGGTTGGGATAAGCCACACCCGCATTGTTGACGATGCCGTCGATCCCGCCGAAATGATCCGCTACCCGGTCCATTCCCGTACTGATCGCGGCGGCGTCTGTGATATCGACCGCCAGCGGCAGCACATCTCCACCAATCGATCGCGCCGCTATGTCCAGCGCGTCCACGTTTCGTCCCCAGATCGCGACCCTGGCGCCCCGTCGTGCCAGTGCCGCCGCTGTATGATAGCCCATGTTACGGGCCGCGCCGGTGACGATGACGACTTTGCCCGCGATGCTCATGCCCCTACTCCGATCGTCTTGATCTGCAGATATTCCTCAAATCCCTCGACGCCCATTTCGCGGCCGATGCCGCTTTGTTTGTAGCCACCGAACGGGGAGTCCGCTGCGAAGATGTTGGCTGCATTGATATTGATGGATCCCGTGCGGATACGCCGCGCCACCGCCAGCGCGCGGGCAGGATCCGCCGATTGCACCGCGCCCCCCAGCCCGAAGATCGAATCGTTGGCGATCCGCACCGCATCCGCGTCGTCATCGTAGGGAATAGCGACGAGGACGGGACCGAATATCTCCTCCTGCGCAATCCGCATATCATTGCGAACATCGGCAAATACGGTCGGCTTGATGTAATAGCCACTCTTGGCTTCGTCCGCGCCGCCACCGGCGACGATCCGTGCGCCTTCCTGTCGGCCCAGTTCGATATAACCAAGCACCCGATCATATTGTGCCTTCGACGCGACCGGGCCAAGGATCTGGTCTTCGGCGTCCGGATCACCATAGGGCATCGCATCATACATCGCCGCGATTGTGGCGACGGCTTCGTCATAGCGCGATCGGGGCAGCAGGATGCGGGTCGGCAGCGAACAGCCCTGCCCGGCATGGTAACAAACGGCGAGCGACGAATAGAGCGCATCCGGGAATATTGCATCGTCGAGAACGATATTCGCCGATTTGCCGCCGAGTTCGAGGAACACCCGTTTCAGCGTCTTTGCGGCGTTTTCCATGATCCGTTTGCCGGTGGCGGTCGATCCGGTGAAGGAAATGATGTCCACGCGTGGATCGGCGACAAGCTGTTCGCCGAGCGCCGCTTTGTCCTCGCCAGTGACGATATTGAGCACGCCTGCCGGCAACCCGGCTCTTATCGCCGCCTCGCCCAGCAACGCCGCCGACCATGGCGTATCGGGCGCGGCCTTGAGCACAACGGTACATCCGGCGGCCAGTGCCGCGGTAATCTTGGCCAGGTTGATCTGAACCGGCATGTTCCACGGTGTGATCGCGCCGACAACGCCGGCTGCTTCCCGGATCACCAGCCGCCGCGTTGGCGTGCCCATTGTGGAAGTCACGCCGATATCGCGCTGATAGTCGTACGTCCGGGCAAGATCGATCGTCCAGTCCATGAAGGCGATCGGTACATCGAGGCCAGGGCCGCGCGTCACGCCGATCGTGGCGCCTGTTTCTGCCGAAATGCGCGCCCGATATTCATCCGCCAGGGTTTTCAAGGCATCGCGAAAACGAACCAGCGACGCAACGCGCAGATCCCGGTTTTCAGGCCAGTCGCTTTCGTCAAAAGCCCGTCGGGCCGCCGCGATCGCCGCATCCATATCCATCGGCGAGGCATTCGCCGCTTCGCCGACCTTGGTGCCGGTCGCCGGGCCGATATTATCGTAGGTGCGTCCATTTTCGGCGTCCCGCAGGCTGCCATCGATATAAAGTCGCGAGGTTGGAAACAGCGCCATTGGGTCAAATCCTCGTCACGGCATCACGGAACAGGCGGGCAGTCGCATCGCCCAGCGGCACGGCAAGGCCGCAATCGGCAGCGAGATCGATGGCAAGCGCCAGATCCTTTTCGGCCAGAGTGGCGAGCGCCGTCTGGGTCGCCACAAAGAGGTCTGTGCCAATCTGCGCCGGACCGTTTGCGCGAAAGCCGACATAGGCCCGCATCGATGGTGTCAAATTGCCATTGTCAGTCATCACTTCACTCAGCCGGGCCGGATCCAATCCGGCGGCGGCGGCAAGGCGATAGGCCTCCACCGCCCCGAGAAGTTCGACATAAGTGACAAGATTGTTCACGATTTTGAGCGTCATGCCCTGACCGGTCGCACCAGCATGGACAATGTTGGAACAATAAGCCGACAGCAACGGCCGGGCCTGATCAAGTGCTGCCGGATCCCCGCCGACCATGCAGGTCAGCCGACCATTGCGCGCACCATCGGCGCCGCCGGTAACCGCAGCATCGATCACCGTTACGCCATGCACCTTGGCACGAGCCGCCAATTCCAGGACCGTAGCAGGCCGGACGGTGCTGTGGATCGCGATCAGGCCGGAACGCATCCTTGTCAGCAAGGCCGTCACAACCTGTTCCACATCTGCATCGTCACGCACACAGATGCCGATCAGATCGGCCGATGCGCCGACATCGGCCGCATTTTCCGCTATGCGTGCCTTGCCTTGAAAATTGGCGGCCGCTGCTTCGGCCATGTCGAAAACGGTGAGGTTCAGTTCAGGCCGAAGCAGCCGTTCGGCCATCGGCAGGCCGATATTCCCCAGACCAATATAGCCCACGCGTAGCGCCATACCCGCCCCTCTCCTTAACAGGCTGTTGTCGCCCGGTTCGAACGCCGGTGTAGCCGACAGCAATAAAGCCGAGAATGAGCGCGTCGGAAGAAATGGCCAAAAGTGTCAATTTGGCCTGATAAATCGGCCCTGCAGGAATATTTGGTTAATCGCGCGGTGACCACTTCCGCCAACGCGTTCACACCCGTAACAGGGACGGATCATGTGGCAGCTCTTTCAATTCCCGTTATGCCCCTTTTCGCGCAAGGTCCGTCTGGTCCTGGGGGAGAAGGCTGTCGGCTATGAACTGGTCCGCGAATCGCCGTGGACCCAGCGGGACGAGTTTCTCGACATGAACCCCGCGGGCCAGACGCCGGTAATGGCCGACGACGCGGCCGGAATCGTGCTGATCGATTCCTCCACGATCTGCGAATATTTCGAAGAAACCATCGAGAAAGCGACGATGCTGCCCGGCACCGCCGCCAATCGCGCCGAAATTCGCAGGCTCGTCGCCTGGTTCGACGAACGTATGTATGCCGAAGTGGTGGCGCCGCTGATGCACGAACGGATGCTGAAACGGATCGTTCACCGCATGACGCCTGACGCCAAGGCGCTGCGCGAGGCGATGAAAGCCGCCAATGGCCACCTTGATTATGTCGATTACCTGCTGGACCACCGTCGCTGGATCGGCGGGCCGGTGCTCAGCCTCGCCGATCTGACGGCCGCCGCGCATCTATCCGTGGCCGATTATCTCGGCGGGATCGACTGGCGCGGCCACGACCGGACGAAGGAATGGTACGCAGCCCTGAAATCGCGCCCCAGCTTCCGGCCCTTATTGTCCGAACGGATGGAGATCGTCAGTCCGCCCGATCATTATGACAAGGTGGATTTCTGATCGCTAAGTTGAGGAAGTTGAGGATATCGGAGATTTTTACTCAGATCGACCGAAGCGATTGATATCACAGAGAGAAAGAACCGTTTGGCAAGCAATCTGTAGCACCGGTCGTACCATGTAGGACAGTGGCGGCTTCACGATGGCGCGTGCTCGATCCGTTTCGCCGTCAGCAGATAATCCATCGCCACATTGTCCGACAGATGGAAGCCTTGGATCGGAGTGAAGGACAGCCCGGTAACGTCGGTCACGCGCAGGCCTGCGGTTTCGATCAGCGCGGTCAGTTCTTCCGGCGTCAGGAACTTGTGCCAGTCGTGCGTGCCCTTGGGGATACCGCCCAGGCTTTCGCCGATGGTGATCAGGGCAAGGCGCGACAGCGGCGTGCGGTTGGGCGTCGACAGGACCAACAACCCGCCCGGCGCCAGCGCGCGAACAAGGCCGGCAACGAAGGCTGTCGGGTCGGCGACATGTTCGATCACTTCAAGCGAGATCACGACATCGAAGGTTTCATCGCCAAGCGATTCGATCGCGCCGTAGCGATAATCGATCGACAACCCCTGCCCCTGGGCATGCGCCCTGGCGACCGCGATATTTTCAGCCGCGGCGTCGATGGCGGTCACCGACGCGCCAAGCCGGGCCAGCGGCTCGGCCAGCAGGCCCGCGCCACAGCCGACATCCAACGCGCGGCGGCCGGCCAGCGGTTTGAAACCAACGCCATCGCCATGCCAATGCGCGTCCACGGCATCGCGGATATAGCGCAGCCGCACCGGATTGAGGCGGTGGAGCATGGCGGAGGAACCCTTGGGATTCCACCAATCGGCCGCCATTGCGCCGAAATGGGCGGTCTCGACGGGGTCTATCGTATCGGGTGCGCTTGCGTTCATGGCAGCACCCCCCTATCAGGCCGCCACACCGCGCGCAAAGCCGGTTCCTGATCAAATAAGAGCGATAGACCTGCCCATGGCCCGTATCGTCATGAAGTTCGGCGGCACATCGATGGCCGGTATCGAACGTATCCGTAACGTCGCCAACCGCGTGAAGCAGGAGGTGGACGCTGGCAACCAGGTTGCCGTCGTGGTTTCCGCCATGGCCGGCGAAACCGATCGCCTCGTCAATTTCTGCCGCGAGGCGTCCGCGCTTTACGACCCGCGCGAATATGACGTGGTCGTCGCTAGCGGCGAACAGGTGACGAGCGGCCTGCTCGCCATCGTCCTCCAGTCGATGGGCGTGAACGCCCGCAGCTGGCTGGGCTGGCAGCTGCCGATCCGCACGTCCGACGCCCACGCCTCGGCCCGCATCGCGACCGTCGACACGGAAGGGCTGGATGCAGCGCTTTCCGCCGGCCAGGTCGCCGTCATCCCCGGTTTCCAGGGGATGACCGAAGACGAACGCGTGACGACATTGGGCCGTGGCGGATCGGATACGTCCGCCGTGGCCGTCGCGGCCGCGATGAAGGCCGATCGCTGCGACATCTACACCGACGTCGATGGCGTCTACACCACCGATCCCCGCATCGTGCCCCGCGCCCGCAAGCTGGGCCGCGTCACCTATGAAGAAATGCTGGAACTGGCCAGCGTCGGCGCAAAGGTGCTCCAGACCCGTTCGGTCGGGCTGGCGATGAAGGAAAAGGTGCGCGTCCGGGTGCTGTCGTCGTTCGACGATAGCCGCGACGACGAAGGACACCGGGGAACGCTGATCGTCGGTGACGACGAGATCGAAGAGGGAAGCATGGAACGTCAGTTGATCACGGGCATCGCCCACGACAAGAACGAAGCCAAGGTCACGCTGGTCGCCGTGCCCGATCGCCCCGGCGCGGTCGCCACGATCTTCACGCCGCTGGCCGACGCCAGCATCAACGTGGACATGATCGTCCAGAATATCGCCCATGAAACCGGATCGACCGACGTCACCTTCACGGTGCCGAAGGCCGAACTGACCCGTGCGCTCGACGTGCTGGAAAAGCAGCAGCCGACGATCGGCTTCGAACGTGTCCTGCACGCGACCAACGTCTGCAAGGTTTCGGTTGTCGGCGTCGGCATGCGCAGTCACGCCGGGGTCGCCGCAACAATGTTCAAGGCGCTGGCCGATCGCGGGATCAACATCCAGGCGATCACCACGTCGGAGATCAAGGTAAGCGTGCTGATCGAGGACGATTATACCGAACTCGCCGTGCGCGTCCTGCACACCGCTTACGGCCTTGATGCCGAAGAAGAGGCGGTGGAAGCGTGATCCAGGCCGGCAGCCGCCTTGCCGCGCTGATGGCGCGGGGTACGGAATTCCTGGGCACCGACGTCGCCATTCTGGCCGGCGCAATGTCGTGGGTTTCCGAACGCAATCTGGTTGCCGCGATATCCAATGCAGGCGGCTTCGGCGTCATTGCATGCGGGGCGATGACGCCCGCGCTGCTTGATGCCGAAATCGCCGGCACCAAGGCGCTGACGGCCAAGCCCTTCGGCGTCAACCTGATCACGATGCACCCCGATCTGCTGGAACTGATCGACGTTTGCGGCAAACATGGGGTCAGCCATGTCGTGCTGGCGGGCGGCCTGCCCCCCGGCGGGGCGATCGACAAGATCAAGACATTTGGTGCGAAGGTCATCTGCTTTGCCCCCGCGCTCGCGCTTGCCAAGAAACTGATCCGATCGGGCGTGGACGCGCTGGTGATCGAAGGCATGGAGGCCGGCGGCCATATCGGCCCTGTTTCCACATCCGTTCTGGCGCAGGAAATCCTGCCGGTCGTTGCCGATCAGTTGCCCGTGTTCGTGGCGGGCGGCATCGGCCGCGGCGAAGCGATTGCGGCCTATCTGGAAATGGGCGCCGCTGGTGTGCAACTGGGCACCCGTTTCGTCTGCGCGCAGGAATCGATCGCGCATCCGAATTTCAAGAAAGCCTTCATCCGCGCATCGGCCCGCGAAGCCGTTGCCAGCGTCCAGATCGATCCGCGCCTGCCGGTGATCCCGGTGCGCGCCCTGAAAAATGCCTCGACCGAATTGTTCACGGCCAAGCAACGCGAAGTGGCTCAGGCTCTGGACGAAGGCCGGCTCGGCATGGCCGAAGCCCAGCTCCAGATCGAACATTATTGGGCAGGTGCATTGCGCCGCGCCGTGATCGAGGGCGATGTCGAAAACGGATCGATCATGGCTGGCCAGTCGGTCGGCATGGTGACCAAGGAAGAACCGGTCGCCGACATTATCGCAGCACTGATTGCCGAGGCAGAAACCGCTCTCGCAGCACGGGGTTAGGCCCTTCTTTGCCGCCGGCACGCCGCAACCTCGGCGAGCCGGCGGACAGATCGCGGATGCAAGGCGGCGGCATTGAACCCGCCATCGCGGCCCGCTGGCCTTGGTGGCAAGCCTCTCCGGCATAGTCCATCAACTATGCTTGACTTACCCTTTCCTGCCCCATAAGCACGCGCCTCCGCATCGATCGGCCCCTTCGTCTAGCGGTTAGGACGCGGCCCTCTCACGGCTGAAACACGGGTTCGATTCCCGTAGGGGTCACCATCCGCTTGAATGAAGCAGGATGCCGCGCTCCAAACCTTCTTTATACTCCTGTTGGTGCAGCCCACCGGTACAGTGGAATAAAGAATGGATATCCCCTCGGCTCGGCGGACACCGCATGCACTCGGACCTCGGGTGTCTCACGCCTGAACAGACCGAACTGCACATGAACGGCTAGCGCTGCGTGTCCGCCGAACCGAGGGAAGATCAATCCAGATTGAGGCGGCTGCCGCTTTGGGCCTGGCCGCTTTAACTCTCATTGCGCACATCCATCTTTCCTTCAGTGCGCAGATTGTGAACCCGGTCACCGATGCGGGTGGCGATGGCTCGCTCCGTGTCGCCGACGCGTTCAGGCTTGCTGTAGAATATGACCTCAAGCCGGTATTTGCCGATATCGCTCGTGCCGACGCCGACGGTGATGTCATCTTCCGCCGACGCGCCTCGTTGCGGCTGTGAATGGCCCTCGGCCGTACCCTCATAAGCCTCAAGTGCGGCGGCTTCGATGGCGGCGCGCTCGGCGAAGAGATTGGCGTCCGGCTCAAAGGTCATGTTGAAGACATGCCGGACGCGTCCACCGGCATGTCCTTCCACGCGTACCGGCGAACTGAGGAGCAAGCTGTGCGGAAGGATGACCTCCCTTCCGGTGCGATTGAACGATCCATCCCGCTTCTCGAACTCCCTGATCCGCGTAACCAGCAGGTTGAAGTCCATCACCTCGCCGCGCTTGCCGCCAATCTCGATATAGTCACCTACCGAATAGGCGCGCGACAAGGTGCGCAGCGCCGAACCCGAGAAGCACATGATCAGTTCCTTCATCGCGATGACCGAGGCCACAGCGAAGGCGGTAAGCGACAGCGCGAAGGTGCGCAGTTGCGGCGCCCAGATCATCACCAGACCCAAAATCGCAACAAGGATCAGCACATTGCGCAGGCTGGCAGTCCAGCGGCGCACGACCAGCGGCGGAAACCCTTCTCCTCGCTTCAATGCCCGCCCGACCACGAAGCGAATGGCAAACAGGGCCGCCAGCAGGGCTGCCGACGCCAAAATACCGGATTGCAGCAACTGTTCTCGAATAATCTCAGACATCATGGTTCTGGCTATGCCTCATTATATGTTTCGTCTTGGCATTTGACGATGCGGATTTAGGGCGACGCGTTCGAGCTCGCTTACCCAGCATTTACAGATATATTCGCATGGCGTGAGGCCGTGCAGGGCCCTCGATCGGCGGCGATAATTATATGCGTCGATGAAGTCATCGGGGTGGGCGGTCAATTGTGCATGGTTGACGCCAGTCCTCGGCGGCCTGTTCCAGATGCTCCGTGGATAACGAGGCGACGGTCCAGAGCAGATAGCGCTCCACCCAGCGGTTCACCGCCGCCCGGCAGTTATGTGAGATCCCAGCGTAAACCGCGCTTGCCTGCATGGCCACCGGAACCGCCTTGGCGGCACATCGTAAAGCACAGCGCGACATCATCAGCCATTAAGCCTTGCCATGGCCGCGCATTCTTTTTAATCCAATTGGATTATATAAAAGAAGGGGCCGGATCATGCTGCATGATGACGACAGGCTGCACCCATCAGGTTCCGACGATAGCTGGTTTGAATCCTGGTGGTTCGCCTTTTACGTGCCCGAACGTCGGCTTTCGGTTTACGTCTATCCCTGGTTCCGGCCAAATCTTGGCATCTGCGGCGGGGGCGTCTTCGCCTGGGATGATGGTGGATCACTGCCCTGGACGATGACGCATCATGATTATGCCTGGAGCCGCCGGTTCGACGGCGCAGCCACGATGCTGGAAGGGGCGCGACTGACAATGCCGCAAGGCGTGGTGATCGATGTCGTTGAAAGCGGGCAAGCCTACCGCATCCGCTATGCTCATCCAGCTTTGGCGTTCGACGTCCATTTTGCCGCCACCGCGACGGTAAGCGCGACCGCCGCGTCCACGGCGGACATCGGCATCTTCAAAGGCCATATCGACCAGCCCGGCCACTATACCGGCTCGGTTCGCGTGAACGGCGAAACGCTGGCGGTGGATTGCCATTGCGTGCGCGATCGCAGCTGGGGGCCGCGTCGCGACGATCTGACGGCGATGCATATCGGCTATTTCCACGCCACCGCATCGGCACGGGATGCATTTCTGATGGTCGGCCATGCACGCGACGATCCAGAACATTTCACGCTGCTGTCCGGCTACCTGATCCGCGACGGGGTGCATGCTGTGCTGGCCGAAGGGGAAGCCCGGATCAGCCGGGCCGACGATCTTTCGCCGGCAAGCTGCCGTTTGCGCGCGGTGGATGTGCAAGGCCGGCAGGTCGAGGCGCAGGGCCGTCGGCTGACGGCGGTTGCCGTGCAGGTCCAGCCCGGCATGTTCAACTGGTCGAGCTTCGCCGAATGGCAGTTCGGCGATGCCACGGCCTATGGCGAATTGCAGGACACGTGGCATCCCGACGGCTATCGCGCCTTCGCTCAGGCGCGCGGGGCGGCGGCATGACCGGGATCGTCGACGATCCCGCCCGCGACGGCCTTCTTCGCGACTGGGTCGGCGCACTGACGGGCGCGGGCATTGCCTCCATCCAGCGCATCAGCGGTGGTGCCTTTCGCTCCAGCTGCCGCGTGACGCTCGATAGCGGACCGGGCTGTGCCTTTTTGAAGATCGATCTTGGTAGCGGCCCCAAAACACCTTTCGATCTGAAGCGCGAATATGAACTTCTCGCCCGCCTGGACGGCCGGGCCCGTGCACCGCGCATATTGGGCTGGCATCAGGAAACGACCACGATGGCGATGCATTGCCTTCCCGGCGAAGCGACCTATGCAATGATCACTGACGATGCACAACGCGACCGTGTCGAACGGACTTTCGTTGAGGCACTGGTGGAATGCCATGCGGTCGATATCGCGTCTCTCGCGCTCGATCACCTGCCACCCGGCCGCACGATCCGTCAGGCGATCATCGCCGATCTGGACCTTTGGGAAGCACTGCTGAACGCTGGCGTTGCCGATCCTGACCCCCTCACGCTTTTCGCCTTCCGCTGGCTGCGCCATCGCCTGCCGACGGACGATCGGCCGGCTGTGCTGGTTCAGGGCGATGCCGGGCCGGGGAATTTCCTGTTCGATGATGCCGGTGTCACCGGGGTAGTCGATTGGGAAATGGCCCATCTCGGCCATCCGCTCGAAGATATTGGTTGTGTGCTCGCCCGTGCGCTTGTCCAGCCGATGGCCGATGCGGATCGGCTGCTTGCGCTCTATCGTCAGGCTTCGGGACAGGCATGGACCGTAGAAGAACTGGTCTATGCGACGATCTTGGTGATGGCGCGGTTCAGTGTGCCCATCGCCCTCGGCCTGGAAAGCCGCCACACTGGCTTGGATTACGGGCTGACCAGCAGCTATTTTCGCCTCTCGCAAATTTCGTTGATCCGGCTGATCGCACGCGCCGAGGGCATAACGCTTGATGAGACGATACCCGCAGCGGGGCCTCGCCCGACTATCGATTTCGAATTTGATTATCTGCGCGATCTACTGGCCACGATCATCAAGCCCGAGATCGACGATGCTTATGCCCGCTATCGGCTGGATGGGGCGATCGGGCTTATCGGTTACCTGCAGGCGGCATGGTCTGCTGAAGGACAAGGCTCGGCACCCCGGCAGGACACGGGTGCCCCCCGCGTCGAATATGGCGACCGGATTGCACGGGGCCAGATCGATACAACGCTGCAAGGATTCCTGAACGACGCACTCTGGCGCGAAGTGCTGATGCGCGACATGCTCGGCCCGCTTTATGGGCGCCGTGTGCGGTTGTGACGGCCCCCTGCCCGAGTCGGGATTATTTTCGTCCATATGGATTGCGAAGTTGGCTTTATAGTCCGACCGGATGATAAAAATGCATGCCATCTTCCCTCATCCCCGACGACGTCGCTAGGAGCGAATTGGCGGCGCCCACTGCCCGTCGAATCGAGAAGGACCAAGATGCCCAAGATCGTCGATCATGACGAACAGCGCCGCATCATCGCCGCGGCTGCGGTACGCTGGATCGCGAGCCGTGGGCTGGAAACGCTGTCGCAACGCAATGTCGCGGCGCTTAGCGGCCGATCGAAGGGAAGTGTCCAGCATTATTTCCCGGACAAGGCTTCGCTCATGTTTGGCGCGCTGCGCTGGATTTCAGGCGAACGGGCGGAACGCGAACGCGCAGCACCAGGCGATCCCGATGCCGGCGATCCCTACGCCACGCTCAGCCGCCGGCTTTATGCCGTGTTGCCAACCGACGATAAGCGGGCCGAGGAATGGCGCGTTCGTCTGTCGCTTTACGTCTATGCGCATAATGACCCGGATATGCAGGCCTATCTGGCGGACCATGGCCGCGAACTGGCGGAACGCGGCATCGCCGATATCCGCGCCTGTCAGGCAAAGGGGGCGGTGCGCGCCGATCTCGATCCGGCGCTTACCTATCAGCGCATGTCGGCCGCTGTGTCGGGCATCGCCGTTGCGGCCCTCGCCAATGGCGGCGCGCTGCACCCGGCCGAACAGAAAGCGATGCTGGCCGAGGCGTTGAAATCCATCACAACCTGACGGGGGTCACCAGAACCTTCCGGCTAACAGGGAGGGGAAAAGATGAAAGTCCCCACGATAATTGCTGCCTTCGGCTGTACCGCGTCGATCGCAGCACCGGCCGGGCGCGGCCCAGACTGGCCGGCAGGAGGTGCCGATTTCGATCGTGTCGCTGGGTTCGGACCGGCTGGTGGACCGCTACGTCGATCGCCTTACCGATATCGGGTTTGCCGTACCCGCATTGCGGCTGAGCCAGCATCCCACCTTCCTGTGCGACGAGCGCCCCCTTGAAGTCAGCAGCGCACCCGCCACGCAGAACTCCCGCAGCCGTCTGTCGCAAGCGCCGCGGACGGGCAGCGATTATTCCAGATAGGTTGTACGCAACCGGGCAAAGTCGCTGTCGGTCAGACCGACAACGGCGCGCAAATACCCTTCAACCGATCCCCATTGGGCATCAATCATATCGAACGTCGCACCAAGGATTGAAACGCCATCCTTCCCGAAGAGCGGCTGCGGCGCATCCTTCCCACTTTTTTGCGCGGCCGCGAAGAAAGCCGCGATCGGGTCGTTGAGATGCTTTGCAAGGTCGATCGGTGGCATTTCATATTTTGGCCGGCGCGCCGACGTGGACAGATGATAATCTTTCAAAATGACATCGCGGGGAACACCCAGCGCCGCAAGGATCAGGGCCGCAGTCATGCCCGCGCGATCCTGCCCCGCCGAACAATGGAAATGGACGGCGCCATCGGCGGTTTCCAGCGATTGAAAGACATCCTTGAATAGCGGCGCCAGCGTGGTCGCCACGCTTCCATAGCCTCCCCTTTCGGGCAGACCCATGGTGCCGCGTGTACTCTCCGGCAGCAGCGCCAGCATGGAATAATCGTGGCTGATCGTGCGCCGATCGTTGGCACTGGCGAACAGACTTGGCGTCAGCCGGCGTTCCTCGTTCGAGCGCAGATCAATCGTGGTGCGAATATTCAGCCCATCGACAAAGGCCAGATCGGCGGGGCTGAGCATCGCCGGCGCTCCTGAACGGTAGATCATGCCCCATCGGACATGCTTGCCATCAACGGTGCGATACCCACCCAGATCGCGAAAGTTCGACGCCTGCTGCAGCGGCAGCACACGTTCGGCGGCCCATACACCGTCCCTTTTGGGATCGTCCGGACCACCATCCACCACGACATGGAAATACGGCCGGTTGCCCGCCAGCTTCGCGGGAATAACCGCCTTCCCGTCCCGATCATTCGTAGCCACGGCTTTGCGGGGGGCAGCGCCGTCAGGCTTGTCCGCGACGAAGACGGCGACCGGCACAGCCGCCCCCTCCGTCTTCCACGTCACTTCATACGCCCCGGCCGGGTTTCGAAAAGCCTGCGCGTCGATCACGCCGGGCGCCGCCACCGCATGGGTCGCGGTGCAGCATGCCAGTGCAAAGGAAAGGCTGCGCAAATGTTGAGGCCGCATCAGAATTTCACCTTCAGATCGACGCCATATGTGCGCGGTTCGTTATAATATGTGATTTCGCCGTTGATCGTGCCCAGTCCCGTGATCGGATAGTCGAAGATGCGGTAGGTCTTGTTCGTCAGATTCTTGCCCCACAGCGAAATGGCCGCCTCCCCGCCCGCCAGACGGAGTTCGCCCAGGGTGATCCGTCCGTTCACCAGCCAATAAGGGCTGCTTTTTTCCCTGTCAGACGGATGGGCATAGGATCCGCTGGAATAGCTGGCATCGGCATGCAGCGAGAGTGCCCCGAACGAGAAGGGATCAAAACGGTAATCAGCAG
The DNA here is from genome assembly GCF_002151445.1 of Sphingomonas sp. KC8. Taxonomy (GTDB): domain Bacteria; phylum Pseudomonadota; class Alphaproteobacteria; order Sphingomonadales; family Sphingomonadaceae; genus Sphingomonas_E. The sequence goes on from NZ_CP016306.1 coordinate 601,484, forward strand.
ACAATGATGCCGCATGATCAGGCGTGATCATCACCACCACCCGTTCGACTTGGCCGTTATAGGGGTTGATCTGCGGCGGAACGGACCAGTCGATATAAGTGTAGCTGGCGTTTAGCGTCAGCCCCGTCACGGGAACCACCGTAAGATCCGCTTCGATCCCCCGGATCGTTGCCGGCCGATCGGTATTGATCACTTCCGTGACCGATCCCCCGGACGGATTGGAAAACACAAGCTGCATGTCGCGATACCGCGTATGGAACGCCGCCACATTGAAGCGCGCCCGACGATCGAACAGGTCGCTCTTCACACCGATTTCCCAGCTTTCCACTTCTTCGGCCCCGAATTTCCCGAAGGTGGGCGAGCGGGAGTTGGCCCCGCCCGAGCGATAGGCCGTTCCCCAGCGGACATAGCTGTTGATGTCCGGGGTCCAATCGAACGCGATCGTCGCGGCGGGATCGAGGCGCTTTGACGCGAAGGTGTAGGCCAGCGGCGAAGGATTGCCGGCAAGCGCCGTCAGCGCCCCGCGCTTTTGATCATGGGTCCAGCGCAATCCCCCTGTCAGGTGCAGGCGTTCGTCAAACAGCCCAGCCGGTGTCCAGGTCGCCTGACCGAACAAAGCCTTGGATTTCACATGATTGACGCTGGCCCGATCGGGGAATGGCCCACCCGTCGGGGGATTTGTCAGAATGATGCCAGTGCCTGCGGCGTTATAGGCGGCCGTGTACAGCACATGCGCAGAATCATTGGCGTCTTCGTCGAAATAAAATGCACCAAGAACATATTTCAGATGGTCATATGTGCCGAGCAGCTGAAGTTCCTGGCTGAACTGATCCTGGCCGACATATGCCAGACTGTAACGCCCGGTCCGCCCATTGGGCCGGAACGCCAAGGTTGCGCCTGCATCATTGTCGAACTGCGATTGGGTCAGCTTGCGATAGGCGCTGATCGATCGCAATGTCAGCGCATCGCTGATTTCCCAGGTGGCGTGCAGGCTATGGCCTTCGGTGCGGCCGACACCCGGTTGCAGCGGGACGCCCATCCGCGCCTGGCGCTGGCGGCCCACATCCAGCCCGAACATGGGTGGCAATGTCGGCGTGGCGCCGAACAATGTCGTTATATGGGAATAGCCGGACGTCGTTTTGTCCCGTGCTTTGTCATACGAATATTGTACCGAAACGTCGCTCGTCGGTTCCCACAACGCGGTGGCGCGCACACCGTGGCGATTGCTGGCATACCAATCCCATTGGCCGCCCAGCGGATTATCAACCCACCCACCCCGTTCGGACCACATACCTTCCAGCTTGATGCTGATATTGGCAAATTCGGGCAGGTTCAGATGCGCGCCGACATTGCGGCCATCGAAATTGCTCAACCCGGCGTTTACGGTCGCGCCGAATTCACCTGTCGGTTTTTTCGAAACGATGCTGACAGCGCCGCCGACAGCGTTGCGCCCGAACAGGGTGCCCTGCGGACCGCGCAGAACTTCGATCCGCTCGACTTCGAACAATTCGCTGCCCAGCCCTTGCGTTCTCCCCAGATAGACCCCGTCGACGTACAGGCCCACCGTCGCGTCGCGGCTGATCGCGCCCGAATCCAGCGATGCAATGCCGCGAATGCCGATCGCATAGGCCGATGGCCGACCCGATATCGGCATCATCCGCAGCGACGGGACTGCCCCGCCCATCAAATCGGTCACGCCGCGAATGCCCCGTCGTTCCAGCGCATCCTGTGTCAGGACGGCGATGGCAATCGGCGTTTCCTGCAAACTTTCTTCACGCTTTTGCGCGGTGACAACGATGTCTTCGATCATGGGCGCAGGCGGCGAATCCGCGGAGGACACAGCTTCCGACAAAGGCTGCCGCGTCGAGGCAGGATCCGCAACCATGGCGGATGTCTGCTGCACGCCAGCACGTGGCCGGGGCGGGGTTTGCGCGCCGGCTGTAACCAGAAACGAACCACGCGAAATTGGCCGCACGCCAAGCCCCGATTCCCGTAACAGCAACCGTATCGCCTGTTCCGGCTGATAGGAGCCATGCAGCGACGGCGCGACAAGCCCGCGCACCGTTGCCGGATCGAACGCAATGGTGACGCCCATCGTGCTGCCCAGCGCGCGCAACGACACGTCCAGTTTCTGGCTTGGCAGATCAATCGTATAGATCATTTGCGCCGCAGCCGGTGTCGCCGTCGCGACAGCAAAGACGCTAATCGCATTAACAGCAAGCAAGCGTGCGCGTCTGGAAAAATCCATGAAGTCCTCCCCAAATCTGGCGGATCCGTTGCGTTTCGGTCCCTTGTCCGCCTTGCCTATTCAGACGACGCCGCAGGCAAATCCGGACAAGGCAGGGCGCATTTTTTTTGCGGAGGCTCGCTTTATCGGCTGATATGGATTTCGTTCCCCAGTTGCCGGACCTGGATATTATGAAGCGCTGCAACAGTTTCGGCGAACTGCATGGGATCGCGCGTCGTAAACACGCCGGACAGGCTGAGCGACGCGACCGACGGATCGACGACAATCTCGGTTCCGCGAATATAGCGATTATATTCTGAGGCGGCGTCGATCAACCGCGTATCATCGAACATGACTTCGCCCTTGCGCCATGCGGTGATGATGTTGAGCGATGGATGATCCACCACGGCCCCGGCCTTCGGCGTTACGGTTATGCGTTCACCGGGTGATAATATCGCGATCCTGACCGCGCCTTTCCGGGCGTCGGGCGCGTCTCGGGTTACCTCCACCCGGCCTTCGATCAGTGTGACCGAAACTTGCTGCGGGTCATCGCGCACCACGAAGGCAGTTCCGAGCGCACGGACCAGGCCGCCTTCATGCGCGACGATAAATGGACGGCGCGAATCTTTGCTGACTTCGAACAATGCCTCGCCGCGCAGCAATCGCACCCGGCGCTCCTTGGGGGCATAGTCCACCGCAACAAGGCTGTTGGTGTTCAGCGTGATGCGCGATCCATCGTCCAGACGCACAACGCGTGTTTCGCCCGTGGCCGTTTCGTAGCGCGGATCGCGCATTGCGGCGATCGGTGTCAGCAATAACAGGATGATAAGGGCCGCGGCCATTACCAGCGCAGGTCGTGTGAACACATTGCCGGCGCCGGCCGATGCTGGTGCACTTGCGGGCGCCGGCACGTTCATCGGCACCGCCGGGGCATAAGCCTGCGCTTCATGCCAGATTGCATGATCGGCGGCACCCGGCAGAAGGTCCCATATCTCGCACGCGCGCCCAAAAGCATCGCGGTGGCGCGGATCTTGGCTCAGCCAGGCCTGCAATGCCTGTTCGATACCATCGTCCAGCCCATGGCCCTGCAAACGCGCCAGCCAGGCCGCTGCTTCGGCGTCAATCGCCGTCTGGTCAGGCCTGTGGTGCATGCTCATCCATCCAACGCATAAGCCGCAATGTCGCACGCGCGATCTGCTTTTCAACGGCGGCGACAGAAAGCCCTTCATTTTCCGCAATGGTGGCAACGCTCAGGCCATCCAGGCGCCGGGCCAGGATGATACGCCTGCTCTTGTCCTCCAGTTGATCCAGCCCCGTCCGCAGATGCGTCAGACGCGTCCGCGCACCGGCAATATCTTCGGGGGTGGGCTGGGTATCGATGATCGCATCGAGATTGGCGGGGCGAACCGTAAACGGCGCTCTGCGGCGCACGCGTTCCCGATCGATGGACAGGTTCACCGCGGTCGTCACCAATACCGCCTCATGCGATCGCACCGTACTGGTCTTTTCATATTGCAGGATACGGACATAGGCATCGTGCACGATGTCATCGACATCATCGACGGCCACGCCACGGCGCAGCAGGACATGCTTCGCTTTTTTCAGCATGCCCACGACCGTCAACCGATTCATCGCCACCTCTCTCGCCCCCCTAGACGATGCGGCGACCGATTTCGGACAAAATAGCGCTGCCAATCCGATATTTTTTCCGCATGGCGCGGCGTGGGTGACACCGAGTATCGATCGCTGCCCAGAACCAAAGACTCGAAACCCTCCAATAGGCGCCTAGCAGGTTCTAGGTAATGTCGGCGAGCCAGAGCCGGTTGGGCGCTGGCGCCGAAACGTGCCTGGATCGACGGACGGCGATGATCCGGCACGCCTCCTCCCCATCTGTTGATACGCCACTTCCGCCGGCATCTGGTGGGATGCGCATCACCCCTACGGGATATTGCGGATTATGCCGGCAAGTTGCGTCCGGCACACCCGGCAAGGCGTCCGCAAACCCTGCCAACTCTGCCGTAGCCGGCGCGGCGACGCTGGCCCCGTTTGGAACGCGGCATGGAGGCGGGCAAGGTCGAAACACTATCCTGGTTGCGTTCTGACAGCTTGGCGCATGACGGATTTGGAGAAATCGGCATGACGGACATCGAACTGACCTTCCACGGTGCCGCACAGACGGTGACCGGCTCATGCATGGAAGTGGCCCATGGCGGCCGGTCCATCCTTGTCGATTGCGGATTGTTTCAAGGATCACGCAGTCTCGAACACCTCAACCATCAACCCTTCCGGTTTAGCCCGGACAAAATCGACGCGGTCATCCTGACCCATGCCCATATCGATCATAGCGGGCTGCTTCCGCGCCTGGCCGCCGATGGCTTTTCCGGGCCGATCTGGTGCACCGAAGCGACGCGCGATCTGCTTGTCTACATGCTCGCCGACGCAGCGCGCATTCAGGAGAGCGACGCCGCCCATCGCAATCACCGCGCCGACCGCGCCGACGAACCCGAAATTGCTCCGCTTTATACCGAGGCGGATGCCGAGCGCGCCATCGCCCTCATCGAACCGGTATCGCCGGGCCAATGGTTCGAGCCGGCGCCAGGGATGCGGGCCAGACTGTGGAATGCGGGCCATATTCTGGGTGCGGCATCGATCGAACTCAACGCCGGGGGCGTATCAGTCCTGTTCTCGGGCGATCTGGGGCCGGCCAACAAGACATTCCAGTCCGCACCCACCGCGCCTGTCGGCATCGATCATGTCATTTGCGAAAGCACCTATGGCGACCGCGACCGGCCGGACATCGAGATTGCCGCCCGCCAATCCATGTTGGAACAGGAAATCAAGGATGCCCTGAGCCGTGGCGGCAACCTCATCATCCCGGTCTTCGCCGTGGAACGGACGCAGGAATTGTTGTTCGACATCGCCACGCTGATCAACACCGGGCGCCTGCCCAATCGCCCGGTATTCATTGATTCACCGCTCGCCAGCAGGGCGACCAGCGTCTTCGCCAAGCATCAGCGTGAACTGGCTGATCTTGGCGATGGCGGCATCTTCGACAACAATGCGTTCCATTATATCGAAACCCCTGCCCAGTCGATGAACCTGAATACGATGTCGGGCGCCGTGATCCTGGCGGCATCCGGCATGTGTGAAGGCGGGCGGATCCGCCATCACCTGATCCATAATCTTGCGCGGGCGGATTCGACGGTCCTGTTCGTCGGCTTTCAGGCGCAGGGCACACTCGGCCGCACGCTTCTGGATGGCGCGCGACGTGTCCGCATCTCTGGCCGCGATATCGCGGTGCGCGCCCGCGTCCACCGGATCGAAAGCTATTCGGCCCACGCCGATCGCAGCGATCTGCTGGACTGGATTTCCGCCCGCCAACCCATCCGTGGCAGCCTGTTCCTGTCCCATGGCGAACCCGGCGCAATCGCCGCATTGCGCGACGCCTGCGCCACCAAGGACAATAGCGTGCTGATGCCCGCCATCGGCGAACGCTATTGCTTGGCAGCCAATGCGCCGGCCCGGCGCCTGTCGACCGGCATTCCCGAAATCCAGCAGGTGGCCGCGCGCGACTGGCAGAACGACTATGCCGATTTTGCCGTCAATCTGAAACGGCAGTTGCAACGCATCCATGATGACGCGGCCCGCCGCGACGCCATTCGCCGGATGCGCCATCTGCTCGACGATGTTGCCGATCATCGCGCGCGCAAGCAGGCAGCGACCCGCTTACCACAGCAGCAGCAACGCAACCGCCGACGCAGCGACACTCGCCGCTAACGGCGTGGCAGCGCGCAACCCCATTTTTCCGGGGGCAAGGACAAGTGCGAGGCCAGCCTTGAACAGCGTATTGAGCAGAACAGGAACCGCCAGAACCAGCCCCGCGGTGCGGGGGTCGAGCGTCCCGGTCGAAAGCCCGGCGAGTGACATCACCGCCGCATCCACATCCGCCAGCCCGGTAAGCGCCAGCACACCGCCGACGCCGATCTCGCCAAAGCGTTCGAATGCCCAGCGGGTTGCCAGCGAAATGAGCGCCACCAATGCCGCAAGCCCCAGCGCCGCCCCCAGATCGAGCGGATTGCCAAGCGTGACGGCGCCTGTTGCCTGCCCGGCGCCAGTCCGGCGCAACATCACCACCGTCAGGATCGCCGCCGTCGCCAGCGCGGGAAGGATCACCTGGGCCAGCGACGGCAGGGCATAAGGTGCAAGAATACCGGTAAGCAACAGGACTCGCACGAACATCATCAACGAAGCCAGCGCGATCCCGCCGATCAGCGGGCCTGCCGGTGCCTCGCCTGCGGCCAGCCTTCGCGCGAACGCAACCGTCACCGCCGTCGATGACACGATCGCTCCACAAAGCGCCGTGACCAGCACGCCCCGCGCCTGGCCGATCCGGCGCGCCGCGACATAGCCGGCGAAGGACAGGCCCGAAACCAGAACCACCACCAGCCACAGCTGGTGGGGGTTCCACGCGTCCAGCGGGCCCATCGGGACATCCGGCGCCAGCGGCAACAGCACCAGCGCGATCAATCCGAAGCGGGCGGCCGACCGGATTTCAGTTTCGCTCATGCCGCGCAGCCAGCCATGCAGTTTCTGCCGCATGGACAACAGCAAGGCGACGATCGCCGCAGCAGCCAGCGCTTCCGTGGCATGGCCGGTCGTCGCCAGCAGGCCAAGCATCACGGTGAGGACACCGACCAGCGCGTTCGTCGCACTCAATCCGTCGGCGCGTGCGCTTTGGCGAACATAGCCCACCAGCAGAAATGCCGTCGCCGCGACGAGTGCCATGGCGGCAGGCAACTGCGCCAGCATACCCGCGACGCCACCGATCAGCCCCAGCACGCCAAAGGTGCGAAATCCCGCTACCCGTGTCCCGGGCCCTTCTGCACGCGAAGTCCACCCACGCTCAACGCCGATCAACAGGCCAACGGCAAGTGCATCCGCCAGCATCATGATCGAACCCGGTACGCCCGGAAGAATCCCCATCGCCATCTCCGCCGTCTTACGGCCGCAATGCCCCAACATCGTTCCGAAGCGAGATACGCATTTGTCCTTATCTACCCAATCGGCGGGCATTCGAGGAAATAGCCCAGCATATTTCTTATCGCATCATTTTCTACCGCCGGGAATTTCGGCAGTTCTTCCAGATATCCGCACCCGCAGTGCTCCCAAACGGCATCGCGACGGTTGACCCCGAGCGATAATCCGGCTGAACCTGCGCGCAAGGATGGGTGGTTAAACCCACAACAGGGAGGGGGACCGGGATGTTCTGGACGCGGATGCGACGGGAGCCGTGCAGCCAATCCGCCATGTCGGGGCGGCAATGACCTGGATACCGCGTGACGGCCATGGGTGGCGCGGCCTCGTGCGCCGGATTGCCCGTGCAACGCGTGATCCCGACAGGGCCGAGGATCATTTGCACACGGCCTATATCCGGCTGGAGGAATATCGCGCGCGGGCCTGCGTAGCCAATCCGGAGGCCTTTCTGGTGCGGACGGCGACGAATGTCGCGATCGACGATTCACGAAGGCGCTATCACACGGCCGAAGGCGCTGCGCACGCGTACGACCTGGCCAATCTTGCCGACGATGGCCCATTGCAATTTGAAATGTTACAGGCCCGTCAGCGTCTTGAGCGCGTCCGTCAGGGCGTTGCGAGGCTGAGTCCCCGAACACGCGAGATATTCTTGATGCACAGAAGCGACGGTCTGAAGTATCGGGAGATCGCAAGCGCCCTCGGCATCACCGTGAGCGCCGTTGAAAAGCATGTGGCGAAGGCTTCCTTGTTCCTTGCCGAATGGACCGAAGGTTGGTGACATGCAGTCGCGCAAACGACTGATACCCCGTGCTTTGAAAGCCGAAGCCGCCACGTGGCTGGCTCGCCTGCGCAATGAGGAGCGCAGCGCGGCGGATGAGGCTGCGTTCCAGGCATGGCTCGCCGAAAACCCTCAAAATGCGGCGGCGTTCGATCTGGTGACGGGCACATGGGATGCCGCCGGCGGACTGATCACGACACACAGGGCTGCAGAACGCCCTGAGCCGATGATCGGACGGCGCAAGATGCTCGCGGCCGCGCTTGCCGCCATGACGGTCGTTTCGACGACGACGATCATGTGGCAGCGAACGTCCCCCGTCACCTATGAAACCCAACGTGGCGAACAGCGGCGGATCGCGCTGGCGGATGGATCGTCGCTCACGCTGGACACCGAAACGGTGATACGCGTCGGCTTTACGGCCGAAAGCCGCAATATCGAACTGGTGCATGGCCGCGCCCATTTCGATGTCGCCAAAGATCCGAACCGGCCATTCCGGGTCAATGCGGCGGGCCGCGAGGTCGTGGCACTCGGCACCGCGTTCGATGTAGCGCGCAATGGCGAGGAAGTGGCGATCCTGCTGGTGGAAGGACGGGTCGCGGTTCAGCCCATGGGAACTGCGGCGAACGAGAAGACGGCATTTCTAAAGCCGGGCGAACGCATCGTCTACGGCCAGCACGACATGGTTCGTCAGGAGCATCCCGATATCGATCGGGCGACCGCCTGGCAGGAAGGCCGGGCCACGTTCGACAACCAGCCGCTCGCCATCGCTGTGGCCGAAATGAACCGTTACAGCCGTCGACCGCTGGTCGTCGCCGACGAAAACCTCGCCGCCATGCGCATCAGCGGCACATACAGCACGCGCGATGCCGAGGCATTTGCCCGATCCGTCACCAATTTGCTGCCCGCGGTGGTACGCAGCACCCCGCAGGAAGTGCTGATTGAACCAATCGACGAAAAATTCGACCCACAGAGCTGAGGAAAACCGCGCGTCGTTCGTCACTGGGGCAAGGCGGGACAAAACCACCGCCTGGGAGGGGACAATCGATGAGCTATAAACCGGCATACCGCCGATCCATTCTGGCCTGTGCGGCGGTGATTTTGTCGTTGGCGCCGATGCCGGCCATGGCACGCCAGGCCCCCGTCGCCATCCATATTTCGGCGAAACCGCTTGCCGTGGCCCTCAATGAACTGGCGCAAAGCACGCATACCAGCATCCTGTTTACGCCGGACGCCGTCGCAGGCCTGCGGTCCACGCCGGTCAGGGGATTGCTGACCCCCGAAAATGCGGCACGCAAACTGGTTCTCGGCACGTCGCTGGAAGTGCTGCGCGACGAGGTTGGCGCGCTGATCATTCGCAAACGGGGTGAACTCGGCCGGAATGGCCGGGATATCGGTTCACGGCCCGTTGCCGCCGCCGCCCAGCCGGTCAGGATCGCCAGCGCGACCCCCCAATTGAACGGCCTTGGTGTGACGCCGGCAAGCCCGACCGCGGTTCCAGTGGCGGATTCGGGCTTGACCGATATTGTCGTGACGGCCCAGAAACGCGCTGAATCCCTGCAGGATACACCGATTTCGATTGCGGCCTTTTCGGCAGCCGATCTGGAAAAAAGCGGCATTAACGACATTTCGGACCTGCGTTCCGAGGTGCCTAGCCTGCAGATCACCCCTCACCCCAACAGCGGCACCAGCACACGCATCTTTTTTGCGCGGCGTCGGCAATAATGACGATCAGATCACCCAGGATCCGTCTGTCGCGGTCTATGTCGATGGCGTCTATGTCGCGCGAACCCAGGGCATGGTGTCCGAAGTGGCCGAACTCGAACGGGTGGAAGTGCTGCGCGGTCCGCAGGGGTCACTCTATGGCCGCAACGCCACCGGCGGCGCGATCAATTTCATCACGCGGGCACCCGATCTGAATGAACTGCGGATCAAGCAAACGGTAACCGTGGGTAATTATAGTCATTTCCGTACGCGCACCAATGTCAGCGTGCCTGTCGCCGATACGCTGGCGGTGGAATTTGGCTACATGCACACCGAACGCGATGGTTTCGTGCGGAACCGCGGAACCGGGGTGAAGCGGTTTGGCGATCAGCGCCGCAATGCCTATCGCGCCGCGTTTCTGTGGCAGCCCAGTGCCGATTTCGATATCCGCTACAGCTATGATCGTTCCGAACTGGGCGATACGCCGACGTTCATGGCTGCCGTCCCGCTCTTTCCCGCCAGGGCCGCGCGGCCGACCGAAGGCTCCACCTTTGTGGAGGATCTGAAGCGCAATGATGTGGTGGCCCAGGGGCATAATTTGACGGCGTCGTGGGATGCGGCGGACGGCCTGACCCTGAAATCGATCACCGGATACCGAAAACTGAAAAGCCAGACATACCAGAATTACCATGCTGGATTACTTGGCCCATACGCATTTCTCGATAATAAGAATTATATCGACCAGGATCAGATTTCGCAGGAATTTCAGATCATAGGCGATCTATTTGATGATCGCCTGAAATATGTAATGGGTCTTTATTATTTTGATGAAAGCGCCGATGGCCTGGATGTCAGCGCCGTTCCATCGCGCAACGTTATGACAGAACGCACGGTGACCATCGGCAACAGGGCTTACGCCGCTTATAGCCAGGTCACGCTGACGCCGCCGATCCTCGACGATCGCCTTCATTTGACGGCTGGCCTGCGCTGGTCACGCGACGAACGCAAGGCTTCGCTTCAGGAAACGACGATTCCAACGGGAGTTTCGCCCATCGTGGGGCCGACGACGCGGGGGAAGACGGCGTTCAACAATGTCAGCCCCAGCATCATCGTCGCGTTCGATGTTAACGACGACGTCAATCTCTACGGCAAGGTCGTGCGCGGATATAAGACCGGTGGTTTCAACACGCGCGCCAGTACCCGTGATCGTTTTGCCGCAGGGTTTGATCCCGAAACGCTGACGGCCTACGAGCTTGGCATGAAATCCACCTGGCTGGACAACAGGCTGCGGTTCAACATCGCCGCTTTCCTGTCGGATTATAAAGATATTCAGGTCAACACACGATCGGACCCGAACAATGTCGGGATCACCGACGTGCTGAATGCCGGCAAGGCTAAGGTGAAGGGTATCGAAATGGACATCACGGCTAAGCCCGTCGATGCCCTGACCGTGAGCTTCAGCTATTCCTATCTGAATGGTAAGTATAAGAAGGTTATCGACGCTACCGGCGCAGATCGGTCGAGCTTCTTCCGTTTCATCAACACCGCGCCAAATACGATCAGCGCAAAGGCGGACTATCAATTCCCGCACACGTCGATTGGCCAGCCGGGCCTGTTCGTGGAATATTATTATCAGGATCGCATCACCACCTCGACGTCCGATCCGCGCTACAAGGCGGCAAGCTATGGGCTTCTCGATGCCCGCCTCACCTTGTCCGATATTCCCATCGGCGTTGGAAATTGGCGTCTGTCGGCGTTCGGCCGCAATCTGACCGACGCGAAATATTATGTGGCCCATTTTTCGGCGGGCCTGCCCAGCGCCTTTTATGGCCAGCCGCGCACATATGGGCTTGAACTGACGTTTGAATATTGACGAACAATATGGGCGCCAACGAAAGACGGCGCCCATTTCTCAGGGATATCATCAACCGCACACCATGCCCGACAATCCGAACTGGTCTGTCGGGATCGATCGGACAGCACCGCTACCGTTCGCGCTAAAGTACGCTATGTGGCCGACAAAGGGAGCGGTGCGGCGTCATGATCGCCGGGCTACGCATGAAAGAAAGACGGAATATGACGCTAAAAGAAAACAGCCGGACGTTGCCGGTCATCCTCGCGGCCGCAATGTTCGCGGCGCTTCCGTCATGTGCCGGCATCGATGCACGTCCCGAAGCCACCGCGATCGTCAAACAGACGGACCTGATCCCGTTCCGCGCCGCCAGCGTTGCCCGGATTGCCGGCACGACCGACAGCGAAATCCGCTGGTCAGCAACCGGCGCGCAGACTGTGACGGTCTATGCGGGAACCGACCCTGACAATATCGATCGCAAACACCCTGTTGGGCAGGGCGCGGCAGACGCCACGATCCGGGTGACAGGGCTTGCAGCGGACAAGCGCTGGTTCTTCCAGCTTGTCCCCGATCATGGCGCACCGCTGGTGATCGCCGATCATGGCGTGCACCTGAAAACCGTCCCCAATTTGCGCGATATCGGCGGCTATCGCACAGCTGATGGGCGCTGGGTGAAAATGGGGCTGCTATATCGCTCCGACCAGCTCGATCGGCTGAGCGACGCCGATCTTGCCGCGATGGGAAATCTGGGTATCCGGCTGATCGCCGATCTGCGCACCAGCAGCGAACGCACCCGCGAACCCGATCGCATCCCTGCGGGCGCCGAACATCTCGTGCTCGACGTGGCGGCCGACAGCAAAGGCGGGCTTGGCGGCGACATGCGCCAGGCAATGAGCATCATCGCCGCCGGCAAAGGCGCCGAAATGCTGACCGAGGGCAATCGCGATTTCGTCTCGCTCGGCAGTGCCCGCACCGCATACAGCCAGTTGCTAAGCCGGATCGGCGCCGATACCGCAGGTCCCACATTATACCATTGCACCGCCGGCAAGGACCGGACCGGCTGGGCGAGCGCGGTCATCCTCACCTTGCTTGGCGTCCCGCGCGAAACGGTGATGGCCGATTATCTGGCGAGCAACGATTATCTGCGCGAAAAGAACGCCGCATCCCTGGCCGCGCTGGCCGCATCGAAGGCGCCGATCACGCCTGAAAATCTCGAACCCGTGCTGGGTGTGCGCGCCGCCTATCTCGAAGCGGCCTTTGCCGAAGTCGATCAGCGTTATGGATCATTCAGCGCTTATGCCCGCGACGCACTCGGGCTGGATGCGGCTGCCATTGAACGGCTGCGTGCTCGCTATCTGGCCGGCAAGCCTGAATAATATGGCTTCGCCCGCCTAGCCATCGATGATCCCGAACGCGCCCTGCAATCGGGCGTTCGGGAAAATCCCGTTTCCGCGCGGGACCTGCCTCACGGCGCGACACAAAATGTAATTATTGGTGGCCGGATCAAGGTGAGGCGATTTACGGCTTTTTGCCAGCAAATCCGGCCGCATTGCGAATATAATCCTGGCACGATCAAGATTTTCGCCTTTCTGGCAATTGCGGTCACCCCGCTTATATTCCGGCGCCAGAAGGAGTTGAGATGACCGGTTTCAAATTTCGATACTTTGGCGCCATCGCAATGGGGCTGGCGGTTTCCGTGATGCTCGCCACGCCGGCGGATGCGCGGCGGGGTGGCAGCTTCGGCAGCCGCGGCGCACGGACGCACGATGCCCCAGCGACGACTGCTGCGGCTCGCAAGCCGGTTGCACCGGTTCAGCGTTCCATGACCGAAAACAACAAGCCCGCTCAGGCAGGATCGCCGGCACAGGCAGCCAAACCCGCCCCGGCCAAATCGGGCGGGCTGGCAAAAGGCCTGATCGGGGGCCTGATCGCCGGTGGCCTGATCGGCGCATTGCTCGGCAACGGATTTGGCGGACTGGCCGGCACCGGTTTCATCATGGCCCTGCTTCAGATTGCCATGATCGGTGGTCTGATCTGGCTGGGCCTGCGCATGTTCCGCCGCAAGCCTGCACTGGCGCCCGCTTATGGTGGCAACATGGCTTCCCCCTTCACCGCCGCCGCCCAGCCTGCGGCTCCCACGCGTCCGTTTGCCTTTACCGGCGCCACCGCCGTACCGCAGAGCGAAGACATTCCGATCGAACAGGCCGACAAGGAAGCGTTCGAACGGCTGTTGTTCGAAGTGCAGGATGCGTTCGGGCGCGAGGATTATGCAGCGCTGCGTGAACGGACCACGCCTGAAGTGATGTCCTACTTCGCTGAAGAGCTTAGCCAGAACGCCACCAATGGCCGCCGCAACCAGGTTTCCGGAACCCAGTTGCTCGAAGCCGAAGTTGCCGAAGCGTGGCGCGAAGGCCGCAAGGATTATGCGACCATCGCCATGCGGTACGAAAGCGTCGATGTCATGCTGGACCGGGCCACCGGCGCGGTGATCGAAGGGGATGCCGCGCGGCCAACGCAAACGACCGAATTGTGGACCTTCGCCCGCGACGGGCATGAGGCATGGCGCCTGTCAGCGGTGCAAACCGCCTGATCAACAGGGAGCGATGACGGACCCGGCCGGCCGTCATCGCTCCCATCTGTTCCCCGTCGGCCAATTGTCAGACCGTTTCGCAGCACCCATCAAACGCCGTCCTTTTTCGGGCAGCCACTATGGCAGCCTTTCCCCAGCCCCCGCGACTGGGCCGAGATGCGCAAACCCGCGATCGCCCCCTTGTTTTACATCCGATAAACAAGTGATGATGCGCCATCGCAGCGCCGTCGACGAAAGGATAATCGATGCGGTTGAAATGGATCGCCTCCGCTCTCCTCCTTGCCACCACCGCCATACCGGCCCATGCGGGCACCCCGGCCAAGAACGATAGCGCGCAGAATGCCGCCGCGATCAATATGCTCGTCAAATCCATCGGCTATCGCACCGTCGCCGGGCAGGGACAGGTGCCGGCTTATGCGGAATATCTTGCCGGCAAGCTGAAGGCCGCCGGCTTCGCGGCTGAGGACGTGACAGTCCAGAAGCGCGGCGAGACGGCAACACTGGTCGCCCGCTACCGCGGCACCGGCAAAGGCAAGCCCATCCTGCTGTCCGGCCATATGGACGTGGTGGAAGCCAGGCGGGAAGACTGGGAACGCGATCCGTTCGTCGCGGTCGTCGAGAATGGCTATGTCTATGGACGCGGATCGGCCGACAACAAGGCTGGCGTGGTCGTAATGGTGCAGACGTTGATCCGCCTCAAGCAGGAAGGATTCCGCCCGAACCGCGATATCATTCTCGCGCTATCGGGTGACGAGGAAACCGAAATGGCAACCACGGCGGCGCTCGCCACAGAGTTGAAGGGCGCCGAACTCCTGCTCAATAGCGACGCGGGTGGCGCCTTGCTCGACGAAGCGACCGGCAAGCCCACCGTGTATGGCATTCAGGCCGGTGAAAAGACCTATGCCGATTTTCGCATCGCCTTCACCAACCCGGGTGGCCATTCCAGCCGCCCATCGAAGAATAATGCGATTTACGATCTCGCCAAGGCGATCGACGCCATCGCCGCCTATGATTTTCCGGCGCAGATCAACGAACTGACACGCGCCTCGCTTGCGGCCGCGGCAACCAAGACACCCGGAGCCGTTGGCGAAGCGATGACGCGCTTCGTCGCCAACCCATCCGATGCGCAGGCGGCCGCCACGCTTTCCGCCGATCCGGAATGGATCGGCACGATCCGCACCACCTGTGTCGCAACCATGCTGGAAGGCGGACATGCCCTCAATGCCCTGCCCCAATCGGCTGCCGTCATGGTCAACTGCCGGATATTCCCGGGCGTGGAGATCGCATCGGTCCGCGACAAGCTGGCGGAACTTGCCGGCCCCAACGCCAACATCACCGTCATCGGCAATCCCGTGGCGAGTGATGCGTCCCCTTTGCGCCCCGACGTGCTGGCTGCCCTGCGCAAAGCCATCGACGCCCGTTCGCCGGGAGTGCCGATCGTGCCCAACATGTCGGCAGGCGCGACCGACAGCCTTTATTTCCGCGCACAAGGCGTGCCGAGTTACGGCGTCGGGCCTTATTATATGAAGGCCAGCGACGATTTCTCACACGGCCTGAACGAACGGGTGACGGTGGAAACGATCGAAGGCGGCCTCAAGCAATGGTATGTGCTGCTGAAGGAACTCACCAGATAATCAGGTCAGCAGCGTATCCAGCCACCGTTCGGCCATCCCCGCCGCTTCATCGGCGGTGAAGGCCTGCGGGGCGAGGCACAGTTCCAGCCAAAGCCCATCGACAAGCGCGGTAATCGCCACCGCCTTCAGCCGTCGTTCCGCCACCGGCACCCCGTTTTCGCCAAGCAGCGTTTCGATACCGGCGCGGTAGCCGCCATATATGTCGCCATGCAATGCGGCGATCCGTGGATCCGCCTTGACGAGGCTCCAGAAGGCGATCCACGTCGCCAGCAACGCCGGGTCCGCGATCGGCGGCTGGAAACTGGCGATGACATAGGCCGATAATCGCGCGCGGGCATCCTCTCCCGCCGTCATCACCGCCGCATCCAGCGCCGCCGCCACCCGCTCGCCAACCGCGCGATAGGTTGCCGCCACCAGATCGTCGATCCCATCGAAATAATGGCGCAGCAGGCCCGGCGAAACCCCGGCCTCCGCGCAGATCGCTCGCACCGTGGCGCCGGCCACGCCTTCTTCGGCGAGCCGCTTGGCGCATGCGTCGATCAAATCCTGTCGCCGGGTATCGGCTTCCTCGCGGGTAAAGGTGGCGCGGCTCATCGCCCATCCTTAGCGCAAGCCCGCTTGCGGGGAAACGCACCCTGTTATACAATCGTAAAATAATCAGGGATAGGTCATGGCCACGATATTGAAGCAGCCTGTGGAATCGGGCGCGGGGATACCCGGCGATCATCTCAGCCTGCCTGCATGGCTGTATAGCGACCCGGAATATTTCGCGGTCGAGATGGACCGCGTGCTGCGGCCGTCCTGGCAGGTCGTCTGCCATGTCAGCGACGTGCCTGATCCCGGCGATTATCACGTTCTCGATTTCATCGGCGAAAGCGTGATCGTGATCCGTGGTGACGACGGTGCCGTGCGCGCCTTCGCTAATGTGTGCCGCCATCGCGCCTCCCGCCTTGTCGATGGCCCGTCGGGTTGCGCGAAGAAGCTTGTCTGTCCCTACCATGCCTGGACCTATGGCAATGATGGCCAGCTGACCGGCGTACCGATGAAGAGCGACTATCCCGGGCTGGACCTGACGACCCACGGCCTTGCCCCGATCGATATCGATATCTGGCGTGGGTTCATTTTCATCCGTCTTACCGGCGATGGCCCGCGGGTCGCCGAAAGGATGGGCTGCTACGATGCCGAAGTGGCGCCCTATCGCTTCGAAGATATGCGCGCGATCGGCCGGGTCACGCTGCGTCCGCGCCCTGTGAACTGGAAGAACATCGCCGACAATTATTCGGACGGCCTGCACATCCCTGTCGCGCATCCGGGGCTGACCCGTCTGTTTGGCCGGGATGGCTATTTCATCGAAGCCGCCTCTTATGTCGACAAGATGTGGGGAAATGTGGTTGACCGGCCGTCATCCAACATATCCGAACGCGCTTATCAGGCGTTCCTGCCACACATGCCCCATCTGCCTGCCGACCGACAGAAACTTTGGCTCTATTACAAGCTGTGGCCCAACTTTGCGTTCGAGATTTATCCGGATCAAATTGATTTCATGCAATTTCTGCCACTGACACCGACGACGACGCTGATCCGCGAAATCAGCTATCGCCTGCCCGACGACGATCGCCGCGAGACGCGCGCTGCACAATATCTGAACTGGCGGATCAACCGCCAGGTTAACAGAGAGGACACACAGATCATCGAACGCGTCCAGCAAGGGATGGCATCGCCCAGCTATACGGTTGGCCCGCTCGGCGAGAGCGAAGTGTGCCTGGCGAATTTCGCGCGCAAGCTGCGCCATCTCATCCCCGAAGCGGCCCTGTCCGAACCGCCGCCCGGCGGCTGGAGCCGGAGGGCTGCCGCATGAGCAACCGCTATGATGCAATCATCATCGGCGGCGGGCATAACGGCCTTGTCTGCGCCTTTTACCTCGCCCGCGCCGGCCTGAAGGTCCGCGTGCTCGAACGCCGCCACGTGGTGGGGGGCGCTGCGGTGACCGAGGAGTTTCACCCCGGCTTCCGCAATTCGACGGCCAGCTACACCGTCAGCCTGCTGCGGCCCAAGGTGATTGCGGACATGAAACTCCACGATCACGGCTATCGCGTGATCGAACGGACGATCAGCAATTTCTTCCCGCATGATGGCGGCTACCTCAAGCTGGGCGGCGGCGCGGGGCGCACCCAGGCCGAATTTGCGCGTTTTTCGCAGCAGGATGCCGAAACCTTCCCGGCTTATGAAGAAGCGCTGGAAGCCGTGGCCGAAGTGCTGCGCGACATGGCGTTGCGCACGCCCCCCAATGCCGGCGGCGGGATCCGCGCGCTGCTGGCGGCGGCGGCGCAGGGACACAAGCTGGCCGGCCTGTCGATCGAACAGCAGCGCGACGTGATGGACCTTTTTGTCAAAAGCGCACGCAGTTTCCTCGATCGCTGGTACGAAAATGAATATGTGAAGGCCGCATTCGGTTTCGACGCGGTTGTCGGCAATTATGCCAGTCCCGACACGCCGGGATCGGCCTATGTGCTGCTGCACCATGTGTTCGGCGAAGTGAACGGCAAGAAGGGCGCATGGGGCCACGCCGTGGGCGGCATGGGCGCGATCACGCAGGCGATGGCGGCCGCCTGCACCGCGCTGGGCGTCGAAATCAGCCTCGAAGCACCTGTCGCCAAGCTGCTGGTCGATGGCGGCCGGGTTTCCGGTGTTCGGCTGGACAGCGGCGAGGAAATTGTCGCCCCGATCGTCGCCGCCAATGTCGGGCCGGCCCTGCTCTATCGCCAGTTGGTCGATCGATCGGATATGCCGGCGGACTTTGCGAGCCGGATGGACAATTACAAGGTCGGATCAGGTACGTTCCGGATGAACGTCGCGCTATCCGAACTGCCCGATTTTTCGGTTCTGCCGGGTACGGTCAAGGCTGAACACCATACCTGCGGCATTATCATCGCGCCGACGCTTGATTATATGGACCGCGCCTTCACCGACGCACGCGAGCATGGCTGGTCCAAGCAGCCGATCGTGGAAATGAAAATTCCATCCACGGTGGATGACAGCCTTGCCCCGCCAGGCCAGCATGTCGCCAGCCTGTTCTGCCAGCAATTCGCGCCGGTTTTGCCCAACGGCCGCAATTGGGATGACGAGCGTGAAGCGGCGGCCGATCACATCATCGACACCGTCAACGCGCACGCCCCCAATTTCAAGGCGTCGGTGATCGCGCGGCAAATCCATTCTCCGGTCGATCTGGAACGCAAGTTCGGGCTGATCGGCGGGGATATCATGCACGGACATATGTCGATCGATCAGCTATGGGCGGCACGGCCGATGCTGGGCCACGGCGATTATCGCGGGCCGATCAGGGGGCTTTACATGTGCGGCGCGGGCACCCACCCCGGCGGCGGCGTCACCGGCGCGCCGGGGCATAATGCAGCACACGAAATCCTCGCGGATCGCTCATTGATCGGCCGTTTGCTGCGCCGTGCCTGATCGCCGCACCAGCCAGTAAACCGGGGCGCCGGCCGCGAGAAGGACGAGGCCCCAGCCCGTCGCTTCGGGACCGGCGCCATAAAGCGTCCATATCGAATAAAGCGCCGTGGCACTGGCGACGACCAGCACGATCCTGTCGCGACGCAACAGCCGAAACGCCGCAAGCGAACAGCCGAGATACGCAACCAGGGACGTCGATGTCGCCAGCAGCGCGATGAAGGTGAACAGGTCCGCCATCGACCGCGAATAATTGGTCAGCATCACTGCGGTGACCAGAATGCTCGATACGATATGCGCGCGCACCGGCGTGCCACGGCGCGATGATACCCCAAGCCAGCGGGGAAAGACGCCATCACGCGCCATCGCCCACGGCATTTCGCCCTGCAGCAATATCCAGCCATTCAGTGCGCCGAACGCGCTGATCGCCGCGAACAACGCAACCAGCATCCCGGCATCCTCACCCCAATGCAGGGCGATGAAATCGGCGATCGGCGCGCTCGATCGGGCGGCATCGGTCGCCGGCATCAGCAAAGTCACCGCGGAACAAACCAGCAGATAAATCACCCCGGTGATCGCCATCCCCCACAATGTTGCCCGTGCGATCGTGTTGCCAGCCCCCTCCACCTTGTCCGCCGGTATCGTCGCGGATTCCAGCCCCAAGAGCGCCCATAAGGTAAGCGTGGCTGTCGCCGTAATCGCAGCGGGATGGATATCGGCCACCCGGAACGGCGCCGGCGTGCGCCCCTGCCCGATCATCACCGCAGCCAGAACCAGCACCGCAAGCAACGGCAGCAGTTTCAGGACCGTCGTCACCACTTGCAACCGGCCGGCTGCGGCGACACCCCGGCAATTCACCGCTGTCAGCGTCCATATGCAGGCGCAGGCCAGCAGCGCGGGCAGGCCCGGCACCGCGCGGATGGCCGGCATGAACACGCTGAGATAGGAAATCGCGGCCACCGCGATCGCGGCGTTGCCTACCCACAGGGTGATCCAGTAGCTCCATGCGACAACAAACCCGATCAGCGGCCCGAACGCCGCGCGGGTATAAGCGTACGGCCCGCCTGCCTGCGGTACAGCGCCCGCAAGCCGCGCGAAAACAAAGGCCAGACACAGGCCTCCGCCAATGGTGATCAACCAGCCGAAGATCGCGTTCCAGCCGAACGGCGCGAGACTGGCCGGCAACATGAACACGCCCGACCCGATCATATTGCCCACGACAAGCGCCAGGCACATCCAGAAGCCAAGTGCTCGGGGCTGACGGACGGCCATGCCCTTTGTCATGTCCCGTCCGTCCCGATCGCCTTTAGAATTTCGTTCCCAGTTTCAATCCAATGGTGCGTGGCTGGGTCGGGTAGGTGTAGATTTTACCTCCGATCGCACTCACGCCATCCGGATCGCCGCAGATCGTTTCGCCGCACTGGATCGTTTTTCCCACCGCGCCATTCTTGTCGAACAGGTTGCGAGCAAACAACTGCAGCGACCAGCGATCGCTGCTCACCCCCGCGCTGATATCGACCGTGGTATAGGCCGGAAGGTTCCCGGTGATCGCGCGTTCGACGAGGCGAAGGTCGCTCGTGCGCCGCCCTTCATAGACAACACCTGCCTGCAGATGGGCGTCCCGCCCGCCACCCAGCGCAAAATCATATCGCGCCACGATATTGCCCTTGAACTTCGCGGTGATCGGCAGGCGCGTGCCGGCAGGTGCCAGTTGTTCGTTATCGTCGGGTATGCCGTCCGGATCGCCATCCGGCCCCGTGATGTCCGGGCCGGGAATGGTGCAGTCAAACTCCAGATTGGCGAATTTGCAGAAGTCCTTCGTGATCTTGGCGTCATTATAAGATCCACCGGCGCTGAGCGTCAGCCCGCCGAACGGCTTGACCGTGAGATCCATTTCCGCGCCGCGAATGCGGGCATCGCCGGCATTGCGGATTTCGGTGAGACCATTGGCGCCGAGGAAGCTCAACTGGATACCGGTCCAGTTCAATTGATAGACCGCCATGTTGAAGCGGACCCGCCTGTCGAACAATGTCGATTTCAGGCCAATCTCATAATTATCGATGAAATCGGGCTGATAGGGCGGCAGCGTTCCGCGCCGGTTGATACCGCCCGGACGGAAACCGCGCGAGACGGTTCCATAAAGCAGCACGTCGTCGTTGAATTTATAAGTCAGATTGATCCGATGGGTGAAATCGGTGTCCTTGGTCCCTTTGTCGAGATTGGTGCACGGTGAACCGCCAACGATCGGCGGACCGAAACAGGCGGCTTCGCCGGTTCTGGAGCTATATCCTGCGGAATATCCAAAAAAACCGACCAGCGTGTTGTTATATCTGAATACCCGGGCGCCCAGGGTTACGGTCAGCTTGTCGGTAACATCGGCTGCCAGCTCACCGAAAATGGCGTAATCGCGATCTTTTCGGATTTGCTTGGTGTACCAGATGTCGCTGTCTGTCCCCGTGACAGTAAGCACGTCGGCCAGCCCGTCTATCACATAATTTTGTTCGATATTATGTTTTTGAACCTGATAGAATAATCCGCCGATGAACCTCACCCTGTTTTCACCGGGAGAAGCCAGGCGCAGTTCGTGACTTTGCTTGGTGAACCTGTCCGTGGAAACGATATACTGGTTCGGATTTATGGGGTTACCCATATTATCATATATGAACTCACCCGAACCGAACAATTTATCATAGAAATAGGCGTAGTCTGCATAGTCCGATTGCCCACGCACCGTTCGCTT
This sequence comes from Sphingomonas sp. KC8, assembly GCF_002151445.1. Taxonomy (GTDB): domain Bacteria; phylum Pseudomonadota; class Alphaproteobacteria; order Sphingomonadales; family Sphingomonadaceae; genus Sphingomonas_E. The sequence goes on from NZ_CP016306.1 coordinate 623,505, forward strand.
CAGATAGGATCCGGCATAGGTAAGATCGAAACTGCCGATCTTGCCCTCGATCGTCATCGATGCCTGATACCAGCGATCATCGAAGCGTTCCGGGTTGAATTGCTGAACCTGCAGTTCGCCCAGCCCGGATTCCTGCGCAAATGTACCATGGCTGACCTGCTTTTGCCCCATCACCTGCGGCGTGAGCGTCCAGTTGTCATCCAGGTCGATCTTCAATGCGGCGCGCCCGCCATAGGTTTCCACGTCGTTATAATCTTTCTTGACAAAGGGGGCATTGTCGAATGCGATCCCCGATGACGGAAAGTTCAGCGTACCCGGAATATTATCGATGAACCCGGCGTCTTTCTTGTACCAGCCAACCACGCGCACGGCCATGTTGTCGCTGATCGGCGCGTTGATGAAGGCTTCACCGATATAACCCTGCCCGCCATGGGCGACGGTGTTCAGTTCAAGATCGGCACCGCCGTAAAATTTGCCCAGTTCGGGCTTGTTGGTGATGATCCGGATCGTGCCGGCCTGGCTCGATGCGCCGTAGAGCGTGCCTTGCGGTCCGGCCAGCGCCTCCACGCGCGCGATATCGTAAATATGGATATCGAGTGCGCCCTGGATCGTCGTGATCGGCTGTTCATCGAGATATGTGCCGACAGACGGAAGCGACGCCGAGTGATTGGCCACTTCCCCCGATGCGACACCCCGGAAATAAACGTTCGATCCACCCGGCCCCGATGTCTGATAAGACAGACTTGGCAGATACCGCGCATAATCATCGAAATCGGTGACTTGAAGCTCATCGAGTTTTTCAGTGCCGAACGCGGTTATGGCAATTGGAACATCTTGCAGATTTTCTACGCGCTTCTGCGCTGTAACGACAATTTCCTGGATACCGCCGCCGGCTGCGCCCTGCTGCGCCAGTGCCGGTGTGACGAACATCGTCGAAGCAAGCAAACCGAACCCCAGCGAAACACGCGTCAGACGCAGTTCCGCACGTTGATCATGCCCGTGCACCATCGTCTCTACCCCCTATGTCGAGCCGACTATGTATCGCTTCAATTGCGATTTATGGATGCAAGGTCCATCTTTAACAGGCTGCCGTCAATCCGCTTTATTGTGGTGCAACATCACTGATCAATATTGATCCAAAAGCTCGCCCAGTACCGCGCGCAGGGGCGCCAGATGGCCATCGAACATCTGCCACTGTTCCACCCCCGATCGAAAGATCGGCTGGCGGACCTGTTCGGAACTGGCGGTGCGCACGGCCCGTTCCGTTTCGTGGAACCGCAAACAGGCCGGATCGAAGGGCAGCGCCAGAAAATCGAGCAACCGCCGGACTTCGGTTTCGGTATTCTCAACCATCGCTTCATAATCGACGCGATGCACATATCCCGGCAGGGCGGCTTCGACGCCGGCCATCATTCGCGCATAATCGCGATAATACCGCCCAACCTCGTCCAGCGAATAGCTGAACGCCTGCCCGCGCGCGAAATGTTGCTTGAAGTTCGAAAAGCAGCAACCCAGCGGGTGCCGGCGCGCGTCGATGATCCGGGCCTTGGGCAGGATCAGCCGGATCAGTGCGACATGCATCCAGTTATTCGGCATCTTGTCGATGAAATGGGGGCGATCGGTTTTGCGGTGAATCCGGGTCCGTTCGAGATATTCTTCGCCCAGCGCCATCAGGGACGCCGGAGCGAGATCAGCCAGTGATGCTGGATAACGCTTATCTTCATCCGCCGCGCCATCACCCAGCCTGCGTGCGATCGTGACGATATCCGGCAGTTCCTGGGTGCCTTCGACAAGCGGGTGGCTGGACAGGATCTGCTCGATCAGCGTCGATCCGGCACGCGGCATTCCGACAATGAAGATAGGATCGGGCGCCGGACATCCCTGCCCTGCCCGCTTGGCAAAAAATTCCGGCGTCATCAGCGCAATCGATCGATCGACATATGCCGTCGTCTGATCGGCGTCATAATCGATCAGATCCCGCCGTTGCCGATTGCCCTTCGCATAATGAACGAAGGCAATATCAGTGCTGCCCGCATCCTCATGCGCCTTGCCAACCGCGAAATGCAGATGAAAGCGATCTTCGGGCGTGATCCCTTCGCCGAGCAGCGCGCCCTCCATCGCGGCTATGTCGGCATCATCGAGATGCACCGTCTTGAGATTGGCGAGGCTCCACCACGCTTCACCCAGGGCCGGGGCCAGCGCAATGGTGCGGCGATAGGCCGCAACGCTATCGGCCTGCCGCCCCACGGTTTTCAGCGTGTGCCCATAGCTCATCCACACTTTGGGTTCGTCAGGGCGCCGTGCAAGAACGGCTTCGAACTGGGCGATCGCATCGTCAAAATCGCCAATCCGGCCAAGGGCCGCCCCCTTGAGATTGCGATAGGCGGGATTGTCCGGCTCGCCTGTCAGCAGATGATCGAGTTCGACCAGCGCAGCCACCGCCTTGTTCTGACGGTGCAGCACCGTTGCCAGATTGAACCGCGCCGCCGCGAAACTCGGCGCCAGTTCCACGGCACGGCGCAACAGGCTTTCCGCATCGCCATAACGCCCGATGCGGCCAGCGAGTTCGGCGAGCATGCGGATCGCCGCGACGTCGGTCGGAAATTGCTTGAGGTGCGGCTTCAATATCCGTTCCGCCACGGCCAGGTTATTGTCACACAACGCTTCCGCGGCTTCGCGCAGACGCGGATCATTGACCGAGGCGCGGATGTGGCGGGCGTAAGCGGCATCCGCGCCCGGCCCGTCGCCTGTCAGGATCAATTGATCGCCCAGCGTACGCCACGCCTCCGCCGAACGCGGGTCCCGCGCAACCGCGCGACGCAGCGCGGCGATGGCATCGTCGCGCCGGCCGAGCGCGGCGAGCGCGCGACCACGCAGGACAAGTGCTTGCGGGTGATCGTTCGCCACCGTCAGGATGACGTCGGCTTGCTCCACCGCGAGTGCGGGATTGATTCTGAGCAGATCCTGGCCATGCGACAATGCAGCTGCGAGGTTCGTGGTCACCTGCGCTGCGCCGTTCGCCATGCCCCTCAATCCCCCGACACCGTTCAACCCGTCAAGTTGTGACGACAAAATCAGGACCTATCAAGCGACCCCGTCAAGGCAGGGTCGCCTTGGGAAAACCGCGCCAGCACGCGTCATACTCAGCCTGCATTTCCGGCAGCATCAACGCCCGGCCTGTCGGAACGAACGGCCAGCGGCTTTCGAACATGAAGGCCATCGTCCCGTCGATCTTTTCGGGGGCAAGATCCGCCTTGCTGGCCGCGCACCACGTTGCCACGTCCGGCCCGTGGCTCGTCATCAGATTGTGGATGCTCAACGCGCCGGGGGCAAAACCATCGGCCTTGGCGTCATAGCTGCCATGGATCAGTCCCATGCACTCGCTCATCATGTTGCGGTGAAACCATGGCGGACGGAACGTATCTTCGCCCACCATCCAGCGCGGCGGGAAAATCACGAAATCGCAATTGGCGGTGCCCGGCGTATCCGATGGTGCAGTGACAACCGTGAAAATCGACGGATCGGGATGATCGAAACTGACCGTGCCGATCGTGTTGAACCGCGCCAGATCATATTTCCACGGCGCGTAATTGCCGTGCCATGCCACTACATCGATCGGCGAATGATCGAGTTCGGTCACCCAAGGACAGCCCCGGAATTTCTGGATCAGGTCGAACGCTTCGTCGCGGTCCTCAAATGCGGCGACGGGCGTCAGGAAATCGCGCGGGGCCGCCAGGCCATTGGATCCGATCGGCCCCAGTTCGGGCAGGCGAAAGGGTTGCCCGTGATTTTCACCGATATAACCGCGCGCCGCGCCATCCGGCAGTTCGGCACGGAAGCGTATCCCGCGCGGGATGAGGGCGATTTCGCCCGGCGCGACGTCCAGCACGCCCAATTCCGTGAACAGCCGCAATCGCCCCTGTTGCGGCACGAACAGCATTTCCGCATCCGCATTGCAGAATGCGCGGACGGACATGTCGCGCGCGGCTCGGTAAATATGCACCGTCACGCCACCCAGCGCCGCAGGATCGCAGCTTGTGGCCATCGTCGTCATGCCATCGATCAGGTCGGCCGCATCGGCCGTATCGGCCAAAGGCGACCAGCGAAACCGGTTGGGCGCGAGCGGCGCGCCCCAGCCGTCCACCGCGAAGCCCGGCGCCCCGGCATAAGGGCGATAGGCGCCATGATCGCCGCTGGGGCGCAGCCGGTACAGCCAACTGCGCCGGTTGTCGCCGCGCGGGGCGGTAAACGCCGTCCCCGACACTTGTTCGGCATAAAGGCCAAAGGCCGGCCGCTGCGGCGAATTGCGCCCGACCGGCAATGCGCCCGGCACCGCCTCCGTCGCGAAATGGTTGCCGAAACCGGTCAGATAATCGGGCATGGCCGCCTCCGCTCTAGCCCTCCGCCTGCCCCGGGATCACGCCGCGGCGGATCTGGTCCAGTTCCAGGCTTTCGAACAGCGCCTTGAAATTGCCCTCGCCGAAACCGTCATTGCCCTTGCGCTGGATGATTTCGAAGAAGATCGGCCCGACCATGTTTTCGGTGAATATCTGGAGGAGGATGCCACCGCCCGTCTCCGGTGCGCCGTCGATCAGGATGCGACGTTTGCGCATTTCCTCCACATCATGGCCGTGGCCGGGCAGGCGCTGATCGATCATGTCGAAATAGGTGTCCGGGCTGTCCTGGAACCGTATGCCGTTCGCGCGCAGCCGATCGACCGTCGCGAAGATATCATCAGTGGCCAGCGCCAGATGCTGAATCCCTTCGCCCTTATATTCCTTCAGAAACTCCTCGATCTGGCTGTGCTCGTCCTGGCTTTCGTTCAGGGGAATGCGGATCTTGTCGTCAGGCGCGGTCATCGCCTTGGAAAACAAGCCAGTCGCCTTGCCCTCGATGTCGAAATACCGAATTTCACGGAAGTTGAAGATCCGCTCGTAGAAATCCGCCCAATAGGCCATCCGCCCGCGATTGACGTTGTGGGTCAGGTGATCGAGCGTGTGAAGGCCGACCGAGCGATCATCGCGTTGTGCGCCCGGCACCGGCTTGAAATCGACGTCGTAAATCTCCTGCGCGCCATAACGATCAACCAGATACAGGTTGGATCCGCCAATCCCTTCGATCGCGGGGATGTTCAGTTCCATCGGGCCGACCGGTCCCGTCACCGGCGTCGCCCCGCGCCGGACCGCTTCGTCGAACGCCTGCGCAGCATCCTTCACGCGGAACGCCATGGCGTTGGCCGAAGGGCCGTGCGCGGCCCTGAAATCGGCCACCTGCCCGCTTGCGTTCATGTTCAGGATGAAATTGATGTCGCCCTGGGCATAGCGGCGGACATTCTTCGAACGATGGTCCGCCAGATGGGTGAAACCCATGGCTTCGAACAATGTCGCCAGCGCCTGCGGATCCGGGCCGGTGAATTCGACAAACTCGAACCCGTCGAGACCCAATGGATTGTCATGCGGGGCGGCCATCACTCAAACTCCTGTCTCACAATCATTATTAGTATAATTTGAAACTATTATCGGATGCTGGCGGCGGCATCTTCCACCTTGCGCAGCAGGCCTTCGAGCGCGCCGCGCTCCCAATCGGCGAAACCCGCCAGCAACCGCGCCTCCAGCGCCAGCGCTTCGGGCGCGACCGCTTCATAGAGTGCGCGGCCGGGACCGGTCAGCGCCAGACGATGGGATCGCTGATCGTCATGATCGGATGACCGCGCCAGCAACCCCCGGCTTTCGAGTGTCTTGGCGGCCCGACTGACAGTCACCTTGTCCAGCCTCGCCCGCTCGACGATCGCGCGCGGCGCAAGCGGCGCGCCTTCGCCCAGGATCGCAATGACCCGCCATTCCGGGATGCTGATCCCAAATCGCCGTTGGTACAGGGTGGCGATTACCGCGCTCGCCGCGTTCGCCGCCACCGACAGGCGATAGGGAATGAAGCTGTCTAGGCTGAGTGACTGTGGGGGCATTGGTGCAATCTACCAACGTCGCGATATAGTTACAAGTGAAACCATATCGCCGCATTAACCGCCAAGTCCTTCGACACTAACGCATGGCTTGGCTATCGTACGGGCGATTCGGGAAAAAGAATGCAGGGTCGCGCCGCATCGGAACGGATCATCGCCGCAACCCGCGGCCGACCGAGACCGTAATATCGTTGCCGGTTTGCGCTTTTCTTTGAAGGCGCAGGCTGGCAGGCGACCGTGACGCGTGGGTGGGGGAGACGAGTGTGCGCAGCTTCAAGGGATTCCGGGCCATCCTTGCCACGGGGGTGGCGTTGGTGGCTTTTCCGTTCGCCGCGATGGCTGCGAACGATGATCGTCCCAGCCTGCAGGACAGCTTTCGTCTCGGCGGCCAGCAAGGCGTGCTCTGTCAGGTCCAGTCCTCGTCGCTCGACCCAGCGATCACCGGCATGTTCGATCGGAGCTATGCGATCGTATGCCGCGATGCCGCAACGCCGGTCGGCCGGGTTTACGCCTTGCGCGCCGGCGCAAACGACCCTTCCGCGCGGCTTCAGGCGATCCGCGCCGGCATCACGACGTGCACCGCCCCCACCGGCCGGGCATCGCTGCCCGATATCGGTGATGTCACCGTCACCGATTGCGATCTGAAGGGCAATGATGTCGATTACCGGGTATATTCCGTCCAGCGCGGCAAGACGCTGTACGTTGCCGAAGGGCTGGCCGGTTACGATAGCGCGCTGACGCTGGCGCTGCGCACCATCGCCACCGACCGGATGATCGAAGGCACCGTCGATGTGGCGACAACCGCCGTATCCGATCCCGCCGCTTTCGCCCGTGTTCAGGCCGGCTCGCTGGATATCGATACGGCGCTCGCGGAAGGCTATCGCCGCAACAATAGCGGCTCTTATGCCGAAGCCGCCGAATTTTTCGATACGCTGTTGCAGCGCGCCGAAGGCGGCAAGGTCAGTCAGGCCGCCCTGGGCGAATATGTCGTCAACCGCGCGCTCCAACGATCGAATCTTGGCGAGTTCAGCGAGGCGGAGGCCCTGTTCCAGCAAGCCAGCCTGATCCCGACGGCGGATCCGGTTCAGCTTCGGCTGCGGCGAAACTTCACGGTCATGCACCTGATCAACCAACGCAAACTGGACGATGCGACGGCCGAACTGGATCGCAAGCTCGCCGCCATCGGAATTGTGGGCGGGCCTGCTGCCGCCGGGGTGATCGATGCCGATGTCGCCGCCGGCCTGAACAGTTCGGCCCCCCTCATCCGGCAATTGGGCGGCACGGAAACAACCTCGCTGACCGAAGAGGAAAAGGCCGCGATCCTCGACGCCCAGGCGTTGCAATTGCGCGGCACGGTGCTGCGGCTTGAAGGAAAGGCGGTCCCGGCCCGCGCGGCGCTGACCAGCACGCTCGATCAGTTGATGGCGATCCGCGGCGGCCGTGTCACGTCGATCACCCGCCTGCGGGCACAAACCATGGCCGAACTATCGGCGATCGCCGAATCCTCCGGCAACCAGGGTGAAGCAGAAGCGCTGCTGCGCAATGGGCTGGCCCTGCTGGAAGGCGAATATCCCCGTTCGGTCGCCGTTGCCGCGGCCAAGGCCCGGCTCGCCGCTTATCTTTCCCGGCGGGGGCAGGATCAGGCGGCGTTGAACCTGTACCGCGATGTGATCCGCTCGGTAACGGATATCGGCACGACGACAGCCGGGTTCGAAAATCTTATCGCGCCCTATTTCGCCTTGCTGACCCGGCTGATGCCCCGGCAGCCTTCGCTGGTGCAGGATTTCTTCCTTGCCAGCGAAACCCTGGTTCGCCCCGGGGTTGCGGACACACAGGCCGTGCTCGCCCGCGAATTGAGCGGGGGCAGCGACGAAGCCGCCAGATTGTTCCGCCAGTCGGTGACGCTGACCCGCGATATCGAACGATCGCGGATCGAACTTGCACGGCTGGATGCCCTGCCATCCCCCAATGCGGACGATCAGGCCCGCATGACGGCACTGCGGCAAAGCCTGCGCGGACTGGAAACGGATCAGGTCGCCACCCAATCCAAACTTGGCCAATATCCGCGCTATCGTGCAGTTTCGACGCAGGCGATGGCCCTGGGCGATCTGCAAAAGGCGCTGCGGCCGGGCGAAGGCTATCTGAAGCTCGTTCTGGTCAGCAACGCGATCTACGGCATCTGGGCGACCCCGGATACGGCCACGGCCTATCGCGCCAACATCAGCGCGGCCGATCTCGACCGCAAGGTCGATGCGCTGCGCGACACCATCTCCGTCGAGGAAAATGGCGAACGCCTGACATACCCCTTCAATCTCAGGCTGGCGCGGGAACTCTATGTCGATCTGCTCGCCCCGATCGGCGATCGCCTGAACGGTGTGGGCCATCTCATTTTCGAGCCGGCCGGCGGGATGCTGCGCCTTCCCCCCGCATTGCTCGTCACCGATCAGGCCGGGGTCGACGCTTATTATGCCCGCCTGAAAAAGCCCAAGGCGGACGATTTTGATTTCCGCGGCGTGGCCTGGCTGGCCCGCAAGGCCGATATCAGCACGGCGGTATCCGCCCGCGCCTTCCGGGATGTGCGCGGTGCCGCGCCATCGGCGGCGAAGCACGAATTTCTTGGTCTCGGCCAGAATGCGCCGGTCTCTCCCTTCGTTCAGCTGACGTCGAGCCGCGGCGTTTCATCCACCGGCGCGATCGATTGCGATTGGCCGCTCGCCGCATGGAACAGCCCTATTCAGGCCACCGAACTGAAAACCGCCCAGACGATTATCGGGGGCGGCAATTCGGCGGTGATCACGGGTGCGGACTTCACCGACACGGCGGTGATGACCAAGCCGGACCTGAACCAATATCGCATCCTGCATTTCGCCACCCACGGCCTGGTCACTGCGCCACGCCCGGAATGCCCGGCCCGCCCGGCGCTCCTCACGTCGTTCGGGGGGGCGCAGTCGGACGGTCTTTTGACCTTCAAGGAAATTTACGATCTGCGGCTCGATGCCGATCTCGTGATCCTTTCCGCCTGCGATACGGCGGGCAAGGCCACCGTCGCGGCGACCCGCGAAGCCGGCATCACCAGCGGCGGCGGCAACGCGCTCGACGGGCTGGTCCGCGCCTTCATTGGTGCTGGCGGCCGTTCGGTGCTCGCCAGCCATTGGCCGGCGCCCGATGATTTCAAGGCAACCGAACGCCTGATCGCCAGCCTGTACGAAGCCAAGCCGGGCACGTCGGTTGCCGGCGCGCTGCGTACCGGTCAGTTGATGCTGATGGACGACGCCCCGACCTCGCACCCTTATTACTGGTCCGATTTCGTGATCATCGGCGATGGCGCACAGCCTGTGCTGAAGCATCGCTGACACAGGCGATGGCAACGGCAGACGGTGAACCGCCCATTGATGCAGGCGAAAGGCTGACACGCTCTGCGGCCAGCCTTGGCGTGCGCATGCGCCGTTCCCTTCGCCGTATCGGCCCATGGCGGCTGGCCGTCACCCTGCTGTTCCTCGCGCTTGCCCTGTTCATCGCCCGATACAGCTGGGAACGGGTGCCGGTTGCCGCCGATATCGAACGCATGCTCTACGATCTGCGCGCGACGGCGACCGCGCCAAAGATCGAACAGGACAGCCGGATCGTCATGGTCGTGTTCAACGATCAGACGCTGATCGAAACGGGGCGCCGTTCGCCGCTCGACCGTGTAACGCTGGCCAAGGCGCTCGCCAAACTCGATGCCCTTGGCGCAAAGGCCATCGGGATCGATATCCTGATCGACCAGGCAACGCCCGAGGATGCTCAACTGGTCGATGCGTTCAAGGCACTGCGCACGCCGACCTACCTTGCCTTCGTATCGGCGGAAACCAATCCCGATTTCGTCGAATTCGGGCAGGAGGAATTTCTGCGCGCGTTTCAGCAATCGATTGCCGGTGGCGCGGTGAAGCCCGCCAGTGTGCTGCTCGAACAGGACCGCACCGATAATGTGATCCGCAGCTGGCCGCATCAGCCCGCCAACCTGCCCCCGCTTCTGGTCAATGCCATGACGGCGGTGCACCCCGAATTTCGCCAATATACCGGCGCCATCCGGTTTCGCGCGCCGGTTGATGCCGAACGCCCGGTTTTCGCAAAGCTGCCGATCCAGCTTTTCACCGGGGATTTTCCAGCCGATGCGCTGCGCGACCAGATTGCCGGCCGTTATGTGCTGATCGGTGGCGATATTTTCGATGTCGACCAGTTCGAAACGCCCTCCACACGCACCGATGGCGGCACGACGATCGGGCTGGAAGTGCATGCCCATATGCTGGCGCAATTGCTTGACGGCGCGATGTTCAAGGCCGTGCCCGGCTGGCTGTTGTGGACTGCGGCGATCCTGGTGATCATCGCCGGCGCGCTGACCAGCATGCTCGACGTCCGCCCCTGGCTGCTCGGCTTGATTTTGATTGCCCAGATCGCGTTGATCCTCACCATTCCCTATCTGGCCCAGGCACAGAATGTGGACACCCAGTTCCTGCCGGTGTTCGGCTGGATCGCGGGATGGTTCCTCGCCTTTGCCGCGGTCGGCACGGCGGCACGGGCGGTCGGGTCGGAACAGCGCCGTTTTGCCCAATCCGCGCTCGGCAAATATCTTCCCCGCGATGTCGCCAATCTCATCATGCGCGATCCCGACCGGCTGGCGCTGCATGGTGAAAAGCGTGAAATCTATGCGCTGTTCACCGATCTCGAAGGCTTCACCAAACTCAGCCACGCGATCGCGCCGGAAATGGTGGCCTTCCTGCTCAATCGCTACCTGGACATGCTGAGCGAAACCGTGCTGCGCCACGGCGGCACCATCGACAAGTTCGTCGGCGATGCCGTGGTCGCCTTCTGGGGCGCCCCCATTGCCCGGCCCGACGATCCCGACCGCGCGACGGCGGCCGCGCTTGCCATGTACGAAGCCGGTGAAGCATTTCGGCGCAGTGCTCCCCAGGGCGTGCCGCCGATCGGCTGCACCCGGGTCGGGTTGCATTTCGGCGAGGCGATCGTGGGCAATTTCGGCGGCGATGGTCGTATTCAATATACCGCGCTGGGCGACAGCATGAATACCGCCGCCCGGCTGGAGAGCGCGAACAAGCAGCTCAAGACCACCATTCTGGTCAGCGAAACCGTCGTCACCCGATCGACATTTGCACATTTTCGTCCGATGGGCCGCGTCGCTGTGCGCGGTCGATCGACCCCCTTCGCCGTATATGAACCGGTGCCTCATCTTCCGATCGAAGATGTGACCCGTCTCACAGCGTTGGTCGCGCAATTCGACGAAGGAGATTTTCAGGCTCTTGAAGAGCTGGAAGCATATGCAGCAGAGCACCCGGAGGATGCGGCCATCGCCAATCTGGTGTACCGTCTGCGAACAGTGGGACCGGGAGGTAGCTTTGTCTTGGATTGATCTTGGGAAGCCAGCGGCAGCCGTTGCTGCGTTGATGATTGCAACCGTCAGCGTCGGGGCATCGGCCGCCACGCTGGTCGTCCGCTCCAGCGGGCCATCCGCCAAGAGCTATCCCGCCGGCAAGCAACTGGCCGACAGCAGCAAGATCGCGCTGAAGGCCGGCGATCAGGTGGTCATTCTCGACAGCCGTGGTACCCGCACATTGAAGGGACCCGGAATTTTCAGCCCGACCCTGCCGTCCAATCAGGCCAGCGATTCCCGCGAAACCTTTGCGCAGGTTTCCAGTCGCCGCGCCCGCCCGGGGGCGACCCGCGGCGTACAGCCGGCGGCTCCGCCTGCCGCATCGGGCCGTAGCCCGAACATCTGGTTCGTCGACGCCGAACGCTCGGCCACCGTCTGCGTGGCCGATCCGTCGGCAGTCACCCTGTGGCGCCCCGAAGGCGGCCCGATGACGACCGCCACGCTGGCCCAGGTCGGCAGCGACCGGACGGAAACGGTGCAGTGGCTGCAAGGCCAGTCGAAGCGGCCGTGGCCGGCGTCCCTGCCCGTCACGGATGGCGCGCAATATCGCGTCACATGGGAGGGCCAGGCCGCTCCCACCGAATTGCGGTTCGCCCTGCTCGGCCCCACGACGTCGGGACTGGAGGACATGGCGTCCAAGCTAATCACCCGTGGATGCACCGCCCAGCTCGATCTGCTGATCGAAACCGTGGCGATCCCCGATGGCGCCAGCAAACCCGGTGGTTAACCGCCTGTTACGGCTTGAACCGTTAGAATTTGGCTGGTAGCCGAATGGCCATGCGGCACGGGGGCCAACCCCCGGTCGCGGCATCCCTGGGTCGCGGTGATGCACATGACAGATCGGCCGGTTGATCCGGCATAGATGAACCGTATCGATGTTTTCGCTGCCCGGCCCACTCCCGAATTTCCGATGATATTTTTGGGTAACCGGATAGCGATGCCACCGGCTGCGGGGCGCCACCCGAAAGGTGGCGCATGACAGAATAAGGGCGCGAGGGGGCGCACATATGAAATCACTGGCCCGGTCGACTGTTTCGCTGCTGGCACTTTCCATGTTCGCGACGGGCACACCGTTGGCAGCTCAGGTTGCTGTTGGCGGCGCGCCAACCCGCGAGGAAATCGAACGCAAGCCGCTCGCGCCCGCACCGCAAACCGCGCCGCGGCTTACGGTGCAAGGCGGCATCGAACGCGCCCCCTGCCCGCTTGCCGACGAACGCTTCAAGGATATCACCGTCACCCTGTCGGACGTGCAGTTCGATAATCTGCGCGCGGTCGAACCGGCTACGCTGCGTCCGGCGTTCGAAGCCTATATCGGGCGCACCGTGCCGATCGCCACCGTTTGCGAAATTCGCGACGCGGCCGCCACGATCCTGCGCCGCGCCGGCTATCTCGCCGCGGTTCAGGTGCCGGCCCAGCGCATCGAAAATGGTGTGGTTCATTTTGATGTCCTGATGGCCAAGCTGGTCGCCATTCAGGTTCGCGGTGATGCCGGCCGCGCGGAGCAGCTGATTGCCGGGTATCTGAACGAAATCAAGGGACGGGAAGTCTTCAACGAAAAGGAGGCGGAACGCTATCTGCTCCTTGCCCGCGACCTGCCGGGTTTCGACGTTCGCCTGCTGCTGCGCCCGGCTGGCACCGCGCCGGGCGAAGTGATCGGCGAGGTATCCGTCCAGAAGACACCGTTCGTAATCGATGCCAGCGTCCAGAATTTCGGTTCGCATGAAGTCGGCCGGTGGGGCGGTCAGGTCCGTGGCGAGGTTTACGACCTGCTGGGCCTTGGCGACCGCGCAACCATCGGTTTCTTTGCGACACCCGAATTTGACGAACAGCGTGTACTGCAACTCGGCTACGATATGCGGATCGGCAGCGAAGGGATGACGCTGGGCGGACGTTTCACTTACGCATGGTCAGAACCCGATCTGGGCGATCCCGGCAATGGGCGGGTGAAATCGGAAACATTGCTGGCTGGGGTCGAACTCGCTTATCCGGTGGTGCGTCGCCAAACAATGAACCTTCGCGCCGCAATCGGCTTTGACTATATCGATCAGGATGTCCGTTTCGGCAGCAGCAGCGGTTTCCAGCCGCTGACGCGGGATCGGTTGCGTGTTCTGTACGGACGCGCCGATTTCGACATGGCCGATCGGGAAAGCCTGATGAGCGTGGCTGGTTTCAACGTGGCCGAACCGCGCTGGCGTTTGGCCGGGTCGTTTGAATACCGGCACGGAATAGACGTGTTCGGGGCCACCGATGGCTGCGGGCCATCGCCCTACCTCGCCTGCTTTGCCAGTGGCACGATTGCCCCCAGCAAGGTGGAAGCCGATCCCACCGCATCCCTGGTGCGTTTCAGCGGGATCGGCGAATTTCGTCCGCGTCCTACCATCGCCTTCACCCTTGCGCCGCGCGCCCAATATACGCGCAGCGCCCTCCTCAGTTATGAGGAGTTTTCCGGCGGCAATTATACGATCGGGCGGGGCTATGATCCCGGCGCGCGAACGGGCGACAGCGGTGTCGGTTTCCAGGCGGAGATGCGCGTCGGACGGATGTCCCCCAACTCCCGCGATGATCTGGCGTTCCAGCCGTTCGTGTTCTTCGACAAGGCGTGGCTGTGGAATCGCCGTTCGCCGGTGACACCGCTTGTCGCCGATCCGCAGGAATTGTCGTCGGCGGGCGGCGGCGTACGGCTGGTTTATGGCGATCATGCCCGGTTTGATGTGACGCTGGCCAAGCCACTGCAAAAAATACCGATGAGCACCAGCACCGGCGAAGTGATGCGCAGGCCCGATACCCGGCTGCTCGTTTCGCTGACCACCAGGCTTTTTCCCTGGAACCGGTAACGGCGGCGCAGACGGCAAAATCGTACCAATATTGACAGGTTGAGGGGTTGAGTATGTCCGGCATCGGTATCGCACCGCAAGAATCGCCCCGGCGATCGCGCCGCCCGCTCCTTTCCAGCTGTGCGCTCGCCGCTGCGATGGTCGCGCTCGGCCAGTCGCCGGCGTTTCAGTCGCCGGCGTCGGCGCAATCCTATCTGGGCACCGTATTGCCGGGGTCGACGGGCGCCACCGTCAACAACAGCGTCCCTGGGCTGACCACCGTCACCGTCACCGCACCCACCGCCATCATCAACTGGCAGCCAAACGACACATCCGCCGGCACCACCCCCATCCAGTTTCAAGCCCCAGGCCGAACCACGAATTTCGAAAGCACGGGCAGCGATTATACAGTTCTGAACCGCATCCTCCCCACCGGTGCCGCGACGGGGCGTTCTGTCCTGCTGAACGGCACGACCAACAGCTATATCGGATCATCGATCAGCGGTGGCGTGCGTGGTGGCGCGGTATGGTTCTACAGCCCCGACGGCCTGATCCTCGGATCTTCGGCATCGCTGAACGTCGGCAGCCTTTTGTTGACCACGCGGGCGATCAGCGATTCTGATTTCCTGACGGGCAACGGCGTTTATAACTTCGGCTCGGCTGACAATAGTCGCTCCGCGATCACCATCGCCGGCGCGACGATCGACGCGCAATATGATTCCTCGCTCGGCATCAGTTCCTATATCGCGATGGTGGCCCCACGCGTGACCCAAAGCGGCTCTGTCCGCGTCGATGGATCGGCTGCTTATGTTGCCGCCGAACAAGCGCGCATCACCATCAACAACGGCCTGTTCGGCATCGAGGTGCAAAGCGGCAGCGCGGTGGACGGAAGCATTCCGGGCGATGACGTCACACTGAACCATACCGGCACCACGGGCGGCCCGGCTTCTGCCAGCGCCAGTGATCCTCAGGCCATTTATATGGTCGCCATTCCGAAGAACCTGGCCGTGACGATGCTGGTCAACGGCAATGTCGGCTATGATGCCAGCAGTGCCGGTGTGGAAAATGGCGTCGTGGTTCTGTCGGCGGGTTCCAATATCGATTCCGCCGGCGTCATCACGAACGGCCCCGCAAGCGGCGTGGGCGCCAACGCCACACTGGTCGGCGGCACATTTTCGTCCAGCACCACCATCCACGCCCGCACCGATGCGCAGGTTCGCGGGAACCTCACGCTCGTCGGCGATCTGACCGTCAACGCCGGTCGCAACGCGGTGGTTGATCTGCAGGCGGGCCGATCGATCATCGTTACCGGCATGCTCGGCGTTCGGACATTGAACACCGACGATTTCGGAAATTTTGCCCGCGGCACCGCTGCGATCGATCTTGCTACTAACGCATCGCTTAGTGTTTCCGGTTCTACTTCGGTCGACGCCAGCACGCTGCAACCCGATGCCCCACAAGGGGGGATCGCGCGCATCACCGCCGGATCGGGGGCCAGTTTCACAACCGCTTCGCTCGCCGTTCGCGCAGATGCGTCTAGCTTTGCCGGCAACGCACTGGGCGGCAACGCGTCCGTGTCGCTGGTCGGGGCCAGCCTCAGCGCGGGTGTGGTAACGGTCAGTGCAGAGGGCAATGGCGGCGCTGACATGATTGGCGCCAGCGGCACCGGCGGCACTGCATCGATCACCGTTGGCAGTTCCACGCTCAACATAACGGACGGCATCTTCGTCCGGGCAAACGGCACTGGTGGCGGCGGGTTCGATGGCGGCACGGGCGGCATTGGCACGGGCGGCAATGCCAGCTTCACCACCACCGGCGCGACGACGAACGTGTCGACGCAAGGTCCCATCTCCATAACCGCCGAAGGATATGGCGGTGGCAACGGAACCGACGGAATCGGTATCGGCATCAATGCCGGGGCTGGCCGTGGCGGCACAGCCAGCTACAGCCAGTCGGGCGGAACAGTATCGGCAGGCAATGTCCTGGTCAGCGCGACAGGCATCGGCAGCGATGGCCTCGGTTCGTTCACGCTTGCCTTGCCTGGTGGCAATGGCGGCGACGGCGTGGGTGGAACCGCGACATTTGCGAACAGCGGCACGCTGGACGTCAACAGCGTCGATGTCGTGGCGCATGGACGCGGCGGCAATGGCGGCGACGGCTTCGAATTCGGATATGGCACCGGCACCAGCCCCGACGGGGGCAATGGCGGCAATGCGATTGGCGGCACCGCCAGCTTCACGCTGACCGGCAGCACATTTGCGTCGTCCATGTCCCTGGGGGCGGATGCCCGGGCCGGATCTACTGGCAATTCCCAGTTTGGCGCGCTCGGCAACGGCGGCAATGCCACCGGCGGCAACGCCAACCTCCATCTGAACGGCGGCGCGCTGGATATCGGCTCGCCGCTCACCATCAGTGCCGATGGTAATGGCGGCTTCGGCGTCACGGGCGGCTTCGGTCGCGGCGGAAGTGTCGACATGCTGGTAACCTCCGGCGGCACCTTCACTAACGCCGATAATTTCTTTGCCTTGTCGGCAGCCGGCGCAGGTGGCGGAACCCCGCGCACGGCCCCCGGCGAAGTGGGTGGCGCCGGCACAGGCGGTACGGTTGCCCTCACCGTGACGGGCGCGGACCTGGTTTTATCGGGCGATTTCGAACTCAACGCCATGGGGCGCGGTGGATCGAGCGCAGGCACCGGCGGGGCGGCGGCGGGTGGCGATGTCACCGTTACCGTCAATGGCGGCGGCACGCTGGATGTCGCGGGCAACCTTGTGATGAACGCGGGCGCCAATAACCGCGAAGGCACGGATTACGGCGACGGTGTCAACGGCGGCGCGGCAAGCGGCGGATCAATCGTCCTTGCTCTGGCGGGTGACGCCAGTCTGTCCGCCGATCAGATGGAGGCCGACGTCGATGCCATTGGCGGCGACGGCGCTTATTCCGGCATGGGCGGCGCTGGAACGGGTGGCACGATCAGCATCGATATCGCCGCCGGTTCGGCAGGCAGCGTGATCGATCTTGGTTCGGCCTTGCGCCTGAACGCAGGCGGTCGCGGTGGTGGCATCGGTTTTGCCAGCTTCAGCGCCACGGGCAATGGCGGCCGTGGCGGCAACGGAACCGGCGGTGACATCGCCATGCGCACCGGCAGCGGCACCGTCACCATTGGTGGCTCCGTCAGCATCACCGCTTCCGGCAGTGGTGGTCGCATAGCAGATTTCGGCGGCGGCGTGATCGGGAATGCTGGCGCCGGCACAGGTGGCAACGCCCTGCTCGATACGGGCGCAGCCGCATGGACATTGGATGATCTTTCGATCGACGTATCGGGTTATGGCGGATTTGCCGGCGAATCCGGCTACGGCATTGGCGGCGCTGGCGGTGCGGGCACCGGCGGCATCGCGCGGCTAGTGATCGGCACGGGATCATTGAACGCCACCTCCGTCTTTATCGATGCCAGCGGTTTCGGCGGCAATGGCGCGGATGGTGGCGTCGATGCGGTGCTGGGCACTGTCGCCGCCGGCAAGGGTGGCGATGCGACGGGCGGCTTGGCCGGCGTCACCATCAATGGCGGCACGCTGACTTCGAACAGCACGAACGTCCATGCCGATGCCGATGGCGGACATGGTGGAAATTTCTTTGGTGACGGGCCTGCCGGCGCCGGCGGCAACGCGCTTGGCGGGGGCCATGGCGGAACAACCGGCGGCGCCACGATCGCCATCACCGGCGGCGGCAGCCTCGCCAGCCCGGACGTCACGGTGTCCGCCACTGGTTTTGGTGGCAGTGGCGGGTTCATCGGTGGCTCGCAATTCAGCGGCACCGCGGCGGCCGGCGGCAACGCCACCGGCGGCCGGGCGAACATCATGCTGGCGGGCGGCAGTATCAACACCGTAACGGCGCGTATCGATGCCGGTGCGACGGGGGGTGATGCAGCCGGCAGTTCGTTCGGCGGCGCGGTCGGAAAAGCGGGTTCGGCGACGGGCGGCACGGCCGAATTGACGCTCGACGCAAGCGACGCGACCTTTGATAATCTGACCGTGACGGCATTCGCCAGCGGTGGCGGCTACAGTTTCGTCGAGACAGGCGACGCCCAGGGCGGCACGGCACGCATCGCAACCGTCGGCGGATCGCTGGCCATCAATCAATCCCTGCTGCTGACGGGCGGCGCGCAAAGCCGGGCCGGCTCCGGCCCGTCCCCGTCCGTCGTGGGCGGCGTCGCAGCGTTCGAAGCGGCGGGCGGCACAGCGATCGATTTCGGCCTGGGGACGCTGATCGTCGATGCCGCCGCGATGCTGCTGCCGAATGACGACGGCTTCGGGTTCAGCAATTTTGCGTTCACGCCGCTGCCAGCCTCGCCCGGGACGGTCATTGGCGGCGATGCGTCGCTCGTCCTGAACGGCGTGACCCTCAACCTTGCCGGGGATCTCCAGCTTAACGGCAATGCCGACGGCATCGTCCCCGGTACATCGGCACAAGGGGGCAGTGCTACCCTGACGGTCAGCAACGGCGGCGCATTGACGGTGGCCGGCATCGCGACGCTCAACGCCAACGGCGTGGCGGCTGATGGCGATATCGGCGGCACAGGCCAGGGCGGCACGGTCACGCTGCGGGCCGATGGCGGCGCGATCAACGCCGCGCAAATCATCCTTGAAGCGAATGGCACCGCAGGCGCATCCTTCTCCGGGCCGGGTGGTGCTGCCGCCGGCGGCGATATCCTCGTCGCCATAGGTTCCACCACCAGCCAGCCCGGTTCGATCGTCACCGACACGCTGACCGCAACCGCGATCGGCACGGGCGGATCCAGTATCGGATCAACGCCGGATGCTGGCGGCAACGCCACGGGCGGCACGATTACGCTGGCCGGAAATGGCACCGCCACGCCGGCCAATGGCCTCATCCTCAGCGCTTATGGATTGGGCGGCACATCCTCCAGCGGGGGTGTGGCCGGCACCGGAACCGGTGGCGATATCCTGTTCGACGGCGGTTCGGTTGACACGGCCGGCCCTGTCACGCTGACTGCCGGCGGCGGTATCACCTTGCAGGCCGGCGCGCTCGCCCGTTCCGGCGCGGACGCGACGTTCACCGCGGGTGGCGATATTCAGGTGCTCGGCGGATCAGCGGTGCAATCCGATGGGGCCGTCACGCTCACGGCTGGCAGCGGAACCGGTGGCGATATCGTGCTCGACGGCGGTTCGGTTAACGCGGGCGGCACGGCGGCATTGTTCGCCGGCAATGATATTCGCCTGCTGGCGGGGTCGGCCGTCCGGTCGAACAGCGGGATCAGTTTCTACGCAGGGCGCGATGCGCTGATCGGCGGCGCGGTTTCACTCACCAATGCCCCCGCCAATGGATCGATCCAGATCTTCGCCACCAATATGATCCGTGTCGACACCGCCAGCGGGTCGATCGTCGCGACCGATCAGGCGGGCGGCCTGGCTGGCCGGCTGGTGATGGATGCGGACAAAATCTTCGTCGGCACGCAACAGGCCTGGTCGGATATTGCGGACCTTACCAATGTCGACGCGATCGATTTGCGGCTCGGCAGGAATGACGGGATCGAAAACCCGCAAGGCTTCCTGCGGGCCAATGCGATCGATTTTCGCGTCCGCACCGGCCTTTACATCCAGAATTCCGGCACGAATTTGCGGCCTTCGGGTCAGCGGGCGGGCTTCACCGTTGGCGCCGGCGGCGCCACCATCGTGTATCTCAACGCCACCGGCGCGCCGATCCAGATCGTCATCAATGGCCGCCAGGCACTCAGCGACGGCACCTTCGCCACCGGCAAGGATCTGATCCCGTTGCTGACGATCGTCGGTTCCAGCGGTGGATCGAACAGCGGTTCGGGTTCGCCCGGCGCCAATGTCTCCGTCGTTTTTGATCCGCGCTCGACCGTCAATGGCTGCGTCATCACCGGGGATAGCTGCCGGTCGGATACGCCGCCATCCGTCGGCCTGCCGCAGCAGGACGTGATCGCCTCGCTTGGTGATGGCGACGAGGATTTCGACGGTGAAACCGGCCTTGTCCGGTCGCTCAACACGCCCATTATCCAGTTCGCCGAACTGACTGGCCTGTCGACGGAACCGATGATCGAACAGCCCGTAACGGGGGCCGGCAACGAAGGGCTGTGGCTGGATTCCGGCGGGCAGGATACTACCGGCGACATCCGCGATCAGGTGACGGGCACGCGCAAGGACGATGCGGATGCCGATGAGGCTGGCCAGACCGACACTTCGGTCAACCAGCAGGTGACGGGCACGCGCAACGAAAATCTGGATGAACCGGTAACGGGGACGCGGAACGAAAATCTCGATCAGCCGGTCGAACCAAAACTGCAATGAACGGGATTGGCGCAGCGTTGGTCGATGCGTTAGGAGCGCCATTCCCGTTCTCCTTCCGGTGATCCGATCCATGCCGCACACCCTGCCCGCCGGCCAGCCGCTGGTCCTGTTCAACAGCGTCACCCGCGCCACGGAAACGTTCACGCCGATCGATCCGGCGATGGCGAAACTCTATTCGTGCGGCCCTACCGTCTATAATTTCGCGCATCTCGGCAATTTGCGGGCCTACGTCTTCACCGATACGCTGCGCCGGGTGATCAACTGGAAGGGCTGGAACGCCACCCACGTCATCAACATCACCGACGTCGGCCATCTGACATCCGATGCGGATGAAGGCGACGACAAGATGGAACTGGCGGCCAAGGCAGCCGCGCGCACCATCTGGGAAGTCGCCGCCTTCTACACCGGTGCGTTCAAGGCCGATATCGCCCGGCTGGGCATTCTTGCGCCAACGATCTGGAGCGTCGCCACCGATCATATTCAGGACATGATCGCATTCGGCCGCGAAATCGATGACGCGGGCGCCACCTATGAATTGCCGTCCGGCCTCTATTTCGATGTAACCAAGGTGCCCGATTATGGCCGTCTTGCCGGTGCGCGGCCGGACGAGATGATAGGCCGTATCGAAACCGTCGAAGGCAAGCGCAACGCGGCGGATTTCGCGATCTGGCGCAAATCACCGGACGACAGCACCCGCCAGATGGAATGGGCATCACCCTGGGGCGTGGGCGCCCCCGGATGGCATCTCGAATGCTCGGTGATGAGCATGAAATATCTGGGCGAACAGTTCGATATCCATACCGGTGGGATCGATCATCGCGAAATCCACCATTGCAACGAAATCGCCCAGAATCAAGCCTTTACTGGCACCGCGGAAACCGGTGCCAACATCTGGATGCACAATAATTTTCTGGTCGATCGCGGCGGCAAGATGTCCAAATCCAAGGGCGGATTTGCGACCCTGCAATCGCTGGTCGATCGCGGTGTTCACCCGCTGGCCTATCGCTTGCTCTGCCTGTCGGCCCACTATCGCTCGGAACTGGAATTTTCGCCTGAAAATCTCGGGGCGGCGCTAACCCGTTTGAAGCGGCTTTTGATCGCGGTGGCGCAGCTTCGGGATAAAGCGGGTGTGCTTCCCTGGGCGCAGGTGGTGGCCGATGCCGGGGCAACCAAGGGGGCATCGCTGGCCTACCAGCGGTCCGTTCTCGAACATGGCTTGCCGGCTGATGCCGTGGCGTTGATCGCCCGATTTGACGAAGCGGTTTCCGCCGATCTGATGATCCCGCAGGCGCTGCCCCTGATCGAGGAAGCGGTCGCGAAAAAAGGCTGGTCACCCGAAATCCGGCTGCGTCTGGTCGCTACCTTCGATCTCGTGCTGGGTCTCGGGCTGTTGACCCTGGCACGCGCGGACCTGCGTATTCGTCCCGCCGACGCCACGATCACGGAAACGGAAATCGAAGCCCGTCTTGCCGATCGGCAGGCCGCCCGCGCGGCCAAGGATTTCGCGCAATCCGATGCCATTCGCGATGCCCTGGCGGCCCAGGGCGTGGATCTGATGGACGGCGATCCGTTGCGCTGGGAATGGCGGGTCGCGCTCGCCTGATCGGTGGCGCGCAACTCTACAAAACGCCTATCCCAAGCATCGGAAATGCCGTAGCCAAGACAGTGAAATAATAACGGTCGCATGATCTGGTCTGAAATCCGAAGCCGCGGTCTGGTGCCCTGTGCTTCGTCAGGGGAAGCGACATGGCAACAAAGGCGTCCGATCTTTTCGTTCAGTGCCTCGAACAGGAAGGCGTCGAATATATTTTCGGCGTCCCCGGCGAGGAAAATCTGGACATGCTGGACAGCCTCAGCCGATCGAAACAGATCAAGCTCATCCTGACCCGCCATGAACAGGGTGCCGGCTTCATGGCCGCAACCTACGGGCGCCATACCGGCAAGACTGGTGTTTGCATGGCGACATTGGGGCCGGGCGCCACCAACCTCGTCACGGCGGCGGCATATGCCCAGCTTGGCGGAATGCCGATCCTGATGGTCACCGGCCAGAAACCGATCAAGAAATCCAAGCAGGGCCGCTTTCAGATCCTCGATGTCGTATCGATGATGGGGCCGATCACCAAATATACCCACCAATTGGCAAGTGCGGACAATATCCCCAGCCGCATCCGCGAAGCGATCCGGGTGGCCGAAGAGGAAAAGCCGGGCGCGACGCACCTCGAATTTCCGGAAGATGTCGCCGACGAGCATACTGAAAGCCGGCCGTTGAAGCCAAGCCTCGCGCGGCGCCCCTCGGCCGAACCGAAGGCGGTGCGCGCGGCTGTCGAAAAGATCGAACGGGCCAAGGCCCCGATCCTGGTGATCGGCGCGGGCGCTAATCGCAAACTCACCGGCCGGATGCTCCTCCAGTTCATCGAAAAAACCGGTATCCCCTTTCTCACCACCCAACTCGGCAAGGGGGTGATCGATGAAAATCACCCGCTGTTTCTGGGCTGCGCCGCGCTGTCTTCCGGTGATTTTGTCCATCGTGCCGTCGAGGCTGCCGATTTGATCGTCAATGTCGGTCATGACGTGATCGAAAAGCCACCTTTCTTCATGCAGAATGGCGGCACCGAAGTGATCCACATTTCCACCCGTTCGGCGGAGGTCGATCCCGTCTATTTTCCCCAGATCGAGGTGATCGGCGATATCGCCAACGCCTTCTGGCAGATGAAGAACGATGTCGTGCCATCGGGCAGCTGGGATTTCGATTTCATGCTCCGGGCGCGCAAGGCGGAACAGGCCCATACCGCGTCGATCGAGGGCGATACCCGTTTCCCGATCTTCCCGCCTTATCTCGTCCGCGAAATCCGCAAGGCAATGCCGGCCAACGGCATCATCTGTCTCGACAACGGCGTCTATAAAATCTGGTTTGCGCGCAATTATTGCGCACGCCAGCCCAATACGGTGCTGCTGGACAATGCGCTGGCAACCATGGGCGCAGGGCTGCCATCCGCCATGGCATCGGCGATGGTGTATCCCGATCGCAAGGTGATGGCGATCTGTGGCGATGGCGGGTTCATGATGAACAGCCAGGAAATGGAAACCGCCGTCCGGCTGGGTCTAAATATCACCGTGCTGATCCTGAATGACGGCAGCTACGGCATGATCCGCTGGAAGCAGGCGAACATGGGGTTTGAGGATTGGGGGCTGACTTATGGCAACCCCGATTTCGTGAAGTATGCCGAATCCTACGGGGCCAAAGGGCATCGGGTCGAAAGCGCGGAACATCTGCCGCAATTGCTCGCCGCATGCCTCGATACGCCGGGCGTACACCTGATCGACTGCCCAGTCGATTATTCGGAAAACGATCAGATCCTGAACAAGGACATCAAAGACCTCAGCAAGAAGGTCTGAACCACGCCTGCCGGTTGACGAACGAGGCCATGATGAAGCTCAAGGACAGCTACCCGCTCTACCTCGCCAATGAAGCGCGGATGCCCAACACCGACCTCGCGGTGACGGACAAGTTCACCGGCGAAATCGCAACACGGGTGGCGATGGCGGATGCCACGACGATTGCGGCGGGGATCGCGGCGGCTGTCGAGGCGGCCGAGCCGATGGCGCAAATGGCATCCTATGAACGGCAGGCCGTACTCCAACATTGCGTCGATCGGTTCAAGGAACGCGCCGACGAACTGGCCTATGCGCTGTGCGTCGAAGCCGGCAAGCCGATCCGCGACAGCCGTGGCGAAGTCGGTCGTCTGATCGACACCTTCCGCATCGCCGCCGAAGAAAGCGTGCGGATGACCGGCGAAGTCCAACCGCTCGATATCAGTCCGCGGGCGAAGGGCTATCAGGGCATCTGGAAACGCGTGCCGATCGGCCCCTGCTCGTTCATTTCGCCTTTCAACTTTCCACTCAACCTCGCCGCCCACAAAGTCGCACCCGCAATCGCCGTCGGCTGTCCGTTCGTGATGAAGCCCGCCAGCCGCACTCCGCTCGGCGCAATCATCATGGGTGAGGTGCTCGCCGAAACCAACCTGCCGAGCGGCGCCTTCTCGATCCTCCCCGCGTCGCGCGACGGCGCGGACCTGTTCACCACCGACGATCGGTTGAAACTGCTGTCCTTCACCGGGTCACCTGATGTGGGCTGGGATCTGAAAGCGCGCGCCGGCAAGAAAAAGGTCGTGCTCGAACTTGGCGGCAATGCTGCTGTGATCATCGATGCCGATGCCGATCTGGACGATGCCGTCGATCGCACCGTGTTCGGCGCCTTCTATCAGTCCGGCCAGTCCTGCATCGGCGTCCAGCGCATCCTCGTCCACGACAAGGTTTATGACGCCTTCCGCGACAAGCTGGTTGCAAAGACAAGGACTTTGATCGCCGGCGACCCCCACGGCGAACAGACCTTCATCGGCCCTATGATCGATGTGAAGGAAGCCGCACGGCTCAGCGACTGGATTAGCGAAGCCACCGCAAAGGGCGCCACTTTGCTGTGCGGCGGCAAGCGTGACGGCGCAATGCTGGAAGCCACTTTGCTGGAACATGTTGGCCGCGACACCAAGCTCAACATCGAGGAAGCATTCGGGCCGGTCGCATTCCTCATTCGTTTTTCCGAATGGAACGAATCCGTTGCCATCGTCAATGATAGCAAGTTCGGCCTTCAGGCCGGGATTTTCACCCGCGATATCTTCAAGGTGCTGGACGCATGGGACAGGCTCGACGTCGGTGGCGTCGTGATCAACGATGTCCCCAGCTATCGGGTCGACAATATGCCTTATGGCGGGGTGAAGGATTCGGGCCTGGGCCGCGAAGGGATAAGGTTCGCGATGGAAGACATGACAGAAATCCGGAATCTGGTTATCCGCCGTCGCGCGCCATAATCCGCCAAATTCTGGCGTTTTGGGGCGTTATATTTCCTGTATTGCTTACTAAGCCGTCTTGCCTCTAGGGCGATTAGCGAACATAAAAGCGGCATATAAAAGGGTCGCTTCACAAGGGGTAAAACAACGATCCGGCCACATGCCGGCAAGGGAGCGCCATGTCAGGGGGAACGTTGGCGAGCAAATCTGCTTGGCTGATCAGCGCACTTTGTTGCGCGGCAATCGCCTTCCTGGCGCTGGGCCTCGTCGTGTCTGGTTCAGGTGGGCTTGCCAGCGGCAGCCCTGCTCTCGCCGCCACCGCATCGCGCAGCAGCGGGGGCATCCATCTGGGCGTGGCAACCTGTTCCGGATCCACATGCCATGGCCGCAGCGAAAATGACGGGGCCGTCGTCCGCCAGGACGAACTGATGCGCTGGCAGGAAGAATCCTCCCCATCTGGTGCGCACAGCCGTGCCTTTCGCGTTCTCGCCGAACCACGCAGTCAGGCCATCGCGCAAAGGCTTGGGCTGGGATCGGCCACCACGGCGCCCATGTGCCTCGGCTGTCATACCGATCCGGTTGCAGCGGGCCAGACGGGGCCACGCTTCCAGGTTTCCGATGGTGTCGGCTGCGAATCCTGTCACGGCGGCGCCCAGAACTGGATAGCCAGCCATTATGCCGTCGGCGCGACCCACCAAGGCAATGTCGCCGCAGGCCTCTATCCGCTCACGAACCCCCGCGCCCGCGCCGACAAATGCCTCGACTGCCATTTCGGCAGCGACCGCCCCGGCCAGTTCGTCAATCACCGGATCATGGCGGCCGGCCACCCACGCGTGTCGTTCGAACTGGATCTGTTCTCAACGCTCCAGCAGCATCATGACGAAGATGCCGATTATCTGCGCCGCAAGGGCAGGATCAGCAACGTCCGTATGTGGGCCGTTGGGCAGGCGGCAGCGCTCGATCGTGCGCTTTCGCTCTATTCGAATACCCGGATCGGACAGGACGGGATATTCCCGGAATTCTATTTCTTCGACTGCCACACCTGCCATCGTCGTATCTCGGATGATGCCGGCTTTAGGGCGACTGCGGTCGCCAATCCGGGGCGGCCGATCCCGTCAGGCATGCCCGCGTTCAACGACGAGAACATGATCATGCTCGGGGCCGCAGCGCGCGCTACAGCACCCGCCCTGGCCGGCAGGCTGGATGCCGACAGCAAGGCGTTCCACGCAGCACTTGCTGCGGATCGCGCCTCGGCGATCCGCGCGGCGGCGCGCCTGCGGACGACAGCAGAGGCGCTGGCTACCAGCTTCGCGTCAACCGAATTTACCCGGGCACAGACATTTGCGATTGTCGACGCGGTCACATCCAACGCCATCCTTGCCCGTCTTACCGACTATGAAGGCAGTGTGCAGGCGGTGATGGCGACGGACACCTTGCTGAACGCGCTGGTTAATTCCGGCCAGGTCGGCGCCGGTTCTGCCGCTTCCATTCGCGGTGATATCAATGCTGCCTATGGCGCTGTGCGTGATCCGAACAGCTTTCGTCCCCTCGAATTTCGTGCCGCGCTGGGCCGCGCGGCCAGCGCGATAAGGGCTCTCCGCTGATGCTGCGTACCCGAGTAACAACAACATTATGCGGTGCTTCGCTGCTACTGGCATCCTGTGGCGGCGGGGGAAGTGATTCCAGCACCCCTACCCCGCCCACTCCTACGCCGACATCGCTATATAGCGTGCCGGCCCAGGAGGCGCTCAGCACATCCGACGTTGAGAAAATTCTCGCTCAGGCAATCGAAGAAGCCGCTGCGCGCGGCAAGCCTGCGACGATCGCCATCGTCGATCGGGTTGGCAATGTTCTGGCCGTCTACACCATGGCTGGCGCGCCAACCGACTTGCTGATCAAATCACCGCCCGGCGGACGAACGGTAGCGCAGACGGATATCGAGGGTCGGCTGTTCCCCAACGCCATTGCCGCCGGTGCCATCGCCAAGGCCGTGACCGGCGCCTATCTGTCTTCTGGCGGCAATGCGTTTTCAACCCGCACGGCCAGCGATATCGTGCAGGAACATTTCCCGGTTTCACCCGGTACGATTGGGCTGGAAAGTGGCCCATTGTTCGGTGTGCAGTTCAGTCAGTTGCCATGTTCCGATTTCTCATCACGCTTCACCGGCACGGCGAGCGGCAACGCCTTCATCGGGCCTAAGCGATCTCCCCTCGGGCTGGCAGCCGACCCGGGTGGCATCCCGCTCTATAAAAGCGGCGTGCTGGTTGGCGGTATCGGCGTCATGTCGGACAGCCTTTACAGCTATGATCCCGACTATCAGGACATTGACAGCGATCCTGACGAGTTGATCGCCCTGGCCGCCAGTGCTGGCTTTGCGGTTCCCGGCCCGTTGATCAGTGGACGCTACACGCGGATCAGCGTTGACGGCACGCTCCTCAAATTTTCGGACGCGCTTCCTCAAGACCTGCGGTTCAGCGGCACTCCCCGGACATTCGCCGCGCTCAACGTGCCAGCGATCGGCTCACTGATCGCCGTGACAGGATATAGCGCGGCTACCATCGTCGCCGGACGAGCCTATGGCTCGGAAGCGTCCGGTATTCGTAAGGCGACAACCGCTGAATTCAACAACGCCGACGCCTTCGTCTTCAGCGATGGTTCGGGAGGCACGCGCTATCCAATCCGGGCCGCGACCGACGCGGGCGATGTGGCGCAACCGTTAACCGCCACCGAAGTCCGCGCAGTGCTGGAAGAAGCCTTTCTGATCATGGGCAAGGCGCGCGCCCAAATCCGCAAACCAGACGATAGCCGCGCGCAGGTTTCCCTGTCGGTCGTCGATACGCGAGGGGTGATTCTCGGCATCGTTCGTTCGCCCGACGCCCCCATATTCGGTTCCGATGTCGCGGTGCAGAAGGCTCGTACTGCAGCCTTTTTCTCCAACGCGCAGGCCGGCTCCGACCTTCTCGCCGAACCAGGACCGATC
The DNA here is from genome assembly GCF_002151445.1 of Sphingomonas sp. KC8. Lineage (GTDB taxonomy): Bacteria > Pseudomonadota > Alphaproteobacteria > Sphingomonadales > Sphingomonadaceae > Sphingomonas_E. The sequence goes on from NZ_CP016306.1 coordinate 651,858, forward strand.
TCGCCAGCGGTGGCGCCTAACGTCACCGACGCCCGCGGCTATGTCAGCGCGGCGCGGACGTTCCTGAACGATCCATCAGCGCTTACTGGCAAGGTCGCGGTATCGGATCGCTGGTTTGGCCTGCTGACGCGACCTTATTTTCCGGATGGCGAAGTCGGCAAGCCGAATGGCCCCTTCTCCCAGCCGATCGGTAATTTCAGCCCTTTTTCAACCGGTCTGCAAACTGCGCTGATCTTCACCAACCTCGCCCAGCATGTTCAGTTCGTGACCGGTGCATCAACCACCGACACGCGCCAACGCTGCACTTTTCTGCCTGATCATGGCCCATCGCAGAATCGTTTGCAGAACGGTATCCAGATATTCCCCGGCGGCGTCCCCATCTACCGTGGCAATGTGCTGATTGGCGCGATCGGCATATCGGGCGACGGGATTGATCAGGATGACATGATCTCCTTCCTTGGCCTCCACAATGCCGGGCTTCGCATCGGCGGTATTGGCCACCCGCTTCCTGCGGCACGCGCCAGCCAGATTGCTTTCCCGGCGACAAGAGGTGGCTTCCTGCCTTACGTGCAATGTCCGTTCGCACCGTTCCTCGGATCACAGCAACAGAATGTCTGCGAAGGGAAATAGGCAGCGATGCTGATCTCCACCCCTCTCGCGCATTTCGCCGTGGCCTTGGCTGGCGTTACGTCCACCACGTCGCCACCAGCGCCCCTCTTGGACAATGGTGCCACCGAAACACATCAGGCAGAACCGGTACTCGAATTGACGCAGGCGATGGTCGACGTGCCAGACGCTCCAGCCGACACGCCGGCCCTTACTCCACAGGCGCAGGCAATGCCCGACATCCAGACGGGCGTTGATGCGGAGGACGCCCTGATCGATGGTCGCCGCCGTCCCGGAACCCAAAAGGGACTGCCCGAACCGATCGTTCAGCAAAATGACGGCGCGGTTCGTCCGCCGCCACCAGAAGCCTTCCCCGTTGATCAGTTTCCGATCCCCGATCGCTGGCGGCTTGTGCAGGCACTTTGCCCCGACAAGAATTTCCCCGGTGTCGCGACGACCTGCCGATCGATCTTCGATCCCTATCACCAGAATTTTCTGAAAGGCGATCGCCCGATCGACCTTAAGTCAAAACCGGGGTGGCTGCCGATCAAGGGGGATGACTGGTTTTTCATCGTCAATGGCGTGTCGGATACCGTCATCGAGCCGCGATCCTTTCCGCAGCCGATCAACCGACAGCTCAATGGCCAGCCCAACGACAACGATGTGTTCGGACGCAGCGAAAGTATCGTTGCGTCGCAAACCTTCATCTTCGGCGCCTCCCTGCTCAAGGGATCGACAGCGTACAAGCCACCCGACGTAGAATATCGGGCAATTCTCGCCTATAATATCAGCTATGTTGATGTCGGCGAACGACGCATCCTGTCGGTAAAGCCGTCCAAGAAAAGCCATCGTCGCGACGCGTTCCTCGGCGTGCAGGAACTGTTTCTCGACTATCACTTCCGCAATGTGTCCGATCGGTTCGATTTCGATTCCGTCCGTGTCGGCATACAACCGTTCAACATGGATTTTCGTGGATTCCTGTTTCAGGATAACCAGCTAGGCATCAGGTTCTTCGGCAACCGCGACAACAACCGTGTCCAGTATAATGTCGGTGCAATCTGGCGGCTGGAAAAGGATACCAATTCCGGTCTCAACAGCGTGGTCCAAACCCCACGCGACGACTTTATTTTCTATGCCAATCTGTTTCGCCAGGATTTCCCGCTGCCCGGCATCACAAGCCAGGTCAGCGTCACGCTGAACATGAATCGCGAAGGCGACGGCGAAATCCACCTCGATGATAACGGCTTTCCTGTGCGGCCCGCCCTGCTAGGCACGTTGCGTCCGCGTGAATATGACGTCAGCTACCTCGGTTATGCAGTGGACGGCCGTATCGGCCGTCTGAACATCACCGGATCGATCTATGGCGCACTGGGCGAGGATCGAAACAGCTTCTTCACTGACAAACCAGCTAAAATCCGCGCTTTGTTCGGTGCCGCCGAACTCAGTTACGATTATAATTGGATGCGCTTTCGCCTGTCGGGCCTTTATGCGTCAGGCGATGGCAATCCCTACGACAATCGCGAGACCGGCTTCGACGCAATCTTTGAAAACCCGCTCTTTGCCGGTGCCGACACCAGCTACTGGATCCGCCAGTCCGTTCCCTTCGCCGGGGGTGGACGCGCGGTGGGCATCAACGGCCGCAACGGTATTCTCAATTCGCTACGCTCCTCCAAGGAAGAAGGTCAGTCGAACTTCAACAATCCTGGCACGATGCTGCTGGGCGTTGGCGGCGATTTCGATCTGACTCCGAAATTTCGAGTGTCGACGAACATCAACCATCTCTGGTTCGAAAACACTGCGACGCTGCGAGCGCTGCGTATCGAAGGCAGTATTCCCAAGGAGATTGGCTGGGACTATTCGATATCAACGATATGGCGCCCTTCCGCGGTCCAGAACGCCGTTTTCCGATTGTCCGCCGCCATTCTCGACCCGGGAAAAGGATTTTCCGATCTTTTCAGCAATAATAAGGGCGACAACCGCTATTACTCGGTTCTGTTCAACGGGATTCTGACCTTCTGATGCGTATCGGGGCGAACATTCTGAGGCGAGCCGCGAACCATGTGGCGCTGGGTCTAATGGCGCTGACTGCCACGGTCGGCATTTTCGGCGCGAGCCAGGGAATCGCGGCCAAAGGCGAGAAACCGCGCAACATCAAATACACCTTCACGCCACCAGCTCCACAAAGCCAGGGCTGGCCGGAAGCAGACGAAAAAAGCGCAGGTTGCGTGTCTTGTCATACCGCCAGTGATCAGAAGACGATGCACACGTCACCTGCAGTCGTGCTCGGCTGTGTGGACTGCCATGGCGGCGATGCCACGGTGATGGGCGATGCCAGCCTAAAACACGATGCGCCAGCCTATGTTGCCGCACGCGACAAGGCACATGTCCTGCCGCGTTATCCGCAGGCCTGGCACTGGCCGTCGTCGGCCAATCCCAAGCGCAGTTATACCTTGCTCAACCGCGAGGCGCCTGAATATGTGCGCTTCGTCAACCCGTCCGATTACCGCGTCGCGCGCGAGGCCTGCGGCGCTTGCCATATTGAGATCATCGAAGCGGCCGAACGGTCCCTCATGTCAACCGGCGCAATGCTGTGGGGTGGCGCCGCCTATAATAACGGCATCGTCCCGTACAAAAACTACATGTTCGGCGAGGCATATACCCGCAACGGCCTGCCTGCGCAGATCAAATCACCAGGGACGCCGCCGGGCACCGTAACCGAGGCCGAGGCCAAGCGCGGCGCACTCGCCACGATGTATCCCTTGCCGACCTGGCATGTCATCCCACCCGGCGACGTCTTTCGCGTGTTCGAACGCGGCGGCCGCAATATCGGCACGCAGTTTCCAGAAATCGGCTTGCCGAATATTGGTGGCACCATTCAACGACTGGAAGAACCCGGCAGACCGGATCTGCGACAATCGAACCGTGGTCCGGGCACGGGCTTGCGTGTCGCGATCCCCGTCCTCAATGTCCACAAGACCCGCCTCAACGACCCGTTCATGTGGTTCATGGGCACGAACGACCAACCCGGCGATTACCGCAATTCGGGCTGCGCGGGCTGTCATGTCGTCTACGCCAATGACCGTGAACCCCGTCACAGCCTGACCTGGGCGAAATATGGCCGCGACGGACAGACCGCGACGGTCGATCCGACGATCGCCAACAAGATGGAATCCAGCCACGACACCACCAGCGATCATGGTGGATCCTCCCACGGAGACACAACCCACCAGAAAACGCCCAAGGACAGCGAAGCGGGCAATGTCGCGCATCCGGTAGGAACCGGGGCCAAGGAAAAGGGCCACCCGATCCAGCACGCCTTCACGCGCGCGATCCCGACGGCACAGTGCATGAACTGCCACATGCACCAGCCCAATATCTTCCTGAATTCCTATCTCGGTTACACGATGTGGGATTATGAATCCGATGCGCCGCTGATGTGGCCGAACCCGGATAACCCCCTGCCCCCGCCGCCCGGCAAGCCTGCCGATTACTATAAGAAGCAGAAATATCCGACCGCAGCCGAAGTGCATGCGGTGCTTGATCGTAATCCGGAGGGCGCATCCCCGCGCGGCCTGTGGGCCGATGTGGACTTCCTCCGCAATGTCTATGACAATATCAACCTGCGGGCCAAGGATACTCAGTTTGCCGATTATCATGGGCACGGCTGGAACTTCCGGGCGATCTTCAAGCGCGACCGCGAAGGCAATTTGCTCGACGCGCAAGGGCAGATTGTAAAGGCGGATGATCCTGAAAAGTTCCGGCTGTATCGCAAGAATGCAGCGGGCCAGTTCATTGATGAACATGGCACCCCGGTCGATCCGGCTGACCCCGATCTTGACCTGAAAGCGAAGAAGCTTTTTGCCGACGTTGGCGAACAGCCCGGCAAGGCGATCCATATGATGGATATTCATGCCGAAAAAGGCCTGCAATGCGCCGATTGCCACTTTGCCCAGGACAGCCATGGCAACGGCCTGATCTATGGCGAAGTCGCCAACGCGATCGAAATCGGATGCAAGGATTGTCATGGCACGCCCGATGCGTATCCGACCTTGCTCACTTCCGGCCCCGCTGCACGACCGGGCGGTAACAACCTGTCGCTGCTGCGCAACGCCGATGGCAAGCGGCGCTTTGAATGGGTGGACAAGGCTGGCGAACGGGTGCTGATCCAGCGCTCCATCGTCGATCCGAAGCTGGAATGGGAAGTCAGCCTCGTCAAGGACGCGGTGACGGAAGGTAATGCGCATTTCAACCTGAAGGCCGCCCGCGCCAAGCTGATGGCGAAATCGGGCGCCGAAACCGGGCAATATGCCTTCGGCCCCGGTGTCGCGGTGGAGGATCGTGCGCACAAGGATCCGGACATGGCGTGTTTCACCTGCCATCTGTCATGGACAACATCTTGCGGTGGTTGCCATCTGCCCATTGAAGCAAACTGGAAAACCACCAGTCACAAATATGATGGCATCGAAACCCGCAACTTCGCGACCTACAACCCCCAGGTGGCGCGCGACGAAATGTTCCAGCTCGGCCGCCACCAGACCACCAAGGGCAATCAGATCGCACCTATCCGGTCGACATCGGCGCTGGTGCTGTCTTCGACCAACATCAACCGCGAACGGATCTACATCCAGCAACCGCCCATCTCGGCGATAGGTTTCTCATCGCAGGCGTTCGCTCCGCATTTCCCGCACACGGTTCGCAAGACCGAAACGAAGACATGCACCGATTGTCATTTGTCGGCGGCGAATGACAACAATGCGATCATGACGCAAACGTTGCTGCTCGGCACGAATTTCGTAAACTTCGTCGGGATGAATGCCTGGACCGGCCTTGAGCGGGGTTTTCAGGCCATCCGTGTCACCGAGTGGGATGAGCCGCAGGCGGTGATTGGTTCCTACCTCCACAAATATGCCTATCCCGATTACTGGAAGGCGCATCAGGACCATGGCCGCGAACTCATCGAATGGCGGCGCGGCAAGACATTCGGCAAGAAATTGTCGGGCGAAACGCATGCGGTAGAGGAATTCGCCAATACGCATCAGGGCACGTCCGATGGCGTTCGCTGCCTGCAACTGCGCGGCGAATATATGTTCGTGGCACAGGGCAAGGGCGGGTTCGAAGCCTATGACGTGGCGTCGATCGCGAACAAGGGGTTTTCGGAACGGATCATCACCGCGCCGGTATCGCCGCTGGGCCAGGATCTGAAGATCCGGACACCGAACGCAACATGCATGGCGCTGCCGACGATGCAGGCGATCGCGCCGACGCGGAATACGGAGAGCCTGCGCCAGCTGAACCAGGAACGGCCGTTCCATCCGATCTACCATTATGCCTTCGTCACCGATGCGGTGGAGGGTCTGGTTGTGATCAATGTTGATACACTTGCTGACGGGGATCCACTGAACAACCACTTCAAGCGTGATGCGGTGTGGAACGAAAATGGCGTACTGAAAGGCGCGCGACACATCACGATTGGCGGACATTATGCTTATATTACAGCGGATTCCGGCCTGGTAGTCGTCAACATCGACGATCCACTGCGCCCCAAACTTGAGGCAGTGCTGCCAGTGCGCGATGCGCGGGCGTCCGCCCTGCAGTTCCGTTATTTGTGGGTGACAAGCGCGGATGGCGTGTTGCTGTTCGACGTGACCAACCTGGCAGCCCCCCGCGCGATCCCTGAAGCCACGGTGCCAATCGCCAATCCACAGCGGCTCTATCTGGCGCGGACCTACGCGTATGTCGCGGCCAAGCAGGACGGGCTTGTCATCCTCGACATCAAGAACCCGGAACGACCCGCCATCTATCAAAAGGTGCAGTTTGCGGGCACCGCCCATCCGATCGACGATGCCGAGGACGTGATCGTCGGCACGACCAATGCGTCGCTGTTCGCATATGTCGCCGATGGCCGGAACGGGATGAAGGTGCTGCAACTGACATCACCCGCGAGCCAGCCGAATTTCTACGGCTTTTCGCCCGCGCCCAAGCCGGAACTGATTGCCTGGACGAAAACCAACTCGCCGGCGCTGTCGCTGTCGAAGGGACTGGACCGGGATCGCGGCGTTGATGAAAGCGGCGGCCAGATTGCGGTGTTCGGTCGTCTGGGTTCGCGCCCGTTCACCCGCCCGGAAATGGAGCGGCTGTTCCTTAACCGGCGCGGTTTCCCCTACAAGGTCATCGACACACCATCATTTGATGATTGGGTACCGCTGCGCCGGGCGGCGCGATAGGCCCGTTCGCGCGGGCCATCGCCGGTAAAGACGATGATGACACGCAAACGGCGCCTGCGATCAGGCCACCCCGACTTTCATCGAGATGGCGGCGGCAACGGGGCTATGCAGACATAGTTGTGCGAACACGGTGACAGGGCGGCAAAGCAGCCCTGTCACATCACTCCACCGTGACTGATTTTGCTAGGTTACGTGGCTGATCCACATCCGTGCCCTTGGCCACCGCGACATGGTAGGCCAGCAACTGGACCGGCACGGCATAGACCAGCGGCGCAATCAGCGGATGAACCTGCGGCATTTCGATCGTCGCAACCGTGCCCTCTCCCGCCGCCGCGATCCCGGCGGCATCGGAGATCAGCACCACCTTGCCGCCACGCGCCTGCACTTCCTGCATGTTCGACACCGTCTTGTCGAACAACGGACCAGACGGGGCGATCACGATCACCGGCACATGTTCGTCGATCAGGGCGATCGGTCCATGCTTCATTTCGCCCGCAGCATAGCCTTCGGCGTGAATATAGCTGATTTCCTTCAGCTTGAGCGCGCCTTCCAGCGCCATCGGATAATCCGGCCCGCGCCCCAGATAAAGCACGTCGCGGGCCTTCGCGATCAGCGGGGCCAGCGCCTCAATTTCGGCATCATGCGCCAGCGCGGCGTTCATCGCCGCCGGCCCTTCGGCCAAATGGCGAACGATCGCCTGCTCTTCATCCCGGTTCATGCGGCCCTTGGCCCGCGCAAAATTGGCCGCAAGCGCCGCCAGCACAGCCAACTGGCATGTGAAGGCCTTTGTCGATGCAACGCCGATTTCGGGACCGGCGTGCGTGGGCAGCAGCAGATCCGCCTCGCGCGCCATGGAACTGGTCGGCACGTTCACGACGACGGCGATTTTCTGTCCGCCGGCACGGGCATGGCGCAGCGCCGCCAGCGTATCGGCGGTCTCCCCCGATTGGCTGATGAACAGCGCCAACCCGCCATCTTCGAGCACCGGTTCGCGATAACGAAACTCGGACGCGACATCGAGATCGACCGGGACACGGGCGAACTGTTCGAACCAATATTTGGCGACCATGCCGGCATAAAAGCTCGTTCCACAGGCAACGATCGTCACCCGGCGGATTTCAGCGAAATCGAACTCAGGGATCGGCAGCGCGACTTCCCCAACCAGCGGACGCAGGTAGGAGCCGAGCGTCTGGGCAACCACCACCGGCTGTTCGAAAATTTCCTTCTGCATGAAATGGCGGTGATTGCCCTTGTCGATCAGCGCCCCGGTCAGCCCCGACAGCGTGGCCGGGCGATCGACGATCCGATTGTCGCAATCATGGATCGTGACCGCATCGCGGGTCAGCACCGCCCAGTCGCCTTCTTCGAGATAAGCGATCTTCTGCGTCAACGGGGCGAGCGCCAGCGCGTCGGACCCAAGATAGGTTTCGCCATCGCCAAAACCGACGACCAACGGAGCGCCCAACCGCGCACCGATCAGCAAATCGGGATGCTTGCGAAACAGGAATGCGAGCGCGAAGGCACCGTGCAACCGCGGCAAGACCGCCTTCACCGCATCTTGCGGGCTGGCGCCTGATTCCAGTTCGCGGGCAACCAGATGGCCGACGACTTCGGTATCGGTCTGGCTGGCGAAGACACGCCCTTCGGCGAGCAATTCATCGCGCAGCGGCTTGAAGTTTTCGATGATGCCGTTGTGCACCAGCGTCACGTCACCAACGACATGGGGGTGGGCATTATCCTCGGTCGGTGCGCCATGCGTGGCCCAGCGCGTGTGGGCAATGCCGATCGCCCCCGCCAGCGGATTGCCCGCCAGCTTTTTCGCCAGATTATCCAGCTTGCCTTCGGCACGACGCCGATCGAGCACGCCATCATGGATCGTCGCAATGCCCGACGAATCATAACCGCGATATTCCAGCCGCCGCAGCCCGGCCAACAGCCGATCCGCCACATCTTCACGCCCGATGATGCCGATAATGCCGCACATGCTTGATCATCCGTCCTTATGGAATCGCGCCGCTGTATCAGGCCGATTTCTTCTTCGCCGCCATAACCGCGCGAAAGCGCGCCGCCCAGCCGGGCTTCACATCCTGCACGCCGCGCGCCACGCCGAGCGCATCGGCAGGAACATCACGCGTCACCACCGACCCGGCACCGACGATCGCACCCGTCCCGATGCTGACCGGGGCGACCAGTGCGCTGTTCGATCCGATGAAAGCCCCCGCGCCGATCCGCGTAGGATATTTGAAATAGCCGTCATAATTGCAAGTGATGGTGCCCGCCCCGATATTGGCGCCTTCGCCGATATCGGCATCGCCCAGATAACTGAGATGATTGGCTTTCGCGCCCTTGCCGAGCCGTGCTTTCTTCATCTCGACGAAATTGCCAACCTTGGCCCCCTCGCCCACTTCGGCCCCCGGACGAAGCCGGGCATAAGGGCCGATTTCCGCACCATCGCTGATCGTTGCCCCTTCTATGTGGGAAAAGCCACGGATCGTCACCCGATCGCCCACAATCGCCCCCGGGCCGAAAAATATCTGCGGTTCGATCACGACATCGCGGCCAATCTTCGTATCATGGCTGAACCATACGGTTTCAGGGGCAATCAATGTCGCGCCGTCGGCCATGACCTGTGCCCGACGACGGCGCTGCCATTCAGCCTCGACGCTGGCGAGTTCGGCGCGGCTGTTAACCCCGGCCACTTCCCACGCGTCCACCTCGATCACAGCGGAATGACGGCCATCGGCCCCCGCCAGCATCACGACATCAGGCAGATAATATTCGCCGGCCGCATTGTCATTGCCAACCCGCGCCAGCAATGCCCACAGATCCTTCGCCTTTGCCGCCATCAGCCCGGAATTGCAGAGCGTTACCGCGCGTTCCTGCGGTGTTGCGTCCTTATATTCGACCATTTTGGTGACGACGCCTTCGACGGCGATGATCCGGCCATAAGCCAGCGGATCAGCCGGACGAAAACCGAGCACGACGGCCGCAGGTGCATCCAATGCGTTTAACCGTTCGAGCATCCGCGCCATGGTTTCGGCGGTAACGAGCGGGACGTCGCCATAAAGCACCAGCACATCGCCTTCGAAACCGCCAAGCGCCGTTTGGGCCTGCTGCACGGCGTGTGCGGTTCCGAGTTGAGGTTCCTGCACGACGACCTGCGTGTGCGGTTGCACATGCTTTTCAACCTGTTCGCGCCCTGACCCGACAACGACCAGGCTGGTGGCCGGCCCCAGCGTATCGACCGTCGCGAGCAAATGACTGAGCATCGGCCGCCCGGCAATCGGGTGGAGAACCTTATGGAGATCGGACTTCATCCGCGTCCCCTTGCCGGCGGCCAGAACGATCGCGGCAAACGGACGGGAAGGCAGATTGATGGCATCGGACATGCACGTTCCCTGCCACAGGGTGCTTGCCAAAGCCATAAGCCGCAGGCGAGAGGAGACGGATGAATGATTTTCCTTTCTCTGTCGTCGCTTTCGATCTCGATGGCACGCTTGCCGACACCGCGCCGGACCTGACCGCCGCGCTCAACCACGCACTGGGAGAACTCGGCCGGCCACCGATTGCGGCGGCCGACGTGCGCCACATGGTCGGCCACGGCGCCCGCGCGCTGCTGCAAAAAGGGTTATCGGCGACAGGCGACGTCAATGAGGCGCTGATCGAGCGCGGATATCCGATCTTTCTCGATCATTATCATGCCCATATCGCGGATCATTCATATCCGTTCGAAGGGCTGGAAGCCGCGCTCGACACGCTTGCCGCGCGCGGCGTGAAGCTGGCGGTTTGCACCAACAAGCTCGAAAGCCTCGGCCATGAACTGATCGGCGCGCTGGGCTGGCGGGATCGTTTCGTCTCGCTGGTCGGTGGCGACACGCTAGCGGTGCGTAAACCCGATCCAGCCCCGCTGTTCGAGGCGATCACACGCGCAGGTGGCGGGCGGGCCGCTTTCGTCGGCGATTCGATCACCGATACGGATACCGCGCGCGCCGCCGGCATCCCGTGCGTCGCCGTCACCTTCGGATTTTCCGACAGGCCCGCCGAGCAATTGGGCGCCGACGCGCTGATCGACCATTATGACCAGCTTATTCCGGCACTTGAACGATTGGCCGGTTGAAACAGCGCATCGGATGGCGCCTGTAACAATCGCGGCCTAATGTGCGATCATGCCTGTGCCTACATCGATCCGTATCCTGCTTTCTTCCGTGGCCGCCGGCGCCGGGTTCGGCCTTTCGTGGATGCTGGGCGCCAGTGGCGAACCAGCCACGCTTACCGCTGCGATCGCGGCGCTCGGGGCCTGGCTCGCGTGGAGATCGACCGAGACTGAACCGGCATCGCCGCCCGTTACCGAAGAGCAGCCACAACCCAGCCTGGCCGAAGTGCTGGAGGCGATCGACGATCCGATGCTGCTGGTGTCGGGCCAGATCGTCGTCATCGCGAATCAGGCCGCGCGCGCCGTATTGGGCGATCATATTCTGGGCGAGGATGTCCGGCTGGCGATCCGTCACCCGGCCGCAACCGACCGGCTGACCCTGCGCGGGGCGGCCGGTGACACAGCGGACGCCAACCCGATAGAACTGGTCGGCATTGGCGATCGCGAGCGCCGCTGGGAACTGGTGGTACATCCGATCTGGGGGCGTGGCCTGTTGGTTCGCCTGTCCGATCGCACCGGCACCTACGCGGCGGAACGGATGCGCGTCGATTTCGTCGCCAATGCCAGCCACGAACTGCGCACGCCGCTCGCCACCCTGATCGGCTTCATCGAAACGCTGGAAGACGGCAAAGCCGCCGAAGACCCCGCCACGCGCACCCGTTTCCTCAAGATCATGTCCGGGGAAGCGAAAAGGATGCAGCGGCTGGTAGCCGATCTGATGTCGCTGTCGCGGATCGAGGCGGAAAAATACAGCCTGCCGCAAACACCCCAGTCGCTTGCGCCCCTGATCGCCGAGGTACGAGACGCGCTCCACAGCGGCATCGTCGCCGACAAGGAGCGCATCCTCGTCGACATCGCGCCCAACGTTCCGCCGGTTGCAGGCGATGCCGCGCAACTGTCGCAACTGCTCCACAATGTCATCGGCAATGCCTTGAAATATGGCCGGCCGGGATCGCCGGTCCGCGTTTCCGTAAAGCCCGCGCCGGGCAATATGGTGCGCCTGGCGGTGCGCGATGAAGGCGAAGGCATTCCGCCACAGCATATCGCCCGCCTCACCGAGCGCTTTTACCGCGTCGATCCCGGCCGCAGCCGTGCGATCGGCGGCACGGGCCTGGGCCTTGCCATCGTCAAGCATATTGTGGAGCGACATCGCGGCCGTCTGGAGATAAAAAGCGAAGTCGGCACGGGCACGGTCGTCACCATTTTCCTGCCCGCGGCACAGCTTCCGGCGGCACTGTCATCAAACCGTCATGCAAGTGTCACAGAGGACACCTCAAACGCGATTAGCGCGGGCACCGACCCGGTGTAGCGCCGGACTCGAGGGAGGACGATTTGGCCAAGTTTCACTATCTGATCGGTATCGCAGCCTTTGCGCTGGCCGGATGCCAGGATCAGGGCGGCAAAAGCAGCGATGCAGCCGATGGCGGCGCGCGCGATCAGATCCGCGTGGTGGGATCGTCCACCGTCTATCCGTTCACCACCGCAGTGGCCGAGCAGTTCCCGCGCAAGTTCGGCAGCTTCAAGGCGCCGATCGTCGAATCGACCGGCACGGGCGCCGGCATCAAGCAGTTCTGCGCCGGCGTGGGCGCGAAATTCCCGGACATCGTGAACGCGTCACGCCAGATCAAGAAATCCGAACTCGACGGTTGCACCAAAAACGGTGTGACCGAGATGGTCGAACTTCAGATCGGCATCGACGGGATCGCGCTGGGCGAAAGCAAGGCCGGCGCGAACATGGGGTTGACCGAAGAAGACGTCTACAAGGCCCTCGCCGCCAACCCCTACGGCAAGCCCAACACCGCCAAAACCTGGAAAGACGTGAACCCGGCGCTGCCGGCGACCGCGATCAAGGTGTTCGGCCCGCCGCCAACCAGTGGCACGCGCGACGCTTTCGCCGAACTGATCCTTGAAAAGGGTTGCGACGCAAACCCCGAGATGAAGACGCTGAAGAGCAGCGACAAGGACAAGCACAAGGAAGTGTGCACCAAGGTCCGTGAAGACGGCGCCTATGTGGAATCCGGCGAAAATGACAATCTGATCGTGCAGAAGCTGGTCGCCAACCCCGATGCCATCGGCATTTTCGGTTACAGCTTCCTTGAGGAAAATCTCGACAAGGTTCGCGGCGTCAAGCTGCAGGGCGTCGAGCCGACCTATGACACGATCGCCAGCTACACCTATCCCGGTGCCCGCCCGCTCTACATCTATGTCAAAAGCGCGCATCTGAAGGCCATTCCCGGCCTGAAGGAGTTCGTGGGCGAATATGCCAGCGCGTGGAACCCCGACGGCTATCTGAAGCGCCGTGGCCTGATCTCCGCACCGGACGATATCCGTGCGAAGAATCTCGACATCGCGACCAAGCTGACGCCGATGGACCCTGCGACCGTCAAATAAAGTGACAAGGCTGCCCCGGCCGACGCTGGGGCAGCCTTGCCCGATCAAACGGAAGGCTAAGCCTTGTCGATCCTCGCCATCCTGTTCCTGATACTGGGCCTGGGCCTCGTCGCGTGGTTCTCCGCGCGCGCGAAGGCCGCCGGTTTCCAGCCTGTCGGGGGCATAAGGCCGCATAGCCGGCCCAATCATCATGGCTGGTATGTCGCCTTGTGGGCGATCGTACCTGCGCTGATTTTCCTCACCATCTGGGGCAATGTGACGCCGGGACTCGTGATGAGCACCGCGCTTGAAAGCCCTGTTGCCGCCACTTTGCCCGAAGACGGCATGGAACGCTCAGCCATTCTGTCCGAACTGCGCGGCCTCGCCAGCGGCAAGGTGGACGGTGGCTTCTATCCGCAGGCACAGGAATTGCTGCCGGCCTATCAGGCGGCGCAATCCCGATATGGCATGGCCGGCAGCGCGCTGGCCGTGATCCTGGTGTTCGCTGGCGGCCTTTACGCCTTCACCCGCCTCGCCCCGGATTTTCGCGCGCGGACCCGCGTCGAACGGGTGGTGATGATCACCCTGCTGGTCGCATCGCTGATCGCGATCCTGACGACGATCGGCATCGTTTCCTCGCTGCTGTTCGAAACGATCCGCTTCTTTTCAAAGGTCTCTCCGGTCGAGTTTCTGTTCGGCACGACGTGGAGCCCGCAAACCGCGATGCGCGCCGATCAGGTCGGCTCGTCCGGCGCGTTCGGCGCGATCCCCTTGTTCTGGGGTACGATCTTCATCGGCGCGATCATCGCGATGGTGGTGGCGATCCCGCTGGGCCTGATGAGCGCGATCTACCTCACCCAATATGCCGCCCCACAGGTGCGCAAATGGATGAAGCCGATCCTGGAAGTCCTCGCCGGCGTTCCCACCGTCGTCTATGGTTATTTCGCCGCGCTGACGGTGGCTCCGGCGATCCGCGATTTCGCCGCGATGACTGGCATTCCCGGCGCGTCTTCGGAATCCGCGCTCGCCGCCGGCCTTGTCATGGGCATCATGATCATCCCGTTCGTTTCGTCGATGGCCGATGACTCGATCGCCGCCGTGCCGCAATCGATGCGCGACGGCAGCCTGGCGATGGGGGCCACCACATCCGAAACCATCCGCAAGGTGCTGGTGCCCGCCGCCCTGCCGGGCGTTGTCGGCGGCGTTCTGCTGGCTGTCAGCCGCGCGATCGGTGAAACCATGATCGTGGTGATGGCCGCCGGCCTGGCTGCCAACATGACCGCCAATCCGTTCGCCAGCGTGACAACGGTGACGACCCAGATCGTCCAGTTGCTGACCGGTGATCAGGAATTTGACAGCCCGAAGACGCTTGCAGCCTTCGCGCTTGGCCTTGTCCTGTTCATCGTCACCCTGCTCCTCAACATCGTCGCGCTGCGCGTGGTGAAGAAATATCGGGAAGCATATGAATAGCGCCATCCCCGCCGTCGGCCCGGCCCGCGTGCCCACCGACTGGAAGGGCGCCGCGATGCAGAACCGCATCCGCCGCCGCTACGCCTCCGAACGCCGTTTCAGACTGCTCGGGCTGTTTTCGGTCCTGCTGTCCGCCGCCTTCCTCGCCTTCCTGCTGATCACCATGGTCGGCAATGGCGCACGCGGCTTCACTCAGACCGAAATTCGTTTGGCCGTCGACTTTCCCAAGTCGTCGCTGATGATCGATGCCGCCGCACTTCATGGCGCGGGCGCACAAGCGGCGCTGGCCAGCGCCGATATCGAAGGTGTGGTAGCCCAGGCCGCCGATGCCGCTTTCGGTGAGGGCGGGGCGCGCATGCTCTCCGATGGGGCCTGGCTCAGCGTGCGCGATGCGATCGCCGAAAATCCTGCGATCATCGAAGGCAAGGCTGAAATCTGGGTGCCGGCGGCGACCACGATCGATCTGGCCGCGAAGGGCGATGCTGCGCCCGAGGCCGAGGCTGCTTACAAGAAGCTGCAGGATGCCGGCGCGGTGAAGACGGGGATCAACCTCACCTTCCTCACCAAGGCGGATTCCACTGATCCGACGCTGGTCGGCATCTGGGGCGCGTTGAAAGGATCGCTGGTGACGATGTTCGTCACGATCCTGATCGCCTTCCCGATCGGCGTGCTTTCGGCCCTCTATCTTGAGGAATATGCCCCGCGGAACCGCTGGACCGACCTGATCGAGGTTTCGATCAACAATCTGGCAGCCGTGCCTTCGATCATCTTCGGCCTGCTCGGCCTGGCGGTGTTCCTGAATTTCATGCACCTGCCACGTTCCGCCCCCTTGGTCGGCGGGTTGACCCTGGCGCTGATGACGATGCCGGTCATCGTCATCGCCGGCCGCAACGCGATCAAGGCGGTGCCGCCGTCGATCCGCGATGCGGCGCTGGGGATCGGTGCAAGCCGGGTGCAGGTGGTGTTTCACCATGTCCTGCCGCTCGCCTTGCCCGGCATCCTGACCGGCACGATCATCGGCATGGCCCGTGCGCTAGGCGAAACGGCCCCGCTGCTGATGATCGGGATGCGCGCCTTCCTGGCTTCGCCGCCGGGCGGGATCACCGATCCGGCCACCGTGCTGCCGGTGCAGATCTTCCTCTGGTCGGACGAAGTCAGCCGTGGCTTCGTTGAAAAGACCAGTGCCGCCATCATCGTCCTGCTGGTGTTCCTGCTCGCGATGAACGGCCTCGCAATCTACCTCCGCAACCGGTTTGAAAGACGCTGGTAATGAACGATCAGACCCTGAACGAGATCGCCGCGCATCAGTCGGCGGCGATCGGCGAAACGCTGAAGATGACGGCGCGCAACGTGAACGTCTTTTATGGCCAGAAACAGGCCATCAAGGATGTTTCGATCGACGTGACGCAGGAAAATGTGACGGCCTTCATCGGCCCGTCAGGCTGCGGCAAATCCACCTTCCTGCGCACGCTGAACCGGATGAACGACACCGTTTCTTCGGCACGCGTCGAAGGCGAAATCACGCTGGACGGCGAGAATATCTACGCGCCGTCGATGGATGTGGTGCAGCTTCGCGCCCGCGTGGGCATGGTGTTTCAAAAGCCCAACCCCTTCCCCAAATCGATCTACGAAAACGTGGCCTACGGGCCGCGCATCCACGGCCTGGCATCATCCAAGCCGGACATGGACGTGATCGTCGAAAAGTCGCTGAAACGCGCCGGCCTGTGGGAAGAGGTGAAGGATCGCCTGACCGATAGCGGCACCGCGCTGTCGGGCGGCCAGCAACAGCGGCTGTGTATCGCCCGTGCCATCGCGGTCGACCCGGAAGTGATCCTGATGGACGAACCGTGCTCAGCACTCGACCCCATCGCGACCGCCAAGATCGAGGAACTGATCCACGAACTGCGCGGCCGTTATGCGATCGTCATCGTCACGCACAACATGCAGCAGGCCGCGCGCGTCAGCCAGCGCACCGCATTTTTCCACCTCGGCACGCTCGTCGAATATGGCGACACGTCGGAGATCTTCACCAATCCCCGCCAGACGCGGACCAAGGATTACATCACCGGCCGTTACGGCTGAGGAGAGCAGGCACATGGCCACCACCGGGCATACCGTAAAAGCTTTCGACGAGGATCTGGGCCAGCTGCGCGCGCTTGTCGCCGAAATGGGCGGGCGGGCGGAAGCGGCACTGGCAGACGCGATCCAGGCGCTGGTGCGCCGTGATCTGGATGCCGCCGCACGCATCGTCGAAGAAGATCAGCGCATCGACGCGCTGGAAGTGGAAATCGAACGACAGGCGATCCGCCTGATCGCGCTGCGCGCGCCGATGGCGGATGATCTGCGCGAGGTGCTGGCCGCGATGAAGATCGCCGGCGTCATCGAGCGGATGGGCGATTATGCCAAGAATATCGCCAAGCGCGTTCCCGTGCTGAGCGACACCAAGGGGATCGAGCCGATTTCGATCCTGCCGGCGATGGCGCGATCGGTTTCGGACATGGTTCGCGCCGTGCTCGACGCTTACGCCCGCCGCGATGCCGAAGGCGCGGTGCGTGTCGCCGAAAGCGACCGCACGGTCGATGATTTCTACAACAGCATCTTCCGCGCGCTGCTGACGCACATGATGGAAAATCCACACACCATCACCGCATCGACACACCTGCTGTTCATCGCCAAGAACCTCGAACGCATCGGCGACCATGCGACCAACGTTGCCGAAATGGTCTATTATGCGGCCACCGGCCACCAGATGGCCGAGCGGGCAAAGGGCGAAGATCCGCTCGCCACCGGGGAGGAATAAGGCCAATGGCCCGCGCCCGACTGCTGCTCGTCGAAGATGATCCCGCGCTGGCCGAACTGCTGGTCTGGCATTTCGAGCGCGAGGAGTTCGAGGTCGAGCATACTCCCGACGGCGAGGAAGCGCTCCTCCTCGCGAAGGAAAGCCCGCCCGATCTCGTCCTGCTCGACTGGATGATCGAAGGGCTGTCCGGCCTTGAAGTGTGCCGCCGTCTGCGCCGCCTGCCCGATACCGCCAACGTGCCGATCATCATGCTCACGGCCCGCGGCGAGGAGGAGGATCGCGTGCGCGGGCTGGAAACCGGCGCCGACGATTATGTCACCAAGCCGTTCAGCCCGCGCGAACTGGTCGCCCGCGTCGGCGCGGTGCTGCGTCGCGTGCGGCCAGCGCTGGCCGGCGAACGGCTGAGCTATTCGGATATCGAGATGGACACGGTGAGCCACAAGGTACGCCGCGACGGCGCCTCCGTTCCGCTCGGTCCCACCGAATTCCGCCTGCTCAAGCATTTTCTGGAACATCCGGGCCGCGTCTTTTCGCGCGAACGGCTGCTGGATTCGGTGTGGGGCCGCGACAGCGATATCGAACCGCGCACGGTGGACGTCCATATCCGCCGGCTACGCAAGGCGATCAACGATGGTGGCCGGCCGGATATCATCCGTACGGTGCGCTCAGCAGGCTATGCGCTCGACATGGAAGGCACGCTGTAGACGGTTCACGTAACCGCTGGTTACGATTGATATCCACCCAATCGACTTTGCCGTCCTCCTCATGCTAGCCACCCGGCAAAAGCATGAGGAGCAAAGGCAATGCAGGCTACCCCCGAACAGGTTCGCAAGGGCCTAGAAGATTATATCCGGGCCTGGACGACCGGCGACAAGGAACTGCTGCTCGACACCTTCGCCGAAGATGGCGTGCTGGAAGATCCGGTCGGCACCCCGCCTTTTTCCGGCCACGCCAACATCGCCCGCTTCTGGGATTTCGCGCGTAGCGATCCCAACCGCCAGATCACGCCGGTGCTGGAAGAAATCCGTGCCTGCGGCGATCAGGGCATATTGCGCTTCACCATGCAGGTCCGCGTCCCATCGCAGAATGCCGGGCTGGACCTGTCGATCATCGAACATGCCCAGTTCAATTCCGAAGGCAAATTGTGCCATCTTCGCGCCTTCTGGGACGAAAATTCGGTAAAGCAGCCAGAAGGCATGGACCTGTTCGTGCCGAATATTGACGAGGCTTATCAGGGCTGAGCCGTCGCGTCGGCGCCCCGCCATGCCCCCTTCCCTTCACGTCAACCTTGGTTTAGCTGACGTTCGCGTAAAGCAAAAGCATAGGAGAGCGAGATGACCATCGGTTTCGAAGGACGCGTGGCGATCGTCACGGGTGCAGGCGGCGGTATTGGCCGGGGTTATGCCCTGGAACTGGCCAGACGCGGCGCGAAAGTGGTGGTCAACGATCTCGGCGGTGCGCGCGATGGGACGGGTGCGTCAGATGCCGCGCAGAAGGTGGTCGAGGAAATCCTGACCGCTGGCGGCACGGCGATGGCCAATGGTGGCAGCGTCACCGATACCGCGCAGATGGAAGAAATGGTCGCCAAGACCAACGAAGCCTGGGGCGGCGTCCATATCCTGATCAACAATGCCGGCATCCTGCGCGACAAGAGCTTTGCCAAGATGACGATGGATGAGTTCCGTCTTGTGGTGGAGGTCCATCTCAACGGTTCAGCCAACGTCACGAAGGCCGTGTGGGAGACGATGCGGGCGCAGAATTACGGCCGCATCCTGATGACGGCATCGTCCACCGGACTATATGGCAATTTCGGACAGGCCAATTACGGCGCGGCCAAGCTGGGCCTAGCAGGGCTTACCAAAACGCTGCATCTGGAAGGCGCGAAATATAATGTCCGCGTCAACACGATCGCGCCGGTAGCCGCGACCCGGATGACCGAAGACGTCCTGCCGGCCGATTTCCTGTCGGTATTCGCACCTGAAAAGATTGCGCCCGCAGCGCTGTATCTGGTGTCGGAAGATGCGCCGTCGAACATGATCGTCAGCGCCGGAGGTGGCGTGGTTCAGGCGGCTTATATCACGCTGACGCAAGGCGTGGCGCTGGCGGCCGACCAGCAGACCCCCGAAGGCGTCGCCGCTGCATGGGACAGGATCATCGATCGCACCAGCGAAATCGTGCCGCAAAACGGCCTCGAACAATCGATGCTGATCGCATCAATACTGCAAAAAGGTTGAGGACAAGCGGGCGGACCAGCCAGTCCGCCCCCTTTCATTCGCCGACCAGCTTGAGCAGCCGGCGCTCGATCGGGGCCAGCAGCGGGACGAGTTCATGCCCACGTTTTAGCACCATCCCGCCTTCGCCGATGAGCGCCCACATGCCCTGCCGCTGGCGCAACGCGGGGCGCTTTTCGATCCGATATTCCGGATGTTCCGCGGCACGACGAAACGCGGCAAAAGATGCAGCGTCACGCCCGAGATCGATCGCATAATCCCGCCAATGGCCAGCTGCAACCATGCGGCCATACAGATCGAGGATGCGCATCAGTTCAAGCCGATCGAACCCCACCTGCAACGGCTTCGTTACACCGGGGAACGGCGTGACGATGCTCATCAGGCGCAGTCTCGCTCCGTTTCATCGGTTTTACTGGCTCGCTGGTCGATCAGTTCGGCCAGTTTCGCGCGCAGTGATTCGACTTCGCATTTCAGCAACTCAAGCTGCTGGGTAGCCGGATCGAACCGTTCCGAACACGGCGTGCCGTAAGGCAGGAAACTTTTCTGGTAATCGGCCGCTTCGATCAGCGTGGGCCGGGCGGGGATGCCCACCATCGACGCGCCTTCAGGCACGTCCTTGGTAACGACGGCATTTGCGCCGATCCGCGAACGGCGACCGACGATGATCGGGCCGAGCACCTGCGCCCCCGAACCGATGATCGCGTCATCTTCGATGGTGGGGTGGCGCTTGCCGGGAACACCGTTGGCGGGGTTGGTGCCACCCAGGGTGACGCACTGATACATGGTGACATTATCGCCGATGATCGCCGTTTCACCGATCACCGTGAAACCATGATCGATGAAGAAATTACGGCCGATCTGCGCGCCGGGATGGATATCGATCGCCGTTAAAAAGCGCGAAATATGGTTCACCGCGCGGGCAAGGAAATATAGTTCGCCCTTGAACAGCCAGTGCGAAATGCGGTGGAAACCCACCGCCCACACGCCGGGATAGAGCAAGATTTCCCAGCGCGACCGTGGCGCGGGATCGCGCGCCTTGATCGATTCCAGATAATCGACGAGCGCGTCGAACATCACATATCCCCGGTCGGTTCTTTATAATCCGGCCGAATGTAGGCCGCCGACCGGGGGATTTCCAGTGCCGCGGTCAGACAGCCGTCGCGTGGACCGTCGCAACCGCCTTCATGATCGCACCGACGCGGGCCGCCGTCTGGATCACATCGGTCGCGACACCGTGGCCGCGCAGCACCTTTTCATGGCTGTCGATGCACATGCCGCAGCCATTCATCGCGCTGACCGCGAGACTGAAAAGTTCGAAATCGTCCTTTTCGATACCGGGCGATCCAATCACGTTCATGCGCAGTTTCGCGGGCAGCGTGCCATATTCCTTGTTCGAAGCAAGGTGGACGAAACGGTAATAGACGTTGTTCATCGCCATCACCGCCGCCGCCGCACGGGCCGCATTGGCCGCTTCCGACGAAAGCTTGCCTTCGGCCTCGGCTTCCACCGCATCAACCAGCGGCTTGTAGCCGGAGCCATGCGCACAGGTGAGCAGCAGGCCATATTTGCGCTGGTCGCCCAGCGTCTGATCGTTCAGCAACGACCCCACATTGAGGCGGATGTCCTTGGCATAATCGGGCAATGTTTCGGCAAAGGCCTTGAGCGACATGGGATACTCCTGCTGGTCAAACAAAAGGGCGCGGAGGATTGCCCCCCGCGCCCCATGTGCCGCGCCGCATCCACTGCGGCGCGGCATCTGGCGGCCCCGAAGGGGAGGATCAGGCCGCCGGCTTCAGAACGTCTTCACCCTGATGCCAGTTGCAGGGGCAAAGTTCGTCGGTCTGGAGCGCATCGAGAACGCGGATCGCTTCCGCCGGGTTGCGTCCCTGGTTGAGGCCGTTCACCGTAACGTGCTGGATCACGTTGTGGGGATCGACGATGAAGGTGGCGCGCAGGGCGACACCCGCATCTTCGTGGACGATGCCGAGTGCGTTCGCCAGTTCCTTCTTGTTGTCCGCGATCCACGGAAAATCGCAGTTCGCGAGACGTTCGTCGGACTTGCGCCATGCGAAGTGGACGAAATCGGTGTCGGTCGACGCGCCGATCAGAACGGCGTCACGATCGGCCAGATCCTTCACGAGTTCGCCATAGCCAATGATTTCGGTCGGGCAGATGAAGGTGAAATCCTTCGGCCAGAAGAACACGACCTTCCACTTGCCATCCGTCTTCGACAGATCGATCGTTTCACCGGCCGGGAGAGCGGCCACGCCCTGCTGTACGGGAACTGTGATGCCGGGGAACTTATCGCCAACAGTGAGCGCCATATGAAAACTCCTTCGAGTGGGTGGTGAAACTGACAAGGCGGATATGGAGGGGTGGCATAAAAAGAGCAAATTGATTATTTATCGCATATTGATCGATTGAGGCGATAAATGAGCACCTATCTGCCAACGCTGAAACAGCTCCAATATCTGGTCGCCTTACGCGATCATGGCCATTTCGGCCGGGCGGCGGAAGCCTGCTTCGTCACGCAATCCACACTGTCCGCCGGCCTGCGCGAACTGGAATCGCTGATCGGGATCATGCTGGTCGAACGCACCCGGCGAGTCGTGCGCTTCACACCTTTGGGCCTGCGCGTCGCCGAGAAGGCCCAGCGCGTGCTGCGCGAGGCCGAGGAACTGGCCGATCTTGCACGCGCCGCCGGCAAACCCCTGTCCGGTGAATTGCGGATGGGTGTCATCCCGACGATCGCCCCCTTCCTGCTACCGCGCATCCTGCCCCGACTGCGCACCGAATGGCCCGACCTGAAGCTCTATCTGCGAGAAGAGACGACGAGCGCGGCCTGCGATTCGCTCCATCGCGGCCATGTCGACTGCGTATTGCTGGCCCTACCCTATCAATGTGGCGACGTGGAGCATGAAGACCTGTTCGACGACCGGCTGTTCATCGCCTTTCCCGACGGCGAAGCGCCGCCCGCAACCGGCGGTATCGCAGCGGATTCGATCGACGAGCGGCGGCTGCTGCTGCTTGAGGACGGCCATTGCCTGAAGGATCATGCGCTGGCCGCGTGCAACCGGCCCGAATTACGCGCTGAAGCCGCCATGCTGGGGACATCGC
Organism: Sphingomonas sp. KC8; assembly: GCF_002151445.1. Lineage (GTDB taxonomy): Bacteria > Pseudomonadota > Alphaproteobacteria > Sphingomonadales > Sphingomonadaceae > Sphingomonas_E. The sequence goes on from NZ_CP016306.1 coordinate 674,829, forward strand.
TCCACACGCTGGTCCAGATGGTGGATAACGGGCTGGGCGTGACATTGCTGCCGGAAATGGCGATCTCCGCCGGCATTCTCGACAATACCAGCATTGTTGCCCGCCCCCTGACCGCCGAACATCCGGCACGGCGGATTGCGATCGTCTGGCGCAAGGGCAGCCCGCGCGAAAAAGAGTTCCGCATTCTCGCGCAGGCGCTTTCTAAGAGCCATGAAGACCGGATTTCCACCGGATCGGCCACACCGACCATCGGGACGGAAGCGTAAACCGGCTTCGCCACCCATTATTGCGATTGACTCGCAATAGCTGAAATGCTGTTCTCTCCTCCGTTCCGCATGGGAGAGGAAAGCATGTATCATCAGTCCATCGATCCGATCGATCTCCTGCCCCACCCGGCACCGATGGCTGGCAGCCAGCGCCTCCTGCTGTTCGCCATCCGCCGTGTCGCGGCTTTCGGGCTGGACGATGCCCATGCCGCCCACGCCATGCTGTGCGGGTTCGGGATCAGCTTTCGTCGGCCGCTGATCCTGCTGCGGGCACTGATGGCGGAAGCGTCACGGGTGTCCAGCCGACGCATTCTTGTCGCACCTTGCTGCTATCCGCGGATGACCGATGCGGAGGCGACCTTGCTTGCCGCAATCGCCACCGCCGATGGCGATGTCCACGGCGCGCACCGGTTGCTTGCCGCGATGCTCGGCGTACCCGATTGCCTGGGCACGGTCAGCAGCGCCCAGGCGCTGGGCCAGGCTTTCGCCGATCTGGGCAAACCGCTGGCGCAGACCGCCTGATCGCGGTCAGCGCGGATCGGCCGCTGGTTCGGTTCCGGCGGTGCCGATCGACTGGTCGATCAGGCCGGCGCGCATCATCAGCCAGAACAGCAGGATGCCCGGCAGCGCCAGCACCGTGGTGAACAGGTAGAAATCCACATAGCCCATCACTTCCACCATCCAGCCGGCGCCATATTCCGGATTACCCGTCAGCAGCCGTCCCAAAATGCTCGCGGCAGCCGAAATCAGCGCATATTGCGCCGCCGTAAAACGCAGGTCGGTCAGCGCCGAGAAATATGCGACCACGCACACACCGCCAACGCCGCTTGCGAAGTTTTCGAAACCGATCGCGCCAGCCATGCCGATGTTGGAATGGCCGGCCGCCGCCAGCAGCGCGAAGCTGAAATTCGACACCCCCATCAGAACGAGACTGACCAGCACCGATCGCTTCAATCCCAGCCGGGCATAGATCACACCGCCGACGAAGATGCCGACCATCAGCGCCCAGAAACCAACGCCGATATCATAGATCGCAATTTCATCATTGCTGAAGCCGAGATCGTTGAACAGCAGCCGCAGCGTGAGATTGGCCAGCGTGTCCCCGATCTTGTGGATGACGATGAACAGCAGCACGAGCCATGCACCGGTGCGCCGGAAAAATTCGATGAACGGACCGACCACCGCCTTGCCGAGCGCGGCCATCGATTTGCGTTCGGCGATTTCATGGTGGCGAACCGGTTCCCCCATCACGAGCGCCGTCAGCATCGCCGGGAGGGCGAAGGCGGCACAGACGATATAGGCCGCCTCCCACCCCATCCGGGCTGCGACAATCAGCGCGAGCGCCCCGGCCCCCGCGGATCCGATCCGCCAGCCATATTGCGACATGCCAGCCCCGATCCCGAGCTGACGGGGTTCGAGCAATTCGATGCGGTAGGCGTCGATCACGATATCGAAGGTCGCGCCCGCGACGCCGACGAGGATCGCGGCCACCGCCACCGCCATGATATCCGCCTTGGTATCGACGAAGGCGAGGTTCGCGACCGCCGCCATCACCAGCGCGCCCGCCAGCAGCATCCACGACACACGCTGTCCCAATCGACCGATCAGCGGCAGGCGCACCCCTTCGACCACCCACGCCCACAGAAACTTGAAATTATAAGCGAGGAAGACAAGCGCGAAGGTCGTCACGCTTTTCTTGTCGATGCCATCCTGCGCCAGCCGCGTCGTCAGCGTCGCGCCGATCATCGCATAGGGAAAGCCCGACGACATGCCGAGGAACAAGGCGGCGAGCGCGGCAGGTTCAAGATAGGGGCGGATCGGTGCGAAGAAGCCGGCCGGCGCGGTGGGTGTGTCGGTCATCGCCGGAACCATAGCGCCCGGCGCGCCGCCGCAAAGCGGTTTATGGCCTGTTCGGTTCATATGATCGAAAAGCGTGCGCCGCTTGACCGGACACGATTTTCCGCCGACCAGTGTGTGCTTTCCAATTCTGACGGAGCCGTCAGTGGCCAAGCGCCTTACGCTATATATCCTGATCGCCATGGTGGCCGGTATCGTCGTCGGCCTGGCAATCCATGCAATGGTGCCCGACAAGGCACAGGTCACCACGATAACCGGTTATTTTTCAATCGTTACCGATGTTTTCCTGCGGCTGATCAAGATGATCATCGCACCGTTGGTGTTTTCCACGCTGGTCGCCGGCATCGCCCATATGGGCGACACGGCAGCCCTGGGCCGGGTGGGCGCGCGGACGATCGCCTGGTTCCTGTGCGCCAGCCTCGTTTCGCTCTCGCTTGGCCTGTTGCTCGTCAACCTGTTCCAGCCGGGCGCGGGCCTTGCCCTGCCCTTGCCCGACGTGACGGCCGCCAGCGGCGTGGACAAGGCCGCCTTCACGCTGAAGGATTTCATCACCCATCTCGTGCCGAAATCGATCTTCGAAGCGATGGCGACCAACGAAATCCTGCAGATCGTGGTGTTTTCGATCTTCACCGGGGTTGCGATCACCGCCGTGGGCGAAAAGGCCGCCCCGCTGGTGAAGGGCATCGAGGCGCTGGTGCAGGTGATGCTGCAGATCACCGATTATGTGATGCGTTTCGCCCCGTTCGCCGTGTTTGCCGCGGTGACGAGCGCGCTCGCCAAGGAAGGCGCGTCGATCCTCGTCACGTTCGGCTATTTCATGGGCGGCTTCTATGTCGCGCTGGCATTGCTGTGGGCGCTGCTGCTGCTCGCCGCATTCGTGATCGCCGGGGGACGGGCGCGCATCCTGTTCCGCTATATCCGCGATCCGATCCTGCTGGCTTTTTCCACCGCATCATCGGAAGCCGCCTTCCCGCGCACGCTGGAGGCCCTCGACCGGTTCGGCGTGCCGCGCCGCATCGCCAGTTTCGTGCTGCCGCTGGGCTATTCGTTCAACCTTGACGGTACGATGATGTACTGCACCTTCGCGACGATGTTCATTGCCCAGGCTTATGGCATCGACTTGTCGATCGGCCAGCAGATCACGATGCTGCTGCTGTTGATGGTGACATCCAAGGGTGTCGCCGGCGTCCCCCGCGCCAGCCTTGTCGTGATCGCATCGACACTGGCCTTCTTCGATATTCCCGAAGCAGGTTTGCTGCTGATTTTGGCGGTCGACCATTTTCTCGACATGGGCCGTTCGGCTACCAACGTGGTTGGCAATGCGGTGGCCAGCGTCGTCGTCGCGAAGTGGGAGAAGGCCATAGAGGTGATCGAATCGCCGATCATCGAACCAGCCCGTGCGCCCAGCCACACCCCCCATCACGGCACGCGCGGGCTGGACATCGATCCCGACGCAAACCGCTAGCCGATGATTGTCGCGCTGGCCTGTCGACGCGATCAGGGCTAGGGGGACGCGATGCGATCCCCCCGCCCCCCCGCCCGCCCCGTGACGCCGCACGGCCCGGCCGCGCCAAAAGCCCATCCGCCTCGGCGCGCGACGCCCGTCGCGCCGCTGATCACGCGCTGCTTTCGGGCCGAGCCGCCGGGAAGGCCACAGGGAAAACGGCCGAAAAGCCGGCCAACGGCCCCCGCGACAAAAGCGGCCGGCCGGAACGTACCGCACGGCCGGTTCGCGCCGAACGCACCACAGGTAGCGAACGGCCCATGCGGACAGGACGGCCTGGGCGCGACGACCGCGCCGCCCCTGCCGACCGGCCGGGCCGCCCGCCGCGTTCGGCCAACCCTGCCCGCAACGGCCCTTCGGTCCGCGCGGAACGTCCGCAACGTGAGGAGCGTCCAGCACGCGTCGAGCGACCACGACGGGGCGCCGGCCGGCTGGCGCCCGCACCGGCCGCTGTGAAGGCAACAGTGCCGGTTGCGCCGGGCGAAGGCGAACGTATCGCCAAGCTGCTCGCGCGCGCAGGAATTGCGTCGCGCCGTGAAATCGAACGGATGGTTGCCGAAGGCCGCATCGCCATCGGCGACAAGATCGTCGACACGCCGGCGACGATCCTTAAATCGCTGCAAGGGGTTACTGTCGACGGCAAGCCGGTCGCGCCGCCCGAACATGCGCGGCTGTTTCGTTTCCACAAGCCAACCGGCCTGTTGACCGCCGAACGCGACCCCAAGGGCCGCGCAACCATCTATGATCGCCTTCCCCACGGCCTGCCGCGCGTCGTGCCTGTTGGCCGCCTCGACCTCAATACCGAAGGGCTGCTACTGCTCACCACCGACGGCGGGTTGAAGCGCCAGTTGGAACTGCCATCCACCGGGGTGGAGCGCACCTACCGCGCCCGCGTATTCGGCGAAGTGACCCAGACGATGCTGGACGATCTGATCGAAGGGATCGAGATCGAAGGCGTACGCTACGGATCGATCGACGCCAATCTCGAACGCCGCACGGGGCGCAACGGCTGGGTGGAAATGAAGCTGCGCGAAGGCAAGAACCGCGAAGTGCGCCGGGTGCTCGAACATCTCGGCCTGCAGGTCAGCCGGCTTATCCGCACCAGTTATGGGCCGTTCCGGCTGGGCGATCTGCCTGTCGGCGCGGTGGACGAAGTGCTGCAGCACGACCTCGTCAACTTCCGCAAGACATTGAAATAAGAGACCGGAACGATGCGTATCATTGCAGGAAAATGGCGTGGGCGTACGATTGCAGCCCCCGCCGGCGACGCAACGCGCCCAACCAGCGACCGCACCCGCGAAGCGCTGTTTTCAATGCTCGCCAGCCGACTGGGCAGTTTTGAAGACCTGCGTGTGGTGGATCTGTTCGCAGGGTCCGGCGCCCTGGGATTCGAAGCGCTGTCCCGCGGCGCCGCACACGCCATCTTCGTCGAACAGGATCGGGCGGCGGCCGATATATTGCGGGCCAATGCCGCAAAGCTGGGCGCAACCGTCGACGTGCGTGCACAATCGGTTTCGTCACTCGGCCCCGTGGCCCAGCCATGCGATCTGCTATTGTTCGATCCGCCTTATGGCAGCGGCGGCGGGGCGGCCTTGCTCGAACGGCTGACCCGGCTAGGCTGGGCCAGCGCCGGGGCCTGGGCCAGCGTGGAAACGGCAAAGCATGAAGTGGTTTCCGCCGGCGGCTGGACCGTGGACGCCGAACGCATCCACGGTAAAGCCAAGCTTACGCTTCTGCGTCGCGACGCAGCGGAACAAGCGCGATCAGGCTGACCAGGGCAGCGGCGGCAAGGTAAAGGCCAACTGGCACCAAGCCGAATTTTTCGACAGCCCCTGCGCCAGCGCCGGGGTCAACCCGCCGCCGATGATGCCACCAAGGTTGAACGCCATCGATGCGCCCGTGTAGCGCACGCGCGCGGGGAACAGGCCCGGCAGCCACGCGCCAAGCGGGCCATAGACGAAACCCATCACCCACAACGCCAGCGCCAGATAACCACCGACCAGCCACGGGCTGCCGCCGCCGAACATCGGCGCCATCAGCAGACCGACGAACACGGTGGCGACACATCCGCCCATCAGCACGCGGCGACCATCATATATGTCCGCCAACCATCCCGCGACGACGATGCCGGCGGCCATGAACAGGATCGCCACAAGCTGGATACCAAGAAACGCTTCGCGCGTATAACCCAGCGTCGTCGTGCCATAACCAAGCGCGAACGCCGTCGTCAGATAGAAGATTGCAAAGCAGGCGACCGCGGCAAAGGTGCCGCCCAGCGTTTCCACCCAATGCTTGCGCAGCAGTTCGGCGATCGGCACGCGGGGCGGCGGGGCTTCTTCGATCGACGCGGCGAAGGCGGGTGTCTCGGTCAATTTCAGGCGCACCCACAGGCCGAGGGCGACAAGGATCGCACTCGCCAGGAACGGGATGCGCCAACCCCAATCGCGAAACTGTTCGGGCGTGAGCAGCAGGCCAAGCAGCAGGAACAGGCCATTGGCGGCGATGAAGCCAACCGGCGCCCCCAGCTGCGGCGCCATGCCATAACGCGCGCGCCATCCCGGCGGGGCATTTTCCACCGCCAGCAGCGCCGCCCCGCCCCATTCGCCACCAAGCCCGAAACCCTGGCCGAAACGGAGCAGGCACAGAATGGCCGGGGCCACCCAGCCGATCATCTGATAGGTCGGCAGAAAGGCAATCGCCATCGTCGATCCGCCCATGATGACGAGCGAGGCGACCAGCGTCGATTTTCGTCCAATCCGATCGCCGAAATGGCCAAAGGCCACCGCGCCCACCGGCCGCGCGATGAAGGCGACGGCAAGGCTGGCGAAGGCCATCAATTGTTGCACGCCCGGATCGGACGCCGGAAAGAATAACGGACCGAAAACCAGCGCGGCGGCCGTCGCATAGATATAGAAATCGTAAAATTCGACCGCCGTGCCGACCAGACTGGCCCCCAGCACCCGCCTTGCCGAGGGATTGTGTACAACGCTTTCCGTCATTCGGCCCAACCCTGTAAAATGCGGGCGGGGATTGGAGCCTCATCACCACCACGTCAAGCGCCAGCCAGGCCCGGCTTCACGCGGCGCACCCGCATGGCCCCGCCGACAAGGCCGAAACCGGAGATCAGCATCGCCCAGCTCGCCGGTTCGGGCACCGCGGCCGGCGGCGCGGTATAACCGCTGATCGACGCCTGCGAATGGCCGACAATGACATCCCCGTTCACCAGCTTCCCGCCGAGCAGGAAATCGTCAAATGTCAGCCGCAGGGCATTGGTGACGATACCGATATCGGTGGTGCCATTGCCCGTATGCACCTGCTCGTTGAGCACGATCCGGAGACCGAGCAGATCCACCAGAACCGTGTTCGCACCGGGATTGACGTAAAGGCTGCTGTCGATGAACAAACCGCCCAGCGCCAGGCTGAGGCCGCCAATGTCTAAGCCTTCGATCGTTGACGACCCGAAAGCGCTTAGCCCACCCACCGCGCTGACCGACGATGTCGACATGATCGTATCCGCCGATACGTTGAGCACGGTCAGCAGCGGGGCAAACAGCGCTTGTGTCGTCAGCCCCACATCCAGGTCGTTGATCATGGCCGAAGCCGTGCCGGTGGGCGACACCGGGAATGGCGATGAGGCGGTGCTGTGAACGACACCAGTGTGCAGCTTTTCATGCACCGACAACAACCCGAAGCCGGTGAGGTTGAGATTCTGGTTGATCGTCGCCAGCCCGGCGCTGCTGGAATAAGCCGGCGCCGCGCTGCCGCCCGTTGCAGCCAGCGGGCCAACCTGGACCAACACCGCATTCGCAGCCTTCAATGTCGAACTGAGCGCATAGGCCGAACTGTCGATCACCATCGCGGCATGTGCAGCACCTGGCACCGCGAAAGGCAGGGTCATCGCGCAAAATACGGAAATTTTATGCAGTGATCTGATCATCATAGCCTCCTCTTGAAGCAGGAGGCGACAACGCATGATGCGTGCCAGATGTGACGGCGCGCGGTTTTCCGAAACGGGTTCCGCCTTTCCGTCAGCCCGGGCGACACGCGAAATCCGCATTATGCAAAAAGGCCCGCCCGCATTACCTGCGGACGAGCCATTTCAGCGTGTCGGCCATGAAGCCCGATCAGGCGGCCGGATCGCCCGCCACCGCGCGATAGGCAAAGCCACCCAGCACACCACCGACAATCGGCGCGAGCCAGAATAGCCAGAGCTGCTGCAAGGCCAGCCCGCCAACCAGCAAGGCCGGCCCGGTGCTGCGCCCCGGATTGACCGACGTGTTCGTTACCGGAATGGCGATCAGGTGGATCAAGGTCAGCGCAAGGCCGATCGCGATCGGTGCGAAGCCGGCAGGCGCCCGCTTGTCCGTCGCGCCCATGATGACAATCAGAAAACCGAACGTCAGCACGATTTCGATCGTCATGCCTGCGCCCATCGAATAGCCGCCGGGCGATTGCGGGCCGAAGCCGTTGACCGCCAAGCTCGTCGGCCCCATCGCGAAACCGGGGGCGCCGCTGGCGATCTGCCACAGGATGAACGCAGCGATGATCGCACCGATCACCTGCACGACGATATACGGAACGACATCCTTCGCAGGGAAACGCCCGCCAGCCCACAAACCCAGCGTTACCGCCGGGTTGAGGTGGCAGCCCGAAATATGACCGATCGCAAAGGCCATGGTGAGGACGGTCAGGCCGAATGCCAGCGCAACGCCGGCAAAGCCGATGCCGACATCGGGGAAACCGGCCGCAAGCACCGCGCTGCCGCATCCGCCGAATACCAACCAGAATGTCCCGAACAATTCCGCCACGAGTCGCTTTGACAAAGGCATGCTGTTTCCCCTTCGGATATCCCCGATAAAGCGAAGCTATCACGGATCGTTACGCCCAACGACCCTATAATGCCGCGCGTTCGCGGTTGCCCCCGGCCACCATGTTCCCTAACTGTTCACGGGTGACTCAGCCCCTTCCCACCACCGCTTCCGAACCCGCTTACCTGACCGGGCTAAATCCGCCCCAGCGCGAAGCTGTGCTCACCACCGAAGGCCCCGTGCTGGTGCTGGCGGGGGCCGGCACCGGCAAGACGGCAGCGCTCACCGCCCGGCTGGCCCATCTGGTCGCCACGCGGCGGGCCTGGCCATCCGAAATCCTTGCCGTCACCTTCACCAACAAGGCCGCGCGCGAAATGAAGGAACGCGTCGGCCGGATGCTGGGCGATGCGGTGGAAGGGCTGCCCTGGCTCGGCACCTTCCACGCGATCGCGGCCAAAATGCTGCGCCGCCATGCCGAACTGGTGGGGCTGCAGGCCAATTTCACGATCCTCGACACCGACGATCAATTGCGCCTGATGAAACAGTTGATCGTCGCCGCCGATCTTGATGAAAAGCGATGGACGCCACGGATGCTGGGCGGCCTGATCGACCGCTGGAAAAATCGCGGATGGACACCGGCGGATGTGGATGCCGGCGAAAGCGAGGCTTTTGCCAATGGCCGCGGGCAGGAGTTCTACCAAGCCTATCAGGATCGGCTGCGCGCGGTGAACGCCTGCGATTTCGGCGATCTGCTGCTGCACATGCTGACCATCCTGAAAAAACATCGCGACGTGCTGGAAAGTTATCAGGATCGCTTCCGCTACGTCATGGTCGACGAATATCAGGATACCAACAGCGCCCAATATCTGTGGTTGCGGCTAATCGCGCAGACCCGCAAGAATATCTGCTGCGTCGGCGATGATGACCAGTCGATCTATTCGTGGCGCGGCGCGGAAGTGGCGAACATCCTGCGCTTCGAACAGGATTTTCCGGGCGCGAAGATCATCCGGCTCGAACAAAATTATCGATCGACACCGCATATCCTGGGCGCGGCTGGTGGCGTGATCGCGCATAATGGCGGCCGGCTCGGCAAGGAATTGTGGACCGAAATGGACGCCGGCGACAAGGTCCGCGTCATCGGCGTGTGGGATGGCCCCGAAGAAGCACGGCGGATCGGTGACGAGATCGAGGCGCACCAACGCCATGGCGGCGCGCTCGATGAAGTCGCCATCCTCGTGCGTGCGCAGTTCCAGACGCGCGAGTTCGAGGACCGCTTCATTGCGATCGGCCTGCCATATCGCATCGTCGGCGGCTTCCGCTTTTACGAACGGGCCGAAATCCGCGACGCGCTGGCTTATCTGCGGGTCATTCATCAGCCCGCGGACGACCTGGCATTCGAGCGGATCGTGAACACACCCAAGCGCGGGCTGGGCGACAAGGCCGTCGCCAAGGTGCATCAGCTCGCCCGCGCCCAGGGCATTCCGCTAACATTGGCAGCCACCCGCGTCCTCGACACCGATGAACTGACCCCGCAGGCGCGGCGTGCGATGGGCAATCTTATCGGCGATATCATGCGCTGGCGCGACCGGCTGAACGATCTTCCGCACGCCGAACTCACCCGGTTGATGCTTGATGAATCGGGCTATACCGGCATGCTTCAGGCCGAACGCACGGCGGACGCGGCTGGCCGGCTGGAAAACCTCGTCGAACTGACCCGCGCGATGGAGGAATATGAAACCCTCCCCGCCTTCCTCGAACATGTCAGCCTTGTCATGGACAATGACGCCGATCGTGACACGGCCAAGGTGACGGTGATGACGATCCATGCCGCCAAGGGGCTGGAATTCGACACAGTGTTCCTGCCCGGCTGGGAAGAAGGCGTATTCCCGTCGCAACGGGCAATCGACGAAGGCGGATTGGCCAGCCTGGAGGAAGAACGGCGCCTCGCTTATGTCGCGATTACGCGGGCGCGGCGGCGGGCAACGATCCTCCACGCCGCCAACCGCCGCATCTACGGTCAGTGGACGTCATCGATCCCGTCGCGCTTCGTGGGCGAACTGCCCCCCGAACATGTCGACGGTGAAACGACGATGAGCGGCGGCGAAAGCCTGTGGCGGGCGCAATGGGCCGAACAAAGCGATCCGTTCGCCCATGGCGGGCGCGCCACAGGCCGTGGCCCCGGCTGGCAGCGTGCGGCGGCGGCCGGCTATGACCCGGCGCCGAAGCGGGTCGCCGAAACCCGCGCATCGACCGCCACTTTTGCCGCCAGGCCACGATCGGACATCGCGATCGGCCAACGCGTGTTCCACACCAAATTCGGTTATGGGGCGGTGGCCGAAATCGACGGCAACAAGCTGGAGATTGATTTCGAACTGTCGGGACGCAAGCGCGTCCTCGACAGTTTCATCAGCCTTGCCTGACCCGGATCATTCCGGGTTGGCATCGCCGAAATCGGCGAGGAAGCCTGCATCGACCGGCACCGCCAGCCCGTTGATCGCCGCCGCCCGCCGGCTGGCGAGGAAAAGCGCCACTTCGGCAATATGCTGCGGGTGAAGATCGCCGCGATAGGCCGGTGCTTCCAGCGCATCGGGATCGACCAGCGGAGCCGCTTCGCCGACACCCACCATCGGCGTCAGCACGCTGCCGGGGCAAACCGCGTTCACACGCAGCCCCGCACGGGCGTAGGATGCCGCAAGCGACTTCACGATACCGAGCAATCCGTGCTTGGACGCAGCATAGCCGACCGCGGCGGGCAAACCCAGCAATCCGGCAAGCGAAGCGGTGACGACCGCCGCACCACCCGGACGCAGAACCGGCAGCGCAGCCTTCAACCCGAGAAAGGTGCCCCGCAGATTGACGCTGATCATCTGATCGAACGTGGCCGTTTCATAGGTTTCAAATTCGCCCCATTTGCCCAGGATGCCAGCGTTCAAGAAGGCCGCATCCAGCCCGCCAAACCGATCGCGGCACGCGCCGAACAGCGCTGCATTGGAGTCTTCGGATGCGATGTCGAGCTGGATCGCCGCCGCCTTGCCGCCATCGGCGATGATTGCGCCCGCCACACGCTCCGCCCCGGCGATATTGAGATCGGCGACAACAACCGTCGCCCCTTCCTGGGCGAAGCGCCGCGCCGCCGCTTCACCGATTCCCGATGCACCACCCGTTACCAAAGCCGTCTTGCCAGAAAACATTATTGATCCTTCCTAATAACTTACCTCTGAACACACCCTGCCCGCATGGCAATTTTCGAACATGGTCCAAATGGACGATGCAACGCATCCGTCGCGCGCTCATCCTCCGCCACAAAGTTCATGGGAAGAGGAAAGAATCGAATGAAGTTCTCGATCATTTACGAAGCGCAGATGGCGGACCCCTCGCGCGAGTCCGAAGCCCGCTGCTTCCAGGAAATCGTCGAGCAGGTGATGCTGGCCGAAGAAGTCGGCTTCGACAATGTGTGGGCCGTCGAACACACCGCCCTCACCCAATATGCGCACATGTCGGCGCCGGAAACCTTCCTTGCCTTCATCGCCGGCAAGACCAGCCGGATCGGCATCGGCCACGGCGTCGTCTGCCTGCCGCCCGCGATGAACCATCCGGTGAAGGTGGCTGAGCGTATCGCGACACTCGACATCCTGTCCAACGGCCGCGTGCATTTTGGCATGGGCAAGGGCGGCACCCAGCAGGAAGCCGGCACCTTCGGCTACGATCTGGCCGAACTGCAGCCGATGATCGACGAAAGCATGTACCTCATCCCGAAAATCCTGAAGGATGGGCATGTCGAGCATGACGGCCAGTATGTGAAGATCCCGTCGCGCCCGATCCACCCCAGCCCGCTGCAGGATCCGCACCCCCCGATCTATTATGCCTGCACCCGCGAAGCCACGCTTCAGCTTGCCGGCGATCGCGGCATCGGCGCGCTTGTGCTCGGTTTCTCGGGGCCAGAAGAAATCGCCCGCAAGAACGCCATCTATCGCGAGCATTTCAAGAACCGTAAGGCCGAAGATCAGGTTGGTTTCCGCCCGAACGAGCATCTCGCCGCTTTCTGCGCGGCCTGCGTGCTCGACGATCGCGAAGAAGCCCGCCGCATCGGCCTGCGCGGCCAGCGCTTCTTCGCAGAAGCCATCGCCTACTGGTATCAGGGCGGCGCCAAGCCGAGCATCGAAGACCTGTCGGCCGAAGAACAGCAGGCCGCACTCGACAAGGACAAAGCGCGCACCGTCGCCTACCTGTCCGAAGAGCATATCCCGGTCGGCGACGAACATACCAGCAACTACACCGTCGCGCAGGACGCCTATGGCAATGCCGACGACTGCATCCGCTACTGCACGCGTCTGCAGGAAGCGGGCGCGGACGAAGTGCTGTTCCTGTTCCAGATGGGCACCATCCCGCATTCGGCGATCATGGAAACCATCAAGAATATCGGTGAAAAGGTGATCCCGCACTTCCGTGCGAAGGCCGCCGCGCTCGCCGCTGAATAATGGGGACGTGGCGTGGCTCCGACGATGGAGCCACGCCAGCCTCACTATGCGGCAATATCGCAACAGGCGAGACGTTTAACGACGCATAGCGACACATATTCGTCGCTATGATATTGATTTGCGCTGCACGATCGGCGTAGTCGCCCCCCTGTTTCAGGCGCCCGGCGCCGTTAGGGGAGCAATAATATGTCGATCCGTCACCCGCACGCGATGCGGGCCCTGCTCATGCTGTCCGTGTGCAGCACCGCCGTTGCGCTGCCGACCGCAGCTTACGCCCAGGATGCGGTTGAAGCCGCTGCCGCCAACGATGGCGACATCGTCGTCACCGCGCGCAAGCGCGAAGAAAAGCTGCAGGACGTGCCGATTGCCGTCACCGCGGTGAGCCAGGCCAATCTCGACTCGCGCGGCTTCGATGCCGTCACCGATGTCCAGCAGATCGCCCCCAACCTGAACTTCACCCCCGGCCAGGGCGGTAACAGCGGCGGCATCGCGGCATTCGTGCGCGGCGTTGGCGAAAACGACTTCATCATCACCGCCGATCCGGCGGTCGGCCTCTATATCGACGGCGTCTATATCGCCCGCACCTTCGGCGCGACGACCGAACTACTCGGCATCGACCGCATCGAAGTGCTGCGCGGTCCGCAGGGCTCGCTGTTCGGCAAAAACACCATCGGCGGCGCGATCAACGTCGTCAGCCACGTGCCCGACGGCACCAGCGTGGTGCAGGCCGACCTGCGCTACGGTTCGTACAACACCGTCCGCGCCCGCGCGAACGTGGAAGGCGCGCTGAGCGACAGCCTGTCACTCGGCATCTCGGCCCTCGGCGAATTCGGCGAAGGCTGGCAGAAAATTCCATCGGGCAAGAACCTCGGCAACAAGAATGTCGTCGCCGGCCGGGTGACGCTGCATTACGACGCCGCCCCGTTCGACGCGGTCCTCACCGTCGATGGCCTGCGCCGCCGCCAGAATTCGGCCCCGCACTCGATGCTGGCGTTCGATCCGAATGCCCCGTTCGCAGGGCTGCAAAATACCTTCCTCAGCCCGTGCTGCACGGTTCCCGGCCGGATCGACCGGACCGACACCAACGCGGAACTGAACCGTGATGACACGGATTCGGCCAACGCCGCTCTGACGCTGTCCTACGACATCGGCGCCGGCACGCTGAAATCGATCAGCGCCTATCGCTGGGTCAGTGCGGTGTTCGGTCGCGATGGCGACGCGTCCTCGACGGTCAACTATGCCGGCGACATCCATGATGAAACCGCCCGGCAGTTCAGCCAGGAACTGCAATATGCAACCCCGCTGTTCGGCGATCGCGGCAACCTGCTCGTCGGCGCCTATTTCTTCCGTGAAAAGACGCGCGACGATACCCGCCTGATCGTTGCCGACGGCCTTTATGACGCGATGATTGCAGCCGGGGTTCCCGCCGCAGGTGCCGAAGCGGCCGATTTCAACATCAACTTCTTCAACCGCCAGAAAACCACCAACTATGCCGCCTTTGGTAATTTCACCTATGATCTGACCGACGCATTGGCGGTCGAACTGGGTGGCCGTTACACCTGGGAAAAGAAGACCTTTAGCCAGCGTTCCATTCGCGTTGGCAACGGATCCAATCTGGTCATGCCGTATACGCTGACAAAGGATTGGGATGCGTTCAGCCCGCGCGCATCGGTGAGCTATAAGTTCCAGCCGAACCTGCTGGGTTATGCGTCCTGGTCGAAGGGCTTCCGCAGCGGCGGTTTCAACGGCCGCCCGACCGCCGAAATCGAGATCGGTTCCTACGATCCCGAACATCTGACCGCCTATGAAGTGGGCATCAAGAGCAATTTCGGGCCGGTGATGATCAACCTCGCCGCGTTCCGCAACGAATATAAGGATCAGCAGGTCCTGGTGAACAAGACCAACCTGAACGTTGGTTACGAAAATGCCGGAAAATCGCGTATTCAGGGCATCGAACTGGAATATGATGCACGCATCACCCCGCGCTTCCGTGTCAGCGGTTCGCTCGGCCTGCTGGATGCGAAGTATCTTGAATTCGCGACGGTCATCAACGGCACCGCGATCGATCTGACCGGACGCAAGCTGAAGCAGGCCCCGGAAATCACCGGCAGCCTCAGCCTCGTCTACACGGCTCCGATCACCGATACGCTGGACGCCACCTTCCGCGCGGACAGCACCTATCGCAGCCTGACGTATCTCGACGTCGAAAATTCGCCGCTGCGTTCGCCGGATTATGCAACGGTGAACCTCAGCGCCGATTTCGATCTGCCATGGCAGGGCACGTCGCTGCGTTTCGCGGTCGACAACGTCACCGACAAGCAGGTGCTGATCGCCGGCTTCGACGGCACCGCCGGATTCGGTTTCCGCGAAGGCTTCTTCAGCGATCCGCGTCGCTACTCGGTTACCTTCTCGATCCGGCGTTAAGCGCGCCGGCGGGGAACAACCGCCGATACAAAGAAGGCCCCGGTTCACGCCGGGGCCTTTCTTTTTGTCTGCCGTTGATGGGGGGTGATCAGGCGCCGCGCTTGATCAACTTGAAGAAGCCATAGGATGGATCGGACGGGCCGGGCTTGCCGATCTTGGCGCCTTCCAGGAACGGATGTTCCAGATCGATGATCGACGGCGAGTGGATGTTCGCCCAATCGGCCACGATCGCGCGGTGGAGGAACTTCCACTTGCCATCACGCCTGGCATATTTGTCGAAATAACGCCCGCCGACGAGCACATCGATCCGCCCTTCGGGCATCTTCGCGCGGTGGAGCGCGAGCAGATAGACCTCACCTTCCGCATAGTCCCCGTCGATCGCCAGGTTGATCGTCGTCACATTGTGATGGAGGATTTCCATCGGCGCCTGAATTTCGGGCAGCTTGTCGATGAACTCCATCGCCGGCCCGCAGAACATCGCGCCATGATCGTCGATCGCATCCTCATGATATAGCGTGCGCAGCTTTTCATGATCGTGACGATCGGACGCCTGACAGTAAGTGGTGATGAGTTGGCGGATTTCCTCGCGATCCAGCAAATCCCGCAGCCGCGCTTCCATGTCGCTCATTAGCCGTCTCCAAAATAGAAAAACCTCCCCCCGGCAGGGCCGGAGAGAGGTTTCAGATCATTCAGCTTATATCTTAGAAGCGAACACCGGCAGTGATGCCGTACGTCCGCGGATCCGGATAATAAGCTACCGTCAGGCCACCAAAGCTGGGGCCGAAATCGATGAAGTTGGTCGGGTTGTTTTCCTTGAACAGGTTCTTCACCCACAGCGAGAACTGCGCATTCACGCCGCCCAGCGGAACATCGGAGACAACACCACGCAGGTTCACGATGGTGCGGCCCTGCGACAAGGTGGTCTGCGCCGTCTGATCGGATGCGCCCGGAGCACGAAGCGCATAGGGGTAGGTATAATATTTATCGACATAGTTCAGATCGGAAACAAGGTTGAACTTGCCCCAATCGCCTTCAGTCACCTTCCAGTCGACACCGATCGACGCCGAATATTTGGGCGTGTGCGGGAAAGCGCGGTTGTTGGCGACCTGCTGACCGGCATCGATGAACGACTTATACTTGGCGTCGAGGATCGCGAACGACGCATTGACCGTAAGAAACTCCGCCGGGCGGGCCATCGCTTCAAGCTCGACACCGCGAATGCGCGCAGCACCGGCATTTTCCACCACCGAAGCCGCCGCGCCCGAACCGCGGAACACGGCCAGCTGGATGTCCTTATGTTCGTCCCAGAACGCCGCGACGTTTAGCTGAAGCTTGTTGTCCAGCATACGCGACTTGAAGCCGATTTCGTAGCTGTCGACCTTTTCGGGCTTGTAGGGGAAGCAAACCTCGGTCGCACCGGACGGACAAGCCGCAGTCGGTGCCGCGACTTCGTTGGTTTCGCCGTTATAGCCACCCGACTTGAAGCCCTTGGCATAACGCGCATAGACGTTGACGCGATCAGTGATCTCGTACCGGATCGTCGCGGCGGGGCTGAGGTTGTTATACTTTGCGTCCGGCACTTCGCCATAATCGACGTCGATGAAGGGCGTTCCACCATTCAGCGCCAGGAAGCGCTTGATGTCCTTCTTTTCGTGATTGTAGCGAAGGCCGCCGGTCAGCACGAGCTTATCGGTGACGCTGAAATCGACCTGTGCGTAAGCCGCATAGGCTTCCGTGTGCGATCCATAGAATGAATCATAGTTCGCCGTGTGGAAGAAGAAGCTCTGCGGGTTGTCCGTCTCGGCCTTGTCCTTGAAGTAATAGACGCCAGCGACATATTTCAGGCGATCATCCAGTGTCGCGCCGGAAATCTGAAATTCCTGACTGAACGAACGATATTTGGTGTTGCGCTGCGTCAGTGCGATATCGAGCGGCGAGCCATCGAGATCGAGATTGTCGTTGAACTTGAGCTTGCGATAAGCGCTGATCGATTTCAGCGTCGCCGAGCCGAGGTCCAGCGTAGCCGTCAGCGCATGGCCCTGCGTGCGCGTCTTTTCGTACACATCGCCGTCGATGCTGCCCGTGCTCTGCCGATCCTTGTTGGCGAAGAGATAGAGCGGGATACCGGAATAGCCGCTTCCCGGTACACCCGGTAGCGCTGCGGCGTTGGGATCGAAGATATCACCCGGCCCACCATTGCGATTGACCTGGTACAGCTGCGCATAATCGGGCCGCTGGTTGTAGTTGGTATAATCATACGCATAATCGAGCGTCAGATTTTCCGTTGGCGCCGCGCGCAACTGGACCATGAAGCTCTGATTATCGAGATCGTTGGTATCCTTGATCTGCGGCGGGGTGAAACCGGTGACCGGATCAATCCGGGTGAACCCGTCCCGCTTCTGGATCTGGCCGGACAGCTTGGCCGAGAAAATGCCCATCTGGGGCAGATCGAGGACGGCCTTGGCCTTCCAGTAATCGAAATTGCCATACGTGATTTCAGCCGAACCACCCAGTTCGCCCGATGGCTTCTTGGTGACGAGGTTCACCGCGCCGGCCAGCGTGTTGCGGCCGTAGAGCGTGCCCTGCGGCCCGCGCAGCACTTCGACGCGTTCCAGATCGGCGATATCGAAGATCGAACCCTGCGCCTTGGCGATATAGACGCCATCGACATACAGGCCGACCGCCGGTTCCCAGGTGATCGACGGGTTGATCGTCACCGAACCGCGGATCGCGATCTGGGTGATCGTCTTGTTCGACGGTGCGCGTTCGATCTTCATGTTCGGGGCGATCGAACCAAGCTGGTCGATCGAACTGATGTCGCGCGCCTTCAGGAAGTCCGCATTGACCGCCGAAATCGCGATCGGCACCTGCTGCACGTTTTCGGCGCGCTTCTGCGCGGTGACGACGATATCTTCCAGGCCACTGCTGGGTGTCGCGGCCTCCTGCGCGAACGCCGGCGCCGATCCGAGCATCATCGTAAGCGCGAGAACGCTCGCCCCACGGTTGAAACGGGTGATATGCATTGCAGACTTCCTCCCAGAAGGTTCGATCAGGCCGTCGTTGCGGCAGTGATATTGGCGGCGTGGTCATGGCGACCGCGTCCGCAGAAACGATCGATCGCGTCGCCATCGGCCCGGCCGAAGGCGGCGATATCGTCCGATAAAAGGCCATCGAGTGCGGCCACCGCGCGCTGGGTGGCCGGGCGCCCCTGCCCCGCATCAAACCAACGGCGCAGCGCCGGAAAGCGCTGCCAGGCGGATTTGTCCTGCAACAGCGGAAAGATGGTATCGGCCGTCCGGATCCACGGCCAGGTCGCCACATCCGCCAGGCCATATTCGTCGCCGGCGACATTGGCGCTTTCCGCCAGCCGCTTGTCGAGTACACCGAATAGCCGCGCGACTTCGCTTTCGTACCGGCGCACGCCATATGCCCGATCGGCTTCGGGGGCATAGCGGCAAAAGTGCGTATACTGGCCGAACATGGGGCCGATCGATGCCGTTTGCAGCATCAGCCACGACATGGCGCGCGACCGTTGCTGAACATCCGCCGGGATCATCCGGCCTGACGCTTCCGCCAGATAGAGCAAGGCGGCCGCGCTTTCGAACACGGCAAACGGCGCCGCCCCACGATGATCGATCAGCACCGGAACCTTGTTGTTGGGGCTGATCGCCAAAAAGGCTGGATCGAACTGCTGGCCGGCGAACACATCCACATGGCGCAGCCGGTAATCAAACCCGCACTCTTCCAGCATCAGGACGAGTTTGAGCACGTTCGGGCTGCTCATGCCGAGGACTTCGAACATCAGCCAGCCTTCCGGCTTGCGTGCATCTCCTCTGCACGCGCCTTCAGCGCGATCGCGGTATCGTCAAAAGCCCGCTTCACCCAATCGCCGCAGAACCGCATCACATGCGTGCCATTGTCCTGAAAGAAGGCATCCGTGCTGATGTAGGAACAACGATCATCACCCAGTGGCTCGATGATCTGGTCGCGCCGGGCGGGATAAGGCCAGATTTCCATATAAGGCAATTCCCACGAAATCAGCCGTTCCGGTTCGATCGCGCAGATATATTCGACGTTGGGAACGATCTGGCCGGGCATGGTGTAGCTAGCCAGTTTCATGTTCACGGCCGCGCCCATTTCGAGCTTGCTGTCGCATTCGACGCAGAACGGGTTCCATGCCTTGTAGGCGGCAAAGTCAGTGAGAATTTCCCAGACGATGCTGGCGGGGGCGTCGATTTCAATGCGTTCGGATCGCACGATATTCGCGGGATCGAGAGCCATTCCGTCCGTCTGGGCCACATCCATACTCCTGCAAATCAACCGCCCTTCTTGTCACCATCGCAACGGGGCGTTCGCCGCTGTGTTGCAGCCACAGCCCGGGCGCGTCAATGGCCGCTTACGCAAAGTAACGTTGCAGAAGGGACAAAACACCAACTTGCGGACCGAGTGTTGCGGATTTGCCATTCATATGGCCATCGCTTCACGCAATCGCCCCTTCACGATTTGGGCGTGAAGCGCGCGATCAGATCGAAATCCGTGCCCGGGAATATCTGCCGAACATGGGTGACATCGGCATCGCCGCGCCATGTTCGCCGTTCGACCGCCAAACATGCAATATGCAACGGCACATCGAGCAAACCGGCAATCCGATCATCGGCGTTGATCGCAGCGATACGATGTTCCGCTTCGGTCCACGGCACGGCATCGAGCAACCAGGTTCCCGGCGGGATCGCACTGAAATCGGCATCTGCCGCGGCTGGCGCAACCGCCAGACTGATCAGCCGTTCTTCCAAACCGAACGGTCGATCATCCGCCATGTGCAGGCATTCGAGCGCCAGCAGCTCACCGCCATCGGCCAGTTGCCCTTCATAAGCGCGCTGCGGGTTGGCCCGTCGGCGCTGCCGCGACAAGAGTTGCAGGCCGTATTTCCGGCCACGCGCCTCCACCTCGGCGCGGATGTCCGGAACGGCGAGCACCGGGGCATGGACGCGCGGTTCGGCCACGAACGAGCCACCACGCCGCCGGCGAACGATCAGCCCGACATCAACCAGCGCGGCGATCGCCTTGTTCACCGTCATCCGCGAACAGGCAAATTCGGCCATCAGTTCATGTTCGAACGGAATGCGGTGCCCTGGCGGCCATTCGCCGGACAGGATGCGCTGTTCGATATGCGCGCGAATTTTTCGATTGAGCGTCGTCATGTCATAAGCAGGCGTTGCAGGACCATGCAGTAGCGCGAAACCACCGCCGCACGGGCGTGATGGACGCCGCCCGTAACGACTTTGCGACCACCGCGCCATACGGCGTCGATTGCGTGACGGCCGGATGCAAACAGAAAACTGTCAAGCAGGGCATCGCCTTGCCGGCCAATCAGCCCGACATGATCGGGATCAAGCGTCGCCCAATCGGCTGGCGCGCCGACCTTGAGGCCGGCCTCCACGCCCAGCGCCTGCGCCCCGCCTTTCAATGCCCCGTCGAACAAAGCGCGGCCGTTGAAACCGCCTTCATCGGCGATCACATTGCGCGCGCGATGGTGGAGGCGCTGGCCATATTCGAACAGGCGCAGTTCATCAGCCATATCGATCGCGACATTGGAATCCGTGCCGATCCCCCATGCCCCGCCGGCGGCGCGATAATCAATCGCGGGAAACAGCCCGTCACCCAAATCCGCCTCTGTGATCGGGCAAATACCGGCCACCGCACCTGACCGCGCCAGCGCGTGCGTTTCATCCGCCGTCATATGGGTGGCATGGACCAGACACCAGCGCCCATCCACCGCGACATGATCGAACAGCCATTCGACCGGACGGCGCCCGCTCCAGGCGACACAGTCCTCCACTTCGCGCACCTGTTCGGCGATATGGATGTGGATCGGGTTGCCGTTGGCCAGCGGCAGGATTGCCGCCAGCGCATCGGGTGTCACGGCGCGCAGGCTGTGCGGCGCGACGCCGACCAGCGCATCGCCCAGCGGGGCAACGACGTGCCGGCTCGCTTCGATCAGCCGGGCATAGCTGTCCGGCGTCGACAGAAAACGCGCCTGCCCGTCACCGGCGGGAACGCCACCAAATCCCCCTTGCGCATAAAAGACCGGCAGCAAGGTCAACCCGATCCCCGCCGTGCCCGCAGCGGCCGCAATCCGCGCACCCATTTCGGCCGGATCGGCAAAGCACTGCCCGCCGAAATCGTGGTGCAGATAATGAAACTCGCCCACGCGGGTGAAGCCGGCCTCCACCATCTCGACGAAGGCCAGCGCCGCAATTGCCTCGACATCATCGGGCGTCAGCCGGCCAACGAAACGATACATCCATTCACGCCACGTCCAAAAACTATCGGCGCCCGGACCGCGCTTACCCGTCAGCCCGGCCATCGCACGCTGGAAGGCATGGCTGTGCAGGTTCGCCATGCCCGGCAGGCCGATCGCGGCGCGCTCGTCACGCGGCTGCGCCGATACGCCGGTATCGATGCAAGCGATGCGCCCCGCCGCCGTTTCGATCCGCACGTCATGCGCCCAGCCATCCGGCAACAAAGCGGTGCGAAAATGGATTGCCGGCAATTGCTCCACTGG
Organism: Sphingomonas sp. KC8; assembly: GCF_002151445.1. Taxonomy (GTDB): domain Bacteria; phylum Pseudomonadota; class Alphaproteobacteria; order Sphingomonadales; family Sphingomonadaceae; genus Sphingomonas_E. Next base: position 696,731 of record NZ_CP016306.1, read on the forward strand.
ACAGCCTCCCTCGTTCGTGAATATGTATAGACATTATCACGGCCGAGAGGAAGGGACTCAGATCGATGCAATATGATCGCATCTGGCGGAACGCCCGCCTCGCCACGCTCGCGCCGAACACGCCCGGATTGGGCGAGGTGGACAACGGCATCATCGCCTGTCGCGATGGGATCATCCAATATGCCGGCCCTGCCGCCGATGCCCCGTCGGGGATCGACGCGGCCGAGATCATCGATTGCCAAGGCCGCTGGATCACGCCCGGCCTGATCGATTGCCACACCCACCTCGTTCATGGCGGCGATCGCGCGCACGAGTTCGAATTGAGGCTGGCCGGTGCCTCTTATGAAGAGATTGCGCGAGCAGGCGGCGGCATCGTTTCCACGATGATGGCGACACGCGCGGCGAACGAGGCCGAACTGGTCGCCTCCGCCCTCCCCCGCCTCGACGCGCTGATCGGCGAAGGTGTCACGACGGTTGAAATCAAGTCGGGCTACGGCCTCGCGCTCGATCAGGAACGCAAGATGCTCCGCGCGGCCCGCGCCCTGGGGGATCAGCGCGCGGTGACGATTGCCACCACCTTCCTCGGCGCGCACGCGCTGCCGCCTGAATTTGCCGGCGACGCCGATGGCTATGTCGACCATATCGTCGCCGACATGATCCCCACGATCGCCGCCGAAGGGCTGGCCGATGCGGTGGACGCCTTTTGCGAAGGGATCGGTTTTTCGCCCGTGCAGGTCGCCCGCATATTTGCAACGGCACGCGTGCATGGCCTGCCGATCAAGCTGCATGCGGAACAGCTTTCCAATCTGCATGGCGCGGCGCTCGCGGCCGAATATGGCGCGCTGTCGGCCGATCATCTCGAACATCTCGACGACGCCGGGGTTGCGGCGATGGCGCACAGCGGAACGGTGGCGGTGCTGCTGCCCGGCGCCTTTTATTTCATGCGCGACACCACATTGCCACCGGTCGCTGCATTGCGTGCCGCCGCCGTGCCGATCGCACTGGCAACCGATTGCAACCCCGGCACATCGCCGCTGACGTCACCACTGCTCGCCATGAACATGGCCGCCACGCTGTTCCGCCTCACCGTGCCCGAATGCATCGCCGGGATGACCCGCGAAGCCGCCCGCGCGTTGGGGATCGCCGATCGCACCGGCACGCTGGAAGCCGGCAAGGCCTGCGATCTGGCGATCTGGAACATCGAGCGGCCGGCTGAACTTGTTTATCGCATGGGGTATAACCCGCTCCATGCCCGCATCTGGAGAGGGCAATGACCGAGATCATCCTGAACGCCGGGAACGCCTCGCTTGCCGACTGGCGTGCGATTTATCGAGGCGCGAACGCGCGGCTCGACCCGGCGACGGCCCCGGCCATCGCCGCGAGCGCGGCGGCGATCGAACGCATCTTGGCACGCGGCGCGCCGGTTTATGGCATCAACACCGGCTTTGGGAAGCTGGCCAGCGTCCGCATCGAAAGCGACGATCTGGCAACACTCCAGCGCAATATCGTGCTGAGCCATGCCGCCGGCGTCGGCGATCCGATGCCGGTGCCCGTCGCCCGGCTGATGATGGCGCTCAAGCTCGCCAGCTTCGCGCACGGCGCATCGGGCGTCCGGCCGGAAACCGTGGCGATGCTGGAAACGATGCTGGCGCGTGGATTGACCCCGCTAATCCCGGCGCAAGGATCGGTCGGCGCAAGCGGCGATCTGGCCCCGCTGGCCCATATGGCGGCGGCGATGATCGGCGTGGGCGAGATCATCGTCGATGGCGCGCGCGTTCCAGCGGATAAGGCACTGGCGGGGGCCGGCATCGCCCCCCTCGCCCTTGGCCCCAAGGAAGGGCTGGCGCTGCTCAATGGCACGCAATTTTCGACGGCCTATGCGCTCGCCGGCCTGTTCGAGGCGGAAAATCTGTTCCGATCGGCGCTGATCACCGGTGCACTATCGACCGAAGCCGCCAAGGGTTCCGACGCGCCGTTCGATCCCCGCATCCACCAACTGCGCCGCCATGCCGGCCAGATCGCGGTCGGTGATGCGTTGCGTGGCTTGATGAGCGGGTCGGCGATCCGCGCCTCGCACCTCGAAGGCGATGCGCGCGTGCAGGACCCGTATTGCTTGCGCTGCCAGCCGCAGGTGATGGGCGCGGTACTCGATCTGCTCCGTCAGGCCGGAACCACATTGGCCACCGAAGCCAATGGCGTGTCGGATAACCCGCTGATCTTCGCCGATACCGATGAAGCATTGTCGGGCGGGAACTTCCATGCCGAACCCGTCGCCTTCGCCGCGGACATGATCGCACTGGCGATCTGCGAGATCGGATCGATCGCCGAACGGCGGATTGCGATGTTGGTAGACCCGGCCTTGTCGGGCCTTCCGGCCTTCCTCACCCCGCATCCCGGCCTCAACTCGGGTTTCATGATCCCGCAGGTGACGGCGGCGGCGCTGGTTTCGGAAAACAAGCAGCGTGCCTATCCGGCCAGCGTCGATTCCATCCCGACATCCGCCAACCAGGAGGATCATGTATCAATGGCGGCGCACGGCGCGCGCCGACTGATGGCAATGGCGGAAAACGCCTGCAACGTGATTGCGATCGAATATCTCGCGGCCGCGCAAGGGTGCGACTTCCATGCGCCCCTGCAATCCAGCGAACCACTGGAGGCCGCCCGCGCCCTGCTGCGCGCCAGGGTGCCGACTTTGCAGAACGACCGGCATTTCCACCCCGATATGATGGTTGCCGCCACGCTGGTGCGCGATGAACATCTGAACCGACTGGCAAATCTGCCGGGGCTGGCATGACCGATTGGCTGGAAATTCGTCGCGGCGATGGTCCGCTGATCATCAGCCTGCCGCATACGGGAACGGACATCCCGGCGGAGATCGAGGCGACACTGCCGTCCGCCTGGATCGCCCGCAAGGACGCCGACTGGTGGGTTGACCGGCTCTACGCCTTTGCGCGCGACATGGGGGCGACGACGGTGCGCACCCGGCTGTCGCGCACCGCGATCGACGTCAATCGCGATCCAGCGGGCGTGTCGCTTTATCCCGGCCAGACGACAACCGGATTATGCCCGGTGGAGACGTTCGATGGCGAACCGCTTTACGGTCCGGGTCAGGCGCCGGATGAAACCGAAATCGCCCGCCGCCGCGCGGCCTATTTCGCTCCCTATCATACCGCACTGACGGCCGAAATCGCTCGGCTGCGCGCCATCCATCCCGCGATCGTCGTCTATGACGCACATTCGATCCGCAGCCATGTGCCACGCCTGTTCGATGGTGAACTGCCCCAATTCAACATCGGCACATATGACGGCGCCAGTTGTGCGCCTGCCCTGACCGCAGCGGTTGAAGCCGCTTGCGACGCATCGCCGTTCAGCCGTGTCACCAACGGCCGGTTTCGCGGTGGCTGGATCACCCGCCATTATGGCGCGCCCGCCAACGGGATCCACGCAATCCAGATGGAACTGGCCTGCCGGGGCTACATGGATGAGCCGGCCGACCCCGCATCACCCGACAACTGGCCCCCGCCGTTCGACGACGCCCGTGCCGCGCCATTGCGGGCCGCACTCGAACGCATCCTTTCTGCCTGCATCGCCTTTGCCAAGGACCCAGCATGACCCGCCTCGACAATAGCCGCATCATCCGCCCCGCAACCGGCACCACGCTTTCCGCCAAAAGCTGGCTGACAGAGGCCCCGTTGCGGATGCTGATGAACAACCTCCATCCCGATGTCGCCGAGCGGCCGGAGGAACTGGTGGTCTATGGCGGCATCGGCCGCGCCGCGCGCGACTGGGAAAGCTATGACCGGATCGTCGAGACGCTGAAACGGCTGGAGGACGATCAAACCCTTCTCATCCAATCGGGCAAGCCGGTCGGCGTGTTCCGCACCCATGCCGATGCGCCGCGCGTGCTGCTGGCCAATTCCAACCTCGTCCCCCATTGGGCGAACTGGGAGCATTTCCACGAGTTAGACGCCAAAGGACTGGCGATGTACGGCCAGATGACCGCCGGGTCATGGATCTATATCGGTAGCCAGGGCATCGTTCAGGGCACCTACGAAACTTTCGTCGAAATGGGCCGCCAGCACCATGGCGGCGATCTATCGGGCAAATGGCTGCTGACGGCGGGCTTGGGCGGCATGGGTGGCGCGCAGCCGCTGGCCAGCGTGATGGCCGGCGCATCCTGCCTTGCCATCGAATGCCAGCCATCGCGGATCGAAATGCGGCTGCGCACCGGCTATCTCGATCATGCCGCCAGTACGATCGACGAAGCGATGGCAATCATCGAACGCGCCTGCGCCGACAAGAAAGCCGTATCGGTCGGCCTGCTCGGCAATGCCGCCGAAATCCTGCCGGAGATGTATCGCCGTGGCATCCGCCCTGATCTGCTGACCGATCAGACATCGGCGCATGACCCGGTCAACGGCTATCTTCCCGCCGGCTGGTCGCTGGAACAATGGGCAACGATGCGCGAACGCGATCCCGCCGCCGTCACCGTCGCCGCCAAGCAATCCATGGCGGTCCATGTTCAGGCGATGCTGGATTTTCAAGCAGCGGGTGTACCGACCGTCGATTATGGCAACAATATCCGTCAGATGGCGCTGGAAACCGGTGTTGCCAACGCATTTGATTTCCCCGGTTTCGTGCCCGCTTATATCCGGCCCTTATTCTGCCGCGGAATCGGCCCGTTCCGCTGGGTGGCGCTATCCGGCGATCCCGAAGACATCGCCCGCACCGATGCCAAGGTGAAGGAACTGATCCCCGACAATCCCCACCTTCACAACTGGCTGGATATGGCGGCCGAACGGATCCAGTTTCAGGGCCTGCCCGCACGCATCTGCTGGGTCGGCCTTGGCGATCGCCACCGGCTGGGCATGGCCTTCAACGAAATGGTGGCGAGCGGCGAACTCAAGGCCCCGATCGTCATCGGCCGTGATCATCTCGACAGCGGATCGGTCGCCAGCCCCAATCGCGAGACGGAGGCGATGGCCGATGGATCGGATGCGGTGTCCGACTGGCCGTTGCTCAACGCCCTGCTGAACACCGCATCGGGCGCGACCTGGGTGTCGCTGCATCATGGCGGCGGCGTCGGCATGGGCTTTTCGCAGCATTCGGGCATGGTGATCGTCGCCGACGGCACCGAGACCGCCGCGCGCCGGCTGGAACGCGTGCTGTGGAACGACCCGGCGACAGGCGTGATGCGTCACGCCGACGCCGGCTACGCCATCGCCCGCGATTGCGCCCGCGAACAGGGACTGGATCTGCCCGGCATTCTGTAAAAGGCCTACGGCTTCTCGCGCTCTACCGCCGCAAGGCGACAAGCGCGAGGAGCAGCCACCCGCCGATCATCGCGATCCCGCCAAGCGGCGTCACCGCACCCAGCCAGCGCGGGGCGCCGAAAGCCATGGCGTAGAGCGTTCCCGAAAACACCAGCGCACCGACCAGCATCAACAGGGCCGGCATCCGTCCGCGCGGCAGGCCGTGAATGGCAAGCGCGGCGGCGGCATGGACCAACTGATAGGTAGCCCCCGTCCGCAACCATTCCACCGCCTTGCCCGATGCACCATGCGCGCCGAACGCGCCTGCCGTCACCGCCATCGCGCCCGAAAGCCCGGCCAGCGCGGCAACCCATCCCATCCGCTTCACGCCCGCTCATTTCCTTCCATTGGATTGTTGGGACCGAACATCATATCCTTGGCGGTATGCAGGTCCCCCGATTTGCTCTGCATTTCGAGGCGGATCGCATCGCGATCACGATATTCGCGCTCGACCCGGTTGATCTCGTCCAACTCGACCCCCACCGCTTCCAGCGCCTTGCGGCCCATCAGCACGGCGGATTCAAACATTTCGCGCACGCTGCCCGCGATATCGAGGCCATCCAGGCGGATCAGCGAGCGCCGATCATAGGCCCGCACCAGGACTGCGGCCTGCGGGAAGGTATCCAGCGCCGATTTCAGCCCTTCCTTGTCGAGCAAGCGATCATCGACGCAGTAGATGATCGCGCGCGCCTTATCGGCCCCCGCCTGCCGCAAAAGATCGAGCCGACGGCCATCGCCATAATAGACCTTCATGCCGAAACCACTGCTGCGGTCGATCGTCTCGGGCTGATTGTCGATCACCGTCACGTCGATCGATTTCGCCATCAGCATCTGCGCCACCGTCTGGCCGAACCGGCCATAACCGACGAGGATCGCGGTTCCTTCGGGCCGATCGGCCGGTCCTTCCATGTCTTCGCGTGGAGCAGGCTCGCCGGTGAAGCGCCGGGATAGCATCATCAGGAACGGTGTCGTCGCCATCGACAGCGTGACCACCGCGCCAAACAGGCTGGCCGCTTCGGGGGCGATCAACTGTGCACTCTGGGCCTGCCCGAACAGTACGAACGCGAATTCGCCCCCCTGGCTGAGCAACAGTCCCAAGGCAAAGGCCTGCCGGGTCGCAACGCCAAACAGCCGCGCCAGCCCGAAAATGACGCCAGTCTTGATGATCACCACGGCCGCCGCCAGCGACAGCACGAACAGCGGCCGGGTCGCGATCGCGTTCAGGTCCAGCATCATGCCGACCGCGATGAAGAACAGCCCGAGCAGCAAGGTGCGGAATGGTTCGACATCCGCCTCCAGTTCATGCCGGTAAGGCGAATCCGCCAGCATCACGCCCGCGATAAAGGCGCCCAGCGCCGTCGACAGGTGCAGCGCCTCCATCACGGCGGCGGCGGCCAGCACGGTGAACAGGCCGGCGGCGACGAACAGTTCGCGCTCGCCCAGTCCACCGATCAGCCGGAACAGCGGGTTGAGGATGTAGCGCCCGGCCAGCACCAGCCCGATGATCGCCCCAACCGTATACACCGCAAGCAGCCAGCCCGGCGGCGCCGACGCATCTGCCGGCGCACGCGACAGCGCCGCAATGATCGTGATCAGTGGAACGATCGACAGATCCTGAAACAACAGGATCGAAAAGCTTTTTTCCCCGAACGGCGTGTTCAGCCGCCCGGCGGAACGCAGCATCGGCAGTACCTGCGCAGTCGATGACAAGGCCAGCGGCAGGCCGAGCGCCAGTACCGCCGCAGTCGAAAACTCCGTCGAAACACTCAAAAATGCCGCCAGCGCGACACCGCACAGCACCACCTGCGCCAGCCCCAGCCCAAAAATGTCGCGGCGCAGGCGGAGCAGACGGCTCGGGTGCAAATCCAGCCCGACAATGAACAGCAGCAGGACGATGCCCAGTTCGGCGATCCCCAGCTTGCTTTCGGCATCGCCGACAAGGCCCAAACCCTGCGGGCCGATCAACGCCCCGGCAACCAGATAGCCCAGCACCGCGCCCAGACCGAGCCTGCGAAACAGGATGACCAGCACCAGCCCCGCACCCAGCAGCACAACGCCGTCGCGCACCAGCAATGTGGTGACATGTTCCTCGGTCATGCGGCAGGCTCGGACATGCTGACGGCAATGGAAGCCGCTTCCGCCACGGCTTCGAACGCCAGCCGGATCGACGCGTGCCGCGCCGGATATGGACGTGCCGGGACAAAGATCGCCAGCCCCGGCCAATCGCCGGGATCGTCGCGATCACCAGCCAGAAACGCCGTCAGCGTATCGCGCGCCCCGACGAGTTCATCCACGCTCCGGCCCAGCGCATGGGCCGCCATCAGGGATGCGGACGCCTGGCCAAGGGCGCAAGCGCGCACCTCCTGCCCCAACGCCACGATCCGGCCGGTCGCATCCACCCGCACATCAACGGTTACCCGGCTGCCACACACCGGCGATCGCCGTTCGACGCTTGCCTGTGGATCTTCCAGACGATGCTGATGCGGAATGGCCGTTGCCAGCCTCAATATCTCATTATTGTACAGTGCGGCGGCCATACCCGCCGTTTAAAGGCCGGCGCGCCGACACAACACCCCTAAAGCGTCAAATTATCGCTTGTCCGCTCGCTTTTCTCCGGCGCCACCATTTTTGCTGCGCATTTCGACGAAATCGACGATCGCGCGACTGCTGGCATTGAGTAGCGGAAAGGTACGCGAATCCCGCATCCATTCCGGCCGTTCCGACGAAGCGCCACTAATCACATCGCTTGCCAAATTTGCCGCCAGGAACAGCAACGCGGCAAGGATCAACCCTTTGACCCCGCCAAAACCGAAGCCAAGCACGCGATCAACCGGGCCAAGCACCGATTGCCGTGTCTGCTGCCCCATCCGCGCGGCCAGCAATTTGCCGGTTACGAACACGGAGATGAAGATCAGCGCAAAAGCCAGCACCGCGGCCCCCATGTGCGTACCCACCGGCGCCGCCAGCCATTCGGTAACAGGTCCGTGGGCGATTTTCACCGCGATGATAGCGGCCACCCAGGCAAACAGCGACAGCATTTCGGCGACGAAGCCGCGCAAACCACCCATTACGGCGCCGCCCCCCATCAGAATGAGGACGATGATATCAAGTGCGGTGAGGTTCATGGCACTGTCTGCTAGTCGCGCCCCAGCAGGTGGTCAACGAGCGCGCCCAGCGTACCGAAGGCAGACAGGCGAATGTCGCCCCCTTCCAGACCCGGCGACACCAATCCGCGTCGGAAGCCAAGCTTGGCCGCCTCCTTCAAGCGCAACGCACCATGGGCCACCGGGCGGATTTCGCCGGATAGGGACACCTCGCCAAACGTTACCGAATCCGCCGGCACGGGTCGTTCGGCAAGCGCGGAAATCAACGCTGCCGCCACCGCCAGATCGGCGGCGGGATCGGACAGGCGATAGCCGCCAGCGACATTCAAATAAACTTCGGCGGTGGAAAAGCTCAGCCCGCACCGCGCCTCCAGCACCGCCAGGATCATCGCCAGCCGGCCTGAATCCCAGCCGACCACCGCGCGCCGCGGCGTCGCGCCGCTGGCCAGCCGCACTACCAGCGCCTGAATTTCGACGAGTACCGGCCGCGTGCCTTCCATCGCAGGAAATACCGTCGCCCCCGCCATTTCGTCCCCCCGATGGGTCAGGAACAGGGCACTGGGATTGGAAACCTCGTCCAGCCCCTGTTCGGCCATCGAAAACACACCGATTTCGTCGGTCCCGCCAAAACGGTTCTTGATCGCGCGCAAGATGCGATACTGGTGGCTGCGCTCGCCTTCGAAAGCGAGCACGGTATCGACCATATGTTCCAGCACGCGTGGCCCGGCGATGCTGCCATCCTTGGTGACATGGCCAACCAGAATTAGCGCGGTACCACGTTCCTTGGCGAACCGAATCAGTTCATGCGCCGATGCGCGGACCTGACTGACCGTGCCGGGCGCGCCTTCGATCAGGTCCGAATGCATGGTCTGGATCGAATCGATCACCAGCAAGGCGGGCGGTGCGCCCTGCCCCAAAGTCGTCAGAATGTCGCGGACCGACGTGGCCGATGCCAGCTTGACCGGGGCCATCCCCAGCCCCAGCCGCCGCGCGCGCAAGCGCACCTGATCGGTCGCTTCCTCACCCGAAATATACGCGATCTCGCGTCCCGCCAGCGCCAGCTTTGCCGCCGCCTGCAACAACAAGGTGGATTTACCGATCCCCGGATCCCCGCCGATCAGCGTGGCCGACCCCGCCACCAGCCCGCCACCCAGTGCACGATCGAATTCGGCGATGCCCGTCGCCATGCGGGGGGGCAGCGCGATATCCGCATCAAGCCCCAGCATTTCGAACGACCGGCCCCCCGTGCGCAGGTCATGCCTGGCCGAAAAGACGGTGACATTGGACAATTCTTCGGACAGCGTGTTCCATTCGCCGCAATCGACACACTGCCCCTGCCACTTCGTCGTGGCACTTCCGCACGCCTGGCAGACATAACGCTTCTGGGGCTTGGCCATAAGGCTCCCGATCCTGAACAGACCGGGAACATAGCCAAGCCCTATGCCCGGCGCAATGCCGTCAGTCGACGAACAGGAGCGCCGGCGTTTCGACGAGCCGTTTTACCGCCTGAACAAAGCTGGCCGCATCCCACCCGTCGACGACGCGGTGATCGCAGGAAATGGACAGGTTCATCAGCTTGGCGACCGCAATTTCGCCATCGCGGATCACCGGCCGCTCGACCACCTTGTTCGGGCCGATGATCGCCACTTCCGGCCGGTTGATCACCGGGGTCGTGGCAATCCCGCCGAGAGGCCCAAGCGAGGTGACAGTCAGTGTCGAACCCGACAGTTCCTCCGACTTCGCCTTGCCGGTGCGTGCGGCATCGGCCAGCCGCTTAATCTCCGCGGCAAGCTGCCAGACGTTGCGGCTTTGGGCATCGCGGATCACCGGCACCATCAGCCCCGCGTCCGTCTGCGCAGCCATGCCAAGATGGACGGAGCCGTAGCGCGTCACCACGCCCGCTTCGTCATCATAGCGTGCGTTGATCATCGGAAATTCCGGCAATGCCTTGCAGATCGCGACGATCAGCAGCGGCAGCATCGTCAGCTTGGGCCGGTCGCCGCGCGTCGCATTCAGGTCAGCGCGCAGATCTTCCAGCTTGGTGACGTCGAATTCCTCGACATAGGTGAAATGCGGGATGTGGCGCTTGGCTGCCGCCATATTTTCGGCAATGCGGCGGCGCAGACCAATCACCTTCACCACTTCGTCCGGCCGCGTTCCGCCGGCCGGGCGATAGCCCTGATTGTAGGTGAGGAATGCGTCGAGATCGGCATGGCGCACACGATCGCCCTGCGCGGATTTCACCGATGCCAGATCAATACCCAGATCTTTTGCCCGCTGGCGCACGGCCGGCGATGCGAGGGTTCGTGGGGCAGCGCCTTTCGCGGCGTTTGGGGGCGGCGCTGATGCCGGTACTGATGGCGATGGAGCAGGCGGCGCGGAAGGCTCGCTGCGCTCGCTACCTACTCCAGGCCCCTCTTGTTCAGGCAAGGGAGCAGGAGCGGATGTCATCTCAGGCGCAGCCTCTTCTTCGCCATCAGCCTCAAACACCGCCAGCACCGCGCCGATGGCGATCATATCGCCCGCCGCTCCGGCAATTTCGAGGACCTTGCCGGCAACCGGCGCCGTCATTTCCACTGTCGCCTTGTCGGTCATCACGTCGGCGAGGGGCTGATCCTCCTCGACAACGTCACCCACCGCGACGTGCCAGGCGACGATCTCCGCCTCGGCAATGCCTTCGCCAATATCCGGCAGTTTGAACGTGAAGCGTGCCATGATCGATCCTCAATCCCGCAAGACGCGCTTGAGCGCTTCGTTGAGGCGCACCGGCCCCGGAAAATAGGCCCATTCCAACGAATGCGGATAGGGCGTGTCCCAGCCCGTCACACGCTCGACCGGCGCTTCGAGATGATGGAAACAATGTTCCTGAACGAGTGCGGACAATTCCGCGCCGAAGCCCGATGTCTTGGTCGCTTCGTGAACGACGACGCAGCGCCCCGTCTTTTTCACTGATGTTACAATGGTTTCAATATCGAGCGGCACCAGCGTGCGCAGGTCGATCAGTTCGGCGTCGATCCCTTTGTCGGCGATCAGGGCCGCGGCGACATGAACCATCGTGCCATAGGCCAGCACGGTCACATCATCGCCCGGGCGCACCACCGCCGCCTTGCCCAGCGGCACGCGATAATAGCCCTCGGGAACCGCGCTTGTCGGATGCCTGGACCAGGGCGTGACCGGACGATCATAATGGCCATCGAACGGGCCATTATAGATGCGCTTGGGTTCAAAGAAGATCACCGGATCATTATCCTCGATCGCCGCGATCAGCAGGCCCTTGGCGTCATAAGGATTGGACGGGACCACCGTCTTCAGCCCGGCAACATGGGTGAAAATCCCCTCGGGCGATTGCGAGTGCGTCTGCCCGCCGAAAATGCCGCCGCCAAAAGGCGACCGCACCGTGATCGGTGCCGTGAACTCGCCAGCCGAACGATAGCGCAGCCGCGCGGCTTCGGAGACAATCTGATCAAGCGCGGGATAGATATAATCGGCGAACTGGATTTCGGGCACCGGGCGCAGGCCGTAAGCGCACATGCCAACGGCCACGCCGATGATGCCGCATTCGGTGATCGGCGTATCAAACACGCGGGTCTTGCCGTAGCGAGCCTGCAACCCTTCGGTCGCCTTGAAAACGCCGCCGAAATAGCCGACATCCTCGCCCATCACGACAATATCCCTGTCGCGATCCATCATCACATCCAGCGCCGAATTGATCGCCTGGATCATGTTCATCGTCTTGGTCGCGTCGGTCATATCCCGGCCGCCTTGCGTTCGGCCGCCATCTGATCGCGCTGGTCCTGCAAGTGGCGGGGCATTTCTTCGAACACATCCTCGAACATGGTGTCGAACGGCTGTTTCAGGCCATCGTGAAGGATGCCGAGTTTCTCCGCCTCCTTCTGCGCGGCGCGCACTTCTTCGGCCACGTCCTTGTCCATCGCGGCGTGGCGATCCTCATCCCAGGCGCCGATCGCAATCAGGTGGCGCTTCAGCCGGGCGATTGGATCACCCAGCGGCCATTTCACATTTTCCTCGGCAGACCGGTATTTGGTCGGATCATCCGACGTCGAATGGCCTTCGGCGCGATAGGTGAAATGTTCGATCAGCGTTGGCCCATAATTGTTGCGGGCACGCTCTGCCGCCCATTCGGTCGCGGCATAGACGGCGAGGATATCGTTGCCGTCCACCCGCAGGCCGGCAATGCCATAGCCCACCGCCCGCGCGGCGAAGGTGGTCGCTTCGGCCCCGGCAAAGCCCGAGAAGGACGAAATCGCCCACTGATTGTTGATGACGTTCAGGATGACGGGCGCGCGATAGACGCTGGCAAAGGTGAGCGCGGAATGGAAATCCCCCTCGGCGGTCGATCCTTCGCCACACCAGGCCGCCGCGATCCGCGTATCGCCCTTCGCCGCGCTCGCCATCGCAAAGCCCACCGCCTGCGGATATTGCGTGGCGAGATTGCCCGAGATCGAGAAGAAATTGGCGCCGCGCGCCGAATACATGATCGGCATCTGCCGGCCCTTCAGCCGATCGCCCTGGTTCGAATAGATCTGACACATCATGTCAAACAACGGCCAGTCGCGCGCGATCAGGATGCCCTGCTGGCGATAGCTGGGGAACACCATGTCATCGCGGTCCAGCGCATAAGCCGCCGCGACCGCCGTCGCCTCTTCGCCGGTACACTTCATGTAGAAGCTGGTCTTGCCCTGCCGCTGGGCGCGATACATCCGATCATCGAACGCACGGGTCAGCGCCATATGGCGCAACATCCGCACCAGCCGTTCCGGTTCGAGTTTGGGATCCCACGGACCGACCGCGCGGTCCTGATCATCGAGCACGCGAACCAGGGTATAGGCATGGCCGGTCATCGCCGCCGGAGCGCTGTCGATTTCGGGCCGCATGACCGATCCGGCCGCCGGTATATCGAAATCGCCAAAGTCCACGCTGTCGCCCGGCCGGAATTTCGGTTCCGGCACATGCAGGCTCAAGGGGCGCAGATTGCGCCGCCCGGTTTCGCTGCTCATCCTCATCCAGTCCCATGTGCGGGTCGGGATCCGACACGCTCTGGAGCCATCGTTTCCCCTCTCCGTCACGCCGTCAAGCGGGCCAGATAATTATTATCAGAATTTGTAATATAATTACATTGCGGCCGGAAAAATCCGCATTCCGTCTCTGCAAAATGGCGTTGACGCGACAGCCACGCCACCACCCATCCGTCCGCTATCGCACCATGCGCCGCGAATCGCCGACACTCATTCGCGGATAGGCAGGTGGCAAACCGCCTCGATTCCTCCGCCATCGCGGTTACGCAGCGCCAGCGTACCGCCATGTTCCTGCGCAATCGACCGGGCGATCGTCAGCCCCAGCCCGATCCCGCCCGTTTCACGATTGCGCGATGGATCGCCCCGTTCGAACGGGTGGAACAGGCGTTCGATCTGATCCTCGGGCAAGCCCGGGCCGCGATCGGCCACGACGACGATCGCCTGATCGGCTTCCCGGTGCAGCGACAATTCCACCGGCCCACCATAAGTGACGCCATTATCGATCAAATTCTGAAAAAGCCGGGCCAGCGCCAGCCGATCCCCACGGATATGGAGAGGCGCAATCGCACCCGTCTTCACGGGGCGGCCCATATCGGCTTCGTCCTGCGCAAGCCGGGTGAGCAAGGCGCCCAGATCGACATCCGTTGCATCGCGGCTACGGGTCGTGCCGCGCACGAAGCCGATCGTGGCCGCGATCATCGCGCGCATCTGTTCGATATCTGCCTGAACCTTGTCGCGTACCGGATCCGGCGCCGCTTCGATGCGAAATGCAATGCGGGCAAGCGGCGTGCGCAGATCATGGGCGATCGCACCGATCATCGCCGTCCGTTCGGATACATAAGCCAGCAATCGTTCCTGCATCAGGTTCAGCGCATGGGCGGTCTGCCGCAATTCGGTCGGTCCCTCCTCCGTCACACGCGGCGCAAGCGGATCATTTCCCATCCGTTCGGCAGCATCGGCGAAACGACGGATCGGCCGGGTCAAACGCCGGGCGAACCACCAGGCAAGCGGCAGCAGCGCCAGGGCCGATATGGCGAACCACAACAGCATCCGTTTTTGCCAGGCCGCGATCAACGGGCGCGGGCGTGTCTTGACGATGCGCCAGCCATCTTCGGTTTCCACCCCGGCGATCACCGTATTGAAGAAGATCGGTTCGCCCCGCCGCATCGGCACCAGCCGATCGCGATGACGCCGGCGATCGTCGCCGAAAGACGCCCGCTGATCCGCTTCGAAATAAAGATGGACGCGATCGACCGGTGCGCCAAGCCGTTCGGCCAGCCTGTGGGTGAACGCCGGATCGCTGGTCATGCCATCGTCGGGCTGCGGCGGTGTTGGCGAACGGCGGACAAGCAGCAGGCGTTCGCGCTGGCCGCCTTCCCCCCGATCCCCCGAAAGCGCGTCTGCCACATCGCCCAGGCGGTTGAAATCAGGCCGCGGCGGATCCATCACCACAAACAGCGCCATCGTCACCACTTGCGATGCGGCGAGACTGGCCAGCACCAGCAGAAGCGTCTGCCAGAAGATCGGCAGGCCCCGCGACGGCCACAGCTTCATTCGTCCAATACCCTGAGCGCGAACATATAGCCTTCGTTGCGGATCGTGCGGATCGGATCGTCCGGCCCCAATTTCTTGCGCAGCCGGCTGATCGTCACGTCGATCGCGCGATCGAACACGTCGCTGTCCAGCCCTTTGCCATGTTCGATCAGCTGATCGCGCGTCAGTACCCGCTGCGGCCGATCCAGAAACGCGTTGAGCGTACGAAATTCGGCGTCGGTCAACGGCGCCGCCGGATGGCCAAGGCGGCCGACGCTGCGTTCGACGATATCCAGCGTCCAATCGCCGAACCGGCGAACCGGGCCGGTCGGCCCGCCCGATTGTTCGGCCCGTCGCCGCAATACCGCCCGCACGCGTGCCAGCAGCTCGCGCGGATTGCAGGGCTTGGGCAGATAATCATCCGCGCCCACCTCCAGCCCGATGATCCGGTCGGTATCCTCGCCCATCGCGGACAGCATGATCACGCCCGGTCCACCCGGCTTGCGCAGGCGGCGCAGGATCGACAGCCCATCCTCGCCAGGCATCATCAGATCGAGCACCACCAGATCGAAACGACGCTCGGCCATCAACGCGTCCATTTCGGCACCGTTGCCGGCGCTTGCGACATCCATGCCGTTCGAACTCAGGAAATCGGCAATCAGCGTGCGCAGATCGGCATCATCATCGACAACGATGATGCGGGGGGCCGTCTCACCCATCATTTTTTCTCCACAGCCGCACCGGCCGGCGGCAGGGCGATACAATTCTGCGCAGCCGCCTGCGCCGGTGTCGCGGGCAGGCTGTGCAGGGTCAGAAATCCGGCTTTCGCCGGGTCGAGCGCGGTGAAACGCTGGATCGCCGCCGATCGAAATTCGGCCAGGGTGATACCCCGGTTGAAATCCTCATCCGCGGAAATCACCGGCTGGGCAATGTTCAGCGACGACCAGCGCCCAGCACCCAGCGGATCGCCATAGGCAGGGGCGTCCTTCGGCTTTTTCCTGCGTTTGCCATCCCTGTCGCCCGGCCGCGCGCCGCGGGCGTAGAGGCGGATTTCCGGGGCGATATCCCGTTCGTACCGGCCCACTTCATCAGGAATGATCTCGCCATCCCCGTCGACATCCAGCACCGCGAAAAAGCGATCCGCGTCCGCACCAAACTCAGCCAGCGTCAGGCGGCCGTCATGATCCTGATCGGCCCTGATGAACCATTCCGTCACCGGATATGGCGCATCCGGGCCGGCGCGAAATGGTTCGCCCATGGGGGCGATGAACAATTGCGGCCCCTTGGGCGGACAAGGGGGCAGCTTGGGCTTCGCCATTGCGGGCGTAGCGACGACAAGGGCCAGTAACAGGCAAAGCCGCTTCATTCGTGCCTCAACGCATCGATGGGGTTGAGCGAAGCCGCCCGCCGCGCCGGGAAATATCCGAAAATCACGCCGATCCCCGCCGAAAAGAAAAAGGCCAGCAGATTGATCTGCGGATCGAAGATGAACGGCACCTGCAAGATCGGGGCAAGCACGATCGAAACGATCAGCGCCAGCGCCAATCCGATCACGCCGCCCAGACAGGCCAGGGCCACCGCTTCGACCAGGAACTGCAACAGCACCTCGCGCCCCACCGCGCCGATGGCGAGGCGAATGCCGATCTCGCGCGTTCGTTCGGTCACGGACACCAGCATGATGTTCATGATGCCGATACCGCCCACCAGCAGGCTGACCGCAGCCACAGCCCCCAGTAGCGCCGTCAGGATCTTCGTCGTCCCCGAAAGCGTGTCGGAAATCTGCTTGGTATCGAAGATGTTGAAGTCATCTTGCTTCGCGCCGGTGATGTTGCGGCGTTCGCGCAGCAATTGCGTAATGGACGCCTGCACGGCGGCGGAATCATACGCGTCATCCACCGAAACCATGATGTTGCGAACATCGCGATTGCCGGTGAAGCGGCGCTGCACGCCCTTGATCGGCATGATCACCACGTCATCCTGATCATTGCCGAACCCACCCTGCCCGCGCGTTTCCAGGGTGCCGATCACTTCGCACGACACATCCTTGATGCGAAAACGCTCGCCAATCGGGTTGTCGCGGCGAAACAGGTTCTGGACGACCGTATTGCCAAGAATGCACACGGCCTTGCCGGCCTGCTCCTCGGCCGGGGTGAAGATGCGTCCCGCGCTCAAATTCCATTGCTGGGCGGTGAAGAAATCGCTGGTCGTGCCGTTGATCGTGGTCGACCAGTTGGCCGCGTTGCGGATCGCCACGCCGGAGGACTGCGCCTGCGGAGCGACCGCGCGCACCCCGGCCACCTGGGTGCGGATCGCGTCGACATCCTGTTCCTTGAAATCGGGCGGCTGCGGCCCGCCGCCGCCACGGCCGAAGCCCTGGCCGGGACGGATCTGGAGGATGTTGGCGCCAAGGCTGGAAATGCTTTGCTGCACCGCCGCCGTCGCGCCGTTGCCCAGCGTGACCATCGTCACAACCGACATCACCCCGATGACGATGCCCAGAATGGTGAGGAATGACCGCAGCAAATGCCGGCGGATTTCCCGAATAGCGAGGATGATCGTCGTTCCCAAGAGACGCAGCGGCCCGCTGGAGCGCTGACGGATTTCGGCTGCGGCGCCGGCCAGTTCGGTTGTGTGCAGGTTCACGCCATCGCCCTTTCGTCGACCCGTTCGACCAGCCCATCCTTGAAATGGACGATCGTGTGCGCAAACGCCGCCATCTCGGCTTCGTGCGTCACCATCAGCACGGTGATCCCGCTGCTGCGGTTGAGATCCGTCAGCAATTCCATGATCTCGATGGATCTTTCGCTATCGAGATTGCCGGTCGGTTCGTCGGCGAGAAGCACGTCGGGATGCGTCACGATCGCGCGGGCGATCGCCACGCGCTGCTGCTGGCCGCCCGACAACTCGGCGGGGGTATGGTCCCACCAATCGGCAAGCCCCACCTTGTCGAGCGCGGCCATGCCCATTTCCCGCCGGACCACCTTGTCCTCGCCACGATACAGCAAGGGCAGTTCGACATTTTCCAGCGCGCTCGTTCGGGCGAGCAGGTTGAACCCCTGGAACACGAAACCGAAATAGCGACGGCGCAGCAATGCGCGCTGATCCCGATCAAGCTGTTCGACATGATGCCCCTTGAACAAAAACTCCCCGCTCGTCGGCACGTCGAGACAGCCAAGGATGTTCATTGTCGTCGACTTGCCCGATCCCGACGGCCCCATCACCGCCACGAAATCGCCCGCCTCGATCGCCAGATCGACGCCTTTCAAGGCCTGAAAAGCGGTTGGCCCGCTGCCGAACGTCTTGGTGACGTTTTGCAGCCGGATCAGCGGTTCACTCACCATCGGCCCCACCTGCCGCCTGACGCGCCGCCTGCCGTTCGGCCCGGCGCTGGGCGCGTTCCTCGGGCGACATGGATTCCCACTGGGCGCGGCGCGCAGCGCGTTCTTCGTCCGACAGGCCGGCTCTATCGCCACGACGATCGCCATCGCCCGTCGATGCCGTTGCCGGAGCCGAAGAGGCCGTGGCCGCCGGAGCGGGTTTGGCAGGTGCAACTGCCGCATCGCGAGGGCCAGCCGTTGGCGCGGCGGCCGGCGCGCTGCTGTTGCCAGCCGCGCCGCCATTCGGGCGATCGCCACCACCCTGCCGCCGTTCGCCACCGCCAGCCTTGTCGCCACGCGGCTCGTTGGTCTGGCCGGCGGCAAGCTGGCCGGTGATGACCTCCATACCTTCCTTGACTTCGCTGCCGGTCACTTCGGTCTGGCTGCCATTGGTATCACCCACCGTGACGCGGATCGGCTTGGGCTTGCCATCTTCGCCGACGATATACACCGTCTGCTGGCTACCCCGGCCGATCGACACTTCCCGCGTGGCGCGGTTGCCCCGGCGCGGCGGCGATGGCGCGAGCACGCTCGTCAATCCGCCACGCTGCCCGCTGCCGGCCGCCCGATCCGGAGAAAAACGCAGCGCCGCATTGGGCACCAGCAGCACGCCATTCTTTTCCATGGTGACGATATCGGCGGTCGCCGTCATCCCCGGCCGCAGCAATTCATCCGGATTGGCGACCGTGAGGCGCGCGACATAAGCGACGACGCTGCTTGCACTGGTCGCACTGGAGGAACTGGACGACGAGGAGGTGTTGGTGGCGTTCGCCCCCAGATCGACCCGTTCGATCGTCGCCGGGAACGTGCGGCCGGGAAACGCATCGACCTGGAAGGTCGCCCTCTGCCCTTTTTGGACCTGGCCGACATCGGCTTCGTCCACCTTCACCTCCAGCCGCATCGCGCTCAGATCCTCGGCGATCTGGAACAGAACCGGCGCGTTGAGCGAGGCGGCAACCGTCTGTCCCGGCTCGATCTGGCGCGACAGCACCACGCCGTTGACCGGCGAGACGATCGACGCCTTGGAGAATTGCGTCTCATCCGAAGACAGCTGAGCGCGGGCCTGCGCCACCTGGGCCTCGGCCGTGCGGACGCCAGCGATCGCGCGGGCATTGTCCGCCCGCGCCGTATCCAGTTCGGTCGCCGACGGCACCTTGCCCCCCGACAGGCGATACACTTCTTCCAGCCGGGCAAGGTTGGCACGGCTCTGCCGCGCGGTTGCCTGGGCCTGCATCACGCCCGCCTGCGCCGAAGCCAAGGCGGCCTTGCTCTGGTTGATCGAATCGCGCAGTCGCGACGTATCGAGCCGGGCCAGCACCTGCCCTTTGGCAACCCGATCATTATTGTCGACATTGACCTCGGTCACCGTACCCGAAAGTTCGGAACCAACGTCCACCTGATTGGTGGGTTGCAGATTGCCGGTGGCCGATACGGTGACGGTCAGATCGCCGCGCCGCACGGCCTGCGTCGCGTAATTGACGTCCGCGCCGCTCGGCCCGAACAGCTTGAAACCGATCCACAGCAGGATCAGCACCCCCAGCCCGATCGCGCCCCATTTCAGCAGGCGGCCATATTTCGACGGCGGTTCCACGCCCAGAAATTCATCGATGTCGGATGGCGTGGTGGTCATGGTCGGCTGGTCCATCATCATGGTCTCGTCGAAGAAAGCGCGGTCGCGGGCATCGGGGCGGCTTGCCAGCCCCCGCCCAGCGCCTTGTAGAGCTGGACGGTCGCGGTCGCCCGGTCGGCACGGGCCGATGCGCGATTATCCTGCGCGGAAAGCAGGCCACGCTCGGTATCGAGCAGCGCCTGAAAATCGATCAGCCCGGCGCGATACTGGCTGCGGGCATACAGCACCGCATTTTCCGCCGCCTGGGCCGAAATCTGCACGTCGCGTTGGCGTCGTTCGGAGGCGGAAAGCGCCGTCAGCGCATTTTCCACCTCTTCCAGCGCGGTCAGCACCGTCTGGCGATAACTTGCCAATGCCGCGTCGGTCGATGCGCGCTGCCCTTCAATCTGCGCGCGGATCTGCCCGCCATTGAAGATCGGTGCGGTGATCCCCGCCACCAGATTGCCGATCATCGCATCCGGCAGGTTGGATAGCACCGTATCCGATCCGCTGAACGATCCGCTGAGCCGAAGGGCGGGATAAAGCTGCGCGGTGGCAACCCCGATCCGCGCGGTTTCGGCCGCCAATGTCCGTTCGGCCGCCGCGATATCCGGGCGACGCTGGACGATTTCGGCGGGGATTTCCGCCCCGATCGCCTGTGGCGGCAACGGCACCGGCTGGATCGCCTGCATCAGCCCGTTCACCGCGCCCGGCGCTTCGCCCAGCAGCACCGCAATCCGGTTCACGGCACTATTATAATTGGTTTCCAGTGTCGGGATGGTCGCGGCGGTATTGGCGCGCAACTGCCGCGCCTGTTCCAGATCGAGCGAACTGACCAGCCCGGCCTGCACCCGCCAGCCGACAATCTCCAGCGTTTCATCCTGCGACGCCAGATTGCGCCGCGCGATATCGAGCCGCGCCTGCAACAGCCGTGCGTTGAGATAGTTCAGCCCCACTTCCGACGCGACCGTCAGTTGCGCGAAATGCAGGCTCGCTTCGGATCCTTGCGCATTGGCCCGCGCCGCTTCGACAGAACGGCGGATGCCGCCGAACAGGTCCACTTCCCAAGACGCGTCAAACCCCGCGCGATAAACGGTGGTATCGCCACCGCGCGAAAGCGTCTGCCCCGTGCTCGGATCGACATAGGTGCTGCCACTATTGCCGACACTGCGGGACGCCGAACCGCTGGCATCCAGTTGTGGCAACGCCGATCCTTGCGTCTGGCGCAGCGACGCCCGCGCCTGTCGCAGGCGCGCGCCGGCCGCCGCGACATCGAGATTGGCGGCAAGCGACCGTTCGACCAGTTGGGTCAGCACCGGATCATCGAAACTGGTCCACCAGCGGGCCAGATCGACCTCCGCCCCCGGCCGATCCGCGATGAAGCGTTCGGGCACCTTCAGGTTCGACGCCGATGGCGGGCGATAATCGGGACCGACGGCGCAGGCCGACAGCAAGGCTGCCAAGGTCAGCGCGCCAAACGGCCGGGATAGAGAGGCGATGATCATATGCTTGCCCTGAAGTGCTTTTCTTGCGGCAATGTTGCAGACCTGAAACGCGATGTCATTCAAGCGTCACGCCGACAGCCCTGACGTCATGATGCCGCGCACAACAGGCGGCGAACCGTGCGGTTCCAGAACGATGGTCGAAAGGCAGGATCGCCCGGCAATTCATCCTTCATCCTCGTTCAGGCCATATGCCCAGGGTGCGCGCAGGAAATGTTTGGCGAGAAAATCGATCAGCGCCGTCACGCGCGCCGGGCGCAATGTGCCCGGCGGCGTCACCACGTGCAGTGCTGCCAGCTTGCTTGCCCAGTCGGGCAGCACTTCCACCAGCTGGCCCGATCGCAATTCGTGCCAGATCAGGAATTCGGGCTGCATCGCAATGCCCAGCCCCGCAAGCAATGCGGGCATCGCGACATCACCGTTATTGACAGTCAGCTGGCCCGCCACCCGCACCGTCACCTCGCCTTCCAGCGGATGTTCGAACTGCCAGAGCGTCGGGTTGGCGAGGTGTGAATAGAGAATACCCCGGTGGTTTTCGAGATCACGGGGATGCTGCGGCATGCCATACCGCTCGACATAAGCAGGCGATGCCACCAGCGGCCGCCGCACCGCGCACAGCCGCCGTGCACGCAGCGACGAATCCGCCAGCACACCGATGCGCAGCGCCACGTCGATCCCCTGCCCCACCAGATCGACATGCTCATCGCTCAGCCGGACATCCACCGACACTTCCGGATACAGCTTCAGAAAATCCGTAAGAATCGGTCCCAAATGCTTGATACCGAACGACATGGGCGCCGCCAGACGCACCTGTCCGCGCGGGATGGCCGCGCGTTCGGAAATCTCATCCTCAATCGCTTCGCCCTCCGCCAGGATCCGCGCCGCGCGTTCCAGCGATCCCCGGCCGCTTTCAGTGAGCGACAGCCGGCGCGACGTGCGGTGGAACAAGGGCGTTCCCATCCGCAGTTCCAGCCGCTGCACCGCCTTCGACACCGTGGCTTTCGACAGGTTGAGATCGGCCGCGGCGGCAGAGAAGGATCCAAGGTCCGCCACCTTGGCGAAAATCGCCCAGGCTTCGAAGTCCGGCAAATAGGTCATGGTTCAAAATCCGAAACAATGTGTTTCAATCATCGCCATTTTCGCAACGATGAAAAGCCTTATTCTGCATCGCAACAGGGCAGCATCCGCCGCCCGCCCATTTCAAACGGATGGAAACTTCCATGGCCAAGGTTCTGGTTCTTTATTATTCGACCTACGGGCATATCGAAACCATGGCCAACGCCATGGCCGAAGGCGCGCGCGAAGCCGGCGCCCGGGTCGATATCAAGCGCGTACCCGAAACCGTTGCCGAAGAACGGGCGCGCGCCAACCACTTCAAATATGATCAGGATGCCCCGATCGCGACGGTCGATGACCTTGCTGATTATGACGCGATCATCATCGGCACCGGCACGCGGTTCGGCCGGATGTCATCGCAAATGGCGGCATTCCTCGATCAGGCCGGCGGCCTGTGGGCGTCGGGCAAGCTGAATGGCAAGGTGGGCGCGGCCTTCACCTCCACCGGCAGCCAGCATGGCGGGCAGGAAACCACTTTGTTTTCGATCATCACCAACCTGCTGCATTTCGGCATGACGATCGTCGGCCTGCCCTACAGCTTTCAGGGACAGATGCGGAACGATGAAGTGACCGGCGGTTCGCCTTATGGCGCAACGACGATCGCCAATGGCGATGGATCGCGGCAGCCCAGCCAAAATGAACTCGACGGCGCACGTTTCCAGGGCCGCCATGTCGCTGAAATCGCCAACAAGCTGTTCGGCTGACGGCCGACAGGTGGGCCTTTGCCTCCCTTCCCCGGCGGAGGCCCGCCCCCGTCGAAAGGCTTGGACAAGACCGGATCCGCTTCGGCTATAATCTTGCCATCGCCGCGCCCGGCCGCCCCTGATCCGCCGTTCTCAGGAGACCCAGATGACCGACCTTCCCGATATCGAACATGTCATCCTGCCGCCGGTGCGCGATCTGGGCGACGGGTTCAAGGTGCGCCGCGCGCTGCCTTCGCCCAAGCGCCGCATGGTTGGCCCCATGATCTTCTTCGATCAGATGGGACCGACAGTGATGAAGCCGGGCGATGGCCTCGATGTCCGCCCGCACCCGCATATTGGTCTCGCCACCGTCACCTATTTGTTCGAAGGTGAAATCCTTCACCGCGACAGCCTCGGTTCGATCCAGCATATCCGCCCCGGCGCCGTGAACTGGATGACGGCCGGGCGCGGCATCGTCCATTCGGAACGCAGCGGCAGTGAAACGCGCGCGGCCGGCGGGCCGCTATACGGTATCCAGACATGGGTGGCGTTGCCCACTGCCCTGGAAGAAAGTGACCCCGGCTTTTCGCACCACGCCGCCGAAACCATCCCGCTGATCGAAGGCGAAGGCATGGCGCTGCGCCTGATCGCGGGGGCGACCGAAGGCGTCCGTTCGCCCGTGCCCACCGTATCCGACATGGTCTATGGCGATCTGCAGATGCTGGATGGCACGCGCTACGCCTTCCCCGCCCAACATGTGGAACGTGCAATCTATGTCGTGTCGGGCAAGGTTTCGGTGGCCGGCCAGCAGGGGCAGTTCGGCGAAAGCGAACTGATCATCTTCCGCCCGGGCGCCGAAATCATCCTGACGGCCCACGGCCCCGCCCGCCTGATGATCGTCGGCGGCGAACCCTTCCCGGAAAAACGCTTCATCTACTGGAACTTCGTATCGTCCAGCGCCGATCGGCTGGAACAGGCCAAGGCCGACTGGCGCGATCGCCGCTTCCCCGCAGTGCCAGGCGAAACGGAGTTCATCCCGCTGCCGCCGGAACCGGAGGGGAAGATTCGGTATTCGTGATGCAGCGCGGGCAGGCCATCGGCCCGGCCACCGGCCTGCCTACATCTCGCCGCGTTCGCGGCGCAGCTTGTACCATTTCTGCACATTGGCGTTGTGCTGTTCCAGCGTCTCGGCGAACACATGGCCGCCTTTGCCGTCCGCGACGAAATAAAGCGCGCGGCTGGATGCCGGATCAAGCACCGCTTCGATCGAGGCGCGGCCGGGATTGGCGATCGGCCCGGCCGGCAGCCCGGCGATTGCATAGGTATTGTAACCGTTCACCGCGCGCAGTTCGGACTGGCGGATACGGCGGCCCAGCGGCTTGCCCTTGGTGATCGGATAGATCGTCGTCGGATCGGCCTGCAGCCGCATGCCGATGCGCAGGCGATTGGAATAGACCGCCGCCACCGTGCGGCGTTCGTCCGCAACCGCAGTTTCCTTTTCGACGATCGACGCCAGGATCACGGCTTCGCGCGGGGATTTGACGACGGTGGTCGGCTTGCGCGCCTTCCACGCTTCGGCCAGTGCCTCGTCCATCGCCTTTTGCATCCGTTTCAGCACCGCCGCGCGCGGCTCGCCGCGTTCAAAGCTGTAGCTGTCGGGCAGCACCGATCCTTCGGCCGGCACGGCGACAGGGCCGGTCAGCAGATCTTCCTTCATCAGCCGTTCCTGTACCAGGATCGACGGCATGCCTTCGGGGATCGTCACGAACCGCTGCTTGACCTTGCCCTCCTGAAGCATCTCCAGGATCTGCGCGCCGGTCGCGTGCGCGGGCACTTCATATTCGCCGGTGCGGATCGGCGCTTCGGAGCCGAATAATTTGGCAAACCGCAGGAAATTCCGGGCGGATTTAACCGCACCCTTATCTTCCAGCACGCGCGCGGCCGACGTCAGGCTCGCGCCTTCCGGGATCGATACGGAGACCGCTTTGTCGGCCGGCCCGCGGATGCCCCAATCATACCAGAAATAGCCCGCCGTCCCGATCGCTGCCGCGATCAGGACCAGCATCAGGCACCCGATCCGGCCGCCGGAGGACTGCTTGCGCTTGCGCTTACGCGTGCGGGCCATGCCCTGTCCTCCGGCGCCCAATGGATCAGATCGCGCGCATCACCAGCGATGCGTTGGTGCCACCAAAGCCGAACGAATTGTTCAGCACGGCCTTCACCTTGCGCTTCTTGGCAAAGTGCGGAACCAGATCGACGCCGGTGCAGCTGTCGCTCGGATTGTCGAGGTTCAGCGTCGGCGGCACGATCCCATCGCGCATCGCGAGGATGCAGAAGATCGATTCCACGGCCCCTGCGCCACCCAGCAAATGGCCGATGGCCGATTTGGTGGACGACATCGAAACGCCGCTGATCGCGTCACCGAACAGGCGGCGCACGGCCCCCAGTTCCAGTTCATCGCCCAGCGGGGTCGAGGTGCCGTGCGCGTTGATATAATCGATATCCTCAAGCGCGAGGCCCGACTTGCGCAGCGCCATTTCCATCGACCGGAACGCGCCCGAACCTTCGGGATGCGGCGCGGTGACGTGATAGGCGTCGCCCGACAGGCCATAACCGATCACTTCGGCATAGATCTTCGCGCCACGCGCCTTGGCCCGCTCATATTCTTCAAGCACGACGACGCCGGCGCCTTCGCCCATGACGAAACCGTCGCGATCCTTGTCATATGGCCGCGACGCCTTTTCCGGCGTGGCGTTGAACGCGGTCGACAGCGCGCGCGCCTGCGAAAAGCCGGCGATACCAATCGGGCAGATCGCGCCTTCGGCACCACCCGCAAGCATCACATCGGCATCGTCCATCGCGATCATCCGCGCGGCATCGCCGATCGAATGGGCGCCGGTCGAGCAAGCGGTGACGACCGCATGGTTCGGACCCATCAGGCCATATTTGATCGAAACCTGACCGGAAATCAGATTGATCAGCCGGCCATGAACGAAATGCGGGCTTACGCGACGCGGGCCTTTATTGGCCAGCACCAGCGATTCGCTTTCGATACCCGGCAGGCCGCCGATTCCCGAACCGATCGAGCAGCCGGCACGCAGGCGCTCAGCTTCGCTCATCTCGGTCAGGCCCGCATCTTCCAGCGCCTGGCTCGCCGCGTCGATGCCATAGACGATGAACGGATCGACCTGGCGCTGAACCTTGTGGTCGACGCGCATATTGGCATCGAACGTCCCGTTCGTGCCATCGCCGCGCTTCACTTCGCACGCGATCGTGCAAGCATATTCGCTGGCGTCAAAGCGCGTAATCTGGGCTGCGCCCGATTTGGACGCGATGATATTCGCCCATGCCGTTTCGACGTCCGCGCCAAGCGGCGTCACGAGGCCCAATCCGGTCACTACCACGCGGCGCATGGCATCCTCCACAAATCGCTCAGAAAAACGAAGCGGCTCCACGCCCCAAATATCGTACCCGGGGTCGGGGAGCCGCTACTTGTTCCGGTCCACCCGGATCACATCCAGGCGGCTCCGCTGGCTCAGCCCAGTCGGGCCTTAGCCCTTATTGGCGTCGATATAGCTGATCGCATCCTTGACGGTGGCGATCTTTTCAGCCGCGTCGTCAGGGATTTCCACGCCGAACTCTTCTTCGAACGCCATCACCAGTTCGACGATGTCGAGGCTGTCCGCGCCCAGATCATCGATGAAGCTCGCTTCTTCGTTCACCTTGTCGGCTTCGACGCCGAGGTGTTCGACAACGATCTTCTTCACGCGCTCGGCGGTCTCGCTCATATTCCTAGCCTTCCTTAGGGTCTGTTTGCCGCTGCCTAACGGGGCAGCTTCCAGCTTGCAAGCGCGCAGTGCAGACGTCCAGTACAGACGTACGGCGCTGGCACACTTAGCAGGTTCCTGTTGTTCACGGTGCGGATAGCCGCCCGCGGATCAGATCATCGCCATCCCGCCATTCACATGCAGCGTCTGGCCGGTGACATAGCCCGCCTCGCGGCTGGCGAGATAGACGACGGCAGCAGCCACATCCGCGCCTTCACCCAGCTTGCCTGCCGGAATCTTGGTGAGCAGCGCGTTCTTCTGCGCATCGGGCAGAACATCGGTCATCGCCGATGAAATGAAGCCCGGCGCCACGCAATTCACCGTGATGTTGCGGCTGGCCAGTTCCTGCGCCAGCGCCTTGGACATGCCCACCAGCCCCGCCTTCGACGCGGCATAATTGGCCTGGCCCGGATTTCCCGTCTGGCCAACCACCGACGTGATCGAAACGACGCGGCCAAAGCGCGCCTTCATCATCGGTTTCGCGGCCGCGCGGATCAGCCGGAACGCGGCTTCAAGGTTGACGCGAATCACCTGATCCCATTCGTCATCCTTCATCCGCATGGCCAGGTTGTCGCGCGTCACCCCGGCATTGTTGACCAGAATATCGAGCTTGCCGCCCAATGCGTCCACCGCCTGCGGCACCAGCGCGTCGACCGCGGCCGCATCCGAAAGATTGCACGGCAGGGCGACATGATCGCCGCCAAGGCTGGCGCGAAACGCCTCCAGCTTTTCCGCATTCGAACCGGACACCGCCAGCCGCGCGCCCTGCGCCGCAAGCGAACGGGCGATCGCCGAACCGATCCCCCCGGATGCGCCGGTTACCAGCGCGGTCATGCCTGTCAGGTCGAACATGTTCAAAGATCCTTCACCAGCGCTTCGATATCATCCATCGTCACGATGCTCGCGGCAGTCGCATCGGGAGCGATCCGGCGAACCATCGGCCCCACGACCTTGCCGCCAAATTCTACATAATCATGCACGCCGGCCGCGAACATCGCGGCGACGCTTTCCCGCCAGCGCACCGTGCCCGTCACCTGTTCGACCAGCAGGCGGCGGATCGCATCGGGATCGGCGACCGCACTTGCGGTGACATTGGCATAAACCGGCACCAGCGGCGCCCGCAGATCGGCGCCGGCCAGCGCTTCGGCCATGGCATCGGCGGCGGGTTGCATCAGTTCGCAATGGAAGGGCGCGGACACCGGCAGCAGCACGCCGCGCTTGATGCCATGGTCCTTCACCAGCGCGATGGCGCGTTCGATCGCGCCCCTGTGGCCGGAAATCACCACCTGCGACGGATCATTGTCGTTCGCGACGGTGCACACTTCGCCTTCGGCCGCGATCTGCGCCAGCGCGCGCGCCTTATCGACATCGGCCCCCAGCAGGGCGGCCATCGCCCCCTCGCCCACCGGCACCGCCGCCTGCATCGCCTGCCCGCGCCGCTTGAGCAGCCGCGCGGTCGTCGCCAGATCCAGCGCCTCGGCCGCGCACAAAGCGGTATATTCGCCCAGCGAATGACCGGCGACATAATCCGCCTTATCCGCCAGGCGGATGCCACCTTCCTTTTCCAGCACGCGCAAGGTGGCGATGGCGTTGGCCATGATCGCCGGCTGCGCATTTTCGGTCAGCGTCAGATCGCTTTCGGGGCCTTCGGTCATCAGGCGGAAAAGATGCTGGCCAAGCGCCTCGTCGACTTCCTGAAACACTTCGCGCGCGACGACGCTGGCATCGGCCAGGGCCTTGCCCATACCGACGGCCTGACTGCCCTGCCCCGGAAAGATGAATGCGCGCATCGGTGGAAATCCCGTCCTGCCATGTCCGTGAAAGCCTGCGCGTTAGAAACTGCGCCGCGTGCTGGCAAGGCCGTACGCGATAAAGGCCCGACGACATATCTGCGCGGTTCGTCGCATCACGCTCGTCCCGGCGCCACTCTGAAATGCAATTGCCGCACATCTGCGCTACTGTCCGGTGCGCGTGGGGATGCAGTAGGAGAAACGGTATGGCCAGCTACCGCCTGTTTTTATGGTCCCGTGGCGAAAATCGCCTGCAGGAACATCAGGTCGCGACAGATACCGGAGCAGGCAGCATCGGGCTGCTCGAAACCCTGAACGAAATCGGCCGCCATGCCATGCGGGATGATGACGACGAAATCGGCCGCTATCTGGCGTCCTGCGCTATAGTGGCGGAACCCGTCGCCCCCCGCCGCCCCGCGAAACTGGTCCGCGCGCGGCGCCACCTGAGTGCTGCGCGGCAGTTGCTGGAAGATGTAGGCGAACATATGCTGGCGGCACGTACCGCGGTGCCGCTGGCCGAACTCAACCGCCGCAGTTAAACCGGGCGCCATGGCAGGCCCGCTGGCGCTTGCCATTTGCCCCGCCTTCCGGCATAGGCCCGGCCACGATAGGGGCGGAAGCATCACGCTTTCCGCCCTTGCCGTATTCAAGAAGACCGGAGGGGCGTGCGCGATGGGCGCGAACGTCAGCGATCGGTAGAAACAAAGGACAAGCGACATGCCTCTGTACGAGCATGTGTTTCTCGCGCGTCAGGACCTTGCCCAGGCACAGGTCGATGCGTTGGCGGAAACCGCCACCAAGATCATCGAAGAAGGCAATGGCAAGGTCGTGAAGACCGAAACCTGGGGCCTGCGCGGTATCGCCTACCGGATCGCGAAGAACCGCAAGGCGCATTACGTGATGATCGAATTCGACGCGCCCGCCGCTGTCGTTGCCGAACTTGAGCGCCAGACCGCGATCAACGAAGACGTCATCCGCTACATGACGCTCAAGGTTGATGCGCATGAAGCCGGCCCGTCGGCGATGATGCGCCGTAACGAGCGTTCGGAACGCGATGGCCGCCGTGGCGACCGTGGTGACCGTCCGCGCGGCGATCGTGAAGATCGTCCTCGTCGCGACCGCGACGACCGTGACGCGGCCTAAGGGAGAACAGACACATGGCACGCCCATTTTTCCGTCGCCGCAAGAGCTGCCCTTTCTCCGCGAAAGACGCTCCCCGGATCGATTATAAGGACGTCCGTCTGCTGCAGGGCTTCGTGTCCGAGCGCGGCAAGATCGTCCCGAGCCGCATCACTGCGGTTTCCGCCAAGAAGCAGCGCGAACTCGCCAAGGCGATCAAGCGCGCCCGTCACATCGGGCTGCTTCCGTACATCGTCAAGTAAGGGGCCGGCACAATGGATGTCATCCTGCTCGAACGCGTCGAGAAGCTGGGCGCCATCGGTGACGTTGTCACCGTGAAGAACGGCTTTGCGCGCAACTATCTGCTGCCGCGCAAGAAGGCGCTGCGCGCCAACGCCGCCAACAAGAAGGTTTTCGAAGCGAACCGCGAACGGATCGTCGCCGAAAACGCCAAGCGCCGCGAAGAAGCCATGGCTGATTCGCAGGGCATCGACGGCAAGGTGCTGACCCTGATCCGCCAGGCGTCCAACGTCGGCGCGCTCTACGGTTCGGTTTCGGCCCGTGACCTCGCCGAAGCGCTGGAAGCCGACGGCAAGAAGGTGCTGAAGAGCCAGATCATCCTTGATCGCCCGATCAAGAATATCGGCCTGCACACCGTCAAGGTCGCGCTGCACCCGGAAGTGTCGGTGTCGATCAAGATCAACATCGCGCGCAGCCCGGAAGAAGCCGAACTGCAGGAGCAGGGCGTCGACGTCATGGCGTCGATGTTCGAACGCGATGCCGCTGGCTTCACCGAAGATTACGATCCCAATGCCGAGCCGGGCGAAATCGCCACCGACGCGCCGGCCGAGGAGGAAGTGGAGGGCTGATCGCTCTCGCTTCTACGTCGTAAAGCAGAAAGAGGCCGTCCGGAGCGATCCGGGCGGCCTCTTTCTTTGTCGCGCTACCGGCGCGTCACCACCACGACAGCGCCATCATTGGCATAATCGCCGCGCAGATCGGCCAGCCCGATCCGTACCGGCAATTCATCCCCGCGATTGACCAGAATTTCACTGTCGAACGCGCAAGGGCCGTTGCCGGCAAGCACCGCCTCCATCCGTTCGGCAGCCTCCATCCGCCGCTTGAGCGGCAGAATATCGGTCAGCCGTACGCCACCAAGCGCCACGGCTTCAAACCCGGCCATCCCGGCGAGCACCGCATCGACATTCGCAAATGTACCGCGTGGACTGAGCCAGCCATGGCCGATCCCGCCATGGACGGCAGCCGCGGCCGCCATGGCAGAAGCCGCCGTCGATTGCCGCCGCGCTTCCACTTCATCACCCATGCTGCGGAACAGCACCGCCGCCCCGTTGCCGAACGGAAACGTCTGCAAATGCAGCCAATCACCACTCTGGGCAAAGGATGGCGCGTCAAACGCCCCGGTTTCTCCCGAACGCACGGCCCGGACGAGATAATTTTCCAGCAGGGAATTGGCCACCGTCGGGTAAACCTCGTCCAGCCGCCGGCCGATCAGCCCATGGCGATGGCCGCGCAGATAGCAGGCCGCCACCGGATTCATCCGGACGATGGTCAGCGTTTCGTCAAACGCGATAAACCCTTGCGTCACGAGATCGGCCAGAACATCCAGCCGTTGCTCGCCATCGCTGCTCAACCCGCTGTCGATATCACCTTCCAGCAGCGACCGATAATTGGCCATGGACAGCATCACCAGTCTTTCGCGTCCATGATGGGTCACGAATAAAGGTTCTGTGGCCACCTTGTCCTGCCAGCGGCCAAACTGACGCACGAGTTCAGCGGACGTTACGCTCAGTCGTTCAGTCGAATATCCCATGACGGCTTCTCCACGATTAACCAGAACCACGCCGCAATGTGTGGAAAGTCATGGTTGACGAAACCTTTCGGACCCGAAGGGGAATATATCCATTCCGGCGCACCGCGACCGATTTCCGCAAGTTGTTTCACCATATTGGTGAAGAATAGTACGCAAGATCATCTGCGACCGCCCGGAACAGCCCACTAATTCATCGCGCCTAGACTGCCCCGATCAGCGCAGGGGAGGCCATCGGATGAGGATGCCGACACGTCTAAGGACCACGAATTTTGTCAGCCGGGTGCAGCACGCACAGCGCGGCGCGGCGATCGTGGAGTTCGCCCTCGTCGCACCTGTCTTCCTGCTCATCTTGCTCGGCATCATCGCATATGGCGGTTATTTCTGGCGCGCCCATTCGCTGCAACAGGTGGCCAACGATGCCGCCCGCAGCGCCCTGGCCGGATTGGACCCCACAGAACGCAGCACCCTGGCGCGGCTGAGCGTGGCACAGGAACTCGGCCCGCTGGCCGGCCTGCACGCCGAACGCGCGGCGGTCAGCATCAGCGAAGCCAACGAAACGCTGGTGGTGACGCTGGATTATGATGCGTCCCACGACGCCTTCCTGCAATTCGGGCTGGTGCCGCTGCCGCAAAAGCGGATCCGGCGCACCGCGGCCATCCGCCTGGGAGGTTTGTGATGCGCCCCTTCCCTCCGTTCCCGTCCGCCCGGTTGCGACACGATCATAGCGGCGCCGTTACCGCGATCGCCGCCGGATCGATGCTCGTCGGCCTTGGCGGCCTCGCCTTTGCCGTCGATCTTGGCTCGATCTACTTCGAAACGCGGCGTCTTCAGGGCATGGCCGATGCCGCCGCGATATCCGCCGCCGCCAACATCGGCAGCGCGGACAACGCCGCCAGGCTTTCGGTCGCCGCAAACGCAATGCCCGCGCCGGTGACGCGCCAAGTGGAACTCGGCGTCTGGCGGGCCGATCCGGCGATTGCCGTCTCCCAGCGCTTCCATGCAACCAAGACCAATCCCACTGCCGCCCGTGTGACACTGAAAACCGACGCACGGCTATATTTCGGCATCGCGGCGCTCGGCCGTGGCCGCGTTCCCATTTCGCGCACCGCCACGGCGACACGCGCCAACCTTGCCAGTTTTTCGATCGGATCGCGATTGCTGGCCCTGCAGGGGGGCATCGCCAATGCGCTGCTGTCCGCGCTAGCCGGGTCGCAGGTCAATCTTTCGGTGATGGACTATGAAGCGCTGGCCACCACCGACATTGATCTGTTCGCCTTTTCCGAAGCTCTGCAAACCAAGCTCGATCTTCAGGCCGCATCGTTCGACAAAACCTTGTCCGCCGATGTCACCACCGGTCGCGCGCTCGAAGCCCTGGCTTCGGGCCTTGACGGTGCGGGGTCAGCCGCCGCGGCCGATGCGGTGCGCAAACTGGCCGGCACGGCAGCCGCCGCCAAGCCCGCCGCTCTGGACAATCTGATCGATCTTGGCCCGATCGGTGCGCAGGATCGGGCAGCGCCCGGCCAGTCCATCCGGGTCAACGCGTTTGATCTGGCGCGCAGCCTGCTGGAACTGTCGAACGGGGAACGGCAGGTGAAACTGGATCTTGGCGCCACGATCCCCGGCCTGACCAAAGCCAGCGTCCGCCTTGCCATCGGCGATCGGCCGGCGGATTCGCCATGGCTTGCCGTCACCAGCAAGGGCGAACCGATCGTCCGCACCGCACAGACTCGCATCTATATCGAAGCCGAAGTATTGCCTGCGGGATCCCTGCTCGGCATCGCCAATGTCCGCCTGCCGGTGTTCATCGAACTGGCCGAGGCGGAAGCCAAATTATCCGCGATCGACTGCGTCAACCGGCGTGCCGGCGGGGCAACATTGCTCGTTCGCCCGTCCATCGGCCATGCTGCCATCGCCGACCTGTTTCCCGCCGATATTTCGAACCACAAGCAGCCGATCGTCGAAGGGCCGGCACGCATCGTTTCGGCTCCTCTTGTCACCGTTTCCGGACAGGCACGCGTCAACCTTACCGCCCAGCACTGGCAAAGCGTTGCCTTCACCGCGCCGGAAATCGCCGCGCGCAAGGTGAAAACCGTATCGTCGGAAAGCCTGGTTCAAGGCGTCGTGGGGTCGCTGGTCAAGGATCTCGATCTGAACGTGAACGTGGCGGGGATTGGCCTCGGCACCGGCCCGGTGGGCCAGTTGGTCGGCAACACACTCGCCCCGGCGGCACCGCTGCTGGATGGCCTGCTGAACTCGTTGACAGGCCTGCTCGGCATCCATCTGGGCCAGGCGGATGTACGGGTGAACGGGGTCCGCTGCGGCGTCCCCGCCATCGTCGCCTGACACGGCAGGGCAAGCCGATCGGCGTCAGTATCCCATCAGCTTGAGCACTTCGGCGCGGGACCGTTCGTCATCGCGGAACACGCCCATCATCCGGCTGGTCGTCATCGCGACACCGGGCGTGCGCACGCCGCGCGCCGACATGCAGGCATGGCTCGCCTCGATCACCACGGCAACGCCGTGCGGGTGCAGATTTTCCCAGATGCAGTCCGCCACCTCGGCCGTCAGCCGTTCCTGGACCTGCAGGCGCTGGGCAAAGCCCTGCAACACACGGGCGAGCTTGGAAATGCCGACCACCCGATCCTTGGGCAGATAGGCGATATGCGCCCGGCCGATGATCGGCGCCATATGGTGTTCGCAGTGCGACTGGAACGGAATATCCTTCAGCAGCACGATTTCATCATAGCCGCCAACCTCTTCGAAGGTGCGGCTGAGATGATGGGCCGGATCGTCGCCATAACCCTTGCAATATTCCTTCCACGCCCGCGCGACGCGCTTGGGGGTGTCGACCAGCCCTTCACGGGTGGGATCGTCACCGGCCCAGCGAAGCAGCGTACGGATCGCTTCCTCAACATGTTCCGGAACGGCAATCTTCGCGGGGTGCTTCACCAAATCGCCCATTGCGGCTTCCATCCTGTCCTGTGCAGGGCCTTGCCGGCCACCATCGGCAATAGCGCCTAACCAGCCCTGCCATGATTGCCAAGCGGCCACCGGCCGCTCAAGCGGCCAGAATCCGTGATAAAGCCGCGAAATAAGGCGCCCCGCCCTATTTTCCTATACCCACAAAAAAAAGACGCGGCCCGCGCCGCGTCCAAATCGAATCGCCAAGAATTGACGTCAGTGACTGCGTGGCCGCGAATCAGTTGATACGTGCAACCGCCAGGGAATCGGCCGGCAGGATACGGGCCAGGTCCGTCGCGATCTTGCGCGCGCCGGTGGCGCTGCCGCCCATCGCATTAACAAGTTCCGGGCAGCCGACGATAATCGTTGCGCGCCCGGCAGATTCAGCCCGCAGTTGCGCGACGCTGTTCGCATCCGCCAGAATCTGTTTGGAAATCGAACCGGTTGCCGCCGGTTCGCCGAGTCGATCAGCCACGACGTGACGCACCGCAATCGCATCGACACCATTCTCGACGAGCAATCGGTATCCCTGATCCTGCGCCGCGGCGGGACCGGCCACGCCGATGGCAGCAGCAACAAACAGTGATGCGGTTGTAATAAAAATGCGCATTCCGTGGCCCTCTCCCAACAGCCGTCGGCATTTGCGCTCTTGTCGGCGGCATTCTCTCTGCACTCAAGGCGGGGGGTGACGCAAGCCTTTGCTACGCGCTAGGATCGCTACCATGACGGGCATCGCCTCCCTCGATCATTCCGAAATCGCGACGATGGAACATGCCGCAACCGCGCCGATGTTGCCGCAGGTGGAACGCTGGGCAGCCATCAACAGCGGATCGCGCAATCTCCCCGGCCTGTCCGCGATGGCGACCGAACTGGCAGACGCCTTTTCCCCGCTGCCGGGCGATGTCCGGCTGGTCGATGC
Source organism: Sphingomonas sp. KC8 (assembly GCF_002151445.1). Taxonomy (GTDB): domain Bacteria; phylum Pseudomonadota; class Alphaproteobacteria; order Sphingomonadales; family Sphingomonadaceae; genus Sphingomonas_E. Next base: position 732,450 of record NZ_CP016306.1, read on the forward strand.
CGGCCCGGTTGACGCCATCGACGCCAACGGCACCCCAACCGCCATTCACCACGGCCGCAATCTCCATCTTGTCGTAAGGCCGCAAGCGCCGGTGCAGGTGCTGCTGACCGGCCACATGGATACGGTGTTTGGCGCGGATCATCCCTTCCAGGCGCTCCGCTGGCTGAAACCCGGCTTGCTCAACGGCCCAGGCGTCGCCGACATGAAGGGCGGAATCGCGGTCATGCTCGCCGCGCTGGCGGCGATCGAAACCCATCCGCTTGCCCCACGGCTTGGCTATGAAGTCGTCATCAACAGCGACGAAGAAGTCGGCTCGTCCGGCTCCGCGCCGCTGATCGCAACGGCCGCGCGGGACAAGATCGCCGCGCTCACTTACGAGCCATCCGCTTTGCCCGATGGCACCTTGGCCGGCGCACGCCCCGGCAGCGGAAATTTTTCATTGGTCGTCACCGGCCGCGCCGCCCACGCCGGGCGCAATCCGCAAGACGGCCGCAACGCGCTGGTGGCCGCCGCCGATCTGGCACTGCGCCTCGCCCGCGCCGCCGGCCCCGGCCTGTCGATCAATCCCGCAAAGATCGACGGCGGCGGGCCGAATAATGTGGTGCCCGATCATGCGGTGCTCAGGATCAACCTGCGGCCGATAACCCCGGCGGACGAAATTCGCGCCCGTGCGCTGATCGACGCCGCCGCCGCCAATGTTGCGGCCGATCATGATGTTTCCATCCATGTGCATGGCGGCTTCGGCCGGCCGCCCAAGCCGATGGATGCCGCAGCCGAACGGCTTTACGCGCTGGTCCGCGATTGCGGGGCGCAGCTTGGGCTGGCCGTTGGCTGGCGGGCGACCGGCGGTGTCTGCGACGGCAACAATATCGCCGCCTGCGGGGTGCCGGTGGTCGATACGATGGGCGTCCGGGGTGGCGCGATCCATTCGGGGGAGGAATATCTGATCACCGACAGCCTTGGCGAACGCGCCCGCCTTTCCGCCCTCGTCCTCCTGCGGCTCGCCACGCGGGGCCGGGTATGAGCTTCGTCATCCGCCCATCGCGGCCGTCCGACCTCGATTCACTCTATGACATGGCGAAGCTCACGGGTGGCGGGTTCACCAATCTGCCGGCCGATCGCCCGTCGCTGGTGAAAAAACTCGCCCGTTCAGCCGATGCCTTCGCCAAGACCGAAGATGTGGGCGGCGACGATCTCTACGTCCTGATCCTGGAAGACATAACCACCGGCAAGATCGCGGGCACCGCACAGATCTTCGCCAAGGTTGGCCAGCACTGGCCCTTTTACAGCTATCGCCTCGGCACGTTGAGCCAGGTTTCGCAGGAACTGAACCGCACCTTCCGCGCCGAAATGCTGACATTGACCACCGATTATGAAGGCTATTCGGAAGTCGGCGGCCTGTTCCTCCACCCGCGCGAGCGCGCTGGCGGGTTGGGCCTGCTGCTCGCCCGCAGCCGCTACCTCTTCATCCGCCAGCATCGTGCGCGCTTTGGCCAACGGATGCTCGCCGAACTGCGCGGCGTGATCGACGAAGCCGGCGGATCGCCCTTCTGGGATGGGCTGGCCGGCAAATTCTTCGGCATGAATTTCCAGGAGGCCGACGCCTTCAATGCCGTACACGGCAACCAGTTCATCGCCGATCTGATGCCCAAGCACCCGATTTACACCGCGATGCTACCCGAAACCGCGCGCTCGGTGATCGGCCTGCCCCATCCCAGCGGCCGCGCGGCGATGCGGATGCTGGAAAATGAAGGGTTCCGCTACGAAGGCTATATCGACATTTTTGATGGCGGGCCGACGATGGCGGCCGACATCGACGACATCCATTCTATCCGCGACGCCGCCGACGCCACCGTCACCGCGACGGATACGCAGGAAGGCGTGAATGTGCTGGCCGCAACCGGGCACCTCGCCGATTTCCGTGCCTGCTATGCACTGGCGGACGTCGATCCCGACGGCCATGCCGCCATCGACGCCGAAGCTGCCAGGTTGCTGGGCGTGAAGGCTGGCGACGCCATCACATTCGTCGCCCGCTGAACGGATATCCCCGATGGCCCTGACCGAAATCAATTTTGATGGCATCGTTGGCCCCACCCACAATTATGCAGGGCTGAGCCTTGGCAATCTGGCCGCAACCAGCAACGCCGGCCGCACATCGCACCCCCGCGCGGCGGCACTCCAGGGGATCGCCAAGATGCGCGCCAATCTCGCGCTCGGGCTGGCCCAGGGCATTTTCCTGCCCCATCGCCGGCCCGACGACGCATGGCTCGATGCCCTTGGCACCCATGCCCAAGACGCGGACACAGGCCTGCTCGCCAACGCCTTGTCGGCTTCGCCGATGTGGGCCGCCAACGCCGCCACCATATCCCCCGCGCCCGATACGGCGGACGGGCGGTGCCATCTGACGGTCGCCAACCTCGTCACCATGCCGCACCGCAGCCATGAATGGCAGGGCACGCTTGCCCAGTTGCGCCTGGCTTTTGCCGATACGGGCCATTTTGCCGTCCACGGCCCGATCCCGGCGCCGTTCGGCGATGAAGGCGCCGCCAACCATATGCGGCTTGCCACCAGCCATGCGGCACCGGGCGTGGAAATCTTCGTCTATGGCGAAAAAGGCGGCGCCTTCCCGGCCCGCCAGCATGTGGAGGCAAGCCGCGCTGTCGCGCGCCTCCACGGTCTCGATCCCGCCCGCACCTTGTTCGTCGCCCAGTCGCAAGACGCCATCGCCGCCGGCGCGTTCCACAATGATGTCGTGGCCGTCGCCAATGGCCATGTGCTGTTCACCCATGAACAGGCCTTTGCCGACAGACATGGCTTCTATGCCGATCTTCGCCGCATCATGCCCGATGTCGAGATTGTCGAAGTGCCTGCCGCACGGATCAGCCTGGCCGATGCCATCCGCAGCTATCTGTTCAACGCCCAGCTCGTCACCCTGCCCACCGGCGAAAGCGCGCTGATCCTGCCGACCGAAGCGCGCGACACCCCGGCGGTATGGCGCTGGTTGCAGGACATGATCGCCGGCAACGGCCCGATCCGCCGGATCGAACTGGTCGATGTACGCGAATCCATGTCGAACGGCGGCGGCCCCGCCTGCTTGCGGCTGCGCGTCGTCGCCGATCCCGCCACCGTCGATCCGCGCTTCCTGGTGGACAATCCCCGCCTCGACGCCATTGCCGATATCGTGTCGCGCCACTGGCCAGAGGCCATCACCCCCGCCGATCTTTCCTCGCCGGCGCTATGGGAACAGGCCGTCCACGCCCGCGCGGAACTGCTCGCCATGCTCGATCTGCGCGAACTGATCTGATCGCAAATTCATAAACACTGGCCGGTGCAAATAAACATTGCCGCCACCTTCTCGCCCGAATTTCGGCTAGTCTAAACCGTCCGGTCACCAAGAATCGGATCAAAGAGGATGCCAATGCCCGATCTCCAGACCCTGCTCGACGAACGCGCGATCTACCGCCAGCTCTGCCGCTTTGCCGAAGCGATGGATCAACGCGATTGGGCGCGGCTCGATGATGTGATGCTCGAAGACGCACAGGGCGATTATGGCATCGGCCGCCGCACCAGCCGCGCCGCGATCGTTGCCGAAATGCGCAGCTTTCTCGACGATTGCGGGCCGACCCAGCATCTCCTTGCCAACGTCATCATCGATGTCGATGGCGATACGGCCACCAGCAGCGCCTATGTCGCCGACATGCATGTCGGCCTCGGCGATCGCAGCCACCTCACCTTCCGCACGCTTGGCAGCTATCATGATCGCTGGGTGCGCACCGCCGAAGGCTGGCGCATCGCCGAACGGGTGAAGCTCAACAAGGCCCATGTGGGCGACATATCGGTGCTCGGGCCGGGGCCTGTCTGACCCTCACGCTTGGCTTAGGGCCAGCGTTGTTCTAGGGGTCCGGCCTTCACGAAGGACCATCCCTTGCCCGTTCAGACCAAGATTTGCGGCCTTTCGACGGCGGATACGCTGGGCGCGGCGATCCGCGCCGGGGCGAGCCATGTCGGTTTCGTCTTCTTCGCCAAAAGCCCGCGCAATGTCGATTTCGATCAGGCGGCGGCGTTGGCCGCGCTGGTGCCCGCGCACATCCGCAAGGTTGGCGTGTTCGTGAACGCGGACGACGCCTTCCTTGATCGTGCGGTTGCCGCAGGCACGCTCGATGCCGTCCAGCTTCACGGCAGCGAGCCACCGGCGCGCGCGGCAAGCCTTGCCCATCGCCACGCGATCGAAATCTGGAAGGCCATTCCCGTCAAGACGCGCGCCGATCTCGCCGCCGCCGCATCCTATCAGGGGGCTGCGACGAAGATTCTGTATGACGCCAAGACACCCGACCATGCCGACCTTCCCGGCGGCATGGGGTTGCGGTTCGACTGGAAACTACTCGAAGGGTTCGCCCATCCATTGCCCTGGGCCTTGTCCGGCGGGCTTGACGCGCGCAATCTCGCCGACGCGGTCCGCATGACCGGCGCGCCACTTGTCGATGTTTCGTCGGGCGTGGAATGCGCGCCGGGCGTGAAGGATATGGACAAGATCGCCGCCTTCCTCCAATCGGCGTCACAGCTATGACTATTGCCAATTCGCTCCGCAACCAGCCCGATGCGCGCGGCCATTTCGGCCAGTTCGGCGGCCGTTATGTCGCCGAAACGCTCATGCCGCTGATCCTTGATCTCGAACGCGAATATCGCGCAGCGCAGGCGGACCCCGCCTTCAAGGCCGAATTCGACGATCTGATGAAGCATTATGTCGGCCGGCCCAGCCCGCTTTATTTCGCACCCCGGCTGACCGAACATCTCGGCGGCGCGAAAATCTATCTGAAGCGCGAAGAACTGAACCACACCGGCGCGCACAAGATCAACAATTGCATCGGCCAGATCCTGCTCGCCAAGCGCATGGGCAAGACGCGGATCATCGCCGAAACCGGCGCGGGCCAGCACGGCGTTGCCACCGCCACGGTCGCGGCGCGCTTCGGCCTGCCCTGCACGATCTTCATGGGCGCGGTCGACGTTGCCCGCCAGCAGCCCAACGTGTTCCGCATGAAGCTGCTCGGCGCCGAGGTGCATGCCGTCGAATCCGGCGCGAAGACGCTGAAGGATGCGATGAACGAGGCGCTGCGCCACTGGGTCGCCAACGTCCACGACACCTTCTACATCATCGGCACCGCCGCCGGCCCGCACCCCTATCCGGAACTGGTGCGCGATTTCCAGTCGATCATCGGCCACGAAACCCGCGAACAGATCCTCGCCGCCGAAGGCCGCCTGCCCGACAGGATCATTGCCCCGGTTGGCGGTGGATCGAACGCGATCGGCATTTTCCACCCGTTCCTCGATGATGAAAGCGTGGCGCTGGTCGGCGTCGAAGCGGCGGGCGACGGGCTTGCAACCGCGCGCCATGCGGCCAGCATCGCCGGCGGATCGCCGGGCGTGCTCCACGGCAACCGCACCTATCTGCTGCAGGACGAAGACGGCCAGATCACCGAGGCGCATTCGATTTCGGCGGGCCTCGATTATCCGGGTATCGGCCCTGAACATAGCTGGCTGCACGATATCGGCCGGGTAACCTACGAACCCTGCACCGATGCCGAAGCGCTGGCTTCGTTCCAGACCTTGTGCCGGCTCGAAGGGATCATCCCCGCGCTCGAATCCGCCCATGCGCTGGCCGTCGCCGAACGGATCGCGCCGACGATGGGCAAGGATGAGATCCTGGTCGTCAACGTCAGCGGCCGGGGCGACAAGGACATCTTCACCGTCGCCAATGAACTGGGGGTCGCGCTGTGAGCCGCCTTGCCGCCACCTTTGCCGCCTGCGCCGCACAGGGCCGCGCAGCGCTCGTCACCTTCGTCACCGGCGGCGATCCGACGCCGGCCGCCACCGCCGCGATCCTCGATGCGCTGGTGGACGCCGGGGCCGACGTGATCGAACTGGGCATGCCCTTCACCGATCCGATGGCCGATGGCCCGGCCATCCAGCGCGCCAATCTGCGTTCGATGGCTGCTGGAACAACCACCGCTATCCTGTTTCAAATCACACGTGAATTTCGGGAACGCCACCCGCAGGTGCCGCTGGTGCTGATGGGCTATGCCAACCCCATGGTTCACCGCGGGCCGGAATGGTTCGCGCAAGCTGCCGCCGAAGCGGGGATCGATGGCGTGATCTGCGTCGATATTCCCAGCGAAGAAGATGATGCGTTAGGACCGGCATTGCGCGCCGCCGGGATCGATCTTGTCCGCCTGGCCACGCCCACCACCGATGATGCACGGCTTCCCGCCGTCCTCGCAGGCGCTTCCGGCTTTCTATATTATGTTTCGGTCGCCGGGATCACCGGTCTGCAGCAGGCGGCGCAGGGCAGCATCGACGCCGCCGTCGCCAAGCTGAAGGCCGCGACCGATCTGCCCGTCGCGGTTGGATTTGGCGTCCGCACGCCCGATCAGGCGGCCGCCATCGCGCGGGTGGCCGATGGTGTCGTCGTCGGCTCCGCAATCGTCGAAGCGATCGGTGCCGCCGCTGCCGAAGGGCGCGATCCGGCCGATGTCGTTCGCAATATTGTCAAAGGTTTAAGCGCCGCTGTTCGTACCGCGCGGCAGGAGCAGGCAGCATGAGCTGGATCGATCGCGTCCGCAAATCTATCCCCTTCATCGCCAAACGCGAAACACCGGATAATCTCTGGCACAAATGTTCCGGCTGCGGGCAGATGGTGTTCGTCAAGGAATTTGAAGAAAATCAGTCGGTTTGCCCGAAATGCGATCATCATGGCCGCATCGGGCCGGATGCGCGGTTCAACGCCCTGTTCGATGGCGGGGTCTATACGCTGCTGCCGATGCCGGCGGTTCGTGAAGATCCGCTGAAATTCCGCGACTCCAAGCGCTATACCGATCGCATCAAGGCCGCCCGCGCGGCCACCGGCGAACAGGACGCCCTGATCAACGCCAAGGGTCAGATCGAAGGCAAGCGCATCGTAGTCGGCGTACAGGATTTCGCCTTCATGGGTGGATCCATGGGGCTTGGCGTGGGTGCGGCCTTCGTCGCCGGCATTCAGGCCGCCATCGCCGATCGCTGCCCCTATGTCATGTTCACCGCCGCCGGCGGCGCGCGGATGCAGGAAGGCATCCTGTCGCTGATGCAGATGCCCAAGACCACCGTGGCCGTCGCCAAGCTGCGCGAAGCCGGCCTGCCCTATATCGTGGTGCTGACCGATCCGACGACCGGCGGCGTCACCGCATCCTATGCGATGCTGGGCGACATCCAGATCGCTGAGCCGGGCGCATTGATTGGCTTCGCCGGCCAGCGGGTGATCGAACAGACGATCCGTGAAAAGCTGCCGCCGGGCTTCCAGCGCGCCGAATATCTGCTCGAACATGGCATGGTCGACATGGTGACGCATCGTCACAAGCTGCGTGAAACACTGGCGACCCTTGCCGATTATCTGGTGCCCGAGGCCGCCTGATCCGGCCCTTCCTCCGCCCTGCGGCGGAGGACCAACGGCAAGGCACGCCAATCGACTGGACGGACGCCCCGCACTTTGCAACACTCCCTCTCCCACCCCTCACGCCGGAGGGGAGAGGGCTGAGGTTCCCCGATGCCCGATCACGCCGTTTCCACCGATCCCGCGGTTCAGCGCCAGCTCGACCGGCTGACCATGTTGTCGCCGGGGCGCGACGTGCTCGGGCTTGAGCGGATATCTGCCCTGCTCGATCGGCTCGGCAATCCGCATCGCGATCTGCCGCCGGTGTTCCATGTTGCCGGCACCAACGGCAAGGGATCGGTCTGCGCCTATCTGCGCGCGGCGATCGAGGCGGCGGGCCATCCCGTCCATGTTTACACCAGCCCCCACCTCGTCCGCTTCAACGAACGGATCCGTGTCGCGGGGCAATTGATCGACGATGCGACACTCGCCCCCCTGCTGGCGGAAGTGCTCGATATCGCCGGCGATATCGCCCCCAGCTTCTTCGAAGTGACGACGGCCGCCGCCTTCCTGGCCTTCGCGCGCACCCCGGCGGAAGCGTGCATCGTCGAAGTGGGCCTGGGCGGCCGGCTCGACGCCACCAACGTGATCGAACATCCCGTCGTCTGCGGCATCGTCCAGCTCGGTATCGATCACCAGTCCTTCCTTGGCGAAACAATCGAGGATATCGCAGCCGAAAAGGCCGGAATCGCCAAGCCCGGCGTGCCGATCGTCACCCAGCATTATCCGGCCGGTGCCGCCAACCGCATCGGCGCGGTCGTGCGCGCGGCGGGCGCGCCCTGGCTTGCCAAGGGAGGCGAATGGGATGCCGTCGCCTATCAGAACCGCATTCATTATCGCGATGGCGCCGGCCAGCTTGATCTGCCGCTGCCCCGCCTGCCCGGCGGGCACCAGGCGATGAACGCCGCGCTCGCCGTGGCGATGCTGCGTCATCAGGATGCGATCAATGTACCGCCGGCTGCCTTGCGCGCGGCGATGGGCTGGGCGGAATGGCCCGCCCGGCTGCAGCATCTCAATACCGGCGCCCTGCCCGATCTGCTGCCGGCTGGGTCCGATCTCTGGCTCGACGGCGGCCATAACCCCGCCGCCGCCCGCGCGATTGCCGATTTCTTTCGCGGCAACGTGCCCGCCGGGCGGCCGCTGCATCTGATCCTTGGCCTGCTGGAGAACAAGGATCCGCTGGGGTTCCTGAAACCGTTCAGCGGGCGGATGGCTACGGTTCACACGGTGCCCGTCCCCGGCCATCCCCACCATGCGCCGGCCGCGTTGGCCGCCGCGGCGCGGTCAAGCGGGCTTGGCGCGATGACCGCTGACAATCCGATCGATGCGCTCGACTGGATCGCCCGCCATGCCGATCGCGCCAACCCGCCGGTGGTGCTGATCGCGGGGTCGCTTTACCTTGCGGGTAGCGTACTCGCGGCCAATGGCACGCCGCCCACCTGATCCATCACCCCGCCGCGAAATCCTCGCGGATCACCCGGCGCAGTAGCTTGCCCGTTTCGTTATACGGCAACTCAGCCACGAAGCGGATCGCCTGCGGCACCCGGCTGGAACGCAGCCGTCCGCGCACCAGCGCCTGCAATTCATCCGCGCCGGCCTCAGCCCCCGCCGTCAGCACGATCGCCGCCGCGACGGCTTCGCCCCACTGCGCATCGGGCATCGCCACCACCGCGCATTCGGCCACCGCCGGATGATCGAGCAGCACCTCTTCGATCTCGCCGGGCGAGATATTTTCACCACCGCGCACGATCACATCGTCGGCCCGGCCATCCAGGAACAGATACCCTTCCTCATCCACCCAGCCGCGATCGCGGGTCGGGAACCAGCCATCGCCGTCGGTCTGGCTGCCAAGGCCATGATATTCGCCGGCCACCTGATCGCCGCGCACGAATACCAGCCCGGCTTCGCCGGCGCCCAGCACATCGCCATCCTCGCTGCGGATGATTAGTTCGATCGTCGGCAGCGGCTTGCCCACCGATCCCAGCCGCCGCCGCACCGCCGGATCGGCCGATGCCACCGCCGCGCGATGCGCTTCGGGGTCGAGCAGGCAGATCGTGCTGCTCGTTTCGGTCAGCCCATAGGCGTTGGTGAAATCGACACCGGGAAACAGCGCCATCGCCCGTTCGATCACCGCCAGCGGCATCTTGCCGCCGCCATAAGCCAGCGCACGCAACGCCGGCAGGTCCGCTGCCGCATGGCCCCCGGCATCCAGATGTTCGACAATCCGTTGCAGCATCGTCGGCACCAGAAAGGCGTTCGAAATGGCGTGGCGACACACCAGATCGAGCCACGCCGCCGGCTCGAAATTGGGCAGTTGCACCATCCGCCGCCCGGCATAGACCGAACTCAGCACCGCCGAAATGCCGGCGATATGATATGGTGGCACCGTCACGATCGCGGCGTCGTCCTCGTCCGCGCCCATGAAATCGATCGTGCCGAGGATATAGGCCAGCAGATTATCGTGGCGCAGGATCGCCGCCTTGGGCGCCCCCGTCGTGCCGCTGGTGAACAGTTCCACCGCGATGCCGCGATCTTCGTCGGGGGCAACCAGATCTTCGCCGCCACCCGCCTTCGCCCGCGCCAGAAAATCCGCTGTCGCGATCGCCGTGATGCCTTCGGGCGCGGGCTTGCCGTCGCTGACCAGCAAAGCCGGCGTCACCCGCGCCAGCAGGGCTTCGATTTCCGGCACGGTCAGCCGATAATTGATCGGGACATAGGGAATACCTGCCAGCGCCGCGCCGAACAGGGCGACCGGTGCCGCCGGGCCGTTGATATCGAGATAAGCGAGGCGCGAGGCGCCGGCCCCCAGCGCCAGTGCGGCAGCGCCCCGCGCCGCCACCAGCAATTCGCCATAGGTAAGGCTGTCATCGCCGGAAACGATCGCCACCCGATCGGGCATCGCATCCGCCGCCATTTCCAGCAGCATGAAGATATTCATCGGTCAGGCCCTCCGCAGCGCCATGATCCGCCGGCCGGATATCAATCCGACGACGGCAGCGCCTTGGCCTGCTTGATGCCGATGGTCAGCCCGTCGACGGTGATCGTCCCCTCACCACCTTTGGTGCACAGGAATTCCATCGTTTCGGCTTCGTCGGTATAACGCTTGCCCGTGAGCGATCCGCCAGCCAGCGCCGGATCCAGCACCGCATCCCCGGCCGCGTCATCAGCGGCAAGGGCCGGCGCGCCGCCGATTCGGATCTCCAGCGAATCGGCGGGCACGCGCAACACCATGATCTGCGTGTCGCAGACCGCGCTTTTCAACTTCATGCCCGCCTTGAACTGCCTCGCCATCCTTCGCCCTCTCCGCGATAAAATGAATGCGATTCAGTCTAAACTCCGCAGCGGCAGGGTCAAGGGTCTAGAGGTCGCCGCGTGGCTCGCGCGGCAGGCCAAGGCCGCGTTCGGCGATGATGTTGCGCTGGATCTGGCTCGATCCGGCGTAAATCGTGTCCGAACGGCTCATCAAATGGCTATGGACAAGGCCTTCGTAACGATAATCATCGCCGCCGATTTCGCCCCCGATGCCCAGCACATCCATCGCCAGATCACCCAGATCGCGATGCCAGCGCGACCAATAAAGCTTCGACGTCAGCGCCGCTTCGTCAAGCTGCGGATTGCCCGCATCGCTCAGCATGCGCAGCGCGTTGAAACGCATGATCGACAGGCCAATCCACGCATCGGCGATCCGCTGGCGCAGCAACGGATCGCTGCCGCGGCCTGATGCCTTGGCCGCGGCGATCAGCTGATCCATCTCCGTCTGGAAATGCATCTGCTGGACCAGCGTGGAAATGCCGCGTTCGAAACCCAGCAGGCCCATCGCCACCGCCCAGCCATCGCCCGGACGGCCGATCAGGTCGCGTGCGTCAGCCACCGCGCCATCGAAGAACACTTCGGCAAATTCGCTCTCGCCGGTCATCTGGCGGATCGGACGCACCGTCACCCCCGGCTGATCGACCCGCATCAGCAGGAACGAAAGTCCCTTGGGGCCTTTGCTGCCTTCTTCGCTGCGCGCGACGACGAAAATCCAGTCGGAGATCGAACCCATCGACGTCCAGATCTTCTGGCCATCGACGATCCACTTGTCGCCTTCCAGCCGTGCGCGTGTGCGGACATTGGCAAGGTCGGACCCGGCATTGGGTTCGGAATAACCCTGGCACCAGATCGCGTCGCCATTGGCGATACCCGGCAAATGCCGCGCTTTCTGGTCGTCATTGCCATAAGCGATGATCGTCGGCCCGGCGAGTTCGATGCCGATATGGCCGATGCGCGACGGCGCGTGGGCGCGGGCATATTCCTCGGCGAACACCACCTGTTCGGCGATGCTGGCGTCGCGGCCGCCATGTTCGGCCGGCCAGCCGATGCACGACAGGCGCGCGCGGCCAAGGGCGCGTTCCCATTCGCGTCGCTCGTCGATTGCATCGACATGGTTGTTCAACCCACGCAGGGCCTTGAACGGCCCGGCGAGCTGATCTTCCAGCCAGGTCCGCGTTTCGTTCCGGAAATCCGCCAGCGAAGCCGTCATTACACGCCTCTCAATACATCGCCATTTTGTCGATTGCGATGCGGCAATGCGCCGTTCTTGTCAAACCCAGTCGCGCTATGCGTAGCAGTAAGCCGCGATAGTTCCGCAAAGCGATCCCTGCACGTAGCCCCAACTCACCGACAAACCGACGCGCCATCCACCGCCATGCTTTCACCGCTGACGAACGACGCCGCGTCGGAACAGAGCCATACGGCCGCCGCCGCAATCTCTTCGGATCGCCCCATGCGGCCGAACGGTACCGTCGCATCCATCAGCGCCTGCCGTTCCGCATCGCCACCGATCGATTTTTCCATCATCGGCGTCAGCGTCGCGCCGGGGCAGACGGCGTTCACGCGGATGCCGCGCGCGGCATATTCCTTCGCCGCCACCTTGGTCAGCCCCAAAACGCCATGCTTGGACGCCGTATAATGCGGCATTCCGGGTGCCGGCAGGAATCCGGCGCCAGACGAAATATTGCAGATCGCGCCGCCGCCCTGTTTCAGCATGATCCGCGCTTCATGCTGCATGCACAGGAATACGCCGGTCAAATTGACCGCGATCACCCGGTGCCATTCCTCCAGGGGAAAATCCTCGAACGCGCCCCAATTGCCACTGATCCCGGCCGCATTGACCGCGCAATCGACCCGGCCGAACCGGGCCATCGCCAGATCGAACAGGTCGGCCACAGCCAACGGATCAGCCAGATCGCCGCCGAACCCCAGCCCCTTGGGGCCAAGTTTTGCAGCGACGGCATTGGCCCCCTCACCCGAAATATCGGCCACCACCACATTTGCGCCGGCGGCGGCAAACTGTTCGACGCACGCCAGCCCAATGCCGCTTGCCCCGCCGGTGACGAGCGCGGTTTTACCCGAAAAATCCATCAGATCGATCTGCTGACGACGAGTTTCATGATCTCGCTGGTTCCCCCGTAGATGCGCTGCACGCGGGCATCGCGCCACAGCCGCGCGATCGGATATTCGTTCATATAACCGGCCCCGCCATGCAATTGCAGGCAGGCGTCCACGACTTCCCACTGCATTTCGGTGTGCCACAGCTTGGCGGCCGCGCCCTCATACTGATCCAGTTCACCCGCCAGATGGCGTTTCAGCGTCCAATCGAGATGCGCCCAGCCGACCTGCAATTTGGCCTTGATATCGGCCAGCACGAACTTCGTGTTCTGCTGGTCGAAGATCGTCTTGCCGAACGCCGCGCGATCTTTCACGAATTTCACCGCTTCATCGAACGCGCGCTGCGCGGCCGCCTGCGCGCCGATCGCCACCGACAGGCGTTCCTGCGGCAACTGGTTCATCAGATAAGCAAAGCCCTGCCCTTCCTCACCGATGCAATTGGTGATCGGCACGCGCACATCTTCGAAGAACAGTTCCGATGTATCGGCCGAATGCTGGCCGATCTTGTCGAGGTTGCGGCCGCGCGTGAAGCCTGCCGCATCCGCCTCAACCAGAATAAGGCTGATGCCCTTGGCGCCCAGCGCCGGATCGGTCTTGGCCACGACGATGACGAAATCGGCATTCTGGCCGTTGGTGATATAGGTCTTGCTGCCGTTGATCACATAATGGTTGCCATCGCGGCGCGCGGTAGTGCGCACACCTTGCAGGTCTGATCCCGCGCCCGGCTCGGTCATCGCGATCGCGGCGATCGCCTCGCCCGTCACCATTTTCGGCAGCCAGGCAAGCTTCAGTTCCTCGGATGCGTAATCGACCAGATAATCAGCCGCGATATCGGTGTGGAGCGGCAGGCCCGCAGTCGACCCCGAATACCATAATTCCTCATCCACGATCGCGGCATAGCCGAAATCGAGGCCCAGGCCGCCATAGGCCTCGGGCACATGCGGGCACAGAAGCCCCGCCTCCCCGCATTTCAGCCAGAAATGGCGGTCGACGATCCCTTCCGCTTCCCAGCGATCCAGATTCGGGGTCAATTCCCGCTCGAACAGCTTGCGCACCGTTTCGCGGAATTGCTCATGTTCGGGCGTGTAGGCGGTGCGCCCGGCGACGTTCAGCATTACATCCTCTCCTGCATTTGTCCGCTGGAGTGAATATGATTCATTTTTCTGTCAATGCAGCTTGCTCATATATTTGACATCAAAACCGAGAAGTTCCTCGTCGCGCCCCGCGCGGATCTTTTCCACCCAGTCGGGATCGGCCAGCAAGGCCCGCCCGACAGCGACCAGATCGAACTCGCCGGCATCCAGCCGCCGCTCGACCTCATCGAGCGGCCCCGGCGCGAGTGCGGAAAACAACGTCGCCTTGGCCGGTACGTCCAACCCCACCGTGCCCACCGCGATCGTCGGCAGGCCGCTGAGTTTCTTCACCCACCCGGCAAAGCTCAAATCCGATCCTTCGAATTCACGCCGGCTGAACCGCGCGCCCGAACAATGGAAGATATCGACGCCGGCCCCCGCCAGCGCCTCGACCAGCAGCGCCAGTTCGGCCGGGCTGTTCGCCAGCCGCACCGATCCGTCGGGCGATTTATCCTGCGATATCCGCATCAGGATCGGGAAATCGGGGCCGACCGCCGCCCGCATCGCCTTCACCACTTCCACCCCGAAACGCGAACGCTCCTTCAAGGTCGGGCCATTCCAATGATCGGTGCGCTGGTTGCTCTGGTCCCACAGGAACTGATCGATCAGATAACCGTGTGCGCCGTGGATTTCGACCGCGTCGCAGCCCAGCTTCGCCGAATTTGCCGCCGCTTCGGCATAAGCCGCGATGGTATCGGCGATCGCCGCCTCGCTCATCGGCTCGCCAACCAACGTCCCCGGCCAGGGCATACCCGACGGGCTGTCGATCGGGGCTTCGGGATACGCCTTGGACGTATCGTCCGCGCGCGCACCGACATGCCATAATTGCGGCGCGAACTTCGCCCCCGTCTGCTTGACCGCATCGACGACATTGCGCCAGCCGGCCATCGCCGCATCGCCGAACAAATTGGGCACCGCCTTGTCGGTGCGCGATCCGTTGCGGCGAATACCGACGCCTTCGGACAGGATCAGGCCGACTCCGCCTTCGCCGCGCCGCTCATAATAAGCCGCCACATCCGCGCCCGGCACGCCATCCGGCGAACGCTTGCGCGTCATCGGCGCCATGACGATGCGGTTGCGGGTCTTCAGCTTGGGGTGGTTGAACGGCTGGAACAGCGGCGGCGCGGTCATTCGGCGGCCGCCACCAGTTCGCCCGCGCCTGCGGTCGCCGCCTGGCGCCCCGCCTGCCGGCCGAAGAAGGTGCAATCGGCCAAGCTCATACCCGAGCTGTAGCCATGGCCCCAGCGCGGCAGGCCCGATGTCGCACGGCCGGCCGCATACAGGCCGGGGACCGCGCGGCCCGCACCGTCGAGCACTTCGCCCGATGGCCGGGTGTGGAGGCCGCCCAGCGTAAAGAAGGAGAAATAGCTGTCGCGGAAATTGAGTTCGAGCGCCACGAACGGCCCTTCGTTCAACACCTTCAGCCACTGCGCATGTTTGCGATAGATCGGGTCATGGCCCTCGGCGGCATAGCGGTTGAAGGTGTGGACCGTCGCCGCCAGCGTGCCTTCCGGCATGCCCAGATCCTTCTCCACCTCTTCCCACGTCTCGCCCACGGCCGCGATTTCGATGCGGGCAAGGTCCAGCGGCCGTTCGAAAATGGCATTGTCGGCCAGCAGGAAGATGCGGTCGCCCGGCTGGTCGATCATCGTGCGGCTCACGCGGCCATGGTAGCAATCTTCGTTGATGAAGCGCTGGCCGCGTTCGTTGACCATGATGCCATAGACCAGCGATGGCGGCATGATCCACGGGCAGGTGGTGAAGAATTCGTCCATGTGGATCGCGTCGCCGCCGGCACCCATCCCCATCTGGATCCCCGATCCATTGTCATTCTCGCCGATCGGATCGGAGCAAGCGAGCGCCTGGGGGGCGTAACGGCGCAGCATATCCTGGTTCATGCAGAAACCGCCGGTGCACAGCACAACACCCTTGGTGGCGCGCACGAACTGCGGCTTGTTGTCGATCTTGACGACAAGGCCGGTGATCGCCCCCGAACGATCCGCCACCAGCGAAATCACGCGCGCATCGCAGCGCACGTCGACGCCCAGCGCCCGCGCCTTGGCTTCGAGGATATCGACCAGCTTGCGCCCGCCACCCCAGCCCATATGCTGGATGACGTGGCCGCGCGGCGCGGGCTTGGCCTTTTCACTGAACGGCCAGGCTTCCTCGCTGCCCGACCAGATCAGCGTGTCATCGGTTTCCGGTTCGATGATCTTGCCGGGAACGAAGGTGCCCTTGTACGGCACGCCCTGCGCCTTCAGCCATTCGAAATGGGCAAGGCTCTGGTTCGCATAGAGCGAAACCTTGGCGGCGTCCGGATCTGGGCCGCCTGCCGCCATCAGATAGGCTTCAAGCGCCTCGACGCTATCTTCGAAGCCCGCCGCTGCCTGCACATCCGTGCCACCGCCAATATAGATTTCGCCGCCCGAAAGCGCCGATGCACCACCGCTGCCCGATCCCATTTCGAAGATCGTGGTCCTGGCGCCGGCCCCTGCCGCCTCGATCGCGGCGCTGGCGCCGCTGGCGCCAAACCCGACGATCGCGACTTCGGTTTCAAGGTCCCAGTGTGCCACATCTTCATGGGCAAACGGGCGGGCGGTGGTGAATTCGGTCATTTCAGGCATTCCTCCCCATCCCCCGCCGCCGGCGGGGGTGGTCTATCGTCCGGCCCCGCCTTTTTGGCATGGGCCTTCATTCCTTCAGGCGGCGTCGCGCGCCTTGATCATGTCGAGAGCGACGTCGACGATCATGTCTTCCTGTCCGCCGACCATCTTGCGCCGGCCGAGTTCGACGAGGATGGCGCGGGTGTCGAGGCCGTAATCGGCTGCGGCCTTTTCGGCGTGGCGCAGGAATGACGAATAGACCCCGGCATAGCCGAGCGCGAGGGTTTCGCGGTCGACGCGGACCGGGCGGTCCTGCAGCGGACGGACCAGATCTTCGGCCGCATCCATCAGCTTCATCACGTCGCAGCCATGGTTCCAGCCCTTGCGTTCGGCAGCAGCGATGAACACTTCGAGCGGCGCATTGCCCGCGCCCGCGCCCATGCCGGTCAGGCTGGCGTCGATCCGGACCGCGCCTTCCTGCGCCGCCACGATCGAATTGGCCACGCCCAGCGACAGATTGTGGTGGGCGTGGATGCCGCGCTGCGTTTCGGGTTTCAGCACCTTGTCATAGGCGCGCAGCCGATCGCGCACGCCATCCATGTCGAGCGCGCCGCCGCTGTCCGTCACATAGACGCACTGCGCGCCATAGCTTTCCATCAGCACGGCCTGTTGCGCGAGCCGCTCCGGCTCGATCATGTGGCTCATCATCAGGAAGCCCGACACATCCATGCCCAGATCGCGGGCGATGCCGATATGCTGCTTGGACACGTCGGCTTCGGTGCAATGCGTGGCCACGCGCACCGAACGCACGCCCAGATCATAAGCGCGGCGCAGTTCCTCGACCGTGCCGACACCCGGCAGGATCAGGGTGGTCAGCACCGATTTGGTCAGCACTTCGGCAACCGCTTCCAGCCATTCCCAATCGGTGTGCGCGCCGAAACCATAGTTGAAGCTGGCGCCTGAAAGCCCGTCGCCATGTGCGACTTCAATCGCGTCGACGCCGGCTTCGTCCAGCGCCCTGGCGATCGCGCGGACATGATCGAGGCCGTACATGTGGCGGATGGCGTGCATGCCGTCGCGCAGCGTCACGTCCTGGATATAGAGCTTGTTGGTGGTGGGATCGAAGGTCATCGTCAGATCCTAAAGTCCGTTCGTGTCGAGCAGGGTCGAGACACGGTGCGCCCGCTGCCCGTCCCTAGCCTTCGCACGGGACGGACGGGCAAGAATGTCAGGCGGCCGCCCGCTTATCGAGAATCTTGCGCGCCATCAGTTCGCCGGTGGCCTTGGCCGCCGCCGTCATGATGTCCAGATTGCCCGAATAGCTCGGCAGATAATCGCCAGCGCCTTCGACTTCGAGGAAGATCGAGGTCTTGATGCCGGTAAATTCGCCGCGGCCCGGGATCTTCAGCTTGTTGTTGTCGCCGAACCGTTCGAACTGCACTTCCTGCTTCAGGCGATAGCCGGGCACATAGGCCTGCACCTTGGCGACCATCGCCTTCACCGATGCACGGATCGTCTCTTCATCCGCGCCTTCGGACAAAGTGAACACCGTGTCGCGCATGATCATCGGCGGTTCGGCCGGATTGAGGATGATGATCGCCTTGCCCTTTTCCGCGCCGCCCACCGCTTCGATCGCGTTCGCGGTCGTGCGGGTGAACTCGTCGATATTGGCGCGCGTGCCAGGGCCTGCCGACCGCGACGAAACCGACGCGACGATCTCGGCATAATGCACCTTGGCCACCTGGCTGACCGCCGCCACCATCGGGATGGTAGCCTGCCCGCCGCACGTTACCATGTTGACGTTGGTCTGGTCCAGATGCTCTTCCATGTTCACCGGCGGGATCGTGTACGGCCCGATCGCCGCCGGCGTCAGATCGACCACCAGCTTGCCGTCCTTGCGCAGCGCCGCATCATGCACCTTGTGCGCATAAGCCGATGTCGCGTCGAACACGATCCCGATCTCCGGATACACGTCCATCGCCATCAGGCCTTCAAGCCCCTCATGCGTCGTCGCAACACCGCGCTCCCGCGCCATCGCCAGACCTTCCGAATTGGCGTCGATCCCCACGACCACCGCCAACTCCATATTCTGCTGGTACTTCACCATCTTCACCATCAAATCCGTGCCAATATTGCCCGAACCAATGATCGCCGCCTTGACCTTGCCCACGTCAGCTACTCCTACAGCGATGGCGAGGCGGGCAGGCTTGCCCGGTGAATCGCCCATCGCGGCCAAAACATCTTACACGAAACGCGCGGTGCAGCGCCCGATGCCGTGCAGCTCCATCTCGAAAACGTCACCCGCCACCGCCGGTGCCAGCGGCACGAGGCTGCCGGACAGGATGATATCGCCCGCATTCAACGTCACGCCATGCGCGCCCAGCGTGTTGGCCAGCCACGCCACCGCCTGCAACGGCGATCCCTGCACGGCCGAACCATAACCTTCGGACAAAGGCTCGCCATTCTTGGTGACGGTGACGTGCAGCGCCGGCAAATCGAAATCGCGCGGATCGACGCGCGCATCACCGACCACGAACACCCCGCAGGACGCGTTGTCGGCGACCGTATCGACGATGCCGATCTTCCAGTCCTGAATCCGGCTGTCGACGATTTCGAAGCATGGCGCGATGCTTTCGGTCGCCGCCAGCACGTCGGCCGCCGTAATGCCCGGGCCGTTCAGGTCGGATTTCAGGATGAAGGCGATTTCCGCCTCGGCGCGCGGCTGGATCAGCCCGGTCGCGGCGATATCGATATCGCCTTCGATCCACATCTGATCGGTCAGGAACCCGAAATCGGGCTGATGAACGCCCAGCATGTCCTGAACGGCCTTGCTGGTAACGCCGATCTTCTTGCCGATTACCTTTTCGCCATCGGCCTGGCGGCGCTTGAGCGCATCGAGCGAGATCGCATAGGCGTCATCGATCGTCAGCGTCGTATCGCGCGCCATCAATGGTGTCACCGTCCGCCGTTCGCGCAGCGCGGTGTAAAGCTCCTGCCCGTATTGTTCAGCCTTGCTCAAGATACCCGACCCTCTCAACCGCAAAGATCGCCGCCGGGGCAATTCCCCGACGACGATCGCGCTTATGCCCTAGCCTTACAGGAACAGGAAGGCGGGACCTTCACCCATCAATCCGTTCGCCACGTCCGGCCCCATATTGTTCGGATCATTCGCAACGTGGGCACGCGCCGCGTTGAGATCGAGCCAGGGCTGGACGATCGGGCTGGAATTATAAACGGCGCGGCCACCGAGCAGCGGCATCAGATCGTCGATCAGGTCCGCGCAGCGGCGCACGACGCTGGCCGACTGGTAACGGTACAGCGTGCGCTTTTCCATCGGGATCGGCTGGTTGGTTTCGGCGATCGCGATCAGATCGTCGAAGTTGCGGCGCAGCACCAGTTCCATTTCATCAAGCTGGGCATATGCCTTGGCGATCGCGTTGAGCAGCACGGGATCGCTCTTCGATGCTTTGCCGGTGTTGGTCGACACGCGATCCTTGGTGATCTGGACCGCTGCGTTGACGCCCGCGCGGGCGCCACCAAGGGCTGCAGACGACACCAGCCGCAGGAACACCTGCGCCCATGGCAGCCGATACAGCGCGCCGTCATTTTCCTTCTGGCCCGGATTGGTGCACAGGAAGCCATCCGACGATTTGTGCGTGCGATAATCCGGCACGAACGCACGATCGACGACGATATCATGGCTACCGGTGCCCTGCAGGCCGAACACGTCCCAGGTGCGATCGATCTTATAGTCCGTGCGCGGGACGAGGAAGGTACGCATGTCGGGCGGGCCGCCCGCTTCCGCCGGCGGGATCATCGCGCCAAGCAGCACCCACTGGCAATGCTCGCTGCCCGAAGAAAAGCCCCAGCGGCCGGACAGGTAGAAACCACCTTCGGTCCGTTCGACCTTGCCGACCGGCTGGTACGACGACGAAACCAGGATGCTGTCATCCTCGCCCCACACATCGACCTGGGCCTGATCGTGGAACAGCGCCAGTTCGTACGGGTGGCCGCCGACGACGCCGTACACCCAGCCCGTCGACATGCAGCCCTGCGCCAGCAGCTTCTGCACTTCGAAGAAGGTGTTGGGGTGCATTTCATACCCGCCCCAGCGCTTCGGCTGGAGGATGCGGAAAAAGCCCGCCTCCTGCATTTCGGCGATGGTTTCGTCGGGAACCTTCCAGTCCGCCGTTGCGCGCTTGGCCCGTTCCTTGAGGGCGGGCACCATAGCGCGAGCGCGCTCGATCAATTCTTCCGGCGTCGGAATCACGTGAGAACCTTTCGAATCCAAAGCGGTCGCCATTAAACTCTCCACATGGACGCCCGTCTGTGAACAGCAACAGGTTCATTCGACGGGTTTCAGCTTATTCGTAGCGAAACTAGCATCCGCCTACGCAAGTCGTCAACAATGCGAGACTTCAATTCTCACCGCCGAATATCGGAATGCGATGGATCAGCCTGGCGCGCAATGCCCGTCGCCATTTGCGCCCTGCCCGGCCTGCTCGGGCCGCCTTCGATGCGGGTTTTGGCGCGATTACGGCCTCGAAAGCCTTGAAGCGGTGACGCTTACGCATATCCGGCCGCAAATCCATATGCGCAAAGATTCGCTCTTTACGTTACGCAAGTCCTATGTTGTTTGGCGCAACGTAATGGCCGAATTGCAATAGGAGACAGGCATGGCTGACAAGGTAGCGGTGGTAACGGGTGCGAGTCGCGGTGCGGGCGCCGGGATCGCGCGGGCACTGGGCGCCGCCGGGTACAAGGTCTATGTCACCGGCCGGACCACCAAGGAAGGCACCGCCGAATTTCCCGGCACGATCCACAGCGTGGTGAAGCATATCGAAGACGCCGGCGGCCAGGCCGTTGCCGTCGCCGTCGATCATGCCAAGGATGAACAGGTCGAGGCGCTGTTCAAGCAGATCGAGGCCGAAGAAGGCCGGCTGGACATTCTCGTCAACAATGTCGCGCACATTCACGACGAACTGATCACCCCCGGCGGCTTCTGGGAACGCCCGCTCGGTCTGGTCGACATCCTCAACGTCGGCCTGCGTTCGCAATATGTGGCGAGCTTCTATGCCGCCCCGCTGATGATCAAGACGGGCGGATCGCTGATCGCCTTCACATCGTCGTTCGGCAGCGTTTGCTACATGCACGGCCCGGCCTATGGCGCGCAGAAAGCCGGCGTCGACAAGTTCGCCGCCGATATGGGCGTCGATCTCAAGGACGAAAATGTCGCGGCCGTCTCCGTCTGGATGGGCCCGCTCGTCACCGAACGCACCCGCCGCGCCGCCGAAGAACGGCCGGACCAGTACACCGAATTCCTGAAGATCGGCGAAAGCCCGGAATTTACCGGCAAGGTCATCGCCGGCATCCACCAGGATCCCAAGCGGATGGAGCTTTCCGGCCAGACGCTGATCGTCGCCGAACAGGCGCAGGCCTATGGCATCACCGACGACGGCAAGACCCCACCATCCTATCGCGAAATGCTCGGCGAACCGCGCATTCCGCACCCGGCGATCGTGCGCTGACCGCACGATCCGAATGAAGAAAAGGCCCGGCGTCGTCCGGGCCTTTTCCGTTTCATGAGGACAGGCTAAGCGGCAGCGATGGCACGCACGAAATCGGCACGAAAACGGAAACCCGCCGGGCAATCCTGGCCGCGGCGCATCCTGCGCTGGAGCATCCGGGGCGCCATCGCCTTCATCGCCGGATCACTTCTGTGGGTGCTGATCTACAAATTCGTGCCGCCACCCGTCACCTTCACCATGCTTGGCAACGCGATCGACGGACGCGGCATCACCAAGGACTGGATGAGCCTGTCGCGGATGGACCCGGATATGGCCCGCGCCGCGATCGGCGGCGAGGACTGGAATTTCTGTTCGCACCACGGCTTCGATTTCAAGGCGATCCAGCAGGCGATGGCCGAAAACGCCGACGGCGGCCGTATTCGCGGCGGATCGACGATCAGCCAGCAGACCGCCAAGAACGCCTTTTTGTGGCAGGGCGGCGGCTATTTCCGCAAAGGGCTGGAAGCGTGGTTCACCGTCCTGATCGAACTGATCTGGGGCAAGCAGCGGATCATGGAAGTCTATCTCAATATCGCCGAAACCGGCATCGGCACCTATGGCGCAAACGCCGCCGCGATCCGCTATTTCAAGCATGATGCGTCCCGGCTGACGGCAACCGAGGCCGCCCGCATCGCCGCCGTCCTGCCATTGCCCAAAAAGCGCGAGGCCACCGCCCCCACCGGTTTCACCCGTCGCCATGGCAACAGGATCGCCGGTCGCATTGGCGTGGTCCAGCGCAGCGGCTTCGATCGCTGTTTGCGCTAGACCGCCCCGACAAAGTCGAATGGCGTCCGCTCTTCGGCATTTTTTGGAGCCAAAGCGGATTGTCGGGACACGCCGACATTGCAGCCGTTCGTTAAATCTCGTCGTCACCCCGGGCTTGACCCGGGGTCCCGCTTTAACGGTCGCGTCAGGCAAGGTGCGCATAGAGATCGAGCCACTCGGGATTGCCCCGCTCGATCAGCGCGAATTTCCATTCGCGCCGCCAGATGCGATGTCACGCCCACATACATGGTGCCCCGATAGCGATCGGCCATGATGTAGACCCAGCCGCCTTGCCGATCTCGTTCCATGACAGCAGAACAGAAGAAGCGGGACCCCGGGTCAAGCCCGGGGTGACGGGGGAAGGAGGTCCGCTCCCCCCGACTTTCCGGTCATTCCACGTCACGTCGGCATTTCCCGTAAGCGGCCGTTGCCCCCCCCCCAGAACGCCCTACCCGTCCAGCAACTCGTCCACCCATTCGACCACCAGTTGGCTTGCCGGCCCGATCCGCGTTTCGTGGAAAAAATGGCTGCCGGCCGACGGATCGAGGTTCAACTCCAGCGTCTGCGCGCCATAATGCCGCGCGGTCTGCACAAAGCCCGCAGCCGGATACACAGCGCCCGACGTGCCGATTGAAACGAACAGGTCCGCATCCTCCAGCGCCGCTTCGATCCGCTCCATCTGGTAGGGCATTTCCCCAAAGAACACGATGTCCGGCCGCAGCCCACCGGCCTGCCCGCACGCCCCACAGGCCGGTCCATCAATCAAATCCGTTGCCCATGGCGCCCGCCCGCCGCATCGCCGGCACAAGGCCGATTTCAATTCGCCATGCATGTGCAGCATCCGTACGGCGCCTGCCCGCTCGTGCAGATCATCGACATTCTGGGTGACGATCAGCAGATCGCCCGTCCATTCCGCATCCAGCCGCGCCAACGCCCGGTGGGCAGCGTTCGGTTCCACCGTCGCCAGCGCCGCCCGGCGCGCATCATAGAATGTCTGCACCAGCACCGGATCGCGTGCCAGTGCCTGTGGCGTGCAGATATCCTCCACCCGGTGCCCTTCCCACAGCCCATCCGGCCCGCGAAAAGTAGCCAGCCCGCTCTCCGCCGAAACGCCGGCGCCAGTGAGGATCACGATGTTCGATATGTCCCGCATGGCATGGAGCATAAAGGGAGGCCGTCTCGGCGGCTATGGGATGAATGCAGCCCGCCTCACGCCGTGTCTGCTTCCCCCGGCATGGCGAATGGGTAGGGTATGCTCAGGCGCGTTGATCGACGTGGCTCGCGCGATCGTGCCGCATGATCTGCAAGGCCGTTTCCAGCATCCTGCGCGTCACATCGTCGTTTCGGGAGAGCGCACCGGCAATGCCATTCTGCGTCATCTGCACGAAATCGACCCGCTCCCGATTATCGAGCGCGACTGGCGCGCCTTGCGTTGCCCCTACCGGAATCCGGATCGTCATTCCCAGGAACGCCGAACTGTCATCGAGCGACATTTCTCCATTGCGGATCTTGCCGTTCATCCAGTCGAACATGTCCTTGCGGGTCATGCTGGTGAAATCGGGCCGCGCAACATTCCCCGTTCCAACCTGGGCGGCATCCGCCGTGGCAGTGGCCATGATGGTCGAGAATGCGGCAGGGCCGCTCGGCGCGACGGCCGGTGATTGTGGTCGCTGGGTAGCGGCCAGAGACATATTCGCAGCGTCGATTCCCACCGGATTTCCTTCTGTCACCACCAACGACATTGAAGGTATCTGGTTAATTTCAAACGAAGATCGCGATGGATGGCGCAATGCGGAACACCCAAAACGGCAAAGTGTCGTCCCCGTCCCTCATGCCCCTGTCCTACACAAGACGGGCCATTCTATATCTGCGGGATGAACCATTCCCTTCCCCCAAGACATTCCCGAAAAGCCCGGAACACAGCCGAATGCCTCCGGATCGCGCGCCCCAGCCGGGTCATTTCAAAACATGCTGGATATCCTCAACTTCCTCAACTTAACCTCGCCGCAAGCGCTCCACAGCCCATTGCCTCGCGCACCTACCTCGCCCAATAAGCGCGCGGATCGAATTGGAGACTGGCATGACGAAGATCGGCATCATCGGCGCAGGCGGACGCATGGGACGCGCGATCGCGGCGGCGGCTGTCGATGCCAAGGCAATCGTCGCCGGCGGGATCGACCGGCCCGGCGTGACGGCCGATGATCTGGGCAGCGTTACCCTGCTCGCCGATGCCACGGCTCTTGCCGCCGCCAGCGACGCGATGGTCGATTTCTCCTCGCCGTCGGCCCTTGCCGCCCACCTCGACGCCGCCGTCGCCGCCGGCACGCCGATCGTGATCGGCACCACCGGGCTTGAACCCGCGCACCATGCGCTGATCGACAAAGCCGCAAAGTCGGTCGCGGTGCTGCAGGCGTTCAACACCTCGCTTGGCGTCAACCTGCTTGCCCATCTCGTTCAGGAAGCCGCCGCCCGGCTGGGGACGGACTGGGATATCGAAATCGTCGAGATGCACCATCGTCATAAGGTCGATGCGCCATCGGGCACCGGGCTGCTGCTCGGCCAGTCCGCCGCCGCCGGGCGCGCGGTCGCGCTCGATGATGTTGCGGTGCGCAGCCGCGATGGCATCACCGGCGCGCGGCCCGAAGGCGCGATCGGTTTTGCCGTGCTGCGTGGAGGTTCAGTCGCGGGCGATCATCAGGTCGTCTTTGCCGGCGAAGGCGAACGGATCGAACTCGGCCACCGCGCCGAAAGCCGCGCGATCTTCGCCAAGGGTGCGGTGAAGGCGGCGCTGTGGCTCGCCGGTAGGGCGCCCGGCCGCTACACGATGAACGACGTCCTCGGCCTCTGACCGTCGCGATGAAGCGCGACCATATCTTCGAATTTTATCGGCGGCTGGCGGAAGATAATCCGACGCCGGTGACCGAGCTGGAATATAGCAATCCCTATACCCTTCTCGTCGCCGTCGCGCTTTCCGCCCAGTCGACCGATATCGGCGTCAACAAGGCGACCCGCCGGCTCTTTGCCGAAGTCGATACGCCACAGGCGATGCTCGACCTCGGCGAAGATGGCCTGCGCGAGCACATCAAGACGATCGGCCTGTTCAACACCAAGGCCAAGAACGTCATCGCAGCCGCACGCATCCTCGTCGACAAATATGGCGGCGAAGTGCCCCGCGATCGCGCAGCACTCGAAGAATTGCCGGGTGTCGGCCGCAAGACCGCCAACGTCGTACTCAACACCGCGTTCGGCGAAGAAACCTTCGCCGTCGACACGCACATCTTCCGCGTCGGCAACCGCACCGGCCTTGCCAGGGGGAAAACCCCGCTCGCCGTCGAACTCAAGCTGGAAAAAGCAACGCCGGGGCCGTTCCGTCGCCATGCGCACCATTGGTTAATCCTGCATGGTCGTTATATATGCAAGGCCCGCCGCCCGGAATGCTGGCGCTGCCCGGTCGCGGATTTGTGCGCGTTCAAGCCGAAGACGTTGTCGCCGGCCGATGCCAAGGCCAGCGCCTGACGCCTCCGTCATCCCCGTGTCGGGACAGGAGAGATGGACATGAACATCAAAGCGATCATCGCCGCTGCAACCATGGCGGCCTTCGCCATTTCGTCTCCCGTGGCCGCGAAGAAGAAACCTGACACTCTTGTTGCCAAGGCCGACGCGAAGGAACTGGATTGCGTCAATCTCGCCCAGATCCGCGAAACCAGGGTCCGGGATGACAACACGATCGATTTCCACATGCAGGGCGGAAAGATCTACCGCAACACGCTGCCGATGCGCTGCCCGCAACTCGGATTCGAAGAAAAGTTCAGCTACAAGACATCACTCAGCCAGCTCTGCTCGACGGACATCATCACCGTGTTGACGACGACGGGCGGCGGGCTGAGCCCGGGTGCCAGTTGCGGGCTGGGCCATTTCCAGGAAATGGTGAAAGCCACCCAATAACCGACCCCGAAAAATGCGCCTCGGCGCCGAAGTTTAAGTTTTGATGCAGGGGCCGCCGATTTGGGCTGGCCCCCTGCCCCAGCCTTTGCTAAGCGCCCTCACCACGCACCCGTAGCTCAGCTGGATAGAGCGCTGCCCTCCGAAGGCTCACGTCCAACGCGAGAGCAGTGTTTTTATACAGGAAATCCGGGCACTTAGAAAGGCCCAAGAAAGGACGAACGAAAAAACTCACCAAAAACTCACCGCGATTGGACGGCCCGATTGATCGCGGATTGACCTTCTTCGGCGCAAATCATACGGCTTCAAGCCATCCGCACCCGTAGCTCAGCTGGATAGAGCGTCGCCCTCCGAAGGCGAAGGCCACAGGTTCGAATCCTGTCGGGTGCGCCAAATTATCCTATAAAATCAGTGGCGTAGCGGATTTGCAATCTTCCTAAATTGCTATCTCGTCATTCTCGAAACTCACCAGCTTGGCGGCTTAGAACTCGCAAGCCCTTGAATTTCGATCGAAAACGACTCATTCGGCACTCACCGCACCTAAATGGCGCTCAGGGGGAAGCTTTGTATGAGCGGCGCAGGACACTCCGTGGCGTCGCTGCGTTCATCGAATGAGACCGCACCGGAACCAGCTTCTGCGCCGAAGCAGATTCGATCTGGCGCGTTTCCGATTCAGGTCAGCCCGAAAATGTCGATAGCACATTACAGTGCGCGAGATTTTCGTTACGCTGCGACTGTCGCCATGAATGGCGACGGGGGGATTTCGACTTTCAGAGGGCTATGGCACGCGCGGATCATCTCGTTTCACTCGTTCGAGCCAGTGTTTCTGGCGACCGTGAGACGTTGCGCGCGGCGGCTGAGGCAATCGTTGCCGACGAGCGCGCTAAGAAGCATCATATCCTCGCGGACCGCATCGAGCGCGCTCTGTCGACCGTTCCGGTCACGCCGCCGCCGCTCACTACCTCCCAACCCCAGATCGGGCCGGGGCGCGATGCGATCATCGAGGTCGAGCCCCGAATCCGGTTTGACGACCTCCTACTCCCGCTCCCTGCGCGCGAGAATGGGCGCCAGCTCATCGAGGAGCATGTGCGCGCTGACATTCTGCGGGCGCACAGCTACGAGCCGCGGCATCGCGTCCTGCTTTCGGGGCCGCCCGGTAACGGAAAGACATCCTTTGCCGAAGCCATTGCCGAATCTCTCGCGCTGCCCTTCTTCGTGGTGCGTTACGATGCGCTGATCGGCAGCTACCTTGGCGAAACAAATGCGCGCCTTCGCAAGCTTTTCGATTATGTCCGAACGCAGCCTAGCGTGCTGTTCTTCGATGAATTCGACGCGATCGGCAAAGAGCGTGGCGACACCCACGAAACCGGCGAGATCAAGCGTGTAGTGTCTTTCCTGCTCATGCAGCTCGACCAGCTCCCTTCTTACGTGATCGTGATCGCGGCAACCAATCATGCCGAGTTGCTAGACCGCGCCGTTTGGCGCCGCTTCCAGATGCGGCTCGCTTTCCCGGCACCCGACCGCAAGATGATCGAAGTCTTTCTGGACCGCATCATTTCGGGATGGCCCGAAGCGCCGCGCTTATCTTTACAAAAGATCGCTGCCAAACTTGGACAAACCAGCTACGCTGAGGCGTTGGATTTCTGCCAGAATGTTCGGCGCAGACAAATATTGGGCTTGGGGGAGATCGGCATTGATGATGCGCTCGCGAAGGAACTTGACCTCTGGGCGTCGCGAGTGCGGCCTGAACTGATAGATGCCAAG
The DNA here is from genome assembly GCF_002151445.1 of Sphingomonas sp. KC8. GTDB lineage: Bacteria > Pseudomonadota > Alphaproteobacteria > Sphingomonadales > Sphingomonadaceae > Sphingomonas_E. Next base: position 761,113 of record NZ_CP016306.1, read on the forward strand.
CGATCCGACGAAGCCTCTGCTGAGGTTGACGCCCGACCAGCCAAGGCAGCGTCCCGCCGGCGCAGCACGGTTTCCCCGACCGCCTGAGCCCTTTCCGCGCGACCGGCAAACCGGCACCTTCAGCCCCCGGTTCGACAGGCTCGCCCAAGTCCTCGCGCGCGATCCTGGCGGCCTCGAATTGCGTGCTGATCCAGCGGCGCTCGCACCTGAGCGGCTGCTTGTCTTCGAGGTGCGTGGTTCGGTCAGCAACTTCGCCGCTGCCGTCCAGCGCGTCCCCGGCCTAGAGCTGGTGGACGAGGAGGAAATCGGCAGCGACGATGACAAGGCGCCCGTCGCCTATCTCATGATGCCTGACGCACGGGCGCTCGCTGAGCTGGTGTCGCTGTGGCGGCGATGGAACGACGGTAGGCTTGATCGCGGCGAGACGCCTTGGCGCGGCGTATTCGAGCTGCTGCGGGATCTGCGGCCCTGGGGACCGCAAGACCGGGTTCAGCCGCTCGATGCCAATTTTCTGGCCGAGGAAATCGAGGGCCGCGCCGACGACGAGCTTGTTCCTCTCGAAATCGAGCTGATTTTTCGGGCCAACGACCGACAGGCCGAGGCGCAAGAACAGGAAGTCCGGGCGGCGGTGATCGCTCGCGGTGGCGCCATCGTTTTCCGCGCGCGCTTGTCTGACATTGCCTATCATGCGCTGCTCGCTGACATGCCGGTGCGCGCTGTCCGCGAGATCATTGCCCGGCGTGCCGGCAGCATCGCCGGCCTCGATCCGGTCATGCATATCCGGCCTCAGAGCCTGGCGACGTCGATCGAAGTCGATGATGCCAGTGAAGTCGGTGCCGTCCCGCCACAGGTTGAACTACGCGAGCCGATCTTGGCGTTGCTCGACGGCGTGCCAATCGCAGCACATCCTCTGCTTGCTCGGCATGTGGTCCTCGATGACCAGTTCGGACTGGAGCCGGAAGCGCCGGTTGACCAGCGTGTCCACGGCACCGCGATGGCGTCACTCATCATTCATGGCGATCGGAACAATCCTGCGCCGGTTTTGCCGCGCCGTGTTCATGTGGTGCCGGTCATGGGCGCCGGCGACGAGTTTCCGCGCCGCCGCCTCATAATCGACGTGATCTATTTGGCTGTCCTTGCGATGCGCGAGGGGCAGGATGCCACCGCGCCGGGCGTGCTGATCGTCAACCTTTCGCTCGGGAATTCACGACGGCCGTTTCATCTTGGCCTTTCGCCCTGGGCACGACTGTTAGACCGGCTCGCTTATCGCTTCGGCATCCTTTTCCTCGTGAGCGCGGGCAACGTAAGGGATTTGATCGGCATACCCGCCTTCCCGACGCACATGGCGTTCGAGGATGCCGACGGCGCCGCACGCACCGATGGCACCCTTGCGGCCCTTGGCAATGTCATGGCCGACCGGCGACTGTTCTCACCCTCTGAAACGATCAACGGCGTCACCGTAGGCGCGTCGAACGACGATTGGGTGTCCGATGCGGACCGCCGCCTAGCGCGCGGCAATGTCGATCCCTTTCCCGAGCTACGCTTGGCTAATCCATCGAGCGCGCTAGGTCCGGGTTTCGCTCAAGCCGTTAAACCCGACATCCTCATGCCGGGTGGCCGCGAGCATCTTCGTCTCGCCCGCACCGACGACCATATCTTTGTCCAACCCATGCGGCCGGCGCGGCCAGCCGGGCTAAAGGTCGCTGCGCCACGCACCGGAGCAATCGAAAACGCCGAAGCCTATACCGGCGGCACCAGTGGAGCGACAGCGCTCGCCTCCCGGACCTGCCACCGTATCCATGACGCGCTGGAAGCCGCCTATCCCGGCTTTGCCGCCTTACCGCACATCCAACGCGCCGTCCTGCTCAAAGCGCTGCTGGTGCATCCGGCGCGCTGGCCCGAGCAGGCCGCCGACCGGATCAAGGCAATGATCGGCCCACCAGGCGGTCATCACACGCACATCAAGGACAATGTCCGGCGGTTCCTCGGCTTCGGCTATGTGGACGCGGATGATGCCGTGGCTTGTGCGGATGATCGCGCGACCTTCTGGGCGGTCGGGGAGCTGCCACCTGAACGTATTGTCACCGTCCGCGTGCCAATTCCCGCGCTAATGGGTGGCCAGGCGCGTCCGCACAGCCTCGCCGCGACGTTGGCATGGTTCACGCCGGTTTCGCCAGGTCGCAAGAGCTATCGGTCCGTGCGGCTGAAACTGCTTGATCCCGATGACCTCGCCACACTGAGCGTCGCGCCGCGCAAATTGCAGCCCGACGCGAACCAGACAAATCGCGGCACAATTTTCATGCGGTGCTGGGAAGGCGATCGAGCGCCGGCCATCGGTGCCGACATGACCATCGACCTCATCGTCCAGCGCGACCCGGACCCAGGCGCTCCGATTGATGAGTCGGTTCCTTTCGGGCTGGCTGTTACGCTCGCCATGCCCGGTATGATTGGCATCTATGAGCAGGTTGCCCAGCGGCTCGGCATCGCCCCTCGGCAGGCCATCTAAACGGTTTGTTGGACATCCAGCCAGTCAGTTGAACCGGGCACGCGCTTGGGGAAAGCCTTCCCCTGACCGGGAGCCCGATGGTCTCCCGCTACCCCTTCTGCGGGGACACCCCGCAACGCCCCGCTCGGCGCCTGCGCGCCGATCCGTAAATCCGCCTCGGCGGATTTGTGTCTCTTGGAAGCTACGGAGATCGGGCCAGGGCTTTCGCCGGCCCGATCGCGTCTGTTTGTGACTCTCCCCGTCGATGGTGTGGGCGGCGCTTCCCTTTAGGCCCGCCGCGCCGGGGCGCAACGCGCGCAAGCGCGCTTACCTCCTCTGCGTTCCGGCCCTTCGGGTGCGCCCCGGCTCTGCCGGCGGGCCTTCCGGTCGCTCTTTCGCCGCCCACCCCATTCCGGGGTGAGTGCGGTTTGAAGGAGAAAAGTGATGAACGCTGTTACCCAAACGACCGCTGTTGAGCCTGTGTCGGGCGTCGAGATTTTCGTGCCCCTCAACAAGCTCAAGAAGTCCCCGAAGAACGCCCGCAAGGTGCCGCATACCGAGGCCGCCATCGAGGCGCTGGCCGCATCCATCGCGCACAAGGGCCTGATCCAGAATATCGTGATCGAGCCGGAAATGAAGCGCGACAAGCCGACCGGCTACTACCTCGCCACCGCTGGCGAAGGTCGCAGGCTCTCCTATCTGCTGCGCGCCAAGCGCAAGGAGATCAAGAAGGACCATCCGGTTCGCTGCTGGCTGGACACCGAGAACGACCCGTCCGAAATCAGTCTGGACGAGAACGTCACCCGGTCCGCGATGCACCCCGCCGACCAATTCGAGCGGTTCCATGAACTGTCCGAGGACAAGGGATGGGGCGCGGAGGAAATCGGCGCGCGGTTCGGCGTGTCGGCTGGCGTGGTGAAGCAGCGGCTGCGCCTTGGCGCTGTCAGCCCGAAGCTGTTGGAGGTCTATCGCGAGGATGGCTTGACCTTGGATCAGTTGATGGCCTTCGCCATCACCGAGGACCACGCTCGGCAGGAGCAGGTGTTCGAGAACCTGCATCACAACCGGGAGCCGTGGATCATCCGGCGCGACATGACCGCTGGCAATGTGCCCGCCGATGATCGCCGTGCGGTGTTCGTGGGAGCCGATGCCTATATCGAGGCAGGCGGCAACATCATCCGCGACCTGTTCACCGAGGACCGGGGCGGTTTCTTCGAGGATGCGGGCTTGCTGGATATGCTCGCCACCGAGAAGTTGCGGGAGGTCGCCGGTGAGGTGCAGGCCGAAGGGTGGAAATGGGCCGAGGCCCATATCGACTACCCCCACGCCCACGGTATGCGGCGCTTCTATCCGCAGGCCGTGGACCTGTCCGACGAGGACGAGGCCCGGTTGGAGGCCCTGTCCACCGAGTATGACGAGCTTGCCGAAGGCTATTCGTCCTATGACGAAATGCCCGAGGACGTGGCGGCGAAGCTGGAGGCGGTGTCCGACGAGATCGACGCCATTTCGGCCAAGCGCCATACCTACGATCCCAACATCATCGCGCATGGCGGGGTGTTCGTGGTGCTTCACCATGACGGCACGGTCAGGATCGAGCGGGGTTTCGTCCGTCCCGAGGACGAGGCGCTTGCCGATCCGCAGCCCGAGGACGAGGCCGACGCCATCGACCCGGAGGCCGTGGAGGGCGAGCAGGCCGAGGACGGCGACGAGGACGTGCAGGATTTCGAGGATGAGGACGAGGAACCGGGCAAGCCCATTTCCGACAGCCTCATTCGCGACCTGTCCGCCCACCGGACGCTGGCCCTTCGCGTGGCGCTGGCAGAGCAGCCCGACGTGGCGTTAATCGCGCTGACCCACACACTTACGGCGCAACTGTTCTACAGCTATGCCGAGGCCGGTTGCCTTGAAATCCGTCCGACCGTGACGCCGCTTGGCAGTCATGCGGCGGTGATCGAGGACACGCCCTTGGCGGCGCGGGCGAGCGAAGCGCATGAGGCATGGGCCGAGCGGATGCCGCGTGACGTGGCCGACCTGTGGGGCTTCATCGTCGCGCTGGACCGTGAGCAGCTTGTGGCGTTGCTGGCGCATTGCGCGGCCCGCACCGTCAATGCGCTGCGGGTGCCGTGGGACCGCAAGCCCCGGACGCTGCAAACGGCGGACAGGCTGGCGACGGCGCTGACGCTGGACATGGCGAAGGACTGGACGCCGACCGTGGACAGCTACCTTGGCCGTGTCACCAAGGCGCATATCCTTGAGGCCGTGGCCGAAGGCGTATCGGAGGATGCGGCCCGCCGTATCGCGGACAAGAAGAAGCCGGAGATGGCGGAAGCCGCCGAGCAGCGTCTTGCCGGGACCGGATGGCTTCCCGCTGTGTTGCGGACGCCGGAGCCGGAGGCCGAACCCGTCGAGACGGACGACGCCGAAGGGATCGCGCAGCCGTCCGAAGTGGAGGCCCCCGATACCGAAGCGCAGGACGGCGAGTCCGTGGAGGTCGAAGCGGTGGAGCAGCCGACAGAAGCGGACGCCGACCCCGAGCCGGTGGACGAGGACGCCGCCTACTCGGTTGCCGCCGAATAGAGCGGCATCGGGCCGGGGCCGCTACGGCGGTCCCGGCCTTCCTTTTGTTCCGGTGTCGCGCAGCCTCTCCCGCGCGATGCCTCGCCCCGCAAGAAGGCCCTGCCATGCGCCGCCGGTTCCGTGTCATTGCCCGCCGCAACAACCAGCCCGGACTATTCTGCTGTGTCCGGTGCGGTGAACCGATCAACGACTTTTCCGAGGATCGCACCATCGTCCACGACTATGTTCTGGACCATTGCGCCGCCTTCATAGCCGAGCATCGCGCCTGTGCGGGCCGCCCGTTGTTCAACGCGGCGGCGGCGCGGCGCTGGCGGGAGGCGCACCGCTGATCGGCGCTTGCGGCTTCCCTATCACAGCCCGCATAAAATCGCGGCCGCGCCCCTTACCGGGCGCGGCCGCTCTGTCATGGGGATGATCGGCGCTCGCCGGGCATGGCCCGGCTCGCGCTTCTATGAATCCTCGCGCAGCAGGCTCTCGAAATCCCGGCCGCCGTAGAAGATCCCGACTATGACGACCGCCGTATCTTCCACCGCAAAGGCGATGGTCACGCGGCGGCGCCAGGCCGTCGTCCGCAAGCCCGGCCGCAGATCGTCGCGCATGGTGCCGCGACGGGGAAAGTCGGTCAGCTTGCCGATATGGCCGAGGATGCCATCGGTGAATCCTCGCGCGATGTCCGGGGAAGCGGCAGCGGCGATATGGTCGTAGATGGCGTCGAGATGGTCACGCGCTTCCGGCGTGAGGACGATGGAATGTCCCACGTTCAGCCGCGCTTGGCGGCCCGCTTGTGGCGCTCGGCCAGACCGGCCCGCACGTCGTCGAGCGGAATGCCGCGCGAGGGATCGGCCTTGTAGGCGTCATAAGCGGGGACAACCTCGTTGCGCAGCCATTGCTCGACGGCCCGGTCGCGCGCTTGAAGCGCGCGCAGCCCATCGCGGATCACTTCGCTTTCGCTGGCATACTCACCCGACGCCACCTTGGCGCGGACCTGCGCCGCCATGTCGTTCGGCAGCGTCACGCTGAACTGTTGAGTCGTCCGCATGGATGGCACTCCTTACGGATATGATTTAATCCTATTGGCGCGATCCTTCAAGGTGCTTGCGGCAGCGATCATGCGAACAGGCCGGGCAGCACCGGCATGGTCTCGCCGCGCGCCATCGCCCGCGCCGCATGGTCGGCCCCGGCCACCGTCACCCATTCGACGCGCCAGTCGAGCCGCAGCACATCGCTGTCGCCCTCGCGCTGAATCCGCACGATCCCGGCGCCTTCCTCGCTGACCGCGAAGCGGCAATCATCATCCTCGCCATAGGCCGCTTCGATCAGCGTCCCGTCCGAGAAGCTCAGCCAGCAGCGTCCGGCGCTGTCGGCCGGAACCGCCAGCTCGGCTTCCACATCGCCCATAACCTTCAATCTGGTGCGGTCCTGGCCGCGGATCATCACGCTCATACACCGTTCCTCAATCTCGATTCGCAAAGCCGCATCATGGAACAAATGACGAACACAAGGCAATGGATAGTGTCGCCATAGCCGGAACGGCGGGAATGGAGCGCCCCGCCCATTCCGGGCGACGCGCTGCGCTCGCCAGCGCGGCCAGCCCGTATTCGCCGGCATCCCGTCCCCGAATCCGGCGCTTGACCGGCATCGCACAGGCCGGGCCTGAACCTGCCCGAAATGCAGGCCGCGTCCCTCCGCCGATTTCCGCAAGGCGGCGCCGCGCTCCGCTGCATCGACCGCAACGACACGAAAGCCGGGGCCGCGTCGCCCTTGCACTCGCCCGCTCGAAACCCGCCCGTGACGCCTGCCTCTGGCACCGGATCATCACCGGCACCGCCACCGCCGGCGGCGGCAAAGCTCCCGCAGAACATCCCGTCAGGCCCATGATCTTGCACGGCACCGCCGCCCATGCGGGCTCTCGAAAGGCTTGTCTGGCCGAAGCCCGCCCGTCTTCCCGCAACGGCGCCGAACGATTTTTTTCCGCCGCCGGCCATGGCGGCTTTGCATCGCGATACCAAAAAAACCGCCCGCCGCCGCCAGCCACTTCGTTCCGCCCTTCGGGTGCGGGCCGGTCGTCCCCCGTCCGATCGACAGCCATCGAGGCCGCGACAGGCGCGGTCCCGAGGCAAGAAAGGACTGACGTTATGTTGCTCTGCGGAAACTTCACCCCCACCGACGACGGCTTCACCGGCGAAATCCGGTTCTTCGGCCAGCGCCCCGAACAGGTCGTGCTCCGCCCGATCGAGGGCCAAGACAACGAGAAGGCCCCCCACTTCCGCATCGTCGCAGCCGACGACGAGCGGATCGAGTTTGGCGCCGCCTGGCGGAAAACCAGCAAGGAGGGACGCAACTACATCTCGTTCAAGCTCAATCCCGTCGTCGCTCAGCCGGTCTATCTTCGGCTTTTCGAGAACGAGACCACCGCCGGCCAATACGACCTGCTCGCAAGCTGACCGGCTCCGCGCCCCGCCCGGAATGGGCGGGGCGCTCCTTTTTCCGCTCCCGAAAAAGATCTTCGCCATGACCGATCGCATCGGCCACAATGGCGGCCCGCCGCTCGACGATCGCAGACCAAGCCCCGCGGACGGCGCGAGCTGCCGGCGCTGTCGCCACTGGCGTCCGCCGAGCGAGCGCGAGGAAAGCGACTATCACGCCTATCAGATGGGCGTGATCCGCCGCCGCGTTGCCGAGCCTTGGGGCGCCTGCGACCGGGTGATGCTGCGGCCGGGCGGCCCGGTCGCGTTCGCCGGCACCAAGGGTCGGTCCTGGTGCTACAATTTCGAGGCCAAGCCGCCACCCACCGACGAGGAGCGGCGCGGCCAGGGCTTCGTCACGATCTACGAGGGTGATCGCATCGTCTGGCAGGGCCGCGAAGGCGAGGAACCCGCCGAGTATCGGCAAGGCGACCTGTTCGACTGACGCGCCGTTCCATTGACCTGACGGCCGCGCCGGTATTCCGGCTGTCCTTCGCTTGAGGAGGGAATCCGGGCGGGACCGGACCCTTTAGATGGAGCCCGCCATGCGGGCAGGCTTTCCATGCGCCGCCGGGGCGGCGCGGGTTGCTAAGGGCGTTGCCCTCGCGCCGGGCAAGGTAAGTGGAACCGTCCGGGGCGGTATCCCCAGCCTTCCGCGCTTCGCTTGTGCAGGCCGGGTGATCCCCCTCCGCCCCGGCCGCCCTTGCCCTTTGCTACCCGTGGCTCGCCGCCGGGCAGGGTTTCAGCGCGGCGCTCCGCTGCGCGGAAACCCAAGCCCAAGGAAAGGAAGACCCATGACCATCCACCACCTTGCCACCCGGTTCGGCCGCAATCGCCATCAGATCGGAGGTTATGAGCCGCTCGACAACGAGGCGCTGTATCGCCACGTCCCGTCCATCTTCGCCCGCGAGGCGCACGACAGCCGTTCCGAGCGGTACGTCTATGTCCCCACCATCGACATAGTGGAGGGGTTGCGCCGGGAAGGATGGTTCCCGTTCTTCGCCGTGCAGTCCGTCCCCCGTGACGGCAGCCGCCACGGCCACGCCAAGCACATGCTGCGCCTTCGCCGGGATGAGGGTATCGGCAAACCCGAGGCGGCCGAGGTCATCATCGTGAACAGCCATGACGGGACCAGCGCCTATCAGATGTTCGCCGGGATGCTGCGTTTCGTCTGCACCAATAGCATGATTGCAGGCGAGCGGTTCGAGGAGGTCCGCGTGCCACACAAGGGCAATATCGAGCACGACATCATCGAGGGCGTTTACACCGTGGCCGAGGACTTCCCCCGGCTGATCGACGCCAGCGAGGCAATGAAGGAGGTTCGGCTGTCCGACGATGAGCAGCGCTTGCTTGGCGAGGTCAGCCTTGTCGCCCGCTATGGCGACGATGAAAGCCCGCTCACCCCCGAGCAGATCATCGCGCCGCGCCGCTACGAAGATCGGGGCGATAGCCTGTGGACCACATTCAACGTGATACAGGAGAACGTCATTCGGGGCGGATTGCATGGCCGCAAGCACAATGCCGAGGGCCGTATCCGCCGCAGCCGTTCGCGCCCGATCAACGGCATCGACCAGAATGTGACGCTCAATCGCGCACTCTGGACGCTGGCCGAGGGGATGCAGCGCCTCAAGACAGGTTGACGTTTCAAGCCGCAGGGCTGGACCGTCCGGCCCTGCGGCTTCGCTTCCCATTGCCCAAATGACGCCGCCGACCCGTTCCCCGGATCGGCGGCGGCCGCGCGTCCCGATGGTCCACGCGGCCGCTGAAAGGGGCGCGCTCGCCGGGCGTTCGCCCGGCTCGCGTTGTCCGGTGCCACTATGCCAAGACGACTATAATAGTCGTTTTCATGGCGCATAGCCCCCGGCTCGTGAACGTGATCGCGCATGATTACTTCCCGCCAGGTGCGGGCCGCACGCGCGCTTCTCAATTGGACCCAGGAGATGCTTGCCGACGAGGCCCTTGTTGCGTTGACCGCGCTCAAACGTCTCGAATCCGAGAATAACCTGCCCGTGCGCGAAGATACGCGCCATCAGGTTGTCAAGGCGCTGGAGGGCGCGGGCATCGTCTTCCTTGATTCGGAACGCGGCGAAGGCGTCATGCTGGTGCGCGGCGCGGCGGAGAAATCTCGGAAGTAATGGGTGCCGATGTTCGTGCGGCTATACTCTCCGCATCATGCGGCCATAGCGAGGACGGCGTGATTACTTCGGCCCATTATGGTGTATAAGCCGTGAATCTGCGGGCGCAGGGAGCAATAGCTGAAGGCGAAGCGAGGCGATGGCGATAACCGCTTTCGAGGACCGTGCGCCCGATACGCCGCACGTCACCGACTATGACGAACGCCATGTCCGCACCTACTGGCGGCTGCTCGATGCGGCCGACGAAAAGGCCGATTGGTGCGAGGCCGTGCGGATCATTTTCGGGATCGATCCCGAGGCCGAACCCGAACGCGCCCGCCTCGTCCATGACACGCATCTCGCCCGCGCCCGGTGGATGACCGAGATCGGCTATCGCCACTATCTGCGCCCGCCCGAACCGTAGAATCGACCCGTGGCAACACGGTCGAAGGCACGAAAACCCCCGTCAAACCGCTGACTTTAATCCGCTATGCGCCGCCGCGCCCGGCAGGGCTTCTCCACGCTCGCACGGCTGAGAACATTCCCTGACGCGCTCCATAGAGAGCCACGCTTGGGAGGACTGCCATGCCGCCTGAGAAGGACTGGCGCGCGCCCCCGGACGAAGCCGGAGACGAGGCGCTGCAATATTCCGACATCGCTATCGGCTATCTCAGCCGCAATACCCGCTATCGCGCCGACTACACTCGCGCGCTCGGCCGCGTGAAGCGCGGCGTGACCACCGCCGACGAAGCGACCGGCGCCCTTGTGAATCGCTGGGGGATCAGCTTCCACGCCGCGCCCGCGTCCGCCTTCAATGCGAAGCTGGCAGTCGCACGGCCGGACCTGTCGCCGGCCAGTATCGTTATCGCGCCCGCGCTCGCCGGCATCGGCGCCGGCCCTCTCGACATGGAGGCGCTGGGCGAGGTTCGCGCCCGGATCAGGATCGGCGACTTCCTCCATATCATCCTCGCCGACCCCGATGGCGATGAGCATCTTTGCATGTGCGGTTCGTGTAACGGGCCGATGGCCGTGATGCTGCCGATCGAACCCGATCCCCTCGCGCGCCTCGCCTCGGCCGAACGTCTGTGCCGCCGCCTCAATGGCATGGCGGCCGGCCCGCCGGCGCTGCGCCCGCCGCCCTTCCGGCGCCTGCACCTCGTCACCTTGCTGCAAGTGCTCGACGGCCATCACGCGGGTGCCAGTCAACGCGAGCTGGCCGCCTCGCTGATCCACCGCAAGGTCCGCCGCTACACCAACGCCGAATGGATCGAGAGCAAGGAGCGCAAGCGCATCAGGCGGTGGCTCAAGGAAGCCGTCGAGCTGCGCGACGGCGGCTATCTCCGCCTGCTCCGCGGCGGCTGACAGGGGACATTGCCGCCCCCCTCGGCGCTGTCCCTTCTCCGCGCCGGGGGCATTTCGCCACCATTCCCTCCTGTCCGCCGGTCCCGCTTTCCGGGGCCGGCCATCGTCAGGAGGATTATCATGGCCGAACCCGTCATCGCGACAACGCCACGCTATCTCAAGACGCCCGACGCGGCGATCCATCTCGGCCTCTCGGCCCGCACGCTGGAAAAGCACCGCTGCTACGGCACCGGCCCGGTGTTCCGCAGGCTCGGCGGCCGGATCGTCTATGCGATCGACGACCTCGACGCCTGGGCGGCGCTCGGCACCCGCCGTTCGACCTCCGATCCGGGCAACGGCGTCGTCCATCCCGCCAAGCGCCTGCCCACCGATTGCGTGCGCCGCTGAGCGCCGATGCCCACCGCACGTTCCCTTTCCGGCCGGTCGAGCGCCGAGCGCACGCAGCTTGAGCTGTTCCGCTCGGTCCCCGGCGACCTCGCGGCCCGCGACGCGCAGGACTTGATGGCGTGGCCGTTCTTCAGCCTTGCCAAAGCCCGCCGCGCTGCGCCCATCGACTTCCGCATGGGCGCGACATGGATCTCGGTCGAGGCCGTCCCCGAACACGGCATGGCGACTATTTGGGACGCCGACGTTCTGATCTGGGCGGCGAGCCAACTCATCGAGGCGCGCGACGCCGGACGGCCGACCTCGCGCCTGATGGTGACGACGCCGCATGAGATTTTGGCGTTCACCCGGCGCGGCACCGGCAAGGCGAGCTACGAGCGGCTGAAGGCCGCGCTCGACCGCCTGCAATCCACTACTGTCGCCACTTCGATCCGGCAGCAGCACCAGCGCCGCCGCCATCGTTTCTCATGGATCAACGAATGGCGCGAGCTGGCGGACGGACAGGGGCGCGCGCTCGGGATCGAGCTGATCCTGCCCGACTGGTTCTATGCCGGCGTGCTCGACCGCGCGCTCGTGCTGACGATCGACCGCGCCTATTTCGACCTCACCGGCGGGCTTGAACGCTGGCTCTACCGCATCGTGCGCAAGCATGGCGGGCGGCAGGAAGGCGGCTGGAGCTTCGACGTTCCGCACCTCTACCTGAAATCCGGCGTGCTCTCGCCGCTGCGCCGGTTCGCGTTCGAGCTGCGCGGCATCGTCGCGCGCCAACCGCTCCCCGGCTACGTCCTCACGCTCGAACATGCGCTCGGCCGCGACCGGCTCAACTTCACCCCTATCCCCGTCGATCCGTTCGACGCGGCCATGCGCCGCGTCGGCCTCAAGCCTGTGGAGAACTGGCCATGAGGTTCGGACTATCGGGAACGGCCGGATTCGGACTTTCGGGAACGCGAGACTCGGACTTTCGGGAACGCGCGATCCTCGCAAAGCCGCAGAAATCCTCGCGGAATCGGCCCCCTTCTAACGATGCTAATAGAAAAGAATCCTTCGGATTCTTGCTAACGGCGCGCGGCTGTGGACGCCGCTGCCAGCCAGCACGCGCGGCACACCCCCGGAGACCTCCCATGATCGACGACCGGCCCCCCGCCGTGCACGGCGGCGGCGCGTTCAGCGCGCTCGCCCGCGACGGCCTCACCCATGTCGAACTGACCTGGATCGAGAAGAAGCTGGAGCACTGGATACGCTTCGGCCGCATCGCCCAGGACCGCATCCTGACGCGCCGAACCCGCGTCGTCGGCTTCCGTCCGGGCGCCGTCTTCGCGTTCGTGCGCTGGGCGGCCAACGACTTCGGCACGATCGTCTCGCGCATCGACGTGGTGCGGACGGTCGCGGCCAACGAAGCCTACACGACGCTGCCATTCGTGCGGCCCGGCGGCGACATCCTGCTCAAGATCGAGGGCTGGCCCAAGGTTCAGCAGGTGCTCGCCGCGATCGACGCGGTGGAAGCGGCCGGCGTCGATCCCTGCGACGCGGCGGCCGACCATTGGCGGCACGTCCACAACCGCATTGCCGCCGGCCACCAGCCGCGCCTCTACACGATCGAGCGCCATCGCGCCTGGCTCAAGCGCCGGGAGATCGAGGGATGAGGCGGCACCGCTATGTCATGGCGACGACCATCGCCGCGTCCGCTTTCGCCGCAGCGTTCGTCGCGATCGCCGTCGCCGATCCGCTCCCGCGCGTCATCTGGAACGCCAGCGCCAGCGCGCCGATCGGGCTCTACCGGATACGGCCGGAGAGCGATCCGCCCACCGGGGCGCTGGTCGCCATTGCGCCGCCCGAGCATCTTTCCCGCTGGCTTTCGGCGCGCGGCTATCTGCCCGAGGGCGTGCCGCTCCTGAAGCATGTCGCGGCGAAGGCCGGGCAGCGGGTGTGCCGAAGCGGTGGCGCGGTGAGCGTCGATGCCCGGCGCGTCGCCATATCCCGCGCGCGTGACGGCCAGGGCCGTCCGCTGCCGGTCTGGCAGGGGTGCCGCACGCTCCGACCGGGCGAGCTGCTGCTGCTCAATCCCGCCCATCCCGACAGTCTGGACGGCCGCTATTTCGGCCCGTTGCCGGCCTCCGCCGTCATCGGACGCGCCACGCCGCTCTGGCTGCGCGCGCCGCCCTCAACGCCTTCAACCCCCCCAAGCCAAGGAGATCGGTCATGCAAGTGAATATCTTTGAACCCACCGCCGACGGCTATTTCGGCCGCGCCCGCTATTTCGGCATCGACGAGCAAATCGTGCTTGTCGCGCTCGATCCGGGCGATGCCGAGAACGCGCCCGATTACCGCGTCCACCTCGACGACGAGGACGGCCCCGAAGTTGGCGGCGCTTGGAAACGGGTCGGCGAACGCGCCGGTGACTACATCGCGCTGGAGATCGACAGCCCTCTCTTTGGGGCGCCGTTTCGGCCGGTGCTGTTCCGCGCCGACGACGATGGGCGGACGTTCCGGCTGTCGTGGAAGCGTCCCCGGCCGCGCGACGATCGGAGCTGATCGGTGTCGTTCCCGGTCATCATCCCTTTGTTCGCGGAAAGACCGCATCCCTCGGTCCCGCTCGGTCGCAGGCCGGCCGGCGCGCGCAGCGAAGGTCAAGGGCGGCCCCCGGCCGGCGCATCGCGCGCACCCTTTACCGGAGCGAGCACGCTGGCAGACTGGCGGCGGAGCGAGGGCGGGTCGGCCGCCATGATCGCGGTCCTGCTGCTGCTCGCGCCGGGCGCTGCGCCCGTCGCCGCATTGGCGCAGGACGCGCCGCCCGAACGATCGGCCGCGCGCCATCCCTATGCCGCCCATGTCGCCGACGCGGCCGGGCGCTTCGGCATCCCCGAACGCTGGATATGGGCCGTCATGCGCGTCGAGAGCAACGGCGATGTCCGCGCCGTCTCGACGGCCGGCGCGATGGGCCTGATGCAGATCATGCCCGGCACCTGGGCGGGGCTGCGCGCACGCTATCGGCTCGGGTCCGATCCGTTTGATCCGCGCGACAACATCATGGCGGGCGCGGCCTATCTGCGCGAGATGCACGACCGCTACGGCAACGTGACGGCGATGCTTGCGTCCTACAATGCGGGGCCGGGTCGCTACGACGAACATCTGTCGCGCGGCCGTCCGCTGCCCGCCGAGACGCGCGCCTATCTGGCAAAGCTGGCGTCGATCACGGGCGGTTCGGACGACACTCAGCTTGCCGCCGCACCGCTGCCCGATCCGTTCGCATGGCGCCGTGCCGCGCTGTTCGCGGTGCGGCCGGGGGCGCTTTCGCCTGCGCCGCTATCTGCCAAACGCACGGCATCCGAGGTGCAGCCGGAACGACCGGCCGACGACCACGCCGGGCTTGTCATGGCCGGTGCTGCCCCGCCTTCCAACGGTCTGTTCGTCCCGCTTTCCGGGCGGCCTCCGCCTTGAGCGGCTCGCGCGCGCTCTGGCGGGTCTCGGCGCAGGCTTTCGCAGCGCCGGAAGGGGGCAGGGCTGTCTTTCTGAAGGGGGAAGCTGGAGGGCAAGATAAAGGGCGGCAATGTGCGGAGCCCTTGCGCCTCGGTTGTGGCCTTGATTCTCAAGGCTTTCGGGCATTGCTGCGCAATGTGTGCGGAAATCCCGCACTGTGCGGCGCAGGGCGAACGCCCGCCGCCATCAGGGTTTGCCGCACATTGCGGCCTGTCGCCCCATGAGCGGCGACGACGATTTCCGCGTCCGGCCTGGGCGCATCCGCTCGCGGGGAAGCCAGCGGGCGTTGCCGATCATCGTCCAGGCGCTCGCCGCCGCCCAGCGTGCCGGCGGCCATGTCTCGCGCCGTGGCCGCATCGTCGCGCCAGGCCGCTCGACTTTCGGCCGGGGCCGCGTGGCGAGCGTGCGCGCGACCCACCGGCTCGGCCACCGCTCGCGCCAGGTGATCGTCAAGGCGCGCGTGGTCCGGCATGGCGGCCGCGCTTCGCTCGCCGCCCATCTCAATTACCTGCAACGCGATGGCGTCACGCGCGACGGCGAAAAGGGCGTGCTGTTCGGCGCGGAGGCGGACGGTCTCGACCGCAACGAGTTCGCGGCGCGCTGCGAGGACGACCGCCACCATTTCCGGTTCATCGTCTCGCCCGAGGACGCCGAGCAGATGCGCGACCTCAAGGGCTTCACCCGCGAGTTGATGACGCGGATGGAAAAGGATCTCGGCACCCGCCAGGACTGGCGGGCTGTCGAGCACTGGAACACCGACAACCCGCACGTCCACATCATCGTGCGCGGCGTCGCCGAGGACGGGCAAAACCTCCTCATCTCGCGCGACTATATCCGCGAGGGGATGCGGGCGCAGGCGCGCGAGATCGTGACCCAGGAACTCGGCCCGCGCACCGACCTCGAAATCCGGCAATCGCTGGAGCGGCAGGTCGATGCCGAACGCTGGACCGAGATCGACCGCGACCTGTCGCGGACCATGCAGCGCGACGGCGTGATCGACATGGCGCCTGAACCCGGTGTCCGGCCGGACGGCGACCATGTGCTGAGGATGGGCCGACTGCGCAAGCTGGAGGGGCTCGGCCTCGCCAACGAGATCGCGCCCGGCCAGTGGACGCTGGCGGACAACGCCCAGGCCACGCTGCGCGAGCTGGGCGAGCGCGACGACATCATCAAGCGGATGCACAAGGCGATGAGTGACCGCGGCATCGACCGGGGCGCCGGCAGCTACGTCCTCGACGCCGATCCGGCTCAGCCCGTTGTCGGCAGGCTGGTCGATCGCGGCCTCCACGACGAGCTGACCGGCAAAGCCTATGCGATCGTGGACGGGATCGACGGCCGCACCCACCATGTTCAGCTTCCCGACATCGAGGCGACCGGCGATTGCCGGCCCGGCGCGATCGTCGAGCTGCGCCGCTTCGAGGACCGCAAAGGCCGGCAGCGGGTGGCGCTGGCTGTGCGCTCCGACATGGACATCGAGGCGCAGGTCCGCGCGCCGGGGGCGACTTGGCTCGATCGGCGCAACCTGTCGAGCGACGGCCACGATCTCGGCGGCGGCTTCGGGACCGAGGTGCGCGCCGCAATGGAGGCCCGCGCCGAGCATCTCGCCGACGAGGGGCTGGCGCGGCGGCAGGGCCAGCGCATCATCTTCGCGCGCAACCTGCTCGACACGCTCCGCCGCCGCGAGCTGGACGAAGCCGCCAAGGACTTGTCGGCCGAGATCGGCCTGCCGCACGCGCCGTCCAAGGCCGGTGAGTATGTCGCGGGCACGGTGCGCCAGCGCATCACCCTCGCCTCGGGCCGCTTCGCGATGATCGACAACGGGCTGAGCTTCCAGCTCGTGCCCTGGTCTCCCTCGCTCGACCGCCAGATCGGCAAGCACATCTCCGGCGTCATGCGCGCGGGCGGCGGCGTCGATTGGTCGTTCGGTCGCGGCCGGGGGCTGGGCCTCTAAGGGCAGATCACACGCGCTGCATCAATCCGATGGTGCAGCGCATCGCCGTTGACCACGAGTGCGCAGAGAGTCGGGCCGTGGTCCGGCTATCGCGTGAATATTCGTCCAATAACGCCGATCACGCTCGGAAATAGAATAGGCCGAACTACGCTACTCCCTGTCTTTCTACGCTAGACTTTCCTCCAACATAACAGTGACTTGATTTGGTGTCCGGCACGCGTCGACTTCGATGCCATGTCGGCAACCAAAATCCTTTGGGGCCAGATCTTCGCGGTCTTCCTGATCGTGCTCGCCGCCCTGTGGACCGCGACGCAATGGACGGCCGCGGCGCTCGCCTATCAGCCCGAGCTTGGGTCGCCGTGGTTCATGCTCGGCGACTGGCCGATCTATCCGCTGCCGGCCTTCTTCTGGTGGTGGTTCTCCTTCGACGCCTACGCGCCGGAGATATTCCAGACCGGCGCGTTCATCGCCGTGTCGGGCGGGTTCGCCGCGATCGTCGTCGCCATCGGCATGTCGGTCTGGCGTGCGCGCGAGCTGAAGAACGCCGAGACCTATGGCTCGGCCCGCTGGGCGACGCGCGGGGAGATCGCCGCCGCCGGGCTGCTGGGCGACAGCGGCGTCATGCTCGGTCGGCTTGGGCGCGACTATCTGCGCCACGACGGTCCCGAGCATGTGTTGTGCTTCGCGCCGACACGGAGTGGCAAAGGGGTCGGCCTCGTGGTGCCGACGCTGCTCACCTGGCCGGGCTCGGCGATCGTGCATGACATCAAGGGCGAGAACTGGCAGCTCACCGCCGGCTTTCGTGCCCAGCACGCGCGAGTGCTGCTGTTCGATCCGACCAATGGCGCGTCGGCCGCCTACAATCCGCTGCTCGAAATCCGCAAGGGCGCCTGGGAAGTGCGCGACGTGCAGAACGTCGCCGACGTGCTGGTGGACCCGGAAGGATCGCTTGAGAAGCGCAACCACTGGGAGAAGACCTCCCATGCCTTGCTGGTCGGCACGATCCTCCATGTGCTCTACGCCGAGGCCGACAAGACGCTGGCCGGCGTCGCCGCCTTCCTGTCCGATCCCCGCCGGCCGATCGAAAGCACGCTATGGGCGATGATGACGACGCCGCATTTGGGGGAGGCGGGCGTCCATCCCGTCGTCGCCTCGGCCGCGCGCGAGCTGCTCAACAAATCGGCCAACGAACGATCGGGCGTGCTCTCGACCGCCATGTCGTTCCTCGGTCTCTATCGCGATCCCGTCGTGGCCCAGGTCACGCGCACCTGCGAGTGGCGCATCAAGGATCTGGTCGAGGACGAGCTGCCGGTGACGCTCTACCTCGTCGTGCCGCCCAGCGACATCTCGCGCACCAAGCCGCTCATCCGCCTCATCCTCAACCAGATCGGACGGCGGCTGACCGAGGACTTGAAGGCGCGGCAGTCGCGCCACCGGCTGCTCTTGATGCTCGACGAGTTTCCCGCGCTGGGGCGGCTCGACTTCTTCGAGTCCGCGCTGGCGTTCATGGCCGGCTACGGCATCCAGAGCTTCCTCATCGCCCAGAGCCTCAACCAGATTGAGAAGGCTTACGGGCCGAACAACGCGATCCTCGACAACTGCCATGTGCGCGTGTCGTTCGCCACCAATGACGAGCGCACCGCCAAGCGCATCTCTGACGCGCTCGGCACGGCGACCGAGATGCGGGCGATGAAAAATTACGCCGGTCATCGCCTCTCGCCCTGGCTCGGGCATTTGATGGTCTCGCGCTCCGAGACGGCCCGCCAGCTCCTCACCCCCGGCGAAATCATGCAGCTCCCGCCCGACGACGAGATCGTCATGGTCGCGGGCATCCCGCCGATCCGCGCGAAGAAGGCCCGCTACTTCAAGGACCGGCGGTTCACGCAGCGGGTGATGTCGCCGCCCGACAGCAATGTCGGAGGCGGCCCCCCGCGTCCCGACGACTGGAGCGGCCTGGCGCCGATCGAGGCGCCGCCGATGCCCGAGCCGATCGAGCATGGAGCGCCGAAGAAGCCGAAGAAGAAAAAGGCCGCCAAGAAGGCGGATGCCGAGGACGCCGCCGCGAACGCGGACCTGCGCCGCGAGCCGGCGCTGGAGCGCCATATCGACATCGCGCCCACGCCCAGGCCCGCGCCCGCCAATGAGTTCGAGCTGGACGAGCCCGACCCCGATAGCGACGCGGCGCGGCAGGCGACGGTGCGCCGCCAGATGCAGCGCGTGGCCCGGCAGGCGTCGCTCGATCCCGATGATGGCATCGAGCTATGACCACCAAGACGCCGCTGTCGGTCTATCTCGATCCCGAGCTGATGCGGGCGCTCGCCGCCTATGCCGACCGGAGGGACAAGTCCCGCTCACTGATCGCCGAGGCGGCCATCGCATCCTTCCTGTCGCCCGACGCCGATGAGCAGCGCGAGGCCGCCATCGCCAAGCGGCTCGACAAGCTGGATCGCCGCATCACCCGGCTGGAGCGCGACACGGGGATCAGCGTCGAGATGATCGCGCTGTTCGTGCGCTTCTGGCTGTCGAACACCCCGCCGTCGCCCGAGAGCGAGCGAGCCGCGATGCGTCGCCAGGGCGGCGACCGCTACGACGCCTTCATGGATGCGCTGGGCCGCCGACTCGCGAAAGGTCCGAAGGTCAGACAAGAAATCGGCGAGGACTTTGGCGTCCAAGAAGAATGAGCTGACTACGCCAGTTCTTGTATCTCTACGCCAGACTACGACGCCCGCATTTACTGGTTGAAGCACGGTCTTTTCTGTCTCTCTTGATGTGCCCCTGACGCCGGGCGGCGGTTCGCCCGGCCCTCATCAGGGGCTTTTTCTTGACCGTCCACCCGATCCGTTCCGAGGCGAAGTCACGCGGCGCGCGGATGCTGCGCACGGCGCTGGGTCCGTCGATCGCGGCCTGGCTCGACGATGCCACCGTCATCGAGGTGATGCTGAACCCGGACGGCCGGCTGTGGGTCGATCGGCTCGGCGAAGGCGTCAGCGACACCGGCATGACGCTGGCCGCCGCAGACGGCGAGCGCATAGTGCGCCTGGTCGCCCACCATGTCGGCGTCGAGGTTCACGCCCGTAGCCCCCGCGTCTCCGCCGAGCTGCCGGAAGGGGGCGAGCGGTTCGAGGGGCTGCTGCCGCCCGTCGTCGCCGCGCCGGCCTTCGCGATCCGCAAGCCCGCCGTCGCGGTGTTCACGCTCGACGACTATACGGCGGCCGGGATCATGTCGGCGGCCGAGGCGGCGGCGCTGCGCGATGGCGTGCAGACACGCGCCAACATCCTCGTCGCGGGCGGGACCGGCAGCGGCAAGACCACGCTGGTCAACGCGCTCCTGGCCGAAGTCGCCAAGACCGCCGACCGCATCGTCCTGATCGAAGACACGCGCGAGCTTCAGTGCGCCGCGCCGAACCTCGTCGCCATGCGGACGAAGGATGGCGTCGTCACGCTGTCCGATCTCGTGCGGTCCAGTCTGCGCCTGCGCCCTGATCGCATCCCCATCGGCGAGGTGCGCGGCGCCGAGGCGCTCGACCTCCTCAAAGCCTGGGGCACCGGCCACCCCGGCGGCATCGGCACCATCCATGCCGGGACCGCGCTCGGCGCGCTGCGCCGCATGGAGCAGCTCATCCAGGAGGCCGTCGTCACGGTCCCGCGGGCGCTGCTGGCCGAGACCATCGACCTCATCGCCGTGCTTGTCCGCGACGGACACGGCCGCCGGCTCTCCGAGCTGGCCCGCGTCGAGGGGATCGACGCCGCGACCGGCGATTGCCGCCTCACGCCGCTCACCACCCCCCAGACCGGAGACCTGCCATGATCCATGCCCTTCGGCATGGCGCACGCCGCGCCATGCTTGCCGCCACCGCCAGCGTGATCGCGCTGACCATCTCGGCTCCCGCCCACGCGGGCGGATCGTCGATGCCGTGGGAAGCGCCGCTGCAAAGCATCCTCGAAAGTATCGAGGGGCCGGTGGCGAAGATCATCGCGGTCATCATCATCATCGTGACCGGCCTGACTCTGGCGTTCGGCGACACTAGCGGCGGCTTCAGGCGGCTGATTCAGATCGTGTTCGGCCTGTCGATCGCCTTCGCCGCGTCCAGCTTCTTCCTCTCGTTCTTCTCGTTTGGCGGCGGGGCGCTGATCGCATGACCGGCGCTGCCGATCCCGTCGAGCCGATCGCTGGCTTCTACGCCCCGGTGCATCGGGCGCTGACCGAGCCGATCCTGCTCGGCGGCGCCCCGCGCGCGCTCGCCATCGTCAACGGCACGCTTGCCGGCGCGATCGGCCTCGGCCTGCGCCTCTGGATTGCCGGCCTCGCCATCTGGGCGATCGGCCACGCGCTCTCGGTATGGGCCGCTCGCCGCGATCCGCAGTTCGTGGACGTGGCCCGCCGCCACCTCCGCTATCCGGCGTGGATGCGGCCATGATGAGCCTGCGCGAATACCGGAATCGCGCCGCACACCTGGCCGACTTCCTTCCCTGGGCGGCATTGGTCGGGACAAGCGTCGTTCTCAACAAGGACGGCAGCTTTCAGCGCACCGCCCGTTTCCGCGGCCCCGATCTCGACAGCGCCACGCCGGCCGAGCTGGTCGCCACCACGGCACGGCTCAACAACGCGCTGCGGCGTCTCGGCTCGGGCTGGGCGATCTTCGTCGAGGCGCAGCGGACGCCCGCGCTCGACTATCCCGAATCCGACTTCCCCGATCCCGTCTCCGCCCTCGTGGACATGGAACGGCGCGAACAGTTCCGCGAGGAAGGCGCGCATTTCGAGAGCGCCTATTATCTGACGCTGCTGTGGATGCCGCCGGCCGAGGAAGCCGCGCGGGCCGAAGGCTGGCTCTACGAGGGCCGGTCCACCAGCGGCGTCGATCCGTGGGAGCTGCTCAAGGGCTTCACCGATCGCAGCGACCGCGTGCTCAATCTGGTCGAGGGCTTCGTGCCCGAAGTCCGCTGGCTCGATGACAGCGAGACGCTGACCTACCTCCATTCGACGATTTCCACGCGGCGCCAGCGTGTGCGCGTCCCCGAGACGCCGATGCACTTGGACGCGCTGCTCGCCGACGAGCCGCTGACCGGCGGGCTGGAGCCGCGCCTGGGCGACCATCATCTGCGCACGCTGACGATCACGGGATTCCCCAGCGTCACCTTTCCCGGCCTGCTCGACGAGCTGAACCGGCTCGCCTTCGAGTATCGCTGGGCGACCCGCGCGATCATGCTCGACAAGACCGACGCGACCAAGCTGCTGACCCGCATCCGCCGCCAGTGGTTCGCCAAGCGCAAATCGGTCGCGGCGATCCTCAAGGAAGTCATGACCAACGAGGCGTCCACGCTGCTCGACAGCGACGCCTCGAACAAGGCCGCCGACGCCGACATCGCCCTACAGGAGCTGGGCTCCGACTATGCCGGCATGGCCTACGTCACCGCGACGGTGACGGTATGGGACCGCGATCCCGCCATCGCGGCCGAGAAGCTGCGGCTGGTCGAGAAGGTCATCCAAGGCCGCGACTTCACCGTCATTCCCGAGGGGATGAACGCGATCGAGGCATGGCTGGGAAGCCTGCCCGGCCACACCTACGCCAACGTCCGGCAACCACCGATCTCCACCATCAATCTCGCCCACCTGATCCCCCTATCAGCAGTATGGGCGGGGCCGGAACGGGACGAGCACTTCGGACAACCCCCCTTGCTCTACGGCAGGACCGAAGGCTCGACCCCGTTCCGGTTTTCCCTTCACCCTGACGGCAGCGATGTCGGGCACACGCTGATCGTCGGCCCGACCGGCGCGGGCAAGTCCGTCCTGCTCGCCCTCATGGCGATGCAGTTCCGCCGCTACGAGAACGCGCAGGTCTTCGCCTTCGACTTCGGCGGCTCGATTCGCGCCGCCGCGCTGGCGACCGGCGGAGACTGGCAGGATCTCGGCGGCGGGCTCTCCGACGACAGCGACGGCGGCGTCCAGTTGCAGCCGCTCGCCCGCATCGACGATCCGGCCGAACGCGCCTGGGCGGCCGAATGGCTGGCGGCGATCCTCGCGAGCGAAGGCGTCGCCGTCGATCCCCAGGCCAAGGAGCATATCTGGTCGGCGCTGGGTTCGCTTGCCAGCGCGCCGATGCCGGAACGGACGCTGACCGGGCTCGCCGTTCTGCTCCAGAGCCAGCAGCTCAAGCAAGCGCTCGCGCCTTACTGCATCGGCGGGCCGTGGGGCCGGCTGCTCGATGCCGAGGCCGAGCGGCTCGGCGAAGCCGACATGCAGGCGTTCGAGACCGAGGGGCTGGTCGGCGCCGGCTCGGCGGCCGCGGTGCTCTCCTATCTGTTCCACCGCATCGAGGGCCGGCTGGACGGCTCGCCCACGCTCATCATCATCGACGAGGGCTGGCTGGTCCTCGACAGCCCGGACTTCGCCGCGCAGCTCCGCGAGTGGCTGAAGACCCTGCGCAAGCGCAACGCCAGCGTCGTCTTCGCGACGCAGAGCCTCGCCGACATCGAGACGTCGAGCATCGCGCCGGCCATCATCGAGTCCTGCCCGACCCGCATCTTCCTGCCGAACGAGCGCGCGGCCGAGCCGCAGATCGCGGCCATCTACGAGCGGTTCGGGCTCAACGCCCGGCAGATCGAAATCCTCAGCCGGGCGACGCCCAAGCGGGATTATTACTGTCAAAGCAGGCGCGGCAATCGCCTGTTCGAGCTGGGGCTGGGTGAGGTCGCGCTGACCTTCGCCGCCGCGTCGTCGAAGACCGACCAGCTCGCCATCGCCGACATCATCGAAACCCACGGGGCGCCCGCCTTCGCGGCCGAATGGCTGCGCCATCGCGGCTGCGCTTGGGCCGTCGAGCTTCTTCCCCCCGATCCCCCACGCCAACCCCAGCAGGAGTTACCTCTATGACCGGATTCCCCCTGCGCCGCGCCATCCTGGCCGGCGTCCTCGCCAGCGCGGCCGTCGTGCCGATGATCGCGCCCATGCCGGCCTACGCGCAATTCGGCGGCATCGTCTATGACCCGACCAACTATGCGCAGAACGTGCTGACGGCCGCGCGGTCGCTCCAGCAGATCAACAACCAGATCCAGCAAATCCAGCAGGGAGCAACGAGCCTCATCAACGAGGCGCGCAACCTCACCTCGCTGCCGTTCTCCTCGCTCCAGCAGCTCCAGCAACAGGTGCAGCGCACCCAGCAGCTTCTGAGCGAAGCCCAGCGCATCGCCTACGACGTGCAGGATATCCAGCAGGCATTTGGCGCCCGCTACAAGGGCGCGGCGCTGACCGGCGATCACGCGCAGATGGTCGCCAATGCGAACGCCCGCTGGGAGGATAGCGTCGGCGCCTTTCAGGATGCCTTGCAGGTGCAGGCCGGCGTCGTCGGCAACATCGAAGGCACACGCACGACGATGGACAGCCTGGTCTCGGCCAGCCAGTCCGCGACAGGCGCACTCCAGGCCGCGCAGGCGGGCAACCAGCTCCTCGCGCTGCAATCGCAGCAGCTCGCGGACCTCACCGCCGCCGTCGCGGCGCAGGGCCGGGCGCAGGCGCTGCAATCCGCCCGACAGGCGGCCGAGGAGGCCGAAGGCCGCGAGCGGTTCCGCCGCTTCATGGGCAACTGAGACGCCCGATGTCGCGCACGGCGAAGATCGCAGGGGTGGCGGCGCTGGCCGGGCTGATGATGACGGTGGCGATCGTCGCCGCCGTCCAGCCCGATGAGCCTGCGCCCGCGCCGCCGCTCATCCTGCCAACGGAGGAAGGCCAGGCCAGGCTCGCCCGCGAGCTGGACCGCTGCGCTTCGCTCACCATGCCGGATAGCGGCTGCGAGGCGACCTGGGCCGCCAACCGCCGCCGCTTCTTCCGCCAGGACGAGTCCGCGCCCGCGACGGAGCGCGGCGGCGACATGGCCCCGGATGAAGGCGGCCGGCCATGAACGACACCGGCGTTATCGACAATTTCCTCAATGTCTTCATCGGCTACATCGACAGCGGATTCGGACTGCTCGGCGGCGAGGTCGCGTTCCTCTCGACCACGCTGATCGCCATCGACGTGACGCTCGCCGGCCTGTTCTGGGCCTGGGGTGCCGACGAGGACGTGCTGCAACGCCTCGTCAAGAAGACGCTCTACATCGGCACCTTCGCCTTCATCATCGGCAATTTCGCGCTGCTCGCGACCATCGTGTTCGAGAGCTTCGCCGGTCTCGGCCTCCAGGCCAGCGGCGGCGCCATGACGATCGACGAGTTCATGAAGCCCGGCACGATCGCGGCGAAGGGGCTCGAAGCGGCCAAGCCGCTGCTCGATGCGGCGGGGCAGTTCTCCAGCCTTTGGGCCGTGTTCTCGAACCTCGCGCTGATCCTCGTGCTGCTGCTCGCCTGGGTGATCGTGGTGCTCGCCTTCTTCATCATCGCCGTGCAGGTCTTCATCACCCTGATCGAGTTCAAGCTGGTGACGCTCGCCGGCTTCGTCCTGCTGCCGTTCGCCTTCTTCAACAAAACCGCCTTCATGGCCGAGCGCGTGCTGGGCCATGTCGTCTCGACCGGCATCAAGGTGCTGGTGCTCGCGGTCATCACCGGCATCGGCACCACCCTGTTCAGCCAGTTCACCGGCGCGGCCCTCGGCCCCGCGCCTGACATCAATCAGGTCATGGCCATCGCGCTCGCCGCGCTGTCGCTGCTCGGCCTGTCGATCTTCGGTCCCGGCATCGCCAACGGCATTGTCTCGGGCGGCCCGCAACTCGGCGCGGGTGCTGCGGCGGGGACTGTGCTGGCCGCAGGCGGCGCGCTGGTCGGCGGCGCGGCCGCGGCTCGCCTTGGCGTCGGGGCCGCTGGTTCCGCGCTCGGCGCGGCCGGCCGGATGACCGGCGCCGCCGCGCGTGGTGGCGCTCAGATGGCAGGTGGCGCGACCAGCGCCTACAGCCTCGGTTCGCTGGGCAAGAGCGGCGCCGGGGCTGTCGCGGGCGGCATGGCCGCTGTCGGTCAGGCGGCGGCGGGAAGCGCGGCCAGCGCCGTCCTCTCGCCCTTGCGCAAAGCGGCCACCAAGGGCGGCGCGGCGATGAAGGCCAATTTCCGCTCCGGCGCCCGCGCCGGGTTCACCGCCACCGGCGGCACGATCACCGGCGGACCCGCATCCGCCGCCCCGGCCGCCGCAACCGCTGGCGGTTCCGCGCCGGCCGGCACGTCCGCCCAGCCCGCATGGGCGGCTGCGATGAAACGCCGCCAGGCCGTCAGCCACGGCGCGACCGTCCTCGCCCACACCATGAAGGCCGGCGACAGCCACGGCGGCGGAGCCGGTCCCGACATCAAAGAGAAGGACTGACCCCCCATGTTCCGACGCCCCACCATCCGCTACGACCAGACCCCCGAACCCACCACGCCCTATCAGCGCGCAGCCCAGCTATGGGACGACCGCATCGGATCGGCGCGCGTGCAGGCGAAGAACTGGCGTCTCGCCTTCTTCGGCGCGCTGGCGCTCTCCGGCGGCCTTGCCGCTGGTATCGTCTGGCAATCGGCGCGCGGGTATATCGTGCCCTGGGTGGTGCAGGTCGATCGGCTGGGCGAGGCGCAGGCCGTCGCCCCCGCAGAAACCGGCTACCGTCCGACCGATCCGCAGATCGCATTCCATCTCGCCCGCTTTATCGAGCAGCTCCGCGCGATCCCCGCCGATCCGGTGATCGTCCGCCAGAACTGGCTGCGCGCCTACGACTTCACGACCGATCGGGGTGCGATGGCGCTCAACGACTATGCCCGCGCCAACGACCCGTTCGCCAATGTCGGCCGGGTGCAGGTCGCGGTGGACGTGTCGAGCGTGATCCGGGCCTCGCCTGACAGCTTTCGCGTCGCCTGGACCGAGCGCCGTTATCAGGACGGGAGCCTCGCTGCCACCGAACGCTGGTCGGCCATCCTCACCGTCGTCGTGCAACCGCCGCGCACGCCCGACGCGCTGCGCAAGAATCCGCTCGGCGTGTTCGTTAACGCCCTCAACTGGTCAAAGGAGCTGTCGCAATGACGCCTTTCCATCGCTCCGCTTCGGCGGTCCTGCTGTTTTCCGCAACCGCGCTCGCCGGCTGCGCCACCACATCGGCGAAGCCGCCGGCCATCGCCTATGACGATCCGCCGCGCGAGATCACGGCGACGCCGGCCGCACAGCCGCCGCGTGCGGTCGAGGTGGTGACGATCCCCGAACCGCTGCCGCTCCCCGGCCAATTGAAGCCGGTCGCGGCCGGGACGGCGACGTCCGAGCCCTCCGATCCGCGCCGCCGCGTCGGGGCCGCGAATGCGGCCGCCCGCGTGCAGCCCACCCGCGACGGCTATGTGAACGCCATCCAGCAATATCCCTGGACGCAGGGCGCACTCTATCAGGTCTATGCCGCACCCGGCCAGGTCACGGACATCGCCTTGCAGGAAGGCGAGCAGCTCGTGGGGCCGGGGCCGGTCGCGGCGGGCGATACCGTCAGGTGGATCATCGGCGAAACGGTGAGCGGCACCGGCGCGACGGCGCGCGTGCATATCCTCGTGAAGCCCACGCGGCCCGACATCGCCACGAACCTCGTCATCAACACCGACCGGCGCACCTATCACATCGAACTGCGCGCGACCCCTTCGACCTACATGGCGTCGGTGAGCTGGACCTATCCGCATGATGCGCTGATCGCCTTGCGGGTCCGCAACGCGGCCGAGGCGAACACCGCGCCGGTGGCGACCGGCGTGGACGTGTCCGCGCTCAATTTCCGCTACCGGATCGAGGGCGACCGCGTACCGTGGAAGCCCGTTCGCGCCTTCGACGATTCCGCCCAGGTGTTCATCGAGTTTCCAGCCGGGATCTCGCAGGGCGAGATGCCGCCGCTGTTCGTGACCGGCGCAGCCGGCGACGCCGAGCTGGTAAATTATCGCGTGCAGGGCCGCTACATGGTGGTGGACCGCCTGTTCGCCGCCGCCGAGCTGCGCCTGGGCGACCGGCGCAGCGAGCAGCGCGTCCGCATCGTGCGTGACGACGGGCGCAGGGGGCGGCCGTGACCGATCCCGCCGACAATTCCCCGCCCGAAGCGCCCGCACCGCAGACACCGCGCCCCGATCCTCAAGCCTTCCAGCTTCGCGGCGATCCGCCGCGCGTCATGCGGCTCTCGCGCAAGGCGCTGGCCGTCATGGGCGTCGCCGCCGGCCTCGGCATCGGCGGCTCGCTGATCTACGCGCTCAAGCCGCCCGGCGAAAGGCAAGCGAAGGAACTTTACAGCACCGATGGCCGCGCCACGTCCGAGACGATCAATTCGGGGCCGAAGGACTACGGCCAAGTCCCGAAACTTGGGGCGCCGCTTCCCGGCGACCTCGGCGGCCCGATCGTCTCCGCCCAGCAGCGCGGGGAGAATGTCCCGGTCCCCCCGGTAGGCGCAGAGTCCGATCCGCGCGCCCAGGTCGAGGAAGCCGCCCGCCAGCGCGCCGAGCAGGAACGCGACGCCGCCCGCATGAGCGGCGTGTTCCTCGGCGGTAGCAGCGCCGGGGCCGCTGCAATGCCATCGCTGCCGAACCTCGCGATGGCAACGCCGGACGCTGCCGCTCCGCAGCCCCCAAGACAACCAGATGGCGCGGCCGCGCAGGGCGACCAAGCTGCCAAACGGGCCTGCATGGCGCAGGCATCCAATGCGCGCACAGTGAGCGTCGAGCGCCTGACCGCGCCGGCATCGCCCAACATCGTGCAGGCCGGCAGCAGCATCCCGGCCGCGCTCATCACAGGCATCCGTTCGGACCTTCCCGGCCAGATCATCGCTCAGGTGACGGCGAACGTCTATGACAGCCCCACGGGCCGCATCCTGCTCATCCCGCAAGGCGCCCGGCTGATCGGCGAATATGACAGCGAGATCGCCGCCGGACAGACCCGGGTGCTGCTGGCATGGGATCGACTGATATTGCCGGACGGCCGTTCGATCGTTCTCGAGCGCCAGCCCGGCGCCGATGCGGCCGGCTATGCCGGCTTGCAGGATCGTGTGAACCAGCATTGGGGCAATCTGTTCAAAGCCGCGGCCATCTCGACGCTGCTCGGCGTCGGCGCCGAGCTGGGCGTGGATGGCGATGACTACCTCACGCGCGCAATTCGGCGTGGCACACAGACGACCATTAATCAGAGCGGCCAGCAGATCGTGCGACGGCAGCTCAATGTGCAGCCGACGCTCACCATTCGACCGGGGCACCCCTTGCGCGTGGTCATTACGCGCGACCTCGTATTGGAACCCGTTGGAGGCGCACGATGAGCAAATTGAAGCTGGGGCCGCTGGCCGACGATCGGCCGGTCAAGCTCTCCGTGGAGCTGCCCGCCGCCGTGCATCGCGATCTCGCCGCCTATGCCGCGGCGCTCGCAACCGAGACCGGGGGATCGCCGGTCCCGCCCGACAAGCTGGTCGCGCCGATGCTCGCCCGGTTTATGGAAACCGACCGGGCATTTCGCCGGCACCGCGCGCAGGGGAAATGAGCGAGCTGCCCGCCGTCAGTTGCCTATGAACTTCTTGAAACGCTCCCGGCCTTCCGCCTCGATCACGGCCTGCTCGGCGTTGGCGCACTCGTCGCCGCGCGCCGTTCCTTCCGCACATTGCGCCACGACCTGCCGCGCTTCATCGAGATGCGCCGCGAAATACTGCATCCCGCGCGGCTCGGCCGGCGTCGGGGCGACAGGCGGGCTGGCGACGATCTCTGTCCGCTCGACGGGCACGATCAGCGGGCGAAGGACGAAGCCCGCCCGAACCCGATGATGAGCGTGACCAGCACGATGATGAGTGTCTTTCCTTGCGTCATGACGGCTCCTTTCCCGGTTGCTGAAACGGCGGCTGCGGTCCCGGCACGGACGGCAGCGAATAGCGGATCGCCACGAAATCGAGGAAGCGACGCAAGACGGCGTTCTCATTGTCCTCACGCCAGTAGCCGGAGAATCCCACGCGGGCATGGCCACTAGCGTCGTGGACCTCGCGGAAGAGCACTCCGGGCACTTGGATACCAAGCGCCGATTCCGCGACGATCGAGATGCGCCCGCCAAGCGCGATGGCGCTCAGCACTGTGTCCCGCCCGATGTCGTCCATGTCGATCGCTGGTGTGTGGCCGGGCATCCCGAGCTTTCCCAGGAGCATATTTCGCGTTTCCGGGCCTGGATCTCGCTCAGTCAATAAAAACTGTTCGTCGTTGAGATCGGACCAATGGATGCGCTCACACACAGCCAGCGGATGATCTTCCGGCATCGCAACTAACAAGCGCTCGCTCCAAAATGGGCGCCTGACTATTCCTGAGTAGGTCGCTTCTCCGGTCATTATGGCGATGTCGAGGAGTCCATTCTCGATCCCGGCTAGGAGCATCTCGCGGTCGCGTTCAAAACCGCGCACACGAACTTCAGGATAGCGCTCGTGAAACTCGCTTAGGGTTGCTCGCAGATTGCCGGCCGAGAAGGAGGTATAGAAGCCAACGCCTAACTTGCCAGCGTTGCCGCTCTGCGTTGCTCGCACCCAGGCGTTCAGTTCCTCGAACTCTCCGACTATTCGCTGTGCGGTGCGTAGGTAAGTTTTTCCGTTCGGTGTCAGCGTGGCTCCGCGTGTCTTGCGGTCGAACAGCGCCATGCCAAGCCTTTTCTCAACAGTGAGAATATGTCGACTAAGAGTAGCTTGTTTGATGTTCAAGCTGCGTGCCGCGCGGCTGAAACTTCCCGCATCGGCCGCGGCAATCAGGTATCGAAGCTGGCGTAGCTCTATCATCACGTCGGTTCAGCCGAGGAACCGAGTGGAGTAACTTCAACGCCTTGGGTTCGATCCCGATAGGCTAACAATCGCAGGGCATTGAACACCACGAGCAGCGTCGATCCTTCATGCACCGCCACCGCCGGGCCGATACCGAGCCCGAGGATCGTGGCCGGGACGAGCAAGGCGACGACGCCGAGACTGACGAACACATTCTGCCGGATCACCGAGCGGGTGGTGCGGCTAAGGCCGACCGCGAACGGAAGGTGCGACAGATCGTCGGCCATCAGCGCGACATCGGCCGTTTCCAGCGCGACGTCCGAACCCGCCGCGCCCATCGCGATCCCGACCGTCGCGCTCGCCATCGCCGGCGCGTCGTTCACGCCATCGCCGACCATCGCCACCTTGGTTTCGGCGCGGAGCTTCTTGATTGCCGCAACCTTGTCTTCGGGCATGAGATCACCCCATGCCTCGTCGATGCCGACCTCCTTGGCAATCGCCTCCGCCGCCTTCTGATGGTCGCCGGAGATCATGATCATGCGCTTGATACCAATCGCATGTAGCTGGGTGAGTGCTGCCCTTGCCGTCTCCCGAGGCGTGTCAAGCAAGCCGATCGCACCAAGGTCGCGACCAGCGCGCCGCACAATCATGCTGGTCTGTCCGCCTTCACGCAGCCCTTTGATCGCGTCGGCCATCGCCGGTGAGAGCGGCGCGATGCCGTCAGCGCCGAACATCTCAGCCTTACCGATGAGAATTTCATCCGCGCCGACAAGAGCCGAAACGCCGCGACCCGTGAGGCTCTTGAGATTTTCCGCCTCAGGAACCAGGGATTCGCCAATGTGATTGCGTCCATCGCGCGCGATCGCTTGCGCCAGCGGATGGTCGCTTAGGCTTTCGACCGCGACCGCTATCGCCATCAATTCTTCCTTCGGCACCCCCGGCGCGGGGATGATCTGCTGGATGCGCGGCTCGCCCTTGGTGAGCGTGCCGGTCTTGTCGAAGGCAATGGCATCGAGCGAGCCAAGCAGTTCGAGAGGGGCACCGCCCTTGACGAGAACGCCGCCCCGCGCCGCTCGCGCTACGCCCGAAAGGACTGCGCTCGGCGTGGCGATGGCGAGCGCACACGGACTTGCGGCAACCAGCACCGCCATGGCGCGGTAGAAGCTGTCGCGAAACGGCTCATCGACCACCACCCAGGCGAACAGCAGCACGACCGCCAGCGCCAAGACGGACGGCACGAAGATCCGCTCGAATCTGTCGGTGAAACGCTGCGTCGGCGACTTCTGCGTTTCGGCTTCGCTGACCAGCTTGACCACCTTGGCGAGCGTGCTTTCGCTTGACAGGCGCGTCACCTCGATCTCGATAAGTCCGCTGCCGTTGATCGTGCCGGCAAAGACCCGGCTCGCGGCATCGACCCGATCGGGATTGGCCCGCGCGGCCGCGTCGTCCATCACGGGTTGCTTGTCGACCGGAATGCTCTCGCCGGTCACTGGCGCCTGGTTGATGCTCGACGTGCCCTTGATCACGAAGCCATCGGCCGCAACGCGCGCATCCGGTTTCACGATCACGGTATCGCCAACCTTCAGGAGATCAACCGAGATGTCGTCCGTTGTGCCATCACGGCGCCGGATCGTTGCGGTGCGCGGCGCGAGTTCGGCCAGCGCCTCGATCGCCCGCTTGGCCCGGCCCATGGCATAATGCTCCAGCGCGTGACCCAAGCTGAACAGGAACAGGAGCAGCGCGCCTTCGGCGAACGCGCCCAGCGCCGCCGCACCGGCGGCCGCGACCAGCATGAGTGTGTCGATCTCGAACTTGCGCAGTCTGAGATTGTCGATCGCTTCGCGCAGGGTGAAGAAGCCGCCGAAGAAATAGGCCGCGATATAGAATGCCGTCGGCACCCAACCCGGCGCCCCCGCGACCAGCTTTTCAATGGCGTAGCCGATCCCGAGCAGCGCACCGCACGCCAGCGCGAAGATCAGCTCCGTATTGGCGCCGAAGAAAGCGGCGTGGGCATGATCGTGGCCATCGCCCTTTACATGTGCATCCTTCGCGCCGTCGGCATGATCGTGCCCTGCATGGGTATCTTCGGGAGAATAGACCAGCGCCCGCCTTGTCTGCCGGACCCCCATTCGTGCGAGCACACGGAAGATTTCCCGTTCCGAAATCTGTTCCCGATCGAACTCCACGCGCACCATGCCGGTGGCGTTGGCATCGGCTTCGAGCACGCCCGGCAGGGTTCGCAACCGTGTGCTGACCGTCCGCGCCTTCCGCTGGTGGCTGATTCCTTTGACCGGCCACAGCACATGGCCATATCGCTCGGCGATGGCAGCGCCGGCCGCTTGGGCAATGTCGCGGATGCGGCCCAAGGAAAGGATTTCGCGATCATAGTGAATGCACAGCAGCGCGGGCTCATCCCCTTCAGCCGGCAGGATATGCGCCTTCCCGATTCCCGGCCGAGCTGTGAGATTGGCGGTCAGCCGCTCGACGCAGGCGTCGTTGGCGTCCGGAATGTCGGGTAGGATGAGCGGTATATCGAGCTGTAGCTTTTGCGACATGGGATTTCCTCAGATGATCGCGGGAATTTAACGGCGCCGGCGCCACGAGTGGCGGGGACCGCTAGGGCGGCGGTTGCCCGACCCGCTTTCGGCTGTCCCAACGGCAGATTTGCGGTGGAGCGCCGGCTCGCATGATCAGGATCGCGCCGTCCGAGATCGCGAGGTTCACATAGTCGCCGAAATACGTGACCCCGGCTGCTGGTGCCGTCAGGCGCTCGGTTTTGCCATTCGGCGACGTCGTGAGATCGATCGTCAGGCCGTCCCCGACAATCTCGACGCTGACTTGCCTTCCCCCCTCGCACGTCAGGATGTGCTTGCCGGTCAGGCGCGACGTGCGACCGCCCTTATCGGAATCAGTTTCGGCCGAGCAACCCGAACTGGCGGCTAGCAGGACTAGCCCCGCGAACAGCATGAGCGCCGGGCGCCACCTACTGCACGCCCGCGACCATGGTATCTCGCCAAGATACGGGCGGCCGCGATCTGTCGCCGTGAACGCCTGGATTTGACATTCACGGCGCGGACCCTTCTCGCACAAGCTGACATGGGGGGCATTGGCCTGTGGGGGGTCGATCGGTGTCATGTCAGTCGAAAAGCTCTTCAAAAAAGCTCTTCCGACGGCGGCGCTTATGGTCGCCATGACCGTAGCCGCCGTGACCATAGCTTCCTCTGTGGCTTTCCCGCCCGCGCTCATGTCCTGCGTCGCGCGGGGCATATGAAGCTGTTTCGGCGGCATTGCGCTCGATGATCTTGTCGAGTTCGCCCCGATCGAGCCACACACCCCGGCATTGCGGGCAGTAATCGATTTCGATGCCTTGCCTGTCGCTCATCACGAGTTCGATCCGGCACACGGGACAGGGAAGCCCTTGCTTCGATGGACGTTCTACCATGGGAAAAACCCTCCTTCTTGAAGAGCGGAAGATGCGGCGTGGATCATCGCCGCATCGAGTTGAGTATTACGAGGAGGACGCAGCGCCGGGTCTTTCATGGTTCAACCCTTGCTTGCTGAGCGGCCTCGCGTCGGGCGTCCCTGAGAATTTCGACGCCGCCCTTGATCGCGATGAACCCCGTCAAAACCCCGACGATCAGGTCGGGCCAGTTGGTGCCGAGCCACAGCACCAGCGCGCCGGCGACGAGGATGCCCCCGTTCGATATGAAATCATTGAAGCTGAACGTGGTCGCCGCGCGAAGCGCCACATCGGGCTGCTCCAGTCGCTGGAGCAGGCGGAGGCACACATAGTTCACGACCGCTGCCACCGCGGACATCAGCATCATTGCAGACCCGATGGGCTCGCTGCCATAGACATAGCGGCGGCCGACATCGATCAGGATGCCGACCGCGAAGATGAGCAACATCGCGCCCGACACCGTGGCGGCGCGGGTTTTCCAGACAGCGCCGCGGCCGATCGCGATCAGGCTGAGAAGATAGACCGCCGCATCGGACAGATTGTCGACGCCGTTCGCTATCAGCGCGCTGGAATCGCCCGCAAGCCCTGTCGCGAAGAAGGCAAGGGAAATCCCGAGATTGAGGATCAGGACGATCCACAATGTGCGATGCTTCGCGCCGCCGT
Organism: Sphingomonas sp. KC8; assembly: GCF_002151445.1. Lineage (GTDB taxonomy): Bacteria > Pseudomonadota > Alphaproteobacteria > Sphingomonadales > Sphingomonadaceae > Sphingomonas_E. Next base: position 795,718 of record NZ_CP016306.1, read on the forward strand.
CGACGCTGCATTCATCTACCATTGTCAGTCCTCCTGGCTTTCCGCGCGCGGCGGCGATGGCGGTTCAGTCCGGCGTCACCACCACGCGATTCCTTTTTGAGGTAGCTTAGAAGGGCCAGATCCTGAGAGCGCAGGGTGCCCCCGAACGTCCGGCTGAACAGCTTGCCCACCAACTTGCCGGCGAAGCTTTCGAACGCGATTTCGTGCCGGATCTGCGTTCCCGTTCCGACCGCTTCGAGTTCGTAGCTCTCCCGGAATACAACGCCGCCGCCGATGCCGACGCTCCATGCGATGAGGTGGGGCTTATCGAAGACCGTGATTGTTGCTTCCGCGCGTATGCGATAGCCGCGTCTGAACAGCGCATAGGACAGGTCGATTGTCCGGCCAGCGGCGGCAGCTTCTTCGAAGCGATAGCTCGGATGCCAGTATTCGTATGCCTCCAGATCGGCGAGATGCGTCCAGACTCTCACCGGAGCCATGCTTAGAACGAATGTTGTTTCTTCCTTCATTGCTAACGCGAGCCTCTATTCGAAGGCGCGACCGCATCCGGCATTACCCTGTTCAGGACTCTACCTTCACCAGCCTCCTTCATCCGACCGACTGCCTTCGGCTGTCGGTTGATGGCCGCGCGCGGCCTGATCGAACTGCGCGCGGCCACATTCGTCACGCGGGCTCACCTGCCGGCCCCGCATGATGTCCTTCATCCGTCCGCTGCGCACCGATCTCGTCTCGCTCATCGTCGAGACGGCGGCCGTAGCGTGCGTAGAGTGTAGGCAGCAGGAACAGGGTGAGCAGCGTGGCGGAGATGAGACCGCCGATCACCACTGTCGCGAGCGGCTTTTGGACCTCGGCTCCTGAGCCGGTCGCGAGCGCCATCGGCACGAAGCCGAGGCTGGCGACCAACGCGGTCATGACGACCGGACGCAGACGCATCATGGCGCCTTCGTAAGCCGCCTTCGCCCGCCCCATCCCGTCGTCCATCAGCGCCTGGATCGACGTCACCATGACGAGGCCATTGAGAACCGCGATCCCGGACAAGGCGATAAAGCCTACCGCCGCCGAGATCGAGAACGGCATCCCGCGCAGGAACAGCGCCAGCACCCCCCCGACCAGCGCCAAGGGAACGCCCGTGAACACGATCGCGGCATCGCGAACGCTTCCCAGCGCGCCGTAGAGCAGCAGCAGGATGAGAATGAAGCAAGCAGGAACCACGAGCATCAGCCGCTCGCTCGCGGACTGTAAATTCTCGAACTGGCCGCCCCAATCGAGATATTGCCCGCTCGGAAGCCGCACCTGGCTGTCGATCGCAGCCTCGGCATCGGCAACGACGCCGGCAACATCGCGGCCACGCACATTGGCCTGCACGACGACACGCCGCTTGCCGTTCTCGCGGCTGATCTGGTTCGGACCATCCGTGACGCCAATGTCCGCGACGCTTTGCAAAGGCACGAACCCGCCATTCGGCAGCGGCACCGGCACCTGTCCCAGCGTCTGAAGATTGGCGCGCGCCACGTCCGACAAACGGATCGTCACGGCAAATCGCCGGTCGCCCTCAAAGATCATCCCGGCATCGCGGCCACCGATGGCGGCGGACACGGTATCCTGAACGGTCTGCGCGGTGATGCCAAGGCGCGACATGATGTCCCGGCGCGGGCGGATGTCGAGCATCGGCAAGCCCTGGGTCTGCTCGACGCGAACGTCGGCAGCACCTTCGGTCTGGCGCAGGATCGCCGCGATCTGGTTGGCAGTGGCGTTCATGTCGTCGAAATCGTCGCCGAACACCTTGATCGCGATGTCGCCGCGCACGCCCGCGATCAGCTCGTTGAAACGCATCTGGATCGGTTGGCTGATTTCGAAAGCGCCCCCCGGAACGCCCTCCAGCACCTTTTCGACCTTTGCCACCAGTTCGGCTTTGGAGAGGCCGCTGTCTGGCCATTCGTCCTTGGGCTTCATGATGATGAAGGTGTCGGAGATGTTGGGGGGCATCGGATCGGCCGCCAATTCGGCCGTGCCGGTCTTGGAGAAGACGAACCGCACTTCGGGAAGCTTGGCGATCTCCCGCTCGATCCGCGATTGCATGGCCTGGCTCTGGTCAACCGACGTTCCGGGAACGCGCAGAACTTGCGCGGTCAGATCGCCCTCGTCGAGCTGGGGCAAGAACTCCTGCCCCAGGAACGAGAAGGTCAGGATTGTGGCAAGGAATGCGCCGACGCCGACCCCAATGGTGAGCGTCGGACGCTTCATCGCCCGATCAAGGCCCGGCTCATATTTGCGCTTGAGCCAGGACATGATCCGGCCTTCCTTCTCCTCCACCGGCTTCGAGAGCCAGATGGCGAGCATCGCCGGCACGAAGGTCAGCGACAGCACGAAGGCGCAGACGAGCGCGATGATGACGGTCAGCGCCATCGGCGTGAATGTCTTGCCTTCGACTCCACTCAGGGTCAGCAGCGGGACATAGACGAGGATGATAATCGCCTGACCGAAGACCGATGGCCGGATCATTTCACGCGCGGCGCGCGCGACCGAATTAAGCCGTTCCTCGACCGTCAGAGTGCGCCCAAGATGATGCTGGCGTTCGGCGATGCGCCTGAGCGCATTTTCGACGATGATGACCGCGCCGTCGACGATCAGACCGAAATCGAGCGCGCCAAGGCTCATCAGGTTCGCCGACACGCCGCCGCGCAGCATCCCGAAGCTGGTCATCAGCATGGTGATGGGGATCACCAGCGCCGCGATCAGCGCAGCACGGAAATTGCCGAGCAGCAAGAACAGCACGACGATGACGAGAAGCGCCCCTTCGGTCAGATTCTTCGCCACTGTCTTGATCGTGGAGTTCACCAGCGCCGTGCGATTGAGCACGGGTTGGACAACCACATCGGTCGGCATCGAGGCATTGATCTCGTCGAGCCGGTCCGCGACCGCCGAGGCAACCGTCCGGCTGTTCTCGCCAATCCGCATGATCGCGGTGCCAACCACCACTTCCTTGCCGTTTTCCGACGCGGAGCCATAGCGGATGGCTTGGCCAAGGCGGACTTGCGCCACCTGATCGAGCCGGATCGGCGTTCCCTCGCGCGTGGCGATGACGGTGCCGCCCAACTCTCCGATATTGCGAATGCGCGCGTCCGACCGAACGGCGAGCCCTTCGCCACCACGATCGACCACGCCCGCGCCGACACCGACATTGTTCTGTTCCAGCGCCTGCGCCAGATCCGTGAGGTTCATGCCAATCGCGGCGAGGCGCTGCATATCGGGAATGACTTGGAATTGCTTCACATAGCCGCCGATAGAATCGACGCCTGCCAGGCCCGGCGTGTTCCTGAGCAGCGGGGCGACGATCCAGTCCTGCGTCGTGCGCAGATAGGTCGCCTTGTCGGCTTCGCTGACAAGCCGGTCGCCTTCAGGCGTGATGTAGCTGCCATCCGGCTGAAGCCCCGGTTGACCGGGCTTATGTTCGTCCCCCTTGCGATGTTCGAGGTGGATGGTCCACATATAGACCTCGCCAAGACCCGTCGCGATCGGCCCCATGGTTGGGGTCGCTCCTTCGGGCAGGCTTTCTTCCGCGACGCGCAACCGTTCGGCGACCTGCTGGCGCGCGAAATAGATGTCGGTCGATTCGGTGAAGACCGCCGTGACCTGCGCGAAGCCGTTGCGGCTCAGCGACCGCGTATATTCGAGGCCCGGAACCCCGGCGAGCGCATTTTCGATCGGGAAGGCGATCTGCTTTTCGACCAGCTCGGGCGAGAGCGCAGGCGCAGTGATGTTCACCTGCACCTGATTGTTGGTGATGTCGGGAACGGCGTCGATCGGCAGGCGCGCGATCGCCCAGCCTCCGATCACCATGGCGATGAGCGTCATGAGCAGCACGAACCAGCGCCGCTCGACAGACAATGTTACAATGCGGTCAATCATGATCAGTGCCCGTGCTCCGCTTCGCCTTTTCCAAGTTCGGCCTTGAGGGTGAAGCTGTTCGGCCCGGCAAGCTGTTCATTGCCCTGGAGGCCCGACGTCACGACCACATTGTCGCCGCTGGGATTTCCGAGCGTGACGGGCACCGCCTTGAAACCATGATCGGTGCGGACGAAGACCGTCGGCCGTCCCTCGACCGTCTGGATCGCGCTTTGCGGAACCAGCACCGATGCAGCCCCGCCACCCGGCAACTGGATCGAAGCCGTTACCGGCTCGCCCACGCGCCACTGACCCGAACGGTTGTCGATGATGGCGATTACGGTCGCGAGGCGCGTGGTCTCGTTGAGAATGGGCGAGACGAAATCGACCCGCGCCACGGTCTTGCGATCGCCTGCGACGATCTCGATCTCGGAACCGGGCCGCACCTTGCCGGCATCCGCTGGCGAGAGCGCCAGCGTCACGGCGACCCGTGAAAGGTTCGCCACGCGAAACAGCTCGGCATCGGCCGCAACGGTCTGCCCGAGCGTTACGCTGCGCGCCACGACCTGCCCCGACAACGGGGATGCGACGGCGATCCGGTTAAGCGTTCCGCCGCCACCTCCGGCGGCAGCGACCTGCTGTTGGGCGAGACGCAGGGCAATGCGCGCTTCAGTCGCTGCCGTGCGCGCGGCGATCAGATCCTGTTCGGGCGAAACCCGTTCATTGAACAGCCTTTGCTCGCGGCGCAGATTGGTTTCGGCGAGCGACAGTCGCGCCCGCGCCGCTTCGATCTCCGCATTGAGCGAAGCCGCTTCGCGGCTTTCGATGATGGCCAATGTCTGACCGCGCCCTACCGATTGACCGAGATTGCGGGTCAGCGAGACAACGCGACCCCCGATCGCGGCCGAGACGACCTGCATTCCTTGCGGATCACCTTCGATCGTCGCGGGCAATGTCAACGCACCGCCACCGCTGCGAATGGCGCGCACCAGTTCGATCCCCGCGGTCTTGATCTGTTGCGGGCTAAGGTCGATTTCGCCTTCTTCGTCGGCATGTCCGGCCTTCTCGCCTGATTCCGCTTTCTTCGCTTCTTCCGGCGCTGGATCGCCGCCGGAGCATCCCGCCATCAGCAACGCGGCAAGTGTCAGCGGCAGCGCCGCCTTGATGGATCTTTTCATGATCAATTCCCCTGAAGGTCGGGCGCGCGAACGGTCAGCCGTTCAAGCTGCGCCAGTGCGCTATGATAGTTCAGCAGCGCGTCGATCGCGGCGCGCCGGGTTTCGGACAGCGTGCGTTCCGCATCGAGCAGTTCGAGCTGCCCGAATTTGCCCTCACGATAACCGATGCGGGCGATCCGGGCCGCTTCCTCCGACGCCCGCAAGGCTGGACCGCTCGCGGTCGCGGCAGTCGTCGCCGCATTCGCAGCATCGGCCTGCGCACGTGCGATGGCCTGGTCGACTTCCAGCGCCGTGACACGGCGCTGTGCATCCGCGCGCACGCGTTCCGAGGACGCCTGCGCGAGCGCGGCCCGGCCATTGTTGAACAGGGGCAAGGGAATCGACAGGCTGAACAGCGCCGCCGTATCGCCGGTCTCGCGAATGTAACGCGCGCCCGCGCCCACCGTCAGATCGGGAACCCGCTGTGCCCGAGCAAGCCGCACCCCGGCATCGGCGACCGCCAGATCGGCATCAGCCGCCGCCATGGCGAGCGTGCCGGCGCTCTCGATATCCTGCATGGGACCATAAGCGGATTGCACGCGGGCAAACCACCCGGCATCCAGATTCCCGACGGTCGGCGCGCCGATGATGCGCGACAGCGAATAGCGGGCGACCTCGACAAGCCGCTGGGTCCGCTCGACTTCGGCATCGGCGTTGATCCGGGCGACGTCGGCCCGTTGCACTTCAATGGGGGACGCACGCCCCGCCTGCACGCGGACCTCAGCGGCGCGCAGCCCTTCCGCCGCGATCCGGGCCTGATCGCGCGCCGTCAACAGGCGCTGCTCGGCCGCGGCCGCCTCGGCGTAAGCCTGGATGACCGAGAGCCGCAAATCGGCCTGGGTGATCGCCGCCTGAATGAGGGTCCGCTTGGAACGGGCGTCGGCAACCCCGATCCGGGCCGAGCGCTTGCCGCCCAGCTCGATCGGCAAGGCAAAGGTTGTCGTTGCCTCCAGATTCTCGGTGCCACGATAAATGCCGCTGCCTGCCACATTCTCGGCTTCCACCGTGATGCCGGGATTCGGTCGCAGGCCCGCGACGGTGCGCGCAGCCTGAGCCGTGCGAATATCGGCTTCGGCCGCGTCGAGCGACGGCGCGGTCGCACCGGCCATCGACAATGCCTGGTCGAGACTAAGAGTTGCGCCCGCCTCCACGGGCGGCGCGGTCTGCGCCTGCGCGATCGTGGCGCAGGACGCCGCAGCCAATGCGGCTGCGATCAAACGATGCATGATAAGGAATCCTGAACTGAGACGTGTAGAATCCGCCGCCCCGAAAATTCAGGGCGCGGACATCGTTACCGCTCAGTCAGGCTATGGGAGGGCGCAATCCGGGTCCGGTGTCGCGTGGCAAGAGTGCCGCGACCTGCAAAAAGGGATAAGCCCGCTGGGGACGCATGACCATCTCATCCGCAGGGGCACTTCCGAGCATCATGGAAGACGCATTATGGCAACCATGATGCTCGAACGCCGCCTTGTCCGAATCACCGGGCGACGGCTTGCTGCTTTCCTCGGGTTCAGCGCGAACCGTTCCGGAGCATTCGAGCGTCACGACGCCGGGGAGTTCGCGCGCGTGCACGATCGTCGTTGTGACGAGCGACGCCATCATCAGGCAAATGATGAGGAACCCCTTGCGGATCATGGCTAGCCCGATAATCGAGATGAGCCGCTGTGTCACGGGTAAATCGGCAATCTGCGCGATAAATGGAACAACCCCATTTATTTGCGCTCCAACGGCCAGTATCTCGGACAAGCAGCGCAGCGTTACTGTCGCGGAATGGTATGAATATCGGTATCGGTTATGTAATAACCTATCGTGATGCTTCGCGATACTTCGAGAAACCGGACGGCCGAATATTGGATTATCTCAGCAGAAAGCCGCCGCCTCGCTACCCTCAAAGCGATCTCGCCGACGCGGGGCCGCTAGCCATGCTGTTTTGCCCGATGAGCTATTTTCTCCATTGGCCGCGCTCACATAAGCTCCTCGATGATGAGCAGTCCGAGGAAGCCCGCGAAGAACATGCCGCTGATGAGCGGGCTGTCGGGTCTTTCGTGTGCGTCGACCAGCAACTCCTCCGTCACGAGATAGAGCAAGGCCATCAGACCAAAGCTCAGGAAAGCGACGATCATCGGTTGCGGCAGCACCGCCACCGGCGTCGCGAGGACCGCCCCGACTGGCAGAAGCATTCCAATCGCCGCTACAATCGCGACTACCTTCCAGGCCGCGACCACCTTCTCGCGCAGGTCGCTCGTGACGGTCACGCCGAGGAACATGACCTCCAGCGTGAGCGCGATCGTCAGCAGCAGGCCCGCTTTTGCACCGGCGAGGAACGCGAGGCCCAGCACCAGGCCGTCGACAAGGATGTCGATGGCGACGGCTCCCACCATCGCCAGCGAGCCCGTAGCTCTTTCCTCCAGCGCTTTCAGCAGCAGCATGGCCCCGACGCCGATCGCGCCGCCGATAAGCGTTGCGACCGGAGCGGCATCATGCTTGATCTGCGGGAGGATTTCGGTCGCGGCCGCCGCGAACACCACGCCGGCGGCAAGGTGCTGCATGGCGCTGACAAAGCTCGCGCCCGGTTTGCGCAGCAGCGACAGGAGCGCCCCGGCGATGACGGCCACCACCGGGATGATCGTATAGGCGAGCGCTGGCATCAAAACCCCCTACAGCCTTCAGGCCCGCGTGCATTTACGTGATGGCTTTCCCGGTTCACGAACATCGATGTCCTTGCCGGACACGGTGAGGGTCATGTCATTTCCGGCATAGGCGCTGTCGGGAGCGGGAGCGGTCAGCCGCGCTGACGGGCCGGAAGATCCCCGCCTTACATTGATCGACCGTTCGTCCTTGAGAAAATCCACGTAAATGACGTCGCCGCCGACGCACCGATAGGTATGGCTCGCAATGATCGGTGGCGGCATCGCAACGGGCGGCGCCTCATTCTGGTTCGTGCTGGATGTATCGGCTGTATCGGTGCCGGAGCATCCGGCAAGCAACGCGGCGCACGACAAAGCCAGTAGAACAAGGCTTCGCCTCAGCGCGACACGGCGCGGAAAGTCGGCATCCTTGGAGGGGTATGTCACGGCAATCTCCTTTCGACTGTAGGTGCATACGAGCGTGGGCGCGCCGATCCGACATGGGGCAGACGCCCGGTGCCGGATGGCGATCATCTGAAACCAGGTTCGAACAGTGTGCCGCCGAAGAGATTGAGGTCGCGCGCTTCGGCCCGCCCCATCGCGGCCAACAGTGTGAATCCGGCAACATACGCGTCGCGCTCGGCGGTGACGAGCTGCACACGGCTGTTGAGCAGTTCCTGTTCTGCGTTGAGCACGTCGAGGACATTGCGTGTGCCGACGCTGTTTTCCGCCCGGACCCCCTCCAGGGCGAGCGTGTTGGCCGCGATTGCAGTCTTGGAGGATTGGATCACCGTCTGCGCGGCCAGATAGCGCGAATAGGCGGCACGCGCTTCGGCAACGACGCGCCGTTCGATGAAGATGATTTGCTCGATCGCCTGGCTTTCGAGCGCGGTCGCCCGCCGCACTTGGGCGGCGGGCAGGCCGCCTTGATAGAGCGGGATCGTCGCTGAAAGCCCGATGGTCGCCGTGGTTTGAGCCTGCTGGAACACACGTCCGGGAATATTGCCGGCGAGCGTGCCCAAATAATTGTTGTAGCCGCTGCTTCCCACAACCGAGAGCGTTGGCAGGCGCGAGGCGGCCGCGACGCGGACGTCGTAGCGCGCCGCCCTGGCATCGGCCTTGGCCGCGACAAGCTGGGGATTGTTCTCAACGGCGATGGCGACAGCATCGGCAGGTGATTGCGGGAGACCCGGCAGCGCGGGCGGTGGTTCCAGATCGCGCGCGGGCAAGCCGACGAAACGGAGATAATTTTCCAGGCTGGTATCGAGTTGCGCGAGTGCCGTTTCGAGCTGGCCTTGGGCCACGGCAAGGCGTGCTTCGGATTGCGCGACATCGGTGCGGGTCAGATCCCCGACCTCGAAGCGGTCCCGCGTGGCCTGAAGGTTGGTTTCGAGGACCGCGACATTGCGGCGGTTGAAGCCTACGATCGTTTCATCGCGCATCACGTCCATGTAAACAGAGACGATGGCCGTGAAGAGATCGGCTTCGGTGAAGCGCAGGTTTGCACGACCCGATTCCACGCGCGCATCGGCCGCGCGGATCGCGTTCTTGACGCGGCCGCCCTGATAGAGCGGAAGCGACAGGTTGGCGTTCGCGCTCGCGGCCCGCAAGGGCGCGGAGAAACTGTTGGCCGAGCGCACGACAAATTCCTGATAGTCGGCGGTCGCGCTCAATGCCGGACGCCCTGCCGCCTTGGCGATCGGCACACCTTCATCCGTGGCACGCAAACCAGCCCGCGCTCCGGTCAGGCTGGGATTGGTGCGATAGGCATAAATCAACGCTTCACGCAGAGTTTCACCCTGCGCGGGGCTTGCCGCGACAAGTGGTAGGGCAATCCAGACCAATCTTGGGAATGAGTTCATGGCGTATCTCCATTGTTCCGAAAGGCAAGCAATCGCGATGCCTTGGGCACGGCGAGCAACGGCAGCGAGGCTCAGCGCTTCAGACATGCAATGATCGCTGACATGACGGCTGCGGTCTCATCGACATCGCGCACCTTCACCACGTCCACGCCGGTTTGCGCGGCGGGATAGTCGTTGCCGCCCGGATAGATGGCATCGCCGAGGAACAGCATTCCCGCCAGCGGCACGCCGCTTTCCTCGCTCAGCCGCTTCAGGCCGTAGCCTTTGTCCACACCTTCGCGCGTCACATCGATCGACGTAGTGCCGCCGAGATTGACCGACAGGCCCGGCAGCGCCGCGCGAAGCGTCTCTTGAAGGGCGGTGCGCTTGGCGCGGTTCGGGTCCCAGCCCTTCTTTGCTCGCAATGGTGCGTTCTGGCCCAGGCCAGAAAAGGTAATCTGGCTTCCCCGATCCTCGATCCGCTCTCCCCAAGTCCGTTCGCTGGCGAGCCCCGCCGCCGACAGCGCGCGGTCAAAGGCTGCACGGATCTTCACCTTCTCCGCCTCATCGAACAGATCCGCAAAGACCGCGCGCCACTCACCGTTGATGAAGCGGTAAAGCTTGGTGCCGGTGGTCGGCATCAGCCATAATCGCTCGCGCGCGGCGTCAGCCGGCAATCGCGAGGCGATCTGCTTATAGAATTGCGGCCAATCGCCCCCGGAGATCACCGCGACGTCTGCCAGCGCGAGCAGACGGGCGAGCAACGCCGCCATTTCGGCCGACAATGGGCGCTTGCTCTCGGCAAGGGTGCCGTCGAGATCGAAGACGATCAGCCACTTCATGTCGCATCGCCTATGGAGGCGCCATCGGCAAGCAGGGGATGGGGTATCGCTGACATCAGACCTTCCATCGGAACAGACCCTTCATCGCAGCCATTGGACGGCGGCGACGAAGATCAGGATGATTGCTGTGACCCCCGCCAGGACCAGCCTTTCCGCCCGCGGATCGCCGACATTCCTTATGCGCGCGGCAACCTGCCAGGCGGGCCGCAGCCGAATGCACCAGGACCCCGCGACGATCCGGTCCAGCTCGGCATCCGACAGACCGAAAAATGCCTTCACATCATCGCGCGCACGGCTCTTCAGACCCATGACGCGCAGGATTGGATCTTCCCATGCGACATCGATCGCGCTCGGGCTTGGGGAGAGCGGCCCGCGCTTGTCCCCACCGGCCCATGATGGGGAAAGAAGCCCGATAATCTGGTGGGGGTCGCGGTTCAGCAGTGTGGCCCAGCGGTCGAGCCGCACATGCCGGCTCTCCTTGTCCACTTGGGGATCGGCCAAAGGCTGATCGGCCCGAGCGCGATCGACCAGAACCCGCAAGCGCCGCTTCAAGCGGGCATCGGAGGACCAGATATGCTTCACCGGCTGTCCGATGCGTCGATGTCGTCATGGGTGGCGCGCTTGAGCGGACGCGAGCAGCGCAGCGTCAGGAAGGTGGTCAGGCTGAGCACCAGTGCAATGTCGTAAAGGCCGTAACCTACCGCCGCGCCCAGCGCGCCCGTCGCCCACAGGCTGGCGGCAGTCGCCGTGCCCGACGCTTTCCCGCCATGCTTCAAGATCGCGCCGCCACCGATGAAGCCGACGCCGGTAATCAAGCCCTCCAGCAGGCGCGCTTGTGCCGGCGAGGTGCGGCCGAGGATCGCGATGCCGACGAGCACGAAGCCGCAACTCGCGATCGCGACCAGCGGAAAGGTTCGGATGCCGGCGCTCCGTTCGTCCTTCTCGCGATCCCAGCCTACCGGCAGCGCGAGGGTATAGGCGATCGCCAGGCTGAAGATATGCGTGAGGGCTTCGGACCACGGTGGAATCGTCATAGGGAAGACCCCATCCAGGTCGGGAGGGTGTCGCGAGCTTCAGCCCTGGGTCTGTTCATCGCCGACCCTCCGCATCGCGATAGGCCAGCAGCCGGAGGGCATTGAACACCACGAGCAGCGTCGATCCTTCATGCACCGCCACCGCCGGGCCGATACCGAGCCCGAGGATCGTGGCCGGGACGAGCAAGGCGACGACGCCGAGGCTGACGAACACATTCTGCCGGATCACCGAGCGGGTGGTGCGGCTGAGGCCCACCGCAAAAGGCAGGTGCGACAGATCGTCGGCCATCAGCGCGACATCGGCCGTTTCCAGCGCGACGTCCGAACCCGCCGCGCCCATCGCGATCCCGACCGTGGCGCTCGCCATCGCCGGCGCGTCGTTCACGCCATCGCCGACCATCGCGACCCTGGTTTCGGCGCGGAGCTTCTTGATCGCCGCAACCTTATCTTCGGGCATGAGATCACCCCATGCCTCGTCGATGCCGACCTCCTTGGCGATCGCCTCGGCGACCCGTTGATGATCGCCCGAGATCATGATCATGCGTTCGATCCCGATCCGACGCAGCCGATCGATCGCATCCTTCGCGGCCCGGCGCGGCGTGTCCATGAGACCGATTGCGCCGAGATCCTGTTGATCGCGCCGGACCACCATGCTGGTCTGGCCTGCCACTCTCAGGGTTTCGATCGCGTCCTTCATCCCCTGCGACAGCGGCGGGATGCCGTCAGCGCCGAACATCTCGGCCTTGCCGATGAGGATTTCGTCCTCGCCGACAAGGGCCGAGACGCCGCGACCCGTCAGGCTCTTCAGGCTTTCGGCCTGCGGGATGGAACGGTCTCCAACATGATCCCGGCCGTCGCGCGCGATCGCTTGCGCCAGCGGATGATCGCTCAAGGATTCGACCGCGACGGCAATCGCCATAAGCTCCTGCTTGTCCACGCCAGGCGCGGGAATAATCTGCTGGATGCGCGGCTCGCCCTTGGTCAGCGTGCCCGTCTTGTCGAAAGCGATGGCGTTGAGTGAGCCAAGCAGTTCGAGTGGGGCACCGCCCTTAACGAGCACCCCGCCCCGCGCCGCTCGGGCCACGCCCGACAGGACCGCGCTGGGAGTGGCGATGGCCAGCGCGCAAGGGCTCGCCGCCACAAGGACCGCCATCGAACGGTAGAAGCTGTCGCGAAACGGCTCGTCGACCACCACCCAGGCGAACAGCAGGACGAAAGCAAGGCCGAGCACGATCGGCACGAAATATCGTTCGAACCTGTCGGTGAAACGCTGCGTCGGCGACTTCTGCGTCTCCGCCTCGCTTACCAGCTTGATGACCTTCGCCAGCGTGCTTTCGCTGGACAGGCGCGTCACTTCGATCTCGACAAGTCCGCTGCCATTGATCGTGCCGGCAAAGACCCGGCTCGCGGCATCGACCCGATCGGGATTGGCCCGCGCGGCCGCATCGTCCATCACCGGCCGCTTGTCGACCGGCATACTCTCGCCCGTCACCGGCGCCTGGTTGATCGCGGTGATACCCTTGATGATGAAACCGTCGGCCGCGACCCGCTCATCGGGCTTGACCACCACGATTTCGCCGACCTTGAGGTCTTCGACCGCCGCCTCGCGCGTGCTCCCGTCCACGTCCCGGACCGTCGCGGTGCGGGGCGCGAGTTCGGCCAGCGCCTCGATCGCCCGCTTGGCCCGGCCCATGGCATAATGCTCCAGCGCGTGACCCAAGCTGAACAGGAACAGCAGCAGCGCGCCTTCCGCGAACGCGCCCAGCGCCGCCGCGCCGGCGGCCGCGACCAGCATGAGCGTGTCGATCTCGAACTTGCGCAGCCTGAGATTGTCGATCGCTTCGCGCAGGGTGAAGAAGCCGCCGAAGAAATAGGCCGCGATATAGAATGCCGTCGGCACCCAACCCGGCGCCCCCGCGACCAGCTTTTCAATGGCGTAGCCGATCCCGAGCAGCGCACCGCACGCCAGCGCGAAGATCAGCTCCGTATTGGCGCCGAAGATGCCGCTATGCGTGTGTTCGTGGTCATGGTCTTGCTTTTCACCGGCGCCGTGGGCATGGGCGTGGGCCTTGCCAACCGCCGCGTCATTATCGTTGCCGGGACGGGGCTCAACGGCCTGTTCGATGCCCAGCGTGGAGGTCCGGAGCCGCACACCCATCGCGGTCAAGCGATCCTTGAGGGCATCTTCGTCCGTCCGCGTGCGATCGAACTCGACCCGGACCACGCCCGCCATATTGGCCTCAGCCTCAAGCACGCCGTCAATGGCCCGGAGCTGCTCGGTGACGGTTCGTGCGCGGCGCTGGTGCGTTATGCCTTCGACGTCCCAGCCAATATGGCCGAAGCGCTCGGCGAGATCGGCTCCCGCCGCATTCGCCAGCTCGCGAATGCGCTGGAGAGATACAAGGTCGGGCTCGAAATGGATGCACAGCTTGGCCGGTTCGCTTCCAAACGACTTGACCGCATGGATCTCGTCGACGCCCTCGCGGCTTTCGAGCGAACCGATCAGGCGCGTCACGCAGGCATCCGCGACATCGGTGACATCTGGCAGCAAAAGCGGAATATCGAGCCGGAGCTTCTGGATCATCGCTCATCCTTTCTGGAATGGGTTGGTGGCCTTTTCGCCGCCCGACGGGCGCGGATCAGGGGACGCATGAGGATGCTGGCTTCCCGTGCGGTTCGCCCGCCGACAGGTGACGGCCTTCTCATCGGTGCGGATCACGGTCATCCTCGCACCGTCCGAAAGCGCAACATTGACGTTCTCGCCGACGAACGGAACGCCGCTGGCGGGCGCGGTCAGCCGTTCCGGCGCGCCATTCGGCAGCGTCCTGAGATCGATCGTCAAGCCGTCTTCGAGGAAATCGACTTCGACATTCGAGCCGTCGGAACAGGTGTAGAGGTGACTGCCGATCGGTGACCGGGCGAACGCGTCCTTCTGTCCCGACCTGTCGCCGCTATCCGGTTCGGACGAACAACCTGACAAGCCCGTCGCTCCCACCAGCGCGAGCGCGCCCAGGACGAGACGGAGACAAAATGCGCCGCTCATCCTGCGCGTCCTGCCGATCGTTCTCCCGTTTCGGAATCGTTCGCCATGGGTGTAGGGGCACCCATGGCGCGGGCCGTTCTCGCACGAGGGGGGGCTGATCCCGTGGGCGGCCGATCCTTGCAGCTCAATCGAAGAGATCCCGCAGAAAGCTTCTGCGACCATGCCGTCCGCGTGAGCCATGGCCATGCCCGCGTTCGTCGCCGTAGTAGCGATCGTCGCGAGTGCCGGAAGGCGATCCGCCGGGGGCTCCGGCAAGGCTACGCTCGATGATCTTGTCGAGTTCGCCGCGATCGAGCCACACGCCCCGGCATTGTGGGCAGTAATCGATTTCGATGCCTTGCCTGTCGCTCATCACGAGATCGACACGACAAACGGGACAGGAAAGTCCTTGATGGGCTGGATTATCGACCATGATATGCTCCTGCTTTTGAAAGGAAATTGTGGGCATCGCTGTGGTGGAGGGCGGACGCCGTCGCGCCTTCGGCTACAACCCGCGCTTTGCTTGGGAGTATCGCGCGATCGTCGTCGCGCGCTTGAGGTGCGCCGCGAGCGACCTGTCGGTCAGCATGAGGACGTTGCGCAGCCCGCGCCGGAACAGCGGCCAGAGAAGGAAGGACAGGAAGCCGGTGCAGCACATGCCATGCACCAGATGGGTGCCTTGCAATTCCTTGGAGACGATGAAGCTCTCCTCGATTTCGAGCAGCCAGCGAACCCCGACGCGCCAGGCGATGATGTGATGGCGGTCGAGCTTCGAGATTTCGGTTTCCACCGAGAATTGGTCCGCACCGCGCCTGCGATAGGTGTAGGTCATCTTGCGGGGTTGGTCGGGATCGCGCTTGAGGATGATGAACGGGTGCCAGTCCCGATAGCGATCGACGTCCGCGAGCAGCCGCCAGACCCGCGCCAGAGGGACAGCCAGATGGAGGGAGTGGTCGACGGTGAACATGGGAGAATCCCTTGTGGCCGGCACCTGCCCGGCTGCGCGCCCGCAGGCGACGACGGAAGCGAAGGGCGATGGACGGGCGCGCCGAGCGCCCCCGTCCTGCCGTATTGATCGAGAGCGTCACGCTTGCTCTCCGCGATCGACCTTCATCGCCTTCCCGCCGATGATCTCGACGGCTTCGAGCGTTATAAGGCCGATGTCGGGAAGGTCGTCGAGCAAGGCGACGAACGCCCGCAATTCGTCCTCGAAATCGACGATCTCAATGACCAGCGCACGATCGTTTTCGAGGACAAGGCGGCGATGGACCTGCGCCGAACTGCCGAAGCCGAGCAGCGCTTCCAGCACGGTGACGCCCGCCATTTGCCGGTCATGGGCCAGCGAGGCGATATATTCGAACACCTTGCGGTCGCCGATATAGGCTGACTCATCGGTGTAGATCCGGAGCAGTTTTCGCGCATTCTTCTTCATCATCCCTCTCCTTCGGCGGCGATCGGCTCGCCGCCGGGTGGCGGCGTCCGCTTACTTTTCCATTGGACCTTCACACCGAGGACCAACTTGGCGATTGCAGGAAGCACCAGCAGGGTCAGGATCGTCGCCGCGATCAGGCCGCCGATCACGGTCGTAGCAAGCGGCTTCTGGACCTCGGCGCCGGTGCCATGGGCGAGCGCCATCGGTACGAACCCGATCGCCGGCACGAACCCGGTCATCACGACCGCGCGCATCTTCTCGGCCATGCCTTCGCGGATCGCCTCGGTGAGCGGTCGGCCCGCCTCGATCCGCTCGCGGATCGCGGACATGACCACCAGACCGTTGAGCACCGCCACGCCGGCGAGGCAGATAAAGCCTACGGCCGCCGACACCGAAAAGGCGATGCCGGTCAGCGCCAGCGTGAACACGCCGCCAGCAAGGCCCAATGGGACAGCGAGGAACACGGCAACCGCCCGTCCCAAGCTGCCCAGTGCCATGTAGAGCAGTCCGAAGATCGCGAGGAAGCATAGCGGCACGACGATCGACAGGCGTTGCGAGGCGGCCTGGAGGCTTTGGAACTGCCCGCCCCATTCCAGATAGTAGCCCGCAGGCAATTTGACCTGCGCGACCTTGGCTTGCGCCTCGGCAACGAACGATCCGGCATCGCGCCCTTGCAAGTTGGCCTGGATGACGACCCGGCGCTTGCCGTTCTCGCGGCTGATCTGGTTCAGCCCTTCGGTGAACCGGATCTGCGCGACCTGCGCGAGCGGGACCGAGCGGCGCGCCTGGCCCTCCTGCTGTGGCAGGAGCACCGGAAGCGCAAGCACGTCATCGAGGTTGACCCGTGTAGCCTCCGGCACGCGCACAGTGATGTCGAAACGCCGATCGCCCTCGAACAGGAGTCCCGATGCGCGCCCGCCCATCGCGGCCGCAACGGTGTCCGCCACTTCCTGCACCGTCAGGCCGTAGCGGGCGATCGCAGCTCGATCGAAGCGGACATCAAGCGTCGGCGCACCGCCGGTCTGGTCCGCCTTTACGCTTGCCGCGCCGGGGATCGACTGGAGGACGCGCACGATCTCGTTGGCGGACGCCGACATCTTGTCGAGATCATCGCCATAGAGCTTGATCGCGACATCGCCGCGCACGCCAGCAATCAGCTCGTTGAAGCGCAACTGAATGGGCTGGCTGACCTCGTAAAGCTGGCCCATACGGCCTCCGGCGGCTTTCTCGATGCGCTCGACGACATCCGCCTTGGACTCGACGCCCTTCGACCATTGATCCTGTGGCTTGAGGATCACGAAACCGTCCGAGACGTTGGGCGGCATCGGGTCGGTCGCGACTTCTGCCGTGCCGGTCTTCGAGAACATCAGCTCGACTTCGGGCAGCTTGGTGACGGCCCGTTCAACGCCGCGCTGCATGGCGAGCGACTGTTCGAGGCTCACCGAGGGCACGCGGGTCGAAGCGAGCGCGAGGTTCTTTTCGTCGAGCTGGGGAATGAACTCGGACCCCAGCAGCCCGAACGCCGGCACTGCCGCAAGGAAGAAGGCGAGCCCCCCTCCGATGAACGGCCACGGCCGCGCGATCGCCTTGTCGAGCAGCGGCAGATAGCGCTCCTTCGACTTGCGGATCAGCCAGACTTCCTTCTCCGCGACCTTGCCGCGAATAAGCAATGCGACCAGAGCAGGAACCAGCGTGATCGCGAGCACGAACGCAGCCAACAGCGCGAGCATGATAGTGATCGCCATCGGCGAGAACGTCTTGCCCTCGACGCCAGTGAACATCAGCAGCGGCGCGAAGGCGAGCAGGATGATCGCCTGACCGAATACGGTCGGTTTGATCATCTCCTGGCTCGCGTGCATCGTTTCTTCGAGCCGTTCGCGCAAGGTGAGCAAGCGGCCTTCATGTTCCTGGCGATGCGCAAGCCGCGCCAGACAGTTCTCGATGATGATGACCGCGCCATCGACAATCAGGCCGAAATCGAGCGCGCCGAGACTCATGAGATTGCCCGGCACCCGAAAGGCGTTCATGCCCATCGCCATCATCAGGAAGGAGAAGGGTATGACGAGCACAGCGATGATCGCCGCGCGCCAGTTGCCGAGCAGCAGGAACAGTGAGGCGGCGACCAGCAAAGCACCTTCGGTCAGGTTCCGTTCAACTGTGCCGACCGTGGCATTGACCAGCTTGGCGCGGTCGAGCACCACTTTCACCTCGACGCCCGGCGGCAAGGTCGATTTCACCTGATCGAGCTTTTCGTTTACCGCCTGCGCCACGACGCGGCTGTTCTCGCCGATCAGCATCAGGGCTGTGCCAACGACCGCTTCCTGACCGTTCATGCTTGCCGCACCCGTGCGCAGGTCGCCCCCGATCCGGACATTGGCGATTTGTCCGATCGTGATCGGAATTCCGCCCCGCGTCGCGGCGACCGCATTGCGGATCTCGTCGACCGAACGAATGCGCGCGTCGGCGCGGACAAGATAGGCTTCCCCGCCCCGGTTGAAATAGTTGGCGCCGACCGCGAGATTGGCGGCTTCGAGCGCTTCGCCCAACTCGGTATAGGAAATGCCGTAGCTCGACAGCTTCACCGGATCGGGCTCGACCACGAAGGTCTTGGCATAACCGCCGATCGAGTCGACACCCGCGACGCCGGGAACCGTGCGAAGTTGAGGCCGAATGATCCAATCCTGCACCGTGCGCAGATAGCCCGCCTTCGCGACCTCATCGGTCAGGCGGTCGCCTTCGGCCGTGAGATAGCTGCCGTCAGGCTGCCACCCCGGTTGCCCCGCGACCTTCTTGGCGTCGCGCCCATCGGGATTCGCATAGCCGACCGTATACATGACGACTTCGCCAAGCCCCGTCGTTACCGGCCCGATTTGCGGCTGCACGCCTTGGGGCAGATTCTCTTGCGCCTGGACAAGCCGCTCGCCGACCTGCTGCCGCGCAAAATAAAGATCGGTCGAATCCGAGAAGATCGCCGTGACCTGGCTGAACCCGTTGCGCGACAGCGAGCGCGTGGTTTCCAGGCCGGGAATACCGGCCAGCGCGGTTTCGATCGGATAGGTGACGAGCTTTTCCATCTCGACCGGCGAGAGGCCGCGGTCGATCGTATTAATCTGGACCTGTTTGTTGGTGATGTCGGGAACCGCATCGATCGGCAGCTTGGTGAGCTGCCATAGGCCAAGGCCCGCGATCGCGAGGAAAATGAAGAGCACCGCCCACCGTGCGCGGACGGACAGCGCCATGAGACTTGCGATCATGGCTTATTCCTCCTCACCCGCGCCCTTGCCGAGTTCGGCCTTGAGCAGGAAAGCGTTGCGGGTGGCGATGGTCGCGCCTGACTGGAGGCCGGAGACGATCTCGACCCTGCCAGCGCTGCGCCGGCCGAGTGTCACGAACCGCGCGCGGAAGCCTTGCTGTGTGCGGACGAAGACCGCATCACGGCCGTCAACACTTTGCACCGCGTCTTCCGGAACGACGATCGCATTCGTCGCCGCGCCCTGGCTCGGCATCAGGCGGACACGCACGCCAAGGCCAGGTTGAAGGATTCCCCCTGGCACCTCGACGAGCGCCGTCGCCGAACGGGTGTCGCCGCTGAGCGTCGGCGTGACCGCGCGAACCCGGCCTTCGACCGTGCGCCCGTCGACGAGTTCGACGATTGCACGATCGCCCGCCGCAAGCCGCGTGACGTCGCCGGGACTGATCGCGGCCTCGACCTGGATCTTGCTCGGATCGGCGACCCGGAACAACTCGGTCTCCGGTTGGACGAAAGCACCGAGGCTGACATTTTCCGACGTGACTCGTCCGGCGATCGGGCTCGCCACGATCACGCCGCGTCCGTCGCTGGTGACGTTCGCCGCACCGGCCGAGACCTGCGCGCGCCGGGCTTCTGCTTCGGCCGCCGCCGCATCCGCTTGCGCCCGTTCGAGGTCGACTCGCGCCGAAACCTTCTGATCAAACAGATAGCGCTCGCGGGCGAGGTTCTTTTGCGCGAGCACCGCCCTTGCCGCTGCCGCGGTGCGGTCGGCGGCGATCTGCGCCGCGTCGCGGCTTTCAACGACCGCCAACGCCTCACCAACACGGACAGGATCACCGAGCCGTTTGAATACCCGCGTCACCGCGCCGCCGGCCCGCGCCGTTACCAGCGCCTCGCCCGCGGGCGACGCTGTAACCTGGCCTTGCACCACAATCTCCGAACCGAGCCCGCCCGCGCGGATGGTCTCGACGGCGATACCGGCCTCGCGGATCGCATTGACCGTCATCGCCAGACTGTCCGGCGGCGTCTTGCTCTCACCGCTTTTCTCGGCGGGAGCGGTCGTCGCCGAAGGGTCGGCAGTGCATCGCGCAACGCTGAAGCCACCGACCGCTGCCAGCAGCACGGCGCCGGCGACGCCGCCAAGGAGTCGCTTGTCCTGTGTTATCATTGATAGTCTCCGAAACGGATGGAGCAGTGGCCCGCGCGGGGCGCGTCCAGCTCTGAGAAGGGAATGCGAGCTAGGCGGGTGCGTGAGGAAAGCGCGCTCATGGCGTTGTCCCCCCGAGATCCGGCGCAGGCGTGGTCAGTCGCGCAAGGCGTGCTTCGGCGTCGTGATAGGCAACGAGCGCATCGACGGCCGCCGCTTTGGTGTCGGCCAGGGTTCGCTCCGCATCGAGCAGATCGAGTTGGCCGAACTTGCCTTGCGCGTAGCCGATCCTCGCGATGCGTGCTGCTTCGGTCGCGGCGGCCAGCGCCGGGCCACCCGCCGAGCGGGCGGCCGCTGCTGCATTGGCAAGTTCTGCCTGCGCGCTGGCGATGGCCTGTTCGGTGTCGAGAATGGTGACACGCCGCCTAGCATCGACAGCCTGTCGTTCGGCTTCGGCCTGACTCACCGCCGCGCGGCCATTGTTGAACAGCGGAAAGGGAATACTCACCCCGAAGATCGCCGCCATGTCGTTGGTCGCGGACAGGCGCCGTGCACCTGCGGTCAGCGTGACATCGGGAATGCGTTGGGCGCGAGCGAGGCGCACCTGCGCGCTCGCGGTTGCAACGTCGGCCTCGGCGGCCGCGAGGATGAGCGTGCCATCGGCCGAGCTTGGCAGCGTCGGCCCGTAAACTCCGACCCGATCGAACCAAACGACATCAAGGGGACCGGCAACCGGCTCGCCAATCAGCCGCACGAGATTTTCCCGCGCAACCGCTGCTTCCCGGGTCGCGCGTTCGAGCGTGACATTGGCGTTGACCCGCTGGACATCGGCTCGCTGCTGCTCAATCGGCGAAGCGGCACCGGCTGCAACCCGCGTGCTTGCCGCGCGAAACCCCGCGTCCGCGAAGCCGGCAAGTTGACGGGCTATCTCAACGCGGCGCTCGCCAGAGGCGGCGGCGATATAGGCTTGGGTTACGCGGTCGCGCAGATCGGCGAGCGTGATCGCCGCTTCGAGGCGAGCGCGAACGCTGCGCGAGTCGGCGACGGCGATGCGCGCTGACCGCTTGCCGCCAAGTTCGATCGGCAAGGCGAGGCCAGTCGTGGTTTCAGCGCTTTGGGTGCCACGATAGACGCCCGAGCCGCCGACATTTTCGACCTGGACCTGGACTTGCGGATTGGGCCGTAGGCCCGCGACCGTGCGCGCCGCACTCGCCGCCCGCACGCTGGCGTCAGCCGCCTCCAGGCTTGGCGATGACGCGCCAGCGGCGATAAGCGCACGTTCGAGCGTGTATGGTGGGGATGAACTAGGCGGCGGGGCGGCGGTTTGCGCCTGCGCGATCGACGCGCAGGACGCCACAGCCAGCAGGGCCGCGACAACGCGGTGCATGAACAATTCTCCTGACAAATTCCGAGGACCGCGAAAGTCGCGGTGAAGGCGGAATCGTCAGGCTATTGGGGGGCGTAGCGCGGGGTCGGTTGGAGAAGCTGGAATGAACTGCAAACCAGCAGGCAGCAGCCGGTCCGTCGCATGATATGCGGTTGTCACACCGTCGCTGGCCACCGCATCGCAAACCTGATGGCCATGGCAACCGCCATGATGGTGGACATAGCCCTTGCCCGCGTCGGAAGGAACCTGATCACTATCACCCGAGACGTGGCCCATGCTCGCCGCAACCTCGCTGTCGACGCAAGCAAGCGGCTCGCCGGCGTGCGCGATCGCGCCGCCTGTCAGGGACAGGCTTACGAAAAACGCAGCAAGGATGAGCAGGACTCGACGCATTATCCGCCATCTATCACAGAGATGGCGATTGCAGAAGCAGATACGATCAATGCGAGCCTGCTTCATCTCGGAACCTCGCGTGCCAGCGCCTTCGCCTGGCGCCATGCCGGAATGGCCTCAGCAAGCACACGCCATGCGGAACGCAAGAAGATAAGCGCGATAATCATGCCGACCGCAACGTCCGGCCAAGCCGAATCCGTCATGGCGACTAGACCCGCGGCAACCAGAACACCGATATTGGAGGCAACGTCGTTGCGGGAGCACTCGAAAGTGCTCGACATATTCACATTCGCCGAGCGGAAGCGCCACAGCAGCGCGAGGCAGGCAAGATTGGCGACCAATGCCATGCCGCCGAACGTCAGCATCAGACTGGACGACGGCGGCACGCCGTTGACGATCTTGTCGGCAATCTCGACGATAACGGCGATACCGAAGACGAGAATGATCCCGCCCTTGGCGATGGCCGCACCCGCCTCCCATCGCGCGCCGCGATGCAGCGCATAGAGGCTCAGCGCATAGACGAACGCATCTCCCAACATATCGACGGAATCCGCCATCAGGGCGGAGGAACGGGCGACGAGACCGCCGCCGAACTCGATCACGAACATCGCCAGATTGATGAGCATGACGACGATCAGCACGCGACGCTGATCCTTCTTGCGCGCCAGCGCCGCGAGGGTGTCCCCCTTCTTCGAGCAGCAGTCGTCAGCCATATCCGAATCCCGAGTCGCGTCGATATGGCGTGGACCTATGCACCCTGAAGTCGCTATAGGGTCAAGCATGAAAATCGGCGATCTGGCCAGGCTGACGAACACCCGCGTCGAAACCATCCGTTTCTACGAGAAGCAGGAATTATTGCCTGCGCCGGGTCGCAACAAAGGGAACTATCGAATCTACGAGCAGGCGCACCTTAATCGGCTGTCGTTCATCCGGCGCTCCCGCGATTTGGGGTTCACACTCGAACAGGTGCGAAAACTCCTGAAGCTTGCCGATGATCGGGCCGCGCCTTGCACTGAGGTCGATAGCATCACCTCCGCAAATATTGCCGAAATCGACCGCAAGCTCGCCGATCTCGGCGCGTTGCGAACCGAACTTGTCCGCAAGCTCGAATGCTGCCGCGGTTCGACAATCGCCGACTGCCGGATCATAGAAGCGCTCGCGCCGGCAATCGAAACCCGGCGCCGTTCACCACCGGATACTGGCGAGCTGTCCGACATCAAGTAACGCTCGCCAGAACGCCGCCGACCAGGGCTCCAAGGGCGAGGAGGAACCCCGCCAGGGTCGGCAGAGCCGTGACCGCAAGGCCGAACGCGCGTCCGCCTGCGCCCTTGCGATAACCCATCAGGAACGTCACCCGCCCGATGGCGAAGAGTAGCACTTGGCCGGCGACGAGGGGAACGGTCCAAGCGCCCGCCAGCAGCAGCACGGCAATCGGGACGACCACGGCCATCAGCGTCTGCTCGATCGTGTTCTGAAGGAAGGCGACAAAGATGGCGATGCTGGGGGTCGGCGACGCGAAAGCACTGCCGCGAATATCGTCGAGCGAATGCCGCCGCCCGCGCGACACCATCGAAAAGCCGACCAGGACCCAGAACATGGTGAGCAGCGCCGAGCCTGACCAGAATGTGGCGAGGCTGGCGATGTCGCCGCCGGGCAAGCGGAAAAGCGTCGGAACGAGCCACCAGGCGACCGCCAGCACCAGCACGCAGAAGACCAGCCCCGCCATGCTGTTGCGAAGGATCACGCGTTGCTCCTGCTTGAGGTCGGTGGGCGCGCCGGGCGATGTGGGATGCAGACCTTCAACCATCGGACGTCTTCCTCCATCGGGCGGATCAGAAGCAAAGCACGGCTGTAAACGAAACTGGCGCCGCTAACGTCGCATTTCCTGTTTCGCTCGTTCCAGGCGATGCTTGGTGAATCGTCTGATCGACGGCCGGCGTCTACGAAATTCCACACCCAGTTGGCTTACGCAGAACTATAAAAGGTGACTTAACCTGACGCGAAAACATCGGCGCTCGGTATCTAAGCTACCGCGGGAGCACATTACCCTTGCCCTGATAGGGCCGGGAAGCTAATCAACTTCCGTCATCTGGGGAGTAGCCAACCGCTCGAACAAGCGGACCCCTGCGTCAACATACTCGGTCGAGAGGCCGTGGTGCAGGAGGAACGGGCCACCGTTCGGGCGAGACCAATGACATTGCATCTCCGTTCGGCTGGGCGGGATTTGCGATGTCGTTTGTCTTGTCTGTTGCCCGGCCCGGAGACTGTGCTTGGAAGCCCTGCTAACCTCCACCGCCGTCGTTGCGCTCGCAGAGATCGGTGACAAGACGCAGCTGCTGGCCATCGTCCTGGCGACACGGTTCAAGCGACCAGTGCCGATCATCTTCGGCATCTTGGGGGCGACGCTCGTCAATCACGCGCTTGCGGCACTGGTCGGCGAACAGGCTGCCTCCTTCCTCGACGGGCAATGGTTCCGCTACCTGATTGCCGTGTCGTTCATCCTGATGGCTGGTTGGACGCTCATTCCCGACAAATTCGAGGAAGGCGAGCAGAAGCCTGCCCGGTTCGGCGCTTTCCTGACGACATTGATCGCGTTCTTTCTCGTCGAGATGGGCGACAAGACCCAGCTCGCCACCGTCGCCCTCGGTGCCCGCTTTCACAGTGTGCTCTGGGTCACATTGGGAACGACCCTCGGCATGATGCTCGCCAACGTGCCCGCCGTGTTCCTCGGCAATGAACTGATCAAGCGCGTGCCGCTCAAGATCGTCAGGCTGGTCGCGGCCTTGCTCTTCCTCGCGATCGGCTTGTGGCTGCTCGCACAAACCGCCGGCTGGCTCTGATCCGTACCAGGCTCGCCATCATTCGACCGGGAGGTTCCGATGCAAGAATCCAGATTCCGCTATTCCACGGTTTCGATCATCGTCCATTGGACGATCTTCGTGCTCATCCTCGCCAACGCGACGTTCGGGGGCTGGATGGAGGACGCACCGCCATCCGAGAAGCTCGGCTATTACCAGCTTCACAAGTCCGTGGGCATCACCGTGCTGCTTTTGAGCCTGTTCCGGCTGGGGTGGCGAATCGCGCATCCCTGGCCCCCTTTCCCGGAAGGCATGAAGCTGTGGGAACGCCTCTTCGCCCGCGGCACTCATATTCTCTTCTATGTGCTGATGATCGGGGCGCCGCTGTTGGGATGGGCAGCAGCATCGGCAGGCGGCGCACCGGAAGTCCCGCTTTACGGAGCCGTGCCTGCGCCCAACCTGCCTTTGCCGCAGGGCGAGCAATTGTCCGATGCGTTCGGCGACTGGCACAAAGTCATGGTCAAGGCGATCTATGTCGTCCTTGCCCTGCATGTGCTGGGGGCGCTCAAGCATCATTTCATCGACCGCGACCTCGTGTTGCATCGCATGTTGCCGCTCGTCGGGCGCGGCAGGGTGAAGAATGACCATTAACGTCCGTGATCCCGACGCGGCGCCCGGGATGCAACGGCGACCGTTGGGTGGGTCGAAGATATTTATGTGAAGGAGAAAGAGCGATGAAATCTATGAAAGCTGCTTTGGCAATCGCGGGACTGGCAATGGCCACGGCCGCGATCGCGCAAACGGCCGCACCGCCTAGCGCCAAAGGCGACATCGTGCAGGCCGGCGGACCCAAGATCGGAGAAGTGACCTTGACCAACGGCCGCACAGGCGTGCTCCTGCGTTTGACGGCTTCCGGATTGACGCCTGGCATGGCACGCCATGCACTTCCACGCGACCGGCGATTGCTCCGATGAGGGCTTCCAGAAATCAGGCGCCCATATCAACCATGACGGCCACAAGATGCCGCACGGGCTCCTCAATCCGGAAGGGCCGGATTTCGGGGAGCTTCCGAACATCTATGTGGGAGCGGACGGCACTGCCAACGCCGAAGCCTTCTCCGCGCTCGTCTCGCTGGACGCAGGCTCGGGACGGCCGAGCCTTCTCGATCCCGATGATCTGCTCTGGTGATTCACGCCAGCCCCGATGATCATGTCACTCAGCCAATCGGCGGCGCCGGCGCGCGCGTCGCGTGTGCCGTGATACGGCCAGCGGGCTGAGGGCACGCTCTCGTCTCGCGTTCGGGGCGGCAGAGACGATTCGTGGGAAGCGTCTCTGCACGCCTTGGCGCGCAAAGGCATGTAGTGGCGGCAGTCGGAATCGGACCGATCAGAACCAGAGCCGCACGCCCGCGACGACGCTGGCTTTGCTGACGTCCCGGCCATCGGCGCGCGCAAAGTCAGCGGTATCGCCGAAG
The DNA here is from genome assembly GCF_002151445.1 of Sphingomonas sp. KC8. Lineage (GTDB taxonomy): Bacteria > Pseudomonadota > Alphaproteobacteria > Sphingomonadales > Sphingomonadaceae > Sphingomonas_E. Next base: position 822,067 of record NZ_CP016306.1, read on the forward strand.
CTGCGCTCCCAATGGACCCCAACATAGGGTGCGAACTCGCGCGCAAACTCATAGCGCAGCCGCACGCCAAGCTCGACGCTCGACAGACCCGCTCCGATGTGATCGCGTGGGACGCCCTGCGCGGACAGATTGATTTCAGCGCGCGGCTGAAGGATCAGCCGCTGAGTAAGGCGCACATCATGGTAGCCGCTCGCGCGCGCGAACACGTCGCCCCGATCAGAGAGGAAGACCGCGCCTTCCAGCTCAAACCAGTAAGGCGCGAGACCTTCGACACCGACCGCTGCATAGGCGCGCGATGGCTCGAAATCGTAGCGCAGCCCGGCTTGCAGATTCCAGTAAGGGTCGATGGCGCGGCTGTAGAGCGTTTCGACCTCCGCATGATCGAGATCGCCGCGAAAGCGACCGGCGCCTTCCGTCTTCAGCACCAGCCGGTTTATGTCGCCGCCATACCAGGCTTCGGCTTTCCACGCATAACCACCGCCTTCCCCGATCGCACGATATTCGGCGATGTCGACAATGATCTGGCTATACGTGCCACCGCCATGCGCCCGCCGCTGCGCCGAGCGAACCTGTGCCATCTCAGCCGGATCGAAGCTGCGATCGGTATACCAGTCGGCTGGAACGGGCGGCGGCGGTGCGTTGCCCGCCGGTAGCGCCGTGCCGCCAGCATGAGGATCGCTTCCATCCGCAGGCTGGCCGCCATGTGCGCTATGGTCTTCCTGCGCGATGCCGTGTCCTCCGTGTGGGTCCGCCGCCTGCGCACGATGATCGGCATGGGGATCGGCCGGTGTGGCAACCTCTCGGTGGTCGGCATGGCCAGCGTGCGGATCATCACCGGGTGACGGATCGCTGGCTTCATGACTCACGTGCCCTTCATGCGGAGATGCCGCGCGATCGGGCGTCTCGGCCGGCGGGCGGGTTTGGGTAGCGCCATGACCTGCGTGGGTCTGCGCCGCCGCCGGTATGGAGACTGCCGCGGCCAGTGCGGTCAGCGCGATGATCGGCGCGCGCATCAACCGGTTCCTTCCGGGCGCACCGCGACGACGTGCATCATGCCTGCGTGCATGTGATAGAGCAGGTGGCAATGGAACGCCCAATCGCCGAGCGCGTCGGTCGTGACGTCGAACGTTGCCGATCCACCGGGCAGGACGTTGACCGTGTGCTTGCGCGGCGCATACGAGCCGTGCCCCGTCACCAGCTCAAAGAAATGGCCGTGCAGGTGGATCGGATGCGCCATCATGGTGTCGTTGATCAGCGTGATGCGCACGCGCTCATCCTGGCGGAACGGGATCGGCGCGGTGAGCGCGTTAAATGTCACACCGTCGAACGCCCCACATATAGCGTTCCATATTGCCGGTAAGGTGAATCTGGAGGCTGCGGCCCGGTGCCCTGACATCGGGGTTGCGGTCGAGAGCCATCAGGTGGCGATAGGTCAGAACGTCGTGACCAACGTCGTCGAGCCCGATCCCCGGCTCGCCGGTCCGGTCGATCGGCATCGGCGCGATCGACTGCACCGCTGGCGTGCGCGCGACATTGGGCGCGTTCGAGAAATCGCGCATGGAATGCGAGCCGTGCGATGATGGAGCTGCCGCCGGGCTTGGTGCGCCATGCCCCACATGCGGATCGTTGCCGGCCGCGCCATGCTCCATGCCGCCCATGCCCATATCGGTCATGGTGAGGATGGGGCGCTCGCGCAGCGGTGGGATTTCAGCGCTCATGCCAGCGCGGGGGGCCAGCGTGGCGCGCGCCACGCCGGAGCGGTCGCTTCCCTCCGCGACGATCGTATAGGCGCGATCCTCCGCCGGCTCGACGATGATGTCGTAGGTCTCAGCCACGGTGATCTGCAATTCGTCGGTCGTGACCGGGCGAACATTCTGTCCGTCGGCCTGCACGATGGTCAGCTTGAGACCGGGAATGCGGAAATTGAAGATCGTCATGGCGGCCGCGTTGATCACGCGCAGACGCACCCGCTCTCCGGGGCGGAACAGACCCGTCCAGTTGTCGGCAGGGCCGTGACCGTTGACGAGATAGGTGTAGGCCGAGCCAGTCACATCCGCGATGTCGGTCGGGTCCATCCGCATCGCGCCCCATTGGAGGCGCTCGCGCATTGGCTGATCGCGCCCGGCGAGGAGACCAGCGAGCGTCTGCCGCTGGCGATTGAAATAGCCTTCCTGCTGCTTGAGCTTGCGGAAGATCACATGCGGATGGGTTGCGCTATAGTCCGAGAGCACGAGCACATGCTCACGATCATAGCCGACGGGATCTTCGCGGGCCGGGTCGATGATGATCGGCCCATAGTGGCCGAGTTGCTCCTGCAACCCCGAATGGCTGTGATACCAATAGGTGCCCGACTGGACGATCGGGAACTCATAAACGAAGGTTTCACCGGGCCGGATACCGGGGAAGCTGATTCCGGGCACGCCGTCCATCTCAGCCGGCAAGATGAGGCCATGCCAGTGAACCGAACTGTCCTCATCGAGCGCGTTGGCGACGGCGATGCGCACATTCTGGCCCTCGCGCAGGCGGATGAGCGGCGCAGGAATCGTGCCGTTCATCGCTATGCCGTGGCTGGCGCGGCCGTCGATCGTGATCGGCTGATGCGCGATGCGGATGGCGATCTCTTCGCCGCTCAGCATGGGCATGTCGGATGTGATGCCGGCTGAGACCGGCTGCGCCCACGCCGGGAACCAGCCTGCCAGGGCGAGGCCGGAGCCCACGAGGGTTGCGCCGCGCAGAACAGCGCGCCTGTCCAAACATGGTTGCGTCATAGGTTGCCTGATAGCGGCCCGATCCGCCCGCCCAAGATGTAATCTTAGTTGGCCAGCAGCCAATTGATGTCAGTAGCTGCGAGAAAGTCTCGGGTCACTCCGCCAAATATTCTCTCCTTCCAGAGGCCATGGGCTCGGGCGCCCGCCACGACCAGATGGAAATCTTCGCGGCGGGAAAGGTCGGCCAATAGTGTGCCAGGAGTGGCCTTGTTGCCCGACAAGTGCAAGGTTTGAGCCTCAACACCATAAAGCGAGAGATAGTCTCCAACCTCCGCAAGGCGGTCGGACGACACATCTTCTCCGACCCCCGCAAGAACGATCCTGGTGGCGTGTTGAAGCATCGGAACGGCTGCGCGAAGCGCACATCGAGACTCCCGGCTATCCCTCCAGCAGATCAATATGTTCTTGAAGGATGTCGTCGGTGCTTCCGGCCCGAGCCTCAAAACCGGGGAGCCGGAACGGGCCGCCACTTCCAGCGCATCGGCATGTGCGAAGTCCGACGTGGGCGCCGTGCTCATGACCACTAGGTCCGCAAGCAACGCATGGTCCAGAATCGCAGCGCTTGGATGGGCGATGCTATCGCACCATTGAGTATCGACCGTCTTTCCCCGCGCAAGGCGGTCGAAAGCAGAGGAGACGCGCGCAATCCCACTTCGCAGTTCGCGCTCCTGGGCGAGCGAGCTGAAGGGGCTATGAGCAATCGCGTCGGCAAAGGAAACGCCATCGGGCCAAGCCGAACAGACAGCGGTGAGCGAACTGCCGAATTGAGCCGCGAAACCCAGTGCGGTCTCCAGGCGCCTCTCCACGTCGCTGTCCGGTGTAGCATCGACTGTAAGATTGGTCAGCGTCCTTGTATCTATCATGATCTCTCCAATCGGATACCTCCTATAGATTAAGCCGCTAGACGGTCCAATTCCTCCGCTTGCATCGGCGCATCTTGGCGCGGGGTCAGGAACCGCTCCAGCGCGGCCTTACGTGAACCGCGATCGAGCGCGTAATGCGTGTGCGACAGCTCGGCCCCGTTCAGCAGCGCATGGATGTATCCCGATACGGTATCCGCAGCCATGACGAGCGCCGCGTCGAGCGTATGGACATAGCGGCTTGTGATCGAGCCGGTAGCATGGCCGAGAAGCGCGGCGATGGTGATCTCGGTGAATCCGAGATCGTTCGCCATGCTGGCGAAGCTATGGCGCAGCACATGGGCGGTAATATCCGCCAGCTCCGTCCCGGCGAAGATCTTCTCCCAATGCCGGGGGAAGCTGCCGAACGGTCTGTCCGGGTTCCGCTCGCCGGGAAACACATAGAGGCTGTCACCGTCCATGTTCCGCTCGTCGAAATACTCGACGATGGGTAGGCCCATCGGACGAACGGACTGGCCTTCTTTCGTGTCCTCGAACCGGAAGGCGCTTCCAACCGTGTCGATCTCTGATTTCTGAACCGCGATGATCTCGCCGCGACGGCAGCCCGACATGGCGATCAGCCGGATGATCTCGACAGTGCGGGTATAGCGTTCGTCCTCGGCCGCTTTGGCGAGGATGCGGCCAAGGGTCCGATACTCATCCTCGTTCAGCCGGCGCTTCCGCACCGCGTCCTTCGGCTTGCGGACACCGTGCGCGGGATTGACCTCGATGATGCCCAGCTCGTCCCGCGCATAGGTGAAGATGCCGCCGAGCAGCCCGACCGTGCGGCTTGCAGCGCCGATGCCACCGCGAACAACCGACCGGCCGCGTAGCTTCTTCGTCTTCTCACTCATGCGCGTCTTACCGGCCATGATGTCCTTCATCATCGCCGTCACGTCGGCCTTGGTGACGTGGGTGACTTGCTTCTTGCCGAGGAGCGGGATGATGTGACGGTTGATCCGGCCGAGATCGGTGATCTTGGTGCTGGCCTTTTTGGGCCGGCCACCCTTGCCGAGAATGCGGCCCTCTTCGAGTTCCTTGATGTATAGCTCGCACAGCCCCTTGACCGAGATGGCCTTGCGAGTGCTGTTCCGTTCTTCGAGCGGATCGTTCCCCTTTGCCACTTCGGCGAGGGCCTGGATCGCCAGCGTGCGGGCCTGCTCGGCGGTGATCTGACCGTGCCGGCCCAGCTTCATCCGGCGCCGCACATTGTTGGCGTTCCGGTAATCGACAAAATAGGTCCGAGTGCCGGAGGGCAGCACGAAGACGCCGAAGCCCTTCAGCTCACCGCACCAAACGGTGTATTGACGGTCGCGTGGCTCGGCCTTGTCCACGACGGTTTTCGTAAGTTTCGACATAAGCACCTCGCTAGAGCGGGCTCGAAAAACTCACCAAAAACTCACCACGGGATCGAAAACTGTGGGTGTCGTTGGCGTAGCTCAGCGAACTTCAAGAGTCAATAAAATACTGTATTTACAGTAGTTTAGCGCGGTCTAGCGTTGGGTTGAAAAGCCTGGCGTAGCGTTGTAATTCTAGCTCCGAAGGCAGAGGCCAGAGGTTCGAATCCTCTCGGGTGCGCCAAACATCCATTCATTCTCTGATAGGCAATGCGAAGCGCTCGATGCCGACGTCTCGCTGCGACCAAGCAGCGCCCCAGTTGCAGTGAGCTTCGCCCCGGCTGACGGCTCCGAAGGCTGACCGAACGGCCGGTTTCAGGCCTTCGGAAATCAAGCGTGGAACGACCGCCCTGTCGGCAGCTCCCTTCGGCCAGACGAACACCATCGTCGCGCGATCGGCCTTAGTTTATTGTTCGGATCGACAGGGTGTTCAGGATCGCTTCGTGCTGGTCCCGGCTGACGACGAGGTTGTCGTAGGATTGGAGCACGCCCACGTCGAACCCCTCGATCTCAGCATGGGCGATCGCGGCCTCGTTCAAAATGGCGTCGTTGAACCGGGCGTTGGTGAGGGTCGCGTTCTGGAAGCTGGCCCCGGTCAGGCGGCTATGGGAGAAATCCGCGTCGCGCAGATCGCAATGCTCGAATTTGCTTTCTTCCCAATCGCCATTGCGAAGGACCGCATCCCGCATCTTTGTCCTTGAACAGCGAATGCCACCGATCACGGTACGCGAGGCAATGCGGCGGTGCACTGCGAGGTCGAGGTGCAGAGCCACGGCGCTACACTCCGTCAACGTCAGAAGAAATCCCTTGCTCTTCATGATCTTATTTGAACCGAGATTGCACTTCAGGAATCGGGTCTCCGATAGATCGCAGAACTGCCATTCGGACCCGCTATCACCCGCCTCGTCGTAAAAGGTGCAGGCCTTGAACTCAGCGTCACGAAAGGAACAGTGGGTGAAGCGGCAGTTGATGAACTGCGAATCCCCGAACCGGCTCGATTCAAACGTGCAATTGCGAAACGTACAGCCGTTGAACCGCACCTCGTAAAACGGGAAGGCGGTCATATCCTCTCCTTCGAAACTCTGGCCGTCAATGACAGACGAGAGTTGCGCGGCGTCTTCCAGCGTCATTCTGGCAGCGCCGGGTTGAGCGAAGCATTCATGGAATGGCCTGTTGCGACGGGGAAAAACCGCACGCTACGCGAAACGCGCTCGCATGGAAAATGGCGGGAACGGCGATGGACGATCTGCCTGGCAGTCCGCACTTTGCCGCCTTCGCCAGTTGAACCGGGCAAGACATCGCTGCGGGAAACCCGCTTTCTTTACGTGCTTAATTTGTTCCGAACGGCGCACACTCGCATCGCTGCGCGCCGACGATCTTGACCGGCAATTTTGCCGGGCCTTGAAGAGGGGCCGGTTGCAGGAGAAATAGGATGGATGGTCGTGTTGCGCTGGTGACGGGGGCCAATAAGGGTATCGGTTTCGCAACCGCCCAGGCACTGCTGAAGTTGGGGATGATCGTATATGTCGGCAGCCGCGATGTCGAGCGCGGACGTATCGCTGTTGATACGCTCAGTTCCGATGGAACGGCCCACCTTGCGCTGCTCGATATGGCAGACGAAAACAGCATGCTTGCCACCCTTGCCGCGATCGATGCGGCTCATGGCCGACTGGATGTGCTGGTGAACAACGCCGGTATCGCCCTCGATGGCGCCAGTGCCGTCGATGCGGTCCCTGATGTCATACGACGCACGTTGGATACCAATGTTCATGCGCCAGCGCGCTTGATCCAACTCGCGGCGCCGCTGCTGCGCAAGTCATCCGCTGGGCGCGTGGTCAATGTATCGAGCGGGGTTGGCAGCCTTGCCTTCATCGCCGATCCGCACACGCCTTCGATGGGGAAGATCTATGCTTACTCACTATCCAAGGTGGCTCTGAATGGCGTGACAACCTTGTTTGCCGACGCTTTGCGAGCCGACCGCATCAAGGTCAATTCGGCCAGCCCTGGGGTCGTGAAAACCGATCTCAGCCATCAAATGGGTCGCCGTCTCCCCACCGAGGGAGCAGAAATCATCGTCCGGCTTGCCACGCTCGACGATGACGGCCCGACCGGCGGCTTCTTCGACGCGGCAGGGCCGATCGCCTGGTAAGCGGCATGACACCAGTCTGACTGCCGGAATGCAGGGCCGCTCGCACCCGTGAGCTGGCTTGGATTATGGCTGAACAAACGGCGCGTTTCGAAAAGCCAATTTCGCGTCTCAAATGATCGCTTCTCTATCGCGACCGAGATCAAGGTGATCGGCTACGGCATAGCTGCCTCCGTTTTTGGCCTGTATGAGGCTACGACCAAGATCAATGGGTCCCGACCCTAGACAATGCGGCCCCTCTCAGGCGCGCCGTTCTCGAACAAAGCGGATTTCATGGGGGCGCACGCGGACCGCGTTGAACAGCAGCGGACCACCCGATCCAGCGCGAACGGCAATTCCGTCAAGGCTACGATCATCAAGCCACGATCATCAGGCCACCATCCGCCGGTTCCATGGCATGTGCCGCAACAGACGGGCCATGCCGCACCAGCCCGTCGCGCCCGCGAACATCAGCCCGCTACCGACAAAGGCGGAAAGAGCAAAGAAGCCGGGGCTGGCGAGGAAACCAAGCACAACGCCGAACAGTACCAGCCCGCCGGCCACAAGCTGGACCTGCCGCATCAATTCAAGCGGCTGGTGCCGATCGGCTTTCACCGCAAGCCCGGCGCGGCGCCATGCGTCCATCCCACCTTCGACCATATAGCAAGGCGCGCCGGTGGCCGCCGCGAGCTGGGCGGCGTTAGCCTCGGTCCGCGCGCCCGAACGGCAATGGAACACGACGGGGCAATCACCGACATCAAGGCGATCGATCTCGGCCAAGGGCACATTGACCGCGCCTGGAATATGCTCGCGCGCATATTCGTCACGGGCGCGGATATCGATCAGTTTCGCGCCGCGTTCGATCAGGTCCCGCGCCTCTGCCGGGGCAATGCATTTCATCGTCATGGGTCAGTCCTCATGGCAATAGAGTTGGTAGAGTGTCGCAAGCATCATCTCGGTTCGCGGATCGGCAATCCGGTACCAGAGCGTCTGGCTTTCGCGACGGAAGGCAACCAGCCCTTCGTCACGCATCCGGGCAAGATGCTGCGACAAAGCCGACTGTGCGAGGCCGACATCGTCGGCCAGATCGCCGACCGTCCGCTCGCCATGCTCGACGAGCTTGCACAGCACCATCAGGCGCCGGGCATTGCCGATCGCCTTCAGCACTTGCGCCACTTCGCCGGCCTTCTTCTCGAAAGTCGCCAGGTCCATCGGGGGCTTGAGCATCGCAACTCCTAATAATTAGGTATTACTAATATAGTATCATCTAATATATTGCAAGGGTGAATGGAGGCCAGCGTGAACACCCAGCCCATCATCGAAGCGTTCTTCGACGAACCCACCAACACGATCAGCTACTTGGTCGCCGATCCTGCCACGCGCGTTGCCGCGGTGATTGATCCGGTGCTCGATTTCGATCTGTCCAGTGGTGAAGTCAGCACGGTCTCGGTCAGGCGGATGCTGGCCGCCGCCGCGGAAAGGGGCTGGCGCATCGCCATGGTGCTGGAAACCCATGCCCATGCCGATCACCTGTCGGCCGCGCCCTACATCAAGGCAAAGACCGGCGCGTGGATCGGTATCGGCGAACATATCCGCGATGTGCAGAAGATATTCCGGACCGTCTTTGCCTTCAATGACATCGAAACCGATGGGTCAAATTTCGACCGCCTCTTCGCCGACGGTGAACGTTTCACCATCGGCGCGCTGGACGTCGAGGTGATGCACACCCCCGGCCACACGCCCGCTGACCTGACCTACCGGATTGGCGATGCCGCCTTTGTCGGCGACACGCTGTTCATGCCGGATTACGGCACCGCGCGCGCCGACTTTCCCGGCGGCGATGCTCGCCAGCTATACCGCTCGATCCGTCGCCTGCTGAGCCTGCCAGACGATACGCGACTGTTCCTCTGCCATGATTACAAGGCACCGGGCCGCAGCGAATATCGGTGGGAAACAAGCGTAGGTGAGGAACGTCGCGCCAACATCCACGTGCATGACGGTGTGAGCGAGGATGATTTCGTTGCCATGCGGGAAACGCGTGACGCGACATTGGCGGTGCCGAAGCTGCTACTGCCTTCAATCCAGCTGAATATCCGCGCCGGGCGTTTTCCCCGCGCGGACGAGAACGGCACCCGCTTCCTGCGAATTCCCGTGACGTTCAAGGGCGACGCCGAAACGAGCGTCTCGGCCTAGGCGCCCCCCCCTGCCCCCGTCTTTGGCGACGCGGATCGCGGATTAACCGTTCAGCTTCGATTGCCGCATTTTCCAGATATCGCCAACGGCAGACCGCGTCCTGAACCACCGTCCGCTTCGCTCAACGAGCCAGTTCCGCTGCCGGATGCCCCGATGCGGAACCTGGGCCGTTGCGCATCCTTGTCTTCCTAACCGAAAATTCACCATTAAATACCGCAACATAACACATAACATACTTTAAAATACCGAATTAATGTGTAAAGATTGTAAACTGGCAAACACAAGATAGGTCAATTGGCGGATTGGAAAATATGATGATGGTATAGTGCGCCAATGCTCCCGCTTGTGCCCATTTCAGGCACTTTATGGCGCGCGCCGTAACTTTTTCGCCCGTATCTTTTCTCCTGTTCGATCAATCCAAACCGCTCGCACGGCTTTGGAGGCGGGTCCACTTCTGAAACAATTCGTAATAAATGGGGCAGCAAATAGTGAACAACCATCGGACTGACGCACGCATCAACCAATATGGCATCAATCGGAAGATGACGTTGAACCTGGGGGTAGCCTTACTGGCCCTTACGGCTGGTGGTCAGGCGGGCGCCGTGCCAACGCAATCCGTGTGGCAAGGCACCGTCAGTGACGCATGGACCGATGGCGACAATTGGGCGAGCGGTATTGCACCGTCACTATCGGGCACCTTCGTATTTGTGACGCCAGGCGCATCCGATCGATCCCCCGTGATCGATGGTGAAGTGGGCGAAGCCAACTTGCTGTTCGTTGGTTCGCAGGATCAGGCCGATCTGACCATCAAAAATGGCGGCCAATTGAACGCGAACAATGTCACTGTCGGCAACAGCACGAACAATAGTGCCTTGCCAGGCATTGGCGATGAAAGCGGATCGATCCACGTTACCGGAACAGCATCGGGCCTTTCGGCCGATTTCCTGACCATCGGTTATTATGGCGATGGCACGCTGGACGTTGCTGACGGTGCGGCGGTGACGATCGGCGCCGCGACGACGGTTGCTGTGATGGCTGGGACAGAAGGAACGATCAGCGTTACCGGCGCGAACAGCCGTTTGCAGGGGGGCAGCCTGCAAATCGGTGTCAGCGGCAATGGCACGCTCGTCCTGTCGGCGGCGGCCTCGGCGCAAACGACATCGGCGGCGCTGGGCGTCAACACCCACTCAAACGGAACCGCCACCATCTCCGGCGCGGGCACGACCTGGACAACCAACGGCCCCCTCACCGTTGGTGGTGCCGGCGCTGGTGACATGTCCGTTCTTGATGGGGCCGTGGTTTCCAGTGGCGGCCGCGTGAACATCGGCCAGCAGGCGTCTGGATCCGGGATCGTCGTGGTTTCGGGAGCCAATAGCCAGCTGACGGCGGCGACCGAACTTTTCATCGGACAAAGCGGTACCGGCGAAGCGACTGTCACCAATGGCGCCACCGCCAGCGGCGACAAGGTCATCCTTGGCTTCGATGGAACAAGCTCGGGCACTTTGACGCTTGATGGTGCGAACAGCCTCGTCAAGGGCACGTCTTATGTGATGATCGGTTATGGCGGCCAGGGAGAGGCCACGGTCTCCAATGGTGGCACGCTCAAGGCCGACGGGAACAGGGGAATCACGATCGGTTTCCTCGCCGGTTCCAATGGCACGCTGAACATCGGCGCCGCGGAAGGCGAAACCGCTGTGGCCGCTGGTCACATCGATGCCGTCAACGGCATCAAATTTGGCGACGGCGCGGGCCGCCTCGTCCTCAACCACACCGATACCGATTATGCTCTGGCGGCCCCGCTTTCGGGCGCAGGCGCGGTTGACATATTGTCGGGGACGACGGTTTTCACCGGCGACAACAGCCTTTTCGCCGGCCACTTCACCGTGGATGGCGGCAGGGCCGTTCTGGCGAGCGCAACCAGCGCCGCGAGCACCACGATCAATGCGGATGGCGTGCTGCAAATCGGCAATGGCGGGACGAGCGGCTCGCTCAACGTCGATGTGGCAAATAATGGCACGCTGGTCTTCAACCGTTCCGACGATCTGCAACATGACCACCTGATCACCGGCAGCGGCGACGTCACCGTTGCAGGCGGCACCATCACGCTGACCGGCATGAACACGTTCATCGGCGCTACCACAATCGAAACCGGAGCAACGCTGGCGCTGAACGGACCGGGCCGCATCGACAAGTCCAGCGGGGTGACCGTCAACGGCACATTCGACGTCACGGCAGCGAGTTCGGCGCAGATCAAGGATCTGGGCGGCAATGGCACGGTCATTGTGGGCGATGCCGGACTGAACCTGAAAAACGCTTCGCAGACCTTCGCTGGCCGCGTCACCGGCACGGGCGGACTGATGGTGGAAGGCGGCACCCTGACGCTGACCGGCGCGAGTGACTTTGCAGGCGGCCTGGGCATCAGCAATGGCGCAACCGTCAACATCGGCGCCGGTGGCAGCAGCGGCGCGATCACGGCCGATGTCACCAACTACGGCACCTTGGTCTTCGATCGTTCAGACGATCTGAGCTATGCCGGGCAGATCACGGGCCAGGGTTCGGTCATCAAGACCGGGGCCAACACGACAACCTTCACCGGCTCGATGAGCGGCGTGCAACTCAACATCGAGGACGGAACCGCGCTGTTCCTGGGCACGATGGGCAGCGATGCAGCCATTGGAGCACAAGGCACGCTGGTGTTCGCGCGCGACACGGCGACCACCTACAAGGGCGTGCTCAGCGGCACCGGGTCGATGGTGAAGGCAGGCCAGGCTACGACCACCTTTTCGGGCGACAGCAGCGGCTTCGCGGGCAAAGCGACGGTTTCGGGCGGCACGCTTCTGCTCACCGGCGCGCTGGGCGGCAATGCGCTGATCGAGGCGGCCGGGACCATGCAGGTCGGCAACGGTACAAAGGATGGCCATCTGCTGGCCGATACCGAAAATAATGGCACGCTGGTCTTCAACCAGATCGGCGACTATGACTATGTCGGCGCGCTTTCCGGCGGCGGCCACCTCATCAAGCGCGGCGATGGCACACTGCTGCTTTCAGGCGATTATCACTATACCGGCTCTACCGTGGTCGAGGGCGGTATCGTTCGCCTGACCTCGCAACTCGATACGGCATCCGATCTGGTCATCACCAATGGGGTGTTCGATCTTGGTGGCCGAAATCAGGAAGTAGCCGGTCTGAGCGGTACGGGCGGCACGCTTGCATTAGGCGCAGGCACGCTGACCGTGGTGCAGGGCGAAGATAATGTCTTTGCTGGCGGCATCACCGGCACGGGCAGCTTGGTCAAGACGGGCGCCGGCACGCTGAACCTCACGGGGACAAGCGGCTTTACCGGACAGGTCAATGTCAACGGCGGCCGGCTGGCGGTCAATGGCGCGCTGCCGGGCGCCGTCGCGGTGAACAACGGTGGCACGCTGGGCGGCAACGGCACGGCAGGCACGCTGATCGTAAACAGTGGCGGCACGCTGGCACCGGGCAACTCCATCGGCACCCTCACGGTGGCCGGCAATGTGCAGTTCGCGGCCGGCTCAGTCTACGAGGTGGAAGTGGATGCCGCCGGCAATAGCGACCGGGTCAATGCAGGCGGGACAGCCACCATCCAGGGCGGCACCGTCTCGGTGAAAGCGGCGGCCGGCGCCTATCGCTGGTCCAGCGATTACGTCATCCTGACGGCGGCTGGCGGGGTGAACGGCACGTTTGATGACACGGATGTCGATTTGCCGTTCCTCGTCTCCCAGCTGAGCTACGGCGCCAATGACGTGACGCTGACGCTGGTACGCAACGACCGCAGCTTCGCAAGCGCAGCCGGCACCTCCAATCAGCGGGCTGTTGCCCTTGCCCTGGATGCCAGCGCGCAGAACGGTGCGCTTTATCGCGCCGTCGCCGGGCAGGTCGACATGGGCGGTGCGGCGCAAGCCTTTGATGCGCTTTCGGGGGAGCTTTGGGCGACCACGGGCACGTTCATGGTGGATCGTACGCGGCGCCTTGGCGAAATGGTGGCTGGCCGCATGGAGCAAGCGGACATAATCAGCCATGCGCTGTCGAACGGCACCAGCGCATCCCGGCAAACGGATGGCGGACGCACCGGAATCTGGGGACAGGCGACCGGAAGCTGGAACACCGCGAAGGGCGACGGCAACGCGGCCCGTGCCACGCAGAACAGCTTCGGCTTTATCACCGGCATCGATACGCTGCTGGGCGACTGGCGGATCGGCCTGGCGTTTAGCCACAACGAGGACAAGGTGCGCGTCGATGGCCGTGACAGCCATGCGACTGTCACCGGGTCGAGCCTTGCGGCCTACGCCGGCGGCGGCTGGGGCAACCTGCGTGTGCGGGCCGGCGGCTCCTATGGCTGGATGGACGTAAAGGGCGCGCGCAAGGTGATATTCCCCGGCGTTTCCGAGGATGTTGCCGGCCGCTATGATGGCAAGAGCGCCTCGGTATTCGGGGAGGCAAGCTATGCGGCCTCGCTCGGTAAGGCCGTGGTCGAGCCATTCGCCGGGGTGAACCACGTTCATGTCAAAACCGATGGGTTTGCCGAACGCGGTGGCGCACTCAGCGCACTCGGCGTGGACAGCCATAAGCGTGATGTGACCTACACCACACTCGGCCTGCGGCTGGGCGCGGTGCTGCCGGTCTCGGATCAGGCCGCGATCACACCGCGCGTATCGGCCGCCTGGCTGCACGGATTTGGCGACGTGGCTGCCGAAGGGCATCACCGCCTTGCCGCCGGCGAAGCATTTTCCATCGAGGGCATGCGCGCCACGCGCAATGCGCTGCGCGTGGAAGCGGGTGCGCAGGCCAACATCCTGCCCGGTGGCTCGCTTGGCATTTCCTATGTCGGCAACATGGCCGATCGCTGGAGCGATCATGGCCTGACACTGGGCTTTTCCTACAGCTTCTGATCCGACGACATCGAATAACCCATCGCCAAGGAAGGGCTGTCGCGCCGCGATGCGCGACAGCCCTTTTTCTTTCGGCGCGGCGAAGATGTACAAGCCGCCAGCCACCACACGCATGAGAAAACCGTGCGCCTTGCGATGCGGTTCGCGATATCGGACGGCGACACTTGGCAGAAGATGGAATGCGGATGACCGGGTCAACACGAAGTGCCGCCAGCGGCAGTGTCATCGAGGTCTTCGTCGCATTCCTCAAACTCGGCCTGACCGCCTTTGGCGGGCCGATCGCGCATCTCGGCTATTTTCGCGACGAGTTCGTTGATCGCAGAGGCTGGATCGACGATCGCGGATATGCCGAACTCATTGGGCTTTGCCAGTTCCTGCCCGGTCCGGCCTCAAGCCAGGCAGGTTTCGCGATCGGCATCATGCGCGCCGGACCGCTGGGCGGCCTGGCCGCCTGGTGTGGCTTCACCCTGCCCTCGGCGCTCATCATGATGCTGTTTGCCTCGGTGTCGGCCAGCATGGACGGCCCAGCCGGAAGGGCGGCAATCCACGGGCTAAAGCTTGTCGCGGTCGCGATCGTCGCGCAGGCGCTCTGGGGCATGGCGCGCACCCTGACGCCCGATGCACGCCGGATCGCCATCGCCACGCTCGCCGGATTGCTGGTGATGCTCGTCGGCAATGCCTGGGCACAGATCAGCGCGATCCTTTTCGGGATGGCAGCGGGGATGCTGCTGTGTCGATCAACCGCCACCCCCCACATCTCCCTTGGCAGGTTCGGCATCTCCCGACGGGCAGCGCTGGCGTGCCTGATCCTGGCCACCAGCATGCTTGGCGCCCTGCCAATCCTCGCCGGGGTGTCGGACTGGCGCCCGCTGCAACTGTTCGACCTGTTCTATCGCGCGGGCGCGCTCGTTTTCGGGGGAGGCCATGTGGTGTTACCGCTGTTGCGCGAAGGGCTTGTTCCAGACTGGATCAGCCAAAACGCCTTCCTGTCAGGCTATGGCGCGGCACAAGCGCTTCCCGGGCCGCTATTCGCCATTTCTGCCTATCTCGGCGTCGCAGCCGATGGTTTTCGGGGGGCTATGATTGCGCTCGCCGCGATTTTCATGCCCGGTCTGCTGCTGGTGTCCGGCGCCTTGCCATTCTGGGCCAGGCTGGCAGCAAATCCACGCGCCACGGCCGTCGTTGCCGGCGCCAATGCAGCCGTGGTCGGCATCCTCGCGGCAGCGCTCTACGATCCGCTATGGACAGCAGGCGTGGAAACCTGGCTCGATAGCATCCTGGTGCTGCTTGGTTTTATCGCGCTGGTGCGATGGCGCCTTCCGCCACTGCTGGCAGTTATCGCTTTCGTTCTGATCGCCATAATATCGCGCGCATGGAGTGTGTGACGGGCTGAATCGATCGGAAACCCGCCGCGGCAAGTCATTCAGCTGCCTTGCACGATCGCGATCGCGGAATGATCCTCCATCGCTGCCGGGCGCCCCGCCGCCTTGCGTTCGGAATAACGGTCAACCAGCTGGCTGGCGTGCGGCCTGGTCAGCACGGTCAATCGGACCAGTTCCTCCATCACATCAACGATGCGATCATAATAGCTTGATGGCCGCATCCGGCCGGCTTCGTCGAATTCCTTATAGGCCATGGCGATCGACGATTGATTGGGGATGGTGATCATCCGCATCCAGCGGCCAAGTAGCCGCAGGGTGTTGACCGCATTGAACGATTGCGATCCGCCCGATACCTGCATCACCGCCAGCGTTCGGCCTTGCGTGGGACGCATCCCTTTCATTTCTAATGGCAAATGATCAATCTGCGCCTTCATGATGCCGGTGATCTGGCCGTGCCGTTCAGGGCTGCACCAAACCTGGCCTTCCGACCACATCGACAGTTCGCGCAGTTCACGCACGGCAGGATGATCGTCACCGTGCACCTGGTCGGGCAGCGGCAGATCGAAGGGATCGAAAATTCGCGTTTCGGCGCCGAACAACTGGAGCAGGCGCGCGGCCTCCTCCACCGCGAGGCGGCTGAACGAGCGTTCGCGCAAAGATCCGTAGAGCAACAGGATGCGTGGCGGCGGATCATGGCGACCAAGGCCCGCAGCCGGGTTCGCATCGACGAACGCCCGGTCCAGTGCCGGCAGATGATCGGGATCGGCAAGGGAGCGAAGGCGCATCATCAAATTATCCGTTCGAACAGGAAAGCGGGGCCGCCGGGCGTTCGTACCAGGGCCGCGTGGCCTTCACGATCCGCACCACTGACAGCATCACCGGAACTTCAACGAGCACGCCGACGACGGTTGCGAGCGCCGCACCGGAATTGAGGCCGAACAGGCTGACCGCTGTCGCCACCGCAAGTTCGAAAAAGTTCGATGCCCCGATCAGCGCCGCCGGCGCGGCAACACACCAGGCCACGCCGAACCGCCGGCTCAGCCAATAAGCCAGCCCCGCGTTGAAATAGACCTGAAACAGGATCGGCACCGCGATCAGCGCGATCACCAGGGGATTGCGAAGGATCGCTTCACCCTGAAAGCCAAACAGCAGCACCAGCGTTGCCAGCAAGGCCACCAGCGATACCGGGGCAAGCCACCGTAGCAAACGGTCGAGCGCGGGTTGCCCGCCCGACGCCAGCCATGCCCGCCGGATCAATTGCGCCGCCACCACGGGGATGACGATGTACAGCCCTACCGAAAGCAGCAGGGTATCCCACGGCACAGTCACCGCCGCGACACCCAACAGCAGCCCGACCAGCGGCGCAAAGGCGAAGACCATGATCAGGTCGTTGAGCGCGACCTGGCTCAGCGTGAAGGTCGGTTCGCCATCGCAAAGGTTGGACCAGACAAATACCATCGCCGTGCACGGCGCGGCGGCCAGCAACACCAGCCCGGCAATATAGGATGCGATCTCACCTTCCGGCAGCCACGGCCGGAACAGCCAGCCCAGAAACACGGTGCCGAGCAGCACCATCGAAAAGGGTTTGACCGCCCAGTTTATGAACAGCGTGACGCCCGCCCCCTTCCAGTGACGACGGACTGCTCCCAGCGCGCCAAGATCGATCTTGAGCAGCATCGGCACGATCATCAGCCAGATCAGGACGGCGACGACCAGATTGACACGGGCGATCTCGGCCGCAGCGATGTGCTGGAACAGGCCGGGAATGGCAGAACCAAGGGCAATGCCAACGACGATGCACAGCGCCACCCAAACGCTGAGATAGCGTTCGAAGATGCTGATTCGGGCCGTCTCCACAGCCTTGCTCACCCACCGATCCTGTGGCCGGCGGAATCGACAACCTGCTCGCCGTCCTCCTTGGCAAACGCACCCTGCTGCGCTGTGGGCAGCAGATCGAGCACCGCTTCCGACGGCCGGCATAGCTTCACACCGAGTGGCGAGACGACAATCGGCCGATTGATCAGGACCGGATGGGCCATCATCGCATCGATCAACTGATCGTCGGTCAGTGATGTGTCCTCCAGCCCGAGATCGGCGAAGGGCGTGCCCTTTTCGCGCAGAAGCGCGCGGGCATCGATCCCCATGCGATCAATCAGCGACACCAGCAGCGGCCGGCTCGGCGGGGTCTTCAGATATTCGATGACATGCGGTTCGATCCCGGCATTGCGGATCATGGCCAGCGCGTTGCGCGACGTGCCGCAAGCCGGGTTGTGATAGATGACGATATCATGGGTCATGTTGGCTTCCATCAGCAACAGGGCGTGAGTTCGGCGATCAGCGGCGCGCACAGTTCGGCCCGGCCGCCGCAGCAATCCTTCACCAGGAACAAGGTCAGCGCCTTCAACCGATCAAGGTCAGCGCGATAGATGATCTTGCGGCTATGCCGTTCCGACCGGATCAGCCCCGCCCGGGCCAGCGCGCCCAGATGCGAGGACATCGTGTTTTGCGGCACATCCAGCAGCTGTGCGATCTCCCCGGCCGGCAGCCCGTCCGGCTCATGCCGGACGAGCAGGCGGAACGCATCCAGGCGTGTCCCCTGGGCAAGCGCACCGAGCGCGACGATTGCCGAATCATTATCCATATATCCAGAATAGTGGATATATGGATTGCCTTCAAGGCGTCGTCTGACAACGCCAGAATACAAACCGAAGATTACGTGGCCGGTCTTCCGGCCGGTCCTAGATGCCGGATCGTGAAGAGGCCCGCCAGACGACGGGGCAGTCCGGATGGTCCAGGATATCGCCCGGTTCCACCCCCTCATGATGGGGCTTGCGCATCGCCCCGCGGCGCAACCGGTAGCGTGCGTCATCGCCGCAATAACGGACCGACATCGCGCGCCGGCGCGCCGTGACCGAGTGATTGCCCTCCGCACCGTGCAGCGTAAGCGCGTGATGCACCGTTATGTCGCCGGGTTCGGTATCGAAACATAGCAGTTCCGCATTCCGCCGATCACCGTGGAAATCAGGCACAATTTCACCGTCCGTATTGGGGATCGGGGTGGTGGAAACGAAGAAGTTCGGCCGGAAATGTTTCTTCCAGAGGTGGCTGCCGCGCACGAATTGCAGCGCCCCCGTTTCCCGGGTCACGGCATCAAGCGGCACCCAGGTCGTGCAGACCTGGCTGCCTTCGACGTGGAAATAGGACATATCCTGATGGAAGGCAGTCCGTTCGGTTGCGCCCGGCTCCTTCACAAGAATGCTGTCTTCATAAAGATTGATGCGCGTCGCGCGCAGCAATTGGCCGGCAATCATTGGCAAGGGGGATTCAAACGCGAATCTGCGGCAATCTTCATCCTGCTTCCAGTGATCCGTGCCGCCAAAGAAATGAGCCTTCGGCCGCCGCCCCTGCCCTTCCGGCCGGTCAGCGCCGAAAGTGGACAGGCTGAATGCCGCTTCAGAGCCAAGATAGCGTTCGACCCCGCTTTCCAGAACGGCCAGCCATCCGCGCGGCATGATCCCGCGCAGGCAGACCGCGCCATCACGCCAGAACGCCGCGATTTCCGCCTCGGTCACATCCCGCCGCACAGAAAGCTCGCCCATTCCATCCCCCATCGATCTCGCAGGCTGCGACACCTCGAAAGAGATACAGGGGAATACGCCCCATGAGGATGAGAAAACACTTCAAATCGCCAGAGATCGTTCCAGAATTACGGCTGCCAAAGAAACCGATGCGGTCGAAAATCTAAAATCAGAAATCGCGATCACGCAATTTTGCCTGGATCAATCCTCGGCGGGCAAAGCGCTTGGCCAGAAACTGATAGAAAAACCAGCCCTTACCAGCCGACGGAGTGAAGCGGTAAACGGTGCGCTCGGCCCAGGTCCATCCAACAGACTTGCGATCCACGCGCCGATCGGATGGGAAGCAATAGTGGGACGCACAATAACGGATCTGGCCCTGACGACGAACCCGTTCGTACAATTCGTGATCATAGAGCAGATAAGGCCAGCCGGCGCTTTCAAATCCGCCCACCGCCCGCAGCACTTCGGTGCAATAGGCCTGGGCATAGCCGCCGGAATGGCATTGACTGCTGAATATCTGGGATTTCTGAATGATCTTGGCGATACGGCGGCGGCTGGCGGCATGTTCGACGGGGGCGTACAGGTCGATCGCCATCACGCCCACAACCCGATTGTCGGGCTTGGCCCCGTCGCCTGCGCTGGCGAAAAGATCCAGGCACCGCCCCACATAGTGGGGAGGGTACAGCGTGTCCGCATCGCAGGACGCGACATAAGGCGTGGTGACCCTGGAAAGCCCATGTTCCAACGTGGGCAATTGCCCCGGGACGGCGTTGTGCAGGAACTGGGTTTCTATATCGGGATAGTCCGCCATGACAGCACGGGCGATATCGCCGCTGCCGTCATCCGATGCGTTGTCGACCAGAATCAATTGAAAGTTCCGGTTGGTCTGCCGTCCCAGCGAATGCAGGGTCGCCGGCAAGTAATCACGCTCATTATAATAAGGAATTACAATCGAAAGCATGGTTTTGCCGCGCCCCATCAGATGACCCCCGATCATCGGGGCAGGCGGGCTGTTAATTGAAGCGCGGACCTGACGCCAGTCCGAACCCGCCATCGGCCAGCGCATGCGCGCAAATTCGGCGGCCGGGAATAGCGATGGCCGATCATCGGCACCCCTGCCCCGGGCCAGCCTTTTTCCGGATGCGCGACCCATGATTTGATGCGTGCCAGGGTGATGCCCATGCCTGCCGGGTGGCGGGCCTGCACATGTAACATAAGGCATCTACGCAAGATCGGCATGGCGCCATCTTGCGCCCGGCACCGGACATGCGCAGAGAGGCAAAAAGCTGGTGGGGATGATCGGATGGGTGAAGTGGCAGAACCGCGCGCGTCGATGCGTCGCGTCGTTGTGGCGTCGGCGGCAGGCACGGCGTTCGAATGGTACGACTTCTTCATCTTCGGTGCGCTTGCCCCTGTCATTGCCAAGGTCTTCTTCGCCGGGTTGACCGAAACCGCCGGTTTCGTCGCAGCACTTGGCTTGTTTGCCGCCGGCTTCGCTTTCCGTCCGCTCGGCGCGATCATCTTTGGCAGCATGGGCGATCGATTGGGTCGCAAGGGCGCCTTCCTCGTCACGGTATCGCTGATGGGCGGGGCAACGTTCGCAATCGGCCTGCTACCCACTTATGCGCAGGCCGGCCTATGGGCGCCGGCGCTGCTGATCCTGATGCGGATATTTCAGGGAATGGCGCTGGGCGGCGAATATGGCGGCGCTGCGATCTATGTCGCCGAACATGCACCGGCAAACCAGCGCGGCTATGCCACCGGGTGGATCCAGGCATCAGCCGCATTCGGCCTGATCGCGGCATTGATCATCGTTCTCGCCACACGCACGTCGATTGGCGAAGAAGCCTTTGTCGGCTGGGGCTGGCGCGTGCCGTTTCTGGTGTCGGCCGGGCTGCTCGCCATTTCGATCTGGATGCGGCTGAAACTGACAGAAAGCCCAACCTTCCAGAAACTGAAGGCGGAAGGCGAAGTATCCCGTGCGCCGCTGGCCGAGGCATTTGGCCGGTGGAGCAATGTCCGTCTCGTGCTGCTCGCCTTCTTCGGCACCATGTGCGCGCAGGGCGCGCTTTGGTACTGCGTGTTCTTCTATCTGCAGGTATTCTTCGAAAAATCGCTTCAGGTGGCACCGGCAACGGTGAACATCGTGGTGATGGCGATGACGCTGGTTTCAGCGCCCTTTTATGTGCTGTTCGGCTGGCTTTCGGACAAGATCGGCCGCAAGCCGGTGATGCTGGGCGGCATGGTGCTGGGCTTGGTCGCCTTTTTCCCCGCGTTCCATGCGCTTGCCAGTTTCACCAATCCCGCGCTCGTGGAAGCACGGGCGCAGACCCCGGTTGTCGTGGCGGCCGATCCTGCAACCTGTTCGCTCCAGTTCGATCCGGTCGGCGCGACGAAGTTTTCCAGCGCCTGCGACATCGCCAAAAGCGTGCTGGCGTCCAGCGGCATTCCTTATCGCAGCACCGATCTGCCATCAGGAAGCGCCACCGAGGTGCGAATCGGCGGCGATATGATCACGCCAGCCGATGGCACGGGCCTGTCGGCCACCGAATTGAAATCGCTGAAGGCAGAACAGACCAAGGCGATCAACATTGCCCTGGAATCCGCCGGCTATCCGATGAAAGCCGATCCGGCACGAATGAATTATGCCGGCATTGCCGCCATTCTGTTCCTGTTGGTGATTGCCGCAACCGCGCTCTACGGCCCGATGGCGGCAATGCTCGTCGAATTGTTTCCGGCCCGCGTTCGCTACACCGCGATGTCGCTGCCCTATCATGTGGGCACGGGCTGGGTCGGCGGTTTCCTGCCCGTCACCGCCTTTGCCATCGTCGCGATGACCGGGGATCTCTACGCCGGGCTTTGGTATCCCGTGATCTTCACCGCCATCAGCGTCCTGACCACATTCTTCCTGATGCCGGAGACCAAGGGAAGATCGCTGGACGCCTAGGCGTTCAGCGGCAGGCCAGCAGCCCGGCAACCGGCATGACGAATCCATCGCCATTCGCGCGATCGAGCCGAAGCGTGCCGTCCGTCACCACCGCGCCGCCCTCCAGTCCGCTGCGCTGTTCCAGCCGGATGTTGAGCGCCACCGTGGTCCCGCCGTCGCTGTAGATCGCGTCGGCGAATAGTCCCCCGGTGTCGCCAGCCTGCGCATTGATACGCGGCAGATCGACCAGCCGGCCGTCCAGCGCAATCCGCGCCATCGCCGGTTGAACCTGCGCCATCAATACCAGTCGGGCTTCATTCCCGGCTTTCCACAGGAACAAGCCGCACTGCCCCGCCGCCAGATTCTGGCGGGGAAGCGTGTTGAGTGGAATGCCGTCGTCGGCCGCCAGCGGCGCGGTGGCAGGACGGGCACCGCCGCCGCCACAACCGGCGAGCAGAAGCATCAGGCCAAAGGCCACGCCGCGCATCATAATGTCCCCGCCACGGAAAGCTTGAATCCATCGCCGTCCAGCCTGAACCCGCCGGCCTGCAGCGCGCGCTGGCCGGCGGGATCGGACGTACGGACGATAAGGTCAGCCGTATAGGCGCCATTCTTGTCGATCCGCAGCGATAGCCGCTCCATCCCGCTTTGGCTTGCGAGGGGCAATAACAGCCTGCCACCGTCACAGCGCACGGCGCCGCTCAGTCCGCCCGGCAGGGTCAGTCCTGCCGTGTCACCGCTCACCTCGGCACGCACAAGGCCTTCCGCCTTGTCGCAGGTGCTGCCGCGGAAACGGACGCTGACATCACTCAAATCCAGGCTGGTGACAGGCAGGGGGGCAAAGGTCGCGCCCACCGGCAGGCGCATGGTGGCATCATCCATGCCGATCATGTGCCGGGTAACGGTGATCGCACCACTCAGCGCATCGGCGCCCTCGCCTCCCCGCCGAAGATCAAGACGCGCGCGCCCGGCAAATAACGGCCACAGGTTAAGCCGTGCATCCAGATCGCCAAGCCCGGCCCCGCCGAACCGCGCCTCGATCAGCCGGGCCGACCAGACACTTCCTTGCACTTCACGCGCGGACAGGCCTGCCCGCTGCAGATCAAGCGCGCCCATCATGATCCGCATCGGGAACAGCGCGATCAAAGCCAATATCAGCAAGCAGGCAAACAGCATCGCACGGCGCAACGAGAGGCGTATTTTCGTCACTTCGCCCGCACCCGGAACGTCGCTTCCACCGATAGCGTCGCATCGTTGTTGGCGGTCGCGCTCAGGCCTTCGACGATCACACCGCCGCCATGCTCAAGGTCGGCCAGCCATTTGAAAAAGGTCTGCGGGCGGACGGCATTGATCACAACCGTTGCCTGCGTCGCGCTGATCGGATCGATGCGCGCGACGGTGAAACCCACTTCGCCAGCCTTTTGCCCCAGCCAGACATTGATCGGCGCAGGCAAGGCAGTCGGGCCGCCGCGTTCAAGCCCGGCAATGGCGGCAGCCTGCGCCACGGCTTCGCCACGCGCGACGACCGCGCGATCATGACGGGCGCGTGCATCGGCAAGCGCATCCCCCAGCGGCCGAACCAACAGCAACCAGCCAAGCGTAACGGCCAGCAACCCCGCCATCACGAGCAACATGATCCGTTCCCGCGGCGAACGGCCCGACCACCACAGATTGAAACGGGCGCTCATCGGCCACGCACCGTCAATTCAGCAATCTGCCGGCCGCCGCCAGAACGGGCCGCCGTGGCGCTTGCCGTAAAGCCCTGGGCTTCGATCCGCTGCTGCAGCGCCGCGATATCGCTTTGTGCGCCCGCGCCCACCGTTGCCCGCAAACTGCCGTCGCGATCATATCGTAACGCGCTGACTTCAACGTTGGCCGTGTCGCGAACAGCGGCGAAAAGCCCGGCCGCCGTGGCGCTGAAGCCGCGCCCGCCCCCCCGCAAGTCGGCCAGTCGCTCCGCAAGCTGCGCCGGGGCATTGGCGATCCGTTCTGCCCGCGGCAATGCTTTTCGGGCGATGATCGTCACGTCGCGCTCCAGATCATCGGCGGCAACCGTATAGCGCAGGATCAGCACCGTCTGGATCAGCATCGTCAGCACCAACAGCGCCGCCGCCATCCAGGCCAGCCGTCGGAACAGTTTCCAGTCGATGGTCCACGGACGGCGCTTGCGAAACGCACCTTGCCGTAAATCCACCGGGATCGACGCCAACGCGGCCGGCAATCCAGCCTCCACGGCCGCATCATCGATATCGACCGCGCCTTCATCCAGCACCGCTTCGGCAATATCCGGCTCGGCTGCGAAGGCCACGCGATTGCCACGCACCAGATGCATGTCGCCATGCGCCCAACGACGCAGGCCATCGCTTCCTGCCGGTATCAACAATGTTTCCGGCACGACATGATCGGGATCGAGTGCAAAGGACTGCAGTCCCGTGATCCATTCCGTCATGCGCACGCTGGATACGATCGCGACGGCCCGATGGCCGTCATCGTCGGCATCGCCGACAGCCACATGCAGATGATCGATCGGCTCAGCCGTCGCGTCGACAGCCAGCAAACGCGCGGCCGCGGCAGCCTGTGCCTGCGACAATCCGGGCAACTCCACCCAATGAACCGCAACATCGGCACCAGGGGCGACAGCCACCACCTGTTCGTCACCACCACCTTCGATGGTCGGCACGTCATGCCCACGCGATACGATCGCACCATTGGCTACGCGCAGCCATCCCCCCAACGGGGCACCAGCATCGCCCGGAAACAAAAGCAGGAAGCGATCGTCGCTCACTCGTCGCCCCCCCATTGTCTCGACACAATTCGCGCCGGCACCAGCGCTCCATCGATCAGCGCCGTTTCGTTCACCTGCGCGCCGCCGATTTCAACGTCAAGCGCGAGGTTGAACCAGCGGGTTCGCAATTTCGTCTGGTTCCGCACTTCCATATCGGGGGTCAGCGCCTTCAAGGCAGGTAGTCGCCAGAAATCCTCCGTGCTTACCCAGCCCACGGCCGGCCGTTCCGCCAGGATCTGGCGCGCCCGCGGCAGATCGAGTTGATCCGGGATCAGCATGGACACGAGCGGCGCCTGATCCAGCGAAAGCGTGTTGACGTTGATCGGGGAAAGATCGGTGGTCGGCAACGCGCAGACCCATGGTCGCAGCCGTGCATAAATTTCAGGCGTGACGCCAGCAATCGCGCGCAACTCACTGGTATCACCTAGAATTGTGTTTCCAGTTCGATAAGGAATGGCGGCCTGCGCATAATAATCATCCTCCGCCCCGTCCGGATTGGGAGCCGCGTCCCCGTCGATCCAGTCGGCCAGGGACGCCGCGATTCTACGGGAATCCGCAGGCTCGATGCCCAGCGTCTGCATCAACCCGACGAACTGGCGAATGCCCACGGCCCGCGGAGTATAGCTACCCGCGATCACCCCTTCGGCAACGCTGTTCAGGTTGAAACAGTTGCCGCCATCCGTAAGCGTCGCGGTGACGATCCCGCCCGGCAGCGGCACCGCGAACGGCTGGTTGTGCCATCCCCCCACCAATGTGGTCAGCCCGCTCTCCTGCCCGGCAAGAATGCCGATGCGATCCAGCGCCATCACTTCGGTTGCCAGGGCATAGGCCCGGGCCTGATCGATCGCCGCGCCATTGGCCGCCAATCGCGTCGACAAACGCAACCGTTCGAGCGCGGCCACGGACAGCGCAGCCATCACCGCCACCAACAGCAACACCGTCAGCAGCGCTGCACCGCGTTCGTTGTGGCCCTTGCGGATCATTGCCCCATTCCCGATCCGACCAGGAACAACTGGCGAATGGGGCCAACGCCCTCAAGGTGAAGCACAACCTCCACTGCGTCGGGCAGGGTTTCGGCGCGCTCCACATCCCAGCGATCGCGCCACTGGCCCTTGCGCCGATAGCGCACCGTCATCGCCTTCACCCCCCGCAAAATCGTGGCGGGTTTCGCCGGGGCCGCGCCATCCAGCATTGGCCAGATGCGCCGTTCCAGCCGATCTTCGACCAGGCGATATTCCAGCCGCTGGAGCGACGCGCGCGCCGCCGATCCGCCATTGCTCCACCCCCGCCGGACAAGGCCGACAGCCACGACATCGGCGGCGCCGCCCTCGCCCGTGAACGCCACCTGACGAACACCGCCCGCATCGCGCACAAGCCGCGGTGTCGCCTGCGCGAGATCTGATGTCATGACGGCACTGACCCGCTGTATCGCGGCAACCTCATCCAGCCGGTCGCGCGCGGCCTCCTGCGCGCGGACACTGAAGCCCAGCAAGCCAACACCCGCAGCGGCCAGCATGCCGAAAATCAGCAATGAAACCATCAGCTCGACAAGTGTGAAGCCGTGTTCGGCGGAACACCGAACAGGCGCGAAGCCGTGTTCGGTCGGGCTTGGCTGGACGATGGTCACGGCATCGGCCTGAAAACGGTCAGTGCGCCTGCCGGCTGCCCGGCATCGTCCACCACAGCTATCTCAATCGTCTGAAGGTTCAGTTCACCCGCGCGATCGGCCTTTCGTGTCCAGCGCCAGATGCGGCCGGCATTGTTCGCTTCGCCACTGATTTCGCCGAAAGTTGGCGGCACGGGATCGGTAAGCACTTCGACGGCAAGGTTGCGGGCGACGATCTGGCCGATGCTATGATCCGACAATGTCGCCGTGCTGGAGAGCGTTGCGCCTTCCAGCCGCAGCAACGCCAGCGCTGCGATACTGAAGACAGCCAGCGCGACCATCAGTTCGATCAAGGTGAAGCCGTATTCGGTGAAACGCTGGATGGATCCGAAGCCGTGTTCGGCGGAACGCTGCGGCGAGGCGTGTTCAGGAGCCGACATGGATCGTCCCGTCACTTTCGATATGAACGACGACACGGCTGGAATCGCGGACGAGCGTCACATCCAGCGGATCGGAAAAGCCGGTGGTGTCGAAAATAACCCGTGCGCGGCCGGCATTGCCGACGATGGCCTGGCCCCCGCCCCAGTCACGCGCTTCGAACGGCTTTTCGGTTAGGGGATGCCACCCACGGCGATCACGCTGTTCAAAGCCATAGCCGTCGGCCGAAACCCACAAGGCCGTCTCGCGTGCTTCGATAACCGCCATGTCCTGCGCCGCGCGCGCGCGCGCGGCAAAGCGCTCCGCCTCCTGGCGCAAATCGCCACGCGGATCGGGCATCATCAACACCACCGCGCCGGTCAACAACCCGATGATCGCGATGACAACCATCAGTTCGACAAGCGTGAAGCCGTGTTCGGCAAAACGCCGAACGGGCGTGAAGCCGTGTTCGGCAAAACGCCGAACGGCCCCCGAACCTTGGCTGGCGCCTATTTTACTTCCAGTTGCCGATGTCGGCATCGTCGCCCTCGCCGCCTTCGCGACCATCGGCGCCATAGCTGTATATGTCGAAGGCGCCATGCTGACCGGGAGAGGCATATTGATAGGCGTTGCCCCACGGATCTTCCGGCAGTTTCTTCACATAGCCGCCACGACGATAGCGTTCCGGGCGCGTCAGCGATGCGGGCGGCGCCACCAGGGCCTGGATTCCATCCGCAGTCCCCGGATAGGCAAGGTTGTCGAGACGGTACATTTCCATCGCCTGTTCAAGCAACGCGATATCCGCCTTGGCCTTTTCGACGCGGGCCTTGTCTCCGCTAGGCAACACGTTGATCGCCACGATCGTCGTCAGCAGGCCGATGATGACGATGACAACCATCAGTTCGACAAGCGTGAAGCCGTGTTCGGCAGAACGCTGAACAGGCGCAGAACCGTGTCCAGAACCATGCCAACTCTGGGAATTTTCTGATTTTATTTCACAATGTTCCATGGACATCCTCATACGCCCGCTAGCGTGTCGAGCTGAAGAATGGGAAGGAGAATCGACAGTACGATCAGCGCGACGATGCCGCCCATCAGCACGATGATGGCCGGCTCGAGAAGCGACAAGGCGGCTGCCGTGAAGGCATCAAATTCCCGCTCCAGATAGTCCGCCGCGCGTTCGAGCATGATATCCAGCTTACCAGCGGCCTCGCCCGATGCCGCCATGTAGACCAGCAATGGCGGAAACACACCGGCCCGGCGCAGCGCCACCGAAAGGCTGCCGCCACCGCGGATCGCTTCGACGATATCGGCAGATGCGGCCCTGAGGACACGGTTATGGATCGTACCGGTTGTCAGCGAAAGCCCTTCAAGCAACGGCAATCGGCTGGACACCATGGTCGACAGCGTACGCGCCATCCGGGCAGCATGGAGATCGCGGACCAATCGACCGATCAAGGGCAGGCGCAAAATGGTGCGGTCGACGGCCATGCGCACATGCGGTTCTCGCAGCGCGCGCCAGCCGATTACCCCCAATGCGCCCAGCATGATGAGCAGTGCCCACCACCAGCTTTGCAGGAAAGCGGATATGCCAATGACGATGCGGGTCAACAATGGCAACGTCTGTCCGACACTATCGAACTGGGCGACCACCTGAGGCACCACGAAGATCATCAGGGCGAACACCACGCCCACCGCCACGACCGCCAGAACGATCGGATATGCCAGTGCTGTCAATACCTTGGCGCGCACTGCTGCCTGTCGTTCGAGCAGATCGGACAGGCGATCGAGGATCGTCGGCAATGATCCGGAGCTTTCACCCGCCGACACCATCGCACGATATAGCGGTGGGAAGCTTTTGGATTCACGCGCCATGGAATCGGACAGACGGCGGCCTTCGAGCACCCCGGCATGAACGACATCCAGCACATGGCGGACATGAGGTTGCTCGGCCTGGCGCGCGATGGTCCGCAACGCCTCTTCAAGCGGAGCGACTTCGCTCAATGTAGCAACCTGACGGGTGAACAAGGTGAGTTGCTTGGCCGACAGGCGGCGTTTCAGTCCCAAACCGCCGGTGCGCGACAACAGCGAAGGCGATGCGTCCGAACCCGCTTCGATCCGCACGACATAAAGCCGTCGGGCCTCGAGTTTGGCTCGCCCATCAGCCGGATTTTCCGCCAGCACACTGCCCCGCCGTTCGCGGCCACCAATATCCAGTGCAACATAATCATAACTAGGCATCGACGGCCTCGCGCCGGCTGATCCGCACCGCTTCTTCCGCCGTAGTCTGCCCGTCAAGAACCAGTGCCCGGGCCGCAACCGTCAAGGTCGGCGCGCTGCGGAAGGCGTGCGCGGAAATCGCGGTCTCGTCGCCACCGGCATTGATCAGGCCACGGATGGTATCGTCCACGCGGACGGCCTCGAACACACCGACGCGGCCCTTATAACCCGTGCCGTTACATTGTTCGCAGCCCTTCGCCTCATAAATCGTCGTTCCGGGTGGAATAGCCAGCAACGCCGCAACCGAAGCCGATGCGACAATCGGATGCCGGCAAGTCGGGCACAAGCGCCGCACTAGCCGCTGGGCGATCACCGCGCGTAGCGTGGACGCCAGCAAGAACGGCTCGACCTTCATGTCGCGCATACGCGTGATGGCGCCGACGGCGTCGTTGGTATGGACCGTGGACAGGACGAGATGGCCCGTCAGCGATGCCTGCACCGCAATTTCCGCGGTTTCACGGTCACGGATTTCGCCGATCATCACCACATCGGGATCCTGGCGCAGAATTGCGCGCAAACCGGCCGCGAAGGTGAGGCCGACCTTCGTATTCACTTGTGTCTGGCCGACGCCTTCGATGGCATATTCGACCGGATCCTCAACCGTCAGGATATTGCGGCTGCCGTCGTTGAGCAGGCGCAGCCCGGCATAAAGGGTGGTCGTCTTACCGGAACCTGTAGGCCCGGTAACGAGAATGATGCCATTGGGTTCGGCGATGGCATCGTTGAACACCGCCAGAATGGCAGGCGGCATCCCCAGCACATCCAGTTCGATCCCCGCATTTTCCTTGTCGAGAATACGCAGCACGACCCGTTCACCGGCACGACTGGGCAATGTCGAAACACGCACGTCGAGCAGCTTGCCGCCCAGCGCAAGGCCAATCCGGCCGTCCTGCGGCACACGCCGTTCGGCGATGTCGAGGCGGGCCATCACCTTGATGCGGCTGACCACCACGGGAGCGACGTGCGCCGGCATCCGCAGCGTTTCACGCAGAACGCCGTCAATCCGCATGCGCACGACGAGGCCGGTTTCATAAGGTTCGATATGGATATCGGACACACCCTGCCGCGCGGCATCCGCGATGATGCCGTTGATCAGTCGGATCGCCGGCGCGTCATCCGCCGAATCGAGCAGATCATCCGCGGTCGGCAGGTCGGTGGCCAGCATTGCCAGTTCATCGCCCAGCCCGAGTGAACCTGCCGCATCCGCCGCTGCCTGGCCATCCATCGTGTAAGCGTCGTGCAGAACGCGGTCGAACGCTTCCGAAGACATTTTCTCCACCGCGAACGGCCGGCCGAAGCAGCGACGCAATTCGATCAACGCACGCGGATCGCCACCGTCCTTGAGGGCGACCGTCAGCACGTCTTGTCCACCGCCGACAAGGGCGACGCCAAAGCGCCGGGCAAACGCATAAGGAATGCCAATCGGCGTCGTCCGCAATGCGGGAGTCTCGTCAGATTCGTCGCCGCGCGCGATCCTCACTTTTGCTCCTTTGCCGGCGGCACCGGCACCGGGCGGACCACTTCGGTTGAAGAACGCACCGTCGGCGTGATGATTTCCGGCGTCACCGACGACGGCGATGCCGCCGGCTGCGCGATCGGGACACGCGGAGGCGCAGCCCCCATATAATCGCGCACCAGTTCGTCGATGGTCGGCTCGCGTTCGGGCCGTTGCATGGCCTGCATGTCGCGGATGTAGCCGTACCGCTGGCCGGCGACGCTGCGTGCATCCGCCGCACTGCGAATGATCGTCGGACGGATGAACACCATCAGATTGGTCTTGGTGCGTGAACGCGATCGGGATTTGAACAATTCACCAACGCCGGGAATATCGCTGAGCAGCGGAATCCGTTCGATCGTCTTGCGTTCATTGTCGTCCAGCAGGCCACCAAGCGCGATGATTTCGCCATCATCCACCGTCACGGTGGTTTCGATCTCGCGCTTGTTGAGGATCAGTTCGCTATTGTCGTTCGAAACCGGACCCGCGATCGAACTGACCTCTTGCCGCAGGAACAGCTTGATCGCCCCGCCGGCATTGATCTGGGGTTTCACCTCCAGCTGGACGCCGACATTCTGGCGCTGAACGGTGCGAAAGGCATTGTCGAAATTATTGCTCAGCGCTTGTCCCGTCGTCACCGGAATTTCCTGACCGACGAGCAGCTTGGCTTCCTGATTATCCAGCGTCATCACTGACGGCGTAGACAGAATGTTCGATTCCGTATCCGATCGCACGGCATTGATGATCGCGCCAAAGATCATGCCATTGTTGGTCTGCCCGCCCAACCCGAAAAAGCCGCCGCCAGCCCCGAGGATCGAATTGACCGCGGCCTGGGCCAGCTGATCGCTCACCGCGTTATTCGTGGTGGTGGTCGTTGTGTTGCCGTTCACGGTCGTCGTGCTGGTGTTGAGTTCGCGCGCGCCGATCGCGCCGGCGATCGACAGGATACTGGGCGCAGTATTCGAATAATTGGTTGCGGCGAACGGGATGGCGCTGCCCTTCAAACCGCCAAGCAGGAACTGAACACCAAGCTTGCGCGCGGCATTATCGGAAATCTCAACGATGATCGCTTCGACCAGCACCTGCTCGCGTCGCGTATCGAGTTGGCGGATAACCTCGCCCAATGTGCGCTGCATATCGCTTGTGGCTGCCACGACGATTGCATTGGCCCCTTCGAAGCGGGCGATTACCGGCTGGCCTCGCCCCGGCGCCGCAGCGGCGCTGCTGGCAGGGGCAACCGATTCCTCGGCCGGCGATGCATTGCCGGCGGCCGCCCTCTTGCCGCCGCCGGATGCCGGCGTCACCTGCTGGCCGACGATCTGCTGAAGCACCGGCAACAACTGCCCGGCATCGGCATGTTCGAGAAAGATGACACGGATTTCGCTACCGCTGGCGGCCCGCCGGTCGAGTTCTTCCGCGATCTGGGAAAGCCGCGCAACCGTACCCGGATCGCCCCTGAGCGCGATTGAGTTGGAACTGTCGATCGCCACCACCGAAACCGATGCCCCGGCAGTGGCAGCCCCCTCGCCTCCCCCGCCACGCGGTGCACCAGCCAGCGCCTGAAGCGACTGGGCGATTTCGCGCGCACCGGCATTGCGCAGCGCAATCACCCGCGTAGTCGCCGAATCCCGATCGATACGACTGATCAGTTCGCGAATGCGACGAATATTGTCGGCATAATCGGCCACGACGACAGCATTGCCCGCACGATTGGCCGTCACCGATCCTTCACGGCTGACGAGTGGACGGATGGTTTCTGTCGCCGAAGTCGCATCGATGGTTTGAAGCCGGAATACTTCGGTCACGAAACTGTTGCTGGAACTGCCGCGCGAACCCACTCGGCCCGGCTGGGTTGCAGCGGTGTCCACCGGCTGAACCCGGAATGCGCCCCCCGTCGTCGGCACCGCGACCAGCCCGTTGGCACGCAGCGTGGACAGGAACACCTCCAGATATTCGGTACGCGACAACGGTTTGTCGGTAACCACCGAAACCTTACCCTGAACGCGGGGATCGATAATGAAGGTACGACCGGTGACGCGCGCGGCGTCTTGAATGAAGGCGCGAATATCCGCATCGCGCAGGTTCAGCATCTGCTGGGCCGGCACCGGCGACGCGAGCGCCAGCGCCAAAGCGGAAACCAGAATCAAACGCTTCATTGGCCCGCCTTTACCCGCAATGCGACGATCCGCCCGCCCCGCTCCACCTCTACGGCAACCTCACCGCCTTGCGCCAGTCGGGACTGTAATTGGCCGGCGGCCGCGGCATCGGCCACCGCCTGCCCTCCAACCGACACCAGCACGTCTCCCGGCAGCAGCCCGGCGGCGCGAAATGCGTTGCCCCCGCCTTTCGGTTGCAAGACGATGCCCGTCACCGCCCCGCCCTGCACTCGTGGCGTTGCCTGCGTTTCATCCATCAGCGCAAGCGGCGGCGGTGGAGCGCCGGCAATCGCCAGGCCTGGCGGAATCCCGGCAAGGCCCGGCCCCGTGCCCGTCGGCGCCCCGGCGGCGACAGTCTCGACAGGTGTCGATTGATCGAGATAGACCAGTTCGTCCGATCCGCCGCGCGTCACCGTGATGCTGTCGAAGCTCACAGCCTTCAGCATTACGCCGGGAAGAATTTCATCGCCCACCGCGAAACTGGCCTGCGTGCCATCCGGCAGGCCGATAATCGCCGATCCCCGGCCCGACGCCTGATCGGCCCGCGTACCGAACAATTTGATGTCGAGCGCAGTGACGACAACCGGACCGTTCGCATCACTCAGCCGGAAAAAGGGATCGAACGTGCCCAAAATCGAAACAGCGGCGACCGGCGTTGCGCCCTGATCGTCCGCCCGCCATTCCCCCACCGGCCCAACCGGCGTCACCGCTGCATAGATCAGTCGCGCCCCCTGGATCGCCAGCAGACCGATCAGGATAATCTCCGCAACATTATAAGCAGTGTAGCGCGGTAACCGGCGCAGCAAGCGTTGAGCGCGCCGATCGAAGGACAATTGCATCAAATACCAACCTCTGCTGGTCCGCCACCACCCCGTTATGACAGGTCTGGCCAACGCTGTTAACTACGCACAAGCGACCGCTTTGATAGTTGATCACCATCACCGTCAACCCACGGATGCGATCAGCCACAAAGGCCATGAAACGAGCGCCATCAACGCACCAAAGGGCACCTCCTGATCACGTCGCACTTCGCCGCCATTCAGCCGGCGGAGGGCGACAGCGACAAGACCCGTCGATGCCGCACCAAGCAGGAGCAGCGGCAGGGCCTGCCATCCCAAGGTCAGCCCGATCGCGCCCAGCAGCTTGGGGTCGCCGCCGCCCATGCCTATACGACCACGCAGCAATCGATAGCCGAGCGCGATCGCGGCCAGCACGCCAAAGCCGGCCAACCCGCCAATTGCCCGGGCGCCAAGATCCGGGCCGACACCAGCCACGCCACCGGCAAGGCCAACCAGCGCGAGTGCGGCCACCAGCGGATTGGGCAACCAAAAATGCTCCGCATCCAGCGTGCCGAGCGCAACCAGCGACCAGCCGAACGCCGCCCCGACAATGCCCGCCACCCCAGGGGCGACAGCAAAAGAAACCAGCCCGATTCCAGCGCAGGCCAGTTCAATGCCCGGGTGGCGGCGATTGATCGCAACACCACATGTCGCGCACCGCCCCCGGCGCAACAGAAAGCCCAGCAGCGGCAGCAGATCGACGATGCCGAGCACCCGGCCACAGCCATCGCATGCCGAACGCCCGCTGATCACGGTACGGCCCTGCGGCCAGCGGATGACAAGCGTTGCGAGGAAACTGCCGATCACCGCGCCCAGCAAGAAACCGCAGGCCGCCCATGCCCAAACGGGCAAGGCAGCCCCAAAACCAGCGGTCACTTCACCACTTCGTCCTCAGCCACGCCCCACAAATGGCGGGTTTCGATCCGTCCGGTCCGGCCTTTCACGTCCAGTTCGCACCAGCCATCCCGGCACCGGCTGATCTTGCCAACCACGCCCGGGGCCACACGCCAGTCGATCCGCCCGTCCGCGTCTGGCGTCGCCCGCAGCGGACTGATTTCACCGACGACGATCGCGGTGCGCTGTTCGGACAGGAGGATCGATTTGACCCAGCCCTGTTCGCCTTCGGGGTCTTCCACCTTGCGCCAGTCTTCGTGCAACTGGATCACCCGCAACGGCAGGCCCGGGCGAATATATTTCCACGTTGCCGGATAATTGGTGCCCGGCCCCGTCCGCAACAATGCTTCCTTCGCGGCGATCGAAACCCAATAGGGCACCTGCTTTTTCGACTGCGCAATGGCCGCGGCCGGTAACAGCGCCACCAGCGCGAGGCCGAGCATCGCGATCCGCTTTACCCAATCCATGAAAACCCCCTCGAACGGACACGTCGCCAGCCACTACAGTCTAGCGGCCAGAATACCACGTCTTCAAGCCCGCGACGCTTGACGACGCCCCCCGCCGGCGCTTAGCGCAAGTCATGACCGATCCTATTCGCCCTGCGCGTCCCACGGTCGCAATCACGCGTCGTCTGCTGCCCGAAACGGAAGCGCGGATCGCGGAACTGTACGACGCCAGCTTCAATCCCGGCGATCGCCCGATGGATCGCGCGGCGCTCGCAGCCGCGATGGCCGATGTCGATGTCCTCGTCCCCACCGTCACCGATGAAATAGATAGCGCGCTGATCGCCGCTGCCGGCCCCCGGCTGAAGCTGATCGCCAATTTCGGCAATGGCGTGGATCATATCGATCTGGCGGCCGCGCGCGCGCGCGGCATCATCGTCACCAACACCCCCGGCGTTCTGACCGAGGACACGGCGGACATGACGATGGCACTGATCCTGTCCGTGCCACGCCGGCTGGCCGAGGGCGAAAAGCTTGTCCGGTCGGGCCAGTGGGATGGCTGGAGTCCGACAGGAATGCTCGGTCACCGCATCGGCGGCAAGACTCTGGGGATCATCGGCATGGGCCGGATCGGCCAGGCTATCGCCCGGCGCGCACGCGGCTTCGGCCTCGCAATCCACTATCATAACCGCAACCGCCTGCCCAAGGTGATCGAAGATGAACTGGGCGCGACGTATCACGCGGATCTCGATGTGATGCTGGGTCAGATCGATATCATATCGGTCAATTGTCCGCACACACCCGCGACACACCACCTTCTGGATGAACGGCGCCTCGCGTTGCTCCAGCGTCATGTCTATCTGATCAATATCGCGCGTGGCGAAATCGTCGACGAAGCCGCCTTGATCCATGCCCTGGAAACGGGCCGCATCGCGGGCGCCGGTCTGGATGTTTTCGAACATGAACCGGCGGTCGATGCGCGCCTGCTGGGCCTCGCCAACGTCGTGCTGCTGCCCCATATGGGTTCGGCGACATTCGAGGGACGGGCCGCGATGGGCGCCAGGGTCATCGCCAATATCCGCGCGTGGTGGGACGGCCATCGCCCCCCCGATCAAGTTCTTGAAGGCTGGGCCTGATCTCAGGCGGAACGCCCTTTTCCGATAAGCGTTGGACAAAAGGTTCTAAATGCGAGGAGCGAAAAGGATGAGGATGACAAACCCAATTGCCGGAACCGCATTGCTGGCGGTCGCGCTGGCTTTTGCGCTGCCGGCCCAGGCCGGCGGGGTGAAGGAAATCGGTAAGGGCGCGGTCATCGGCGGTGCCGGCGGCGCGGTCGTGGGCGCGGTTGTCCCGGGCATTTCAACGGGTGAAGGCGCACTGATCGGCGCGGCCGGCGGTGCCGTGATTGGCGCGCTTGATAAGGGCGACAAAAAGTGGCGCCGCGATAGTCAGGGCCGCAAATATTACATCGATAAGCAGGGGCGCCGCCGCTACAAATAATCGCGCCCCATACTATAAGCCCGGCGAGACATGCTCTCGGCCGGGCTTTGATTGCTCAGACCCGACGATCCGGGGTTGAAAACAAATCAATCGTATCCGTCCCGATCCAGCCGTTCACGTAGTTGAGATAGAATAGGCCAAACAGCACCGCAGCCAGCAATGTTGTCCAGAGGCTAGTCTTGGCAAAACTGAAATGCGCGGGCGCACCGTCCGCCTGGCCGGGAACATGCGGTTGAACCTCATCCGCCGACCGTGGCCGGAACGGCAGGACAAAGAAATAGCTCAACGCCCAGAACAGCGTATAAATCGCCAGCGCCGATGTGAACTTCATTTCCGCGCTCCTCAGACCCGGATGATCGAAACGTCGACAATCGGTTTTTTACCGGTCCATTGCGCTGCGCGACGCCGCACCGCAAGGCGGATCGCCTCGCGCAGCTTGGCCTCGTCTTTGGAACCGTCGTTCGCGGCATCCGCCGCAGCATCCCGGGCTTCGACAAGAAAATCGTCGCGATCTTCCTCGACCGGAATACCCTGAAGCATGATCGCGGGTTCGCCGCTCACCCGCCCCCTGGCGTCGATCGCGACCGTCACCGCAATCACCCCATATTGCGAAATGCGGCGGCGCTCGTTGATCGTCGATCCGTCAGCCGGGAGGATCACGTCACCATCAAGGATCAACCGGCCAACCCGTTCATGGCCAACCAGCGCCGGCCCATTCGGCGCAAGGCGGAGCACCTGGCCGTTCTGCTGGACAATGCCGCGCGGAACGCCACAGGAGGCCGCAAACCGCGCCTGTTCGGCCATGTGCCGCATCTCGCCATGAACCGGCAGGATGATGTCGGGACGAATCCACTTGTACATCAACTCCAGTTCGGGCCGGCCCGGATGGCCGGATACATGCACATGCGCCTGCCGGTCGGTAACCATCAGCACACCGCGTTCGGCCAGGCGGTTCTGGATGCGGCCG
Source organism: Sphingomonas sp. KC8 (assembly GCF_002151445.1). Taxonomy (GTDB): domain Bacteria; phylum Pseudomonadota; class Alphaproteobacteria; order Sphingomonadales; family Sphingomonadaceae; genus Sphingomonas_E. Next base: position 859,630 of record NZ_CP016306.1, read on the forward strand.
ATCGCGATTTCATTGCCCGGAATCTGCTTGGACGAGAACACTACGGTGTCCCCTTCCGACAGCTTGATCTGGTGGCTGTCGAACGCGATCCGGGCAAGCGCGGCGCGCGATTCGCCCTGCCCGCCGGTCGCGATGATCATCACCTCCGATGGCGGCAGGCGCATCGCTGCATCGAAATCGATGGTCGCGGGAAAATCCTTCAGATAGCCGCACGCCTTGGCAACCTTGATGATGCGATCCAGCGAACGCCCGGCAACGCAAAGCTGTCGTCCAGTGTCCAGCGCCACTTGGCCCAGCGTCTGCACCCGCGCCGCGTTCGACGCGAATGTGGTCACGAGAACCCGGCCACGCGCGGCCGCGATCACCCCGTCCAGCCCTTCGCGGACGGCGGCCTCGGATCCCGACGCATCGTCGTTGAACACATTGGTCGAATCGCAGACGAGCGCGAGCACGCCTTCATCGCCGATCGCTTCCAGTTCGGCGGCGGTCGATGGCGTGCCCAGCAGCGGCTCATCATCCAGCTTCCAGTCGCCGGTGTGAAAAATGCGCCCGTGCGGTGTCTCGATCAGCAGCGCATTGCCCTCGGGGATCGAATGGGCCAGCGGCACATAGGTGAAGCCGAACGGCCCAAGGCGGAAACTGCCTTCCTGGTCGATAACGTGCAGCTTTACCTTGTTGCCCAGTCCCTCTTCGTCAAGCTTGCCGCGGATCAGGCCCGCCGTGAACGGCGTCGCGTACAGCGGTACGCCAAGGTCCGCTGCGAGATAGGGGATCGCACCGATATGATCCTCATGCCCGTGAGTCAGCACGATGCCGAGCAGATCCTTGGCCCGTTCCTCGATAAAAGAGAGGTCCGGCAGAATCAGGTCGACGCCCGGATAACTGGAATCGGCGAAAGTCAGGCCGAGATCGACCATCACCCATTTGCCTTGCGTGCCGTAGAGGTTGACGTTCATGCCAATCTCCCCCGAACCGCCAAGAGCGAGGAAAAGCAATTCGTTACCAGGTGTCGTCACTTTTTCGGGAATCCAGTTCTAAGCCGCCCCCGCATCATGCGGAGCGTTGCGCGCATACGGGCACGCAGCCGTCTATATCAGGAAAACATCCCCCGCGTGGAGGATATGCACTCGGCCATCGGCAAGCCGAAGCCGCAGCGCGCCACTTTCGTCCAGGCCATCGAACAGGCCTTCGATATAATCGCCGTCCGCGCCGGTGGTGCGCAGCGGCGTACCGATGACATGCGCGCGGGCCAGCCATTCGCGGCGTATGCCCGCAACCCCCTCGGTCCGCCAACGTGCCAGCCAACGTGCGAACGCATCGGCAAGATCGACAAGAAACGCCGCGGGATCGGGTGCCCCCAGCCCCGACGCAGCGAAGCTCGCCGTCTGCCGGTCCAGGCCTTCGGGCCGATGCGCGAGATTGACGCCGAAACCAACGACAACCGCGTCACCGGCGGATTCGAGCAGGATGCCCGACATTTTCGCACCGTCGAGCAGCAGATCATTCGGCCATTTCAGCACGATCCGTCCATCGCCGGCATAGGCAGCCGCGACCTGATGAAGCGCGAGGGCAGCGACCATTGCCAGCATCGCGGGAGGCGGATCACCCGCGCGCAACCGAACGATCGTACTGGCGAACAAATTGCCGGGGGGCGATTGCCAGGGCCGGCCATGCCGCCCGCGCCCGCCGGTCTGGGTGTCCGCGCGAAGCCATAGCCCCTCGCGTTCACCCGCCCGCGCGAGCGTGGCTACGTCGTCGTTGGTCGACCCCGTAGCCGCTATCGTCCGGATATCGGCGATCAGAACAGCGCCCGTGCCGCCGCCATCGCCGCAGCGCCCAGCGCCGGGATGGCCAGATAGCCGAGCGGCGAAACGAACAGTGCCGAAATCGCGATCAACCCGCCTTCGATCTTGCTTTCCGATGGCGCGAAGGCCGGGGCGGCTTCATCGAAGTACATCGTCTTGACGATCTTCAGATAATAAAAGGCGCCGATCACCGATGTCGCGATACCGATCATCGCCAGCGGCCACATGCCGACACCGACGAGGGCATCGAACACCAGGAACTTCGGCCAGAAACCGAACAGCGGCGGGATACCGGCGAGGGAGAACATGAACATCGCCAACGCCGCAGCCAGCGCCGGCCGCGTGCGCGACAGGCCCGAAAGGCTGGCGATCGTTTCCACCGGCTGGCCATCCGCGTCGCGCATCTGCATGATGCACAGGAAACTGCCCACCGTCATCGCGACATAGACCGCCATATAGGTCATCACCGCCGCCACACCATCCTGCGTGCCGGCAGCAAGGCCGAACAGCGCGAAGCCGACATTGTTGATCGACGAATAAGCCAGCAGCCGCTTGATGTTGGTCTGGCCGATCGCCGCGACACCGCCCAGAATGGTAGACGCCAGCGCCGAGAAGATGATGATCTGGCGCCACGCATCGGTCGCCCCGCCCATCCCTTCGACCGCGACGCGGACAAGCAGCGCCATTGCCGCCACCTTGGGCGCCGACGCGAAGAATGCCGTCACCGGGGTCGGCGCGCCTTCATACACGTCGGGCGTCCACATGTGGAACGGCACCGCCGAAATCTTGAAGGCAAGGCCTGCGAGCACGAACACCAGACCGAACATTTCGCCCATGCCCAGGCCATCGCCGAAGGCCGCAGCCACGCCGTCGAACGCCGTCGTACCAGTAAAGCCGTAGAGCAGCGAGATACCATAAAGCAGGATGCCCGAGGCCAGCGCGCCAAGGACGAAATATTTCAGGCCCGCTTCGGCCGAACGCGTATCGCGCCGCATGAAACTCGCCAGCACATAGGCCGCAAGGCTCTGCAGTTCGAGCCCGACATACAGCGTCAGCAGATCGGCCGCCGACACCATCATGCCCATGCCAACGGCGGATAGCAGGATCAGGATCGGATATTCCGCACGCACATTGCCGTTACGGGCGAAGAAAGCCGGGGCAACCACCATGGTGACCGCCGCTGCAATATAGATGAGAACCTTGGCGAAAGCCGCGAAATTGTCGGCGCGATACAGGCCGTCAAAGCCGTCACCGCCATGCCCGGCCGGGCCAAGCAGCGACAGGCCGGCCGCCACGAACAGGCCAAAGGCCGCCCAACTGATCACCTTCGTCATCTTGTCGCCGCCAAAGGCCGCAACCATCAACAGCGCGAGCGCGCCGAGCGTAAGGATCAGTTCCGGCAGCGTCAGCGCAAGGGACTGGATGAAAGACATTAGTGGTGCGTCCCTTCGTGCGCGGCGGCAGCGGGTTTGGCGGCAGGCTTTCCGGCCGTGACATGCGCATCGCCGGTGAAGCCCGATTGCTCGACCCGCGCGACAAGCATGCCGATGTCGCGGCGGATCGGCTTCAGGAAGCTTTCCGGATAAACGCCCATCCACAGAACGGCGAGGCCGATCGGCAGCAGCAGCGCGATTTCGCGCGGCGTCAGATCGGGCATCGCGGCGACATCCGCCTTGTCGAGCTTGCCGTAGCAGACCCGCGCATAAAGGTAGAGCATGTACGCCGCGCCAAGGATGATCCCCGTCGTCGCCACGAACGCCACCCAGCTATTGGCGTGATAGGCGCCAACCAAGCTGAGGAATTCACCGACGAAGCCCGACGTACCCGGCAGGCCGACCGATGCCATGGTGAACAGCATGAACAGCAGCGCATATTTGGGCATGTTATTCGACAGGCCACCGTAACGCGCGATTTCACGGGTATGCAGGCGATCGTAGATTACGCCGACACACAGGAACAGCGCGCCCGAAACCAGCCCGTGGCTGAGCATCACCAGCATCGCACCTTCCAGCCCCTGCTGGTTGAACGCGAACAAGCCGATGGTGACGAACGCCATGTGGGCGACCGACGAATAAGCGATCAGCTTCTTCATGTCGGTCTGCACCAGGGCGACGAGCGAGGTATAGACCACCGCCACCATGCTGAGGCCCATGACCAGCCAGAACAGTTCGGCCGACGCCTGCGGGAACATCGGCAGCGAGAAGCGGATGAAGCCGTAGCCGCCCATCTTCAAGAGCACGCCCGCCAGGATCACCGAACCCGCCGTCGGCGCCTGAACGTGCGCGTCCGGCAGCCAGGTGTGGACCGGCCACATTGGCATCTTCACCGCAAACGAGGCGAAGAAAGCCAGGAACAGCCATGTCTGCGCCTGCACCGGGAAATTATAGGCCATCAATGTCGGGATGTCGGTGGTGCCCGCTTCGCGCGCCATCCACAGCATCGCGACCAGCATCAGCACCGATCCGAGCAGCGTGTAGAGGAAGAATTTGTAGCTCGCGTAGATCCGGTCCGCACCGCCCCAGATGCCGATGATCAGATACATCGGGATCAGGCCGGCTTCGAAGAAGATGTAGAACAGGAACAGATCCTGCGCCGCGAACACGCCGATCATCAGCGCTTCCATCAGCAGGAAAGCGGCCATGTATTCCGGCACGCGCTTCTCGATCGCTTCCCACGATGCACCGATACAGATCGGCATCAGGAAGACCGAAAGCATGATCAGCACCAGCGCGATGCCGTCGATGCCCAGCGCCCAGGAAAAACGACCGAACAGATCGATCCGTTCGACGAACTGCCACTGCGCACCCGATGGATCGAAATTGACCCACAACAGGATGCCGAGAACCAGTTCGACCAGCGTGGCCGCCAGCGCCAGCCAGCGCGCGCCCTGCGCACTGACGAACAGGCAGGCCAGCGCTGCCAGCACCGGCAGCGCGATCATCAGGGTAAGGATGGGAAAGCCCGTCATATCTTTATCAGCCCGCCATCGCCCAGGTCGCCGCGGCCGCAAGGCCCAGCAGCATCACCAGCGCATAGGTATAGACATAGCCGGACTGGAGCCGGCGGGTGAGCGCGCCGCCGCCGACCACGAGGTGCGCGACACCATCGGGACCGAAGCGGTCGATCGTCCCCTGATCCCCACGCTTCCAGAAGAAGCGGCCGAGCGCGAAGCACGGACGGACAATCAGGAAATCGAACAACTCGTCGAAATACCATTTGTGGAGCAGGAAATCGTACAGGACGTGGAACTGCGCTGTGAAACGCGACGGGATCGTCGTGTCGATCACATAGGCCCACAAAGCGATCAGGAAGCCGGTGATCATCACCGCCGTCGCCGAAAGCTTCACCCACAACGGCACTTCATGCATCGCGTGCATCAAATGGCTGTCGAACGCGAGGCTGCCCTTCCAGAACTCCACGCCATGCTCCGCATCTAGGAACGCGGTGTGGAACACATAGCCCGCAAAGATCGCTCCGATCGTCAGCACCATGAGTGGCACCAGCATCGGCCAGGGGCTTTCATGCGGGTGATAGCCCAGCGTGCCATGCTTCACCTGATCGATACCAAGATCGTCATGGTGCGGCTCATGTCCGGCATGTTCATCCGCCGGATGATCGTGCTCGTCATGATGATGAACGGCGTGCTGGATATGCTCCGACCCGGCCCAGCGCGGCTTGCCGTAGAAGGTGAGGAACATCAGACGCCACGAATAGAAGCTCGTCAGCAGCGCCGCAAACACCGCGACCGCAAAGGCCACGCCGCCCGACGTCGTACCGCTGGCGAACGCCGCCTCGATGATCGCATCCTTCGAATAGAAGCCCGCGAACCCGAACACGCCCAGTACACCCACGCCCGTGATCGCCAGCGTGCCGGCCATCATCGCCCAGAAAGTCAGCGGAATATGCTTACGCAGGCCGCCATAGAAACGCATGTCCTGTTCGTGGTGCATCGCATGGATCACCGAGCCCGCCCCCAGAAACAGCAGTGCCTTGAAGAACGCGTGGGTGAACAGGTGGAACATCGCCGCACCATAGGCGCCGACGCCGGCGGCGAAGAACATGTAGCCGAGCTGCGAACAGGTTGAATAAGCGATCACGCGCTTGATATCGGTCTGTGTCGTGCCGACGGTCGCCGCGAACAACGCGGTGGCAGCGCCCACATAGGTCACAACATGCAACGCAATATCGCTGGTTTCGAACATCGGCGACAGGCGGCAGACCATGAACACGCCCGCCGTCACCATCGTCGCGGCATGGATCAGCGCCGACACCGGGGTCGGGCCTTCCATCGCATCGGGCAGCCAGGTGTGCAGGCCAAGCTGGGCCGATTTGCCCATCGCGCCGACGAACAGCAGCAGGCAGAGCAAGGTCATCGTATCGACGCGATAGCCCAGGAAGCCGATGGTCGATCCGGTCATGCCGGGTGCCGCTTCCAGGATCGCCGGGATCGAAACCGTGCCGAACACCAGGAACGTACCAAAGATACCGAGCGAGAAGCCGAAATCACCGACGCGATTGACGACGAACGCCTTGATCGCCGCCGCGTTCGCGGATGGCTTGTGATACCAGAAACCGATCAGCAGGTAAGACGCAAGCCCCACCCCTTCCCAGCCGAAGAACATCTGCACCAGGCTGTCGGCCGTCACCAGCATCAGCATGGCGAAGGTGAACAGCGACAGATACGCGAAGAAACGCGGCTGGCTGTCGTCCTCGGCCATATAGCCCCAGCTATACAGGTGGACGAGGCTGGAAACCGTGGTCACCACCACCAGCATCACCGCCGTCAGCGTATCGACGCGCAGCGCCCAGTCGACCACCATGTCGCCCGAACGGATGAAAGTCAGCACCGGTTCGACATAGGCTTCGGCGTTGCCGCCAACGAAGCTGAGAAAAATCGGCCAGGACAGCGCGCACGACGTGAACAGCGCGCCCGTCGTAATCACCTTGGCGATGACATTGCCGAGCATGCGGTTGCCGAGGCCCGCGACGATTGCCGCCAGAAGCGGCAGGAATACAATGAGCTTGATCACCGAATGATCACCCCTTCATCCGGTTGATATCATCAACCGCGATCGTGCCGCGGCCGCGGAAATAGATCACAAGGATCGCCAGACCGATTGCCGCTTCACCAGCGGCCACGGTCAAAACGAACATCGCGAACACCTGACCCACGAGATCACCAAGGAAAGCCGAAAAGGCCACGAGGTTGATGTTCACACTGAGCAGGATCAGTTCGATCGCCATCAGGATGATGATGACGTTCTTCCGGTTCAGGAAGATGCCGAACACCCCCATCACGAACAGGATCGCCGAAACGACCAGATAATGCTGGATACCGATCACAGCTCCACCCCCTGTCCGACGGGCTGGTTGATATTGCGCACCGCGTCTTCGGGGCGACGCTTGACCTGCGCCGCCACATTCTGCGGACGGGTGCCGCCGCGGGCGCGGTGGGTCAGCACGATCGCGCCGATCATCGCCACCAGCAGGACCAGTCCTGCGGCTTCGAAAATATACAGGTAACGCGTGTAGATCACCGTACCGAGCGCCTCGATATTGGGCACTTCAGCCGGGATCGGCGCAACCGTGCGGGCCATGTCGATGCCGCCGGCATCCCATGCCGCCGTCGCGAAGATGATTTCCGCCAGCAGCACCAGCACCAGCAACACGCCGAATGGCGCGTAACGGGCAAAGCCGGCGCGCAGTTCGGCGAAATCGATGTTGAGCATCATCACCACGAACAGGAACAGCACCGCAACCGCGCCGACATAGACGATGACGAGCAGCATCGCGATGAATTCGGCGCCGACCAGCACCATCAATCCCGCCGCATTGAAGAAAGCGAGGATGAGCCACAGCACGGAATGCACCGGGTTGCGCGCGGTCACGGTCAGGGCACCTGCGGTGACCACCATGAAGGCGAACAGATAAAAGGCGATCGTCTGGATCACGTTACGATACCACTTCCCCGTTCGTGTCGAGCGAAGTCGAAACACGTTGTCCTGCGGTCACAGCCCTCGGCTTCGCTCGCAACGAGCAAGTACCGGAAAGGCTTGGTTGGAATGCGCTGGCCATTACCGGTACGGCGCATCGGCGGCAATGTTCGCGGCAATCGCGCTTTCCCAGCGATCCCCGTTCGAAAGCAACTTCGACTTGTCGTAGATCAGCTCTTCGCGCGTTTCCGTCGCATATTCGAAATTCGGTCCTTCGACGATCGCGTCGACCGGGCAGGCCTCCTGACAGAAACCGCAATAGATGCACTTCGTCATGTCGATGTCGTAGCGCGTGGTGCGGCGGCTGCCATCTTCACGCGGTTCGGACTCGATCGTGATTGCCTGCGCCGGGCACACCGCTTCGCACAGCTTGCACGCGATGCACCGTTCTTCCCCGTTGGGGTAGCGGCGCAGCGCATGCTCACCACGGAAACGGGGCGACAGCGGGTTCTTTTCGAACGGATAGTTGATCGTCGCCTTGGGCTTGAAGAAATACTTCAAGGTCAGCCAGTGCGCCTTCACGAACTCCCAGAGGGTGAAGGATTTGACGATATGCGCGAGGCTCATGACAGCACGCCCGAATAGCGGGTGAGCATCAGCCACCCCGAGACAAGAAACACCCAGAACAGCGACAGCGGGAGAAAAATCTTCCAGCCCAGCCGCATCAGCTGGTCGTAGCGGTAGCGCGGCACCGTCGCCTTCACCCAGCTGAACACGAAGAAGAAGAACAGGATCTTCGCGAACATCCAGAAGATGCCGGGGATGGCATAAAGCGGCGCCCAATCGATCGGAGGCAGCCAGCCGCCCCAGAACAGCACGGCGTTCAGCGCGCACATCAGCAGCACGTTGCCATATTCGCCGAGCCAGAACAAAGCGAACGCCATCGACGAATATTCGGTCTGGTAACCGGCGACGATTTCGCTTTCCGCTTCGGTCAGATCGAACGGTGCGCGCGCGGTTTCGGCCATCGCCGAAATCAGGAACACCACCGCCATCGGGAACAGCAATGGGTTGAACCCGAAACCGTTGATGAAGCCGAAGACGTGGGCGCGCTGCGCTTCGATGATGCCGGACAGGTTGAACGTCCCCGCCCACAGCACGACCGAGATCAGCACGAAGCCGATCGACACTTCATAGCTCACCATCTGCGCGGCCGCGCGGATCGCCGAATAGAAGGGATATTTCGAGTTGGACGCCCATCCGGCCAGGATCACGCCATACACGCCGAGCGACGATGCCGCGAGAATGTAGAGCAGGCCGACATTGATATCCGCCAGCACCATATCCGGGCCGAACGGGATCACCGCCCAGCCGATCAGCGCGATCGTGAAGGTGATGATCGGCGCCAGCAGGAACAAGCCGCGATTGGCCGCCGACGGGATGATGGTTTCCTGCAGGAATACCTTCAAACCGTCCGCGAACGACTGGAGCAAGCCGAACGGACCGACGACGTTGGGACCGCGACGCAGCGCCATCGCCGCCCAGATTTTGCGATCGGCGTAGATGATCATCGCCACCGCCAGCATCAGCGGCAGGGCGATCATCAGGATCAGGATCAGCGTCGCGACAAACCAGCCGAGGCCGTAGCCGAGGACGCCCTGGAACCAGGCGGTCATTCCGCAGCCTCCGCGAAGCTTTGTCCGTGGATCAGTTCGGCCGAGCAACGCTGCATCGTGTCGCTCGCCCGCGCGATCGGATTGGTGAGGTAGAAGTCAGCGATCGGATAGCCGATCGTGCCGGATGCGGACGCGGAAATCGCGGGCGGCGCCCAGTCATAAGCGGCCAGCCCGAGTTCACCCAGCGCCGGCACGTCCTTGGCCATCGCCGCGCGCAGCGCATCGAAGGTGTCGAACGGCAGCGTGTGGCCCAGCACATCGGACAGCGCGCGCAAAATCGCCCAATCCTCGCGTGCGTCACCCGGCGGGAACACCGCCCGGTCGCCGCGCTGCACCCGGCCTTCAGCGTTCACATAGGTGCCGGCCTTTTCGGAATAAGCCGCCGCCGGCAGGATCACGTCGGCCTGCGCCGCGCCACGATCGCCATGATGGCCGATATAGACCTTGAAGCTCTTGGCAAAGCGATCGTCGCTCACTTCGTCGGCGCCGAGCAGGAACACCAGCTTGGGCGATTTCGCCGCAACGGCGGCGATGCCGCCCGCCTGCGCATAGCCCAGCATCAGCCCGCCCATGCGCGAAGCCGCCATGTGGAGGACGTTATAGCCGTTCCAGCCGTCCTTAATCAGGCCAAGCGGACCGACCAGCGCGAGCGTCGCGCCGTGCGCGCCAGCCTTCAGGCCACCGCCGCCAAGGATCAGCGCCGGGCGATGGGCGGCCGCAAAGGCATCCTTCACCTCCTGCGGCAGATTGCCGAGCAGCGACAGATCGTTGCCGAGCCACGTCACCGGATAGGTCAGATCGACTTCCGGGCCGACCGCGAACACCGTGGCCCCCGCCTTCACCGCCTTGCGGATGCGCGTGTTGACCAGCGGCGCTTCCCAGCGGACATTCGATCCGACGATCAGGATGGCGTCCGCCGTCTCGATGCCCGCGATCGTGCTGTTGAAATTGACCGCCGCCATGTTGGTGCAATCATAATCAAGGCCTGTCTGGCGGCCTTCCAGCAGATCGGAACCCATCAGACCGACCAGCTTCTTGGCGGCATACATGGTTTCGCAATCGACCAGATCGCCTGCGATCGCGGCAACGCTTGCGCCCGCCTGCACATCGGCGATCGCCTGAAATGCTTCGCCCCATGTCGCTTCGACCAGCTTGCCGGACTTGCGCACGAACGGCTTGTCGAGGCGGCGACGGACAAGGCCGTCGACGGCATGACGCGTCTTGTCCGACGCCCATTCCTCGTTCACGTCGTCGTTGATACGCGGCAGCGCGCGCAGCACCTGACGGCCCCGGCTGTCGAGACGGATGTTGGTGCCAACGGCGTCCATCACGTCGATCGCAGCGGTTTTCGTCAGTTCCCACGGCCGCGCTTCGAACGCGTAGGGCTTCGACGTCAGTGCCCCCACCGGGCACAGATCGACGACATTGCCCGAAAGCTCGGACGAAACCGCCTTCTCCAGATAGGAGGTGATCTGCATGTTTTCGCCGCGGCCGATCGCGCCGATTTCCTCGACGCCGGCGACTTCCTCGGCAAAGCGCACGCAGCGCGTGCACTGAATGCAGCGGGTCATCACCGTTTTCACGATGGGGCCCATATATTTCTCGGTCACCGCGCGCTTATTCTCGTCATAGCGAGAATTGCCACGGCCATAAGCCACCGACTGGTCTTGAAGATCGCACTCGCCGCCCTGATCGCAGATCGGGCAATCGAGCGGGTGGTTGATGAGGAGGAACTCCATCACCCCTTCCCGCGCCTTCTTGACCAGTGCGCTATCGGTGCGGACTTCCTGATTGTCGGCGGCCGGCAGCGCGCACGAAGCCTGCGGCTTGGGCGGCCCCGGCTTTACTTCGACCAGGCACATCCGGCAGTTGCCGGCGATCGACAGCCGTTCATGATAACAGAAACGCGGAATTTCCTTGCCGGCAGCCTCGCACGCCTGAAGCACGGTGGCTCCGGCGGGGACTTCGACTTCGATCCCATCGACGGTTAGCTTGGGCATTCTCTTACTCCGCCGCGACCGCGAGGGTCGCGGAACCCTGCTTTTCAAGGATCCGCCGTTCGATTTCCGGGCGGAAATGGCGGATCAGGCCCTGGATCGGCCACGCCGCCGCATCGCCCAGCGCGCAGATGGTGTGGCCTTCGACCTGCTTGGTCACATCGTGCAGCATGTCGATTTCGGACAGGTCGGCATTGCCTTCGCGCAACCGTTCCATCACCCGCCACATCCAGCCGGTGCCTTCGCGGCACGGCGTGCACTGGCCGCAGCTTTCATGCTTGTAGAAATAGCTCAGCCGGCTGATCGCGCGAACGATATCGGTGGACTTGTCCATCACGATCACCGCCGCAGTGCCAAGGCCTGAACCCAGCGCGCGCAGGCCATCGAAATCCATCGGCGCGTCCATGATTTCCCTGGCCGGCACCAGCGGCACCGACGAACCACCGGGGATCACCGCCAGCAGATTGTCCCAGCCGCCACGAATGCCGCCAGCGTGCCGGTCGATCAGTTCGCGAAAGCTGATGCCCATCGCTTCTTCAACGACGCAAGGCTTGTTCACATGGCCGCTGATCTGAAACAGCTTGGTGCCCTTGTTGTTCTCGCGCCCGATGGACGAGAACCACGAAGCCCCGCGCCGCAGGATCGTCGGCGTCACCGCGATCGATTCCACATTGTTCACGGTCGTCGGGCAGCCATAAAGGCCGACACCCGCCGGGAATGGCGGCTTCAGGCGCGGCTGGCCCTTCTTGCCTTCGATGCTTTCGATCTGCGCGGTTTCCTCGCCGCAGATATAGGCGCCGGCGCCGCGATGGACGAAGACGTCGAAATCATAGCCCGATCCGCAGGCATTCTTGCCGAGGAAACCCTTGGCATACGCCTCGGCCACGGCCGCAAACAGCGTTTCGGCTTCGCGGATGAATTCACCGCGAATGTAGATGTAGGCCGCGCGCGCGCGCATCGCATAGCCTGCGACCAGCGCGCCTTCGATCAGCTTGTGCGGATCATGGCGGATGATTTCGCGGTCCTTGCACGAACCGGGTTCGGATTCGTCGGCGTTGATGACCAGGAAGCTCGGCCGGCCATCCTTCGATTCCTTGGGCATGAAGCTCCACTTCATACCGGTCGGGAAGCCCGCGCCGCCACGCCCGCGCAGGGCGGACGCCTTGATTTCCTCGATGATGGCGTCCTGCCCACGCGCGAGCAGATCGCGGGTGTTATCCCAGTCGCCGCGCTTCATCGCCGCGTCGATGTTCCACGGCTGGAAACCGTGGAGGTTGGTGAAGATGCGGTCTTTGTCCGCAAGAGGCGCGATCACGTCGCTCATGCCCACTGCCCCCGATAATCGTGGTTTTCGGACACCATTTCCTTCAGCGTCGTCGGGCCACCTTCGGGGCAGCTCGTCTGACGATCGATCTGCGGGCCGGCCTTGGGGGTTTCGCCCCGCGCCAGCGCTTCAAGGATGGCCGTCGTCGTCTCGAAAGTCAGGTCTTCGAAATTGTCGTCGTTGATCTGCACCATCGGCGCGTTGGCGCAGGCGCCCAGACATTCGACTTCGGTGAGCGTGAACAGCCCGTCCGCAGTGGTCGCGCCCTTGCTCAGCCCCTTGGCCTTGCACGCGGCGAACACATCGTCCGATCCGCGCAACATGCACGGCGTCGTTCCGCACACCTGCACATGATAACGCCCGACAGGCGCCAGATTGTACATCGTGTAGAAGGTCGCAACTTCGTAGGCCCGCATGTAGGGCATCGAAATCTGCTTCGCGACATATTCGATCACCGGCACCGGCAGCCAGCCCTGTGTCTGCGTCTCCGCGCCCACCTGGCGCTGGGCCAGATCGAGCAGCGGCATGATCGCCGAATGCTGGCGGCCCGGCGGATAGCGCGCGATGATGCCCTTGGCGTTGGCCTCATTGACGTCCGACCACGCGAAATCGCCCCAGCGGGCGCGCGTTTCGGCTTCGTCGGGGATATGGGCTGCGTCAGCCATTAGCGGATGAACTCCACACGCGACACCTTGTCGCCCTCAAACGAATAGATGGACATGACTTCGAACTTGTCGCCATCCGGCGCGCGTTCGACCTTCTCATGCAGCAATACGGTTTCACCCAGGCACCAGCTGCCAATGATGTCGGCTCGGTTCTGCGGGAACTGCGCGAACATCGCCTTGAGGCCGGAACGCACGCCTTCCTTGCCATCGCGCAACACCGCACCGCGATAGCCCGCCTCGCAGGCATCGTCGGTCATGTACGCCACATAGGCGTCAGCAGCCTGCGCGTTGTAGACCGCGATCATTTTTGTCGCGATCGCGATGCGCTCGTCGGCCGAGATCTGCGTGGTCACACTCACCGGTCGCACTCCCCGAACACGATATCCATGGCGCCGAGGATCGCGGTGATGTCGGCGAGCATGTGGCCTTTGGCCATGAAATCCATCGCCTGCAGATGGCTGAACGCGGTCGGCCGGATCTTGCAGCGATAGGGTTTGTTGGTGCCATCGGACACCAGATAGACGCCGAACTCGCCCTTCGGGCTTTCGGTGGCGACATAAACCTCGCCCGCAGGGACGTGGAATCCTTCGGTGTACAGCTTGAAGTGGTGGATCAGCGCTTCCATCGAACGCTTCATTTCGCCGCGCTTGGGCGGCACCACCTTGCGATCGAGCGAGGCGATCGGGCCTTCGGGCATCTGCTGCAAGCACTGCTTCATGATCCGCGCCGACTGGCGGACCTCTTCCACGCGCACCATGAAGCGATCATAGCAATCGCCCTTGGTGCCGACCGGCACGTCAAATTCAACCTTATCATAGGCGTCGTAAGGCTGGCTCTTGCGGATATCCCAGGGGATGCCCGAACCACGGATCATCGGGCCGGAAAAGCCCCACTTCACCGCATCTTCCTTGCTGACGACAGCGATATCGACATTGCGCTGCTTGAAGATGCGGTTGTCCGCAACCAGGCTGATCGCGTCCTCGAACAGCTTGGGCAGGCGCGTGTCGAGCCAGTCGCCGATGTCGGTCAACAGTTTCAGCGGCACATCCTGATGGACGCCGCCGGGGCGGAACCAGGCCGCGTGCATGCGCGCGCCCGATGCACGTTCGAAAAAGCCGAGGCAATCTTCGCGGATTTCGAACATCCACAGGTTCGGCGTCATCGCGCCGACGTCCATGACGTGCGACCCGAGGTTGAGCATGTGGTTGCAGATGCGGGTCAGTTCCGCGAACAGCACGCGCAGATATTGCGCGCGTTCCGGCACTTCGATCCCCAGCAGCTTTTCAACCGCCAGCACATAGCTGTGCTCCATGCCGAGCGGCGAGCAATAATCCAGCCGGTCGAAATAGGGCAAAGCCTGCAAATAGGTCTTGTATTCGATCAGCTTTTCGGTGCCGCGATGGAGCAGGCCGACATGCGGATCGGCGCGTTCGACGATTTCGCCGTCCATCTCCAGCACCAGGCGCAGCACGCCGTGCGCGGCCGGGTGCTGCGGACCGAAATTGATCGTATAGTTCTGGATTTCCAGATCGCCCGCCGTCTGGGCGGTGTCCGGGGTCAGGTCGCTATAGGTGGTCGCCATCACTTCTTGACCTCATCGGCCTTCTCGTCGCCGGGCAGGATGTAATCGGCACCTTCCCACGGACTCATGAAGTCAAAGCTGCGAAAATCCTGCACCAGCTTCACCGGCTCATAAACGACGCGCTTCTGCTCTTCCGAATAACGCAGTTCGACGAAGCCCGTCAGCGGGAAATCCTTGCGCTGCGGGTGGCCGCGAAAACCATAATCGGTCAGGATACGCCGCAGATCGTCATTGCCGGAAAACAGCACGCCATACATATCGAACACTTCGCGTTCGAGCCAGCCGGCAACCGGCCACAGGCCTGTCACGCTGGGCACTGGCGTCACATCGTCGCAAGCCACATGCACGCGCAGGCGATGGTTCTTCGTCAGGCTGAGCAGGCAATAGACCACCTCGAACCGGGGCGTCCGATCCGGCCAGTCGACCCCGGCGATCTCCATCAGCTGCTGATAGGCCAACTCGTCACGCAGGATCGTCATTGCTTCGACCAGCGCATCCGCGCGGACATGGAGCGCGATTTCGCCCACTTCCTCGCGCGTATGGACCAGACGATCGCCAAGGGCAGCCTTGGCCGCGTCGATCACGCCCGCGTTGGACGCGTATTTCGGATAAGACACGCTCACCGTTCGATCGTCCCCTCGCGGCGGATCTTCCGCTGCAACTGCATCACACCATAAAGCAGGGCTTCGGCGGTCGGCGGGCAACCGGGGACATAGATGTCCACGGGCACGATCCGGTCGCAGCCACGCACCACCGAATAGCTATAGTGGTAATAGCCGCCGCCATTGGCACAGCTGCCCATCGAGATGACGTATTTCGGCTCCGACATCTGATCGTAGACCTTGCGGAGCGCGGGGGCCATCTTGTTGCACAGCGTGCCGGCGACGATCATCACGTCGGACTGACGCGGCGATGCGCGCGGGGCAGCACCGAAACGCTCCATGTCGTAACGCGGCATGTTGACGTGGATCATCTCGACCGCGCAGCAGGCAAGACCGAACGTCATCCACCACAGCGAGCCTGTGCGCGCCCACTGGAACAGATCTTCGGTAGAGGTGACGAGGAAACCCTTGTCGTTCACCTGGCTTTGCAGATCGAGGAAGAAATCCTGATCGGGCTGGCGAACAACCGCACCGCCAGCGACGGACTGGGCCGAAAGCTCTACTCCCATTCCAGCGCTCCCTTCTTCCACGCATAAATGAAGCCGATGGTCAGTTCAGCAAGGAAGATCATCATCGCAAGCCAGCCGGCAAACCCGATCGCGCCGAGCGAAACCGCCCAGGGAAACAGGAACGCCGCTTCAAGGTCGAAAATGATGAATAGGATCGCGACGAGGTAGAAGCGCACGTCGAATTGCGCGCGGCTATCCTCGAACGCGGGAAACCCGCACTCATATTCAGCCAATTTATCCGGGTTGGGCTTGTCCGCCCCCGTGAACTTCGCCGCGACGATCGGCAGGAACACGAAGGCAGCCGAAAGCACGATCGCGACGCCCAGAAAGAGCAGGATCGGCAGATATCCGGCGGCAACCGACGCCATGACTTATCTCCGCTTGAGCGATTTCGAGTCGAAGCTGAAGGCCCAACCAGACGAAAACCGCGGAAAAACACAAAATCAGGCCGGGATACGGCCTTTCCGCCCGGCTTCTACGAGTGGTGCAGTTGCGAAGCAAGGCTCCGAACGCCTGAGAATGATTCGCAAGTATATGGCAACTATCGGCTGCTCAATCCGCCAGCCGCAGTGCCCGCACCGGTGTGGGCCGTGGGGGTTCCCGATCGATCGCACCGCCACGCGCGGCATAACGTTCCCACTGCCCGTCAGCGACAAAAAGCAGATGCCTTCCGGCCACAACGCCCAGCGTCGGCTCGCCCCAGTCCGGATCCGCCCGGCCGAGCACGGCCAGCGACCGGACGGAATAGCCATCACCGCTCAGGGCAAGGCGAATGATCCGTCTCGGATTAGTGCCGTTCTGGACGGCGATCAGATCGCCACGATAGCCGATCAGTCCATCGATCCCGTCGAGCATCATCGGCTTACGCGCGACGAGCCGGCTCAATCGCCTGGCCGGCAAATCATAGACGGCCAGGCCATAACCATAATCGGCGATATAAAGCCGTCGCCCATCCTTCGTCAGCACCAGCCCTTGCGGGTTACGCAGGCGCCCACCCGGTACAAGATCGGAAAGCCGCGCGCACCCCGGTGCGCAGACGTGGATAGCCCCCGTTTCGCCGTTGCTGACATAAACGGTGCCGTCGCGCGCCAGCGTAAGATCGCCAGGGGATCCGGTATCGCCCTCCGGCAAAGGCACCCGGCGCGCCACCGCCAGCCTGTCGAGATCGACTGCGATCAGCCCGCGGAATGCGCGCGCCGGGTTTGCCACCTGTTGCGCGGCACCCGATGTCAGCCACAGCAAGCGCCGTTGTTCATCAATGGCCATTCCGAACAGGCCGCCCACCGGCCCGTCCAGCGCCACCCGTCGCCACACCCGCCCCTCGCGGACAAGCAAATGGCCATCGACCACGGTGCCCGCGAATAACCGGCGCGTCGCCGCATCCCATGCCAGCCCTTCGACGATGCGATGCTCGGCCGGCACCTCCGCCTCCAGCGTGCCGCGCATGACTGGCTCGACATTCTCATCAAACCGCTTCGCAAACGCAGCCGCACGTTCGGGGGTGAGGAAAGGGGCAATCCGTGCCCTGCTCGCAAGGCTCAGGCCGCCACCCATGTCGGCCAGCGCCTCGGCGCCCCGGGCAACAGCCGCGCGATCATCCTCTCCCAGCGCTTCGCCTATGGCGCCCCGCAGGATCATCGCACTTTCCGGAAATGTTACGGGATCGGCGGATTCGGCCGGCACTTCTGGCCAGAGCGGAGCGTATGACGGCCATGTCGCCGCGATACAGACCGCCCCGACCAGAAAAAGCGCAGGCCTGAACAGCCTGCGCATCATATCAGCGGGGCGACTTCAACGCGCCCGCAACCAGCTTGTGCAGCTTGGAATGCAGCGCATCGGTCGCGGCCAGAAATTCGCTGCGCTCGACAGCCCTGTCGCCACCGCGGAAATCGGTGACGAATCCGCCGGCTTCGCGCACCAGCAGCATGCCGGCCGCGACGTCCCACTGCGCCAGATCGCTTTCCCAGAAACCATCGAAACGACCAGCCGCCACCCAGGCAAGATCCAGCGATGCAGCGCCAAAGCGGCGAATGCCCGCCACTTCCGGGGCCACAGCGGCGAAAATCGCGCTCCATTGGCGGAAGTCGCCATGGCCGGCATAGGGGATGCCGGTCGCGATCAGCGCGTCCAGCAGATCCCGGCGCGCCGAAACGCGCAGACGGCGATCCTGCAACCACGCGCCCCGGCCCTTTTCGGCCCAGAAGCTTTCGTCGGTCAGCGGCTGATAGATCAGCCCGTGGGTGATTTCCGGCTTGCCGCCAGGGCCGCGCGGATCTTCCACCGCGATCGAAATCGCGAAATGCGGCAAGCCATGCAGGAAATTCGATGTGCCATCGAGCGGATCGACGATCCAGCGTGGCTTGTCCGGATCACCGGCAATCTCGCCGCGTTCCTCCATCACGAAGCCCCAGTCAGGGCGCGCCTTGCGCAGTTCCTCGAACAGGGTTTCTTCGGAACGGCGATCGGCCATCGACACGAAATCAGCCGGGCCTTTGCGGCTTACCTGAAGCTGCTGGACCTCGTTGAAATCGCGCCGAAGCCGCGGGCCTGCCTTGCGCGCCGCGCGCTCCATGACGGTGATCAGGCCGGAATGGGCAACCATAAACTACTCCACCCCCTCTGCACGCAGAAGGGGACCGGGGTGGGCAAAAATATCAGGTGCGTGGCCAGCATCGCAAATCTTGCGGACAACACACCCTGCCCTTTCCACGGACGGAAAGGGCCGATGGCATCAGTCCGCGCGGCGGACATATTCCTGGCTGTACACATCGACGACGATGCGCGTGCCACTGGAAATGAACGGCGGCACCATCACGCGCACGCCATTATCCAGCATGGCCGGCTTGTAGGACGATGACGCCGTCTGCCCCTTCACCACGGCATCGGCCTCAACGATCGTCGCTTCGACGGTATCGGGCAACTGCACCGAAATCGGGCGCTCTTCATGAAGTTCCATCACCACATCCATGCCATCCTGCAGGAAGGCTGCGGCGTCGCCCAGCAGATCGCGCGGCAGCGTGATCTGGTCATAGGTGTCCTTGTCCATGAACGTCAGCGTGTCGCCGTCGGCGAACAGGAACTGGAAATCCTTGGTGTCGAGACGCACGCGCTCCACCGTCTCGGCCGAACGGAAACGGACGTTGTTCTTGCGGCCGTCCATCAGGTTCTTCATCTCGACCTGCATGTACGCCCCGCCCTTGCCGGGCTGGGTGTGCTGGATTTTCACCGCACGCCAGATGCCGCCTTCATATTCGATGATGTTGCCGGGACGAATGTCGACGCCGCTGATCTTCATGAGTCAGGTCTCGTGTGCAGGATTTGAAAGAGCAGTCGCGGCCTTTAGCCGTGTGCGGGCGTTCCGGCAAGCGTTCAGCGAAGGCCCGAAACGGGACGAGCCGTTACCGAAGCGCGATTGATCCCGGTTTGCCCTATTCCCGACAACGGAACCTTACCTATTGTTGGTTACAGGTGGTCGACAGGGATTGAACCACCAGAGCGGGTCGGGACTGAATATGACTATGCAGATGATGGATCGCCGCGGATGGCTGACGGGTGCATTCGCGCTCGGCGCCAGCGCGATCCTCGCTCCCAGCGCGGCGTGGGCGAACATGCCGGAACGGCGACTGGCGTTTCGCAACGTGCACACCAACGAACGGATCGATGCGCGATACTGGCGCGCCGGCGATTTTGACGCCGATGGCCTGGCAGAACTGGATCATGGCCTGCGCGACTGGCGAACCAACGATGTCGTGCCGATGGACCGCGGCTTGTTCGATCTGCTCGTCCGCCTGCGCGAAAATCTGGGGGCGTCATCCCGCGCGCCATTCGATCTGATTTCAGGCTATCGCTCGCCGCGTACCAACGCGGCCCTTCACGAACGCAGCGGCGGCGTCGCCACCAAAAGCCAGCATATGCTGGGCAAGGCTACAGACATCGCGCTGCCGGGGGTTCGGCTGGAAACCGTGCGCAATGCTGCGCTGGCGATGCAGGGTGGCGGGGTCGGCTATTATCCGCGCGACGGCTTCGTCCATGTCGACACGGGTCGCGTCCGCAGCTGGTAAACAGCCTCAATCGCGGCTGAGCACCGCCTGAAACTTCCGGATCGCTGCCGCCGGGCCTGCGGGGTCGTTCCACACCGCGCCCGAAACAGCGATGAAATCAGCCCCAGCGTCAACCAGCGGGCGGGCGTTGTCCGGCGTGATACCGCCGATCGCGACGGACGGAATGCCCGTCACAGTGGACCACCAGCCAAGGATCGATGGTTCGGCGTGGTGCTTCACATCCTTCGTATCGGTCGGATAGAAGGCGCCGAACGCCACATAATCCGCGCCGGCATCGCCTGCATCCATCGCGAGATGCCGGCTGTCATGGCAGGTCACGCCGATCTGCGCATCACGGCCAAGCTGCTCGCGCGCATCGCGCGGATCGCCGTCATCCTGACCCAGGTGCACGCCATCCGCCTTCAGCCGTTTGGCCAGGCCGATGGAATCGTTGACGATAAACGCCACGTCATGATCGGCGCACAATTTCTGCAAGGGCGGCGCAAGGGCGGCAATCGCATGATCGTCCACGCCCTTCAGCCGCAGCTGGAACGCCGCGACCGGCGCACCCGCATCGAGCGCCTCTGCCAGTTTTGCGGCAAAGCCTTCATCAATGCGCGGTGGTGAAATCAGGTAAAGCTGGCAGGCCGGCTTTTTGTCCTGTTCGAAGCGATCCGCGAAATTGGGATCGAGCTTCAGCTCGTCCGCATCGAAATCGTCAGCGTCGATCATTTCGCAATCCCGCGCAGGCCGTGGCCGCCAATCAATCCGCGCATGGCGGCAATATCAAAGATGCCGGCGGTGCAGCCGCGATAGTCGCGCTGCACCGCCGGGGTTCATCTTACTCTTCGTTCTTGTAGATGCGAACGAGCTTGTCGAGCATCGCCAGCGCTTCGTCGCGCGGGCGCTGGAAGGTATTGCGGCCGATGATCGAACCGTTGCCACCGCCGTCGCGGATATCGCGTGCGTCCTGATAGACGGCGTCCGAACCCTTGGCGGCACCACCCGAGAAGACAACGATGCGACGGCCGTTGAAGCAGCTCTTCACGACATGCGCGACGCGCTTGGCCTGCGTCGATGCGTCGAAGCCTTCATAGGCCTTCTTGGCGTCCTTCTGTTCGATATGGTCGGTCGGCAGCTTCACCTTGATGATGTGCGCGCCCAGCAGCGCCGCCATGTGCGCGGCATAAGCGCCGACGTCGAGCGCCAGTTCGCCTTCCTTCGAAAGCAGGCCACCGCGCGGATAGGACCAAAGCACGGTGGCAAGGCCGACCGACTTGGCTTCCGCCGCCAGTTCCTTGAACTCTTCCATCATGTCGAACACGTCGTCGGCACCCGGATAGATGGTGAAGCCGATCGCCGAGCAGCCCAGGCGCAGTGCATCGTCAACGGAACCGGTGACAGCCTGGTTGACGCCGGTCGCCCACGAGTTGGACGAATTGACCTTCAGGATCGTCGGGATCTGGCCGGCGAAGGTGTCGGCCCCGGCTTCCAGCATGCCAAGCGGCGCGGCATAAGCCGAAAGGCCCGCATCGATCGCCATTTGATAGTGGTAATGCGGGTCATAGGCCGGCTCGTTGATCGCGAAGCTGCGCGCCGGTCCATGTTCGAAACCCTGGTCGACCGGCAGGATGATCAGCTTGCCGGTGCCGCCCAGACGGCCCTGCGTCAGAATGCGGGCGAGGTTGGCCTTAACACCGGGATTGTCGCTCTCGTAATTGGCGAGGATGGACTTGACGGTCGGCGTAAAGGTCATCGCGGTCTGCTCCTGTGTGCGTATGCGTGCGTGAATGGCCGCGTCCCTATCCCAATTGGCGGATAAGGACAAAGCCTGTTGGTTAAACTCTAGTCTCGCGGGCGCTCGGGCGGCCAGGGCGGCCCCTTCAGTTCGAGCATGTTGCCCTCGGGATCGGTCAGGTAGATCGACGGCCCCTGCCCCTCCGCCCCATAGCGCGAGGCGACTTCGCCATCGATGCCATGCTTCGCCAGATGATCGAGAATCGCCCGATCATCCCACGGCAGAACACGAAAACAGATATGGTCGACGTTACGGCCCTCGCGGCCCGGTGCAGCGCCCCCGGCCGCACCTAGCGGGCCGTCGACCGGTACCAGATCGATCAACGCATGGCCGACCCGTAACTGGTAGAGGCCGATCGCCTCCTGATGCTTTTCAAACCGCGCGCCAAGCACATCGGTATAAAATCGCGCCATCGATTCGAGGTCGACGACCCGCAACACCACATGATCGATGTCGCGGATCGTGATCATCAGCGTTCAAGCGCCTTCACGCCGGGCAGTTCCTTGCCTTCCATCCATTCGAGGAAGGCGCCGCCCGCCGTCGAGACGAAGCTGAATTCGCCTGCAACGCCCGCATGGTTGAGCGCAGCCACCGTGTCGCCGCCACCGGCGACCGAAACGAGCTGGCCGGCGGTGGTGAGCGCTGCGGCCGTCTTCGCCAGCGCAACGGTCGCGGCATCGAACGGCTCGATTTCGAACGCACCCATCGGGCCGTTCCACACCAGCGTCTTGCAGACCTTCAGCGCATCACCCAGCGCTTCCACCGCTGCCGGCCCAACGTCGAGGATCATCTCGTCGGCGGCGACTTCGTGAACATTGACCGTGCGCACCGGCGGGTTCGCGCGGAATTCCGTGGCCACCACCACGTCATACGGCAGGTGGACGATGCAATTGGCCTTGTCCGCCGCGTCTAGGATTTCCAGCGCCGTGGGCGTCAGATCATGCTCGCACAGCGACTTGCCCACATTCACGCCGCGCGCGGCGAGGAAGGTGTTGGCCATGCCACCGCCGATGATCAAATGATCGACCTTCGACACCATCTCCTTCAGCACGTCGAGCTTGGTGGAAACCTTGGCCCCGCCGACGACCGCCGCAACCGGATGCTCCGGATTGCCCAGCGCCTTGTCGAGCGCGACCAATTCGGCTTCCATCGAACGACCGGCATAAGCCGGCAGCACATGCGCCAGCCCTTCGGTCGATGCGTGGGCGCGGTGCGCTGCCGAAAAGGCGTCGTTGACATAGATGTCGCCGAGGGCGGCGAAGCGCTGGACGACGGCGGGGTCGTTCTTCTCCTCGCCACCGAAGAAGCGGGTATTTTCAAGGACCGCGATATCGCCGGGCTGGAGAGCCGCGACGGCTTCCTTGTCGCCTTCCCAATCGACGTACCGGACTTCGCGGCCAAGCACATCGGCCAGCGGCTGGACGATCTGCGCCAGCGAGAGTTCCGGAGTCGGCCCCTTGGGGCGGCCGAAATGGGCCAGCACCAGCACGATCGCGCCCTTGTCCGCCAGTTCCGAAAGCGTCGGGGCTGCCGCGCGCAGGCGGGTATCATCGCTGACCTTCGTGCCATCCATCGGCACGTTCAGATCCTCACGGACCAGCACGCGCTTACCGCGAATATCGCCCAGATCGTCCAGCGTCTTGAAGGTCATGCCAATTCGATCCTTACTTCATCGCCGATGGCGAGATCGCCTTCGGCCAGCACCCGTGTGTTGATACCGCCGCGCCAGTCTGGTGTCAGCGCCTGCATGAGGCCGGGCGCGATATCGTCCATGCGGCTGCACGGGTCGCATTCGCCGGTCACTTCCAGCACCACCCCGCCTGCAAAGCACAAGCGGGCGCCGGGTTCCTTCGGCAATTCGATGCCGTCCACCAGCAGGTTCGCACGCCGGACGGACCAATGCAGCTCGTTCGCACCCAGAACGGCCATCGCCGTTTCCCAGGCCGCGCGCGTGATCACCGTTACCTGACGGCGGCCCCTGCCCCCTGGCTTCACCGCACCGCGATGATCGCCCTGGATGCCCAGCGGCCGGGTTACGGAAACGCGATCGACCGTCTCCATCGGTGCGCGCGGCCTTGCGTGCCGCGCGATACCGAGGAGACGGCCGGTCATGTCAGCGCGCCTTAGAGGAAAGCGCCCATCGCCGCGCCGGTATCGACCATGCGGTTCGAGAAACCCCATTCATTGTCGTACCAAGAAACGACGCGGACGAGCTTGCCTTCGAGCACGGTCGTCTCAAGGCTGTCGATCGTCGACGACGCAGCGGTGTGCTGGAAGTCGATCGAAACGAGCGGCTCGTCGGTATATTCGAGGATGCCGGCCAGCGGGCCGCTTTCCGCGGCAGCCTTCAGCAGCGCGTTGACTTCTTCCTTCGTCGTGTCGCGCTTCGGCGTGAAGGTCAGGTCGACGAGGCTGACGTCGGGCGTCGGGACGCGGATCGCCGAACCGTCGAGTTTGCCCTTCAGTTCGGGCAGCACTTCGCCAACCGCGCGGGCAGCGCCCGTCGTCGTCGGGATCATCGACATCGCGGCCGAACGGGCGCGACGCAGATCGGGGTGGATCTGGTCGAGGATCTTCTGATCGTTGGTATAGGCGTGGACCGTGGTCATAAGGCCACGTTCGATGCCGATCGCATCGTTCAGCACCTTGGCGACCGGCGCCAGGCAGTTGGTGGTGCAGCTGGCGTTCGACACGATCTTATGGTCGGCGGTCAGCTTGTCGTTGTTGACGCCGAACACGACGGTGAGATCAACGCCCTTGCCCGGCGCCGAAATCAGCACCTTCTTGGCGCCGGCAGCGAGATGCTTCTCGGCATCCGCGCGATCGGTGAAGAAACCGGTGCATTCGAACGCAATGTCGACGCCATTAGCGGCGTGCGGCAGGTTCGCGGGGTCACGCTCGGCCGAAACCTTGATGCGCTTGCCGTCGATCACCAGATCGTTGCCGTCGACTTCGACCGAGCCCTTCCAGGTGCCGTGGACAGAGTCACGCTTGAACAGCAGCGCGTTCGACTTGGCGTCCGCCAGGTCGTTGATCGCAACCAGTTCGAGGCCGCTTTCCGGGCGCTCCAGAATCGCCCGTGCAACAAGGCGCCCGATGCGCCCGAATCCGTTGATCGCTACCTTCACCGCCATGATCTTGTCTCCTCAGTTGCCGTTCAGCGCCGCAAGAATCTTGGGCGTGATCGCATCGGGGGTCAGCCCGAAATGCGCGTACAGGTCCGGCGCCGGGGCGGACGCCCCGAAACCGTCGATGCCAAAGCTCAGGCCGTCCAGCCCGATATAGCGCTCCCAGCCCATCGTCGTGCCGGCTTCGATCGAAACCTTCAGCACGTCGGCGGGCAGAACATCCGTGCGATACGCCTTGGTCTGTGCGTCGAAGCGCGACCAGCAGGGCATCGAAACCACATCCGCGCCGACACCCTTGGCTTCCAGCGCCTTGGCGACGTCGAGCGCGATTTCGACTTCCGAACCGGTGGCGATCAGCACCACCTTGCGATCGGCCGTCGCCGCGCGGAGGCGATACGCGCCCTTCGCGCAAAGATTTTCGTCTGCGCTATCACGCACCTGCGGCAAATTCTGCCGGCTCAGTGCGAGCATCGAGGGGCCGTCCGCCTTTTCCAGCGACAACGCCCAGCATTCCGCCGTTTCGACCGCATCGGCCGGGCGATAGACGTCGAGATTGGGCATCACGCGCAGCGACATCATATGTTCGATCGGCTGGTGCGTCGGGCCGTCTTCGCCAAGACCGATCGAATCGTGCGTCATCACATAGACCACGCGGGTCTGCTGCAACGCCGACAGGCGGATCGCCGCGCGGCAATAATCGGCGAAAACCAGGAAGGTGCCGCCATAAGGAATGACGCCGCCGTGCAGCGCCATGCCGTTCATCGCCGCCGACATGCCGAATTCGCGGATGCCGTAATAAACGTAACGCCCCGAATAATCCTTGGCCGTCAGCGGCTTTTGAATCTTGGTCTTGGTGTTGTTCGAACCCGTCAGATCGGCCGAACCACCGATCATTTCGGGGATCAGCGCGGTGATCGCTTCCAGCGCATTTTCCGATGCCTTGCGCGTCGCCACCTTCTGCGGGTTGGCGATCAGGCTCTGGATATAATCCTGGCTGGCGGCAGCGGCCGGCAGGCGGCCTTCCATGCGGCGGGTGAACTCGGCACCGTTGGCGTCAGCCGCGAGGCGCTTTTCCCATTCCGCGCGCACGGGGGCGCCACGCGCGCCGGCTTCGGCCCAGGCCGCACGGATATCGGCGGGAATTTCAAACGGCGCCGAATCCCAGCCCAGCGTTGCGCGGGTGGCAGCGATCTCGTCTCCGCCCAGCGGCGAACCGTGGGTGGCCGACGTGCCCTGCTTGTTGGGCGCGCCAAAACCGATGATCGTACGGCAGGAAATCAGCGACGGGCGCGGATCGGCCAGCGCCTCGTCGATCGCGCGGGCGACATCGGCCTGATCATGGCCGTCGCACGACACCGTGTGCCAGCCCGACGCATCGTAGCGGCCGAGCACGTTTTCGCTCGACGACAGGTCGACCGCGCCATCGATGGTGATCTTGTTGTCGTCCCACAGCACGATCAGGCGGCCAAGGCCGAGATGGCCGGCCAGGCCGACCGCTTCATGGTTGATGCCTTCCATCAGGCAACCGTCGCCCGCGATCACCCAGGTGCGGTGATCGACCAGATCGTCGCCGAAGGTGGCGTTCAGATGCCGTTCGGCGATCGCCATGCCCACGGCCGTGGCGAACCCCGAACCCAGCGGCCCGGTGGTCGCTTCGACGCCAGCCAGTTCGAAATTTTCCGGGTGTCCGGCGCAGGGGCTGTTGAGCTGACGGAAGTTGCGGATGTCCTCCATCGTCGGACGCGCATAGCCGGTCAGGTTCAGCAGCGAATAGATCAGCATCGATCCATGGCCGGCGGACAGGACGAAACGATCGCGGTCAGCCCATTTGGGCGCCTTCGGATCGAACTTCAGATATTGGGTGAACAGCACCGTCGCCGCATCCGCCATGCCCATCGGCATCCCGGGATGGCCGGAATTGGCTGCCTGCACGGCATCCATCGAAAGCACGCGCACCGCGTTGGCAAGTTGCTTCGGGGCGACGGTCATGGGCATGCCTTATAGATAAGGGGTGTCAGTCCGCCACGAAGCCGCAGCGAGTCGAACGGGGTCGCGCGTCCCTTTGTCGCGCGACGAACGGCACGTCAACCACGGTGGGATAAAGCCGTGCTGCGCTGCACATGTTGATGCGCTCCGAAGCCATGCTATGCGTGCCCGATGCCCGATGATCGGATCACCACTGCGATTGATCGCATAGAACAGGCCCTGATTCGCATAGAGAATCGCGGTGCGGCCAACCGTGCCGGCGGCAATCCCGCGGTCGAGGCGCTCGGCCAGTTGCAGGCGCGCTATGATAAGCTTGCGGATCGGGAACGCCGGCTGCGCGAACGCACGTCGTCCGCGCTTGATCGCCTGAACACGTTGATCGAACGGCGGAAGGCCCGCTGATGCCCGAAATCGATCTCGAAATCGGCGGACGCCGCTACGCCCTTGCCTGCCGCGATGGCGAGGAAGCCCATTTTCACCATCTGGCCGCGATGATCGACGCCAAGATGAGCCGGGCAACCAAGGCCGTCGGCGGGCTGAACGAGGTTCGCCAGTTCCTCTTTGCGTCCCTGCTGCTGGCCGATGAGCTCGACGAAGCATCCCGAACCGCGCGAATCGCTCCGCCCCAGCCAGAGCCGGCCCCGGCCCCTGCACCGGCCGAAAGCGCCGAACCTATCGCCGATCCCGTAATCCTCGCCGCACTCGAACGCCTTGCCGAACGACTGGAGGCTTTTGCCGGTCGCATGGATGGTGGGCTTGAGGGCGCGCGCGCAAACGCCTAGACGGGACGGTGGCGGGCACTGCCCGGTACGAGCCACGGAACATCCCTGAGGCGATTCATCATCCTAGGGGGCTGTCCCTGTCAGGACCCTGGTCCAAAGCATATGGCCCCCACCTGACGTTTACGGCGTCAGAGGATATTCTGGAAAACGGCCATGGCGGTCCCGCCACCCTGCCCACGGCCTTTGCGATACCGCCGCCTCTCACAAGGGCTGCCTCTCCAAGGATCGTGACGACGCGATGAGCCTGTCCAAACCCGATGTGCGCCGCACGCTGCGCCTGCGCAGACGCGCCTTCGTGACGGCGCTCAAGGATGCAGGGCAGTTCGAAGCGAGCATCACCGCCATCACCACGCGCATATCCGCACACCTGGGGGATTGCGCCACGATAGCAGCCTATTGGCCGATCGGCGCGGAGGTCGATCCACGCCCTGCCCTGCTCGCCGCCCATGCCGCTGGGCGCAGCCTTGCCCTGCCCCGCGTCACGACGCCGGATGCACCGATGACATTTCACCGCTGGCGGCCGGGCGATTCGCTCGTGTCCGGCGGGCACGGGCTGCTTCAGCCACCGGCCGATTCGGAACGGATCATCCCCGATCTCATTCTCACACCGCTGCTCGGCTTTGATCGACGGCTGATGCGGCTTGGCCAGGGTGCCGGCTATTATGACCGGCTGTTTGCCCGCGCGCCGCATATCCGGCGGATCGGGCTTGCCTGGTCGGCACAGGAAGTAGAGGAGGCCCCCGCCGATGCGTGGGATATCCCACTCCACGGACTGGCAACCGAACTCGAATGGATCGAACCGGAGACGAAATGACACCGAGCTGGCGCAAACCCGCAGGCATGTTCATCATCATGGCGCTGCTGACGCTGTGGACCGTGCTGGCGGTGTCGATCGTCGACGCGCTGGCCGGCCCGGCGTGGATCGATGCGATCCTCTACATCATTGCCGGCTTCGCATGGCTGTGGGTGTTGCCGATGAAGCGCCTGCTCCGCTGGATGGAACTGGGGGTATGGAAGAAGTGACGTGAACGCCCGCGCCCAGCGGGGCCGCATTCACCCCCCAACCATGTAGGCGCGCGCCACTGCTTCACCCCCAGCCAGATCAGGCGCGGATGATGTACGCAGAATAAGGGCGGGCGACTATCCGACGCCCCACCCTTATTCCCCGGACAATTCAGGCCGCGAAGCTGACGACCGGACGGCGGTGGCGCATCGCGCCGCCGACCAGGCCAAAACCCGCGATCAGCATCAGCCAGGTCGCCGGTTCGGGAACGGCCGGAACCGGGGTGCCATCACCCTTGTCGATGAAATAGCCGATCGTGTGATTGTCCGATTCGTAACCTGCGGTCGAACCCGCCTTCTGTTCGAAAACGATGCGATCGAACGTCCCGCCATCGTAGAAGAAGTTCAGGAAGGCATATGGCTCACCGCTATTCGCGCCGGTCAGCGGGTTTCCGTAATAATTCGGGTTGCCCGCGACAAGAGCCAGGACATTGGTGGGCGTGAAGGAAAATACTTCCGTCCCCTGATTGAAGAAACGCACGGTGTTGCCGGCATCGAGCGCCGACAGCCAATAACCGAAATAGTTGATGCCGGACGTGCCGGTCGCGGTGAAATCGATCGCGTAGCTGCCCTGGATGCCAAGCCCGGCTACGGCATAATTGCTGCCACCGGCGCCACCATATTGATCGGCCGGCAGGACGTTGACGTTGGCATAGGTGCCGGAAACCGTCGACCCACCGAAATTGGTGGAGAAGCTCTGCACACCGGCGTTCAGACCGTTGAATGTTTCGACGCCCTTATAATCGAAGGTTGCCGTGGTCTGCGTTGCCCCGGCCGCTTCGATACCGACCGAAAAGCTCGCCGCATGTGCCGCTGCACCGCCAAAGATCATCGCAAGGCTGCCCGCGATAGCTGTCCCAATACGCATAGTCGTTATCCCCCGAGATAATATCCCGGAAAGATCAGCAAACATCATGCCAAATCAATATTTCCAATCGATTCCGCGATTCTTGCAGTAACGCGAATATCGAATTGTCAATGCAGTCGACATTTTCAGGCCAACGCATGCCACTGCCCACGGCCGATGGCCCGCCGACAAGGTGCGATGATGATGGACCAGCGATACGGTGGGATATTATCCGCAGCGCCACTTTCGACAATTCGGGAAAGTGGCGCGAGTGACGGGGCTCGAACCCGCGACCTCCGGCGTGACAGGCCGGCGCTCTAACCAACTGAGCTACACCCGCAACTTAGGCAAAAATGCCAACTTATTCGTCAACCCGTCATTCCCGCGCTCACCAGCCAATGGCGGCGGCGCTGGGCAGGATCGAATATCCGAATGGATACCGCGTTCACCATGCCCCCGGAAAACCGTGGGAAATGGCGCGAGTGACGGGGCTCGAACCCGCGACCTCCGGCGTGACAGGCCGGCGCTCTAACCAACTGAGCTACACCCGCATTGAAGCGTTGAGGCGGGTCCCTAGTGGAGGCCCCGGAGGCTGTCAACCGCCGCCGATCGATTAATCCACCGTGGTGGCGCGCGGCCTTTGCCCCGCCCCGTTTTCAACCGTCGCTTCGTCATGATGCCCCGTGGTCAGCGTGCCCTCCTCGAATAGGAATCCCGCGATGTCGGGCTTGCCTGCGGCATCGAGAATCGTTTTCAGGATGATCAGCAGCGGCACCGCCAGCAAGGCGCCGGTGGTGCCCCACACCCAGGCCCAATAGCTCAGCGCCAGCAGGATCAGCAGCGGATTGATGGTCAGCCGGCGCCCCACCAGCATGGGCGTCAGCACATTGGCTTCGATCAGATGAATCGAAACGAAGATCGCGGCGGGTGCCAGCCCCACCCACACATCCGGATAGGTCATCAGTCCCCCGGCCGCGAGCAGCACCGCCGCGGTGATTGGCCCGAGATAGGGAATATAATTGAGCAGGGCGACCAGTCCGCCCCACATCATCGGCGTTTCCATGCCGATGCCCCACAACGCCAGGGCCACGAGCGTGCCCAGCCCCATGTTGATGATGGTGATCGTGCCCAGATAGGCGGACGTCGAATCCACCATCTCCTGAATCACGCGCGCCGTCGTCATCGCGCTCGAATAATTGGAGCGGCTATGGATGATCCGCCGTCGCATCCGCGTCCATCCGGACAGGAAGAAGAATACCACCAATATGCCGAAGAACATCTGGATCGCGGCATAGGGAGCCGACGACGCCACAATTTCCAGCAAAGAATTGGGTGTCTGCACCGTCACGGTGGCGGCAACCGGGGGTTTGCGGGCGAACGCGTGGACGAGTTCGTCGACGAAGCGTTCGAAATTGGCGTAGATCTCGATCAACGGCGAAAGATTGGCGCGGATCTGCCCCGCGCGTTCCGGCAGGCGCGCCAGCCAGTCGCTCGCCGGCACCACGATCAGCGCCACGGCGATGTTGGCCGCCGCCAGGAATAGCGAAATGCAGGCAAACGCAGCCAGCGACGATGGCACGCGTCGCCGTTCCAGCCATTCGAGCAGCGGCACCAGCGCCACCGCAACCACCAACGCGGCCGTCACCGGCAGGAAAAACTCCGCTCCGGCACGCAAGGCAAAGGGCATCGCCAGGAACAGCCCCGCCCCCGCCAGCAAGACCAGCGCGGCAAGCAGCCTGTCGCGGCGGTAGGCTGCCTCGGCGCTTTCCGAAAGCGCATCGTCAAGCCCTTCCCCGTTCTGCGGAAGGGTATGACTGTCGTCGCCCTGGGGCATCGCATACTCGTTCATCGGTCACACTTTGTTAGCTTCCACCGCTCTACAGGCTTTCGCCGCGCAGCGATATCAGGCGATCATCGGCGATTCGCCACTTGCTCAGAACACCAGAAACGCGCTGCCAGGGCACGCGGGTTCGACGATATTCCGATTTATTCCATCGAGCCGTCCCGCCCGCGTAACGACTCGTCGTGCGATAATTGACTCATTTGATCGTCTGGACGCATTGGATTCGCCAATTCGGTCGCCACGGGGATTTGCGGCTTTCCAGCCCTTCTCCCCGAACAACGACAAGACGTGAAAGAACGGCCACACCCAGGTGTTTTGTTTTGGGGGTGCGGGCGGCTTTTGCGCATCTGATAGAGATTTGAATGTCGTCGCGCGTTTCATACCGCAACCTGAGCATTTCTGCCGCCGTCGCTCTTGCGATCGCGGTTCCGGCCACATTCGGCTTTGCTTCCGAAACCTCGTTGGCCGCCACGATTTCCTCCGCGCTTCCCGCCATGTCGTCCGATGATGCCCATGCCGCTATTATAGCGGAAGGTCCGGGCGAAGCGGTTGAGGCCCCGGTTCTCGCTCTTGATCCTCCTGCCGCACCGGCCACCGAAGTCGCCGCAGTCGAGGACGAAGCCGAACTCGATTGCATCGCCAAGATCGTTCATCACGAATCCGCGAACCAGCCCCGCGCCGGCCAGCTTGCTGTCGCCCAGCTCGTCATGAACCGGGTCGAATCGGGCCGTTTCGCCGACACCATCTGCGGCGTCGCGCATCAGCCCGGCCAATTCTTCAACACCCGCGCCTATAATCCGCGTCGCGACAGCGCCACCTGGAAGACGGCGGTTGAAGTGTCGCGCGAAGCAATCGCCGGCCATACGGCCGATGTCGTTCCGGGCGCTTTGTTCTATCACGCCTCCTATGTCGCCCCGCCGCGCTTCTTCCGCACCCGCGCCCGCGCTGGCGTGCTTGGCGATCACATCTTCTATCGCTAATCGGCATTCGTCGGTCCCGATCTTTTCGGGGCCGGCTTAATCTCGCCATTTCCCAAGGCTGCCGGGCTTTGTTGCCACGCGCATGGCCTTGGGTTATAGGCGGGCCGTCCGCCTCGGCTGCGCGTCACGAAGACGCCGCGTCCGGGGCGATCTTCTTTTCAACGCCGGGGAGCCCGCGCCCATGTCCCGCCGCCGTCAAATCTACGAAGGCAAGGCCAAGATTCTTTATGAAGGCCCCGAACCGGGCACGCTGATCCAGTATTTCAAGGATGATGCGACTGCCTTCAATGCCCAGAAGAAGGGCACGATCAACGGCAAGGGCGTGCTCAACAACCGCATTTCCGAGCATGTCTTCACCCTGCTCGGCCAGATCGGCATTCCGACGCACTTCATTCGCCGCCTCAACATGCGCGAACAGCTGATTCGGCAGGTGGAAATCGTACCGATCGAAGTGGTGGTGCGTAATGTCGCTGCCGGTTCGATCAGCAAGCGCCTCGGGATCGAAGAAGGCACCCAGCTGCCGCGCACGATCATCGAATATTATTACAAGGACGATGCGCTCGGTGATCCGCTCGTGACGGACGAGCATATCGCCTGCTTCGGCTGGGCCAGCCAGGAAGAGATGCACGACATCGCGGACCTCGCGATCCGTGTGAACGATTTCATGTCGGGCCTGTTCGCGGCGGTCGGCATCCGCCTGGTCGATTTCAAGCTCGAATTTGGCCGCCTGTTCGACAACGAATTCAGCCGGATCATCCTCGCCGATGAAATCAGCCCTGATGGCTGCCGCCTGTGGGATGCAACTTCGGGTGAAAAGCTCGATAAGGATCGGTTCCGCCGTGATCTCGGTGGCGAAGTCGAAGCCTATCAGGAAGTTGCGCGCCGTCTCGGCCTGCTGCCCGAAGGCGACACCACGGTGCTCGACCTGGAAAAGCACCGGAAGAATCGCGAGAAAAAGTAAGCCATTGATCGTTGGCGGTCACCGTGCCGCCAACGACAAGGTTGAAAACCGGGGCATCGCGGCGCATATGCCCGCCCATCCAATCTCATCATCGGGCTGAATCGCATGAAGGCGCGCGTCTACGTCACCCTTAAGAATGGCGTCCTCGATCCGCAGGGCCGTGCCATCCATCACGCACTGGAAGGCCTCGGCTTTTCGGGGGTTGAGGATGTCCGCGCTGGCAAGCTGATCGAACTGTCGCTGGCCGAAGGCACCAGTGACGCGGATATCGAAGCGATGTGCCGCAAGCTGCTGGCCAACACCGTCATCGAAAACTTCCGGATCGAGCGGATCGCGGCATGAAGAGCGCGGTCATCGTCTTTCCCGGATCGAATTGCGATCGCGATCTCGCCGTCGCGATTCGCGACGTGACCGGCGAAGCCCCCGTCATGGTCTGGCATCGGGATACCGAACTGCCGGAAGGGATCGACCTGATCGGCGTTCCGGGCGGTTTTTCCTACGGCGATTACCTGCGTTCCGGCGCAATGGCTGCACGCAGCCCCATCATGCGCGCCGTTTCCGATGCCGCTGCGCGCGGCGTTTCGGTCCTCGGCATCTGCAACGGTTTTCAGGTGTTGACCGAAGCCGGCCTGCTGCCGGGCGCGCTGATGCGCAACGCCGGCCTCAACTTCGTCTGCCGCGATGTTGCGCTTACCGTCGGCACCAGCCAGTCGGCTTTCACATCGCGCTACGAAGCGGGCGAGGAAATCCGCGTTCCCGTTGCCCATCATGACGGCAATTACACCGCCGATGAAGCGACGCTCGATCGCCTCGAAGGCGAAGGCCGCGTCGCCTTCCGTTATGGCGAAGCAGTCAACGGATCGGCCCGCAACATCGCCGGCATCCTCAATGATGCGGGCAATGTGCTGGGCATGATGCCGCACCCCGAACGAATGATCGAAGCAGCGCATGGCCGCACCGATGGCCGTCGTCTGTTCGAAGGCCTCGTAGCCGCGATCGCATAACGGTTTCCGGCGGATAGCCGTACGGCGTGGGCGGCGCGGCGATCAAACGCCGCCTTCCCCGCCGATACACTTCGCCTTGCCGCAAAGCGCGGTCGATGATCCCGATCTGATCGGGCCGCAGGCGACGATCGGGACGCTTGCCGCCCGCCGCCCGAAATCAGCAGCCCGAATCCAGAAACGTCGATCCTTGCCTCGCTGATGCAGGCCCCGCACTCTGCGGGCATGGAGAGCGAAAACAAAAACCGCCTGATCGCCTGTCACTGGACGATCGCCGGCGATCACCACCCCCTTCGATCGAAGACCGGGACCAGCCCCCACCCCCTGCCCGCCCGTATGGCAGCTGCGGCGCGCGCCGGCTTCACCGGCATGGGTTTCCTGCAAAGCGATATCCCGCATCTGCTTGCACAGCATGATGTGCGTGAAATCGCCCGGATGCTTGCCGATCATGGGTTGACCGATATCGAGGTCGAATGTCTCGGCGACTGGTTCGCTGATGGCGAACGGCGGCGCACATCGGATAAGATGCGCCACATGCTGCTCGATTTCGGCACCGCTATCGGCGCGCGGCACCTCAAGGTCATGGGCCCTTATGGCGAAAGCTGGCCCGTCGATCACCTGCGCGAATCCTTCGCTGGTGTCTGCGCCGACGCGGCCGGCAGTGGCATGGGCATCGGCATCGAAATGCTGCCCTTCTCCGAAATCGCGACGCCCGAACGGACGCTGGAGATCGTCGGCGATGCACCCGATGGCGGTATCTATCTCGATATCTGGCATGTCCGCCATGGCCATATTTCCGACGATCAGTTGCGCGCCATCCCGCTCGATCGGATTACCGGCATCGAAATCAACGATGCGATCCCCGATCCCGATATGTCGATGTTCGACGCAACCATCGAACACCGCCTTTTGCCGGGCGAAGGCACGCTCGATCCGGCGGGCTTCGTCCGCACGATGCGCGACATCGGCTATAGCGGGCCAATCGGTGTGGAGATCATCTCCAATGCCCAGCGCGCGCGGTCGCTGGATGATGCGGTGGACGCTGCATTCGCCGCAACCACAACGTGTCTCGCCACGCTAGGATGATCGGGCTGGCGGCACGACCGGGAAACAATCGAACCCGGCCGATGCCGCCGCCGCGCATAAGCGGATGGCATCCGCCCGATCGGTCACCGGGCCAACCTGCACCCGCACCAGGGGTTTACCGGGGACGGCATCGAACCGCGGCTTGAACGACGCGACACCCGCCATGCGCGATCTGATCTTTCCCCACGCCGCCTCGGCCGCCGCCTCGCCCGAAAATGCGCCAAGCTGGATCCGCCAGTCACCCTGCACGCCCGCGACAGGCTGCAGGGGCGCAGCGCTCGCCGCAAGGGCCACCGGCGCGGCGACCGCCTTGGCCGTCCGCGCACCCGTTTGCCAGGCCGCCAGATCGCGTTGATAGGCGGCATAAGCACGATAAAAGTCGTCGAATGGCCGATCGAGCCGGGCCAAAGCCTCTACCGCGAAGGTGGGAAATGCGGCCGCTGCCACTGATCGGGCCTCATTGGCCACATCACGCGCCACCGCGCAAAAGGCCGCCTGTGCCGGCGGCTGCGCGAAATAATTATAAAGCTTGGTCATATGCCCATCGAGCGCAGCGTTGCCACCCGCCCGATGCCGCGCATTTTCTGCTGCATAGCCGGCAGCGAACACAGCCTTTTTCTGCCCCAGCAAAGCATTGTAATTGGCGACCAGAGCAGCACTGCCCGTGCCAACACAGCTCAGCGCCGCGACGTTGAGCGCTGAACGCAGATGCCAGACGGCCTCGTCCCGTCCCAGCCCATCGTTGATCGTGCGGAAGCCGCCCTGCCCGTCGCCGTCCGGCAGGGTCAGGTTGCTTGCGGCGCCAGCCGGGGGCACCGGGCGCGATGCGGGCTGCGATGGTGCCGCCGGCTTCGGCTTGTCCTTCGACGCACACCCCGCCACGAAGATCAGGCCGGCCAGCGCCACCGCGTGACAGGCGAACCCCCAACGGGCATTGCGGTATTCCCATTGCCCGGTCACCGGCATCCCCCTGTTTCAGTCATCACGAATCTGAAGGACCGTGCGGAACCGGCAAACGCCGATGCGCCCATCCGTGCCGCTGGCGCGGCGGACGCATCGGCATCGGCAGCATCAGGCAAAGGGCCGGATAAACTCCTTGGCATAGGCCTCCATCGCCCGCTTCTTTTCATCGATGGTCGATGTGATGCCGATCGTCAGCGATGGCGGATAGGCCACCGCACCGTCCATCCCCGCATCGCCAAGGCGCTTGAGTTCATCCACCGTCACCGGACGGATCAGCGGCAGGATGGTTTCGAACGGCAGATGCGTCCGGCCGGCTTGTTCGCGCAACTCGCGGAACTTCGCCAGCAGCGCGGGCACCTCTTCAGGGTCGTCGCCGCCACCGATCCAGCCATCGCCCAATGTCGCGGCCCTGCGCCACGCGACATCGCCCGAACCGCCAATATAGATCGGCACTTCATAACCCGGCATCGGTTCCAGCCGCACCGGCCCGAAATCGTAGAATGTACCGCGATGTTCGACGGCGCCACCGCGCCACAGCTTGCGTACGACGTCGATCGCTTCATCCAGTCGCGCGCCGCGCTTTTCGAACGGAACGCCTGCTGCGTCGAATTCTTCCTTCAGCCAGCCCGGCGCCACGCCGATAATCGCGCGATTGCCCGAAAGCAGCGCCAGCGTGCCCGTCGCCTTGGCGGTCACGATCGGATGGCGGGTGGGCATGGTGTAGATCGCGCTGGCGAAGCGCAGCCTGGTCGTGACGGCGGCCTGTGCCGCCATCGTCACCCACATGTCAGGATAATTCCAGTTCGTCGGCATCGGCGGGATGCCATCGGGCGACATCGGATACCGGCTTTGGATCACATCGGGGAAACAGAAATGATCGCCGTGGATCACCCCTTCAAAGCCCACTTCCTCGGCAAAGCGCGCGCATTCGATCTGCTGGTCGGTCTCGATCCAGCTCAAATTCTGCCAAAACTTCATAGCGCCCTCATTATCTAACGGCGCCATCCTGGCCGAAGTCGAGATCCATTACCGCTCCGTTCGCTTATCATTTCGAGCGGAGGGTTCTGGATCCCGACTTCGGCCAGATCAGGGATTTAGCAGATCAGGCCGCCGGCAGCTCGCGGATCGAAGCGAGCACCGTTTGCGCATATTGCGGCGGGCAGATCAGCAGGTCCGGCAGATAGACGTCCGCCTGGTTGTAGACGAGCGGGCTGCCGTCGATCCGGCTGACATGGAAGCCGGCGGCCTGCGCCACCGCAACCGGCGCGCAGCTGTCCCATTCATACTGGCCGCCCGAATGGAGGTAGATTTCGGCTTCGCCGCGAACCACCGCCATCGCCTTGGCACCAGCCGATCCCATCGGAACCAGCTCGGCGCCCAGCTTTTCGGCAACCGCCACCGCTTCATGCGCCGGCCGCGTGCGGCTGACGAGCATCCGCAGCTTGCCTTCCGCGTTGGCCGCCTCTGGCTTGCGATCGGTCGCCAAGGTCAGCGGAATGCCGGGAAGGGCCACCGCCCCGATTTCCGCCTTGCCGTCGATCGTCAGCGCGACGTGAACCGCCCAGTCGGTACGGGCCTCGCCATATTCACGCGTCCCGTCGAGGGGATCGACAATCCAGACCCGCTTGGCTTCAAGCCGGTCCAGATTGTCCTTTTCCTCTTCGGACAGCACGGCATCATCGGGGCGCTGTTCGGCCAGCGCCGCCATGATGAAGGCGTTGGCAACGCGGTCGCCCGCCTTGCCCAGCGCCTTGCCCTCGAACAGCCCCGATTTCTGGAGCGTAACGAGGATCGTGCCGGCCGTTTCCGCAATGTGGCGGGCGAGTTCGACGTCCGTCACTTCAACAGCTCCTCGACGATCAGGTCCGCCGCCTGTTCGGGCGTCAGCTTGGTCGTGTCGATGCGGATTTCGGGATTGACCGGCGCTTCATACGGGCTGTCGATACCCGTGAAGTTGGCCAGTTCGCCCGCCCGTGCCTTCTTGTAGAGGCCCTTCACGTCGCGCGCCTCGGCCTCGGCCAGCGGCGTATCGATGTGCACCTCGAA
Organism: Sphingomonas sp. KC8; assembly: GCF_002151445.1. GTDB lineage: Bacteria > Pseudomonadota > Alphaproteobacteria > Sphingomonadales > Sphingomonadaceae > Sphingomonas_E. The sequence continues at coordinate 898,306 of NZ_CP016306.1, forward strand.
GAACTCGCCGGTCGCCATCATGTCGCGCACCATCTGCCGTTCCTGGCGGAAAGGCGAAATGAAGGCGGTGATGACGATCAGGCCGGCGTCGGTCATCAGCTTGGATACTTCGCCCACGCGGCGGACATTTTCCACGCGGTCGGCATCGGTGAAGCCCAGATCCTTGTTCAGCCCGTGACGCACGTTGTCGCCGTCGAGCAGGAAGGTGTGCCGGTTCATCCGGTGCAGCTTCTTTTCGACAAGGTTGGCGATGGTCGACTTGCCCGCGCCCGAAAGACCGGTGAACCACAGCACGGCGGCCTTCTGGTTCTTCATGTTGGCGTGCGCATCGCGGCTGATATCCAGCGCCTGCCAATGGACGTTCTGCGCCCGCCGCAGCGAGAAGTGCAGCATGCCCGCGGCCACCGTCGCGTTGGTCAGCTTGTCGATCAGGATGAACCCGCCAAGGTCGCGGTTCTGATCATAGGCTTCGAACACCAGCGGACGATCGGTCGACAGGTTGGCGACACCGATGGCGTTCAGATCCAGCGTCTTGGCGGCCAGATGCTCCATCGTGTTGACGTTGACCTGGTACTTCGGCGCCTGGATGTTGGCACTCACGGTCTGCGTGCCAAGCTTCAGCCAGTAAGGCCGGCCCGGCAGCATTTCCTCATCCGCCATCCACACGATGGTCGCTTCGAACTGGTCGGCGGCCTGCGGCGGCGTATCGGCCACCGAAAGCACGTCCCCGCGCGAACAATCGACTTCATCGGCCAGGCAGATCGTGACGGACTGGCCGGCCACCGCCTGTTCCAGATCACCGCCACCACTGGCACCCGGCATCGTCACGATGCGGCTGACGGTGGATGTCTTGCCCGATGGCAGCACGCGCACCGCATCGCCCGGCTTCACCGTGCCGGTTGCGATCAGGCCGGAGAAGCCCCGGAAATCGAGGTTCGGACGGTTCACCCACTGCACCGGCATGCGTAACGGCTTGGCCTGATCGGTCGTGACGTCCAGTTCTACCGTTTCGAGATGCTCGATCAGCGCCGGCCCGGTGTACCACGGCGTGTTGGCCGAAGGTCCGGTGATGTTGTCGCCCTTGAAGCCGGAAATCGGCATCGCGGTGAAATCGCCAATCCCGATCGACGTCGCGAACACGCGATAATCTTCGACGATCGCATCATATTGCGCCTGATCGTAACCGATCAGATCCATCTTGTTGACGGCCAGCACGATGTTGCGGATGCCGATCAGGTGCGCGAGATAGCTGTGCCGGCGCGTCTGCGTCAGCACGCCTTTGCGCGCGTCGATCAGGATGACTGCAAGGTCCGCCGTCGACGCACCCGTCACCATGTTGCGCGTATATTGTTCATGCCCCGGCGTGTCGGCGACGATGAACTTGCGCTTGTCGGTCGAAAAGAAGCGATAGGCGACGTCGATCGTGATGCCCTGTTCGCGTTCGGCGGCGAGGCCGTCGACCAGCAGTGCGAAATCGATTTCCTGCCCCTGCGTGCCGACGCGCTTGGAATCCGCTTCCAGCGCCGCCAGCTGATCTTCGAAGATCATCTTCGAATCGTACAGCAACCGGCCGATCAGCGTCGATTTGCCATCGTCCACCGACCCGCAGGTGATGAAGCGCAGCAGGCTCTTGTGCTGGTGCTGGACGAGATAGGCGTCGATATCCTCGGCGATGAGGTCCTGCGCCTTGTAGGAGCTTTCCTGAGCCACATTGTCCGACATCAGAAATACCCCTCCTGCTTCTTTTTCTCCATGCTGGCGGCCTGATCATGATCGATCGCGCGGCCCTGACGTTCCGACGTGGTGGTCAGCAGCATTTCCTGGATGACTTCCGGCAACGTCTTCGCTTCGCTCTCCACCGCACCCGTCAGCGGGTAGCAGCCGAGCGTGCGGAAACGGATCGACTTCATTTCAGGCACTTCGCCCGGACGCAGCGGGAAACGATCGTCGTCGACCATCAGGGTCAGTCCGTCGCGCTGCACGGTCGGGCGCGGCTCCGAGAAGTACAGCGGCACGATCGGGATATTTTCCAGATGGATGTACTGCCAGATGTCCAGCTCGGTCCAGTTGGAGATCGGGAAGACGCGGATGCTTTCGCCCTTGGCCTTCTTGGCATTGTACAGGCGCCACAATTCGGGGCGCTGGTTCTTCGGGTCCCAGCGATGGTTGGCCGAACGGAAGGAAAAGATGCGCTCCTTGGCGCGGCTCTTTTCCTCGTCGCGGCGCGCGCCGCCAAAGGCCGCGTCGAAACCGAACTTGTCCAGCGCCTGCTTCAGGCCTTCGGTCTTCCACATGTCGGTGTGGAGCGCGCCATGATCGAACGGGTTGATCCCCCGCTCCTGCGCTTCTGGATTTTGATAGACCAGCAATTCCATGCCGCTCTCTTTGGCCATCCGGTCGCGCAGGTCGTACATCGCCCTGAACTTCCACGTCGTATCGACGTGCAGCAGCGGGAACGGCGGCGGCGACGGATAGAAGGCCTTGCGCGCAAGATGCAGCATGACGGCCGAATCCTTGCCGACCGAATATAGCATCACGGGCCGTTCGGCCTCGGACACCACTTCGCGCAGGATATGGATGCTTTCCGCTTCGAGACGCTGAAGATGCGTCAGGTTCACGCCGGCGGAGGCGTTAGGGGGGCTATCGCTCACTCTCTCTCGCTCTTTTCTCTATCTGCGGCAGACGTCGGTCCACCGATCCCTACCGTTCGAATTAAGTCTTTGGGGGCTGAAACGGCAAGGATCGCGGATTCATCCTGCGCGCCACGACTTTCTTCTGGACGCCATAATGCGGCTTTTTGATCCGCACGGGCTTTCGTACGCGCCCCTCACCCGGCAATCTGCAGCGCATCGACAAAAAGGAGAGGCAATGGACGCGATCGAACAATTGCTGGCGATCGAACAGATCAAGGCGCTCAAGGCCCGCTACTTCCGCTGCATGGACACCAAGGACTGGGCCGGGCTGGAAGCCGTGTTCACCGCCGATCTCCACGCCGATTTCCGCGAAGGCACCGATCCGCCCAATCCACAGGCGGTGATCGAGGGTGCGAAACCCTATCTGGAAATGCTCAGCCCGATCCTGGCGGACATCACCACCGTCCATCACGGCCACATGCCCGAAATCGCGATCACCTCGCCCACCACCGCCACCGGCATCTGGGCGATGGAAGATAAATTATGGGTGAAGCCCGGCGCACCGGTGCCCTACAGCTTCCTGCACGGCTACGGCCATTATCATGAAACCTACCGCAAGGAGGCCGATGGCTGGAAAATCGCCACGGTGCGGCTGACCCGGCTTCGCATCGACGTCGCCTGATCCGCCGCGCCTGCGGGAGGGTGGGGCAACCCTACTCTCCCGTCGGCCCTGCGAACGTCTGCAACAGATGCGCCGACAAATCGCCCGTCTGGCCGACCAGCTCGCGCCGCTCGGTAAAGCGCCACTCGCCATCCACCTTGGCGAACCGATCCAGATAGGTTCCGGTGATGATCGGTTGCAGCGGCAGGCCTTCCGCCGCCTGCAGCACGACAAAATAGGTCTGGGTGCGCGCATGCGTGTCATCGTCGAAATCGATGATCAGATTGGTGCACAGATGCCGCGTCTTGGGGGTGCCCGTGTCCGGGTAGATCCGCGTCCACTGCGTCAGCGACGCACCGAAATCGCGGGTACCGGCCTTCACCGATGGCGTCTCCTCCCCCGGAAAATAGACATCGGCATGTTCAAACATCGTGCCGACATGCGCGAAATCGCCCCGGTCCACAGCATCCGAATAACGGTGGAGCAGGTTCTGGATCAGAAAATAGTCGATCGCTTCGGGCATCGCTTATCTCCCTTCACTGGCCGGAAAGCTTGGCGATGATCCGCGCCTTCATCGGGATCACCCATTCTTCTTTCAGCCGCGGCGAAAGCAGGCCAGCGGCTTCCAGTTCGTCGCACAGCACCATCTGGTGGCCGATATCAAACATATCGAACTGGCGGATGAACTTGCCGTTCCCGCCATAGGTGATGAACGACACGCCCGGTGTTTCGTAAAAGCTGCCATCAGGGCGCAGGCCCGGCCCGCGATTCTTCCAGTGGGTGATGATCTGGTCGCCGTTCACGGCGTAGCCGGCATAAGGGAAGGTCCAGCCGGTCCAGCCCGACCCCACTTCCATGTCGCGGCCATAATGGGTGCGGCGGATTTCCTCGCGGCCATTGGCGACGACAGGCATCACCCCGCCATATTCGCAGGTATAGACGCAATCCTCATGATAGAATTCGTCGGCCAGCCAGCTCCAGCTGTTGCGCCGTTCGCATTCCTTGAACGCCTCTATCAGCCGCTCGACCGTCCCGGCCACCTCATCATGGGGATAGTCCATATCCATTCTCCTCATTCGTTATGGGCAAGCCTAACGCGACGGAAACGGAATGGCCTACCCCCATGGCAAAGTGGTGGCCCTGATGGTGGGTACGGCCCGAACGGCGATCAGGCCTTCGTCGCCCGGCGATTACGCCAAAGCGCCACGATCGCCGCGATCACGCACAGCACGCCAACCAATCGGAATGCGCCATGCCGCGTCAGCGCCTCGCTCACCGGCTGGATGATCAGCGGGTTGAGGAAATCGCCCACGAAGATCGCCGAATACAGCAAGGCGATCGCCCGGTCGCGGATCGCTGGCGGCGCATTGCCCGCCAGCGTCGCCACCATGTGCGGAACGAAGGTGCCGCCCGCATATCCGGCCAGGAAACTGCCGGCCACGGCCAGGGGTATCGAATAGGCGAAGCCCAGCATCAACAGCCCCGCGCCCCAGCAACCGAATGCCAGCGGCAGCATCCGTCCAGCCCCGATCCGCAACCGGACCGATCCCAACGCAAAGCCGCCGATCGCCGAGCTGATCGAACTGACCACCAAGATCCGCGATGCCTCGGTCGGCTTGGTGATGCCGATTTCCGCGAGCAGGAAAGAAAGCTGCGTATTCGTCATCATCAGCACGACGCCGAACGCGATGACCATCAGGTAGATCGGCCACAGCAGCCGGATCGCTTCGCCCGCACTGCCCGAACCTTCCCCGGCAACAGGCGCCGGGCGTTGCAGCGGAATCGTCAGCAGTGCCAGCCCCAGCAGCAGGAACCCAAACAGATACAGCAGGTTCGGCAACCGCCAGCCGCCGATATCGCCCAGCCAGCCGGCAATCATGATCCCGGCGACGCTGCCAACCGCACCAAGTGCGCCCTTGATGCCGATCATCCGCGCCCGCGTCAGGCCGGTGAAACGTGCCGATACGAGCGCGGTGGTGGCAATCGTCACCATCGACGCGGACAGGCCGAGGACGAGCCGGCTGGCCAGCAGCAGTTCCTCGCGATGCAATTCGAACGCGGCGACGCCGCTGGTGCCCAGCAGGGAAAGACCCAGCATCAACAATTTCGCTGCACCCAGCACGCGGATCATCACGGCGGATGCGAACCCGCCGACGATCAACCCGATCGCCGGCGTCGTCATCACCGATTGGGCGAACAGCGCCCCTTCGGATCCCCCGCCATATTCCGCTGCCAGTAGCGGCAGCACCGGCACCAGCGCCACAAACACAAGGCCCGTGCAGATCGAACCGCACAGCAACACACCCAGCGACAATGCCGCGCCTATGCGACCGCCGATCAACGGCTTGGCAGGGACCATGCTCATGCTGGTGACAATATCAGGCCGCTGGTCGGCACGCCGGTTCCAGCCGTCACCACCACATTGCGGACGTTCGCCACCTGATTGACCGATGTGCCGCGCGCCAGCCGCACGCCTTCGGCCACCCCGTTCAGCCCATGGATATAGGCTTCACCCAATTGCCCGCCATGCGTGTTGATCGGCAGGCGGCCGCCCAGTTCGATATTGCCTTCGCGGATGAAATCCTTGGCCTGGCCTTCCTTGGCAAAGCCGAACGCTTCCAGCTGCGGCAGCACGAACGGGGTGAAGTGATCGTACAGGATCGCCGCCTGCACGTCGTCCGGGGTGATCCCGGCCTGCGCGTACAGCTGCGCTGCAACGATGTTCATTTCCGAAATCCGGCCAATATCCTTGCGATAATAGCTGGTCATCATCTGGCTGTCGTCGCCGGCCCCCTGCGCTGCCCCACGGATCACCACCGGTGGCTGCTTCAGCTTTTTCGCGCGTTCCAGCGATGTGACCACGATCGCCACCGCGCCATCCGATTCCTGGCAGCAATCCAGCAGGTGCAGCGGTTCGACGATCCAGCGGCTCGCCTGGTGCTCCTCCAGCGTGATCGGCTGTTCGTAGAACCACGCCTTCGGGTTGGTCGCCGCATGTTTGCGCGCGGCCACCGAAACCCGGCCGAAATCTTCCGATGTCGCGCCATAATTGTGCATGTAGCGCCGCGCCTGCATCGCCACCCACGACGCCGGCGAAATGAGGCCGAACGGCACGTACCAACCGAAATGGGCGGTTTCCGCATTCGGTGCCGGCGGCGGAGTGTGGCCCGTGCCGAAGCGATATTGCGACCGTTCGTTCATCGCGCGGTAGCAGACGATGGTTTCGGCGACGCCCGTCGCCACCGCCATCGCCGCGTGCAGGATCGGCGCACAGGCCGCACCCCCGCCATAATGGATGCGGCTGAAGAATTTCAGCTCCTTGCCGCCGATCGCGCGAAACAGTTCGATCTCCGGATTATTGTCCATCGTGTAGGTGGACAGCCCGTCCACCTCGCTCGGGTCGATCCCGGCATCGGCCAGCGCCGCCAGCGTGGCTTCCACCGCGAGGCGCATTTCGGAACGGCCGCTATTCTTCGAAAATTCGGTCGCGCCAATCCCGGCGATCGCCGCCTTGTTGCTGATCGAAACCATCAGCGTGCTCCTTGTGCAAAGCCGATCGTCACGGTGGCGGATACATGTTCGCCAATACCGTTGCGGCCGGAAACCTTGATCTCGGCGGTGCGCTTGTCTGCATCCACCGTGGCGACCTCGCCGTTGATCCGCATCGCATCACCCACGAAATTGGGCGCGCCCAGCCGGATGGCGACATTGCGGATGCGTGCATCCTGCCCCGCCCAGTCGGTCACGAACCGCTGGACGAAGCCGTTGGTCGTCAGGATGTTCATGAAGATGTCCGGCACGCCGGTTGCCTGCGCGGCCGCCTTGTCATGGTGAACATTCTGGAAGTCGTTGGTGGCGATTGCCCCCGCCACGATCGCCGATGCGGTGATCGGGATGACGAGTTCGGGCAGCGCCTGCCCCACCTGGATATCGTCGAAGGTCATCAGCGCGCTCCCGCGAGTGGTTCGGTGGTGCCGGCCGCAATGGCCCGGCCGATTTCGGCAAGCATCGGCTGCGCGCCGCCCAGCGCGAGTTCGACCTGCTTGGCCGCAAGAAAGAAACGGTGGATCGGATAATCCATGTCCGCGCCCATCCCGCCGTGCAGGTGCTGCGCGGAATGCGACACGCGGTGCCCGCCGATCGCCGCCCAATATTTGGCGGTTTCGATTTCGGCCGGCGATTCCACGCCCTCATCCAGCAGCCAGGCCGCGCGCAACGCGGTCGATCGCATCGCTTCGACGTCGATGAAGCCATCGGCAGCACGGTGCTGCACCGCCTGCATCGATCCCAATGGCCGGTCGAACTGGATGCGTTCGCTGGAATAAGCGGCCGTGCGCCGCAGCGCCTCGCCGCAAATACCCACCTGCAACGCGGCAAGCCCCGCCCGGCCATGATCGACGATCGACCGGGCGATGGCAGCCCCCTGCTCCACCAGGCCCAGCACATCATCGCCGCTTACCTGCGCCGCCTGAAAACGAATTTGCGCCTGCGGTTCGGGGCTGGTGGTCTGCTGCGCCGTGATCTCCACGCCCGTCGTGGCGGGGTCGATCAGGAACACGATCACCCCCTCCTCGCTCGTCGCCGGCACCAGGATGCGGGTCGCCTGCGCGCCATAGGGCACGGCGCTCTTGGTGCCGTCCAGCACCCAGCCATTGCCCGATCGCGCCGCACGCATCATCGGGCGCGCCGGATCATGGTTGCCCACTTCCTCCAGCGCCGCGGTCAGCACCGCATCACCGGTCGCCACGCGCGACAGGATCGCCTTTTGCTGGTCGTTGCCGAATGCGGCGATCGCGGGCGCCGCCGTCACCAGCGTCGCATGCAGCGGCAACGGCGCCAGCGTGCGGCCCTGTTCCTCCAGCAGCAGCCCCAGTTCGGTCATCCCGAAACCAAGGCCCCCTTGCGCTTCGGGAATGGCGATACCGAGCAGCCCGGCTTCGCCCAGCACTTTCCACAGCGCACTGTCATAGGGCTGATCGCCCTTCGCGAACGCCTTCAGGCTTTCGTCATTGCTGCCATCGGACAAGATCTGCGCGGCCAGATCCCGCAGGCTCGTCTGATCTTCGTTGAGAGCGAAATCCATGATCCCCCCCCTCAAACCAGCCGGAAGGCCGGGAGCACGTAATCCGGCTCGACCTCCACGAATTCCAGCGTCACGGCCTTGCCGATTTCAACGTCCTCGGGCTTGGCGCCAACCATGTTGGCGACGATGCGAACGCCTTCTTCCAGCTCGACCAGCACCACCGGCAGCGGATATTCGAAACCCGGAAGCTGCGGCTGGTGCATCACGACGAAGCTGTGGATCGTGCCACGGCCGCACGCTTCCACCGTCGTCCAGTCGAACGACCCGGTTTCCGGGCAGGCCGGCACCGGCGGGTGGACAAGCCGCCCGTTGAACGACTGGATCAGCAACTTGCGCTGTTTCAGCCCTTCCCAGAAGAACGCATTGTCATGCGTGATCGATGGGCGCGGATGCGGGAATTTCTTCGCCGGCTTGTCGCCTTCGGGCTTGGCTTCGGGCTGCTGCAACGTCGGCTTGAACTTCAGGACGCGAAACTTCATCCGCCCGACCGGTTCGCCCTTCTGGTCGGTGAATTCATAGTTGATCGTCACGAAATGGCCGATGCCAAGGCCGGTGCGCTTTTCGTCGGAAATATCCGCCACGATCGCGCGCGAATGGATGATGTCGCCTTCTTCGAGGTAGCGGATATATTCCTGCTCGATATTGGTTGCGACAACGCCGAAATAGCCGGCATCGTCAAATAGCTGGAGGACGGCCATGCCCTCATCCTCGGTGCGGCCGCCGGGCCGGTACGGCGCCATCGTCCACACTTCCAGCATCGCCGGGGGCGACACCGCACCGGCAAAACCGGCCGCCTTGCGCGCTTCCGCATCGTGCCACAGCGGGTTGGCATCGCCCATCGCTTCGGCCCAGCGACGGATCATCGGCTGGTTGACGGGATCACGCGCCACGGCGGGTTTCGTCGCATCGCTGCCAACATAGGCGCGCGCGCGCGCCAGCAGGTCATTCTGTTCGGTCATATCATCCTCACCTTGCCGCGCGCGGCATTTTCAGGCCGACCTGCGCTACCATGTCGCGCAGCACTTCGGCGCTTCCGCCACCGAATGTGTTGATCTGGCATTTGCGGAATTCCCGTTCGATCCGGCCGCGCAGTTGCGCCCCCGGCGATCCGTCGCGCACCAGCCCGGCCGATCCCATGACGTCGAGCAGCAAGCGGATCGCGCGGATCATGCCTTCCGTGCCGAACACCTTGAGGCCGCTGGCCAGTTCCGGCCGGGTCACGCCTTGCGACACTTCCCAGCCAACGCGATCGCCCATCAGGCCGATGGCGCGCAGCAGGGCGTAGCATTCGCCGAACGCCAGTTGCACCCATCCCTGATCGATCAGCCGGCTGCCGTCGGCTGCTTCCACGCCGCGCGCCCATTCCACCACATCGTCGAAACAGCCATTCGCGCCATAGGTCAGCGCGGCCAGGCCGATCCGTTCATGGTTGAGCTGTTCGGCGATAAGCCGCCACCCGCCATTTTCCTGGCCGATGATCATCGACGCGGGCACGCGGACATCTTCATAATAGGTCACGTTGGTGCGCACGCCGCCCACCGTCCAGATCGGCGTCACCGAAAAGCCGGGCAGTTTGGCGTCCATCATGAAGATGGTGATGCCCTTGTGCTTGGGCGCATCCGGGTCGGTCCGCGCGGCGAGGAAGACGTAATCCGCCCCTTCGGCGCCGCTGGTGAAGATCTTCTGGCCGTTGATGACGAAATCATCGCCATCGCGCACGGCCCGCGTCTTCAGCGAAGCCAGATCCGATCCCGCGCTCGGTTCGGTATAGCCGATCGCGAAGATCAGTTCGCCGGTCGCGATCCGCGGCAGGATGTCGCGCTTCTGCTGTTCCGTCCCCAGCCGCATCAGCGCGGGGCCGACGGTGTTGACGGTGACGAACGGGAACGGCGCTTCGGCCAGCACCAGTTCTTCCAGCAGGATCTTCTGCATCGCGGGGTCCAGCCCCTTGCCGCCATATTCCACGGGCCAGCCGGGCGTCAGCCAGCCATCGCGCCCCATCTGGCGGATGACGTCGCGATAGACCGTGCCGCTTTCCGCGCCCTGCGTCGCCGCACGCACCTCATCGGTCATGATCCCCGCAAGATAGGCGCGGAACTCGGCACGCAGCGCCTTTTGTTCTTCGCTCGGTTCGACACGCATCTCAACTCTCCGGATTGAAGGGGGCGATGCCCAGCCGGTCGAGCGCTTCCGCCGTCACGGGCACATAGCGCCCGGCCTGCGGATCGGCCACGAACAGCGGATCGCCATCGACGCGCGCGGGATCATATCCGGCGCGCTGCAACTCCACCTTGCGCAGTTTGAAGGTGGTGGTCATGTCCGCCGTGCCCGAAAGGCGGACGAATACGGGCACGGCATAATGGGCAAGCTTCTCGCTCGCGAAACGGTAAAACGCTTGCGGATCGAAGGCCGCGCGATCGGCATAGGTCAACGCAACCATGCCGGCGCGCCCTTCGGTTCCCGGCACTGCCACGCCATAGACGTTCACGATTTCCGGCCCGCGAAACGCACTCAGCACGGCCGCCACTTCCTCGGTCGACACATTTTCGCTCTTCCAGCGGAACGTGTTGCCGATGCGATCGACGAAGTAGAAATAATCCTCCTCGTCGAACCGGACCAGATCGCCCGATCGAAACCACACGTCACCGGGCTTGATCACATCGCGCAGCAGTTTCTGCTCGGTCGCCTCGCGCGAGGTATAGCCTTCGAAATAGCCGCCGACACCATTGCCGCCCAGCACCTCGGCGATGATTTCGGCTACTTCACCCGGCCTGGCTTCAACCAGCCGGCCATCCGCATCCCGAACATGATCATCATTTTCAATGTCATAGCGCACGAACTTCATATTCGTGTGCGCCGGATAGGGCACCCGGCCGACCGATCCGGCCTTGTTGTCGACATTGGTGATGCCATAATTGGCCTCGGTCGATCCCAGCCCTTCATACACCCAGTTGACGCCGAACCGCTTGGTGAAGGCTTCCCACACATCGGCCTTCAGGCCCGCGCCCGTCATCACGCGCAGGCTGTTATCCGCGTCGTCCGGCTTGGCTGGCGCGTTCATCAGGTAGCGGCAGATTTCGCCGATATAATAAAATGACGTGATCTTGTGCCGGCGCACATCCTGCCAGAAGCCGCTGGTCGAAAATTTGCGGCGCAGGACGAACGGCACGCCAAATGCCAGCGCGGTCGATGGCACCACCATCCCGCCGGCCCCATGATAAAGCGGCAGTACGCAATAGAACACATCGTCCGGGCCGAACTGCATCAGCCCGCCCATCATCTCGCCCGCGTTCAGGAAACGCATGTGGCTCATCTTCGCGGCCTTGGGCAGGCCGGTCGTTCCCGACGTGAAGATCAGGTAGAGCGGATCGGCCATCACCACGCCGGCGCGGGCCGATCGATCGGGATTGGCGTCGCTTGCCGCCGCCATCGCCGCATTGAAATCGGCCGCCCCTGCCAGCCCGAACATGGGCCGTCCGGTTTCCGCCTGCTCCCACAGCAAGGCGGGTATATCGGCGCGGTCCAGTTCCGCCACGGATCCCGCCAGTTCGGAATCCACGATCAGGCCCTTGGCGCCCACCTGCTTCATCGCATGCGCCAGCACCGTGCCGGTGGCCGATGTGTTGATCAGCGCGGTGACGACGCCGATTTTCGCCAGCCCCAGCCACATCACGACGAAATCGGGCCGGTTGTACATCATCAGGGCGATCACATCGCCCTTCTTCAGCCCGGCCGCCGCCGCCGCATGGGCCACGCGATTGGCGCGGGCATTGGCTTCGGCAAAGGTCAGCCGTTCGTCTTCGAAAAGGATGAACGGCGTATCGGCATGGTCCGCCGCGCGCTCCTCCAGCCGATCCGCCACGGTATACGCCATGTCACGCGAAAATCCGGCCACGCGCGAAGCACCACGCATTATCCGCGCCATCGTCTCCTCGCGGCTCGGGACAACCCACTCACCCATGTTGTCTGCTCCCTTCGATGGTGGGTTGCGCGGCATGGCGCGCAACGAAGTTCAGGATCGCCCCAAGGAAGGCATCGTTATCGTCGCCGGCCACCATGTGCCGTGCGTCGGCGATCTCGGCGACTTCGGCTTCGGGCAGCAATTCGCGGAAATGGCGCAGCGCGTCCTCGGACACGATCTCGCTCTTGGTGCCGCGCACCATCAGGATCGGCGCGTCGATCGCCTGCGCGGCAGCCGACAGGCGCCGGCTGGTCGCATCCGGATCCCAATTGTCGCGCGGCTTCACGAATGCCGGATCCCAGCGCCAATAATAGCGCCCGTCCTCAGCCTGCCGCAAATTCTTCGACAGGCCATCCAGCGATCTCGGCCGTGGCCGGTGCGGCAGATAGCCCGCGATCGCGTCCGCCGCCTGTTCCAGGTTATCGAAGCCGTCTTTGGTGCCGCGCATGAAACCGACGACATGATCGCCGCCGCTGCGTTCCATCTTGGGCACGATATCGACCAGCACCAGCGCGGACAGCGGCGCATGCGGCGCTTCCCCGCATGCCAGCATCGACGATAGCCCGCCCAGCGACGCCCCCACCAGAACCGGCGCTCCGCCGATCTGGGCAATCACGTCACGCAGGTCATCGGCGAACCGTTCCAGCATATAATGCCCGTCGGGGGACCAGTCGCTTTCGCCGTGGCCCCGCAGGTCAAGCGTGATGACACGAAAGCCGCGCGCTGCCAGCGCATCGGCGGCCGCGTTCCATGCGCCGCGCGTCTGCCCGCCGCCGTGCAGCATCAGCACCGCTGCGCCATCCATCGGCCCCCGCGCGTCCGCCGCCAGGTTGATGCCGCCATGGCCCTGAAACGCCACCTGTTCGATCAGTTCCACTTTGCCGATGCCTCCGCCGTGTCCACCATGCGCACGCCGCGGATACCCAGCGCCTCACGCGCCTCGTCCGGTGTCAGGTGGAACACGTCCTCATATTTCGCCATGAAGAAGGGATCGGATTCGCGTCCCACCTTCGCGCCGCGCTCCACCGTTTCCTGCACGGTCAGCCATGTTTCCGGGTAATGCAACACGGCCCGCGTAATGATCCGCGTCGACCCCAGGATCGAAAAGGCCGAAACCAGCCCCGCCAGTTCCGGGCTGAGATGGACGAACAAATTGGTCAGCCGCATATAATAAGGCACCAGTTCGCCGATAAAATCGAACCCGCCGCCACCCAGAATATGTTCCAGATCGTGGCACTGGCCTGATCGCAGGTTGAAATATTCGTAATCGGTCTTGGGCGCGAACGGTGGCACGATGTCCACCTGCAATCCGTTGTCTACCAATTGCTTGTGGAAGATACCTCCCACCGTTTCTGGCCCATATTGCGCCAGATCATCGCGCGAAAAGGTGGATACGAAGCGTTCCGACAGCCAGGCGTCCAGCTTCGCGTTGGTCTTGCGCTCCTCCGCGAACAGCGCGTTGATGTGGTCCGCATCCTCGATCTGGCGCAGGATCATCACAAGCTGGATCGAATCCGAAGGCGTCGGAATATCCGGGCCATTGCGGCGCAGCATGTGCGTCGCCACCCAATCGCGCACGCGCGGGTCATTCAGATATTTGGACGAACTGACCAGCACGCTGCTGTCGGTCGTCACGGGCTTGATACCCTGCATCAGATAGGTGTCGTAGGCCATCACTCATCCTCCGTCCGGGTGCGCGCGGGTCGTTTGTGTCGCCCGCGCGCTTTCCCGTAGCCTAACCCATCATGGGCGGCTCAGAACTTGAATTTGACGTCGAAGCCATAGCTGCGCGGTTCACCGTAGATATTGATGGCGTAACCGAACGAGGTGAAATCGATCCCCGAGGCGCGATAAACCTTGTTCGTCAGGTTCTTGCTCCACAGGGTGAACGTCGCCTCGCCACCGCCGACGGCAACATCCGCCAGTGTGATCCGGCCATCGATCAGGCCATAGCCCGGTGCCGCGATATCGGCGTCGAACCGCGCGAAGGGTGCGCCCGGCAACACGTTATAATGCACCTTGCTCTTGTAGGTGTAGTCGGCCCGGATCGACAGCGTACCACCCGCCACATCGTTGATCGAATATTGCGCGCCGACATTCGCCGTCGTGCTCGGCGAATAGCTGAACTGGCCGATCGACGCGTAGTCCTTCTCCTGGTTGTCGGTGGGATCAACCGCCAGCAACTCCTTGAACTTACGATCGACATACCCAAGCGAACCATTGAGCCGCAGCCCATCGAACGGCAGCGCTTCGACTTCGATTTCGACACCCTTGAAGTCGGCCTTGCCGGCGTTCAGCGTCTGGCTCGCGGCACCGCCCGAACCGGCGACGAACTGGTTCAGCTGCTTGTCCTTCAGATCCATGTAGAACAACGTGCCGTTGAACCGCAGGCGACGATCGAAGAACTCGCTCTTCACGCCCCATTCGTACGACGTCAGCGTTTCCGGATCATAGCCATCGTTGATCGCGCGCGGGTTGAAGCCGCCGGCCTTATAGCCGCTGGCGATGCGGGCATAAGTCATGATGTCCGGCGTCGCCTGCCAGGTCAGCGTCGCCGAATAGTTGAAGTTCGAGAAATTCTTCGAAAGCTGGCGCGCGATGGCCGAAGTCTGGATCAGCTTCTTTTCATCCCACGTATAGCGAACCCCGCCGGTGAAGCTGAGATCGTCCGTCAGATGATAGGTCGCCTGCCCGAAAATCGCTTTCGATTCATTGCGGGTGCGATAGTCGTTCACCGACGTGCGGTTCATCACCCCGCCAAATGCAGGCGGAAGCAGCAGCGTGAAGAACTGCGGATTCGTCTCGCGCGCCTCTTCGGTGAAGAAATATGCACCGGCAACATATTCAACACTGCTGCCGATCTGCCCGATCAGGTTGATTTCCTGACTGAACTGATGCTGACGACGATCATTGTTCGCCCCGAACAGCGCCACCGGCCGCACACCCGCAACCGGAAGATTTACATTCCCGACCAGACCCGAATTATTATCCAGGTCGGTGTTGCTGATCTTGTTGCGCCAGGTGCGGAAACCGGTGATCGAACGGAACATCGTGTCCGGGCCAAGATCCACCTCGGCGGTGGCGACATGGCTCATCGAACGGTCGAACGTGCCGGTCACGTCCGGCGTCGCCGAACTGCGACGGTTGCGATCCGGGCCGATGAAGGCCGAACCACCCAGTGCCGCCGACTGGCTGAAATAATCGATCACATTCTGGTTCGCGACGGTGATCTGCGCCATCGCGGCCACCGCGTTGGTTTCGGCCCAGTCGAACGCATAATTGAAGCGGAAATCGCCACCACGATCATAGGCCAGTGCCACGCGCACCGCATCGGTGTTGTAGGCGCCCGGATCGCGGCTGTCCTTGGCGTTCAGATTGTCGACATAGCCGTCGGCCTGCTTGTGCAGATAGCTGATCTTCGCCTTGAAACCGCTGTCGCCGATCTCGCCGGTATCGATCGAACCCCGGCCCTGCCAGTAGCCGCGATTGCCATAGCTGCCGACCATTTCGACGCCGAATTCATCCGACGGCTTCTTGATGATCAGGTTCACCGCGCCGCCGGTGGTGTTGCGGCCGTACAGCGTGCCCTGCGGCCCGCGCAGCACTTCGATGCGTTCCAGATCGACCAGTTCGAAGATCGCGCCGGTCGAACGGCCGACGATCACGCCGTCGACATACATGCCAACCGGGCTGTCCGCGGTCAGGATCGGTTCGGATTCGCCGATACCGCGAATCTGGACGATAAGGTGCCCCTTGGATGACGGACCGGTCGTGGTCGACAGGCTCGGCGCAACCGAACTGAGCATCGATGCGTCGGTGATGCGGCGGGTTTCGATCGTATCGGCGCTGACCGCGCTGATCGCCAGCGGCGTGCGCTGCAGCGATTCGCTGCGCTTCTGCGCGGTGACGACGATGTCTTCCAGCCCGCCGGTATCCGCACCTGTGGCGGGTGCGGCATCCTGCGCCAGCGCCGCAACCGGCAGCGCCAGCAGCGCGACGCCCGCCTGCAACCGGGCGAAGATGCTCCAACGCGAACGCACGCTATGACGATGTAGAGATCCCATTCTCATCCTCCCTTGTCACGGATGGCTTCAACGGCCTTGTTCCGTGGATTGCGGCAAACGCCGCCGATGGGAGGATCTCTTAAGGGGTTGCCGCAGGGATGCGGGTAACGCCTATGTTCTTATAGTGACGCTGTTATCACAAGGATTCATAAAGCAGCCCGCGAACCGCGCTATCCGCGCCGGGGGCCAATAAGCGGATCGCGATATACCCTCTTTGCGGCCTTGCACCGCGCATCTGCGTAGCCGGATGGCCGATATGTCAGGTCAGCCCCTTGCGTACGCTGCGATAGCGTCCGGGGGTATCCCCGGTCAGGCGACGGAACGCCAGCGAAAAACTCGCCGGATTGGCAAAGCCCAGCCGGGCGGCGATCTGCTTCAGCGGCATGTCGCCATCGGCCAGCAATGTCTTGGCCTGATCCAGCCGGACGGCTTCGACGAAACCGTGCACCGTCTTGCCCGCGCTTTGCTTGAACGCGCGCATGAAATGGCCGCGGCTCAACCCGACAAGTTCTGCCAGTCCGCCGACGCTGACCCCGCCTACCGGCCATTCGCGCACATAATCCTCAATCGTGCGCAACTGGTGCGGTGCAAGCCCGCCCTTCACCGGCGCGGAACGCCGCACCACTTCCTGAAAATGGCGGGCCAGATCGATCGGCAGGGCCGTGGTCAGCGCATCGACAAGAATGTCGCTGCCAAAGCCCGGCTCCAGCGCTTCCTGGCCCAGCCGGCGCACCGCATCGGCGATTCTGTCCGATCGCAAATCGCCGCAACGGGCGAGATCGCGGTCTTCCCAGCCTTCCTCGAACATTTCCAGCGCCTTGCTGGCGCCCGGCGGAAAAGCACATTCCACCATGGTTTGCGCACCGCCGGGGCCGCTGCCGTAAATGCTCAAACCCGCCGGTACGAAGATCAGATCGCCGAATGCGAACATCCGTCCCGGCTGGTGCGGCCGGTGGAAATAACCGCGCCAGGCGTTGGGGCGGCGCGATGTCATCAAGGTCAGGGTATGCTGCATCGGACAGCGCATCTGCTGCGAAGGCGTATCATATATATAAGTCTGAACGCGCACCCGCGCGGGGCCGCTACGCAGTTCAGCCTGGACGTTATTCCGCTGCATCCACCTCTCCACCACGCACCCTGTTCTTGTCGACAGGTGAAAGTGGCGTCACCTTTATCATGAGGCGCGCGACAGACGCAACGGCCATGCGTGTGGCCGTTGCGTCTGTCGTCGTTCGGTCGGTCAGAACGAGAAGCGGGTCGTAAGGCGGATATCCCGGCCGGCCAAAGGCGCGTAATCCTTCAGGAAGCTCGCATGCCTGCGCGCCACCACGTCGAAAATGTTGTTGGCAGACAATATGATGCTCGTCGGGTTGGCGCTGCCGAACGGTTTGAACGCCAGCGACGCGTTGACCATCGTATAGCCGTCGGTCGGGGTCTCGAAACTGGCGATGCGGGTTTGTTTGTCGGCCCACTCCACTTCGATTCGGCCCGTGAGCTTTTCGCCTTGCGCCTCGATCCCGCCCAGCACGCGCAGCGGCGGGATGCGCGGCACCGGCCCGGTTCCCACGATCCGCGCCCGCACCATATCGGCCAGCGCGTCCGCCACGATCTTCGTTTCGCCGATCTGCGCCAGCGTTGCCGAGGCTTCGGCTTCAAAGCCATAATAACGCGCGTCGGCCTGGGCATATTGGAAAACCGGCAGGTCATCTTCCACAGCGCCGGTCGCGCTTTCATAGATGTAACCGTTGAACCAGCTGTGGAACGCCGACAGGCTGATATTATAGCCCGGCCCCTTGCCTCGCACCGTCGCTTCCAGGCCCCAGCTCTTTTCCAGGTTGAAATCGGGATTGCCGATCTCGAAGCTCTGCGTGCCGGCATGCGGGCCGTTGGCGAACAGCTCCTCCGCGGATGGCGCGCGTTCGCTGCGCGACAGGTTCAGGCCGACGCGCCAGCCTTTCGCAACGTCCAAACCGGCCCCCAGCGAAGCCGATATCGCGTCGAAGGTGCGATTATAGCGCGGGTTGCCAAGATCGGCATCGGCCTGGGCGCTGACAACCGAATGTTCGAACCGGCCGCCAGCCTCCACCGTCACCGGGCCAAGATTCAGTTCCTGAAGCGTGAACAGGCCGAATTGCTGGCTTTCATTCTTCGGCAGGAATTTTTCGTCGCCGATCACGTTCAGGTCGCGGAACAGCACCTGCCCGCCGATGGCGCCACGCCAGCCGCCCTGCTCGCGCTGGACCAGTTCCAGCCGGCCTTCCCAGCCCTGGCTGTAGAATGTCGTGCCAACGGCCCCATCCTCGTCGATCTCGCTATGCTCGTAATCGGCAAACCCGCCGCGCAGCTTGATCTTGTCGAAAAATCCGCCGCCCGTATCCACTTCACCGCGGAAATCGACGCGGGTCTGCTTCACGTCCAGCCGCACCGCTTCGGCCTCGACATCCGGGTCCAGCGAATAACGGATCGGCACGCCGTACAGGCTGTCATACCGGCTTACCGATACGCCGAAATTGCCCGTGTCGGTGATGATTGCGCCGCCACCGGCAACTTCCCAGGTGCGCGCGGCACTGTTCGGCAACTTGCCCTTCAGGTCCGCCAGCGCGGCAATATCAGGGTCGGCATTTGTTGCCGCCTGCGCGCGCAGCGCCGGGGACAGGATATGGCCGCCCGTATCCAGATCGCCGGTCCTGGCGTAGCTTGCGTCCACATGGACGACGAATGTGTCGCCGATCGCCGTTTGGGCGGCTCCGCCGAAGGACCGTTCGTTGGCGGCGCTGCCATAGGTGCCGATGCCGTCGACATGCACCGGCTCATCCGGCATCCGGCGCGGGATGCGGCTGTCGATGACGTTGACGACCCCGCCCACGGCGGATGATCCAAACAGCAAGGCGGCAGGCCCGCGCAGCACTTCGATCCGGTCGGATGTCAGCGGATTGATGACGACGGCGTGGTCGGCCGACGTGCTCGACGCGTCGAAGCTGCCGATGCCGTCGGTCAGCACGCGCACGCGATCGCCCTGAAAGCCCCGCAGGATCGGGCGCGATGCGTTCGGCCCGAACGATGTGGATGATACGCCCGGCTGGCGTGCCAGCGTTTCGCCGATCGTCGGCCGCAATTCCCGCGTCAGCATTTCGCCGGACACGACCGATGTGCCGCTCAGTTGGTTGCTGATATCGCGCCCGAACGGGGCCGTGACGATGATGTCCCCGGCCGGGTCCTCATGATAATCGCCGGGGGCGTTGCGATCATGGCCGGCGGCCTGATCGCCCGCAGCCGGCACGTCCGCCGCTTGCGCCATCCCTGTCCACAGCAACGCTACGCCACACAATAATCCAGCCCGAACCATGCGACACCCTTTTGATACGTTATATCAATGCCCCAATAAGGCAGATGTTACATTGTATCAATGGTCTTTGTCGTAGCGCCCGGTCGTTTCGTCGTACGGCCCTAAAGCAGCGCTTCGATCAGGCCGATCAGCGGTCGATCGGCCGGCGGCATGGCCATGGCGTGCATGTCGATCGGCCGTACCCAGCGAAGCGCGGTCGCTTCCAGTGGCTGCGGCATCCCCTTCCATTTCCGGCAGGCGTACAGCAGCAGCAGCAAATGGCGCCCGGCCAGCGGTTCGCTCGCAAAGGTTGCCGGCGCAAGGCATGCGGCTTCGACGTCGATGCCCAGTTCCTCGCGCAGTTCGCGCACCAGCGCGGCTTCGGGCAATTCGCCGGGTTCCACCTTGCCGCCGGGAAACTCCCACAGCCCGGCCATCGCCTTTCCTTCGGGGCGTTGCTGCAGCAGGACACGCCCGTCCCCATCCACCAGCGCGACGGCGACCACCGTCAATATATCGGAAACGGCAGATTCAGGCTTGGCCATAAGGTCTTTCTTAAATGTGTTGCGGCAGGATCGACCATGCCGGGAACATGGCCCGGCGGCTAGGATCGCGTATGCGAAAATTTTTCGACCGACTATTGGCCGATCGCACCGGCGCCAGCGCGCTGGAATATAGCCTGATCATCGCGCTCGTCGTGATCGCGATGCTGGTTGCGCTCAATGGCTTCGCCAGCACCACAATCAATATGTGGGACAATGTCACGAACAAAGTGGTTAACGCCTAATTGACCACCAATATCCGAATTTCACAGGTCCAAATTAAGCGTTTATCAACCGCGCAACGCCAAAACAGCCTTACTGGCGCCCGAATACGGCATCGGTGGGAGACGGAACACTCCCTGAATACTGGAACGATGGAGACCGGACATGCAGTTCATCCGCAAGATGCTGAAGAATGAAAAGGGCGCCACCGCAATCGAGTACGGCCTCATCGCCGCTCTGATCGCTGTTGCCGCCATCACCGCGATGGGTTCGCTGGGCAAGCAGCTCGGCAACACCTTCAACAACGTCAGCACCAGCATGACGCCGGCCGCCTAAGCGCCAGGCATCAGCTAACCGGATCGGGCGGCGGACCTCACGGTTCGCCGCCCTTTCTTTGTTGGGCCTTTTACCCCCAGACGACCAGCTTCACCTTCTGGCCCGGCGCCAGCCGTGCGTTCGCCGGCAGCGCGTTGATCGTCAGGAACCGTTCCAGCTTCATCGTGTCATACGCCATGCGCTGCGCCAGCGTTTGCGGCGTATCGCCCGCCTTCACCGCCACCACATCCACCTTGCGCGCGCGGATCGCGGATGCCTGTGCCGGGGTCAGCCGGGTGAAGGATTGCACGGTGCTGGCAAACGGGCCGAAGCCCTGCCCCGCCGGGGCCAGCGTCACGAAATGATAGGCGCTGCCATCACCAGCCGGATAAGCGATGATACCCACGTCCACCTGGCCCTGCTTGGTCTGCGCGCGGGTGACGGCGTAGCCGGCGTCGACGCCGTTGATCCGGGTCGTCTGGATCTGGCTGACGCTGCCCTGCCCGCCCAGCTGGCGGTACACGCCGTCGATATAGGCCGATAGCGACCCGTTCATCCTGCCGCCGGCGAACTGCGCCTGTCCGCCGCTCCCGCTCAGCGAAACCGCGCTGGTTCCGTTCGAAATGCCGAAGCCCTGCGGCGCGGTGAACGCGATCCGCAACGCCGGATGGCGGAATGTGCGGCCGTCGACCACGCCCTGTTTCGGATCGTCACCGTAAAGCAGCCCGTCGATCGCCATCAGGAACGCGTCGCGGTTGCGGGCGCGGCCGGTGCCGCCCATCGCCTGCGCTTTCTGTCGCGCGCGAACGACGCGGCCGGCGGGATCCGGATGGGTGCTCGCCCATTCGGGCATATTGCGCGCCTCGCCACCCTGCTCGCGCGCCTCAAGGCTGGTCTGCGCCGCCAGCGACGCCAGCATCGTCGACGATGCCAGCGTGTCATAGCCCGCCCGCTGGAGATACTGGATGCCGAGATCGTCGGCTTCATATTCCTGCTTGCGCGAATAACGCAGCGTCAGCAGCTGCGTCGCTTGGCCCGTGCCCTTCTGCAGCAGATCGCCAATCACCGAATCGCCGGCCACCGCGCCGATGCCCAGCCCCAGCAACGCGCCGATCACCGCATTGCGCTGCGCCGCCTGCTGCCGCTTGGCCGAATGGCGCGCCGCGACATGCCCCACTTCATGGCCCAGCACCGATGCCAGTTCGGCCTCGTCGTTCATCAGGCCGACAAGCTGGCGGGTGGTGTAGACATAGCCGCCGGGGATCGCGAAGGCGTTGTTCACCGGCGAATTGAGCAAGGTGATGGTGAATTCACCCTGCGAATTGGCAAGGCCCGATTGCATCGCGATCTTGCGGCCAACGCCGGTCACATAATTGCTGGCCGGGCCGGGAAACGCCCCGCCAAATTCCTGCAGCAACTGGGGATGCGCCTCTGCGCCGGCCTTCTTGTCGGCGGCGGAAATGCTTTGCGCCTGCTGGGCCGCGCCATAGCCGGCATAGCCCAGCAGCGAGGCCGCGACGCCCCACGCCACGATTCGCTTCATTCCCCGCCTCCTGCAATCTGTTTTCGACATTCCAGAACCCGGCAAACTCCGCCCGGTTCCGTGCATCATGTCAACCGATTGCAAGAAACTTGTCGCGCCGCGCCGCGCGCAGGGCATCGGCGGACAGGCTCGACAGCATATCCAGTTCTTCGCCGATCGCCGCCGAAAGCGCCGCGATCGCGGCGGCCGGATCGCGATGCGCCCCGCCCATCGGTTCGGGCACGATCCGATCGACCACGCCCAGCTTGGTCAGGTCGGCCGCCGTGATCCGCATCGCATCGGCCGCGTCGGGCGCCCGGTCGGATGTCCGCCACAGGATCGATGCGGCACCTTCGGGCGAGATCACCGAATAAACCGCATGTTCGAACATCAGCACGCGATTGGCGGCCGCCAGCGCCACCGCGCCGCCGGAACCGCCTTCACCCACCACCGCCGCAACCATCGGCACGCCCAGTTCCAGGCAAGCTTCGGTCGACCGGGCGATCGCTTCGGCCTGGCCGCGTTCTTCGGCCTGAATGCCGGGGAATGCGCCCGACGTGTCGACCAGCGTCACCACCGGCAGGCCGAACCGATCGGCCAGCTGCATCAGGCGGATCGCCTTGCGATAGCCTTCGGGCTTGGCCATGCCGAAATTGTGGCGCAGCCGGCTGGCGGTATCGTCGCCCTTTTCATGGCCGATCACCACGGCGCGCCGGCCGCCGATGCGCCCCAGCCCGCCGATGATCGCCTGATCGTCGGCAAAGGCGCGGTCGCCCGCCAGCGGCACGAAATCGCTGACGAAACCGGCCACATAATCCTTGAAGTGCGGGCGTTCGGGATGCCGCGCCACCTGCGTCTTTTGCCACGGCGTCAGCCGCGCATAGGTGTCGCGCAGCAGCTTGTCCGATTTCGCCTCCAGCTTGGCGACTTCGGCGGTGATGTCGACAGTGCCGGCCTCGCCCGTTTCGCGCAGATCGGCGATACGGTTCTGGAGTTCGGCAATGGGTTTTTCGAATTCGAGAAAGGCGACCATCAGGCGCGGTTAAGCCGGGTTACGGTGCGCGTCAACGAGCGGATGGCGCGCATTGACGAGTTCGACCAGCCGGCGGCTGTCCACATGGGTGTAGATTTGCGTCGTCGCGATGTCGGCATGGCCCAGCATCAGCTGCAACGCGCGCAGGTCCGCCCCCCCTTCCAGCAGGTGCGTGGCAAAGGCATGGCGCAGCACGTGCGGGCTGATCCGCGCGGGTGGAATGCCGGCATCGGCCGCCAGTGTCTTCAGCAATTGATACAGCCGCACGCGCGACAAATGGTTCTTGCCCGAAGGGAACAGCCACGGGCTGTCGGCCGGCACCAGCACCGCCCATTCCGCGACGGCGGCCCGCGCCCGATCCGAAATCGGCACCAGCCGTTCGCGGCCACCCTTGCCCTTCAGGATCAGGAATGGCTGGTCCGGGCGCAGTGCCCGGCGCGGCAGCGATACCAGCTCGGTCGCCCGCAGCCCCGATCCATAAAGCAGTTCGACCAGCGCGGTCAGCCGCAGATGGCCGGGGATCGGATCGGCTGCCTGCCGGCGTTGCAGTTCCGCGAACAGCCGGTCCACATCGCCCCGGTCCAGCGTCTTGGGCAATGCCCGGCCGGCGCGCGGGCGCGGCAGCGCGGCTGATGGATCGTCATCGCGCTCCCCTTCGTCGACCAGAAAGGCAAAGAAACGCCGCAAGGCCGCCGCCTTGCGCGCCGCCGTCGCCGGGGCAAGATCGGCCCATGCAGCCCCCAGCCGGCCCAGTTCATTTTCCCCGGCCACCGCCAGCCGCGCGCCCAGCAGGTCGGATGCGCCCCGCAGATCCGTGCCATAAGCCAGCAATGTGTTGCGGGCCGAACCCGCCTCGGCCGCCAGCATCTCCAGAAAACGGGCGATCGCGCGGCCGTCGCGCCCCGTATCGCGCGGGTCGGCCGCCGTCACAGCCGGGTCATCGCCTCCGCCGCGATCATCCGCGCCTCACCCTCCAGCCCCACGCGGACCAGCGCGGCCAGCATATGGTTGAAATAATGCGGCGGAACGCCCCGCCAGTCGCGGGTCTGCATCCCCGTTGCGATCAGCAGTGCCACGGTTCCCGGTTCACCCCGATTGGCGGCCGAATCGATCGCCCGTGTCCAGGCGTCCTGCTGCGCGAGATCGAACCCGGCCTTTTCCGCCGCGTTGCGCGCGCCGGCTGCCGGCAATCGCCCAAGCCCGGCCAGCGCCGCGACAAGCATCCGGGCCTTGTGCGCGCCGTCTTCGTCCCGGCGGCCGACATAATCTTCCACCCGGCCCGCGCCGATATCCACCACGGCACGCGGCGTGCCGACGGCCAGCATCGCCCACGCATCATCGGCGTCGCTGCTGCTCATCGCGTTCACCACCGGCGCCCAGCGCGCCGCCTGATAATCAAGCCCCGCCGATAGCATCGCGCCGATCAGGCTGGCCGCATCACCTTCCAGGTCGGCGCTCGGGGTGATCCGGGCCGCGGCCCGCGCCGTCAGGATCGCGGCTGCATAACGATCCCGCCCCGGTCGTGCGCCCTGCCACAGGCTGCGAATCGCCCCCATGCGGGCCGCCGCATCTTCGCCGACATACGCAACCCTAAGCCGCCCGGCGTCGCTATCCGCAATTTCGGCTTCGTCGGTCTGTTCGGCCACCTGCCCGTACAGATCGACCAGCGCGGCGTTGGAAAACACGCCCAGCGCCGCAGCCGTCCGCGCCGGCCCCACCCGATTCGCCGCCGCCAGCAATGGGGCACGCGCCTGCCACGCCCGCGCCTGCGGCCCGACGGTGGCGAACAATTCATCCGGGATCGGCACGTTGGTGGCCGATGCCAGGCCGAAGCGCCAGCTCGTCAGTTTCTCGACACCAGTCCATTCGATCGTCACGGCGCGCCGGCCATTGCTGCCCGCGCCAACCACCTTTTCAGCCAGCAGCGCATCAATCCCGCGCGCGATCCCGCGATCGCGTGTCCGATCGATCATCGCGCCCGAAACGGCGGCTTCGCCCGCCAGCCCGGCGCAGATGGCCGATGCCATGGGCCAGATCGGCTCGCCGCTATCGCCCGCCGCCGCCGTCAGCGGGCAAAGCCCCGCCGGATCCGCCGTCGCCAGCGCGGTCTGCGCCGCGATCGAAAGCAGGCGCGCGTTGAACCGGTCGACATCCACGGCCTGCACCAGCATCCGCGCCGCATCCGCTTCGCCCATGCGCAGCAGCATCCACGCCCGTTCGGCCACCCAGTCCTGCGGCTCGGCGCGAACCGGCGTCGGTACCCGCGACAACAGCGCGCGGCGCAGCAGCATCGATGCCCAGCGCGACGGCAACGGCGCGGCCGTGCGACGCATCAATATGTTGAGCGTGTGACCACTCGTGCCGCCGAACGCATCCGGC
This sequence comes from Sphingomonas sp. KC8, assembly GCF_002151445.1. Lineage (GTDB taxonomy): Bacteria > Pseudomonadota > Alphaproteobacteria > Sphingomonadales > Sphingomonadaceae > Sphingomonas_E. The sequence continues at coordinate 924,046 of NZ_CP016306.1, forward strand.
CCCATGCCCCACGGCGCGTTGAGCGCCCCCACCGTATCGATCGACCGGCGGGCGGCGGCGGGCAATTCCAGTTCGGCGGCCTTTTCGCTATCCGCCGCCAGTTCAGCGTCGCTTTTTTCCTCATCCTCGGCCGCGGCCGCGACTTCGGGCGCCGGCGGCAGCAGATCGGTCGGCCCGCCGGGGGCGGGTGACACTGGCGTCGGGGCGGACGATGCCGGGGCGGGGCGATTGGATGGCGGCTGTGGTGCGGGCGCGGGAACGGCATCGCCGAAGCCGGGCGGCAACAGCGATTCCTGGCCCATCGCCGGCCATAGCGCGACGCCACCCAGCAGCGCCGCTATGATCAGCCTATTTCGCGGCAGCTTCATTCAGCATCGCCTTTTCAACCTGAACCGGTGGCACCTCGGTGTCGACCGTCGACAGGAACACCACGCCCCCGATCAAGAGGAGCAGCAGGACGATGAGGATAAGCCCGAAACGCGACATGATATTCCCTTGCTACGGCCGCCGCCGGTACGTCGGCATGTGGCTTTTGCCCGATGGTGCCGCACTGTGTATAGCCCCCGCGCAATGCCGCATACCCTCCATTCCCGCCACGCCATTCTCAGCCGGCCGATCGTGCTCATCGGGCTGATGGGATCGGGCAAGTCCACCGTGGGCCGCCGTCTGGCCGCCCGCCTGCATTTGCCCTTCATCGACGCCGATCATGAAATCGAGGTCGCGGCGGGTTTGAGCATTCCCGAAATTTTCGCCCGATTCGGCGAAGCGCATTTCCGCGACGGCGAACGTCGGGTGATATCGCGGCTGATCGACGGCAATCCCAAGATCGTGGCTACCGGAGGGGGGGCCTTCATGCAGGACGACACGCGCCAGCTCATTCTCGACAAGGCGACCGCGATCTGGCTGGACGCCGATATCGATGTGCTGGCCGATCGCGTCGGCCGGCGCGATGGCCGCCCGCTGCTCAAGGATCGCGAACCGCGCGAAGTGCTGGCCGAACTGGCCGCCATCCGCAATCCGGTCTACGCGCTCGCGCCCATCCATGTCCGCAGCCAGCCGCTGCCGCACGAGGCCACCGTCGATTCGATCATGAAGGCGCTCAACCTGTGATCGGGGTCGATGTCGCCCTTGGCGACCGCAAATATGCCATCGATATCGAAGCAGGCGCGCTCGATCGCGCGGGCGAATTGCTGCGCCCTTATGTGCGCCGTAACCACTTCGTAATCGTCACCGACGAATCCGTCGCACAGGCCCAGTTGGGGCGCCTCGCCGCCAGCCTCGATGCCGCCGGGATCGGCCATGATGTGATCACCCTGCCGGCGGGCGAATCGACCAAAAGCTGGAAAAACCTCGAAATCGTCACCGATCGCCTGCTCGAACTCGAAATCGAACGCAGCGACAATATCGTGGCCCTGGGCGGCGGCGTGATCGGCGACCTCACCGGCTTCGCCGCGTCCATCCTCAAGCGCGGCTGCGGTTTCGTTCAGGTGCCGACCACCCTGCTCGCCCAGGTCGATTCGTCGGTCGGCGGCAAGACCGCGATCAACAGCCGCGCCGGCAAGAATCTGATCGGCAGTTTCCACCAGCCAGCCTATGTCCTGATCGATCCGACGACGCTCGATACGCTGCCGCTGCGCGAAGTCCGCGCCGGCTATGCCGAGGTCGTGAAATATGGCCTGATTGATTCGCCCGAATTTTTCGACTGGTGCGAAGCCCACGGCCCGGCCCTTCTCGCCGGCGACAGCGCCGCGCGCGAATATGCGATCCAGCGCAGCGTTGCCGCCAAGGCTGCGATCGTGGCGGATGACGAACGCGAAACCAGCGGCCGGCGCGCATTGCTCAATCTCGGCCACACCTTCGGCCATGCGCTGGAAGCCGAAACCGGTTTCTCCGATCGCCTGCTGCATGGCGAAGCCGTCGCCGCCGGCATGGCGCTCGCCTTCGGCTTTTCCGCAGCCCAAGGGCTATGCCCGGCGGACGATGCCGTCCGCGTCCGCGCCCATCTCGAAGCCGCCGGCCTGCCCGCAACCCTGGCCGCAGCCGGGGTCAACGCATCGGGCGCAACGCTCGTCGCGCACATGATGCATGACAAGAAGATGGCCGGCGGCCGCCTGCCCTTCCTGCTCGCGCGTGGCATCGGCCATACATTCCTGGCCAAGGATGTGGATCTCGCCGCCGTCGCCGCCTTCCTCGACGGGGCCGATTAAGCCCCGGAACCCCGCATCACCTTGCCTGCCACCGCGCCGTGGCTTCATCATCGGCGGCCTTCGCCTCCACCCACGCGCCCCGCCCGTCGGCATATCGCTCGCGCTTCCAGAAGGGCGCGGCGGTCTTCAGCCAGTCGATCAGAAAAGCGCAGGATTCGAGTGCCGCCGCCCGATGCGACGATGCCGTGCCGACAAAGACGATGCGGTCGCCCGGCACCAGCACGCCATAACGGTGGATCAGCGTCAGTCCGATCAGCGGCCAGCGCGCTTCGGCCGTCTCGGCGATGGCCGCCATCGCCCGCGTGGTCATCGCCGGATAATGTTCCAGCGTCATATCGATCAGGCCGCCATCGCCACGCACAAGGCCGGTGAAACTGGCCACCGCGCCCCCGCCCAGCGCCTCCAGCCGGGCCAGTTCGGCGCCCGGATCAAAGGCCTCGGCCTGAACGCGGATCGCCCTCATCCCCCCGTCACCGGCGGGAACAGCGCGATTTCGCGCGCACCCGCGATGGTCGCGTCGAACCCGGCAAAATCCTGATCGATCGCCGCGCGCAGGCGCGTGGGATCGGCAAAGGCGGCGGCATGGCCGGGGGACCGGCCCGAAAGCCAGCCCACCAGTTCGGCGATCGTCGTCACCTCGGCCGGCGGGTTCACCGTTTCGGCGTCGGCACCGATCGCTTCGCGCACCCACGCGAAATACAGGATCTCGATCGCCACGCCTTCGTCTCAATCCATATGTTTCAGGCCGACCCGCAGATAATCCCAGCCGGTGATCAGGGTCAGGGCGGCGGCCGCCCACAGGCAGAACAGGGCCGCGCTGTGCACCAGCGGCCATTGCGGTACCGCGCCGGCCAGGATCAGCCCGCCCAGCGATATCAGCTGGAACGTCGTCTTCCATTTCGCCAGCTTGCTCACCGGCACCGAAACGCGCAGGTCCGCCAGAAATTCACGCAGGCCCGAAACCGCGATTTCGCGCAGCAGGATCACCAGCGCCGCGACGACGGCAAAACCCGAAATATCGCGGGTGAACACCAGCATCATGACCACCGCGGCGACCATGATCTTGTCGGCGATCGGATCGAGAAACACGCCCAGTTTCGATACCGTGCCGCGCGCCCGCGCGACATAGCCGTCGAAATAATCGGTCACCCCCATCAGCACATAGAGGCCGAAAGCCAGCGCATAATCGTACCAGCGTGGCGTTCCCCACAACAGGAACACCAGGATCGGCACCGCGAATATGCGCGACAGGGTGAGGATATTGGGCAAGGTCAGCATGATTTCCCACCGTCTTAGCGCGCTTTTTCGCCGTTGGGGAGTGCGATTGGCATCGTCGGCGCAATGACCGCATATCCATGCGGCGGCGGGCGCTTGGGCTTGGTGCTGCCCTGTGCTTGGGCTATGCAGCCGATCGATAAGAACAAGGCGACACACGCTCCCTATGCATGCATCGATAAGGCTTCTGGCCAGAAGGCGGTTTCTGCCGCTGTTCGTCACTCAGTTCCTGGGGGCATTCAACGACAATCTCTTCAAGACCGCGATGGTGCTGTTCGTCACCTACGAGGTCTATTCCGATCCCCGGGTGGAAGCCTGGTTCAATGCGATCGCGACGGGACTGTTCATCCTCCCCTTCTTCCTTCTGTCCGCTTTGTCCGGCCAGTTGGCCGATACGCGCGACAAGGCGGGCATCATCCGGATCGTGAAGAGTGCCGAAATCGGCATCATGGTCGTGGGGGCCGCCGGGTTGCTGCTGTCGTCGGTCACGCAAACCTGGTCGATCGCGCTGATGCTGGTCGCGGTGCTGGCGATGGGGGTGCATTCCACCTTTTTCGGCCCGATCAAATATGCCCTGCTGCCCCAGCATCTCGACAATGATGAAGTGCTCGGCGGCACCGGCCTCGTCGAAGCCGGCACCTATATCGCCATCCTGGCCGGTACGATCATCGCCGGGATGATGAGCCGCAACGAAGGCGCCGTCGCGGCCACCGTGCTCGGCGTGGCCATTCTCGGCTGGTTCGCCGGCCGTCAGGTCCCGCCGGCCCCGCCGCTGGGGGCGACGCCACCGCTCGATTTTCATATCATTCGTTCGTCGATCCGGCTGGTTTCGGGAACGATGCACATCCCGCGCCTGTTTCTCGCCATCTGCGCGATCAGCTTTTTCTGGGCGATCGGATCGGTGCTGGTGGTGATCTTCCCGCCGCTGGTGAAGAATGTTTTCACCGCCGACGAAAAAGTTGCCAGCCTTTTCCTCGCCATCTTCTCGGTCGGGGTGGCGATCGGGTCGGTCGCGATCAACCGGCTGCTCGGCGCGCATGTGTCCGCCAAATATGCGCCCGCATCGGTGATCGGCATGGGCGTCGCCATATTGTTCATGTTCCATGTCGCGAATGGCTGGCAAGGCCTTGGCGGCGGCCAGCTTTTCACGCTCGCCCAGTTCGTCGATCATCCCGGCGCGATCGAAGTGTTCTTCGCCTTGTTCGCGGTTGCGGTTGCCGGCGGCATGTTTGTCGTGCCGCTCTACGCCTTCCTCACCACCACCGTCCCCAAAGACCAGACGGCGCGCACCGTTGCCGCCAACAACATCGTCAATTCGGGGGCCATGGTGCTCGGATCGCTGGCGATCATGGGTCTGACGGCGATGGGCGTCACCGTAGTCCAGACGTTGCTGCTGGTCGCCGCCATGTGCCTTGTTTCGGCCTGGCTGGCATGGAAGCTCCACCTCGCGTGCGATTGATGGGCGTGGCCTGGCGCGGGTTCGTGCGTGTCAGGCCAGCCAGGCGGAAAAGAACAGGAATCCCGCCGCAAACGTGATGACGAACAACCGGACATCACTGAAAAGGCGGGATTCTGCTTCACCGGGATCCGCCGCATCGGCCATGGCCGGGGCAGGCTGGTCTCCGGCCGGCACAACGGGCACGGGCGATGCCGTGCCAAATCCCTGCCATCGCGCGGATATCCGCGGAGCGAATCCGGGTCGTGCCTCGATCATAGGCAAGGCTTAACGCCTTGCTTACCATCTTGTCCCCTGCCCGAATGGGTTAACGGCCGCCGGCTGTCACATTGTCCCGTCGCGGGACGGATTCGGCCGGCGGCATAGTCCGTTCAGGCTTCGGAATCGTTCGCCGATTTCGACTTCGCCCGGGTCTTGGCGATGCCCTTCTTCACCGATTCGACAATCTCGCCCGATGCCTTGGCGATGCGCGCGCGGCCCACGGTGGCGGCCAGCCCGGCGCCTACCGCAACAACGGCGGCAGCCGCGCCGATCGCCACATTGCGCGGTGTCGCGGGGGGCAATTTGTCCTTCACCCTGGTGGCCGCGGTCTTCGCCTTGGCCGCCACCGCCGTCACTTCGGCGCGGGCTTTCTGCGCGGTGGTTGCGCCATTGCCCTTTGTGGCCGCTGCGGGCTTTGCCACCTTGGGCTTGGCTGCCGTTGCGCGCGGTTTCTTCGCGGCGGCCGTCGCTGTCCGGGGCTTGGCGGTACGTGCGGGCTTGGTGGCAGGGGTGCTCGTCGGGGTATCAGCCATCATCGTCTCCCATCGGGGTTCACAGCAACGAACATATGGCGGGGCTTGCGGTTCCGAAACGACAAATCTCAAATCATGCTGCGCCAACCAGCGTCACCTGCGCCACATCGATCCCGCCACCGCGAAAACCGCCCTCGCAATACATCAGATAATAGCGCCACAGGCCGATGAACGTCGGATCGAACCCGCCCGGCAGCGCGCCTTCGGCTACCGCCCGGTCGAACCGCTCGCGCCAGCGTCGCAATGTTTCGGCATAATGCAGGCCGAACCGGTCCAGGTCGCGCCAGGCCAGCCCGGCCCCCTCGGCGGTCTTGCGGAACCGGCTTTCGGACAGCAGCATTCCGCCGGGAAAGATATAGGTCTGGATGAAGTCCGCGCTCAGCGCATAATCGGCGAAGATCGCATCATCGATATCGATGAACTGGATCGCGGCCCGCCCGCCCGGCTTCAGCACGCGGGCGATCGCTTCCAGATAAGCCGGCCAATACGCCTCGCCCACCGCCTCCACCATCTCGACGCTCGCCACCGCGTCGAACGTCCCGGCCACATCGCGATAATCGACCAGCCGGAAATCCGCGCGATCGCTGAAGCCTGCGGCCGCCAGCCGCGCCTCGGCAAAGGCGCGCTGCTCGGTCGAAAGCGTGATGCCGGTGACGTGGACGCCATAATCCCGCACCGCGATTTCGGCGAGGCCGCCCCAACCGCAGCCGATCTCCAGCAGCCGATCGCCCGGCTTTAGCGCCAGCCGATCCAGCAGCATCCGCACCTTGCGCGTCTGCGCCACATCCAGCGGCTCGCCGGGCGAAATCGGCTCGGCAAAGCGCGCGCTGGAATAGGTCATCGTCGGGTCGAGCCAGGCCGCGTAGAAATCATTGCCCAGGTCGTAATGGAACGCGACGTTACGTCGCGCGCCGGTGCGATCATTGTGGCGCAGCGCATGTTTGATGCGGTTCACCATCCGCGTCAGCCCGCGTGCGCGCCCCGCCTCGCCCAGCGCATGGCGGTTGCGCATGAACAGATCGAACAGCGGCACCGGATCGGGGCTGGCCCATTCGCCTTCGGCCCAGGCGCGATACCAGCCGACCGAACCGCTCGCCATCAGCCGCGCCAGCGCCCGCCAGTGGCGCAACGCGACGATCGCGACAGGCCCCGCCTTTCGCCCGCCCAACCGGCGCTGCGTTCCATCGGGCAGGGTCACGTCGATCGCGCCCTCGTCCAGCCCCCGATCGATCCGGTCGAGCACGCGGCGGACGCCCAATGCCGCCAGCTGCGCGCCAAGCCCCGCCCCCGTGGCAAAACCCCGGTCGGCCGTCACCAGATGGTGGCCTCTCGCTGGCTGATCGCGCCTCATTGCGCTTCGCCCTTCATCCGCCACGGCCATGGGCCTCCGCCGTCGCCAGCGCCCTTGCCCGCCCCGCGCGATGGCCGATCAGCGGGGCCGGATAGCCCTTCGGCGCGCAACCGGCCTCGTGGGGATCGTGGATCCACGGTTCGGGCACCTTGGCCAGTTCGGGCACCCATTTGCGGATATAGGCCGCCGCGTCGAATTTTTCCGATTGCAGGATCGGCGCCATGATCCGCCCGAACGGATTGGAATCGATCCCCGTTCCCGCGATCCACTGCCAGTTCACCGCATTATTGGCGTAATTGGCATCGACCAGCGTATCCCAGAACCAGCGTTCGCCGCGCCGCCAGTCGATCAGCAGATGCTTGGTCAGGAAGGATGCGGCGATCATCCGCACCCGATTGTGCATCCATCCGGTCGCCCATAATTCGCGCATTCCGGCATCGACGATCGGATAGCCCGTGCGCCCTTTCGTCCACGCCGCGAAATCCGCCTCGGCATCGCGCCATGGGAAATCGTCCCACGCCTCGCGCCCGTTGCGCCGGCCATAATCGGGCAGGATATCGATCACGTTCGCGGCGAAATCGCGCCAGCCCACTTCACGCAGGAAGGGTTCGGCCTCGCCGCGCGCGCGTTTCGCGGCATGGTGCCACACGGTGGCTGGCGAAATTTCGCCGAAATGCAGATGCGGCGACAGGCGCGACGATCCGGCGATCGACGGCAGGTTGCGGGCCGTATCATAGTCGGTGATGTTCGGCAGGAAGTTGCGCAGCGCATCCTTCGCGCCCTCTTCACCGGGTGCCCAATAGTCGCCAAATCCGGCGGCCCAATCCGGCGCGGTCGGCAGCAAGGCCCAGTCGTCGAGTGCATCGCTATCGGGGTGATCGGCCACCGTCGCAATCCGGTCCGGCGCCGGCAGCGGCAGTTCGGGCGGCATCTGCTCCTTCAGCGCGCGCCAGAACGGCGTGAACACCCGATAACGGCCGCCACCGCCCGTCCGCACCCGATCCGGCGGGGCCAGCGTGCCGCCATCGTGCAAGTGCAGGTCGATCCGGTCCGCCAGCGCGGCTTCGGCATCCTGCCACCATGGTTCATAATGGCGCAGCGCATGGACACGCGCGGCGCCAACTTCGCACGCCAGCCGCAGCACCTCTTCCACGGCATCGCCACGCCGCAGGATCAGCTGGGCGCCCCTGTCGACCAACGCATCGGCAAGCGCGCTCAGGCTATGGTGCAGCCACCAGCGTTGCGCCCCACCGATCCGCCACGGCCCGGGCCGCTCGTCATCGAGAACATAAAGGCAGACGACCGGGCCTTCGCTCGCCGCCGCCACCAGCGCGCGCTGGTCAGCAAGCCGTAAATCCTGACGGAACCATAAGATACTGGTCATCGGTCCGTCCTGCGGCCATGCGGATCATTTTTCAACATCCGCATGGCCGCGAACGATCAGAGCGTGGGGCCGGCCTTTTCCACCTGCCAGGTCTGGCCCTTGGAGATCAGCTTTTGCAGGTCTGGCTTCTTGCCCGCCGTCGCTGCCGCATTCTGTTCGACCACCGCGCGGTCGAAGGTCGGGCGCGGATGGTTGAAGATCACGCCGAGCACAACGGGGCCGCCTTCGCCGGGAGCGAAATCGATCAGCATCTGCGCCAGCCCATGGTTGGTCTGGTCGTGGACGATCACGCCGGCCGCTTCCCAGTCGCCATCGACGACATCGACGACATGCAGCTTCAGGTCCGTCCGGTTGAGCGTCAGCCCCTTGGCGCCGTTCGCGAACAGCACCGGCTTGCCGTCTTCCACCCAGATCTGGTTGTCCGGCGCCGCCTTCTTTTCGGTGAAGGGCGCGAACACGTCGTCATTATAGACGATGCAGTTCTGGTAGATTTCGACGAAGCTCGCGCCCTTGTGGGCGTGGGCGGCCTTCAGCACAGACGGCAGGTTTTTGTGCGTGTCGATCGCCCGCGCAACGAAACGCGCGCCCGATCCCAGCGCAAAGCTGCACGGGCTCGCCGGCCGATCGACCGATCCGTACGGCGTCGATGGCGAACGCGTGCCGACGCGGCTGGTGGGCGAATATTGCCCCTTGGTCAGCCCGTAAATCTCGTTGTTGAACAGCAGCACCTGGCAGTCGAGATTGCGGCGCAGCAGGTGCATCGTGTGGTTGCCGCCGATCGACAGCGCATCGCCGTCGCCGGTGATGATCCACACGTCGAGTTCGGGATTGGCGAGCTTGACCCCCGTCGCCACCGCCGGCGCGCGGCCGTGGATGGTGTGGAAGCCATAGGTTTCCATATAATAAGGGAAGCGCGACGAGCAGCCGATGCCGGATACGAACACGGTGTTTTCCGGCCGCACGCCCAGTTCGGGCATGGTCCGCTGCACCGCCTTCAGCACCGCATAGTCGCCGCAACCGGGGCACCAGCGCACCTCCTGATCGGTTTCCCAGTCCTTGGGGGTCGTGGTGAACTTGGTCATCTCGTTCATGCGAGCGCACTCTCGATAGCGGCTTCGATTTCGGCGATGCGGAAGGGCTGGCCGGAAACCTTGTTGAGCGGACGGGCGTCGACCAGATACTGATCGCGCAGTACGGTCTTGAGCTGGCCGGTGTTCATCTCGGGCACGATGATCTTTTCATAGCCCTTGAGCAACGCGCCCAGATTTTTCGGCATCGGCCAGATGTGGCGGATATGGATGTGGCTGACATCCAGCCCCTTGGCCCGCGCCCGGCGCACCGCCTGCAGGATCGGCCCATAGGTCGAACCCCAGCCGACGATGACGAGCTTGCCGCCCGGTTCGCCCAGCGTGATTTCCTGATCGGGAATATGATCGGCGATGCCGTTCACCTTCGCCTGGCGCAGATCGGTCATCGCCTGGTGGTTGGCCGGCGAATAATCGAGGTGGCCGGTATCGACCTGCTTTTCGATGCCGCCGATGCGGTGGATCAGGCCAGGCGTGCCGGGCTTCACCCACGGGCGCGCCAGCTTGTCGTCGCGGCTGTACGGCTTGAACCCGCCTTCGGGCACGCTGTCCAGATAGTGCACCGGGAACGGCGCGTAACCGCTCATGTCGGGCACCTTCCACGGCTCGGCCGCGTTGGCGATATAACCGTCGGTCAGCAGCATGACCGGCGTCATGAACTGGGTGGCGATGCGCACCGCTTCGATCGCGCAATCGAATGCGTCGGCGGGCGAACAGGCCGAAATCACCGGCATCGGGGCGTCGCCGTTGCGGCCATAGACGGCCTGATACAGATCCGACTGCTCGGTCTTGGTCGGCAGGCCGGTCGAAGGGCCGCCACGCTGCGAATTGACGATGACCAGCGGCAATTCGGTCATCACGGCAAGGCCCATCGCCTCGCCCTTCAGCGCGATGCCGGGGCCGGACGACGATGTGACGCCCAGCTGCCCGCCATAGGATGCGCCGATCGCCGATGCGATCGCGGCGATTTCGTCCTCCGCCTGGAAGGTGGTGACGTCATATTCCTTGAGCTGCGACAAATGGTGCAGGATCGCGGATGCCGGGGTGATCGGATAGCCACCGAAGAACATCTTCACATTGGCCAGCTGCGCGCCAGCCACCAGGCCGAGCGAAATCGATTCCGCGCCGGTGATGGTGCGGTACAGGCCCGGCTCCGCTTCCGCCGGCGCCACATGGTGCTGCTTCAGCGGGCCGGAAATTTCGGCTGTTTCGCCAAAGGCATGGCCGGCGTTCAGCGCGGCGACGTTGGCGTCGACCAGCGTCTGGTTCTTGGCGAACTTCTGCTCCAGCCACTTGATCAGCGGCGCGCGATCGCGGTCGAACATCCACAGGGCCAGGCCCAGCGTCCACATGTTCTTGCAGCGCAGCGCTTCCTTGTTGCCAAGGCCGAACGGCTTCACCGCATCCATCGTCAGCTGCGAAATGTTGAAGCTCAGCAGCTGCCACTTGGCCAGGCTGCCATCGCCCAGCGGCGACACGTCATAACCGGCCTTCGCCAGGTTGCGCGCGCCGAACTCGCCTTCGTCGGCGATGATCAGGCCGCCCGGCTTCAGCGCGCCGACATTCGTCTTCAGGGCGGCGGGGTTCATCGCGATCAGCACGTCGGGCGCGTCGCCCGCGGTTTCGATCGCGGTCGACCCGAAATTGATCTGGAACGCGGACACGCCGAACAGCGTGCCCTGCGGCGCGCGGATTTCGGCCGGGAAATCGGGGAAGGTGGCAAGGTCATTGCCAGCCAGCGCCGTGGACAATGTAAACTGCCCCCCGGTCAGCTGCATGCCATCGCCGCTATCGCCGGCAAAACGTACAACGATCGCCTCGGCCGGTGGATTGGCCGCGGCCTCCTTGGGAGTGATTTCGTGAACGGCTGTCGCCATAGCCCTAGATACCTCGTTCTTTACGGCGCTTTCCCTAGACCCCGGCCCCGCCCCCCTCAAAGAAGAAAATGTCTCAGGGCATCACGCGGGGCTTGGCCGCTGCTGTCGCCAGCGTAATTATCGAACGTGCATGGCGCCGCGCCACCGCCATGCGGTCTTCACCATAGCCACCACCCAGCACACTCGCCAGCGGCACACCGCGCATCCGTGCTGCAACCATCACCCGCACATCCCGTGCGGCAAGGCCGGCATCGCTCAGCGCCAGCCGGCCCAGCCTGTCTTCGATATGGGGATCCACCCCCGCCTGGTAAAGGATCAGGTCAGGCTGAAATCCATCGATTGCCGGGTCCAGATGCGCGTCCAGCACCGCCAGATATGCTGCATCGTCAGCCCCGTCCGCCAGTGCAGCATCCAGCGACGATCGGGCTTTGCGCGCGGGGAAATTCTTGTCCGCATGGATCGACAGCGTGAACACATCGTCGCGCCCGGCCATCAGGATCGCGGTGCCATCGCCCTGATGCACGTCAAGGTCGACGATCATCACCCGCTTGGCATCCCCTTGCGCGATCAGCCGGTTGGCGGTGATCGCCAGATCGTTGAACACGCAATAGCCCGCCCCCGTATCCGCCAGTGCATGATGGCTGCCGCCCGCGCTGTTCGCGGCAAAGCCGTGCGCCAGCGCCAGCTTCGCCGCCAGCCATGTCCCGCCGGGTACAAGCTGCGCGCGACGGGCGACATGGGGTGTGACGGCAAAGCCGATCCGCCGTTCCTTTTCAGGCGGCACGCACGCTGCGATCACCTGATCCACATAGTCCGCATCATGGACGGCCGCGATCCATTCGCGGGGCATCGGCTCCGGCTCGTGCATCTCAAACGGTGCGCCCGCCTCATCCAGTGCCATCATCGCCAGCCCATATTTGTCGAAGCTGAAACGGCTGCCGGGTGCTGCGGGCGACACATAATCGGGGTGGTGGACGATGCGGGCCATGGCGCTCGCCAGCATAAGCGATCGGCTCGACTTCGCCAGCCGGATGGTTAAATCGGGGGCCAGCCTCTGGAGACCCGCGCGCATGACTTCGCCTTTCATTCGTCCCGATGTCCGCACCTTCATCGATTTCGCATCCGCCATTCCCGGTCCCAAGATGCACGAACTCGGCCCCGTTGCGGCGCGCGCGGCGTTGCGCGCGGGGCGCGATCTGATCGATCTGCCGGTGGGCGAACTCGCCGTCATCCGCGATCTTAACATCCCCGGCCCGGCCGGCGCCGATATTCCAGCCCGCCTCTATGATGCCCGCGAAACGCGCGACGCGGGTCCGGTGCTGGTCTATTTCCACGGCGGCGGCTTCATTCTCGGCGATCTGCACAGCCATGAACCGATCTGCGCCGAAATCGCCCGCCAGCTCGATCTGCCGGTGATCGCGGTCGATTATCGCCTCGCGCCCGAAAATCCCTGGCCCGCCGCCCCCGATGATTGCGAGGCGGCGGCCCGTTGGATCGCATCCAACCCGGCCGAAACCGGGCGGATCGCCACCAGTCTCATCCTCGCGGGGGACAGCGCAGGCGGCACGCTCACCATCGTCACCACGCTGGCGCTGCGCGATACGCCGGCCGCGGTGCCGGTGCTGGCGCAGTGGCCGATTTACCCCGCCCCCGATCCGACCGGAAAATACTATTCCTATCGCGAGTTTTCGAACGGCTACTTCCTCGATGCGGCGTCGATGAACTGGTTCCACGAATCCTACGCCGCCGATTATTCAGACCATCGCGCAACGCCCTTGAAGGCCGATCATGCCGGCACACCCCCCACTTTGGTCGTCACCGCCAGCCTCGATCCCTTGCGTGATTCGGGCCGGGCTTATGCCGCCGCCCTCGTTCAGGCGGGCGTGCCCACCGTCTATCGCGAGGCCGCCGGCAACATTCACGGCTTCCTCAACATGCGAAAGGCGGTCCCGTCGTCGCAGGGCGATCTCGCCGGCTGCATCACCGCCCTCAAGGCCATCATCGCCGAACTGGAACCCGCCGCATGAGCCAAAGCACCCTGCCCTATCGCGATGCCGCCGCCGTGATGCTGCTCAACGCCGACAACAAGGTGTTCGTCGCGCTGCGCATCGATAATGCCGCGGAAGCGTGGCAGATGCCGCAAGGCGGTCTCGACGAAGGCGAAACCCCGCAAGCCGGCATGCTGCGCGAGCTTGAGGAAGAAACCGGCATCCCGCCCCATCTGGTCGAAATCATCGCTGAGGCGCGCGCGCCGTTCTTCTACGATCTCCCCCCCGAACTCGTCGGCAAGGTGTGGAAGGGGCGCTATCGCGGCCAGCGCCAATATTGGTTCCTCGCCCGCTTCCTCGGCACCGACGAAGATGTGAACCTCGACACCGCCGAACCCGAATTTCGCGGCTGGCGGTGGGGGGAACCGGCTGAACTGCCGGACATGATCGTCCCGTTCAAGCGCAAGCTCTATTCCGATGTGCTAGAGGAATTTGCAGACTATCTCTGATTGCACGCCACAGCCGCTCCCCGGCCGGACGAGACCGATTTGATGCTCCCCTTCCTTGCCTTCGCCCTGCTCGCGCCCCTGATCGAACCGCCACAGACCGCGCCCGCGCCGCCATCCGTGCCGCCGCTGCTGCTGACGCCGATCGTCGCAGCACCCCCGCCGCCGGCTCAGCCTTTGCCCATGCCGCGGATCGCCCCGCCGCCGCCCACCGAACTGCCGCCTTCGGTGCGCGCGCTGCTCGACGCGGCGATCGCCAGCGATGATCCGCAAACCGTCTCCGCCATTGCCAGGCTCGCCCGCAAGACGGCGCCATGGGCCGCCAATCAGGCCGATGCGCTGAAGGACGACTACAACGCCGTCGTCGCCGAAAAGAAGGCCACCGCCGAACGCGAACGGATCGCGCGCCTGTCCAACGCCAGCTTCTTCGATAACTGGAAGGGCGAGGTCGAACTCGGCGGGTCGCGTTCCACCGGCAACACCCGTGCGCTTGGCCTTTATGGTTCGGCCAAGGGGGAACGGGAAGGGGTGCGCGTGCGCCATCGCTTCAACGCCCGCGCCGATCTTCAGGAAACCAGCGGCGTCACCACCACCGAACGCATCCTCGCCAGCTACCAGCCCAATTTGAAATTCGACGATCGCTTCTACGCTTATGGCCTTGGCCAGTACGAACATGATCGGTTTCTGGGGTATGACAATCGCTACACGCTGGGCGGCGGTTTCGGCTACAGCCTGGTTTCCAACGACAAGATGAAGCTCGATTTCGAAGGCGGCCCGGCCGTGCGATACACCGATTTCATCGCCGAACCGGGCAAGACCACGATCGCCGGCCGCGCCTCGATGGCGCTGCGCTGGCAGATCGCGCCGACGGTTAGCCTGACGCAGGATGCGGCGCTCTACGTCGAATCCGGCAGCACCAACGCCACTTCGTCGATCGCGCTGGACACCAAATTGTTCGGCCCGCTGAAAACGCGGCTGTCCTACAACATCCAGTATGAACGCGATGCGCCGGCCGGCCGCGATCCCGTCGATACATTGAGCCGCGCCACCCTGGTCTACAGCTTTTGAGGATGCCTGCATGACGCTGCCCACCCGTCGCATCGGCCCGTTCACCGTCTCAGCCATCGGCCTTGGCTGCATGAATCTCAACCATGCCTATGGCCGTATGCCAAGCGCGGCGGATGGCGCCCGCCTGCTCAATCGGGCGCTCGATCTGGGCGTCACCTTCCTCGATACCGCCGCGCTCTATGGCTATGGCGATAATGAACGGCTGATCGGCAAGGCCGTGATGCACCGCCGCGCCGAATACACCCTCGCCAGCAAATGCGTGCTCGATGTGTTCGACGGCGAACGCGGGCTGAACGGCCATCCGGATGCGATCGCCCGCACGCTCGATCAGGCGCTTGTCCGCCTCGGCACCGATCATATCGATCTATATTATCTCCACCGGCTCGACCGGAATGTGCCGGTCGAAGATTCGGTCGGCGCGCTCGTTCGCGCCAAGGAAGCCGGCAAGATCGGCGCGATCGGCCTGTCCGAAATGGGCGCCGCCACCATCCGCCGCGCCCACGCCGTCCACCCGATCGCCGCGCTTCAGACCGAATATTCGCCCTGGGTGCGCAATCCCGAAGTCGCCGTGCTCGATGTCTGCCGCGAACTCGGCATCGGCTTCGTCGCCTTCTCGCCCGTCGCGCGCGGCTTCCTCGCCGGCGCCGTCACCGATGACAATTACGAAGCGGACGATATCCGCGCGATCATGCCGCGCTTCGTCGAACCGCAGTTGTCGCACAATCTGAAGCTGCTCGATCGCTTCCGCGCGGTCGCCACGCAAGCCGGCTGCACCCCAGCCCAGCTCGGACTCGGCTGGGTGCTGGCCCAGCGCGACGATATCGTCCCCATCCCCGGCACGCGCAGCATCGCCCATCTCGAAGAAGATGTCGCCGCCGCGCATCTGACGCTGGATTCCGCAACGATCGCCGCCGTCGACGCGATCTTCACCCCCGGCGCGGTTGCCGGCCCGCGCTATTCCCCGGCGATGCAGGCCGCGATCGACACCGAATTGCTGCCGGAAGAATTGGCCGACGCCTGATCAGCAGCGCGGCCGGACACATTCCAGCACCTGTGCGCAGATGGAAACTACAGTTCCAGCTTTTCCTTCTGCGCATTTTCCTCCGCCTGCTCCACCGCCTTGGCATTATGGTCCCGGGCGGCTGCAACCATCTGGTCCGTCATCGCGAAACTGGTGATCCCCACATTGAATCGCGATGCGAGTGCCGGATTTTGCGGGTTTGGAACAAATTCATAGGAAATGGCATGCAGGCAGGGCACCACCTTGTCCGTCCGCAGGCTATGGCTGCGGCATTCAGAGTAACTCGTATTGCTATCGGTTATGCGCTCGCCGCCGCGCGATCGCACGATCCAGCCTGAACGCTGGTTGCCATAGGCTGCAACGTCGAACGTCCCATATTTGCCGGACAATTCCTGCGTGATATTCGCGATGGGCAGTTCCTTGCCGGCCGCATATTCGACGGTGCGATCGATATGAACGACCCTTTCACCGCCTTGCGGGCCAAGCAGCCAGACATTCACTTTATCCAGCCCTGTGTCCGCGTTCAGATCGACCCGCGACATCTGGCCGCCTGATGGCAACGAAGCGCTGTTTTTACTGGCATTGATCGCATAATTTGGGTTCTTGCACAGCAGCACGCCGCGAACCTGTTCCTCGGTCATGCCATGGCGCAGCCCCACGATATCATCAGCAGGCTGCCCTTTTTCCGCGGCCTGCGGTTTGAATTTGTCGCAATCGATATCGATCTTTTCGACGGCCGGCGCACTCGCCACCTCAACTCCGGAATGTGACGGAACAGGATCGGAAGCATCGGAACCCTCGCTGGAATTTCCGCTGCCCCCGCAACCAGTTAAAATGATCAATCCACTTGCCGCAATAGCCAGGTTCCGCATGTTGATCGCCTTTCAACTTGAAAAGTTGAAGAAATTACTGATGCAACGACCACGCATGAAAGCAATATTATGCTACCATGCACCTTGCAGGTTCGCAACGGAACGGGCTTAGCGCAAAGGGATAGGTGCTTAGGGGAGAGGCGCATGGCCTCGCGGGCAGCGTATCGTCCGCTCCCGACAGATGTGCCGCGCCCACCCCCTCCATATCGACTAGGCGGATTCCTCTGCCTGCGCGCATACTTCTCCCGCAAACGGAGAGAATGATGACGACGCCGGACAATCGCGCGCTGTTCCTGAAGATGCTGAATGCGCTCGGGACCAAGGATTTCGATACCTTCCAGGCCTGTCTGGCGGATGACGTGCTGCTCGAATGGCCGTTTCCGGTGATGGAGGGTTTTCCCGCCGAAGCCCGCGGCGCACGCTGGTTTCGCGACAGCCTGGAAGCCAGCTGGGCCGATTTCGCGCCTTACGCCTACCGGATCGTCGCCATCCACGACATGGCCAATCCCAACGCGCTGGTGGCCGAATATACTTCGCACAGCACCTATCTGCCGACCGGGCTGCCTTACGAAAACGGCTATGTCAGCATCGTCGATTTCGCGGATGGCCGCATCACCCGCTGGCGCGAATATCTCAATCCCGAAGTGATCAAGCGCACGCTCGCCCCCGGCGCGTCGTGGAGCGCGGATGATGGCCCGGTATCGGGCTGACCGGCCCATATCCGGATGCGCCCCTTCCCCGTCCGTGTCTCGACTGCGCTCGACACGGGCGGATCAACAAGATGACAGGGCCGGCATAAGGCCTGCATGAGAGGACAAGACAGCCGCCATGGCGCAGACGTTCGCACATTTGCTTAAACCCGGCCGGATCGGGGCGATGGAGGTGCGCAATCGCATCTTCATGACGCCGATGGGGTCCAACCTCGCCGATGAAGACGGCATTACCGGCGACAAGCTTCGCGCTTATTATGTCGAGCGCGCCAAGGGCGGCACCGCGCTGATCACCATGGGGTCGATGTCGATCGGCTATCCCGAAGGATCGGGCAACTGGCGCAACGAGGCGATCGCCGATGATCGCCACATCCCCGGCGTCGCCAAGCTCGCCGAAGAACTGCACGCCCATGGCGCGAAACTGGCCGTCCAGTTGCAGCATGCAGGCTTGGTCGCGATGAACGACATGCGCGACGGCCGCCCGTTATGGACCCCGTCCGAACCGCTGATCGGCAAGGACAGCGGCGACATGATGGATGGTTTCCTGGAAGATGAATATCGCATCTTCACAGCCCCCATGGCCGCGATGGGCGAGATCCGCTACCGGGTGATGGGCCAGCAGGATATCGAGGAACTCGTCCAGATGTTCGCAAGCGCGGCCGCCCGCGCGGTGTCCGCCGGGGTCGATGCGATCGAATTGCATGCGGGCCATGGCTATCTCATCTCGTCCTTTTTGAACCCGTTGATCAACCGCCGCACCGATGCTTATGGCGGCTCGATCGAAAATCGCGCGCGGTTGCTGTGCGATATCATTCGCGGGGTGAAGCGCGCGGTCGGCCCGGCCGTGCCCGTCTGGCCCCGGCTCGACAGCCAGCATTTCCTGATCGACGGCGGCGTCACGGTCGAAGACGCGATCGAAACCGCGCGGCTGGCGGCAGCGGCCGGGGCGGACGCGATCCATGTCACCGCCGATGGCCATCCGGGGCGCGGCGCCACTTATTCCACCGGCCACGCGACCGACGTGCGCAACGCCTTCGTGCCCGCCGCCGCGCGCATCCGCGCTGCCGCCGGCGTTCCCGTCATCTGCCCCGGCCGGATCGAACCCGCCGATGCCGATCGCTTCATCGCCGATGGCAGCCTTGATTTCGTGACGATGGGGCGCAAGCTGCTCGCCGATCCACACCTTCCCGCCAAGCTGATCGCGGGCAAGCCCGAAAGCGTGCGCCCCTGCATCTATTGCTACACCTGCATCAGCCAGATTTTCTTCAGCCGGCAGGTCCGGTGCGCGGTCAATGCCGAAACCGGCTTCGAACGCGAACGCGCGCTTACCCCTGCGCCCGCAACCAAGCATGTCGCGGTCGTCGGCGGCGGCCCGGCCGGCATGGAAAGCGCGCGCCGTCTGGCGAAACGCGGCCACCGCGTCACCCTGTTGGAAATGTCCAACACGCTGGGCGGCACCGCCCGCTTCGCCTCGATCGCCTATGCTCCCAACCAGGGCATCGTCGATTGGCTGAAACGCGAAATCGCCGAATCCGGCATCAAGCTGATGCTCAACCGCCGCGCGACACCCGCCCTCCTCCAGTCGCTCAACGTCGATGAAGTCGTCGTCGCCACCGGCGCGAAACGGGCGATGCCCGATATCCCCGGCGCGCATCTCCCCCACGTCTTTTCGGGCGATGATATGCGCCGCCTGATGCTCGGCCTCGATCTCGATACGCTGGCCGACAAGACCGATTGGGCCACCCGCACCGCGATGAAATTGGGCGCGCTGACCGGTCTCACCGCCCGCCCCGGCTTCATCCGCGCGGCCAGCGAATATTGGATGCCCTTCGGCGAACGGGTCGCGATCATCGGCGGCGAACTGGTCGGCCTCGAACTCGCCGAATTTCTCGCCCATCGCGGCCGCAAGGTGACGGTGCTCGACGATACCGCCAAGTTCGGCGCGGGCCTTCAGGTCGTCCGTCGCTGGCGCATGCTCGATGAACTGAAGGAACTCGGCGTCACGCTTCTGCCAGAAGCGCACGATATCGCCATCAGCGAAGGCCGCGTCCGCTATGCCAATCCGAACGGCCAGGAACGCACCATCGCCGCCGATCAGGTGATCGTCGCCAAGGGTGCCACCGGCGATGAAACACTGGCCGATGATCTGCGCGCCGCCGGCTTCACCGTCCACACCGTCGGCGATTGCACCGGCGTCGGTTATATCGAAGGCGCGATGCACGACGCCGCCGAACTCGCGACAAGGATTTGACATGAATGGAAGGCTCACCGGCCGCGTGGCAATCGTCACCGGCGCCGCATCGGGGATCGGCAAGGCAACCGCCCAACGGCTGGCGCAGGAAGGTGCACGCCTGATCCTGGCCGATCTCAACGCCGCCGCGCTCGATCACGCCGTCGCCGAACTGGGTGGCGACGCGATCGCCTTCGATGCCGGCGACGCCCAATCATGCCGCAATCTGGTGGCACAGGCGATCGCAGTGGCGGGCCGGATCGATATCCTCTGCAACATCGCCGGCATCATGGACTGGGGGCCGATGGCCGATTTCGATGATGATCGCTGGGAACGGATGCTGCGCATCAACCTGTCGGGCGTCTGGCACCTCAGCCGCGCGGCAATCCCGCATCTCGTCGAGACGAAGGGTTGCATCGTCAACATGAGTTCGGCCGCCGGTCTTGTCGGCATCCCATATACGACCGCTTATTGCGCATCGAAGGCCGGGGTCGTCGCGCTTACCAAATCGCTGGCAATCGAATTTGCCGCTGCCGGCGTCCGCATCAACGCGATCTGCCCGACAGGGGTGAAGACCGCGATGCACGGCGCCGTGGCGCTGCCCGATGGCGTCGACATGGATATGGTCATGCGCAATTCGCCTAAGCTGGGGGATCTGTGCAATCCCGAGGATATCGCGGCCGCCGTCGCCTTCCTCGCGTCCGACGACGCCCGCAAGATCACCGGGATCGCGCTTCCCGTCGATGCCGGCCAGACAGCAGGATGAACATGATGCAAGGCGTGACCTTTGATTTCAGCGGCCGTCGCGTCCTCGTAACCGGGGCAACCAGCGGTATCGGTGCCGGCATTGCCCGCGCATTCGCGGATGCCGGCGCGGATGTCATCGCAACCGGCACCCGTCCCGCCGCAACGGATTATGACGTGCCGCCACCCGGCGAATATCGACAGTTCCTGCTCGGCGATCCGGCCAGCACCGATGCGCTCGCCGCCTCGCTCGATCGGCTCGACATCCTCGTCAACAATGCCGGTGCGACCAGCCACCCCGAAGATTTCGACAATGCGGTCGACATCAACCTCAAGGGCGTCCACCGTCTCACCACCGCCGTCGCGCCATTATTGGAAGCAAGCGCGATGCCCGGCGGCGGCGCAATCGTATCGATCGTCTCGATGATGGCAGTGTTCGGCAATTCGATTTTCCCCGGTTACAGCGCCGCCAAGGCGGGGCTGGTGCTGATGACGAAATCGCTGGCGCAAGGCTGGGGGGCACGTGGCATCCGCATCAACGCGGTCGCCCCCGGCCCGGTCCGCACACCCATGACAATGCGATATGCCGACGATCCGGCTTATGGCCCGGCCACCGCCCAGCGCATGGCGCTCGGCCGATGGGGTGAACCACATGACATTGCCGGCCCGGCGCTGTTCCTTGCCAGTCCGGCGGCGGCCTTCATCACCGGCGAATGCCTGGTCGCAAGCGGCGGCTACATGATCGCCGAAGCGTGACGCACAATATGCTCCGTGCCGCCGTGGCGCTATCCGGCCCGGCGCTGGTTTCGCTGATCCCGATGGCCGTCGCGCCTGCGTTGCCGGCAATGGCCGCCAACTTTTCCCACGGACAAGATGGCGCGCTGTTTGCGCAGATGATCATGACAATGCCGGCGATCATGCTGATCATCGGCGCGCCCCTAGCCAGTTTGCTATGCGAACGGATCGGCATCCGCACGACCTTTCTTGCCGCCGCCGCCTTGTTCACGCTGGCCGGCAGCGCGGGAATGCTGGTTGACGGCTTTGCCGAACTGGCGGCCTCGCGCCTGCTGCTCGGCCTTGCCGGCGGCGCAATCCAGACCTGCACACTCGCGCTTGTCGGCCGTTGGTATGACGAAGAAGCGCGTCACGCCATTCTCGGCTGGATGGTCAGCCTGGCGTCGGCCGTCGCGATCGGCGGCCTGATTGCCGGTGGCGGACTGGTCGATCTGGTCGGCTGGCGTGGGCCATTTGCGCTTTATATGCTGGGCACGATACTCGTCGTGCTTGTTGCCATCGTGGTCGAACGCCATGCCCCCGGCGAAGAGATTGCCGATCATGGCGGTTTCGCGCCATTGCTGCCGTTGTGGCCTTTCTACCTTGCGATCCTCGGCCTCACGCTCGCCATGTTCATGCCCGGCATTCAGGGGCCGTTCCTGATCGTCGAGCATGGCAGCACGAGTGCAACCGTGTCCGCCCTCATCCTTGCCGCCAGCCCGATCGGCGCAGTCCTGTCATCAGCCAGCTTTGCGATGCTTCGCCGACGGATGAGCGAATATGCCGTTCTTGCGGTCACCGCACTGCTGCTGGGAGGTGGATGCCTGATCGCGGCCGCGCCCGGCGGCACCCCCATGGTGATCCTGGGCTTCGCCATTGTCGGCCTGGGTGCGGGACTGGTCGAACCCAATATCGGGTCAATCATCCTCGGCCGCAGCCCACATGCCTTGCACGCCCGCGCATCCAGCCTGATGATCAGCGCGATGTTTCTCGGCCAGTTCCTGAACCCTCTCGCCGCCAATCCGTTGCGGAGTGGGTTTGGAACATGGGGTGCCTTTATCGGCATCGGCAGTGCGACGCTGGTGGCCGGCTTGCTGATCCTTTCGCTCGCCAACCGCCAGCGCCCCGCCGCCGCTCGCTAACCGGCGAGCGGCCGTGCGCCATTTGCCCGCGTCGGCCGGATCGTCCCGAAATCCCGGCCGTGGCGGGAAAGATCACCAACCAGATCATTACCCATCGTCCGCTCGACAATCCGCCAGCGCCCGTCGACCTTCTCAAGCCGATCGAGATAATCGCCACCAATCACCGGATGCAATGGCCCATCATCAGCCTGCTGGAACACCATGACATAGGAACTGGCCCGCACCTTCCCTTCGCCTTCGGGGACAATCATCACATTGGCCAGCATATGCCGCGTGCGCGGTGTCCCGTCAGCGTAGGTCAGCACCCAATCACGGAACGACTTCGCCACGGCAGCGGGATCACGATCGGCCATGATCGCACCACCGCTGTACACCACGGCATCGCCCAGCAATTCGCCGACAGCATCGAAATCCCCGGCATCCAGCGCGAACGGGTAACTGAACAGCACGTTTTGAATCGCGAAATAATCGTCGGCGTCCATCATCATCCCCTCGTGCCGATTGCGGCTTTGGCCAATCCTAATAGAATGTGGCGCGGAGACATTGTCCAAATGAATTATGTGCCCGACGATCTTGAAGATTTTTCCCGTCTCGTCCGCGCGCTCTACGCATCGCTGGTGGCAGATCAGCCCTGGTACGGCTTTTTGACCGAACTACGTGATCAGATGAACGCCCAGTTCGCCACCCTGATCGTGTCACGCGCCGCCAGCTCCGCGCCAAGCCTGATGGTCACACCATTAGGCAAGCCGCAGGACATCGAAGCCTATTGCGATCATCTGTTCCGGATCGATCCCTTCACTGATCTGCCCGAAGGCAAGGTCATTTCGCAGTTCGAACATCTCAACGAAGGCGCCTTCAAACAATCGGCTTTCTACCGGGAATATCTCCAGTTCGAGGGAACGTCCCACATCCTGGGTTTCGATCTGCGTACAGCCGGATTCATGACGTGCATCCGCGTCACCCGCACCAGCGGCAAGCCGCCCTACGACGTGGAAGAACGCACCCGCTGCGAACGGATCATCCCGCATATCCGGCAGGCGATGGACATATATCAGCGACTGGAAACGTCGCGATCCGAACATGCCGTCTACTCCGGCGCGGTCGAACAATTCGCCTTGGGCGCGATCATTCTGGATGCCCAGAACAACATCCTGCGTTGCAATCCGGTGGCGGACGCCATCCTCGACGAAGCCGACGGCATACAACGCACGGGCCGCCGCCTTACACTCGACAATGCAACAGCCGATGCAGACTTCCGTGCTTTCTTGCGGGATGCCCGTACAACCGCGGAAGCCGCAGCCGGGCATGTTTTTCGTGTCGAACGGCCCTCGGGACGCCGCGATATCGGCATCGTCGCCCGGCCAATCGAAACGCCGGATTACCTGCATGCCGGCAGCGCCCCCGCGCTCGCCCTTTATCTCGGCGATCCGGAACGGCAGATGCAGGTCAACGCGCAGGCGCTACGGGAACTGTTCAATCTCACCCCGACGGAAGCGGCAATATCGGCATGTGTCGCGAACGGGTTGTCGGTCCATGAAAGCGCTGAACGACTGGGCATCGCCAGCAACACGGTTCGGGCGCATCTGCGCTCGATCTTCGCAAAGACAGGGGTCGCACGGCAATCGCAGCTTGTTCACCTGGTTCACACAAGCCTGCCGGAACTGACCGGAGCCAGGCATGGCCCTGCACGGTGAACTTCGACGCTGAAGGGCATCTGCTTCAACGATGGAATCCCCGCTGCCGAAGACTATATTTCCAGTCATTGCCCATGCGCCTTCGAAAGGTTTTCCTGATATGTCCGCAGATCCTGTCGTTATTGCGTCATATGCCCGTACACCGATGGGTGGTTTTCAGGGCGCATTATCGGGGGTAACGGCAACCGATCTGGGTGCGGCGGCAGTACGCGCCGCTGTGGAACGCGCCGGGGTTGCCCCCGATGCGATCGAACGAATCTACATGGGCTGCGTGCTTCCCGCCGCGCTGGGCCAGGCGCCGGCACGACAGGCGGCGCTGGGTGCTGGATTGCCCACATCCGTTGAAGCAACCACCGTCAACAAGATGTGCGGATCAGGTATGCAGGCCGCGATCATGGCCGCTGAGGCGCTGGCAGCAGGGGCAGCCGACATCATCGTCGCGGGCGGCATGGAAAGCATGACCAACGCCCCTTATGCGCTGCCCAAACATCGCGGCGGCGCACGCATCGGCCATGATCGCGTGATCGACACGATGATGATGGACGGGCTGGAGGACGCGTATGAAAAAGGCAAGCCGATGGGGGCCTTTGCCGAAGATTCGGCGCGCGCCTATCAGTTTACCCGCGCTGAACAGGATGAATATGCGCTGCGATCGCTGTCACGCGCCAGCGACGCAATTGCCAGTGGCGCCTTTGCCCGCGAAATCGTCGGGGTAGAGGTTGAGAACCGCAAAGGCACCCTGACAGTCGACACCGACGAACAGCCAGGCAATGCGAAACCCGACAAGATTGCCGGACTGAAACCCGCCTTCGCCAAGGACGGCACGATTACGGCCGCAAGTTCAGCCTCAATCTCCGATGGCGCCGCTGCCTTGGTGATGACACGAGCCAGCATTGCTGCGACGCATGGGCTGCCGATCGCGGCAACGCTGGTCGCCAGCGCTGCCCATGCCCATGCCCCCGCTTTATTCACCACCGCCCCGGTTGATGCCATCCGCAAGGTGCTGGCCAAAGCCGGCTGGACGGTTGCCGATGTCGATCTGTTCGAGGTGAACGAGGCGTTCGCGATCGTGCCGATGATTGCCGCCCGCGATCTTGGCATTCCGATGGATAAGCTCAACGTCCATGGTGGAGCCACAGCGCTCGGGCACCCGATCGGCGCGAGCGGTGCGCGGATCATCGCGACCCTGATATCAGCGCTGGAACAACGCGGCCTCAGGCGGGGCGTGGCAAGCCTTTGCATCGGCGGTGGTGAAGCAACCGCAATCGCGATCGAACTGCCCTGAACCAGACAAACGCCCAGTAGAGGGGGATATTCATGGATTATGCCAACATCGCTGCCATCGTCACGGGCGGCGCTTCCGGATTGGGCGAAGCCACCGCGCGGATGCTCGCCGCCAAGGGCGTGAAAGTTGCCATCTTCGATCTGAACGCCGCAGCCGGCCAGGGTGTCGCCGCCGATATTGGCGGGCGCTTCTTTCCGGTCAACGTCACGGATGAAGGCAGCGTCGCCAACGCAATTTCGGACGCTGAAGCAGCGCACGGAACGGCCCGTATCCTCGTCAACTGCGCCGGCATCGCCCCGGCGATCAAGACAGTCGGACGGGACTATCTACCCCACGCGCTCGATGCGTTCCGCCGCGCGGTAGAAATCAATCTGATCGGCACGTTCAACATGATCGCCCAGTTTTCCGCACGCGCAGCGCAGGCAGAACCGATCGGCGAAGAGCGCGGCGTGATCGTCAACACAGCCTCGGTCGCGGCCTATGATGGCCAGATCGGTCAGGCTGCGTACGCTGCGTCCAAGGGCGGCGTCGTCGGGCTAACCTTGCCCGTGGCGCGCGATCTCGCGCAGCACGCCATTCGCGTCGTCACCATTGCGCCGGGCATCTTCTGGACACCGATGCTCGCCGGGCTGCCCCCAGCCGCCACGGAATCGCTCGGCCAGCAGGTGCCCTTCCCCAGTCGCCTCGGCAAGCCGCAGGAATATGCCATGCTGGTCGACAGCATCATCTCCAATCCGATGCTGAACGGCGAAGTCATCCGCCTTGACGGCGCTATCCGCATGGCCCCCAAATAAGCCCCTCCCCCCTACGTGGAGAAATTCATGCACCATTGTGTCAGGCACGCACGCACTGCCCTTGCTCGCGCCACGATCCGTCCATGACAGATACTCCCCCGCAACCCATCGTCATCGTCAGCAAACTCGACAAAACCTATTCGGGCGGTCATCGGGCGCTCAAGTCCGTTGACCTCGAAATCCGACGGGGCGAAATTTTCGCCC
Source organism: Sphingomonas sp. KC8 (assembly GCF_002151445.1). Lineage (GTDB taxonomy): Bacteria > Pseudomonadota > Alphaproteobacteria > Sphingomonadales > Sphingomonadaceae > Sphingomonas_E. The sequence goes on from NZ_CP016306.1 coordinate 950,507, forward strand.
TGTTAGGGCCGAACGGTGCGGGCAAGACGACCTTGATCGGTGTCATCTGCGGCCTCGTTCGCGCGACTGGCGGCACCGTGATCGCCGACGGGCATGATATCCTGCGCGACTATCGCGCCGCACGCGCGAAAATCGGCCTGGTGCCTCAGGAACTGTCCACCGACATGTTCGAAAAAGTATGGGATACGGTGAAATTCAGCCGGGGCCTGTTCGGCAAGCCGCCCAACCCTGCCCTGATCGAACGGGTGCTGCGGGATCTGTCGCTGTGGGACAAGAAAGATAGTCGGATATCGGCACTTTCGGGCGGCATGAAACGCCGTGTGCTCATTGCCAAGGCGCTCGCCCACGAACCCACGATCCTGTTTCTCGACGAACCCACCGCCGGCGTCGACGTCGAATTGCGCCGCGACATGTGGGATATGGTTCGCCGTTTGCGCGATCAGGGGGTCACGATCATTCTGACCACCCATTATATCGAAGAAGCCGAGGAAATGGCCGACCGCATAGGTGTGATCAACAAGGGCGAAATCATCCTGGTCGAGGACAAGCACAGCCTGATGCAGAAGCTGGGCCGAACCCGCGTGACAATCGGCCTCAAACAACCGCTGGCGGCCATTCCTGTCGATCTGGAGAATGACGCACTACTGCTGTCGGATGACGGACAAACGCTGTCGGTGACGATTGCCGGGGAGCAGGAGGGAGATGTTGCCAGTCTGATAAAGCAGTTAAGCTTGCACGGCATCGATTTCAAAACGATCGACATGAGCCGGTCTTCGCTTGAGGATATCTTCGTCGATCTGGTGAGGCAGCGCTCATGAATTTCCATGCAGTCCGATCCATCTACATGTTCGAACTGGGCCGGACATGGAGAACCCTGTTTCAGAGCCTGGCGTCCCCTGTCATCTCCACGTCCCTCTATTTCATCGTTTTCGGTGCAGCTATCGGCAGCCGGATGGCCATGATTGACGGCGTGTCTTACGGAGCGTTCATCGTACCCGGCCTGATCATGCTGGCGCTGCTCACCGAAAGCATTTCCAACGCATCCTTTGGCATCTATTTGCCGCGCTTCACGGGCACGATCTACGAACTTTTGTCTGCTCCTGTCTCAGTCGCGGAAGTTCTGATGGGTTATGTCGGCGCCGCCGCCACCAAATCGGTAATTTTGGGCCTTATCATCCTTGGCACCGCACGATTGTTCGTTCCGTTCGATATTGTCCATCCTCTTTGGGCGGCATCTTTCCTTATCCTGATCTCGATTACATTCTCGCTGTTCGGATTCATCCTCGGGGTCTGGGCAGACGGATTTGAAAAACTGCAGATCGTGCCGATCATGATCATCACGCCACTCACCTTCCTCGGCGGCACTTTCTATTCAATCAAGATGCTACCGCCTGCGTGGCAAACAATCACCTTGTTCAACCCCGTCGTGTATCTGGTGAATGGCTTTCGCTGGGCCTTTTACGGCAAGGCAGATGTGGCGGTAGGCGTCAGCCTGGGCATGACGATCGCGTTCATGCTCGTCTGCGTCGCCGTGATCAGCTGGATCTTCAAGACAGGCTATCGCCTGCGCACCTGATCATTTCCACACATCACCGCGCGCCTTATGTTGGCTGGCCGGCCCGCATCGGATCGAACCGTACGATTTCGCGCAGACTGACCAACGTCTCGAACGTCCGGATATGACCGTCGTCGGCCAGCACTTCATCGGCAAAAACCTGGTAGACTTCGATTGATGGGACGCTGACCATGACGACAAAGTCGGTGCGCCCGGTAACGTTCCACGCGCCGACAACTTCGCTTCGCGCCGCCAGTTTCGCCGCAAATGCGCGCTCGGCCTTCAATCCGCTACGGTCCAATTCGACCAGAACATGGATGGTGATAGCGGGTGCCAACCTGGCCGGATCGATGATCGAAACGTCCGCAGCAATCACGCCCTCTGCCCGCAACCTGCGAAGGCGGCGGAGCACGGCACTTTCCGACAGGCCGACCTTCTCGGCCAAGGATCGGGCCGGTTCCAGATTGTTGCGCCGCACATGATCGATCAGGCGGCGATCGAATGCGTCAAGGATGACTGTTTCCGTCATTACGGCCCGCAATTCTAACTGAAACCATCATTCCATGACCAAGATCGCCGAAAAATGCCAGCCTTCTTCGATTATTTGGTGGCCATGAATTTCGCATTATCCCCCGCCCGCAACCGCGCCGCCGCCAATCTTGCGCCCTATGCCGCCATGCTTGGCGCGATCCTGACACTCGTCATCGGCACTTCGCTTGCTAAGCAATTGTTTCCGCTTGTCGGGGCAGAGGCGACATCCGGCTATCGGGTGGGGTTTGCCGCAATCCTCCTGTTGCTGATCTGGCGGCCATGGCGGACAAGACTGGCGACACGCGATTTGCTGGCGGTCGCGCAATATGGCGCCGTCATGGGGTTGATGAACCTCAGCTTTTACATGGCATTGCGCACGATACCGCTCGGCGTGGCCATCGCGATCGAATTTCTCGGCCCGCTAACCGTCGCCCTGCTTCTGTCGCGACGCCTGGTCCATTTTGGCGCGGTGGGCCTCGCAGTCGCGGGCCTGGCGCTATTGCTGCCAATCCGCGCCACCGGCAGCACGCTTGATCCGACCGGCGTGGCTTACGCCTTGATGGCAGCAATATGCTGGGGCCTGTATATTGTCCTCGGCAAGCGAGCGAGCCACCTTCACAGCGGCCATGCGGTATCACTGGGCATGGCCACGGCGGCGCTGATCGTTGTGCCCGTCGGCATTTACAGCGCGGGTGCCGACTTCTTCACCCTTCATTTCATGCTGGTGGGTCTTGGCGCCGCCATTTTGTCGAGCGCGATTCCCTACTCACTTGAAATGGTTGCGCTAAAACATATTCCGCCACGGAATTTCGGCGTTCTGGTGAGCATCGAACCAGCTGTGGGCGCAATCGCCGGCGTCCTGCTGCTGGGGGAAATGCTGTCGGCGGTTCAGTGGCTGGCGATCATGCTTGTCGTCGGGGCGTCAGTCGTGACCGTCGCAACCGGAACAGCAAGCGAGGCAGTCGATGATGACATGCTGGCGCAGCCGTAGCATGGATAGCTCCATTCAGGCGGACGTTCCACCGCTGCCGCAAATGCGTGACCACCCATTTTAAATACAGAATATCATGAATGAGGCGGGATAAACCCGCCTCACCCAGATCAAATCACCGGACCTGGCCACGACGGATCAGGTTGACGATACCAAGCAACACGATCGCACCGCCGAACGCGACAACCAGCGTAACGGGATTGAACGGTGCATCACGCAAATTCTGCGTGCCACCCGTCAGAAAGCTGAAAAGCCAGCCGCCAAGCATGGACCCGATACAGCCGACAACCACATTCAGGAACACGCCCTGTTGCGCATCGGTGTTCATGACCTTGCTGGCCAGCCAGCCGATGATCCCGCCCATGATTAGTGCAATGATGAAGTTGATCATGCCCTGATCCTCCCACATGCGACACCGATTCGGCCGCCGCTGGATGAGACTATATGGCGACCGAGCCATCTTTCCAGCCACATATTGGTGACGGGACAGCGTCGCGCTACTCGCAATTGTCAATCATTGTGCACGGTTTTGCATTCTAAATAGCTACGTTGGAAATGCCCCTCACCGGTATCTTCATTTCAAGATCGGTTGTTAGTGCCATTATTGGGACTCGTCGATCCGAAGAAGCTGCTTCCCTCTATTCTCCCCTCGGAACAGCCGCAGGAAGGTCTGCGGAACATTCTCAAAACCCACCTGGATATCATCGCGGTGGCGAATACGTCCTTCACCGACCCACTGGCCGAGTTCGGCCATTGCAGCTGGCGCCTGATCAAGATGATCCAGCAGGATAAACCCACGCATGACAGCGCGCTGGCGCACAAGGTTCATAAGATTGCGGGGCCCTGGCGACGGCGTGACATCGTTATAGCCCGAAATCGCACCGCACAGCACGATTCGACCAAACAGCGCGAGGTTCGCAATTCCGGCCTCCAGAATAGCGCCACCGACATTGTCGAAAAAAAGATCAATGCCTTGCGGGCATAACGCCGCCAGTCGATCCGCAACATTTTCGGATTTATAATCTATCGCCGCGTCGGCACCATATTCAGCCGTCAGCCATCTGCACTTTTCTGGCCCGCCGGCGATCCCGATGACGTGGGCGCCCTTTAATCTGGCGATCTGCACTGCCATCGATCCAACCGCACCCGCAGCCCCGGAAACAAGCACCCTGTCTCCTTCACGCAGCCTACCAACTTCCAGCAAACCGATATAAGCCGTAAGGCTTGCCCCCCCGAAGAGGCCCAGTGCCTGTTCTGGTGACAAGCCAGCCGGCACCCTCATCGGCGGGGCGTCATCCCTCCGGTTGGCCACTGCATAATCTTGCCAGCCGAACAAGCCGCGCACGAGCGCACCGACCGGATAATCGGGGTTTTCGGACGCAACCACCCACGCCGCAGCGCTCCCCCGCACAGGCACGCCAATTTCCATGGGCGGCATGTATCCCGGCGCGTCATCCATCCAGCCGCGCTGGGCCGGATCGAAACCCAGCATCACATTGCGAACAAGGATTTCTCCGGCCGGAAGATTGGCTACCGGCAATGCCACATCCACACGCTGGAAATCCGTTTCCCGCACCATACCAGAAGGGCGACGGGCGAGCAGCCACTGACGGTTGATCGCATTGGTTTTCATCGACGTCTCCCGGCTGGCGAAGCATCGGATTATGTGGATCAATTTGTCATCCGCCAATCCCGCATTGTTCGGCAGCACAAACAGATCGGTTTCCAATGGCGCAGCGGCAATGAAAGACGGGCTTACCGGGTGCGACTTACCGCTCGGAAGGTTTGAAAAAACGCTGCCCTTATTTCAAAGGACAAAAGTCGTGCCCGCGCCCAGGCGGCACGGAACGTTGGCCAAAAAACCGCAGATTTCCGCCATTTTCAAATGATGGTCGGGGAGATAGGATTCGAACCTACGGCCCCCTGGTCCCAAACCAGGTGCGCTACCAGACTGCGCCACTCCCCGACATCCGGCTACCTGCGGGTCTGGCCCTCTTCAGGGGTCCGCACCGGTCGATCCGAGCCTATGAAACACCGGCCCGAATATCGCAAGGTCCATTCAAGCCGGCTTGGTCGGTCCGCCTTGCGTCCGTCCTGCGCCGATCCCGTTCAGGGCGTTGCGAGCGCTGCTATAAGGACGACTGATCGCCCCGACAATCCCATGATGTGTGAGAGACTCAGAATATCTGCCAGTCCTGCATCAGCGCCCCCCGGCGAACCACCATGCGCCCGGCCGGTACCTCGGCAACGGCAGCGGCGGCATTCTGGGCATCCACGGCGATGAAGGTCGCCTCGCGCCCAACGCCAAGGCCATAATCCTCGATCCCCAGCGCAAGCGCGCCGTCGCAAGTCGCCATGGCAAGCGCGGTGAGAAGGTCGTTGTCGGTGTAGAAGCCGGATCTATACCCGATCAACATCGCCCGTTGCAGCATGTCGCCATTGCCATAGGGCCACCAGGCATCGCGAATATTATCATTGCCGGAAAAGACATGAACGCCGGCAGCGCGCAATCGGAGGATCGGCGGGAATGCCCGATCGCCGGGCGCATTGGTCATGATCGCCACGCCCGCCGCAGCCAGCGTTGCAGCGGTGCGATCGACGGTGGCGCTGTCGACATCGCCCAGCGCATAAGCGTGACTCACCACCACACGACCACCAAGACCCAACGCACGGGTCCGATCCGCGATACGCAACAGTTGTTCGATGCCGTGCATCCCCGGTTCGTGCAGGTGAATATCAACTTTAGCCCCCCGCCGGTCGGCTATCCCGAACACGATATCAAGATGCGCAGCCGCATCGATATCCAACGCGGATGGATCGATGCCGCCGATCACCGCCGCCCCTTCCATAATCGCGGCATCAAGGAACTCTCTCGTGCCCGGGCATGCCAGAATGCCCGCCTGTGGAAAGGCCACCAGTTCAATATCAACAAGCCCACGCCACCGATCCCGCGCTTCCATCACCCCGTGCAGATTTTCGAGGCCGACCGTGGCGTCGACATCGACATGGCAGCGCATCGCGATTGTTCCAAACGCCGCCGCGCGCGCGATCAGCGCCGATGCGCGCTCGGCAATGGGCCTGGCATCCTTCAGCAACGCCTTTTCCACCGCGAGCCGTTCACGCAAGGTCGCCGCCGGCCGATGCGGTCGCCAACAATCGCCGACGAAACTTTTGTCGAGATGGATATGTCCGTCGACGAAACCGGGCAGAACCACCCGGCCGCCCAGATCGATCGCTTCGGCCGCGCGTTCGCTGGGGTCTACGGAACCGATGCGTATGAATCGGCCACCACTGACCGCCAGAGTGGCCGTACGCCCATCGGGCAGGCGTGCGTTCGTAAATAGGCGTTCGATCATTGTTCGCTGGCCACCTTTCCCGACGCAATTGCGCCGTGGCGATCAAGTTTGCCGAACCATGCCGGCCCGGCCCGCGTGGCCGCCGCCAGCGCCTGAACAGGGCTGATGCCCGGATAGTTGAAGGAACTGAGAAAGGCCGCATCGGTGCCGACGATGATGTTAACACCGGCTTGCGCCGCACGCACACAAACGGGGGATGCAGGGGCAATGGCGGCGCCCATGGCGCCATACAAAAACGGCTTCATTCGAATTTCCCACACTGATCCGCGTCAGGCTAGGAACATGATGCAACATTCACAAATTACATGTTATAATCATACTCATGCACAGATTTGATGATTTTGATGCTTGATCCTCGACTGCTCCGCAGCTTCGTGGTGATCGCGGACTGCGGAAATTTCACGCGGGCCGCGATCCAGACCAACATGACGCAATCAACGATTAGCCAGCAACTTGCGCGGCTTGAACTGGCCGTCGGTCACGAATTGATTGACCGGTCCTCCCGCCCTGCCCGTCCCACGGCTGCGGGTGAACGCCTGCTGGGCCACGCACGACGCATCCTCAAGCTTCAGGACGAGGTTGCGATACTGCTTGACAATCCTATCGGCCTGGAAGCAGTCCGCATCGGGCTGCCCGAAGATCTCGCGACAAGCGCGATGGCCAATGCCTTCGCCCGGTTCACGACGCTGCACCCCCATATCAGGCTTGATGTGACAACAGGACTAAGCCGCAATTTGGCTGCACAGTATCGGGCGGGTGAACTGGACATCGTCGTCACGAAAGAGAATTTTCCAGCCCCCGATTGCCACATTTCTTTTCCAGAACCCCTGGGCTGGTTCGAAAGGATCGATTGCACGTTCACTGCAAGAGACCCGATCCCGTTGGTAACGTTCCCGCCGGGTGCCTTGTATCGCGATACGATGTTCGACCGGATCGAACAGGATGGACGGCGCTGGTACGTCGCTTTCACCGGGGGCAGTCTGCAAAGCGTTGCGACCGCGGTTGCTGCAGGATTGGGCGTTTCGCTTCTCCCGCTTGCTGCAGCTCGTGGATATGATGTGCAGCGGAATACGGATTTTGGCCCGGTGCCACCGATGGCGATATCCCTCTATGCCCGCGACATTCAGGGAGCGATTGCGATATTGGCCGATGTTATCGGTCAGGCACTCGCGGGACGCTGATCATCAACGTCTAATATCCGCCAATGACGGCTCGCAAGCGCCAAAACGCGCACCCCATCAGAGATATTGAATATAATTGGAAGAATCTCTAAATCCGCGGCACCAACAAAATAATAGGACCGGCCGCAAATCATGAATAACGATCAGATCGAAAATCTCGTCGCGCTCACCGCCGACATCGTTTCCGCCCATGTGAGCAACAATAGCGTAGCAGTATCCGACCTTCCGGCGCTGATCGCCAATGTCCACGGCGCACTGACAGGCCTTGGCGCGCCCGTGGTAGCGGAAATTGAAAAACAGGAGCCGGCAGTTTCGATCCGCGCGTCGGTGAAACCCGATTTCATCGTGTGCCTCGAAGACGGCAAAAAGCTGAAGATGCTGAAACGGCACCTGATGACAGCCTATCAGATGACACCCGAGCAATACCGAGCCAAATGGAACCTGCCGGCCGATTATCCGATGGTCGCGCCGAACTATGCGGAACAGCGCCGCGCCCTGGCGCACAAGATCGGCCTGGGCCGCAAACCCGGACAGACGGTTGCCAAGAAAGCTGCCCCTGCGAAGGCGGGACGCAAGCCACGCGCGATCGACGCCGCCAAGGGCCACCTCGGCAGCTGATCCGAATGGGGCCATCGTTCGACACGATGGCCCCATTGCCTGCCGTCAGTTACCGGGAATGATCGGGGGCACGACGCCCTTTTCCGCAGCATATATGTTCCACGATCTGACAAGGTCCGCGAGCACGTCACGGTGATCACGGCCCAGATCGTGCACTTCCCCCGGGTCTTTATCCATATCGAACAGTTCCCAGCGGCCAGACCCCGTTGGTGGCGGAATGTGAACCGCCTTCCAATTGCCCTTGCGCACATAACGTCGTCCGAACATTTCGCCCGCCGCGAATAACGGCGGCAAGACTTCCGTCCGCGCACCGGGGGCAATCCGGGCGGCAAAGGATGCGCCTTGTGGGGCCAGCACGTCCCGTCCGTTGAAATGGGTCAAATCCGTATCAATCGCAGCATATTGCAGCAGTGTCGGCACTACATCGCGCACCGATGTGTAGGCTGTGTCGATCCGGCCTTTGAGCTGCCTGGGGTAGCTCATGAACGCTGTTACCCGCGTTCCGCCTTCGGTTGGAAAGGACTTCGATTTCCGAAAGGGTGCCGACGCCGCTTCAGCCCAGTTCGGGCCATACCAGATGTAGGATTGTTCGGTTCCGATCGATTCCAGCCGATTGTCGGCATTAGCCAACATCGCCTTGCCCGCTTCCGGGATGATGAACGATTTATCGAGTTCATGGCCTTCCGGGCCATTGTCGGACAGGAACATGATCACCGTATTGTCGTAGACACCGCGCTTCTTCAGTTCTGCGATCAGCCGGCCGATATTCTGATCGACGCGATCCACCATTGCGGCATAGACTTCCATCTTGCGTGCCTCGATCCGCTTTTCATCGTCTGAAAGGCTGTACCAGCGCACCGTGGATGTTTGCGAATGCGGCTCCACATCTGCCGGGATCAGGTTCAACGCCTTGAGCTTCGCCAGCCGCTGCGTACGCAGCACATCATAGCCCGCATCATATTTCCCGGCATATCGTTTGATGTCTTCTGGTGGCGCATGCAGCGGATAATGTGGCGCCGTCAGCGCAAGATATCCAAAAAACGGACGCCGATCGCCCTTCGCTGGCAGAAATTCCATAAGGCGATCACTGAAATAATCCGACGAGTAGAAATTGTCAGGAATCCCCACCTGCTTCCCGTCGAGCGTGTAGACGATGCCGACATTGGGCATATCCGGCCGGCTGCGCTCTGCATCTCTTCCGAAATGATTATGTCCACCACCGAGCATCGCGAACGATCGTTCAAAACCGCGAGCAGCGGGATTCGCCGCGGGATCGTAACCAAGGTGCCACTTTCCAGATTGGATCGTCTTGTACCCGGCATCACGCAGCCGTTCGGCAATCGTCACCACTCGATTGTTGAGATAGCCTTCATAACCTGGCTTACCCGCCTGATTATCCTGAAGGAGTTCGGGGAAAGTGCCGATCCCTGTTTGATGGTGGTCGACCCCCGTCAGCAGTTCAGCACGCGTTGGCGAACAAACCGGTGTCGTGTGGAAATTGTTGAAACGCACCCCCCCGGTTGCCAGCGCATCCAGGTTAGGCGTGCGGATTTCACTGCCGAACGCACCGATATCCGAAAAACCCATGTCATCGACAATGACGACGATGATGTTGGGTCGGCCCGCTGCCGGTGCCGCCATGGCCGGCGAAGTCGCCACTGCAGTGGAAACGCCGGTCAGCGCGGTTGCTGCCAGCATGATATTCAAAAGATTCTTCACTCAGCCTCTCCCATTACCGGGCATATTCAGATTTTTGTACGCAGGGTTATGCCGTAAGTCCGCGGATCGCCGGTTCCGCCGCTATATTGGCCGGTGTTGAAGGCGGCTGGGCCAATGCTGTTGTAATATTTGGTGTCAAACAGGTTCCGCGCGAACAAGGACGCATCCCACCGTTCATCGGTGGATCGCACACCAAGCCGGATGTTGGTCAACCCATAGCTGCCGACCACCGCATCGGCGGCAAGGTTGTAAGCTGCGTTGAACTTGGACCGATAGCTGTAGTTGACGTTGATATAGGCTTCCGATCCCGAGGTCAGATCGGCGGCATATTCCCCGCCGACAGCCGCGGAATATTTGGATACGCCAGGCAACGCCCGCCCACTTAGATCACACACCGCCTGCGCATATTCGATGGGGCAAGGCGCGTTGGTGAAATCACGATAGGTCGCATCCACGTAGCTGGCCGATGCGAACAGGCTTAACCCACCAATCGGACGCAATGTGGCATCTGCCTCGAACCCACGCGAACGCACGGTGCCGACATTGGCGATGTAAGCGGTCAACGCGACGGCAGTATCGATCTGCTGGCTTTGATAGTTACGGATTTCCGTCGAGAAAGCCGAAACATTCAACGTCAACCGCCGATCGAACAGGCTCGATTTGATCCCCGCTTCGAAATTTTCTACCTTTTCCGGGGCAACCACCGGCGGCGCGCCCGTCGCATTGAGGTTCAGCCCGCCCGATTTATACCCGCGTGCATAGGTGCCATAGATCATCACATCAGGCGTTATCTTGTACGATAGCGTCGCCAGCCCCGATACATTGTCTTCACTCGTTTTGGCAAAATAACGTGGGATATTACGCCCGAAATTGTTGCGGATTGCCTGTGCGCCCAGAAGAATCTGTCCCGGCGTCAATACTGGTCCGCGCTGGACTTGATCAAAAAAACCGTTTTTCTTTTCATGGGTATAGCGCAGACCGCCCGTCAAATCGAGGCGATCGACAATATGCCATGTCAACTGGCCAAACGCCGCATAGCTCTTGGTATTCGCCTGCGCAGTGCCATCTACGAAAAACCCGTCCAGCGCCGCCTGCGCGCCAGCCGAAGCCTGCGTGCTGCCGGCGGCCGGACCAATGATCCAAAGCGCCGCGTCTGGCCCGTACTTGGTGAAGATTTTATTGTCGATCCGCTGTGAAAAATAATAGAGACCGGCAACATAATCGACCACATTGTCACCATTAGAAGCAACCCGCAGCTCCTGGCTGAACTGCTCCTGCTTTTCGCGGATTCCGGCATCGGTGAAGATATCGAGTCCGATAGTATCGGCGTCGATCGTCGGCAGATAGGAGAGCGAGCGCCAAGCCGTGACTGACGTGATCGTGGCAGCACCCAGATCCAGGTCGGCAATGCCGCTGACACCACGCGTTTTGACGGCCAAACCAAGCGGTCGATTGAGATCAAGTTTGCGCGCGAACGGGTCGATCGCCAGCGGTGTATAATCAAAGCGCGCGGCACGCGCATAAAAGTCGTTAGCAACCGCCGATCCATCAAGCCGCGTCTGACGCACCGTTGTCATTGATCCGATGCAGCATTCCTGCTGGAGATCGCTGTAATCCGCGATCAGCCGTAGCGAAAAACTGTCCGTCGGCTTGAAAAGCAATTGTCCGCGCACGGAAAAGCTGTGCAGATCGTTCTTGCGCGAACCATCGCGCACATTGGTGCTGAACCCCTTGTCGCGGGTCGTGTTGGTCACGCTGACGCGCACAGCCAGCTTGTCATTGATCGGCGCGCTACCCGAAGCACGCACCTGGATCGACCGGTAATTGCCCGCGCTCAACTCCCCCCGGAACTCAGGATCGAACGACGGGGCCTGTGTTGTGATGTTGATCGCACCGGCAGTCGTATTCTTGCCAAACAGAGTACCTTGCGGGCCACGCAGCACTTCAACCCGTTCCAGATCATAAAGATCGAACGCGGCCTGTGCCGGACGGCTGTAATAGACCTGATCGACATAGACCCCGACACCATATTCGATGCCAAGGCTGGCGAAGGCGGGCGTTGCACCAAGACCGCGAATATTGATGTTCGTCTGTCGCGCGTTGGTTGATGTAATTTGAAGGCTGGGCGCCAGTTGCGCTACTTGCGCAAGCCCCACAGTGCCCGGAACGGAGACCTGCGCGTCGTTCAGCGCGGTAAGGGCAATCGGCACATCCTGTGCACGCTCAGTACGCCGACGCGCGGTCACGAGAATGGTGTCGCCGTCATCTGCGGCCGTGCGCGCCTCCGGCACTGCCGGTTGTGCTTGCGCCATGGCCGATGGTGCCTGGATGGCCGCCAAGGCCACACCAGCAGTCAGCAACGCTGCGTTTCGTCGTGCTATCATCCTCGGATTTCCTTATATGCTGCATAACGCGCTTATTTTTGATCCGGTCATGCCGGCATCGTTAACGCATCATGGGCGCGCCCCTTGTGACAAGCGGCGCGACTGGTTCGATGGAGCCATCTTTCTTAATAAGACTCGCAAATGGCCGATGAAGCGGCCAGCCTTGGCGATGGGCGAATATTACTAATTTATATCAATATTTTACCCTGGATTTTGAAGAGGCCCTCACTTAATCCGATCCATTCTCTACTGTAAAAATAGATTTAATCGGGACCGGCGAAGCTCTGCTGGTTTACGTAAGCGACGCCGATCATGCTGTTCTCGCGCGCGCTCGAAAATGCGGGGCTCCGCACTAGGGAAACCGGGCGGAAAGCCCTATGATCAACGAATGTCACCCCCTCTGCCCATCGCTCTGAATGTCCGCAGCTACGGCCGGGATAGTGGCGCGGACCGACACGACTTTGCGCAGCTGGTGCTCCCGCTTGCAGGATCACTCGCGATCGATATCGCAGGACGGGAGGGACGGCTCGACCCATGTCAGGCGGCCTTTGTCGATCGCGACACCCGCCACTCGCAGGCCAGCGACAAGCCAAATCGATCGCTGATCCTTGATTTCGATCCGGCCACCATTGCACCCGAAGTCGTCGACCGATTGAGCGAGCGTCCGTTCCTGCCGCTCACCCCGGCAGCCGGCAAACTCATCGACTTTATGGGCTTGTTGCTGGCCGATGGCGGCACCCACACCCACACCGTCGAACTGTGGGCGCCGCTGCTGTTCGACGCGCTGGCCAGCGCGCTCCCCGCGCAACGATCCCGATTGGGAATATTGCTCGCCGCGATGGAAGCCCAACCGGGATTCGCATGGACGACGGCGACGATGGCCATGCGTGCAGGCGTCAGCGTTAGCCGGCTTCATGCGTTGTTCCGTGAGGAATTGGATAGCACCCCACGCACTTATCTGTCCCGGATTCGGCTCAGGCACGTCCGTGAAGGACTAGCGCGGTCCGATCACTCGATTGCCAAACTGGCGTTTCGCAATGGTTACGCCGATCAGAGCGCCCTCACCCGTGCCATGCGCCTGGCGACAGGCATGACGCCTGCCGCCTATCGACATCTGGCGCGAGAGACAGTGCACAAAAAGCAATAGTCCGCGTCAAGACTTCACAGCCTTTTCCGGCCAACTGGCACCGCACATCAGGAGGCCAGCGTGACGGACAGTGGCAGGATCTTGGCCGGGATCGGATTTGGCGTCGCGGCCGGCGCGCTATGGGGGCTGGTGTTTATTGCACCGGAACTGGTTCGCACCTTCACGCCGCTCCAGCTTTCGGCTGGTCGTTATCTCGCTTATGGCCTGTTCGCGACAGTTCTTGTCGCGCCCCGCTGGCGGGAACTTACCGTCCGGCTCGGCCGGTCCGAATGGCGGGCGCTCGCATGGCTCAGCCTGCTCGGCAATATCCTATATTACGTCCTGCTCGCCAGCGCAGTGCAACTGGGCGGCGTCGCAATAACGTCCCTCGTCATAGGGTTTTTGCCGATCGCGATCACAATCATCGGCAGCCGGGATCGGAACGCCGTACCGCTGCACAAGCTGATCCCCTCATTACTGATGAGCGCGGCGGCGATCCTGTGCATCGGATGGGAAGCACTGGGCGCAACAGCCACCGGCGCCCAGACCGCACGCATCGCGGGATTTCTGTGCGCGGTTGGCGCCCTGCTGTCGTGGACAGCATATGCTGTCGGCAACAGCCGCTGTCTTGCCCGCCTAGACCATCTGTCCGCGCATGACTGGAACCTGCTGGTCGGTGTGATGACAGGAGCGCAGGCACTGCTGCTTGTGCCGCCAGCGTTGCTGATCGGCACCACCAGTCACAGCCTCCCTGAATGGCTCCAGTTCGCGGCCGTCGCCGCAGGCATCGCAATCTTTGCATCCATTATCGGCAACGCCTTGTGGAACCGGATGAGCCGACTGCTCCCGCTCACCCTTGCCGGGCAGATGATCCTGTTCGAAACGCTATTCGCACTGCTTTATGGCTTCCTGTGGGAACAGCGCCTGCCCACCGTTGGCGAAGCGATCGCAATCGTCCTGGTCGCAGCAAGCGTGCTATCCTGCGTCTCCGCCCATCGTCTCCGTCCCCCACACCCACCTTCCGATCAAAGGGAATGTGCTGGTGGACCGCCCCGATCCGGTCAGGCCTGATCGGGGCTGCTCAAAAATCCCATTCCGTCGTCAGCGCCGCCGCTTGACGAGCCGCAACGTCGGCCAGTCGCCCCGAACGATGCTGTCCGCCAGCCGCATCCCCTGTCGGCGATAAGCCGCCGCCACGCGATCGGCCTGCGTATCCAACAGGCCTGCCAGGATCAGCGATCCGCCCGGCAGCAATGATCCAGCCAGCACCGGGGCCAGTTCGATCAACGGCCCCGCCAGAATGTTCGCAATGACCAGATCATAGGGCGACCGCGCGTGCAGCCGCGGGTGAGCGAGGCCGGCAGCCGTAATCAGTTCGACGCGACTGGAAAGCCGGCCGACCCGATCCTGCCCCGCCGGAATGCCGTTCACGATGGCATTTTCTTCCGTCACCTCGATTGCCACCGGATCGATATCCGAAGCCGCGATCCGCGCGCGCGGCCACACCGCGCCGGCGGCGAACGCAAGCAACCCTGTGCCCGTGCCGACATCGACAATATCGGTGAAACGCAGGCCGTTGCGCTTCATGCGATCGATCATCAGCAGACAGCCGGTCGTTGTTTCGTGATGGCCGGTGCCAAAGGCCCGGCCAGCCTCGATGGTGAAAGCGATCGTGCCATCCGGCACCGGATCGGTCGAAGCCGGGGTCCGCACATAGAAACGCCCGGCGCGGATCGGTTCCAACCCCGCCTGTGAAAGCGTCACCCAATCCTGCTCCGCAATATGCTCGATCACAGGTTCCTGATCCGCCGCACTGGGTGCAAGCGACCGGATGATCCCGATCAGTTCCGCATCAGGCCTGTTTTCGAAATAGGCATCCATCTGCCAGACATCGGGTTTCGTCGGGTCTGGCTCGCTGGTCATCACGGTGGGTGATGGATCGAGCATGGCCAGGGCAGGAACATCTTCGGCCAATGCTTCGGCTTCGGACTTGGTGCAGGGCAAGGTCAGTTTCCAGCTGCCCTCGCGCGCGGCATCGAACGGGAATCCGGTCACGCCGTCCCCTTTTGGCTCACTGCCACGTTTCTTTGGGGGTTTAGCGGACATAACTGGCTCCGTTAAAGTCGATTGCGGCGCACCTATTCCATGATCGGGCGTACAGCGAATAGAAATTGGTGATTTTGGCCTCTCCAGAGGATAGCCCGCTGCCGAACGGCGGATCGGCAATCGCGCGGTCCCCAGCAGATATACGGGCGGCAGAGCCGAATCCCCGGTTCTCGCCCGTCGAGAGGATATGGATGGCCATGCCGGCCCGATAGGCGGACTGGACCGTGGAGGAAAGGCCCCGCCTGACTGCAGGAGTTCAGCCGTGAATGCGGGTGACGAACTCACCGGCCGCTCTGGCCAGTCCTGAAAGGCGCGAATCCGCCTGCTTCAATCCGGTTTCCAGTCGATCAATCTGCTGGGCGACAGCTTCCGAATCGACATGGATCAGTGCCATCGTCTGCGCGGAGCTTTCCGCCGCGAGCGCGGTTTCATCGACGGCGGCAGTGATCGACGTCACGGTCTGCGCCTGCGTTTCCATCGCCTGCTGGATGCGGCGGGCGGACGTCTGCACCTCCCCCACTGTGTCGCGGATCGATCCGTTGGCCTGCAACGTCTGGTTGGTCGCAGCCTGAATGGCCGAAATCTTGGCGGCGATATCGTCGGTCGCCCGCGCCGTCTGGTTGGCGAGGCTCTTCACTTCCTGGGCAACCACAGCAAAGCCACGCCCGGCATCGCCCGCACGGGCCGCTTCGATCGTCGCGTTCAGCGCCAGCAGGTTGGTCTGTCCGGCAATGTCGCGGATCAGCCCGAGGATCGATTCGATCGCCTTGGCATGATCCGACAGCGCCTCGGTTACCGAAACCGCCTCGGCCGACTGCGCCGCCGCCCGCGTTGCAACGGCAGCCGCCGATTCGACTTCGCCCCGCGCATCTTCGATCGCCCGGATCAGGCCGGCGGCCGTATGCGCCGCCTCACGCATCGCCGTCGCCGACTGTTCCGACGCCAATGCCACCTCGGATGCCTTGCCCAGCATCCCCCGCACGGCCAGCGATGCTTCGGATGCGCTGACCCGCAGCTGTTCGCCCTCAGCCGACGCATGTTCGACCTCGGATCCGATCTGTTCGCGGAACAAGGCCGCCCCGGCATTGCGCTGTTCCGTCTGATCACGCTCGCGAATGGCGGCGACCAGCGCGGTCATCACCTCAGCTTCCAATGCGGCCAGCCGCATCGCGGTATCCGCCAGCCTTACATAGCGCGCATGGTCACCGCCCACGGCGTCATAAAGCAATTCGTTCACCTTGCGATGTCCCGCAGCCAGCGCAGCCAGCACACGCGTCAGCGGAAGGCCATTAGCATAGGCAGCCCCCACCCGATCGCGGGCCACATCAACCCACGCCTGATCGGTCGGGGCGGAATATTTACGCCGCGCATAATCAACGGCTTCGTCAAAGGCCTGGGCGCCCATGCGGTCGATAGTCGCGCCATAATGATCCCAATATGTCGCGATGATCTCGCGTTCACGCCCCTCGATCAGCGACCATATTTCCGCGCCGTCGCGCGCCAATGTTCCCTCACGGTCGAACTCGGGCAGGCGATCCGCCAGCCGTACCGAATATGTCACACGTTCTTCGCGCAGTGGACCGCAGGTCGCGATCATCGACGTTTCTTTCATGCGGCGATCCGCGAGACAAATTCGCTGGTAGCCACTTCCAGGTCGCTCAACCGCGAATCGACCGTCTGGAATCCGCTTTCAAGCCTGTCGATTTCACCGGCGACAGCCACGGTATCCGAACGGATCGCCGCAATCGTCCCCGACATCGAATCGGCCGCGAGCGCGGTTTCATCGACGGCAGCGGTGATCGACGTCACGGTCTGCGCCTGCGTTTCCATCGCCTGCTGGATGCGGCGGGCGGACGTCTGCACTTCCCCCACTGTGTCGCGGATCGATCCGTTGGCCTGCAACGTCTGGTTGGTCGCAGCCTGAATGGCCGAAATCTTGGCGGCGATATCGTCGGTCGCCCGCGCCGTCTGGTTGGCGAGGCTCTTCACTTCCTGGGCAACCACGGCAAAGCCACGCCCGGCATCGCCCGCACGGGCCGCTTCGATCGTCGCGTTCAGCGCCAGCAGGTTGGTCTGTCCGGCAATGTCGCGGATCAACCCGAGGATCGATTCGATCGCCTTGGCATGATCCGACAGCGCCTCGGTCACCGAAACCGCCTCGGCCGACTGCGCCGCCGCCCGCGTTGCAACCGCGGCCGCCGATTCGACTTCGCCCCGCGCATCTTCGATCGCCCGGATCAGGCCGGCGGCCGTATGCGCCGCCTCACGCATCGCCGTCGTCGACTGTTCCGCTGCAGCCGCCACTTCGGATGCCTTCCCCAGCATTCCCCGCGCCGCGGCCGATGTCTGCGCCGTCTTGTTCTTCAGATCACGGGCGTTGGTGACGGTATCTTCGAGAATCGCGACCACCGTACCCTTGAAACGGCTGCTTGCGTCCGCGCGCTGGGCGACCGCGGCATTCCGCTGGATATGCGTAATCTGGGCAAGGATAATCTCGGCCTCGATGCACGACATGCGGTGAACGACATAGATTGCCCGGCGTCGCGTATCAGCGTCCGGAAGTGAAGTGCGAAGCTTCTCCGACAGGATTTCGGCAAAGGTGATTATCCCTTCGATCACGATCGGCAGGGGAATGCCGCCATGATAAATCTCGCGCGCCGGTGAAGCGGCGTGGAGCACCCAGCGGGCATCCAGCGGCATCGTATATTTCTGTACGATGTGATCGATGAAACGATCGGTGCTGCCCTGCCCTTTAAACTCGGTATTTTCCCAATATTCCCGCGCAGTTTCGCGGATCTGCTCCGCCCCATGGCTCCACAGGAAACGAATGCCGGATTCGAGACGGCCATCCTGATTGTAAAGCGTGAGCCGCTGATCGGCTTCCTCAACGGGCATCGGCACATGCACTTCGGCCGGTGTCTGTCGCACGAAAAAGTCGGTCACTCTATATTCTCCCCTGCGAGCCGGGGCCCGCCCCGCGGGACCGAGCATAGGCGCGCGTTGGTAAATGCACCGTTATTCCGCAACAGATCGCCGGCCGAGGTTGCATGACGTTACGGTTCGTCTAAAGGAACGGCGCATATCGACAGGGGGACGTTCATGTCTCGTAACGCCGCACGCCCGCTTTCTCCTCACCTCACCATCTGGCGGTGGGGCGCACACATGCTGGTTTCGATCCTGCATCGTGCAACGGGCACTGCCCTCGCTATCGGCGGGGGAATTTTGTTTACCTGGTGGCTGGCCGCTGCGGCCAGCGGCCCGGATTCCTATGCCAATTTCCGGTATTATGCCGTTGAATCCGCTGCCAACGATACGTTGGGCTGCGTGATCAACGTCCTGGCCCGGATCGTTGTGATTGGGCTTACCTGGAGCTTCTTCCAGCACATGTTCTCCGGTATCCGCCACTTTGTGCTCGATACCGGCGCGGGATATGAGCTGAAGTCCAACCGCACCGGCGCGATCCTGACGATGGTCGGATCGGTTCTGATCACCGCCCTGCTCTGGGGCTATATGATGTTCGCGAGGGGCTGATGGGAACGGGAACGGGCATTGGCCGCGTCCGCGGCTTGGGATCCGCCAAGCACGGATCGCTCCATTGGTGGCACCAGCGGCTGACGGCCGTTGGCAACCTCATCCTGCTTTTGTGGTTCGTGGTCTCGCTGTTCCGCCTGCCGGTGCTGGATTACACGACGGTCGTGACGTGGGCATCCTCCCCATTCGTGGCGGTCGCACTCGTGCTGTTGACGATCTCGGTCTTCTGGCACCTGCGCATCGGCCTGCAGGTTTTCATCGAGGATTATGTGCATGACGACGCCTATCGCGTCGCGGCGCTCCTCGCCCTCAATTTCTACGCGGTCGGGGCGGCCGCGCTCGCGATCTTCTCGATCCTGAAGATTGCGTTCGGTGGAGTTCAAGGCTGATGTCGGAAGCCTATAAGATCATCGACCACGTCTACGACACCGTTGTCGTGGGCGCCGGCGGCTCGGGCCTGCGCGCAACCATGGGATCGGCGGAAGCCGGCCTCAAGACCGCGTGCATCACCAAGGTGTTCCCGACGCGCAGCCACACAGTTGCAGCGCAGGGCGGCATCGCGGCCAGTCTGGGCAATAACAGCCCGGATCACTGGACCTGGCACATGTACGATACCGTCAAGGGATCGGATTGGCTGGGCGACCAGGACGCGATCGAATATATGGTGCGTGAAGCGCCTGCCGCGGTTTATGAACTTGAACATGCCGGTGTGCCGTTTAGCCGCAACGACAACGGGACGATCTACCAGCGTCCGTTCGGCGGCCACATGCAGAATATGGGCAATGGCCCGCCGGTGCAGCGCACCTGCGCTGCGGCCGATCGCACCGGCCACGCGATGCTCCACGCGCTCTATCAGCAGAGCCTGAAGTACGACGCGGACTTCTTCATTGAATATTTCGCGATCGACCTGATCATGGAAAATGGCGAATGCCGCGGCGTGATCGCGCTGTGCATGGAAGATGGCAGCATCCATCGTTTCCGCAGCCATTCTGTTGTGCTGGCCACGGGCGGCTATGGCCGTTCCTATTTCTCGGCGACGTCGGCCCACACCTGCACGGGTGACGGCGGCGGCATGGTGCTGCGCGCGGGCCTCCCGTTGCAGGACCTCGAGTTCGTCCAGTTCCACCCGACCGGCATTTACGGCGCGGGCGTGCTCATCACCGAAGGCGCGCGCGGCGAAGGCGGCTACCTCACCAATTCCGAAGGTGAACGCTTCATGGAGCGTTACGCCCCGTCGGCCAAGGATCTCGCCTCGCGCGACGTCGTTTCCCGTTCGATGGCGATGGAAATGCGCGAAGGGCGCGGCGTCGGCCCCAAGGGCGACCATATCTACCTGCACCTCGATCATATCGATCCGGCGGTGCTGGCGGAACGCCTGCCCGGCATCACCGAAAGCGGCAAGATCTTCGCAGGCGTCGATCTCACCCGCCAGCCGCTGCCGGTCACGCCGACGGTCCATTACAATATGGGCGGCATTCCGTGTAACTATCACGGCCAGGTGCTGACCAAGAAGGGCGACGATACCGAAGTGGTCGTGCCCGGCCTGTTCGCAGTCGGCGAAGCGGCATGCGTTTCGGTCCATGGCGCAAACCGCCTGGGTTCGAACTCGCTGATTGATCTCGTCGTGTTCGGCCGTGCTACCGGCCTGCACCTCAAGGAAACGGTCAAGCCGAATTCGCCGCACAAGGAACTGCCGAGGGATTCGGCGGATCTCGCGCTCACGCGTCTCGACAAGTATCGCAACGCCAAGGGCGGCTCGCCAACGGCCGAAGTGCGGCTCGACATGCAGCACACGATGCAGAAGCATGCTGCCGTGTTCCGCGACAGCGCCCTCCTCGCCGAAGGCGTCCAGCGGATGCAACAGGTCAACAAACGGATGCAGGACATCGGCGTCACCGATCGCTCGCTGATCTGGAACACCGACCTGATCGAAACGCTCGAACTCGACAACCTGATGGCCCAAGCCGTCTGCACCATGGAAAGCGCGGAAAACCGCAAGGAATCGCGCGGCGCCCATGCGCATGAAGACTTCCCGGATCGTGATGACGCGAACTGGATGAAGCACACCATTTCGTGGTTCGAAGGCTGGGGCGGTTCGGGTGGCAAGGTCACGCTCGATTATCGTCCGGTGCACGATTACACGCTCACCGACGAGGCTGAGTATATCAAGCCCAAGGCGCGGGTTTACTGAGGACGGATCATGGCTGAATTCTCGCTTCCCAAGAACAGCAAGATCAAGTCCGGCGGCAAGGTCCACAAGGCCCCGGCCGGCGCGACGAACGTCAAGACCTTCAAGGTCTATCGTTACGATCCGGATTCGGGTGAAAACCCACGTTACGACAAGTTCGAACTCGACCTTGCCGAAACCGGGCCGATGGTGCTCGACGCGCTGATCAAAATGAAGAATGAGCAGGATCCCTCGCTCACCTTCCGTCGTTCGTGCCGTGAAGGGATTTGCGGTTCCTGTTCGATGAACATGAACGGTAAGAACGGCCTCGCCTGCACCACCGCGATCGAGGATTGCAAGGGCGAGGTGCGCATCACCCCGCTGCCGCACATGGACGTGATCAAGGATCTGGTTCCGGATTTCACGCATTTCTATGCGCAATACGCCTCGATCCAGCCCTGGCTGAAGACCGTTACCCCGCCCCCCTCGGGCAAGGAACGCCTCCAGTCGCCGGAAGATCGCGCCAAGCTCGATGGCCTGTACGAGTGCATCCTGTGCGCCTGCTGCTCAACATCGTGCCCCAGCTACTGGTGGAACAGCGACAAGTTCCTCGGCCCGGCGATCCTGCTTCAGGCGTATCGCTGGCTGGCTGACAGCCGTGACGAGTTCACGGGTGAGCGCCTGGACGAGCTGGAAGATCCCTTCCGCCTCTATCGCTGCCACACCATCATGAACTGCTCGAACGTGTGCCCCAAGGGTCTCAGCCCGGCGCGCGCGATCGCGGAGATCAAGAAGATGGAAGTCGAGCGCCAGATCTAAGGCGCAAGACGGCGTGGAAGCCTTATTCACCAGCGAACCCGATCCCGGCTATCCGGGCTGGAACCGTTGGGAACTGCACGATAGCGGCCGCTTTCTCGACACGCTTGGCTCCGTCCACGTCCAGCCGGATGTGGACGGAAAAGCCCGCGTGCGAATGGTACCGGGGCGCCAGCATTCCAACATGCTCAACAACGTCCACGGTGGCGCGATGCTCGGCTTTATCGACATCGCATTGTTCGCGGGCGCGGAAACCTGCGGCGCCAAGGCGGCAGGCAACGCCGTCACGCTCGATTGCAATGTCCAGTTCCTCGCCGGCGCGGTGCTCGACGAACCACTGGATGCCGTCGTCGAAGTGCTGCGCGAAACGGGCCGGCTGATCTTCGTGCGCGGCCTAGTTGAACAGGCCAGCGGCACGATCGCGGCCTTTTCCGCAACGCTGCGCAAGGCCGGCAAACGATGAGCACCGTCCGCGATCGCTACGCCGATCTGCTTGCCACCGGCCAGTTGCGGCCTGATGCCGATCAGGCCCGCACGGTCGAACGGCTTCATGCGCTGGCCGAAGAACTGTCTGTCCAGCCCGAAAAGGGCAGCGTACTCTGGCGGATGCTGCGCAAAGCACCCCCGCCCCCGCGTGGTATTTACATGTGGGGCGGCGTCGGCAGGGGCAAGTCCATGTTGATGGACCTGTTCTTCGATTGCGTGCGGATGAACCACAAGCGCCGCGTCCATTTCCACGAATTCATGATCGAGGTGCATGATCGCCTACGGATCGAACGCGCCAAGGAAAAAGGCGATCCGATCCAGCCCGTCGTGGCTGCGCTCGCGGAAGAAGCCAAGCTGCTCGCCTTCGATGAGATGGTGATCAACAATACCGCTGATGCGATGATCATGAGCCGGCTGTTCACCGGGCTGATCGATGCCGGGGTCGTCATCGTCACCACGTCCAACCGTGCGCCGATCGATCTCTATAAAGACGGCCTCAACCGTGAACATTTCCTGCCGTTCATCGCGCTGATCGAAGCGCGGCTGGACGTCATCACCCTTGACGGGCCGACCGATTACCGCCTCGCGCGCCTCGGTGGCGCACCCACCTGGTACGTCCCGAATGGCCCGGAAGCGACCGAAGCCGTTCGCGCGGCGTTTTTTCGACTGACCGATTTTCCGCCCGAAGATTCGCTCCATGTGCCCAGCGCCGAACTCGCCATCCATGGCGGCCGATCGATGCACGTGCCGAAAAGCCTGAAAGGTGTCGCCGTCTTCTCGTTCAAGCGGCTGTGCAGCGAAGCCCGCGGCGCGCCGGATTATCTGGCGATCGCACGCAATTACCACACGGCCGTCATCGTCGGCATTCCCGTACTCGGCCCGGACAAGCGCAACGAGGCCGCACGGTTCAAGACTCTGATCGACGCGCTGTACGAACATAAGGTCAAGCTAATCGCCACCGCCGATGCCGAACCGGGCGATCTCTACCCGGCAGGCGACGGCGCATTCGAATTCGAACGCACGATCAGCCGGCTGATGGAAATGCAGTCGCGCGATTATCTTGCCCAAGGCCACGGCGCGGACTGATCGTATAGCGAACGGGATTGGTGTCGCTGCCTCCGCCCGCTATCTTCTCCCCAACCTTATATCGTTCGGGGAGCCTGCTATGAAACGCCGCACCTTCCTCGCTGCCCTGCCCGCCGCCGCCGTGTCACCTGCCATCTTGCGCGCCGAGACGCCCGCCCCCGCCCCGATCTGGACCCCCGGTTCCATCCAGTTCAATCGCCCGGATGTACACGGCGGTGATCGCCCGGTTGGCGCCAGCTTCGCCTCGCGCTCCGCCGTTTACGGCTTGTCCGGCGCTGCCGGGTCCGCACAGCCGCTGGCCACGCTCGCCGGGATCGAAATTCTGAAAAAAGGCGGGTCCGCAGTCGATGCCGTGATCGCGATCAACGCGTGCCTTGGCTTTCTCGAACCCACCGGCTGCGGCATCGGCGGCGATCTTTATGCCCTGTTGTGGGATCCGAAGAAGGGTAAGGTCGACGGCCTCGCCAGTTCTGGCCGCTCCCCACGTAGCCTGAGTTTCGAGACGGCACGTTCCCGCACCAAAAACGGTGTACTGCCAGCCTATGGCGCGGTTTCCGTGTCGGTACCCGGCACCGTCGCGGGCTGGTGGGCACTCCACCAGCGGCACGGCAAACTGAAATGGGCCGACCTGTTCGAACCCGCGATCGCCATGACCGAAGGCGGTGTCCCCGTCGCCCCGATCATTGCGCATTATATCGGCCGCGCCATGGCCAATTTCGCCAAGCCCGGCATGGGCATCGAGGAAACTGAAAACGCCCGCAAGGTGTGGGCGCCCGGCGGCGTGGTGCCCAGGGAGGGCGATCCATTCCGCAACCCCGACCTTGCCCGCACCTACCGCCTTATTGCGCAAGGTGGCCGCGACGCTTTCTATGCCGGCCCTATCGCCGAAACCATCGAACGCTATTTCCGCCGCATCGGCGGCTGGCTGACCCGCGCCGATCTCGCGGCACATCAAGCCGAATGGGTAACCCCTTTGGAAACCACCTATCGCGGCATCGGCGTGCAGGCGATCGGCGCGAATACACAAGGGCTGGCCACGCTCCAGATGCTCAACATCCTGGAGAATTTCGATCTCAGGGAAGCGGGCTTCCAATCACCCTTGTCGATCCATCTGCAGGCGGAGGCCAAACGCCTCGCCTACGAAGATCGCGCCCGATATTATGCCGATCCCGCCTTCGCCAAGGTGCCGTTTGAATGGCTCGGCTCCAAGGACTATGCCGCCCAGCGCGCCAAACTGATCCGCCCCGATCGACTGATGACCGATCTTCGCCCAGGCACCGCGCCATCGCATGGCGATACCACCTATCTCACCGTCGCCGATAGGGACGGGCTGATGATATCGCTCATCCAGTCCAACTTCCGTGGCATGGGGTCCGGCCTCGTCGCCGACGGCCTTGGATTCATGTTCCAGGATCGCGGCCAGCTTTTCTCCTTCCAACCCGGCCATCCCAACCTCTACGCACCGGGCAAACGCCCATTCCAGACGATCATCCCCGGCTTCGCGACGAAAGATGGCAAACCATGGCTCAGCTTCGGCGTGATGGGCGGCGACATGCAGCCGCAAGGGCAGACGCAGATCATCGTCAACCGCGCCGATTATGGCCTCGATGCACAGGCCGCCGGCGACAGCCCACGCTGGCACCATGAAGGATCATCCGAAAGCATGGGTGAAGATGCGGGCGATGAAGGCCCCACCGGCCTGCTCCGGCTGGAAAGCGGCGTACCCGAAGCAACCCGCACCGCGCTGATCGGCATGGGCTGGACGATCGGGGCATCGGACGGCGGTTTCGGCCGCTACCAATGCGTCGAACGGATCGAACACAATGGCGAACGGGTCTACGCCGCCGCCAGCGAAATGCGGGCGGATGGCACCGCACTGGCTTATTGATTACAGGATCGCCGCCATGTCCAAGCAGCATGGCGAGCGGCCTATCAGTACGCCGATCAATCGGAACCGACGGCCAGTGAACCGTGGTTCTCCTAAGGCAACGCTATTGCGGCACGACAACAAAATGGGGTCGACAGGTGCCGTAGTGATAGTGGGCCTCATCTTTGCCGAGATGAACAGATCTGCACACGCGATACTTAAATGTACCGGATTATCGAGGTCGTAGGGGCCCTCCAAATTACCAAAGGCCGCGATGTCGGCCCTCGGCACAACGATGTTATCGGCTGGATTCTGGGTGGTCGGATACTGACGCAGCCGTTCGAGAAAGGACTTCCGCATCGCGTCATAAGCTACCGTCAGGATTTCCGGAGCAGTCCGATCAATCTCCGCGTCGATGCGCTTAGCATAAATACGCAATGGACTGACCACGAATGATCGAGGCCGCATTTCGCTAAACTGCGGTTCGGGAACAATCTTGCGGATTGCCGCAACTGTGGCGGGCACCAAAGCGGGCACAAACTTCATTCCGACATCGCGACGGCTATCGGCCACAGCACGACAGCCTTTCTCAAAGCCGACGCGCCTGATCTCTGCACGCATGGCTGGGTCATTATAGATCAGATTGCTCAAGCGCCCTGGCAACCTGCTTTCGGCTGTCGCAAGCCGCTCAAACGCCAGTTCGGGCAAGGCCGATTGAGCGAACCCCGGTCCAGCGATAGAGGTGGAAAGCCAAAGGCTCGACGAAAACGTGCGGAACAAGCCCTTCATCCAAGTTTCTCTAGTTCGCCGTTACCCAGCGGTCTTCGTTTCATCATACGCACCCCACCGCGCCGGATCACCCCAACTCGCCAAAAATCCTAATATCCGTTCAACCGCGCGACGCGATCGGCGTGGAAGGCCGCGTCGCCGAAAAACTCGTCGAGCACGCGGTGGCGTTTTATATAGAGGCCGATGTCATATTCGTCGGTCATGCCGATACCGCCGTGCATCTGGATGCCTTCCTGCACCGCCAACGCCGCCGCCCGCCCTGTCTTGGCTTTGGCGACAGCCACCATCAGGGCAGCCCCTGCTTCCCCAGCGTCCAGCAATTGCTGCGCCTTCAGCACGGACGCGCGTGCGATTTCCAGTTCGGAGTAAAGGTGCGCAGTGCGATGCTGTAGCGCCTGAAACTCGCCGATCAGCCGACCGAACTGCTTGCGCTGACGCAAATAATCCACGGTCAGCGCCATGGCCGCGCCGGCCACGCCAAGCATTTCGGCCGCAGCCCCCGCCCGGCCCGCATCCAGCGCACGGGCCAGCGGCTGCCAGCCGCCATCGACCGCGCCAATCACCGCGCCTGCATCCACCTCGACACCGTTAAAATCAATCCGTGCGGCGATCGAACTGTCGGCCAGACGGACGGCTTCGGTGAACAGACCGGCCGCTCCCTTCTCCACCGCGAACAGGGTGATTCCGTTTTCATCGCCGGCATTGCCCGAGGTCCGCGCGGCGACGACCAGCAGGTTCGCCACATGGCCGTGGGCCACGAACTGCTTGCCCCCGGTCAGCCGGAAACCATTACCCGCGCGCTCCGCCATCATCGCGGTCGCCGCCGGCCGGTGCTTGCGCCCCTCGTCCACCGCGATCGCGGCCACCGTCTCGCCGGCAAGGATGCCGGGCAGGTAGCGCGCGCGCAGTTCGGCATCGCCGGCCTTGAGCGCCGTCACCGCCGCCACCGCCGTCGCCAGGAAAGGCGATGGCGCAAGATTGCGGCCGATCTCTTCCAGCACGATACCCGCTTCGACATGGCCAAGGCCGCTGCCACCCGCAGCTTCGGGCACCAGCACGCCGGTCAGCCCCATTTCGGCGAACTGCCGCCAAAGATCGCGCGAAAAGCCGGTTTCGTCGCCACTGTCGCGCAACTGGCGCAGATGCTTCACCGGGGCATGTTCGGCCAGGAACGGCGCCGCCATGTCCTTGAGCATCGTCTGGTCTTCGGTATGGAATAACGCCATCGGATCAGGCCCCCGGCAAGTTCAGGATATGCTTGGCAATGATGCCGAGCTGCACTTCGCTGGTGCCGCCTTCGATCGAATTGGCCTTCGATCGAAGCCAGTTGCGTGGCACTGTGCCTCCGTCAGACCGTGCGCTTTCCCATTCCAGCGCGTCCGATCCGCCAGCCGCCATTTCCAGTTCCAGCTTGCGCTTGTTCAGTTCGGTTCCGGCATATTTCATCATCGACGGTTGCGCCGGGTGCGCGCGGCCATGTTTCAGTTCGTCGAGGAATTTTTCGGACATCGCGCGGAATGCCAGCGCATCCACGTCATGCAGCGCCACTTGCGCGCGGAGCACCGGATCTTCGAATGCCCCGAGATCCGCCACAAGCTGGCGGCCAAGCGATGGATCGCCGGTTCCGAACCCCATCGAACTGATCATTTCGCGTTCGTGGCCCAGCAGATATTTGGCGACGGTCCAGCCCTGGTTTACCGCGCCGACGATCTGGTCCTTGGGGACCTTCACATTGTCGAAGAAGGTTTCGCAAAAAGGGGACGAGCCGGAAATCAGCAGGATCGGTTTGGTTGATACTCCAGTTGAGGCCATATCGAACAAAAGGAAGCTGATACCGCCCTGCTTTGTTGTTGGATCCGTGCGGACGAGGCAGAATATCCAGTCGGCCTTGTCGGCATAGCTGGTCCAGACCTTCTGGCCGTTGACCAGCCAGTGATCGCCCATGTCTTCGGCGCGGGTTTGCAGGCCGGCGAGGTCCGATCCCGCGCCCGGCTCCGAATAGCCCTGGCACCAGCGGATTTTTCCCTGAGCGATTTCAGGAAGATAATGACGTTTCTGCTCTTCGGTTCCGAACTGCAACAGCGCCGGACCCAGCATCCATATGCCAAAACTGTGAAGCGGGCTGCGGCACCCCAGCGCGGCCATCTCCTGCCGTAAAATCTTGGTTTGTTCGGGGGACAGGCCACCACCGCCATATTCCTTCGGCCAGTCCGGCACCGTCCAGCCGCGCGCGGCCATCGCTTCGAACCATTGCTGCTGTTCAGGGCTGGCGAACCGCGAATTACGGCCGCCCCAATAGGCATCGTCGAGCGCAGTGGCCGGTTCGCGCATCGCCGGCGGGCAATTCGCCTCCAGCCAGGCGCGCGTTTCGGCGCGAAAGCTTGTTTCGTCGGTCATTCCTGTCCTCTCCGCCGGGTTGTGGCCCCGATTCCGCCAAGACATGCCACCGCTTGACGCTAACGTAAAGGACACGTCATGCTATCAAACGGCCCGACAAGGGAGAGACGGATGAGCAACGACGTGCTGATGCGGCGCTATTATACCGCCTATAACAGCGAGGACGAGACGCAGATCGCGCCGCTGCTGGCTGACGACCTGGTGCTTGTATCAGCCGCTGGCGAACAGAAGGGCCGCGATGCCTATCTCGCCACCTATCGCTGGATGATCGCCACCTTCGAAGATCGCATGACCCCGGAACGGATCGCGGGCGATGCGGACGGCGCCACCGTCGATATCCACGATCGGCTGGTGGCACGATCCGACGTCGACGATTTCCTCGGCCTGTCCCCCCGCGCCGGCGAGGCGATCGAACTGAGCCTCACCGGGCGTTATACGATCAGCGACGGACAGATCACCCGGATCGAGATTGCCCCCCGCACCTGAATGCCCATCCATCGAGGAGCTTGCCCATGGCCCATTGGCTGATGAAATCGGAACCCGAATCCTATTCGTGGGACGATCTCGTCCGCGATGGCACGACCGAATGGGACGGCGTGCGCAACCCGACGGCGCGCATCCACCTGCGCGCGATGCAGGTGGGAGATGAGGCGTTTTTCTATCATAGCGGCGCGGAC
This sequence comes from Sphingomonas sp. KC8, assembly GCF_002151445.1. Classification (GTDB taxonomy): domain Bacteria; phylum Pseudomonadota; class Alphaproteobacteria; order Sphingomonadales; family Sphingomonadaceae; genus Sphingomonas_E. Next base: position 979,890 of record NZ_CP016306.1, read on the forward strand.
AAGGCCTGCGTCGGCGTGATGCAAGTGACGCGGACCGCGCAACCGGACGGCCCCGATGGCAAATGGGTATCGGTCGCGGTCGCGCCGGTCGCGGCCCTCGCCTCCCCCGTTACGCTCGCCACGATCAAGGGCGACGCGCGGCTGGCGGGGCTGGAGATGATCCGCCAGTCGCGGCTTTCGGTGTCGCCGGTGGGGGACGCGGAATGGCAGGCCATCATCAATCTGGCGGGCGGTACGAAAAACTGAGCGCCCGCGGCGTGGGAACAAATTCAATTTGGGACTGCTGGATGCAGGATGCCGCCCAATTGCTGCCTGTCAGGACACGCCGACATTGCGGACGTTTACCTAAGTGGACAGAATGTGCGCGACGGGGGGCAAGCAATGCGTGTTCGACGGATAGCATGGATGACAGTAATCGCAGCCATTATAGGGAGCGCCCCCACGCTGATGAATACAGGAAGTATCGTCCTTTACGATCCGCACCGTGAAGTTGCATCTGCACATGCTGTCGACGGCTTGGGACAGAGGCAAGATCTTGTCCCTGTAGGTATTGCATATGTGGGGGTGCCAAAGCTTGAAGGCACAATCGAAATCCGATGTTCCAACGGGAGCGTCATCCGGACCGGCTACGTCACCCCTGGCGCGCAGATGTGGCTGAGATTGCGTGAGCACGGCGAGTGCTCAAATCGCTGAATATCAGGTCTGCTCCCCCGACTTTCCTGCCGTTCGGAGGTCGCTAGACAGCTCCCGAGACCCGACGCGCGTTCATCACCAGAATTTGGTCACACGGCCCTGCACCGACCACATACGAAAAGGCCGGCCTTCCCATTTGGAAAGACCGGCCTTTTTCGTGTCTTTAGGCAGCCTTGGCGCGCGACGCCTTCTTGCGCTCGTGCGGATCGAGATGGCGCTTGCGCAGGCGGATCGACTTGGGCGTCACCTCCACCAGTTCATCATCGTCGATATAGGCAATCGCCTGTTCGAGCGTCATCTTCCACGGCGGCGTCAGGCGGATCGCATCGTCCTTGCCACCGCTGGCGCGGAAGTTGGTCAGCTGCTTGGCCTTCATCGGATTGACTTCAAGGTCATCCGTCTTGGCGTTTTCGCCGATGATCATGCCTTCGTAGAGCGCTTCGCCCGGTTCGACCATCAGGATGCCGCGATCTTCCAGCGGGCCGAGCGCATAGGCATTCGCCTCGCCCGCACCGTTGGAGATCAGCACGCCATTCTTGCGGCCTTCGATATTGCCCTTGTGGGGGCCATATTTTTCGAACAGCCGGTTCATGATCCCGGTGCCGCGCGTATCGGACAGGAATTCGCCATGATAGCCGATCAGCCCGCGCGACGGCGCGGAGAAGGTGATGCGGGTCTTGCCGCCGCCCGACGGACGCATGTCGGTCAGTTCGCCCTTCCGGATCGACATCTTTTCGACGACCGTACCCGAATGCTCTTCGTCGACGTCGATGACGACGGTTTCATACGGTTCGGTCTTGCCGCCGGCTTCGTCGGTCTGGAACAGCACGCGCGGGCGGCTGATGCCCAGTTCGAAACCTTCGCGACGCATCGTTTCGATGAGCACGCCAAGCTGAAGTTCACCACGACCGGCCACTTCGAAGCTGTCGCGATCGGCAGATTCGGTGATCTTGATCGCCACGTTCGATTCCGCTTCGCGGAACAGGCGATCGCGGATCATGCGGCTCGTCACCTTGGTGCCTTCGCGGCCGGCCATCGGCGAATCGTTCACCGCGAAACGCATCGACAGCGTCGGCGGATCGATCGGCTGCGCATGCAGCGGTTCGGTGACGGAGATATCGGCGATCGTGTTTGCGACGGTCGCGGTGGTCAGGCCCGCGATCGAAATGATGTCGCCAGCCTTGGCTTCATCGACGGGAACGCGCTCAAGCCCGCGGAAGGCCATGATCTTCGATGCGCGACCGGTTTCGACGACATTGCCGTCCGAATCGAGCGCATGGACCTGCATGTTGGTCTTCACGGTGCCGGAAGCGACCAGACCGGTCAGGATGCGACCGAGGAAGTTATCACGGTCGAGCAGCGTCACGAGGAACTTGAACGGACCGTCCGGATCAGCCTTGGGCGCGGGCACATGATCGACGATCTTTTGGAACAGCGGGCGCAGCGTACCTTCGCGCACCGTGGGTTCGTCGCCTGCGTAACCATTGCGGCCCGACGCAAACAGAACCGGGAAATCAAGCTGTTCGTCCGTGGCATCGAGGCTGACGAACAGATCGAACACCTCGTCCAGCACTTCCTGCGTGCGTTCGTCGGCGCGGTCGATCTTGTTGACGACGACGATCGGGCGGAGGCCCAGCGCCAGCGCCTTGCCGGTGACGAACTTCGTCTGCGGCATCGCGCCTTCGGACGAGTCGACCAGCAGGATCACCCCGTCGACCATCGACAGGATGCGTTCCACCTCACCGCCGAAATCGGCGTGGCCGGGCGTATCGACGATGTTGATCCGCGTGCCTTCCCATTCGATGGAAGTGCACTTGGCGAGGATGGTGATCCCTCGCTCTTTTTCGAGATCGTTCGAGTCCATGGCACGTTCTTCGACACGCTGATTGTCTCGGAACGTGCCGGACTGGCGGAAGAGCTGATCAACCAGGGTTGTTTTGCCATGATCGACGTGCGCGATGATGGCCACGTTGCGGAGGCTCATGAAATGACGGTCCTGCGAGGGAGGGATTTGGGCGCGCCATATCCGAATCGCCGCGTTGCAACAAGGCGGCATTCACATGCGCATGCGGATTAGCGCACGATTGGCCGTCCTTCGAGCAGCAGGACGGCCTACGATCAGGGGCAGGTCGACCCGGCCCCGGCATCCAGATCGCGGCAACGCCCGTCAATCTCCTCAGGCGGAATGGCCAGACCGACCAGCGCGCCAAGCGTGGGCATGATATCCACGGTTTCGATCGACAATGGCTGTTCGAACCCGATCGTTCCCGGCCGGTAGAACAGGATCGGGACACGCCGGTCGTTCGACCATGGCGAACCGTGGGTCGCCACATAGCCGCGCATCGGATTGGCGATCGGCATGACATTGGGTTTCAGCAGGACGATCAGATCACCCGACCGTTCAGGATCGAAGGACGCCCGCGCCCGTTCGGCAAGGGACCATTCTTCGACGGGCGGCCGCGGAGACGGCATGCGGCGCAAATCATCCGCCGTGAACACAACTTCGACCTGGCGATGCGCCGACAAGCGGGCCTTGAGCGCGGATAGAATGAGCGGCCGGACATCCGCTGCAATTTCGCGCGACAGATACCAATCGCCGAACGGCCCATCGGAATAAACCAGGTCTTCGCCGATCGTGATGCCAAGGTCTTTCGCCAACGCCGCGCCAAATGCCTTCGGGCTGAGATTCGGATCGATTCGTTCGGCATCCGGAAAACCGCGCTGCTGTGCCCGTTCAGTCAGATCGTGGCCACCATGATCGGCCGTCAACACAACGACATAGGGCACCTTCGTTGCATCGAGTGCGGCGAGGATCCGGCCAATATTATGATCCAGCGCCACCATCTGCGCGCACATCTCCGCACCTTCGGTACCGAAGGCGTGGCCGACATAATCGGTGGCGGACAGGCCGATGGTCAGGACGTCCGTGCCCGCGCCGCGGCCCAGCTTCATTTCGGACAGCAGGCCGATTGCGAGATCCGTCGTCGCCGCATCGAAATCGCCGGCAGCACGAAAGCCGCCAAAATCCTCGGCTTTGCGATCGGCGAGCACGCCGACCTGCTTGCCCGCCCCCAGCGGCACGGCCAGCGACCGCGATCGACACATTTCGGGCAGTGCCGCCTTTGACGGCTTGGCCACGAGCGAGGCGACCCGCGCATTGATGGTCCCTACCGTCACGGGCGGCGGGCTGGTCCGCCCCGCCAGCGGGACATAGCTTTTACCGCCCCAGAACCAGATCTGATCGGTTTTATGGCCGCCCATCATGATCGCCGCGCGATCCTTGCCGGCAACCGCGACCACGCGGGTGGCAGGATCGGCGCCCTTCATGCGATCCCCCAAGGTCGGCACCTTCAGATATTGCGGGGACACGACATATTTGTTGGAATTGCTGCCGGGGACCGACGGGTCTTCCGAACAATAGACCTTCTTGTCGGCGCGCGGCAGGGACAGATCGTACCAATTGTTGGCGATGATCCCGCTGCGCGACGGCCGCGATCCGGTAAGGATCGTCGAATGGCCGGGGCAGGTTTCGGTCGCGGCATGGCTTTGATAGCCGGCCGGAAAGACCACGCCGTTGGCGAGCCGTTTCATCCCGTTCGTGAAATGCTGGCGATATTCCGCGAAAAGATCGGCGGAAAACTGGTCGACAGACACCGCCACGATCAGCCTGGGCTTTGCCGGTCCGGCCGTTACCTGGGCCATCGCCGCCACCGGGATCGCCAGCGCCATCGCTGCGATCGTAACGCTTTGCCACGGATTCACTATATTGCCCCCGGTATGCTTGCACAGCCCGACGATGCTATAGCTCAGGCCTATTTCGAGTTGGAGCCCCGATGATCGCCTTCGGTTACCGATTGATGACGTGGCTGGCGGTGCTGTTTTCCGTCACCCCGGCGCTTGCCCAGGCGCCGCACATCCAGCCCCGGCTGGTGGCGGAAAGCACCGCCCCGGCGGGCGGCGGCACGACGACGCTGGCATTGGTGATGCAGCCCGCGCCGACATGGCATGGCTATTGGAAGAATCCCGGTGATTCCGGCATCGAAACCAGCATCGAATGGCGCCTGCCCGCTGGCGTCGAAGCCGGCGAACTCACCTATCCCGTGCCCCATACGCTGATCATCGCCGGCCTGATGAACTATGTTTATGAAGGCGAATATGCCCAGCTGATCCCGCTGCAGCTGCCCCAAGGGCTGGCGCCGGGCACAAAATTGCCGATCCGCGGCACGGCCAAGTGGCTGGCCTGCACCAAGGAAATCTGCGTCCCGGAAAAAGCGGAAATCGCGGTCGACCTCGTCGTCGGCGATGGCCGGGCCGATGCCGCGCTGGCCGATGATTTCAGCCGCTGGCGGGCCGCCATGCCAAAGCCGCTTGGCAGTTCCGGCCGCTTCGCGCTCAACGGCGAAACATTCCGCCTCGCCGTGCCCCTGCCCGCCAAGCTGGACGTCGCCGACGTCTATTTCTTCCCGCTCACCGATGGCGCGATCGACTATGCCGCGCCGCAATCGATCAGCCGCAACGGCGATACCCTGATCGTCGAAGTAAAGGCCGCCGGTGCCGCCGGCGGGCTGGGCCAAGTCGACGGCGTGCTGCGCATCGGCAAGGACAATGGCCTGTCGCTTTCCGCCACGCCCGGCGAAGTGCCGGCGGCCGGCGCCCCTGTCCTCGCGTCGAATGCGGGCAACGGCGAGGGTGCCGGTGGGTCGTTCAAAAGCGTCGCGCTGGCGCTGGGCGGCGCGATCCTTGGTGGGTTGTTGCTCAACATCATGCCCTGCGTGTTCCCGATCCTGAGCCTGAAGGCCCTGAAACTTGCCCGCGCCGGCGGCGACGAGCGCGCCGCACGGGGCGAGGCACTGGCTTATACGGCGGGGGCCGTGCTGGTTTGCGCGGCATTGGGGGGCGCATTGCTGATGCTGCGCGCCGGTGGCGAAGCGGTGGGCTGGGCGTTCCAGTTGCAGGATCCGCGCGTCATCCTGGCGCTGCTGCTGCTGACCGCCGCCATCGCACTCAATCTGGCCGGGCTGTTCGAACTGCCGGCCATTACCGGCGGCGATACGCTTGCCGGCAAGAATGGCGCACATGGCGCATTCTGGACCGGGGCGCTGGCCGCGTTCGTCGCCACGCCGTGCACCGGCCCGTTCATGGGCGCGGCGCTGGGCGCGGCGCTGATCCTGCCCGCGCCGGCCGCGATGGCCGTTTTCGCAGGACTTGGCTTCGGCCTCGCAATCCCCTTTCTCGCGCTCGGTTTCATCCCGGCGCTTCGCCGCCGCCTCCCCAAGCCGGGGCCATGGATGGATCAGCTGCGCCGGATCCTTTCCATCCCGATGTTTTTGACCGCGCTTGGCCTTGCCTGGATTCTCGGGCGGCTGGCCGGCGTGGACGGAATGACGATCGGGCTGGGCGCCGCCCTGATCAGCGGTTTTGCCCTCTGGTGGGTCGGCAGGCGACAGGCCGTAAGCCGGACGGCCGCGTGGTGGCCGCTCGCGCCTGCCGCCGCCGCCGCGATCGCGTTGCTGATGACGATCCCCCGCGCACCGGTTTCAGCCGCCGCTCCGGTGGAAAATGCACTGGGTGCGCAAGCCTTCAGCGAAACCAGGCTCGCCGCGCTTCAGGCCGAAGGACGCCCCGTTTTCGTCTATTTCACCGCCGATTGGTGCCTGACCTGCAAGGTCAACGAAAAGGCCGCGATCGAGCGGACCGAAGTGGCCGAAGCCTTTGCCGCCGCCAATGTCGCGGTGCTGGTGGGCGACTGGACCAACGGCGATGCGGCGATCGGCCGCTTCCTGGCAGCACAGGGCCGATCGGGTGTGCCGCTGTATATGTACTACCGGCCCGGTCAGCCGCCCGAAATCCTGCCGCAGGTGCTGACCCCCGGAACATTGACAGCCTTGAGCGCCTGATGCCCGATCATGTCGAATAGGAGCCGCCGATGATACGCCTGTCCATCGCCATCGCAACCGCCGCGCTGATCGCCACGCCCGCTTTGTCCGCTCCGCAGATCGGCAAGCCCGCGCCCGATTTCACGCTGAACGACGCCAGCGGCAAACCCGTCCGCCTGTCGGGTTTCAAGGGGCGCACGGTGGTGCTGGAATGGAACAACCCCGGCTGCCCGTTCGTGCAGAAACATTATACCAGCGGCAACATGCAGAAGGCCCAGAGCGCGGCCCATGCCCAAGGCGCGGTATGGCTGACGATCAATTCGGGTGCGCCGGGCAAGCAGGGCCATATGGCCGGGCCGCAGGCGCTGGCCTTCCAGAAGGCCGAAAAGATGCATGCCACCGCCTATCTGCTTGATCCAAAGGGCATTGCCGGCCGGGCTTATGATGCCAAGACGACGCCGCAGATGTTCGTCATCAACCCGGCGGGCACGCTGGTCTATGCCGGCGCGATCGACAACAAGCCCACCGCCGACACCGCCGACATCAAAACCGCGCGCAACCATGTGCTGGCCGCGCTGGCCGAGGTGAAGGCCGGCAAGCCGGTGTCGGTGGCGTGGAGCAAACCCTATGGCTGCGCGGTGAAATACGCCGATTGAGGGCGCTGGCGCCTTGAACAGCAGCGATTAACATTCACCGCACCGCCCAGGGCTTGCCGCGCCGTGTGTCCGCCACCGTCCGCACGGTGCCGCTTGCCAAGTCGATCGCCAGCCCCCCGGTGCGGGCCAGGAATGGCCGGTCGGCCTTCAGCCAGCGCGGACGGCAACTGCGCGGCAGGCGGCGATCGCTGACGACGATATCGGCGGCGGCGCAGGCGCGGTTCATCGCCGGGATATCGACGAAATAGGGCGATCGGGTCGCCAGCAGCGTCCATGCCCGGCCGTCGCGCCGGATCGTCGCGCGGCACAGATCGGCCCCGCAACGCGCGCCCGGCCAATCGTCGATCGCTATCGCCTCGCCTTCGACTCCCGCCGCTTCACCAAGCATGTCGCGGACATAATCGCCCGCGCGGGGGCGCAGCAGCGCAAGGCCGCCCGCTTGGCTACGCAGCGCGATATGGCGGCCGTCGCCCGTGATCAGCAAATCGGGCGCGGGCGTCGCCCGTGATCAGCAAATCGGGCGCGGGCGTCGCCAGCGCCCAAGCCGCACCGGCGACAAGCGGCAACAGCCCCAGCCGCCGCACCCGCGTCCGCCACAAGGCGATCCACAGGCCACCCGCGATCATCAATCCGAACGCGCCCGGCGGCATCGACGGCAAGGCCGCCACCGCGCCGGGCGCGGCTGCCACCATGTGGGCAATCCACAGCAGGAAAGCGAGCGCCTTGCCCACCACCCACCAAAAAGGTGCGCCCAGCCCGACCATATCGAACAGCAAGGCCAGCGCTTCGGCCGGCATGACGATGAAGGTGGTAAGCGGAATCGCGACGATGTTGGCGAATGAGCCGTAAAGCCCGGCCTTGTGAAAATGAAACAAGGCGATCGGCGCCAGCGCGACTTCCACGGCCATACCGGTGAGCAACAACGTGCCAAGCGCGCGCGCCAATCCGGCCACCCGCCCTTCTTCGCGCCGGGCGAGCAGACGTCGCAGCCGCGGATGTTCGTGGATGGCGACGATCGCGGTGACGGCGGCAAAGCTCAGCTGGAAACTCGCGCCAGCCAGCGCTTCGGGCCACAGCAGCAGGACGACCAGCGCACCCGCCGCCACCAGTCGCAAGGTGATCGCATCGCGGCCCAGCGCAATCCCGATCAACACCAGCAGCGCCGCCACGCAGGATCGAACCGTCGGCACCTCAGCCCCCGCCAGCAAGGTATAGGCGATGCCGGCCAGCGCGCCCGCACCGGCGGCGATCAATGGCAGCGGCGCACGCAGGGCCAGCGCCGGGCTGAGCGCCAGCAGGCGGAGCGCAATCAGCATCGCCCCGCCCACCACGGCGGTGACGTGCAGGCCACTGATCGACAACAAGTGGGCCAGGCCGGATCGACGCATCGCTTCGGCGTCCGCCTCCGAAATGCCACCTTGATCACCGGTCGCAAGCGCGGCGGCGATGCCCCCTTCGCTGTCCGCCAGCCGCCCCTGCACATGCGCTGAAAGCCGTGCACGCCAGCCCATGATCGTCTGCCACAATCCGGCCGCTTCGCCGGTGCCGGCGATCACCACCGGCCCCAGCGCCCGGCCGGTTGCCCCCAGCCCCTGGAACCACGCCACCCGCGCGAAATCATATGCGGCGGGCACCGCCGGATCGGGTGGTGGCATCAGCCGGGCCCGCAGCAGCACCCGGCGGCCCGGCGACAGATCCGCCGGTGCATCCGTTTCAGCGACATTGACGCGCAGTTTGGCCGGCAAGGCGGGTTGGCCGATCGGGGCTAATGTCAACCGGATGAGATCGCGCGCGGCCAGCCGATCGACCGCCAGCACCCGCCCTTCAAACCGGGTGACGGCCGGGCGATCGAGCCGGGGCGACGCGATTCGTTCCGCCCGCCACCAGATCAGCGCGCACCCGATCGCCGCGGTGGCGCCGAAAATCATCCCCGTCCGCCGCAGCCGCGCGCCCGCCGGCAACATCGCGAATCCGGCCGCGAATCCCGATCCTCCCAGCAGAAACGCGATCCAGCCCGCCCTGCCGGGCAAGATGAACCACGCGGCAATCCCCGCCCCCAGCGCCACGGGCAGCCACAAAAACAGCTGATCGCGTTCATCGTCCAGCCAGCTTTCGAGCCGCGCCAGCGCCCATGCAAAAGGGGTCTTCCACGGCGTTTGTGGTGCCGGGGAAGCCATGCTAGGGGCGGTGCCGAAATCGCTGGCCATCGGCCGCCATCCTTGGAGAAAGCGCGCGTGGGCGCAAGCATCGAAGCCGCTGTCGAGACTCGTCCGGTCGTCACCCGTTTTGCGCCTTCGCCAACGGGTTACCTGCATATCGGCGGCGCTCGTACCGCCCTGTTCAACTATCTGTTCGCGCGCCACCATGGTGGCCGTTTCCTGCTGCGGATCGAAGATACCGATCGGGCGCGCTCGACTCAGCCGGCGATCGACGCGATTCTGGATGGCCTGTCATGGCTGGGCCTGGAAGGCGACGAGCCCCCGGTATTCCAGTTCGCCCGCGCCGATCGCCATGCCGACGTGGCGAACCAGATGCTGGCCAGCGGCCATGCCTATAAATGCTTCGCCACGCAGGAAGAGCTTGCCGAACTGCGCGAACAGCAGCGCGCCGCCAAGCAGCCGCTGCGCTATGACGGCCGCTGGCGCGATCGCGATCCCGGCGAAGCGCCCGAAGGCACCCCTTTCGTCATCCGCCTGAAGGCCGAGCGCGAAGGCGAAACGACGATCCACGATCGCGTGCAGGGCGCGGTGACGGTGAAGAATGCCGAACTGGACGACATGATCCTGCTGCGTTCGGATGGCACGCCAACCTACATGCTGGCCGTTGTCGTCGACGATCATGACATGGGTGTCACCCACGTCATCCGGGGCGACGACCACCTCAACAACGCGTTCCGCCAGCTGGGCATCATTCGTGCAATGGGCTGGCCCGAGCCAATTTATGCGCATGTCCCGCTGATCCACGGTGCCGACGGCGCGAAACTGTCCAAGCGCCACGGCGCGATGGGCGTCGATGCGTATCGCGACGAACTGGGCATCCTGCCCGAAGCGCTGAACAATTATCTGCTGCGACTCGGCTGGGGCCATGGCGACCATGAATTCATCAGCCGCGAACAGGCGGTGGAATGGTTCGATCTGGCCGGGGTAGGCCGTTCGCCTTCGCGCTTCGACACCAAGAAGCTCGAAAACATGAACGGCCACTATATCCGCGAAGCCGATCCGGCCCGGCTGGCAGGCCTGATCCAAACCCGCGTCGAGGCGCTGGTGGGTGCGAATCTCGCTGAAAATGACATGGAATTGCTGCGTCGCGCCATGCCCGTTCTGCAGCCGCGGGCCAAGGATTTGGCTGATCTTGCAGATTCCGCAACCTTCCTGTTTCGCAATCGCCCCATAGACATGGACGAACGCGCCGCGACCCTGCTAGACACGCCCGCGATGGCGATCCTGGCTTCGGTCGAGAACGCAATCACATCCGCAACCGAATGGACGGTCCCCTCGTTGGAGACTGCCGTTCGTGAGGTCGCGGAAGCCGCCGGCATCGGCCTTGGCAAGGTAGCGCAGCCGCTTCGCGCGGCGCTGACCGGCCGGACGACGTCACCGGGAATTTTTGACGTCCTGGTTCTCCTCGGTCGCGAGGAAAGCCTGGGCCGACTGGCCGATCGGCTGGTTTCGGCGCGCGTCTGACGGAAATAGCAGGAGGAACGACCCATGGGGGATAGCAGCGCCAAACTCGAACTCGGCGGCAAATCGTCGGACTATAAAGTCCTGTCCGGCAGCGTTGGCCCCGATGTGCTCGACATCCGCAAATTATACGCCAACACCGGCGCGTTCACCTTCGATCCCGGCTTCACCTCCACCGCGAGCTGTGAGTCGAAGATCACCTTCATCGACGGTGACAAGGGTGTCCTCCTCCACCGCGGCTACCCGATCGACCAGCTGGCCGAGCAGTCGAACTTCATGGAAGTCAGCTACCTGCTGCTGAACGGCGAACTGCCGTCGAAGTCGGAACTGGATAAGTTCAGCGGCACGATCACGCGCCACACGATGGTGCACGAACAGCTTGCCCAGTTCTATCGCGGTTTCCGCCGCGACGCGCACCCGATGGCGGTGATGTGCGGCGTGGTCGGCGCGCTTTCGGCATTCTACCATGATTCGACCGACATCGCCGATCCGCACCAGCGCCTGGTGGCCAGCCACCGCCTGATCGCCAAGATCCCGACGATCGCGGCGATGGCGTACAAATATACGGTCGGCCAGCCCTTCGTCTATCCGCGCAACGACCTGTCCTACACCGGCAATTTCCTGAACATGACGTTCAGCGTGCCGGCCGAGGAATATGAAATCGATCCCGTCGTCGAAGCGGCGATGGACAAGATCTTCATCCTGCACGCCGATCACGAACAGAATGCGTCGACGTCGACCGTGCGCCTTGCCGGTTCGTCGGGCGCCAATCCGTTCGCGTGCATCGCCGCCGGCATCGCCTGTCTGTGGGGCCCGGCGCATGGCGGCGCCAACGAAGCAGCGCTCAACATGCTGCGCGAAATCGGCCATATCGATCGCATTCCGGAATATATCGCCCGCGCCAAGAACAAGGACGATCCGTTCCGCCTGATGGGTTTTGGCCATCGCGTGTACAAGAATTACGATCCGCGCGCGAAGGTGCTCGGCAAGGCCGCGACCGAAGTGCTCAACAAGCTGGGCAAGCAGGATCCGATCCTCGACGTCGCCCGCAAGCTGGAAGAGATCGCGCTCACCGATCCCTATTTCGTCGAAAAGAAGCTCTACCCGAACGTGGATTTCTATTCGGGCGTGATCCTGTCGGCGATCGGTTTCCCGACGACGATGTTCACCGTGCTGTTCGCGCTCGCCCGCACCGTCGGCTGGGTCGCACAGTGGAACGAAATGATTGCCGATCCCGAACAGAAGATCGGTCGCCCGCGCCAGCTCTACACGGGCCACGCGCAGCGCGATTACGTGCCGGTCGGCCAGCGCTGATCCCGGCCAACGATTACGCAAAAAGCCCGGTCTTCCATGGGGAAGGCCGGGCTTTTTGTTTACCGGCGACGGCTTAACGGTCCGCCATTTTCTCGCGGATGCGATCTTCCTGTTCGGCAATTGCGGGCGTCATCGCATCGCCGAAATCGGCGACCTCGAAAATCGGGCGAATTTCGATCTCGCTCGGCCCCGGCATCGGATTGGGGCAGCGTTTCACCCATTCCACCGCTTCGGCCATATCTTTCACCTGCCATAGCCAGAAACCGGCGACGAGTTCGCCGGTGTGCGGGAACGGACCATCGATCACTTTCCGATCCGGCCCGTCAAAGGCAATCCGCTTGCCCCTGACCGAGGGATGCAGCCCTTCGCCCGCCAGCATGATGCCGGCGTCAGCGAGTTCCTCATTATATTTGCCCATCGCTTCCAGCATTTCGGTGGATGGCATCATCTCCGCTTCGCTGTCGGCGGTCGCTTTCACCATGACCATCACGCGCATTGCTTCACTCCTCCGATCGATCAGAACCTGATCCGGCCCGCGAACAAGACGAACATCGCAACCCTATCCAAACAGGACGCTGGCCCCCAATTCAGTGCCGCTGCACGATCCCCGCCTGCGCCAGGAACGGCGGATCGGGAATAGTCGCCCGGCTTTCGTTCAACAGCATCGACCAGCGGCGCGACAGATCGGCGAAATAGGCGTCGTCGACTTCGATCCGCCGGCGGATAACGGGCAGTTCGGGATCGGCCGGCATCACCACCATATCGAACGGCAACCCCACCGACAGATCCGACCGGATCGTGCTGTCGAAGGACAAAAGGCCAACCTTGACCGCTTCGTCCAGCGCGGATTCATAGGTCATCGCGCGATCGAGTATCGGTTTGCCGTACGCCGTTGCGCCAATTTGCAGGAAGGGCGTATCGGCGCCGCATTCGATGAAATTGCCGGCATCGTAGATCAGATACAGCCGGATCGGGCCATCGCCGATCCGCCCGCCCAGCAACAGCGAAATACCCGAGGACACGCCGGCCGCCACCAGCGCGGGCTTCAGTTCGGAACCCGCGGTCATCACCGCTTCACCAACCAGCTGCGCCGCACGGAACATCGTCGGCATATGATCGATCCGGCGCGGCGGTTCATCAGCCGCCACGGGCGGCAATCCTTCGGCCAGCTGGCCCAGAACATGCTGGGTGACGGACAGGTTGCCCGCGCTCATGCACAGGATCAGCCGATCATCGCTGTCGGCCAGAACGTGCATCTTGCGATAGGTGGAGATATTGTCGATCCCCGCGTTGGTACGCGTGTCGGAGATCATGATCAGCCCTTCGCGCAACAATATGCCGACGCAATAGGTCATGCTCCGCTCCCTTTCCGTCAGGCCTGTTCCTGCCCCTGATCAAGGCCGACCCGCACGCCGACGTCCATGATTTCGCTTCCGCCGCCAGTGCGCGTCCCTGATACCGGAGCCGCATCCCGATAGTCGAGACCGATCGCGACGCGCACATAGCGATCATCCGGACAACGATCCGCCGTGGCATCGAACGCGATCCAGCCAAATTCGGGAATATGCAATTCCACCCAGGCATGGGCGGCCTGGTGCCATTCATGCTGATGCGCGGGACGCAGCACATGCCCCGATACATAGCGGCCCGGCAGCCCCAGTTGCCGGGCCGTCGCAAGATGAATGTGGGCGATATCGCTGGCATTGCCCGCCCCTTCGCCAAAGGCGGCAACCGCATTGCGCACCGAATGGCGGCGATCCCGATCGAAACGGATGCGGCGATGGATCAACGCCATCAGCCGATGCGCCCGATCGAATGGCGCCACATCGGCCGCCGCAACCTCCATCGCCAGCGCGCGCATCGCTTCGTTCGCCGTCGTCAACGGTGTCGACCGGGCGTACAGCGGCGGCGGCAAAGTTTCGATCGTTCCCGTAACCATGCCGGCGCGATCCTCGGTCAGCACCTCGCCAGTCACGGTCAGGCTTACGGACGTGACCGGGCCATCGACATACAGCATCGCGGTTTCATTGCCGAACCCATCCCGGCCCGGCCGCAGCCGGGCGTTGCGATCAACGTCGACCCGCCAGTCGACAATGGTCTGCCCGACATGGCTGTTCGGCGTCAGGCGCAACAACTGGACGACGCGGGCCTGCGGCTCGCTGAACCGATAATCGGTGCGATGGTGGATGTAGAGGCGCATGTCAGACGAAGCGGAACTGCTTTCCGATCGCCTGGTCAAGTACGGAATTGTCGACGATGAAGGCCGAGAGATATTCGTGCAGCCCCCCGGCGATGATCTGGCCGATCGTCGTGCGGCCAAGTGCCGCCTGCCGCTGGCGCGCCAGCCGATCGGCCTCCCCCTGAAGCCCGGTGCGCTTGCCGAGCAGGGTAAGCTGAGTGACCACCTCATCCGCTGATGCGGCCAGCGAGCGTGGCAATTCCCGCCGATGGATCAGTAATTCGGCGACCTGCACCGGCCGCAGGCCATCACGGTACAGCCAGCGATAGGCGGTCACGGCCGACACGGTATGCAGAATCGTCGTCCATTGATCGCGATCGATGACGCCACCGACCATTTCGCCTTCGGGCAGCAGCAGATGATATTTCACGTCGATCAGCCGTGCGGTGTTATCCGCCCGTTCTATCGCGGCCCCCAGGCCGATGAACCATGAACTTTCATTGCGCAGCATCCGGTGCAGCGCGCCTTCGAAACCGCGCGTTTCCGCCTTCACCGCATCCACCAGCGCCAATGTCGCCTGCGTGCCGCCGGTGGATGATCGATCGCGCAGGCCTAGCCAGGCGCGGTTGATCGCCTCCCATGCTTCGCGCGACAAAGCGGTGCGGACAGCGCGGGCATTGCTGCGCGCCTTATCCAGACAGGAGCGGATCGAGCTGTGATTATCCGCGGCAAGCGTCAGATATCGCACAACGTTCTGCGGGGATTTGGCTTCCCCCATCGCATTGAAGCTGTGGTCCGCCGCGGCGACCAGCAGGGCGCTTTCCCACGCCCCCTTCCCCGCCGGCCGCGCCGAAAGCGCATCAAGGCGGATCGTCGCCTCGATCAGCCGCGCGGTAAATTCGGCCCGTTCGACATAACGGCCCAGCCAGTAAAGCGATGCGGCGGTGCGACTGAGCATTAACGTCCCCCCTGCATCTGGCCGTGCATCTGGCTGCCATCCGCCCCTGCCGGATCATCCAGCAGCACCATGCTGTCCTTGGTTCCACCGCCCTGGCTGGAATTGACCACCAGCGACCCTTCACGCAACGCAACGCGGGTCAGACCGCCGGGCACGATCGTCACCCCGTTCGCACCCGACAGAACGAAGGGTCGAAAATCGACGTGGCGCGGCGCTATGCCGGCATCGGTCAGCGTCGGCACCGTCGACAGCGCCAGCGTCGGCTGGGCGATGTAGCGATGGGGTTCGGCGATCAGCGCGGCGCGAAACTGGTCGATCTCCGCCCTGCTTGCCGTCGGGCCGACCAGCATGCCATAGCCACCCGATCCGTCGACCAGTTTCACCACCAGTTCGGGCAGGTGTTCCAGCACATATTTCAGGCAATCCGCTTCCCGGCACCGCCATGTTTCGACATTGGGCAGCTTGGCATCGCTTCCGGTATAATATTTCACGATTTCCGGCATATAGCTGTAAATCGCCTTATCATCGGCGATCCCCGTGCCCGGCGCGTTCACCAAGGTGACGTTGCCCGCCATATAAGCCGAAATCAGCCCGGGCACGCCCAGCACCGAATCCGGCAGGAACACCAGCGGATCGATATAATCATCATCGATGCGACGGTAGATCACGTCGACCCGCACCGGCCCTTCGATCGTCTTCATCCAGACGATATCATCGTCGACGAACAGATCCGCCGCCTCGACCAGTTCGATGCCCATCGAATCGGCCAGGAAACTATGTTCGTAGAAAGCCGAATTATAATGGCCTGGGGTCAGCAGCACGCAGACCGGGTTGCTCGCCTGTCCGCGCGGCGCCACCGAACGCAGCGTTGCGTGCAGCGCATCGGGATAATTGTCGACCGGGGCGACCGGAAACATTTCGAACAGTTCGGGGCAAAGCCGCAGCATCGCTTCCCGATTTTCGAGCATGTAGGATACGCCCGATGGCGTGCGGGCATTATCTTCCAGCACAAAGAACTGGTCCGGCCCGGTGCGGACGAGATCGATTCCGCAAATATGGGCAAATATCCCGTGCGGCGGCCGTGTACCGGCCAGGCCGGGGCGGAATTGCGGATTACCGAGGATCAGATCGGCCGGCACAACCCCATCAGCGATGATTCGGCGCGCGCCATACACATCATCCAGAAAGGCGTTGATCGCCTCCACCCGTTGCACCAGCCCATCGGACAACCCGGCCCATTCGGTCGATGTGAAGATGCGGGGCACGATATCGAACGGAATGATGCGTTCGGCGGCTTCCTCTTCACCGTAAACCGCAAAGGTGATGCCAAGCTGGCGGAAGGCCACTTCGGCCGCTTTCTGTCGTCGATCCAGTTCTGCGGGCGGCGTATCGTGGATCCATCCACCCAGCGCGTTGAACTCGGGCCTTGTGGCATCGCCATGGCCCCGGATTTCGTCGAAAGCGGCTCGTTTCCCCATAGGCTGCTTTGCGCGTCCTTTCTGTTACAGAAGGGAGACTGCATCGCTTTGCTGCATTGCACAAGAGGTTCATGCAATGCAGCCTTTGCCTCCCCTCACACGCTCATAAAATCCGGGTAGCGGGCCAGGAGTTCCCCAAACTCATTGTCAGAAATGTTAAATTCGAAATGCTGCGCGTCCGCCGTCTGGCGCAGGCCATAAACGTTGGACCACGCCCAGCCCGCCGCACCATTTTCCGGACGAATCTCCCAGCGCAGATGGCACAGCGCCGCCCCGCCCGAAACCGGCTCCACCCGATGATCAATCAGGCGGATATCGACGCCGATGCCGCTGCGTTCAAACCGGTCGAGATGCGCCTGCACCATCGCCACCGCCTCGCCCCGATCATCGAACCGCGAAACATAGCCGCCGGTGAACGAGACATAGGGAAAACCATAATGATCGGCGAGCGCCGCCGCCCCGCCACTGGCCATCGCATCCCCATAGCTACGGCAAAATGCGTCCGCGCGCTCGATATCCATGATTCGCCTCTCCCATTTAGTTTCATATATTCACTAAATTAGAGCGCCGTTCCGGGACAGCGAAAAAAATCACATATATCTGAATGTTTTGACCATTTTCCGACGATCTTAAGGTAGGCCTGATGCCGCCGCGATCGAAATGATTGATCTGATCGGTGGGCGTTCATTCCGGCCAGCCAGCAAGCATAAGAAAGGGGCCGGCAGCGTCATCAGGCTGCCGACCCCTTTCTTATGCTTGCCAGGTAACGCCCGATCAGGCGACTTCGGCGATCGCCACATCATCGGGATCGCGCAGCACATAGCCGCGGCCCCAGACCGTTTCGATATAATTGTCGCCGCTGCACGCCAGGCTCAATTTCTTGCGCAGCTTGCAGATGAAGACGTCGATGATCTTGAGTTCGGGTTCGTCCATGCCGCCGTAAAGATGGTTCAGGAACATCTCCTTGGTCAGCGTCGTGCCCTTGCGGAGCGAAAGCAGCTCCAGCATCGCATATTCCTTGCCGGTCAGGTGGACGCGCGATCCATCGACCTCGACGGTCTTGGCATCGAGGTTCACCGCCAGCTTGCCCGTGCGGATCACCGACTGGCTATGGCCCTTGGAACGACGGACAACGGCATGAATGCGCGCCACCAGTTCTTCGCGATGAAACGGCTTGGTGACATAATCGTCGGCGCCAAAGCCCAGCGCGCGGACCTTGGAATCCATTTCGGCAATGCCCGACAGGATCAGAACCGGCGTCTGCACCCGCGCCGCCCGCAACTTTTTCAGCACGTCATAGCCGTGCATGTCGGGCAGATTGAGATCGAGTGCGATCAAATCATAATCATACAGCTTGCCCAGATCGAGGCCTTCTTCGCCCAGATCCGTTGTGTAGACGTTGAAACCTTCGGCATTCAGCATCAGTTCGATGCTCTTGGCCGTCGTCGGTTCGTCCTCGATCAGCAGCACGCGCATAGCGATCTGTCCCCTCTCGCCCCCCGCGGAGACATCAGTCCCCACATGCGAATAGATGATTAACCAACGCGTTGATGAACGCAAAAGGTTAATAGCGGGTAAAGCGCAGTTAACGCGTTTCCGTCAGACCGTGCCGAGCCGACGACAAATGCTTTCCAGCGTTGCGCGATTTGCCGCCGCCTGAATATCCGGCGCCCGCAGAATTGCGGCGATAGCCGCCTGCCGCTGGCCGATATCGTCCAGCGACTGAAGCTCTGACATATGCCCGGCCGCGACAACCGGGTTGCCACACAGTGCGATGCCCAATTGTTCGAGCGCCAGGCGTGACGCATCAAGTTCATCGGCCAGCAGGGCAAGAATGCGATGGTCATCCATGTCAGGCGGCCGCCTGCGCGCGGCGGCATTCGCCGAGCAGGACCGCGCCCACAGTATCGAGAGCAACGATCTGCCCCGCCGCCCCTGCCGCAACGGCCGCTGCCGGCGCCTCGCGCATCATCGCCGTGGCGGGATCCTGAACGATCGCACCGCCGCCCGCGGCACGCAGCGCCTTCAGCCCTGCCACGCCATCGGTGCCCATGCCGGTCAGCAGCACGCCAACGGCATCCGCCCTGGCCGTCTTTGCCAGCGTTGCAAATAACAGGCTGGCCGACGGCCGGCTGCCAGCCACCGGATCGGACGCAATCAACCGCATCGACGCATCCGGCCAACGATCGACGACAATGTGAAAACGCGGGTCGGCGGCCACATAAATGTGCCCCTGCAAAAGCGCGAGGCCATCCTGAGCCAGTTGTACGGACGCCTTGGTGGCATCGTTCAGCCGGGCGACGAACGGATCGATGAAATCCGGATCCAGCGGCATCACGATCAGCGTCGGCGGGCAATTGGCCGGAAATTCCGGCATGATCTGCAGCAAGGCATCGACGCCGCCGGTGGCTGCGCTGATCGCGACGATCCGGCCATTCCAGTCAAACTGTTCCTCGGCCGCCTTCACCGTTCTACGCCGTTCCCCGGACGGTACCCTGCCCGCCGCCGCCGCGCGCACCAGCGCCGTCAGCTTCGGCGCAAGGAGCGCGAATTCCTCCAGCGTGGCCTGCGTCGGTTTCGGAAAGCATTCGACCGCGCCCAGTTCCAGCGCGCGCAAGGATGCCGACGCCCCTTTCTGCGTCAGGGTAGACAGCATGACGACCGGCATCGGCCGATCACGCATCACCTCTTCCAGGAATTCCAGGCCGCTCATTCCCGGCATTTCGACATCGAGGGTCATGACGTCGGGTTTCAGCGCGATGATCTGTTCACGCGCTTCATCGGCATCGCCGGCATGGCCGACGACATCGATGCCGTCCGCTTTTTCCAGCACGCCACTGAACAGCGCGCGCATCGTGACCGAATCATCAACCACCAAAACCCGAACGTGCGACATTTCCCGGTTTCCCTGGCTTGAGGGCGATCAGGCGGCGTCGGCCAGTGGCTCCCGCACCCGTTCACGGACGAGTTCATCGAGATTGAGCACCATCACCATGCGGTCATCGACGGACACAAGCCCTTCGAGGAAGGCGCTGGCGGTTTCGGTGCCCAGTTCCGGAGGCGACTGCAGATCGGCTTCGTCGATGGCGACGATATCGTTCACCGCATCGACAATAAGCCCTTGCAGCTGATCATGAATCTGGACGACGATGATGACGTGACGGGCGGTCGGCTCGGCAAGCCCCCAGCCCAGTCGTGCAGACAAATCAAACACCGGCAGCACCGTGCCGCGCAGATTGACCACGCCGCGCACATGGGCGGCCGTGTGCGGCAGGACCGTGGTAGGCGTCCAGGCGCGGATTTCCCGGATCGCCATGATATCCACGCCGAGAAACTGTTCCCCGATCTGGAAGGTGATGAGCTGGCGCGACATGTTTTTTTCCTTGTTGTTATGGTCAGTGGGAAACGCGGCGGATGGCCGATGCGAGCTTTTCCGGATCAAACGGCTTGACGATCCAGCCCGTGGCGCCGGCCTGCCGGGCGCGGGCCTTCTTGTCGTCCGAGCTTTCGGTGGTGAGCACGAGGATCGGCATGTCGCGAAAACGCGGTCGCGTACGCAATTCCTCGATCAGCCCGAACCCGTCCATCCGCGGCATATTGATGTCGGTGATGACGATGCTCGGCGCATTGCTGTCCAGCCATTCCAGCGCGGCCACGCCATCTTCGGCTTCCGCCACCTCATAGCCGCGCGCCGTCAATGCGGTGCGCAGCAGCAATCGCATGCTGGGCGAATCATCAACGGCCAGAATCGTCTTGGACATGGGCTTGATCTCCGGTCGACTGCTCTGGTCGGGCATCCATGGTTAAAAAAGCTCTACATCGCCGGTGCCGCCGGGCTGCGGTATCCGGGTTTCTTCGATCGGCAGGGCCGCCTCCACCATCCGGCAGCGCACCTGCCCGGCGGCCGGGCGGAAATCCACGCGGCGCGGCAGGCTGCCGCCGATATTCGCCTGGCTCAGTTCGATACCGTCGTTGACGAGGAATCCCTGCGCGAAACGGCCATTATCGGTGCCTATCGCCCGCATCCCCGCATGCAGGTTCGCGCCGCCATAAAGATGCGCGCGCAACCGCGAACGGCTGGCCCCGCGCTTCAGCATCTCGTTGACGAGCAGTTCCATCGCATAGACGCCATAGCGTTCGGCCTCCCCTTCGTCGCGGAGGCGGCCGTGACGCGGTTCGGACAGCAGGAAATGGTTCATGCCGCCGATCCGCGCGCGCGGATCATGCAGGCAGCAGGCGATGCAACTGCCCAGCACCGTCGTCAGCACCACCGTGGGATCGTCGGTCACGAAGGTCATGCCCTGCATCACATTGACCCGGCGTTCGATGCCGGAGGCGATGGCAGCGGCGGGGGCGACCATGACGCTCATCGGCTGCAAAGCTCCAGCGCCCGCTGCGCAATGCGATCAAGCGGCAGTTCATCAACGACGGCGCCAAGCCGGTTGGCCACGCGCGGCATGCCATAGATGAGCGAGGTCGCCTCATTCTGGCCGATCGTGGCCGCGCCCGTCTGGCGCATTTCCAGCAATCCTTGCGCGCCATCATTGCCCATGCCCGTCAGGATGATGCCGACAGCCCTGTTGCCCAGGCATTGCGCGACCGACCGGAACAGCACGTCCACCGACGGGCAATGGCCATTGATCGGTGCGGCTTCGATCAGCCGCACATGGGGTTTCTGCGCACCGCGCACCATCGCGTGGCGCGAACCGCCGGGGGCGATGTAGACCGTCCCTTGTTCCAGCAGATCATCATGCCCCATTTCGACGACGCGCGGCGCGAGTGTGGCATCGAGCCGGGTGGCGAAACAACTGGTGAACAAGGCCGGCATATGCTGGACGATCACCGTCGGCGGGCAGTTTTCCGGGAAATGCGACAGCACGGCGCCCAGCGCCTCCACCCCGCCGGTGGACGCCCCGATCGCGATGGTGCGGCCGTTCCAGACGAAGCCGTCCTGCGGTCTCGCCCGCACGCCGGATTCCAGCCGGGCACGGCGGCGGCTTTGCGCGGCCTGCTTTACCTTGCGCGCCAGTACCCCGTCATCGATGCACAGCAGATCGGCCATGCCGCCTTCGGGTTTGGCGTAGCAATCGACCGCCCCCAGTTCGAGCGCGCGCAACGTGGCGTCCGCGCCGGCGCGGGTGAGGGTCGACACCATCACCACCGGCGTCGGCCGCAGCCGCATGATCTTGTCGAGGAAATCGAGACCGTTCATTTCGGGCATCTCGATATCGAGCGTGATGACGTCGGGATCGAGTTCCTTGATCATCGTCCGCGCGATGCTCGCCCGATCGGCCGTGCCGATCACCTCGATATCGGGATCACGCCGCAGCAGACCGGAAAGCAAGGCCCTCATTGTCGGTGAATCATCGACGATCAGGGTGCGCACCGTCATGCGCCGGTCTTTCGGTAGATCGTCTGGCCCACCGCGCTGAAATGATCCGTCGCCGGGCCAACCAGCCGTTCGGAATGGCCGATGTACAGATAGCCGCCAGGCACAAGCTGGTCCGCCATACGCGCGATCAGCCGGGCCTTCGTCGGCTCGTCGAAATAGATCATCGTGTTGCGGCAGAAGATGACGTCGAACCGGCCCCGCATCGGCCATTCATTGAGCAGGTTGAGTTGCCGGAACCGGATCAGCCCGCGCAACGCATCGGCCATCTGCACGCCATCCGCCGTCTTGCGCGTCCAGAGCCTGCCCAGCGCCGCCGGAATTTCATCCGCAGCCGATGCGGGGTAAAGCCCGCGGCGCCCCGTATCGAGCACCTGGCGGTTCAGGTCGCTGGCCAGCGCCACGACATCGCCATTGCGCAGCGCCTGCGCCTCATTGGCATCGGCGCCCAGCAAGGTCATCATCAGCGAATGCACTTCCTCGCCGCTCGACGAACCGGCGGACCACAGGCGCACCCGCTGGCGCCTTTGCGCCATCGCCAGCAAAGCCGGGCGGACATGATCGGTGAAATGTTCGAAATGGTGATTTTCGCGGAAGAATTTGGTGTGGTTGGTGGTCAGCGCCTCGATCGCGGCGATCCGTTCGTCGCGGTCATTGCGCAGCAGCGCGACATAATCGCCGAACCTGGCCAGCCCGCGCGCGCGCAGCAGCTTGGTAAGGCGCGAATAGACCAGCATCGCCTTGCCTTCGGCCAGCACGATACCGGAATGGCTGTGGACCAGAGCCGCGATCGCGGTGAAATCGCTGCGGGTGAACGGGTAGCTTTCGGCCGATCCCCCGCCACCTTTGCCAAAATCATCGTTGAACATCGGATCAGGCCCGCAGCAACATCGGCGGCGTATCGCCATCGAGCGCGACCAGCGATTCCACGTCGATGATCAGCGCCACGCGACCATCGCCCAGGATGGTGGCCCCGGCGCACCCATCGACCGGCCGATAATTGGCTTCGAGGCTCTTGATGACGACCTGCCGCTGATCGAGAATGGCGTCGACCATCAGCACCGCCTGACCGTGATCCTCGGTTTCGACGACGATCAGCACGGCTTCGGCGGGATTGGTCCGGCCTCCCGTGACACCAAGCTTGTCGGCGACGGATTGCACCGGCAGATATGTGCCACGCACATCCAGCATATGACGATCCCGCCCCAGCGGCTTCACCGCGCCGGGCAAGGGCCGCAGGCTTTCGATGATGTGCGTCAGCGGGATGACGTAGGTTTCCGCCCCTACCGAGACGATCATCCCGTCGACGATGGCGAGCGTCAACGGCAAGGCGAGCGTGAAAATGGAGCCATGGCCGGGGCGCGAACTGATCGTGATCCGCCCGCCCAGCGCCTGCACATTCCGGCGAACGACATCCATGCCAACGCCGCGCCCGGAAATGTTCGACACCGTAGTCGCGGTGGAAAATCCGGGCGCGAAGATCAGATTGTCGATCTCCTCGTCGCTCAGCCGCGCGTCGGCGGCGATGATCCCGCGTTCGGCCGCCAGCGCATAGACCCGCTCGCGATCGATGCCCTTGCCGTCATCTTCGACGGTGATCAGGATACGGCCGCCGCGATGCTCCGCCGCCAGCCGGACGACGCCTTCGGGATCCTTGCCGGCCGCGATCCGTTCGGCCGGGCTTTCGATGCCATGATCAACCGAATTGCGGATCAGATGGGTCAGCGGGTCGCCGATCCGTTCGATCACCGTCTTGTCGAGTTCGGTCGTCTCGCCCGCCACATCGAGGCGGACGCGCTTGCCGGTCTGCGTTTCAAGCTCGCGAATGATGCGGGGCACGCGGCTGAACACCGATTTGACCGGCTGCGCGCGGATCGCCATCGCGCTGTCCTGCAATTCGCGCGTCAGATGATCGAGATCACTCAGTTCCTGGATCGCGCCCTGGCCACAGCCCTGCAACCGCTGCGTCAGCATCGCCTGCGTGATGACGAGTTCACCGACAAGGTTCACCAGCCGATCCAGCTTGTCGAGATCGACACGGATGGACTGCCCACCCGGCGCCGGCGTGGCGGCGACCGACGGATTGCCGACGTCCGCCTTTGGCGCGGCCGGTACGATCGGGACGATATTGGCCGGGGGCGCGACACTTGCGTCGTCGCGTGTGATTTCCAGCAGGCAATCGTCGGCGACAAATTCGAAAACCTCTTCGATCACGGCACGGTCGACCGTCTCCGGCACGGTCAACGTCCAGCCGAGATAGGCGCCGTCGGGATCGAAATCGGTGATGAGGGGTACGGCATCCGTATCAACCGCGACGATCGCACCACCCAGCGCGATCAGTTCGCGCAGCAGCAGCAGCGGTTCGCCACCCCGGTGGAGCGCGCCCCGCCCCGGCACCAGCCGCACCCGCCAAGGCCGGGCCGCCAATCCGGTGTCAGGCACGAGATCAGCATCGCCCTGGTCAAGACCGCCGATCAGCGCAGCGAGATCGAAGCTCAGATCGATGCCCGGCGATGCGGCCGGTGGCGGTGCAACGTCCATCGCGGCCGCATCCGCCATCGGGATCGGCCGTTCACCCGATCCGATCGCCTTCAGCCGTTCCAGCACCTCGCCGTCGTCGGGTGCATCGCCCTGGCCGCGTACCGCCGCGACATGATCGGTCAGCACGTCAAACGCCCGCAACAGGATCGGCATAACCCCCTGATCCAGCGCCAGATCGCCGCTGCGCGCCAGATCGAGCACGGTTTCGAAATGGTGGGTGAAGGATTGCAGCGCGGTAAAACCGAACGCGCCTGCCCCACCCTTGATCGAGTGAACCGCGCGAAAGATCGTGTTGATGGTTTCCCCGTCATGATCACCGGCGCGGCAGGCCATCAGCCCGGCTTCGGCGCTCGCCAGCCCTTCATCGCATTCCTGGAAGAAGATTTGCTGGATCTCTTCGTTGGTCACGACGCGGCCCCTTGTTCGGCCCGCACGATGGCAAGCCGTTCAGCGATGCCGGCCAGTTCGCTCGCAACCATCAGCGCATCCGAGGGCGCCTCGATCGCCAGTTCCACACCGGCCGCTGCCGCCGACCGGCACGCGCTCAACAGCATTTGAAGCCCGGCCTGACCGATCTGGTCCACCTTGTCGGCGACCAAAGTCACCGGCACCGCGGACTGGATCGCGTCGCGCAGTTCGGGAACGAGAAGCGACACCGCCTCGCGATCCATCACCGGCAACAGGCTGATGACCTTCATCCGCTGCTCCCTTCGTTCAGAACTCGGCCCAATCGTTGGGCGCGACGGCAAGGTTGCTGCGCGCGGATGCCACAAGCCGCCGCGCCGGGGCGGCCGATCTGATCTTCACCGGTTCGCGCGAAGGCGCCACCGCATCGACCCGGAAGCGCCGGGTCAGTTCCGCCAGTTGATCGGCCTCCGATGCCAGGCTGCGGGCGGCGGCATTCGATTGTTCCACCATCGCGGCGTTTTGCTGGGTCATCTTGTCCATATCGGTGACGGCCGTGTTTACCTGCTGCATGCTGGCCGCCTGCGCCTCGGCCGACGCGGAAATCTGGCTGGCCAGCGTGGCGATTTCCGCCACCTTGCCGACAATCCGGTCCAGCGCTTCGCCCGTCTGGCCGACAAGCTGAACGCCATCGGCCACCTGTTTGGTGCTGGTCTGGATCAGAAGCTTGATATCCTTGGCGGCGTCCGCCGAACGCTGGGCCAGCGCCCGCACCTCGTTGGCGACGACGGCAAACCCCTTGCCCGCATCCCCCGCGCGGGCCGCTTCCACGCCGGCATTCAGCGCCAGCAAATTGGTCTGAAAGGCAATGCCATCGATCACCGCGATAATCTGGGCGATTTCCTGCGCGGATTGTTCGATCCCACCCATCGCATCCACCGCCGATCGAACGACGCGACCGCCTTCGCTGGCGTCGCCATGCGCTTCGGCGATCGCGCGATTGGCGTGCGCGGCCCCCTTGGCGGTTTCGCGAACCGCGACGGTGATCTGTTGCATCGCAGCCGCGGTTTCTTCCAGCGAGGCCGCCTGCTGTTCGGTACGGCGCGACAGATCATCCGAAGCCTGGCTGATCTCGCCGGCGCCGGTGTGAATGCTGTCGGCACTTTCGATCACCCCGGCAATCGCCCCGGAAAGCTGGCTGGCAGCTTCGTTGAAGTCGCGGCGCAATGCCTCATAACCCGGGGGCAGCGCATCGATGCGGGTGTCGAGCGCGCCTTCCGCCAACTGGCGCAGGCTGCGGCCGACGCTGTCGACCATATCGGCCAGCCCCGCATCCGCATCGCGCTTGGCGATGCTGACATTGCGCAGTTCCACGGCCGCGCGGGCGAGATCGCCGATTTCGTCGCTGCGGTCCGCACCCTCGATGGCGACGTCAAGACGCCCGGCAGCAATCGCCATCAACGCCCCGCTCGCCGACGTCAGATCATCGGCGATGGCCGTTCGCGTACGGGCAAGCAACGCCATCAGCCGCCACGACAGCAACGCCAATGCCGCGATCATCGCCAGCGCCATGCCGATCTTCGCCCAGATCTGCGCGGCTTCATTGGCAGCCAGCGCCTCAACAAACGGATTGCGCAGGCTTTCGATCGAATCATCGATCGCGCCGCCATAACGGGTCATTTCAGCAAGGCCGGCCGCCGTACGTTGCGCGGGATCGGCCATTTTCAACGCCAGCGCGACATAGGC
Source organism: Sphingomonas sp. KC8 (assembly GCF_002151445.1). GTDB lineage: Bacteria > Pseudomonadota > Alphaproteobacteria > Sphingomonadales > Sphingomonadaceae > Sphingomonas_E. Next base: position 1,006,805 of record NZ_CP016306.1, read on the forward strand.
CTGGGACGAAGCATCAATGGTATCGAGGATGCGCTGATCGGCCTGCCCGACATTCGGGCGAAGTTCCGCCACCGCCGTGGCAAAGTCCGTCGCATTGCCCTTCACCGCGTCGATCGTTTCCGCCGACGGCACCGTTGCGGCGCGATAGATGTCGCGCTCCAGCGAGGCGAAATCCTTTTCCAGCAGCGCCACTTCCAGCGTGCTTGCGGACACTTCGTTACCGCGGTTGATCGTATACAGATCGGCAGCCGCACCAATGGCGGTCAACCCGAGGACGACGCCCCCGAGCACAATGAACATCCGGCGTTGCTGGTTGAGCCGCTCGCCAATGGTGAGCGCTGCGCGGCCCCGGTTATTCAACATTTACTGCCCCTTGCCCGATCGGCGGATTGCCGGATTTCAGGGCCACGCTAGGGGCAGAGGGTTAACCGATCGGAAAACATCGTCCGATCAGCCGCATCATTTTCGTCAAATCACCGTAATTAAGCGGGGATCACATCCATTTCGGACGCGATCCCCGTCAAAAATCAGCCGACGATTTCTTCCGGCTTGAAGAAGAAAGCGATTTCGATCGCCGCATTCTCCGCGCTGTCCGAACCATGGACCGAATTGGCTTCGATCGACTCGGCAAATTCCTTGCGGATCGTGCCGGCATCGGCATTTTCCGGGTTGGTCGCGCCCATCACTTCGCGGTTACGGGCAACGGCGTTCTCGCCTTCCAGCACCTGCACGACGACCGGGCCGGAAATCATGAAGCTGACGAGATCGTTGAAGAAGGGGCGTTCCTTGTGGACGCCGTAAAAGCCTTCGGCCTGATCCTTGGTCATGTGGATGCGGCGCGACGCGACAACGCGCAGGCCAGCTTCTTCCAGCTTGGCGGTGATCGCGCCGGTCAGGTTGCGACGCGTGGCGTCGGGCTTGATGATCGAAAAGGTACGTTCGGTCGCCATGGCCGAGCGGCTCCATATTTTTGAGGAATGTCGATTGCGGATTGTGGCGGCTCTCTAGTCGCGCAGCGCCCGCGAAGCAAGACGAGCGGCGGTTCCCGCCGTCAGGCGGCCTTGGCCCAGCGCCCGTCATCATCCTGTTTCCAGAAGTTGCGGGTAATGCCGTCGCGCGTGCCCAGCGCCTTCCACGCCAGGCGGGCGGCCGCGATCGTCTCGTCATCGAAAAAATGGAAGGCGCGGTCGAAATCCAGCGCCGCGTCGCGCCATTCCCCATCGACCAATGCGATATTGCGCGCGCCGTTTACCGCATCGACGGTGGCGGCGATCAGCGCCGGCTGGTCGGCCGCACCATCCTCCCCTGCCCGGCCATGCGGCAGGAAGCTATCGGGCGTGTATGTCCACAAACAGGTGTCGAGGCGCGCGGCCAGCGCCTCATCCCCGCAGACGATCAACAGGCGGCTGCCGCCTGCCAGCACCCGTTCGGCGATACGCGGCAGCACCCGTTCGATCGGGCTCGCGGCCAGGTGGTAGAAATCGACCTGCACCGCGGCCCGCCCTTCTTGCCGCTCAGCCTTCGAACTGGTCCGCGACCAGCCGATCGAGCAGACGCACGCCATAGCCGGTAGCACCCTTGTCCCACAAAGTGCCGGGCTTGGCCGCCCACACCATGCCCGCAATATCAAGATGCGCCCAGCGGACGCCATCTTCGACATAGCGCTTGATGAACTGCGCGGCGGTGATCGACCCGGCATCGCGCGGGCCGACATTCTTCATGTCCGCGATCGGGCTGTCGATCAGCTTGTCATAGGTGTCCGACAGCGGGAAATGCCACAATTTATCGCCCGATGCCTTGCCGGCCGCCACCAACTGATCGGCCAGATCATCATTGTTCGAAAACAGGCCGCCATGTTCATGGCCGAGCGCGATGATCATCGCCCCGGTCAGGGTGGCGAGGTCGATCACCGTCTTCACCTTGTGGGTTTTTTGCACCCAGGTGATCGCATCGCACAGCACCAGCCGTCCTTCGGCATCGGTGTTGATCACTTCGATCGTCTGGCCGGACATGCTGGTGACAACGTCGCCGGGGCGCTGCGCCTTGCCATCGGGCATGTTTTCCACCAGCCCGCACACGCCGATGACATGGGCCTTCGCCTTGCGCCCGGCGAGCGCCTTCATCGCGCCGGCAACGGCGCCAGCGCCGCCCATGTCCCACTTCATATCTTCCATGCCGCCGGCCGGCTTGATCGAAATGCCGCCGGTATCGAACGTCACGCCCTTGCCGACGAACGCGATCGGGGCCTTGGTGCCGCCGGTGCCATCCCATTTCATGACCAGCAGGCGCGCCGGCCTGGCCGACCCTTGCGCCACGCCCAGCAGCGCGCCCATGCCGAGCTTGGCCATCGCCTTTTCATCCAGCACCTCGATTTCGACACCGAGGTCCTTCAGCGGCTGGCAGCGTTCGACGAAGCTTTCCGGGTAGATGATGTTGGCCGGCTCGCTCACCAGTTCGCGGGTGAAGGCGATGCCATCGGCCAGCGCCTTCAACGGCGCCCATGCTGCTTGCGCCTGCGCCACGAACGCATCGTCGCCGCCGACGATCACAAGTTCCGCCAGGCTCGGCTTCGCCTTGGCCGGCAGCTTGGTGCGATAGGTATCGTGCCGCCAGCCGCGCAACAGCGCGCCCAACGCCACATGCGCCGCAGCAGCCCCGGCATCGCCCGCCGTCAGCCTGGCGATATCGACGACGAGGCACTTTTCACCCGATGTCAGCAGCCGCGCGGTGAGCGCGCTGCCCGCCTGCTCGAATCCATTGCGTTCAGCGTCACCGGCAGCACCCGTGCCCACCAGCAGCAACCGGCGGACGGATTCACCTTCCGGCACCACGGCTTCGGCAATCGCGCCGGCTTCACCTTCGAAGCGTGCGCCTTCGGCGGCGCGGCGGACAATCGCGACGGCCGCTGCATCCAGCCCAACCCGATCCGCCGGGCCGGATCCGCTCGCCACCGGCAGCGCGAGCACATAATCGCCTTCGGGGCGAACGGCGGCAAAACGCACCTGCATCGAAACAGTGATCCTTCCAGTTGAGTCCCTGTGCCCCCTCTAGGACACAGCGAACGCGCTGGCAAAGCACGCCAGCGCGACGGAAGGACAAAGGCAGGCGTTGCAGCAAGCGTGCCGGGGTGCGATAGGCGTCAACCTGCCGTCCGCTCGGCTTTCTCGTGGGGGAACGTGATCAAGTTCAAGCCGATATGCCTGACCGCGCTGCCGCTGGCCCTTATCATGGCTCAGCCAGCGCTCGCTCAGGACCTGCGGGATCGCCCGCAAGGACCGCCCCCCGCCGGTGGCACGCCGATTCCCGAAGACGACAAGGAAATCGCCTTCAGCGCCGAAACGCTGGAATATGATCAGGACGCGGACATCGTCACCGCAACCGGCGACGTGCGGATGATCCGCGCGGGCAACCGGGTACGCGCCGACAAGGTGACGTGGAATCGCAAGACCGGCGAAGTCACCGCCGAAGGCGACGTTGCGGTCGTCAATCCGCGCGGCGACACCGCTTATGGTGATCATGTCCGGCTGGCCGACACGCTGAAAGATGGCGTGATCGAAAATCTGCTGCTCGTGCTCGATGATGGCGGCCGTCTTGCGGCGGATCGCGGCACCCGCGTGAACGGCGTCTCGACGCTCGATCACGCGGCGTACACCCCCTGCCATGTCACCAACCCCGATGGATGCCCGCGCAACCCATCGTGGAAGATCACCGCCGTCCGAATCGTCCACGATCCGATTCGCCACCGCATTTCGTATCACGATGCCCGGCTCAACCTGTTTGGCCTGCCGCTCCTGTGGTTGCCCGGCCTGTCGCACCCCGACGGCACCGAAGGCGGTGGATCGGGCCTGCTGATGCCCGACGTCCGCATCAGCCGCGCCAACGGCGTCGAACTTGCCGCACCTTATTATGTCCAGCTGGCGCCCAATCGCGATTTCACGATTACGCCGCACATTTATTCGCAAGTGCTGCCGGCAATCGAAGCGCAGTACCGGCAGCTTACATCGCGCGGTGCCTATAGCCTTGGCGGTTTCCTGACCTATGGATCGCGCACGCCGGCCACAGTCGGCACCCCGATCGCACCGGCAGAATCGACCCGTGACATTCGCGGCTATTTCGAAGGCAATGGCCGCTTCCAGTTCTCGCCCGAATGGAGCCTGAGCGCATCGGGACGGATCACGACCGACAAGACGTTCATGCGGCGCTACGATATTTCCAGCGACGATCGGCTGCGTTCGACCTTCAATGTCGAACGGATCGATGCCGACAGCTATCTGTCGATCGCCGGCTGGGCGGTGCAGAGCCTGCGAACCGAAGACAAGGCCGGGCTTCAGCCGATCGCCTTGCCGGCGATCGATTATCGCCTGCGCCTGGAAGACCCGCTGTTCGGCGGGCGGATCGAAGTACAGGGCAACAGCCTGGGCATCCTGCGCACCGCGGGACAGGATACCCAGCGCGCCTTTGCCGGCGCACGCTGGGATCTGCGCCGCTACACCCCGCTGGGCCAGGAAGTGACGCTTACCGCTTATACGCGCGCCGATATCTATCATACCAACGATATCGCCAGCACGCTGACCCCCAGCTATCGCGGCCATGAAGGCTGGCAGGGCCGTGGCATCGCCGCGATCGCCGCCGATATGCGCTGGCCGTTCGTCGGCGATTTGATGGGCGGGACGCAACGGATAACCCCGCGCTTGCAACTGGTGGCGACACCACCAACCCGCAATCTGGCGATCCCCAACGAAGATTCACGCGCGGTCGATCTGGAAGATACGAACCTCTTCGCGCTCAACCGTTTCGCCGGATATGATCGGTGGGAAGACGGCAGCCGCGCCACATATGGCGTGGAATGGGCGGTCGACCTGCCGGGCCTGTCGCTGCGCAGCGAAATCGGCCAAAGCTATCGCCTGAACAGCCGCCCGTCGATCCTGCCGGAAGGCACCGGCCTGTCCGGCCGCTATTCGGACATCGTGGGCCGCACGACGCTGAAATATGGCCGACTGATCGAATTTACCCACCGCTTCCGGCTCGACAAGGACAGCCTTGGCATCCGTCGCAACGAAATCGACCTGACGGTCGGCGGGACACGCACCTACCTCACCGCCGCTTATCTTCGCCTCAACCGCGATATCGATCCTTCGATCGAGGATCTGCGCGATCGCGAGGAAGTGCGGCTGGGGGCACGCCTGCAACTGGCGAAATACTGGTCCGTGTTCGGATCGACGGTGATCGATCTTACCGGACGGCAGGAGGATCCGCTGTCGCTGTCCGACGGATTCGAACCCGTACGCCATCGGCTGGGTTTCCTGTATGACGACGAATGTATCGAACTTGGTGTCACCTGGCGGCGCGATTATGACGCCACCGGCGATGCCCGGCGCGGCAATACATTCCTGTTGCGGGTGGCGCTCAAGAATTTGGGTCGCTAAGCGTGCGTTCAGCCGCGCGCGCGCATGGCCGCATGGGCTTCAAGGTCCTGTTTTCGGGTGGGGTGAGAGTGAAGGCGCAGTTCAAGAACAATCGCAAGGCGTTGGCGCGCTTCGGTGTCGCGGGCCTGATTCTCGCAAGCCTCGGACTATCGGCGCTGCCGGCGCAAACCGTGGATGACGATGCCGGCGGCCCCGCTTCGCAACTGAAGCTGCCGAGCGAACTGACCGTCTTCGGCCCGACCGATCCGGCGGTGCGCAAGGCCACCGCCATCGTCAACGGCGCGATCATCACCGACACCGATGTCGATCAGCGGCTGGCACTGGTGGTCGCGGCGAATGGCGGCAAGATCAGCCCCGAGGAACGCGAACGCCTCAAGCTGCAGGTGTTGCGCAACCTGATCGACGAAACGCTCCAGATCCAGGAAGCCAAGGCCAACGAGATCGTGATCACCAAAGGTGAAATCGATCAGACGTTCCAGCGCGTAGCCGGCAATTTCAAGCGGTCGCCCGACGCATTCGCCACCTATCTGCGCGAACAGGGCGCATCCGAAGCCACGCTGCGCCGGCAGATCGAGGGCGAACTCGCCTGGCGCCGCCTGCTCAGCCGCCGGGTCGAACCGTTCATCAACGTGGGCGAAGAAGAGGTGAACGCCGTCATCCACCGGCTCAACGCGTCGAAGGGCGCGGTCGAATATCATATCGCCGAAATCTTCCTGTCGTCGTCGGATAATAATCCGCAGGTGCTGGATAACGCCCACCGCATTGTCGAGCAGCTCAAGCAGGGCGCATCGTTCGTCGCTTATGCCCGCCAGTTTTCAGAGGCGTCGACCGCGGCGGTGGGCGGCGATCTCGGCTGGGTGCGCAGCGAACAGCTGCCCGAACCGCTGGCGCAGGCCGCCACGACCATGGAACGCGGCCAGATCACAGATCCGATCGCGGTGCCGGGTGGTTATTCGATCCTCGCCCTCGTCGATAAGCGACAGGTACTGACCAGCGATTCGCGCGATGCGGTGCTGGCGCTCAAGCAGGTATCGATCAGCTTTCCCAAGGGCATGACGCAAAGCCAGGCCGCGCCCAAGGTGGAAGAATTCGCCAAGACGATGAAAAGCATCACCGGCTGCGGCACGGTGGAAAAGGTGGCGGCCGGAATTGGCGCCGACGTGATCGATAACGATCAGGTACGGGTCCGCGATCTGCCCGGCCCGTTGCAGGAAATGCTGCTGAACCTGCAGATCGGCCAGGCGACGACGCCGTTCGGATCGCTGGCCGATGGTGTCCGCTCGCTCGTGCTGTGCGGGCGCGATGATCCGCAAAGCGCGTCTGGCCCGTCGTTCGACCAGATCTACGCCCAGATGGAGGAGGAACGCGTCAACCGCCGCGCCCGCCGCTATCTGCGCGATCTTCGGCGAGACGCCATTGTCGACTATCGCTGATCCGACCGCGATAGCGCCGCTTGCCGTCGCGCTCGGCGATCCCGCCGGGATCGGCCCCGAAATCACCGCAAAGGCGTGGCAAGCCCGGACATCGGCCAATTTGCCACCCTTTTTCGCGGTCGGGGATTCGCGTTCGATCGCAGCAGTGTGGCCTGGTCCGGTGCAGCGGATCGCGTCGCCCGATGAAACGATCGACGTCTTTGCAGATGCACTGCCCGTTATCCAGGTGGAGGACGCCGGGGAAATCATTCCGGGCGAACCCAATATGCCGGGCGCGCGCTGTTCGCTCGATTCGCTTGAAATGGCGGCGGGGCTTACCCGTTCGGGGGCGGCCGGTGCGCTCGTTACCGGCCCGGTGTCCAAGGCGCAGCTTTACGCGATCGGCTTCGTCCATCCCGGCCAGACCGAATTTGTCGCCGAACGCTGCGGCATTGCTGGCGCCAACGCGGTGATGATGCTGGTCGGGCCGACGTTGCGCACTGTGCCTGTGACGACGCATGTACCGTTGATCGATGTCGCCGGGCTGCTCAGCGTGGATCTGATCGTCTCCAAGACGCGTGCGACCGAACGGGGCCTTGTGCGCAATTTCGGGATCGCCAGCCCGCGCCTCGTCATCGCGGGCTTCAATCCCCATGCCGGCGAGGGCGGCGCACTGGGGCGCGAGGAAATCGATTATATCATCCCCGCGATCGAAATCCTGCGCGCCGAAGGGATTGATGTGGTCGGCCCGCTGGCGGCGGACACGATGTTCAACCCCCGTTCGCGCGCGCGGTATGACGCGGCGATCTGCCTTTATCATGATCAGGCCCTTATCCCTTTGAAGACACTTCATTTTGATGAAGGCGTCAATATGACGCTGGGCCTGCCGATCGTCCGCACCTCGCCCGATCACGGCACCGCCTTTGCGATTGCCGGCAAGAATCTGGCGGATCCCGGCGCGATGATCGCGGCGATCCGGCTGGCGGGCGAAGCAGCACATTTCCGCGGTCAGGCGTGAGCATCGATGCCATCCGCGCGCTGCCGCCGCTGCGCGAGGTCATCGCCCGGCACGGGCTTAGTGCGTCCAAGGCCCTGGGCCAGAACTTCCTGTTCGACGGCCAGTTGCTTGACCGCATCGCCCGCGTTCCCGGATCGCTCGATGGCGAACGCGTCTATGAAGTCGGCCCCGGCCCCGGCGGTCTTACCCGCGCGCTGCTGGCGACGGGGGCAAACGTCGTCGCGGTAGAACGGGATTCGCGCTGCCTGCCCGCGCTGGCCGAACTTTCGGAAGCATCGGGCGGGCGCCTGCGCGTCATTGCCGGCGACGCGCTGGAGGTGGACGAAGCCGCCGAGGCCGGTGTTGGCGCCCATATCGTGGCCAACCTGCCCTATAATGTCGGCACGGCCTTGTTCGTGCGCTGGCTGTCGAGCGAAACCTGGCCATCCTGGTGGCGATCGCTGACCTTGATGTTCCAGAAGGAGGTCGCCGAACGGATCGTCGCGGCCCCCGGCGGATCGGCCTATGGCCGGCTGGCGGTATTGGCCCAGTGGCGTTCCACCGCGCGGCTGGCCTTCCCCGTCCACCGTTCGGCGTTCGTGCCGCCACCCAAGGTGATGTCCGCCGTCGTCCACATCACGCCGGCGGCCCAGCCCGATGGCGTGCGCATGGCCGATCTGGAACGGGTAACGGCCGCCGCATTCGGCCAGCGCCGCAAGATGCTGCGGCAAAGCCTGAAAGGTGTGGCCGGTGCACTCGACGCGCTGGAGACGCTGGGTATCGATCCCCAGCGTCGCGCGGAAACCCTTTCCGTGGCAGAATTCGTGGAGATCGCCCGCGCGATCAGGGCTTGACCGGCGGCTCCTGCCCCTTGGGCGGAACCACCGTCGGCCCGGCCTGCGCGGTCACCACCGCTGGCGGCGGCCCCTTGGCGATCACGGCGGCAAGTTCCGTCGCCTGACTGCATTCAGCCTTGCACAGCGTACGGATGCGCGCGAGGTTCGCCTTCGCGCGATCCACGGCGCCTTTCTGCACCAGCGCTTCGCCCTGCGCGGTCAGTGCTGCGAGGTCGTTGGGTTCCAGCGCCAGCGCCTCACGATAGAAACGGATGGCCTTGCCGGGCAGTTCCTGCGCCTGGGCAACCCGGCCAAGGGCCACGAACGCACCGCGATTGCGCGGATCAACCGCAAGCGCGCTTTCCAGCAGGTCATTGGCACCGACCAGATTACCGGCCTTGCGCGCGGCTTCGCCCTGCTGAAGCAAGGCCAGCGAGCGCGGGTTGATCTGATCATCGGGCTTCTGGCTGTGTCCGACGCTCGACACCGTGGCTAGGGCGAAGGAAAGGGCAACGGCGATCGGAGACAGACGCATGAACAACTCCGTAAAAGTCTCGTCCGGCTTTTCTAGCATGGCCGCTGAAGTCTAGCGACGAAAAAGCCGTCCGTCCCGTCCGTCGCCGGGGTCAGACGGAAACCACCGCGATGCGGCGTTCCGGCCACCGCCGCCGGCCCACCGGCCGACCAACCGGGATGCTCGCGCAGGAACGCCATCACCTGATCCGCTCCTTCTGCATCGACCAGCGAACAGACGATATAGACCAGCGATCCGCCGGGTTTGACGAGTTGCGCCGCGATCCGGATCAACCGTGCCTGCAACGCCACCAGCCGATCCAGCCGATCCGGCGTCAACCGCCAGCGCGCTTCGGGATTGCGCCGCCAGGTGCCGGTGCCCGAACAAGGGGCATCCACCAGCACGACATCGGCGGCACCCGGCAGATCCGCCAGCGCCGCCATTTCGCGATTGGGATCCAGCAACCGGGTTTCAACCGCCCCGATCCCCGCCCGTTCGGCGCGCGGGGCCAGCCGCGACAATCGGGCGCGATCGGCATCGCAGGCAATCAGCCGCCCGCTGGCCTGCATCGCCGCCGCCAGCGACAATGTCTTGCCCCCCGCCCCGGCGCACAGATCGATCACCGTCATGCCCGGTGCGGCGCCCGCCATCATGGTGACGATCTGGCTGCCTTCGTCCTGCACCTCGATCAGGCCGTCCTGAAAGACCGGCAGGCTTTCGACCTGCGTGCCTTCGGGCAGGCGCAGCCCCATCGGCGCGTGCGGCGTCGGCTGCGCCCCGGCGATCAGCGGCAGGACATCGTCACGCGTGGTCTTCAGCGCATTGACCCGCACATCGAGCGGCGCGCGCCCCAGCAGCGCGGCCAGTTCATCGCTGTCGAGCGTTCGTTCCAGCCGCTCCGCCAACCAGACAGGCGCAACGCCTGCCGGCGCGGCAAGCTCGCCATCACCGATCAAAGCCGGGCCGTGCGGGGAACCGTCGAACATCGCGGCGACGGCCACATCGTCCGCCGCCACGCCCAGCAGCGCCGCCCGGCCGTTCGCCGGCACCTCGCCGGCACGCCGGATCGCCCGGTAAACCAGGTCACGCACCGCGCGCCGGTCCTTCGATCCGGCATAGCGCCGCGTTTTGAAATAGCGGGCGATCAGCGTATCCGCCGCCGCCCCGCCTTCACGCGCGGCGGCGACGATCTGGTCCAGCAGCTCGATGGCCGCCTGAGCGCGGCCGGCAGGCGTCACGCCCCGTCCTCAGCGCGTCGGATAGTTGGGCGCCTCGCGCGTGATCGTCACGTCATGGACGTGGCTTTCGCGCAGGCCGGCATTGGTGATCTGCACGAAACGCGCGCGCGCCTGCAGTTCGGGGATCGTCGGCGCGCCGGTATAGCCCATTGCCGCCTTCACCCCGCCGACCAACTGATGAATGATGTCCTTGGCCGGCCCCTTATACGGCACCTGCCCTTCAATCCCTTCGGGCACCAGCTTCATCTGGTCCTTGATGTCCTGCTGGAAATAACGGTCGGCCGAGCCGCGCGCCATCGCGCCCACGGAACCCATGCCCCGGTAGCTCTTGTAGGAACGGCCCTGGTAAATGAAGGTTTCGCCCGGCGCTTCTTCCGTGCCCGCCAGCAACGAACCGACCATCACCGTCGACGCACCAGCCGCCAGCGCCTTGGCAAGATCGCCCGAGGTGCGCAGCCCGCCGTCGGCAATCACCGGAACGCCCGCCTTGCGCGCTTCGGCGGCGGCTTCGATGATCGCGGTCAACTGCGGCACGCCGACGCCGGCCACGACGCGCGTGGTGCAGATCGAACCCGGCCCGATGCCCACCTTCACGCCATCCGCACCCGCATCGATCAGCGCGCGGGTCGCTTCGGCGGTGGCGACATTGCCCGCCACGACCTGCACGGCATTGGACAGGCGCTTCACCCGTTCCACCGCCTTGGCCACGTCGGCATTATGGCCATGCGCGGTATCGATCACGATCAGGTCGCATTCGGCATCGACCAGCGCTTCGGTGCGTTCGAACCCCTTGTCGCCCACCGTGGTCGCCGCCGCCACGCGCAGGCGGCCATCGGCATCCTTGGTCGCGGACGGATAGGTGACGGCCTTTTCGATATCCTTCACCGTGATCAGGCCGATGCAGCGATAGGCATCGTCCACGACCAGCAGCTTTTCGATCCGGCGCTGATGCAGCAGGCGCCGCGCCTCTTCCTGGCTGACGCCGGGGCGAACGGTGGCCAGATTCTGGCTGGTCATCAGTTCGGCAACCGGCTGGCCGGGCTTTTCCGCAAAGCGCACGTCGCGATTGGTGAGGATGCCGACCAGCTTGCCCGATGCCTCGACCACGGGAATGCCCGAAATCTTGTGCCGCGCCATCAGCATCTGCGCATCGCCCAATGTGGCGTTGGGCGTGATCGTGATGGGGTTCACCACCATCCCGCTTTCGAACCGCTTCACGGCACGGACGGCGGCGGCCTGTTCTTCCACCGTCAGGTTGCGGTGGAGCACGCCAAGGCCACCCAATTGCGCCATCACAATCGCCATGTCGGCTTCGGTGACGGTATCCATCGCCGACGACAGGATCGGGATGTTCAGGCTGATATTCTTCGTCACCTGCGTGCGCGTATCGGCCTGACTGGGCAGGACCTCCGATGCGCCGGGGATGAGAAGAACGTCGTCGAAAGTGAGGCCGAGGGTGATTTCCATGATCTTGATCCGGGTGGTCGAGGCTGGTTTATGGGAAGGGCGGGTGTGAATTACTAGCGCGGCGGGGGGCGATACCGCCGGGGATCGGCAAGCCGCCGGGCAAGGGCCACGTGCAGCCGCACATCTTCGGCGACGCCATCCAGCACCAGCGGCTGCGCCAGATCGTCGCCCGGCTTGTGATAAGGCCCGTTGAGATAGGCCTGGATCAGGTTCAGGTTGAGCGATCCACCAACCATCACCGCGGGAATGCCGATCCGGGTGAAAGCCCAGCCGTCCTGACGTTGCGTCAGCACATTGGCGTCGGTGGACGGATTGATCCGGCGGCCAAGCTTGCGCGCGGCGGCATCGATGAAGGGATCAAGCGGCGTCTGCCCACGCCCCAGCGCCGCCACCGGCGTACCGCGCGGCGCAATCGCGACGGTATCGAAATTCAGGACGGCGGCAATCTTCGCCGGATCGACCGGTGGCGCCTTGGCCAGCGCATAGGCGCCCAGCAGGCCCATTTCCTCCGCCGTCGTCGCCACGAAATACAGGTCGCGCATCGGGCGCTTCTTGTCCGCCGCAAGCGATTGCGCCACTTCGACGATCATCGCAACGCCGCTGGCATTGTCGACCGCGCCGTTGCAGATGCGATCGGGTGCGCCCGCCGGCTGGCAGATGCCCAGATGATCCCAATGGGCAAGATACAAAAGCGCGCCGGCCGCCGGATCCCCGCCCGGCAACCGGCCGATGACGTTCCAGCTGGTATAAGGCCGCAACGCCGTGCGGACGGCGAGCGACACCGCCCCGTCGATGCGGACGGCACGAAAATCGGGCTTGGCGGCGGCGATCATCGGCGCGGCATCAAGGCCCGCCGCGCTGGCGATCCTGCCCCATGCCGCTGGCGACAGCGCCCCCGTGATGGGCGGCAACGGGCCATCAGCCAGATCGGTGCGCGGTTCGGACAGCGCATCGCGGATGGCGGACCAGCCCTTGTCTTCGGTTTCGATGCGCAGCACCGCCACCGCGCCAGCCTTCAACAGCGCATCCCGGCGCTCGGAAAAGGCCGGGGCCTGTTTCGCCCCTTCGGGCTGGCCGGACAGGATCAGCACCACCGCGCCCGTTACGTCCACACCATCGAAATTGCGTAGCCCGGCCTTGTCGTCGTCGATGCCGTAACCGCCATAGATGATCGGCGCGGCCGCAATCCGGGTGTCCGCATCCGCCGCGCGCAGCACCAGATCGTCCGCCTTCACCACGAACGCCTGCTGGCCGATCCGCCACTCCGACGATGCGTCCCCGGCGCTCCGGTCGATCAGCGCCACCGGCGCGTAAAAGCTGCCGTCCGGCCCGCCCGGCTGGAGACCGATCCGGGAAAATTGCCCGGCGATATACCGTACCGCCATGTCGCCGCCGGGGGTGCCGGGTTTGCGGCCTTCCATCGCGTCCGATGCCAGTACATCCACATGCGCGCGCAACCGCGCCTCGATAGCCGTTTCGGCCGCTGGACGTGCAGCAAGCGGTTGGGCGGCGATCAGGGCAGAGAGGAGGAGCGGCGGAGTCGTGCGAAGGAAGCGGCTCATGGCGTGCCTTGGCAGCATCGCGCCCTTCGCACAAGACGGCTTTGTCGATTCCATTTGGTTGCGCGTGCCTGCCGGGGCACACTCCTGCCATTGGAATGAAGGGGATAGGGCCGATGGGAACGCTCGCGCTGGTATTGTTGATCTTGGCGATCATGTTCGTCGCTGCGGGCGTCACCGTGGTCCGGCAGGGTTATCAATATACGATCGAATATTTCGGCAAATTCGTCGCCGTCGCCCAGCCCGGCTTCAATTTTTACATCCCGTTTTTCTATCGTGTCGGGCGCAAGATCAACATGATGGAACAGGTGGTGGATATTCCGGGTCAGGAAATCATCACCCGCGACAATGCGATGGTTTCGGTCGATGGCGTCGTGTTTTTCCAGGTGCTCGACGCCGCCCGCGCGGCTTATGAAGTATCCGATCTTCAATTCGCCCTGCTCCAGCTCACCACCACCAATCTGCGCACGGTGATGGGGTCGATGGACCTTGATGAAACGCTGTCGAAGCGCGACGAAATCAACGCCCGCCTGCTGAACGTGGTCGATCACGCCACCACCGCATGGGGCGTGAAGATCACCCGCGTCGAAGTGAAGGATATTCGCCCGCCACAGGATATCGTCAATTCCATGGGTCGCCAGATGAAGGCGGAACGCGAAAAGCGCGCGTCGATCCTTGAGGCCGAAGGATCGCGGGCATCCGAAATCCTGCGCGCCGAAGGGCAGAAGCAATCGCAGATTCTGGAAGCCGAAGGCCGGCGCGAGGCCGCGTTCCGCGATGCCGAAGCACGCGAACGATCAGCCGAGGCCGAAGCCAAGGCCACCCAGATGGTTTCAGACGCGATCGCCAGCGGCAATGTGCAGGCGATCAACTATTTCGTCGCCCAGAAATATGTCGAAGCGGTAAGCCAGTTCGCGACATCGCCCAACGCCAAGACGATCCTGTTCCCGGTCGAGGCGACCCAGTTGATCGGCACGCTGGGCGGCATCGGCGCGCTCGCCAAGGAAGCTTTGGCGGGGGAGAATCCCCCCCCTCCCCCAGCACCGCCGGCGCCTCGCCGCCCCGGCCCGTTCGACAAGGCCTGAGCCATGCTGTCCGAACTCGATCCGCACTGGATCTGGCTGATCGCCGCGATCGTGCTGGCGATTGCAGAAATTGTCGCGCCCGGCTTCTTCCTGATCTGGCTGGCCGCCGCGGCTGCCGCCACCGGCGTGGTCGCTTTCCTGTTCGATCTGTCGCTGCCGTTGCAGGCGCTGGTGTTCGGCCTCGCCGCGCTTGCCGCCGTCTATGCCGGCCGGCGCTACATGGCCGCCAACCCGGCCCGCTCGCCCGATCCGCAGTTGAACGATCGTACCGCGCGGCTGGTTGGCGAAATCGTCACCGTGGTCGAACCGATCGGCGATGGCAGCGGCAGGGTGAAGGTGGGCGATGGCGTATGGAATGCCACCGGGCCCGATGCCCCCACGGGCGCACGCGTCCGCATCGTCGGCGCACACGGATCGACGCTGGAGGTCGAACCCCTGTGAAATGGATCGGCGCGGTCATCATGGCGCTGCTGGCGTACCCGCAGCCCGTATCGGCCAAATCCTGCCCGCCGGAACAGGTGGAACGCATCGCCGCGCTGATCCGGGACGCCCGTGGCGATATCCACCTGATCCTTGGCACCATCCGCGGGCGGATGGGGACCGAACAGGTGCGTTGCTGGGCCGCCACCGGCGATCGCAAGATGATGACCGAACTGGGCCGCCGCCTCGAAACCGGCGATGGCATCAGCCGCGATGTCGAACGCGCCGAGGATCTTTATAAGGCTGCAGCGACACCCAAGAACGGCACGATCTGGATATATACGCCCGGCGTCAGCGGCCAGCCGGGCCGGGTCATTTCGCACAGGATCGGCGCGGATGAACCCGGCCTACCCCAGGCGGCATACGCCCGCGCGATGATGCACATCGAGGGCCGCGCCGCCAGGCCATCCTATCGGAAAGGGCTGAAACTGCTCCAAAAACTGGCGGAAAGCGGCTATGATCCCGCCCGCACGCGCTATGACGCGATCATGGCGGGACCACGCACCTGAACGCTTAGCTTTTGCCGAACAGCCCCTTGGCCATGCCGAGGATATCGTTGACAGGATTGCCATCGCCGTCGCGGTCGAGCGCACCGGCTATGCCCTCGACGCCACCGAACTTGGCCAGCAGTCCTTCGACGCCACCATCGCCGAACTGCGCGGCCAATGCCGGCAATAGCGCCTGCAATTTATCGAGCGGAAGGCCGGTTTCATTGGCCGTGCCCATGGCCGCCTGCGCCACATCCTGCCCGCCACCGGCGAGCTTGCCGAGCAGCGATTCGCCGGCCGTCTTCAGTTCATCGGGCGACATGCCCACCTGCGACGCCAGCGCGTCGAGATCGATATTGCCGGCCTGGCCGAGCAGTCCATCGAGAAGACCCATGATCTATTCCTTACTATCAAGGCCGACAGCCTAACATGGTTCCATGACAGTAGGGAGCTGCGCGAGGTCCGGTTCCACGTAGCCCCGCCGTGCATCAACTGTGAACAATCGTTCGCGGCTGTAAAAATGCAACGGCCACTCCCGTCTTCCTTCCGCCGCACCGAGCTGGCCATTGACCGCGCCGAGCAGATCGCAATCTCCCTCCCGCGCGAGATAGATGCGCGTGGCGCGAACGAAACATTGGGTTATCGTTTCATGATAGCCCTGATTGTCGTCGTTCACGCCCCCAACTGCTTCGTTATACGCCGCAATGATTGCTGGAAGATCGCGTTCGGGCAGAATGTCGGGCCGTTCGCGCAGCAGCCAGACACAGGCCGCGATGTGCGCCTCATGTGTCCAATCCTCCCGCGGCAAGGTCCGCGCTATCAGGCCTTCGCCGATGCGGCGGACCGCCGCCGCGTCGGCAAACAGGCATGGTCCAGAATGTGTCATATCCGCCCACCATGGTGACGAGCCTGCACCCAAAAGAAAAGGCGCGCCCGTTGCCGGACGCGCCCTTCCCAAATTCGAAGCGAAAAGGAACCGATCAGGCCGCCTTCGGCGCCGCCTGACGCACGCCTTCGTCCACATGATCCGCGAACTGCGCGAAATTGTCGATGAACTGGGTGACCAGCTTGCGCGCCGTGGCGTCGTAACCGTCCTTGTCCGCCCAGGTATCGCGCGGATTGAGGATCGTCGAATCGACGCCGGCTGCCGACTGCGGCACCTGGAAGCCGAAGTTCGGGTCGATCACGAATTCGGCGTTGTTCAGCGAACCATCGAGCGCGGCATTAAGCAGCGCGCGCGTCGCCTTGATCGGCATACGCTGGCCGACGCCATAGGAACCGCCCGTCCAGCCGGTGTTGACCAGCCAGCAATTGACGCCACCCTTGGCGATCCGCTCCTTCAGCAGATTGCCATAAACCGACGGGTGACGCGGCATGAACGGCGCGCCAAAGCAGGTCGAGAAGGTCGCGCTCGGCTCGGTCACGCCGATTTCGGTGCCGGCCACGCGCGCGGTGTAGCCCGACAGGAAGTGATACATCGCCTGATCCGGCGTCAGCTTCGCGATCGGGGGAAGCACGCCATAGGCGTCCGCCGTCAGGAAGATGATGTTCTTGGGCACCGGACCGAGATTATGTTCCGACGCGTTCGGGATGAAATCGATCGGATACGAACCACGGCTGTTTTCGGCCAGGCTGTCGTCATCAAGGTCGATTTCGCGGGTGTCGAAATCGATCACGACATTTTCCAGCACCGTGCCGAAACGCTTGGTGGTGGCGAAGATTTCCGGTTCGGCTTCCGCCGACAGGCGGATCATCTTGGCGTAGCAGCCGCCTTCGAAATTGAAGACCGCCGTGTCCGACCAGCCATGTTCGTCGTCGCCGATCAGCGTGCGGCTGGCATCGGCGGACAGCGTCGTCTTGCCGGTGCCGGACAGGCCGAAGAACACGGCCGTGTCGCCGTTCGGGCCGATATTGGCCGAACAATGCATCGGCATGATGCCTTCGACGGGCAGCTTGTAGTTGAGGATGCCGAACACCGACTTCTTCATTTCCCCGGCATAAGCGGTGCCGCCGATCAGAATCAGCTTTTCGGACAGGTTGACCGCGACCACGGTTTCCGAACGGCAGCCATGGCGTGCCGGATCAGCGCGGAAGCTGGGCAGATCGATGATGGTATATTCCGGCAGGAAGCCCGCCAGTTCGCTCACGTCGGGGCGCACCAGCAGCGTCTTGATGAACAGGTTGTGCCAGGCGAATTCGTTGATGATGCGCACGTTCACGCGGTGTTCGGGCTGCGAGCCACCGAACAGATCCTGCACGAACAGCGTGTCCTTGGTGCCGAGATGCTTGAGGAAATCTTCCTTCAGCGCGGCGAAATGTTCGGGCGTCATGCCCTTGTTGGTCTTGCCCCACCACACCGTGTCCTCGGTTTCGGCATCGCGGACGATGAACTTGTCGTTGGCGGAGCGGCCGGTGTGCTTGCCGGTCTGGACGACCAGCGGACCGTCCTTGGCCAGCACGCCTTCGCCCCGGCGCACGGCTTCTTCGACCAGCGGCGCGGTCGGCAGGTTCCAGTGAATCTGGGCTGCGACATTGATGCCCTGGGCGGTAAGGCCATGGGCGGGAATGCGGCTGGACACGTACGATCTCCTTCAACAGGACTAAATTCTGTCTCGGCAGGGCCGAAGGAGGCGGGTGCCCCCTGTCACGGGCGCGCATATAGGACAAGACCGCAAGGGTCAAAGCCCCGAATGCGCTGCATTGCGACACACCGTGCAGGTTGGTTGCCGGGTGCCGATGCTTGGGCTAGGCAGGCCACCCGGCCAGATAGCGGGGTGGAGGGTCAATGGCGGCTTCGATCGCGCTCGTCGATGACGATCGCAACATCCTGACATCGGTTTCGATTGCCCTTCAATCCGAAGGATTTGTCGTGCGCGTCTATTCGGACAGCGAAACGGCGTTGAAGGCGTTGATCGAAAACCCGCCGGACCTTGCCGTACTCGACATCAAGATGCCGAGGCTGGACGGGATGGAGCTGCTGCGTCGCCTGCGCGAAAAAAGCGCCGTGCCCGCTATCTTCCTGACCAGCAAGGACGATGAACTGGACGAAGCGCTCGGCCTTGCCATGGGCGCGGACGATTATATCACAAAGCCTTTCTCGCAACGGCTGCTCATCGCCCGCATCCGCGCGATCCTGCGCCGCACCGATGCGCGCGCGCAGCCAGAGCCGGAAGAAAACGAAACGCCACCTGCCGAACGGATCATCCGCGGGCGGCTGTCGATGGATCCCGCCCGCCACCGCGTCCAATGGAACGGAAAGGAAGTGACGCTGACCGTCACCGAATTTCTGATTCTCGAAGCGCTGGCCCAGCGGCCGGGATTCGTGAAATCGCGCGATCAACTGATGGATGCCGCCTATCAGGACGACGTCTATGTCGACGATCGCACGATCGACAGCCACATCAAGCGGCTGCGCCGCAAATTCCGGCAGGTCGATTCGGATTTCAAGGCGATCGAGACCCTTTATGGCGTGGGGTATCGCTTTGCGGAAGAGTGATGAGCGCGATCTCGCGCTGATGTGGTCGAAGCGCTGGTCGCTGACGACGCGGATTCTGGCGGTCAATATTTTCGCGCTGGCCATGCTGGCGGGTGGCTTCTTCTATCTGGACAGCTACCGCGCCAAGCTGATCGACGCGCGTCTGGAACAGACCGCCACACAGGCCCACCTGATTGCCGACGCGCTGGATGCCGTGCCCGCCGATGGCCAGCCAGCCCTGCTCGAAAAACTCGAACAGACGAGCGGGCTGCGCCTGCGTGTCTATGACCATACAGGCGCACGCATGCTCGACAGCTGGTCGCAAGGCGCCCCCACCTATCAGCTGCGCGATCCGGGGGAGGAAGGCTGGCAGCGTCAGGCGGCCCGGTTCCTGGACAGGGCAATCGACGTCATCGTCGGCGCGGATAAGCCGGAACGGTTCGTCGAACCAGCCCGTGACACCCTGGCCGCATGGCCCGAAGCGCTGGCCGCCCGTGCCTCCGGCCGCCCCGAAACGGTGATGCGTCGGGCGCCCGATCGCACGCCGGTGATTTCGGCGGCAGCCCCGATGCACGATAATGGCATGACGCTGCTCACCACGACAAATGCGCGCGATATCGTTCGCATCGTCCGCGCCGAACGGCTGCGGCTGGGCATCGTGCTGGCGATGGTGATCAGCGTGTCCGTTCTGCTGTCGCTGTTTCTGGCGCGCACCATCGTCCGGCCTTTGCGCAGGCTGGCGCGCGCCGCACACCGTGTCCGTCTGGGCCGTGCGCGCGAAGTGCAGGTGCCCCGCCTGCCATCGCGTCGCGATGAAATCGGCCTGCTCGCCCGCGCCTTGTCGGACATGAGCCTCGCGCTGCGCCAGCGGATCGACGCGACCGAAGCCTTCGCGGCCGACGTCACGCATGAATTGAAAAACCCCCTCGCCTCGCTGCGTTCGGCGGTCGAGACATTGGAAAAGGTGAAGGATCCGGCGCTTCAGGATCAGTTGCTCGATGTGGTCCGCGATGATGTTCACCGGCTCGATCGCCTGATCACCGACATCGCCGATGCGTCCCGGCTTGATGCCGAACTGTCGCGCGCGCGTTTCGAAACCATCGATCTGGGCCAGATGATCGAAGGCCTTGTCGACGCGCGTGAAAAGCGGGGCACCAGTTCCGGCGTACGGCTGGCCTTTGCCCGCCCGCATGCCGGATCCGCCGTCGTGCACGGCGATGGTTCGCGATTGACCCGCGTCATCGAAAACCTGGTCGACAACGCCATCAGCTTTTCGCCGCCGGGCGGCCTGGTGAAGATCGCGGCCACCCGCGACGGCGACGAAATCGTCTGCCGGATCGATGATGAGGGGCCGGGCGTCGCCCCGGAAGTGCGCGAAGCGATCTTCAAGCGATTTCACAGCATCCGGCCGGAAGGCGAAGCTTTCGGCCAACATAGTGGCCTGGGCCTCGCTATCGCCAAGGCGATTGTCGAGGCGCATAATGGGACGATCATGGTACAGGACCGCGACGATGCGCCATCGGGCGCCCGCTTCATCATCCGCCTGCCGGTAGCCGAACGATGACGGTGCCGCCCCTCTCGTCCGAAACGCTCCACGCGTCGTGCATCGCCATCGATGGCCGCGCGGTACTGCTCCATGGCCGGTCCGGCTCGGGCAAATCCGATCTGGCATTGCGGCTGATCGATCGGGGCGCGCGACTGATCAGCGACGATTACACCATCGTTCGCCGCGTGGGTGATGGGCTGGTGGCCAGCGCCCCTGCCAATATCGCCGGCAAGATCGAGGTTCGCGGCCTGGGCATTGTCGAAATGGCGGCGATGGCCAGCGCGCCCATCGCGTTGATGGCCCTGCTCGACGAGATGGTCGAACGGATGCCCGACGATATGGCCCCCACCCGCCCCGTCGCCGGCCTGCGCCTGCCGGTGATCGCGCTGGCCGGGCTGGAGGCATCGGCCCCGATCAAGCTCGAACTCGCGCTCGCCCGCTTCGGCCTGCCGGCTCAATCATGACAGTCGCCAGCCGGCCACGGCACATCCTTCTCGTCACCGGCATGTCCGGTGCGGGCAAATCCACCGCGCTCAACACGTTCGAGGATATGGGCTGGGAGGTTGTCGACAACCTGCCCTTGTCGCTGCTCAATCGCCTGCTCGGCACCCCATTGCCCGAAGGTGCGGACGATGGCAGCCGCCCGCTGGCCTTTGGCATCGACAGCCGGACGCGCGGCTTCGATGCGGGCGCGATCGTCCGCACCATTCGCCAGCTGCGCGATGAACGGGGCGACGATATCGAAGTGCTGTTCCTCGATTGCAGCGGCGCCGAATTGCAGCGCCGCTATTCGGAAACGCGCCGCCGCCATCCGCTGGCCCTCGATCGCCCTGCGGCCGACGGCATCGCCCGCGAACGCGAACTGATGGCCGATCTGCGCCAGTCCGCCGATCTGGTGGTGGATACCACCGAAACCACCACCAACGCCCTGCAGCGCGAATTGCGCCAGCATTTCGGCGGCGCCGAAACGGATCAGCCGACATTGACGGTGATGTCGTTCGGCTTTTCGCGTGGCGTGCCGCGCAACGCCGATCTGGTGTTCGACATGCGGTTCCTGCGCAATCCCCACTGGGATGAGGTGCTGCGCCCGCTGACCGGGCTGGATGCGGCCGTAGGCGATTATATCGCCGAAGACCCCGCATATGAGGCCGCGGTTTCGCGGATTGAAGAACTGCTGCTGCTGCTGCTGCCGCGTTACGCCGCCGAGGGAAAATCCTATGTCACGGTGGCGTTCGGCTGCACCGGCGGGCGGCATCGTTCGGTCCACGTTACCGAGCGGGTAGCGGCACGGTTGCGCGGCGCGGCATTTTCTCCGAATGTGAGCCATCGTGACCTCGCCTCGGCGCCGCACGACTCGTTGGAGAGGATGCCAAATAATGGCGCGAAACAGATTTCTTCGGGTGGTTGAATGATCGGATTGGTGCTGGTGACGCATGGTCGGCTTGCTGCCGAATTCATCGTCGCGATGGAACATGTGGTTGGACCGCAGGATGCGATCGAAGCGATCTGCATCGGCCCGGATGACGACATGGAGGCGCGCCGTGCGGATATTGCCGCCGCGGTGGCCGGGGTCGATCGGGGATCTGGCGTGATCCTGCTGACCGATCTGTTCGGCGGCACGCCGTCGAACCTTGCCATTTCCCTGATGGAACCCGGCCGCGTCGAAGTGATCGCCGGTATCAACCTGCCCATGCTGATCCGCCTGGAAGGAGCCCGCAAGATGATGAAGGTCAAAGCCGCCGTCGCAGCCGCACGAGAGGCTGGACGGAAATATATCTCGGTCGCCTCCGAAGTGCTCGGCGAGGCCGCATGAACGGCGACGCCATTCTCCAGCGCGCCGTCCAGATCACCAACAAGCGCGGCCTGCATGCCCGCGCCAGCGCCAAGTTCGTCACCCTGGCCAGCGGCCAGGCCGCGACCATCGAGGTCGAAAAGGACGGATCGAAGGTTGCCGGCACGTCGATCATGGGGCTGATGATGCTCGGCGCCGCGATGGGCGACAGCATCATGATTTCGGCCGCCGGCAAGGACGCGGATCGCGCGCTCACCGCGCTGTGCGAACTCGTCGAAGCCAAGTTCGGCGAGGAGTAAGCCGTCACGCTTCCATCAGGGAGCGCGATGGGACCAGCACATGACCCGCCAGATCACCGCCTTTTCCAATCCGCTGATCAAGCGGATCCGTTCGTTGCGCGAAAAACGCCACCGCCGCGAGGAAGGGATGTTCCTCGCCGAAGGCTTGCGCATCCTCACCGAAGCCCGCGAAGCGGGGCGCATCCCGCGCTACATCTTCTTCGCCGCCGATTCCGCCGGCCACCGGCTGGTGCAGGATCTGATCCATGCCGTGGAAAGCACCGGCGGAGAAGCGATCGAAACCGGTCGCGACATCCTCCACAAGCTGTCCGGCAAGGATAATCCGCAAACGGTGATCGGCGTCTATGACGAATTCGCCACCGGCCTCGATGCGATCGATCGCAACACCGCCAGCATTTGGATCGTTGCCCAGTCGATGCGCGATCCGGGCAATCTCGGCACGATCCTGCGCACCGGCGATGCCGTGGGCGCGGGCGGGCTGATCCTCATCGACGATTGCGTCGATCCCTTCTCGGTTGAAGCGGTTCGCGCATCGATGGGCGCCTTGTTCACCCAGCATATCGCACAGGCCCGCTGGCCCGAATTCCTGGGCTGGCTTCGCGCCGGCCCCGGCCAGCTTGTCGGCATGAGCCTCGATACCGAACATGATTATCAGGCCCCGCGCTATGCCGCGCCCACCTTCGTCCTTGTCGGCAACGAAGCGCAAGGCCTGCCCGACGATTACGCCGCCGAATGCGATCTGCTGGTCAAGATGCCGATGCTGGGCAAGGCCGACAGCCTGAACGCGGCGGTGGCGACGGCGGTGATGGCTTATGAAGTGCTCAACCAGCGCCGCTTGCGCGGGTAGGATCAGGCGCGCGGCCTGGCCTTGCAGGCGGGCCTGCCGGGCATCCCCGGCCTAAGCCTTCAACAACGGGCGGATCCGCGCTTCCACCGCAGGGGATCAGGCCCTAATGTCTGGCATTCATCGCCGGAAAGGATTGATAACGTGACGAAACGCGGTCTGCACCCTGAAACCCTGGCCCTGCATGCGGGCTGGCGTGCCGATCCCGCCACGGGCGCCGTTGCGCCGCCCATGTACCAAACCACATCCTATCAGTTCCGCGATGCCGAACATGCGTCGAACCTGTTCGCACTGAAGGAACTCGGCAACATCTACACGCGGATCGGCAACCCGACGACCGACATTCTGGAACAGCGGATCGCAGCGCTTGAAGGCGGGGCTGCCGCGCTCGCGGTCGCGTCCGGCCAGGCCGCATCGGCTTATGCCGTCCAGAACCTTGCCCGCGCCGGCGACAATATCGTCAGCGGCACCGATCTGTATGGCGGCACCTATAATCTGTTCGCCAACACGCTGCGCGACATGGGGATCGAGGTGCGCTTCGTCGACCCCGCCGATCCGCAGGCCTTCGCCCGCGCCACCGATGATCGCACCCGCGCTTATTATGTCGAAACGCTGCCCAATCCCAAGCTGGTCGTCTGCCCGATCGCCGAGATCGCGGCGATCGGGCGGCCGCTCGGCATTCCGCTGATCGTCGACAATACGGCCGCCCCGCTGCTCGCCCGTCCGCTCGATCATGGGGCCGCGATCGTCGTTTATTCGACCACCAAATATATTGGCGGCCATGGAACGTCGATCGGCGGGATGATCGTGGATGGCGGCAATTTCGACTGGGGCGCCTTTCCCGAACGCCAGCCGCTGCTGAACACGCCCGATCCCAGCTACCATGGCGCGGTGTGGGCAGAGGCCGCCAAGCCGCTGGGGCCAATCGCTTATGTGCTGCGCGCGCGCACCGTGCTGCTGCGCGATCTGGGTGCCGCGCTGTCGCCGTTCAACGCGTTCCAGCTGATCCAGGGCGTCGAAACATTGCCGCTGCGGATGCCGCGCCACTGCGCCAACGCGCTGAAGGTCGTCGACTATCTTGGCACCCGCAAGGATGTGACGCGGGTGATCCATCCGTCGGTGCAAACCGGCATCCAGCGTGAACGCGCCGACCGCTATCTGACGGGCGGGCTGGGCGGGCTGCTCGGCTTCGAACTGGCCGGCGGGCGCGAAGCCGGGCGGCGTTTCATCGACGCGCTCGAACTATTCTACCATGTCGCCAACATCGGGGATTCACGCAGCCTCGCGATCCACCCGGCATCGACCACCCATTCTCAGCTTTCGGCGGACGAGCAAGCGGCCACGGGCGTTTCGGATGGCTATGTTCGCCTGTCGATCGGGCTGGAACATATCGACGATATTCTTGCCGATCTCGGCCAGGCGCTCGACCGCGCGGGATAAAATCCGGCGGCTCCGGCAAGGGCCACCTTCACAGCATCAGCCCATGCGGCCGGTCATCTCGTTGGGATGATCGGCCGTTTTGGTTTGGGGGCGGCACCGCCCTACTGCGTCCGGCCGGCTATTTTTATGGACATCATTTGCCCGTGCCGCCCGCGACAGAAGGTTACGCCGCGCAACCAAAATGAATAAAATTCATCTATGTAAGAGTTGCAACAGAGCAACATTGCTACAAAACTTACTGATAAATCGAAAAACAAGAGGCAAAAAAATCGAAAACCGATCATTTAAGATGCGGGCGCCGTGGGGGAACGCCAAACCAGATTGTAATAGCTGTTACAGCTGAGGATTTGCTTGAGCCAATCCCTGCCAAAAACCAAAAAAATCATATTAATAATTCCGGGAGGATACAAAATGTCCAAAAAGAAAACTACGCAACTTCTGCTACTTAGTACCGTCAGCCTGCTAACGCCCTTCATGGCCCACGCGCAGGAAGCGACGGCCAACAAGGGGCAGCTCGAAGAAATCGTGGTGACGGCGCGGCGCACCGCCGAAGCGCTGCAGGATACGCCGGTTTCGATCACGGCCTTCTCGCAGAACTTTCTGGATCGGCAGAACATCCAACAGGTCGACAAGATCGCGCAGTTCACGCCGAACCTCGTCATTTCACGGCAACCATCCAGCCTGACCGCCGCGTCGATCCTGATCCGCGGCGTCGGCCAGACGGAGCCTTCGGCCGTCGCCGAACCCGGCGTCGGCATGTATCTCGATGGCGTCTATATCGCCCGCACCGGCGGCGCGATCCTCGATCTGGTCGATCTCGAACGGGTCGAAGTGCTGCGCGGGCCGCAGGGCACGCTGTTCGGCCGCAACACCATCGGCGGCGCGGTGCAACTGGTATCGCGCAAGCCCACCGACGAATTCGGGCTGGAACAAAAGCTCGGCTATGGCAGCTTCGACAGCTGGTACACCAAGACGACGATCAACACCGGTTTCATCGGCGGATCGCCGTTTAAGGCGACATTATCCTATCTGCATCGGCAGAAGGACGGCTGGGTCGATAACGCGCAGACACCCGATCGCCTCGATCCCAACGCGCTGAACAGCGATGCGATCTGGATTCGCGTCCACGGTGATATTTCGGACAATTTCAAGGTCGACTACAGCTTCGACTGGAATGACCGCAAAGGTGTGCCGCCCTATTTCCAGCTTGTCGGCGCATCACAGGCCGTGGCCACCTATTTCGGCCGGTCGGAATCGCTGGGCGGCGATCCACTGATTTTCACCCGCAAGCGCCTGCGCAACGGTCTCCAGGAAGGTTTCACCGATCGCAACGGCAATTATCGCTGGGATTCGCGCGCCAAGGCGCAGGGCCATTCGCTGACCCTGGAATATGAAGCCGGCGATTTCCTGACGCTGAAATCGATCAGCGCCTATCGCAAATTCTCGCAGGACACGATCCTGGGGCTGAGCGGTAACGGCGATCTGCTGGGCGTCGTGTTCGACGGGACATCGCCAACCTTGACGTCGGTCCAGCGGGTGACGACCTATCAGGGCAACAACGCACCGCAAAAACAGTCGCAATATTCGCAGGAATTTCAGGCGACGGGCCAGGTCGGCGATATCAATTATGTCGGCGGCGCTTATTATTTCCATGAAAAGGCGCGTGAATTTAACCGCCAGTTCCTGACGCTGGTTACAACGCCAGCCGGTCTTGCCAACCTTGGTTTCCCGACGGCCGTGGCCGATGCGGTGATCGCATTGAACCCCGGGCTTGACCTTATCGGCGTCAACGCCTTCCCGCCCGCATCCTTCGGTGGCACCGCTGAATCCTACGCGATCTTCGGCCAGGTCAGCTGGCGCCCATCGGCGCTGGACGGCAAGTTGGAACTCACCGGTGGCCTGCGTTATACGTTGGATTACAAGACCATCTTCATCGACAATACGCCGCCAACGCCAAATGTAACTGGCCATCAGGATTTCACCAATCTGTCGTGGCTAACTTCGGTCAACTACAAGTTCACCGACGACATCATGGTCTATGGCCGGGTTTCGACCGGTTACAAGGGTGGCGGCTTCAATCCGCGCACATCGTCGAAGAACGGCTTCGATCCCGAAAAGGTGCTGGCCTATGAAGCCGGCATCAAAGCCGAATGGTTCGATCGCCGCCTGCGCACCAACCTTTCGCTCTACCGCACCAATTACAAGGACCGGCAGATCAACCAGTTCGCGTCCGGCAGCGGCGGCGCGACCTCGATCATCCTGAATGCCGGCAAGGCGGTGGTGCAGGGTGTCGAATTCGAAGGCACGGCCGTGCCCGTCGACGGCCTGACGTTCAGCGGTTCGTTCGGCTATACCGATGCCAAGTTCAAGCGCTTCGATTTCCGTGATCCGGCGACCAACACGGTGATCGACGTCGCCGACGAAGCGCGCTTCTCCAACATCCCGAAATGGAACTGGAGCGTCGCGGGGCAATATGATTTCCCGTCGTTCGGCTTTGGCGAATTGTCCGCGCGGGTGGATTATTCCTACCGTACCAAGATGTACTTCTTCCCGCTGGATCGGGTGAACACCTTCAACGAAGATGTTGCATCGCCGGGCCAGGGAACGCTGAACGGCCGCCTCACGCTTTCGGAAATCGCGCTCGGCGGCAGCGGGGCGAAGATGGAAGTGGCCGTCTATGGCGAAAACCTGCTCGATAACGACAAGCTGGCTTACGGCATCGATTTCGGCGGGCTGGGCTTTGGCGGCGCCTATTTCGCCGAACCCCGCAAGTTCGGCGTCGATGTGAAGTTCAACTACTGATCGGATAAAGCGATTTTCAGCCGGATGGCATCATCCGGAAAATAGAAAATCGCTATATATTAAAGCATTGGGAGGCCCGCTGCTCCGGCGGCGGGCCAACCTGCCTTCCGTGCCGGCCAAAGATAACACACCGTTAACGGGTCGGGCCTAACGATCATCCAGTGGGTAAGATTCAAGCGAGATGGACACTAGATTTCCGGTGGGTCGCATGACCCGGCACTGGATCGAACATCGGC
This sequence comes from Sphingomonas sp. KC8, assembly GCF_002151445.1. Taxonomy (GTDB): domain Bacteria; phylum Pseudomonadota; class Alphaproteobacteria; order Sphingomonadales; family Sphingomonadaceae; genus Sphingomonas_E. The sequence continues at coordinate 1,034,741 of NZ_CP016306.1, forward strand.
GCGCGTTGGCCCCACGGAGTGTTCCGTCCGCCCCAACGGGGGCAGGCGACCTGCTGGATCAGGCATCGGCGCTGGCCGGCATCGGCGCGTGGGAATGCGATCTGGCGACCGAAACGCTGAACTGGACGACCGGCGTCTTCCATCTTTTCGGCATTCCGCAGGGATCGAAGATCGATCGCCGCGATATCGTCGGCATGTATTGCGATGAATCACGCGAAGCGATGGAATGGCTGCGCGCCGAAGCGATCGCCCGCCAGCGCGGTTTCACGCTGGATGCCGAAATCTCGCGCATGGATGGCGATCGACGCTGGATGCGGCTGACCGCCGACGTCATCTGCCACAATGGCCGCCCTACCCGGCTTTACGGGCTGAAACAGGACATCACCGAAGAACGCGCGCGCTGGGAAGCGATGCGCAAGCTGGCCGAACAGGATGCGCTGACCGGGCTTGCCAATCGTGGCGCCTTTCACAACCGCTTCCTGAACGCCCCGCAATCCGCCCCGGCCCTGTCGCCATTGGGCGCGCTGGTGCTGATCGATGCGGCTGGCCTGAAACCGATCAACGATATGCAGGGGCACGCGGCGGGCGATGCCTGCCTGCAAACCATCGCGACCCGGCTATCTTCGGCCTTTGGCGATGCGCTGCTGGTCGCCCGTATCGAAGGTGCCCGGTTCGCGGTGCTCACTAGCGCCCAGCGCACGATCACCGGCCTTGAACGCAGGATCGATCGGCTGCTTCGCCAGCTTGCCGCACCGATCTTCTGGCACGGCCAATTGCTGGCGCTTGCCCCATCGGCCGGGATCGCGCTGGCCGACAGCCCGTTTTCTTATGACGCGGAAGGCATGTTCCAGGCCGCCGACGCTGCACTGCGCACCGCCCGGCAGGCGGATGCCGCCGCCACCGGCGGCCAGCCCGGGGCTGCGCGTTTCCACTTCGCCTGATCGACGGAACCCCACGCCGGCTTCGATTGTTCAGCCTGATGCTGCACCGATTGATCGGGCAAGCAGCACAGGGGCGGTGCATGGGGGCTGAGACAGCCGGATCGAGACGCTGGCAAACTCCCATCACATAAAGGTTTTCGGCGCGTCGTTTCGCTGCAATATTGACGGCACGGCAAGCTTGTCGAGGGGGAGTGACGGATGAAACCATCCGACGGCCACGGCACCATCACCGGGCGGCCCGCCGTAACCTTATTCATCGCCTTCGCCCTGTTCACGCCATATGCCGCGCTGGCCGAAGACGCGGGTGCGCGCGATCCGATGGTGTTGCGCGATAGCGACGGGCTGGCGATCCGCGCGCATCTGCAGGCGGGCCTCAACCTTGTCGGCGAACGCAATCTATTCTGGAACTTCGCCGAAACATTCGCCCCCACGGCCAGGTTCCAGTCCGATACCGCGTGGCTGGAAGCCTATGTCAAACCCGGCATCAGTTTCACCCGTGAAGCCGGCAACGGGCTGACCGTTTACGGCAAGGGATCAGTCGTGCTGTCGGGAACGCTTGGCAAGGACGCCTTCGATACCGGCGACACCGGCCGCCTCACCTTGGAAGAAGGCTATCTCGGCCTGCGCGCGGGCAGCAATGATGGTTGGTCGTTCGACATATCCGCCGGGCCGCGCGAATATAAAGCCGGCACGGGGATGCTGCTCGCCAATGGCGGATCGAGCGGCTTTTCCCGCGGCGCGCTGAAATTGGGGCCGCACAAGGCATGGGAAATGGCGGGGCTGGCCAAAATCGACAAAAATGGCTTCACCGCCACCGCATTTTTCCTCAACGCCAATGAATCCGACAATAATGACAGCAACACCCGCATAGTGGGCGGTGACGTGCGCTATGATGGGCAGCCCGGTCGCTTCGTCGGCGTGACGATGGGCGCGGTGCTCACGTCCAACGCCCCCTACCCCCAGGCGGCGCCCGGCGGCATCGGCGTGCCCAGCATCCTGCCTGGCGCGCGCAACGGCCTGAATTTCGTGAATTTTTACGGGCGCGGCAATCCGCTTGGCGGGGCACTGAAGAACCTCTTCTTCGCCATCGACTACGCTTATGAATGGAACAATACGCCCGACCTGTCGGCATGGGCCGGCCGCGCCCAGATCGGCTACACTTTCGCCGATAGCCCGTGGAAACCCACGCTGACATATTCTTATCAAACCTTTTCCGGCGATGATCCCGATACGACGAAGCTCGAACGGTTCGACCCGCTTTATTACGAAGGCAGCCCCAGTTCCTGGTCCACCGGCTCCAAATCGTCGATGGTGTTCATCAATTCGAACATCAACGCGCACCAGATCGCGCTGGCGGTGGGGCCAACGCAAAAGGACACGATCACCCTGCGCGCCGCGCGGATCAGCGCAAACAAGCTGCTAAGCCCGATCCAGTTCGGCCAGGCCACCCGCGTCGAAGTGATAGATGGCATCGTCAACCCGATCGCCGGTGTCACCCGCCATCACCTCTCGGATGATTTCTTCATCGAATATAATCGGATCATCAACCCGAACACCTATCTGACGGCCGGGTTCAGCGTTTCCAAACCCGGCCGGGGGATCGACACCATCACCGCGAACAAATCACCCCTTTGGACAGGAGCGTTCGTCAATGTCGTGGTCAACTTCTAAACTCGGCGTCGGCACCTCGGCCGCCGCTGCCGTGCTCACCATCGCATTTGGCACGGTGCTGCTGCCGGCGATCAGTTCGGCCAGCGAGGGCACGGTGATGACGGCCGCGGAATCCGATCCCCGCAAGGTCGGCTGGATGGCCGGATCGCCCCCGCCCGCCGACAAGATCATCCGCGGCACGGATCCGGATTTCTTCAACTTCCCCAAATCGCGCTGGACGGTGTGCCATTTCCGCCAGCTCATGCCCACGACGGGCGTCAGCCGGGGGTTGAACGCGCCGATCCCGTTCGCGCGCAGGATGGATAGCGGCATCGATGCCGTCACCTTTACCCCGCTGGGCGGCGGCGCCCCGATGACGTGGGCGGCCGCGTTCGACGCCAATTACACCGATGGCATCGTCGTGCTGCACAAGGGCGCGGTGGTCTATGAACGCTATTCGGGCTGCCTCGATCAGGCCGGCCAGCACGGCGCGATGTCGGTCACGAAATCGCTCACCGGCTTGCTTGGCGAAACATTGGTGGCCGAAGGCGTGATCGACGAAAAGCAGACGGTCGGCACGATCATTCCCGAACTGGCGAACAGCGCGTTCGGCGATGCCACCGTGCGGCAGGTGCTCGAAATGACGACGGGCCTGAAATATAGCGAGGATTATGCCGATCCCAAGGCCGAGGTGTGGACCTTTGGCGCGGCCGGCAGCGCACTGCCCAAGCCCCCCGGCTACACAGGCCCGCGCACCTATTGGGAATATCTCCAAACCGTGCAGAAACAGGGCGAGCACGGCCAGGCCTTCGCCTACAAGACGATCAACACCGACACGCTTGGCTGGATTATCGCCCGCAAGACCGGCAAATCGGTGGCGCAGCTTTTGTCGGAACGGATCTGGAGCAAGATGGGCGCCGAACAGGACGCCTATTACACGGTCGATTCCATCGGCACGCCCTTTGCCGGCGGCGGCCTGAATGCGGGCCTGCGCGATATGGCCCGGATCGGCCAGCTCATGCTGGAAGGCGGCACGATCAATGGCCAGCGGCTGGTGCCCGAAGCCGCGATCCAGCGCATCCGCGCCGGCGGCGACAAGGCCGCGTTCGCGAAAGCCGGCTATGGCCTGCTGAAAGGGTGGAGCTATCGCGGCATGTGGTGGGTTTCCCACAACGCCCATGGCGCGTTCACCGCGCGCGGCGTGCATGGTCAGGCGATTTATGTCGATCCCGCCGCCCAGATGGTGATCGCGCGGTTCAGTTCGCATCCAAAAGCGGGCAATGCCGCCAATGATCCGACATCGCTTCCCGCTTATGATGCGGTCGCCACCTATCTGATGCGCAAACGCTGATCGCCGCTCACGACGGGGCCGGAGCCGGAACTAAACGGTCCGGCCCCGTCGCGCGGCATTCGAAAAATGCCGTTACTAAGGTCAGGCTTCGACCGCCAGCAAGGTGGTGCCGGCATATTTCTCCGCGTTGGGATCGAATATCCGCATCGGCAGGAAAGACCGTTCGACAAGGCTGACTTCGGAAAGGCCAGTCAGCTTGAACGTGCCCAGCTTGATTTCGCGCGGCGGCTTGCCATCCCGTTCGACGGCAACCGCATCGACGTAAAGTTCATCATGGCGCGTGTACAGGATATGCGGGGCGAGCGTGACGATCTGCCGGTTGTAGGTGGCCACGATATGTTTCCGAAGCGCGATGGCTTCGAGAAGGAGCTTACTAAACTGCATCGGCCCCGATTGCCCAAAACGGACTCAATGTTCAATGGTTTTGTGCGGCGCACCACGCCGGCCGGGCACATCAATGCCCGGCCGGCGGCCATCTATCGGGCCTATCGGCGCCCCGTTACCATTTGAAACGCTTCACGATCCCGCGCCGGCGCCCGGCCAGTTGCTCGCGGCGGTCATCGGCCGAAATCCGCTTCACATTCTGTGGCAAATGATCGAACAATTCGGCGCGTTTCACCTGCTGGCACTGCGGCACGGGGAAATGGTCGGCCTTCATCCAGCGATAGGTGGTATATCCTTCGCTATGGCCGGACGGATCGAGCCAGTTGGGCAGGCCCGGATCGTCATGGCTGATCACCACGATCAGTTCGCCGTCGTCTTCCAGCGCCGCATGGTGGCAGTTGGTGCTCGACATGCGGTAGCGATAATCCATCGTCTCCCACCAGTAATTGCCGAACTCCACCGCCCAATATTGCGCCTTGGGCGGGCGGACGCGGATGATGATCGCTTCATCCGCCGGCAGCATCCAGTAAGCGATCAGCGGCTCGCCGCCCGGCGTGGCATCGATCTTGTTGTCGTCCAACTGGCGGTAGGACAGGAAAAGGTTGGGCTGCGCCTTCCACTTGTCGATCATGTCGGCCCAGTAGGTCGTCGACCATTTCAGCCAGTGCGACGCGGCGGCCAGCCCATCCACCACCGTTTCCGGCGACAGTTGCGGCGGCGCGCCATCGCCGGTCAGTCGGTCGATCCGCGCTTCCATCGGCGTTTCGCCTTCCCAGTCGGCGAAGAACTGGCGGAATGTCAGCCGGAACGTATCGGGGGTCGAACGGATCCAGTTTCCGGGCTTGGGATCGGGGCTGATCCACAGTTCGAAATTGCCGTCGGCATCCACGTCCAGATCATCGCCGAACAGCACCGAAGGCACCGCCCCGCCCCACGGTGTCGCGCCCTTTTCAACCACGGTGACGCTGAAATAGCGCGCCGTGCCGCGATTGCCCGACACCCGATAGGTATCGGTGCCGTTGATCGGCGCGCCCACGTACAGGGCGTCGGTATTGTCGCCGCCCTGTTTCCGCATCGGATCGAAATAATGCATGATTTCGGGGTGGAGCGGATCCTTGTTCTCCATCTCGAACGCCAGCGCGAGCGCGATGTTGCGCGACAGCAGGCGAATGCCCGCCGCGCGATCAACCGGGTTGCTCGCCGCCGTCTCACGGAACGCAACGCCGCCGGCATCCTTCAGCGCATCGCAAAAATCGTTCCAGGCGGAACGCAATTGGGGATCATGGGGTGCGGTCATTTCGGCATCCTCAATATATTGGAATGATCCGGCGGTGCCGAGACACCGCCGGCCATTCAGTCGATCTTGGCGTTGATGCAGCCGACCCGCGCCGACAGGCCGCCGTCCACCGGCAGCACCGTGCCGTTGACGTAGCTAGCGTCCGCCGAAGCCAGGAAGAATGCGGCCGCCGCAATTTCGTCGGGCGATCCGCAGCGGGCATAATGCTCGATCGCTTCGCGCGTTTCCTTGCCGTCCGCCGTCGCGTCGAACCAGGCCAGCAACGGCTTGGTCGCGGCATTCGGCAGGATGCAGTTGACGCGAACGCCAGCCTTGAAATTCTCAACCGCCGCCGTCTGCGTCAGGCTGATCACCCCGGCCTTCGCCGCACCATAAACGCCCAGCCCCGGCGCACCGCCGATGCCGGCCGCCGAACTGATGTTGATGATCGACCCGCGCTTCTGCGCGCGCATCGGTTTCAGCGCCGCGCGAATGCCATAAAATGTCGACGACAAATTGCCGTTCAACACCTTGTGCCACGCCTCGTCGGTCAACTCGCCGATCTTGCCCGGTGTGGTGAAGCCGACATTGTTGACCAGCACGTCGAGCCGCCCGAAGCGTTCGACCGTGCCGGCCACCATCGCCTCCACCTGATCGGCTTGCGATACATCGCATTGCCAGGCGGTAGCGTTTTCGCCGAGCGACCGGGCAACACCTTCGGCCTTGCCGCCGTCGATATCGCACACGACCACGGTTGCGCCCTCGGCGACGAAGCGACGCGCGATCGCCTCGCCGATGCCGCCTTCGCCACCGGATCCGGTGACGATGCAGATTTCGCCCGCCAGCTTCATGGCATGTACACCCCACCGCTGACCGAAATCAGCTGGCCGGTGATATAGCCCGATGCATCCGACGCCAGGAACATCGCCAGGTTGGCGATATCTTCCGGCCGGCCCAGCCGCTTGATCGGCAGCGAGCTCATGTTGAACAGGCTGCCGTCTTCCAGCGCCTGCTGCATGCCTTCGGGTGTGCCCATGTCGAGCCGGTTCCAGAAGCTGCCCGACGCGATATCGTCATTCTGCTTGGGCACGATCCAGCCCGGCGCGATCGTGTTCACGCGTACGCCCTTGGGACCCCACTCATAGGCCAGCGTCTTGGTCAGGCTGTTCACGAACCCCTTCACCGCGCCATAATGGACGATGCTGTGTGCGGCTTCGCCCAGCAGCGATGAATTGGACGAAATGTTGATGACGCTGCCGGTGTTGCGCGAAAGCATGTCGTTGGCCACCGCCAGCGTGCAATTCACCACGCCATCGATGTTCAGCGCGATTTCCCAGCGCCGCGTCTCATCGTCGAGATTTTCGAACTCATAATTGCTCTTCACGCCGCCGGCATTGTTGACGAGGATGTCGACCAGCCCGAAGCGTTCGTGCGCAACCGCCACCATCGCATCCACGCTCTTGCGATCGGTAACGTCGGTCGCCACCGGCAGGATCGTGCCGATGCAGCCCTGCTCCTTCGCGCGCGCCGCCAGCTTTTCGCCAGTGGCCACATCGCGCGATGCGGAAATGACGTTCGCGCCTTCGCGCGCGAATTCGACAACCAGCCCATGGCCGATGCCGCCGCTGCCGCCGGTGACGACGACAGTCTTGCCCTTCAAACCCAGATCCATCAGTTCATCCCTCACTCGGTACGTTGAAATATTCCTGGTATCGCCGGAACAATTGGCGCGTCCGATCATCCTGATCGACCGCATAGGTGTGCGCGCCGAACTTACCCTTGGGCTTGTGCGCCAGATAATTTTCGACTGCCGCGCGCGTCTCCGCCGTGAACGGGAAACCGATCCGCGCGTATAATTTCTCCAGCGCCGCGATCGGGGATTCGATCAGATCCGCATAATGCGAATGGCTGATCTGATCGGCCGGGATGGTGCCATCCTCGATCCAGTCGATCATCTGTTCCAGCCGGGCGGCGGTGCCTTCGGGTGTCAGCAATTCCTCGAACGCCTTGGCGTCGAACGGCTTGTCGCTGCGCATCCAGTAAATCGTGCCCATCAAATTGGTGACGGACCCTTGCGCCTTCACCGGATCGCGGTGCGTGGCGATCACCCGTGCATCGGGGAACACATCAAACAGGGTGGGCAGGAACGACTGGTGCTCGGGCGCCTTCAGCAGCCAATGGTCGCGCGGATTCTTCCACTGCAACAGCTTCAGCAAGCGCTTGTAATAAGCATAAGCCGGCTTCTGGTCGGCCGCGAACAGCCAGTTGGTATAGCTCGGCACCTGGAAGGTGCAGGCCAGATGCTGCGACAGAAAACTGAGGCGGAACGCCACGCCGCATTCATTGGGGATCCACGCCCCCATTTCGTGCATCGCCTGATAGGTCGGCGCGACCCGGCCCATCTGCGTGATCAGGTCATGCGCGCGCGGCACGCGGGGATCGGCGCGATAGGTCGCGGCTTCAGGCGGCGGGCATGGCAGCACGAATTCCCAGTTCGCCGGCGCCAGAAACTGATGATCCTCCGCCAGCAGTTCGAACAGGATCGACGTGCCCGAACGCGGCAGGCCGGTCACGAACACGGGACGATCGATCACCTCATCGTCAATTTCGGGATGGAGGCGATATTCTTCCTCGATCCGCAGCCGCGTTTCCAGGAACAGCAGCATTTCCTGCCGCGTCCACAGCCGGCCGAACAAATGCAGTTCGGCTTCGTCGTTGATCGCCCGCATCAGCCGTTCGAACGGCTCGCGCCAATCATCGGCACCAAAGTCGGACAGGCCGGTGTTGTGCATGGCCGTCGCGATCAACTCATCGGCATCCAGCGGCGCGACAATGGATGCGTCCCACGCGCTGGTTTCCGTCAGAAAGGTTGCCAGCCATTCCGGCCGCGGCGGCGGCGCCCAGCTATCGACCGGCGCGGCATTCCGTTCAGTCATCGCACTCCATTTCCTCAGGCATCGTCGGGAGCCGATTTCAGGCAGCATCCCCACTGTCATTTTGCTGGCGATAGCATACGCCGCATGTCGAAGGCTGAAGGCAGTTTTTTCGATCAAATTGACATGGTATTTTGTTCAGTTCTAATTGGGCTATCATGCCGCCACCGAACACCGCCGCCACCCGCGATATACTCAGCCTTCTGCAAAAAATTGCACGGGTCGGGGCGGAGCCAACCGACATACTGGCCCGTGCCAAGGTGCCGTGCACGCTCGAAGATCTGGAATCCGGCAGGATCGCGCAGATCGATCGCCGGCATCTCGTGGCGATCTACCGCGAATGTATCGTCACGATCGGCTGGCATTCCAGCCGGCTCGATCGCAAACCGCAGATGCACCCGGATGAATTTCGGCTGATGTGCCACTGCGTCATCACCAGCCGCACATTCCGGCAGGCGATCGAACGGCAGGCGATGTTCTTCGGCACCCGGCATGAACGTGTGTCCACGGTGGAACTGGCTGTCGACGGCCCGACCGCGACGATCTTCGTCGATACGTTGCGCCGGCTCAAGGATTTCAGCGCATTCCTGTCCGATCTCGCCGGCATGTCGATGTTCTGCCGTTTTTATGGCTGGCTGATCGGCATCGGCGCGCACCCGTTCCGCGTCGGCCTCGCTTATGGCCCAGGGTACGCCAACGAGGCGGTTTCCGATTTCTTCGCCGGCGAACTCACCTTCGGTTGCCCGGTCAACAGCATTTCCTTCCCCGCGCACCTGCTCGATCTGCCGGTCGTCCGTACGCCCGAGGTGCTGGAACAATTGCTTGTCGATTTTCCGTTCGATTTCCTGTCAGCCGCGCCCGATACGATCTCGCTGCCCGATCGGGTGCGCACCCTTTACGCCATCGCGCTGACCCGGGATTCCAGCCTGCCGACACTGGAACAACTGGCCGGGCTGACCGGCCACAGCGTCAGTTCCCTGCGGCGCAGGCTGGCCGACGAACAGGTGTCGATCCGCGAACTGAAGGAATCCGCCCAAAAAGGCGTCGCTATTGAAGCGCTGAAACAGCGTCGCCAGAGCATCGACGAAATCGCGTTCCGCGCCGGCTTTCGCGATACCAACAGCTTCCGCATCGCGTTCAAACGCTGGACGGGCACCACCCCGTCTGCCTTCCGCAGCGGGGGCTAGGCATCCCGGCCCGTTGCGGCCCGCATGATCCGCGCGCCGCGACGGGCGACGCGCGGATCGCAGCCGCTTCACTTGCCGTTGGCGTCGGGCAGGCTGTACGCCACGACATAATCACCGATCGTGGTGTTCATGAACTGGTGGCCGCCCGATGCGATGACGACGAACTGCTTGCCGCTGCGGGCGGAAACATAGCTCATCGGCAGCGCCTGCCCCCCTGCGGGAAGCCGCCCCTTCCACAATTCCTTGCCGCTCTTCAGGTCGAATGCGCGCAGATAATTGTCCATGGCCGCGCCGATGAAGATCAGCCCGCCAGCCGTGGTGATCGCGCCGCCCTGGTTGAACACGCCGGGCACCGCGATGCCCAGCGGCGCATGATCGGAGGTCGTGCCCAGCGGGCGCTGCCACAGCATCGTCTTCGTCTTCAGGTCGACCGCCGCAATCTGGCCCCATGGCGGCGCGTTGCACGGCAGGCCTACCGGCGACAGGAACGGCCGCGCGGTCTTCACCGCATATGGCGCGCCCGTCATCGGCGAGATCGCATTCTGCCCTTCGACGACGATATTATCCCCGGCCGGTGCATCCTTGCGCGGGATCAGTTTCAGCAGCAGCGGCATATAGGATGTCGGCACCACCATGATCTGGCGTTGCTGGTCCACCGCAACGCTGCCCCAGTTCATGATGCCGTTATTGCCGGGGAAGATCAGGGCCTGATCCTCGGATGGCGGCGTGAACTTGCCCCGATAGTCCATCTGGCGAAACTGGATGCGGCACCACAGCTGATCGAGCGGCGTCGCCCCCCACATGTCCGCCTCGCGCAGCGCCTGCGGGGCAAAGTTCGGCATCCCCACCGACGTCGGCTGCGTCGGCGAATAACGTTCGCCGGGCACGTTGCCTTGCGGCACGGGCCGCTCCTCGACCGGGCTGAGCGGGCGACCCGTGCGGCGATCGAGCAAAAAGACTTCGCCCTGCTTGGTCGCTTGGATCAGCGCCGGCACCGATTGGCCATTGACGGCCAAGTCGAACAGCACCGGCTGCGACGCGACATCATAATCCCACAGATCATGATGCACCGTCTGGAACGCCCAGCGCAGCTTGCCGGTCGCGGCATCGAGCGCCACGACCGAACTGCCATAGCGTTCGATGTCGGCGCTGCGCTGCCCGCCGAAATGATCGGGCGTCGGATTGCCGGTGGGCACATAGACAAGGCCCAGCTTCGGATCGGCGCTGAACAGGCTCCACGCATTGGGCGAACCGCGGGTATAGCTTTCCCCCGGCTTCAGCGGCGCATTGCCATCCGCCCGGCCCGAATCCCACGCCCATAATTGCTTGCCGCTGATCGCGTCGAACGCGCGGATCACGCCCGCAGGCTCGTCCACCGCCATATTATCGAGGATGAAGCCGCCGATGATGGCGGCATTGCCCACGATCGTGGCCGGCGACGTCACATAATGGAAACCGGGCTTCACCGCGCCCATGCCGTCCCGCAGCGAAATTTCACCGTTGCGGCCGAAGCTCTGGCACAGCTTGCCCGTCGCCGCATCGAGCGCGATCATCCGCGCATCCACCGTGGCGACAAGGATGCGGCGCGGGCAATCCGAAACGCTCGCCACCGGCGCTTCATGGTAAGCGACGCCGCGACAGATCAGCATCGGAATGCCGGTGGTGTCGGCTTTCGGATCGTGGCGCCATTTCTCGCGGCCCGTTTCGGCGTCCAGCGCGATGACGATGTTGCGCGGGGTGCACAGGAACAGCGTATCACCCACCTTCAGCGGGGTCGCTTCGAACATCTGGGCCGATCGGCTGTTCGGATAATTGGCCGGCAGATCGCCCGTCCGGTACGTCCAGGCCACCTTGAGATTGCCCACATTGCCGGGCGTGATCTGGCTGGCATCGGCAAAGCGCGTCCCACCGGGCGAACCAGCATATACCGGCCAATCGGTGCCCGCTGCCGGCCGCACCATGCCCGCATCAGCCAGCGCGTTCGTGCCGCGATAGGCAAGCGCAAGGGCGGCCACCAATGCCACCGCCCCCATGGCCGCCACGCCGCCCCGCACGCCTGCACCGCCCGGCGCCTTTGCGCTGGTGATGCCCAGCGGGCGCGTAACCCACGGCATCGCCATGTAAAGCGCCACCACCAGCGGCCCGCCAACACGCGGCAGCAGCAGCCAGAAATGCAGGCCCACTTCGGCCAGCGCCCAGATCAGCGTGCCCGCGACCAAGACCATGTACAACCAGAAGCCCAGCTTGCGCGCCCTCGCGATCAGCACGCCGGATGCCAGGCATAGTCCGCCCGCGATCAGATAATATGGCGATCCGCCAAGGCGCAGCAGCCACCCGCCGCCGATCGCCAGCCACAGCCCGACCAGCATGAGCAAGCCGCCAAGCAACCACAGGCCCGCGGATGCACCGCCGGATAGTCGTTTCCCGTCGCGCAATTCGCCCATGCCAGCACCTCCCCCGATTCATTTTGTAATTTTTCAACCGTCACGCTGGTTGATTTTTTAGCAACGCATGCCGAAAGTCAATCAAGGTGCACAACCGCCGCGCGCAGCGTAAGGCAACGCGGCCGGGGTGGCTTAATGCATATGCATGAAAATCCCCGGTTGGTTCGCGGGATTGGCCAAGTTACGGTCGCGCGAAAATGCCCGAATGGGATCGAGACGGATCGGATACCAATTTTGAAAGCGCCAGATTCCACAAAGAAAATGACCAAGGGCGATCGTACCCGGCTTTCGATCCTGAATGAAGCCGAGACGATCTTTGCCGAACTGGGTTATGCGGCCGCCCGGCTGGAAGATGTCGCCCAGGCGGTATCGATCCATCGCGCGTCGCTGATCTATTATTACCGCAGCAAGCAGGAACTGTTCGACGCCGTAGAAGCCCGGATTTTCAACGATCTTCAGAACGATGTTGGAAATCGCCTGAAAGATCACACCACGTCATACGGCCGCATATTGGCGATCTTCGATTGCTGGCTGGATTTCATGTCCGAACGGACGACCGCCGCACGGATGGTGCTGCGCAGCAGTGCCGATGTCACCCCGCGCAACAGCAATCCGGTCGAATTTTCCGGGGCCACCGTCGAACTGTTCGAAAGCATCGTGAAGGAAGGCATTGCCAGCGGCGAATTTCCGCCGGTCGATCCGCTGGATCTGCTGAACAATGCGGGCGGCGGCATCATATATTATGCCTGCAACGCACGGGCCTTTGGCGCGTCACGGTCCTATAATCCGGCCGATCCTGCCACCCGCGAAAAATTCCGCAAGTCGCTGCACAAGGTTGTTCGGGCGCTGCTGGCCGACGACGCCTGACCCGTCTTCGCCGCGACCGGATCGGCCAGCGGCGAATAAGGGCTTACAGGCGATCAGGCGCGGCTGGGATCGATCAGCACCTTGCACTGGCCAACGGCGGTGCGCAGCGCCTCGAACGTATCGGGAAGTTGGGCAAAGCCGATGGTTTCGGTGTGCATTGGCCGGATATTGATGTCGTTCCTGGCGATATGGCCGATCACCCGTTCAAAATCGCGCTCGACATAACATTGGCTGAACGCGACGCTGATTTCGTTGGCGAACGCCGTCAGCGGCTGGATCTTGTCTTCGCCAAAGCAGACACCGGCAACGACGACCCGGCCACGGACGCCGGCCAGTTCCAGCGCATTCTGGATCAGGCCGGGGATGCCGACACATTCGAACACCACCTGCGGCGCACGGCCCGCAATCGCGCGGAACCGTTCACCGACATTTTCGGCGACCGGATCGATCACCGCCGACGCCCCCACGTCCAGCGCGCGCTGGCGGCGGACTTCGGAACGCTCGCTCACCACCACGTCGCGCGCGCCGGCCAGTCTGGCGAACACGGCCACCGCCGCCCCGATCGGCCCCGCGCCGATTACCAGCACGCTGTTGCCCTTGATCGCCCCGGCCATTTCCACAGCATGATAGGCCACCGCCAGCGGCTCCACCATCGCGCCATCGTCAAACGATACGCCGGCCGGCAACCGTTGCAGCATATTGCCCCGTGCCGACACATAATCGGCATAGGCCCCCTGTTTCAGCGGCGTCGTCCCCGTGAACAGGTTGGTGCGGCACAAGGCCGGCAGATGATTGTCGCAGGCGTCGCAATCATGGCACGGATGGATCGGCAGCGCCGTCACCCGATCGCCCACCTTCCAGTCGCCACCGACATTGGCGCCCAGCGCGACGATCTCGCCGGCAAATTCATGGCCCAGCACCGTGCCCGACGGGATCGCGCCATATTCGGTGATATGGAGGTCGGACCCACAAATCCCGGCGCGCTGGACGGCGATCACCACATCGCCCGCAGCCGGTGTCGGATCGTCCATCTGGTCGATCACCAGCGGCTGGCCTGCTTCGCGGAAAAAAGCTGCGCGCATCGTTTCTTATCCTCGTCCTGCTTTGCCCGTTCAGTTGCCGTTTTGGCCGCCAATGTCGACGCCATCGCGGGAATTTTTGCGCACCGCCTTACTTGGACGGCGTCGGTTTGCGCACCTCGATCTTGTGGATCACGCCCTTGAACCGGCCGTCGCCGGTATAATCATCGGTCACGGTGGTGCTGCCGTCAAAGCCCACGTCGAACGTGTCGGTCAGTTCGGTGGTCATCACCATCGGCCGTTCGATCCGCCCCTGCCCGGCCGGCTGGCCATCCACGCTGATCGTCATCATGCCGCCTGTGCCAGGGCGCGCGCCATCCGCCACGAAATCGAAACGAATGGTGCTGCGCCCCGTCGGCACCGTGCGATTGCCAGCGACGCGGAACGTGCGTGCCGGCTGGTTCGATCCCGCCATCACCACCGTCGGCCGGCCATCTTTCAGATAGAAACTCCACCCCGCGAAATGCCCGCCCAGCGCCGCCAGCACGCCATCGGCTTTTCCCACCTGCGTATCCACATCGGCGACAAGGCTGAAACTGCCGATGAAGCGCGGCGCGCGATCCACCGTGACACTGACATCATTGCCCCAATAGACATAGGCATCGCGCGGCTTGACCGCATTCATCACCGCGGCGGCCCGTTCCGCCACGCGATCGTCCACCGGCAGCACATTGTTGCGCGCCGCTTCCTGCTGGAACAGCGCCTTCATCTCCGCCAGCTTGGCCGGGTATTTCGCGGCCAGATCATGCGCTTGCGAAAAATCCTTGTCGATATTGTACAATTCCCAAGGCCAGTCCTCGGGCATCTTCTGCGGATCGCCGGGGCCGGCATAGCCGACATGCTGCGGCGTCGTGCCCGCCCACCAGCCATCATGATAAATGCCGCGATTGGCGACCAGTTCGAAATATTGGGTGCGGCGCTGGCCGGGCGCCTGGGGTGCGGCAAAGCTGTATGCCATGCTCACCCCGTCCATCCGCTGCTGGCGCGCACCGTTGACGATCGTCGGCTGCGGCAGTTTGGCCGCCTCCAATATGGTCGGCGCGACATCGATCACATGGTGGAACTGGGTGCGCAGGCCCCGTTCCCTGATCCCCGCCGGCCACGACATCACCAGCCCGTTGCGCGTGCCGCCCAGATGCGACGCATAGGTCTTGGTCCACTGCAACGGCGCGCTTACCGCCCACGCCCAGCCCGCCGGATAATTCTGGTTGCTGTTGGGGCCGCCCAGATCATCCAACCGCGCGACAAGTTCGGCCGGGCTTTCCTGCGCACCGTTGAAGAAGGCGCCCAGCGTGTTCACATTGCCCTCAACGCCTGATTCCGCCGACGCGCCATTATCGCCTTCGATGAAGATGATCAGCGTGTTGTCGAGCTTGCCCATCCGTTCGAGTTCGGCAACCAGCCGGCCGAACTGATCGTCCTGATAGGCCAGCATCCCGGCATAGACTTCCATCATCCGCGCCATCACCTGCCGGCGATCGGGGCTGATCGAATTCCATTCCGGAATATAAGCCGGCCGTGGGGTCAGCACGGTATCGCGCGGCACCACGCCCAGCGCCTTCTGCCGCGTCAGGCTTTGTGCGCGCATGGCATCCCAGCCCTGATCGAACTTGCCCCGGAATTTCGCGATCCAGTCGCGCGGGGCCTGTTGCGGCGCATGGGCGGTGCCGGGTGCGACATACAGGAAGAACGGCCGCTCGGGATCGGCCGCCTCGTGGTTGTGTACCCAGCGGATCGCATCGCTGATCAGGACATGATCCAGCACTTCGCCCGCCGGTGCCGCAACCGGCGTCGTGCCGCGATACAAAGCCGGGGTGAACTGGTTGGTTTCCGCGCCGATAAAGCCGTAGAAATAATCGAAACCCAGCCCCGTCGGCCATTGATCGAACGGCCCCGCCGCCGATGTCGCGCCCGGCTGCACATTATGGTGCTTGCCGAACATCGCGGTGCTGTATCCGTTCAGGCGCAGCGTTTCGGCGATCGTCGCCGCGCTTTTCGGGATGATGCCGGTATAGCCCGGATAGTTCATCGCGAAATCGGTAATCGCGCCATTGCCCACGGCGTGATGGTTGCGCCCGGTCAGCAATGATGCACGGGTTGGCGAACACATCGCAGTGGTGTGGAAACGGTTGTAAACAAGGCCGGCCTTCGCCAGCCGGTCAAGATTGGGGGTCGGCACCGGGCCGCCAAAGGTGCTGGCCGCGCCGAACGCCACATCGTCGGTCAGAACGAGCAGCACGTTGGGCGCCCCCGCCGGGGCCTTCACCGGGTCGGCCGCAGCCGGGATGGAATCGCGATAGGTGGCGCCGATCTTTCCGGCAAAGGGCTGTGGCGGCCTGGGCAGCACGACTTCGCCGGTCGCAACCTCGGATTGCGCCCATGCACTGCCGGCAAAGCCACTGGTCAGCGCGATGGCCGCGACCGCCCCAAGAAAACGCCGCTTTTCGTAAAAATGCTTCGCCATTCGATCCTCATCCCGCTGGTTGATATTTTTCAACCTTCATGCTGGTTGGTTTTGTCGATGAAGCCCCGATTCCTGTCAACCGGTTCCGCCCACCCCTTTTGTCGTAACCACAAAAAAGCGCGCCCGGCCTATGCCGAGCGCGCCTTCTTGTTCAGATCAGCAAGCCATTGGTGGCATGGCTTCCTGTCCGCAAAATTCAATCGTTTTCATAGGCCGGATAATCGCTGTAACCAGCCTCGCCACCGGCATAGACGGTCGCCAGATCGAACTTGGCCAGCGGTGCGCCGGCTTTCCACCGCGCCACCAGATCGGGGTTGGCGATGAAGGGACGCCCGAACGAAATCGCATCGGCCACATTGTCGGCCAGCAGTTCCTGCGCCTTTTCGTAGGTGATGCTTTCGTTCAGGATCAGCTTGCCCGACCAGTGTTGCTTGGCCAGCGCGCGGCTGTCGACCTGCGGGTTGGCGACTTCGATCAGGTGCAGATAGGCCAGCCCCTTGGGTGCCAGCGCATCCAGCAATGCGCCATAGGTTTCGGCCGGATTGTCATCATGGATGTCGTTGAACGGATTGCCCGGGCAGATGCGGAAACCCACCCGGCCAGCCCCGCCGGCCGCCACCATCGCGTCGATCGCCTCGACGACGAAACGGATGCGGTTGGCGGCGCTGCCGCCATATTGGTCGGTCCGCTGGTTGCTGTTCGACGACAGGAACTGCGCGGGCAGATAACCGCTGGTGCAGTGCAGTTCCACACCATCGAAGCCGGCGGCCAGCGCGTTGGTGGTGGCCTGGGCATATTCGGCGATGACCCCAGCGATCTCCGCCGTTTCCAGCGCGCGCGGCGTATCGAGGTCCATCATGCCCTGTTCGGTATAGATCTGGCCCTTCGCCCGGATCGCCGACGGGGCCACGGTTTCGGCGCCCGGATCCTTGTTCAGGTGGCTGGCGACGCGGCCGACGTGCATCAGCTGCAGCACGATCCGGCCCCCTTCGGCATGCACCGCGTCCGTCACCCGGCGCCATGCGGCCACCTGTTCTGCAGTGTGGATGCCCGGCGTGCGGCAATATCCCTTGCCGTTCAGGCTGGGCTGCGTGCCTTCGGCGATGATCAGGCCTGCCGTCGCGCGTTGCTGGTAATAAGCGACATGCAGATCGTTCGGCAGGTCGCCTTCGCCGGCGCGGCTGCGCGTCATCGGCGCCATGATCACGCGGTTGGACAATTCGATATCGCCAAGGACGACCGGATCGAAAAGATTTGGCATCGGAACTCCCGTAATATCGCGAACAGCATCTGCGGCCGGCCGGCACGAAGGCGCGCCCATCCCGTCAAAGCTGAAGTCCTCCCGGCAATGATCAGGACAAAACTGACTGGCAAGTCATTTTTTCTGCCGCCCGCATATCATGGGGGCGCGCCGCGCGCCGTCGGTGGTTGAAATCGCCCGCCGCGGCCCCATCTGCCGTCCCGGCCACGGGCGCGTGACGCGGCGGAACCTGTCCTTTCGACATGTCCGATTGAACCATTTCGTTCCGTCTGCGTCTTTACGCCCGATACAGCTTATGGATAACGCCCGCCGCATGCGCCCACCATCGTCCAGCCCGCCCCGGGCCGCCCTTACCCGCCGGCAGGCGCTGGCGGGCATAGCATCTGCCCCCATAATCCTCGCATTCGGTGGTGATGCCGTCGCCCGGACGGCCAAAAGCCAGCCCTTTTCATGGGACTGGCTGAAACAGGAAGCCGCCACCCGCGTCGCCACCGCCTGGCGGGCGCCCAAATCCGCCCCGCACGCCGCGGCGATCGATTATGACGAAGTCAACCGCATCAGCTTTCGCACCGATCACGCGCTGTGGCGCGGCGACGGGATCCGTGAAACCCGCTTCTTTCCGCTGCACCGCTTCGCCAACGTCCCCGTCGCGATCTCGCGCGTGGAAAACGGCCGGGCGGTGCCCGTCCCCTTCTCCCCCGCCATGTTCGATATCGCCCCCGACAAGCAGGGCCGGCGCTTCCCGATGGCCGAAGGCTTCGCCGGTTTTCGCCTGATGAACCCCGCCGGCCGGGGCGACTGGATCGCATTTCAGGGCGCATCCTATTTCCGGTCGGCCGGCGCGCTCGATCAATATGGCCTGTCCGCGCGCGGCCTCGCGATCGACACCGGGATCCCCGGGCGCGAGGAATTTCCCGTCTTCACCCGTTTCTGGCTGGAAGCCGGCCCCGGCGACAGCCTCACGGTCTACGCCTATCTCGATGGTCCCAGCGTCACCGGCGCCTTCCGCTTCGTCAATCGCCAGACGAAGGACGGCCCCGTCCAGGATGTCAGCGCGTCGATCCACCTGCGCCGCGACGTCGAACGGCTCGGCCTCGCGCCCCTCACCAGCATGTTCTGGTACGGCGAAGGCAATCGCGCCGCCGCGATCGACTGGCGACCGGAAATCCACGATTCCGATGGCCTGGCGATCCACACCGGATCGGGCGAACGGATCTGGCGTCCGCTCGATAACCCGGCGAACCCCACCACCAACACCTATCTCGATCAGGCGCCGCGCGGCTTCGGCCTGCTGCAACGCGATCGCGCCTTCGATCATTATCAGGATGACGGCGCTTTCTACGAAAAGCGGCCGAACCTGTGGGTGGAACCGATCGGCGATTGGGGTGCCGGCGCGGTGATGCTGTATGAAATCCCCACCCGGCGCGAGATCGAAGACAATATCGTCGCCTTCTGGACGCCGGCCGCCCCCGCCAAAGAGGGGCAGCATTTCGATATCGCCTATCGCCTCCACTGGAGCGGGGTGGACCCTGCCCCCGCCAGCCTCGCCCGCGCGGTCGATTGCTGGACCGGCGTCGCCGGGCGCCCGGGACATGATCCGACGCCAGGCGCGCGCCGCCTTGTCGCCGATTTTGCGGGCGACAATCTGGCCGGGCTGGATCGTACCAGCGGCGTCGATGCCGTGGTTTCGGTCGACAACGGAACGATCCTGGCAACCCACGCCTATCCGGTTGTCGGCATGCCGTCGCGCTGGCGCCTCATCGTCGATGTCGCCCAGCTGGACGCCCGACCGAGTGATTTACGGGCTTATCTGAAGCGCGGGGGCGATGCACTGAGCGAGACGCTCCTGTATCTGCTCCCATAGGCCCGCGTGAACCGCTTGTGCTTCAACAGGTTAAAGCGAACCCGAAATGATCGCCGCCAACAGGGCACATCTTTCGCGACGACCGCCAGCTGGATGATTTGACAGCAGTGTATCTGAAACAATCTCTGGAACAGCCTGTCGCCCGTTATGCGGAAAGCACCGCTTATGGGCCTTTGCTGCCGCGTGAAGCCCCGCTGGCGATGCCGGAACAATCGCTGGGCGCTGCCCGCGATTTCGATCAGTTCGCGCCCCCGCCCACCGCCATCCGGATGCACGGGCTGTTTGAGCGTCGCCTGTTTCTGGTGATCGGCAGCTTCCTGCTCGGCGTCGCCGCCATGCTGGAAATGATGCGCCCGTTCGCGGCCGACGGCATCGGCCTGTTCGATATCGTCCTGTCGCTCCTGTTCCTCAGCCTGTTCAGCTGGATCACCTTTGGCTTTCTGAACGCGCTGGCCGGTTTCTTCGTGCTGCTGGGCAATGGCCCCGGCCTGTCGCGCTGGTTCACCCGGCTGCGCCTGCCGCACCGGCGAACGGCGGTGCTGATGCCGATCTATAACGAAGAAACCGCCGCCGTTTTCGGCCGGATTTCGCAGATGAGCGCGTCGATCGCCGCGATCGGCGGACAGGATCTGTTCGATATCTTCGTGCTCAGCGATTCCCGCGCCGATATGGAACCGCAGGAACTGGCCGCGCTGCACGACGTGCGCATGATCAGCCCGGTCCGCATCTTCTATCGCCGCCGTACCGAAAATATCGCCCGCAAGCCGGGCAACATCGCCGATTGGGTCCGCCGGTTCGGCGCGGCCTATGAAAACATGATCGTCCTCGACGCCGATAGCCTGATGAGCGGCCCGGCGATGGCGCTGCTGGCATCGGCGATGGAAGAACGCCCCGGCGTCGGCCTGATCCAGACGATCCCCACGGTCGTCAACGCGCGGACCTTCTTTGCCCGCTGGCACCAGTTCGCCGCCACCGCTTATGGCCCGGCCGCTTCGGCGGGCCTGCAATGGTGGTCCGGCACCGAAGCCACCTTCTGGGGCCACAACGCCATCGTCCGCGTCCGTGCCTTTGCCGATAGCTGCGGCCTGCCCCGCCTGTCCGGGCCGGAACCGTTCGGCGGCCATGTGCTCAGCCATGATATGGTTGAAGCCGCCCTGCTGCGCCGCAACGGCTGGTCGGTCCACATGGTATCCCTGCCCGAAGGCAGCCATGAGGAATTTCCCCCCACGGTGGCCGATCATTCGGTGCGCGATCGCCGCTGGTGCCAGGGCAACCTCCAGCATGTCCGCTTGCTGGCGACGCGTGGCTTCCATTGGATCAACCGGCTGCAACTGCTGATGGGCGCATCGGCCTATCTGACCTCGCCTTTGTGGATGCTGATGTTGATGCTGGGCATGGTTGCATCGCTGGAAGGCACCAATCCGGCCTTTTCCGCCCCACCGGCGCCTTGGCTGATCGCGCTTACCATCATGCTGCTGCTGGGGCCGAAGGTGATCGCCTTGCTGTGGCTTACCGTCGATGAACGGCTGCGCCAGTCGCTCGGCGGCGGGCGCAAGCTGGCCGCCACCGTCGCGATCGAAATTCCGCTGTCGATGCTGATGGCGCCGATCACCATGGTCAACCAGACGATGGCGATCCTCGATATCCTGCGCGGGCGGCCCGTGGGCTGGGTGCCGCAGCGCCGCGATGCCGATGGCATGGTGCTGAAGGACGCGCTTATCCTGTGCCGCCTGCACGTCGCCATCGGCGCGGTGTTGCTGATCCCCTTCTTCATCGGCGCCGGCGGCGCGATCTGGACGGTGCCCGTCGCCATCGGCCTCGTCCTGTCGCCTTTCACCGCGATGCTCACCTCGCGGATCGACATTGGCGACTGGTTTGCCGGCAAGGGGCTGTTCGCCGTCTGGAACGGCCCGGCCACGTCCGTGAACGCGGTGTATCCCGCCGGCAAGGCGGCCATGGAACTGGCGTTCATGCGCCGCGCGGCTGGCCCGGCCACCCGTCCCTGACGGCAATCGCCATTCCGGGGTTGCCTTCCACGCCCGTCTGACGGCATAGGCGCCGGCCCGACGCGATCCAGCCACCAGAGCCGGGCGTCGCCACCTTCCTCGGAGACCATCATGTCGGCATCCCCCGGCCCGCGCGCGCTTGGGCTAGATTTCGGGACCACCAACAGCGTCGTTGCGCTGGCGAACGGTGGCGCCGAACCCGAACTCATCGAATTTTCGGGCGAACATGCCGATGGCGCGGTGTTCCGCACGGCCCTGTGCTTCTGGCAGGATGATGGCGGCCGCCGCGATCTCGCGGTCGAAGCCGGTCCCTGGGCGATCGCCGAATATATCGAATATCCCGAAGCCAGCCGCTTCATCCAGTCGTTCAAATCGGTCGCCGCCAGCGCCAGCTTCGAAACCGCATCCGTATTCGAAAAGCGGTTCCGCTTCGAAGAACTGGGCGGCTTCTTTCTCGACAAGCTGGTCGGCCATGCGAACGGCGCGCTTGCCGATCGGCCCGAACGGATCGTCGTCGGCCGGCCCGTGGAATATGCCGGCAGCCGGCCCGATCCGGTGCTTGCCCGCCAACGTTATGACGCGATGTTCAAGGATTTCGGCACCGACATCCATTATGTCTATGAACCGATCGGGGCTGCGTTCAGCTACGCCTCGCGCCTCACGAAACCCGCCACCATCCTCGTTGCCGATTTCGGCGGCGGCACCAGCGATTTCTCGGTCGTCCAGGTGGCCGAACCGGGGGCTGCCCGCCGCTGCACCCCGCTCGGCTCCGCCGGTATCGGCTTGGCCGGCGATCGCTTCGATTATCGCATCGTCGACAAATTGGTGCTCCCCATGCTCGGCAAGGGCACCGCGTACAAATCGTTCGACAAGGAACTGGAAATCCCGCGCAGCTATTTCGCCGATTTCGCCGATTGGTCGCGCCTCGCGCTGATGCGCAACCGGCGCACGATCGACGAACTCAACCGGCTGAAGAAAAGCGCGGTCGATGCCGACGCCATCGGCCGGATGATCGCGGTGATCGAAAACGAACTCGGCTATGCGCTGTACGACGCCGTCGGCCAGTTGAAGCGCACGCTATCCACCACCGACACCGCCCATTTCCATTTCGACGGCGGCGGCCTGTCGATCGAGGCGGATGTCACCCGCGCCGATTTCGAAGGCTGGATCGCCGACGATATCGCCCAGATCGAAGCCACCGTCGATCGTGCCCTCGCCTCCGCCGGCGTTGCGCCCGGTGCCATCGACCGCGTGTTCCTCACCGGCGGCTCGTCGCTCATCCCCGCCATCCGCCAGATCTTCGCCAGCCGCTTCGGCGACGACCGCATCTCCTCTGGCGGCGAACTCACCTCCATCGCCCACGGCCTCGCCATGATCGGCCAGCAGGACGACATCGCCGCATGGGCGAGTTGAGGGACGGGAGCGTATGAAAGCGGACTGTCGAGACACGCCGACATTGCACCCCGCGCGTGCGCTTTCGCTTTCCACCTCAACCGTCATCCCCGCGAAGGCGGGGATCCATTGTGTCGGGAGTGAGAAACTCCTTCGGGCCCATTGCCGTCCATGGATCCCCGCTTTCGCGGGGATGAAGACATTTTGCAGTCGCCGTGGAATAAATCCGGACTGTCACGACCCACCGGCAAAGTGTCCGTTCGTTAAATCTCGTCGTCACCCCGGGCTTGACCCGGGGTCCCGCTTTGACGGTGGCGTCAGGCAAGGTGCGGATAGAGATCGAGCCACTCGGGATTACCACGCTCGATCAACGCGAATTTCCATTCGCGCCGCCAGCGCTTCAGGCGCTTTTCCTGTGCGATACCATCGATGATGGAGGCCACCTGTTCGGCCAACACAAGCCTGTCCAGCCGATAACGCCGGCAGAAATCCGACCCATCACCTGTGCGGTGCTGGTGAATGCGTGCCGCCAGATGCGATGTCACGCCCACATATATGGTGCCCCGATAGCGATCGGCCATGATGTAGACCCAGCCGCCTTGCCGATCCCGTTCCATGACAGCAGAACAGAAGAAGCGGGACCGCGGGTCAAGCCCGGGGTGACGGGGGAAGGATGTCAGCTTCCCCCGACAAAATTGCCGTTCCGCATACTCAGCACATCGTCCGAGAGCGGCCATTCCATTGGCTGGCCCGATCGATGCGTTCACCTCACCAAGCAAAATCAGGCCGAAGCTGACAGCGCCTCCACGCCCCGAAATATCTTCCCCGGATTCATGATGTTCTGCGGGTCGAGCGCCATCTTAACGGCCTTCATCAGGTCCACCGCCTCGCCCAGTTCGGCTTCCAGCCAGTCGATCTTGCCAAGCCCGATGCCATGTTCGCCGGTGCAGGTGCCGCCCATCGCCAGCGCGCGCGCCACCATGGCGGCGTTCAGCGCCTTGGCTTCGGCATATTCCTCGGGCCGGGTGGGATCGATCACGAAGATCACATGGAAATTGCCATCGCCGACATGACCCAGCATCGGCGTGGGGATACTGCTGCGCGCCAGATCCGCGCGTGTTTCAGTGATGCATTCGGCCAGCCGGCTGATCGGCACGCACACGTCGGTCGACCAGCCGGTCGCCCCCGGCCGAAGCGCGATGGCGGCATAATAAGCCTGATGCCGCGCCTTCCACAGCCGGTTGCGCTCCTCGGTCGATGACGCCCATTGGAAATCGCCGCCGCCATTGTCGCCGCTGATCGCGCGCACCGTGGCAATCTGTTCGGCGACATGGCCTTCGGACCCATGAAATTCGAAGAACAATGTGTTCCGGATCGCCAGATCGGTCCCGGCCCAGCGGTTCACCGCGTCGATCTGCACGTCATCCAGCAGTTCCACCCGCGCCAGCGGCACGCCCAGTTGGATCGCCTGCACCACGGTATCCACCGCGCCTTCGAGGCTGTCGAACGGGCACACCGCGGCCGAAACCGTCTCGGGGATACCGTATAATTTCAGCGTCACTTCGGTGATGATGCCCAGCGTCCCTTCGGCCCCCACGAACAGCCGCGTCAGATCATAGCCCGCCGCCGATTTGCGCGCGCGCGTCGAGGTCATGATCACCCGTCCGTCGGCCGTCACCACCTTCAGCGCCAGCACATTATCGCGCATCGTGCCGTAGTGCACCGCGTTGGTGCCCGATGCGCGGGTAGATGCCATCCCGCCCAACGTGGCGTTGGCGCCCGGATCGATCGGGAAGAACAGCCCCTTGTCGCGCAGGAACAGGTTCAAATCCTCGCGCGTCACCCCGGCTTCCACCGTGCAATCCAGATCGGCGTCGTTCACCGCCACGATCCGGTTCATGCCCGTCATGTCGAAACAGACGCCGCCCCGCACCGCCTGCACATTGCCTTCCAGCGACGTGCCCGCCCCGAAGGGCACGATCGGCACGCGATGCGCCGCGCACAGCGCCACCGCCTGCGCCACCTCGTCGGTGGAGTTCGGAAACACCACCGCCTGGGGGGTCTGCGCGGCATGATAGGCCTCGCCCTTGCCATGCTGTTCCAGCACGGTCGGATTAAGGCTCAGCCGATCGCCCAGAATCGCGGCCAGCCCGGCCACAAGCATCTCGGACAAGGCAGGCGGCTGGCCGATCTGCTGGTTCGTCATCCCTGTCCGTCCTGCCCTTTGTCCCGTCGTGATATCCCGTAAATAGCCGCAAAGCCCCCGGCAAGGCACGCATCCGGCCATATCATCCGGTCTTTGCCCGGCGGCTATTCACCGCCCCGGAATTGACACGCCGGCTTCGCGCGCACATCAGGGCGGAATGGTCGTTCAGACTCTCTATCGGCGATGGCGCCACCATGCAGGTCAGTTCCTCGCGGGCATCTAGCCCCGGGCTCTCCAGTGGCACGCCTCGTGGAGCTCGGGGCGAAGCGAGATAGCAACCCTTCCTGCCGCAGCCTTAGCGCGCGCAATCGGGTTCCCAGCCGACCTGGAGTTTCATCATGACCACCATTCCCACACCGGCGGATCGCCCGCCGCTGCACCTGATCGACACCGAAGCCGATAGCCTCGCCGGCCTGGCGCTGGGCGCGGAACACCGCATCCCCGCCGTCGCCGCCATGCTGCTCGCCGAAATCGAACGCGCCGAAATCCATAGCGCCACCGATCTGCCGGCCGGCGTCGTCACGCTGCGGTCCACCGTCGAATTTGTCGACGAAGGCACCGGCGCCAGCCGCATCGTCCAGCTTGTCTTTCCGCCGGATGCCGACATCGCGGCCGGCAAGATTTCGATCCTGACGCCGATCGGCGCCGGGCTGATCGGGCTTAGCGAAGGCCAGTCGATCCTGTGGCCCGATCGCGAAGGGCATCAGCGCCGGCTGCGCATCGTCAAGGTCAGCCGCGCCAATCCGGGCGGCTAATCAATCGCAACGCGCCGTTCGCGCGGCGTTTCAACCAGGGAGAACCCATGCACCACTCCATGCTCGATCAGGCGCTCACCCGTCTGGAAGATGCCGCCCAGCATCTCCATCTCGACAGCGACGTCCTCGAAAAGCTCAAATATCCGCGCGAGACGACGAAGACGCGCCTGCTGATCCGCATGGACGATGGCTCGCGCAAATCCTTCATGGCGTGGCGCTGCCGCTACGATGACACGCGTGGCCCCACCAAGGGGGGCATCCGTTTCCACCCGGATTCGACGATGGACGAAGTGGAAACGCTGGCTTTCTGGATGACGTTCAAGTGCGCGGTGATGAACCTGCCTTATGGCGGCGGCAAGGGCGCGGTGCAGGTTGATCCGCACACCCTGTCGAAGGCCGAACTGGAACGCCTGTCGCGCGCCTATATGCAGGCTTTCTCGCAGATCATCGGCCCCGATCGCGATATTCCGGCACCCGACGTCTATACCAATTCGATGATCATGGGCTGGATGGCCGATGAATATGCGTCGATCGTCGGCCGCGTTTCGCCGGCCGTCATCACCGGCAAGCCGATCGCGCTGGGCGGTTCGCTGGGCCGTGATGATGCCACCGCGCGCGGCGGTTTCTACCTCGTGCGCCATCTCGAACAGGAACTGGGGCTGAAACCAGGCGCCACCGTCGCCATCCAGGGCTTCGGCAATGCCGGCAGCTTCATGGCGCGCCTGATGGCCGGTGTCGGTTACAAGATCGTCGCGGTTTCGGATTCGCGCGGCGCGATCCATGCACCCGATGGGCTGGATGTCGCCGCCCTGGTCGCGGCCAAGGCCAAGGGGCCGGTGACGGCGATGGCCAACGGCAGCACGATCCACGCGATCGATCCCGACACGATCGTCGGCGTCGAATGCGACGTGCTGGTGCCCGCAGCGCTCGAAGACCTGATCCACGAAGGCAATGCCGACACGGTCAAGGCCAGCGTCGTCGTCGAACTGGCCAACGGCCCGATCACACCCGAAGCCGATGCGATCCTGGCGTCCAAGGGCGTCGTGGTTCTGCCCGATATTCTGGCCAATGCCGGCGGCGTCACGGTTTCCTATTTCGAATGGGTCCAGAATCGTCAGGGCTATTATTGGACGCTGGATGAAATCCACACGCGTCTGAAGGCGATCATGGAAACCGAAGGCCGCGCCATCTGGGTGCTGGCCAAGGATCGTGGCATCACCGTGCGCCAGGCGGCGTATGTCCACGCGCTGGGCCGTCTGGCCGAAGCGATCGAAGCCCACGGCACGCAGCAGTTCTTCGCATCCTGATCGGCTGACCAAGCCGGATTACGGCTTCAAAGGCAGGGCGGTTCTGCGCAAGCAGGGCCGCCCCGATCATGGCGCCGGCCAGTTCTCCTACGCTCGAATTACAGCGCCCGGATCATGGCCCGCGCTTCATCGCCATAGCCCTTGGCCGGATCGATCAGGCCATCGCCGTAGAGCTTGAAGCCATGGCGTTCCCAAAATCCATGGGCATCGCCCACCGCGATCAGCGCGATGATGTCGAAGCCCGCTGCACGCGCTTCTTCCACCGCGATCGTCACCGCCGCGCCCGCCAGCCCCCGTCCGCGGGTGTGCGCCCCCAGCGCCAGATCGTGCAGATAATAGCAATCGGGGTGCTTCGGCAGCGCGTCCATCGGAATATTCAGGATCGGCGGCAGCCCCAATATAGCCGGGTGCGATATGAGATAGCCCGCCAATGCGCCATCGTCCTCCGCCAGCACATGGCAGCCGGCGGGGTAAAGCCGGTATGCCGCCGCGAAAACAGCCGGATTTTCGGGGTAATCAAGATGGACGATATTGGCGATGTCCGCCACTGCCGCCACATCCGCATCCGTCATGTTACGCCACCGCATCACGGCATCTCCTGCACGCAGTTCACTCATCTTCTCACCAGCCGAAACATGAAGGCCGCCGGAATGATTGTCACGCCTGCTCACCGCGCCAACTGGTCGATGATCGGGCAATCGGGGCGATCATCGCCATGGCAGCGGGTCGCCAGATCGATCAGGGTTGCGCGCATGGCTTCGAGTGCTGCGGCCTTGCGGCCCAATTCTTCGGCGCGCGCTGCCGCCAGCGCCTTTACCTCGGCGCTCGATCGCGCCCGATCCGACCAGAGTTCCAGCAGGGTGCGGATTTCCTCCACCGGGAACCCCAGATCGCGGGCATTGGCGATGAAGCGCAGCCGGTGCATGTCCGCCGGCGAATAATCGCGATACCCGCTGTCACGGCGCGGCGGCGCCGGGATCAGGCCGATTTTTTCATAATGGCGGATCATCCGTTGCGAAACACCGCTCGCTTCCGCCGCCGCGCCGATATTCACAGTTTCACCCCATTCAGCCGAAGGGCATTGGCGACAACCGTGAAGGACGACGCCGCCATCGCCGCCCCCGCCAGCATCGGCGACAGCAAGATGCCCGCCACCGGATACAGCACACCGGCCGCAACCGGCACGCCAATGCCATTGAACAGAAACGAAAAAAACAGGTTCTGGCGGATGTTGCGCATCGTCGCGCGGGCCAGTTTGCGCGCCCGCACGATCGCCGCCAGATCGCCGCGCGTCAGCGTCATCCCCGCGCTTTCGATCGCAACGTCGGTACCCGTGCCCATGGCCAGCCCCACGTCCGCCGCCGCCAGCGCTGGCGCATCATTAATGCCGTCGCCCGCCATCGCCACCCTGGCCCCGGCCGCCTTCAGTTCGCCCACGATGCGCGCCTTGTCTTCGGGGCGCAGATCGGCACGCACCTCGTCCAGCCCGCCGATGGCGCGGGCCACCGCGTCCGCCGTCGTCTGGTTGTCACCGGTCAGCATCACGATCCGCAGGCCTTCGGCGCGCAGCGCATCGATCGCGGGGCGGGCCGATGCGCGCACCGGATCGGCCACCGCCAGCAGCCCCGCCAGCTTGCCATCGACCGCGACCAGCATCACGCCAGCCCCATCGCGGCGATAGCGTTCGGCATCCGCCGCCAGCACCGCCGGGTCGGCCCCAATCCGGCGCATCTGTGCGGCATTGCCGATCGCCACCGCCCGTCCGCCGGCAACAGCACTCACGCCCAGCCCGGTTTGCGACTGGAAATCGTCGATCGCCGGCAGCACCAGCCCGCGCGCCTTCGCCGCAACGACGGTGGCATGGGCCAGCGGATGTTCCGATCCGGCCTCCACCGCCGCCGCCAGCGCCAGCAGGTCATTCTTGGCCATGGCGCCCACGCTTTCGATCGCGATCAGCACCGGCTTGCCTTCGGTCAGGGTGCCGGTCTTGTCGATCACCAGCGTGTCGACCGTTTCGAACGCCTGCAACGCCTCCGCATTCTTCACCAGCACGCCGGCATGTGCGCCGCGCCCGGTGCCCACCATTACCGACATTGGCGTGGCCAACCCCAGTGCACACGGACATGCGATCACCAGCACCGCGATCGCATTCAGCAGCGCATGGCCGAAACGCGGTTCGGGGCCGACGATATTCCAGACGATGAAGGTGGCAATCGCGATCGCGATCACCAGCGGCACGAACCAGCCCGACACGCGATCGGCCACCGCCTGGATCGGCGCGCGGCTGCGCTGCGCTTCGGCCACCATCCGCACGATCCGCGCCAGCATCGTATCCGCGCCCACCGCGCGCGCTTCCATCACCAGGCTGCCGGTGCCGTTCACGGTGCCGCCGGTCAGCCGGTCATCGGCCTGCTTGGCCACAGGCGCAGGCTCGCCGGTCAACATCGCTTCATCGACGGCGGATCGCCCTTCGATCACCACGCCGTCGACGGGCACCGCTTCACCGGGGCGAACACGCAGCCGATCGCCGACATGCACTTCGGCGATATCCACGTCCGCCTCGCTGCCATCGGCGGCGATCCGCCGCGCGGTCTTGGGCGCAAGGTCCATCAAGGCGCGGATCGCCCGGCCGGTTGCGGCGCGCGCGCGCAGTTCCAGCACCTGTCCCAGCAGCACCAGCGTCACCACCACGCTCGCCGCTTCGTAATAAACCGGCGCCATGCCGCCATGCGTGTGGAATGCCGGCGGGAACAGCCCCGGCGCCACCGTGGCCACCACGCTATAGGCAAAAGCCGCGCCCACCCCGATCGCGATCAGCGTGAACATGTTGAAGTGGCGGGTGCTGAGCGATGCCCAGCCGCGTTCGAAAAATGGCCAGCCCGCCCACAGCACCACGGGTGCGCTTAGGCCCAGCTGGATCCACGGCGATGCCGCCGGGGGCACGAAATGCAGGCCCAGCATCTCGCCAATCATCGCGATGAACAGCAAAGGTACGGTCAAAACGCCGCTGATCCACAGCCGGCGGGTGAAATCCACCAGCTCGGGGTTGGGCGCGTCGTCCAGCGACGGCTCTTCCGGTTCCAGCGCCATGCCGCAGATCGGGCATGTTCCCGGCCCCTCCTGTCGCACCTCCGGATGCATCGGGCAGATCCACATCGCACCGGGTGCCGCCACCGGCATCGCGCGCGGGCCATCGCCCAGATAGCGCATCGGATCGACTATGAACTTCGTGTGGCAACCCACGCTACAGAAATGATATTCCTGTTCATCATGATGGGCGTGGTGGGCTGTCGCGGCCGGGTCCACGGTCATCCCGCAAACCGGGTCGATCGCGGGCCTGTCTGTCGCAGGCGTCTTGCCACCACAGCAGCCACCTGCTCCATGGCCATGCGCGTCAGCGTGTTTCATCGGATAATCTCCTTGCACGCGCCGACAGATAATGTCTGACATCATGTCAGGGTCAAGGCGAATAAGGCCACAACCTGACACTAAATCTTGAGGGATGATCCCAACCTGTGCGTATGAAAGGCAGACGGCGCAAAAGGACGGATCATGAACTACGATATCGACGAAGCCCTGCGCCGGTTCGCCGCCAGCCCCACCCATCCCGCCATGGCCCGATTCGACGATGCGGTCTTCGCCCGCATCACCGCCGAACGCCGTCGCCGCCAGACGCTGCCATTGCCGCTCGGCATCTCCGCCGCGATCGGCGCCATTTTGCTGGGCGTCGCCAGCACCGCGGTTCCGATGACAACGGCTTCCGCATCCGCCACCTCCGCGCTCGCCCCTTTCGCCCCGATCGATGCCTTGGCCCCGTCGACCTTGCTGGGCGGCGAATGATGACCAACCGTCGCCTGATGCTGACGATTGCGGTCATCGCCTTTCTGGCCGCTTTGTGCGGCGTACTGGTCGGCCGCTCCGTCTTCCCCACCCACCCCGCTCCAGGCGCGGATTTGCATGCCATATTGCACGACCAGCTCGAACTGGACGCAGCCCAGAAGAAGCGGCTTGCCGAAATCGAAAGCCACTTCGCAATCCAGCGCCGTGCCCTTGAAATGGAATTACGCGCCGACAATGCCCGGCTCGCCGACGCGATCGAGGCCGAACATGGCAACGGCCCCCGCGTCGCCGCTGCGGTTGACGCATCCCACCGCGCCATGGGCGAACTTCAAAAAGCGACGCTCGCGCACGTCTTTGCGATGCGCCAGATTTTGCGGCCCGATCAGACCGCAACCTTCGATCAGGCCGTGGTGAAGGCGTTGACCGCCGACGTCCGGTGACCGTCGATTTCAATCGCCTCGACGATGGCGAACTCGCAACCCTTGCTATCGCGGGCCATGACGCCGCCTTCGCGGAAATCCTGCACCGCCATCGCGATCCGGTCTACCGGCTGGTGCGTGGCCATATCGGCAATGCGGACGAAGCGCTCGATGTCACGCAGGATGTGTTCGTCGCGGCACTCCAGCATCTCGGCCGCTACGATCCGGCACGCCCGCTGCGCGCATGGCTTGCCCGCATCGCGATCAACAGGTGCCGCGATTGGCGCCGCCGTCAACGCGTCCGCCGATTTTTCACATTTGCATCCGCCATACCCCGCGACGCTATCGAAACGGTGCCCGATCCGGCAGCCGCCATCGATATTGCGGTCGCCGATCGCCAGGCCCTCACCCATCTGACGCAAGCGATCGCCGCCTTGCCCACCGCGCTGAAGGAAGTTCTGCTGCTGCGCACGGTCGAAGGCCTGTCACAGGCCGAAACCGCCGCAGCGCTGGGGATCAGCGAAAAGGCCGTCGAAACACGGCTCTACCGCGCACGCGGCCGTTTGCGGGAAATGATCGGCAACCGCTGACGCCTATACGTCCATGGGCGGATCCCCCGGCATCGCGAACAGCCCAGATGCCGATCCTGCGCCACTATCGATCGTCGCACGCCTCAGCATCTACGGCGGCGTCACACCGACGCGATGACAATCGTAGGATCGTGGTGGCCCCGGCGGGATTCGAACCCACGGCCTTCGAATTAGGAATTCGCTGCTCTATCCGGCTGAGCTACGGAGCCACGGCGGACGATCTAACGGGACCGCTTTCACTCGTCTAGCATTGTCTGATGTGTCCGGCCAACCGCCCAGGTCGCCGCAAACAAAGGCCTGCGGGCAGCACCTAAAGCACATCACCGAACATGAACCACAACATGGCAAACCAGGCGATCAGGCCAACGACACCCAGAATCCACCCCGAACGCGCTGCCAACCAATGCCACAAACTTGCGATCACAGGATTCTTCCATTGATTGGGGAGCGCGGCCTTGAACCCATAAAGGGTTATGCCGCGCCGTCACGCCCCGAAGCTTACAGGCCGTTGCCGCCCAGCTTGTACGTCAACTGCATGAACATGCTGCGGCCGACACTATCGAACCAGCTGATGTCATAATAAGGATAGCTGGCGTATGTCCGATCCTTCACCGGGTTGGCGTCGAACAGGTTGGTCACCGTCAGCGAACCGCGCAGATGATCGGTGAAATCATATTGCAAGGTGGTGCTGAACAGGTAGCTGGCGCGGATATAGGCATCCTCGTCATAATTGGGCAGCTTGCCCAGTCGCTTGCCTTCCACCGTCCATTTCAGCTTTTCGAGCGACCAGGTAATGCTGCCGGACGTCTTGTCGCGCGGGATATAATAACCGCTGTCGGCCGCCAGCTTGTTAACCGTGGGATCACCGACATATTGGCGAATCTTGTGGTCGAACACATGGGTGTGTGACAGCGATAACGCAAATTCGCCGAAGCTGGTGGGTACCCAGCCATGTATGGCAATGTCGATGCCGCTGGTCTTTTCATGCGCGACATTGATCGGATTGATGGAGACCGAGTCCAGTTCACCTTGATTCACACCGGACGCAAAACGATGAACGCGGGTCAGCGCGTCCTGGCAGGTCGGCGACGTAATATCGACCGGGCTGCCCGCCGAAGTGGAACCAATGCGGCAATCGGCTTCGTCGCGCAGCAACTGGTCGATGCTCAGATCCAGCACCTGATTGGACAGCGCGACGCGGAAATAATCCACCGATATGTCGAAATACCGCGCTGGTGCCCAGACGATTCCGGCGTTCAGCGACTTGCTGGTTTCCGGCTTCAACCGTCGATTGCCGTCGCGTTGCGCAACGATTCCTTCGTCGGAATAGGTGCAATCGCCGATATCCTCATCCGGCTCTTCCGATCGGCACAGAAAGTAATCCGTGGCCGATGGATGTGTATTACCCGGCCCCGTGAACACATAATGCAGATCAGGCGCACGGAAGCCGGTGCCATAAGCCGCCCGCATCAACAATGTCCGGGTCGGCCGCAATTCCAGACCACCATTATATGTGAACTTGCCTACGCCATTGCCCGCAAACCGGAAATGATCGTATCGTGCGGCGCCGGACATCTGGAGAAAACTGGTTACCGGAACGCGCAATTCGCCGCCCAACGCCCAATGGGTACGCTTGCCCTGCCCGTCACTATCCTTCAGCCCGTAATAATAATCGGTAAGCGCCAAGGGATCAGGGTTCAGATCATAACCCTGCTTGCCAAACTCGCCAACCGCCGCAAAGCCGACGGGGCCGGCCGGCAACTGGAACAAATCGGTGGTGGTCAGCGTCGCTGAAAGATTGTCGGTCCAACTGCGCGGCTTGTAGACGCTGTAGACGGCGATGCTGTCATATTCCGCCCGCGTCAGGGGCTGATAAAGGCGTGCCGGATCGGCATTGAAAATCGGATAGCCGCTGTCGGGATCCACACCCTGCTGCTGCCCCAGGAACAGTTCATTGGCCTTGGCCGCGATGACCTGGGGGAATTTCACCCGCGATTTATATTCGCTATGGTTGAACGACAGTTCGTAGGACCATTTATCCGCAAAACCGCCCTTCACCCCCGGCGTGATGCTGAAAGTCTGCTGGCGGTTGCGGGTCATGACATTCTTGAAGCCGCCGGATTCTTCTGGCGTGAACTGGCGATACCAATCGTCCAGAACGCCGTCGAAACTGTTGTAGAAGGTCGCGTCGCTGCTGCCAGAAGAATTCTGGAAGCCCCATTTCATGACGTCGCGCAGCAATGAAACCTTGCTGATACCGAACTGCGCATCGACGAACAATTCGGCCGCATCGGACAATTCATACCCGGCGGACATGTAACTGTTGAAGCCTTCACGCCGGGAAATGATCGTCCCGTAGCCCACCGATCTGTCGCTGCCGCAGAAACGGCCGGGGCCATAATCGTCGAGCACAGGATCATACGCGCCATAGCGCGGCCGTGACGCATAATAGGTCGAACCGCCATTCAGATAGGCCAGCGACGCACAGGTCGCGGCGCCCGGATCGACATATTCATCCAGATCCGGATTATATCGCAGGAAAGTCCGCCCCGCCACCGTCGTTTCCGTCGTCGGGTCGTCGGCGCGACTGTCCTGAATCTTGCGGCTCGACGCCCAGATCGGGCGCTGGAGAAGATATTCGACACCGCCGACGATGTGGAAACGATCGTTCGACCAGCCGGTCGTCAACGTCGCGCGGTGCGAAGTGCCACCGCCATGTTCCGTCCGCCCGTAGCGATAATCAATGGTCGTGCCGTCGACCTTTTCCTTTAGCTTGAAGTTGATCACGCCGGCGATGGCGTCCGAACCATAGATCGCCGACGCGCTGCCGCTCAGCACTTCCACCTGTTCGATCAAACCGACGGGAATGTTGGAAATATCGGTGAAGTTGCTACGCCCCTGAAAAGGAAGCGGGAAATCGGCAATGCGGCGACCATTGACCAGTACCAGCGTATGATTGGGGCCAAGTCCGCGCAGATCGACCTGCTGGGCACCGGGCGTGAAGCTCGACCCGCTGAACGACTGCTGGCTCTGCGTTTCACCACCATTCTGGGTAACCGCACGCAGAATATCCGGCACGCTCGTATAACCATTCGCCCGGATTGTATCGGCGTTGATTACCGTCACAGGAGCCGGCCCTTCCTCCGAAACACGGGGAATGCGCGAACCGGTGACAATGATATCGCCGGCCGTATCGCTGGCGCCGTCTTGCGCCGCAGCCGGCGTGGCCAGCGCCGGCAGGCAGCAGCCTACCGCCAGGAAAGCCCGAAACGCCCGACGTGACAAATCGCTCATATACTACCCCCTTCTGCGGCTGAAGGACTGGCGCCCGCCTTCATCATCCTTCGCGCATCCGATGTCGTCTCCACCAGAATTGAGCGATCATTTCAATCACTATGCCGTTACGTGTAATCATATTGTGGGATTGTGCGGCCAATGTGTAACATGCCGCCCTCATAATGACTGACCGGGGGAGTTGAAGGTGCGTCGACCCATCAGTATCTGGGCCTTGCTGATCGCAATATTCGGGTTCGCCATCATCTCGGCCCCGGCGCTTGCGAAAAAGCCACCCTATCGCCACCACCAGTTGGGCACGCCAGGCACGCCAACACCCGGCCCCGTATCCGGCGGGCTGTTGCTGATCGGCGGCGGTGATCGCAACCATGACGCGATGCACTGGT
Organism: Sphingomonas sp. KC8; assembly: GCF_002151445.1. Lineage (GTDB taxonomy): Bacteria > Pseudomonadota > Alphaproteobacteria > Sphingomonadales > Sphingomonadaceae > Sphingomonas_E. The sequence goes on from NZ_CP016306.1 coordinate 1,070,637, forward strand.
TCTTCGGCAAAGCCGGACATGGCCATATCGTGGTGCTGCGCGCGTCGCTGGGCCCCGAAATCGGCGAAGAGTTTTTCAACGATATCGGCGGAATCCAATCCGTCGAAACCTTCGTCTTTTACGACAGAATCGCCGCCACAGACCCAAAGATACTGGCCAGCCTGCGCCGTGCGGATGGCATCTTCATCGCAGGCGGCGATCAGGCGCGCTATGTCCGCTACTGGCGGGGAACACCTGTCGCCGCCTTGCTCGACGAACATGTTGCGGCCGGCAAGCCGCTCGCGGGCACCAGCGCCGGCCTCGCCATCCTGGGTGAACGGCTTTACGCGCCCATGCAAGGCGGCAGTCTTTCCAGTTCCAGGGCTTTGGCAGCACCCTTTGGCGCCGCCAACACGATCGAAGGCGATTTTCTGCATATCGCCCTGCTGAAGGGCGTTGTCACCGACACCCATTTCAAGGAGAGGCATCGGCTGGGCCGGCTGTTCGCATTTGTCGCAAAAGCGCAGGCCGACAGGAAAGCGGATCAACCAGCCATGATAGGATTGGGTGTTGACGAAAGCGCAGCCCTGGCGGTCGAGCCGGATGGGGCCGGACGGATATACGCGACCGAGCCGGATGGCGGCGTGTGGCTGGTGGACGGTGCCGAGTTGCGCAATGTCGCGCGGCAGGGACCGCTGAATGCGCCACGGGTGAAGGTTACACGGCTTTTGACGGGATCGACCATTCACCTCCCGTCGGGAACAGTGGAAAACCCTGATTTCATCGGAACCTATTCGGCAGAAAATGGCGAATTGAATCAGTTAACTTACTGAATCGGAAACAATCTCATGATGCCCCTGCCCGGTTCTGGCCTGGACGATCTGGATGAACGCTTGCTCGGTCTTCTGCGCGAGGATGCCCGGCAGCCTATCGCGCAACTGGCCAAGGAACTGGGAATATCGCGAGGTCAGCTATATTCCCGCCTTTCGCGGCTTGAGGAAGCCGGAGTGGTTGCCGGATATACCGTGCGCCTGGGCACCGCTTTTTCAAGCAGCCGCGTACGTGCTCATATGATGATCAAGACCCTGCCCCGGTGTCGCCGCGACGTGGAACAGGCGCTGGCCAAGATCGCGCTCGTCACGGCCATCCATGCCATCAACGGCGAATATGACATCATCGCCATGCTGGAGGCCGAAGATGGCAGCCACCTGAACGATCTGATCGACGACATCGGCTTGCTGGAAGGCGTGGAACGGACAACGACCTCCGTAATCCTCGCAACGAAGGTTGATCGATAAGTTTACGCCTGCCGATGTTCGGCACGCGGGGCGATGCCCTCTGCCACCTCTCCAGTATCGTGGCAGAGGGCATCATCATTTAGGCCACCGCCGACACCGCTTCGTCCGCCCGTGCCACATTCCATTTTAACAAAAGCCTGCTGATCGCCGGCAGCACGAACAGCGTGAGCAAGGTCGCGCTGATCAGCCCACCAATGACGACGATGGCGAGAGGCCGCTGCACTTCGGCGCCCGTTCCCGTCGCGATCGCCATCGGCACGAAGCCGACAGCAGGGACGATGCCCGTCATCAACACCGCGCGGACGCGATCCATGGTCCCCATTATCACCGCGCCGTCGACCGTTGCGCCATCGATCAGGTAACGGCGAATGCTGGTCATCACCACCAATCCGTTGAGCACCGAGACACCCGAAAGGCAGATGAACCCAACGGCCGCCGATACCGAAAATGGCAAACCCGCCAATGCGAGCCCGAATACCCCGCCAGCCAATCCCAGCGGAATGGCCGAATAGACCGCTATCGCCGGCGCCACCCCGCCCAGCGCGACGAACAGGATTGCGAAGATAGCGATGAAAACGACGGGGATCACGATCATCAGCCGCGCCGATGCGGCTTGCAGATTTTCATACTGCCCCCCCCATTCGACGAAGCTTCCGGACGGTAACGTTACCCCAGCGGCGATACGCGCCCTGGCATCCTCCACAAACGAACCAAGATCGCGTCCCCGCACATTGGCTTGGACGACCACCCGGCGCTTGCCATTTTCGCGGCTCACCTGGTTCAGCCCTTCGGAAAAGCTGAAGCGCGCCAGTTCACGCAAGGGCACGGAAAGTCGCGCGCCACCTGTTTCCGGCAACATCACCGGAAGCGCGCCGATCGCATCGATATCATCACGGGTCGCTCGATCGAGACGGACGACGATATCGAACCGACGATCGCCTTCGAACACCAACCCAGCCTCACGCCCGCCCATCGCGGCCGCCACCGTGTCGGCCACATCCTGCACACTAAGGCCATAACGGGCGATGGCGTCGCGATCGAACTGCACGTCAAGCGTGGGAAAACCTGTCGTCTGTTCAACCTTCACATCCGCAGCGCCGGGAATGGCGCGCAGCACGCGCGCCACATCTTCGGCCGCCTGCCCCATGCGTTCGAGATCATCGCCGTATAGCTTGATTGCGATATCCCCGCGCACCCCGGCAATCAGTTCGTTGAAACGCATCTGGATCGGCTGCGACACTTCGAACGCATTGCCGACCAGCGGCTTCAGTCGTGCCTCGATCCGTTCGATCACCTGCGTCTTGCTGGTCACGCCATCCGGCCATTGCTCCTTCGGTTTCAGGATCACGAACGCATCCGACGCATTGGGGGGCATCGGATCGCTGGCCACCTCGGCGGTGCCCGTCTTCGAAAAGACGAAGGCGATTTCGGGTAGCGGCGCCAGCGCGCGTTCGACCTGCATCTGCATCGTGTTCGATTGGGCCAGCGATGTGGAAGGAATGCGGATCGCCTGCAGGGCGACGTCGCCTTCATCCAGTTGGGGGATGAACTCCCGTCCCAGCGTCGTGAAAACCAGCGCCGCGAGCGCGAAGGTGGCGATGCCGCCTCCGATCCATGGCCATGGCCGCGCGACCACATGATGCAGCAGCGGTTCGTAGCGCGTTCTGACCCACGCAATTGCGCCGACATCCTTTTCGGATACCCGGCCGCGAATAAGGATCGCGACCATCGCCGGCACGAATGTCAGCGACAGAATGAATGCACCCGCCAGCGCAAGCAGCACGGTAATCGCCATCGGCGAGAACATCTTGCCCTCCACCCCGGTAAAAGCGAGCAAGGGAACGAACACCAGGAAGATGATCGCCTGTCCATATAGCGTCGGACGCACCATTTCACGCGATGCTTCGAATACTTCGTGCAGACGTTCCCTCAATGTCAGCAGCCGGCCTTCGCGGTGCTGGCGTTCGCCAAGCCGGCGCAGGCAATTTTCGATAATGATGATCGATCCGTCGACGATCAGCCCGAAATCGAGCGCGCCGAGGCTCATCAGGTTTCCCGATACGCCATGCGCGTTCATGCCGATCGCCATCATCACGAACGACAGTGGGATGACGAGCGTGGCAATGATCGCCGCACGGATGTTGCCGAGCAACCAGAACAGAACAGCGATAACCAGCAAGGCACCTTCAACAAGGTTCTTTTCAACCGTCCCGATCGTTGCGTCGACCAGCGCGGAACGATCATAGACCGCCTTGATGGCAATGCCCGGCGGCAATGTCTTCGCCACCGCATCCAGCCGTTCGGCAACGGCCTCTGCCACCAGCCGGCTATTGCCGCCGGCCCGCATCAAGGCGGTACCGATAACCACCTCACGGCCGTTTTCGGATGCAGCTCCTGTCCGCAAATCGCCGCCGACGACGACGGTAGCGACATCGCGTACCGCCACCGGAACGCCACCACGCACCGCCACGGTTGCCCGCGCGATTTCATCGAGCGTTCGGATCCGGGCATCGGCGCGAACCAGAAACGCCTCGCCCCCGCGCTCGATGAAGTTGGCCCCGACAGAGATATTCGCCTTTTCCAGCGCATCGGCCAGTTCGGAAAAGGAGATGCCGAAGCTGGCAAGCTTGCCGGGATCAGGCTGAACCACGAACTGCTTTTCGTAACCGCCGATGGAATCGATACCGGCGACACCGGCGACGGAACGCAATTGCGGGCGCACCAACCAATCCTGCACCGTTCGCAGATAACCGAGCTTGGCGACCTCGTTGGTCAGATGCTCGCCGTCCGGTGTCAGGAAACTGCCGTCGGGCTGGTGGCCGGGCCGCCCTGCCACCACTAGGCTGCCGCCTTTGGCAGCCGGGTCATCAAACTCGACGACCCACATCAGCACTTCGCCCAACCCGGTCGAAACCGGGCCTAGTTGCGGCTCCACATCGTCGGGCAAGCTGCCCTTGGCCTGCGCCAGGCGTTCGGCCACCTGCTGGCGCGCGAAGTAAAGGTCGGTCGATTCCTCGAAAACAACCGTGACCTGACTGAAGCCATTGCGCGAAATTGATCGGGTCGTTTCCAGTCCCGGAATGCCGGCCATTGCGGTTTCGACCGGAAAGGTCACGAGCCGTTCCATGTCGAGCGGCCCCAGTGCCGATGCAGACGTGTTGATCTGCACCTGTTTGTTGGTGATGTCAGGCACGGCGTCGATCGGCAATTTCGTCAACTGGAACGCGCCGTACAGCGCCACGATCAGCGTAACAGCGACAACCGCCCAGCGAAAACGGACGGACATATTCAGAACATGATCTAGCATGACGGGTATATCCCCTGGCCGCGGCGATCCGCGCGGCCCCAACATTGATGTCCAAGGCGACGGGCAGGCATCAATGCTCCGCTTCGCCCTTGCCGCGTTCCGCCTTGAGGAGGAACGCCCCACGCGTCGCGATCACCGCGCCGGGATTGATTCCGCTCACAATTTCAACGCGACCACCGTTGCGCTGGCCGGTAACGACCGGCGCCACCCGGAATCCGGCGCTAGTCCGCACGAATACGGAATTGCGTCCGTCGATCGACTGAACTGCCTCCTCCGGCACGACGACGCGATCGGCCACCACCGTACCTCGCGGCGTGATACGGACACGCACGCCCTGTCCGGTCTGCAAATCGTGCCCATCATCGGCCACCAGCAGGATCGTGGCGGTTCGGCTGGTGGGGTCCAGGCCAGGCGTCGTCGAACGAACGGTCGCCGGGATGGCTGCCCCGGTCGCACCATCGATCATCGCCCGGTCACCGGGCCGAATGCGGGTGGCATCCCTCGCCGGCACCGCCGCTTCGATCTGCATCCGGCCTGGATCGACAACCCGAAACAGTTCGGCGCCAGCAGGAACATGAGCGCCAAGACGCGCGTCCGCTTTGGATATCCGCCCGGAAATCAGGCTGCTGACCGCGATGAACCGCCCGTTACCTGAGATGCCAGCCGCGATCGCAGCCGCTTGTGTGCGTCGCAGTTCAGCCTCGGCCTCGGCCAATAGTGCCTGTGCAGCCTCAAGGTCCTGACGCGCGGTTACCTTGGCGTCGAACAATCGCCGTTCGCGGGCGAATGCCTGTCGTGCGGCAGTCGCCCGCGACGCAGCGGTACTCCGCTCGGCCGCAATCGCCGCTGCATCGCGGCTTTCGAGATAGGCAATGATCTCGCCCGCTACGACAGGATCACCAAGCCGCTTGGTAATGCGCGACACCGTGCCTTCGGCGCGCGCGGTCAACAGCGCCTCGCCATCCGGGGCGGCAACGACATTGCCATGGCCCAATATTTCCGCACTCAGACTAGCTGGGGCTATCCGCTCCGTCTGGATGCCTGCGGCGGCTGCGCGCGCCGCATCCATCTCGACAAGGCCGTCATCAGCATAGCCTGCTTCGTCGCCCTCAGCCGCGTTGGCCGTCGATACGGGGTGTGGGGCAAACGCCGTGCGCCCCAGCATGACCCCACCAGCCCCGACAAGCGCCACTGCGCCGACCAGCCCGGCAAGCAGCCGGCCGGGCATTTTCGATGTCATCATCGTTCAATCCTTATTAGGCAACGGCGCGCACGAGAGCGGCGTCCGCTTCGGCAAGCGCGAACCGCGCATCGATCAATTCGCTCTGGGCGGCTGCCGACGCGGCGTGCGCGTCCAGCAATTCCATCAGCGACAGGCGGCCGGCGCGATAAGCGAGGTCCGCCAGTCGCAGCGCTTCTGCCGCTTGCGGAACGGCCACCCCTTCCAGCGCGTCGACCCGCGTCCGCGCCGCATCAAAGCCCGTTCTGGCGTTGCCGATCCGCACGGATGCCAGCGCAACAGCGGAATTCAGCCGCGCTTCCGCTGCACGCAGGCCCGCCCGCGCGGCGGCGATATTGCCTTGGTTGCGGTCACTGATCGGCAGCGGCATCGCGAAGGACGCCACGAACGCGGTATCCCCGCTATCTTCGATCCGTCGCATCCCTGCCCCCACCGATGGGTCAAGCCTGCGCGCGGCATTTTCCATGCCCAGATCTGCCTGGGCGATCAGATATTCGGCGTTCGCAAGCCGCACCTCCAGCATCATGCGCGCGTCAGCCGCCGGTGTCGCGGCGGCCATATCCCAATCCTGAATCCGGCCAATCGGTTCAGCCGTACCCAGCGTTGCCGTCAGCGAACGCCGCGCCGCAAGGTCATCAGCCTGCGCCGTCACCAGCGCCGCATCGGCCTGCGCGGCATGGGCCTTTGCGCGAAAGGCACGCAGTGGCGGTTCACGGCCGGCCGCGACCAGTTCATCGGCCACACGCGCCAATTCCCACGCGCGCGACCGATTGGCCTTGGCCAGCGTCAGCCGCGCTTCGGTGGCGAGTGCGAGCGCGAATTGCCCACGGACCGATTGGGCCAGATCGGCCTTCGCGATCTCCAGTCGTATTTCCTGTGCGACTACCGACGCCTGCGCCACGCCGATGCGCGCGGCGCGCCTTCCGCCGATATCGAGCCGCTGGGATATGGAGACCGTCGTTTCCGCTCCATTGACACCGGAATAGGCGCCACTGCCGGCGAAATTCTCCACCTCGACATTCAAATCGGGGTTGGGACGGATGCCAGCCTGTCGCAGGCGCCCGCGCGCCATCGCCAGTTCGGCTTCGGCCGCGATGATCGCCGGCGATCGGGCCAGCGCCTCTTCGACCGCCTGCTCACGCGTCAGCACAGCCGGTAACGTTGTGGTTCTGGGTTGCCGAACCGCAATTCCGGCATCGAAGTTGGGATTAAGCGGCCCATAAGGCGCGGCGACCGCAGGCGACACACCACCGGAAAACACCCCGGCGGATAGCGCGCATGCGGCCGGCAACAGCGCGGTGATCTGCCTCCGTCTGAGTGGTCCATCGACTATGATAGTCTGGATCACGAAAGGGACGACGAATGCCGAGCAAGAAGCACAAGCCGGAAGAGATCATCGGCAAGCTGCGTGAAGTTGAGATCGTGCTGGCGCAGGGTGGAACGACGGCCGAAGCCTGCCGGCGCATCGCGGTCACCGAGCAAACCTACTACCGCTGGCGCAAGGAATATGGCGGTCTGAAGACCGACCAGGCGCGGCGGATGAAGGATCTGGAGAAGGAGAATCTGCGGCTTCGCCGGGCGATCTCGGACCTGACGCTGGACAAGCTGATCCTTCAGGAGGCCGCTCGGGGAAACTTCTGAGCCCCGCGCGGCGGCGACGCTGTATCGATCAGTTGCGGCGGGAGTTGCCAGTGTCCGAGCGGCGTATATGCCGGGTGCTCGGGCAACATCGGTCGACGCATCGCAAGGTGCCGCGCGGGGCGGATGATGAGGTGCGGCTCACCGAGGACATTATCGCACTGGCCAAGCAATACGGCCGCTACGGCTATCGCCGGGTGACCGCATTGCTGCGCGATGCCGGCTGGACGGTGAACCGCAAACGCGTTGAGCGGATTTGGCGCAAGGAGGGGTTGAAGGTGCCACAGCGCCAGCCAAAGCGGGGCCGGTTATGGCTGAACGACGGCTCGTGTATCCGGCTCAGGCCGGAATATCCAGGGCATGTCTGGGCCTACGACTTCGTCGAGGGCCGTACGCATGACGGGCGCAAGTTCCGGATCCTCACCATTATCGACGAGGCCAGCCGGGAGTGCCTCGCGCTTATCGTGGCACGCCAGCTCAAGCATGAAGATGTGCTGGCGGCTCTCGCTGACCTGTTCATCGCGCGGGGACCACCGGCTCATATCCGGTCGGACAATGGCGCCGAGTTTATCGCCACTGCCGTGCAGACATGGCTCGCCCAGATCGGCGTGAAGACCTTGTATATCGCGCCCGGTTCACCGTGGGAGAATGGTTATAACGAAAGCTTCAATGGGTCGCTCCGCGACGAACTGCTCAACGGCGAGATCTTCTACAGCCTCGCCGAGGCCAAGGTGCTGATCGAGGCCTGGCGGCGGCATTACAACACCGTTCGCCCGCACAGCAGCCTCGGCTATCGGCCGCCGGCCCCGGAAAGTGCGACACCGCCATTGCCGCCGTCCGGTTCCGCTTCGCTCCACCTACCGTCAGCAATGGCGGCGGAAGCAACAATGCACTAACAATCAAACCGGACCACTCGGTGGGGGCCGATCATTCCGGCATCGAAGTTGGGATTAAGCGGCCCATAAGGCGCGGCGACCGCAGGCGACACACCACCGGAAAACACCCCGGCGGATAGCGCGCATGCGGCCGGCAACAGCGCGGCGCGCAGCAAAAATGACATGGGATTGGCTCCTGACCAGTACAAACGGCGCGGCGGCGAATTCCGTCCGCGCGCTACAGCCTGGTCAGGCGGCTGGTGGTTCTGTCAGTGGCGCAAGGGTCCGTGACGCCAGCATCGAAACGGGCATCGGACGCAACAACGGGCGCGCCGGTGAAATCATCCGGGTGGGAACCGCAATCGCTGGGGTTACTTCACCCGCACAATGATGGTGCGTCGTATGGATCGGCTGTGAATCCGGGTCATGGGACTGATCTGCATGCCGGTTCACCAGTTCCTGCTGATGTTCATCGGCATGTTCCAGAAGATGCACCGCCGGTGCGCCGGTTGCATAGGCAATAGCCGGCGCCCCTGCCCCCGCAAGCAGCACCGCCGCATAGATCAGGATGCTGATCAGTCGGCTGAACATGGATCAAGCCGCTAACATGCGGAAAGCATGCGGGCAAGTTTACGCCCTATCACCATAGGTTCAGGCATCCGGGCTTGGTGGGCGCGGCAGGAATATGCCATGCACCAAAGCCATGCCCAACATTCCCTCGCGGAGATCGATGATGCGGAAATTGTCCCTGAGCCTGGTGTCGCTGATGCTGGCAAATCTTGCCGCGCCGCAGGCGATGGCGACGGATGTGTTCGTCAGTGCCGAAGATGGGGTGCTGACCCATGTGGAAAGCGGTGCGCGGTTCCCGCAAACGGTCGCGGGGTTCGAACGCACCGGACAGGCCGCATTTGATGGCGGCGGCGAATATGTCGGCGTCGGCTATCAGCGTACTTTGGCGGATGGTTCGCCCATATCGCTAAAGATTGCGATCGCACACATCATCGGGATGACCGCCAAGGAACATTTCATCATCGCCAAACCCATGATGCTGCAAGGCTTGTCCGCCGTGCAAATCGTTTCGGAAGGCCCCTATATCCGCGCCGACAAGAGTGCCGACGGGTATATCGGCATCTTCAAGGCCCGCGACGGCGCGCGCAAGATCGGCATCGGCCTGTGGACGTTCGATCGTGGCTATTGGGACGTGCGCGGCCGCGTCGAATTTCCGCAGGGCAAGCGCAAGGAAGCGCAGGCAGCCGTCGATGCATTTGTCGATGCGTTCGTCGGTGCCGGCCAGCCGTACAAGACGCCCGCCAACTGATTTCCTCGCGACCGGGCGGTGGCGTCAGCCTTTCGATTTGCCGCCACCGCCCGGCTCTGCCCGTCTTTGCACGATATCGTGCGCCACTTTCGACGCGACTTCGGCAAGATGATCGAAGCTCGCCTCATAATGCGCCATCCCCTGGCTCAGCGACCGCAGTTCCCCTTCCAGCCCATGCAGTTCCGCCTCGGGCAACAAGGCTTCGATGGCATCCCAGCGCGACCAGCCATCCTTTGGCGCCATACCCAGCATCTGGCCGCGCCGACCGGCCACCGCCGAACCGATCCGCGATGTGGCGCTTCCCGGCGTGTGGATCGTCACCCGCGCCATCGGTTCGAGCAGATAGGGGGCAGCCGCGGCCAGCGCATCCGCCACCGCCATCCGCCCGGCCGTGCGAAAGGCCAGTTCAGAACTGTCGACGCTGTGGAATGATCCATCGACCAGCGCGACCGCCACGTCCACCACGGGAAAGCCGAACGGCCCGCGCGCCAGCGCATCGCGCGCGCCCTGCTCCACCGCCGGTATCCACTGCCGGGGGATGGCCCCGCCGGTAATCCGATCCTCGAATATGAAACCGCCGCCACGGTCGAGCGGACGAATTTCGATCACGACATCACCAAACTGGCCGTGGCCGCCCGATTGCTTCTTATGCCGTCCATGCTGGCTGGCTGGCTTTCGGATCGATTCCTTATAGGCGACACCGCGCCGATGCCCGGAAACCTCCACCCCATAACGCCGTTTCAGGCGCTCCATCGCCACGGCGAGATGTTCATCATTGATACCATGCAGCAGCGTTTCGTGTGAGGATTCATCGTGGTTCCAATGTAATCCGGGGTCCTCTTCAACCAGGCGGTTGAGCGCACTCGACAGGCGGACTTCGTCCTTATGGCCATCCACCGCCACCGCCAGCGCACAATTGGCGACCGGCAGTTCGACACCGGCGACACCGCCCACAGGCGCGACACCAATACCGGCGACATCGCCCGCGCGCACCAAATCCACTTTGGCGATGCCGACGATATCCCCCGGCTCGGCGCGCTTGATCTTGGTGGTGGTGCCCCCCTGCAAGGCGAACAGCGCGCCCGCGCGGGCGGACTGGCCATCGGCGCATATCAGGTCCGCCCCTTCGTCAAGCGCCCCCCCGAATATGCGGGCAAGCGCCAGCCGCCCGATGGCATTGCCGTGCGATATCTTCAGCACATGCGCCACAGCCCCGGTGATGCCCAGCCGGGCAGCCGTGGTTGCAGCACCGGGCGCATCGTGCCGCAGCATCTTGAGCAGCCGGCGTACGCCATGCCCGTTCAATGCGGAACCGAACAGCACCGGCACCACCAGCCCGCCCTGCGTTTCGCGCGTCAGATCACCAAAAACGAGATCGAGGCTCGGCACTTCATCGGAAAGCAGTTGTTCAAGCAGCACGTCATCATGATCGGCCAGTTGTTCCAGCATCACCTGCCGCGCGATCGCCTCCTGTTCGCGCACGTGCGGGGTAAGCGGAACCTGTTCGGATGGCTTGCCGGGGCGGTAATGATAAGCGCGCTCCAGCGCGAGATCGACAAACCCAGCTACCCGTTCGCCTGCGCTGATCGGAATTTGGCGCGCCACCAGCGCCGCCGCACTCATCGGCTGGAGGGCGGCCAGCAACTCCTCGATACTGCCGCGCGCCTGATCGATCTTGTTGACGAACACGGCATGCGGCACGCCGGCCGCCTCCAGCCGGCGCAATGTCGGCTCCACCAGCGGCGCGCGGGCCGGATCGGGATCGATCACCACCAGCGCCAGATCAACTGCCCTGACCGCCAGCGCTGCATCGGCCGCAAATCCGGCGGATCCCGGCGCATCGACGACCACAAAGCCATCACCATGCCAATCGAACCGCAACAGGTTCAGTTCGGTCGATCCACCGCGGGATCGCGCTTCCGGGCTGGAATCGCCAACGCTGCTGCCCGCACCGACTACGCCCTGCCGATCGATTGCGCCCGCCGCAAACAACAAGGCTTCGGCAAGGCTGGTCTTGCCCGCGCCGGCTGGTCCCACGAGCGCTATGGCCCGCACCTGTTTGCCCGTGCCCACCATATTGGCTCTCCTCCCGCCCGATAAGGATCCCGATCTCGTGCGCTAGTGGTGAGTCGAAGCGTCACCCCATGCGCCACGAAGCGCAAGCCCCCTTGGTAGATGGCGTGGTTTACCTGCCACCGACCCGAGGGTTGGAAATTCGCCCCGCCTTTGCGCTACGGGTGCCCCATGATCATGCGCTTCGTACTTCGTATCGGGCTTGTCCTGTTGGCCGCCCTATCAGCCCCCGGCTTTGCCGCCAAAACCGCACCCGGCACCGTGCTGGTCCGCCTGCAAACCAGCGACGGGCCGATCCTGATCGAGGTGAATGTCAAACAAGCGCCAATCACCGCCACCAACTTCTTGCGCTATGTCGATGAAAATCGGTTCGATGGCACAAGCTTCTATCGTGCCGCGCGAGCGCCCAGCGATCCCCGGCGTGGCTTGATCCAGGGCGGAATCAACCACCGTCTCGTCCGCGCGCATCAACCCATCGCCCATGAACCAAATTCACGCACGGGCCTGAAACATCTCGACGGCACGGTCTCGATGGCGCGCAACGCGCCGGGGACCGCGATGGGCGATTTCTTCATTACCATCGGCCCAGCCCCGGGGCTGGATGCGCGGCCGGATTATCCGGGTTATGCGGCGTTCGGCCGCATCGTATCCGGCATGCCTGTCGTTCATCGGATATTGGCCCTGCCCACTTACCCCGGCGGCTATTCCAAGGCGACCAAGGGCCAGTCGATCATAAACCCGGTCAAAATCATCACCGCCCGACGTGTTCCATAAAGCGCGTATGTTATTCTAAGCGGCTGTGGCGATTGCATGCACTGCGGGAATCGCACAGATCACCGTTCAATGGATAATGACAAAACAATCCCGGCCGGGGATCAGGGATCGGAGGATCGCATGAGCGCGCAGCAAGGCCGTTGGCATGGCATATTGGCCGAACTCGAACGGCGGCGCGCTTTTTCTTCCGCCATGGGCGGTTCCGAAAAACTGGAACGCCACCGTTCAGGCGGCAAGCTCGATGCGCGGCAACGCGCCGCCGCCTTATTCGACGACGGCAGCTTTGTCGAAATCGGTCGTTTCGCGGCCGCGCTGACGCAGGACGGCGATACACCCGCTCCCGCCGATGCGCTTGTCGCCGGTTTCGGCCGGATCAACGGTCGCCCCGCCCTCGCCGCGATCGAGGACTTCACCGTCCTTGGCGGTTCGATCGGCGATGCCAGCGCCGACAAGCGCTATCGCCTGACCGAACTGGCCGCGCAGGAACGCCTGCCGCTCATCTTTATGCTTGAAGGGGCCGGCCACCGGCCTACCAACAGCCATGCCGGTCGCAGCCCCAACGACCTTCAGGGTCTGGCTGACCTTTCCGGCAAGGTGCCGATGGTTTGCCTCGTGCTCGGCGCATCGGCGGGGCATGGTGCGCTAACCGCCCCGCTGTCCGATTTTGTCGTGATGACAGAAGCCGCGTCGATGTTCGCCGCCGGCCCCCTGCTGGTGAAAGGCGCGATCGGCGAGGTCGTCACCAAGGAACAACTGGGCGGCCCCCAAATCCATGTCGCCACGTCGGGTGTCGCCCATAATCTGGTAACCGATGACGCCGCCGCGATCGCGATGGCACGACGGTATCTATCCTATTTCCCGCTGAACGCATGGGATGCGGCCCCGCGCACTGATGGCCCGGATATCGGCCGGCGCCGGTTGGATGCACTCCTCGACATCATCGATCCCGATCCTCGCATTCCATTCAAGATGGGCCGTGTCCTCGAAATGCTGGTCGACGAAGGCAGCCTGTTCGAAGTCCAGCCGCAATATGGGGCGTCGCTGATCACCGCGCTCGGCCGGCTCGGCGGGCAAAGCGTCGCGATCGTTGCCAACGATCCCAGCGTCGGCGCCGGCGCGATCGATGCAAACGCGGCGGACAAGGCCACCCACTTCATGGACGTGGCGGGGGCGTTCCATCTGCCGGTCATCTTCCTTACCGACAATCCCGGCGTCATGGCCGGCACCGCCGCCGAAAAATCGGGCGTGCTGCGCCATGCCGCACGGATGTTCGTCGCCCAGCACCGGCTGCGCGTGCCCAAGCTCCATGTGTCGATGCGCAAGGCGTTCGGCTTCGGTTCGTCGATCATGGCAATGAACCCGTTCGACAATCAGACCATTTCGCTCGCTTTCCCTGCGATCACGCTGGGTGCGATGCCCGTCGGCAGCGGAGCCGCAGCAGCCAAGCTGGATGCGGACGCCCGCGCCCGGATGGCGGCGGAACAAGCCGGCAGCGCCTATCACATCGCCGGCAAGGTCGGCTTCGACGATGTCATCGACCCACGCGACCTGCGTAACGCGCTGCTGGACGGGCTGGCGCTGACGGAAGGCCGTGTGGGATTGCCGCGTGATCTCAACCGGGTATCCGGCATTCTACCATGATAGAGCGATAATATTGGTGGCATGATAGAAGCCCCCTCTATGACACCACGGTCGCTATCACGCAGATCCTTATTGCAGCACGCAACACTCGGCGTGGCCGGTCTCGCCGCCGGGCCACTATCGGCCGCCACCCCTGTCCAGCGGGGGCTGGCGGCGGCTGCCTCGGCAGTCAGCCCCGCTCTCGTCAGCCGGGCGCTGGCAGCACTCGCCCGGCACAACAGCCAGATATGGTCGCACGATGTGGTCGCGATCGCCGATTTCAGCCTGTCGTCGGCAACACCCCGCTTCCACATCGTCAACATTCTGACGGGAACGATGACCAGCTTGCGCGTCGCGCATGGCAAGGGGTCCGATCCCGATCATAGCGGCTATCTGCACAACTTTGCCGATGTGGTCGGATCGAACGCCACATCCGAAGGCGCCTATCTCACGGGGGTTGCCTATACCGGCATTCACGGGCCGTCGCGCAGGCTGATCGGGCTGGACCCGACCAATGCCCATGCCGAAGAACGCGCCATCGTCATCCATTCCGCGTGGTACGCCAACTCTGCCATGATCGCCCAGCAGGGCATCCTTGGCCGCAGCGACGGCTGCTTTGCCTTTGGCGAACAGGATATCGGGCAAGTCCTGTCGTCCATCGGCCGGGGCCGGCTGTTTTACGCCGGCAAGGGTTGATCCGCGTCAATGTCGCGCATCGGGCGGCGACCTACTGAAAACAAATTGACCAGACGAGTAGTCTACCACTAATCCGACAGCGACCGGAACGACGGTCTAGCGAGGAACGAGCATGAACGGTTGGGATGTCATCGTCGTCGGATCAGGTGCAGGCGCGCTCACCAGTGCCTTGCGCGCACAGGATCAGGGCCTGTCCGTCCTCGTCATCGAAAAATCCGACAAATATGGCGGCACTTCGGCTTTGTCGGGCGGTGGCATCTGGATTCCGATGAACCCGCAGATCACAGGCCTTGGCGGCGAGGATAATTTCAACGACGCCTGGACCTATGTGACGACCGCGACACGCGGCACCGTGCCCGAAGCGCGGCTGCGCACCTATCTCGAAACCGGACCGAAAATGCTGCGCTGGCTGGCGGAACGAACCCAGCTAACCTTCCACGCGCTGCCCAAATATCCTGATTACTACCCGGATCTGCCGGGATCGCGGCCGGGCTATCGCACGATGGAACCCAGCTTCTTCGATGCCAGCAAGCTGGGTGACAGCTTCGCCGAGTTGCGCCCGGCCGCGATCGGCACCTTGCTGCTCGGCCGCGTTTCGATGGGGCAGGCCGAAGCCGGCATCCTGTTCGCGCGTGCGCCGGGCTGGATGGCGCTGACGGCCAAGCTGCTGACGCGTTACTGGACGGATATCGGCGCTCGCCTGCGCGGCCGCCGCGATCGCCGGCTGGCGCTGGGCCAGGCGCTGGTGGGCGCGCTGCGCGCCTCGCTCGCCGATCGCGACATCCCGCTGTGGCTGAACACCAGCTTCAAGGACCTCGTCGTCGAAGACGGCCGGGTAACGGGGATCGATGTCGATCGCGGCGGCAAGACCGAACGGCTTGTAGCGCGCAAGGCCGTGATCCTTGCGGCCGGCGGGTTCGAACGCAATCAGGAGATGCGCGAACGCTATCTCCCCACGCCCACCCAGACGACATGGACGGCGGCCGCCCCCGGCAATACCGGCGATACGATCCGCGCCGGTATCGCCATCGGCGCGGCCACCGCCTTCATGGATCGCGCATGGTGGTCCCCCACCGTTCCCATGCCAGGGCAGGATACGTCCTGGGCGGTGATGGTCGAACGCTGTGCGCCAGGCTGCGTTATCGTCAATGCCAAGGGCAAGCGCTTCGCCAACGAAGCGATGCCCTATCTGGAATTTGGCGACGCGATGTATGCCGATCATGCGGCGGGCAACGGCACGGTGCCGGCATGGATGGTGTTCGACGCACGCTACCGCTGGAAATATGCCGCCGGCCCGCTGCTGCCGGCGCAGATTTCGCCCGATCGCGGCCTGCCTCGCGAATGGGAAGGCGATATTTACCACAAGGCCGAAAGCCTCGATGCGCTGGCGGCCAAGATCAACGTCGATGCCGCTGGCCTGCGCGATACGGTTGAACGGATGAACGGCTATGCCGCCACCGGCAAGGATCTGGAATTCGACAAGGGCGGAAACGTCTATGATCGCTATTATGGCGACCCCACCAACCTGCCCAATCCCTGCCTCGGCGCGCTTACCAAGGCGCCTTATTATGCGCTCAAGCTCAATCCCGGCGATATCGGCACCAAGGGCGGCCTGATGGCGGACGAATATGCCCGCGTCCTGTCCACCGAAGGCACGCCGATCCCCGGCCTCTATGTCATCGGCAACAATGCCGGCGCGCTGATGGGGCCGTCCTATCCCGGCCCCGGCTCCACGCTTGGGCCGGCAATGGTGATGGGCTGTGTCGCCGCCGACCACATCGCCGGACGCGACACCGTCGAATAAGCGCTAACGCCGCTGCCTGATGAACTGGCCGAGTTCGTCGACGGTGAGGCTGACAAAGGCAGCGGCTTCCGGCTCTGTCAGCACGTCGGGCTGCGACACATCCGAACATACCTGATCCAGCCGCCGCAGGATCAGGTGTGCACGCACCCGTTGGGTAAAACCGGCTTCACCACCGGCAAAGGCATGGGCGAACCCGCCAACCCCCGCTTCGCCCAGCCGATCGATCAGCCGATCGCGATCGTTCCGCAAACGCTGGCGAAAGCTTGGCTCGAAAATTTCAAGCTGGACGACCAGCGACGTCACGAATCCGTGATTGACATACAAAGCGGCCAACGCCGCAGTCCAGGCGGTCAACTCCGCCGCATCGTGCGCCTTCATCGCCGCCAGTTGATCGAACACCTCCATCCAGTCGGCGGTGATGCCGTCATAGATGGCCAGTGCCAGCGCCAATTTGGATTCGAAATGCATGTAGAAGGTGGCCCGGCTCACGCCCGCCGCCCGAATGATATCGTCGATCGTGGCGTAGACATAAGGCGTCGCCGAAAACACGTCGCCCGCGGCCGTCAGGATGGCCGATCGCGTCTGGCGCCGCTTTTCTTCCTGAAATGCCGTCCGCCCCCCCGGTCGTCCCCGTCCGGCGGCTGCTCTGGCTGGGCCGGCACTTCCGTTCATTCGCATTCCTCTGTTGGCACATTCCTGTTGCCTCGCATGGCCGATTTTTGCAACAGATCGTTTGACTGAACTAACAGTATGCCATAATTTTCGACCCAACGAACAAGGAGAGGATGAGGATGGGTTCCGACACGCATGACGGGGTTGATGGCGCACCATCCGGGCCGCTTCTGATCGACGTCGCGGCCGTTCTAGGCTGGGCTGCAACGGCCGATGTGGTGGTGGTCGGCTTCGGCATGGCGGGCGCCTGTGCCGCGATCGAGGCACGCGCCGCCGGCGCGTCCGTCATCATCATCGAACGCACCAGTGGCTGCACCGGCAGCACATCGGCCGCAGCAGGCCATTTCTATCTGGGCGGCGGCACGGCGGTGCAGCAGGCCTGCGGTTTCGAAGACAGCGCCGAAGAAATGGCCCGCTATCTCGAAGCCGTCGCGCTCGATCCCGATCATGAAAAGATCCAACTATATTGCGACGGCAGCGTCGCCCATTTCGATTGGCTGGAAACGCAGGGCGTGCCGTTCGATCACAGCTATTATCCGCTCAAGAATGTCGTCCAGCCGGGCCGCGAATGCCTGATCTGGACAGGTAACGAGCAGGTCTGGCCCTATCGCGATCAAGCCAAGCCCGCACCGCGCGGCCATAAGGTGGCGTTCGATGGCGAAGAAGGCGGCGGCGCGCTGGCGCTGCGTATCCTGTCCGAACGGGCGGAGGCCGCCGGTGCGCAGATCATGGCTGACAGCAAGGTCGAAGCGCTGGTCATGGAAGCAGGCCGCATCGTCGGCGTACGCATGAAGCGTTTCGGCGAAACCAGCTATGTCCGCGCCGAACAGGGCGTCATCCTTGCCGCGGGCGGATTCGGCCAGAACCCGGAAATGGTGGCGAAACACGTCCCCGCGCTCGCGTCGGCCTATATCCAGGGCAGCCCTTATGACGACGGGCTCGCGATCAACCTTGGTGTCGCGGCCGGCGGAGTGGCCATCCACATGGACGAGCCATTCATGACGTCACCATTCTATCCGCCGCAGGATTTGCTGAAGGGCATTCTCGTCAACGCGCAAGGCCAGCGTTTCGTCGCCGAGGATTCCTATCACAGCCGGTCGGGAATCTTTTCGACGCGGCAGCCCGACGGCATCGTCTATCTGATCGTCGATGCGGCAATTTTTGCCTATCCGCACTTCGCCAGCCTGACGAACCAGAGCCTGATCGACGGGTTCGAAACCATCGCCGACATGGAAACCGGTCTCAACCTGCCGGCCGGCGCGTTGCAGGCGACGATGACCGCATACAACGCGGCCGCCGCGAATGGCGAAGACCCGACATTTCACAAATATCCCAAATGGATCAAGCCGCTGACCGAAGGCCCTTATGCTGCGTTCGATCTGTCGTTCGGCCGCGCAGTCTATACCGGTTTCACACTAGGCGGGCTGAAGGTTTCCGCCGATGGCGCGGTGTTGACCAGTGCGGGCGATGCGGTGCCGGGGCTTTATGCGGCGGGTGCCTGCGCATCGAACATCGCGCAGGACAGCAACGGTTATGCGTCGGGCACCTGCCTTGGCGAAGCGTCCTTCTTCGGCCGGCGCGCAGGGCGCCACGCCGCCAGCACCCACGCGTGAAAGGCATAGTATGACCAAGGCAAAATACGGCGCGATCGATCAGATCGGCTATCTCGTCGATGATCTCGATGCCAGCATCCAGCGCTGGATCGACCTGATGGGCGTCGGCCCGTGGACGGTGTTTCGCAATGTCAGCCTCAACGGCCAGTATCACGGTCAACAGGGCATCGTCACGATGGACGTGGCGCTTGCCTATCAGGGCGATGTCCAGATCGAACTGATCAAGATCACCAATGAAACCCCCTCGCCCTATCGCGATGCCCGCGGTGCGCCGATTTTGGGCGTGCACCATATCGCATGGGTGGTTCCCGATCTCGATTCCGTCGTCGCCCGGGCCACGGCTGATGGGCTGAAAGTGGCGTTTGCGGCGTCCAATCCGGGAACGAAGGTTGCTTATATGGAAGCCGACAACGAACCCGGCGTCTTGTTCGAATTCATTGAAAGTCCTGCGACGCGCGCGATGATTGACGAAGGGATCGTCATCGCCAAGACATGGGATGGCAGCAACCCGGTGCATATCATCGATTTTGCGGGATAAAATTACATGACGGAGAGACTGAAAGGCAAAGCGGCGCTGGTCCTCGGCGTAGCACCCGGCAATGTCGGCGAAGCGATCGCGAAACGCTATCTCAGCGAAGGCGCGCGCGTCATGATCGCCGGTCGCCGCGCCGATGCGCTGGAGGCGGTCGCGGCCGAAATCGGCGCCGATTGGCTGGCGTGCGACATCACCGTCCAGCAGGATATCGACCACCTCGTCACCGCCGCCGCTGATCGGCTCGGCAAGATCGATATCGGGGTGAACGCCACCGGCTGGGGCTTGCTGAAACCCTTCCTCGATCATGATCGCACCGATCTGGATCAGATGAACGCGATCCAGTTCACCGGGCCATTTCAATATTTCCAGGCGCTGCTGCGGGCGATGCCGTCGGGCGGATCGATCATCCAGATTTCGTCGGTGACGGCGACGATCATGTTCGATCATCACGCCGCATACATGGGCACCAAGGCGGGGATCGATCATGTGATCCGCTGCATCGCGCACGAATTTGGCCATCAGGGCATCCGCGCCAATTCGATCGCGCCGGGCGGCGTGGCCGATGCGCCGATGTCCGGCGGCGGGCTGGCACTGCCCGGCGTCGCATCGCTCTATCGCCGGGAAATCCCGCTGGGCCGCAGCGGTGTTTCTGCCGACGTCGCCGATGCCGCACTCTGGCTGGCCAGCGATGAATCGAGCTTCGTCACTGGCCAGGTTCTCCATGTCAGCGGCGGCCAGACGCTGCGCCGCAATCCATCGATCATGGAGGTGTACGCCGCCTTCGCCGGATAGCCCCTTGACCCGCCATATGATTTTACGGCCTTCTCAGGCCCATGACACGGGATTCGGTGCTGCACCTCGAAAGCGTCAGGAAATCCTATGGTGGGATGGCCAATCCGATTCCGGTTCTGAAGGACATCGGCTTCTCGATCCCTGAAGGCGATTTTTGTGCCATTCTCGGTCCATCCGGTTCGGGCAAGAGCACGCTGCTCAATATTATCGGCCTGCTCGATCATCCGGATGACGGCCAGGTGCTGCTGGATGGTCGGGCCGTGGATTTCACGTCGCCCACCCAATCTGCCCGGCTACGCAACGAGTTGATCGGCTTCGTTTTCCAGTCGTTTCAACTGCTCCCTCGCCTCAGTGCATGGGAGAATGTGGCGCTCCCTTTGCTCTATCGCGGCGTTCCCCGCACACAGCGCCGTGAACCCGCGCTTGCCATGCTGGGCCGGGTCGGCCTTGCCGAACGGGCGGACCATCGCCCGTCGGAACTGTCCGGGGGGCAATGCCAGCGCGTCGCGCTTGCCCGGGCGCTGATCGGCGAGCCCAAGCTGATCCTGGCCGACGAGCCGACCGGCAGCCTCGACAGCGGCACCTCCGCCGAAATGATCGACTTGCTGCGCGATCTCAATCATCGCCTCGGCATGACGATCGTCATGGTCACGCACGATCGCAGCGTGGCCGAACGGTGCGATCGCCGGATCGAACTGCTCGACGGGCATATCATCGCCGACAGCCGCTCGGGCTGATCATGCGGGTTTACTCCGCACGGTCTTCTGGCGGTCGGTAAGGCGGCAGATTTGGCACGGGAACCGGATCAACGAAGTCCGGTGCAGCCGGCGCCTGCCGGAGTTGCTGCGGCGTCGTACATCCGCCCAGCAGCAGACATGCCACCAGACCCATCACAAGATTTCGCATCGATCCGCCCCGTCCCCGCTTATCCCATGGAATAGTGACGTAATATCACCCGCCTTCGCAAGGGGGCAGCAGTTGCGGGCAGCCTTAAGGGCAGTCAGCCAGCCCGCCGCTCCAGCGCGATCTCGCGCTCCACGTTGATCGCGTCCAGAAAAGCCCGGTCATGACTGACCACCAGCAAGGCCCCGTCATATCCCACCAACGCCGCCTCCAGCACCTCTATCGATTCAATGTCCAGATGGTTGGTCGGTTCGTCGAGCAGCAGTAATTGCGGCGGATTCATGCCTGCCAGCACACAGGCCAGCCCCGCGCGCAATCGTTCGCCACCGCTCAACGTGCCGACAAGTTTCGATGCATCGCGATTGCGGAACGCAAAGCGCGCGCACGCTGCGCGCATGTCCTGTTCGCCAAGACCCGGATGGATACGGCGGAAATTATCCAGAACAGAGGATAGCGGGTCGAGCAAGCCGACATGCTGATCCAGCAACGCCAGCCGGCCCTCCGCACGCCGCACCTGCCCGTGGCTCGGCGCTGCCAGCCCCATTGCGACCCGCAACAGACTGGTCTTTCCCGCGCCATTCGCCCCGGTAATCGCCACACGCTCCGGTCCCCGGATGGCAAACGTCCATGGACCGATCGTACGGCCGCCTTCCAGATGCAACATCACCCGGTCGAATGCCAGCACCTCGCGATTGCCCGGCAGGCCGACAGGAGGCAAAGCGATGGTAAGCGGCGTTGCCACCTCAACGGCGGCCCGCGCAACATCCAGCCGGATGGCTGCATCACCCACCAGTCGTGCAGCCAGATGATTGGCGCGCGCGGCCGTGTTTTCGGCGCGCTCAGCCTCACCGCCAAGGAATATCCGGCTTTCGGTGCCTTTGGCCCGCCACGCCCGGCCATTCCCGTCACTGCGTGCCTTTCTCTCACGCTGGCGCTGGACGGCGTGCTCGGCATTGCGCAACGCGGTGTCGGCCTGGTCCAGTTCGGCGGCGATCCTTGTGCGCTCAGCCGTGCGCGCTTCCTCATAGGCCGACCAGCCACCACCAAAAATCCGGCACGCCGGCCGCGCCAGTTCAATGATCCGGTCCACGCCTTCCAGCAAGGCCCGATCATGGCTGGCGACCAGCACACCGCCACGCCACCGGGCGAGCAACGCGCCAATCGCCGCGCGTCCATCAGCATCGAGATTGTTGGTCGGTTCATCCAGCAACAGCAGGTCCGGTGCCTCGATCAGCAGCCGCGCCATCGCTACGCGGGTACGCTCTCCACCGCTCAGTGACGCTATCTGGCGATCGAGCGCCAGTCCCGGCAAGGCGACCTCCGCCAGGGCATCGCCGATCCGGCTCTCCAGCGTCCAGTCCGCCTCGACAAAATCGTCGCTGGAACCATCCCCGGCGATGATGCGATGCAATCGCGCCATACCGGCCCTGACGCCCAGCACCTCCGCCACGCTCAGCGTATCTGTCCAGCCCTGCATCAGCAGGCCAATGCGCCCCGTACACGCCACACGCCCGGCTGCGGGTGCTACTTCACCTGTAACAATCCGCAGCAGCGTCGATTTGCCCGAACCGTTACGACCGACCAGCCCAATACGGTCAGCGCCCAGCGCAAAGGTTAAATTGTCGAAAAGTGGCGTGCCGTCAGGCGTTGCGGCGGCGACGGAATCCAGTGTGAGAAAGGCAGGCATTGATCACCATGGGACAAGAGAAAGCAAACGGTTGCGCGTTCTGCTTCCAGTTGTTCACGATGGCGTCTCCTCACTTTTGCTGCACTGCAATCTGGCCTCTGCGGGCGGCATTGGCAACCCCCAGCCCGCACTTCGGCCGGACGGACAACCGGAAGCGCCTTAATATTGCTTCGAATATCGCAGCGTCACCGATGGCCCGACAGCGCCGCCAGCCTGGCTGAGGATGCTGAGCGCGCGGCTGAGCGCGATGGTGAGTTGCGTTTGCGTGAAGCCTTTGGTGTCGCTCACCACTTCGACATAGATGTTCTTGGATATGTACTTGCCAGCCGCAAGCGATGTGCCCCGCCCGGCGGCATCATCCGCGCCCAGCACGCGCAGGCGATCAAGTCCGGTCGCACCGCGCAGTTTGCCAACCGGATTCAGGCCGCCGCCGCCGCCGCGCAGCGCATTCAATGCGGCGGCAAGCTGCACCGCCTGAACCGGCGACAA
The DNA here is from genome assembly GCF_002151445.1 of Sphingomonas sp. KC8. Lineage (GTDB taxonomy): Bacteria > Pseudomonadota > Alphaproteobacteria > Sphingomonadales > Sphingomonadaceae > Sphingomonas_E. The sequence goes on from NZ_CP016306.1 coordinate 1,093,950, forward strand.
CGAACTCAATTCGGCCCCGAATAACAGCCGGGACAACACTTCGTCCTGCGGCAAGGTTGGTGACGAGGTGAAAACGAACTGCGGATGCATCGCCGTTCCGCCGATCTGGATGATGGCGGACACGTTATCGATTTCGGTGCTGGCGCGGATGTCCAGATCGGGATCGAACAACGGGCCATTGAAACGAATGACGCTCGCATCGTCGAGTTGCAGTTCACGGCCGGAAAAACTGTACGTCCCCCGCACCACCTGCAGCCGGCCGATTACCGTGGGCGCGCCCGCCGTGCCGCTGATCCGCATATTAGTACGCCATTCGGATTCCAGGCCCATGCCCGACACGTAAAGCTGGTTATCCGCACGCACTTTGATGTCGAGTTTCCAGTTGCTGGGCGCAGGGCCTTGCGCCACCGTTGGTGGTGGCGCGCCTTTACGGCGCACGCCGGTCAGTTCGACAATCTGGGCGCTGTCATCGCGCACAATTTCATACCGCGCCTCATGCAGGCGCAGATCCCCCCTGATCAGGCCACCAGCAGCTTCGGAACTTGTGACACCGACGGTGCCGGAAACGCTGGCCCCCAACGCATCGGACTGCGCAAGCTGGGCATGATCCAGCGTGGCGTTGATATCGATCGGATAGCCGCTGGCTGCATCGAAACCGATTGTCCCTGATGCCCGCAACGAACCCTTGCCCGCCTTGCCCGCCATGCTGACGAGTTGGAATTGCGACTGGCTGAACCGGCCGTCGATCGCAATACTGGTGATGGTCGTGCCGACCGCCTGATTTTCATAGCGAAGCTGGTTTGCGCGCACCACGCCGTTCAATTGCGGCGCATCCAGCCGCCCGGAGAAATCCGCGCCAATTGCAACCGGGCCGGACACGGTTTGCCCGCTGATACCGGTCATCGTCCATAACACTTCGGCCGGGCCGTTATAGCGGATACCCCCCGAAAGCGGGGCAGCCATCAACCGTTCGGACCAGTGCACTCCACCCGCAACCGGCCCGAGCCGTGCGTTGACCCGTCCCACCGTAGTCCCGCCGCGCCGGATCAAGGCACGGATATCACCCCCCGCATCACCCAGCGTGCCGAGCATCGCGATATCGACGGGATCGGATACCACAAGCGCGCCCGTACGCGTGAAACCGGCAATATCGATACGCGCGCGCGCCTCGGGCAGGGCTTCCCCGCGCATCGTGAAATCCACCGTTCCGGTCGCCTTGCCTCCCAGCCCCAGCGTCGGTGCATATGCCTGCGCGATCGACAGATCGACGCCGTTCAGTTTCGCACGCACTTCGGTTCGCGCGCCATAACGGCCGGCCAGTTCCACCTGTCCCTGCGGAAGCCGGATCGTCGCAGGCTGAAGGATATAATCCGCCCCGTCCTGCGTCACCACTGCCGGCTGGGCTAAGCTGAACGCGATGCCGTTGGCCGATCCCCTGGCATTCGCGACGATCCGCCCCGGCGCGAAGGCTGCCTGCCCGGCCACATCGAACGGCACGCCACTGGATCCCGCAACAATGAAACCGGCCTTGCCGCGCCCAGCCTGGTAATCAACTTTGCCGCGCGCCGAACGGATCAGCAATGCGCCCTGCCGCACATCGGCCAGTGCGGCGGAACCGTTGAGCATCGGCCCGGCCGGCAGCATGACCAGCGTTCCTTTTATCACGCCCGATCCGATGGTGATCGGCGGCTTGCCGGGCAGTTCGGCGGCGGCGGCGATCAGGTTGAAATCCGCCTTCTGGTTCGGCCCTGCAGCCGCGAGCACCGCCTGCCCGTTCAGGCCCGATCCGGCAATCCGCAACGTCCCCGCAAATGGACCCGCCGCCATCTGGGTGATGGTGCCCTGTGCATCGACGCCTGCGACCAGCAATTTGCGCACATCGATGTTCAGCGGGCCTGTACCGCTGCGGATCAATATATCGGCGGCAAACGGGCCATAATCCGATCCGCCGGTGGCCTGTACCGCGTAGCCGCCGGCCGATCCCGTCAGGATCGCGTTCAGATCAACAAGGCCGATGCCCACGCCCGGATGCGTCGCCGTCAGGGTTACGACCGGTCGTTCCACGGTCCCGGCGGCCCGAACGCTGGCCGGACCATAGTTGCGGGACCACGCCTGCGCACGAAAACGGATCGCGCCACTGGCCAGGTCATAACCGCCGTCACCACTCACTATACGGAAATCGGGCGCCGTCATGTGCAGGTTGGACAGGGTGGCGCCGGCCTTCGGATCATAACCGATATTGGCGGTGATCACCGCATTTCCACCGAGTTGGCCGGCGATACTCGCATTGGTCAGCTTGCGCGTCAGCAGGGTCACATTCCCCTTCACGCCAAACCCACCACCCGCAACCGTTACCAGCTTTGCATCGGTCGTAAGGTCGATACGGCCAAGCCCGGTTACGTCATAATCGTTCACCCGCCCCTTCAACGCGCCGGTATATGTACCGCGCGCCGGATCGGCGAGAATGAGCGCGGTCGCGTCGATCTTGTCGGATCGCAATCGCAGATTGTCGGACAGCCATTGTCCACCGGCGAACGCCAGGTCGCCATCGACCCGCAAATTCGTGACAAGCCCGCCCGCTGCGGCATTTAGCCCAGTCACCCGTCGCGCCGCGGCGCGGATCGGCACGAGGATCCGTTCGGCATCTATCACCGCTTGGCCTTCGGCGGTCAGCGCCTCCACGCCTGTCGCCCCGAAAGCGAGCTGAGCCGCCGACAGCTTGTATGCGATCTCGGGCGTTGCAAACCGGCCATCAATCGCAGCCATCAACACCAGATCACGACCGCTGACATTCGCCGCGATCGCGCCGGGCTTGAGCAGGCGTGCATCGATCCGGAAATCTTGAAACCGGTTCGCGCCGAAATCCACCTGCCCCTGTGCGCTCAGGGTGAAGGCTTCGGAGGTGAAGCGCAATTTGGTGTCGGCCCGACGCTCGTTCAGCACTGCGATCGCGTCCACTTGCAGGTCTGGCTGGAACAGTTGCGCGATCGGCCCCGTTGCCAGTTCCGCCGGCCGGACAGCGCCGAGCACGCGGAAGGTGCCGTCACGTCCGGTCAGCGCGAGATCGGCAAGCGGCTTGCCACCCAGCATGCCCCTGATGCGTCCATCCCACGCGGTCCAGTCGCCACGTCCGTCGATTGTAAGGCCTGTCGACTGGCCCAGCTTCGCATAGCGATCGACCAGGCCGCCCGCCGGCGCATCGATCTTCGCATCGATCAGCAGACGATTGTCATCAGGCACAGCATCCAGCTTCAGGTGCAATTTGTCGCCGCCAGCAACGCCTGGGGCGATCAACGTCGCGGCATCTGCCAGTATCTGCGCGCGCCGGTCGGCGATCAGGGCGTTGCCCGCGATCCGCACGATATGCCGGCGTCCCGTCACCGGCGGTTCAACGATGAAGCGATCGATCCGTAATTGACCCAAAACCAGGTCGATATCGGGAATGATCGGTGCGTCCGGATCAGCGGGTACGGGTTTCAGTTCGGGCAGGCGCAACAAACGCATCGCATCCGCCGTTGCCGATCGCACATCGATCTTGGCATGCAGATAGGCAAAGGGCCGCCAATCGACCGCAATGGCCGGGGATGTCAGAAATACCCCTTTGGGATCGCGCAGTTCTACGCCCCGCAGGGTCATGCGCCCATAAAGCGACCCGTCGATCGACTGCACCCGGACGTTGATACCGGATTCGGTGGAAAACGCAGCGATCCGGTCAACAACGAAACGCTTTCCGGGGCCGCTATTCAATCCCAGCAGGATGGCGCCCGTCAGCAGAACCAACCCGGCCAGCCCGGCCGCCAGCCATCGAACGATACGCCAGCCCAAAGGGCGGTCAATCGTCCTGCTTTCCACATCGGCCATCAGAATGCCTGCCCGATCGAGATATAGAGCGCCACGCGGGATTCCCCCGGCTGCCGGTTGATCGGCGTAGCGATGTCCAGCCGCATCGGCCCGAAATTGGTATAATAACGTCCGCCGATGCCAGCGCCGTAGCGCATGGCCGACAGGCTTGGCGTGGAACCCTGCCCCAGCCGTCCGGCATCAATGAACGGAACGATCCCGAAATTGCCGAAACGGTAGCGCGCCTCCAGCGCGAATTCGACGGAGGAAAGGCCCCCCGTCGGATTGTTCTGCGCATCTTTCGGTCCAAGCTGTTGATACCCAAACCCGCGCACCGACCCGCCACCACCGACATAGATACGGCGCGAGGGTGCGATATCGTCCAGCGACGCGCCGCTGATCGAACTCACCAGCGCCCGCCCGGCCAAAATCAGGGAGTTGCTGATCGGATAATAGCCCGTGGCCTGGCCCGTCAGGCGGCCATAAGCGTGGAGCTTGCCTTGTAGCGAGGATTCGGGGCTGGCCCGTGCGATCAGGCGATAACCCTTCGTCGGATTCAGCAGATCATCCGACCGGTCATATTGAAGCTGCAACGGCAGCGCACCGATGAGATAGGTCCGGCGGGGCCGATCGCCATCCGCTGTCAGCGCTGCACCCTTTTCATTGGTGCCGATAATCTCCGCACCATAAGACCAAGTCCATCGCTTCTGCCACAAAGGCGTGCTCTGGCGGGACCAGTTGACGCCGACATTCACCGTATTGGCCTGATAAGCGTCGAAATTGGTCCGGCTGAAACCGCCGCCGATCTGGAAGGTGCGGTCACGCCGCCCGGCATTGGCGCGGCGGAACGTAACATTGGCGGCTTGCTCCAGCGTCCCGCCGATCGCCGTTACCGTCAGCGAACCTTCGGGCGGAAACAGATTGCGGTGCGTCCAGCTGGCTTCCGCCTTGATGCCTTGGCCCGTGCCATAGCCAGCGGATCCTGACAGGCTGCGCCATGGCCCCTTGCGCTGGGTTACTTCAAGATCAACGATTTCGGAACCGTCGGCGGCACTGATCCCGGTCGCGATCGGCTCAACGGCGACAGTGGAAAAAATGCGGTCGCCACCAGTGCCTGCCGCAGGTCATCGGCCATCCGCGCATCATAGAGATCGCCGCGCCTGAACCGTGGAAAGATGGACAGATGGTCGACATCGAAGATCGCCGTCCCTTTGGTGCGAAGGCCGCCGAACGTGGACCGCGGGCCAGCCTCAACCGGCAGGCTGTAATCACCGGCGTGGGTAGCATCGTCCAGCAAGATGCTCCGCTGGCCAACCTTGGCGAACGGATAGCCATGCTGCGGCAACGCCAGCACGATCTGGGCTTCGCCCGCCTCCACAGCAATCGACCGGATCGGATCACCGGTTTTGAGCGACAGCGCCTCACGCGCCAGCGCCGCTGGCTCCATGGCAGCGCCGGTTATCGCGATGCTCCCGAACCGGTAACGCGGCCCCGGTGTCGCGCTGATCGTTACCGCGACTTCACCGCCCTGCTCCGGCGCCGTCGCCACAGTGGACGATGCGATGCCATCATAATATCCTTCTGACCGCAGCAGCCGTTCGGCCAGCGCGACATCGTTCGTGGCACGGGCGGACACCTGCGCGCCATTGGCGGCCTGCCTGTTGCCGGTCGCCAGCGCCGAAAGGCTGCGAAACTCGTCATCCAGCCCGACCGGCTTCAGCCCCTCCACTGTCAGTGTGTAGCGGATGCGCGCCGGATCATCCGACGGCATTTTCGCATTGCCGGTGTCCGGCGTGGCATCAAAACCACCGAGCGGCGGCAGCGGCTGGGCAATCTCCGCTTCATCCACCAGCGGCGGCAGTTCGGACGGCGTGGAATTCGCAACGGACGCCGGTGCTTCAACAGCCTCCAACGGCGGAAGCGCCGCGTCAAACTCAGGATCGGTCGCCGGGTCGATCGCGGCACCCGTCATGTTCGATAGCGTCGCATCCTGTGGCTGGGCATTCGCCACGGACACAAGCTGTCCGAAGGTCACCGCCGCCGTGGCGCAGGACCGCCAAAGCAGGCTACGAACGCTTCGCATGGCTACCTGCCCGTCCTGTTTGTCCGATCGCACTCTACGCTCTGCCCCCATGCCTTACGCATCGCCACGCCCGCGATCTGTTCAAACGTTGGCTGATGATCCCGGTTCCTCAATCATTTACGCACTTGATACATGTCTGGCCATCGCACCAGCCCGTCATCGATCCAATGGTGGTGGCAGCCAAAGCATCGGGCACGCCCGATCACTTGCCATCTGCCGCGCGCCAGGCGCTTGGCGTCATGCCTGTCCAGCCCATGAATGCGCGGCGGAAAGTGGCGACATCGGCATATTGCAGGCGCGATGCCACCTCCCGAACCGTCAGGCTTGTGCCCGCCAGCATCGTCAGCGCCAATTCCCGTCGGCACTGCGTGCGTACCGACACCAATGACGCTCCTTCGCGCGCCAGCCGGCGGCGCAAAGTGGCCGGCGTCAGGCCGAACATGCGGGCCAGGGCAACCGTATTGGGCACCGCCTCGCCCATCGACAAAGCGCCCCGCATGGCGGCCTTGAGCCGCTGCGCCAATGTCTCCGTGCCATAGTCCGGCGGCAGCAGATCGAACGGAAACAGCGCGAACAACCCATCGACTTCTGTCGGTTTCCTGGCAATCGGCCAATCCAGATAATGTTCGGCGAAGGAAAAACTGTCCTGACGCTCTTCAAAACGCGGATGGATACTGAACAGATCGTTCAGCCCGGCCTCTTGCAGCATGTCCGGATAGGCCAGGGTCACGTCGATCAGGGGCACTTCCTCGCCAATCACCCAACCGAGAATGCGATGATAGGATGCAAGCGAGAATAAGGAGATGAGAAACTCGGCAAGGCTCACCTCCCGGGTTCTCCGGTCGAGCGCGAAACGGACGGCGTGACCATTCTTCGTGACCGCCCACTGCGCGGATCGCTCACCCAGCATCGCATAAAAATCCGTCATCACGACCACTGCCTCGCGCAATGTCGTACAGCCGAGCATCGCCAGCAGCAGGATGCGATGGTTCCGCACCGGGAAGGGTTGCAAACGGTTCTTGCGGCAACTTTCGGCATGCAGCGCGAGCACGCAATCCGCGGCCAGTTGCGCAAAGGCTGCGCGCGGGATCAGCATCGCCCGGCCATCGCGGGCCGCCCCCTCGATCAGGCCCAGCCCTGATCGTCGCAGCACGCCCCGCACGTCCCCGCCGATTTCGGCCAATGTATCCAGCAACACAATCATCGCGGATGCTGGAACGAACCGGGGCGATGTCACCGCACTGTGTCGCATGGGGCGCCCTTATGAACCGCTTTCGTCCGATCATTAGCAGGGGTGCGCAGTAATGCATGCCATTTTGCGCGCTAATGCCTCCCTTCCGTCAGCGCCCTGCCCCTATGCCGGTCGCAAATAATCTGGAGGGGAAATATCGTGACAAACGGATTTTGGGGTCCCGTCGCGGGCATCGCGTGCCTTGCTGCTGGCCAGGCCCATGCACAGGCCACGGCCGAGGCCTCCGGCGGCCTCGAAGATATTATCGTGACCGCACAAAAACGCAGTGAAAACCTGCAGGAAACGCCCTTGGCGGTCAGCGCACTGACGGCGGAAACGATCGAACGCCGCGGGATCACCGACGTATCGTCGCTAACGGCGGCGGCGCCCAATCTGACCGTCACGGTTACCGGCGCATCCACATCTAACATTGCGCTTTTCATTCGCGGCATCGGTGAATCCGAAACGATCCTGACGGTGGACTCCCCGGTCGGCCTCTATGTGGACGGCATCGTCCTCGGTCGCAGTTCGGGTGCGGTGTTCGATCTGGTCGATCTGGAACGGGTGGAAGTTTTGCGCGGTCCGCAAGGCACGCTCTACGGACGCAACACCACCGGCGGCGCGGTGAACCTGATTTCCAAACGGCCGTCAGACCATTTCGGCGCCGATTTCCTGCTCAGCTATGGCAATCTCGACGCGATCCAGATGAAGGGCAGCGTCGATACCGGGCAATGGGGCGACAGCGGCATCAGCGCACGCCTGTCCTACCTGCACAAGCAGCGCAACGGCTATGCCGATAACATACTCGCCCGCGATGCCCGCGACCCCGGTGCCTATAATGTCGATGCCTTCCGCATCGCGCTGCGCTACGACAAGGGCGGCCCGGTACGGTTGAACTATGCCTATGATTTCAACGATCGGCGCAGCGTGGGCAATCCCATGCAACTGGCGGTGGCCCGCCCCGATATCCTCGCTTATGCCAGTGCATCGGCGGCGCTCGGTGGCGCGCCACTGCAGATTTCCCGTGATCGGCTCAATTCGCTGCGGCTGGATGCGGATGGCCCGATCAAGGATCGCGTCACCGGCCACGCGCTAAACGCCGAAATTGATCTTGGCGATAACCTGCTGCTCCGTTCGCTCACCGGTCATCGGCGCTGGACCAATCGCGTGGTCAACGATCAGGACGGCAATGGCGGCCTGGTTGGTTTCGTAGTCGATCCGGGGCTGCTGGCCGGCGGCCCGTTCGTGCCGCTGGGCGTACAGCCGATCAGCCTGTTCAACCTGACGTTCGAACGCAGCCAGCGGCAATGGACCCAGGAAATCAACCTGATCGGCAAGATCGGTGACAGCATCGATTTCGTCCTCGGGGGCTTCTATTTCCACGAAGTCGCGCATGAGGAAAATCCCACCTTCCTTACCTACATCCTGCCTTCGCCCGCCCCGATCGAGGCCGCGCCCGGCGTGTTTGTCGATTCGTTCGGTGTCAATCTGGCCAGCAATTTCAGCTACAAGTTCAAATCCCAGTCGAAGGCGCTGTTCGGACAAGCCACCGCCCGGTTGAGTGATCGGCTGAGCGCCACGGCCGGGTTACGCTACACCCGCGACGATCGCGAACTGCGCCAGCGCGAACCATATACGCGCGATCTCGACCGCAGCTTCGAAAAACTGAACTGGGCCGCGACGCTGGATTATCGCTGGAACGACGACGTGATGACGTACGCGCGCGTTGCCACCGGTTACAAAGCCGGCGGATTCAACGCGCGATCGCAGAATGAAGGGTTCGATCCGGAAAATCTGACATCATATGAAGTCGGCGTGAAAAGCGAATTGTTCGACCGCCACCTGCGCTTCAACCTGACCGTATTCCATGCCGACCATCGCGACGTACAGGTCGGCCAGTTCCTGGCGGGGTCGGGCGGATCGGTCGGCATTACCGTCAATGCGGGCAAGGCCCGATATAACGGCATCGAAGCCGAATGGACCGCGTTGCTTGGCGAACGCCTGACGATCAATGGCAATTTCGGCTATGTCGATCGCAAATATAAAAGCTTTATCATTCGCGACCCCGCAACGGACCAACTGATCGATATCGCCCGCAGCGCCCGGTTCATTTATTCTGCGGGCACCACCGCCAATGTCGGCGCGGAATATCGGTTTGGCGATCTGGGCATCGGCACGCTGTCGGCACGCCTCGATTATTCCTATCGCAGCCGCACCTATTTCCATTCGACGACGATCCTGAACCCGTTCAACAATGACTTGTCGGACGGCAAGGTCGGCCTGCTCGATGGGCGCATCACTTTGGCGGACCTGCAATGGGGCGGCGGCAAGGCGCAACTGTCCGGTTGGGCGCGCAATATCACCAACAAGGATTATCTGCTGGGCGCGGTCGACTTCGGCTCGCTGGGTTTCGGCACGGTCGGTTACGCCCAACCCCGCACCTACGGCATCGATCTGCGGCTGAGTTTCTGATCATGACGGCACAATTCGCACATCTCGTGGCGCCCGGTCGGATCGGCCCGATGGCGATCCGCAACCGGATGCTGTTGACCGCAATGGGCACCGGACTGGCAGAAGCCGATGGCACCTGCGGCGAACGGGCACTGGCCTTCAACCGCCAGCAGGCAGAAGGCGGCATCGGCCTGGTTACGCTCGGCGTCGTCGGCGTCGGCTGGCCGATCGGCGGCAATATGAAGGGCCAGCCGGCGCTGTCGGAGGATCGCCATATCCCCGGCATCGCCGCCATGGCGCAGGCGGTGCAGAGCCACGGGGCGCGCTTTGCCGTCCAGCTCCATTTCGGCGGCCTGGTCGGGATGGAAGATATGCTCGCCGGACGACCGGCATGGACTCCATCGCTGCCCGTGGCGGTTGAAGGCGATATGATGGACGGCTTCCTGGACGACGAAGCCGCCAGCGCGCCGTTCTTCCAGCTGCGTGACGTGCAATATAAGGTGATGACCCGCGACGATATCGCCGCGCTGGTGGAAATGTTCCGTGCCGCCGCCGATCGCGCCCGTCGTGCCGGGGTGGACGGGATCGAAATTCACGGTGGCCATGGCTACATCATCTCGTCCTTCCTTTCCCCGGCCACCAACCGGCGCGAGGACGAATATGGCGGCAGCGTCGCCAATCGCGCGCGGCTGCTGATCGAAATCATCCGCGCGGTACGCGATGGCGCCGGGCCGGACGTTGCGGTGTGGTGCAAGATCGACACCGAGGAATATGAACGCGAAGGCGGCATCCGCATCGCACATGCGCTGGAAACCGCCCGGCTTGCCGAAGCCGCCGGGGCGCACGCGATCACCGTCACCGCCAACCATGAAACATCACGCGGCACGCTGCATTCGGGATCGCATACCCCGCAGTTGCCTGGCCTGAACGTGCCCAAGGCGGCCGCGATCAAGCGTGCGGTATCGATCCCGGTGATCTTTTCCGGCCGGATCGAACCGGAAGATGCCGATGCGATCATCGCCCGCGGCGATGGCGATTTCCTTGGCATGGGGCGCAAGCTGCTGGCCGATCCATCGCTGCCGGCCAAGATCATGCAAGGCGATCCCGCCAGCGTGCTGCCCTGCGTCTATTGCTACACCTGCATCAGCGCGATCTATTATGGCGGATCGGTGCGCTGCGCGGTCAACCCGCACACGGCATTCGAAGGGCAGGACTGGCTCCCCGTCGCGACCACGCCACGCCACATCGCCGTGATCGGCGGCGGGCCGGCGGGCATGGAAACCGCGCGCCGGCTGGCGCTACGCGGGCATCGCGTCACGCTGATCGAACGCAGCCGCATGCTGGGCGGCACGCTGCGCTTCGCGTCCATCGCTTATGATGCCAACGAACGGCTGCTGGACTGGCTGATACGCGAAATCGAACGATCAACCGTCAATGTCCGACTGGGCGAGGAAGCGTCGCCCGAATTGCTGCGATCCATCGCCGCCGATGCCATCGTCGTGGCCACAGGCGCGCGACGCGATCTTTATTCGGTTCCGGGCGATGATCGCGATCATGTGCTGAACGGCGACGATCTTCGCCGGCTGATGCTTGGCGAAAAGGCGTCGCCCGGTCGGACGAAGCTGGGCTGGGCGACACGGACGATCGCCAAGGCGGGCGCGCTGACCGGAGCGACAACCCGGCCGGCGCTGGTACGTGAAGCGACCAAGGCGTGGATGCCGCTGGGGCAACGCATCGTCATCATCGGCGGGGATCTGGTCGGATTGGAGCTGGCCGAGTTCCTCGTCCATCGCGGGCGCGAAGTGGTGATCCTTGACGATACGGCCAAGTTCGGGCGCGGCCTTCAAATCGTCCGGCGCTGGCGGGTGCTGGATGATTTGCGCGAAGCCGGGGTGCGGTTCGAACCGGGCGTCCGCGATATCGCGATCGATGCCAAGGCCGTGCGCGCAACCGGCGCGAATGGCGAAAGCATCACCTTTGCGGCAGATCATGTCATCCTGGCGCGTGGCGCCGGCGCAGATCTTCGCTTTGCGGAAACGCTGCGGGCGGCCGGCCTTGAGCCTCAAGTTGTGGGCGATGCCCTAGGTGTCGGCTATATCGAAGGGGCGATGCGCAGCGCAGCAGAGATCGCGCGGATATTATAATCCACCCTATCCAAATATACCCGAAATATCAAGCAAATACTTGAAACAATCTCACCATACATATGGAAATTAATTTAATATAATGGATAGTGTTATATGGGGATACATGGAGTTAACCGCATCATGATCGCGGTTCATGACATCGAACATGCAAAACGGCAATATCATGACCTGTTAGGTGCTACTTTCATCGATGCCAATTGGACCGGGAACCCCTTTGGCATCAGCGTAGCCATCGCATGGGATGCCGGCATCGAACTGTGCGCGCCACTTCCCGGCAGAGAAACGGATAGCGCAGTTTCCCCGTTCCTGGCCACCCACGGCGAAGGCGTCATGAACGTCTTCTTCAATGTCGATGACGGCGACGCGGCGATGGAGAAGGCCGCAGCGCAGGGATATGGGTGCCTCACCTCACTGGATTATACGCAGGACGAGATTGACCAGCATCTTGGCGGCCTTTTTAAACGATATCAGGAATTTACAGTCGATACGTCAGCCCGCTGCGGTTTCACCGTCAGCCTGGCCCGGATCGAACGAAAGACAGACACCATCCTGTAAGCATGAATGGAAACGTCGCCGCGCTGCACCTTCACGGCGATGTCAGCCGCATGGCCTCAGTCGATCGGCCATTCTGGTGGATACCATGCGTCGGCGGCGGCCTGCCACGGCGCATGGCCGCCATCTCCCGGCATGGCCATCCACAGCCGGCACGTGCTTGCCATCTCTTCTGCCCGCATCATCTGCAGGGCGATCAGCACCCAATGCCAGCCGGACGCATCCAGCCGAACGCGCTCCACCAGCCCCCCAATCTCTATTTGATCGCCGGGACACACCGGACGCCGCATCTTCAATTCGCTGCGCCCGATCCGGCCCGCAGGTCCGCTCCAGCCGGTCGCGAAACGACAGAACAGCCCCAATTGGCTGGGCGTGCTCAAGATAATATCCGGCAGCTTCATGGCGATGGCGCGTGCATGATCATGATGCTGCGGCTGCCAGTCACGACTGGTGATCGCCCCACCCACGACGTGGGCAGCGGAAATGCTGATTTGCAAGGGCGGCAAAGCCGCGCCCACGGTAATGTCGGCGCTGGTCATCGGGCCTTCTTCCCATAGCCGAAAAATGTCAGGCTTTCCGTGCCGAGCAGTTCCCCGTCATCGCGGCGATAATGCACCAGAAGCGTCCAGTATCGCCCCTTGCCCAGCCTGGTTTCCACAACCGGGCCAAGCTGGGCCAGTTGCTGCTCCGCACAGATCCGGTCCCCCGGCCGCGCCGGTTCCAGATATTCAGTCGAAGCCGAAGCAACGATGGCGTTGGGATATCCGAGCCGTTCCTTCAGCCGAAAATGCAGTTCCAGCGGACGCGCCACCGACACAGCAGCAGGCGACCAGCGATCGGGCCGCGTCCAGGCCGAAAGCAGCGCGGGTGGCGCAATGATTCCACCAGTGATCGGTTTTGCCGCCTGTTCATCCCAGTAAAGCGGGTTCCCATCCTCTATCGCCGCGGCAAAGCCCTGGATGGCGCCATGCTCCACCACAGCTGCGGCATCGCTTGTGATCAGCAAAACGCCGATCCAGTCGGCCAGATCATCCGGCATCGCCTGCATGGTCATGGGTTCAGGCCAGCGGCAGGCCAAGGCCACGGCGCGCGATGATGTTCTTCTGCACTTCGGAAGAACCGCCGCCGATCGTATCCAGCGCCGTGGCGCGATATGAATGCTCCCACTTGCCATCGGCCGGGGCGCCGGCCGCACCATGCGCAAGCAACCCCTGCGGGCCAAGCGCATCGAGCGCGAAATCGGCAAGACGCTGGCCCAGTTGCGTGCTGAACAGCTTGTACATCGCCGCTTCCACCGCCGGCACTTCACCTTTGCCTGCTGCCACGATCACGCGTCGCTGGAGCATCTTCGCCGCTTCGACATCGGCCGCCAGCCGACCGATCTGCTGCGCGATCAGCGGATCATCCGTCAGCGGCGCGCCGCCCCGTTCGGTCGCCTTCAACAGGGCCAGCAGTTCCCGGAATTTGGTGATGATCGGGTTGACCGTGAAGAAGGTGAAACGTTCGAAATCCAGCGCCTCACAAACATAGATCCAGCCTTTGTTAACCTCGCCCACCAAACGATCTTCGCCGATCTCGACATGATCGAAGAACACCGCATTCGTGCGATGATCCCCCATCGTCTTGATTTCCTGAATGGTAAGGCCGGGATGATCCATCGGGATCAGGAATACGCTGATCCCCTTATGCTTTGGCGCCGTGGGATCCGTCCGGGCGGCCACCCAATACCAGTCGGCAAAATGAGCTGAGGTCGTGAAGGTTTTCTGGCCATCCAGGATCCAGCCCGTTTCGGTCTTCGTCGCCCGCAATTTCAGCGCCGCAAGGTCCGATCCCGCATTCGGTTCGGAATAGCCGAGCGCAAATTCGACATCGGCCGTCAAAATCCGGGGCAGAAATTCCGATTTCAGGACATCCGATCCATGGCGGATCAATGTCTTGCCGATACAGCCCACGCCCTTGCCGATCAGTGGCGCGCCACGCCCGGCAAGTTCCTCGTTCAGCAGATATTCGTAGATGCCCGGCCGTTCGCTGCCGCCATATTGGGCCGGCCAGGTCATCCCCAGATAACCTTGTTCACCCAGCCGGCGGTTGAACGCCCGTCGGGCCGGGCTGTCCGCCAGCATCGAATCCGCTTCGCGATCGGGCGCCATGAAATCAGCGGCATCGGGATGCGTCGCTTCGCCTTCCAGAAAAGCCACGACTTCGGCGACGAACGCCCGTTCCTCTTCACTCAGGCGAAAATCCACGCGTATTTCCCCTTTTCATTGTCGCGTTCCGACATGCCCTAATCCACCAGCGCCGGCTGCAATTCGGGGCTGGGCCGGGGTGCGTTGCGATACGCGTCCAGCATCACATCCCGCTCGCCCCGCAGCATTTCGATATTATGTTCCTTCACGCGATCATATCCGCGCGCGCGGCCATAAAGTGCTGCAATATCAACAGCCTGATCATAACGCGACGCATTCAGCCCACCCAGCAATTCGCCGATCAGCGCTTCATATTCCCCGATCAACGCCCGTTCCAGGCGCCGGTGCGCCATATAGCCGAAGGGGTCGATCACGGTGCCGCGCAAGCCCCTCAGCCCACTCAGCAGGCGAAAGCCCTTCAGCATCCATGGGCCGAACGTGATCTTACGCGGCCGGCCATCAGCATCACGGCGCGCAAGCAGCGGTGGAGCAAGGTTGAACCGGATCGTGAAATCGCCTTCAAACGCCGCGTTCAACTGCCCCAGAAAATCGTCATCCGAATAGAGCCGCGCAACTTCATATTCGTCCTTATAGGCCATCAACTTTGACAGCGTGTAGGCAACCGCCCGGGTGAGCCGGTCTGCGCCCATCTCCCGGTCCGCCGCGCGCACCCGATCGATCATCGCCACGAAGCGGCGCGCATATGCCGCATTCTGATAGGCGGTGAGGCGTGCGACGCGATCGGCGATCAGTTCATCCACGGTCTGGCCCGTTGGCTGATCGGCGGAACCCGAACGATCAAGCCATTCAGCCATTCTGGCGGGATGGACGGCCGCGATGCGCCCCATCGCGAAAGCGCGATGATTCAGTTCGACCGCCGCGCCATTGAGTGCGATCGCCTGCATCAGGCTGTCCAGCGACAGCGGCACATGGCCCTGCTGCCAGGCCATGCCCAGCAGGAACATGTTCGCACCCAGCGCATCGCCCAGCATCTTGATGGCGATCGTCGTCGCGTCGACGCCTGTTGCCGCGCCTTCGCGCGTGTTCCCATCGACCAGCGCCCGCAGGGGGGCATCGTCAAACTTCAGATCCGGGCTGCTGGCAAAGCTGCTCGTCGGCGCAATGAAGCGATTATAAACCGCGGCGCTCCGTTCCATCGACAGGCGGGACAGCGCTTCGCCACCCGTGGCGACAACCAGATCGCAGCCCAGCAGCAAATCGACGGCGCCCTGCGGAATGCGCGAGGCATGTTCAGCCGCGTCCGCCGCCGCAAATCGCACATGGCTCGTCACCGCGCCGTTGCGCTGGGCCAAGCCGGAAATGTCCAGCACCGTGACGGGTTTGCCATCGATATGGGCGGCCATGCCGATGATCGCGCCGATCGTGACGACGCCGTTGCCGCCGATCCCGGCGATCAGGATATTATAGTCACGCGCCCGGCCGGGCAATGTCGGTTCCGGCAGTGCGGCCACCAGCCCGGTGTCGGCCACGTTTGCCATGGCAGCCCCCTTGCGTGGCGAACCGCCCAGCACCGTGACGAAGCTGGGGCACAGCCCCTTCACACAGGAAAAATCCTTGTTGCAGACAGACTGGTTGATCCGCCGTTTGCGCCCCAGCGGGGTTTCCACCGGTTCCAGTGCGACGCAGTTCGATTGCACACCGCAATCGCCGCAACCTTCACACACCGCCTGATTTATGAACAGGCGCTTGGCCGGATCGGCCACCTTGCCGCGCTTGCGCAGACGCCGGCGCTCGGTTGCGCAGGCCTGGTCGTACACGAGCGCGGACACGCCCTTATGGTCCCGCAATTCCTTTTGCACCGCATCCAGTTCATCGCGATGGTGGAACGTCACCCCCTTGGGGAAGTCCGCCCGATCATGACGCGCGGGATCGTCGCTCACCACCGCGATCCGCCGGACGCCTTCGGCATCAAGCTGCGCGGCCACATGTGGCGTGGTGATGCCACCGTCAAACTGTTCGCCTTCGATCGGCTGGCCGCCCGTCATTCCGACGGCGCCATTGAGCAGGATCTTGTAGGTGATGTTGACGTTCGCCGCGACGCATGCGCGCACGGCCAGCAGCCCCGAATGAAAATAGGTGCCGTCCCCCAGATTCTGGAAGATATGCGGCAGATCCACAAACGGCGCCTGCCCGATCCAGCCAGCCCCCTCGCCGCCCATCTGGTAGGAAAACATCGTGTTGCGTTCGGGCAGGAACACCGCCAGCCCATGGCATCCGATGCCGCTGACGGCTTTCGATCCTTCGGGCACTTTGGTGGATGTGTTGTGCGGGCACCCCGCGCAAAAGCTAGGCATGCGCATCAGCGCGCCCTGCCCCGCCGCAGGGCCGGGGCCGGCCAGCACCGGCGCCTGAAGGGATGCGAGCCGGGCCGCTATGCTATCGTCGGCCGGCAGGCGCCGGCCGATCGCGCGCAGGATGATATCGGGGCTGAGTTCCCCCACCGCACTCAGCAGCGTTGCGCCGGTTTCGTCCCGCTTGCCGGTAAGGCGCGGGCGCTCATCCGCCGGCAGATGATACAGGATATGCGCCAGTTGCTCCTCGATAACCGGGCGCTTTTCCTCAACAACGAACACTTCGTCGCACTGGCGGGCAAATTGGGTGATGGTCTGCGGTTCAAGCGGCCAGACAAGCGCACATTTGTAGACCGCGATCCCCAGTTCTTCGGCGCGCCGCTGATCGATACCGAGCCTGCGCAGCGCTTCCAGCACATCGAGATAGGATTTGCCCGTGCTGACGATGCCCAGCCGATTGCGGCCAACCTTGCCAAGCCGCACCCCATCCATGCCATTGGCACGCGCAAAAGCCTGCACCGCCAGCAGGCGCTGTTCGAAAACCCGCTGTTCCTGCACCACCGGCCACACGCCCGCGCGGATGTTCAATCCGTCAGCCGGCATCACATAATCTTCGGGAATGCGAACACCGATCCGTGCCGGATCGGCATCCACCGACGCCGACGTCTCGATCGTATCCGTCACGCATTTGAACCCGATCCACGATCCGCTGTAGCGCGACATGGCGATGCCCAAGGTGCCGAAATCCAGATAATCCTGGATCGTCGCGGGGTGCAGGATCGGGATGCCGAAATGGATCAGCGCATGATCGCTCTGATGCGCCACAGTGGACGAGCGCGCGGCATGATCGTCTCCGCACAGCACAAGCACGCCGCCATGTTTGGCGGTTCCCGCATAATTGCCATGCTTGATCGGATCGCCGGACCGATCCACGCCCGGCCCCTTGCCATACCACATGGCGAACACGCCATCATAGCGCGCACCGCCGACAAGACCGACCTGCTGGCTGCCCCATACCGAAGTCGCGGCAAGGTCCTCATTCACCCCTGGCTGAAAGTGGACATGGGCCTCGCGCAGCTGATCCGTGGCCTGCCACAAGGCGAGATCATAAATGCCCAGCGGCGAACCGCGATAACCCGATATGAAGCCCGCCGTATTCAATCCGGCGGCTTCATCGCGGCGGCGCTGCATGATGGGGATACGAACCAGCGCCTGCGATCCGGTCAGATATACCCGGCCCTGCGTCTGCGTATATTTGTCCCGCAACGTGATACTGTTCACGGCTGCGGCTCGATCTGCATCAGTTCGACCGTCACGCCCTGTCCATCCGCGATCTGGGCGGACATAACGCCAGGGCGCAATTCCTTCGGCGGGAACGGCACCGGATAGCCGGCCGCCTGGGCCGAAGCGACAATCTCGGCAAGGTTGGTCACCGTCAGCGTCAGATAACGCAGGCCTGTTTCGGCATCATAGGCGCCGGTATGCGCCCGCTGATCCGGCACGGCCGCGGGCACGACGATCCGGAAAATGGTCTCGCCGCATTGCAGGCGACGGATGTGGCATATGCCCGGCAGATCAACCTCGCCGACTTCCACAAAGCCCAGAAGATCGCGATAGAATCGTAGCGCGTGTTCGATATCCGTGGCGATCATCCCGACATCGATCTGCGGCTTGCTTAACTGTACTGCCATGTTCGGACCTTTCAGCCTGCGGCCACATCGTCGGCGGGGGCCATGCTCTCGGCGGTCAACCCCTTGTGACCCCATATGTCGCCGGGAGCGCACAAACGCGGCGTCCAGTTTTCATCGACGCGGATCGCGCCGCAGCCAATCTCGACATCCAGGCCGAACGGGCTGTGCATGTAGAAGGAAATGATGTTGTCGTTCGAATGCCGGCCCAGCGTACTTGAAATCTGGATGCCGGCCGCCTCCACCCGTTCCATGCATTTGCCGACATCATCGATATCGGCCACCTCCAGCATCAGATGGTGCACACCGTCATACGGCCCGGCATGCGCCAGACCGATCGTATGGTGACGCGGGTTGCAGTGGTAGAAATTGGCGGAAAGCCCGTCCCCGAACAGATAATAGTCCGTCAGCCGGAATCCGAGCACCCGGACGTAGAAATCCTGACTGGCCTTGAGCTGGGACACGATCAGATTGACATGGCCAAGCCCCATGTCTCCGGTCAGGAATTTCATGCCCTGCGGCGAAACAAAATCCCGATCCAGCCTCGGCGCGTAGAACAGTTCGATGACGTTGCCTGCCGGATCCTGGGTGAAGGCGATCCCCGTCACCGCACGTGCGGCAGCCTCCTGTGCGCTGCCCGATCGGATCGGAACGCCCTGGGCGGCAAGTTCGGCACAAGCCTGCTCCAGTTCGATTTCACCCGCCAGTTCGAAACCCATGTAAAGGAGCATCCCGTCGCGCGGGGCTGGATGGACGCCAATGCGCCACTGCCAGGCATCGACTTTCAGGTAGATCGATCCATCGGCCGCGAGATGCGATGTGCTGGCGGGATCACCCGGCACCGAACGCGCAGGCATCAGGCCAAGAATGTCGGTCGCAAAGCCCATCAACGCAGCCGGTTCGCGCACGCCGATTCCCACATAGCCCAAGCCGCAGATCTTCAAGGCGTTCCACTCCCAAGTTTGGCACTTGCATGCCTTATTTGAAACGATACTATCGTTACCATAATGTGCGGTCAAACCCTAATCCGACAGGAAACAGCAAGATTTTGACCGCAGGTGCGCCGTCGAATATGCCCCTCTCCATGGCGAAAGCAGATACAGCGACGAAGATATCAACCGACAGTGCCGCCAACGGCACGCCCCCCGCCAAACAGGTCGGCCGGCCGCGCAGCGCGCGATCGGAAAATGCCATCCTGAATGCTGCGATGGAGATCCTGGTTGAACGCGGGTATCGCGGCTTCACGATGGACGAAGTCGTTACGCGCGCTTCGGTCAGCAAGGCGACAATCTACCGGCGCTGGCCTTCAAAGGAATTGCTGGCCGTCGCGGCGGTGGATCGCCTTCCCGAACTGACGCTGGTCGACAACGGCTCGATCGAAGAGGACCTCTTCGCGATCGTCACCGAATTTGCCGATTTCGCGCAGAATACCGCTTTGGGAACCGTTTGGCCGACATTGGTGGGCGAACGCAGCCGCAACCCTGAATTGAAGGCCGCGCTCGACGCGTCGACCGCACGCCGCCGGCAGCCCAGCAAGATCGTGCTGGAGCGCGCGATCGCACGGGGTGAACTGCCTGTCGATCTCGACCTTGAACTTGCGGTCGATCTGGTGATGGGACCGATCATGCTCCGCCTGATGTTCGAAGATGCCGACATCAGCCCCGCCGAATTTCGCAAAATTGTCCAGGTGGCGCTGAAAGGGCTTGGCGCGACGACAAGCTAACCCCGCCGCGCCTGGAAACATCAGGCCAGAGGCGGATGGAACCGGATCGGCACGCGCGTGAAGCCGGCCAGATTTTCGCCATAGGCACGCTCGCACTGGTCCTCGATCAGTTCGTAATCGCCAATGGCGGTCAGGATTTCCTCGACCAT
Organism: Sphingomonas sp. KC8; assembly: GCF_002151445.1. Lineage (GTDB taxonomy): Bacteria > Pseudomonadota > Alphaproteobacteria > Sphingomonadales > Sphingomonadaceae > Sphingomonas_E. The sequence goes on from NZ_CP016306.1 coordinate 1,114,312, forward strand.
CATCGCCCCCGCAAATTGCGCAAGATTGGCGCCCAGGCAGAAACCGCTTCCCGTTCCAAAGGTCATATCGGCTTTGCGCGGGCGGAAAATATCGAACTCATCCGCCCGTTCGAACCGATCGCTATCGCGATTGGCCGACGCATAAATCATCAGCAGCCGATCCCCCTCGCGGATATGCTTGCCACCCAGATCGAAATCCCCCCGGGCGCGCCGGACCAGCATGTTGGTCGGCTGGTCGAACCGGCAGGTTTCCGCAAACGCCGCCTTTGCCAGCCCGGCGGGATCGGCCACCACCTTCGCTTTCTGTTCCGGGTGTTTGGCGAGATAATAAAAGACGCCGGCGGTTGCCATCGGCGTGGTTTCCGAACCCGTCACGAGCAACGAGAAGAAATAGGCGATCATATCTTCGTCACTGAGCCGCGTGCCATCGACCTCGGCCTCCAGCAATATCTTGGCATGGCGCTGCGCCTGTTCGGGTGCGGCGCGCAGGCGCGCGACATAAGCGGCAAGATAACCGCCCAATTCCTGCGCCGCTTGCTGGTTGCGCGGCGACGTCATCCCTTTTTGCCCCGCATCGCGATGCATGATCATGTCATCGATCAGACTGCGGACATATTCGGCATCCTCACGCGGGAAACCAAGCATATAGCCCGCATTGATGCACATCACCCGATTGGTAAGATCGCGATACACGTCAAATTCACCGCGCGCGACCAGCGGCGCCAGCAATTCGCGGACCAGTCCGCGCAGCCGGTCCGCCTCCGCCTTTACGGCCTTCATGGTATAGGATGGGGTGAGCAGGTTGCGCCATGCCCGTCGTTCCGGTTCGTTCATTGTCATGAACGTATGCGGGACCGGTTCGCCCAGCAGGTGCTGACCCAGCAACGACCCGTGGGTGAAATCGATCTTGTCCCCCGCCAGGCTGGCTTCGTTCACGTCATCATATCGAACCAGCGCCCAGGCCCGATATTTCTCCATATGATGCGGGCATCCTGCCTCGCGCATACGCCGATACAAATCACGCGGATCACGCATGGCTTCGTCGGAATAGGGATCATAATCCACAGACACTATATTCTCCGTTCGATTTTCTTGCCGATTGGGCGATGGGGATTGGGCGCGATCACCCGCTGATCCGCCAGCCGGGCCAAGGCGCGCCGCCAAGATCACGAACAACCAGTTCCACCGGGGCGCCGATCACGACATCTTGTCGCTGGACGGCGTTGATCGGGCTTGTCGCCTCCGCAACCAGATTGCCGACCATCCGCAGGCCCGGCTGTTCGGCCAGTTCGATCACCGCGACCGGATAGGGGGCATAGGGTGCAAAAGCTGGCAGCACCGGTGGATGGACCCAGGTGAACGACCATATCCGTCCCCTGCCCGATACCGGCGTCCATTCAGGAACGCTGCCGCAGCCCGCGCATCGCACGCGCGTCGGGAACATCCACTCGCCACAGGGCGCGCAATGTTGCACCACCAGTTGCCCTTGTGCCAGCGCGGCCCAGAACGGCGCTTCGACGGCGCCTGCCATGTCCGGCAGGGGGGCGGTTTCGATCATGCCGCCCTCCGCAACAGCAAGGCGCCATTGGGTGTACTGTCGCACCCCGTGACGAGGCATGTTTCGGCGCCTGCGACCTGGCTGGTGGCGCTGCCGCGCATCTGGCGCACGCCTTCGGCAACCAGATTCATCCCGTGGACATAGCCTTCCGAAAGCCCGCCCCCGGCCGTATTGACCGGCAAACCCCCGTCTGCCGCGAGCGCGCCGGAACGGACGAAATCGGCCGCCTCGCCCCGCCCACAGAAACCATAAGCTTCGAGCGAAAACAGGATCAGCGGCGAAAAGGCGTCATATATCTGGGCGACATCCACATCCTTTGGCCCGATCCCCGCCTGCCGCCACAGGTTGCGCGCCGCCACGGCGGAACAGCCGTCGAAAGCATCGCGCCGGTGAAAATCGGCCATCGGCTGATGCCCGGTCGCCAGCCCTTGTGAAAAGGCGCGGATCAGAACGGGCGGCTGGCGCAGGTCGCGCGCGCGTTCCGCCTTCGTCAGCACGATCGCCACCGCTCCATCTGTTTCGAGACAATTGTCGAACAGGCACAGTGGCTCAGCCACCATCCGCGCCGCGAAATAATCATCACGATCAAGCGGCCTGCCACGCATCTGCGCATTGGGGTTCGCATGGGCGTAGGCCCGCTGGCTGACGGCAATCAGGGCCAGCGCATCGCGGGCGTCGCCAAAGTCATGGAAATAACGCTGGGTCAGCATCGCCACTTCATCCACCGGACGCAAAAGCCCCGACGGCCGCGACCATTTCCAGTGGTCGGTCAGCACCGGCGCGGTTTGCCCCCAGACGCGCGATGCCGTGCCAGAACGCTTGCGCGCGCGCCACACCACGCCGACTTGCGCCACGCCCGCCGCAATCGCCAGCGCGACATGGCCGATCGTACCGGGGGCCGCGCCCCCGCCATGCCCGGTCTGCGAAAAGAAATGGAGATTGCCGAACCCCATCTGCCGGGCGAGTTCGAAATCGGTGGTCGCCTCCATCGTATAGGACCCGACGGCATCCACGTCGCGCGGCGACAGGCCGGCATCTTCCAGCGCACGGCCAACGGCCTCGCACGCCAGTTGCAGTTCGCTTTCCGGCAATCCCTTGCCAAAGCGCGTTTCCCCGATGCCGACGATCGCGGTGGTGTCGCGAAAGGCGCTCATGCAGGCTTTCCGATGTAGAGCACCTGCGCGCGATACAGCATCGCCGGCTTTTCGTTGCCCACGCCATGCACCGCGATCTCGATCGTGATCATGGTGCCCTTTGCGTGGCGCGCGACAGCGGCCAGCCTTGATCGCGCATGGATCCGCATCCCCACCGGCACCGGCGACACGAACCGCAAGCCGTCCGATCCATAATTGACCGCCGTACCATGGCCCGTAACCACCCAGCGATTAGCCGGCATGATCGACGGTATCACGCTCAACACCAGCATCCCGTGCGCAACCGGGCCGCCGAACGGGCTTTCGCGGCGCGCCTTTTCGGGATCGACATGGATCCACTGGTGATCGCCCGACAGGTCCGCAAAGCGATCGACCATATCCTGCGTAATTTCCAGCGCGCTGCCCCAATCGCCGAAATCAGTGCCCGTCAGCGCTTCGAGCGCGCCGAAATCATCAAAGCGTACCGATTGGGCGATCATGGCCGCGCGCCCTTGCGCAGGTTGCTGCCGGCTTCGTGAGCAAGCGCTGTGCCAAAGCCGCTTTCGCTTCCCCGGTTCAGCGCATCCTTGATACCCGACGCGACGCCGGACGGCAGCTTTGCCACCGCATCCCCAAGGGCGCAGGCGCGTTCGAGCAGGCCTTCGGGTTCGCAAACCTCATCGATCAGGCCGATCCGCAGCGCATCTTCCGCATGGATCGCCGGTTCGCACAACAGCAGGCGCTTGGCCTGTCCCAACCCGACAAGATGGGGCAGCAGGCTCGTCGCCCCGAACCCCGGCATGATGCCATGTTCCGCAAAGTTGAGCTTGAGCAACGCACCAGCCGCCGCGAGGCGGATATCCAGCGTCAGGCTCATCGACACGCCAATACCCGCCGCCGCGCCGTTGAACGCGGCAATCGTCAGCTTGGGACAATCGCGCATCTCGCTTGCGAAACCGCGCACGAACGCCTCCTCGCCGATCCGCAGCCCGGACGGCCCCGGCGGCGCGGTGAAACAGTCGCGATCCGCCCCCGCACAAAATGCGCGGCCTGCCCCCGTGACCACGATTGCCGCGACAGCATCATCCCGCACCGCTGCCCGAAAGGCGCCGACAAGATCCTGGCCCATTTCCGGCGTATAGGCGTTCAACCGATCGGGCCGTTGCAGGCGGATGATCGCCACCGCGCCACGCCGCGCCACGCCGACGGTGCCATAGCCGGCCGCAACGAATATATCCGTCATGCGCCTTCCCCCGGCATCTTCCACACGGGCGGGCGTTTTTCCGCGAATGCGCGTGGGCCTTCCGTGGCATCGGGATGGCCGATCTGGTCGATGATCAGTGCCCAGCCAGCCTGCAAGGCGGTGCCAAGGTCCTGCTCCTTCGCGCCCCAGATCGCTTGTTTGGTGCGCGCAACGGCGGCCGGCGAATGACGGCTGATCTTTACCGCCAGCGCCAGCGCCTGCGGCAGCAACGCATCGGCCGCGACAACCTCGTCGACCAGCCCGAGACGATGGGCGGCCTGTGCATCCATGCGTTCAAGCCCACCCGTCAGCGCCATGCGCATCACCGCGCCGATCGGCATTCGCCGGGCCAGCATGATCGGTTCCAGCGCGGCGACATACCCAACCGCCACATGCGGGTCCGAAAAATAGGCCCCGTCCGACGCCAGCACGATATCGGCATCCGCCACGAAATGCAGGCCACCGCCCACAGCACCGCCATTGACCGCGGCGATCACCGGCTTCGTCACGCCATTTTGCATCGCGGTCCAGCGGATCGAATCCAGCGTCGCCGCCTTTCCCGCCTTGTCCGTCTCCGGCGGGTCGGCCAAATCCGCGCCGGAACAAAAGACGCGCCCCCCCTCCCCCGTGATGATCGCGACGCGTGCGTGCGGGTCAGCTTCAAACCGCGCCCATGCGGCAGGCAGTTCACGGCTCATCACCGCGTTCACGGCGTTGCGCTTCGCCTCCCGCGCCAACGTCAGGATCGCGACAGGTCCGTGCATTTCGTAGCGGAGCGTCTCAAAGCCCATGGCTTACTCCATTCCGAGGATGGCGACGGCACATCCCGTGGGAAACCCGCCGATATTGTGGCTCAGCGCCAGCGACGCCTTCGCCACCTGCCGCGCGCCGGCCCGCCCCTGAAGCTGCAGCACATTTTCGACGATCATCCGCACGCCGGTCGCGCCCGTCGGATGCCCGAAAGATTTCAGCCCGCCATCGCTGTTGACCGGCAATTCACCGGCCAGCGCGAAACTGCCGCTTTCAATATGCTCCTTGGCCGCACCCTTGGCGCAGAAACCAAGATCCTCGTAACTCAGCAATTCGGTCAGCGTGAAACAGTCGTGCACCTGCGCTACGTCGATCTGGCGAAACGGATCGTCGATCCCGGCCATGCGATAGGCGGCGGCGGCGGCCGTCTCGGTGGCCTTCCAGCGCAGGAAATCATTGTCCGGATCGGTATGCGGGTTGGGCGCGGACGCCGACACCACCGCCTTCACCAGCACCGGATCATCCCGAAACGTGCGCGCCATCGAAGCGCGGGTGACGATGACGGCGGCAGCCCCATCGGTTTGTGCCGCGCAATCGTACAGCCCGAACGGCCAGGAAATCATCCGCGCGTTCAGTGCATCCTCGATCGTGATTTCCTTCTTCAGGAAGGATTTCGGCGCGAGGCACCCGTTGGCATGGTTCTTCACCGCGATCCGGGCAAGATGTTCGCGGCCGGCGCCGAACGCCTTGAAATAGGGCTTGGCGCACAGCGCGAACCAGCCCGCCGGGGTGGCCGGTAGATCGCGCACCCCACGGATGCTGACGGACGGGCCGGAAACGCCCCGATCCTTGGGCTTGTCATAGCCCACGACCAGCACGGTATCGTGCACGCCCGCCGCCACGGCCATGCAGGCGACGCGGAAGGCTTCGGTGCCGGTGGCGCAATAATTGTAGACCGAACTGAGCGGCTTGAAGAGTTTCAGCGATTCCGAAACCTCGACGGGGCCTTGCGCGGAATATAGCGAACCACAGAAGATCGCGTCGATCTGGCGATCGGGATCGTCGATGCCCGCGTCGGCATAGGCTTCGAACACCGCATCGACGATCATGTCCTCGGCGTTCTTCGTCCAGTTTTCGGCGAATTTGGAGCAGCCGGCGCCGATGACGGCAACCTTGTCCTTCAGGCTCATGTCGCGTCTCCTTCGACGGGAACGCATTTCCAGAAATAATTGGGTTTGCGCCCGGCCTGATGGATCCGCCGGAACACGAAGCGCACCGGCATGCCGATATCGATCCGGTCGGCCGGAACGTCGGCGATCTGCATATGAATACGCGGCCCCCCTTCGACCTGAACGATACCGACCGCCGTGGGCGGTTCGGGGCTGGGGAAAAAGGCGTCGAGCGTGAAGGTGACGATATGCCCCCGCCTTTCGGCAAACCGTTCGCGCGTGAACGGCCCCTGCTTGCGGCAGCGGATACAGACGCGCCCTTTCGGGAATTGCGGTTCGCCACAGGCGCAGCGTTGCCCGGCCAGCGCCAGATTTTCGTCGCGTTCGCGGAAATGCACCGTCGCGGAAATGCCGGCATCGTCGGGGGCTGGATATTCCGTCGGATCAAGCCCAAGCACCTTGCGATAGGCATCAAGGCTGGTGATCGGCCTGCGCTGCGCGAGCGCGGGTGCCAAAGCCATCCGCCCGCTCGCCCGTTCCACATCGAACAGCAGGGCTTCCGCACCATCGCCATGGGCCACCATCGCAACCCGGCTGCCGGCCGGCGCATCGTCCAGCGCACCCGCCAGTTGCACCAGCGCATGGGCCGATCCACAAAAGCCGACGCGTCCGAAAAGCGGGTCCTGCAATTGTGCCGCCGCGATCTTCAATCGCCCAGCCAGCCCGGCATGCGCCCGCGCATTGGGCGCACTCAACACCCAACGCCATGATCCGTCAGGTTCATGGCCAGCCGCAAGCGCAGTTGCCGCCGTCGCGGCCGGCGTGAGATAACCATATTCGGTGACGAACCGATCTTCCCAGCCATGAGGGAAACGATCGCCGGTACGCCGCCACACATCGATAATCTCTTGGCTGCGCGAAACGCCGCCTGCGAAGCGCGCAAAGGGTGCGTCATTCGATATCAGGAAAGCGGCGGCGGCATCGCCCCCGTTGCTTTCGAAATCGCTGCCCGGCACGCCCGTGCGGCAATCCGCCGCGATCACCAGCGCTGCGGCGATATCACCCGCCCGCACCGCATCGATGGCAAAGGCCAGCGCCTGCGCACCCGCGCGCAGCGAATGGGCCACGTCGATCGTGCGCACATCCTTTGGCAGGTCCAGCACCCGCGCGATCAGCGATGCTCCCTGCTTTTCCAGATAATCATGGCCGGTCGTGGCAAAGATGATCAGGCCGATCCGGCTGCGATCTCGCCCTTCAAGGCAATCCTGCGCGGCGGCGACGCCCATCGTGGTGGCATCTTCGTCGGCCCAGGCAACCGCCCGCTCCGCGCTGCCCGCCTTGCCGCCTTTCAGCAGCCCCAGCGGCATCCGGCGCAAGGGCACATGCACCCCATAGGCAAGGATACCGCTCATTGCGCGCCACCGGCGTCCGGCGCCTTCACGCCACCCCGAAAGGGATAGGGCTGGCCCAGCATCCCGAGCGCGCCGAAAGCCCCGCGCATCTGTCCGCGGAAATGCGCGCGGATCGCATCCAGATCCCATCCCTCGCTGCGGATCAGCGTCTTGCCATAATGCGGTTGCGACAGCAGCGCGATGCGATCGCCGCCGGTGCCAAATACCTGCCCCGACACGTAATCCGCCTCATTCGAGGCCAGAAAAACGATCATCGGGCCATTGAGCGTAGGATCGGGCTGAACCGCCAGAACCCCTTCGCCCGGCTTGGTGGTGGCCGACATCTTGGACATGCCGAGCGGGCTGACCGCGTTGACGCGAATGCCGTAACGCGCCAGTTCCAACGCCCAGGTGTAGGTCATCGATGCGATCGCGCCCTTGGCGGCGGCATAGTTGGTCTGGCCGAAACTGCCGAAATGTGCCGCCGACGTGGTGTTGATGATCGCGCCACCGCGCCCTTGGGCCACCATCTGCCTGGCCGCCTGCTGCGCGCACCAGAAGGTGCCCTTCACATGCACGCGCCACACCGCATCAAACTCGTCGCCGGTCATCTTCAGGAAGGTGCGATCTTTCAGATTGCCGGCATTGTTGACGAGGATATCGACCCCGCCGAACGCCGCCACGGCCGCCGCTATCATCCCGGCCGCGCCATCTTCGCTGGCGATGTCGTGCGCCGACGCAATCGCCTTTCCACCACCCGCAATGATCTCCGCCACAACCGCCGCCGCGCCTTCGGCATGGATATCGTTGACGACGACGGACGCGCCGGCGGCGGCAAGGTGCAACGCATGGCCCCGGCCAATTCCGCCGCCCGCGCCCGTGACGATCGCAGATTTTCCTTCGAGCAAAGCCATATGACCCTCAGTTGAGAACGGGGATGTCGCCATCGATCACACGCCGGGCGAGTTGCTTTTCCAGCCATCCGCTTTCGCCGTGCAAAAGCTGCTGATGCTTGGCGCGCCGAAAATAGAGCTGCGGATCCGCCTCGCTGGTAAATCCCAGCCCGCCATGGATTTGGATCGCCAGAGCGGAAATCCTACGAAACGCGCGACAGGCAAACAGCTTGGCGGTGATCGCCAGCCGATCGAACGGCAATCCTTCGGCATGCGCCCAGGCCGCCTGCCATGTCAGCACGCGGGCGGCCTCCAGTTCGGTCGCCGCGTCGGCCAGATAGTGGGCGATCGACTGGAAACTGCCGATCGGCCGATCGAATTGTTCGCGTTCCTTGGCATAAGCGATGCTCATCTCCAGCACCCGCTCGGCTCCGCCCACGGCCTGGGCCGCCAACGGGATCAGGCCTTCCATGAACACGGCGTTCCAGGCATCGGCCACCGCGCCGCCATCACCAAGCAGATCGCCCCGCGCAATCTTCACATCATCGAAATCGACGGTGCAAAGTGACGCGCTGGCCAGATTGGGTTCCGCCGTGACGCGCACACCAGGCGCGCGCCGATCAATGCAGGCAAGACCATGTTCGCCTGTTCGGCCAGCCCCCCGCACCAGCACAAGCAGGCAATCCGCCGCCGCCGCATATGCCACGAACAGCTTTTGCCCTGTAAGCGAGAACCCGTCATCCTTGGGCGCAAGCGCGAGCTTCACCGACGCCAGATCGTCCCCGCCACCCGCCTCATAGGATGCCGGCACGACGACAAGCGATCCATCCGCGATGCCCGGCAGCCAGCGTGCACGCTGCTCATCATTTCCTGCCGCCGCGATCAACCGGGCCGCACAAAACGCGCTTTCGAAATGCGGGACCGGAACCAGGAAGCGACCAAATTCATGCGCCGCGACCGCAGTTTCGATCATGCCGAGCGCGGAGCCGCCATACGCCTCGGCAATGCCCAGCCCGAGAAATCCGGCATCGGCCAGGCTGCGCCACACCCCGGCCATGGCGGACGCCGGATCGCGCTCCGCCTGCCGAACAGCCTTGCTGTCGGATTCGGCTTCGCAAATGCTGCGCAGGCTATCGCGCAGCATCACTTGCTCTTCGGTGAAATCCAGATTCATGTCTGTCCGGCATCCATTCCCAAAGCCGGCAATCCTGTGCGATCCCCGCCCCCTCGCACCGGGCCGATGCCCTGGTTGATTGCGGGGAAGCGATATCGACATCGGTCGCCGTGCCACTTACAGTACCATCGGTACTATTTTTAACGCGATGGTCAAGCGGCTGAATGTGATGAATGAAAAGATCGGGGGCGAACCGCCCGTTTCACGCACACCGAACGGGGAGGATATCGCCCTGGCGCCGCCGGTAGCGCTGGGCACGATGCTCTTTTCCCTCGTCGAACCGAACACCGACCATGCAGCCGATTTTGCCCGCTGGTATGAACGGGATCATTTCTTTGCCGGCTGCATGGCGGGCGCCGATTTCTTTTCGGGCCGGCGCTTCGTTGCCACACGCGACCTGAAACAACACCGCATCGGCGCCGGCCTGACAGATGATCACGCCGTTGACGACGGGTCGTTCCTCCATCTTTACTGGATTCTGCAGGGCCGGCGCGACGAAGCCCTTTCATGGTCGGTCGATCAGGTACGCCGTCTCGCCCGTCAGGGCCGGATGGGACCACCCACACGCAGCATATCCACCGGCTTTTACGATTATGTCGGCGGGCATTTCTCCTCAGCGCAGCCCATCCCGGCGGAACTCGCGCTCGAATATCCTTATACGCGCGCAACGGCGCTGCTGATCGACAAAGCGGAAGGCGCCGACACGCACAGCTTTAGAAATGAACTGGAACGCCGGCTTGCGCCGCTGCACACGCACCCGCGCAGCATGGTGCTGTGGTTCCGGCCGATCCAGCTTCCGTCCAATGCCCCGCGCATCGCAACCCCGGTCCCGCAGGCGGAACTGGATCGCCGCTGGCTGATCGTGGCATTCTCGGACGCCAATCAGCAGGACAGCGATATGCGGGCCATACGCAGCCTCGGTGCGGCGATGTCCGCCACGCAACTCGGCACCTTGCGCCTCGCAGCGCCGTTCCGCCCGATTACACCCGGCATCGACGATTATAGCGACCGGCTATAAGCCGGCCCCGGCTTTCATCCATACGCATGATGCGCATCCATCGCGTTCATCCCAGCATCGCGCCAAATCATAATGGGAGATGGCTGGATGTCCGACGTGGATCTGATCATTCGGGGCGGGCTGGTGTGCGATGGAACCGGTGGCGAACCCTATCGGGCCGATGTGGCGATCGGCGGCGGGCGCATCGTGGCGATCGGCAAAGGGCTGACAGCCGATGCCGAAGTGATCGATGCCAGCGGCTGCATCGTCACGCCGGGTTTTGTCGACGTGCACACCCATTATGATGGTCAGGCGATCTGGTCGTCCCGGCTGGCGCCATCGTCGCTGCACGGCGTTACCACCGTCATCATCGGCAATTGCGGCGTGGGCTTTGCGCCTTGCCGCCCGGCAGACCGGGACCGGCTGGTCGAACTGATGGAAGGGGTGGAAGACATCCCCGAAATCGCCATGGTCGAAGGGCTACCATGGGACTGGGAAAGCTTTCCCGATTTCCTCGACGCATTGGAACGGCGGCCGCGCGATATCGACGTGGCGGCGCTAATCCCGCATTCGGCGCTTCGCGTCTTCGTGATGGCCGAACGCGGCGCGGCGCGCGAACCCGCCACCGCCGCCGACATCCACGAAATGCAGCGGCTGGTGGGCGAAGCCATGGACGCAGGGGCGATCGGCCTCGGCACATCGCGCCAGATCATCCACCGCACGGCCCATGGCGCACTGATCCCAAGCTATGACGTCGCCACCACCGAATTGCAGGCGCTGGTCGAGGCCATGGGCGATCGCGGCGTCTTCCAGATCGTGCTCGACGTGCCCAACGCAAGCTGGAATGACGAATTCGACGCGCTACAAAAAATCGTCGGCACGTCGAGCAAACCCGTCACCTTCCCGCTTGGGCAGGGCAGCGCGGACCCGGACGGATGGCGCGATGTGCTGGCGCTTGTCCGCGACGCGAACGCCGCCGGACGCACCTTCATCCCACAGGTGCTTCCCCGCCCGATCGGCGTGGTGCTCAGCCACGCATCGACATCCCACCCCTTCCGCGATCGGCCAGGCTACAAGGCTTTGCCGACGGATCTGGCGCAGCGGGTGGCGGCCCTGCGCCAACCGGACGTGCGCGCGCAGATATTGAGCGAGGAACCCGACGGCGATGCCACCCCGCTGCGCCGGATGAGTTGCGCTTATGATCAGATGTTCCCGCTGGGCGATCCGCCGCAATATGAACCCGACCCCGCCAACAGCATCGCCGCGCAGGCCGCGCGCCGTGGCATCACGGCCGATGAACTGGCCTATGATCTTCTGCTGGAAGATGATGGCCATGCGATGCTCTACGTCGCGATCGGCAATTACGCGCAATCAACGCTCGATCCCGTGCGCGAAATGCTGATCGATGAAAATACGATCATCGGGCTGGGCGACGGCGGCGCCCATTACGGGATGATCTGCGACGCCAGCTATCCGACGTTCATGCTCACCCACTGGCGGCACGATCGACAGGGGGATCGCATGTCCCTGCCCTGGCTGGTGAAGGCGCTCAGCCATGATACGGCGCGCGCCTTCGGGCTGCACGATCGCGGCCTGATCCGCGAAGGGATGAAGGCCGATGTGAACGTGATCAATCTCGACAGGCTGAGACTGCACAAGCCCACCATCATCCACGATCTGCCTGCGGGCGGCGCGCGCCTGATGCAGGAGGCGACAGGATATGCCGCCACGATCGTCGCCGGGCAGGTCATCTATCGCAATGGCGAACCCACCGACAACCTGCCGGGACGCGTGGTGCGCGGAACCGCGTGACTATCACCAGGGGGGAGGCCGACATGTTCGCCTCCCTCGTCGCAACTTATCGCAATTTACGCAGATTTCATGATCTGATGGCATCAACGCGCATAACCGTCATGTGGACAGGAACATGCGATGATCGACGCCACGCGACGCAGCGCCCGCCACGACATTCAGGCGGAAGCCGTGCTCCATGTCGCGGGAAGCCCGCCGCTGGCCGTCGCTGTCTGCAACATATCCCGCCACGGCATTGTCATCGACAGCCTCGCATCCCTGAACGGCGATTGCGCGATCACCATCGAATTCATGCCCGGAATGCGGCTGGCCGCACGCTTTGTCTGGCAGGATGGTTTTCAAACGGGGCTTGAACTGGCCGAACCCATCCGGGCGACGGACTATTGGCCCTTGCTGCAACATTTGAATGGATACAGCCCCGCGGGCACCATCTCCTCCTAGTCCCCCCGTAAGGGCCAGAAAAAAAGGGCCAGCCCGTGAGGGCCGACCCTTGAAGTTTTAGGAGAGGATGCCTGAAAGGCCCGATCTTTCTGCGCCTCAGCGGCATATTCCGCAAGTGCAAAAACAACCTTGTGGATTGCATATTTTGCAATCATTGCGAAATTCACCGCAAATTTTCCATTTTACGCAACTCAGGGCCTATATGCGTAAAATTACCTATAGCATTCTACGCATGAAATTAGTTCCTGGTCTAAAAATGGTGCACCGCAGCAAATTCTGCCAGGGACACCCGTCTAAGGCAGGGTTCCAATCGGGCAATCGAAGCCGTCACCGCACCTGAAACAGAAACGGTGACGGGCTGGCGCTTACAACGCGCCGTGGCAGTGCTTGTATTTTTCGCCCGATCCGCAGGGGCATGGCGAGTTGCGGCTGACCTTGCCTTCCCATTCGGCGGGATCATCGCCCATCGAATCAGGCAGCGCCGCCGCGGCGAATTGCGCCGGGGCAATCCGCGTGGTCACCAGGCCGAGCGCGTTCGCATCGAAATCATAGGTATCGTCCTCGCCGGTCAACGGATCGATATGGGTGGTCATGAAATCGGGCATCGGCGGCAATTCGGGCGCACCGCCAAACTGGATGTTGCTCAACATCCGCGTCACATCCTCGCGGATCGCCACCAGCATCCGTTCGAACAGTGCAAAGGCTTCCTGCTTATACTCGTTGATCGGCGTCTTCTGCGCATAAGCGCGCAGGTGGATCACGGCGCGCAGGGCATCCAGCGTCGCCAGATGTTCCTTCCAGTGATGATCGAGCGACTGGAGCAGAATGCTCTTTTCCACGCTGCGCCGCGTTTCCGCGGACACCTGTGCAAACCGCTCGACGATACGTTCCTGCGACAGGGCCTGAAGGCGTTCGTTCACGATTTCGGGATCAACCGCCTCTTCCTTCAGCCAGTCATCGACAGGCGGCTCGACGCCCAGCAGAAGCGCGGAACGCTCCTTGAGCAGTTCGACATTCCACTGTTCGGGATAGCTGTTGGGCGGGCAACAATCCGCAACGATCGTGTTGACGGTATCGGCGCGCATGTCGACGACGACATCATCCACCGTTTCCGCGTCCATGATATCGGCGCGCTGTTCGTAGACCACCTTGCGCTGGTCATTCATCACGTCGTCATATTCGACGACCTGCTTGCGAATATCGTAGTTGCGCGCTTCCACCTTGCGCTGCGCGGTTTCGATAGCCTTGGAAATCCACGGGCTGATGATCGCTTCGCCATCCGACAGATTCTTGTTCATCATCTTGGCGAACATCGTCTGCGGGCCGAAGATGCGCAAAAGATCGTCATCGAGGCTGAGGTAGAAACGGCTGAGGCCCGGATCGCCCTGACGGCCCGAACGGCCGCGCAGCTGGTTGTCGATACGGCGGCTTTCATGCCGTTCGGTGCCGAGCACGAACAGGCCGCCGGCATCGAGCACAGCCTGCTTTTCCGCCACGATTTCCAGCCGGATCCTGGCCGCCTGCGCCTCATATTCGGGCGTGCCTTCGACAAGATCGGGATGCTCGTCGAGCATGCGGAACTCAAGATTGCCGCCGAGCTGAATGTCGGTGCCGCGGCCCGCCATGTTGGTGGCGATCGTCACCGCTTTCAGGCGGCCGGCCTGCGCAACGATATGCGCTTCCTGCTCGTGATAGCGGGCATTGAGCACGTTGTGCGCAACACCTTCCTGATTCAGGAATTCGGACAGCATTTCCGATTTTTCGATCGAAACGGTGCCCACCAGCACCGGCTGGCCCCGTTCCGCCGCGTCGCGGATCGCCTTGGTGATCGCGCTGAACTTGTCATGGATATTCTTGTAGAACTCGTCGTCCTGATCGATCCGCTTGACCGAAAGGTTCGTCGGGATGGTGACGACGTTCATCTTGTAGATCTGGTGGAACTCGCCCGCCTCGGTGGCGGCCGTACCCGTCATGCCGCCCAGCTTGGGATACATGCGGAAGTAATTCTGGAAGGTGATCGACGCGAGCGTCTGGTTTTCCGGCTCGATCTTCACATTTTCCTTGGCTTCCACCGCCTGGTGAAGCCCGTCGGACCAGCGCCGCCCATCCATCATACGGCCGGTGAACTCGTCGATGATGACGACCTTGCCGTCCTTGACGATATAATCGGTATCCCGCTTGAATACGATATTCGCGCGCATCGCCTGGTTGAGGTGATGAACGACCTGCGTGTTTTCGATATCGTACAGATTGCCGCCTTCCAGCAGCCCGGCGGCTTCCAGCAGGCGCTCCAGCCGCTCGGTGCCGTCCTCGGTCAGCGTGACCGATTTTTGCTTCTCGTCGAGTTCATAATCCTCCGGCGTCACCTGCCGCACGATGGCGTCCACCGCCATGTACAGTTCGGATTTATCGTCGGTCGGCCCCGAAATGATCAGCGGGGTGCGGGCTTCGTCGATCAGGATCGAATCGACTTCGTCGACGATGGCGTAGGCGAACGGCCGCTGCACCATCGACGCGCGCTCATATTTCATGTTGTCGCGCAGATAATCGAACCCGAACTCGTTGTTCGTGCCGTAGGTGATGTCTGCGGCATAGGCGTCGCGGCGCTGCTGGTCGGACAGGTTGGGCACGATGACACCCACCGTCAGCCCGAGGAAGCGATAGACCTGGCCCATCCAGTCCGCATCGCGGCTGGCGAGGTAATCGTTGACGGTGACGACGTGGACGCCCTTGCCGTCGAGCGCGTTCAGATAGGTGGCCAGCGTCGCGACCAGCGTCTTGCCTTCACCCGTGCGCATTTCGGCGATTTCACCGCGATGCAGCACGATGCCGCCGATCATCTGGACATCATAATGCCGCTGGCCCAGCACGCGCTTGGCCGCTTCGCGGACGGTGGCGAAGGCTTCGGGAAGGATGGCGTCCAGCGTTTCCCCTGCCGCGAGACGCCCTTTGAGGACAGCGGTCTGCCCCTGCAACGCTGCGTCATCGAGCGCGGAAATCTGCGGTTCCAGCGCGTTGATCTTCGCGACAATGCCGCGCAACGACTTCACATATCGGTCATTGGACGATCCGAAAATGGCCTTGGCCAGTCCGCCGAGCATAATGAATCCTGTTCGTTATATTTAGAGGATGCCGGGCCGAACATGCGGCTCCGAAGCGCCAGATGGCGCGCATGAATAAGGACGGCCGGGCAATGCCCGCAGGCCGCCGGGCCGGATTATTCCAGCCAGCTCTCGTTGAAGCGGAGCGGATCGGCGGCGGGGGCCGCGACAATGGCGAAATATGGCCTGGACCAGAGCGCACGAGGCGCGGATGCTTCGGCACGCAACACTGGCGCCAGGACGGAAGCCTCGGCGATTTCTTCCGCAACGGCGACGATCTCGGCGCTGCCGCGCTCCAGATTCGATGGCGCCGTGACGCGATCGCCGGATATCACGCCGGTCAAACCGCTCAAAAGTGCAGAAAGGAAAAGCAGAAGCTGCAAGGACGGTTCCACAATTGCGAAGCGCACCACATAGGTGCTCACAGCCGATCCGTCCAACCGAAATCGCTTTTCACGACACCTGACGCCCCCCTGACGTGCCGCCACTTCCGGCTGCAATTCGACGCGAAGGAACGATCTTCATTTTATCGGAGCCGCGGCCGGCGGATGCGCCGTCGGATTCGGATCGACACTGTCTTCAATCGTAACCGATGATCTGAAAATGACGTGCCTGCGCACGGCCTTGCCGGTTGCATCGCGAAACGGCACCATCGGCACGCTATTTCTGCCGGCGCAAAAATCGGGCGCTCCCGGAAGCGCCGTCTGCCAGGATGTCCTGCAATTCTCGATCTCACCGGTTTCCGACACGTCGAAATCCGCCACCATCGAAAAGGGTTGCGGAGCCGGCTGGCGCGCAAGATCGCCATCCTTGGGCAATTGCCAGCGCACGCGCTGATCATATTGCGACGCCATCGCCCGGCCCCGCCGATCCTTTGCCGGATCGAACTGACCGCGTAATTTGAGCAGGTTGCATGTCAGATCGTCGAGAATCCGGTGCCCGCTGGACGCCGTGACGGAACAGCCGGTCACGGCCCCTTCGGCCGAAATCGACAATTGAACGGCCGACGCCCCTTCCATTCCCTCGCGCAGGGCCACCGCCGGATAGTCTTCGGTCGTCACCCACATCATCGAATTGCCAACCGGTTTTGCCTCCTGCACGGCAATATTGGCTACGGCCGACAGCATCAGCAACGACAGCAAGTTCACTTCCCCCCCATATCCTGATAGCCCCGCGGCGAATCTAGCAAGGGCTTCCTGCCATGTCATCGTCCACGCCGTCCCCGCTTGCCCCCGCCGCCTTCCCCGATCTGCCGCCGGTTGCCGGCGTCCATCCGGCCGTGGCGCGCGCGCATTACAAGACGTGGGATCGCTGCGACCTGACCTATATCGCGCTCGACGAAGGCACCGCCGTCGCCGGGGTGACCACCAAAAGCCTGTGCCCCTCGCCAGAAGTGGAATGGTGCCGCGCCGCCCTGCCGCTCGGCCGCGCCCGCGCGCTGGTAGTGAATGCCGGCAATTCCAACGCCTTCACCGGCCATCGCGGCCGCGCCGCAGTCGAAGCGATCACCGCCAAGGTCGCGGGCGCGATCGGCTGCGCGCCATCCGACGTGTTCGTCGCATCGACCGGAGTGATCGGCGTGCCGTTGCCCATCGACAAGGCCGAAGCCGGAATCGATGCGGCGCTGGCCGCCCCGCCCGCATCATGGGAAGATGCTGCCGCCACGATCATGACCACCGATACCTTCCCCAAGGCCGCCGCCGTCAAGGCGGTGATCGGCGGGCAGACGGTGGATATCGTCGGCATCATCAAGGGTTCGGGCATGATCGCGCCCGATATGGCGACGATGCTCGGCTTCATCTTCACCGACGCCGCCGTCGCTCCTGCTTTCCTCCAGACGATGCTGACCGAAGCGAACCGCCGCAGTTTTTCGTGCATCACGGTCGATGGCGACACATCGACGTCGGATACCGTGCTCGCCTTCGCGACCGGCAAGGCGGGCAATCCCCCCCTCGCCTCGTTCGATGATGCCGGGGCAGATGCGTTTCAGGCAGCCCTTACCGATCTGTGCACCCAGCTTGCCCAACTTGTCGTTCGCGATGGCGAAGGTGCGACGAAGTTCGTCGGCATCACCGTCGAAGGTGCGGCGTCGGACGAAAGCGCGCGCAGGATCGCCCTGTCGATCGCCAATTCCCCGCTGGTGAAGACCGCGATCGCCGGCGAGGACGCAAACTGGGGCCGCGTCGTCATGGCCGTGGGCAAGGCGGGTGAGCCGGCCGAACGCGACAAGCTGTCGATCAGCTTCGGCGCGACGCAGGTCGCCCGCGAAGGGCTGGCCGTCGAAGGGTATGACGAAGCCCCCGTCGCCGCCCACCTCAAAGGCCGGGAAATCGAAATCGGCGTGGATATCGGCCTCGGCAATGGCCGGGCGACCGTTTGGACCTGCGACCTCACCCACGGTTATATCGAAATCAACGCCGATTATCGCAGCTAGTGGATCAGCCTTGATCGTCGCCCCGGCGCATGCTGGGGCCTCGGGAAGCGATCACCCCCCGCCTTAAAGCGGGATCTTCGCGCTCCGGGCGATGAACGCACGCAGGTCCGCGCGCTCAGTCGCACCGACCATCGCGCCCGTCTGCGCTCCATCGATGAACATCAGCATCGTCGGCGTGCCTTCGACGCCAAATTCCTGGCGGGTGTAGGGATTTTCCTCGATATCGAGGCTGACGATATCGATCTTGCCGTCCAGATCGCCCGACATCTGATCAAGCCACTGTTCGACCGCGCGGCACGCCGCGCATTTCTTGCCCTGAAACAGGACGAGCACGGGCCGCTTGCCTTCCAGCGCGATCTGGAAACTGCTTTTCTCGCTGACCAGCCGGATCGTCTGCGCACCCGCCATCACGGGAAACGCCAAGGCGAGGGCGAAAAGCAACGGGCGGAGCATGGCCCAACATGGCCACAGCCCCGCCCGCATTGCAAGCCGCCGCATAGGCAAAGGGCGGCTACCGCCTCAGTTCGGCGTACCGGTGGGCGCAGGCACGCTAGCCGCCGGGGTTTCCACCGCCGATACAGCCGGCTCCGCGGCCGCGGCCGCCGTCGTTTCAGCGACGGCCACCGGCGCCGCGGCATCGGCCACCGCAACCGGCTTCAGCACGACATCCAGCTTGTCCGGAAACAGATTGTTGAGCGAGCCATTCGAACCATCGACAACCCCGCCGATGATGCCACCGATCAGAATGTTGCCGGCAGCCGCAGCCCCGCCGCCACCGCTGAACTTGCTTTCCACCTGCGCTTCGGCCGGTTCAAAGCCTTCCTTGGTGAAACGCGCCGTAAAGTCATGCTTGCGCTTCAACTTCAGCTTGCACGGCGTCACGCAAGTCTGGCCCGTGGTCAACGCCACGGCCGCGCCTTCGGGCTGCGAAGTGATAACATATTTCTGCTGGGTTCCGCGCGTAACCGTGGCGCAGGCAGGCAGAAGAAGAGCGACGGCAAGTGCCACGCCCAGACGCGATGCGTTCATAAATTGGTAGCCCCCGAATAGATAAGGAGCGCCCCCCGGCGCTCCTTATCTCCGGCTAGCGAGTTACCGGCCTCGCTTCAAGCGCAATTCCGAATTGGCTTCTAATATTATAGTTCGCTTTCGATCCAGCCCTTTAGCTGGCTTTTTGGTGCGGCGCCCACCTTGGTCGCGGCCGGTGCGCCATTCTTGAACAGGATCATCGTCGGAATACCGCGCACGCCATATTTGCCGGGGGCATCGGGATTGTCATCGATGTTGATCTTGGCGATCGTCACCTTTTCACCCAGTTCGACCGACAATTCTTCCAGCGACGGGCCGATCATCTTGCAGGGGCCGCACCATTCCGCCCAGAAATCGACCAGAACGGGGCCGTCGGCGGAAATCACGTCATCGTGGAACGAAGCGTCGGTGATGGTCTTGGTGGCCATGATGGCAAACTCCTTCGTGTTCCGGAACGATGTAGGCGGTGGACCGCTCCGGCTCAACGGTCGAGCGGCAGGATTTGCTCCTAGCCGGCCAAGCCTGGCTTGTGCAGGCGCAGCAATTCCGATGACAGGACCATCAGTTTCGGCCCCGCCGTATAGAGCAACGCGGCCTCCACGCGCCGGCCGGGAAATACCACGGCAAGCGCCGCGGCATAGGCCGCCATCTGCCGCAAATGATGATCCGGCACCGAATCGGCGCTGGCGGGCACCCGCCGGCCGGTCTTGAAATCCACGATCCGCACGGCATCGTCGCGCACCAGCAGGCGATCGACCGTGCCCGACACGACATCGCCGCCGACAACCGCCGCGATCGGCGCTTCGACCAGCGCATCGCCGCCGAAAATATCGGCCAAGGCAGGATCGGCAATGATCGCGCAGGCATCGGCGACCAGCGATTGGCGCAACGCCGGATCGGCCACCCCCGCGCCATGTTCCAGCCAGGCCAGCGCCGTTACCTCACGCCGGTCCGCCGCCACCGCCGGCAGCCGTTCGAACAGCGCATGCAGCAACGTGCCCCGCCGGGCCGCATCCTGCATCGCCGGGGTCGGCGGCGGATCGGCCACCGCATCCACGCCCAGCGACGATGGCGCCAGCGGTCGTGGCGGGCGCGCTTCCTTAGGCGCCGGCGCGCGCAGCCACAGTGGTTCGGCAAAGGGGATCGCCGCACGCGCCGGCCGTTCGTGGCCGCCGCGCGCGGTGCCACCGCGATGGTGCAGCGTCGCGCCCCACGGCGGATCATCCTCCGCGACCGCGCCCAGCGCCTCCATCGCGCCCTTGATCGCGCGATACCAGCTCGCTTCGGGTGGCACGCCCTTGGCCTTGGGGCCGAGCGCCCCGCCGATCACCAGCCGTTCCTCGGCCCGCGTCGCCGCGACGTACAGCAGCCGCCAATGCTCTTCGAGATCACGGCGGCGCGCGCGATCGATATCGTCGACCAGCCCGCCGCCCGCCAGTTCGGCCTTGCGCGGGCGGAACACGGGCACCGAAACGCCGTCTTCGATTTCCCAGTCCAGCCCACGCACCGGCGACGCCGATGGATCGCCGGTCGCATCCGCCAGGATCACCACCGGCGCCTGCAAGCCCTTTGATCCATGCACGGTCATCACCCGCACCGCATCCAGCGGGGCGGACGGATCGCGCTTGATCTCCACATCGCCGCGATCGAACCAGTCGATGAACCGCTGCAACGAAGGCGTGCTGTCGCTTTCAAACTGGAGCGCGGCGTTCAGCAGTTCATCGATCGGATCGCCCGCTTCCTGCCCCAGCCGCGCCAGCAGCCGGCGACGGCCATCGAGCGGGCCGGACAGCATCGCTTCCAGAAAGCGATAGGGCGTCGTCAAATCGGCGGTCGCCAGCAGATCGGCCAGCACATCCCGCGCCGCATCAAACCCCTGATGCTCACGCAGCGCCCGCCACAAACTACCCTTCCGGCCAAAGCCGATCGCATACAGATCATCCTGCGACAGCCCAATCAGCGGCGAAACCAGCAACCCCGCAAGGTTCAGATCATCGTCGGGCTGAAGCACGAAGCGCACCGCCGCCAGCAGATCGCGCACCGCCAGCGGCGCCGTCAGCCGCAGCCGATCGACCCCGGCCACCGGCACCCCTTCGGCATGGAGCCGCGCTACGATCAGCGCCGCCAGTTCGCCGCGCTTGCGCACCAAGATCAGCAAATCTTCCGGCCGGAACGGGCGGCCACGCCCATCCACCCAGAACGGATCGTCCATCCACGCGCGCACCTGCTGCGCCAGCCGCCCGGCAAAGGCGCGGGTGGCATCGTCGATCCAGCCTTCTTCCGCATCCGCTTCGTCGGCCGATCCCGCCGCGATCGGCGGCCACAAGGTCACCGAACCAAGCCGCCCTTCGCGCGCGCTCACATGGCGCGGCGGCGCTTCGGCCAGCCCCATCGCATCATGGCCAAGGTCCGCGATCAGGCGATCGACCACATCCAGCACCGGCGCCGTCGACCGGAATGACCGATCCAGCGACAATTGCAGAAACTCCCGGTCCGCCCCGCGTGCCCGCACGCCAAAGATATGCGCCGCCGCCAGGAACGCCGCCGGATCGGTCCCCTGAAATCCGAAGATCGCCTGCTTGAAATCGCCGACGGTGAAGATCGTGCGGTGCGCCGGATGCCGCGCGCCATCGCCCGCGAAAAACTCGCCCGCCAGCGCCGCCACGATCGCCCATTGCCGCGCATTGGTATCCTGCGCTTCATCGACCAGAATATGATCGATCGCCTGATCGAGCTTGTAACGCACCCAATCGCCCATCCCGTCGGACTGGAGCAATCGCACCGCCGCCCGGATCAAATCGTCGAAATCAACCACGCCGGCCACGCGCTTGGCATCGGTATAAGCCCGCGCATAGGCCTGCCCCGCGCGCAGGCCCGCCGCCAGCAGGTCCGCCAGCGCCGCGCGCAGCCGCAAGCCCGTCAGCGCCGAGGTGATGTCAAACGCCTTGCTTGCAAGCGCCGCATAATCATCCTCCTGCGGAGCCTGCCCTTTGGCAAACGAACGGATCGCCCGTCCTTCGTCCTTCGCCCATATCTCGTGAAGATCACCAAGCGTTTCAGCCCGCTGCCGGGGGGAAGCGGCAAGCCAGCGCGCAGCTATGTCCGCACGCTCCAACCCCTTCTTGGTGCCCCAACGCCCGTTAGCAAGCGAGATAGCGAGGACGGTGTTCACATCAAACGCATCGTCGGCGCATTTCTGCTCGATCACCGCATCGATATCGCCCAGCGGCACATCCAGCGCGGTGCGCACCTTGGCGGCAATACCCGGCCCCAGCGCTTCCATCGCTTCGGGCGCACGCGCGCAGGACAGCAGATAGCCCTCCGCTTCCTTCTCGCCCAGCCGCCGGCTCAGCGCCTGAATGTCGCGGATCAACCCCATTTCCCCGCCGCGCTCGGCCCGTTCGAGCAGATCGCCCAAGGTGCGGCGGGCAAGCGCCGCTTCCTCGCGCCCTTCCAGCGGCCGAAAACCGGGGGCCAGCCCCGCTTCATCGGGAAAGCCCGCTAGCAAGGTCTGGCAGAAAGCATGGATCGTCTGGATGCGCAGCCCACCGCCCGGCGCATCGAGCACGGCGGCGAACAACGCCCTTGCGCGGCCAATCGCGCCAACATCGCTGTCCGCGCCCAGCGCGAACAATTCCTTCTTCAGCGCATTTTCTTCCAGCCGCACCCACCAGGCCAGCCGCGCATGCACGCGCTCGGCCATTTCGGCGGCGCCTGCCTTGGTGAAGGTCAGGCACAGGATCGATTCCGGGCGCACCCCGCTCAGCAGAAGGCGCAGCACCCGCGCGCTCAGCACATGGGTCTTGCCCGTGCCGGCGGACGCCGACAGCCAGACAAGTTCACGCGGATCAGATGCGATGCGCTGTTCGCCGCGCAATTCGCTGAACGGTTTCAGGCGATTGGCCATCGCTCAGCCCTCCCCTGCCGCATCACCGCCGCCATCGCGGCCCTGCCATTCATCCAGCCGCATCAACTGATCATAATCCGCATAAGGCGCATGTTCGGGATGGAGCTTGGCGACGAACGGCTCCGTGCCCGTCAACCACAGCGTCGCCGCTTTCTCAAACACGCTTGCCGCCACCCCGGTAAAATCCTCGGGCGCGATCTTGGCCGTGCGGCCCGCCGTTGGGCTGGCGACGTGGCCCAGTTCGCCAGCTTTCGCCGCCAGCGACCAATATTCGAACGCGGCAGGCGTCCCGTCCACATCCTTGAAGCCGCCCTTTTCGGCGATCAGCCCCAGCAGGCCCAATTGCATGGCAAAGCCCGCCGCCACCTGCGCCCCACCCGGCGCCTTGCCCGTCTTGTAATCGACGATCGCAAGACCACCATCGGCCAGCCGGTCGATCCGGTCGGCCGTGCCATAGAGCCGGATGCCCGACACCTCGGCCTCGCCATAGATTTCAGCGGCAATCGGCGCGCGCCCGGCATCGCGATTCTCCGCGACCTGCCGGCCAACCCATTCGACCGCCTCGATCAGCCGGGGTGTCCACAAGGCGCGCAGCACCGGGTGCGCGGCGGTCGCATCGAGCATGGCGCGCGCCCGCGGCAGCAAGGTCGCCGGATCGCAGCCATCTTCCTTAAGCCACGCATCGAACACGCGGTGAACCGCACTGCCCCGCCACGCCGGCCCCGGATCGGCATCCACCGCATCGAGCCGCGACAGCCCCAGCATCGCATCGGCATAAAAAGCGAACGGATCCGCCTTCAGCCGATCAAGCCGCGTCACCGCGATCTTCTTCGGCCGATCGGCGGTCGGCGGGCACGGTGCCGGGCGATCCGCCGGCGTCGGCTGCCCCAATGGGCGATCGAGCGCACGCGCCCAGCCTTTCAGGCGCGGCGCGCGGGTCAGCCCGCCGGTCATCGCTTCCAGCCGCAGCCACAGCCGCGATGCGATGGCCGGTGCCCGCGCATCGCGCCGGGCGCGTGTCACCAGCACCTGCCGCGCACCCAGCGCAGACGCGAAATCATGCGAGGCCAAACCAATCCGCCGTTCCAGCCCCGGCAAGCCCAATGCCGCGCGCGCCGCCGGTGCCAGCCACGGATCGGGCGACGGCGCCGCCGGCCACGTCCCTTCGTTCAGGCCGCCAAGGATAACCAGATCGGCCTGCTGCAAACGCGCTTCCAGCAGCCCCCAGATCGAAATGCGCGGATGCCCGCCCTGCGGCGGCCGCACCGCCTCCGTTTCCATCAACTGGCGCAGGATGCGGTGGATATCATCGGCGGTCGCCCGCGCCGGCCCATCGCCGAACGCGGTTTCAAGCGCCGCGATCATATCGGCCGCCGCACGCCCGTCCGGCCCGCTCCACGCCGCATCGCCACCCAGCGCGCTCGCGGCATCACGCAATGCCGCAATCAGCGTCGCCGGCGCAGCGGCATCCGCAAAAGCGGCTTCCAGCGGTTCGAGCAACGCCACCGCCTTGCCCCACCACTCCGCCGCCGGCGCCCGCACCTTGCGTTCGCGCGCGTCACCTTCGCCCAGATGCCGCGTCACACCCGCCAGCCCGGCGGCCGGGCGCGGCCCGCGCAACGCCCGGTCGAGACGGCGTGCGCCATCCAGCCAGTCCAGCCGTTTATCGCCCCCCTGCACCAGCGGATGTTTGAGCAGCGCCAGCAACGCCACCGGCGCAAAGCCCTCCGCCGCCGCTTCGGCCAGCGCCAGCAACAACGCGCCGGCCGGCGTCGCCGAAAGCGGCCGGCCGGCAGAATCGTCCGCGCTGATCCCCCAGCGATTGAGATGCGCGGCCACCCGCCGCGCCAGCACGCGATCAGGCGTGATCAGCGCGGCGGTACGGCCGGGTATCTCGATCGCCTCGCGCAGCGCGATCGCAATCGCCTGTGCCTCTTCGGCCGGGCCATCCAGTTCCAGCGCGCGCACGCCGGTCAACCGCCGTTCGGCCGGTCGCAAGGTCGCCCATGCGCCGGTGAAGATCGCTGGTGTCATTGCATGGCCGATCGCGCGCGTGCGCGTTGCCGGCGCGTCATGCGCGCCACCGCGCCGCCACAGCCGCACTTCGCCCCGGCCAATATGCATCCGATCGAGCAGCAGTTTCAGGTGGAATTGCGGATGCGTTTCGATCGCGCGCTGCCGTCGGCCGGTGTCGGGATCCGGCTCATGCGGCCCCAGCGCGTCCCATGCGGCCTGGGCCATGCCAAGGTCCAGCCCCGGAAACACCACCATCCCGCCCGGCGCCGTCGCGATCACGCGCAACAGCCGCGCTACGGCCGGCGCCGATGTGGTGATGCCGGCGGCCACCACGAAACCCGCCTGCGGCAATGTCGCGCGCCAGCGATCCGCCGCCGCATCCAGCAGCCGATTGCGCCGGTCCACCGCATCCAGCCGCCCGCGCGCCGCCAGTTCGCCGGGCCAGCGCGCCAGCACCAGTTCCAAGGTCGCCAGCGACGTTTGCCAGTGCGCCGCCAGATTGGGTTCGACAGCAGGATCGATCAGCCGGGTCAGCCGGGTCGGATCGACTTCTTCGACCAGTAACTGATCCAGCGTGCGCGCCAGTTCGGCCGCCAACCGCACCGCTTCGGCGGCGGGCGCGGGATCGCCGGCCGCTGTCCGCGCTTCGCTCACCAGCCGGGCCAATATCATCAGCCGCGTCATCGGATCGATCGCCGGCGGCACCGGATCGCCATCGGCGGGATCCAGCAGCCCGCCCAGCGTTTCGCCCAGTTCCGTATCGCCGATCGCGATCAGGCGTGGCAGCAGCAGGCCGGCTTCGGCCCGGCGGACGAACGCATCCGTAACCGCGCGCACCGCGCGATTGTTGGGCAGCAGCACGATGCCCCGCGCCAGCCCCAGCGGATCGCCGCCGAACCGGGCGATCAGCCCCGCCGCCAGCGCATCGGCAAAGCCGCGATGCGGCGGAATGGTGTAAACGGCCGGGGCCGGTACGGCGTTCACCCGCGCGAAAGCAGGGCTTCGGTGCGCGCGATCGCGCCCGGCGTGCCGACGTCGAACCACAGCCCCTGATGCGCCAGGCCATAAACCCGGCCCGCCGCAATCGCCCGGTCCCACAGGATGTTGGTCGAAAACGCCCCGTCAGGCGCATCGGCGAACAGGCGCTTTGAAACGATCTGGATGCCGGTGAACACGAACGGCGCCACCTTGCCGGGCCGTCGCCGCGAAATCAGCCCGTCCCCGTCCATATGAAAATCGCCCTGGCCCGAATGGCAATGCGCGCGCGCCTGCGGGACGAGCAGCAGCAGCGCGTCCATCCGTGCATCGTCCCACCGCTGGCCGAGCAGCCGGATGGCATCGATCGGCCCGTCGACCCACAGATTATCGCTGTTGACGACAAGGAAATGATCGTCCCCGATCAGCGGCAGCGCGCGCGTCACTCCGCCGCCGGTTTCCAGCAGCAGATCGCGTTCGTCGGAAACGATGATCTCCATATCGCCGGCCTTGCGCCGCAGATGCGCTTCCAGTGCATCGGCCAGATAATGGACGTTGACCACCGCCCGGCCGATGCCCGCTCCGCGCAGCCGATCGAACACATGATCGAGCAGCGGCTTACCAGCGACTTCGACCAAAGGTTTCGGCCGGGTCGCGGTCAATGGACGCATCCGCTTGCCAAGGCCGGCGGCCAGCACCATCGCGGTACGGATCGGCCTCGCGCCCGGATCGGGTTGCAGCGCCAGCGGCTTGCGCGGCTCGTTCATACCGAACCCTGCATCCAATGCGCCGCACGGGCAGCGGCCGGCACGTTGGCATCGAACCAGCGCTTCACCGGGGCCAGCGCCGGATGCGCCAGATTGCGTTCCAGATACCCCCACACACGCGGCTGAAACGCCAGATAGCCGGCTTTGCCGTCGCGCTGCCATAGCCGGGTGAAGATACCCAAAATCTTGGTATTCCGCTGTGCGCCAAGGATTTCGTAATGCGCGCGGAACCGATCGGGATCGGCCCGGCCACCCGCGGCCAGATATTCGGCGAGCATCGCCTCCTCCAGTTCGGGCGTCACATCGCGCCGCGCATCCTGCAACAGCGAAACAAGGTCGTAGGCCGGGTGGCCTGCCAGCGCGTCCTGAAAATCAAGCAGGCCGAGCCGCTTCAGCCCCGGCCGGTCGAGCAGCAGCAGATTATCCGCATGATAATCCCGCAGCACCAGCACGGGATCGCCAGCCACGACGTCCAGCACATCGCCCCACACCGCGGCCCACGCCGCATCGAACCCGGCTTCGTCCACCTGCAACCCGGTTGCCGGGGCATACCATTCGGTGAACAGCCGCACTTCGCGCTGCATCACCGCCGCATCATAAGGCGCCAACCCACGCGGCGCGGCGCGCCTGGCCAGCGCGTCGAGCACATGGATCGCATCCGAATAGATGGCGCGTTCGGGCGCAGGATCGTCGCGCAGCACCGGGCCGACCAGCCGATCGCCAAAATCCTCCAGCAGCAGCAGGCCTAGCTCACGGTCCACCGCCAGCATCTCTGGTGCGGAAAGGCCGCGCGCGTTCAACTCCGCTGCAATCGCGATGAACGGGCCGATATCTTCCTTGTCGGGCGGCGCATCCATCAGCACCGCGCTGCGGCCGGGGGCAACCACCCGGAAATAGCGGCGGAAGCTCGCGTCACCCGCCAGCGGCAGGATTTCAGCGTCACCCCAACCGTTGCGGCGGAGAAAATCGGGGGCAGTGGAAGGCGGGATCATGCGGTGCGAAACTCACGCGGGGGCCATCGCGTTTCCCATGACGCCGGCACCGTCCAAGTCAAGCGGCGCGCGCCATCCGGGGTGGGTTCAAACGTCAGGTGGAGGGCATCCGGCCACAGCCTTGCGCCCAGCCGTTCCGCCCATTCGATCAGCAGCACGCCATCCTCCAGCGCCTCATCCAGCCCCAGTTCGGCCGCTTCGTCGCTATCGTCGATACGGTACAGATCGACATGCCAGACGGGCAGGCTCACGTCCGGCGGATCATAGGCCTGCACGATCGCAAAACTCGGGCTTGGCGCTTCTTCGGGAAAGCCGAGTGCGGCCAGCACCCCACGCGCAAAGCTGGTCTTGCCGGCACCCAGATCGCCATGCAACGCCACTACGTCGCCCACGCGCAGCAGGGGCGCCAGCGCCGCGCCCGCCGCCTCCGTCGCCTCCGCGTCCACCAATATCCAGCCGGTCATGCCGTCCTCGGCAGGTTGATGATGAAGGTCGTGCCCTCGCCCGGTTCCGATACCAGTTCCAGGGTCCCGCCATGTGCCTGCACGAACTGGCGGGTCAGCGGCAGGCCCAGCCCGGCCGCCGGCCGGCTATCGGCCACATCCGATGCACGATGGAAACGCTGGAAAATCCGGTCGCGATCCTCCGCCGGGATCCCCGCGCCATTGTCCGAAACGACGATGCGGGCTGTTTCGGCGTCCCCGCCCGCCTGCAACAATACGCGTCCACCTGCCGGCGTATAGAGAATGGCGTTGCGCAACAGATGATCGATCGCCTGCCGCAACCGGCGCGCATCGCCCGTAATCGTGCTTACCGCCGGGTCCACTTCGACCGCCAGTTCCAGCGGCCGCGCCTTGGCCGCATCGGCAATACCGGCCGCGGCCTCGCGTACCAGCGCCGCCAGATCCACCGCCTCGCCTTCCAGCGCCAACCCGCCGGCCTCGAAATCGGTCAGGTCCAGCACATCGTCGATCAGCGCGCCCAGCCGCGCCACCGATTCCAGAATGGCGCCCACATATTCCTGGCCCGTCGGTTCCAGCACGCCGGCATAGCCACCGGCCAGCATCTCGGCAAAGCCGCCGATCGTCGTCAGCGGTGTACGCAATTCATAACTCATGCTCGCCACGAACGCGCTTTTCAGGCGATCCGCTTCCTCCAGCGCCTCGTTGCGGTCGCGCAGCATCCGTTCCATCTTGCGGCTGTCGGTGACGTCCAGCATCGTGAACAGCGCATTGCCATCGGGCAGCGGCACGGCGGCAAATTCGAAATTGCGGCCATCGGCCAGCGCCACATTGCCCGTGCGCTGCTGCCGATCGACCGTGGCGATCCGCACCAGATCGCGGATCAACCCCGCCCGCGCCGGATTGACGAGGCGCTTGGCGACCACTTCCACCAGCGCGTCGACCCGCGGATGCTGCGCAAGCTCGGCCTCGCTAAGCTGCCACACATCCTTGAAGCGGCTGTTCCACAAATGCAGGCGGCCATCGGCGGCAAAGACACCGATCGCCTCGAACAGATTGTCGAACGTCGCGCCGCGCACGCGCAACAGCGTGTCGCGTGCGCTGGCCAACTGGATCTGTTCGGTGCGATCCTCGAAAATCAGCAACAGCCCGCCATCGGGCAACGGCTGGGCCAGCACCCGCAGATGGGCCCCGCCTGGCAACAGCCAGCTCTCCTCCACCGCTTCGCCGGCATCCTGAAACCATTGCCGCCGTTCATTTTTCCAGCCCGGAAAATCGCGGCTCTCAGGCGCGCGATTGGCTTCGCGCATCCGTTCCAGAACGCGATCAAATTCAGGGCGATCCGCCAGCCATTCCGGCTCCATCGCAAACAGACGCTGGAACGGCTGGTTACAGAAAACGAGATTCCGTTCCGGCCCGAACTGGGCAACCCCGGCGGAAAGATGGTCGAGCAGCACGCGCTGCGCCCGCGCAAAACGGCCCAGATCGGCGCGCGCCTGCTCCAGTTCGCCCACGTCGAACGCATAGCCGGCGACACCGGCCTCGCCCAACGGCACGTCGACGATGCGAACCATGCGCCGTTCGCCGGCGATCGTGGCGGGCACGGTGCGCACCAGCGGTTCGCCGCCATCCCGCGCGGCGGCGGCGGCGGCCATCGGGCCGATACCGTCGGTCGCCTCCACCAGTTCCAGCCCGCGCGCGATCACGTCGGCGGCGTCGGCCCCTTCGACCGCATCGACATAGTTGCTGTTCACCACCGCCAGCCGAAGGTCCGGACCACGGTGCCACATCGGAAAGGGGGCCGCTTCGATCAGCGCCGACAGCGAATCCAGCGCGCGGGTCAGGCGCAATCCGCCTTCGCGCAGACGGGCGATCTCTTCCTGGCTGTCGGTCGTGTCGAACAGCCACAGCACGACGCGTCCCGGCCGCGCACCCGGCCTTCCGCGCGCCACCAGGACGCGCGATGATTCGTTCACCTGAAAAGATCGGACGAACCCGGCCCCGCTGCGCTGTGTTGCGGCCACGTCACGCGCCAGTGCTGCCGCATCCTCTTGCGTAAGGCCATTATCGTGCCCGGCGAACGCTTCGATCGATCGGGGAATCTGGCGCAGGCCCAGCCAGTCGGCCAGCCGTTCGTCGGCGTCGATCTCGCCGTCGGGGCCGATCAGCACGGCCACGCCGGGTGCCGCCGCAACCAGTTCGGAAAGGCGATCGTGCGCCGCTTCGGCGATCGCGGCGCGGGCAGCGCGACGAAGCCCCGTGATCGTTGCCCAGCCGGCGGCCACCATCCAAAGCGCGGCCGCGCCGGCGATGGCCACGACGGCCCCGGTGCTGATCATGATCATATCATCCCGGCCGCAAAACCGCGCCGGCCATATACCCGTGCGAACCCCATGGGATCAGCCTTAGAACAGCGCATCGGGATAGACAAACCGCCTGAACGGCCGTCGCAATTTCATCGCCGGCACAGACCGGATCGGCGTCCGGGCCACCGCCATAAGCGGCAGCCCGGATCGCCTGGCGGATCAGTAGCGGTAATGATCCGGCTTGAACGGGCCTTCCGTCGAAACGCCGATATAGGCCGCCTGCTTTTCGGTCAGCTTGGTCAGCTTCACGCCCAGCTTGTCGAGATGCAGCGCGGCGACCTTTTCGTCGAGATGCTTGGGCAGGACGAACACTTCGTTCGCATACTGGCCGGGCTTCGTCCAAAGTTCGATCTGCGCCAGCACCTGATTGGTGAAGCTCGACGACATCACGAAGCTCGGGTGGCCGGTGGCGCAGCCAAGGTTCACCAGACGGCCCTTGGCCAGCACGATGATCTGCTTGCCATCGGGGAACTCGACAAGGTCGACCTGCGGCTTGATCTCGGTCCACTTGTAGTTGGACAGCGCCGCGATCTGGATCTCGCTGTCGAAGTGGCCGATGTTGCACACGATCGACATCGGCTTCATCGCCTTCATATGCTCGGCGGTGATGACGTCGGCATTGCCGGTCGCGGTCACGAAGATGTCGGACCGGGTCACGGCCTCTTCCATCGTCACGACTTCGAAACCTTCCATCGCCGCCTGCAATGCGCAGATCGGATCGACTTCGGTGACGAGCACGCGCGCGCCGCCGTTGCGCAGCGACTGGGCCGAACCCTTGCCGACATCGCCGAAGCCGGCGACGGTGGCGACCTTGCCGGCCAGCATCACGTCGGTCGCGCGGCGGATCGCGTCGACCAGCGATTCCTTGCAGCCGTACAGATTGTCGAACTTCGACTTGGTGACCGAATCGTTCACGTTGATCGCCGGGAAGGGAAGTTCACCCTTCTTGGCGATTTCGTACAGGCGATGGACGCCGGTGGTGGTTTCTTCCGAAACGCCCTTGATGTTCTTCACGCTCTCGGTGAGGTAGCCGGGCTTGCGCGCCAGGAACACCTTGAGCGCGCGCTGGAATTCGACTTCCTCGTCATTTTCAGGCGCAGGCAGCGTCGCGCCGGCTTCGATCTTGGCGCCCCACAGCGCGAACATCGTCGCGTCGCCACCATCGTCGAGGATCATGTTGGCGGTCACGCCATCGCCCCAATCGAAGATGCGATCGACATAATCCCAATATTCGGCCAGCGTTTCGCCCTTCACGGCGAACACCGGGATGCCGGCGGCGGCAATCGCGGCGGCGGCATGGTCCTGGGTCGAAAAGATGTTGCACGATGCCCAGCGCACTTCGGCGCCCAGATCGACCAGCGTTTCGATCAGCACGGCGGTTTGGATCGTCATGTGCAGCGAACCGACGATGCGCGCGCCCTTCAGCGGCTGCGACGCGCCGAATTCACGGCGCAGCGCCATGAGGCCGGGCATCTCGGTCTCGGCGATGTTGATTTCCTTGCGGCCGAAATCGGCGAGCGAGATATCGTGGACCAGATAATCGGTGAAGCTTTCGGCAGGCAGCGTTGCCACGTCGGTTCTCCTTTGGGGGAATCCTAAAGCCACGCGAAAACGCGCGCGGCCGATTGGCGGCGCATTTAGCCGTGCCCGCGCGGCAACGCAATTCCAAATATAAAGATTTCTTTATGTCCTCGTTCGAATCACTGAACCGGACCGCCCGATCAGGCGTGGCCGATTTCCGGCGTCAGCAACCGTGCATCCACCCCGGCCGTCGCAAAACCGGCGCTCCAGCGTTGCTCCACCGGCGTTTCGAACAGGAGCGAATCGTTCCCCGGTGTCGCAAACCACGCATTACCGGTCATTTCTTCGTCCAGCTGGCCCGCACCCCAGCCCGCATAGCCAAGCGCCACCAGCCAGCGGGTCGGCCCCCGCCCTTCGGCGATCGCGCGCAGCACGTCGAGCGTGGATGTCAGCGCCCAGCGATCGCCCACCTGCAACGAATCCTGCCCGCCCCAATCAAGGCCATGGAGCACGAAGCCGCGCTGCGGCTCCACCGGCCCGCCAATATGGATCGGCACGTCCGGCGCCTGCCCAGGATCGATTTCCAGTTGGCCGAGCAGCCCGTGAAACGTGAAACGCGGCATCAGCTTGCCGATGCCGATGCCCAGCGCGCCCTGTTCGTCATGCGCGCACATCGCGATCACGGCGTGGTTGAACCGGGGATCACCCATTCCGGGCAAAGCGAGCAGCAATTGGCCGCTGAGATAGACTGGCGCTTCCATGACACCAATTTATAGATGGTGGGGATGGAAGGTCCACCAATCCCGCATCCGGGCAGCATATCTTTGTCCTTTATTCTCCCGGCAACGCCGATCGCGTGGCCCCCGCTTCAAACTGCAACCGCGCTGGCGTAGAGCGAGCGCCAATCTAGACCAGAAGAAAGGATCCCAAAATGACGATCAAGGCAGGCGACAAGCTTCCCGAAACCACGTTCACCAAGCCCACCGAAGGCGGCCCCGAAGCCGTGGCTTCGGCCGATTTCTTCAAGGGCCGCAAGGTCGCGCTCTTCTCGGTTCCCGGCGCCTTCACGCCGACCTGCTCGGCCAAGCACCTGCCCGGCTATGTCGAAAAGGCCGAAGAACTGAAGGCCAAGGGCATCGACGAAGTGGTGTGCACCGCCGTCAACGACGTGTTCGTGATGGGCGCATGGGGCAAGAGCGCGAACGCCACCGACAAGGTGACGATGCTCGCCGACGGCAATGGTGATTTCGCACAGGCCGTTGGCCTCACCATGGACGGCAGCAAGTTCGGCCTCGGCACGCGCGGCCAGCGTTTCTCGATGATCGTCGACGATGGTGTCGTCAGCGTCCTCAACGTCGAAGCACCGGGCGAATTCAAGGTCAGCTCGGCCGATCACATGCTCGGCCAGCTCTAAACCGATCTCGGGCCGCTCCGCATATCGCGGGGCGGCCTTGATCGATCGAGGGGGGAGACGGGATCATCGCTACCAGCGCCAGCCACGCCATCGTCGATCAGCTCGACGCGCTCTATACATCCTCGGTCGAAGCCCTGCGCACGGCGCTGGGCCATTATATCGCGACTGGCGAAACGCCCGATCAGGCCGCCCGCGCCGCCGGGGCCTTCGCTTATCCCGAACTGCACCTGCATTATGACGGCCGCACCCGCGATCATCCGATGCGCGCGTTCGGCCGGCTCACCGCCGCCGGCCACTATGCCGTCAGCGTCACCCAGCCCGCCATGTTCCGCGAATATCTGGCCGAACAGATTGATCTGCTCGTCACCGATTTCGGCGCGCGGGTCGACGTGTCGCGCGGTCGGCAGGAAATCCCCTACCCCTATGTTCTCGATTCCGGTCATGATGTCGATCTGACGGGGGCGGCCGCCGCCGAACTGGCGCGAATCTTCCCGTCCAATGATCTGGTGCATATCGGTGATGAAGTGGTCGATGGCCTGTGGCACGGCAGCGCCGATGAACCGCGCCCGCTGGCCTTGTTCGATGCCCAGCGCGTCGATTTCAGCATCGCGCGGCTGCGCCACTACACCGGCACGCCCACGGGCCATGTGCAGAACTACATCCTGTTCACCAACTATCACCGCTATGTCGATGAATTCGTGCGCTGGGCCTGCACCCAGCTATCGGACGACGGCCCCTATCAATTGCTCAGCTGCGCCGGCGGGCTGGAACTGACCGCCGCCAACGCCGATCCCGATCTGGCCATTGCCGACAGCGCATGGCGCAAGCATCAGATGCCGGCTTACCATCTCGTCGGCCCCAATCGGTCTGGCATCACCCTCGTCAACATCGGCGTCGGCCCATCCAACGCCAAGACGATCACCGATCATCTGGCGGTGATGCGCCCCGAAGCCTGGCTGATGATCGGCCATTGCGGGGGCCTGCGCCCCAGCCAGCGGATCGGCGATTATGTTCTCGCCCACGCCTATCTGCGCGACGATCATGTGCTGGACGATCTGCTGCCGCCCGAAATCCCCATCCCCGCCATCGCCGAAGTGCAGGTGGCGCTGAGCACCGCCGCCGAAACCGTCTCCGGCGAACCGGCCGAACTGCTCAAGCGTCGCCTGCGCACCGGCACCGTCGTCACCACCGACGATCGCAACTGGGAATTGCGCTACACCCGCTCGGCGCTGCGCTTCAACCAGAGCCGCGCGGTCGCGATCGACATGGAATCGGCCACTTTGGCCGCCCAAGGGTATCGCTTCCGCGTCCCCTACGGCACCTTGCTGTGCGTGTCGGACAAGCCGATCCACGGCGAAATCAAGCTTCCGGGGCAGGCCAACCGCTTCTACGAACGCGCGATCAGCGAACATTTACGCATCGGCATCGCCGCGATCGACGAACTGCGCCGCACCGGCCCCCGTCTCCACAGCCGCAAACTGCGCGCGTTCAACGAACCACCGTTCCGGTAGGGGTACGCCTTCCAGCACGCCGCGCCACAAACACCGTCATCCCCGCGCAGGCGGGGATCCATACACGCAACCTCTCAATGGAAGCGCGCCGTCAGAGGCTATGGATTCCCGCCTGCGCAGGAATGACGGGAAGGAATTATTCACGGCCTGATGAACAGCACGCGTCGCCCTGCGGATAAAGGTGCGACTCGCCGTTCAGATGGTCACGCCGCGCACCGCGCCACCGACAGGCAGCGCGGCAGCCCCAGCCGCCACCCGCCCCGTCTCGGCCAGCGCCGCCAGCCTGTCGCGCAGCGCCACCGGCATCGGCGCAACCCGGCGCGCCGTCAGGTCGACATGCAAATCGAGCTGTTCGGCAAAAGCGGCGCGAAACCCGCCGGTCAGATCCAGCAGTTCATGCGCGAAATGCAGCCGCTTGTCGTCCACCGCCAACAGCCATGACCGCACCCCAATCCGCGCGCCCCGGCGGATTTCGCGCTCGTACCGCAAATGGCTTTCCGCCACGACCTTGCTGTGCTGCGTCGCATCGACATATGCCTGATCGAAGCCGAGCCGCACCGAAAGCAATTCATGGGCCTGATAAATCAGGTCGCCATAATAGCGCGCGTTCAAATGATCGTTAAGATCGATCCAGTCATCGGAAACGACGGCTTCATAGGCCTGAAACGGCATGGTGGTGGGCGAACTATTCATCGCGCAGCCCTCTGCCAGATCAGTTCGTCATGGCAACGGGCATTTATCCGATCCCGGAACGCAGAATTGCACTCCCCGTCAAAATCTCACCAACTCAAGCCGCCAGCCGCTCCCCATCAAACCGCGTCCGCGCTTCCTGCAATTCGCCCAGATTATCCTTGGTCCACTGGCAGATCACCTTGGCGGCGGACAGGAAGGTGCGGCCCAGATCGGTCAGCGCATATTCCACCTGCGGCGGTGCTGTCGGCAGCACCGTGCGATCGACCATGCCGTGCCGTTCCAGCCCGCGCAGCGTCTGCGACAGCATCTTCTGGCTGATCGGCATCGCGCGGCGGCGCAGTTCGGAAAAACGCTGCGGGCCATCGCCCAGCGTATAGACCAGCAGCAGCGTCCATTTGTCGCCCACCAGGTCCATGATCTCCAGCGTCAGCGCCGGATAGTCGTCCTGCATCATCACTCGCCCCTGCCCTATCAAGTTACATGGTATCCAAAAAGTAACTACCACACTGAAAGGTGCCTAGTTGCCGTCAGTGCCTACGTATCATAGCTTCGCAAAAATTCCGAACATAGACGACAGGAGAGTCTGTTTTGATCGATTTTGCGGGAAAGATCGCGCTCGTCACGGGTGGCGGCGTCGGCATTGGCCGCGCCACGGCGGAAGCCTTCGCCAAGGCGGGCGCCACCGTCGTCACGATCGAAAAGGATGCCGCCCGCGCCGCCGATGTGCGCGCGGCACTGGGTGACGGCCATGTCGTCGTCGAAGGCGACGTGACGGTGCAGGCCGATGTCGATGCGCTGGCGAAAGTGGT
Organism: Sphingomonas sp. KC8; assembly: GCF_002151445.1. Classification (GTDB taxonomy): domain Bacteria; phylum Pseudomonadota; class Alphaproteobacteria; order Sphingomonadales; family Sphingomonadaceae; genus Sphingomonas_E. Next base: position 1,150,869 of record NZ_CP016306.1, read on the forward strand.
TGCGGATCGCTTCGGCGGGCTCGACGTGCTCGTCAACAATGTCGGCGATTTCCTCATGATCGTGAAGCGGTTCGAGGATCATACCGACGAGGATATCGAACGCCTTTACGCGGTAAACATGCGCCAGATCTTCTCGGTCACGCGCGCGATGATCCCGCTGATCCGCAAGCGCGGCCCCGGCGGCAGCATCATCAGCGTGTCGTCGATCGAAGGGTTCCGCGGCATTCCGTTCAACAGCGTCTATTCGGCGTTCAAGACCGGCGTCACCGGCTTCACCAAAAGCCTCGCGCTCGATCTGGCGCCCGAAGGCATCCGCGTGAACCTGATCGCGCCGGAAACGACCGATACCCCGCAGGTCGCGATCAGCCAGTATATCAAGCCGGAATATAAGGATTCCATCAAGCAGTGGATCCCGCTCGGCCGCTTTGGCGCAGCCGAAGACATGGCGGGCGGCATCCTGTTCCTGGCAAGCCCCCTCGCGTCGTGGATCACGGGCACCGCGCTCAACATCGATGGCGGCGCGCTGGCGGCGGCCGGCTGGTACCGCACGGCGGAAGGCAAGTGGACCAACGTCCCCGTCATCCCCACCGACGGCCTCATTTTCTAATCAAAGCACTGGAGTTTACCCCATGAAAATCCTCGTTGCTGGCGGTGCCGGCATGATCGGCGGTCACGCCGCGCTTCACCTCAAGTCCAAGGGCCATGATGTCACGATCGCCGGCCGCAACGCGCCGGCCGCAGGTACGCCGCTGGGCGATCTGCCATTCGTGAAGGTCGATTACATCAACGCCACGTCGTTCCCGGCGGGCTATGATGCGCTCGTTTTCTGCGCCGGCCAGGATGTGCGCCACATCCCCGAAGGCGAAGATAATGAAACCTATTGGAAGAAGGTCAATTCGGTCGCGGTGCCGCGTTTCTTCCAGCTCGCCAAGGATGCCGGCGTCAAGGTCGCCGTCAATGTCGGCAGCTTCTATCCGCAGGCCGCCCCCCACCTCGTCGCCGGCAACCGCTACGTCGAATCGCGCAAGGATAGCTGCGAAGGCATTCGCGCGCTCAACGATGCGTCGTTCAAGGCGGTCAGCGTCAACGCGCCGTTCGTCGTCGGCACCGTTCCCGGCCTCGTCGTGCCGATGTTCGTCGCCTACACCCAATATGCGCAGGGCAAGTTCGCGCCCATGCCCGAATTCACCCCGCCGGGCGGCGTGAACTTCATCTCCACCCAGTCGCTCGCCGAAGCGGTGGAAGGCGCGATCGAACGCGGCGAAGGCGGCAAGGCCTATCTGGTGGGCGACGAAAACCTGTCCTACCAGCAGTATTTCGGGGCGTTCTTCGAAGCCGCCGGCCGGCCGGTTCCGCCGGTGATCGATCAGGAACATCCGATGCTGCCGGATGCGGCGATCTTCGCCGGCCGTGGCAACGATCTGTTCTACGAACCCGACGCCGCCGAAACCGCGCTGCTCGGCTATCGTCGCAACGATATCCGCCGCACGGTCAACGAAATCGTCGCGCAGTATAAGGACGCCTGATCCGATGGCCGGGCGGCTGAGCGGCAAGACCGCGCTTGTCACCGGCGCCAGCGGCGGGATCGGGGCGGCAACCGCGCTCCGTCTCGCCGCCGAAGGCGCTGCCGTCGTCTGCCACGGCCGCAATGAGGCCCGCACCCATGCCACGGCGGCGGCGGTGCGGGCCGCCGGCGGCACCGCCTTTATCGTCATCGGCGGGCTTTCCGGCGATGCGGAGGCGGCCGCCATCGTCGATGCCACCCGCGCGGCGGCGGGCGACGTGGATATCCTCGTCAACAATGCCGGCGGCGAATCGGCCGGCGGCGGCACATCGCCCTGGTTCGAAACCAGCCCGGCCGATTGGCTGGCCACGTACGATTCCAACGTCGGATCGATGATCCGGCTGATCCACGCCTTCACCCCGGCGATGAAGGCGAAACGCTGGGGCCGGCTGATCCAGCTGTCCAGCGGCGTGGTCGACGTGTCGATGCCGATCATTCCCGATTATCAGGGTGCCAAGGCGGCGATCCGCAACCTGTGCAAAAGCCTCGCGCAGGCGCTTTCGGGCACCGGCGTCACCGCCAACAGCGTCAGCCCCGGCTTCGTGCTGACCGACGGCAACCGGCCCTGGATCGTCGGCATGGCCGAAAAGCACGGGATCACCGGCTGGGACGAAATCGAACGCTGGGCCGTCCGCAAGTTCGTCCCCAACCATTCGGGCCGCCTCGGCCGACCCGAAGATATTGCAAACGCCATTGCTTTCCTTGCCGATCCGGCATCAGATTACGTCAACGGGACGGACATTCTGGTCGACGGCGGGCACTGACGACAAAACGCACCGCTGCGGCCTTTCGACAGGGGAGAGGCGAATGACGGGCGTTCTGCACGGATTGACAGTCCTCGATCTCACGCAGGGGATCGCGGGCGCGATGGCAACGATGCTGCTGTCCGATCATGGCGGGGCCGTCACCCGCATCGAACGGCGCGATGCCGATCCGGGCGAAGATGTCCTCCACGGCGGCCGCATCTGGCATCGCGGCAAGGCATCGGCGGTCCTCGATTTCGCCGACGCCACCGATCTTGAGACAATCCGCCACCTTGCTGCCGCAGCCGACATACTGGTCGAAGATTTCGCGCCGGGTGAGGCCGAACGGCTGGGCTTCGGCGCGGATGCCCTCGCCGCGCTCAATCCACGCCTGATCCATGTGTCGATCACCGGCTATGGCGATACCGTTGCGGCCGATCGCCCGGCGATCGACGCGCTGGTGCAGGCCCGGCTCGGGCTGATGCACGAAGCGCGCGGCTGGGATGGCGGGTCGATCCTGCGCATCCTCGGCCTCGATGATGATCCCGCCACCGTCGCCCCCATCCCCGAATCGATCCGCACCGGTTCGGCCCGGCGTGGCCCGATCTTTTCCGCCAGCCCCGCGCCCAGCGTGTCGGCCGCCTATCTCGCCGTTCTCGGCGTGTCCGCCGCGTTGCGCGCCCGCGAACTCACCGGCCTTGGCCAGCATGTCGGCACGTCGCTGATGCAGGGCGCGATCCTCTATCAATCCTGCGGCTGGCAGCGCCCCGAAAACCCGCAAGCCCCCGGCTACATGCTTCCCGCGCTCGATCGCCGTCAGGGTTGGGGCATTGTGAAGACCGCCGATCGCTGGGTCTGCACCTGGACCACCCCACCCGACTGGGCGATTGCGGCGGCCGAAGGCGAAACCCTGCAGCGCCCCGATCCCGAAGCGGTGAAGGCCCGCGTCATGGCCCGCAACGGTGCTGCCGGCCGCACCGCCGGCATGCCCAGCCTCGACAGCCAGTTGGCCGCGCTGGCCGATGCCGCCCCTTATTATGCCAAATTCCCGGCCGCCGAATGGACGAAACTCGCCGCCGAATGCGACATCTGCGTCCAGCCGGTCCGTGAGGTGGAAGACGCGCTCATCGATCCGCTGCTGCTCGCTGATGGATCGGTGACGGTGGTCGACGATCCCGAGCTCGGCCCCACCCATCAGGCGGGCATCCTGTTCCGCCTGCACGATTGCCCGGCCGAAGTGCCCGGCCCATCGCACCCACGCGGTGCCGACACGGATGCGGTACGCGCGACTGTTGCGAAACCCACTCCCGCCCAGCCACGCAACGCCGATCTGCCACGCGGCCCCCTCCACGGCATCCGCGTCGTCGATCTCGGGCTGGCCGTCGCCGGCCCGTGGGGCGCACAGTTGCTGGGCGATCTCGGCGCAGACGTGATCAAGATCGATGGATCGCGCCAGGGTTTCTGGATGCCCACATCCATGGCGCTGGCGATGAACCGCACCAAGCGCAGCGCGCGGATCGAACTGAAGGACCCCGCCGGCTACGCCGCCGTCCGCACCCTGATCGATGGCGCGGACGTGGTGATCCACAATATGCGCGCCGGCGTCGCCGAACGATTGGGCGTGGATTACGCCACACTCAAGGCCACCAATCCGCGCCTCATCTACTGCCACACGCGCGGGTTTGAAGATGGCCCGCGCGCCGGGCTGATCGGGCATGATCAGGCGGGTAATTCGCTTGGTGGATCAGTGTGGGAAGATGGCGGCATGTCCGATGGCGGGCGGCCCTTTTTCGGCGCGCTTACCGGCGGCGATCTCGGCAACGGCTATTTCGCGGCGATCGCCATCACGCTCGCGCTCTATCACCGCGAACGCACCGGGCGCGGCCAGATGGTCGACACGTCGATCCTCAACGCGTCGCTGTTCAACAACAGCCGCACCTTCACCACACCCGCCGGCCACCGCTTCGATCGCCCCCGGCTCGATGCCGATCAGTTGGGGCTGTCGGCATTGTATCGCCTCTATCGCACCAGCGATGGCTGGCTGTGCGTGGCGGCGCTCACCGAGGCGCACTGGCAGGCGCTTACCCGCGCCCTGCCCGTCCTCGCCACCGATCCGCGCTTTGCCACCGCCCACCTGCGCGCCACCAACGATGCGATCCTCGCCAACCGCCTCGCCGATCATTTCGTCGAACGCTCCACCACCGATGCCTTCGCCGCGCTCGATGCAGCCGGCGCCCCCTGCGAAATCGCCGACGGCGAATATTCGCGCCGCATCTTTGATGATGCCGATCTGCACCGGCACGGCTGGATCACGCGCACTACGGGCCATCCGACCATCGGCACGCTCGATTTGTATGGAATCGGCGTGAATTTCTCCCGCACGCCGATCCGCCCCGGCGGCGCGCCGCCCGTCTTCGGCCAGCAAACCCGCGAAATTCTCGCCGAAGCCGGGCTGGATGCGGGCACGATCGCCGCAATGCAGGCCAGCGGCACGGCCGGAGGATAAAACACCATGACAGACGGGAATGACGGCCCGACGAAAGCACGCTATTCCCCCGCCATGACCGACGACGCCTCCCGTCCCGCCGCCATCGCCGATACGCCCGCCGAAGCGCCCGCGCGCGTCCTGATCGTCGAGGATGATCCGGGCATGCGCGTGCTTATCGTCCGCGCGCTCCATGGCGAAGGCGTCGAAGCCATCGGCGCGCGCGACGAAAGCGAAGCCTGGCCGCTGCTGGATGCCGGCGGGATCGATCTCGTCATGCTCGATGTGATGCTGCCCGGCCGGTCCGGCCTCGATCTGCTGGGCGATATCCGCGAACGGCACCCGGCTATCCCGATCATCATGGTCAGCGCGCTCGGCGGCGAATCCGATCGTATCGCCGGGCTGGATCGCGGTGCCGACGATTATGTCGCCAAGCCGTTCGGCCGGGGCGAATTGCTGGCCCGTGTTCGCGCGGCGCTGCGCCGCGCCCGCGCGCCGGCGGTTGGTGGGTCGCGCGGCGATATCGCCCGATTCGCCGGCTGGACGCTCGATCTGCGCCGCCGCACATTGCTCGCGCCCGATGAAACGGCCGTCGAATTGTCAGGCGCCGAACATGATCTGCTCGCCATCCTCGTCCAGCAGCCCCAGCGCGTCATCGGCCGCGAACGCCTGCTCGAACTGTCGCGCGCGCGCCGGGCGCAGGCATCCGATCGCAGCATCGACGTGCTGGTCAGCCGGTTGCGCCGCAAGCTGGGCGATTCCGATAATGGCGACACGCTGATTCGCACGGTGCGCGGGCGCGGTTACATGCTTGCCGCCGATGTCGAACGGTGCTGAGGAGCACGCGCCTCATCTCCTTCGGGCTGGCCGGCCAGATCGCGCTCGTTATCCTCGTCACGACGGCCTTGTCCTTTTTCGGCAGCGAACTGCTCTACAAGCGCGCCGAAGCCGAACTGATCGCATCCAGCCAGGCCGAACGCCTCGCCGGCCGTCTGCTGCTCGCGGAACGCCTGCTCCTGCCGCTGCCGCCCGCCGAACGCGCCGCCACGGCCGCCCGGTTGAGCACGGATAATCTCACCATCGCCTGGCAGGCGGGCCACATTGCTGCCCCGCCCGCCACGCCAACCGGCCGGCTCCAGCATATCCGCACGCGCATGGGCGAAATCGAACCCACCCTGCGGGAACGCGCGATCCACCTGTCGGAACAGCCGAACGGCGCAATATCGGGCGGCGTCGCGTTGCCGGACGGCTCGTTGCTGGCCTTCAGCACCGAAAGCCGCCGGGTGCACGTCCCCACCCTCGGCAGCCACCTCGTCTCACTCTTGCTGTTCACCAGCGGCGTCCTGCTGGCGACGCTGCTGCTGCTGCGCGCGCTGGCCGAACCGTTGCGCACCATCGCCCGCGAAGCCGATCGCGCCGGGCTGGGCGAACCCGTGACCGTGCCCGAAGAAGGGCCGGAAGAAGTCCGCAGGCTTGCCCGCTCGATCAATGCCATGCAGGCGCGGCTGATTGCGCTGGTGGATGATCGCACGCAGGCACTCGCCGCCGTTTCGCACGATTTGCTGACGCCGGTTGCGCGCCTCCGTCTGCGCGCGGGCGCGCTCGAACCCGGTGATACGCGCGATGCGATTCTGCGCGATCTGGATGAGATGCAGGCGTTCATGACGTCGATCCTGGGCTATTTGCGTGGTGCCGAGCCGGAAGCCGCCCGGCCCGTCGATCTCGCCTCGATTGTGATGACGATCGTCGATGACGCCGCCGATACCGGGGCTGATGCCAGCTATGATGGGCCGGACCGGCTGGCCGCCACCCTGCCGCCGTTGCGGATCCGCAGCGCTGTTTCCAACCTTGTCGAAAATGCCTTGCGCCATGCGGGCCAAGCCCGTGTCACCTTGACGCGTGATGACGATGCGATCCGCCTCCATGTCGACGATGATGGCCCCGGCATTGCCGAAGCGGACAGGACCGTCGTGTTCGAACCCTTCCGCCGCCTCGATGCGTCGCGCAGTCGCGAAAGCGGCGGGGCGGGCCTTGGGCTTGCCATCGTCGCGCGTGCGGTAGAAGGCATTGGCAGCGTGGGTTTGTCCAATCGGCCGGAAGGCGGCCTGCGCGCCACCATCACCCTGCCGATCCCGCGCTGATCGGCATCAACTATGTGTCCCCAAGCATTCCTATGTGGCGGGACGGGCGTTTCCTCTGTTAGCAAAGGCCCATGCCAGGAATGACCGCCACCTCCGCCGCCCGCGAAATTCTCACCCGGCTTCACGATGTCATGGCCGCGCGCACCAATGCGCAAGCCAAGCTCAATCGGGTCGTCAATATCATCGGTGAAGCGCTGTCGAGCGAGGTATGTTCGATCTACCTGCTGCGCGATGGCCTGCTCGAACTCTACGCCACGCGCGGGCTGAAGCAGGAAGCGGTTCACGTCACGCGCCTGGCACTCGGCGAAGGCCTGGTCGGCCACATCGCGGCCGAGGTGAAGACGCTCAACCTCGACGAAGCTACCAGCCATCCCGAATTCGCCTACAAGCCGGAAACGGGCGAAGAACTCTACCATAGCTTTGCGGGTGTGCCGATCGTCCGGCGGGAACGGGCGGTGGGGGTTCTGGCGGTCCAGCATACCGATCCCCGCCGCTACGACGATGTCGAAATCGAAGCCTTGCAGACGGTTGCAATGGTGCTGGCCGAACTGATCGCCGGCGCCGAACTGATCGATGAAGCGGTACGCGGCGGCAACGGATCGCGCGATGCCGGCGCGGTCCGGCTGACCGGCCTGAAGCTGGTCGAAGGCATGGGCCGTGGCCATGTCGTGTTCCACCAGCCGCGCGTCCATATCGAACATACCGTCGCCGAAGATACCGAGGTCGAACGCCAGCGCGTCTACGCCGCCTTCCGGCAGATGCGCGAACAGATCGAACGGATGACCAGCCAGGCCGAATTCGGCACGGCGGGGGAACATCAGGATGTCCTCCAGACGTACAAGATGTTCGCTTATGACGAAGGCTGGAGCCGCCGGATCAACGAAGCGATCGACAGCGGCCTGACCGCCGAAGCCGCCATCGAACGCGTCCAGCAGCGCACGCGGATGCGGATGCGCGAAATCAGCGATCCGTTGCTGGCGGATCGGATGCACGATCTCGAAGATTTGTCGAACCGGCTGCTGCGCATCGTTTCCGGCCAGCTTGGCACGGCGGCCCAGATCGGGCTGCGGCAGGATTCGATCCTCGTGGCGCGCAATCTCGGCCCGGCCGAACTGCTCGAATATGATCGCCGCCGCCTCAAGGGCGTGATCCTCGAGGAAGGCTCGCTCACCGCCCACGTCACCATCGTGGCGCGGGCGATGGGCGTGCCGGTGCTCGGCCGGGTCCGCGAAATCCGCCAGATGGTGCAGGAAAATGATCTCGTCCTGCTCGATAGCACGCAGGGCGCGGTCGTCATCCGGCCCAGCACGCCGATGGAAGAAGCGTTCGACGCCAAGCTGGTCATCGGCCAGAAGCGCCGCGCCGAATTTGCCGCGATGCGCGATTTGCCGCCGGTCACCCTGTGCGGCCGCCGCATCACATTGATGGTCAATGCCGGCCTGCGCGACGATGTGGCCGCGCTCGACGTCACCGGCGCGGACGGCATCGGCCTGTTCCGCACCGAATTTCAATTTCTCGTTTCCGCAACACTGCCGCAGCGCGAACGCCAGCAGCGACTGTATCGCGACGTGCTCGATGCGGCGGGCGACCGGCCGGTCTATTTCCGCACGGTCGATATCGGCGGCGACAAGACATTGCCCTACATGAACCAGGACGCGCTGGAGGAGGAAAATCCGGCGATGGGCTGGCGCGCCATCCGGCTGGCGCTTGATCGTGATGCCCTGATGAAGGCGCAGGCCCGCGCCCTGATCGAGGCGGCGGCCGGCCGCACGCTCCACGTCATGTTCCCGATGGTATCCGAACCATGGGAATTTGAAGCCGCGCAGGCCCTGTTCGAAGCCCAGCGCCAATGGATCGCCGATCGCCACCGATCGCTGCCGGTGGCGATCCGTTATGGCACGATGCTCGAAGTGCCGGCGCTGGCGGAGATGCTCGATATCCTGTTGCCCAAGGTCGATTTCCTGTCGATCGGCACCAACGATCTGACGCAGTTCCTGTTCGCCGCAGACCGCGCCCATCCCAAGCTGGCCGAACGCTATGACTGGCTGTCGCCCGCCATCCTGCGCTTCCTCGCCCGGGTCACGGCCATGGCCGATGCGGCCAAGGTCGATGTCGGCGTTTGCGGCGAAATGGGGGGCCGGACGATGGAGGCGATGGCGCTGATCGCGCTTGGCATCGAAAGGCTGTCGATCACGCCCGCCGCCGTCGGACCGGTCAAGGCGATGATCCGGTCGCTGGATGCCGGCAGGCTGCGGACCGAAATGGCCGGGTGGCTCGCCGCCGGGGTTCCGGACATACGCGCGCGCCTCACCGCGTGGGCCGAAGCCGAAGGCGTCATGGTCGGCTGATTTTCGAGACAGGCCGAGCGTATCGGCACCATTAAGGTTTGACGTGTCCCTTTCCTTTTGTGACAAGAGCAACGGGTAGCGCTTGTTTTTTTCAGGATGTTGGGATGCTGCGCCCCGGAGGTCGCATGAATGATACGGTCGGCGAGTTCGCCGTCGAGGTTCCTTTCACCGTAGGTGCGCGGCTCGCGGAAGCGCGTAAGGCGCAATCGCTTGAGCTTGCCGATATTGCGGCCCGCACGCGTGTGCCCTTACGCCATCTGCAGGCGATCGAGGCGAACGACCTCACCGCTTTGCCGGCCATTCCCTACAGTGTCGGTTTCGTGCGCGCCTTCGCCCAGTTTCTCGGCCTCGACGCCGCGGCGTTCGCCCGTGAATTTCGCGAAGAAATGAGCGGCGGCACCGTCGAACGCGTGGCACCTGCACCGTTCGAACCGGCCGATCCCGCGCGCGTCCCATCGCGGTTTCTGGTCAGCGTCGCGGTCGTCCTCGCGCTGGTGCTGGCGGGCGGCTATGCGATCTGGCGCAGCGGGGTGTTCACCGGATCTGACGACGATATGGCAGTGGCCAGCACCGCCAGCGAAGCACCAGCGCCGCCGCCGGCGGTCGCCCGGCCGGCAGTGGCCGCCCCTGCTTCTGCCCCGGTGGCGGGTCCGGTCGTCCTCACCGCGCTGGAACCCGTCTGGCTGCGGGTTTCCGATGCGGGCGGCACGCGCCTGCTCGAAAAAAACATGCTGGTCGGTGAAACCTGGCAAGTGCCCGCCACCGCCACCGAACCGAAAATCCTGACCGGCCGGCCACAGGCCCTGCGTGTAACGGTCGGCAGCACGGTGATCCCGCCATTGGGCGCACCCGAGCGCACGATCCGCGACGTCAGCCTCAAGGCCGATGCGCTGCTCGCCCGCCTCGCGCCACCGGCAGCCCCCGGTGCCGCGCCGGTTCCCGTGGTCCAGCCCAATCCATAGGGCGGTCGATCGGATCGGGCTTGCTTCATCGCAGCGACAGCCGCCATGTGGCAGCAAGCCAGTGACTGGCATCATCAACCGACCTGAGGGGTAATATCATGCGTTTCGCGATCACGGCGGCCCTGCTGCTGGCGACGACGGCCGCGCCTTTGGCGGCCCAGCAGCAACCGGCCGCGATGGGCCAGCGTGTCGACAAGCTCGAACGCGAAATGCGCGCGGTTCAGCGCAAGGTTTTCCCCGGCGGAAACCAGCAATATTTCGAACCCGAAATCGCGCCGCAAACAGCCCCCGCAACGCCGGCCGGCGTGCCCGCCAGCAACCCTGTCGCCGATTTGACGACGCGGGTCAGTTCGCTGGAACAGGAACTGGCGCGCCTCACCGGCCAGATGGAACAGAATGGCTTCAAACTGCGCCAGCTGGAAGAACAGATGGCCCGGTTCAAAGGCGATGCCGAATTTCGCCTGAACACGCTGGAAGGCAACCCCATAGCCCCCCGGCCAGGCGCCGCCGCGACACCGGCACCGGTTGTTGCGCCGCCGGTCGTGCGGCCGCCTGCTGTTGCCACACCATCGCCCGCGCCGGTCGCCACATCCGGCCGCGCTGCCACCGGCGATGCGGGCGAAGACGCCTATCTGGCCGGTTATGATCTGTGGGCGGCCAAGCAATATCCACAGGCCGAGACCGCGTTGCGCGCCTTCATCGCCAAATATCCCGATCACAAGCGCGCGTCATTTGCCCGAAACCTGCTCGGCCGCACGTTGCTGGACAGCGCGCAACCCGCCAAGGCCGCGCAGGTTTTCCTCGACAATTACAAGAAACTGCCCCGTGGCGAACGCGCGCCCGACAGCCTTTATATCTCGGCCAGTCGCTGATGGCGTTGAAACCCGCCAAGGCGAACGAAGCCTGCGAAGTCTATCGCGAACTGGACGACGTGTATGGCGTGGCGATGGCCCAGCCGCTGAAGGATCGTGTCGCAAAGGCCCGCGTCGACGCCAAATGCAAGGCGTAGAGCGGATCCACCTTCAATTTTTTCGCCACCCCCGCCTCGACCGTTGATCATGCCCACCCCGAACGCCACCGCCCGCTTCCGCGCCGATCTCCTCGCCCTTACCGGCGATGCCGATGCGCGGATCGGGCTGGCGGTATCGGGCGGGCCGGATAGCCTGGCGCTCCTCCTCCTCGCTTATGCCGCCATTCCCGGCCGGATCGCGGTTGCCACGGTCGACCACGGCCTGCGCGCCGAATCCGCCGGCGAAGCGCGCTTCGTCGCTGAAATCTGCGCCGCGCGCGGCATCCCGCATGCCACCCTCGCGGTAGACGTCGCCATCGTCGGCGATGGCCTGCAAGCCGCCGCCCGTGCAGCCCGCTATGGCGCACTGGAAGACTGGCGCATCCACAACGGCTGCGATTTCATCGCCACCGCCCATCATGCCGACGATCAGGCCGAAACCTTGCTGATGCGGGCAGTTCGCGGGGCCGGCGTCGGCGGCCTCGCCGGCATTCGCGCGCGCAACGGCGCCATCATCCGTCCGCTGCTCGGCTGGCGGCGGGCGGAACTGGCGGCGATCGTCGACGAAGCCGGCATCACCGCGATCGACGATCCTTCCAATCGCGATTTCCGCTATGATCGCAGTCGGATGCGGGCATGTCTTGCCGATGCGCCGGAACTCGATGTTCCCGGCCTCGCCACTGCCGCCGCGCGGCTCGCCGATGCCGCCGAAGCGCTCGAATGGATCACCGGCCGGCTGTGGGACGAACGCGCCTCGATCGACGAAGGCGTCGTCCGGCTGGACCCCGCCGGCCTGCCCGCCGAACTGGTCCATCGCCTCGTCCGCCGCGCGCTCGCCACGCTTGATTATCAGGGCCGCCCCGATCGAATCGCACCGTTGATCGCGCGGCTTGGTTCCGGCCAATCGGCATCGATCGGCGCGATTATCGCTCGCCCCGGCGTGTTATGGACCTTTTCTCCGGCCCCTCCCCGCCGATTTGGGTGAAAAAGGGTTTCCAGCCCGCCACGTTGCATTGCCATTAACCCATGAGCGCCTATTTTGGAGGCTACGAAAGGCTGGAGTAGCATGAGCGACGACAAGGAACCGCAGGGCCCGAACCCCTGGATGAAGAGCCTCCTCATCTGGGTCGGGATTCTGCTCGCGCTGGTGGCGTTCGTGTCGCTGTTCGACAGCCCGTCGCGGCAGGCTGCGGGCAGTAACATCAGTTATTCCGAATTTAACGCCCGTCTGAAGGACGGATCGGTCAAATCGGTGGTGATTGATGGCGATCGGGTAACCGGCAAGCTCAGCAACGATCAGGCCTTTTCGACGAACATCGTCAACAAGGATCCGGGCCTGGTCGATCGCCTGTCGTCGTCTGGCGTCGAATATAGCGCCAAGGCGGAGGAACAGGCCAGCTTCCTCATGATCCTGCTCTATCAGTCGCTGCCTTTCCTGCTGATCCTCGGCATCGCCTTCTTCGTGATGCGCCAGATGCAGAAGAATGCGGGTTCGGGCGCGATGGGCTTCGGCAAAAGCCGCGCCAAGATGCTCACCGAAAAGCATGGCCGCGTCACCTTTGACGATGTCGCCGGCATCGATGAAGCGCGTGAGGAACTGCAGGAGATCGTCGATTTCCTGAAAGATCCCACCAAGTTCGCGCGCCTTGGCGGCAAGATTCCGAAGGGTGCCTTGCTCGTCGGTTCGCCCGGCACCGGCAAGACGCTGCTCGCCCGCGCGATCGCGGGGGAAGCCAACGTCCCCTTCTTCACCATTTCGGGTTCGGATTTCGTCGAAATGTTCGTTGGCGTCGGCGCAAGCCGTGTCCGCGACATGTTCGAACAGGCCAAGAAGAACGCGCCCTGCATCGTCTTCATCGACGAAATCGATGCCGTCGGCCGCCATCGCGGCGCCGGCCTCGGCAACGGCAATGACGAACGCGAACAGACGCTGAACCAGCTTCTCGTCGAAATGGACGGGTTCGAATCCAACGAAGGCATCATCATCGTCGCGGCCACCAACCGCCCCGACGTGCTCGATCCCGCGCTTCTCCGCCCGGGTCGTTTCGATCGCCAGGTCGTCGTCCCGCGCCCGGATATCGAAGGCCGTCAGAAGATCCTCGAAGTCCATATGAAAAAGACGCCGCTGGCGCCCGATGTCGATGCGCGCACCATCGCGCGCGGCACGCCGGGTTTCTCGGGCGCCGATCTTGCCAACCTCGTCAACGAAGCCGCCCTCCTTGCCGCGCGCAAGGGCAAGCGTTTGGTTGCGATGAAGGAGTTCGAAGAAGCCAAGGACAAGGTCATGATGGGCGCCGAGCGCAAGTCCATGGTGATGACCGAGGACGAGAAGAAGGCAACCGCCTATCACGAAGCCGGCCACGCCCTCGTCTCGCTCCATGTCGATGGCTGCGATCCGCTGCACAAGGTCACGATCATCCCGCGCGGACGTGCGCTGGGCGTGACGTGGAACCTGCCCGAACGCGATCGCTATTCGATGTCGATGAAGCAGATGAAGGCGCGGCTCGCGCTCTGCTTCGGCGGCCGCATCGCCGAACAGCTCATCTATGGCAAGGATGCGCTCAACACCGGCGCCTCCAACGACATCCAGCAGGCCACCGACATGGCCCGTTCGATGGTCATGGAATATGGCATGTCCGAACGCCTCGGCTGGCTGCGTTATCGCGACAATCAGGACGAAATCTTCCTCGGTCATTCGGTCGCCCGGTCGCAAACGGTGTCCGAAGAAACCGCGCGCCTGATCGATCAGGAAGTCCGCCGGTTCGTCGAGGAAGGTGAAACCACCGCGCGTCAGGTGCTCACCGAAAATCTCGATGAGCTGCACCGTCTGGCGCAGGCGCTGCTCGAATATGAAACGCTCAACGGCGAAGAATCGAAGCGCGTGATCAAGGGCGAAGGCATCGGCCGCGACGAAGGCGGTTCGCATCGCCCCGTCCAGATCGGCGCCGGCGGCTCGTCGATCCCGAAAAGCAAGCGGCCCGGCAGCGGCTGGGGCGATCCGGCGCCGCAAGGGGCCTGACGCCAGGGTTCGGGCCACAACCGCGTGCCGATCTTCTGCGATGAAAGCGGGGCACCGGCGACGGGTGCGATGACGCTTGCCGCCGTCGCCATCACCGACGAGGGGGCCGAAAGCCTCCTCGCCCGCTTCCGCGCCGTCACCGGCCTTGGCGGCGAATTGAAGGGCAGCCGCATCGACATGGTCGAACGCGCGCTCATCTTCGAACTGCTCGAACGCTTTGGCGGGCGCGCGATCATCAGCGTCGCGCGCCCGGTCCGCCATCCGGGGGACGACGCCGGCGAGCTTGATCTTGCCACCTACACCGCACTCCTCGCCGACGCGATCGGTGCGCACCTGCCCGATGCCCCCGGCCCCGTCACCGCGCTGGTCGACGATGGCCGCTATGATGCCGCCACGCTGGCGCACATTCGCGACAAGGTGGAAAAGCTGATCGACGGCCATGATCCCGCGTCATGGGCGGCCCTGCGCGATAGCAAGCGCACCGCCGGCATCCAGCTTGCCGATGTCCTTGCCAACAGCGCCTGGAACATCGCCATCGCGTCCCCACGCAGCCATCGCATCTCCACCATCCTCGATCCCTTCCTCGCCAGCGGGCTGGTTCGGATGCGTTCGATCTGATCATTGCCCCAGACGCAACGACGCGATCCTTGCGGCCGGCCGGGTGATCGGTGACAGTCCCGATCATCGAACGGGCCTGTTAAGGGATGAATGATGAAGCGGATTCTGGCGGCGTTGGCCCTATTCTCGATCACCGCAACCCCATCGATCGCGGCCCCCGCGTCCACCTTTTCCGCGCCTGCCGCCCATGATCCGTTGAGCCGGATGTTCGTCTGGTGGAATGCCGCGTTCAAGGATCCCAACGGCTTCACCCCCGAGGCGTTCGGGCGCTATTTCACCCCCGATGCCGTGATGCGGATCAACGGCACCGATCGCGCCAAGGGGCTGACCGACATGGCCGCGCGCTTCCGCATGATCCAGGCGAGCGTCGATACCGTCGAAATCAAGGTGCCGTTCGTCGAGGCCTTTTCATCCCCCGATGGCAGCAAGGTCTTTACCTATCATCTTGAAGAATCGAGCAAAGGCGGCAAGACAAGCCACGGCATGGTGATGGGTTATGCCGAAATACGCGACGGCAAGATCGCGCTCGTCAACTTCCTCAGCATGGATGGCCAGCCCGGCCCGATCGCCGGATCGGCCGACTGAACAAGCGGGATCATGCCTGCGCGAACAGTTTGGTCCCGACCACCCCGACGACGATCAGCGCCATGAAGCCCGATTGGACGAGGCTGATCCGTTCCCCGAAAATGATCGTCCCGCCGATAATCACCCCGACAGCGCCCAGCCCGGTCCACACGGCATAGGCCGTGCCCGCCGAAATGCCGCGCATGGCCAGCGCCAGCAGCCCCATGTTCACGAAACTCAGCACGATCGGCACCGCCGATGCCTGCCAGGTCGCCTGCACGGCGGCCCATTTCAGGCTCAGCGCCCAGCAGATTTCAGTGAACACCGCGATACCCAGGATAACCCACGCCATCGAATCGCTCCTGCCATGGGCTCGTCAGGAAAAAGCGGCCGCCGGAAACCCAAAAGAGACGATCGCGCGAAGATGTGATGGGGCGGCTCCCTAGCGGAAGCCATGCGCGGCCTGTCCAGTCGGGGCGGCTGTTACCGTTCCATCAGGCGCGGCATCAGTTCGACGAAGTTGCACGGCCGGTGGCGGCTGTCGAGCTGGCTGGACAGAATCCCGTCCCACGCATCCTTCACGGCCCCGGTCGATCCGGGCAGCGCGAACAAATAGGTGCCACGCGCAACGCCGGCGCACGCGCGCGACTGGATCGTCGATGTCCCGATCGTCTGGTAGCTCAGCCAGCGAAACAGTTCGCCGAACCCGGGAATTTCCTTGTCCCACACGCGGGCCAGCGCCTCTGGCGTCACATCCCGGCCGGTCACCCCCGTGCCCCCCGTGGTGATCACGCAATCCACGTCCGCATCCTCGATCCAGCCGTGCAGCCGGGCGACGATCAGATCGACATCGTCGCGCACGATCGCGCGGTCGGCCAGCACATGCCCGGCCGCGTCCAGCCGCGCGACCAGCGTATCGCCCGAACGATCGTCGGCAAGATCGCGCGTGTCGGAAACGGTAAGCACGGCAATGCGGACCGGCAGAAATTCCCGGCTTTCGTCAATCGGCACTCGCCACCCCGCTGACGGGATCGAGCCGGATCGCGGTGCGCCCGGGCATTCCCGGAAAACGCGGCCACATGCCCTGCGCCATCGCCTTCAGGCTGGCCGATTGCTCGCCCGCCTGCCGCTGGTACATCCAGTAATTGCGCAGCACGATCGCGACATAGCCGCGCGTCTCGCGGAACGGGATCGATTCGATGAACAGCAAAGGATCGCCATTGTCGCGGCGACGTTCGTTCCACTTCACCACCGATCCGGGGCCGGCATTATAGGCCGCGATCACCTTGGGCAGCAGCCCGCCCGTGCCCGATGCGTCGCGCAATTCTTCGAGGTAGAACTGGCCATATTCGATGTTGGTGCGCGGATCGGAAAGACTGCCCACCGCTTCGCCCTTGCGCCGTGCGATCAGCTGCGCCGTACCCGGCATCACCTGCATCAGCCCGCGCGCGCCGGCCGGGCTTACCGCGTCGGCGCGAAACTGCGATTCCTGCAAGGCGTGCGCGAAGATCAGCGATTTATCGACGCGCCAGCCGCCCTGCGGCGTCCATTCAGGGGCGGGGTAACGGCTCGACGCCGAAATCTGCGCCCCTGCCGGGCCATTTTGCGACAGCCATATCTGCGTGCCCGGCAGACCGAGCTTGGCCGCCAAGTGCATCAGCGCTTCATGGTCCAGGCAATCGCCGATCCGCGCCTGATGGCGCAACACCGTATCCGCCATGCCGCTTTCGCCGATTTCGGCGAGGGCTGCGGCGATGCGGGCGTTGCTGCGCTTGGAAATGGTCGTCCAGTCCGCCTGAATGAAGGCCGGCCCCATCTCACGCGCCGGCGGCACGCGGCCCAGCGCCGCATCGGCCAGCAGCCCGTAAAATGTTTCCGTCATCCGCGCTGCGGTGCGTAATCGTGCCTGCACCTTTTCGGGCGTCCCGCATGCCATTTCGGCGCGCGCGGCCCAGAACAACCCCGCCGCCGTCATTTCCGTATCGCGCGAACGCGCGGCCACTGCAGAAAAGGCATTCGCCGCCGCGGCACAATCCTGCTGGCGCCACGCCGCAAGCCCGGCCACCCAATCGGCCTGCACGGCCCAGTCGCCCTGCCCAACCCGCGCGGATGCGGCCACGCGCCGCGCGGCAGCGTCGTCGCCGACAAGAAAATAGGACCAGGCAACCCGCTGCTGCAATTCCGTCAGCGCGTCGGGGGAAAGTTCGGCTGCTTTATCCTGCAGCAGAATTTCCGCTTCCGCCGGGCGATCATCCTTCACCAGTGGCGCAATGCGCGCGTTCAGCGCCGCCGCCACCGCATCGCTGCGCAGCGAACGGGCCGTCGCGCGGCGCGATGCGCCCGGCAGGCGGCTCATCCCCTGTTCCACCGGCAGCGCGGGCAGCGCGGTCACGCCGCGCCCCTGCAACAGCCGCGCAATCTGCGCGGCCTGCGGCAATTCGCGATTGGCCTCGATCAGGGCGATCAGGACATCGCTGTCCATCTTGGGCGAACCCTTGGCAATGGCCAGTTCCGCACGCGCATAGGGCGTCAGCAATCCGCCGGGCATCGCATCCAGCCGTGCCGCCGCATCGTCCCACGCGCCCGCGCGGATCGCGGCGAAAACCGCCCGATAATTGGCCCGCTGCTGCATATCGAGCTGATCGGGCACCTTGCCCATGCCCACCGGCGGCTTGAGCGCGATCACCGGTGACGGCATCGCTTCGACGGCAGCCAGTGCAGGCGCCGCCACGCCAAGCGCCAGCGCGCTCAATATCAAACGAACCGGGGTCATTGGTTCAACTCCCCAAGCAGCAGGCGCAAATCCCGCCACGCATCGGCCTTGCGGGCCGGCTGCTGCAACAGGAAACGCGGGTGGAAGGTTGCAATCATGGCGACTGTGCCGCCGTCATGGTTAAGGCTGTGCAAGCGGCCGCGCGCTTCCGCCATGCTCGTCCCGATAAACGCACGGCTCGCCGCATCGCCGAAAAGCAGCAGCACGCGGGGCTGTGCCACCGCGACATGGCGACGGGCGATGTCGGTCCATCGCGCCACCGATTTCGCATCGGCCCGGCCGCCGGGTGCGCGCACCGGCGTCATCGCCGCCAGATAGATTGATGCCCGATCCCGGCCGATCGCGCCCAGCATCCGGTCTAGCAGGCGTCCGGCCTCGCCGCCGATGATCTGCCCGCCTTCGGCGTCGTCGGGTTCGGGCTGGTCCGTCAGCACCATCAGCCCGGAAGCCGGGTTTCCTGCGGGCAACAACCGGCCATCGGCCCGGCCGAAAACGGGGTCGCCGGCATAAAGCGCGACGATCGATTCCAGGGTATCGGGCGGCATCGCCACGGCCGGTTCAGCGGTCGGCTGGCGCGGCGGCACGGGGGATAATGCCACGCCGCGCGGCTTGGGCGCAGCCAGCCAGTCGCGGGGTGATTCGTCGACCAGACAATCGACGCCAGCCTCGCGCCACCAGTCCACCGTGCTCAGCACATCGGTGCTCATGAAAGCGCCTTCACGACTCAAATGAAACCTGTCCCCACATAATTTCCATAGAGTGCATAGTTGACGGCTGGGTCAATCCAAGGCCATCGGCTTTCTGGGCAGTCCGTTCGACCGGTGCGACAACCGGACGGAACGGGGGCGAAAGGAAGGACTGAGGAAATGACGACCCGCGAATCCATGACCTATGATGTCGTGATCGTCGGCGCCGGCCCGGCGGGCCTGGCCGCGGCTATCCGGCTGAAGCAGCTTGCGGACAAAGCGGGTCGCGAATTGGGCGTGTGCGTTCTCGAAAAGGGTTCGGAAGTCGGCGCGCACATCCTGTCGGGTGCCGTGGTCGATCCGATCGCGCTCGATGAACTGATCCCCGACTGGCGCGATCTGGATAGCCCGCTGACGGTGCCGGTGGTGCAGAATCACCACTGGATCCTGACCGAGAAGAAACAATTCTCGATGCCGCATCTGCTGATGCCGCCGTTCATGAACAACAAGGGCACCTACACCGTCAGCCTCGGCAATCTGTGCCGCTGGCTGGCCGGACAGGCCGAAGCGCTGGGTGTCGAAATCTTCCCCGGTTTCGCCGCCGCCGAAGTGCTGTTCCACGAAGATGGCTCGGTGAAGGGCGTGGCCACCGGCGATATGGGCGTCGCCCGCGATGGAGAACATAAGGGCGATTATCAGCCGGGGATGGAACTCCACGCACAATATACCTTCTTTGCCGAAGGCGTGCGCGGGCACCTATCCAAGGAACTGAAGCGGATCTTCGATCTGGAAGCCGACAGCCAGCCGCAGACCTATGCGATCGGCATCAAGGAATTGTGGGACATTCCAGCGGACAAGCATGTCCCCGGTCGCGTCATCCACACGCAGGGCTGGCCGCTCACCGATGAAGTCGGCGGTGGTTTCCTCTATCATCAGGAGAACAATCAGGTCGCCTTGGGCTTCGTCGTCGGCCTCGGCTACAAGAACCCGCATCTCTCGCCGTTCGAAGAATTTCAGCGGTGGAAGCAGCATCCGGCGATCCGCGCCGAAATCGAAGGCGGGCGGCGCGTGTCCTATGGCGCGCGCGCGATCAACGAAGGCGGCTGGCAGGCGATCCCCAAGCTCACCTTCCCGGGCGGCGCGCTGATCGGATGCTCGGCGGGTTTCGTCAACGTGCCGCGCATCAAGGGCAGCCACACGGCGATGAAATCGGGCATGCTCGCCGCCGAAGCCGCGTTCGACGAGATTCTGTCGGGCCGTGGCGCGAAGGAACTGACCAGCTATCCGGCCGCCCTCAACGACAGCTGGATCGCGAAAGAACTCAAGATGGTCCGCAACGCGGAACCGGCGATCGCGCGCTTCGGCCCGGTCATGGGCACGCTCTATGCCGGCACCGATATGTGGCTCCACCAGTTGGGCGTAAAGCTGCCCTGGACGTTCAAGACGCATCGCGACAATGAAGATTTGTGGCGCGCCGATCTGGCGCCCAAGATCAACTATCCCAAGCCAGATGGGGTGATCAGCTTCGATCGTCTTTCGTCGGTGTTCCTTTCCAACACCAACCACGAAGAAGACCAGCCGATCCACCTGACGTTGAAAGACGCATCGGTGCCGATCAGTGTCAACTTGGCACTCTACGACGCCCCCGAACAGCGCTACTGCCCGGCCGGCGTTTACGAAATCGTCGGCCAGGACACGGGCGATCCGCGCTTGCAGATCAACGCGCAGAACTGCGTCCACTGCAAGACCTGCGACATCAAGGATCCCACCCAGAACATCAACTGGGTGGTGCCCGAAGGCGGCGGCGGCCCGAACTATCCGAACATGTAATCCGGCATCGAACGGCATCCCCGCACACCAGCAGGGATGCCGTTCTTGTCTGGGTCAGGACGCCATCGATAGCTTCGGCAGTTCGACCGCGCCCAGCTCCACGCGTTCGATCCCCGGCACGCGCTCGATCCGGGCCACCAGTTCGGCGTCCAGCATGAAGTCGCGGCC
The DNA here is from genome assembly GCF_002151445.1 of Sphingomonas sp. KC8. Classification (GTDB taxonomy): domain Bacteria; phylum Pseudomonadota; class Alphaproteobacteria; order Sphingomonadales; family Sphingomonadaceae; genus Sphingomonas_E. The sequence goes on from NZ_CP016306.1 coordinate 1,171,779, forward strand.
CAGCAGGACGTGGGCGACACCGCCCTCCGGTGTCCGCGCCCGCAGCCGCAATTCCCCGCGCCCGCCACGCTCCTGCAAAACCAGGTCCGCCAGCGCCTTCAGCACCATCGGCTCGGCGGTTTCGATATCAAGGCAAAGCCGCGTCTTGCCGGCCAGCCCTTCGAACGGGACCAGCGAACGGATCGTGATGCGTGGCGTGTCTTCGCCCGGCCGCCGATCAAGCTCGACGGTCAGCAATGCGCATTCACCGGAACGCGCAGCCTTCTCGATCTCTTCCGACGCCTGCTCTTCAAAACAGGTCGCGATGAACTGCCCCGATGCGTCCGAACAGGTCGCCATCATGTAACGGTTGCCGCGCGCCGACGTGCGCCAGCGCGCGTCCTCGATCAGCGCCGCCACCGTCACCGTCGGCGTCGGCATCCGCCGCCCTTCCGACGAACGCTGCGGTTCCGCCACCGGCATGACCAGCAGTTCGGCATAGGACTTCGCCCGGTTGGCTGCCGCCAGATGCCGGAACCGATCCACCGGGTGCGCCGAAAAATAGAAGCCGAACGCCTCCTTCTCCGCCGCCATCCGCTCGGCAATCGTCCAAACCGCCTTGTCCGACAGGCGGATCGGCGCCGCCCCCACGCTGGCGTCACCGAACAGGCCACCCTGCCCGCTATCGCGAGCGGCAGCGACAGTGGATGCGTGCGCCAGAATGGTCTCCGCCGCCGCATGAACTCCGGCGCGCTCGCTTGCAATCGCATCGAAAGCGCCAGCCGCCGCCAGGCTTTCAAGCTGCCGGCGATTCAACAGTTTAGGATCCACGCGGTCCGCGAAATCATCGAGCGACTTGAAGCGGCCGGCGCGCGTGCGTTCGGCAACCAGTTGCTCCATCGCTTTCTCGCCGACCCCCTTCAGCGCGCCCAGCGCATAACGCACAGCGCCATCTTCGACGGAATATTCGGCTTCGCTGGCATTGATATCGGGTGGCAGACACGGCACGCCCATGCGGCGCATATCATCGACGAAGATCGACAGCTTATCGGTCAACGCCATATCGTAGCACATCGACGCAGCATAGAATTCGGGCTTGTGGTGGGCCTTCATCCAGGCGGTGTGATAGGCGACAAGCGCGTAAGCCGCAGCGTGACTTTTGTTGAAGCCATAGCCGGCGAACTTATCGATCAAATCGAACAGTTCATTGGCTTTTTCCGGCGTGATCGCATGCGCGGCGCACCCTTCCACGAAACGCAGACGCTGGGCGTCCATTTCCGCCTGGATCTTCTTGCCCATCGCACGGCGCAACAGATCGGCTTCGCCCAGCGAATAGCCGGCCAGTATCTGCGCGGCCTGCATCACCTGTTCCTGATAGACGAAGATCCCATAGGTCTCACTCAGGATACTTTCCAGCAACGGGTGCGGATATTCAATCGGCGCACGGCCATTTTTGCGGTCGCCAAACAGCGGGATATTATCCATCGGGCCTGGCCGATAAAGCGAGACGAGCGCGATGATATCTTCGAAGCAGGTTGGCCGCACGGCCGAAAGCGTGCGGCGCATCCCTTCGGATTCCAGCTGAAACACGCCAACCGTGTTGCCACTTTGGAGGAGGTTATAGACCTCCGGATCATCCCACGCCAATTGATCAAGATCGACCTTCACACCGCGCTTGGCCAGAAACTGCACGGCCTTTTGCAAAACCGACAGCGTCTTCAGGCCAAGGAAGTCAAACTTCACCAACCCCGCCCCTTCGACAAATTTCATGTCGAACTGGGTGACGGGGATGTCGGATCGCGGATCGCGGTAAAGCGGCACCAGCTGGTCGAGCGGGCGATCGCCGATGACCACCCCTGCCGCGTGGGTCGAACTGTGACGTGGCAAGCCTTCCAGCTTCATCGCCAGATCGAACAGGCGGGTAACCTGTTCGTCCGCTTTATATTCAGCGGCCAGTTCCGATACGCCATTCAGCGCGCGGTCCAGCGTCCAGGGGTCGGTCGGGTGATTTGGAACCAATTTGGCTAAACGATCAACCTGTCCATAACTCATCTGGAGAACACGACCAGTGTCCTTCAGCACGGCGCGAGCTTTCAACCGCCCGAACGTGATGATCTGGGCCACATGATCCCGGCCATATTTGTTCTGGACGTAGCTGATCACCTCGCCGCGCCGGGTTTCGCAGAAATCGATGTCGAAATCGGGCATCGACACGCGTTCCGGGTTGAGGAAGCGTTCGAACAGCAAGCCAAGCCGCAACGGATCGAGATCGGTGATGGTCAGCGCCCATGCAACGACGGAACCTGCCCCCGATCCGCGCCCCGGCCCCACGGGAATATCGTGATCTTTCGCCCATTTGATGAAATCGGCCACGATCAGAAAATAGCCGGGGAAACCCATACGGACGATGATGTCGGTTTCGAAGGTGAGACGTTCGAAATACGCCGGATATTTCGCCTCCAGTTCATCGACGCTGGCAGCGGGTTCATATTTTTGGAGCCGCGCGATCAGGCCTTTGCGCGCATCCGCACGCAGCATTTCCGTTTCACCATCACGATCCCCCGCAAGGCTGGGCAGGATCGGTTTGCGATAGGGTGCGGCGACGCCGCAACGCTGCGCCACCACCAGAGTGTTGGCTATCGCCTCCGGCAGATCCTCGAACAGGCGCATCATCTCATCAGCCGGTTTGATCCACGCCTCGGGGGATGATCGCTTGCGATCGCCGCTATCGACGTAGGACGAACTGGCAATGCACAGCATCGTATCGTGCGCGGCATGAAAATCCGGTTCGGCAAAACAGGCCGGATTCGTCGCCACCAGAGGCAGATTTCGGGCATAGGCCAGTTCGATCAGCGCGTCCTCGGCTGCCTCCTCGACAGTGTCGCCGCGACGCGCGACCTCAATATAAAGGCGCCCGGGGAACAACCGTTCCAGCCGATCGAGATAGGCCCGGGCCGCATCCGCCTGCTCATCGGCCAGCAACCGGGTAACGGCCCCCTCGCCGCTCGCCGTGAGCGCGATCAAGCCATCGCTGAAGCCCTCCAGTCGCTCAAGCGGCACATGCGCTTCCTCGTGGCCCGGCCGATCGAGATGGGCGGCCGACACAAGCGCGCACAGATTATCATAGCCAGCCTCATCCTGCGCATAAAGCGCCAGCCAATCGAGGATGATCGGCTTGCCTTCCGGCGTTCCCGGCCGCTGCACGCCCAACATGGCGCCGATAATCGGCTGAACCCCATCCTTCTTGGCGCCATCCGAAAAAGCCATTGCGCCGTATAGGCCATTGCGATCGGTGATGGCCGCGGCGGGGAAGGCCAGTTTGCGGCATTGCTTGGCAATCGATTTCGGCTCGATTGCACCTTCCAGCATGGTGAAGGACGAAAAAATGCGAAGTGGGACAAAACCGGCGTGAGGCATGGCACCACCCTAGGCCGACTGATCCGATTCTGTAACCGGCAAGTGCGATCCGAATGATCGATCGTTGAGTTCGCTTGCACCCGCCTCCATCGGAGGTCGCACGGCTTTGACAAGTTGATGACGGAACAGGCCAACGGACTCGCCCGTTCCGGATCTCCCCTTCCCATCGTCGCCAGCGTGCGCAGGATCGCCAGGTCGGCAGATCCGGTGCATTGCCATGGACGACAGGGCTATTGGGCTACGAGACGAACCCTGGATCGGCTCGACACCATCGACGGCAACGGTCGCTCATCCGCAAGGCAAGCCACAAGCGGCTGCATGGACGTGTCGAAACGGGCCAACGCGACATGCTCATCGGCATTGTCGAAATGGGTGACGAGTCCTTCGCCGTTCCAGTAATGCAACGCGAAGGCCGGAGGATCGGCCACAATCATCGGCCGACCATCGGGGTTGACCGGATCCATCGGCGCCAGTGTCAGGGCCACCTGAGGCGCGGTCGATGGGCAAACCGTCAATGGCCGCCCGCGCCACCCGGTGGCGATTGCACGGTGGATATGGCCACACATCAAGCCGACGATATTGCGATGTCCGGCCAACGCCTGATCGAGCCGATCGACCCATGGCTCGTCCAGTCCAGTCGTCATCCATTCGATTCCCGTCTCTATCGGAGGATGATGCAGGACAATCACCGTCGGCCGATCCGGCGCTTCGGCCACACGGTCTGCCAGCCATGCTGCGCGACGCTCGCAAAAAGCACCGCCGTGCCGGCCCTCCTCCAGCGTATCGAGTATGATGAAACGCAACGGCGCAGTATCGACCACATACTGGACGAAACCGCCATCGATCGGAATTTTGGGAAAAACCGCCGTCAGATTGCTGCGCACATCATGGTTGCCAACGCACAGCCACACGGGGAAAGTGCACGCGGCCAGCGCGCTACGAAGGCGACGATATGAATCCTCGTCTCCGCGATCGACGAGATCGCCGGTCACCAACAGCATATCCGGCTTGCGGTCGAGTTCACTCAACTGGTGCAGCACCTTGTCCAGGCGCTTCCGGTTGAACTCGGCCGGATTATCCGGATCAAAGCCGAGATGCGTATCCGTAATCTGGGCGATCAGCATAGGCCTGGGGCCACCTTCTTCCCTGTTGCGCCCGACGGCAAATTGTCGCCCACTGCTCCACGACGCCAAGCCTGAGCCACCGACATGTGACAGTGATCAGGCGTATCACGCTGTGATCCACGACACAGGGCTACAACAAATCTCTTGAGATTCAGTTGCCGCCGACAACAGGCAAGGGACGAGGCCCATATTGCGCGGCACGCTTGCCCTTGTCGCGCATTGTACGCACCATCAACGGCGCAAGCCCGTCCATGTGATAATCATGGCACATCGCGCAGGATGAGGGCACCGATTTGGCTGTCCGTTCACCGCCATGACATTCGCGACATGTGGCAATTTTGGGCAGCAGCACATCACCCGAACTGGTTGATGTCTTGGCGGAATGGCAGCTCTCGCAGCTTTCCGTCTCGTGGCTCTTATGGTCGAACCAGCCCTTTTGCATGTAGCGATCGGGCAGCCGCACCGGCACGATCCCCCAATCAGTCGCCCCGGGCGAAGTCGGACCGGTGACGGCGTGACAGTCAAAACATGCCCCACCCTGGCTGAAGACCGCACGAATCGCGGCATTCGCTTCGCCTGGCCGGTTGGCCGCTGCATGGTTAAAAGCAGCACTGGTGCGCATCATCATCGCATCGCCCGGGCGCCTCCGCGCCTGGCCGCCAAGATTGATCGGCATCGCCGGCCCAGTCGAACGGTAGAAGGCCTTTAGGTCGGCCACCACCTGCTTGGGATCACCGTGACGCAATGTGCGGATCGTATCGCCCACACGATCGAACGACAAACTGTGGCACATCTGGCAGTTTCGTTCCATCGACACCTTAACGAAACGCGCGCCCGACGGATCAGAAACATGGCAATCGGCGCAGACAAGGCTGTCGCCGAAACCATTTTCCACCTTCATCGTCTGCGCCATTCTGGCGACGCCGTTGCTGGTCGAGAGATGCAACTGGTGCGGAAATTTCAGACCACTATCTTCGATCGGCCGGGCATCAAGTGACAGCCGCTGCACGATCGGGCGATTACCCGCGCTCGTCATCACCGCCGGACGGAACTGCGGGTGATCCTTTTCGAAGTCGGATGCATTCAGAACGGCCGTATCCGTCAGGCGCTTGTCCATCCCATTATGGCAGTCGCTGCAAAAGCGCTGTTCGGTGACAGGCATCGCCTGCGCGCCTTCATGCTCCGTATGGCAGTCAACGCAACGCCCTTCGGGAATGCCGAACAGCCCGGCGGCAGCCAATTGGAGTTTGTCGCCCGCGCCCTTTTCCGGCCGGGCCGCCATCAATCGCCGCGGATCGGCATGATCATGCAAGGTGGAATGGCAGGCAGCGCAACTTTCGTCACGCACTGCTTCACCGGGCTTCACATGGCAGGCCTGGCAATTATTTTCGAGATTGGCATGAGCAAGGCTCAACTTGCCGGAAGACCACATCTCGTCGGCATGAAAAGCAACTGGGCGGCGCTCGCCGGCGTCGGCATATTGGTTGGTCGCAAACGACCAGATTGGCCACGCCAGAAAGGCCAGCAACACGATGGCCGCCAACGCCCAGGCCATCGGCCGTCGCCCTGGCGCTACGCCGGCCAGCGAAAAAGAACGCTGTTCATCCTTCGCTTCCGACGCTTCGGACAGCGCGCCAACGCGTTCAACGGCAATGATCGTCTGCCCGCGCTCCTCCCCTTCGCCCGCAGAAATCGTCAGCATATGGCTGCCGATGCGGACATTGGCACCACGCGCGACATCGATGGTCTCGCGCTGGGTTGATCGCCCGTTGACGTCGATCGGCGGCCCGGCAGTCGTTGCGATCTCGATCCGCCCCGGCGTAACCGTCTGGATCACAGCATGGCGCAGGGTGACCGCAAGGTCCGGCAGGTGGATGTCGCAATCAGCCTCGCGACCGATGACAAGCTGAGGCTGAACGAAAGTACGGGGGCGCACAATTTGCCGGCCATCGGCGGTCCGAGAAATCTGGCGAACGATGAAGCTCATACGTGCGCCCTCACCAGTAGAAGAACACGGAGAAAATATGGGCGAACAGCGCGGCAATAAGCGCGAAGGTCAACGGAACATGGATGTAAAGCCAGATTTCCAGCAGCCCCTTCAACCGCAGATGCTGCCGCACCCGCGCCAGTGCGGCCTCCTTGCGTTCCAGCAGCACATCGATCCGTTCGATGGCATCATCGCCGATCGCCGGCCGATCACCCGTTTCCGCGCGGATTGCCGCTTGGGCGGCGCGGGTGCCGCATTTCGGATAACGCCCCGTCAGCCGCGCGATCAATCCGCCGCCGAACGGATCATCGTTAAGCGACATCTGCACAATTTCGGCATAGCGATGATCTAACGGTTGGGCAGCATCATGCAACTGGCGATCCAGCTGGCGCAGGCTGTCGAGCATCTGCATCTGCGTGGTTTCGCCGCGATTGTTGCTCAGGACGCGGGGCAGCGCCGAATAAACACCAATGCCGTAAATACCTGAAATAATGACGATCATCATCAGGACATAGGCCAGCGTATGCACATTCCAGCCGAACTGGAAACCAGTGTGCAACGTGCCGATTATGACGAGCGACAGCCCAAGATAGACATGGGCGGATGTCCACGCCTTGAGCGACCAGCGGCCGCGCGTCATGGCGCGCTTGCGTACGCCGAGCATCGTCAGCCACAGGATCAGCCCGGCGCCGATCGTTCCCAGCGTATAGCCATACCAGGAACCGCCGTTCGGCCGCGGCCGCGCATCGTGAAACGCGTAGATCAGGATCGCCACCAGCGAGATCGCGAGGCCGATCTTCAGCCATTTATAACCGCCATAGCGCAGGAAGCCTTCGTGCTTCGAACCGCCATCGACGCCCAGTTGTGTCACCCCCCGTGTCGCCACCCTAGCCTTCCCCCCGATCAAGCTTGGCCACCGTCAGGAAGGCCTCTGGCGCAACACGTATCGCCGCCCCGGTTGGGCAGGCGCGGACACATGCAGGGCCACCCTCTATCCCGGAACACATGTCACACTTGATCGCCTTCTTGGCTTTTTCCACACCGGGTTCGGCATTCTTATAGGCCCACTCATGGCTCGGTTCGCCCGGCCCCGGCCCCTTTCCAAACAGAAACCAGCTGAGCAGGCTCGGCTTCTTGGGCGGCACCTTGTCCATGCGGATGACGCCGTAAGGGCAATTGCGCTGGCAATTGCCGCAGCCGATGCAGGTATCGTTGATGAACACCTCGCCATCCGGCCCACGGTGAATGGCGTTGGGCGGGCAATCCGCCATGCAATGCGGATGTTCGCAATGCCGACACGACGTCGGCACATGCAGATGAGCATAGGTGCGCCCGGCTTCACGATCGAGCCGCGACAGGCCATCATGGCTGTCGGCACAGGCCTTTTCGCAATTGTCGCATCCGACACAGAGATTTTCGTCAATCAGCAGAACATCGGTCGCTTCGCCCACACCTTGCTCGACAAGAAAATTGGCAACCGACGAATACATGTCGACGACGCTTGAGAAACTATCTTTCTTGGCTTCGACAAAGGCATTGAGATTCTGGCGCTGGGCCATGTCTCGCTTCGCCTTTTCAAGCAGATCCGGCTTGCGTTCCAGCAAACGCCTGAAAGATTCCCCATCCAGCCGGATCACTTCGGATTTGATCGCGGCGCGGACGGTGGCGGTACGCTTGCTGCCGTCGATGACGGCCATCTCGCCGACATAGGAACCAGCCGGCAGGTACGACAGGAAGACCGGTTTCCCGCCGATCGCCTTCTCTACCACCATCGACCCGACACGGATGACGAAGATGTCGCAGCCATCCTCGCCTTCATTGATGATCGTCTTGCCGGCGCTGACCGATTCCACCTTGGCGGTGCTTGTCACCTCAGCCAAATCATCGGGCGTCAGCCCCGATCCAAACATCTGAAGAAGCTGCCGTTCGGTCGAGATACGGGTCACGACACGCTTGGCGCCCGGATTCGACGCCATCAGCTTGAGCGCAGCAGTGCGCGATACTTCGACGAGGATCGAATCTTCGGCCGCACGGATCGTCGCGCCGCGGCGACGGCCCGAAATCAGCCCCACCTCACCAAAGATTGAGCCCCGGCCGATCCTGACCCGCCCGGCGACATCGACTGACCCGGATGCGATACCGAACAGGGATGAACCGGGATCATCCTTTTCGAATACCGTTTCGCCAATGCGGTAGGCCCGCACCTCGGAATCGAGCATGAATTCGCGCATCTGCAACGGCGAAAGATCGCTGAGAATTTCAACGTTCGTGCGCAGAAATTCGAGCCATTCGTCAACCGAACGCTTGCGCGGCAATGCCTTGAACTTGGCCTCGAGAATCGGCTCGTCGGCCGGCTTCAGCGTCGTATTGCCGTTGATGATCTCGACGACGTCATAGCCTTGGTTCATGCAGTGCTTGATCAGCGGATACCCCGCCAACGCGCCGATGATGTAGATTCCGGGCGCCGTCGAGCTTTCGAACGTGGCGGTCAGCTTCGGAAAAGCCTCGCGATCTTCGCTGGTGAACTCGATCCCGCAACTTTCGATGAACTTACGCGGGGGAGCGGACCCCATACGAGCAATGATCCGATCGCATCGGATGCGGGTTTCGCCATCGCGGGTATCGAGCGTCAGAAACCCCGGTTCCACCTTCTGCGGCGATGTATCAGTCATCACCGACAGCCGCCCGGAATCGCGCATCCCGAACAGCCCTTTGACGTTGGCGTCCTTGGCACGGCTGAAATCGGCGGAACGGTTCAATATAGTGACGACGTTGCGCTGCGCCGGATCCTGCGCAAGGCCGACCGCGTTTTCGATGCCAGCATCGCCCGCACCGATCACCGTAATATGTTCGTCGACATATTCACCCGGATCATCAAGCTGATACTGCACATGCGGCAGATCGCCGCCCGGAATCCGCATCAGATTGGGATTGCCTTGCGTGCCGATCGCCATCACGACATTTTCAGCGCTTATGGTGCTGCCGTCGACCAGCGTAAGAGAGAAATCACCTTTGCCGCCAATGATCGCCTTCACCTCGGCATTCATGCGAACATTGATTTTGTTTTCGGCCGTCTGGGTATCCCATACGCCCAGAATCGCTTCGCGCTTCCCGGCTTCGAAACCAAGGTCCGAACGCAGCACAAGCTGGCTCGGCGTCGCCATGACATGCTTGCCTTTCTGATACTTATAGATCGTATCGGAAAGGTGATCCGTCTTTTCGAGCAGCACATGCGGAATGCCGAGCTGCGCGGCGCGCGCGGCCGCACTCAGTCCCGCCGGACCCGAGCCGACGATGGCGATGCGATAGGCCTCTGCCACTGGTCCCCCTGTTCACCCAACAAGCCAGCCCCAAGGGCGTGACGCGCATCCGATCCATCGTTGTGGACTCTATTATAGGTGCGAACCCTTTGGCACTTTATCATCTTGAACAGCAATCGCTAGACGGCTTGTTCGCAGAAATTTCTTTCTGTCTGACGAACAAGCCGTCGCCGCCAATCCGAAAAGCCAATACCCCGATCCAAAAGGGAGAAATCCGGGAGTGCAGGTACGCCTGATAATCAGAGCAGGACGGCCATCACGCGGCGGTTTTCCGGCGCGTTCGGCTGCTTGCCGGGCAAAGGTCGCGACGATCCGAAGCCAACCACATCCAGCCGATTTCGCGCAACACCGGAGGTTGCCAGAAAGTCTGCTACCGCTTGCGCGCGACGCCGTGAAAGATCGCGGTTGGCGGCAGCCGAACCGGAGGCATCCGTGTGGCCTTCAATACGCAACCGGCGGCTGTTCAGCTTCGGCCCGTCCAATACCTGCGCATATTTCGCAAGCCGCACCTTGGCCGGCTCGGTCAGCACGGCCGAATTGGGCATGAAGGTGAGCCCCAGATCCGACGAGCCGACCTGAACCGGCCGCGCGACACGCGCAGTGGGCTGAACATTTGCCACCGCGGTTGTGGTACGCGGCGCCGGCTGGGCATCCGCGCTGCCGGCACGCTGGAAACTGAAGCCCCGCGTCTTGCCGCCACGGGCACCACCGCGCGCCGCATCAGCGGGATCATTGTCCTGCACCGCATTGGGCGCGGCTACGTCTTCGGCGCAATCCCCCGTCAAATCGCACATGATCTGCGCCGCTTCCGGATCAGCCAGCGCCTGCGCATGGGCGGGAGCCGTCGCCGCGAGCATAAAACCGAGAACTCCCAAGCTGACGACCAGCTTCATCGCATCTATCCTTTCAGCGTGCGGGACTGCGCCCCGCGATAATATCTCTGGCCAAAGAGCGTCGCAACGTTCGCACCCGCCATACCATCTTGATGGACCGGATGAGCGATCCGTTCAGTGATCTACATCACCAAAATTCACATTCTGTCACCGGATCATTTCGGATCGATGCGGAACCACACCATATCGGCATCCCACTCGCCGTTCACCGTCGCCTCGCGCAAAGTTCGCGCAAACTCGGCCGAGCTCTGCACCGTGCCTTGCGGCATGGCCTTCGCCAGCGGGCGATCACCCACGATAACGAATAGCCCGGTCCAGCCCAGGTGATCGGGGTAAATATTGAATTCCCACTTGCCATCGGCCGATTTTACCAATTCCGCAGGCACATCCTTGAGCGCGTCGATCGACGCAGCATCGGGCAATGCCCAGGTCACGACGCCCGACGGCTCGACCCCGAACAGCGCAATCGACTTGTCTTTCGCGTCGAGCGAAATTTCCACGCGAGCCAGGGATTGCTTCGTTGCGGGATCCAGAAAGAAAGGTTCGCCGGTGACGCGCAGCCGCCCACCTTGCGACTTACGCAAGCGGCGAGGCTCGTCAATTGCGGGGCATTCGCGAGGATCGATCTGCGCGACCTTGTCGATCGCTACCGTCTGAACGGCAAGGCCTTCCGCCTTGACGAGTTGCATAACCGTTGCCTGCGCCGCAGCAGGATCACCCGCCACGCCAATCAGCCCCAAATGGCCATCCTCCCCCGACAGCACCGGATCAACATGCAGCCAGGCGCAAGAAATCGTCGTCAGCCTTGGCTCAATCTTGTCCGCCGGCGTTGGAGCCGCGCTGCGAACCAGAAAAAAGCCGATCCCTGCAACCAGCGCGGCGGCCAAGGCCAGGCCAGCGATAAGCCCACGGCTGACCGGTGGCGCGGGCGGCGGCGGCGGCGGCGGAAGCGCGGCAGGCACAGCCTGCCCCTGCTCCATGAAATTCCGCACACCCGCCACGATTGTGGCAACATCGCCGGGCGCTCCGTCAAACGGGGCAACATCGACAGGATCATAGCCGCCGAAACCGAACGGCAATTCGACCTTATCGAGCAGCAAGCCCAGATAAGCCCCCTGAGCCTTCGCATCCTCGGCCTCGTCGAGTACATCCTGTCCGATCGCCGGATCCACCGATGCGCGCGACCATGCCACCAGTCGCAACTTGGCAGCAGCCATGGCCTCTGCAATCGCAGCCTTGCGCTCGCTACCAGGCTGAATATCCTGATCCCACCAGACACCATAACCCGCTGCACGCAGGCCATTCACGATCGCCCTGACGCGATCGCCATCAGCCGCGGCATAAGACAGAATGATATCGTTCATGCGCCGACCGCTTCCGACTGAGCCGGGACTGCGCCCGGAACGCGGCGGCGCATCAGCGCCAGCGGCAGAATGAGCAGCACGAGCACCATGCTCAGCACCAGACTTGCATTAAAACCGTCCACCGATCCCCCCAAGATCGCAGGCCCGGCAAGATCGAAATCGAAGAACGATCCAAAATCGCCGATGCCCGGGTTGGGAGAGGTTCCGATCAACATCTCCTCCCCCCAATTATAACCAAAATGCGCCAAAGTGGGCGCCAGCAGACCACTCGTGCGGAGCGCCAGCAAGCCGAACCATATGCCTGCGAGCGTGATGTTCAAGAGCGATACGGCGTCACGCCAGCCGCCAAGGACATGAATCAAGGTAAAGGCAAGCGCGGTGACCAATATGCCGAGCCAGCCCCCCCATGCGCGGGTCAGCAATGGCTGCAACAACCCCCGCAACAATATTTCTTCACCAAACACCTGGACCAGCACCACGAATGTCCCGAGCAGCAGCAGGGAGGGGGAAGCAACAGCGCGCACCGGCGGCAGCGGCGCAATCGTGCCGGTGAAACCGGCGATCACCAGCAGCGCCAGCACCGCCAGCACCCCGCTGGGAAAGGCCAGCAGCGTCAAACCGGACCGCCGCCGCCCCACCGGAAGGGCCGCCGAAACAGCGCAAGCCCCGCGCAGGCCAGGATCAGCACCGCCACTGGAATACCAACGCGCGAACCAAGGGCTGGATGGATGGGATCCAGCACATGGGCAACCGCCCCGACGATCGGCGCGGACAGCAATATCAGGATCAGCGCGCACCCCGCGATCACCCAAAGCATCGCGGCAATGGCGCGGATATTGTCACCCCGCCACACCGGCACAGTGGATCGCTTCGGCGTGGTTTCGGCCACACTCATGACAACAAGCTCCCTTGCCGATCCAAAGGAAAGGCGGGACGATGGCCCGCGTGACGCGGAAAACCCTTAGCCAATTGCACCCCCTGTCGCCCAGCCTGACACCATGAATCAGGGTTGCGCCCCAAATGCGCCGCGCGGTTATTTACCGCGTCGAGGCCTTCATCACTCTATCATTCCACAAGTCATGCGCTAGACTGGAAAAGATAAGTGTAGGTGAACGGGGATCGTTATCCGTATGTCTGAAGGGTTGAAGCCGGCGAAATCGAACGACGCGCAACAGGTCGTCACGGTTGATCGGCATGACGGCGGATTACCCTTGGGCCGGATAGCATTGATCGCGGCTGCCGCAATCGCGCTGGTCGCCGTCGGCTTTCAGATCTGGAAAAGTCGCGCACCTGCCGATGCCACCACGGCCCCGGCGGCATCTGATACGGCGCCACAGGCGGACGTATCGTCAATGATCGCCCAGCTCGAAAAGAAACTGGAAGAAAACCCCGAGGATGCCGAAGGCTGGCGGATGCTAGGCTGGTCTTATTATCGCACAGAGCGTTTTCCGGATGCAGTGGGCGCCTATCGCAAGGCTACCGAACTGGATCCGAAAAATGCCGGCGGCTGGTCCGCCCTTGGCGAAGCGATTGTTCTGGCCATCCCGGTCAATCAACCCGCCGCCGTCCCCGCAGATGCGGAAGCCGCCTTCCGCAAGGCCCTGGCGATCGACGCGGCGGATCCACGATCCCGCTACTTCCTCGGCGTGAAGAAAGATCTTTCCGGCGATCACAAGGGCGCGATCGACGATTGGATCGCGCTGCTGAAGGACACACCCGCCGGCGCCCCCTGGGAAGCCAATGTTCGCCAGACGATCCAGCAGTCGGCATCCCAAAACAAGGTCGATATCGCCGGCCGGCTGCCGACGCCTTCGGCACCGCCACCATCGGCGGCGACAGACGCGATTCCAGGACCAAACCGTGAGGATCTCGCGGCTGCATCCGCCTCCCCCCCAGCCAGCAAGACGCCATGGTCCGCGGCATGGTCGATGGGCTGGCCGCCAAGCTCAAGGCCGATCCGAAAAATGCCGACGGCTGGTTGCGCTTGATGCGCAGCTACATGGTCCTGGGCGACAAACCTGCCGCGACGAAGGCATTGCGCGATGCCCGCACCGCGTTCACCGGCGATGCGCCAACGCTGGATAAAATCAACGGCGGCGCGCAGCAATTAGGGATTCCCGGCGCCTGATCCGGCTGCTGACGATTGCGGGCACACGGCCCGAAGCGATCAAACTCGCGCCACTGGCGCGGGCAGCGGCGCAGCGCCCCGACTTCGATCATCGCTTCGTCGCGACGGGCCAGCACAGCGATCTGTTCGATGATGTGGTGTCCGCGTTCAGCCTTGCCGTCGACCATAATCTCGGCCTGCTGACAGCCGGGCAGTCGATCGAAGCGCTGGAAACCCGTATTGCCCTGGCCCTGCCTCCACTGATCGACAAACTGCGACCAGATATGGTAATCGTGCAGGGAGACACGACCAGCGCCTGGGCCGCCGCTCTCGCAGCCCATCGCCATGGCGTGCCGGTGGGCCATGTGGAGGCCGGCCTGCGCAGCCACGACATGACGTGCCCCTTTCCCGAAGAGCGCAACCGTGTCGCGATTGATACGCTGTCGACGCTGCTATTCGCGCCCACCGACGATGCAAGCCGCAACCTGATCACCGAACCGGCCGTCACGGGACGCATCGTCGTCACCGGCAACACAGGCATTGATGCGTTGTTGGCAATGCGCGATCGCGTGCGTGACTGGCGGCTGCATGACGGGGGCACACGCCTGATCCTCGCGACCTGCCACCGGCGCGAAAACATTGGTCCGGGTATCGCATCGATCTGCGCGGCGTTGCGGCAATTGGCCAGGCGCCCGGATGTGCAGATTGCCCTGCCGCTGCACCCCAATCCGGACGTGCAAACCGGGGTCAAGCAGGCGCTGAGCGACGTCGAACGAATCACTTTGCTCCCTTCGCTAAGCTACCCCGAAATGGTGCGACTGATGGATCGCGCTCATTTAATCCTGAGCGATTCCGGTGGCCTGCAGGAAGAAGCGCCCGCGCTCGGCATCCCCTTGCTCGTTCTGCGCGACAATACCGAACGGCCAGAAGCGCTGGCGACGGGCAATATCACACTGGTCGGCACCGACACAGACAATATCGTCGCGGCAGCCACGCGGCTGCTGGATGATCCTGTTGCCCATGCTGCCATGTCGCACCCGGCTTATCCTTATGGTCAGGGCGACGCTGCCGAACGCATTCTCAATGCAATCGAAGACTGGTTCGGCCTCCGCCCTCGCCCCAGCCCGGGCCTGGCGGAACGCACAATTTCCTATCGAATGCCTGCGCCCCAAGCCTAGCTTGACCCGAAGCAAGGGCCAGCCCGCTTGCCTTCCTGTCTCCGCTCGCCCAAGGGGATCATCACGAAAGGACGATGATCATGGCGACGAACTGGACGCCCGAGAGCTGGACCCAGCACGAAGCGCGGCAAATGCCAGACTATAACGACAAGGCCGCGCTTGACCGCGCGACCGGAGAACTTGCCCATTATCCCCCGCTGGTCTTTGCCGGCGAAGCGCGTGCGCTGACGGCGGATCTGGCGCAGGTGGCCGCAGGCAAGGCTTTCCTGCTTCAGGGCGGCGATTGCGCTGAAAGCTTCGCGGAATTTCATCCCAACAACATCCGGGATACGTTCCGCGTCATCCTGCAGATGGCGGTGGTGCTGACCTATGCGTCCAAGCTGCCGACCGTGAAGGTCGGCCGGATGGCCGGCCAGTTCGCCAAGCCGCGCTCCGCCGCCACTGAAGACGTGGATGGCATATCGCTGCCCAGCTATCGCGGTGACATCGTCAACGACATCAATTTCGAAGCGGCCGCGCGCGAGCCGGATCCGGAACGGATGATCCGCGCCTATAATCAGGCAGCGGCAACGCTCAATCTTCTGCGTGCGTTCGCGCAGGGGGGCTATGCCAATCTCCATCAGGTCCACGCCTGGACGCTCGATTTCATGGGTCGTAGCCCGTGGGCCGCGCAGTATCAGACCGTGGCTGACCGGATCGGCGACGCGCTTGATTTCATGGCCGCCTGTGGGATCAATCCGCAGACCGTGCCGCAGCTCAATGGCACCAATTTCTACACCAGCCATGAAGCGCTGCTGCTGCCCTACGAACAGGCGCTGACCCGTCAGGATTCGCTGACCGGTGACTGGTACGACACGTCGGCCCATATGCTGTGGATCGGCGATCGCACCCGCTTCGAAGGATCGTCGCACGTCGAATTTCTGCGTGGCATCGGCAATCCGATCGGCCTGAAATGTGGGCCAAGCCTGGAGCCGGACGAACTGCTGCGCCTGCTCGACACGCTCGATCCGGGCCGCGTTCCGGGCCGCATCACGCTGATCACCCGCTATGGTCACGACAAGATCGAAAAGCACCTGCCCGCCCTCGTCCGCGCCGTAAAGCGCGAAGGACGCCCGGTGGTGTGGTCATGCGATCCGATGCACGGCAACGTCGTCAAGGCTGCCAACGGCTACAAGACCCGTCCGTTCGATCGGATCCTGGCCGAAGTGCGCGGTTTCTTCGCCGTGCACCGCGCAGAAGGCACGCATGGCGGCGGCATCCATGCCGAAATGACCGGCCAGAATGTCACCGAATGCACCGGTGGTGCGATCGACGTAACCGAGCAGAGCCTGGCCGATCGCTATCACACGCATTGCGATCCCCGCCTGAATGCCGGCCAGTCGATCGAACTGGCGTTCCTGCTGGCCGAAATGCTGAACCAGGAAATGCGCGAACGGGAGAAGGCCGCGGCCTGATCCCTTTTCCAGACACAAAAAAGAGCGCGGGAACCCCACGGTTTCCGCGCTCTTTTTGTGTCTGTTGAAGCAAGGCCAGATATGGTGCGGGCGGTCGGGCTCGAACCGACACTCCTTGCGGAACCGGATTTTGAGTCCGGCGCGTCTACCAGTTTCACCACGCCCGCACGGCGTTGCAGGCAGGCCCATGCCACGAACCGGGCAGCCGGTCCATAGATTCGAAGCGCTGTTTCGTCAGGGAAGTTGAGGATTGCCCCCACTTTTATCGCAGGCATCCCTTTGGTGTGGCGCAGCGGCGCCCGGTCGCGGGGAGAAAGCGGCAATCCAGGGCGATCCGATGGGGCCGCCGGGCGCTCGCCCGGATCACGGCCCCACCGGATGCCCGCGGATCAGGCCGCGAACTGGTTCATCGTATTGTGGGCGCCGCCCGCCTTGAGCGCGGCTTCACCGGCGAAATATTCCTTATGATCGTCACCGATGTCCGAACCCGACATATTCTGGTGCTTCACACAGGCGATGCCCTGGCGGATCTCCTGCCGCTGGACATTGAGGACATAGCCCAGCATCCCGGCTTCCCCGAAATATTCGCGGGCAAGATTGTCGGTGCTCAGCGCGGCCGTGTGATAGGTCGGCAGCGTGATCAGGTGGTGGAAGATGCCGGCGCGCGCAGCTGCGTCCTTCTGGAAGGTGCGGATCTTTTCATCGGCTTCGATCGCCAGTTCGGTCCCGTCATAATCAACGCTCATCAGGCGGGCGCGATCATAGGCCGCAACATCCTTCCCCTCGCTTGCCCATAGATCATAGACCTGCTGGCGGAAGTTGAGCGTCCAGTTGAAGCTGGGCGAGTTATTATACACCAGCTTCGCGTTGGGAATGACCTTGCGGATGCGATCGACCATGCCGGCGATCTGTTGGATATGCGGCTTCTCGGTCTCGATCCACAACAGGTCTGCGCCGTTCTGGAGCGCGGTGATGCAATCGAGCACGCAGCGGTCCGCCCCCGTCCCTTCGCGGAACTGGAAGAGGTTCGACGGCAGCCGTTTCGGCCGCATCAGCCGGCCATCCCGGTTGATGATCACATCGCCGTTGACGGTCGCCAGATCGGCGACCTCATCGCAATCGAGAAAGGCGTTATACTGGTCGCCAAGATCGCCCGGCGTACGGCTGTAGGCGATCTGCTTGGTCAGCCCCGCGCCCAGCGAGTCGGTGCGCGCGACGATGATGCCGTCGTCGACGCCGAGTTCGAGGAAGGCGTAGCGAACCGCGCGGATCTTCGCCAAAAAATCCTCGTGCGGGACAGTGACCTTGCCGTCCTGATGGCCGCACTGCTTTTCATCCGAGACCTGATTTTCGATCTGGATCGCGCAGGCGCCGGCCTCGATCATCTTCTTTGCCAGCAGATAGGTCGCCTCGGCATTGCCGAAGCCGGCATCGATATCGGCGATGATCGGCACGACATGCGTCTGATAATTGTCGATCGCCTGCGCCAGGCGCTGTTCGTCGACCTGATTGCCTGCCTGCCGCGCCGAATCGAGATCGCGGAACATCATGCCCAGTTCGCGCGCGTCCGCCTGCTTGAGGAAGGTGTACAGTTCCTCGATCAGCGCGGGCACACTGGTCTTTTCGTGCATCGACTGATCGGGCAACGGCCCGAATTCGGACCGCAGCGCGGCGATCATCCAGCCGGACAGATAGAGGTAACGGCGTTCGGTGGTGCCGAAATGCTTCTTGATCGCGATCAGTTTCTGCTGGCCGATG
This sequence comes from Sphingomonas sp. KC8, assembly GCF_002151445.1. Taxonomy (GTDB): domain Bacteria; phylum Pseudomonadota; class Alphaproteobacteria; order Sphingomonadales; family Sphingomonadaceae; genus Sphingomonas_E. Next base: position 1,190,360 of record NZ_CP016306.1, read on the forward strand.
AAACCATGCCAGCAGCCGAGCGACTGGGTGTAAGCCGCCGGATCGGCATCATAAGCCGCCATGTCGCGCCGCATGATCGCGGCGGTATAGCGAGCAATATCCACCCCCGACCGAAACCGGTTCTGAAGCCGCATCCGCACAACCGATTCCGCGCCAATGCCGGCCCATGCGCCGCCATGCCCCGCAATCATCTGCGCCAGTTGCCCGACCTGTTCCTGATACGTCATTCCCTGCCCTCTTTCTCATACTCCTGAAATATTTCTTACAATATGAACTGGCCAATATTCGCGGATCGTGCGCCAAATATCGTGTCACAGCGTGATTATATGGCCACACACTTGAGTCATATTGTAATTTATTTACAAAATCCGGGTGACCGCATGGCCGACATGCCAAAGCCCCCCGCCCCGCCAGTGAAAATCCCGCCATTTCGGCAGGATGCGGACGCCCCATCCGCAACGGCGCACCGATGGTGGCCCGGCTGCTTTCGCCGCTGCCGTGGGAGCACCCCGTGCAGGGATTATTGCCACCTTGTAATTCTACCACGGAGTAGATAGCCATATCGAACACACGCCAGACTCAACAAGAGCGGGCGGTGGCAAGGGGGGAGCGAATGACGCCACGCGCTGTGGTTTCATGCCGGGCATATGGCGACCCGTACGCTGGCGCGAGGCCAGCAGCGTCCCGCAACGCCGCACCGCTTGCCGAATGGTCGGCGCGCATGACCCGGCGATACCGGCCCCATCACCAGCCGGCCGATAATGATCCGACAAGCGACGGTTATCTTGCGGTGTCGGCCATCCCATCGCCGGACGCGTTCACCGTCCCATCATCGTTTGGGGAAATGGACATATTGCATGTCGGGGTCGGACCTATGGTTCGGCCCCGATGCACATTTCCCCCTGCGCACAGGCCGAAGGAGGCCTGATCAAGCAGCCGCAAGAGCTGCATTCTCAACCAGAGGGAGGACTGCAATGAAGCTTCGTTCGATCTTGATGGCATCCGCGGTCGTGGGGACGACCCTGGCGGGGCCTGCATGGGGGCAGGCAAGCGGGCAAAAAGGCGCCCAGCTGGAGGAAATCATCGTCACGGCGCAGAAGCGCGAACAATCGCTGAAGGACGTGCCGATTTCGATTGCCAGCTTCGACCAGTCGAAACTCGCCCAGATCGGCGTCAACAAGATCGAGGATCTGGCGACCAGCGTCCCCAACCTGTTCATCAACAATTTCAATGGCACGGCCGATACGGTGCGCCTGTTCATTCGCGGCGTCGGCCAGAATGACGTGTCGGTCACGCAGGATCCGTCCGTCGCGCTCTACATCGACGGCGTTTATGTCGGGTCATCCTTCGGCGCCGGTTTCGATGCGGTCGATCTGGAGCGGATCGAGGTGCTGCGCGGACCACAAGGGACGCTGTACGGCCGGAACGCCACGGGCGGCGCGGTCAGCCTGATCACGGTCAAGCCGGACGTAACGGATGTCAGCGGCAAGGTTGAACTGACCTACGGCAATTATGACTATCGCAACGTGAAAGCGGCGCTGAACGTCCCGATTGCCAAGGATGTTGCGGCCATCCGCCTGTCCGGCCTGATCGCCAAGCGCGACGGCTTTTATGAAAATACCGGGCTGGGCGAAGACTGGGCCGTGCAAGATCGCAAAGCCATGCGGGCTGCGTTGCGCCTTCAGCCATCATCCAGCCTGAGCCTGGATTATGCGTTTGATTATTCGCAGGTAAAAGACACCGGCAATCTTTCGGTGCCGATTGCGGGCGCGGGCGCGGCGGTACGCATCCCGGCGGGCGCGCCGGTGGCCATTCCAGGCCTTGGCACCGCGACCCCGACGATCCTGTTCAACTTCTCCGACCCGTTTCCTTTCAGCGCCAGCCGGCCGAAACGCGCCAATTCACTGAAGAATTATCTGCCGTCGAAATCGGATGTGTACGGCCACACCCTGACGGCCGAGTTCGAAGCATCCGATCGCCTGAGTTTCCGGTCGATCACCGGCTATCGCAAGGTCAAGAGCAACTCGTTCACCACCAGCCTGCCGACGCAAACGGCATCGATCGGCCTCGTGCTGAATCCTCCGGGTGTTCCGGGGGTGCCGGCCGGATCGGTATTGCAGATCGTCGGCGGGCCATGGTGGGTCAGCGCCACCAATTCGAAAACCAAATATCGCAATTTTTCGCAGGAATTGCAGGCGCTGGGCGACGCCGATTTCCTTGGCGGCAACCTGCATTATGTCGCCGGGCTTTATTATTATGACGATCACGGCCGGCAGGATGCGCCGGGCGAGGCCATCGGCGGCGCCCGCGCGCTGGCCTTCGCCGACGTCAGCAACCGATCGATCGCGGCCTTCACCGAACTGACCTACACGCCGGGCGGACCCGATGGCCGGATGCACATCACCGTCGGCGCGCGTTATTCGGACGACAAGCGCGAGGCCGAGCGCGTGAACGAGAACTCCTTCTCGTTCGCGGCATTGGGTGGCTTCACAGCCGCCGATTGCGCCCGTTTCGCCAGCACATTCACCGCGCTTGGCCAGACCTGCGTTCCGACCGGCGTAACGCAAGGCGCCAGCTATAAGCGCAAGTTCAAAAATTTCAGCCCGGCGCTGACATTGGGTTATGACGTGAACGACGATGTGCGGATTTATGCCAAGGTGGCGACCGGCTACAAAAGCGGCGGATCATCACAGCGATCGGCCAACCCGATCAATTTCGCAAACGGGTTCGATCCTGAAAAACTGGTTTCGTATGAAGCTGGCGTGAAGGGAGATTTCTTTGATCGCCGTGTCCGGTTCAACATGGCCGCTTTCTATGTCACCATCGATAATTACCAGTCGAGCGTGCAAACGGGCGCGACACCGGGCGACCGCGATTTCTTCGGCATCGACAACAGCAAGATTTACGGCATCGAATCCGATCTGACGGTCGCCGTAACCGATTCCCTGCGGCTGAATGGCAGCCTGGGCCTGTTGCACACCAAATTCGGCCAAAGTTCGCTCGATGTGCTGCGCGACACCGGCCAGACGGTGACCGAGAATTTCGTCAAACCCTTCTCCTATGCGCCCAAAATGTCGGCGACGCTGGCCGCCGATTATAACCATGCGATCCGGGATGACTGGAACGTCGCGGCGCATATCGGCTTTTCCTACCAGGGCAAGATGCACACATCGTCCAACCTGAATGATGATCGGCTGCTCGATGCACGCCATCTGGTGGATGCGAGCCTGTCGCTGATCCGCAGCGGCTTTGGCGATCGCGGCAGCATCGAAGTGAAACTGTGGGGCAAGAACCTGTTCGATGAAGAATATCGGACGGTCGCGGTAGGCGCCTTCTCGTCGCTCGGCGCAACGACAGTCGCGGAATTCGGTGATCCGCGAACCTATGGCATCACGCTGATCGGAAAATTCTAACCTTATGAAACCTGCGGCGGGTGGGGCGCACAGGCCCTGCCCGCCGTTCCATGTGCCGCCCTATAGCGCCGCGCGAGCCGACTGGCCGATCCGCGAATGGCGACCGCCAGATCAAGCGACAAAGGCGGATGGTGGACGCACTAGGGCTCGAACCTAGGACCCGCTGATTAAGAGTCAGCTGCTCTACCAACTGAGCTATGCGTCCATGCCGTAGGGTGGTTAGCCCGCAGCGAAATATATGGTGGACGCACTAGGGCTCGAACCTAGGACCCGCTGATTAAGAGTCAGCTGCTCTACCAACTGAGCTATGCGTCCATGCCGGGGGACAGATCGTCTCCAAGCGAGGCGCGCCGTTAGCATGGGGTTGCGCGGAATGTAAACCGTCAATGCGAGGTTTTTTATCGACTCGTCTTTTCCGCGCGGTCGATAGCCATCAAAAGGCCCAGGCACAGCAGCACCGTCATCATCGCCGATCCCCCGAAAGACACCAGCGGCAGCGGGATGCCGACGACCGGCGCCAGCCCCATCACCATCGCCAGGTTGATCGCGACATAGAAGAAAATCGTCATCGACAGACCGGCAGCCGCCAGACGGCCGAATCTGCCGCGGGCGCGCAACGCGACACGGATGCCCCAGTTGACGATCAGCAGGAAGGTGCCGATCAGCAGCAGCCCGCCCAGCAGCCCCCACTCCTCCGCCATCGTCGCGAAGACGAAATCGGTATGGCCTTCGGGCAGATAATCGAGATGGCTTTGCGTGCCGTTGAGGAAGCCCTTGCCGAAAAAGCCGCCCGATCCGATCGCGATCTTGGATTGGCTGATATGATAGCCCGTGCCCAGCGGATCGCTTTCCGGATCCATGAAGATCAGCACCCGATTGCGTTGATATTCATGGAGCGAAAAGAAGATGACCGGGATCGCGGCGAGGAAGGCCACGCCCGACCCGATATACAGCCGCAGCGGCAGCCCGGCGAGGAAGGTGACGACCAGTCCGCCCGCCGCGATCATCGTCGCCGTGCCAAGATCAGGCTGCACCAGGACGAGCAGGAAGGGAAAGCCGATCAGCACGATCGCCGGCCAGATCGCGCTGAAACGGCGGATTTCGCCCGATGGCAGCAGATCGTAGAATCGCGCCATGACGAGCACGATCGCCGGCTTCATCAGTTCCGATGGCTGGATGCGAATGAAACCCAGGTCAAGCCATCGCTGGCTGCCCCCGCCGACGAAACCGAACACCTCCACCACGATCAGCGCGACGAGGATGATCGCATAGGCCGGAAAGGCGACCGCCTTGATCTGCTCCTCACGCACATGGGACAGCAGTATCGCGCCGATCAGGAATACGACGAAGCGTATCCCCTGCGATAGCGCCCACGGCTTCAGATTGCCGCCCGCCGCCGAATAGAGGACGACGAGACCAAAGCCCCCGATCGCCAGGATGGCGACGATCAGGCGCCAGGGAATAACCGCGAGCGGTGCCGGAACCAGCGGATCACGCATCAGTCGCGCTCAGCCGGTTCGCGAACCCCGGCGGCATTGTCAGCAACGGGCGCCGATGCGGCTGCAGGGGCCGGAACGGGCTTGTCCCGATTGGCCCACTCGGCCGCCTGCCGGGCCATGCGCGTTTCGATATCCCCGCCCCAGCCTTTTTCCATCGTTTCCAGCGTCGCCAGCGCCTTTGCCGGATCGTAAAGATAGGTCAGCACATCACGCGCAATCGGCGCCGCCACGGCGGATCCGCCAATGCCATGTTCGATCACCACCGAAATGGCATAACGGGGATCGTCCACCGGCGCGAAGCCGATGAACAAACCATGGTCGCGATATTTCCAGGGAACGCCCTCGCCACCGAATTTGCCGCCACGGGCGCGTTCGGCTGCGGTGATATTGCGGACCTGCGCGGTGCCCGTCTTGCCCGCCATCTGGACATTGGGGATCGGCAAACGCGAGCGGCCGGCCGTGCCCGGCCCGTTCACCACGTCACTCATCGCCGAACGGATGAAGGCGAGATGTTCGGGATCAAGGTCCAGCGGTTCGCCCGGCCTCGCCACCTGCCCTTCCAGCAAATGCGGCATCAGCGAACGGCCCGATGCGATCCGCGCCGACAGGATCGCCAGCTGCAACGGATTCGACAGCATATAGCCCTGCCCGATCGTGGCATTGACCGTGTCATAGGTATTCCAGCCGGCCTTGTAGCGGCGCTGCTTCCACGCGGTATCCGGCACGGTGCCATAGCGCTGCGACGCGACCGGCAGGTCGAACTCCTCCCCCAGGCCCAGCTGCCGCGCCATGGTGGCGATCGCGTCGATGCCGATCGTCTGCGAATAATGGTAGAAGAAGACGTCACAGCTCTGGTGGATCGCCCGACGCATGTCGACCACCCCGTGGCCGCCGCGCTTGTGGCAGTGGAACAGACGATTGCCGAGACGATAAGCGCCGGTGCAGACCACGGTCTGGTCCGGGTTCTGCCCCGCCCGCAACAACGCCAGCGCCACCGCCGGCTTGATCGTCGATCCGGGCGGATACAATCCCTGCAACGTCTTGTTCAACAGCGGCAGATGATCGTTTGCGTTGAGCATTGCATATTCGGAATGGCTGATGCCGTCCGAAAAGCTGTTGGGATCGTAGGATGGCATGGACGACATGCACAGCAGGCCGCCGGTGTGACAATCGACCACGACCACCGATCCGCTGTGCGTGCCGATCCGCCGGGCGGTATAGGCCTGCAGGCCGGCATCCACCGTTAGCCGCAGCGTCCCGCCGCTCACATCGGGCCGCGTTTCCAGATCGCGCACCACCTTGCCGCGCGCGGTGACTTCGCTGCGCTTGGCGCCGGGCTTCCCGCGAAGCACCATTTCTTCTACTTTTTCAAGGCCTTCCTTGCCAATCTTGAAACCCGGCGCAATCAACAACGGATCCTTGGATTTCTCATAATCCTTGGCCGATGCGACACCGACATAGCCGACCAGATGACCAACCGCCGCACCGGCCGGATAATAACGGGTATAGCCGCGCGCCGGCGCCACACCGGGCAGTTCGCTCTGGCGGACGCTTACGGCCGCAAACCGTTCATACTGCACCTTTTCGGCCACCGGAATCGGCCGGAAGCCTGCCGCATCCTGCAACGCAGCGCGGATCCGCTCCACCTCCTCGGCAGGCAATGCCAGCAATTCGGTGAGTTCGGCCAGAACACGTTCGCGATCCGGCGCCTTCAACTGATCGGGAATGATATCGACGCGGAAATCCGTGCGGTTGATCGCGATCGGCTTGCCATAGCGGTCGACGATCCAGCCGCGCCGGGGCGGGATCAGGATCAGCTGGACCCGGTTATCTTCCGCCATCAGGCGATAATGTTCGTTCTGCGCGATCGATAACCAGGCCATCCGCCCGGCCAGCACCGCGCCGACAGCGAACTGCGCACCGCCAAGCACCATGGCCCGACGGGTGAAAGTCAGGAGCTGCTGCTGTTCGGTAACGATCTGAGGGGTGCGTTTCACCGGGCCAGCCGCCAGCGATCAAGCGCCGCGCACAGCCGCATCATGGCCGGAAACAGCAGGATGGTGATCACGATCTGCGGCACGATAGCGAGCAAATGGCCTCCGCCACTGGTGAACGCGACAAAAGCGACGCCGCCGACAAGACAGAACAGGATTGCCGCCGCCGCCGCCAGCCAGTCCATCCAGTAATCGCGCCACACGGCGCGATTGTCCATCATGTCGAACGCCAGGAAAACCATCGTCCACAGCGCCATGGCGCTGCCCAAAGGCTGGCCGCTGAACAGATCGTCGAACAGCCCCAATGGCAGCGCGATCCACGCCGGCCACATTTCCGGGCGCAACAAGCGCCACGCAAGCAGCAATAGCAGCCCGAACGGCGGCAACATCGGCCAGTCGGCCACGAACGGCAGGGTCGTCACAAGCGATCCCGCCATGACCGTCAGCACCGGCACCCAGCGGGCGCGGCGCGGCAGCAGGCTGGGGCCGTCGTCATCTTCGTCGATATCATGGATGATCTGGTGCGGGCCGATCATGGTTTTCCGGGCGGTGGCGGGGGTGGAAGATCGGGCTGGAACGGCTTGAGTACCACCGCGAAATCGAGCTTGGCGGGATCGGCGAGCGGCGTGCCCACCGCCGCATCGCGCGTCACCGCGGTTACGACCGCAACGGGAATCCCGGCAGGATAGACGCCGCCGGCGCCCGTCGTCATCACCACATCCCCGCGGCGAAACGGCGTCTGCCCGGCAATCAGCGAACGCAGTTCGATCATGCCATTGCCCTGCCCCGATGCGAGCGCGGCGACACCGCTGCGGATGATCTGCACGGGCACGGTGCTGCTGCCATCGGTGACGAGCAACGCCCGCGCCGATATTCCCCCGGTTTCGACTATCCGACCGATCAACCCTTCGGCAGAGCGCACAGGATAGCCTACCCGCACCCCGGCGCTGGTACCGGCGCTCAACGTCACCAGCCGCCGCGAACTGCTGGCGCTGGACCCGACAATGCGGACGACCGACACCACTTCGCGGCCGTCGCCGACAACGCCCAGGATACGCTTGAGCCGGCGATTTTCGAAATCGATCGCGCGCGCTTCAACCAGCCTGGCGCGGGATTCTTCCAGTTCCCGCTTCAGTTCTTCATTCTGCGAACCCGCGCTCCAATAGGCCGCAATGGCATCGCCCACAGATGCGACGCTGCCCACCATGTTGCGGCCTGCCGCCGTCGCAGGCGACGTCGCATCGATCGCGGCCGATCGCAGCGCCGCAAACCCCTGCGGGTCAAAGCGGGCGGCCAGCAACAGCAGCAAGGCGACCACGATCCCCGCAACCGCGACAACATAGGCCGCGAACAGCCCATATTGCGCGCGCCGCGAAAAGCCAGGGCGTCTGTGGCGCGGGGGCGCCATGGGCGGCGGGCCTCCGTCAGGCGGTCTGGAGCACGCCGCGGAACGCCGGATCTTCCAGCGCGCGGCCCGTTCCCAACGCAACGCAGGTCAGCGGGTCTTCCGCGATCGTGACGGGCAGGCCCGTTTCCTCACGAATCACTTCGTCGATGCCGTTGAGCAACGCGCCACCGCCGGTGAGCACGATGCCCTGATCGACGATATCGGCCGCCAGTTCGGGCGCGGTATTTTCAAGCGCGATGCGCACGCCTTCGACGATCGCGGCCACGGGTTCAGACAGCGCTTCGGCGATCTGGCTCTGCGTGATCGTGATTTCCTTGGGCACGCCGTTCACCAGATCGCGGCCCTTGATGTGGATCGTCTCGCCCCGGCCATCGGCCGGCATGCGGGCGACGCCGCTTTCCTTCTTGATCCGTTCGGCCGTGGCTTCGCCGATCAGCAGGTTATGATTGCGACGGACGTAGGAGGCGATCGCTTCGTCCATCTTGTCGCCGCCGACGCGCACCGACGTGGTGTAGGCCAGGCCACGCAGCGACAACACCGCCACTTCGGTGGTGCCGCCACCGATATCGACGACCATCGATCCCACCGGTTCGGTCACCGGCATATCGGCGCCGATCGCGGCGGCCATCGGTTCCTCGATCAGCCACACCTGGCTTGCCCCGGCGTTCGACGCGGCATCGCGGATCGCGCGGCGTTCCACCTTGGTCGATCCCGATGGCACGCAGATCACGATTTCCGGAAAGCGCGGGAAACGGCGCTTGCCGTGCACCTTGTGGATGAAGTGCTTGATCATCTGTTCGGCGACATCGATGTCGGCGATCACGCCGTCGCGCATCGGGCGGATCGCTTCCATGCTTTCCGGCGTCTTGCCCATCATCAGCTTGGCGTCGTCGCCAACGGCGCGCACCTTCTTGACGCCGTTCCGCGTTTCAATCGCGACAACGGACGGCTCGTTGAGGACGATTCCGCGCCCCCGAAGATAGACGACCGTGTTCGCCGTCCCCAGATCGATCGCCATGTCGTGTGACATGAACTTGAACCATCGCGTAAATGACATCCGTTCGCCCGTCCGTGTGCTGCGTCGCGACCGCGCCTAGCATGTGGAAAAGACAGAAATGCCGGGTCGCGGGAAGCTCGCGCTTGGGCTAGAGCCAACCCCATGTCAATACGCCGCCTGCCCGAGCATCTGGTGAATCGTATCGCGGCCGGCGAAGTGGTCGAAAGGCCAGCCAGCGCGTTGAAGGAACTTGTCGAGAACGCAATCGACGCCGGGGCCACCCGGATCGCGATCGCGCTGTCCGATGGCGGCCTCGCCCGGATCGAGGTTTCCGACGATGGCTGCGGTATGGCACCGGCTGAAATTGCGCTGGCGCTGGAACGCCATGCGACATCCAAACTACCCGATGATGCGATCGAAGATGTCGCCACCCTCGGCTTCCGGGGCGAGGCCTTGCCGTCGATCGCCAGCGTTTCACGGCTGACCATCGAAAGCCGGGTGCGCGGCGCCGATGGCTGGTTGCGCACGGTCGACAATGGCGCGGTGGTGGCCGAAGGGCCGGCGGCGATCCCGCCCGGCACGCGCATCCGCATGGAAGGATTGTTCGATCGCGTGCCCGCGCGGCGCAAATTCCTGCGATCCCCCCGCGCCGAATATGCCGCGTGCATGGATGCGATCCGCCGGCTGGCGATGGCGCGGCCCGATATCGGCTTTTCGCTGGAACATGACGGCCGCCGCGCGCTGTCCGTCCCCCCCGGCGAGGATCGGGCGGTGCGCGTCGCGGCGCTCACCGATCGGGCGCTCGTCGAAAACAGCGTCGCGATCGATTATGCGCGGGGCGACGTCACCTTATGCGGCGTCGCCGGGCTGCCGACATTCAACCGCGGTGTCGCCGACCATCAGTTCCTGTTCGTCAACGGCCGCCCGGTGAAGGACCGTCTGCTGGTGGGCGCGGTGCGCGGCGCTTATCAGGATATGCTGGCGCGCGACCGCCACCCCGTCGTCGCCCTGTTCGTCGATCTTCCGGGCAGCGAGGTCGACGTCAACGTCCACCCGGCCAAGACCGAAGTGCGCTTCCGCGATCCCGGCCTCGTGCGCGGGCTGATCGTTGGCGGCCTGCGCGCAGCCCTCGACGCCGCCGGCCACCGCAGCGCCCAATCGGCCTCGCCCGCCGCCCTCGGCACATGGCGGAGCGAACCGCTGGGCAGCCCCGCTCCCACCGGTGGCCCGGTCCATGGCGGATGGCCCGCCCCGCCCCTGGCCCCGGCGCAAGGATCGGTCTGGGATCGCGCGCCCGCCTTCGCCGCCCAGCCGCTGGCCCGCGCCGAACCGGCTTATGCCGCCCCGCCCGAGCCGAAGGAATTTCCGCTGGGCGTCGCGCGCGGGCAGGTTGCCGCCACCTATATCGTCGCCGAATCGGCCGACGGGCTGGTGCTGGTCGATCAGCATGCCGCGCACGAACGCCTCGTCCTCGAACGGATGCGCCGGGCGATGGCCGATGGCGGGGTTGCCGCCCAAACCCTGCTGCTGCCCGAAGTCGTCGAACTCGATGAAAGCGCATGCGATCGGCTGGAAGCACGCATCCCCGAACTGGCCGAAATGGGCCTCGAACTCGAACGTTTCGGCCCGCATGCCGTGCTCGTCCGCGCCGTTCCCGCTTTGCTGGGCGGCAGCGACGCCAAGGGCCTCGTCACCGACCTCGCCGACGAACTGGCCGCCTTTGGCGAAGTGCTGTCGCTCAAGGAACGGCTCGATTCGGTGGCCGCCACCATGGCCTGCCACGGATCGGTCCGCGCCGGGCGCATCCTTTCGGTCGCGGAAATGAACGCGCTGCTGCGTGAAATGGAAGTCACGCCCCATTCGGGCCAGTGCAACCATGGTCGCCCCACCTGGATCAAGCTGGACCATGCCGACATCGAAAAGCTGTTCGGACGGAAATAGGGCCTACCGCCGCGCATTTACCAATTGGCCTAACGGCTCGGCAACGCAGGCGGTGCTAATGATTCCGGCATGTTCAGCCGCCTCCTGTTCCTGATGATCGCCGCCGGCGGCCTTGTCGGCTGGCGGCTGGCCAGCGCGCCGGCTGCTGGGGATGGGCCGGCGGTGTCGACGCAGACCGCGCAGACACGCCCGGATTCCACACCCCCCGCAGCGGCTCAGCCTGCGCCTGCGCTATCGCCATCGCCACCCTCTTCGGACGGCTATGGCGGGCGACAAATCATCATCGAACGCAAGGCCGATGGGCATTTCTACGCCGATGCGACCATCAACGGCCAGCTTGTCCGCTTTCTGGTGGATACCGGCGCGACGACCGTGGCGCTGACCGCAAGGGATGCGCGGCATGTGGGGCTGTTCTTCTCCCCGAATGAATTCACCGCCATCGGGCGCGGCGCATCAGGCGAAGTGCGCGGCAAGCTGGTGACGATCGACCGCATCGCGCTCGGCCATGTCGAGGCGCGCCAGGTACGCGGTGCGATCATCGACGACGGGCTGGATATCTCACTGCTCGGCCAATCCTTCCTGTCACGGATCGGATCGGTGCGGATCGCCGACGATCGGATGACCTTGCGCTAGGATCCGCCGGATGACCACCAAGGCGGCAGCAGGCCACATGGCCCCTCCCCCACCCATGATGATTACCCGCCCGCCGGACTAAGCACCTGGAGTGTGGGGCATATGGCCCTTGTCGCCTTGTTGCCAGTACCTGGCTGCGGGCATGGCATGGAAGGTCTAACGAATGCGGGCAGGAGCGCCCCATAGGCGCGACGAGATGGGGGCGCATTGCCGCGCCGGTCGGCCAGGCCGGAAGGATCGTCGTGCCGGACCTGACCTTTGGGACATGTTGCGAGATACGTGCCGCTTGGACGAATCAGGGGGGTATAAAATCTAAGGCCACGCTGGATTGGGCGGAAATGCGGCGGGTTTAATCAACGATCCGCAGGAATTGGCATTGGGAAAATTCCGGATATGCCAATGTTTTTGTTCAATTGTTTTGCGTAATTTTGGGATTTTGCGATGAAGTGCCTGTCGGTGTTTTCGTGTATCACCCTGCTTGTCGCATCGGCCGAGGCGTCGGCTGCTGATATTTCAACCCATGTGCTTGATCTGGCACGCGGCGTCGGTGGGCGCGATATTGCGGTGACGCTGTCAAAGCAGCAGAAAGCGGGTGACTGGATCGAGGTTGCACGCGCCCGGACAGGCGAGAACGGACGGGTGGCATCCTTCGGTGATTCCCGGCAGTTTCAGACGGGCCTGTACAAGCTGACCTTCGACATGTCGGCTTATCCGAACCCGCAATCGCCGCCCTTCTTTCCGGAAATCGACCTGGTGTTTCGCGTCACGGATGCTGACGCCCATTATCATGTTCCCGTTGTCGTCAGCCCTTACGGCTATTCAACATATCGGGGGAATTGAAGCGCGATATATGCCGCAACGGTGTGGCGACAGGCCGGCGTTTCAATATCCGGCTTCAACGGCAATCCTGATAGCGTCCGTCGACGAGGTGACGCCAAGAGCCGCAATGACTGCCGCCCGGTGCATCTTGACGGTGCGTTCGCTGATGCCCAGCGCGTATGCGATGCGCTTGTTGAGTTTACCCGCAGCCATTTCGATCAACACTTCCCGCTGACGCTTTGACAGGGCGTCGACCCGTTCCCGCGCAGTGGCACGCCGTTCGGTCGCCGTGCCTGCGTCGATCGGCCGCACTTCCATCTGCGAGCCCAGGAAATATTCCAGATCGCCATTTCCGTCGAAGATCGGCGCAACCAGCACCGCATTGCGGAACGGTGTTCCATCCTTCTTGTAGTTCAGGATTTCGACGAGGACGGGGCGTTTTTCGCGCACCGCCGACACGATTTCCGCGGTCAGCCCCGGCTCGGTCCGGGGGCCGGCGAGAAAGCGGCAATTGCGGCCGATTATCTCATCGCGCCTATAACCGGTGAGACTTTCGAAGGCGGCATTGCATTCGATGATCGGATTATCCGGCAGGCGCGGGTTGCTGATGACCGCGGCAACCGCGCTGTTATCGATCATGGCCGAGAGAGACATCATTTTATCCTTACGACCTGCGGTGGGTTTTGCACGCGATGCCTGAAAGGTGGCCCTTTGGCCATGTTGTGCCTGAACCCGCCATCGTCCAACTGACAAGCATCAGGCCGAGGGATGCGGACAGTGAACTACATAACGCATGACATGCATTTTGACGCTGACGGGAACAAGCTTTCCGTACCGCAAGAGGTGCAGGATGCAATCCGTACCCTTATTCGCTGGTCAGGCGAAGATCCTGCGCGCGAAGGATTAATCGACACGCCAAAGCGCGTTGCGCGGGCCTGGCGCGAATATTGCCAGGGCTATGAGGAAGACCCCGGACTGCATCTTGAGCGGACTTTTGAAGAAGTCGGCGGCTATAACGAAGTGGTCCTTTTGAAGGATATCCCGTTCCAGTCGCATTGTGAGCACCATATGGCGCCGATTACCGGGTCGGCATCGATCGCCTACCTGCCCAAGGACCGCGTCGTCGGCATATCCAAGCTGGCCCGCGTGCTGCACGGCTATGCCCGCCGCCTGCAAGTACAGGAAAGGCTGACGGCACAGGTGGCAGAGGCCATCTGGCAGAATCTGAACCCGCAAGGGGTGGCCGTCGTCATCAATGCGCAACATGGCTGCATGACGGGGCGCGGTGTTCGCACGCCCGGCGTGTCGATGGTCACCAGTCGCATGATGGGCTGTTTTCTGGACGATCAGCGCAGCCGCAAGGAAATTCTGGCCCTTATGGGTTTTTGAACATGCATAGCCCGGTGAGCCTCTCTCCCCCTCCCGAACCGGGCTGCGGCGATGCAGACAATCTGCATCGCCGCTTTCATTCCATATCTCCGACCGGCGAGCGGCGCTGCCGGCAGACCTGATTGAAAGTTCAAAAGCAGCGATGCGAATTGCCATTATCGGTGCCGGCATGGCTGGCCTGTCCTGTGCCGATGGCTTGAAGGCGTTTGGTCACGACGTCATTCTGCTCGACAAGGCGCGCGGTGCCGGCGGCCGAATGTCGACACGGCGCGTGGAAACGTCGCTGGGGGAAGTGTCGTTCGATCACGGTGCGCAATATTTCACCGCACGCAGCCCGGACTTTTGCAAGCAGGTGGAATCCTGGGCGGCGCGGGGGATTGTCCGCCGCTGGCAATTGCCCGCGCCGGATGCTTGGATCGGCGCGCCGGGAATGAATGCGATGGTCAAGGCCATGGCGGGTGAACATGACGTGCGCTGGAATGTGCATGTCAACCGCATCGAACGCCATGCCGGCGGTTGGCTGCTGGAAGCCGACGAAACACGGTTCGGTGATATTGATACCGCGATTCTCGCGATACCTGCCGAACAGGCGCTTCCGTTCTTGTCGCTGCACAATTTTTCGATGGCGCGGGAGGCGCTGCTGGCCCGTTCGCAGCCATGCTGGACGGCGATGTTCACCTTGAGCCAGCCCCTCATACAGGGGCCTGACATGATCCGCGACGAAGATGATATCGCCTGGGCCGCCAGAAATAACGCCAAGCCCGGACGCGGTGGCCCGGAAGGCTGGGTGGTGCAAGCGCGTCCGGAATGGTCGGCCAGGCATATTGATCGCCCCGCCGATGAAATCGCCATGCTTTTGTGGGTAAGGCTCTGTGCTGCGCTGAAGGCAGATTTGCCGGGGCCAATTGCCGCAAGCGCGCACCGCTGGCGTTATGCGATGAGCGGCGGCCTCGGCCTGGGGTCCCTCTGGAATGCGCCAATGGGCCTTGGTGTGTGTGGCGACTGGCTGCTCGGGCCGCGGATCGAATGCGCCTGGGTTTCAGGGCAGGATCTTGCGCGCCAAATTGTTGAGATGCCGTCCGGTTAGGCCATGCCGCCATAGTGTAGTGGATCGTACCCCAGGCTTCACAGCATCAGGCCAGCCGTTGCCTTGGCGCTGCCCACGACACCCGGGATGCCCGCGCCCGGATGGGTGCCCGCGCCAACGAAATACAGGTTGGCGAAGTGATCGTCGCGATTGTGCGCCCGGAACCAGGCACTCTGCGTCAGGATCGGTTCGAGGCTAAAGGCATTGCCCAGATGCGCCCCGAGATCATCGGTAAAATCCTGCGGTGTATAGTGAAAGCAGGTGTCGAGCCGCGCATACAGATCGGGGATCAGCATGTCGCGCACCCGATCGAGCACGATCTTGCGGTAGCGCGGACCTTCAACACCCCAGTCGACCGGAGCCTTGCCCTGATGTGGCACCGGGGCGAGCGCATAAAAGGTGGCGTGCCCCGCTGGCGCCATGGCTGGATCCGTGGCGCTGGGGTGGTGCAGGTACAGTGAAGGATCGTTCGGCAGGCGCCCGTGACGATAGATATCTTCAAGCAGGGGGCCGTAGCGATCGGAGAACAGGATCGAATGGTGGGGGATATCGGGAAATCTTCCCTTCAGGCCAAAATGCACCACGAAAAGGCTGGGAGAGAACCGGCGCTTTTGCAGGCTGCGAACGCGGCGTGCAGCATAAGCCGAGCCGGAGAGAAGGCCGTAGCTGTGCACCAGATCGCCGTTGCTGGCGATCATGCCGGCAGCCAGCGTGCGCCCCGATGCCGTGACTATTCCGGTCACACGCCGGCCTGAATATGTGATCCGGTTGACGGCGTCGCCAAGCAGCAATGTGCCGCCGAGCCGTTCGAACAGGGCCACCATGCCTGCCACCAGGGCATTTGTCCCGCCTTTGGCGAACCAGACTCCGCCGCTCTTCTCCAGATGATGTATCAGTGTGTAAATGCTGCTGGTCTGCATAGGGTTGCCGCCCACCAGCAGGGTATGAAACGACAAGGCCTGGCGCAGTTTCTCATTGCGGACAAAGCTTGAAACAAGATCGTAAACCGAACGCCAGGCCTGATATTTCATAAGCGCGGGGGCTGCCCGGATCATGCTGGAAAAATTCAGGAATGGCACCGCGCCCAGTTTGACATAGCCTTCCTGGTAAACGCCGCGCGAATGTTCCAGGAACCGCGCATAGCCCATGACGTCTGCAGGATCGAGTTGGGCAATCTCGGCGTTGAGGCTGGCTTCGTCGTTTGAATAGTTAAACCGCGTGCCATCATTCCACAGCAAGCGGTAAAATGGCTGGACGGGGATCAGCGTGACATCTTCAGCCATCGAGTGCCCCGACAATGACCAGAGATCTTCCAGGCAGGCAGGGTCCGTAATCACGGTAGGGCCGGCATCGAAGGTATAGCCGTCACGTTTCCAGACATAGGCCCGACCACCGGGGCGGTCACGCGCCTCGATCACGGTGGTCGCGATACCGGCGCTTTGCAAACGGATGGCAAGCGCCAGGCCACCAAAACCCGAGCCGATGATGATAGCGTTGGAACTGGCAGACATCGCGGCAAATCCTTGGTGCAACGCAGCAGGGACGAGGAGCCGTGAGGGGCCGGGAGACAGTATGCAACCTGTCCAAAAGTGAGGATGTTATCCTGCCAAGGCGGTCAATAATCTGTCATCCCAGAACTTAGTCATGGTGAGAACTTCCATTACGCCAGAGACGACACAAATCATTGCCGGTACGCGGCGCATACTGCTTGCTAACCCGCGAGGGTTTTGCGCCGGGGTGCGCAGGGCGATAGATGCTGTCGAGCAAGCATTGGAACTGCATGGTGCCCCGGTCTATGTGCGCCGGGCGATTGTGCATAATCGCGACGTTGTGGAACGGCTGAAACAGCGTGGGGCGGTGTTCGTTCAGGAAATTGACGAGATGCCACCGGGGGCCGTTGCTGTTCTTTCAGCCCATGGCAGTGCACGCGGGGTCAAGTTGGCCGCGCAAAACCGCGGCATCAGGGTCCTGGACGCGATCTGTCCGCTGGTTGCCAAAATTCATGCCGAGGTCGAAGACTGGTACCGCATGGGCCGGCATGTGCTGCTGATCGGCCATCAGGGGCATCCGGAGATTGTTGGAACCCTGGGGCAGTTGCCGGCAGGCGCGGTATCGGTGGTCTCGCGTCCCGACGATCTTGCAGTGATCGACATCCCCCGGAATATAGCGGTGGCGTATGCGGTCCAGACCACCTTTGCGCTGCGTGATGCGCAAGAGATGATCGAGGCGATCCGGACCCGGTACGACGATGTCGCAGCACCTCGCGCAAGTGACATCTGTTATGCGACGACCAACCGGCAACGGGCGATCGAAACGATTGCGGGCAAGGCCGATCTGGTGCTGGTGGTGGGCGATGCCACCTCATCCAACGCCTGCCGGCTGGTCGAGGTGGCGCAAGGTGCGGGATGTCCGCCGTCAGCACCAATGGCACAGATTTGAGGTTGTGATTTGAGGAGGATCTGGGCTTCGTCGCAGTGACGAAGGAACGCAGATGAAGCCCAGATCCTCCCATTCAAAATTGTCGTCGAAGGCCCCTGCGGAGCAGGTGGTGAAGAGCATCCGGCGGCAGACCCGTCGGCACTTCTCGGCTGAGGACAAGATCCGGATCGTGCTGGATGGCCTGCGCGGCGAGGACAGCATTGCCGAGCTGTGCCGCAAGGAAGGGATCGCCCAGAGCCTGTACTACACCTGGTCGAAGGAGTTCATGGAAGCCGGCAAGCGACGCCTGGCCGGCGACACCGCTCGTGCTGCGACCACCGGCGAGGTGCAGGATCTGCGCCGCGAAGCCCGGGCCCTGAAGGAATGCGTGGCCGACCTGACGCTCGAGAACCGGCTGCTCAAAAAAAGCATGATCGCGGATGGGGAAGGCGAAGAATGAGGTATCCCGCATCCGAGAAGCTCGAGATCATCAGGATCGTCGAACAGTCGCACCTGCCGGCCAAGCGCACGCTGGACCAGCTCGGCATTCCCCGCCGGACGTTCTATCGTTGGTATGATCGCTACCTTGAAGGTGGGCCGGAAGCGTTGGAAGATCGGCCATCGGTGCCGATCCGGGTGTGGAACCGCATCCCGGCCAAGATCTACGACCAGATCATCGAGCTGGCGCTGGAACAGTCCGAGCTGAGCCCCCGGGAGCTGGCCGTGCGCTTCACCGACGAGCAGCGCTACTTCGTATCGGAAGCCACGGTTTACCGGCTGCTCAAGGCCCACGACCTGATCACCAGCCCGGCTTACGTTGTGATCAAGGCGGCCGACCAGTTCCACACGAAGACCACCCGCCCGAACGAGATGTGGCAGACCGACTTCACCTACTTCAAGATTATCGGGTGGGGTTGGATGTACCTGTCGACCGTGCTCGACGACTTCTCGCGCTATATCATCGCCTGGAAGCTGTGCACCAACATGCGGGCCGAGGACGTGACCGACACGCTGGACCTCGCCCTGGCAGCTTCCGGCTGCGACAGCGCCACGGTGCTGCACAAGCCCCGGCTGCTCAGCGACAATGGCCCCAGCTACATCGCCGGTGAGCTGGCCGAATACATCGAAGTCCGGAAGATGAGCCACGTACGCGGAGCCCCGTGTCATCCCCAGACCCAGGGCAAAATCGAGCGCTGGCACCAGACCCTGAAGAACCGCATCCTGCTGGAAAACTACTTCCTGCCTGGCGACCTCGAGGCCCAGATCGAGGCCTTCGTCGAGCACTACAACCACCAGCGTTACCATGAGAGCCTGGCCAACGTGACGCCCGCCGACGCCTACTTCGGCAGGGCGCCGGCCATCATCAAGCAGCGCGAAAGGCTCAAGCGACAGACCATCGAACATCGGCGCTTGCAGCACCGCAAGCTCGCCGCCTAACATCAATCCCCAGACGAGGCCCGCACTCCGCTAATCTACGCCGCGATCTGCGCCAAATGTTCTGACGACGGACATATGAGATATATCGGCGAGGACGTGGGCAAGGGCATGGCTGCGATGGCGACGCGCTACACGCCGGCCGCGATCCGCGAGGCTATTGAGAATGTCCGGGCTGCCGGCGCCGACGAATTGCTGATCTGCCCCGCCACCGCCCATTATAACGAGGTAGACCGGCTGGCCGAATTGATCGGCTAACAGTCACGCGCACGCTTGTTGTCGGCGCCAGTGGCAATACCGCGCCGTCGCACAAGCGGAGGTGCCAGGCTCGGTCCGGACACGCCCGGCGGATTTTGGGAGCCTCCGTCTGGCTTGTGAATGTACGAAAAGTCGGCGACTGCTGCCTAGATGCTGTGCTCAATCGAGAACGGCAGCACCCGACCACCAGCGGTCGTTTCCGACATTCAGTTCATCAAACCGCCCAGATATTTTCCGATCCTGTGCGCCATGTCAGGGCGGTGATCATAGGATACCTGCATGACGGATATGGCGATCGCGCTTTTATAAACCACGGCCTCATTATCCATCTGCTCAGCCGTGGGTGGATTTGCGTTGCGGGCCACGGTGATCTTGGGCGATCCTGGAGCGAAGCCGATCGTGTAGGTATCGTAGTCGCCAATTCTCGCCATCCGCCATTTGGGACTATCCAGATCGTCGGGAAAGTTCACATTCAGCGCAACGCCTGGCGGTAGCAGGCGTTCGCCCGCAGCCTTGTCCGCAAGATGTGCAACCAACTGCCCCGCCAATGACGCAACCTTGCGCGAATCCGGATTGGCCAGCCCAATATTGTCCGTGGTCTTCACCCCGGCACTGAATGCGATCGCAGGGATATCGCGGATCGCACCATACTGCGCATTGCTGACGGTACCCGAACCCACGACAACCGATCCCACATTCTGCCCTTCATTGGGGCCGGAAAGCACGAGATCCGGCACCTTGCCCCAGCGCGCTATGGCCTGCACGTCCAGCCCGTAAAGCAGGGCCATGACGGGAGTGCCCCGAACATAGAAGAAGTCCGCACCCATCCCATCCCGGGTCATGCGTCCCGCGCCGGGATCGCCCGCCTTCGCGGCACCATTGTGGCAATCGGCCGTCAGGGGCGTCAACGGCTCGGAAAAGATTATCGCGGCGCCCATGCCGCTCTGTCCATGGCAGGGCACCGACACGATCACATCATGACCTTGGGATTTAAGATGCTCGTACAACGCCTTGACGTTGCTGGTGAGCCCATCGTCGTTGGACAGGACGATGTTCAACGCATGGGCTGGACTGGTGCCAAGCAGCAAGGAGGCGGTCAGAAGGGAGAACAACTTCATGGTGAACCTCACGAATTTAACAGAACAATGCCGCGCTTTTTTTTGGGGTTTCGATCGGTCATAAGCACGGCTAGTGCGGGAACCGGCAGGCGGGCGTGGCGCTATGAAAGCCAATCCCGCCCAAACCGGCCTCCTCAGAATTTGATTTTGGCTTCGACCCCGTAGGTGCGGGGCTCATTCATTTGGGCCGAGACGATGTTGGCGAGACCGGTTCCTGCATATGTTGTCTGGAACGTCACCCACTGCGCGTTGGTGAGATTCTTGCCCCACAGCGAAATGGCGAGCGTGGCGTCATTGCCGGCTATCGCGATGTCGCCCAACGTCACCCGACCGTTGAGCGCGGCATAAGGCGATGTCTTGGGCGCGGACACACCTCCGGTATAGAAGCTGCTCGAATAGACCGCATCCACGTGGGTGGACAAAGTCGCGCCGACAAAAGGTTCGAACTGGTGATCGAGCGCCAAGGAAGCGGAGTGTTTGGGCGAGTTATTGACTGCGCCACGTTGAATGGCGCCGGTGAAGGGATTGATATCCGCCACCGCCCGCCAATCGGTGTAAGCATAGCTGCTCGACAAGGTCAGCCCTCGCGCGATCCGCGCCGTAAGATCGGCTTCCAGCCCCTTGGTGATCGGCGATCCGGGTGCGTTCAGCGTTTCGTAGTTCGAAGGGTTGGCCGGGTTCATAAAGTCGACCTGGCGATCGCTGTAACGCGTGCGGAATGCGGCTAGGTTGAACCGAACGCGCCGATCGAACAATTCCGTCTTGGCGCCGATTTCCCAGGTCGTAACCTCTTCCTCCCCAAATGCACGGAACGTTACTGATCGGGGATTGGCGCCACCCGCCCGGTACGCCCTGCCCCACCGGACATAGGTGTTAACCGCGTCGGTCCAGTCGAACGCCATCGTGAAGGCCGGATCCACCCGCTTGGAATCGAATTCGAACGGGATATGAACCGTTGCCCCGCGTAACTTGGTCAACGAGCCCCATTTGCTGTCGTGAGTCCAGCGCAGCCCCCCGGTCAGGTGCAGGCGCTCGTCAAGAACGGACGGCGTGTAGGTCGCCTGACCGAAGATCGCCTTGGACCTCGTATGGACGTTGCTCTCCCGCTCCGGATAGCTGGGGCCGCCGATGACAACAGGCAACAGCGTAAAGCCCGTGCCCGTGCTGTTAAAGCGGGCCGTATATGTGGTGAAGGCCACATCATGGCCGTCCTCTTTGAAGTAAAAGCCTCCGAGGACGAATTTAAGATTGTCAAAAGAACCGAGAAGCTGGACTTCCTGACTGAACTGATCCTGATGAACGTCAGCATAGCTAAGGCGTGCAAATAGCCCATTGGGGGAATAGCGCTGGAGCAGGATGCCGGGATTGTCGAACTGTTCCTGGGAAATCTTGCGGTACGCCGAGATCGAGCGCACCGTCAGATTTTCGGAGAGATCCCAGTTACCCTGAAGGCTATGACCGGAAACCTTGCCGATACCGGGTTCCAGCGGAACGCCGGCACGCCCCCGGCTCACCCTACTGTCCTCCACTGAAAAGATTGGCGGCAGCGGAGGGGCGTCGGGCAGAAGCGCCCGGATATGCGGGTATCCCACCACCGATGCGTCGCGGGAAATGTCAAAGGAATAGAGGAAATTCAGGTTGGGCGCCGGCTCCCACAGCACGCTGGCGCGCGCACCGCGACGATTGTAGGCCGACCAGTCGGATGCGCTGGCCAGCGGATTTTCGACCCATCCGTCGCGCTTGTTCCAGACACCGTCCAGTTTGATGCTGAGGCCCGCGAACTCAGGCAGGTTCAGGTGTGCCTTGACATTCAAGCCATCGAAATTGCGGATGCCCGCCGTCACATCGAGCCCCAGTTCGCCCGTCGGGCGCTTGGACACCATGCTGATCGCGCCGGCTACGGCATTGCGACCGAACAACGTGCCCTGCGGCCCGCGCAGTACTTCTACCCGTTCAAGGTCGAGCATTTCGGTACCCAAACCCTGGGCACGCCCCACATACACGCCGTCCAGATAGACGCCGACCGTCGAATCGCGGCTGATCTGGGTGACATCTCCGGGGCTGATGCCGCGCATGGTAACGAACAGTATCGAGGGCCGGCCGCCAGCAGGAGCAATCCGGACAGACGGGACCAGGCCGCTGCCCAAATCGGTCAGGGTGGAGACGCCCCGCTTCTCCATATCCTCACTGCCAAGCACCGCGATGGAGATTGGCGTATCCTGCAACGATTCTTCACGCTTCTGCGCGGTTACGACGATATCCGTCAGCCCCACATCGTTCGGCGCGGAACTTTCCTGGACGGCTTGGTTCACCGCTGTTGCGGGCATCGGCTGCGGTTCAGCGTAGGCAATCGTCTGCGTCGCCTGAGCGATTTTGAGCAGATAGGCATTCTCGCCGGATTTCGTCGCCTTCAGGCGAGTGCCACGGAACATCTCGTCGAGCGCATCCTGCGCATCCACTCTACCTTTGACAGGCCTGGTGGTAATGCCGCGAAGCGGCTCGCCCGGCGCAATGACGTCAATCCCGGCCTGTCGCGAAAAGGTCTGGACCGCTTTGCTCGCTGGCATCGCTGGCAGGTTGAAATCCCGTTGCTGCGCAAATAGGGGCGCGCTCCACAGCAGGCCTCCGCCACATACCCCGCAGGCCAGAAACGCCTTAAAATTATTCATATCCACTCCCCTTTGCCGGCCTATTCAAGACCGTTGAAAGGGAAGATGCTCGTTGTGGAGGAAACCGCCGCGAGGCGAGAAATTTATTATTTTTTTCTCCGCAAGACTATGCCGCGGCCTTCGGGGCTTGCGTCCAGATCGAACAATTCCGCCACAACTCTGGCGAAACGTTTTGGATCGTCCGACGAGAAAACGCCGCTGATAGTGCGGTTCAACAGTTGCGTATCCTCGACATTGATATGAACCGGCCCGTAGCGGCGGAACGTTGCGATGGCGTCGCGCAGTGGCGTATCGTCGAACGCGATCTTGCCGTCGCGCCACAGCAATTCGCGATCGAGGGCTTCCTGGCTCAGCCTCACCCTCGACAGCCGGTTCCCGGAAAGGAAGGTGATCTTGGTTGGGGCGTTGACGGTCAGCGAAGCGGTATCGGCAGATGCAAGATCCACCACGCCCTTGCGCACGATCAGTTGGGGAAGCGCGTCCGGCAGCTGTTGAACGGCAAAGCTGGCCTCCGACGCCTGAACCCTGAAACCCTTCGCGTCGACGACGAAGGCGCGCCCCTCGTCATAAGCGACATCGTAAAGGGCTTCGCCGTGCACCAGTTCCACAGCGCGCACCTGGGTATCAAACAGCACGCGCAGCTTCGAATCCGTGTTCAGCGCAATGCGTGTGCCGTCGGCCAGTAGGACGTCCCGCCTCTCGCCAAGCGCGGTCTGGACAGTGAAGGCCTGAGCGGCCTGGCCGGTCGCTAGAAAAGCCGTAGCCAATCCGACGGTCGCCACGCCGCCAGCCGCCCCCAGGAACGCGCGTCTCGATACGGGTCCGGTGCGGGCGACCTCTGCTTCATGGAAATCGTCGTGCTGCCGCTGGGTGTCGGTCTCGATATAGCCGGCCCATCCATCCGGATCGGGCGAATGGGCGAAGGCCTTGATTCGGCGAGCCTGACTCAACACCGCTTTGGCGCGGATGTAGGCGCCACGATGTCTGGCATCGGCCGCCAACCATCCTTCAAGCTCCGTGCGTTCGGCGGAGGTCAGGCCGGCATCGACACGGGCAAGCCAGTCGAACGCCGCTTCGTTGATCGGGTTATCGTTCATGGCGATCATTGTCAGCTTCGCGATCAAACCTGTTATCCGAATGCCCAGATGCTTGAGCGCCCCCTTTTCCGCCACGGCCTATTTTCCCCGCCAGCGCATTCAGGGTTCTCGCCAATATCTTCTGAACGGCGTTCTCGGACAAGCCAAGCTTCTGCCCGATGGCTTTGTGCGGCCATTCGTGGATCATGCGCAGGACGAAGACCGTCCGATGAGGCTCGTCCATCTGCGCGACCGCCTGAGCCAGCAAGCGCAACTGTTCCCTGTCCGAAACATGTTCTTCCGGCGATGGCGTCTCATCGGACACATGCAATTGTTCCAGATCGGCGATGACATCGATGGAAACGAGTTTCGCCCGCCGGACATGCATCAGCAGAATGGAACGTGCGATCTGAAGGAAGTACGACTTGGGCGCAGAGATATGCAAGACGGACGGCAAGCCTGCGATCTTCGCATAGGATTCCTGGATGATATCTTCCAGATCCAGACCGTGAGGAAGGTTCCAGCTGCCGATTATCCGCCTGACGGAAAGTTCGTGAGGCAGGATGTGCCTGGACAGCCAAAGCGCCCGTTCGTCTTCATCCACGTGTATCCCCCTGCTGTGCCTTGCCCCTGCGGTTACCGCCCCCGCCATGGTCTCCCTGTGCACAGAAATCGTTGGATTGCTGTGCGGTGCGCGCTTTTTCGAACGACTTCTTCCTAGTGACGCAGGCGTTCGGGGTCACGGCCATAGATGGCCGGGAATTGCGCATATGAATCATAATATCGCTAAGCGATCGTCAATTTGGGCCACTTGACCTGCAACAGTGCCCCGGCTCCCCTCAGAGGCTCTGTATCCGAGGGCGTCAACTACCACGGATCGCAAGCACCATCCCCCGGGGATTCACGCGCCAGGCATCACGTAAGCGCGGCGCTACGTGATGCGCCATCGCCACCGGTGAATGTAGGCTCGTGCTGTTCCCCGCCGATCCCACAAATGACCGCAGAGTTGGCGCCCGCGGACGGCACAATGAACGGCTGCTTGATGTCCGCTATCGACCTGTGGCGCTCGGAAGCGGACTGATCACCAAGTTCCATAGTTCGCCACTACCGCGACATGAACGAATGTCAGCAAACAGGCATCGAAATTTTCAGGCGGAATGTCCGGAAAGTCGGCGACTGCTGCCCCGATGCTGTGCTCGATCGAAAGCGGCAACTCCCGACCAACCCACGCCGTTCCGGTGCGGTCGCTGGAATGTCCGCTGACGCCGGAACCGGTCTTTAGCAAGCGGGGCAGCGGCTGGTCTGCTACGCGCCCATTTAAGTCGTTCCGCTGACCGGACGTCGTTCTCAGAACCTGCCATTCCCGAAGGTTGGCGCAATCGAGCCCAAAGGGTCGAGGCTGGGACCTAGCCGACCGACAGGTTCTGGGAGGTGTGCCGGAGAAACCAGACATTCAGCTGCGTTTACCGAGGCCACTCCGTTCGTCAACATACTGGCCCTTCCAAGGGCTAAACTACATCCCTGATAACTGCCGATAATTCATGTGTCCGTACCGACTCGCCATTTGGAACGGGGACCAGGCGATCAACACTCCGCTGCCATGCGCTGGATGTAGAAGGCCATAGGCACCATCGGCAGGTGGTGCTCGGAACTCGACATGAGTAGCAGGCGATTGATCGTGTTGTCCTGAATACCAGTTGGCGCGAAGACGCAGGAGATTCTGCCTTCATTGCCGGGTTCTGCGCGCTTGCGCAGCGCTTTCTGGGCCACTGTATGAGTGCCGGTAAACCGGGCCGCCAGTCCCGTCTCGAAATTCGGCCGGGGACGGCGCTCACCCGCACTAGCCAGATAGCGGTACATCTCGCCGAACAGCGCGGGATAGCATGCCAATGTGCCCTCGCGCGCCATCTGGATGATGCGGTCAGGGTTGTCGGGAAACAGAAACGCAACATCGGCGAGATTTCCGGCAAGCACCTTGAAGCGAGCCGGAGGCGCTCCCGACTTGGGCCGTGCCGCGCGTATGATTTCTCGCCAGCGGAATGCGCTGTCGGTCACGATCGAGGCCCCGGTCACCTGCGCGAGATACATGGCAATCTCGAAATTCGGACCCATCTGCACCAGGCGCATTTGGCCGCCTTCCTTGCCGCCGTCGAAGATGCCGTCCTGCAGCGCCGTCAGTGGGTCCTCTTCTTTCAGCCGTTCCAGCTCGGACCATATTTCCGCGATGCCGGCCGCATCCAGATCGGGAAAGTTCTCAAGCATCCGGGCCTCTTGTGCATCCCGGGGCCACATCAGGACGTCGCGCATGAAGTCGGCACGCATCAGCTCTTCCAGCCGGGGCTCGCCGCGCAGGCTCATGTCGATCCCAGCGGCGCGCTCCTCGACCATTGCCATGGTTTCACGGCGGAGATGATAGTCGAAGGTCCAGGGGTCCGGGATGAGGTTGATCAATCCGGCGTCCACCAGCGGCATGATGTTAAGGAAGAGCGCCACCGCCTTCAGGAATTCGAGATGGTAGCTGCGCGGATGTTCGGTGGGCCGGAATTGCTCGGCGATGGTGCCGGCGTGGACGAACGGGGATTCAACGATCAGCTCGCCGAAATAGAGCGACGCGCCAAGAGCGAACTCGACGATCGACTGCGGATGGAGCGATCCGGTGTAGACCGCGCGTGGCCGTCCGTCGGGCTTGGGCAGCAGCGAGAGCAGATCGGTCTCCAGCGGCCACAACGCCTCGTAGAGAAAGTAGACTTGCTTGATCTGGTCGTCGGTCAGCCCGCGCCTGACCGCTGTCCAGTCTTTGCCTGCGTCGAGGCCCAGGATCGAGAGGATCCCGCGATGAAGCACGAGATTGCGCTCGCGGATGCTCCGCTGCGTCCAGCTTGGTCGCAGCGCCAGTGATCTGGACTTGCAACAGATGCGGTAGGGATGTCCTGATCCACAGCCGCAAGGCGCGCCTGGCGCCAGCTCCTTCGCCGGTGGGATCTTCTTGAGAACCTCGCGTTCCTTTTCGGTCCGGCCGAACGCATCCTGGTAACGGACGCTGCCGTCCTTGAATCCCACGTACGTCTCGCCGCCGAAATGCCAAAGCTCGTCGTGCGGCGGGCGCAGCGTCGCGGCCATGTCGGCCCAGGATCCGGTCGCCTGGCTTTCTGGATGCAGCCATTCCCGCCTGCCCGCGGCGATGTGACGCTGCGCCCGCGCTTTCAGCACGCGGTTGATACGCGAGACCTCGACGTCCGTGAGCCGGCGCGTGCGTATCATCTGGTCCGTCCGCACCATAGACTGGCGGAAATTGCGCGCGAATGTCCGCTTCTCCAGCGGCGGCGCCGATGGGTTCTCGGCATATTCGAGGTTGGTCAGAATGAGGCAGTGATCGCGGCTCATCGGGAACAGCGTCTGCGACGCCTTAAGCGCGATCCCCGGATCTTGGGGGAAAGCGCATTGCGGCGCTTGTGGCGGCAGCGCGTGGTTGTAGATGGTGACCGGATGGTCGGTCAGGAGGAACTTCACGCCGGCGTCCTCGGCTGACACGATCTCGCGCACGCTCTCGGTCCAGATGGTGGTGTGGAGCATGCGGATGCCCTGCATCTCCATCATCAGCTCGTTCTGGTGGAGTGCCGGATACTGCGCCTGGAGCCACGCCAGCCCTTTCGGTGTCCGCAGCTTCTGGATGTCGATATATTCGAAGAATGTCCCGAAATGTTCGTGCCAGGCGGCGATGTCGGTCCCCGCAAAGGCCCTGACCGCCTGCGATCCGCGCGTATCGATATCGCCGAACAGCTTCCGCTCGATTCCGTCGTTTACCTCCGTACCGAAGAATGTCGAATAGAGGTCGGTCTTGAAGAAGCAGCGCTTCGTGGGCGCGTCGAACAGGGACCGCTCTTCTATGACGCGCCCATCGGCGAGGGTCTTGGTGGGCGGCGTCAGATCGAGATAGGCAAGGGTCGAGCGACCGGGTTCAAGGAAGCCCCGTTGATGCCATTGCGGTACGAAGTGATTGTCTCTGGTGATCGCCATCTGGATTTCGGAGTCTACATTCAGGTGGCGAACAGGACAATGTCGAGCCGCTTCATCGGGCAGTGATCGACATTGGGATGGCCTCACCGGTCCGTTGTTGTTTCCTTTTTGTTCCGTTACCATTGCACCTTTGTCATAATCCTGGGAATCGGCCGATGGGCTCGTTGCAATCCGTGCTTGAAGAGCAGTTGGCGAGCATGCCGCGGATCATCGCGACCGAGCTGGTGCGCGACAAGCTCAAGGCGGCCGGGCATGCCGAGAATGAGAAACTGGTCGACCAGATCGTCGACCAGCTGCTTGGCGCCGGCTCTGACGACGATGATGGCAACGACGGGGATGTTCTCGAATTCGAGTCCGACGAGGAGATCGTGCTCGAATTTACCGACGCCGACACGGCCCGCGCGCAGGACTATGTCGACAAGATCAGCGAGACGATACCGGATTTGATCCACACCGTCGCCGAGACGGCGGCGGTCAAGATGCTGCGTCGATACGAACGCGACTGGGCAGCTTGGCGCGACGCTGCGGACATCCAGATGGATCAGTTCCGTTTCAACCTGCAGGCGCGATGGGGAAAGGGCTTCGATTCCCTTCGGATGCTTATCGAGCTGTCGCGCGACATCGGCACGGACTTTCACCGTCGCGCCAGCCGCTCCCGATCGCGCCGTCGTGCCCATCTCAACAAGGCGTTGTCGCATCTGCATGTCCGCGCGATCCAGATCGCGTCCGAGATCATGGTTCTGATGGAAAATGGCTATGCCGACGGCGCCATGGCGCGGTGGCGCACGCTGCACGAGGTCGCCTGCGTGGCGATGGTGCTGGGCGATGGCGGCGAAGCCCTTGCTGAGCGCTATCTCACGCATGAGATCGTCGAAGCGAAAAAGGGGCTCGGTCAATATCAGCAGTGCCATCTCAAGCTGGGCTATGCCCCATTCTCGAAGCGTTCGGCGGCACGGATCGAGCAGGACTATGCCGACGCGATCAGCCGCTACGGCAAGGACTTTGGCGGCGACTATGGCTGGGTTGCCGCGCATCTGGGGAATCCCAGGCCCAATTTCAGCAATATCGAGGATGCCGCCGGGCGGGCGATGATGCGCTCGCACTATAAGATGGCGAGCCACAATGTGCATGCGAGCACCAAGGGTATCGCCTATCGGCTCGGTTCGCTCGACCGCCACTATGCCGTCATTGCGGGGGCCAGCAATGTCGGGTTTGTCGAGCCTAGCCAGAATCTTGCCTTAAGCCTAATGCATATCACCATGGTGTTGATGCCAACCTCATGGACACTCGACAAGATCGCGCAGTTGATGGCGCTCAACAAACTCCATGATCGTATTCCGCGTGCGCTCGCGCAATCGGAGCGCGCGATCGCGCGTGACGAGAAACGGATCCGGGCAGCAGCGGTTGTCCGCCGCGTAAAGCGCGCACGCGCCAGAAGCTGATCGGCACTTCGGCAGCGGGGAACGGCTCGCTCGCGCTTCGGAGCAGATGAAGAGGGAGGATTTTCGTGCCCACGCCGCAGGAAGCCACGCTGGATTGCCCGGACTATGCGATGGTCGCCATGGTTCAGGGCACCCGGGGGGAGCCGGGCGTAACGCTCGGCACGAAGGGGCGCTGCCGCTTTTGTGGCGAGGCCGATCCCCGCGGGTTTCGCAACGTCGCGCATACGCTGTCCGAGGCGTTCGGCAACAAATGGTTGACCTCGTTCGACTAATGTGACGCCTGCAACGCGCGCTTCGGGGCGTTCGACGACGCGCTGGTCAAGAGCATGGGTGCGATCCTGACGGTTGGCGGCACGCAGGGCGAGGGGAACAAGGTGCGCCAGACCGGCCGCACCGACGGCCCGGCATCGATCCGCCACCGGATCGTCGACGGCCAGCGATCGATTTCAATGCGCGCGAACGGAACACCGTTTTCCGATCATGTGGCGATGAACCTGACGACCGGCGAGCTGGTCTTTCGCATCCCCGGCGGAACCGAGCGCTTCATTCCGTCCAAGGCCTATAAGGCGTTGGTCAAGATGGCGGCGGCGCTGCTTCCAGAAGACGCGTTGCTGAACGTCACGAGGATCATTGGCTGGCTCGGGTCCGCCGACGACGCTCTGCTGCCGCACATGATCGTCGGCATTTCCTTTGCGATCATCGGCAACTCGCCGCCCCTGCTTGCGGCCGCGCTGCGGCGGCGGACGTCAGAGAACCGCGACACGCCCTATATGTTGTTCGTCACCACCATGGGCTCGGTTTGCCTTCAGATCGTGCTCAAGGCCGACACGCTCGATGGCGACTGGCCGTCACGCCTTCGCACCCGCCCCAACATCCGCTGGACGAACATGCTGGCACCGCTGGGCGAGGAGCCGTTTGCGCTGGCCTATGACGATCCCGTCCATCTGGACTGGGGCAGTGCGGAACTGGAGCCGCCCGTGATCGAGGCGATCGTCACGGGCGTTCATCCGCAGACAGGTCAGGGGCGAATGTCCGTAGTCATTCGCAAGCGCGCGCTCGCGGCGCCACAAACATGAAATGACCGGCCAGGCCGCGCGTTTCGCCGGAAAAACATCGAGGCTGGCGCCGTGTCCGCTCGCCATTTGTCATCGCCGCGTGCAAGAAGATCGTTTCCCTACGCAGCGAACCGACGATGTCCGAGTCCTCCACGATCTTTTACCGATTTCGTTCCACCGAGGCGTTGCTTGGCAAGTATGACGAACTCGCGAGACGCGAGATTTATTTTGCGTCGCCTGACGAGCTCAATGATCCGCTCGAGGGCTACGCCGATGTGCTGTGGCATGGCGATGCCATCCTTTGGACGAGCCTGCTCCGGCATTATCTCCTCTGTCCGTCGTCGAAACATTTGGCACAGATCGCGGCGTAAAATAGCGGAGTGCGGGCCTCGTCTGGGGTTTGATGTTAGGCGGCGAGCTTGCGGTGCTGCAAGCGTCGATATTCGATCGTCTGTCGCTTGATCCTTTCGCGTTGTTTGAGGATGGCCGCAGCCCTGCCGAAGTAGGCGTCGACGGGTGTCACGTTGGCCAGGCTCTCATGGTAACGTCGGTGGTTGTAGTGTTCGACGAAGGCCTCGATCTGGGCCTCGAGGTCGCCGGGCAGGAAGTAGTTTTCCAGCAGGATGCGGTTCTTCAAGGTCTGGTGCCAGCGCTCGATCTTGCCCTGGGTCTGCGGATGGCATGGGGCACCACGCACATGGCTCATCTTGTTGGCCTGGATGTACTCGGCCAGTTCACCGGCGATATAGCTGGGGCCGTTGTCGCTGAGCAGCCGCGGCTTGTGCAGCACCGTGGCATGATCGCAGCCGGAAGCCGCTAGGGCGAGGTCGAGCGTGTCGATGACGTCCTCGGCGCGCATGTTGGTGCACAGCTTCCAGGCAATGATGTAGCGCGAGAAGTCGTCGAGCACGGTCGAGAGGTACATCCAGCCCCACCCGATGATCTTGAAGTAGGTGAAGTCTGTCTGCCACATCTCGTTTGGCCGGGTGGTCTTCGTGTGGAACTGGTCGGCGGCCTTGATCACGGTGTAGGCCGGACTGGTGATCAGGTCGTGCGCTTTCAAGAGGCGGTAAACCGTGGCTTCCGACACAAAGTAACGCTTCTCGTCGGTGAAGCGCACCGCCAGTTCGCGAGGGGAAAGCTCGGTTGCATCAAGCGCCATCTCGACGATCTGCGCGCGGATATCCTCGGTGATGCGGTTCCACACCCGGCTCGGCGCCGAGGGGCGATCCTCCAGCGCCTCCGGCCCGCCCTCGAGATAGCGGTCGTACCAGCGGTAGAACGTCCGGCGGGGAATGCCGAGTTTGTCCAGCGTGCGCTTGGCCGGCAGGTGCGACTGCTCGACGATCCGGATGATCTCCAGCTTCTCGGATGCGGGATAGCTCATTCGTCGTCGCCCCCATCCGCAATCATGCTTTTTTTCAGAAGACGGTTCTCGAGCGTCAGGTCGGCCACGCATTCCTTCAGGGCACGGGCTTCGCGGCGCAGGTCCTGAACCTCGCCCGTCGTTGCACTGCGGGCGGTGTCACCGGCAAGACGGCGCTTGCCGGCTTCCATGAACTCCTTCGACCAGGTGTAGTAGAGGCTCTGGGCAATGCCTTCGAGCCGGCACAGCTCGGCGATGCTGTCCTCGCCGCGCAGTCCGTCAAGCACGATGCGGATCTTGTCTTCGGCTGAGAAATGCCGCCGCGTCTGTCGGCGAATGTCTTTCACCACGGCTTCGGCAGAGGCCTTCGTCGGCGATTTTCGCAAGGAGGGTTTGGGCTTCATCTGCGTTCCTTCGTCACTACGACGAAGCCCAAACCCTCCTTAAATCTCAACCCCTAATCTGTGCCATGGGTGCTGACGCCGGACAATACGGTCCGCTATCTTGGAATCGACGTGGAGGACGCTCTTGCCCTCGCCGAGAATACGGAGATCTGAACCCGATGGCGCCCGTTTCCGGTGAAGAGCCCGACACGGGCGCTTGGGACAAATCTGCCATCCGCAGCGGCCTCGCCGAACGGCGGGTTCAGCCGAGAGCTGCCATTCGCGAATGTCCCTGAAAGCATGCTCAAACGGGACAAAGCATGCTACGCCCTCCACTTTACTGGGATACGAAGGTAGGTGACGCCGTTCGCTTCGGCCTCACCAAAATGACCCGCGCGAATGTTGACCTGGATCGAAGGCAGCAGGAGCTTGGGCACGGATAGCCTGGCGTCACGCTGCTCGCGCATGGCAACGAAATCATCCTCGCTCACGCCATCATGGACGTGGACGCTCGACCGTCGCTGCTCGCCCACCGTCGTCTCCCAGCGATAATCGACGCGGCCCGGTGCCTTGTAGTCGTGGCACAAGAACAGCCGAGTCCCGTCCGGTAACGCCAGCAGGCGGTGGATCGAGCGATACAGCGTGCGCGCGTCACCACCGGGGAAGTCAGCGCGGGCAGTGCCATAGTCGGGCATGAATAGCGTGTCTCCGACGAACACAGCGTCGCCCATCAGATAGGCGACATCGGCCGGCGTGTGGCCGGGGACATGTAGCACCTCGACTTCCAGCTCGCCGATCGCAAATCGATCCCCATCATCAAACAGGCGGTCGAAATCCGATCCGTCCGTCTTGAGGTCGTCCATCGCGAACACGGGGCGGAAGATCTTCTGCACGTCGCGGATATGCGCGCCTATTCCGATCCAAGCGCCGGTATGCGCCTTGATGAAGGGGGCGGCCGAAAGGTGATCGGCATGGGCGTGCGTTTCCAGCACCATCGCGATCCGCCAGTCCTGCTCGAGGGCGAAGGCGACGATGCGCTCGGCCGAGCGCGTATCAGCGACACCGCTTGCCATGTCGAAGTCGAGCACCGGGTCGATCACCGCCGCTGTCCGCGTCGCGGGATCGCCGACGAGATAGCTGATCGTGTTCGTCGGCTCGTCGAAGAATGCCTCGATGAAGGGCTGGGTCATAATTTCCTCCGTTAGCTCTTGCTAATATATTAGAGAATGCTACATAAGCAATACCTAATGGAGTGGGACGATGCTTAAAATGCCGATGGACCTGGCGACATTCGAGGCGAAGGCCGGACAGGTTGCCGACACGCTTAAGGCGATCGGCAATGCCCGCCGGCTGATGCTACTGTGCAAGCTGGTCGAACATGGCGAGGTGACGGTCGGCGATCTGGCCCGCGATGTGGGGCTGTCGCAGTCGGCCTGCTCACAGCACCTCGCGAAGATGCGCGACGAAGGTCTCGTCACCTACCGGCGGGAGAGCCAGACGCTCTGGTACGCCATTGCTGATGCGCATGTCGAAACGCTGCTCGCCACCCTCTACCAGCTCTACTGCAAGGATTGATGCGATGACGCTTGCGCCCCTTTCCCCCGCCGACACTCGCGCCGCGATCGATGCCGGTGCTCGCCTGATCGACATTCGCGGGGCCGATGAACATGCGCGTGAGCGCATCCCCGGAGCGGTGAACGTGCCGCTCGACCGGATCGGCGATCTGCCGTGTGACGGCCACCCAATCATCTTCCACTGCAAATCGGGGATGCGCACCGCTGCCAATGTGGCGCAGCTTGGCGCAGCAGCGGGTGGCGTGCCCGCCTATATCCTTGAAGGCGGCATTGAGGCGTGGCGGCAGGTCGGACAGCCGGTCGTCGCCGATCGATCTCAACCGCTTGAAATCATGCGGCAGGTGCAGATTACAGCCGGGGCGCTGGTGCTGACCGGCGTGCTGCTCGGCATGTTCGTTGCCCCCGGTTTCTTCGGGCTGTCGGCGTTCGTGGGGGCGGGGCTGATGTTCGCCGGCGTGACGGGGTGGTGCGGTATGGCCAATCTGCTGCGTGTCATGCCCTGGAACCGACGCGCGGCGGCCTGAGGCAATCATGGACGCCGCTACCATCCTTGCCACCCTTGTATCGGGCGGCGTCATCGGCTTGATCCTGGGCCTTGTCGGCGGGGGTGGGTCGATCCTCGCCCTGCCGCTCCTGATCTATGTTGTCGGGGTTGGATCGCCGCACGCCGCGATCGGGACGGCCGCTGTCGCCGTCACGGTCAACGCGCTCGGCAGCCTGATCGGCCATGCACGTGCGGGCCGCGTGAAGTGGCGGTGTGCCAGCGTTTTCGCGTTGTCAGGCATGATCGGTGCGGCGCTGGGGGCGGAGCTGGGTAAGGCGTTCGACGCCAAGCGGCTGCTAGTCCTGTTCGGGCTGCTGATGATCGGTGTCGGTCTGTCGATGTTGCGCAAGCGTCACACGGCGGAAGTGCCGGACGTGCGGCTGACCCGCGAAAGCGCGACGACGCTGCTGCCGCGTCTGGTGCCCATCGGACTGGGCGTCGGACTTGCTGCCGGCTTCTTTGGGATCGGGGGCGGGTTCCTGATTGTGCCGGGGCTGATCCTTGCAACCGCCATGCCGCTGCCCTTCGCTATCGGGACGTCGTTGGTCGTCGTCAGTGTGCTCGGGCTGACCACTGCCACCTCCTATGCCGTATCGGGGCTGGTTGATTGGCGATTGACCGCGCTGCTGGTCATGGGCGGCATCGTCGGGACGATCGGTGGCATCGCGCTGGGCAAGGTTCTTGGCACCCGGAAGGGGCTTCTCGAACGCGGATTTGCCGCGGTGGTGATCGCGATTGGTGCTTACATCATTGCGTCGACGATCTAAGCTCTCCCTTCCCACAATCGAACGTGATGCGGGGCAGCTGGTGACTGCATGCGCAGGCACCGCGGTGAAATGGCGATCTGATATGGAGAAACGAGACGACCGCGCATGCTCCATGCGGGCGGTCTCAGGAGCGGGGTTGATCGATTGAACGGCAATGTCTGCGGAGGTCATTGTCCGCAGGTTTAGTGGCGCCCGGCCGGCGGTTTATGTCAAAACCGGACATGCGGGCCAACACATGTGAACGGCAATACCTGGTCGGGAGCTGCCGTCCTCGATCGAATACGGCATCGAGGCGGCAGCCGCCGACATTTCAGACACAGAGGGCTCGAAATTGGTATTCTGAAAGCGGACCGTCCGTTCCCGCCTTAGCCTGGGTCTGCAATCGCCGGCTACGGGACGGGAGCGAGCATCCGCACGGGCAGACGCCACCCCGTTGCCCGGGCCGCGTCTTCGGCAGCGGCATCGAACGGTTCGCCCGCGATGACGCCGTCGATATAAGCCAGCAAGGCGGCACTGCCGGAAGCCGCAGTGCGGTACGGACCGTCCTGTTGCTTGTCTGGCGCGAACAACGCACGCACGATCCAGCGATCCTGCTCGTGACAGGCGACGCCCGAAGCCGCGGGAGCAGCGAAGCTACGACAAATGGCGCCGCTGGCGTCCCGAAACGTGAGGTGCACCTGCACCGGTCCCTGGGGTTTTCCGGCGCTGGCGAGTTGGCGGTCAAGCGCACTGGCGATCGGCGCCGCAGCGATCATTCGTCCATCGCGTTCGATTGCCGGTCCGTTGGGCTGCGCGTTCATCAGATAGCCCCCGACGAGCCCGGCGACGAGTGCGGCCGCGATGGCAGCCCACCCGCCCAACTCTTTCGGCACGCGTTGCGCCTTGGCCGTGCGGGCGGCGGCCATGTCAATTACCGTCGCGCCGCGCGGGGCGGTAGCGTGAGCAAGTGCCGCGGGAAGCTCTTCGGAGGTGATCGGGTCGAACGCCCGTTGCAGCCGCTCGCGCAGTGCACGTTGCGCCGACAGCTTTTCTCTAAGCGCCGGATCAATGGCGAGCGCTTCTTCTACCCGCGCAGCCTCGGCCGCCGGCAATTCGCCATCGAGATAGGCAAACAGAGTTTCGTCGTTGATCATCGCCTTATCCTTCGCCGATCAGTGCCAGCAATGCGTTGCGCCCGCGCACCAGCCGGCTCGACAATGTTCCCACTGGAATATCCAGCACCGCAGCTGCCTCGCGATAGCCAAGCCCTTCGATCAGCACGAGTGCGATCACCTCGCGCTGTTCGTCGGGCAATCGGGTCATCGCCCGCATGATCGCGGCAAGATCGAGCTTCGCTTCGAGGCCGGGACGCGGATCCTCGCCCACCTGTTCGCCCGCTTCGGCCGGCAGCATCACTTTCGCCTGTCGTCCACGCGCACGCGCCGTATCGATCCACACGTTGCGCGTGATGCGGTAAAGCCAGGAATCGAGCCGCGCCCCTGGCTGCCACTGGCTGCGCGCCCGCAACGCCCGCTCGACCGCGATCTGGGCGAGGTCGTCGGCGTCCGCAGCATTCCCCGACAGGCCATGCGCGAAACGGCGCAGGCGCGGCAGCAGCGCGATTAGCCCGTCCTCGAACCCCTCCAAGGCAATTCCTTTCGTCCATGTGGATGAAACGATCGTCGACCATCGTTTAATCCAGCGAGCGAATGAAATAAAAGGACCGACGATGCGACAGCACATGATGGGATCGATGATCGCGCTGACAGCGTTGCTGGGCGGATCCGTGCAGGCGCAGCTGCTGCCCGGTCCGATCGGGGCGTTGCCCGGCCAGGTGACGGGCGCACTGCTGCCATCGCTGGCTCAAGGCGGCCCTGCCACTGTCGGTAGCATGGTTGATACGCTGGGGCTTGATCGGGTGGGCGAAGGGCTCGATCGGGCAAGCTTGCGCGATCTTCGGCGTGCGCGGTTGCATGCCCTGATCGGCGCAAACCGAGCCACACTTGAGGCGGACGAGAACGGTAGCCCCGTCCGCCGTGGCGAGGTGATCGTGCTCGATCCGTCGCCCGCACTTCTGACGAAAGTACAGACCGTCGGCTTCACCGTGCTGCGACAGGATCGCATCGTCGGGCTGGATATCGCCGTCGTTATCCTTCGCGCGCCCAAAGGCGACAACGGACGCGAAGCGCTCGTGCGGTTGCGCAAGCTCGATCCGGCGGGTCAGTTCGAACTCAACCACATCTTCGAACCGGCCGGCAGCGCGTTGATGGCGACGACGGCCGCGCTTGCGGCAGGTAGCAGCGGCAAAGGACATGCGATCGGCATGATCGACGGTGGGGTTGCCGCACATCCGTCGCTAGCAGCCGCGCGGATTGAGCAGCGCGGCTTTGTGCCCGGCGCACCGCGCGCAAGTGGCCACGGCACCGCGATCGCCTCCTTGCTCGTCGGCAATGACGGCCGATTCCAGGGTGCGGCGCGTGACCATGCACTGCTCGCCGCCGACGTTTATGGCGGCGAGCCGGCTTCAGGCTCGGCCGAGGCCATTGCACGCGCCATCGGCTGGCTTGCGACAAATGGCGTGCGCGTCGCCAACATCAGCCTGGTCGGTCCGCCGAACCGCCTGATCGAGCGCGCAGTGCAGGTGGCGCAGTCACGCGGAATGACGATCGTAGCCGCAGTCGGCAACGATGGCCCAGCCGCCCCTCCGCAATATCCCGCATCCTACCATGGTGTGATTGCGGTGACCGGGGTTGATGCGCGCGATCGCGCCTTGCTTGAGGCTGGACGGGCCGCGCATCTCGACCTTGCAGCGCCCGGCGCTGATATGGCGGCCGCCCTTCCAGGCATGGGCTATGCGGTGGTGCGCGGCACGTCCTTTGCCTCCCCGCTCGTTGCCGCCCGCTTTGCCGTCGCCAGCGGCGATTCCGCCGCCCGCCTCGCCACCGTAACAAGCGAGGCGCAGCCCGGCCGCGGCAACATTGGTCGTGGCATTGTCTGCAAACCCTGCCGCATCGCGCCGGCTACGGTCGGTGCAAAAAAATGATCGGGCCTGGGATGAACCACATGTCCGCCGTCGTTCTCCTTTCGACGGGCATGTGCATGCCCGGCCACGCAGGAGAATGATCATGAAGCGCATCAGTTTTGCCGCAGGCATCGCCATTGCCCTCACCGCCCTTCCGGCCCACGCACAGTTGCTCGGCGGGGGCGCTGGATTGGTCGGCAATGTCGGCGGCAGCGTCAGCGGCGCACTCGGCGGTGCTGGTTCGCTCGGCGGATCGCTGGGCTCGGTCGGCTCCGTCACGCAAAGTGTAACCGGCTCGGTTGCCGGAACGGGCACCGCCAATGCCAGCAAGTCGATCGATACCCGCTCCGGTTCCGCCGGCGCCAATGCAGGATTGGCCGGCACGCTGGCCGGTACGGTGAGCAGCGCGACATCGGCCGGCGGGCCGGCGGGATCGCTCGTCAACGGTAACGGCGCGATCGGCACGAGCCAGTCGATCGACCGCAGCGCCGGTGTCGCAGTACAGGGGGCCGGAACCGATGCAGCAAGCAGCCTCGCCGGTCAGGCGACTGCCGCTGCGACGACAACCGCACAAGGCGCCGCCAACGGTGCCCGCACAGCTAATATCGCGGCCAGCGGCAACGGGTCAGGTTCGGGCACCGGATCAATTTTGGCCCAGAAAAATATGGCTGGCGACGCGCCGCACAACTGAGGTTTCGCTGGTAGTCGCTCGCTACCATTGAACGCCCCGCCGTCCGATCGGGCGGCGGGGTTTTTCCTGTCCGGCGTGGGGTTTTCCGACAACGGCCCAGTGGCATGCGTCGCCGCCTTGAACGATCGGAGTTCCAGCCGACGGGGTGTACTCGCGCGCTGTGGGCGGAATCGATGAATTTGCGCATTGCCCGGCGTCCTTGCTTGGCCGGCCCCAGCGGCTTGGCATAGATACGACGGACGGGGTTTTCGGTAATCGACATCGTCTTGTAAGTTTTTTTAAAGATTGAAGCGTTCCGGCGCGAATGGCTGCTTCCTGGACAGTGATCGCGATAGTGGCTCTTCCATGAAGCCGTCAGCACCCGCCGACATGTCGGCCGTTTAACGCGCATGTTCCGCCACATGTAAGCAGCCATCCATTCATCGAGGTTTGAGTGACTGCTTGGTCAGAGGAGGCGGACACTTTGTTGGAATCATGTCAACTCAGCTGTCGCATGCATCGGAGCCCATTCAGAACCGCATACGCACCCCGGCATTGGCTTTGAGCGTGTAGCCGGCCCCGAAATCGGCGACTGACGTGTTTCCCGAAACCTCACCATAGAGCGTGATGCGGTCATTCCAGCTATAGCTACCGCCCAGTCCGAGTTCGACCGCCAGCCTGTCGTCGCGATGCGCGATCGGCGTTGCAGACACACGAGTTTGCGTTCGATCCAGCCACTCATAGGCGAGGTTGACGACGCCATAAATATGGCTGCGCCGCTGGCCTGCACTCTTATCCCAGCTCGCCTGATGATCGATCGAAAGACCCCAGCGCGTGGCAAGGCTGGCGCCCTTCTCGCTTGCGATGTCCGCCTGAACCGGATCGACGAAAGGATCGAAACCGACATGGGCATAGCGCACCTGGATTTGGGGAGTAAGCATCAGCCCGACGCCGACCGTCGAACGCTTGCCTAACTCCAGGCCGAATGCCTGCCCCTTCCCATCATTGCTGTCGGCGAGCCGACCGAGCACCCCCGATTTCAGATCGCTGTCGAACCAACTCAGCTGCGCCTGACCATCAATGTAAAAGCCCCTCGGCCCATACCAAGTGAGCGTCGCGCCCAGGCCATAACCGGTCGTGTCAATCGTTCCGCTGCCGAAGAACGAGGAGGCATGCCCCTTGGCCTCACCATAATGCGCGGTCAGACCGGCAACGAGGGTCGCTCCATCGCGGCGTTCGATGAGCGCCGTATCAACGCCCATCTGCATCTTCCAGCTATTGATATCGAGATCGGTCGCAGTGGTCGAAAACGCGGCTTCGGGCCGGTGACGCGCGCTGTCGATCCGGCCCCAGACCCCCTGTCCCGCGATGGTCGCATCGGCCCAGCTGCGATTGCCGACACGCTGCTGGAGCGTGGGCAGTTCGTTGAGCGCCTGCAAAGTCTGGGTATAGCCCTCATAGACGGGCACGCCGGGCTGGTAGAGCGGCGGCTCAGGTTCGCCCGGCCCCGCATCCAGCAGTGCCGAACGGAGGTACCAGTCACCGTCGGCGGGATCGGTGATGCCATTCTTGTAGAGGCGATAGCCATAAGCCCCGATGACGACCGCCTGGTCGCCCTCGAACAAATAGTCGCCCTGAAGGTGGAAGCGGCCGTTGGACGCCCCCAGAACATCGACGATCTTGATACCGTTGACGGTCTGCGCGCCCGCACCGCCCCGGTTCGCAACCGTGACCATGGTGCTGCCCGACGTCGCGCCGGTCACCACCAGCCGATCCGCCGACGAGCCATCGCCGCCCAGCGCCGCATCGATCTCCAGTCTCCCGCCATCGCCGACATAGTCACCGTTGATGGTAAGCGTCCCAATGGCGCTGCCGCCGGGCGCGATGATGCCGCCAGCGCGATGCGTTGTTGTGCCGATCGTGCCGACACCTTCAAGCGCCGCGCCGTTCAGCACTTCCAGCGTACCGCCCAGCACGCCATTCACGCGCAGGCGCCCGTTCTCGATGCGTGCGGCGCCGACATAGGCCGCGTTGTTGCCGGCCAGTTCCAGGATCCCCGCGCCCGATTTCGTGAACGTCCCCGCGCCCGACAACGCGCCGTTCAGCTGGAACGTCGTATCGCCATCGACCAGCAGATTGCCCGTGCCGGTGAAGCGGACGGCGCGATCGCTGGCCATGTCAGCCGTCGTCCGCAACGTGCCGCCATCGAAGGCGACAGCCCCGGCCGCGGCGCCAAGGTTTGCATCCCTCGCGATCTGGAGCGTGCCCCCGTTGATCGCCGTGCCGCCCGCATGACTGTTGTCCGCTGTGAGCACGAGGGTTCCCGCATCGGTCTTAACCAGTTCCGCAGCACCGGTCAGTTCGGATGCGATCGTCGCGGTTATGCCGCTGCCTGCAGCCGTTCCGTCGCCGACGCGGATCACCGCCTGCTGGCCCGCAAGGACGATGGCGTCACCCTCGACGCGATATCCGTTGGTCGCGAACTGCATGCCCGACGCGCCTACCGCACCCTGGCCGTCATCGACCACTACCGTGCCCGCGCTTCCTGCGAAGATGGCAAAGGCATCGTCAGTAAAGGCCGCATTGATAGCGCCATCGGCACCAGTCCAGTTGTGGTTGCCGCTGCGGCTTTGCCAGACGCCATTGCCGCCATTGATGACGCCATCGAACTGTGGTCCGCCCGCACCATCCCAATAGTTGAGCGTCAGGCCGGACTGGTTGACGAGATTGACCTGCCCCGAGACCGCGGTCTGAACGAACACCTGGGCCCCTGCCGGCATGGCACCAAGGCCCAGGCCATTATCGGTGAGGCTGCCACCATAGTTGATGAGGCGATAGACGCCGACATCGAAGCTGCCGCCCGTCGGCACCGCTACATTGAGCATACCATCCAGCACCAGATCGCCGCCGACATTGACGAGATCGTTGAGTGCGCCGCCCACCACATCGGCCGCGCCGAACTCGAAATTGAGCGCCGCGCCGCCCGCGAGTGAAAGGCCGCCGTTGATCGTCAACGTGCCCGCCCCGTTCACGCCGGCCGCCAACGCGCCGCCGTTCGCTATCGTCACATCGCCGCCGATCGTGCCCGCCCCGCCAAGCGTGCCGCCGAGCGCGACGTTGACCGCGCCGCCGAGGCTGCCAGCGCCGCTCTGGTCGCCTACGAGCAGCGTGCCGCCCGAAACGGTCGTGGTTCCGGCGAAAGCGGAGCCGTCGCCGCTCAGCAGCGTCGTACCGGCAAGATGCTGGATTGTGTGCGTACCCGCACCCTGACTGTCGAGCCCTGCCGAGAACAGATAACCGGTATCGCTGTGGTTGAAGACCAGTGCGCCGTCGCCATCGCCGAAAGTCAGCATGGGGGTGTTCAGGATACCCGCCGCCGTCGGGCCTTGTCCGGCCGCCGCCCCGATATTGATGACGGCCTGGCTACCCGCAACCGCCCCGATCCGGGAGATATCGCTCAATACTTCCGCGCCATTCGCGATGGTCAGCTGTCCGTCGCCCGAATTGCCGACGAACATTGCTCGCGCCGTAATAGTGGACCCCGCCCCGGAGGCGATTACGGAACCATCGGACCCGGCGTCTTGCCCGATGCCGAAAGAGCCGAGCAAGTTGACCACTTTGGCACCCGCATCGACAGTCAGAGTGCCCTCTCCGCCGACACCCACCCGAAGATTGTCGGAACTCGTCCAGGTCGAGCCTGCTCCCGAAACGGTCACGGTCCCGGCGCTGCCCGCATTGAGCCCGACGATCCCGTTGGCGTTCGAAACCGTGGCTCCGTTCTCGATAGTCAAGAGGCCGGTGCCGCTGTAGCCGACATAGATATGGTTGGCGTTGGTCCAGCTTGATCCCGGTCCGGAGACGACAACTTCGCCCGTCTGGCCGGCCGCGTTGCCGATGTAGCCTCTGAAATTTGAAACGCTGCCGCCATCGGTGATCGACAACCGCCCGCCATCAACTGTGGCATCCCCGGCGAAACCGCTGCTGCCGCGCAGGACAAGCGCGCCCGTGCCAGTCTTTACAAGGCTGCCGGCGCCCGAGAATGCACCGTTCATCGTCAGCGTCGTGCCGGCGTCGGTGAGGAACCCGCCCGTTCCGACGAGATTGACAGCACGACTCGACGCGATGTCAGCGGTCGTGTTGAGCGTACCGCCGTCGAAGCTCAGTCCGCCCGCCACGTCGCCCAGATTGGCATCCGCCGAGATTCGGAGCGTGCCGCGGTTGATCGCGGTGCCACCGGCATAGCTGTTGACGCCGCTCAGCACCAACGTGCCGAGATCGGCCTTCACCAGCTGCGAAGCGCCGGCGATCGCGCTGTAGATCGTCGAGGTATAGCCCACCCCGGCGGCGGTGCCGTCGCCGACGCGGATCACCGATTGCACGCCGGACAGGA
This sequence comes from Sphingomonas sp. KC8, assembly GCF_002151445.1. Classification (GTDB taxonomy): domain Bacteria; phylum Pseudomonadota; class Alphaproteobacteria; order Sphingomonadales; family Sphingomonadaceae; genus Sphingomonas_E. Next base: position 1,233,722 of record NZ_CP016306.1, read on the forward strand.
CGATGGCATCGCCGTCGACGACGAAGCCGTCGCTCGCGAACTGCATTCCCGCGGCCGTGACGACGCCAAGAGACCCATCCACGGTGACGGTGCCCGGAAGGCCGGAGAAAACCGCGAACGCCCCGTCAGTGAAGGGTGCATTGGCGGAGCCGTCATACTCGGTCCAATTGTCGTTGCCGCCGCTGGCCTGCCACAGGCCATCGCCGCCCGTAATCATTCCGTCATTCTTGGCCCCGGCCGCGCCGTCCCAGAATCGCATGGTAAGTCCGGTCGTGTTGACCAGATTGACCTGGTTCGCGACGGAGGTCTGCACGAAATAGCGGGGGTCGACCGCCAGCCCGTTGTCGGTCAGCGTCCCCGCATAATTGATGACGCGATAGACTCCCGGATCGAAGCTGCCACCCGGACTCACCGCCACGTTGAGCGTGCCGTCAAGCGTCAGATTGCCACCGACATTGATCAGGTCGTTATACGCGCCGCCGACGACATTGGCCTGCCCGAAATTATAATCGAGGTTAGTAACGAAGTTGGTCAGCAGATCGTCATTGATCGTCAGCGTTCCGGGTGCCGCGCCGAGGTCGCCGGGCGCGATCCGCCCGAAACCGTCCACGCTGCCCCCGATCACACCGCGGCCGCCCAATGCGCCGCCCGCCATGACGTTGACCCTGCCCGTCGCCGCCGACTGGTCGCCGTTGAAGATGATCATGCCGCCATTGATGTGCGTCTGGCCCGAATAGGCATTGTCGGCCGTCAGGATCGTCGTGCCTCGGCTGGAATAGACCTCGCCGGCGCCCGACATCCGCGTCGCGAAGACATAATCACTGTCGATGTGATTGAAATTGACCGCGTTGGAGGCGGCCGCGAAGGTGAGCTCCGCCGCGTCCAAAACACCCGCACGCTTGCCCACCGGAAGCGATTGGAAGTCGCCGATATAGAGTGTGGCGTTGCCGGGGCCCATCGCAAGCGTTCCGCTGCCGACCCGCACCACGCCCCCGTCGCCGATGGTAATCGACCCGCGGTCGCCGTTCGTGCTGCTGTTGGTGATGGCGAGCCCGCCGATGGTTTCAAAGCGCGATCCCGCGCCGGTCACGATCAGATCGGCGGATGGATTGTTGATCCCGACGCCGCTGTTGAATCCGATGACCGACGATCCGGCCGTGATGACGCCGCCGTCCGCGACGGTAATCGTCCCGCGACGGGCGTCGAACCGGTCCGCGACCGCCCAGTTCGACCCTGCCCCCGTGACGGTGACCAAACCCTGGCTCATCGTTGCCTGTCCGCCGACAAAGACGATCGGGCCATTCGATTCCATCCGGCCGCCGTCGGTGACATTCAAGGTCGCGGTGCCGAACCGGCCCAGATATGAGCTCCCGCTGTGCGACAATTGCGAACCCGCGCCCGTGACGGTGACGGTGCCCGTGGTGTTAACGCCGTTCGCGACGTCAAACTGCCCGAATGAGGCCGCGCCGCCGTCGCGGACGATCAAAGTTGCCCCACTGCTTCCTGACTGGCCGATGATGGACTGGCCCGGGCCTGCGGCAAGTCGCGATCCGACGCCATCGACAATCATCTCGCCGCCGCCATTGACGGTCACGACCGACGTGCCGTTGATATGACCACCGGCCTGAATCAACAGCGACCCGCCAAGTATCGAGGTCGCGCCGGCATAGCTGCTGCTCCCCGTCAGGGTCACGCCGCCCGCAGCTTGCTTGATCAGCGTCCCTGCGCCCGAAATGGCGCCGGCAAAGCCGAAATTGTCGCTGCGGTTGAACGTCAGCACACCGTCGTTGACGATATCGCCGACAATGCTGCCGGTCGTGCCACCATTGCCAAGCTGCAGCGTGCCCCCGGCCGCGATGGTCGTGCCGCCGCTATGCACCGCATCACCGGTGAGCACCAACGTACCGCCGCCACTTTTGGCCAGGGTCCCCCCGCCTGCAATGGCGCCGGACAGCGTCAGGGTTGTGAAGGCGTCCGTCTGCAGGGTTCCAATCCCCGTCAGCGTGACAGCCCGATCACTGGTCATGGTCGTCGTCGTGTTGAGCGTGCCGCCGTTAAGGCTCAGCCCACCTGCGACCGCGCCCAGATTGCCGTCGGCCGAAATGCGCAGCGTTCCGCCTTCGACCCGCGTGCCGCCGGTGTAGTCGTTCAAGCCGGCCAGAATGAGCGTGCCGCCGTCGGTCTTGACCAGTTGCGTCGCGCCGGTGAGGTTCGCGCTGATCCTCGCGGTATAGCCGGCGCCTGGGGCGGTGCCGTCGCCGACGCGAATGATCGACTCAGGACCAACCAGCGTCAGCGGTGCGCCGTTGATCAGATAGCCGTCCGTCGCGAATTGCATTCCCGTCGCGGTGACCGCGCCACCGCTGTTGTCGACCATGACCGTGCCGGGCGCGCCCGCGAAGATCGCATAGGTGCTGTCAGCATAAGCCGCGTTGATGGCGCCGTCCGCGCCCGTCCAGTTGTTGTCAGCGCCACCGAGATGCCAGCTCCCGTTGCCGCCGTTGACCAGATCGTCGAATTTGGGCCCGATTCCGCCGTCCCAGAAGCTCAGTGCCAGGCCGTCGCTATTGACCAGATTGACCTGACCCGCGACCGAGGTCTGGACGATGACATTGCTCCCGGCCGGCATCGATCCCAGCGTCAGGCCGTTGTCGATGAGCGTGCCGCCGTAGTTGAACACGCGGTAGATGCCGCCGCCGAAATAGCCGCCGCTCGAACCGGTGACGTTGATCGTGCCATCGAGCGTCAGGTTAGCGCCGACATTGACGAGATCGTTGAGCGCGCCGCCCACGATCCCTGCCTCGCCGAATTCGAAGTTCAGGACCGAGCCGCTCGCGAGCGACAGGCCGCCATTGATATTAAGCGTGCCGGGGCTGTTGCCCGGCGCAAGGATGCCCCCGTTCAGCACATTGACGCTGCCGCCGATCGTGCCGCTGCCGCCCAATGTCGCGCCCGAAGCCACGGTGACGAGGCCCGTCGCTGCCGACTGATCGCCATTGATCCTCAGCGTACCGGCGTTCACATTGGTCGCACCGGCATAGCTGTTGTTGCCGCTCAGCGTCAGGATGCCCGCGCCCGACTTGGTGAGGCCGCCCGCCCCCGACATCACCCCGCCCAGCGCGAATGTCGTGCCGAGGTCGGTCAGGATCGTGCCCGAGCCAGCGAGGCTGCTGTTCCGGGCGCTGGCAAAAGATGCGGTCGTGCGCAGCGTGCCGCCCGAGAAGGAGAGCCCGCCCGTTGCCGCGCCGAGATTGGCGTCGGCCGAAACCTGCAATGTGCCGCCAAGGATCGACGTGCCGCCTGCGTAGCCGTTGATGCCGCTCAGCACCGTGGTGCCGCTGCCGATTTGCTGCACCGCGCCGGTGCCCGAGATCGTCCCGGAAAAATTGACGAGGTCCGAGCGGTTGAACGCCAGCACGCCATTGTCGACGACGTCGCCGACGATGCTTCCCGTCGTGCCGCCGTTGCCGAGCTGGAGCGTGCCCGCGTCGATCGTCGTGCCGCCGGTGTAGCTGCTGTTGCCCGTGAGGACGGTCGTGCCCGTTCCGGCCTGCCTTAGCGAACCCGTGCCGACAATCTGCCCGCCATAGGTAAGCAGATCGCTGCGGTTGAAGCCAAGCGTGCCGAAATTGTTGACGATCGTGCTCGCGACAGAACCCGTCGTCGCGCCATTGCCGATGAACAGCGTCCCGCCGTTGATGTTGGTCGACCCGGTATAGCTGTGGTTGCCCGTCAGCACCCAGGTGCCGCTGTCGTTCTTGGCGAGCGTCGTGACTCCGGTTCCGGCGTTGCCGATAGAGCCCGCGAGCGTGTTGTTGCCGCTATTGGTCCCGCCAAGCGCGATCGTGCGCGCCTGATTGCTACCCGTCAGCGTCACCGGGCCTGTGTCGGTGAAGACGATCGCACCCGTGCCCGAGGATTCGATGAAGGTCACGCCCGCCGAAAGGGTGAACAGGCGGTTCGTCATATCGCCGCTGCCGGTATAGCGCAGCGTCGAACCATTGCCGATCACGAGGTTCGCGGCGGCGGCAGACGAGGCGCCGATGCTGCTCGCAATTCCCCCGTTCGCCAGCTTGTCGACCGCGAGCACGCCGCCATTGATCGTCGTTATGCCGGTATAGGTGCTGCCCGCGTTGGTCAGCACCCAGGTGCCCGCGTCGTTCTTGGTCAGCCGGGTAAGGCCAGTGCCGTTATTCGTGATCTGCGCGGCGAAAATGTTGTTGGCTGTGCTGGTCCCGCCAAGCGTCAGCGTCTGCGCCGTGTTCGCGCTGGCGAAGGTCAGCGGCCCGGCATGGGTGAAGGCGATTGCGCCGGTGCCCGATGCATCGAGCTTGCTCGTCGCCGATGCGCCGAGCGTGAACTGCCGGTTCGTGCTTCCGCCTGCGCCGACATATTGCAGCGTGCCGCCGCTCAGGACGAGATTGCCCGCCGCCGAGGAGGATGAGCCGATGGAACTGTTTGCGCCGCCATCGCCAAGGCAGGCCACAGCGAGCGTGCCCGCGTTGATGACGGTAGTGCCATCATAGCTGTTGGCGCAGCCCGACAGTTGCTGGATGCTGCCGCCATTCTTGATCAGGCCGCCGTTGCCGCTGATCACGCCGCCGAAATTGGCGGCGACGAGGCTGCCGCCCGTATTGATCGTGAGCGTCGCGCCATCGAGCGTGATATTGCCGCCCAGCGCGCCGCCGCCCGCGAGCGCAGCGACACTGTTGTTATATCCGTCGAGGTCGAACAGCACGCCGGCGGTATTGTCGAGCGACAGCCAGCCGCTGCCAAGCGCCGTAGTCGATCCGGCGCGTAACGTACCGTCGAGCACGCGCACATTGCCCGTCGAATTATTCGTACCCGACAGCAGCAGCGTCCCCGCGCCATCCTTGTTCAGCGCCGCGCCGCCCGCGACGGTTCCCGAAAACTCGAGTGTCGCCCCGGCGTCAAGGATGTTGATCGTGCTGTTGCCCGCCACCGTGAAACCGCGGTCGGTCGAAGCGCTGGCGCCGGTATAAGCGAGCGTACCGCCCGCGAGGACCAGGCTCGATGCAGCTGCCGACGAGGCGCCGATGGAACTTGCCTGCCCGCCATTGGCGATACAGTCGATCGCGAGCCCGCCGCTGATCGTCGTGACGCCGGTATAGTCGTTGTTGCAGCCAATGAACGTCTGGGTAGCACCGCCGGTCCGCGTATAGCCACCAGTTCCCGTAATACGGCCCGTGAAGACGCCACTGCCGCCGCCCGTCGTCAGCGTGCGTCCCCCGAGGTCGACCAGACCGGCACCGATAACGACCGCAACGCCGATGTCGAAACCGCCAAGATCCAGCGTCGCTCCGGCGTTGACGATCATGTTGCGACCGCCCGGCCCGAACGCCCGCGCAGACCCTGCGCGCAGGATGCCGGCGGTTACCGTCGTATCGCCAGTATAGGTGTTGGTGCCGCTGAGAATCAGCGTACCCGCGCCATCCTTGATGAACGTGCCTGTGCCCGTGGCGACGCCGCTGATAGTCAGCGTCGTCGCTGCCTGCTCGACGTCGATCCGGCCAAGCCCGTTCGCCAGCGTGAAGCCGCGGTCGGTCGCGACAGTGCCGCCGGTATAACGAAGCCGCCCGCCCGTCGTCAGGACGAGGTTTGCCGAGGTATTGTCGGCCGCGCCGATTCCGCTCGCGAAGCCGCCGTTGGTCAGCGTGTTCACCGCGAGCGTCCCGCGCGCGACGGTGGTCACGCCGACATAATCGTTCGCCGCATTGGCGAGCGTCAGCGTGCCCTCACCGGTCTTGGCAAAACCCGCATCGTCGGGGCTCGTCACCACGCCCGAGAAGACCAGATCGGTCCCCGCCGCGGTCACGTCGATCGTCCGCGACGGACCGCCATTGACCAATGTGAAGCCGCGGTCGCTGGCCGTCGTCCCGCCTGTATATTGCAGCGTCCCGCCCTCTAGGACGAGATTGGACGAAGCGGCCGACGAAGCACCGATGCCCGAAGCAACACCGCCGTTCGCGATGCTCGAGACCTGAAGGATGCCATCGGTCAGCGTCGTCGCGCCGCTGTAACTGTTCGCTCCCGACAGCACCACCCGGCCCGCACCGCCCTTCGCGAAGGCGGTTACGCCACCGCCGTCGACGATCGCCGATTCGATGGTGAAAATGCCGCCGCCATTGTGCTGCACGCCAAGCGTGCCGCCTGCGGGGCCGCTGGTGAACTGTCCGCCGGTGATCGTCTGATTCGCCGTGCCAACGCTCGGCGCGACGATGATCGTCCCGTCGACACCCAGCGTGTTGCCCGCGCCGACGATGATAGTCGATCCTGCCGCCGCAGAATAGCGCAGCCCCGCCAGATTGACGTTACCCCCAACGGTGCCGAAGAAGGGCGAGTTGGCGGCACCGGCGGTATCGCTTATGATTTCGCCGTTCGCCCAGCTGCCCGCATCATCCTTGTCGGTATAGTCGAGCGCGTCGAACGCGACGATGTTGCCGCCGACGACCTTGGCATAATCCGACCCGTTGATCGTCGCCCAGCCGCCGAGCACGCCGTCAAGATTGCTCGTGGTGATCGTGCCCGCGCCCGGCAACACGAAATTGACCAGCCCACCGGTGCGGTTGATTGCACCGAGGTTTAGGTTCACCGTGCCGCCCGCGCCGTTGACCGCCCGCAGCATATTGCTGCCCGCGCTGACAGTCAGGCCATTGAACGTCTGGCCGTTCGCCTCGCCCGCGGCGCCCAGCACTTCGAGCGCGCCACCCGACAGCACCAGATGAGATCCCGCTGCGATGATGTTCGCCGCCGGGCCACCCGCACCGGCGAAATCGAGTGCGAGCTTGCCGCCGGTGACCGTCGTAGCCCCGGTGTAGCCGTTCATTCCGGTCAGCGTCAGCGTACCGGCGCCGGCCTTGATCAGTCCGCCGCTGCCGGCAATGCTGCCGGCGAAATTCTGCGCGGTGGTTGCGGCGACGGTGAGAGTCGAACCACCGAGCGCGACCGTCCCGCCGCTGCCTGTCAGCGACGGCGCTACAAGATCGAAACCGCCAAGGTCGAGCGTACCGCCGTTGACGATGAAGCCCGTCTTCGCACCGAATGCGCCGGCGCTTCCGGCGCGGAGCGTGCCGTTCGCAACCGTGATTGTGCCGCGCTGGCTGTTTGTACCGCCCAGGACCCACGTTCCCGCGCTGTCGGCAACGATATTGCCGTTGCCCGACAGCGCACCCGAGAAGATATTGGTCCCCGCATAGCTGCCGCCGAGCGTCAGCGTATCGGGATTGGGATTGCTGGCATTGAAGGCGAGCGCGCCCGATAGGTTTAGTGCGCCGGTGCCATCGTTGCGGATCGCATTGGCACCGCCGTTGACGAGCCATTCGCGATTACTTGCGTCGCCCGTGCCGGTATAGCTGAGCGCCCCGTTGCCGAGGTTGATCGTCGTGCCCGCGCCGAGCGAACTCGCGCTGCCAATATCGGCAAGCTTTCCGATCCGGATTTCGCCCGCGAGATTCGCCTGCCCGGTGAAGACATTGGCATTGCCGAGGGTGATATTGCGCCCCGCAGAAGCATTGAAGCCGAACGCTCCGCCGCTCAGCACGCCCAGCAGGCGGAAGTCCGCGGTTTCGGCACTGAAAGACCCATTGACCGAAATGTCGACATCGCCGGTGATCTCGAGCGTGCCCGTCCCCTGATTGCGGATGATCGCGCCGTTGCCGTTGATGTCCCAGTTGCGGTTCGAGCTGTCGCCGTCGCCAAGGTAGATGATGCTGTCGCTGTATTGGCTCTGCTGGTTGAAGATGATCGTACCGTCAGCGACGGTCACCGGTGCGCCAAGCGAGCTCGCCTGACCAAGATTGCCGATCGAGGTGAAGCGCGTCGAACAGGTGCCGTTACACGCCTGAAATACGGTACGCCCGGTATAATCGCTGAGGTCGTTGCTCATCGTGATGCCGCTGGCGGCGAGCTGCACTGACCCGTTGCCCGTGATCCGCGCCGATCCCGATCCCGTTCCCTCAAGGATCAGGTTGCCGCCATTGCCGATCGTGACGGTCCGGCCGGTCGCAGCACCTGCGATCGACAGGCGGACAGTCGCGCCGGCTGCGGTGAGGATATTGTTGCCAGCAGCACCCAGAGCAGCGTCGCTGCCCGCGTAGAGGCTGCCCGCATTGAGATTGATGTCGCCCGTGAAGCTGTTGATGCCATTCAGCGCCAGCGCGCCGCCGCCCGTCTTGGTCAGGCCCGACGAACCCGCGATGATCGAGTTGATCGTGGCATTGCCAGCACCGCCGATAACCGGCGCGGCTCCGCCCAGCGTCAGCGTGCTGCCGGAGAGAATGTAGCCATGGGTGTTGAAGGTTAGATCATGGACCGTAACGGGTGCGGCGATCGTGACCGTACCGGCTGTTCCCCCGAAAATCGCGTTATCGAGCGCGGCGTTGATCCAAGGGTTGTTATACGGCCCGCTGACGCCATCGCCGTTGGGGCTCCAGTTGAGATTGGTCAGATTCCATGTGCCCGTCCCGCCACTGCTCACGCCCGTGCCGTTGGCATCCCAGTGACGGTCACCCGCCCATGCCGCCGACGGGACGCCCAACGCGAGCACAGCCGCAACCGAAGCGCCGCACAGCAAACCCCGCGACAAAGGGTTCGTGCGGCGCTTGTGTACGATGCGCTCGACGTTGTTGTTCATACTTCTCTCTTTCAGACACGCTGGATCCCGCCCCGATGCGGGCAGGCAAATGGCGGGGACTAATTTCCGATAGGAAGGCTTGTTGCGACGAAGCTGCTGAGCGGTAGGGATCGCCACGCCATGCGCGCGCAATCACAGTCTCGACACTTGTCCATACAGCCCCCTGTGCTGGCGGCCCCGCTAGCTCCTTGGAGCCCGGAGGCTTTGCGCCCTGCCGTCGCCGACAGTTTGCCCTTCAACGAATCGCCGCCTCACTGATCGGCTGCGAGCTCCGTAGCCAAAGCCCACATCGCGAGGCTTGGTTTGGATTTGCATCAATCTTTGGCGCGAACGATCCGAGCGAACGTATTAATCTGTTTTCTATATCAGATAGTTATATGAACGTCGTCAAGCAGGCACGCGCTTAAAAATGGCTTAAAGCCATCTCAGTTTGACCAGAATTAACATTTCACAATCGATACAAGCGGCGGCGGCTGGGCTCGTCGCGTCCAGACCGCCTTCACCAAGCCAGATTTGTTTCTTGAGCTTGCACCACCGAAGTAAGCACCGATACATCCACCGACATGGATGGTGACAATCGATGGAATCAGGCCGCGTTTGGCGTGGCCGACGGGCATTCGACTCTCGATGCCGCCGCACGCGCATTGCGTGCAAACGATCTTGCAGGCGCCGAGACCTTGCTTCGCTCACGTCTGAGCGTTGCGCCCAGAGATGCAGAAGCTCTGCGTCTGCTTGCCGGCATCGCATTGACGACGGGTCACGCCACGGAAGCCGAGCAATTGCTGAGAAACGCGATCGCATATGCACCCGGGCTAGCCCTTGCCTATGCGGATCTCGCGTCCCTGCTATGCCGGCTCCGGCGTGCCGACGAGGCGCTAGCGCTCACTGATCGGGCGATCGCTACGCACCCCGGAGACATCTGGCCGCTATCGATAAAAACGGGCGTCCTCTCGGCCGAACGCCGCACCGGAGAAGCTTTGCCCATTCACGAGGAACTCGTGCGCCGCGCGCCCGCTGCGACAGTCCTGTGGATGAACTACGGACATGCCCTTCAGGCCCTGGGCCGCACCGCCGAAGCGGCCGCCTCGTTTCGCAAAGCGCTTCAGCTTGCTCCCACGAACGGCGCCGCATGGTGGGGCCTTGCAAATCTTCGAACAGTGCGACTGGAAGATGGCGATATAGCGTCGATGGAGCAGGCGCTGCACAGTGTCGATGACACTTTTCAACGCACGCAGTTTCACTTCGCCCTCGGAAAGGCGTTCGGTGATCAGGGCCAATTCGGGTCGTCCTTTGCCAATTATGAAAAAGCCAATCGGCTGCGCGGCGCGATAGCCCCCTATGACGATGCCGCGATCGAAAATCTCGTGCAGGCGCACATCTCAACAATCACACCATCCTTCGTCGCCGAACGCCATGGACATGGCTGCAATGCGGATGACGCGATCTTCATCATAGGCATGCCGCGCTCAGGCTCCACGCTGGTCGAACAAATTCTGGACAGTCACCCTATGGTCGAGGGCGCGGGCGAATTGTTCGAACTCCAGCAACTCGTTGCCGGGATAATCGACAGAAGCGGGAGCAAAACCTCGATAGCCGAAGCGGCCGCCCGTCTGGACGCGAAAGAGTTATGCGATCTCGGCCAGCGCTATCTGGATTCGACGCGGCGATATCGGAGAAGCGCGCGGCGCTTCTTCATCGATAAGATGCCGTCAAACTGGCAATATGTCGCGCTGATCCAGTTGATCCTACCGAGGGCGAAGATCATAGACGTCCGACGTCATCCCTTAGCCTGCTGCCTTTCCAGCTTCTCGACATATTTCAGCCTCCGAACGAGCTTTCCCACCAGCCTCGAAGAGATCGGCCGATATTATCGGAATTATGTCAACATGATGGATCACATGGACATGGTCCATCCGGGTCGGGTTTATCGGCTGTATTACGAACGGCTGGTCGAAAATCCCGAGAAGGAAATACGCGGATTGCTCGCCCATCTGGGGCTGCCGTTCGACCCTGCCTGCCTGAACTTTCACGAAAACCAGAGACCCATCCATACGCCAAGCGCAGCACAGGTACGCAAGCCGATCCATGCCGACGGGCAACAGCGCTGGCGCGCCTATGAGGCTTGGCTTTCACCGCTAAAGGCTGAGCTTCACCACATACTGAAACAATGCTGATGCACCACTCCCTCAAAGGTCGAGAGCGCCAGAATTGTGAAGAAACGCGCAACGAGACCGGCCGGACTGCTCCGCCCGACGAAGTGGACATTGCGCAACGCTCAGCGTCGGCCTGAACCAACGTCGGTTTCCGAAGATCGCTCCCCAATTCCCGACAGTCCGGATCGTCCGACTTTCACGACATTCAGGTCGCCCCCCTACCCCACCAGAATGTCCCTCGCAGGCATTCAAGGAATTGCAAACTGGCTGCCGGGATGGGCCTTACGCTGCGTTCCCAAAGCACATTTCTTCTTGCCGCGTTGTGGCGCGTCGAGACCGTCATATGGGGTTTGTGCCATTGGCCTGATCATCACGGCTTGAACCTGGACGCACCCGGCGTCCGGCGGGAGAGCCGCGATGACGCCCACCAAATTGCTGATTGGCCAGATCCTGTTCGTTTTCGGGATCGTGATCGCAGGCGTGTGGGCGGCCACCCAATGGACGGCCGCAATGCTCGGTTATCAGGCAGAGCTTGGTCTCCCCTGGTTCATGCTGGGCCAACTGCCCGTCTATCGCCCCTGGGCGATTTTTCCCTGGTGGTATCATTACGAGGCTTACGCACCGCACGTCTTCGACAAGGCGGGCACGCTCGCCGGCGCCAGTGGCTTTCTGGGCTGTGCTGCGGCGATCGCAGGCTCTCTCTGGCGCGCGCGGCAAGCCAGCCATGTCACGACCTATGGTTCGGCGCGCTGGGCAGCCGATGGCGAGATCGATCGCGCCGGACTGTTCGGGGACGCTGGCGTGTTCCTCGGCCGGCTTCATAGCCGCTATCTGCGCCATCACGGCCCCGAGCATGTCCTCGCATTCGCTCCAACCCGTTCAGGCAAAGGTGTCGGTCTCGTCGTCCCCACACTGTTGAGCTGGACCGGCAGCGCCGTCATTCACGATATCAAGGGTGAGAACTGGCAGATTTCGGCTGGTTGGCGGTCACTCTTCTCGCACTGCCTGCTGTTCAACCCGACCGACCCAAATTCGGCCCGATATAATCCTCTGCTGGAGGTCCGCCGCGGCGCGTACGAAGTCCGCGACGTCCAGAATATCGCGGATATCCTGGTCGATCCCGAAGGTGCGCTCGAACGGCGCAACCATTGGGAGAAGACCTCTCACTCGCTTCTGGTCGGGACGATCCTCCACGTCCTTTATGCCGAGGAGGAGAAGACACTAGCGCGCGTGGCCACCTTCCTCTCCGACCCGCAGCGCACGTTCGTCGCCACCCTAAACCGGATGATGACCACCAATCATCTCGGCACGAAGGAGCAACCGCAGGTCCACCCTGTCATCGCCTCGGCTGCACGCGAAGTACTGAACAAGAGCGACAATGAACGCTCGGGTGTGCTGTCGACCGCCATGTCCTTCCTGGGTCTGTATCGTGATCCGACCGTCGCCGAAGTCACATCGCGCTGTGATTGGCGCATCGCCGACCTGATCGAAGCCGAGCGTCCGGTGTCGCTCTACCTCGTCATTCCCCCATCGGATATCAGCCGGACCAAGCCGCTGATCCGGCTCGTGCTCAACCAGATCGGCCGTCGGCTGACCGAGCGTCTCGATGGCGGCCCGTCCGGCGCCCGCAAGCATCAGCTTCTGATGCTGCTCGACGAGTTTCCCGCGCTTGGCCGCCTGGATTTCTTCGAGACGGCGCTTGCCTTCATGGCCGGCTATGGAATCCGCGCCTTCCTGATCGCCCAGAGCCTCAACCAGATCGAAAAGGCCTACGGCGACCACAACGCGATCCTCGACAATTGCCATGTCCGCATTGCCTTTGCGACCAATGACGAGCGCACCGCGCGGCGTATTTCGGATGCGCTCGGCACCGCGACCGAACAGCGGTCGATGCGCAACTATGCCGGCCATCGGCTCGCGCCCTGGCTCGCCCACGTCATGGTCAGCCGCCAGGAAACCGCACGCCCATTGCTGACGACCGGCGAGGTGATGCAGCTCCCGGCGACCGACGAACTGGTGCTGATCTCCGGGCTTGCCCCGATCCGCGCAAAGAAGCTGCGGCATTATGAGGACGACAACTTCCGCGCACGCCTGCTGCCGGCGCCGGTGCTTGCCGCTGGTCCCTATGTCGAGCGGCCCAAAGCGCGGTCGAACGACTGGGGCAGCTTTGCCCGCAAGCCCGATCCGCGTCTCGTACGCACCGAGGATGCCGAGGATAATGCTAAACCCGACAAGGACGATGGCGGCCTGCAGCAGCAGCGCCATCCGGGCCTTGCCGCGGAGGTCGTCGCTAAACACGAACCGCCAAAACAGCTCGAGATTTTCGGCTTTGACCAGGATGACGCCGATCCCGCGACCGACAAGCGCGCAATGGATCAGGCGCGCTCCCTACCGGCGGTCGCCCGTGCCCACGCACTTAACCAGGGTCAGGACCATGACGTCCTGCCGGGCACGTGAGGGCAACACCCATGAAAACGCGCCAGAACCTTTATATCGACGGGAAGCTCAGTGAGGTGCTGGAAGCGCTCGCGGCAAAGCCAACCGCCAAAACAGCTCGAGATTTTCGGCTTTGACCAGGATGACGCCGATCCCGCGACCGACAAGCGCGCAATGGATCAGGCGCGCTCCCTACCGGCGGTCGCCCGTGCCCACGCACTTAACCAGGGTCAGGACCATGACGTCCTGCCGGGCACGTGAGGGCAACACCCATGAAAACGCGCCAGAACCTTTATATCGACGGGAAGCTCAGTGAGGTGCTGGAAGCGCTCGCGGCAAAGCCTGGACTTGTAACGGTTTTGTGCCGGTCACCTGAGCGATTAGAGCTCGCAACAGGAGACCGACGAGATGATCAAGCATAGCGAAGAGTTCAAGCATGAGGCGGTGCGTATTGCGCTGACCAGCGGGTTGCCGCGCGACCGGGTTGCATCGGATTTGGGGATCGGCAAGTCGACGCTGGGCAAGTGGGTGTCACAGTATCGGCCATCTGATCTGATTTCAGCGCCGCAGGCAGACCTGGCGCGAGAGAATGAACGCCTTCGCCTTGAGAACCGGGTGCTCAGGGAGGAGAGGGAAGTGCTAAAAAAGGCCACGCAGTTCTTCGCGAGCCAAAGGCCGTGAAGTTCGCTTTTGTGCATAGTTGGCGGCACCGTTGGCCCGTTGAACTGCTCTGCCGTGTCATGCTTGTCAGTGAGCGCGGCTATCGTTCCTGGCGCTCGCGGCCGATCAGTCGCCGGGAGCGGACGGACATGAAGGTGCTGGCCCATATCCGGGAACAGTACCGCCTGAGCCTTGGCAGCTACGGTCGTCCGAGGATGACGATGGAGTTGAAGGAGGTCGGGCTCGATATTGGCGAGCGCCGGGTCGGGCGGCTGATGAAGATCAACGGAATCAAGCCAGTGCGCACACGCAGGCACAAGGTCACCACTGATAGCCAGCATCGCCTGGGTGTCGCGGCGAACTGGCTGGACGGCGATTTTGCCGCCGATGCCCCCAACCGTAAATGGGCGGGCGACATCACCTATGTCTGGACGTCAGAAGGCTGGCTCTACCTCGCCGTCATTCTCGACCTGCATAGCCGCCGCGTCGTGGGCTGGGCTGTCAGCGACAGGATGAAGAAGGATCTGGCGATCAGGGCGCTCGATATGGCGGTCCGCCTGCGCCAGCCACCAAAGGGCTGCCTTTTTCACTCCGATCGCGGCAGCCAATATTGCTCCTATGATTATCAGAAGAAGCTGCAGGCCTATGGCCTGCGTCCATCGATGAGCGGCAAGGGAAATTGTTACGACAATGCCTCGGTCGAGACGTTCTTCAAATCCCTGAAGGCGGAACTCATCTGGCGGCAGAGCTGGCCAACACGGAGACAGGCAGAGGCTGCCATCTTCCAGTACATCAACGGGTTCTACAACACCCGCCGCCGGCATTCATATCTGGGCGGCATCAGCCCGCTCGCGTTCGAAGCCAAGGTGGCATAACGAGATAGGTGACCGGCGCAAAACCGTTACAAGTCCACGGCGCCGGCTCACGGGAAAGCCCCACCCTCCCCCAATGCCCGGTCGAACGAGACGAGCGCCGCGGCCAGCCGGCGCTCGACCCCTGCCACGTCGATCCCCAATTCTACGGCCAGCGCGGCAAGCTCCACACCCGAAGCGTGAAGCGCCAGCACCTCGGCCTCCTCCGCCGGAAGGCTCGCCCAGGCGCGGCGCAGCCGCGCTAATGGCCGGTCGTGCCGGTTCATGGCCGCACCTCGCGACGCTGGCCCATGATCCACTGCGCTGCCTTCGCGGCCTGCGCGGCAGCGCGGAAAATCGCGCGCTCGTCTGCTCCGATATAATCGGCCCATGTCGCCAGATAGTCGGCATGGCGCACGGTTGGCCGGATATTGAGTTCAGCGCAGACGAAAGCGCTGGCAATCTCGGCGACCAGCTCTTCCTTCGCATATTCGATCGAACCAAAGCGCCCCGATTGATCGCGCGCGAGGCGCGAGCGGTGTCCCGTCCAGTGGCCAAGCTCATGGAAGGCGGTGCGATACCAGTCGATCTGGTGATGAAAGGCTTGAGAAGGCGGCACCTGAATGAAGTCGCCGCCCGGATGATAAAAGGCCTTGTCGCCACCGACACGCAGATCGGCACCGGTGTTGCGAATGATCTCCTCGGCCACCGGCACGATCTCGCGCGGCGGCAAGGATTCGACGTCCTGCCGGACGATTTCGGGCAGACCGTCGCACTGGTCGACATTGAAGACGGTGAAGCGCTTCAGGAACGGAATGCTGCGGGGATCGTCGCCGTCGCGTTCGGCCCGTGCCCTCTCGCCATCCGGGCAGAAGCGGTCGGCATAACAGACAGTCACGCCTCGCTCGCCGGGCCGCACATGTCCGCCCAGTTCGCGTGCCTGCCGGTAGGTGAGCCAGCCTTGCGAGCCATAGCCGGACCGGACGACCGCGCCCCAGAGGATCAGGACATTGATCCCCGAATACGGCCGATGGCTCGCCGCATTGCGCGGCATTCCCACACAGGCCTTCGCCCTGTCCCACGGCTGCACCCATGGCAGCCTCCCCTCTGCCATTTCGCCAAGGATCGCGCGCGTCACCTCACCATAGAGACTCCCTCGCCCTTCCCTGCCTTGCCGCCGGTGCATCGCCGCCTTGCCGGCTCCTCGCCCGGCCGGCCGCTCTCGCCACAGCGAAGCACTGCGCCGCTCCTCGTCTCCGGTTCGATCGCGGGCGTCGCTTCGATCCCGATTGCCCGGTCGATCCTCCCCTGCCCGCCTTGCGTCCTGCCCGTCGCTGTCCAGACCTCCGAGGCCCACGCCACGCCCGCTATCGTTCCTGCCCATGATCCTGCTCCCGTTCCCAAAACCGCAACCGGCCCCGGATGGGCGGGGTGGGCGGCAAGGAGCGGGACGGCAGGTCCGCCGATCGAGGTGGGCCGCACCCGCAGGAAGCCAGCGCGAAGCGCTGGCTCCAAGGGCCGAAGCAAAGCGGAGGACCCGCGGATACGCGGGTTGCGGCCCGCCGCGGCGGACCTAGAGGCGCGCTCCGCCCACCCCGCCCGGCCGCGGCCGGTCAACCAGCAGGCGCCGCCGCGCGGGTCCCCGCCGGGGACCGCGCGGCGTCTTCATTGCCCCGTCAGGCCTGAGTGCGTCCGCGGATCGAGAGGCCAAGGCAGGCAGTTCTGGCGCGCCCCGTTTCGGTCGATCGCAGGACGGAACAGCAGCAAACGCCCTGGCGCCAATCGTGAAGGCCGCCACGCACCTGCCTGCCATTGCGCGCCGACCTCATCTGACGACCGTTGTCATCAAGGTTCCGCAGCGAATGATCTCCCGGACCAGCGGACACCCTCCACAACCGCGTAGTGGCGCGCACGCACCTATCAATAAAGCTCGTTGTGCCAGCCAGCCTGTCGGCCGACCCTCGAAGCCGTGATCCATGGGCCGCGTGTTGAGCCCAGGACGTTGCGAGAGGATCCGGCATGAGCGACATAGCCCAGCTGCAACGCGATCATTTCCCCGGCCGGACGTATCGGGACATTGCCCGGGCGGATGGCGAGCGGCTGCCGTCGGTGATCGAACGCCAGAGCAATCCGGAGCAATCCACCGACGACATCCCGTTCGAACGCTATACGAGCCGCGCCTTCTTCGATCGCGAGATGCGCCAGATGTGGCGCAAGGTCTGGCAATTCACCTGCCGGGAGGAGCATGTTCGCGAGGTCGGCGACTATTATGTTTACGATATCGGTCGCTTCTCCCTGGTGATCGTGCGCACCGACGAGGGCCTGCGCGCCTATCACAACTCTTGCCTCCATCGCGGGACCAAGTTGAAGCCTTCGGGCAGCAACGGGTGGAGCGGATCGATCCAATGCCCGTTTCACGGTTGGCAATGGAATCTCGACGGCACGATCAGGCATATCCCCTGCGACTGGGAGTTCCCGCAGCTCGACCGTGCAAGGGCTTGCCTGCCGCAGGCACGCATCGAAAGCTGGAACGGCTTCATCTTCGTCAACTTCGATCGCGAGGCGGCTCCCCTCCTCGACTATCTGGAGGTGTTGCCCGAGCATTTCGCGCGGTGGGACATGTCCAACTGGTACGTCCACACCCATGTCCAGAAGCGGCTGCCGGGCAACTGGAAGCTCGCGCAGGAAGCCTTCATGGAGGCCTATCACACGCCGGTCGCGCATCCGGAAATGACGCATGTCGTCAGCGACCATAACATGCAGCACGACATCTTCTCCGACCATGTCAGTCGCGACCTGTGCGCCATGGCGAGCCCCAGCCCGACATCGACCCTGGAGCGGACCGAGCAGGAGCTGCTCGACAGCATGCTCGTCGGCGATCGCAGCACTGTCGGCGAACGCGTGATCGTTCCCGACGGCAAATCCGCGCGGTGGACCATGGCGGAGCAGCTTCGCCGCCAGATGGCGGCCACCTATGGCCTCGATTATTCGGAGCGCACGGTTCCGGAGATGATCGACTCCCTCAAATACAACATATTCCCGAACCTCTTCATCTATCCGTCGGTCGGCTTGCCCCTGATCCAGCAGTTCCGGCCCGACGGCGACGACCATGATCGCTGCCTATTCGACCAGATCGTGCTTCGGCCCAAACCCACCGATGGCTCGGATTTCGAGGTCGCGGACGTGATCCGCATCGAGGAGCACCAGTCCTACACCGACGTGGAAGGGATGGACCCCTTCCTCGCGCACGTCCTCGACCAGGACACGGACATCATGCGCTGGCAGCGCGAAGGCATGTATGCGAGCAAAAAGGGCGCGGAGACGCTGTCCGTCTACCAGGAATCGCGCATCCGCCACCTGCACCAAACGCTCGACAAGTATCTGGCGTCGGCCCCGCAATGAGCGGCAAGGATCCGCTGGCCCAGGGCGTCCACCATGTCGCGGTGTCGGTTCCGGACATCGCGCGCGCACGGGAGTTTTACATCGACCTGCTGGGCGCCGAGGAACTGGCCCAGACCGAATGGGAGGAAGGAAACGCCTTCATCAACGAGATCGTGGGCCTTCCCGATTGCTCGGGCCGGCAGTTCATGGCGCGGCTCGGCAACGCCTATATCGAGGTGTTCGAGTATCTGACGCCGCGTTCGGCCGCACAGGACGAGAACCGCCCGGTCAACCGCTTCGGCTATACCCATTTCGGCCTGCAGGTCGCCGATATCGATCTGGTCTATGCCCGGATGGTGGAGGCCGGCATCCGCTTCCACTGCCCACCGCGGCATTCCGGCGGGGAGGAAGCGCAGGACGGACGCCGGCAGGGATTCCGATCCACCTATGGCCGGGATTTTTTCGGCAATGTGTTCGAGTTGATCGAAGTCGGCGAGAACAGTGCGATCCCGGCGCTTTGACGGTCGCAGAAGCCACGGTTGCGTTTGAAACGCTGGCGACGGGGTTCGCCTTTTGTGAAGCGCCGCGGGTGGCAGACGACGGCACCGTCTATTTCAGCGACCTGACCGGCGGCGGCTATCATGCCTGGGATCCCGACAGCAGCCTTCGAACCGTGCTCGCCGACCGCCTGTGGATCGGCGGCGCCGTGCTCGACGCGAGCGGCGCAATCGTACTTGGTGGCAAGGGCGGCCTGGCGATGGTCAATCCCGCCAGCGGCGACGTGAGAACCTTGCTCGACGCGATCGCCGGCCAACCGACCGTCGCGGTCAATGACATCGAGGCCGATGCGCATGGGCGCCTGTTCGGCGGGACGATCGATTTCGAGGCGATCTTCGGCGGTGGCGCGCCCGCTCCCGGCCTGTTCTTCCGGCTGGATGCGGCGGGCGAGGTCGTGGTCCTGCGCGATGATGTGGTCGCGTCCAACGGCATCGGCTTCAGCCCCGATGGCGCGTGGCTCTATCATAGCGAATCCACCATCGGCGTCTGGCGCTGGAAAATGGGCGACGATGGGTTGCCATTCGGCCAGGAGCTGATGGTGGAGGTCGCGGATTGCGACGGCCTCGCCGTGGACTGCGAAGGCGGCGTCTGGATCGCCTGCTGGGAGTCGGCAGAACTTCGCCGCTATCGTCCCGACGGAACGCTCGACCGGCGGATGAAGCTGCCGTTCGCATCGGTTACCAGCCTCGCCTTCGGCGGCCCCGACCTCACTGAATTGTTCGTCACGACCGCCGGTCACGGCACTTCCCGAACGGGTGGCCTGATCCGGCTGAACCCCGGCGTCGCCGGCCTGCCGGTCCACAAGAGCAGATTGTAGCGCACGGAAGGTATCGCACCATGGACCTCGAGCTTGCCGGCAAGAAGGTGATCGTGAGCGCGGCGACGAGGGGCGTCGGCCGCGCCGTCGTCGAGCGGTTTCTGGATGAGGGCGCCGTCGTTGCCTTTTGCGGTCGCCGTGCCCGCGGCACGGATCCCAACCCTACCGACGCCGATATCATCGCCAATCCACTGATGGGCGACGGGGTCGATGACGCGGTAGAAGCCTTGAGCAGCCGCGGCACGGTCTATGGCTCGGTCGTCGATTGCGGCGATGCTCTCCAAGTCAGTCGCTGGGTGGCCAAGGCCGCGAACCAGATGGGCGGGATCGACATTGTGGTGTCCGCCGCCAGCGCGCTTGGCGGCATACCCCGCTCGATGAAAGGCTGGGACCTCAACTACGATATCGATCTCAAATCGGCGGTTGCGATGTGGGATGCGGCCTACCCCTTTCTCAAGGCGGCCGCCCCGTCGGCCTTCGTCCAGATCGGAACGATCACGGCCTTCGAGAACCACACGTTCGTCGGTAGCGGGTTCAGCTATGGCGCGATCAAGGCGGCGCTGATCAACTATGTCCACCAGCTTGCGCTGGAGTTCATGGGCGAGGGCATACGCTGCAATTGCGTGTCCCCAGGCCCGACCCAGATGCCCGGCGGATCCTGGGACTTTCTCGAACGTGAGATGCCCGACTACTACGCCGCCAACCTGTCCCGCCAGCCATCCGGCCGGTTCGGTAGACCGGACGAGATCGCCGATGCCGTCGCTTATCTCGCCAGTTCCCGCGCATCCTGGATCACGGGTGTCAACCTCACGGTAGATGGCGGGTTCACCCGCAACGTCAAATATTGAGGCTTCGCGGCACCTGTGACGTCGCGGTCATCCGGCCCATCCGCGGCCAGGCTGCTCCAGCCTTGCGTCAATCCGCACGCCGGATCTGCAGCCACACCCGGAGGTCGCTGCAATCATGTCGGGAGGGTCGATCTCCAGCCCTGTCGAAAGAGGGGTTCGCATGGCGTCGAATATTGCTGCGGGGACATAACCGCCGGACGTCGTCAACTGCGCCGGTGCCAGGGAGACACTGATGCCGCGTTCCTCTTCAGCACGGCCGTTCATCGTCGGGATCGGAGGCACAGCGAGCGCCAATTCCTCGACGGAACAGGCCCTGGCGATCGCCCTCGCATCGGCCGAGCGCGCCGGGGCGGAGGTGAAGCTGTTCGGTGCTGCGACGCTGGCGGCGCTGCCGCATTACATGACCGAGGAGAGCACGACTTCGACCGAGGGCAAGGAACTGGTGGAAGCGATCCGCCGCGCCGATGGCGTGATCGTCGCCAGCCCCGGTTATCACGGCTCGATCTCGGGCCTCGTCAAGAATGCCATCGATTATCTCGAAGAAACCTCGAAGGACGCGCGCGTCTATCTCGACGGCGTTCCCGTCGGCCTGATCGCGACGGCCTATGGCTGGCAGGCGACCGGCAGCACGCTCGCCACCCTGCGTTCGATCGTCCATGCGCTGCGCGGCTGGCCGACGCCACTGGGCGCCGCCATCAACAGCTCGGGCGGGATCTTCAAGGGCGGCGTGTGCAGCGATGCCGGCGCCAGCAATCAGCTCGAACTGGTCGGCTATCAGGTCGTCGAATTTGCGCGGCTCAGTCGGGCCCGACCTGAAGTGGGAGAGACCGAAGCGGCCTGATTCCGGCAGGCTTCATGCCCGTCCCGCCGGGCACCCGCGAACGCTCCACGTCAAACTGCATTGCCGGCTGGAGCCGCGCTGGCGCCCCGATCCATTTGTCGGTCGGTAAAATTGCCGCCTATCCCAAGAAAGGGCGCTGCCCCTGCGCGCCCGCCCATCCTCTCCGCGAGAAACAAGAATTCCACAACCGGGAGGACAGGATGACGAAGGCCGGAATCGGGCTGATGATCTCGTCGATGGCACTGGCCATCGGCACCGCGGTGCCGGCGGCCTTCGCACAGGATGCCGTTTCTCCCGACGTTCCCCGGCAGGACGCTGCTCCGCAGGACCAGGCCAGTTCGGCGGGCGACATCGTCGTTACCGCACGGCGGTCCGAGGAGAGCATCCAGTCTGTGCCCGTATCCGTCGCGGCCTTCAGTAGCGAGACTCTGCGCGAAAACTCGGTCTCGACACCCGAAGACCTCCAGCTGAGCACGCCAGGCGTCTATCTTTCGGGAAATGGCGGGCGCCAGAATTCCAATTTCGTGATCCGCGGCCAGTCGAAGGCGCTCTCGGGTCCGAGTTCGCCGGCGGTGATCAGCTATTTTGCGGAAGTGCCGAACCCGGTGTTCGGGAGCTTCACGCCCCAGTTCGATCTGAGTTCTATCCAGGTACTGAAAGGACCACAGGGTACGCTGTTCGGCCGCAACACGACAGGCGGCGCAGTGCTGTTCTCGCCACAGACGCCCACGGCCGATCTCGAGGGCTATGTCCAGGCCGCTTACGGAAATCTCGACAATCGCGAACTCGAAGGCGTCCTCAATGTGCCGGTCGCAGACGCGGTGCGGATCCGGCTCGGCGGCGCCTGGCATGAGCGCGACGGCTATACGACCGACCTCACCCACCCCGATCGCAAGCTGGACAATATCAACGATTATACGCTGCGCGGCTCGATCTGGATCGAGCCCGTCGAGGGTCTGACCAACGTCACGATCTTCGATTATTACAAGAGCAGCACGCACGGTTTTGCGAGCATTCTGGTCGACGTGTTCCCTGGCAACACACTGTTGACCGCGCTCGGCTTGCAGCAGCCATTCTTCGATGAACTGGCCGCGCAGCAAGCCCGCGGACCCTTCGTCCATGCCCAGCCCAATGTCGGCTATGAGCGCAATCGCCGTTTCGGCATCACCAATCGCACCGAATGGGAGCTCAATGACGATCTGACGCTCGTCAACATCTTCGGCTACCGCGATACGAAGGTCGCCTACAACACCGACTCCGGCACGGGCCGCGTCCTCGCCGATGGCACGGGTGCCTTCCCTGCCGGCACGCCTGTCGACCTTATCCAGGCGTCGCTCACCAACGAGGTCCACCAGTACAGCAACGAGCTGCAGCTGCGCGGCACCTCGTTCGGCGACAAGCTCGAATGGCTTGTCGGTGGCTTCTATTTCAAGGCCAAACCCTCGGGACCGCAGGGCAACACCGTGGGCTTTGCCCAGGTCCCGGGCTTCGAGACCGCACGCGGCGCCTATACCTTCATCACCGAGGACAGCCGGGCCGTCTTCGGCAATGTCCGCTACAATCTCGACGAAATCGCCGACGGCCTGCAGGTCGAGGCCGGGATCCGTTATACCAAGGACAAGATCGGGGCCTGCACCGGCATCGGTCCCACGGCTTCGTCTGGCGATGTCGAGCCCGATCAATGTTTCGTCGGCAGCCCGACAATGACCAACGCGTCGCTCAACAAGGCCAAATCCAACGCCACAACCTGGCAGATCGGCGTCAACTGGCAGGCGACCGACAATATCTTCGCCTATCTCGTCTCCCGCCACGGTTATCGGGCAGGCGGCGTCAACAGCCCGTCCTTCACCGGGCGACTGGTCGACTTCCAGACCTTCGCGCCCGAAGATGTCACCGATATCGAGGCGGGCCTGCGTTCCGACTTCGACATTGGCGATGTCCAATTACGTTTCAACGTAAGCGGCTTCATCGGCTGGTACGACAATGTCCAGACGGCCCTGACGGGCGTCCAGACCGTGCTCGGCGTCTGCACGCCGGGCGTCGACAATCCCGCGCCGATCTCGCCCGACGGCGATTGCGATCCCAATAACGATCCGGCCGGTGGCACCTTGCTCGTCAATATCGGCGAAAGCCGGGTTTCGGGTATCGACATCGACGGCATCGTCCAGTTCGATCGGCGGCTGTCGTTCAACTATGCCGTCAACTTCCTGTGGCCAGAGACGACCAGCTTCGACGCCCCGGCGGCCATTGCGCCGTTCGTGTCGGAGGACAAGATCCCGTTCAACAACACCGCCAAGCAGACCTTCACGGCGGGCGTCCGCTATGAGCTGCCCGTACCGGAATCGATCGGCGAAATCGTGTTCAATGCCGACTATTACTGGTCGGACAAGCTCTCTTACAGCGGGACGTTCCTGCCATCCTACGACGTGGTCAATGCCCGTCTCGACTGGAACCGGATCGGCGGTACCGCGATCGACGCATCGATCTACGCGCGCAACCTGTTCGACGAAGAATATGCTGCGGCGGCGAATGCGTCGGGCGCATTTCTCGGCTTCACGACCGCGATCTTCGCCCCGCCGCGCACCTATGGCGTCGAGCTTCGTTACCGTTTCTGATTTCAGGAGAGCAACATGGCCAACCCGTCGAGCGACGAAATCGCGACCTTCCTGCGCGAGCAATATCTGCTCTGGAACGACCAGAAGCGCGATGAGCTCATGGCATATTTCCGCCGCATGGCGCCCAATGGCTTCACGATCGAATATGTCGGCCGCCCGCCCCAGGACGGCGAACAGGCGATGGAGGAGATGTTCGCCCAATATGGCGGGAAGTGCCGCACAGACCTTCTCCAGCTCCTCGTCAACGGCAATGAGGCAGCGACCTATGTCGACAACCGCTTTGTGGACACCGATGTCGGCATGCCGAGCATAGAGACCTACAAGTTCGAGGATGGCCGGATGCAGATCCGCTATTTCCACCAGGCCTGATACAGCGACCGGAGAGGATCAGGCATGACCCCGGA
Organism: Sphingomonas sp. KC8; assembly: GCF_002151445.1. Classification (GTDB taxonomy): domain Bacteria; phylum Pseudomonadota; class Alphaproteobacteria; order Sphingomonadales; family Sphingomonadaceae; genus Sphingomonas_E. The sequence goes on from NZ_CP016306.1 coordinate 1,257,939, forward strand.
TTATGGCGCGGCCGGCGAGGAGCGTATGCGGGCCTTCGTCGAGGCACAGACGGGCGGCCGGATCATCCGCATGGAACGGCAGACGCGCTGGCGGCCCGCCTGGTTCGTCGATGTCGAGCGCGACGGCGAAATCCTGCATCTTCACCTTCGCGGTGACCGCGAGGGCGATGTCTCGATCTTTCCCGAACTGAAGCGCGAAGCCGATGTCATGAGCGTGCTTGGCAACCATGGCATTCCCGTGCCGCGCATCCATGGCTATTGCGCGGACCCGCCGGCGATCCTGATGGATGCCCTGCCCGGCAGCCGCAACGTGGCGGACGCTGCCAGCGACAGCCAGCGCCAGGCGATCGCGCGCGACTATATGGCCGCGGTGGTCGCGATGCATCAGGTACCGGTCGAGGCGTTTGCCGAAAAGGGCATTGCCGTCCCCGAGGGCGCGGAAGCCATCGCACTGGCCGGACTCAATGCCTATCTGCCGCACTATCGCCGGACCAAGAGCAAGCCCGAACCGATGCTCGAGTTCGTCATTGGCTGGATCCGGCGAAACGTCCCGCGTCATCGGAGCATTCCTTCCTTCATCCAGTTCGATTCCGGGCAGTTCCTGTTCGAGGATGGCCGCATGACCGGCCTCTACGACTTCGAATTCAGCATGATCGGCGATCCGATGGTGGATCTCGCGACCATGCGGATGCGCGACAGCTACGAGCCGCTGGGCGACGAGCTGCGCACCCTCTGCGGGCACTATGAGGCCTTCAGCGGCCAGAAGGTGGATCACGCGGTCATCGACTATCATACGCTCCAGTTCGCGACGCTCGGCACGATGCAGTTTGCCGGCACGGTCGGCGAACCGCAGCCCGGCGACCCACATGCCGTCTATCTCGAATTCGACCTCGCGCTGCGCCAGACGATCCTGCTCGCCATGGCCGCGCTGACCGGCGTCACGCTGGAGGAAGAGCCGCCACTCACGCCGCGATCCGGTGACAATGAAGCCCTGATCGCCAAGCTCGCGGATACCGTGGCCGGCATCGAAGGCGCTTCCGACATGGACAGGTCGCGCAAGGATTTTGCCGTCCAGTTGCTCGAATGGGTCGCCCGCAGCGACGCGATGGGCGCCGAAGTCGCCGCGCGCAATCTCGCCGACGTCGGCGCGCTTCTGGGACAGGATTTTGGCTCGTGGTTCGAGGCGGAAACGGCACTCGAGACCTTTGTGCTCGACGCCGGGCCGGACCAGGACGAGCGGCTGCTGCGACTGTTCTGCGCGATCGAGGCCCGTCGCATGCTGCTCTTCGGTCCGACCAGGATCGGCCAGTCCGCTTCCCATGTCTGCCTGCCGCCAACCCGCTGACCCTATCGGTCGGCAGGCCCGGCTCCCAACATTCTATAGAATATGGGCGCCACGAACATCGCCGCCCCGGTGATGATGCGAGGTGCCATGACGCGCGTTCGGGAAATCGGAGCCGGTGAGGCCTTTGTCGGACGCCTGGCCTCACCCTCCACGCTTCGTCAGGCGGTTGTCGAAAAGCTGCGCGACGCGATCATCTCGGCGGATATCGCACCCGGCACGCTGCTTCGCGAGACGGCTCTTGCCCGGAATCTGGGCGTCAGCGCGACACCGGTCCGCGAGGCGTTGGGCGAACTCGCTTCCGAAGGGCTGATCGAGATCGAGGCCCATCGCCTGAAACGGGTGGCCCCGATCGACTTTCCCGCGACGCTCGACCTGTTCCGGGTCCAGACCGAATTGTGGCGACTGGGCTACGTCTGGGGGCTTTCGAAGGTCGGCGTCGAGCAAATTCGCCTGCTCGAAGCCGCCATAGGCCGCTATCGCGCAGCACTCGATGCGGCCGATTTTCCCGCAATCATCGGCGCGGGCCACGACTTCCACACGGTATTCATATCGGCGTCGGCCAACAGCGAGTTGCTGCGTTCCACGCTCGACCGGCGATCGCTGATCGCCCGCTTCATTCTCCTTCATGGCCGCTCGACCCTGTCCTTGAAGGGCCTGCGTCATCATGAGGCCATGCTCGCCGCTTTCAGACGAGGCGACACCGCCGACCTGCTTGCGCGCCTCGACCAGCTGTCCGCGCGTCTGATCGTCATGGCGCAGCACGCTCCCGGACAATCGGTCCGTCCCACTCCCCTCCGACCGGTCAACTAGAAGAGGCCAGCATGGATTTCGAACTGCCCGAGGAATATCGCGCGTTCCGCGACATGGTCCGCCGCTGGGTCGACAAGGAGGCGCCCAAGGACTGGGCACGCATGCTCGAGAAGGACGAGGATAATTATCCCTTCGCCCTGTGGGACAAGCTGACCGAAGCAGGTCTTCACGGCGTCGGCATTTCCGAGGATTATGGGGGCCAGGGCGGCGACGTCGTTACCCAGATGCTGCTCGCGCGCGAGCTCGCGCGGACACTTGGCGGCCTCGCATGGATCTGGGGCATCACCTCGTTCGCGGGGTCCAAGTCGATCGGCCTCTATGGCACGGCCGAGCAGAAGGCGAAGTTCCTGCCCGAGATCGCCAATGGGCGGCTCAAGGCGGCGATCGCCTTCACCGAACCGGCCGGCGGCACCGATCTCCTCGGCTCGATGCAGACGACCGCGGAGCGTGTCGAGGGCGGCTGGGTGCTGAACGGCGAGAAGATCTGGAGTTCGTCGGCCCATGTCGCCGATTATCTCTTGCTCATCGCCCGGAGCGACAAGACCGCCGAGAAAAAGCATCAGGGCCTGACGCTCTTCTGGGTGCCGACCAGCACCGATGGCGTGAAGGTCACGCCGCTCGCCAAGCTCGGCATGCGCTCGATGGGGTCGTGCTCGATCCATCTCGACAATGTGTTCGTGCCGGACGACCTGGTCCTCGGTGAGCCGCACAAGGCCTGGTACATGCTTTTGCCCACGCTCAATAACGAGCGGATCATGGTCGGCGCCTTCTGTCTCGGCGTCATCGACGGCGTCCTCGAAGACGCGGTCGACTATATGCAGCAACGCAAGGCCTTCGGCGGTATCATCGGCCGCTTCCAGGCCCTGCAGCATTATGTCGCCGACATCGCGACGATGCAGAAGACCACCGAGCTGATGCTGCATTTCTGCGCAGGCAAGCAGAGCCGCGGCGAGAATGTCGGTGTCGAGGCGAACATGCTCAAGCTCATGGCCTCGGAGAATGCCAATGCGGCGGCCGACATGGGCATCCAGATCATGGGCGGCATGGGCTATTCGGCGGAAACCGACATGCAGCGCTACTGGCGCGATTCCCGCCTGTGGCGGATCGGCCCCATCACCAACGAAATGGTCCGCAACGGCATCGCCGAATCCCTCGGGCTGCCCCGATCCTTCTGATGCTGTTCGCCTTCGCCGACCAGCAAGCCATCATCCATGGAGAGTGAAATGGGATTCGAATTCCCGGTGCTTCCAAAGCCCGACCATGTGCCAGCCGAACTCGTCCAGCCCTTCCCGTTCGTGTTCGGCCTGACGACCGACAAGGACCCGTTCAATGACCTGGCCGATTCCGTTCACCAGGGGCCGGACATCATTTATGCGATGCATGCCTATCCCGGCGGCACGCCCGCATGGGTGCCGCGGCGGATGGCCGATCTGCGCAAGATCTATTTCGATACGGAGCATTTCTCGAGCAAGGACTTCTCGCCCTTTTCCAAACTGATCGGCGAGACCTGGAACAACCTGCCGGCCGAGCATGACCCGCCGATGCACGGGCTCTATCGCAGCATGGTCAACCCGCTCTTCACACCAAAGGCGATGGCCGCTCTGGAGGACCGGATCCGTGCTTATGCGCGGGAGTATGTCCTCGCGTTCCAGACCAGGGGCGAATGCGAGTTCATGGCGGACTTCGCCTTCGAATTCCCGATCAAGGTCTTCATGGAACTGATGGGCCTGCCCCACGACAAGACCAGCGAGTTCCTCGACTGGGAGATGAACCTCCTCCACAATCATGACCTCGGCAAGATTGCTGCCGCCACCCGGAGCGTCGTCGACTATCTGCGCGGCGAGATCGAGGAGCGGCGGCGCAATCCGACCGAAGACCTGATCAGCTGGGGCGTCCACGCGCAGGTGGAGGGCCGCTCACTCACCGAAGACGAGTTGATGGGGTTCTGCTTCAACCTGTTCATTGGAGGCCTCGACACAGTCTCGACCAACATGGGTCTCCATTTCCGGCACCTGGCCGAGCATCCGGACGACCAGGCGCTGCTTCGCGCCAATCCGGCGCTCATTCCCAATGCCATCGAGGAGATGATGCGCGCCTATCCGGCGGTGACGACGTTCCGCACCTGCATCAAGGAAACCGAACTGAACGGCGTGCGCTTCCTGCCAGGCGACAAGGTAGCGATGAGCACGACCCTCGGCGGGCGCGATCCGGCCGAGTTCCCCGACCCTGCGGCCGTCCGTTTCGATCGCAAGCCCCGCCATGTGAGCTTCGGCTTCGGGCCGCACATCTGTCTCGGCATGCATCTGGCGCGCCGCGAGATGCGCATCGCCATGGAGGAGTTCCTGGGGCTGATCCCGGAATTCCACCTGCCGGAGGGACATGTCGTCGTGAGCCATATGGGGATGATCCAGCCGGTGGCGCTGCCGCTGGTCTGGAAAGCCTGATCAACGGATTCGGTGGGGGTGCGGGTCAGCGCCCCATACCGAACCGCGCACCCTAGAGAGCGATAGGTCCGGAACCCCGGAGGGGGAGGCACAAGACCCTCCCCGACTGGAGCGATGCCGATGCAATGGGACCTGGATTTCGATATTGTCTGCGTGGGATCCGGGCTCGGAGGCCTGACGGCAGCGCTGACAGCGGCCGAGCATGGTGCTCGTGCGATCGTGCTGGAAAAATATGAACTTCTCGGCGGCGTATCAGCATTGTCGTCGGGGCAGCTGTGGCTCGGGTCCAACCATCTGGCTGAAGCGGCCGGCATCGCGGATACCGAGGCGGCGGCCGAGGCGTATCTCGGTCACCTGTCCCAGGGTTTCGCCACGCCCGAAAGGCGGGCCAATTTCATCAGACGGGCCCCCGAGGCGCTCCGTTTCCTGACCGATACCATCGGAGTGGAAATGGCCGTCGTCCGTGGGCTTCCCGATTATTATTTCCCGGCCGTTTCCGGGTCACAGGCCGAAGGGCGCTATGTCGAGGTTCTGCCCTTTCCGGCCGACAGACTGGGCGACTGGGCCGACAAGGTCCTGACCTCGCCTTATGGCGACGGCTACAGTTTCACCACCTCCAATGAGTGGGTCGAGATGCAGAAGGGCGGGACGCCTGTGGGCGTCTGCCTCCTGCGCCACGTTGAAGCAGGCGAACGGTGCGCCGGGGCGGGTCTCGCGGCCGCGCAGGTGCTCGCCGCGCGCGATCGGGACGTGGAGATGCGAACGTCGACCGAAGTCATCGATCTGGTGCTCGATGATGGCAAGGTAGCCGGGGTCATCGTGCGCGATGCCAAGGGCACACACCGGATACGCGCGCGATCGGGTGTGGTGCTCGCGACCGGCGGCTATGACTGGAAAGCCGACTATGTCCGGGCATTCGATGCCTTGCCCGAGGCCGGCAGCATGGCGCCGCCCACCGTGTCCGGCGACCATATTGCCATGGCGGCCAAGGCGGGCGTGATCCCCGTGCCCGCACGGGCTCCGTCGCAAAGCCCGATCTTCGTCGGATACAAGGTGCCGGCGGAGACCGTCTATGGGGAGCCATCCTATCGCATGTGGCTGCCGGGCGCGCCGCATTGCATCGCGGTGAACGCCGCCGGTCATCGCTTCGCCAATGATGCCTTCTATCCCGATGTCGCCACCAAGGTTGCGCGCTTCGACGGGCAGGAACAGGGTCAGCCCAACTGGCCGGCCTGGATCGTCTTCGACCAGAACATGCTGGACAAATATGGCATGCTGCCGGGCTGGCCCGGCCAGCCGATGTCCGAAGGCATGGGGGTGACGGCGGCAACCCTTGGCGAACTGGCGGTGGCGGCGGGAATCGACGCAGCTGGCCTCGAAGCGACCGTGGCCCGCTTCAACCGGTTTTGCGAAGACGGGGTCGACCATGATTTCGCCCGCGGCTCGGTGCCATGGGGACGGATCATGACCGGGGACCCGCGACTTCCCAATCCGAATATGGCGCCGCTGGAGAAAGCACCCTTCCATGCGGTGAAGATCGAGCGGGTGACGATGGGCGTGCCGACAGCGGGCCTTCCCATCGACACCAATGCGCGCGTCCTCGCAGCCGATGGCCTGCCCGTTCCCGGACTTTATGCCGCGGGCAACTCGGCCGCCTGGCTCGACATTGGTGGCGGCTACAATAGCGGCATCGCGAACACGCGCGGCCTTCTCTACGGCTATCTGGCGGCGCTCGAGATGATACGCACGCGCAGCGCCGACGCACCAGCGGACACACAAGGGGTTCCGGCATGACGTGGTTCGAAGGACGGGTTGCGCTGGTGACGGCCGCCGCCGCGGGCATCGGCGCGGCAACGGCCGAAGCTTTTGCCCGGCATGGCGCGCGCGTCATGCTCTCCGACATCAACATGGATGCCGGAGAGGCCATGGCGGAACGCCTGAAGTCGGCGGGCCATGACGTCCATTTCCTGGCGGCGGACGCGACCGTCGAAGCGGACGTCGAGGCGCTCGTGGCCAAGACGGTCGAGAAGATGGGCGGCCTGCATTTGGCCGCCAATGTCGTGGGCGACGCCCATCCTGGCGCCGGCGGCCCGGAATTTCATCTCCAGACGCTCGATGCCTGGGAGCATACCATGGCGGTCAGCCTGCGCAGCGTCTTCCTCAGCCTCAAGCATGAGATCGCCCACATGATCGAGCATGGCGGCGGTGCCATCGCCAATGTCACGTCGCTTGCCGCCCTGCTCCATGTCGGCGTATCGGGCGCCGCCTACGCCGCTTCCAAGGCGGGCGTCGTCCGCCTCACCAAGTTTGCCGCGGTCAATTATGCCGATCGCGGCGTCCGGGTGAACTGCATCGCCCCGGGCGTGACGCCGACACAGGCCTATAACAAGGCCGGGCCGGAGATCGGCCAGATGGTGATCGACGACCTCCTTACCCACCAGCCCATCCGCCGGACCATCGCGCCGGCCGAGCAGGCCGAGGCGATCATGTGGCTATGTTCGGACGCTGCCGCGATGGTGACGGGGCACATCCTGCCGGTCGACGGCGGCTGGACGGCCCAGAGCTGAAGCGTGCCGGGCGCCCGCGGCGCCTAGCCGCCGGTTCCGGCAAAGGTCTCGTCGACCCCCATCTTGCGGGTGAGGTCGGCCATGTCGAGATATTCGCGCCAGCGGCTGATCAGGCCCTGCTCGTCGAATTCATAGATCGCGACCATCTGGTGGGGGCAGGGCTTGCCCAGGATCATCGCGGTATCCGATCGCTCCTGCATGACCATGACGTCGCTCGACAGGATATTGACCTCATTGCACTTGTTGTTGGTCGCAATCCGCTTCTGCCGCTCGATCTCCTCGCGAAGCGCCACCTTGCCTCTGACGATCGGCCCGCCCGGCACCCATAATTGCCATTCGGCGTCCTCGGCCATCATCGACAGGATCTTTTCGACGTCCGGCTTGGTCTCCAGACTGCCGTCACCCCACGCCGCACAGAATTCACGGACAAAATCCTCCTGCTTCCGGCCCATCTCTCATTCCTCCCCTTTTGTGTTTCAGGATCCGGCAAGCATCTTCCGAGTGACCCCGACAAAGGGCACGGTGCAGCTTTGTCCACCGTCCACCGAATAGAGCATGCCGTTGACGTAACGGGATTCGTCGGAAGCCAGGAAGACGGCCATCGCCGCTATGTCCTCGGGCTCGCCAATGAAGGGTACGTTCAGTATCTCGAGGAAAGCCGCATCCATTTCCGGCGTCGACCATGCCTTTTTCGAAGGCGTCTGGGTCGGCCCAGGCAGGATCGCGTTGCTGCGGATGCCCTGCTTGCCGAAGGTTGCCGCGATCGCCTGGACGAACCAGTTGAGCGCGGCCTTGGATGGCCCATAGCTATAGGCGGTCACGTCCCCGCCAAGCGAACTGCCCGACGAGGTGAACAGGATCGATCCACCGCCCTGTTTCAGCATGTGCGGGATCGCCAGCTTGCTGGCGAGCACGCCGCCCAGCACGTTGACGCGCATGTTGGCGTAGAAGACTTCCGGGTCGAACTTCAGGAAGTCGAGATCCCGCATCACGAAATCCTTGTTCACGAACAAGGCGTTATTATAGAGGACGTCGATCCGGCCATGGGCGGCGATGACCGTCTCGATCATCGCCTCGAGGTCGCGCTCTTCACCGACGTCGACCTTCATGGCAGTCGCTCTGCCTCCGGCCGCGACGATCTCGCGGGCGACGGCATCAGCGGCATCCTCATGGATGTCGGTGACGATGACGGTAGCCCCCTCCTTCGCGAACATCCCGGCACTTGCCCGGCCGATGCCACTGCCAGCTCCCGTGATGATGCTGACCTTGTCGGCCAATCGGTTCATTGGACTCCCTCTCCCGGCCCGCTCCTGATCGAGCCAAGCAACGCTGTCACCGGCGGGTGCGCAAGCAGCTTAATTGGACGCAGCGTCCAACGTGCCGGCCTGCCGTCCGGAAGGTCACGATCGCATTCGCCTCCAGGATGACCGCTTCCTGGGCAAAATGGATGCGCGCGATGGGCGACGGGCTTTCTCTGGACCATTATCGGCTACTTGGACGGTCTGGCCTGCGGGTCTCGCCATTGTGCCTTGGCACGATGACCTTCGGTGAGACCTGGGGTGCCGGCGAAGCAGAATCGCGCCGCGTCTTCGATGCCTTTGTCGATCGTGGCGGAAATTTCATCGACACGGCCGGCTATTATGCCCGAGGCCAGTCCGAAGCACTGACCGGGGCCTTCGCGAGGACCAAGCGCCAGCGGCTCGTCCTGTCGACCAAATATTCGCTGGCCGTGGAGAATGGCGATCCGAACGCGGCCGGAAATGGCCGCAAGAGCCTGATCGCGTTGGTGGAATCCAGCCTGAAGCGCCTCGGTACCGATTATATCGACCTGCTCTACCTTCATGTCTGGGACGACACGACACCGGCCGATGAGATCCTGCAGGGGTTCGACGACCTGATCCGCCAGGGCAAGATTCTGTATGCCGGCATTTCCGATACGCCGGCCTGGCAGGTGGCGCGGATGCAGACGCTCGCAGAGCTTCGGGCCTGGCCGCGCTTCATCGGAATGCAGGTCGAATATAATCTGCTGCAAAGGGCGGCCGAACGCGAGCTGCTGCCCGCGGCTCTGGCCATGGGGATCGGCGTCCTGCCCTGGTCGCCGCTCGGCAGTGGCGTGCTGTCCGGCAAATATGCGACCGGAGCAACCATGCCCGCCGGAGAGGAAGGCGGCCGCGGCACGCTTATCAATTCAGTAGGACGGATCAACGCCGGGTCCATCGCCGTCGCGGACACCGTCCAGGCCATCGCCGACGAAATCGGAGCGACGTCAGCGCAGGTAGCTATCGGATGGACCTTCAACCATTCGGCAGTCACCGCTCCGGTGATCGGTGCAAGGACCTTCCGCCAGCTTGAGGACAATCTCGGCGCTCTCGCCATTTCGCTCGATCAGGCCCAGCTGGCCCGGCTCGACCAGGCGACCGCCATCGACCTCGGCTTTCCCCACGACTTCCTGAAGGGCGGGCACATCATCGAGGGCCTTACGGCGGGTACGAAGGTCGCGGGACTAAGCTCGCCTGCCTGATCTAACGCGCGACCTCGCGCGGCAGGCTACGCGCCGCCGCCAGATAGCTGGCGATCGAAAGCAGGAGGAAGGCGGCGATCGCGATCATCGCGCGCTGAAGTCCGACCGCCGAAGCTTCATGGCAGGCAGGCGAGAGAAGGACATGGCCCTTCATGCCGAGGCAGGTCTCAGCATAATTCCCGGCGAAGGCGGCAGCGGCGAGCCGGTCGCTCAGATAACCAAGCAGCACGGACCCCAGGCCCAGCCCCATGACGGTCTGGCCGAAGCTGTGAATGGCGGCGGCCGATGCGCGCATGCGCGGTTCGACGAGCGTCTGCGTGACCGTCATGATCGTCGGCAGGAATGCGTAGAGACAGGCTGTCGCCAGGAAAAGGAGCCCCATCAGAAGTCGCCAGTCGTCCTGGTAGATGGCTGCGGCATAAAGCGGCAGGCCCAGGCACAGGAGGAGCGCCGGCGCCCAGCCATACCAGCGTAGGTCGCGGCGCCCGAGACGGTCGGCAAGATGCCCGCCGACCAGCGTGCCCAAGGCTGTGGCCAGGCTGAAGGACAAAGCAAAGGCGAGGCCCGCTTGCGAAAGGTCCATGCCGTGCCGGCGGACCAGAAGCGGGATCAGAAACAGGTTCAGGCCAAAGCCGACAAGTCCGACCATGCCGCTGCCGAAGGTCAGGTGGAGGAAAGCCGGCGAACGCCCCAGGCGCCTGAGAACGGCGCCGAACGAAGGTGCGACATGCCCGGCGCTGTCCCGCGGGGGCTCGGGCACGGTCAGATACAATAACAAAGCGAGCAACAGCCCCGGCAAGCCGACGACCGCGAAAGCGAGACGCCAGCCAAAGGTTTGCGCGATGGCGCCACCGGCCACCGCGGCGATGGCGCCGCCAAGTGGCACGCCGACGGCGATGACCGAAAAGACGAAGGCGCGGCGCCCAGGTGCAAAGCGATCCGAGATCATCGAGACGAGCGCAGGCGTGAAGCCCGCCTCGCCGACTCCGACACCCATCCGGCAAAGGAGCAGCTGCACAAAGCTGCCTGCGGCACCGCACAGCATCGTCATGAGCGACCACAAGGCCGTGACCGCCGCGATGATACGGATGCGATTATGCCGTTCGGCAAGCCGGGCCAGCGGAATGCCGAGCGCGGCGTAGAAGAATGAGAAAGCCAGCCCACCCATCAGACCGAGCTGGAGATCACTCAGTGCGAGGTCCTTGCGGATCGCCTCACCGAGGACGGAAATGATCGTCCTGTCGATGAAGTTGAACATGTAAATCAGGCCGAGGATCAGGATGAACCATCGATCCCTGGTGCTGAATGCCCCGCTCATGCCTCACCCTTCCCTGCCGCACCCGCCAGACCTGTTGGAGAAGTGCCCGTTCGCGATCAAGCCACCCGGCCATCACTTCGCGCCTTCCGAGGGATAGGCGGCTCATCCTCGATGCCGGAGTCGGGGCAGGAATCATTGACGAACGGAAAAGGCAAGCGCTGCTATTTGATACACTTTATACAACTTCTAACTAATCTGTTCATTTTTGTCTTGAAAATGGCACCAATTTGACCGACGTCGAATCCACCTCTCGCAAATGGTGAAACTGATGAAATTTCCGATGATTTTGGCGGTAGTCGCCGCAACCGCCTTGCAGGCCCCCGCCTTTGCACAGACCGAAGCCCCGGCCATCAAGGCGCGCGCCACGGTCTATTCCGCAGATGGCACCAAGATTGGTCGCATTGACAAGCTGGTCGAGGATTCGAGCGGCGCGGTGACGGGCGCGCGCATCGTCTATCGTGGCAAGTTCATCACCATCCCGGCGAACTCGCTTGCCGCCGATGGCGATCATCTGAAGACGAGCCTGACCAACGACGTGCTCAAGAAGATGTAGCACCGGGGCATGGGGGAACCTGTGGCCCGGGCCCGCGATCATGCTAGGACGCGAGCCATGGCAGTCACAGCTTCCCCCGGCCGTCGCGGTCGCAGGCCCCTGGTCGAAGGCCCCGCGCTCGACCGGAAGCGCCTGACGGATACATTGGTGGAGATGGCGCACGCCCGGGGTATCGAGGCCCTGAGCATCCGGGCGGTTGCGCAGGCGCTCGGCGTTTCTCCCCGCCTCATCTACCTTCATGTCCGCGACAAGGAGGAAATGCTCGGCCTGCTGACGGACGAGATCCTGCGGGCGCGGATGCCCGATCTGACTTCAGGGGATTGGCAGACGAGGTTGCGCCGTATCGTCGCGGCCGTCCATGTCGCCTATCGCGACGTACCGGGATCGGCGGGTTTCATCCTCGGCAGGAGCGCCAACCGCCTTGACCAGCCTCATGCCCTCAAAATTCGCCAGGCAATCTTCGCAGCCCTCGGACAGGCGGGGCTCGACGAGCGGCAGTGCGAAGAGATGCTGATTCTTTTCTCGGTCGTCGTGCTGGGCAATGTCGTCATTGCCGAAAGCCTGCCCGCCGCCGATGCCCAGCTCGCGGTTCGACGAGAGCGGGTCGAGGCAGCCTTTGCGCGCAGCACGGACATGCTGCTCGACGCGATTGAAAAGGCGGCAACCGACCGCCGTGACTGAACAGGACAGGATGCCCTTATGACAGACAGGCTGGATGGCCGCGTCGCGATCGTCACCGGCGCCGGAGGCGGCATTGGCGCCGCCACGGCGGCGCGGCTCGCACGCGACGGCGCAAAGGTCATTGCCGCGGATCTCCAGGAGCCGCAGCTCGACGGCGCAGTGAACGAGGCCTTCGACCTTACGGACGAAGGGTCGATCGCGGCCTTCATCGATCGGGTGATGGCCCGCTTCGGGCGGATCGATATCGTCCACAACAATGCGGCCCTCCAGAGCGAGGCGCAGCGCCAGCGCGACCTCGACGTCGTCCAGCTCGATGCCGAGGTCTGGGATGCCGCCATGGCCGTGAATGCAAGGGGCCCGATGCTGCTTTGCAAGCACGCCATTCCGCACATGATTGCCGGAGGCGGCGGATCGATCATCCACTCTTCGTCGGGCTTCGGGCAGCTGGGAGAATCGACACTGACGGCATATGGCGCCTCAAAAGCGGCATTGATCAACCTCAGCCGCTTCATCGCCACCCAATATGGTCGCGAAAAGATTCGCTCGAACGTCATCGTCATCGGCTTCGTGCTGACGCCCGTGGCGATCGCGACGACGCCCCAGGAGATCAAGGACCTGATCGCGGCCCAGCATCTTCTGCCCGCGCTCGGCACGCCCGAGAATATTGCGGATGTCGTCGCCTTCCTGGCCTCCGACGACGCATCCTTCATCACCGGCGCCGCGATTCCGGTCGACGGCGGCTTTACCGCACATCAGCCGACCTTCGCCGACATGCGGGCCTTCTTCGCCAAAGTGGGCGGGTCCAAGCTCTAGCGCAGGTCCGCCATGCTGCGGACCGGCGCAGTCACACCATCCCAGTCGAGATGAGCAGCGTGCATGCGCCGAAGGGAGTCCTCCATGGCCGGCGAAATCTCCATGAGCTCGACATAGCCGCCATTGCCCGATCGCGTGTCGAAGAGGCAGAAGCGCTCACCTGACGGCATCTGCCCGCTGAAGGCGATCTCGTAGCCGTGACCCGACAACCGCTCGACCCCTTGGTCATAGGCGATGCGCAGCATCACATGATGATAGCCCTCGCCATGGGCATCGAGCATCTCCCCGAACACCGACGGCCTATCGTTGGTCTGCTGGAGCAGTTCGATGAGCAGGCCGCCGGAAAAGCCGAAGGCGACCCGCATCGAGACCTCCGTCGGCTGTCCCCGATAGAGCTGCCCGGGCAGCACCGGTACGTCGAAGACGAAGAAGGGCCCTGCCCCGATCACCCTGGTCCAGTGCTCGAGCGCGCGGTCGATGTCGGTCACGACCTGGCAAAGTTCGAGAATCGTGCCGTCCGGTTGCATCTCAATCCTCCCGTCTCGCCCACGCCGCGTCGCAGGTCCTCGCCGCATGCAGTCTGGCCCGTTCGGCGATCTGCCGACGACGCCCGGCGATCTCGATCCGCGGCGCGCCGGCCGCCAGCACCTGATCCAGCGCATCGGCGGCAACGAGGCGAACATCGCGAATGAAGGTCGCCGGATCGGCACCAGCCGGGACACCCTGCCAGCGAACCATCATCCACCCTTCCGCCAGCGATACCGTATCGATCCAGTTGGCGATGCCGGGGTCAACCGGGGACAGCACGAAGGTCGCCGTGCCATCGGGATTGAGGGCCGTCTGGGCCTTGTTGAGGCTGACGGTCCGATGCATCGGATCGGGCGAGATCGTCCACGGATCCGACACCTGGAAGCCCGTATAATATGAGCCGGCCGGGTCGAGCGTCAGGACAAGGGCCTCGTTTCCGGCAAGGCGGAATCGCCCGCCCGCCAGATAACCCCACCCGCCATCGCGTCCATTGGGCCCGACGAGCCGGTTGGGTTCGGGATATCCAAGAAAATCGTCCTTGAACCCGGCCCAGAATTGCACCCAGGCGGGCATGTCGGCGATGACCGTCGTGGCAATCTCGTCCTCGCTGCGCGGCTGCCAGCCCGTCGGCGGATCGAGCCGCCGCACGCTGACCTCGGCCGGGACCTGCGACCAGTCCGCCTGGCTGTCGCGCGTGTAGATCTGGATGCGTCCGGGCTCTGTCCGGAAATGAAAGGGACCCGCGCCATTATCGTCGGGGCCGACCGTGACGATGACCCGGCGATCCGCGTCGGCTCCGGCCAGCAGGTCCTGAAGCGTGAAAGCCCCGATGTTCCGGCCAAGTCCGGCATGATGATCGGGCTCCATCTCGATGACGATGCTGAACTGGGGCGGATCCTCCGAAAACCGGATCGCGATCTCGTAGCGGCCCTCGCCCGCGATCGGGATCTCCCGATTGAAATTGTCGGGATTGTCGATCGCGACGGCGGCTCCCGGATAGACATGGTCGAACCAGGGCCTGGGCGCATTGCTGACGTTCCAGACGACCCGCGGATCGGCGACGTCGCCATTGGCTTCGCGCATCGCAAGGGCGAGCACCCATTGATCGAGCGCGCGATCGAGCAGGATGCGCCCATCGAGTGTCGCGGCAACCGCATCCGCCAGCAGGACGCGCCGGGCGCGCTCGCGTGCTGCTCGCACGTCTGCGCGCTCAATCAGCCGCAGCGCCAGTGTTTCGGCCGCGCGCTGGTCGGCCGTGTGGAGCGGATTGGCGCTCATGAGATCGTTCCGACGCGACCGCCTTCGGTGAAGATGGTGCTGCCGGTCGAATAGCTCGAGCCGTCGCCCGCCAGCAGGATCGCGGCACCGACGGCCTCGTCGGCCGCGCCGAAACGCTTGATGGCATTGCGCTCGGCAAGGCCAAGGCCGCGATGGATCTCGGCTTCCTGTCCGTCCGGGCTCATCGACCCGACGCAGAGTGCATTGACGCGCGTGTGCGGCGCCAGCGCCTTTGCCAGCGAGCGGGTGAGGAAGGCGAGCGCCGCCTTGCTCACGCCATAGGCTATCGCCGGTGGAATGGGCGTGAAGCCGCCGCAGCTCTGGACCGAGATGATGCTGCCCTTGCCATGGGCCTGCATGTCTTCGGTGGTGAGCTCGGCAAGCCGCCAGGTCGCCATCAGATTGACGTCGAGCGCGGTCTTCCACACCGCATCGTCATTGTCCCAGATGCCCTTGCCATCCTTGCCGTAGACGATCCCGGCCGCCGCATTGTTGAAGACGATATGGATCGGACCAAAGGCCTTGCGGGCAGCCGCGACAAGGCCGACGAGATCGGATTTCTCGCCCGCATCCGCGGCCACCGCGATGGCCCTGCCCCCCTTTCCCGCATTGATCTCGGCCGCGATCCGTTCGAGCCGGTCGACCGAGCGGGCCGACACCACGACATTGGCACCGAGCTCGGCATAGGCCCTGGCGACATGCTCGCCGACGCCCGGACCGACGCCGGTGAGGATGGCCGTGCGGCCGTCGAGGCGGAAGCGGTCGAATACGCTCATGCTGGTTCCTTGGTGAGGGGGCGGCCGAGCAGGTGGCCGAAACGATCATAATAATCGGCGAGCCGCTCATGGACTTCGGCCACGTCGATGCCGAACTGCTCGGGACTGTGCCGATGCTTGCCGAGGCGGCCGGCAGCGGGATTGTCGGCGAGGAACTGCGTGATCCGCCGTCCATGTTCCTCGCCGAACGGCAGGGAAAACCGCTCGTAGATGCGGGTCACCGTGCCCTTGGGATCGGCGACGACATCCTTGTGAGCGAGGTCGATGATGCGAGCCTCGATGTCGGGATGATCGAGCCGTGCGCGGGTCGCACGCTGCATACCCGCGCTCCACATCTCAAACACGGATCGCCCGATCGCATGAAGATCCTTGTCTGCACCGAAGGCGGCGAGAAAGCCCGCGATCATGCTCGCAAGCGAAGAGAAGGTGAGCACCGGATCGCGATGGGTCCAGACGAGCATGGCTCCGGGATAGGCGTCGACGAGACCGGGCAGGTCGAAGAGGTGCTGGGGTGATTTGAGCGTCCAGCGTCCCCGAGGCCCCTTCCACTGGAATTGCTGGAGCATGCGCTTGTGCGTGCGATACTGGCCTTCGGGCGGATTGGCCTGGAGCCACTCGGCAAAGGCCGGCACGCCGAATTCGGCGGGAAAATTGGTGCTGCCGAAATGGAGCATCATGCCATGATTGCATTCGCCGGGCTGGGTGCAGTCCATCCGCTGGATGTCGGCGAGCTGCGGCGCATGCTTCAACCAGTTCTCGTAGATCGACTGCACCTGGGCGATGCGGGGATCGCTGTCGAACGTGGCGATCTCGGGGGCGGGCCAGGGGATGTACCATTCCCACTCGCGCGGTGCGCGCGCGGCGGGATCGAGGCAGAGAAGGTCATAGACGATCGTCGTTCCCGTCCGCGGCAGTCCGCAGACGATCAGCGGGTCACCGACATCCTGTGCAAGGATTTCCGGATGGCATTTCGCATCCTCGACATAATGGAAGCGTGCGGACAACAGCCCGACGATCTTGGCATGCAGGGCCGACCGGAGATGGTCCGGCGCCTCCATCGTCGCAACGGCGGCGACGAGCTGATGCAGGCCTTCCATGAAGCTCAAATCGGGTCCGAGGTCCTCCAGGCCGGTGGCGAGCTTCGCTTCCTCGATCAGCGCATCGACGGCTGGAAAGCCTGGAAGTCCCGTCATCTGACACCCTCTCCCGAAATGTCCCTGCAGCGTGACGCCGCCACTATATCCACAGTGTATATTTATTGGGCGCAAGGACCGTCAAGCGGGCGACGCCCGCGTCGACATGGCGGACGTTATTTCTCTTCGACCGGGGTCAGGTTGCTCATGAAGGCATAGAAGTCCGGTCCGAACTCCGGGGGCTCCATACCGAGCCGCTCGGCCAGATAGAGCGTCATGAGGTTGGCATCGATCGACTTGTTATCGGCCTTGATGTTGCCCACCGAAACTTGCCGGTCGAATGCCCCGACCGCCACGAGCGCCATCCTGAGCGCCACGACGACATCATAATATTCGAGATTCTCGGCCTTCCGGCCGACCGCCGCCTCCCAGATCGCGATGGTCTCGTCCCGCGTCGGCAGACCTGGCAGGCGCTCGATGCCAAAGCGGCGGCTGAACAGGTCGTCGAAATAGAGCCACCAGGCAAGATCGAGCTCGGCCGGACCAAGGGCTGCAAGCTCCCAGTCGATCAGCGCCTGCACCTCGCCGCTCGCATCGAACATCACATTGGAGGGCGTCGCATCGCCCCACAGCACGTTGACCGGGGCGTGGAGGGGCTTGTGGCGCTGGATATGGTCGAGCGCCGCATCGATATAGCGCATCGACCTGCCTTTTGCGCAGCCGGCATGCCAGGCGACGAGATGGCCGACATACTGGTCGACGCCAGGCTTGCCCCATTCGTTCCGGGCCAGGAAGTCGAAACCCTGCTCCCAGTCGATCTTCGACAGGTTCGCAAAGGCGTGGATCGCGTTGCGAAACGACCGGGCGCGGCCGGCTGGTTCCATATCCTTGAGCCAGCCATCGACATTATAATTCGGGCGTTGGGTCGCGCACTGCCCGTCGACCTTGCCCATCACGAGGAACGGCAGGCCGAGGACGCTGGTATCGAGCTCCATGCCGATCCATGGCGGAACGGGTACGCCGCCCCAGGCATCGAGCGCGGCCATCATCTTGCCCTGGAGCGCAAGGCTGCTTCCCAGAACCACCTCGAAATCGGTCGGCTGGCGCCGTACGACCAGCGTGCGCGCCTGGGGACCGTCTCGATCGACATAGGTCACATCGACGAAGAATATCTCGGCAGAGAAACCCGCCCCCAGCTCGACATCGTGCGGCCTGACCTCGACATCGCGCCAGCCTTCGACATTTGCCTCGAACCAGTCCCGCAAGGTGACCGTGACGTCCTGGAGTGCGACCGTCGCCATCAACCGGCCCTCGCGCCGAGCACGCGCTTGAGTTCGGTGGTCAAAGGTCCCATGTCCTTCGGAGCCGAGCCGTGGAGGAGGATCTCGTCGGCGCCGGCATCGAGAAAGTCCATGAGCTTCGTCGCACATTGCGCGGCCGTGCCGACGGCGGCGCCCTCGTCGAGCCAGGCCTGCGGGATCAGACGGCTGACGTCGACCAGTTCCTGGCGCGTATATGCCTGGTCGGCGGGCTTGCCATTGAGCCCGGCGATCTTGGGGTGCGCCCGGATCGCCTCGAGCACCTTCTTGTCCCAACCATTGATGTCGACGATCAGGTCGCCGAAGCCCGGCAATTCGAAATAAGTGATGGCGCGTCCACCGACCACCGCTTCCTCTTCATCCTTCGGCAGATCGGGCGCGACGATGATATTGTGATAGATTCGAACCGACATCGGATCCCGGCCGGCTTTCTCGGCCGCCTCGCGCACGATCTTCGTGCTGTTGGCGACCCCTTGCGCCGACACGAACGGATGCAGCAGCACGCCATCGCAATGCTCGCCGGCAAATTCGAGCGACTTGGGGCCGATGGCGGTGAAGATGATCGGCGGCGGCGGGCCTTCGTGCCGGTCGGTCAGCTTCAACATCGGAAACTTGCCCATCACGCCTTCATAATCGACCGTCTCGCCCGCCCAGAGGCGCCGCACGATCGAGATGACGTCTGCCAGTCGCTCCATCGTGATCGCGGGCGCGCCGAGCATCTTCATATAGGCGGGAACGGCCCGGGCGAACATCAGTCGGAAGCGGTCGCCGCTCATCGCCTGCATCATGTTGGCGACGCTTGCCGTCACGATCGGATGCCGCATCGTCGCGTACATCGTGCCGCTGATGCGGATCCTCGACGTTGCCTCGCTGACGGCGCCGGCGAGCACGGCGGGCTCCTTCAGGGCGAACCGCTCGGAGATCCAGACCGCACCAAGGCCGATCCGCTCGGCTTCGAGTGCTTCCTCGATACCGCGGCGCGGATCGCTGACCCGGCCGGGCAGGATATAGGTGCCGAACTTCTCGAACAGCGCCGCAGCGCCGGCTTCCTCAACGGTCATCAAATCGCATCCTCTGGACGGGGCTATAGGCCCTTCTCCCTCGCCGGCCATTAGCACTGACCTGCCCGAAGGCAGGGTAGAAGCGTCTCGACCGGCGGGACAATGGCGATCGACATCGGGTGGCAGACGAGGGATCCAGATGACGAGCAGAGCCGAGATCTACGAGGACATTCGCGGCGTGAAGGCGCGCTATTGCCGATTCCTCGACACCAAGGACTGGGATGGCCTCGCAGGTCTGTTCACAGCCGACGCAATCCTCGACGTCCGCGAAGACACCGGCATGGAGCCCTTTGTCGGACGCGACGCGCTTATCGAACAGATTCGCGCCGCGGTCATCCACGCCCGGTCCGCGCATCAGGTCCATACGCCCGAAATAACGCTCGTCTCCGACGATGCTTGCGACATCATCTGGGCGATGCAGGATCGCGTCGTCTGGAACGAAGGCATGTCACCGATTCCGGGCGTCCGCTCGATCACGGGCTACGGCCACTATCACGAGCATTATGTCCGCGAGAGCGATGGATGGCGGATCGCTTCGCTGAAGCTGACCCGCCTCCATGTCGATATGCACAGCTGAAAGTCGGGGCAGCGCCCTCAGTCCCACTGCAGGTGCAGGTCGGGGACGTGGAGAATGTTGCCGACGAAGAATGGCACCTGGAAGCCATCCTTGATGCGGAACTCGGGGAGCGTCGTCACGAACTCCTCGACGGCGATCTGGAGTTCCAGCCGCGCCAGATGCATCCCAAGGCACTTATGGATCCCGCTGCCGAGCGACATGTGCGCCGCCTTTCGGTCGAAGCGGACCTCCTGCGGCTCGGGATAGAAGGTCGGATCGCGACCCGTGACCGGCGTCGCCACAGCGACATATTCGCCCGGCATGACCTTTTGTCCGCAGATCTCGATTTCACGCGACGCGATGCGGAAGGCGGTAACCGGCGCGAAGGCGCGGAGGAATTCCTCCACCGCCAGGACGATCTGGGACGGGTCGGCGCGAAGCCGGTTCTGGTGGTCCGCATGGGTCGCCAGGAACTGGAATATGTTCCCGAGGAGCGATGTTACCGTGTCGAGCCCCCCGATATAGAGATTGAAGCAATGACCGAGGACCTCGTCATTGGTCCATAGCCGTTCCTGCATCTCGAAGCTGAGGACCTTCGTGATATAATCGTCGCGCGGTGCCTGGCGACGGCTCTCGATCTCCTCGAGCAGATAATTCTTGACCGCTCGCACCGCATCGCCTCGGACCTGCCAGTCGTTGGTGTGGAGCATGTCCTTTTCCCATTTCAGGAACTCCGGCATCCGCTCCTGGGGCAGTCCAAGCAGGTCGAGGACGATGTTGATCGGATATTTTTCCGAGAACTCCTCGATGAAATCGCAATGCCCCTTGTCCTTGAACGCGGCGACAAGCCCGCGCGCACGCTCGCGGATCTGGTCCTTGAGCGCGAACATCTTCTGCGGCGAGAAATGTGCGTTCAGAGCCTTGCGATATTCGGTGTGAACGGGCGGGTCGGCCTCGGTCGGGATCACCAGCCAGTCCTCGCCGATATTCTGGGCCCATTTGCCCATGCCCTTCTTAGTGAAATTGTCCGCGTCGCGCAGCATCTCCTGCACGTCCTCGGCGCGCTTCAGGAGCCATCCCGGCTGGTCACCCGGAAAGATGTTGGTGACGTAGGCGATCGGCGGCAGCGTCGCGTGCATCTCGGGGATCAAGGTTTCCTGCGGATTCTCGTAGACCCGCTTGCGCGCATAAAGCGGCAGCGTGAACACCAGTTCCGGCGGCACATGGGCCGGCACGGTCAGTTCGGGGGCGGTCGCCATCATCAAGCTCCTGAGTCAGATTCGCTGCCAATTGTCTAACAGGGTCGGGGCGGGCGATACCCTCACCAAAGACAGGCGGCGCGCGAAAGGCGCGCCCGGGCAAACGTCTCACCAGATCGTCCGCAACTGGGCGGCACTGCGCCTGTCGCGCAGCGCCTTCTCTCGCTCCCCGGCGGTGACCAGCCTTGTGCCGGCGGGAAGTGCTTCCCGCACGGCATCCACCTTCACCTTGCGGATCGTCGGCGTCGGACGCTCGTCCGTATCGAACCAGCGGCCTTGCACGGCCCCGCGCGGATAACCCGAAGTGTCGAGCCAGTTGTGCACGCCCGGGTCGCGGGCGCTGATGACGGCCCGGAACACGCCGTCGGCATCGACGACGGCCTGGCTGTCGTTCAGGCTGCTCTGGTTATTGTACCAGTCGGTCGTTTCATAAAGCTCATTGGTCAGGATCAGCGACCAGTAGCCGACGGACTCAGGGATTTTGACCTCGGTGATCAGCGCCTCATCGTCGCCAAGATCATAGGCGCCTTCATAATAGGATTGGCGCGACAGCCCGCTCATCTGGGAGAAATCGACAACCTTGAGCGCGTTGATGAGTCCCTCGTCGCGCAACTGCTGGACCTTGGGCGGAAAGGCGAGCGCGCAATTGCGCGTGATCGCGGGGATCTCCGACAGGCGGAACGCGAGATCTTCGAGCGGGACGCGACCCTTCGCTGGCGCCACGTCCAGACGATCGATCGAAAGGCGCGGCTCGCGCTCCCGGCCCCAGTCGCACCCCACGATCCGCACCATGAACTTTTCCGCCTCGGCGTGCAGCTCATGCCAGTCGCCAGCATGACCGGCGGGTCGTTCGGGCGAGATCACCACGTCGAAGCGCCCCTGATCATCGAGCGTCAGGTCGTCGAAATCGAGCTGACCGAGCACCGGATGATGCTGGCCGGTTCTCAATGTATCGGGTCCCATCTGGGCGAGGATGAGCATCCGCACGGTGCCCCTGTCGCCGCGGAGGCGATAGGTGCCGCCCCGGCCGATCATCGCCGTCTTGTAGATGGTATCGGCGTTGGGCTGGAAGATATTCTGGGCGATATTGAGCTCGGGAACGAAGATCGGGTGATTGCGGTCGCCGATGACCGCATCGGTTGTCGCGCGCATCAGCCCGTAGAGCAGGAGGCGTACCGACTCCTGCATGACATGAGGATCGTTGCGCAGGGCTTCCGGCAGGCGGTTGCGCATCATCTCGCCAAGCGGGCGCAACTGGTCGATCAACTCTTCCCAGCCCATCGCGGCCATCTCTTTCTCCCTCGTGCCATGTCGAGCTCGTTCGGGCCCACCATAGACATTGGGACAGGCTGAAGTAGGCGCTTCGATACACGGCCACTGCCAAGACTATCGCGGGCGCGCCAATGATGATCCTGTCCGGGGACAGGTTCACGCTGTTGGTCGGCCTGCAAAGCCGTCACCGGCTCAGAATGAGGAAATTTTGCCGATGCGCTCACTGGACCTCAAATTCGACGTCACCGCGGCAACCGGGATCGACGAGCCGGTTCATGTCGCGGGCACGCTTCACTTGCCCGACGGGATTGCCGATGGGGATCCGGTCGACCTCATTCTTGCCCTTCATGGCGGTGGCTATCGGCGGAGCTATTGGCACCCCACCTTCGGAGAGGACGATGGGTATAGCTTCTCGCGCTTCTTTACCGATCGCGGCAAGGTGGTGCTGGCGCTGGACCATCTCGGAATGGGTGACAGCTCGACACCGGCGCGCGAAAGCAAGCTGACCCGCGCGAGGATCGCGGCCGCCAATGCCCATGCGCTCGCAGAAACCGTCCGGATGCTTGGCGACGGCACGCACGCGCGGGCGCACCGCGTCTCGGTGACCGGCGTCGGCCACAGCATCGGCGGAATGATGGTCATTACCCAGGCGGCCGCCTTTCCGGCTATGCACCGGGTCGCGGTGCTGGGATGGGCCAATCAGCCGATGGTGCTGGGCGATACCGACGTCGCGACCCTGTCGCAGACTTTGCTCGCCGAAGGCTATATCCCGACGCCGCGCGAGCAGATGCGGGGCCTCTTCTATCTGCCCGACGTACCCGCAGACATTGTCGCGGCCGATGAGGCGGCGGGTACGCCGACACCGTCCTGCCTCGCGCGCGATGCGCTGACGCCACAGATCGTCCATGATGCGTCAGCTGCGATCGCCACGCCGGTCTTCGTGCTCCACAGCATCGTCGACACAAGTCCCGACCCGTGGGGCGAGGCAGCCTATTTCAAGGGCAGCAAGGATGTCACCCTCAGCGTCCTCGAAGGTGCTGCCCACTGCCAGAATTTCGCAACGACGCGCCGGGAGCATTGGGAGCGGCTCGACCGGTGGATCGCCTCGACGCCGGCCTGACCGCGCGCGCCTCAGAAGTTGACGCCGAGTGCCTCGACCGTCTTCAGATCCTCGCCGGCGGTGAAGATGCGCTCGACAATGTGCATGCCGATCTGGCCCCATTCGTCCATGTTCGCGATCCACGCCTGCATGGCATAAGGCGGCCAGCGCCGATAAGATTCCCAGAACATGTCGTCGTCCGGCACATTCTGCGCGCCCGTCGCCACCAGGCATTCGCGATAGTGGCGCAGCAGGTCGCGATCATGGGCGCGCCGTTCCTCGATGGTGAGGGCGCCGAGGATGAAGTAGGTGAAATCGCGGATGGGCCGGCCCTTCCGGACCATCTGCCAATCCAGCCAGACCCGTTCGCCATCGGGGCGGACATAGCTGTTGCCCTGATGGGAATCCCCGTGGACGAGGCAGTAAGGACCCTGTTCACGGTGGCGCGCGAAATCTACGAGCGCGTCATAGACGATATGGAGCCGCGAGAGATCACCCCGGATCCACTGGGGCAGGAAGGCCTGATATTCGGGCTTCGGATGATTGAGCTCGGCATATTGATACATCATGCGGAGCTGATCGGAATCCGTCGGGGTCGCCATCGAGACGGGCAACCAGTCGGCCGCATGCAGCACGGGGCTGTCCCAGAAGGCGCCATGCAGCCTGGCAAGGCTGGCGACGCCGCGGGCGGCCTCCTCCACACCCATATGGTCGGTACTGTGGCCGAACTTTCCACCGCCGACGGCCAGGTCCTCCATCATGACGAAGCCCTGGCCCGACGCATTGTCGGCCCAATCCGCGAAATAATATCGGGGGGCCGGAAAATCGACCAACCGTCGGAAATTCTCGTAGAATCGCGCCTCGAGGCGGCAGATGTCCTTGCTGTCGAACCCTGCCCAGTTGGCCTTAAGGCAGACATGTTCGGGAATACCGGCCAGGCGACCGATCTCGTTGAGCGTCAGCCTCACCTGATATTTGGTTGTGTGGCTGTTGCGCAGATGAACTTCGTCCATCGCCTCGACCACAATTCCGGGATAGCGCGACTGGAGGATCGCCGTCAGCCACTCCGCACTGACGCCGTCGAGCGTCATCGGGATCGCGACGCGCGTTGCGGCCATTGCCTCGGTCTCGCTCACCGGATCGCCTTCAGCGCGCGGATCGCCCGGTCTGCAGCGATACGCCCGGCAATCCCCGAGACCCCGCCGCCCGGATGACTGCCCGCACCGCCCATGAGGAACCCGGGAAAGATCGGCTTGGGGCCGCCAAATCCGGTTGCGGGCCGATGGACGCCGGCCCGCAACGCGCCGAAATCGACATGCGTGACACAGCCGTTGGTAACGTTGAGCCGCTTCTCGCGGTCCCGCGGCGTCTCGACGAAGCGGCCGACTTCGGCATCGAAACCACTATAATATTCCGACGCGTGCCGGACGATGTCAGTCATCGTCCGGTCCTTGAGTTCCGGGGACCAGCCCTCGCGCGCATCCACCGCCATCGCCGGCAGATAGACATAGGCCAGCGACTGGCCCGCCGGTGCCTGGCTCGGATCTGAGTTGGACAAGGGCGTGACCGACATCGCATGCCGGCGAGGGATGTCCCCGCGTTTGGCGGCCGCAAAGGATTCGCGCACCTCCTCAGGCGTGCCGATCAGTCCGACCGCCTGGTCGAGATTGACGCCATCCTGTCTCCATTGATTGTGCCGGTCGAGCGTGAGCGGTTTGCTCATCGCCACATTGGCCAGGAACGGTGCGGCATTTGCGCGGTTGGCAGGGGCGTGTTCGATCCGCTTCATCAACATGCGATCGACACCGCCGGGCGTGGTCAGCGCCATGGCGGTCCGCGGATCGCAGGTCGCGATCACCATCTTCGACCGGATCACACGACCGTCGGCAAGGCGCACGCCCTTGGCTGCGCCGCCATCGACCAGGATCTCGGCTACGGGCGCATTGAGCTCGATCGTGGCGCCCGATGCGGTGATGCTTGCCGCCATCGCATCGGCGAAGGCCTGGAGGCTGCCGATCGGCTTGCCCGTGCCGAGCCGATGCAGCACGGCAAGGATCATGTAAGCGGCCGCATTGCCATCATCGTCGACCGGTCCCGCCCCGGCAGCGATGCCGAGCAGGAGCGCGATCGTTGCGGGATGCTCGAACCGCTCGCACGCGACCTGGTCCGCCGTCCCCTTCGAAATGGCTGTCAGCGCATCCTTCAGTTTCACGTTGCGGATGGCACTCCCGATCATCTTGGACAGGTTGCGCGCATCGGGTCGTCCGGGTTCGGCCTTCATCAGCGGAAAGCCGATATCCATCATCGCGTCGAGGCACTGCAGGAATTCGAGATAGGCCTTGCCGTCGTTGCGATTGATCCGGGCGATATCCTCCGCAGTCCGGCGAGGATCGCGGAAAATCGCGATCGAGCTGCCGTCGGGGTCGAGATAGGCATAGGTCGGATCGGGATCGACGGTGCGCAGCCCATATTTGTCGAGTTCGAGATCCTCGATGATACCGGAACCGCGTGCGAACAGCAGCTCGACTGCGCACGGTGTGACCAGATGCTCCGGCGCCTCGGGAATCATATAGCCAGAGCTGGTCATCCCGCCGACCTTGGCCATGCGCTCGACGACCACGACCTTCTTGCCCGCACGGGACAGATAGCCGGCGGCGGCCATGCCATTATGGCCAGCTCCGACGATCACCACATCGACCGGATCGGTCATTCCATTCTCCCCTCGATTGCCATCGCACTAGCCGGCGACGGGCGACCTTTGTCCACCACGGGAATTTGTCGCCCGGTCAAACTTCCAGGGCGGAGCGAGGCCAGGAGCAGGCCGATGGCATATTCATGCCATTCGGCGATCCCGTCGCTCGTGCGCATGTCGACTGCGAGATATTCGGACAGGACCTGCCCTGTCAGATAGCAGGCGGTCACCATCGAGAAGGCGGCCGCATAGAATTTGTCGACATCGACATCCGCGGCAAATACGCCGCGCGCCGCGCCACGGACCAGGATGCGGCGGAACTGGGCGAGCAGAGGTTGGGTCATCGCGCTCAACCGGCGGCGTTCCGCATAATGCACGCCGCCCAGCAGATTCTCGTCCAGCATCATCGGGCCCCATTGCGGGAACCGGCGATACTGGTCCGACATGTTGCGCAGGAAGGCCGCCAGCGCCTCTTCCGGCGACAACCGGTCATAATCATACGCCAGCAACTCGGTGATGGCGCTTTCATGGCTCAGCGAAACGACCTCGGCGAACAGCCGCTCCTTGGAGCCATAATAATGGTAGATCAGCTGCTTGGTGCGGCCACAGCGCCTGGCGATATTCTCCATGCGCGCCCCTTCGAGGCCACGCTCGCCAAATTCATGACCGGCGGCCGCCACGATGGCGGCGATCGTCTGCTGCGGCGACCGCTTGGCCGCTCCCTTTCCGGTCGACATGCCTCTCGCTCCCACCAATTATAGTGGAGACGCTATCCCGACCGGAAGGCTGCGGACCCTGTCCTTTGGCTGGTGGTCAGCCCGCTTGCTCCATGAAGGCCATCAGATCGGCATAATGGGGCTGGTGGACAAGCCCCCCGCCCGAGATCGAAATATTCTCGCCGGTGATGTAGCGGGACTCGTCGGACGCCAGGAACGCCACGAGCGCCGCGATATCGTCGGGCGTTCCGAATTCGGGCGTGAGGATGTGCCGCTTGATGATCTCCTTCAGGCCCGGGACCGTCTTTTCAAGTGCTTCCGTGAGCACCACACCGGGAGCCACGCTGTTGCACCGGATATTCTGCCGGCCGTGCTGGGTCGCGACATATTTGGTGAGCGCGATGATCGCGCCCTTCGAGGAACCATAAGCAATGCGGGCGAGATCGCCTGCGCTGCCGGAATTGGAAGCGGTGTTGATGATCGACCCGCCACCGCCCGCGACCATGTGCGGGATCGCATATTTGCAGCCGAGCAAATAGCCGGTGAGGTTGACGTCGAGGATCTCGCGCCAGATTTCGAGCGGAATGTCGACCGCCGTCGTATCCTGCGGACTTTTGACCGGGTCGGTCATGGCAGCATTGTTATGGAGGATATCCAGGCGACCGAAATGCGTGACGGTCGCCTCGACCATGGCCTTGACTGATGCGGCGTCCGACGCATCGAAAGCGAGCGCGAGGCCGTTGCCACCGAGCGGTTCAGCCGCGCGGCGGGCACTGTCCTCGAAAATGTCGGCGACCGCGACCTTCGCGCCTTCTTCCGCCAGTCGCCGCGCGACGGCGGATCCAATGCCGCCACCGCCGCCGGTGACGATTGCGACTTTGCCTTCGAGTCTTTTCATGACGTCATCCTCACCCGCTTCAGGCTTCGCCGCGTGCGCCGACCGTGTAGCCCTTGGCCCATTCGGCAAGGGCCAGCAGCCTCGTTTTCCGGTCCGCCTCGATCTGCGGAATCTTCCACTCGTCTGGTCCATCCGGCACGATCACGAGCGGCTCCCTACCGAGCGCCGCGAGTCCCAGGTGGACCACGTCGTCCGGATCATAGGCGTTGCTGAGATCGAAGCCCGTGCCCTCGGTTTCCCGACGCAAGGTCGGCGTGTCCATCATTGGCGCAGCAACGCCGATGATGTCGATGTCCTGGCCCGACAGTTCGGCCCAGAGCGATTCCGCGAAGTTGAGCTCGAACGCCTTCGTTGCGGAATACATCACCAGCCAGGGTTGACCGCCGAGCCCCGCGCCAGATGACATGATGACGAAGCCGCCCCGGCCTCTTGTCTTGAAACGCTCGCCAAAACCGTGGACTGCCCGAACGACGGTTGCCGCATTCATCGACAGGAGATTGAGCGAGCGTTCGACCGGATTGTCGAGAAAGCTGTTGCCTGCGCCATCGGACCCGGCATTCGAGACATAAAGACCGACATCGAGGTCAGCGGTGGCCGCGATGATTTGGCCGGCGGCGCCTTCTTCGCGCAGATCGGCGGTAACCACGCGATATTCGATGCCATGGTGCTGGGCCAGTTGGTCCCCGAGCGCCTCGAGCGCCGGCGCCCGCCGCGATACCAGCACGATATTGATGCCCATCGCCGCAAGCTGCCGCGCAAAGCAGGCGCCCGTCCCCTCCGAGGCGCCGGCGATCACCGCCCACGGCCCATATCTGGCGACGAATGCTGCCCGATCATAATCGGGCCGGTCGATTTTGCGCATGCTGCTTCCTCCGGGATCGCCATGGTCAATGGCTGCATATTAAAAGCGCGCCACCGCTATCGTCCCATCCGCCGACAGGGTGCAATTGGATGGCGCGTCAAATGTGCGCCACGAAAAAGGGGAAGCAGGCATGCCTGCTTCCCCCGTCATTCGTCCGATCCGCGTTCGCGCGATCAGAATTTGTAGGCCATCGAGATGCCCCATGTGCGGGCGTCGCCCGCATATTCGGCAGCTATGCCAAGCTGGCGGTAGAGATCGGAGAAGCTGCGCACATTATATTTCTTGTTGGCGATGTTGCGCATGAAGCCGGCGAATTCGATATTCGGATTCTCGAGCTGGATTGCGACACGCGCATTGAACAGGCCGTAACCCGGTATCTGGCCGAGTTCGTTCTCGCGGGCATATTGCGCCTTGACCGCGTCGGACTGCTGGTCGGCCGGCTTTACCTGGTTGAAATATTGCTTGCTGACATAGGCATAGTTGCCCTGGATCGAGAGTTCGGCCTCGCCAACCGGGAAGGTCTGCTTGGCACTGATGTTGAACTGGGTCTTAGGTAGCTGGATGAGCGGCAGATCGCTCAGATCGACGACGCAGCTGTTGGCCACGCCGTTGATCGTGGGGCAGCCGCTGCCGGCAATCACCTGCGTTTCATTGAACGTGCCGGACTTGTACTTGCCATCCATCAGGCTGAGGTTGGCGTTCACCTCCATGCCTTCCCACGGGATCACGGTAAGCTCGTTCTCGATACCCCAGATGCGGGCCTTGCCGTTGTTCTGGATATATTGCGTGACACCAATTCCCTCGACGAACGAGTTCACGATCGCCTGATTGTCCTTCTTCCAGGTATGGAAGATCGCCGTGTTGAAACGCACCCGGCGGTCGAACAGATCGGCCTTGAGGCCCGCCTCGACGTCCATGACCTTTTCCGGCTTGAAGGCGGGCAAGCCGCCCGCGCGCAGGTTCCACCCGCCCGCCTTGGCCGCGCCACTGGTCTTGGCGTAGACGAACACGTCGTCGCTCGCCTGCCAGTCGAGACCGAAGGTCCAGGCAGGATAGTTGAACTTGGCATTCTGCGTCTGGTTGCAGGTGTCAGCCGTCGGCGGCGTGTCGGGATTGGTCACGGTGCAGTTGATGCCGGTCGGCGTACCTGCAACCGGTGCATTGTAAGGCAGGCCGAGGATCTGCCGGTTATGCAGGACCGAATCCCGCGTGTCCCAGGTGTAGCGGAAGCCCGCGACCGTCCGGAGCGTGTCGGTTATCTGATAATAGCCCTGCGCGAACAGGCCGAAGGTCTCGTTGGTGATATCCGCAGTGGAGTCGCGGAGCAGTCCACCGAAGATCTGCGACCGGCTATATTCATCGCCCTTCTCATGGCCATAATAGCCGCCCGCAATGAAGCTGAGCGCATCGGTGATGTCGCCAGACAGCTGCAGTTCCTGCGAATAATATTCCGACGTCGACCCCGAGAAGGTCGCGAGCAGCCCGGCTGCGGTCGCGTCGGTATCGTTGAGGCCCTTGTTCATATTGTGCCGATAGGCAGTGATCGACTTCAGGTTGAGGCCGCCGAGCTCAACATTGATCGTGCCGGCAAATCCGTAAACCTCGAGATTGTTGAACGGCGGCACACCGTAAAGCGCCTGGACATCGGCGGGGAGCGCGGCCGCACCCGCGTTGGGCAAGGTGCCGCGGGCCGTATTGTCCCACCAATTGTCCTTGGAATGGAGGCCGGCATTCAGCGGGTTGAGATAGAGCCCGTTGATGGCGCCTTGCACCACAGCCTGCTGGGCAGGCGTCAGCGACGCGAAGTTGGGCGTGCCGAAGAAGGCGTTGGAGAATCCGGGGCGCAGCGAGCCGTTGATCACAGCCTCGTTGACCGCCTTCAGCTGGATATTCTGGCCGGTGTCCTTCATCTTGTTATAGTCGCCGGACAGGGTGATATCCCAGCCCTCGCCCTCATATTTCACCTTGCCGCGTGCGAAGTGACTGTCGAGATTGCCAATGTCGCGGCCGGTGGTGAGGCTCTTGCCGAAACCGTCACGCTGACGGAATCCGTAATTGAAGCGCGAGCTCAGATTGTCTGCGAGCGGGATGTTCAACGTCGCCTGAATGGACTTGTAGTCGAAATTGCCGACTTCACCCCTCACCTGGCCCTCGAACTGGTCGGTGGGATCGTTGCTGATGATGTTGATCGCGCCACCGGTCGTGTTGCGGCCGAACAGCGTACCCTGGGGACCGCGCAGCACCTCGACGCGCTGGATGTCCTGCAGGTCGGTCAGGCCGACGGAGGGCCGCGCGACATAGACGCCATCGATATAGGTGCCAACCGCCGGATCATTGGCGAGGATCGGCTGGAGGTTGCCCTGGCCGCGAATGGCGACGAGCGCGAAGCCGGAGGTTCCGGCCGTACCCTTGGAGATTACGAGGCTGGGTGCCGTACGTTGCAGGTCGGCGACATCCTTGACCTGAGCCTCGACAAGCGAGGCCTCGCCAAGCGCGGTGACGGCAACGGGCGTCGTCTGGAGATTTTCCTCGGTACGCCGCGCGGTCACGACGATGTCCTGGACTCCGGAAGTTTCCGCCTGAGCAGACTCCTCCTGCGCCAATACAGGTTGAGACAATGTAAAGCACATTCCTGTAAGCGCTGTCGACAACAGCATATTGATCTTGCGGTTCATAAGCTGACCCTCCCCAAATTTGTTATCCCCGCCTCGCGGGATTGCAAAAATTGAACAGATGATACCATATTTGTCTCACACGCTCGAGACAATCGCCTGCGCAATCCATGACCTGCTCGCGATACTCTTTGGCAGACGTCCTATACTTTCCCGGTCATTGCAGCGCGATCGTGCCATGCCGGAAGGCTCGCGGGGTCGCCCCCGTTGCCTGACGGAAGGCGGCGGAGAAGGCGGCGGTGCTGCCAAAGCCGCAGCGCCAGCTCACTTCCTTGATCTGAAGATTGTTCCTGGTGAGGAGTTCCTTGGCGAGCGCAACGCGACTGCGAGCGACGAACTCCCCGAGACTGACGCCGGTCCCCTCCTTGAAGACGCGCGCGACATGGCGCGTGCTCAATCCGCACGCGCGTCCGATGTCGGCGATGTTGAGCGTCGTCGACAGATTATCCATCACATAATCGGTGATGGCACGAACCTGCCTCATGGCGACGCCGCTGGCTTCCTTTTCGGCGGCATCCTGTTGCCGCAGGCTGCGGGCAAGCTCGACCGCGATTCCAACCAGCATTGCGCCCACCAGAGCATCGCTGGCGAAGCCCGGCGCCATCAATTCCGCCGCCGTTGCCTCGAGGAGACGTCTCAACGCGCCGCCGCGAACGTCGGCGCTCGGGAGGAGCGTTGCGGCCTGGTCGCCGTCCTCGAACACATCGGTCAGAAAATCGTCGTCGAGCGCCACGCATAGCAAGCGGCGCTCCTGGAGCGCGGGCGCGCCCCAATATTCATGGCGTGGCGCCAGATAGAGGATATCCCCGGAATAACATTCATCGGCCCAGGCATCGGTCCTGAGCAAGGACCGACGCGGTTGTTGGGTCAGCGAGTAATCGAGATAGTGACGCGCCGGAGAGAATGAGCCGCTGCTCGGGGTCACCCAGCGAAAGCGGCGGATATCGACCGTCGCTCCATTGGTCGCGACCCGGCGGTCGATGGCGAAAGCCTCGACCCCTTCCCGGCCCTGCCCTGTCCAATCGCTTTCGGGGCGAAACATGTCCTCTCCTCGGCTTTTGTTTCGCCCACATTAGGTCGGACGTGGTGTCTCCTCCTCTATCTTTGGGTAGGGTGTGGCGAACTATGTCAGCTGGTGGCCCCGGCCTTCGCCTTTGCCTTGGCGCGCGCCGCCTCGATCCCGCGGAACAGCGCCGTCGTATTGCCGGCGCCGACATAGAACAGCATGAACAGCGGTATCTGGTCGAGCTGCTCGTCGGTGAACTCCTCGTTGACGAGCGCGCCGCCCATCTGGATTTCGACCAGATCGGCCCGACCCAGCATCGCCGTCGCACCGAGAACCATCAGCCGCTTGTCGCGGATGGAGAATGCCGGGTCGGCCCATAATTTGCCGAACTGGTTGCCGACGATTTCCTGGTTGAACGGATTGTCCCGATAGGGCTTCATCATCTCCGACGCGCCGGGGCCATAGACCTCGTCGACGATCCCCAGCCCCTTAAGCCATTGTTCCTCGGTCAGGCTCACGCTTTTTCTCCCATCACATCTGCCATGCCGACGACGGCCTGGTCGGTTCGCTTGGTCAGTTCGATCAGTGGCAGCCTGATGCCAAAGCTGGCGGCCAGATCGATTGCCGCATCGAGGTCTTTGATCATCAGCGCCCGCGTATATTCGCGAACCCCGGCTTCCTGTTCGCTCTGAAACGGATCTTCGCGCGTCGCGAGCATGAGCGGGCCGCCGACACCGTCGGCACTGGCGTCGATCGCATCGCTCAGCTGGCGGATGTCGACCCCAGAATTGCGACACAGGACCGCGGCTTCGTAGCCGGCGCGAAGGCACCCGAAGACGATGACATTGCGTGCGATCTTGGCCGCCATGCCTGCCCCGGGTCCGCCCATGTGCGCGACATATTTTGCGAAGCCGTCCAGTACCGGACGGACTTTCGCAACGGTCGCCTCGTCGCCGCCGACGAGGCAAACAAGACCCTTCTCACGGACCTTCTGTCCACCAGTCACGCCGCAGTCGACGAGCGCGACCCCGGCCGCATCGGTGATCGCGCGGATCCGTGCCAGATCCTCCATGGAAACCGTCGCGACCAGAATAACCGTCAAGCCAGGTTTCGCGCCTGCAAGTATCCCGTTGGGGCCCGTGAGGACATCCACCGTCTGTTGCGCGCTGACGACGGCGATGACGACGACGTCCGCAGCTGCCGCGACTGCCGCCGGCGTCGCGGCTACGGCCGGCACGCCATCCAGCCCGTCGGCCGCCTCGGGCCTGATATCATAGACTGCACCCAGTTGACCGCTACGCGCCAGACACAAGGCAACACCGCTGCCGATCGCGCCCAGTCCGATCACTCCTGCCTTCATCATAATTCTCCCGACCGCATCACCGCGGTTCCAGCATCATGGTACGAATGTTGTTCTGCAGCTCGCGATCGACACCGCCCGCAGCGAAATATTGGCCGACCCCATCCCACTGACGGTCGACCTCGTCGAGCGCGGCAACCAGAAAATCCTGCTCGGTTCCGATCAGCATGGCGATGACCGCTTCACCGGGAACGAAGCCGAAGCTCTCGCGAAACCCGTCCTCGACCGAACCTGCAATGCGCATATTCTCACCGAAGACATCGGACTTTGCGTAATCGGCCAGAATCGTCTCTTGCGAAACCCCGATGAGCGAAAGCAGCAGCGCAATGACGACACCGGTCCGGTCCTTGCCCGCGGTGCAGTGAATCATCATGGGGACGTCGCCGGCCAGCAGCGCGCCGACGAGTTCCGGCAGATAGGGATGCAGGGCGCCGGGCATCCGGCGGTAATTTTCCATCATGACGCGCTTGGCATTTTCAGGCGAGGGATCCAGCCGCAGGGTCTCCCAGGCTTCCTTGCCTTGCGCGCGCAAGTCGGTGTTCATGTCCAGGTTGAGCAGTCGGCAGCCGGGTCCGCACCAGTCATTGGGTGCAGCCGTCCTTTCCACGTTCGAACGCAGGTCGCAAACGGAGCGAAATCCCAGTTCAGCCAGTTCGGCCCGATGAGCATCAAAGAAGCTGGCCGGCCCTTCCGACCGGAATATCAGCCCCGTGCGCACCCGCTGGCCGTCCGCCGCCGGCAATCCACCGAGATCCCGGAAATTGAGTCGGGACAATGCGATCGTCATTGGGCTTTTCCTGTTTCCGTCGGGGCCGGATAAGTGGGGGTTGCTGCCAGGATCTGCGCCAGCATGGCGGGCGAATACCAGACATGCTCGACATGATGCCCAAGGGTGGCGCGCTCGTCGGTATAGGCAAATCGCATGTCCTCACCCAGCGCACCGCTGAAGACGATGGGATGAAGATCGGTGTCGATCGACGCGATGTGCGCGTCCCAGTTCGCGATCGGCCCCTCGATTCGCGAGCAGACATGGTGGAATCTGACGACAAGGCCATCGCCATCGGGCAGCACGTCGCTGAACAGCGGTGCGGTGCCGCCAAGCGGCTCGATCAGTTCGATCTCGATCCCGCCGACGCGCGTCAGACCGATGCGCAATTCCGCCCCGCCTGCCTGCTCCATGCCGGGCTGGACGTTGGAAAAGATGAAGAAGCCCGGCGCACCAAATTGCGCCTCCATCATGGCGGCAGCCGCCTCTATGTCGTTGGTGACATAGGCGACCTGGCTATGGCTGGCATTGGGTCGGGCGAACATGGCGTATCCTCTCGGGGCGAACTTTGCCCGTCCGGCGCGGCCCGGCCGCCTGCCGAACGATGGGGTGCGCCATTCCCGGCGCACATTGTTCAGTTGGCCGACATCTTCCCCCCGTCGATGACCAAGGTGTCGCCCGTATGATATCTGGAGAGGTCGCTTGCGAGGTAGATGACCGCCCCCTCCAGATCCTCAGGCTTTCCGGCCCGGCCAAGCGGCGTCTTGGCCTCGACTGCCCGGGTGATGGCGGCGCCGAGCTCGGGATCGGCCAGCGTCATTTCGGTGTGAATGAAACCCGGAGCGATGACGTTGCTCCGGATGCCATAAGGCCCCAGTTCTGCGGCGAGTGCCTTGGACAAGGAGTTCAGCGCGCCCTTGGCAATCCCGTAATGAGCCATCGTCGGCACACCCTGGAAGATGGAACCGCTTCCGCACAGGATCAGTGATCCCCCACGATCCCCGGCCCCTGCACGGGAAATCATATGCCTCGCCGCCTCTCGCAGCACGAAGACGGCACCATGCAGATTGACGTTCAACAGCCCGTGATAGGTTGCGGCATCCATCTGCGCAAAAGGCGCCTGCGAGGCGAGACCGGCATTGGCCACGACGGTATCGAGGCGCCCCATCCTCTCGATCGCCCGCTCGACGCCCGCTACGATGGCGGCCTCGTCGCCGACATCGACCTGATCGGCAAACACCCGGCCGCCCCATGCCCGCAGGGCATCCGCTGCCTCTGCATTGCGATCCTCGCGCCGCCCCCAGATGACGATGTCCGCCCCCGCCCGGGCAAGACCGCGGGCAAAACCGAAGCCGATTCCCGAATTGCCGCCGGTAACGAGCGCCACCTTGCCCGTGAGATCGAACAGATTCTCAGCCACCCACGCTCTCCATTCCATTATCGACTGAAGCGTGTCGCGGATGCGGAAAGCCGACAACAGGCGATACTAGCGTCGTTACGCCATTTGCATTGCCCAAACGCCGTTTCCCGCCGCATTCAATGAATTGCGGAGCGGCGATATTCGTGAGGCGTGACCCCAACGGCGCGGCGGAAGGCAGCGGAGAACGCCGCTGCGGTCCCGAACCCGCACTCCCACGCGATCACCTTGATCGCCAGACGGTCGGTCGCCAGCAGCGCCTTGGCCCGGTCGAGGCGCATCGCGGCCGCATAATCGGACAGGGTCATGCCCGTCGATGCCTTGAACATCCGGAAGAAGTGCCGCGCGCTCATCCCGCAAGCGTCGGCAAGTTCGGAGACCGCGGGCATCGCTCCCGGTTGAGCAATCCAGTCGTCGACGAGGCGCAGCTTGGCCGCGCTCAAGCGCGCGCGGTCTTCCTCTTCGCGGTGGCGCGAGCGGCGCAGATGGCGCCCCAGTTCGACGGCGATCTCGATCCACATCGCACCGACGAGCAGGTCCGAACAGAAGCCTGGGTCGCGCACCTCTCGCGCAAGTCGTACCATTGCATCGCGGATGAACGGACTTCTGATGTCGAGGCAGGCCTCGAGTTCCGCAGAGGCGAACAGATCATCCTCATCATCCGGTCGCCCGCCTTCGAAGCCGCAGCAAATCGACTGCTGCCGACCCGCCCCCCATTCGGTGGCGACAGCGTGGCCGGCCGGAATGAAGATGATGTCGCCAAGGGGACGGGCTGCAAAGCCTGGCAGGTCGACATAGCCGCCGCGCGCGTCACCGGGACGTCGCGAGAGGGCGAGGTCGAGAAAGCTGCGGGGCGACTTGAATATCGCGCGTTGTGGTTCGTCGAACTGATAGTCATGCAGTTCAATGACGGCCTGGGGCAAGGCAATCCGCCCCTGAACCTCGCATCGGATAGAACTCGGCAACGATGCCCGATAGGCCTCGGGCAGGCTTGGCAGGTCGTGCTCCATCAGGCCCATTGCGTGTCCTCCGTCCATGCGATCGGCTTTCGCCCAAGGGAATTCAGGCGATGGCGCGACCGACCGTGGTTTGGCGTCCTCGCGATAGCCTCGGGCATTGCCGTGATAGCCAGATCGCGCGCTAATCCTCCTATCGTTGGACAAGTGAGACTATGCGGAGAGACTGGCTATGACCGGCGCGACGAGGAAGCGCGATGCGGACCCCATCGGCATTCACATCGCTGATCTGCACAATCCCGTGCTCAGCGCCGCGCAGCAGGCTGCGCTCGATGCGTCGAGCACCATCCCCATCGCATTCTCGATGGACGCCGTGCTGGACACCGCGCGTGCCGAGACCGGCCTCGACGATTTCGGCAGCGACGACTTTCTGGAGAGGCTCGCCATCTGGCTCCAGGCGCTTGCCGAGGACGAGAATGCGTCCTCGGTCACGCGCTTCAATATGTTCCAGATGACCGTCCGTTTCGCTGCTACCCGGCTACGGCTCGAGGACCTCGTCAAGCGCCATCCGGAGATCCTGGGCATCGAGATTGACCGACCGATCATCGTGGCAGGATTGCCACGATCGGGGACCACGCATCTGCTGGGACTGCTCAGCGCCGACACCCGGCTGCGCTCGCTTCCCTGGTGGGAGGCGATCGCCCCCGTCCCCTCGCCGGGCGACGAGCCGACGGCTGACAATCCCAATCCTCGCTGGACGAGGGCGGATGCCGGCTGGAAGGAGATGGAGGCCATCCTCCCCTACATGGCGATCATGCACGAATTCTCCGCCGATCATATCAGCGAGGATATCGAACTCCAGGCGCTCGATTTTTCCTCCTATCTGATCGAGTGGTTGGCTTACGTCCCTCGCTGGCGAGATTATTATCTTTCGCTCGATCAGACCGGACCCTATGCCTATCTCAAGAAGGCGCTGCAGGCCCTGACCTTCCTCAAGGGGCCGAATCGCTGGGTAATCAAGTGCCCCCAGCACATGGAACAGCTCCCGGCGCTCTATAAAACCTTCCCGGATGCGACCTTCGTCATCACCCATCGCGACCCGGTGGGGTCGGTTCGCTCGCAGCTCACCATGGCGCTCTACGCGGCCCGAATGTTGCGCAAGAAAGTCGATCCGGCCGAGCCGCTCGGCTATTGGCCGGCGCGCTACGAAGAACTGCTCCGGCGCTGCGTGCGCGATCGCGATATCCTGCCCGAGGAGCAGACGATCGACGTCTATTTCGACCAGTGGACCAAAGATCCCGACCCTATCCTGCGCGAGATTTACCGTCGCGCCGACCTGCCGCTGACCGACGAGGCGCTGACCGCCCTCCACGCCTATCTCGACGCCCATGAAGAGAAGCAAACGCACAGGATCGTCTATGACCTCGAGCGCGACTTTGGCGTCACCGCCGATGAATTGCGCCAGCGGTTCGGCTTCTACTTCGACCGCTTTCCGGTGAAGCCCGAGGTCCGATAGCCCTTTCTTTGGAAAGGTGCGCAGGACCGGCTGGCGCGAAATGACCCGGGCGAACGTCGCGGACCGTCCGCGCTGACATTTTCAGGGAATAGCCATGGCCGAATTGATTGTCGTTACCCGCGATGGAGAAGAGCAGACCCTGGCGGCAGCCGAAGGCCTCAGCATCATGGAAGTGACGCGGGACGGCGGCATCGACGAACTGCTCGCGCTTTGCGGCGGCTGCTGTTCGTGCGCAACCTGCCATGTCTATGTCGATCCGGGCTTCGCCGATCGACTCCCGCCGATGAGCGCCGACGAGAACGATCTGCTCGACGGGTCGGACCATCGCAACGCAAACTCGCGCCTCTGCTGCCAGATCGTGATGAGCGAAGCCCTGTCAGGTCTTCGCGTCGTCATCGCTCCCGAGGATTGAGGCTGCGATGTCCGGCGCGCTCGAAGAAGTCCTGTCGTTCTTCGGTGAGTGGGGTCTGGCCAAGGCCGACATGATCGAGGCGATGCGTCGTCGATTCACCGACCAGACCGTGTGGGAAAATGTCGGGATCGCGACCACCGTCGGCTTCGGCCAGGCGATGGTGTTTCTCGAGGGATTCTCCGCTCAATATCCGTTCGAGCGCGGCGAAGTGATCGTTCATCATGCCGCCGTGATCGGCAATGTCGTGCTCACCGAGCGTACGGACATCTTCTACGACGCCGCGGACAAGGCGATCGCGACGATCAGGCTGATGGGCATATTCGAGATGGACGGTCCCAAGATCCTCGCCTGGCGGGACTATTTCGACACCAAAGCCGGCTTCTGAACGGTTTCGAACCCCGGGGGAACAAGCATGCCGACCCGCAAGCCCGTCTGGGCGCAGTTGACGCCGATGCCGAAGGACGCGCTGGTCGAGCTTGCCAGATCCTATGAAACCGCCAACGTGGAGGGAATCTGGTCGCCCCAGATTTTCGGCGCGCCCTTCGGCACGCTCTCCGCTGCCGCCGCCGTCACCGATCGCATCAAGCTTGGAAGCGGCATAGCGCTGGCCTTCGTGCGCAGCCCGCTTGAAACGGCGTGCAGCGCGATCGACCTCGATCTCATCAGCAACGGACGCGTCGTGCTGGGGCTGGGCTCCAGCGCCCAGAGCCAGATCGAGGATTCGTTCGGCAGCCCTTATGGCAAGCCGCTCGCCCATATGCGCGAGATCGTCGCAATGATCCGCGCGATCGTCGCCAATGGCCATAGTGGGGAGTTGACCACCCTCGAGGGCGAATATCACAGGCTCGACCTCTCCCATTTCCGCCTACTCCACCCGGCCATCCGCGCCTCGATCCCGATCTATCTTCCGGCGGTGTTCGAGAAGGCCTGTCATCAAGCGGGCGAGATCGCCGACGGACTGCTCGGCCACCCCTTGTGGAACGATGCGTGGATCCGTGACCAGGTCCAGAAGAACATCAAGTTGGGTCTGGAAGTCGCGGGTCGCGCCCGGGGCGACTTCTCGCTCAACATATCGATCTTCGTCACGATCTCCGACGATCGGCGCGAGGCACTGGAGGACAGTCGGGCGACGATCGCCTATTACAGCCAGAACGCGCAATATCTTCGTTATTTCGAGGCGATCGGCTTTGCCCGGGAGGCCGCCGCCATTCAGGACGCCTTCTCGCGTGGCGATTTCCCGACGATGATCGCGGCCTGCAGCGACGAAATGGTGGAAAGCATCGCCATCATCGGCAGCGCGGACGAAGTACGTCGTCGCGTCGCCGAGCGCGCTGCCATGGCCGATGCGATCACCCCGGTCATTCCTCATTACGGACTGAGCGAGGACAAGAGCGCGGCTTATACCCGACGGATCGGCGAGCTATTCTACGGCTGACGACCCGAGCGATCTATTTGGCGGGAAGCAGGCCCGCGAGCAGGAAATCGGCCATCAGCACGGCCTGCTCCTCGGCGTGGCGCGGTTCGACAAGCGGGCCCGCGCCAATCCGCTGCTGGAGCGGTTGCGCACCGAAAAAATAGCCGACGCCCTGGACGAGAAGCGCCATCAACGCCGGCGTGGAAATTGGACTCACTGGCCGGATCAACGCGACATCGTGGACGAGAGCGTCCAGCCGCTCCTTGAAGGGCAGGATGAAGTGCTGGACGATATAATCGAGCCGCCAGGTATTCCGGTAACCCTCGACATGGGTCAGCGACACGATGTCGGTATGGAATGTCGCCCAGCGACAGAAGAGGTGGACCAGGGTTCGCAATCGCGCTTCCGGACTATCCTCGACGTCGAACGCCACGGCCACATCGAGCGACGCGCGACCGAGGCGCCAGTCGACCGCACGCTTCCACAGATCCGCCTTCTTGCCGAACCTAACGTTGATGAGATTGTGGCTGACGCCCAGCTGCTTGGCGATCTCGCGCAGCGTCGTCCCTTCATAGCCGCGCTCGGCGAATGTCTGGAAGGCGAGGGCGAGAAGCGTGCCTTCATCGACCGCGTGAGCTGCATTCTGGGCGGGCCGGCCCCGCCGACGGACAGGTCCGCCAGCCGTTTTTTCCGCTGTATCGCTCATCGGCGTTGGTTGACATATAAATTGTCACATGTCAATTTAAGTCCAGAGAGGACGAATAATGGCCGATACGCAGCAGGACATGTGGTGGGCAGTTGCCCGATCCGAAGAAGTCACCTCGGCAAAGCCGTTGGCGGTGGACATCGGGGATCAGCCGATCGTGCTGTGGCGCGACAATGAGGGCATCGTCCGCGCGCTCGAGGATCGCTGCCCGCATCGACGGGCTCCCCTTTCCTTGGGGTGCATTCGCGACACCGGGTGGATCCAGTGCGGGTATCATGGCTGGAGCTATGATGGCGAGACGGGCCGCCTGAAGGAAATCCCCAACATGAAGGACCAGCAGAAGTTTCCGCCGGTCTACAAGGCAATCGCGTTCGGCGTGGACGAAGCAGCGGGTCTGGTTCGCGTCAATCTCCGCACCGGGGCCGTACCGTCTGAAATCGAGGGCCCCGTTTTTGGCTTTTCCGGCACGACGCATGTGAGCCTTGGCCATCAGGATTATCTGGACGCGCTCTACGACAATCCTGAACTTGTGATCGCCATCCGAGGCGTGAGCTTCACGCCATATCTGATGTCCGAACTGCGCAACCAGAACGGCATGCTCGTGATGGAGCGAAGCTGCCAATGGAAGGGCCTGCATTGGCCAGCGCCCTTTAGCAGCGATTTTCCCCTCACGATTCTTACCGAGACGCACCCGGTCACCGGCGAGACCCGCCTGACCTTGCGCGATACCGAGTTTCGCGAACTGCTGCGGGTCGTCATGGCGCCGGTCCCGGCCGCCCGCGGCACGACCGCGGTTCGCTGGCGCGCCGAACTCGGCGATCGCCATCCCGGGGTACGCGGAACGGCTCTACGCCGTGGCAATCCCTTTTCCGTGCGCGACTCGGTCGATGGTGCGAAACTGCGGGTCACCAAGCGATCGGTTTCGATCCACGGCGAGGACCTGCGCAACGCCATCGTCGCGGAAATCCCGCATTCGGAGGCCGTTGCGGCCTGAATATAGCTGCCTGATACCGACCTGGAGGCAAGACCATGCTCGAGACCGTCAACCGCCCCGCCGATATGGACTCCGCAAACCCACCCTCCGGTGCGGCCGGCGGTCGCCCCACGGGGCTCAACGCCGTCAATCATTGGGTACCCCATGACATAGTCATGCGCGATACATGGTTTCCGCTGGCGCATTCGAGCAGCATCGGCAAGACGGTCGCCCGGCGGACGATCTATTCGCATTCCTATTTCATCTGGCGTGAAAATGGTGTCGCGGTGGCGTCCGAATTTCATCCCAACGAAAAGCAGGTCTCGGACAAGAGCCTATATACCGACGCTCGCGGCCGTTATCCGGTGATGGAGCATTATGGCTATGTCTGGGGCTGGTTCGGACGCCCCGAAGCCGCCGATCCGGTTCACTTGCCGAGCCTGCCATTTCTTCCGCCCAATGGCGGCTTGCCCGGCCATATGATCGGCACCGTCCGCTTCGATTGCTCCGCACCGATCAGCCTCGAGAATCTGATCGACCTGACCCATGCCGACTTTCTCCATGCGAACGTCGTTGGCGACGAAAAGTCCGAGACCGAGACGGTCGAGACCTTCTACGACAGCGAAACCGTCACCATGGTGCGCACCTGCACCGGCAAGTCGGTGGCGCCGGTGATGAAGTTCTTCAGCGGCATCCGGCAGCCGACGCAAGATATCCGCCAGGTCATCCGCATCTATCTGCGCAGCCACTGCGCCATCGCCTATGGCCGTTTCCAGCCCGGCGACGATGTTCCGCTGTTTCATCCGTGCGTGCCCGAGACGCGCGATCGCACGCGGCTGGATTATGCGATGAACACGTCGAATGCGGGCCTGATGTTCCGCCATGTCATGCCCAAGGCGAGCTATCTTGTATCTCGCCAGGACAGCAGCATGACTTCGCCGCAAAGCCCGCGCTATATGCGCGATACCAGCCGCAAGGACCTTCATTCGAAATATGATGCGGCCGGCCAGCGCTACCGCATGTTGATGATGGAGATTGCCGACCGTCAGGCGGCGGGCGACTTCGAGTATCGCGACAATGTCAGCGCGGACTGCGGCGACATCATCGGCCTGCGCCGCGAGCTTTTCCGCTATTGAGTTTGATCGGGCGGGCATCACCGATGCCCGCCCATTTGCCGAACGGAATTTCCAATGCCTTCGATGAAGAATGCCGTCGGCGATGATCGCCGCTGGTGGGCGGTCATGCCCACCCTTCCCGCACCCGCCATGGCGGGGATCGGCCAGCAGATGGAACAGGTCGGCTTCGAAGGTTGCTTTTCGCTCCAGATCTATGGGGCACCTTTCGTGCCGATGGCTGCCACCGCCGCCACGACAACCACGCTCAAGGTCGGCACGGGCGTTGCCATTGCCGGCACGCGCAGTCCGCTTGAAACCGCGTATTGCGCGATGGACGTCGACCGGATCAGCAACGGTCGATTTGTCCTCGGCCTCGGCAGCAGCATCAAGAGCTGCGTGACAGGCATGTATGGCGAGCCGCATCGCAAGCTGTTGAGCCACCTGCGCGAGACCGTGAAGGTGGTTCGCTACATCGTCGCCAACGCCCATATTGGCCTCGACCCGATCGAAGGCGAATATTTCTCGGCGGATTTCGAGGAGATGATGATCACGGCACCTCCGGTGCGCGAACATATCCCGATCTGGATCGCGGCCTTGCAGGACAAGATGGGCGAGCTCGCGATCGAGATCGGCGACGGCCTGATGGTCCACGCGCTGTGGTCGGCGGATTATACCAGGAGCAAGAAGCCGTTCATCGACGCGGCGCTGGCGAAATATGGCCGCGAACGCCGCGACGTCGAGATCAACGCCTGGCCGTGGATAGCGGTCAACGCCGATAAGCAGAAGGCGATCGATGACAGCCGGGCGACCGTGGCCGCCTATTCGGGCTACAAGGAATATGAGCCCTTCTTCGAGGCCATCGGCTTTGGCGATGAGGCCCGATCCTGCCAGCTCGCCCTTGGCGAGCATGGCGACGTTTCATCGGTGGTCGGCAATGTTTCAGACGACATGGTCGAAGCGTTTGTCGCCTGCGGACCGGTCGATGAAGTGCTCGAACGGATCGAACCGTTCTGGGAAGTCGTGGACTCGCTCTGTCCGATGACGCCGTACCGGGATCTGACGATGGAACAGATGACCGAATATAATGCCGGCCTCTACGAACTCGTCGCGACAGCAAAGGCGCGGGCCGCCTAGGCTTATACTCCTTGGCTACAGGTTCCATGGACGGCCAGGCGGCGTGCGGGCAATGTCATCGCTTACGGCACATTGTGTTTGTCACACCACAGTTGCCGGGTGTCACAAGCGCAATTGATCCAGATCATATTCATGCAACTGGACGGTTTTCGCCCGACATGAAATGACATCGCCGGGCTCCGGTGTGGGGAGAATCCAACGAGCGGCGTCCCGACCAGAGGCGCCGCTCGTTTTACGTCTCCTACCGGCAGGTCTTGCGCCTCGAACGAACTCCCGAAAATCGGGGATCGAGACGGAGCTGACTTGCGCCCTCAAGCCGGTACGCGTGCTTCGACCAGGCTCGTGCCAGCAATATAGCCGAGAACCATCGCGGGTCCGACATTGCAGCCATGGGCGGGCGACTTGCCCCGCCAGATCGAATTGGCATCGAGCCCCGCTGCAAACAGTCCCTCTATCGGCGTTCCTCCCGCGTCGAGCACATGGCAATGCTCATCGATCCGGAGGCCCACGGTCGTCGAACCGTCGCCGGGATAGATGCGGATCGCATAGAAGGGCGCCGTCGCCACGGGACCCAGACATGGATTTGGGGAATGCCGCGGATCACCGATTTCGCGATCGATCTCCTCACTGCCCTTGCCGAAATCCTCGTCCACGCCCGAAGTGGCAAAC
Organism: Sphingomonas sp. KC8; assembly: GCF_002151445.1. Lineage (GTDB taxonomy): Bacteria > Pseudomonadota > Alphaproteobacteria > Sphingomonadales > Sphingomonadaceae > Sphingomonas_E. The sequence continues at coordinate 1,302,556 of NZ_CP016306.1, forward strand.
TGGTTGATCCGCCCCACTGTCGCTTCCAGTCCGTCAGAATCGACTCCGATCTTGCCGGCCAGTTCGCGGATGGTAGCGCCTTGCACGACATAGCCCGCCTCAACGAGCTTCTTGAGGCCGCCGCCCCCTGGAAACACCATACCCATGCCGTACTTTTTCACGAAGGCAGCATCCCCGACAATGTGGGCAGGGACTGCTCCGTCAGCGTGCATGGCATCGACAAACCGCACCGAGGCTTCGTTGCCGAAGCGCTCGCCCTTGGCGTTGATGGCAATGCAGCCGGGCTTGGACATGTCGATGAGGTGAGCGTAGCGCGCCACATAGCCATCGGGACGGGTCAGCTTTGACACGACGGCCCAGACGCCATTGACGAGATTGTCACCGTCGAGCGATGCCCCCGCCTCCAGCCCCATGTTCATGCCGTCGCCCGTATTCTCATAAGGCAGGATCGACACATGATGCTCGGCAAAAGGCATATAAGCGCGGCGAAGCTGTTCGTTGGCGGAAAAGCCCCCGGACGCCAGCACAACCCCGACATTGGCGAGGATATCATTGCCCCCTGCCCGCACACCCGACACGCGCCCGCCGTCCTCCAGCAGCCCGTCGACGGCCGTCGATTTCTGCAGACGAACGCCGGCATCGAGCGCCGACCGCAGCAACCGCGCGGCAAGCGCATTGCCCATCGTCAGCCGGGTTCCGCGAGGATATCGGCGTAGTTTGTCCATGCCGAATTTCGCCGCGAGTTTGCCGAAATGGACCAGCGATTTGGGAGATGGCATTGCCGCGAGATAGGGAAGGTCGAACAGGTCAATCATGAAACCGCCGGGCGCGTTGAACTCCTCGCGCGCGGGCCGCAGATCGGCAAAATCCGACCCCAATTTCTTGCCATCATATTCCTTCGGGCTGAGCAGACGCCCGTAATTCACCGCGCCGGGCACGTCGGGATACCAGTCGCTGCTCGGCGGCGAGATGAGGAATTCGACGGCACTGTTTTCGGCCAACCAGGCCACCATCTCCGGCCCGTTGTCGAGATAGGCGTCGATGAGCGCCGGATTGGCCGTTTCGCCCACCACCTCGAGAATATATTGACGTGCCACGGCAGGACTGTCGTCCACCCCGGCCGCCCTTGCCTGGGGGCTCCCTGGTATCCAGATGCCGCCTCCTGAAACAGCCGTCGTACCACCGAAATGGCCGGCTTTCTCCAGTACCAGGACAGACAGCCCGGACTTGGCGGCGCGGATCGCGGCCGTCAGGCCAGAAGCGCCCGATCCCACGACAATCACATCATATTGCATTCGCATTGTCTCCACGGGCGGCTCAGGCCGACTGCATCATTGTTTTCATCTGTTCGTCCGAAACGCCGATCTGGCCGGCCACATCGAGGGCATCCCAATATTCCCGCCACCACAGGATGCGACCCTCCTCATCCAGGCCGAACACGCCGGTCACACGCGTGATGATCTCGCGGTCATCGGCGAGCAGGCGGACGCGATCGACACGCTCGGTGAATACAGTGTCGCCGTTGCTTGCAATCTTGAGCACCACGCAATCGCAGTCGGCATAAATGCGATACTGGCGCTCGGCTTCGGCACAGATGGCATCGGGGCCCTCGACCGGAGGGGCCAATGGCACGATCGGCTGCCATCGGGCCGTGGGCGCGAGATGAGCCCTGATCTTCGCAAGATCGAGTTCGGTGGCATGGAAGAGGGCCAGAAACTCGCGGACGACAGCCTCGTTGGTCTCGCTCACACTTCATCCCCATATTTTGTTGGACGAACCGTCAAATATTAAAGGACATCATGCGGCTTCAGCCGTGCCGCGCTGGAATGCCGCGACAGCAGCGGTATCGAAATATTCGCGGCCGTGAACGATGAGGCCGTCCCGGACTACGAACAGATCGTGATATTCGTTGCGATAGACGCGATCGCCGAAATGCATCTCCGACCGGATCTCGGCCGCGACCGTGTCGCCCTGGGCGATCATCCCGACGATCTCGACTTTCCGTTCCTGCGCGGTCAGCAGCATGGATTTGACCGCTTCGGTATATTCGGAACGGGTCATATTACCATGCCCCACAATCCACCATGTGCAGTCGTGCGCCTGCAGCGCATCGATCATGACCTCATCCCCCTGTTCGATCGCGGCCAGAAAATGGGTCACGACATGCTTGGGATTCACGGTCACAATTCCACTCCATCTGCAATCGGCAACGGCGCACTTTCTCCGCGCCGCTAACGGGTGGCTCCTTTCCTCCGGCAGGTTGCGCAGGTCATCCAGGCGCGGATGCTGTCCACTCCATTGGCCGGGAAGAATTGCAGCATGCTGGATTGCAAGGACATGACGCCATGACGCCGGAAGCGGTGCGCTCCGCCGGCCTTGCGCCGAAGACGGTCAGCGAACGCTATAGCTGGTACGTCCTGGGCATTCTCACCTTGTCCCAGACCTGTCACGGCATCGATCGCGCCATCATCGGCTTGGTGCTGGCGCCGGTCGGCAAGGAGTTCAACCTGTCGGATGGCCAGCTCGGCTTCCTCGCGGGCTTTGCCTACGGCATCTTTTTCGCGCTCGCCGCGCTGCCGTTCGGGATTGCTGTCGATCGGTACAATCGCCGCAACCTGATGACGATGGCCTTGACGATCTGGAGCGGCGCCACCGCGTTGTGCGGCTTCGCGACGGGCTTCTGGACCCTGCTTCTGGGTCGCGCGGCCGTCGGCACGGCCGAGGCCGGCGGGTCACCAACCGGCATGTCGCTCCTCAGCGACTATTTTGGAACGGAGAAACGTTCGACCGCGATCGGCATCTGGTATCTGAGTTCGGGGATCGGTCTTGCCATCGCGTTTTTTGTCGGCGGTTGGATCATCCAGGTTTCGGATTGGCGATGGGCCTTTTTCGCCGCAGGCATTCCGGGCCTTGTCCTGGCTCCGCTCCTGTACTTCACCGTTCGCGAGCCCAAGAGGGGAAGCCGCGACCTGGAACCAGCCGTGGACCAGGTCGCCGGCCTTAGCCTGCCGCGGCGGATGGCGCTGCTGTCCACTCGTCCGGGCCTTGTGCATTGCATCCTTGCCATCGTCCTGATTGCGACGGGCATCTACGGAATGAGCACCTGGCTCACGACCTTCCTGATCCGCGCACATGGTCTACCGATCGCGCGCGCGGGACTGATGGTCGCCATTGCTTATGGGGTTCTCGGATCTGTCGGCGGATTTGCCGCTGGCTGGATCGCGGACTGGCTCAACAAGCGGCGCGGAGGGTTCGACGCCTCGCGAACCGCCCTCTTCGGGGCGACGATACCCTTCCTCACGGCCGCGACAGGCGTCGGCACGGTCGCTTCGGGGAGCCTTGAGGGTACGATCGCCTTCATGCTGGCCTGCGGCTTCTTCAGCGCGTCGTACAACGGCCCGATCTATGCGGTCATCGTGACGCTCGCCGGCGCAAAGTTACGCGGACTTGCGGTTTCCATGGTTCAGCTCGGCGCCAACCTCGTCGGTGTCGGCGCCGGCACGTTCCTGATCGGCGCCATCAGCGACTATGTCGGGGGCAATGCCGGCGTCGCCTGGGGCATTGGGGTGGCGATGCTCTTCACTTTGTGGGGCGGTATCCACCTTCTGCTGGCCGCCCGCGCCATCGGTAGATCAACCCCTGGACTGAAGGGAGATCCGGCTTGACCGAGCCTGCCTACGCACCCGCAACCGTGGATCCAGACGCGATCCCCGGTCCATATCCGTCGCGCACGACTCCGCTTCCCTGGAACCGGGACGCGATTACAGCCGAGTGGCTCGGTCGTACGATGGCCAATCGCTATCCGGGCGTTGCCGCAGAAAGCCTCGAACTCGTCCAGTTGTTCGACAGCCACACGACCAAGATGCGCGTTCGCGTCGGCTGGGACATGGCCGGCAAGGCGGCCGGCCTGCCGGAGAATCTCTGCCTCAAGTCCAATTGGTCGGGTGCGTTCAACGATGTCGACATCTGCGCGCTCGAAGCCCGCTTCTACCATTTCCTTGCTGGCAAGATGCAGGTGCCGACGGCCGCCTGCTATTATGCCGACTGGGATGATGATGGCCGCGGCCAGGGCCTGATCGTCCTTGAGGACCTCGTCGAGCGAGGCGGGAAGTTCGGGCACAGCACCCAGCACGCCGGAATCGACGGAATTGCAGGCGCGCTTGAGGGTCTGGCCAGACTCCATGGCAGCCTGTGGGACAGCCCCGTCATCAGCGAGACAGCAGCGCCATGGCTGCAGACGTCGATGCGCACGCCCGTCGATCATGACCAGGTCCGGATCATGTGGCACTGGATCTGTGAAAATCTGAAGGATCCCAATTTCCGGGCGATCGCGCCGAGCCACTATCTGGCCGAGCCTCGCCGCGTCGAATGGGCCTTTGACCGGCTGGTCCAGTTCGAGCGGTCTTTCGAGGCGCCCTTTTGCGTGATCCTTGGCGACTGTCACCAAGGCAATACCTATATCCTGCCCGATGGCGAGCGTCTCTGGCTCGACTGGCAGCTGGCGCGGCGTGGGCGTCCCTGGCGCGACCTGACCTACTTCTGCATCGGGTCGCTCACCATCGACGAGCGCCGCCACCATCTGCGTGATCTGATCGCCCATTATCGCTCGAACCTGATCGCAACCGGCGCGACAAATGTCATCGAACTCGACGAGATCTGGGAGCAGGTCCGACGTTGGGTCATGTACGGGATCCAGGCCTGGGTCGCGAACATGGACCATTGGGGACAGAACGGTCTGCCGATGAACGAACGCTTCTTCGCCGCCGGAGAGGATCTCGGCACCTGGCAACTGCTGTTGGGAAACTGAACGGATGAAGGTCAGCCTGGAAGGCAAGGTCGCCATCGTTACCGGGTCGGGCGCGAATATCGGCGAGGCATGCGCGCGCATGCTCGCCGGCGCCGGGGCCTCGGTCGTTCTTGCCGATATCAATATCGAGGGTGCGCAACGGGTGGCAGAGGACATCCAGGCCGCCGGCGGGCAGGCTTTCATCCACACCCTCGAACTGACCGAGGAAGCAAGCGTAAGGGCTCTTATCGGAGCCACTGGCGAACGGTTCGGCCGGATAGATATCCTGCACAACAACGCTGCCGATACACGCCTCGAGCAGATGGCGGCGGACGGCAGCATTCTCGAAATGGATGTGGCGGTCTGGGATCGGGCCTTTGCAGTCAATACGCGCGGCGCGATGCTCATGATCAAGCATGCAGCGCCACACATGATCGCCGCTGGCGGCGGATCGATCATCAACACCGGCAGCGGCGTCGCCATCCTCGGCGACCTGTTCAATCCGGCTTATTCGACGTCCAAGGGGGCGATCAACACGCTGACGCGCAATGTTGCTGCACAGCTGGGGCGCCACAACATAAGGTGCAACGCTGTGCTGCCGGGGCTCGTCCTTTCCCCGCTCGCACGCACGATGATGGGATCGCGCCAGATCGATCTGGTGCAGCGCCATGTCCTGTTGCCGCGCCCAAGCGTGCCCGAAGACATCGCGGGCGTTACCCTGTTTCTGGCATCCGACCTCGGCAGCTTCGTCACGGGCCAGATCATCTCGGCCGATGGGGGCATCGTCCATCACACGCCATATTATGCCGACATGATCGACGCGATGGCGGCATCGGAGGCCTGAAAAAAAGGGCAAGAAAGATCGCGCCATCCCCAAGCGTTCCACCGAGCCATCGGCAGGCCTTCACCTGAAGGATGTTGCCGAGCCAGAATGGCATCAATCCCATATTGAAGTCGGTCGAACCACGCCTCGATTTACGTCCGACTGACGATGCCATGGCGCATGCGCGCTAGTTCATCCCTGCCATGCCTACCCAAAGATGGGCGGCAACTTCACTTCCCGGACTAGCTTTGTCTGTGAGGGAGGCCGCCATGCAGCAACTTGCCCAGACCCGCGCGATGTCGCCATTCACGATCCGCTCGGCAGGCTATACCCTGGCGGCACTCTTCGTGCTCAACATGATGAACTATGTCGACCGGCTGCTGTTCGGCGTGACCCAAGAACTGATCCGTGCGGATCTGGGGCTTAGCGATTTCCAGCTTGGTCTGCTCGGCGGGCCAGCCTTCGCCCTGCTCTATGTGCTGTTCTCATTTCCAATTGCGCGCGTAGCCGAACGTGGCAATCGCGTTTCGATCATCTCGATCGCATTTGCAGCGTGGAGTGCGCTGACCGCTTGTTGTGGCTTGGCTGCGTCGTTCGTGCAGCTCCTCTTGGCGCGCGCGGGCGTCAGCGTCGGTGAGGCAGGATGTGCTCCACCTTCGCACTCGCTGATCTCGGACTATTTCCCGCCCGAGCGGCGCACCAGTGCGATGTCGGTCTACGGCGCCGCGGGGCCGGTCGGTGCGCTGGTCGCCGCGGTCGGCGGCGGCTGGATCGCGCAGCATTTCGGCTGGCGCGTGACGTTCCTGGCTTGCGGCGGATTCGGTGTCGCCGCGGCGATTCTCTTCCGCCTGACCATGCGCGAGCCGGCGCGGCAGGCTGTCGCGCACCAGCCGTCGATGGCGGGGGCGCTCGGCATGCTGCTCGGCAAGCGCAGTTTCGTGCTGGTCGCTGCGGCAGGCGCAGTGGCCGGATTCGCGAGCTACTCAAATCACCAATATATGGTCTCTTTCCTGATGCGCGCGCATGGCCTGTCGGTCGGCACCGCAGGCACCGTCCTGGGGCTGGTGATCGGGGGCGTCGGCATTTTGGTCACGCTCGCCGCCGGGCCAATCATTGACGGAAACCGGGTGCGCTTTCCTGGTATCCGCACCTGGCTGCCCGCGGTGGGCCTGTTGTGGAGCGGCCTATTCTTCGCCACCGCCTTCACCATCCGCGATACCGCCCTTTCGATCGGACTGCTCGTCACCGCATCGATCGGCCAGCATTTCTACATGCCGTCGATGTACACCGTCGCGCAGGACGTGGCACCTCCCGCCGTTCGCGCAACCGCCGCCGCGCTCTTGATCGCGATCATCTCGGTTGTCGGTTACGGGCTCGGCCCCCCGCTTGTCGGCCTTGCGAGCGATGTTCTTGGCGGTTTGGCGATGACCGCGCATGGCACGAGTGCAGCCGCCTGCAAGGTGGCCGCCAGCGCCGCATGCGAAGCCGCCAAGTCGGATGGCCTCCGCCTTTCGTTGAGCATCGGTTCGATCGGCTTCGTGATCGCGGGCATCCTCTTTGCACTGGCGGGGAGGACGATCGACCGCGACGTGCATCGATAGGGAAAAGTGCGACAAGTGATGGTATGAGCAAGCAGATGGGCGAGCTGACGACAGAGCGGCGAAACCCGTCAAGGAGCGGAGAATGACTAATCTGGATGGCGAAGTAACGCCCGCGTGGATCCCGATGTGCAGGCCGCTGACGACTTCCTTCTTCGAAGTCGAGCATCATGTCGAGGTGAACGGGATCTATGCCGATATCCGTTCGTTCGGATGGGAGCATAGCTGCACGGGCCGCTTCCAGGCCGAGTCCTATTATGTCGATTATTCTCTGACGCCACGCCCGATCCAATCCAAGCTGCTGCACACTGGCCATCGCTGGACGCCGGATCCCGGCGACATCGTGTTTCTGCCGAAGGACAGCGAGTTCGATGCCGAATGCGCGCCGTGCGAGCAGCGCCTGCTCTGCCTGACTTTCGAGCGCGAGGCCGTGATGAACCTGTTCGAGGGCGACGGCCGCGGCGCCGATCTTTCACCCTGCTTCGACGTGCAGGCGCCGCGCGTTCGCCAAACGCTGGCCCGTATCGCGGAGGAGGTACGCGAGCCGGGTTTCGGCTGGGACGTGCTCACCGAGTCGCTGTCACTCATGACGGTGGTCGAGCTCAGCCGCCATCTCCAGGAGCGTCAGCTCGCCGACGAAACGCCGCGCGGGCGCATTGCCGACTGGCGACTGCGGCGGCTGAAGGAACGGGTCGAGGACGGCCTCGCGGGTCAGTTGTCGATCACTGACCTCGCGGCGGAATGCGGGATGAGTCCACGCCACCTCATCCGTACCTTCAAGAACACGGTCGGCATTACGCTGAGCGACTATATTGCCGAGGCGCGCATCCGTCGGGCCAAACGTGAACTGGCAGCCGAAGATGCGCTGATCAAGATCGTTGCGCACAATTGCGGCTTCCAGAGCGCGGCCGCCTTCTCAGCCTCGTTCCGCAAGGCCACCGGCATGAGCCCGCGCGAATTCCGGCAGGATCAGTTCCGTTTCGCCGCATGACTCGCGCCGCCGTCTAGGCTTTGCGGGGTCGCCGACACCCTCCCCAGCACCTTGAGGCGGTTTTTGGCGGGCCGGCGACACTAGGGCCGATCCGCTCGCGCCACCGCCGTTTTGATCGGCCCCCACCGAGTGGTCCGGTTTGATTGTTAGTGCATTGTTGCTTCCGCCGCCATTGCTGACGGTAGGTGGAGCGAAGCGGAACCGGACGGCGGCAATGGCGGTGTCGCACTTTCCGGGGCCGGCGGCCGATAGCCGAGGCTGCTGTGCGGGCGAACGGTGTTGTAATGCCGCCGCCAGGCCTCGATCAGCACCTTGGCCTCGGCGAGGCTGTAGAAGATCTCGCCGTTGAGCAGTTCGTCGCGGAGCGACCCATTGAAGCTTTCGTTATAACCATTCTCCCACGGTGAACCGGGCGCGATATACAAGGTCTTCACGCCGATCTGGGCGAGCCATGTCTGCACGGCAGTGGCGATAAACTCGGCGCCATTGTCCGACCGGATATGAGCCGGTGGTCCCCGCGCGATGAACAGGTCAGCGAGAGCCGCCAGCACATCTTCATGCTTGAGCTGGCGTGCCACGATAAGCGCGAGGCACTCCCGGCTGGCCTCGTCGATAATGGTGAGGATCCGGAACTTGCGCCCGTCATGCGTACGGCCCTCGACGAAGTCGTAGGCCCAGACATGCCCTGGATATTCCGGCCTGAGCCGGATACACGAGCCGTCGTTCAGCCATAACCGGCCCCGCTTTGGCTGGCGCTGTGGCACCTTCAACCCCTCCTTGCGCCAAATCCGCTCAACGCGTTTGCGGTTCACCGTCCAGCCGGCATCGCGCAGCAATGCGGTCACCCGGCGATAGCCGTAGCGGCCGTATTGCTTGGCCAGTGCGATAATGTCCTCGGTGAGCCGCACCTCATCATCCGCCCCGCGCGGCACCTTGCGATGCGTCGACCGATGTTGCCCGAGCACCCGGCATATACGCCGCTCGGACACTGGCAACTCCCGCCGCAACTGATCGATACAGCGTCGCCGCCGCGCGGGGCTCAGAAGTTTCCCCGAGCGGCCTCCTGAAGGATCAGCTTGTCCAGCGTCAGGTCCGAGATCGCCCGGCGAAGCCGCAGATTCTCCTTCTCCAGATCCTTCATCCGCCGCGCCTGGTCGGTCTTCAGACCGCCATATTCCTTGCGCCAGCGGTAGTAGGTTTGCTCGGTGACCGCGATGCGCCGGCAGGCTTCGGCCGTCGTTCCACCCTGCGCCAGCACGATCTCAACTTCACGCAGCTTGCCGATGATCTCTTCCGGCTTGTGCTTCTTGCTCGGCATTCGTCGTCCCTTTCGTGATCCAGACTATCATAGTCGATGGACCACTCAGACGGAGGCAGATCAATCATCGGCAAGATCGGTGGGATCGATGTGACCTCGGTTTCGGCATATCGCTACAGCATGGCGATAGGGCGGAACGAACTCGACGGAACGCCTGTCCAGATCCTCGCATCCGAAAGCTACTACAAGTCGAGTCAATATTCCCAGGAGCTACGCTTCTCCGGCGATATCGGCGACCGACTAAGTTATATATTTGGAGGATACTACTCTACCGAGAAAGGGGTAGAATCCTCGCTCGCCCAGACATTCCGTTTCTTCGCGCCCGCGGCACCGGCGCCGAACTTCGGCTTCACACAAAATCTCTCGGATGTGAAAAATCGATCGGCCGGCATTTTCGGCCAGGCGAATTACAATATAACCGATGCGCTACGCCTGACAGGCGGCCTTCGCTGGACGTGGGACAAGCGCTCAGTCGTGCTGCACAATATCACCAATGTTTTCGCCAACACGTGCTCCGCCGAGATCACCGGGCTTCCGGGATTCATTGCCCCGTGCAGCTATCCACGCAGCGCAGACTTTGATTATCCGGCGTGGACATTGGGCCTCGACTATCGCGCGAGCGACGATCTTTTCGTGTACCTGAAGACGAGCGCAGCGGCCAAGGCGGGCGGCTTCAACATCCGCAACGGCTCCGCCTCTACACCGCCATTCAATCCGGAGAAGGTCAAGGACGTCGAAGGCGGCCTCAAGATGACCTCGCCCGATGGGCGGCTGCGCGCCAATGTCGCGCTCTTCTATTCCTGGCAGTCGGGCGTGCAGCGCAACGCCGCCGCGCTCGTCAACGTCGGCGGCGTGACGACTACGACCCAGTTCCTGCTCAATGCCGGCAAGCAGGACGTTTATGGGGCCGAATTCGAGGTGTCGGCGGTGCCGTGGGAGGGCATGCTGGTCAACGCCAATCTCAGTCTGCTCAACGGCGAGTATGTCGACGGCAGCTTCACCGAGGTGCGCGACCTGCCCGGCGCCGGCCTGCCCGGCTGCACCGCTGTCCCAACCAATCCCGCGCTATCGCGATGCATTGTCGATCGCAGCGGTGAAACCGTGCCGCAGCTGCCCAAGGTGCAGCTCAACTTCGGCTTGACCCAGAAGGTGCCCGTGAGTTTCGGCGAGTTCACGCTCCATGGCAATTACGCCTATATCAGCAAGCAGGCATTCGATACGCAGACAGCCGATCCGCGCCAGTCGGCGGCGACGCAGGCGATCCTGCGCGAGCAGAACGATCTGGGCGTGGTGCCCGCCTATGGCCTGTTCGACGGCCGCCTCTCGCTTCAGTTGGACGAGCCCAATATCGAACTGTTCACCTTCGCCAAGAATATCGGTGGCAAGAAATATGTTGCACGCCGATTCAACAGCCTCTACAGTTCGCTCGGCGTAGCCTTCCAATATATTGGCTCGCCTTTCACCTGGGGCGCCGGCGTCACCTTCCGTTTCGGACCTCGCTGAGAATCTGGGCGGCGTCTGCGGCGGCGGGCGTGAGCCCGTCCGCCGAGCGATCTGCCCGCCTGAGAATTCCAGGCTATCAGGGCCCTTGGTCCACTCAGACGGTGCAAATCACGTGCTCGCCGCCTACACAATACCGCCTCGGCAGCTTCGGCACGACCAAATCATCTCGACCGATGGCGGCATCGCCCACAGCACGCCTTATCAAGCCGGCTTGATCGACGCGATGACGGCATCGAAGGCCTGGAACGGGGGGGGGGGCGACAAGGCGCCCCCCCTCAGGCGTTCTACCAGACCAGAGGCAGCGCCTTCACCTGAATGATATTGCCCAGCCAGAACGGCACTTCGGCCTGCGGATCGACCCGGAATTCCGGAAGTTCGGCCAGCATCGTCTCGATCGCGATGATGAGTTCGCGGCGGGCGAGATGCATGCCAAGGCAACGATGCGACGAGCTGCCAAATGCCAGGTGACCGGGCTTGCGATCGAAATCGATCCGGTTGGGCTCCGGCCATGCTTCGGGGTCGCGCGCCGTGATCGAAGTCGACATGGCAATACGATCGCCCGGCAGCATTTTCACGCCCCTGAACTCGGTCTCGCGCGTGACAGTGCGATAGGTCGTGACGGCGGCATAAGCGCGCATCATCTCTTCGATCGCGAGCGTCAGCTTCGATGGATCCGCACGCAATTCCGCCTGCTGCTCGGGGTGAGTGGCAAGATGCCAGAGATGCAGACCGATATTCGCCGTGACCGTGTCGAGGCCTCCGACGAAGAGATTCCAAGCATAGCCGAACACCATGTCGTTCGACCACGGTTCGCCGTCATATTCATAGGTCAGCGCATAGCTCAGAAGATCCTCCCGCGGCGCGCTGCGGCGCTGGGCGATGGCATCGAGCAAATAGGCTTTCACCTCGTGCGTCGCCTTGATCCGGACTTGCATGTCCGGCGCGTGGAGCAACGCCGTCTCCCACGCGAGAAACTGATCCACTTCGTCCTGCGGCAAGCCAAAGAGATCCAGGAAGATCGAGACCGGGAAGGGAATCGCGAAGTCCCTGACGAAGTCGCAGTGTCCCTTGTCCTTGAACGCGCCAACCAGCTCCAGCGCGCGGCCACGAACCATATCATCGAGCGCGAACATCTTCTGGGGTGCAAATACCGGATTGAGAACCTTGCGCACCTTCTTGTGTGGATCGCCGGTCAGTTCGGTCGGAACCAGGTCCCAGTCTTCACCGATCAGCTTGGCGAAGCTTGAGAACCCCTTCTTGGTGAACAGGTCGTCGTCGGCATAGACTTCCTTCAGGTCCTCAACGCGTCGCACGATCCACCCGCCGGTACCGTCGGGATAGATGTTCGGGCACCAGTAGACCGGAGGCGTCGACGCATGAAGCGGAGCGAGGCGGGTCTCGAATACGTTTTCATAGACTGTGGTCCGGTCCGCCACCGGACAATCCAGAACCAGTGCGCCCGGAACATGGGCGGGGATATTCACCGTTGAGTTCGCCATTCAATTCCCTCTCATATCTGTGCCGACCTCAATGCGTCCGAAGCTCGGAGCCACGATCGGTCAGTACCTTGTTTCCCATCCGGGACCGGGCACGTTCCTCGGCCGCCAGCGCGTCAGCGTCGGTGAAGAACACCTGATCCTCGGTTATCCTCGGCGTGATCGGATCCCAGCACGTAATCCGGCATCTGTCCCCGTCGACAAGACCCGTTCCTGCCTCATCCAGCTGCTCCCGCCATCCATCCAGATCTTGCCTGCCATCGACCCGATAGATGCCGACATGAGTGTAGTCCGGCAATGTCTCCACGAGTTGACCGTGCGGCCGGAACATGAGGAAGGCGCCGCTTTGGACGCCCGGCCGGCGCAGCCTTTCTGGCATATGCTCGTCCTGATACCATTGGCGGAAGGCACCCTCACAGCCGGTAGCGGGATTGAGGAGCTCGAGGACCACGCCGCCCATGTGCGGCGTACCCGGATCATTGTCGCGGAATGCCAGCGGAAAATAATGGAAGTCGTTCAATGCGTCGGCGGCGATCGCGTCCGTCACCATCATCCGCGTCGTCAGCGCATTCTCGATGTGCTCGCGGGTGAACCGATCGGCATCGAACACGTCGTAAAGCGCCAGATAGGCCCATCCGAAGTCGCCGGACGACTGGTCTGCCTGCCTGACGCTCCAGCGAAAGCGTTGCGCGCTGATCGAACCGCGGAAGCGCAGCGCGTCGCGCAGGTGGATATTGGTGTACCAGTCGTCGAAATCCGCCTCACGCCCGGGCCGGGCGTTGGTGAAGACGACCAGGACGGCTTCGATCATCGCCGCCTATCCGATCCTGGGCATGATCTCGGCCGCGACCCACCGCAACCGGTCGACATATTCGTCCATGCCCGAGATCCCGGGCGGCAGAGGCACGATGGTCTCGGTGATGCCGAGCTCCTTCAGCCAGCCGATCTGATCGATGATCTGCTGCGTGCTGCGCGAGCCAGGGGCACGCGGATCATCCAGTATCTCGTGGTGAGCGCCGACATTGAGCATCTCAAGCGCAAAGAACATCGAGATCGGTCGTCCGTCATATTCAGACTGAGACTTGATGAAATCGAGGCAGTCGGGAAATTTCTCGGGCGGCGTGCGGAAAGGCGACCAACCGTCGGCGAACTTCGCAACGCGCTTCAGCACGGCTTCCGCATCGCCACCGAGCCAGATCGGCAATCTCGGAGCCTGCAGCGGCTTCGGCGCAAATCCGATATCGCGGAACCTGACGAACTCACCTTCGAACTCGGGTTTCTCCTGCGTCCAAAGAGCAATGATGGATGCAAGATACTCGTCCGCCATGCGGCCGCGTTTCTCGAAGGAAACGTTCAGCATGTCGAACTCCTCCTTCAGCCAGCCCACGCCGAACAGGGCTTCGGCACGGCCTCCGCTGAGCCAGTCGAGCGTCGACCAGGCCTTCGCGTGGACCAGCGGGCTTTGCAGCGGCAGAATGGAGACCGAGGAGGACAGGCGAAGGTTTTTCGTCTGGCCGCCAATATAGCCGAGTGCGACAGTCGTGTGGAAATAATGATCGCCGGAGAGCTCGATATGACTTTGCGGCACGACGAAATGCTCGCCCAGCATGCACTTGTTGTAGCCGAGCTCGTCCGCCACCTTCATTGCGATCCCGATATCGCTGCCGCTCAGCGCATATTCCCAGGGCTGGACCATGGCCGCGACATGCATGCTGTTGGGTACGCCGACATTGAGCTTCACGGCTGATTTCCTCCCATATCGCGGGACGCCTGACGGGCCTCGCTATCGCGGCGATCATTGCCGATGGCCGGCAAGCGGCACCTGTCCAAGGACAGGCACTCAGGCCTGGCCGGACACTTCCCGGTCGGTTCGGCGGGTTAGCTCCACGAGCGGAAGTGTGAGCCCCAACCGTTCGCCCAGCGCCAGAGCCGCGTCGAGATCCTTGACCATCAAGGAACGCAGGCCCTCGCGTGTCCGCGCTTCCGCGGGGTCGGACCTTGGATCAGCCGGGCGGCCCATCACCATCATCGGACCACCAACCGAATCATTGCTGCTTTCGACAACCCGCGCCAACTGCGCAACGCTTACCCCCGCAGCCCGCGCCACTTCGGACGCCTCATATCCTGCTCTCAGACAGCCATAGACGATGATGTTGCGGGCGATCTTCGCCGCCATTCCAGCACCCGGCGGGCCCATATGCTCTACCGAGCGGGCAAAGCCGTCGAGAACCGGCCGGACCTGCGCCAGGGTGGCGTCGTCGGCTCCCACCATACAGACGAGCCCATTCTCGCGCACCCTGGGCCCGCCAGTCACGCCGCAATCGACCAACCCGACTCCAGCAGCATTTGTCCGTGTGCGTATTTCCTCGAGATCATCCAGCGAAACCGTCGCGAGCAGCACGATATTCATTCCCGGACGCGACCGGGCGAGGATGCCGTCGGGACCACCGAGTACATCGATCGTCTGTTCGGCACTTACGACGGCGATCAGGATCGTGTCGCAACGCTCGGCAAGGGCCGCAGGCGTGGCCGTAACGGGCGGTACGCCCTCAAGGCCCTCGGCTGCCTCGGCGCGCACGTCGTAGACGGCCTCGAGCATTCCGGCGCGCGCGAGACACAGCGCGACGCCGCCGCCAATCATGCCCAGCCCGACCACACCTGCCCTTGCCATTCCTATTCTCCGTCAAAGTTCCCGAGGCGCAGGCGCCCGCGAACCCATTCTCGCACTCCGATTGCGATCCACGCCTGTCGGGCGGCAGGCGGCAATGGCCGGGACGAACTGCCGCGAGACGCTACCCGCATCGCTGGTCAATCGTCGGGAGTAACAAGGTCTCCGGTGATCTGGATCCCCGCCCCGTCCACCTTGTAGGTCTTGTTCAGGAAGATCAGGATCGACGTCATCGCTTCCGCGCCGGCCGAATTGACGAGCGCGCCTCCATGCAGCCCGCGCAAACCCGCGGCATTGGCGAGTTCGACGACGACGCCGCGGGCGGCCTTGTCATCCCCGAAAACGAGGACGTCGCAGCCGATGTCGATGTCCATCGCAAGCTTGTGCGCGGCAACATTGTGGAAGCCCGAGACCAGGGTCACGCCATCGCCCAGCAGCCTTTGTGCGCGAACGGCGGCGCTGCCCTCCGGAGGCATCTGGACGCGCATCACCCTGGGCGGGACCAGCGGCACGGTGGTGTCCACGACGATCTTGCCGGCAACGTGCGGTGCGATATCCGCAAGGGTCGTCTCCTGCGCGGCGAAGGGGACGGTGACGATCACGACGTCGCCGGCCGCTGCGGCTTGGGCGTTCGAAAGGCCGACAATGCCATGGCCGAGTTCGGCGGCCTTTGTCCGGGCGCTCTCCTCTCCCCGCGAGCCGATCACGACCCTGACGCCGGCTCTCGCCAGGCGCCACGCGATCGCCGCACCCAATTTTCCGGTTCCGCCGACGATGGCGACACTTCTCGTTGCAGCCGTCACCATCTCAACCCTCCCTGGCCATCGCCGCCCACCGGTTCATGTCGGCATACATGGCCGAATGCGCGGTAAACCCTCCGTCGGCGGTGATCGCAGCACCGGTCACGAAGCGGGACTGGTCCGACGCGAGAAAGGCCACGACCTCGGCAATGTCCTCGGGTCGGCCGAGCTGCGGGGTGAGATGATGCTCGAGCATCGCTGACTGGACCGCCGGCGGCAGATTGTCGTCGAGCGCCTCGGTCATCACCAGGCCGACCACCACCACGTTCGACCGTATTGCCTGCTTGCCATATTGAGTGGCGATGTAACGGGCGAGATTGATCAGGCCGGCCTTGGAAGTGCCATAGGCGGGATAATCGAGGTCGCCCGAAAGGCCCTTGCCCGATCCCGTGAAGATTATGGAGCCACCACCGGCTTTGAGGAGATGCGGAATCCCGTGCTTGGCGACGAGCATCGAGCCACGCAGGTTGATGGCCATGGTCTGGTCCCAGAAGGCCGCGTCCATCTCGGTGATCGCACCGTCCTGGTTCAGACCGCCACTGCCTGTCTGGGCGGCGTTGCTGTGGAGGATGTCGATCCGGCCGAAATGGCTGGCGACCCTGCCGATGCCTTCCGCCACCGAGACTTCATCGGCGACGTCCATCGCAACGGCAAGGGCTTCTGTGCCAAGCGCCTCGAGTTCGCGGACCGTCTCGGTCAGCTTCCCGATTGTCCGCCCGGTGACGGCGACCCGCGCGCCGCGCCCCGCCAGCAGTTTTGCCGTGGCCTTGCCTATGCCCGACCCGCCACCGGTGATGATCGCGACCTTGCCCGAGAGCGCGCGATTGTCGTCCGTCATAATCTCACTCCAACTGGGGCCGGACGGTTCTCCGGCAGGATGCGATAAAGGGTTGTGCGTTCGTGGACGGGCCGGCCGATGCTGGCGGCCAGCGCCGCCATTCCCGCCGGTCCGAATTCCTGGCCATTGAGGCCGCCCGCCGCCCGCGTGATCGACTCATCCATGAGCGTGCCGCCCAGGTCGTTGACACCGGCTTCGAGCATTTTCGCTGCGCCGGCGGGGCCCATCTTGACCCACGAGGTCTGGATGTTCGGGACCAGCGGGTAGAGAGCGATGCGCGCAACGGCGTGCATCAGGAGCGCTTCGCGAAAGGTCGGCCCCGATCGTGCCTTTCCCTTTCGCCAGATCGGCGCCTCCATGTGCACGAAGGGCAAGGGCACGAATTCCGTGAAGCCGCCGGTGTCGGCCTGAAGCGCTCGGATGCGCAGCAGGTGTCGCGCCCAGTGACGGTAGGTGTCGGCGTGACCGAACATGATGGTGGCGGTCGATCGCAGTCCGATCCCGTGCGCATGGCGCATGACGTCGAGCCATTGTTCTGTATCGAGCTTGTCGGGGCAGATCAGCGCGCGCACTTCGTCGTCGAGGACCTCGGCCGCAGTGCCAGGCAGCGTTGCGAGGCCCGCAGCTTTTAGGTCTCCGAGAAAATCCTCGATCGGCTGGCCAAGCGTGGTGGCTCCGTGAAGGATTTCCAGTGGTGAGAAGGCATGGATGTGAACCGTCGGTGCCGCGGCGCGGACCGCGGCCAGAACATTGAGATAGGTATTGCCGTCATAAGCCGGATGAATACCGCCCTGCAGGCAAACTTCGGTGGCACCGCGCGCTACGGCTTGCGCGGCGCGACGGCCGATTTCGTCGAAGTCGAGCCGATAGGCGGGTCCCCGCTCCGAACGCGTGCTGCCCTTGGAGAAGGCACAGAAGCCGCACGCATGGAGGCAGATATTGGTATAGTTGATGTTGCGGTTCACAACATAAGTGACCGCCTCGCCGACGATCTCGGCGCGGAAGCGGTCCGCCGCCGAGACAATTGCCGGGATGTCGGCGTCGCTTGCCGAAAAGAGGCGAACAATATCGGCCTCGCCGAGATCATCGCCGGCCGCAGCGCGTGCAATCACGGTCTCAATCGCCGGCGAAGCCAGGCGTCCGCTCGTCCCAACAACGGGAACGTCCTTGCCCTGGCCGGCGAACCAGTCGTCGTTTCGCGGCAAACCGCGCGCGTCGACGGCGCGGCGCACGCGCGGTGCAAGCCTCGCGTCGACCCAGCGATCCGGGTCACGCGCATGCGACGGTCCGATGGCGAGCCGGTCATGCAACTGGCGGCCGGCGGCCGCTGTCGCTTTGGTGAGTGCCAAGATTTCGGGCCAGGGCGCCTCGGGATTGACGTGGTCGGGTGTGACGGGAGACACGCCACCCCAATCGTTCACGCCAGCCCGCAACAGCGCCCCGACGGCGGCCGGATCATGAAGATTGGGCGGTGCCTGGATGGCCATTTCCGGGCCCAGCACGAGGCGCGCAGCCGCAATCGTCCAGAGATGATCTTCGAGTGAGGGTTCCGGATGATGCGCCATCCTGGTGCCGGGTTTGGCCCGGAAATTCTGGATGATGACTTCCTGGATATGGCCATAACGGCGGTGAAGATCGCGGATCGCGACCAGGGCTTGGATCCGTTCGGCGCGGGTTTCGCCAAG
Organism: Sphingomonas sp. KC8; assembly: GCF_002151445.1. Classification (GTDB taxonomy): domain Bacteria; phylum Pseudomonadota; class Alphaproteobacteria; order Sphingomonadales; family Sphingomonadaceae; genus Sphingomonas_E. The sequence continues at coordinate 1,321,062 of NZ_CP016306.1, forward strand.
GCCAATGAGCAGGCCTGTCGTGAACGGGATCGCCGCCTCGCCAGCAGCCGCGATCGACGCGAGCCGCGCTGCCGGAATCTTGTCGGGTGAGCCGTAATGGGGCCCGCCGCGGTCGCACAGATGCTCGGCCGTGCTTTCAAGCATGATGCCCATCGACACCGCCGATCCGCGGAGCGCGCGATAGTCCTCGATCCCCATGAGGCCGGGATTGAGATGCGGCAGCAGGCTGGACTCGGCGAGGACCATGTCGGCCATCTCGCGCAGGTAGCCAAGCGTCGTTTCATGGCCGAGCGCCTGGAGCGCCGAACGCGCAAAAGCGTATCGCGCCTCCGGCTGATCGCCCAGGGTGAACAGGGCCTCCCGACACCCTGCCCGTTCGCCGGCCCTGACGATGGCAAGAACCTCGTCCCGGGACAGGAATGCCGCGCCGGCACGGGTCGGTGTAGTGGCAAAAGTGCAATAGGCGCAGACGTCGCGGCACAGCCGGGTCAGCGGAATGAATATCTTGCGGGAATAAGTGACGAGGCCGCCTGTGGCCTCCAGCGTCAAGGCTTCGCTTTGATCGATCAGGCTTTCAAGCCGAGCCGGGACGAGCACGGCCGCGAGTTCATCCGCCCCCATGTTTTCGCGCAGGTGGATCATGTCACAGAGCATTCCGCGCGGCGGCGAGGCCCTTGATGGCCGACAGCGGATCGGCATGACCCGGCAGGGCCGCGATCAACGTCGACACGCCAAGCGCCTCGAGTTCGCTCAGCCAGGCGGTGGCCTCGGCTTCGGACCCGGCAAAGGTGTCGAACCGGGCCAGGAAATCGCGCAACCCAAGCTCCTTCATCAAGGCGACATTGCGACCGCCGACGACGACATGTTCGGTCGGATCGTAGCGGCTCTGGAATTCGAGGATGCGCCCGCGAAATTCCTCCGGCACCCGCGCCATTGCCTCCGGCGTCCGAAATGCCATGGCATTGACCGCAATGAACGCCTCGAGATCGGCAAGTGCCTCTTCCCGCTTCGACCGGACCGAGACGTAGGAGACCGCCCAGATGTCTACGGCATCGGGATCCCGTCCGGCAGCGATCGCTGCTGTTCGTACCGCATCGATGCGCACCGCCAGGCCGTCCATGTCCGATTGTCCCGCGAAGAGAATCACGCCGTCGGCCTGCTCCCCGGCAAGCTGCAAGGCCTTGGGTCCGAACGCCGAATAATAGATCGGCACGGGCCGCGGAAAACGCAGCGGCTTGACGGGCCGATCATCCCAATTTGTGCTCGTCCCGTTCAGGAGTGCCCGAAGTGCCGCGAACTCCTGGCGAATCTCGTCCTGATTGGCCGGCGCCCGTCCGATCGCCATGACCGTGCTTCCGCCGGTCGCCAATCCCAACGCGACGCGACCGCCTGTCAGTTCATCGAGTGTCGCGAGCGCATTGGCACTCGCGATCGGATGCCGCAGGAAAGGCGATGTCACGAGCGGCGCGAGCTGCGCCTCGGGCGCGTCCATGCTGGCGAGCGTCAGCGAGACATAAAGATCGTGCCAGCCGGCCGGGGAATCCCCAACCGTGACGAGCTCATATCCGAGATTGGACGCGAGCCGGATCTCCGTTCGAAAGGCGGAGAGGTCGGTGCCCCAGAGGCTGCAGATTCCGAGTTTCATGGCTCCGCTGCTCCGCTGCCGCATCGAAATGGCTCCGAGCGGTTTTCCTCTTGGTCGCCGCCGACCAGACGCTTCAAGCAAGTGTCGCAAGCTGACGGGCCGGTGACGTCACCGGCCCGCCGCCTGACAGGATCAGAAGGCGTAACGCGCCTTCACTCCCCAGGTCCGGGGTTCGCCGACATAGACCGAGCTGATCGGGAAGGTGAGCAGCAGCACGCTTGGCGCCGAATAATAGACCTCGTTGAACACATTCTTGAGAAAGACGCCGAGATCGAGGCCGGTGCCGCCGACCTGCTTCCAGGACAGGTTCGCGTTGACAAGGTTATAGCCCGGCAATTTCTCGCCATTCTGGCCGCCGAAATCGGCGGTCGTGAACACGTCGGCATTGAACTCGAGGTCGCTGTCGAGTGGTCGCACCGGCAATGTCCAGCTAATCGCGAACGTGCCCGAGAAAGTCGGGGAGAACTTGTTGATATTCTCCTCGGAGAAGACGACCCCCGTCGGCAGATTGTCCGGCAACGTGACCTTGTCGATCGTCACCTTGGTGATCGCGCCATTGAACGAAGCCGTGAAGCTCGGAACAGGGCTTACACTCGCCTCGAACTCCACGCCGTAGATGCTCTGATCCGAGATGTTGGCGCCAAAGGCGGTGTTGCTCGGAGTATCGGGTGCCTGCTGCGGCACGACTCCGGTGACATTGAGGAACTGCAGCGCGTTCTTATACTTCGAATAGAAGGCCGAGATGTTGAAGCGGCCAACGGCACCACCTTCCCGGAAGCTCAGCTTGGAGCCGATCTCGATATCGGTGACGGTTTCCTTGTCCGTGGTCTGGAACGGCCGCAGGTCGGGGCAAACGCCACCGCCGAACACGCAGGCGGGATCCGATCCGCCGGTCGTGAACACGGATTCGAACTTGGGCGTATTGACATTCGCCCCGCGATAACCGCGACGCGATGACACGTAGAGCATCCAGTCCGGGTTGATCTTGTAGTCGAGGCCGATCGTCCAGCTGGGGGCATCACCCTTGTTCTTGACCGTGCCGACACCGTCGATAGCGCCCGTTGCCGCAATTTCGCGGCACTCGCCGTTGGTCAGATAGTCCGCGCCCGATGCACCACCGCAGGAATCGACCTTGTCCCAGCTGTAGCGAAGTCCCGCGTTCAGCGTCAGGCTGTCGGTGATGTCGTAGCCGATCTGGCCGAACAGGGCGTAATTCTCGTTGGTCACGTGCGAAGTCACGGGCGCGGCGGGAACGCCTCCGACCGAAAAAGCCGTGAACTGCGAACCGGCCGCTCCGTAGGACTGGTCCTTGTTGTAATAGGCGCCGACAATGAAGTTGAGAGCACCAAAATCGCCAAAGACCTGGAATTCGTCGGTCAGATATTCGCGGCGCGTAAGTGCCGAGGCGTGAAACAGCGTGAACGGAACATTGACGCCCGGCGCCACCGGCAGGGAAAGAGGCCCGACGGCGCCGGTATTGATCAGCTGGTTGCTGAAATTCTTGCGATAGCCGATGATGTTGCGAAGAGTGATGTCACCAATCGCAAAAGACGTGTTGTTGATGATCGAGCGCTGCTTGCGATCCGCGAAACCGCCATTGATGCCATCGTCGAACGCACCGCGCAGATTGGCACGTTGAGTGGCAAGATGGCCCTGCACCTGATTGTCGAGGGCGCCACCGAGGTCGGGCCCGAAGAAGGCGGCGAAGGGAAAATTCTGGCGTAGCAGATAGAGACCACCGGCAAGCTCGTTGGCCTTGGAATATTCGGCGATCGTCAGACTGCGAATGTTCTCGGTGGGCTCGAGGAGCAGCGATGCGCGGAAGCTGTCCTGATGGATGTCGTCAAAGCCTGGGCCGCTGTCGAGCGCGCGCACGCGTGGATCCTGCCGGCGAACCTGCCCAGCGACCCGCAAGGCGACCTTATTGTCGACGATCGGGATGTTGACCGCGCCCTCGAGCTCCCAATGATCGTAACGACCATAAATGCCCTGGGCGTAGCCGGTGAAATCGTAGGTCGGCGCCTGTGTGTTGATCAGGACGGCGCCGCCCAGCGTGTTCTTGCCGAACAGCGTGCCTTGCGGCCCCTTGAGAACCTGCACATTGGCGATGTCATAGGTCGGCACGTTCGATCCGACCGACGGCATCGCCACATCGTTGGTGTACATGACAACGCCCGGCGTCCCCTCGCCGAGCGGAAGATTGCCGATACCGCGCAACGTCAGGGCCATCGTGTCCTTGCCGCCTTCGGAGGCGAAGGTGAAACCCGGCGTGATCGTCCTGAGATCGGTCGCGGTCTGGACATTTGCCCGCTCCAGCCCCTCGCTGGAAAAGGCGGTTACCGAGACCGGCACGTCCTGCAGGCGCTCCTCGCGCCGCCGCGCCGTCACGACCAGTTCGTCGAGCTCTCCCGCCGGAGCCGCGGCTTCGGTTGCAGCCGGCTGGGCTGCGCTGGTCTCCTGGGCTAGGGCCGGTACCGAAGTGGACATCGCAGTGGCTAGCAGAATGGCTCTGCTGGAAATGAGGTTCATGGTCACCCTCCCTAGATGACAGGCCGTTGCCTGGGTGCTTGTGCGTCGACTGGACCTGGCGATTTCCCCCAAGCCGGGATTCTCGGCATCGAACCGGTTGCGTCACCGAATTCCATGGATCGAAGCCCGAGGGGACAAGGCAACAAGAAACGTGTCTCTCAACCCATCGCCGGATAGGGTTGCGAGAATTTTGGAAATCGGCGTGCCGTTCGGATCACCGACTTGCGGGCGACGCCCATACCGCCGCCGAAACATTGCTGCTCATCGGGCGCGCCAGCGCTCGATGGCATCGGCCACGGCGACGGGAACCGGCGCACCGATTGCCCCCTGCTCCCCACCAAAGCGCGGCGCAGGCGCCGGCTGCACGATACCGTCCTGTTCGACAAAACTCTTTCGCGAGGCATTGTGCGGATGCCCGGGCGCCTCCGCCATCGACAGGACCGGGGTAACGCAGGCGTCGGTATCGAAAAACCGGGCTGCCCATTCGTCGCGGGTCCGCGTCCGGAACACTGCCTCGAAATCGGCCTGCATCGCGGGCCATCCCGTGCGGTCATTCTGGTCATAGCCGCGATCCGCCAAACCCAGTCCCGACACCAGCTGCGCGAAGAATTGCGGCTCGAGGCTTCCAACCGCCACATGCCCTCCATCGGCGCATGCATAACAGCGATAGAAAGGTGCTGCGCCATCGAGCAGGTTGCTCGCGGGTGCGTCGGTCCAGAGGCCGGACGGCTGCCAGGCGTAGAAGAGGCCCATCAACGCGGCGACGCCATCGGTGATGCAGGCGTCGACCACCTGGCCCTCGCCGGTACGCTTCGCGGACAGGATACCCGCGAGCATCCCGGCGATGAGGAACATCGCGCCGCCACCATAATCGCCGACCATGTTGAGCGGAACCGGTGGTGGCGACGCGCCGTCGCCGATCGCATGCAGGACGCCTGTGAGCGAAATATAATTGATGTCATGGCCGGCCCGCATCGCAAGCGGCCCGGACTGGCCCCATCCAGTCATCCGGCCGTAAACCAGGCGGGGATTGCGCGCCAGGCAGACATCGGGACCGATACCGAGCCGTTCCATAACACCGGGACGGAAACCTTCGATCAGCCCGTCAGCCACGTCGATCAGTGCCAGGAGCGCATCGCGATCATCGGGATCCTTGAGATTGAGGAAGGTGACGGTGCGACCGCGATGGAGGATGGCACCGCCAACATCGTCCCATGCCGCCGGTCCTGCGCTCGGCGGTCGCGCCACGCGGACGAGGTCCGCTCCCATGTCTGCGAGCAAGGTCGCGGCGAGCGGAACAGGGCCGATCGCGTCGATCTCGACAATGCGGATACCGGCAAGCGGTCCTCGGTTTGCAACCATCAGATGTTCGTCCTGTCCGCGCCCTTGAGATCGAGGATCGCACGCGCCTCATCGGGCGTGGCCACCTCCAGGCCCATGCCTTCGATGATCTGGCGAGCCAGCCGCACTTGCTCCGCATTCGTCTCGGCCAGCCGGCCTCGGCCCGCCCACAGCGAATCCTCAAGCCCTACCCGGATATTGCCGCCCATGGATGCGGCCATTGCGACGATACCCAGTTGGCGCGCGCCCGCGCCCAGCACCGACCATTCATACTGATCGCCGAACAGCCGGTCGGCGGTGCGCTTCATGTGCATGACGTCGTCGGGATGACTGCCGATGCCACCGAGGATGCCGAAGCAGGTCTGGATGAACAAAGGAGCCTTCACCAGGCCGCGATCGAGAAAATATCTGAGATTGTAGAGGTGGCTCGTGTCGTAGCACTCGAACTCGAAGCGGGTGCCGAGGGGCGACAGGATGGAAAGCAGCCGCTCAATGTCGGCATAGGTATTCTTGAAGACCAGATCGCGCGACGCCTCGAGCGCTGCGGGTTCCCAATCATGCTTCCAGGTCTTGTAGCGATCGAGCATCGGGAACAACCCGAACCCCATCGTCCCCATGTTGAGCGATGCTACTTCCGGCGCAAACCGCTCAGCCGGCCGGATCCGCTCGTCCACCGTCATCGATGGATGGCCGCCCGTGGTGAGGTTCAGCACCGCGTCGCTGCGCTGCCTGATCACTTTCAGGAACGGCTCGAAAAGGTCGGGATTCTGGTCGGGACGACCGTCGACCGGATTGCGCGCATGGAGATGGATGATCGCGGCGCCAGCCTCTGCCGCGCCGATCGCGGATTCGGCGATTTCGTCTGCCGTCACCGGCAGGTGAGGTGACATCGAGGGGGTATGGATGGCCCCCGTGATGGCGCAGCTGATGATGACTTTGCCCTTGGCCATGCTTGCGGTTCCTTTACGCGTCGATGCATGCGGCATGCAGCGTCGCATGCCGCTCGCAATCTTTCTTTCGATAGGAAGCCACCCATGGTCCGGCCCGCAGGCCGGACCATGCACGATGCCTAGCAGCTCAGGGCAGGAGACCCAGCTGACGCGCGCGGATTACGGCCTGGGGTCGGCGACGAACGCCGAGTTTGTCGTATATCTGCTGCATGTACCATTTGACCGTGCCTTCGGTCAGGCCGAGCCGATCGCCAATCTCGCGATTGCGTAAGCCCCCGCTCACCATGACGAGGATGTCGATCTCCCGGGCGGCGAGGCGGCTGCTCAGACCATAGTCTTCGTCATCTTCTTCGGTTTCGATTGCCGGTCCGCCGCGCATTGCCGAAACGAGGGTGGCGGCGAACCGGTCCGCCGGCGTTTCCAGCGTGGGGCCATTGGCATAGGCCTCTGTCATCAGCGAAGCGATCACTTCACCTTCATCGATGAAAACACGAGTCCAGCCCGCCGGTTCGGCCATTTCGACCGCCGTGCGGACCGCCCGGCGGGCCTCGGACCGGTTGCCCTTCAGAACCGCGATCTCGGCCAGCAGCAGTTCGAATGTAACGGCCGAGCGAGTGGCGCCGCTATGCTTGACGAATTCAAGCCAACGCATGGCGACCTTGCGGGCCCGGGACAGGCGATGGCGCTGCATTTCGAGGCGGAGCCAGGCGACCGCGATGCTTTCGTTACGGCGCGTCGGGTTGAAACTGGGTACGGGCTCGCCGTCGATGCGCGGATCGCCCGCGGCGAATGCCGCTTCAGCCTCTTCCAACTGGCCATTCTTGACAAGGATCCGGACCTGCTCTGCGACCACGAAGGCCCGAAGGCGATCCAGCCCGCATTCAATGGCGACGAGATGCGCTTCCTGAAGTCCAGACAGCGCCGACTGGAGCTCGCCACGCGCCGCTGCAAGCCGCGCCCGCACGAGATAGCCCGACGCCAGCTGATCAACGAAACCCCATTGCCGCACAGCCGGCAGATAGCGTTCGACAAGCATGCCCGCCTTTTCCAGGTCACCGCATTCGTAAAGCAACTCGGCAAGCGGGAGCGCGGGAAGTGCGGCAAGACCCGAGCCTTCGCCCTGGATCGACTGGGCGAGCTCCAGTGATTCATCGAGAAACTGCCGCGCAAACTCGGTCTTGCCCTGCGCCATGAGCGTTGGCGCGACCGAAGCCTTGAGCGCGATCGATGCGAATTGCGAGCCTGGCCGTCCGAGGGCTTTGCGCGTTTCGGCCTCGAGCTTGAGCATGTCATGAAAGTGATAGAGTTCGCGTCGCGCCGCCATTAGCTGCGCGAGCAACGTACAGCTGAGATAGGCGTCGTCGTCGCCAAGGTCCGCCAGCAGTGCCTCGGCGGCCTGCTCGACCGCGGCCATGTTGTCGCGTCCGGCTTCCAGCATGATTCGCCGATGACGGATCATGTTGCCCAGCCGGTCGGCATCGTGACTGTCATAGCTACCGTCCTCGACACCGGACTCCAGGCAGAGCCGTGCCGCCTCGATAAGCTTTTCGGCCGAGCTGAATGCAAGGGTGCGGATGCGCCGCCAGGCGAGAGCGAGCAGCAGCATCGGGCGGTTGGACATGAGTTTCCAGGGAAGCTCGGAACCCAGTTCATCGACCCGATAGAGGTAGCCGCTATAGGTGAGTCCTACCGCCAGCCGGTCGAGCTGTTCGGCCAGAAAGGCCTGGTCGCGGCTGAGCTTCGCATGTTCGAGCGCGTCGAGCGGCTGGTCGGTATCGGCGAAATGCCGGCTTGCCCGCCGATGCAGTTCCGCCGCACGGGCCGGCGCGCGGTCCATCAGTCGCCCGAGAACCATGTCGCGGAACATCTTGTAATAGGAATAGCGGCTACGCTCGCGATCAGTCGCATTGAGGAACAGACCCGCGGCAAAGACCCGGTCCAGCATGGCGCGCGCTTCGTCGCTGCCCGTCACCGCGGCGCAGGCCGAGGGCGTCAGCTCTTCCAGGATAGAGGTGTCGACCAGGAAGTTGCGGACGTCGGTTACCTGATGGTTGAAGATTTCCTCGTGGAAGAATTCCGCAAATTCATGCCGCAAGCCGGTGGGTCGAACGACGGCCCGCGCGTCCTTTTCTTTCTCGCGCTTGTAAAGGTCGCTGGCGAGCACGATGCCCGCCACCCACCCTTCGGTGTCGACGAGGATGTGCTGGAGATCGCCGGCATCAAGCGGATGTCCCACGGTCCGGTGGACCAGCTCGGTCGCCTCCTTGGCCGACCAGCACAAGTCGGCATAGCCGACCTCGACGAGGAAACCCAGCGCCCGCATGCGCGCAATCGGGATCTGCGACGTGCCGCGAGAGGCAATGATGGTGGTCAAGGAGTCCCGCGCGCTTGCGATTAGCTGCGTCAGGAAATCCAGAATGTCCTGGGAAAGTGTCTGGGCGTCGTCAATGACGAGCACCGGACGGGCGTCACCGCTTCCAGCGAAGGCAGCCAGCCAGTCGTCCTGCCGCACGCCTGCTCCCGCCCCCTTCCATCCGAGCCCCGCGGCCACGCCCGCGGCTTCGAGTGCGAGAAGAAAGGACCGCATGTCGGAGATACCGGCTCGGGCGGCCAGCCAAAGAACCGGCCGTCCGGCCTTTCGAAACTCATCGGCCCAATAGAGCATCGCGGTCGTCTTGCCGCTGCCGGCAGGCGCGCACACTGTCGTGACACGCGCATTGCCGACCGCCTCGGTCAGGCGCGCGAGACTTTCCCTGACGATGATCGGGCGCGCTGCACGCGGCGGCAAGATGGTCGTTTGAGCTATGCCCATTCCGGATTTCCTCTGCCTTGCGTTCGCGTCTCTTCCGCGCGATTCGCTTTGAGTTGTGAAATATATTTCACATGCCGAGATCGCTTTGGCAATGCGCTTTCCCTATCCCTCGGTAGGTTCTCGAAATCGGATGGCGCACGACATGTGCTTCGAGGCGCGTCCGCCAAGAGGCGCGCAGATGGACCGGGAATCGGGATGGTTGATGGACGGAAAGCACAGCAACCGCCCGCGCGCCGGTTGCGATCGCAGTCCCTAGCATTCCAATCCCCGCACATTTTCAGGAGCCTTTGTCACGATGCGTGTTCTCAGCCTGAAATCCGCAGACGGCCTCGATGCCGTCACGCTCGATACCGTCTCCACGCCCATGCCGGGCCCGGGCGAGGTGCGGGTGGCGCTGAAGGCCGCGTCGCTCAACCACCGCGAACTTTGGATCACGCGCGGCCAGTATCCGGGCATGCAATTGCCAGCGACGCTCGGGTGCGACGGCGCCGGTGTGATCGATGCCGCGGGTGACGGCGTCGATCCGGCGCGTGTCGGCCAGGAAGTGGTGCTCTATCCAGGTCTCGACTGGGGCGATGACGAGCGCTTTCCGGCGGCTGCGTTCGGTCTTCTCGGCATGCCGGGTCCAGGCACCATTGCTGACGCCATCTGCGTGCCGGCAGCGAGCGCGATCGCAAAGCCGAAGCATCTGGACTTCGCAAGCGCCGCTGCCGTTCCGCTGGCCGCCCTCACCGCTTGGCGCGGACTTGTGACAAAGGCCGGTCTCAAGGCTGGCGAGAAGCTGCTGGTCACCGGCATCGGTGGCGGTGTTGCCACCTTTGCGTTGAAGTTCGGCGTCGCAATGGGTGCGCAGGTCTTCGTCACGAGCGGCTCGGATGAAACGCTGGCCAAGGCCCGCGAACTCGGCGCCGCAGGCACCATCAACTATCGCGAGGAGAAATGGGCCAAGCCACTGGCGCAGGCGAGCGGAGGCATCGACGTCGTGTTCGATGGCGCTCCAGCCGGCGGCTACCGGAACTATGGCCGCGCCCTCAACATGGGCGCCCGCGTCGTCGTCTATGGCTCCACAGGCGGCCACAGCTTCGAGGTCAACGCCCCCGAACTGTTCCTCAAGAATATCCAGCTGATCGGTACCAATGTCGGCAACCTCGCCGAGTTCGAGGCCATGATGGCGTTCGTCGAGGACAAGGCGATCGAGCCTGTCATTGACCGCAGCTTCGCCCTTTCCGAGGCGAAGGACGCCCTTGCCTATCTCGAGAGCAGCCACGGGTTCGGCAAAGTCGTGATCGACATCGGAGCGAAAGGCCAATGAGCGAACTCTTCCGCCTCGATGGCAAGCGGGCGCTCGTCACCGGCGGCGCGCAGGGTCTTGGCCGCATGATTGCAGAAGGTCTGCTGCGCGCTGGCGCACGGGTCGCCATCACCTCGCGCAAGGCAGACATCTGTGCCGCTGCTGCCGCCGATCTGTCGGTACTGGGCGATTGCATCGCGCTGCCCGCTGACCTGTCAACGCCCGAGGCGGCGGTCGAGCTCGTCGCGCGCTATCGCGAGGCTCGCGACGGGATCGACATTCTGGTCAACAATGCCGGCAAGACCTGGGGCGGCGCAATCGACAGCTTTCCGGACAAAGCCTGGCCCGACGTCATGGCGGTCAACGTGCAGACGCCCTTTACGATGGTCCGCGAACTGCTGCCTGAACTTGGCGCCAGCGCAACGCTCGACGATCCCTCGCGCGTCATCAATATCGGCTCGGTCGCGGGCGTGAAGACCGAGCGCCTGCATGCCTACAGCTATGCCGCCAGCAAGGCGGCCATCCACATGGTCAGCCGCGATCTGGCCGGTGACCTCGCCGATCGCAACATCACGGTGAATGCAGTCATCCCGGGCTTCTTCCCGACCAAGATGACCGCCCATTTGCGCGACGAGGACAAGGTCGACCCCGCGCTCCTTTCGCACATTCCGCTGAAGCGGCTTGGCCGGCCAGATGACATCGCCGGGATCATCGTGTTCCTATGTTCGCGCGCGGGCGCCTATGTCACCGGGGCCGAGATACCAGTGGATGGCGGCATCGTCGGATGCGGCTGAGCGTCGAGGACCGGCTGGCCGTCCAGGACGTGGTGATCCTCTATGGGCACCTCCATGACAGCCGCCAGTCGCACCGCATCGCCGACGAGATATTCTGTGCCGATGCGATGATCGATTTCGGTACGGGCCTCGTCAGCGGTCGCGAGGCCATCCGGGCCTTCTTCGGCAGTTTTCATGGCATCCTCGGGACGTCGCACAATATCTCCAATCTCATCGTGGAGGGTGAAGGCGACCGTGCCCGCTGCCAGAGCCATTGCCTCGCGTGGCACTGGCTCGAGCGGCCCGCCGATGCCAATGGCAAGCCCTCGCTTCACCCCGCCGACACGCTGGCCGTCGGCGGTTATCAGGATGAGCTTCGCCGCGAGCCCGATGGGTGGCGGATCGAGCGCCGCCATATCGTACAGTTTGGCACCGGCCTCGGCGTCGGTGAAATCCCCCCGGCCCTGCGCCCCGTCTTCGAGGGCGCACTCGGCCGACTTCCGGAGTGGCCATGACATCCATCGCGCCTTTCAGCGTTTGCGTGCCGGACGAAGCCATCGACGATCTGCGGGCGCGGCTTGGCCGCACCCGCTGGCCCGGCCGGGAGACGGTGACCGACTGGAGCCAGGGTGTGCCGCTCGCGACCCTGCGCAATCTTTGCGAAGAGTGGCGGACCCGGCATGACTGGCGCCGTTGCGAGACCGCGGTGAACGCATGGCCCCAGTTCCGCACCGATATCGACGGGCTCGGCATTCACTTCCTGCATGTTCGCAGTCCCGACCAAAATGCGCTGCCGCTCCTTCTCACCCATGGTTGGCCAGGATCCGTTCTGGAATTTCTTGAGGTGCTTGGGCCGCTGTCGGATCCGGCCGCGCACGGCGCGCCTGGCGCGCAGGCCTTTCATCTCGTCGTCCCGTCGCTCCCGGGCTATGGATTTTCTGATCAGCCTGACGCGACCGGTTGGGGCGTCGAGAGGATAGCCGATGCCTGGATCACGCTGATGCGACGACTGGGCTATGGCCGGTTCGTCGCGCAGGGTGGAGATTGGGGCGCCGCGGTCACTACCGCGATTGCAATGGCTAGACCAGCTGAATGCCTCGGCGTTCATCTCAACATGCCGCTGGTCTTTCCGGAGGAGAGCGATTTCGCGGACCTGACGCCGGCCGAGCAGGCGACCGTCGCGAGCATGCAATTCTATCAGGACCAGGATTCGGGATATGCGAAGCTTCAGGGCACGCGCCCTCAGTCGGTAGGCTATGCACTGGCAGATTCACCCGTCGGACAGGCTGCCTGGATCTACGAGAAGCTCCACGCATGGACTGACAATGACGGCAGCCCCGAAAGTGCCGTTCCGCGCGATGCCATCCTCGATCTGATCTCGCTCTACTGGTTCACCAACAGCGCCGCCTCGTCCGGTCGGCTCTATTGGGAGAGTGCTACCGCCTTTCGTGGCCAGCGCCTCGAGATTCCCGTCGGCGTCAGCATATTCCCAAAGGAAATCTTTCGCCCTTCGCGCCGGTGGGCCGAACGGAGCTATTCAGAGCTCGTCCACTGGAACGAGCTCGACAAGGGCGGCCACTTCGCTGCGTTCGAGCAGCCGGCGCTGTTTGTCGAAGAGATGCGCACCTGCTTTACCAGGATGGTCTAGCGCGGCCTCGCCGCGATCAGGCCGACGGTGTGTACCGCTATCATGCACAGCGCCATTGTCGCGGCGCCGGCCATCCATGTCGCGACGATCGGCCAGCCGGAATTGAGCGCGATCGTGACGGGTGCCGTGGTTGAACCAAGCGTCGCACCATAGGTGAACAAGGGCACGATGAGCAGCCAGAGACGTCGCGTTCCGGCAAGATGGGGCAGGAGCATGTGGAGGGCGCCGGCCAGGACGAAGGCCCCGGTCGCATCGCAGAAGGAAAACCACAGCGGCGAGCCGAACAGGTGAAAGGGCTGGGAACCGTAAAAGGCACTGAGGTTCAGCCACTCGCAGATCGAGACGGCCAGCCAGTCAATGACGACGACGCCTGCGAACAGAGTCCATAAAGTGGTCGACGTGATCCCGCGCTCGAAGCGGCGGGCGAGAAGATAGGCCGTACCACCGAAGAACCAGGCATAGCCGAGCGGTACGTACCAGGGAATGGTGCGTTCGAACCCGCGGAAGAAGGCAAGCTCGTTCACCGGCGGGTACCAGTAGAGCAAGGTGTTGTCGAAGATCGGTTCGATCACCACCGCCGACAACGCGGTCCCGACAAATACGAACGGGAGCGCCCAGCCCCTTTCCCTTCGCTCCCCACCAATCGCCCACCAGGCGAGGATCGAGGACAGGATCAGAAGCGTGCCGATCAGGAATATCCAGCCGGCTGGCTGTGCCGCTACATGAATGGGCATTGCCGGAACGTGCGAAGCGATTGCCCCTCCCCGGTCTGTCAGGTCTGCCATAGCTCCGCTGTCCCCCCATCCACGACTGTCACCTCGCGCGCCGGAACCGTGGCCCTGAAGCGGATCGCCCCGTCGGCTTCCAACCACAGCTCGGTGCGGATCATGTCTCCGGGGACGACCGGAGCGGTGAACCGCACACTGATCGCCGACAGGCGCCGGGGATCGCTCTGCGCGCAAAGATGGATGATCGCGCGGGCGACTACGCCCAGCGTTCCGAGGCCATGCAAAATGGGTCCGTCGAACCCTCCCTTGCGGGCCGTGCCAGGATCGACGTGCAGCGGATTGCGGTCGCCGGACAGTCGGTAAAGCAAGGCCTGCTGGCGACTGGTCGGAAGATCGAGCGCGGTATCAGGCGCCCGGTCGGGCATGCTGACCCGCGGCTCCTGGTCAAGCTCACGCGGACCTCCGAAGCCGCCCGCGCCGCGCAGGACCCAGGTCTCCGTCATCTCGGCCACCAACGCCCCGCTGGTCGTCACCAAAGTGCGGCTGGATCGCAGCATGACCGGCCTGCCGGGCCCCTTGTCGGCCATCGGTCCGATTTCGGTGCGGCCGATCAAGGTATCCTGAGACTCGAGCGGACGATGGAGCCGGAGCGATTGCTCGCCGTGAAGGATCTGCACCCAGTCGAGCCCAGCCTTGGGGTCCATCGCCCAGAAACCCGGCGTCCCCAGCACGAGCGCCATGGTCGGCAATGCGACCAGGTCCCGCTCGAAGACCAGGTTGAGCTCGTCGACCGTGTCCGAGAGGCCTGCCCCAACACCAAGAGCGTAGAGGATCGTATCCCGGGCATCATAGGTTTCGCGGCACTCTGGCACGCGGTAACCGCGCAGGCGCTCGACATCGAGAATGGACATCAGTTGAACTTGCGCTCGTCGAGACCCAGGCCACGGCCGATGATCTCGCGCATGATCTCGCTCGTGCCGGCGAAGATGCGGCTGATCCGGGCATCGGTGTACATCCGGCTGATGCGATACTCGTCCATATAGCCGGCCCCGCCGTGCAGCTGCACGCACTCGTCCATCACGCGCCCCTCGAGTTCGCTCGCCAGCAGCTTGGCCGACGATGCGTCCTCCGCGGTCAGTTCTCCCGCATTGAGGAGGAGAACCGACTGGTCGACATAGGTCTGGATGGCATCGAGCTCGGCGCGCATCGAGGCCATCTTGAAGCGGTTGTTCTGGAACACCCCGATCGGCTTTCCGAACGCTCGGCGCTCCTTCACATAATCGAGTGTAAGATCGAACGCGGTCTGCGCGGTCGCCATGAAGCCGATCGCCGCGACGAGGCGCTCCTGGGCGAGGAAGCGGGCGAGATATTTGAACCCTTGCGCGGGATCACCCAGGACATTGGCCTTGGGAACCTTCACATCATTGAAGAAAAGCTCCGCCGTGTCCTGGGATTTCAGGCCCATCTTGTCGAGTTTCCGACCGCGCTCGAAGCCCTCCATTCCGCGCTCGACGAGAAACAGTCCGAGACCATGACGGGAATTGGGATCCGTCCGCGCGGCCACGACGATCACGTCGCCTAGGATACCATTGGAGATGTAGGTCTTTGCTCCATTCAGCAGCCAGTGATCGCCCTTGTCCTCGGCGCGCGTCTTCATCCCCGCGAGGTCGCTCCCGGTTGACGGTTCGGTCATCGCCACCGCGAGGATCGTCGCGCCGCTGACGATCCCCGGCATCAGCCGGTCCTTCTGCTCCTCATTGCCGAGTTTCGCGATGTATGGAGCGACGAGATCATTGTGCAGGTTGATGTAGAAGCCGATGTCGCCATGGCGCATATTCTCTTCGATGATGATCTGCTCGAAGCGGAAATCATCAATCCCGGCGCCGCCATATTTCTCGTCGGCCCAGGTGCAGAGCAGGCCCTGTTCCCCGGCTTTGAGATAAATTTCGCGGTCGACCACGCCTTCGTGGCGCCATCGGTCGACATGCGGCCCGACTTCGGCCTGCATGAAACGGCGGACCGAATCCCGGAACTGCTCGTGCTCGGGCTCGAAGATCAGGCGGCGCATGCGGGCTCCGGTGCTGCAGGTACAGGCTCGGACGCGTCTGCGTAGAAGGGGACGCCGCTTGCTGCCTTGTCGCGAAGCCACGCCGATGGCGCAAAGCGAGGACCATAAGCCTGGGCAAGTCGATCGGCCTCGCGCACGAAACGTTCGAGCCCGACCGTGTCGATGTAGCTGATCGTCCCGCCCGTCCAGGCAGGGAAGCCCCAGCCATAAAGCGCACCAAGGTCCGCGTCTTCGGGCGTCTCCAGAACGCCCTCCTCGAGACAGCGGGCGGTTTCCATCGCCTGCGCATAGAGGAAGCGCGTCTTCAGTTCCTCGACGTCATAATCGGACCGGACGGGAAAATGCTCAGCGAGCCCCTTCCAGAGATGCTTCTTGCCACCCTCGGGATAGTCGTAGAAGCCGCCACCGGACTTGCGGCCACTGCGGCCGAGCTGGTCGCGCATCTTCCGCAGTGTCGGCACCCCAGCGGGCGGCAGATATCTGTCGCCTTCTTCGGCGATCGCCTGGTCGACGATCTTGAGCGGAAGGTCGAATGTTAGTTCATCGAGCAATGCAAGCGGACCCACCGGCATTCCGATCGCCTTGGCCGCATTCTCGATGACGGCCGGCGGCACGCCCTCCTCGAGCATGGCCCCGCCTTCGTGGATGAGCGTCTGGAATACGCGGCTGGTATAGAAGCCGCGGCTGTCGTTGACGACGATCGGTGTCTTGCGCAGCTGCGCGATATAATCGAGTGCCTTGGCGAGCGTTTTCTGGCTGGTCTGCTTGCCCATGATCACCTCGACGAGACCCATGCGGTCCACTGGCGAGAAGAAATGGATGCCGATGAACTGGTCCGGCCGTCCGGAGGCCTGCGCCAGCTGCGAGATCGGCAAGGTCGACGTGTTCGATGCAAAGACCGCGGTCGACGGGATCACAGCCTCGGCTCTCGCCGTTGTTTCCGCCTTGATCGCGGTGTCCTCGAACACGGCCTCGACAATGAGGTCACATCCCTCGAGGAGCGCAAAGTCATCAGTGGGCGTGATCCGCGCGAGCAGCGCGTCCGCCTTTTCCTGATCAAGCTTGCCCTTTTCGATGAGCTTGGCCTGGACCTTTTGCGAATAGGCCTTGCCATGCTCGGCCGTCTGCACGTCCCGGTCCAGCAGGATCACTTCGATCCCGGCATTGGCCGAGACGTAGGCGATGCCGGCTCCCATCATGCCGGCGCCAAGCACGCCGACTTTCTTCACCTCCGACTTCGGCACACCCGCGGGACGGCGCGCGCCTTTCTCGGCCGCTTGCTTGCTGATGAACGTCGTGCGGATGATGTTACGCGCGACGGGATCGGTCAGCAGCCTGGCAAAATATTTGCTCTCGACCGAAAGGGCCTTGTCGAACGGCAGTTGTGCGCCTTCGAAGATCGTCGACAGGATGGCGAGCGGGGCGGGCAGATTATAGCCCGATTTGCCCGCGATCGCGCCTGCGCCCATCATATAGGCCATGCTGTCCTCGGGAACCGTCATGCCGCGCTTTTGCGGCGGTACCGCGCCCTTCACGTCCCACGGCTTGACCGGATCCGGTGCCGTACCGAGCCAGGCACGGGCACGGTCGGTCGCGTCGGCGGCGGGCACCACTTCGTCGACGATGCCGAGTTTCAGCGCCTCGGCCGGCGCCACCGATCGACCCGACAGCAGAAGATCCGAGGCCACCTTCACGCCCGCGATGCGCAATAGACGCTGGGTGCCACCCGAACCGGGCAATAATCCGACGGTCACTTCGGGAAGCCCGACGACCGCCTTGGCGTCATCAACGAGAATGCGGTGGTGGCAGGCCAAGGCGAGCTCGAACCCGCCGCCGAGCGCCAGGCCGTTGATCACCGCCACCCAGGGCTTGCCCGACTGCTCCATCGCCCGGTGCATGGCGGTCGCACGCTGCGAGAAGGCGAAAGCCTCCTTCACCGACAGCCGGCCGTAGCCCCGGACGAGCTGCTTGAGGTCGGCGCCGGCCATGAATGCCTTCTTGGCCGACGTCAGGATGACGCCCTTGACGCTCACGTCCTCGCGGAGAAGCTTGGTTGCCTCTTCCATGTCGGCGATGAAGGCGTCGGAAACGACGTTCATCGTCTCGTCGGCATTGTCGAGGGTCAGCGTGGCGTAGCCGTCGGCGGCCTTTTCGATTTTCAGATGTCGCATGATGTTCCCGTTCTTGCGAAAGGATGCGCTCAGACGCGCTCGATGATGGCAGCGGTGCCGAGGCCGTTGGCCGCGCACAGGGTGATGAGGCCGGTGTTGAGATCGCGCCGCTCGAGTTCGTCGAGGACAGTTCCCATGATCATGGCACCAGTCGCGCCCAGCGGATGCCCCATCGCGATGGCACCCCCATTCACGTTGATCTTGTCGTGGGGGATATCCATCGCCCGCATGTATCTGAGGACCACGCTCGCGAAGGCTTCGTTGAGCTCGTAGAGATCGATATCATCCTTGCTCATGCCGGCCGTCCGCAACGCCTTTTCCGAAACGGCAGCCGGCGCGGTCAGCATGATGGTCGGCTCCGACCCGATATTCGCATAAGCGCGAATACGGGCGCGCGGCTTGAGATCAGCCTTTTCGCCGAACGCCTTCGAGCCGACGAGGACCAGTCCTGCACCATCGACGATCCCAGAACTGTTGCCGCCATGGTGCACGTAGCGGAGCTCCTCGATCTCGGGGTAGCGCGCCTTGGCGACGGCTTCGAACCCGGCCTTGCCGAAGCCCTCGAACGCCGCTTTCAGGGACGCCAGGCTCTCCATCGTCGTGCCGGGCCGCATATGCTCGTCATGGTCGAGCAGCACTTCGCCGATACGGTCCTTCACAGGCACGATCGCGCCCTTGAAGCGCCCCTCCTGCCAGCTCTCGGCGGCGCGGCGCTGACTCTCCAGCGCATAGGCATCGACATCCTCGCGACTATAGCCATCGAGCGTCGCGATCATGTCTGCACCAATCCCCTGCGGCGCATAATGGTTGGTGAAGGCAATCTGGGGATCGGACGTCCAGGCGCCGCTGTCATAACCCATGACGGTACGGCTCATCGATTCGACGCCGCCGCCAAGACCTGCCTGGATCATCCCGGCATGGACCTGGGCGGCGATCAGGTTCACGGCATCGAGACCGGTTGCGCAGAAGCGGTGGATCTGCTGGCCGCCGACCGTCTCGGCATAGCCAGCCTGCAGCACGGCGGCACGCGCGAGCACGCCTCCCTGCTCGCCAACCGGTTGCGCCATGCCAATAATGACGTCGTCGAGCAGCGCTGTATCGAGCGCGTTGCGGTCCCTGACCGCCGTCAGCAACTGGGTTGCCATTTCGACCGACGTGACTTCGTGAAGCGCGCCATCGGGCCGGCCTTTGCCGCGCGGCGTGCGAACATGATCGTAGATATAGGCTTCCATGCGGGCGGTCCTGCGCTTTGATCGGATGGGTTCTCGATACTCCCATCAATTTCGCCGCCGCTCTTCGCACCTATCCAACGAAAGGCGCACGCAGACGGCGTCGCTGCGATCCCCGATTCAACGAACTGTTGTATGGAGCGGACCTACGGTGGGCATGAGGGGCGAGAATTACGCCGGCATTCGGATCGACGCCACGACGCTCGGCGATCTATTGCTGAAGGCCTGGGACCGATTTCCTCACAAGGAAGCACTGGTCTTCCCAGGTGAGCGCAAGACCTATGACGAGGTCGTGAAAAGCGTGCTGCACCGCGCACGGGGTCTTCATGCGCTGGGCGTGAAGCCCGGAGATCATATCGGGATCCTGCTTCCCTCCAGCATCGAATTCGTCGAGACCCTGTTCGCCTCGGCAATCTGTGGCGCGGTCTCAGTGCTGATGAATGCACGCTTCAAGGCGCCAGAAATGGCCTATGTCGCGGAAAATGCCGACCTCGTCGCCATCGTGACCAACGACCTGGTCTCGGAGCATGTCGATTTTGCCAGCCGGCTCAACGAGGCGTTTCCTGACCTTGCGGGATCCTCCGATCCGCAGGCCCTCGCCCTCGCCAACGCGCCCGAGCTCAGGCGCATCATCCAGTTCGGGGGCAGCAAGGTCCCGGGCTTCGTCGACCAGCGCACTTTCGACGCAGCGGCGGCGACAATATCCGAAGACCAAATCCATCGTATCCGGCTCGGTGTCCGTGTCCGCGATACCGCGATGATCCTCTACACATCGGGCACTTCCGCCCACCCCAAGGGCTGCCTGCTCAGCCATGAAGCCTTTGTCCGCGAAGCCGGAAATCTCGCCCGCAATCGCTGGGCCTTCACCGAGGACGAACGTGCCTGGTCTCCACTGCCCCTGTTCCATGTCGCAGCGATGCTGGCGATGCTGGGCGCGGTCGATGTCGGCGGGACCTTCATCGGCCAGCCGCACTTCGACGCCGGCGAGAGCCTGCGCCAGATCGCCGACGAGCGCGTGACGATGATGTTCCTGCCCTTCGTTACCTTCCACCAGGCGATGATCGCCCATCCCGACTGGGCGCGGACCGACATGAGTTCGGTGCGCCTCCAGAACAGCTGTTTTGCGTTCATGCCGGACCGAGTCGGCCAGGCCTATCGCGACAAGGCGCCGGGGATGCTTCAGGTTGGCACCTTCGGCATGACCGAGGCGAGCGGCATCGTCACGACCGGTGGCTATACCATGGACCCTGAAATGGGCTTCACCCGGCTGGGCTTTCCGCTTGCCGGCATCGAGGTGCGTGTCGTCGACCTCGAGACAGGTATCGACCTTCCGCTCGGCGAACGTGGCGAAGTGCTGATCCGCGGCTACAATCTCTTCGACGGCTATTACAAGGACCCGGTCAAGACCGCCGAGGCACTCGATCCGGAGGGTTGGTATCATAGTGGTGACATCGGCTCGCTCGACGAGGCCGGCCACCTCATGTTCCATGGCCGCTTCAAGGACATGCTCAAGGTCGGCGGCGAGAATGTCGCGGCCGCCGAGGTCGAGGCGGTGCTCGCCACCCATCCTGCCGTCCGGCTCGCCCAGGTCATCGGCCTGCCCGACGAGCGGCTCGCCGAGATCCCGGCGGCCTTCATCGAGCCAAGCGGCGAGGCCGAGGCCGATCCCGAAGAGCTGATCGCCTACACGAAGGCAAGGCTCGCCTCGTTCAAGGTGCCGCGCCATATCCGCTTCATCGACGAGTGGCCAATGTCGGCGTCCAAGATACAGAAGTTCAAGCTGCGCACGCAGCTCATGAACGAGCTCGGCCTGTCGGACTGAGCCGGAACATATGGAGAAGGCAATGCGTGTCGTGATCACCGGGGCTGCGAGCGGCATTGGACGCGCCTGCGCCGAGCTTCTGGCCGCAGGAGCGGCCTTGCCGGGCGACCATCAACTGCTCCTTGCCGACCGCGACGCCGCCAATCTGGACGTGGTCGCGCGCCAGATCGGCCCCAGGGCGGCAGCCAGGGTTGCCGACCTTGCCGAGCCCGATTGCGGAGAGCGCATCATCGATGCAGCCATTGGCCATATGGGCGGGATCGACGCGGTGATCAGCAATGCCGGAATCATCATGGGCGGCGCGCTGGCCGAGCTCGAGCTTGCGGATTTCGACCGAATTTTCGCCATCAACACGCGCGCGAGCTGGCTCCTTGCCAAGGCCGCTTATCCCCATCTGAAAGCCAGCAGGGGCACCTATGTCGCTACCGCGTCGATGTCGGCGACCCAGCCGACGCCGGCGCTCGGATTCTATTCGGCGAGCAAGGCCGCGCTCCTGATGATGGTCCGACAGATGTGCATCGAATGGGGGCCGGACGGGATTCGCTGCAACACGGTGTCACCCGGCCCGACCTACACGCCGATGACCGCTGCCGGCTATGCGGACCCGGCGCGGCGCGACCAGCGCGAGGCGAGCATTCCGCTTAGGAAGCTCGGCATGGCCGAGGACGTCGCCAACGCCATCCTGTTCCTGATCTCGCCCGCGGCGAGCCATGTCAGCGGCATCGACGTTCTGGTCGATGGCGGGATGAGCAACATGTTGATGCCGGCAAGCGGTGGCGGCACCGGGCAACAGGCCAGCCGATGAATGCTTCAGTCCAGCCCGCCCGCCCCAAGCGCGCGCAGGCCGGCCTGCTGCGGTGCCGGCACCGCGTCACTGCTCCCACCTTCCCGGTCGATCAGGATCCGGGCGGTCGCCATGAGATGCTCCTCGAGCAGCGCCACCGCTCGGTCCGCATCGCGCGCGAGAACAGCCTTCACGAGTTCGTCATGTTCCCGCGTCACGTCACGCTGGACCCGCGCGAGCGGCACCGTCAGGTACCGGTAGCGCTCGGACTGGGCATAAAGCCAGTCACGCATGCGCCGCAGCCAGATGCTGTCGCACGCCGCGACGAGCGCCTGGTGGAAGGCCGAATGGGCGACGGCATAATCATCGTTCAATCGCTTTGCGTCGACTTCCGCATAAACGGGGGTACGGGCCAGACGATGAGCGGCACTGACGATTGCCGACTCCCAGTCGAGGCCGCCTTTCTCGATCGCCCGCCGCAGGCATTGCCCCTCGATCTGGCTGCGCACGCCGATGAGGTCGATCATGTCTGCGATCGAGATCGGCGTGGCACGGAAGCCGCGACTGTCATCGGTCGAGACGAAACCTTCCGAAGTGAGTCGAGCCAGGGCCTCCCGAACCGCACCGAGGCTGAAGCCAAGATCATCGGCCACTTCCTTGATGTTGATACGATCGCCCGGCGCCAGGCGGCAGGTGAGGAGATCGTCGCGCAGACGCTGATAGGCGCGCTCGGTGAGGCTGATTTTTCGATTCATCGTCGAAATTCTACCCAATCGTCCAAAACCTGCAACGACCCTTATAATCGATTCTGCATATCGAAATATATTTCACTTGACCGCAGGCGCGTGCTTGCGCAGGTCGAGGCGACAAACAGGAGACATTGAAATGCGCTTGGGCAAAGTTTCTCGGGATGGCACCGTCGGCCTGGCCGTGCAGAGCGGCGATGAGATCAAGGTCGTCTTCGGCGAACCGGCACTCAGCGATCTCGACGCGATCGTCGCGCGCGGCGCATCCGCACTGGCCGAGGCCGGACAGGCCGTCCTCGCGCGGGGCGAGGTCGTGAACGAAGCCGCGCTTACCTTCCTTCCGCCGCTCGTTCGCGCGCCCAAGGTGATCTGCCTTGGTCTCAACTATAACGACCATGCGGCCGAGAGCGGCCTCGCCGTGCCGGAGTTCCCGACGCTTTTTGGCCGGTTCAATTCCAGCCTGATCGGCCATGGCGCCCCGATCATCAAGCCGCCCGTGTCAGACCAGCTCGATTATGAGGGCGAACTGGTCGCAATCCTCGGCTCCGGCGGCAAGGACATCGCCAAGGACGAGGCGCTTAGCCATGTTGTCGCCTATTCGGTGTTCAATGATGGCTCGATCCGCGACTATCAGCTCAAGACGCCGCAGTGGACGGCCGGCAAGAATTTCGACGACACGGGCGCCTTCGGCCCGTGGATTGTGACGGCCGACGAGCTTCCGGCGGGCGCCGCTGGCCTCAAGATCGAGACCAGGCTGAACGGCCAGACTGTCCAGAGCGCCACGACGACCGACATGGTGTTTGACGTGGCGACGACGATCGCCCTCCTCTCGACCTTCCTGACGCTCGAACCTGGCGACGTGCTCGTCATGGGCACGCCATCGGGCGTTGGCGTCGCGCGCAAGCCGCAGCTGTTCATGAAGGACGGCGATGTCTGCGAGGTCGAGATCGAGCGCGTGGGGCTGCTGCGCAATCCGATCAAGGCGGCCTGAACGGAGGCGGCCCGGAACGGCGGGCCGCATCGGACTTGGAGGAGGTGAAGATGACCGGCACGTGCGGGCGCAGGCCCAACATCCTCGGTGTCCATTCGATCGACCATTTCGCGATCCATGTCCCCGACATCGAGGAAGCGCGGAAATTCTACTCGTTGTTCGGGCTAGACGTCCGGGATCGCGGGCAGAACATCGAGCTGTTCGCGAAGGACGGGACGCATCGCTGGGCCGTGATCAGCCAGGCACCCGGCCCCAAGCGCCTCGAATATCTCAGCTTCGGAATCTTCGCCGATGAGGCTGACGCCTTTCGTTCACACCTCGAGACCCAGGGCGTCCGCTTCATCGATCCGCCCGGCGACACCGATGCCGATGGCCTGTGGTTCGAGGGTTTTGACGGTCTGCCGATCAATGTTCGCGTCGCCGACAAGGTCTCGCCCGACGAAAAGAGCCGCTTCGGATTTGTGAGCTCGCCTCCTGGCCAGTCGGGCGCGATCCCCAATTCGAAGGCACCCCGGGTTTACCCTCGCCGCCTGTCCCACTTCGCCATCTTCACCACGGATGTGGGCGCCGCGATCGAATATTATGAGCGGACGCTCGGGCTTCGGCTGTCTGACCGTGGCGGGCCCGCGGTCGCCTTCCTGCACGGCGTCCATGGCAGCGATCATCACCTGCTGGCACTCGTGTTGTCCGACCGTCGCGGGATGCATCATGCCAGCTGGGATGTCGGCTCGGTCACCGAAGTCGGACTGGGCGGCGCAACGATGGCGCGTGCCGGCTATGCGCGCGGCTGGGGCCTCGGCCAGCACGTGCTTGGTGCCAACTATTTCTATTATGTTCGCGACCCCTGGGGCAGCTACTGCGAATATTCGGCAGACATCGACTATATTCCTGCCGATTGCGATTGGACTGCCAGCGACCACCCCCCTGAGGACAGCATGTTCCTGTGGGGTCCTGACCCGGCACCGGAATTCATCGAGAATTGCGAACCCAAGGAGAGCGCCGCGTGACGACCTTCGTACTTCTGCACGGCGGCGGCATGGGCGGCTGGACCTGGAAATATGTCCGCGAGCTCCTGGAAGCGAAGGGACATCGCGTCGTGACGCCCACCTTCACCGGCTTTGGCGAGCGCGCCCATCTGATCGGCCGGGGCGTCGGTAATGCGACCAATGTCACCGATATCGTCAACGTCCTTCAATATGAGGACATCAAGGACGCCGTTCTTGTCGCGCACAGCTATGCCGGGACGGTTGTGCCCGGCGTTCTGGCCCAGGCCGGCGACCGGATCGCCAGCATCGTCTATCTCGACGCGATCGTGCCGCATTCAGGCGAGCGCATTGCGTCGCTTATGGGCTATATGCCCGAGGATCAGGTCGTCGCTCTCGACGACATGCTTGACCGGGGCGAAGGCCCGATCGGATCCGGTGTCGATGCCATGCAACGGGCCGCGGCCAAGGATCATCCTCACATGATGGACCCGGACCGGGAAAAATGGTTGCTCGACAATCTCTCCGACCAGCCGATGCGCGTTACCGCCTGCGCCATTCCGGTCGGCGCCGAGACGATCAAGCGGCCCGTCGACTATATCGCGGCCGAACATACGGTGATGACCGCCATGCATGACCGCGCCCGCGCGCTCGGCTGGACGGTCCACAATCATCCGGGCGACCATGCACTGCTGGTCGGCGACCCAGAGGGCACGGTCGAACTCATCCTCAAGATCACGGATTCCAGGCAATGAATGTCGCCGAGCTCTTTTCCGTCCGCGACCGCGTCGCCCTGGTCACGGGTGCGACGAGTGGCATCGGCCGCCACATTGCCACCGGCCTCGCTGCGGCTGGCGCCAAGGTCTATATCTGTGCGCGCACCGAAGCCAAATTGCTGAAGGCGGCCGAGGAAATTGCTGCCGAAACGGGTGGAACCGTGGTCGGACTCGTTGCCGACCTGTCCACCATGGATGGCATCAAGGCGATCGCTGCCGAAATCACCTCGCGCGAACGTGCGCTCCACATCCTCGTCAACAATGCCGGCACGCTGGTCGACGCACCTCTCGACGACTATCCCGAAGAAGGTTGGGATCAGGTCATCGATCTCAACCTCAAGACGCCCTTCTTCGCGATGCAGAAGTTCCTGCCGCTGCTGCGCGCCGGTGCCACGCCCGAACGTCCCGCCAGCGTCATCAACATCGGCTCGGTCGGAGCGCTCAAGATCGGTCCCCGCGAAGTCTACGCCTATCAGGCGTCCAAGGGCGCGATCCACTGGATGGTGAAGTCTCTGGCCAAGAAACTCGGACCCGATAACATCACGGTCAACGCCATTGCGCCGGGCTTTTTCGAGTCGGAGATGACGGTGATCCATTCCGAGGAAATGCGGCAGATGGTCGTGTCGATGGTGCCGCGCCGCCGCGTGGGTGCGCCCGAAGATGTGGCCGCAGCGGCAATCTACCTCGCATCGCCGGCCGGCGCCTATGTCACCGGCTCGGTTCTGCCGGTCGAGGGCGGCCTCGCCATCTAGCAGCCTATAGTTCGATAGGTTGCGAGGAAGGCGAAGTCTGGGAGGCTCTGGTCACAATAGCAGAACGCAGGACCATCATGGATTTCTCGCTGACCGAAGAACAGCTGGCCTTTCGCGACACGGTGCGCCGCTGGGTCGATGCCGAATGTCCGAAGGACTGGATGCGCCAGCTCGAGGCTGATGAGGAAAACTACCCGATCGAGCTCTGGAACAAGCTCGCCGAACAGGGCTTTTTCGGCATCGGAATCGACGAGGAGGATGGCGGCCTCGGCGGCGATATTGTCATGCAGATGATCTTCGCGCGCGAGCTCGCCCGGACCGCGGGCGGACTCCTCTGGGTCTGGGGCCTGACATCCTTTGCCGGTGCCAAGTCGATCGGCCTCTATGGAACTCCCGAGCAGAAAGAGCGCTGGCTGCGCCCGATGGCCGAAGGCAAGCTGCGGGTCTCTATCAGCATGACCGAACCCGATGGCGGGACCGACGTGCTCGGCGCGATGAAGACTCATGCCGTGAAGGTCGATGGCGGCTGGAAGCTCAATGGCGCCAAGATGTGGACCACCGCCGCCAAGGTCGCAGACCGGTTGCTGGTGCTCGCGCGGACCGACAAGGATGTCGAGAAGCGGCATCAGGGGCTCACGCTCTTCTTCGTCGACGGCAAGTCGCCGGGCGTGAAGGCCTCGCTCCTTCCCAAGCTCGGCATGCGCGCGATGGGATCCTGCGAGGTTCTCTACGAGGATGTGTTCGTTCCCGACGAGGACGTCCTCGGCGAGCCCGGCAAGGCCTGGTACATGATGCTCCCGACGCTCAACAATGAGCGGATCATGGTCGGTGCCCAGTGCCTCGGCGCAATTGATGGCGTTCTCGAGGACGCCGTCGAATATATGCTTCAGCGCAAGGCCTTCGGTGGGATCATCGGTCGCTTCCAGGTTCTCCAGCATTATGTCGCCGACATCGCCACCTGGCAGAAGACGACCGAGCTGCTCCTCTACAATGTCGCCTGGATGCAGGCGCAGGGAATGAATTGCGGCGTCGAGGCGAACATGCTCAAGATGGTCGCCACCGAAAATGCGGTGAAGGCCGCCGACCTTGGTATCCAGATCATGGGCGGAATGGGCTATTCGGCCGAGACCGACATGCAGCGCTACTGGCGCGATCACCGCATTCTCCGGATGACCCCGATCACGAACGAAATGGTCCGCAACAGCATCGCCGAGAGCCTCGGCTTGCCGCGATCCTATTGAACTGGTCTTGTCCCATGACTGATACCGACACGCTCCCGCCCGCCCCCGATGTTGCCGGCACGTCGCTCGACGGCACCAAGGTGTTCACGATCTCGGCCGAGGAGAATGCAGCCTTGTGTCGCTCGACGGGTGTCGAACCGGCCGCCGACGGCAGCGCACATCCGATCTATTATTACATCGCCACGCAGGTCGCGATGGGCAAGACGGTCGCGGGTGTCTGCGACACGTGCGAGTTCGATGTCGAGGAAGGCCCGATGATGGGCTCCAGCGGCGTCAGGTTCGACGCACCGCTCAAGGTCGGCGAAAGCTACAAGGTGACCGGTGAGATCCTGTCGCTCGTCCGCAAGCGCAGCCGCAAGCTCGGTGTGATGGACGTGCTGACCTATCGCCTGCGCCTTCACACGCTCGATGGCGCGAAGGTGCTCGAAACCGACAATGTCTGGGTGCTGCCGCGAAAGGAGCTCGCATGATGCGCTACGCCGTCGGAGACGCCCTACCGCCGTTCGTTATCGAAAGCGTCAGCCCTGAGGCCATGAAGGCCTGGGCGGTGTTCCTCGCCGATCCCAACCCGATCCATCTCGATGTCGAGGTCGTCAAAGCCAAGGGCCTCGGAGACCGGGTGATCAACCAGGGTCCGATCAACGTCGCTTATATGATGAACATGCTCGCGGCCGCCTTTCCCGGCGGCAGGATCGAAAGCATGGACTCACGCTTTCTGGACAATGTTTTCGGTGGCGACCGGGTCGTCGCGAGCGGGACGATCACGGCGGTGGAAGACGGTCGTGTCGCCTGTGAGTTCACCCTGGCCGCCGACGGCCGGGGCCCGGTCAATTCCGGCACCGCCACTATCGCAATCTGAATTCGAAGGAGAGAGTAAATGCCCAGCGGTCCATTCGCCCATGTCTGCATGGTGGTTCGGGATCTCGACAAGGCGATCGAGGACTGGACCAAGATCCTCAAGGTCCTCGACCCCGCCTCGCTCGAAAAGCCGATCGTGCGCTACGACGAATTCTCGAGCGGTTCCGATGCCGGCATGAAGTGGGCGACCTTCGTCAATGAGCATTCGACCGAGATCCAGTTCATCCAGCCCGCTCCCGGCACGCCGATGGGCGATCGCCTCGAAAAGGTGGGCGAGCACGTCCATCATCTCTGCTTCACGACCGACGATGTGCCGGCCGCGATGGAGAAACTGAAGGCCGAAGGCTTGCATCTGCCCGGCGACGGCCAGACCTACAATGATCCCGATATGACCTGGCAAAAGTGGAGCTGGGTCGGCGCCAAGAGCACGCATGGCTGCCTGATCGAAGTCGCCTCGCCTTATGAGAGCCATGACGACGGCAAGTGGCATCACGCACCGGGCAAGTTCGCCTATCAGGGCCCCGCTTCCGCCGCGGCCGAATAAGCGGTGTAGCCCGGCAAATGACAGCGAAAAGGCTGACCCTACCGGGCGACGGACTGGAGCTTGCCGCGGACGCCTTCGGCGATCCCGCGGCACCTCCCGTGCTGTTCTTCCATGGCGGCGGCCAGAGTCGCCGTTCGTGGACCGGCTCGGCCCGCAAGGTCGGCCATGCCGGCTATTATGGCGTGACGATCGATCTTCGCGGCCATGGCGAAAGCATGTGGGCGCCTGATGGCGACTATCTGCTCGAGGCCTTTGGCCGCGACGTCGAGGCACTGCTTGCCTATTTCGACCGGCCCGTCACCCTGGTCGGCGCATCGCGTGGCGGCCAATCGGCGCTGGTAGGAGGGTCACGCCATCCCGACCGGGTGACCCTCACCATGCTGGCCGACGTCGCGCCGATGATAGATGATGAAGGCGTCGACGACATAAGGGGTTTTTTCCGTGCAAGCGAAGCGGGGTTCGCGTCGCTCGACGAGGCCGCCGATGCCCTCCACCATCATCTTGGCCAGCCAAGGGCGCAAAATGTATCCGGACTGGCCAAGGCCATGCGCCGGCAGGACGAACGCTGGTTCTGGCGATGGGACCCGAAGACCACGGCCGCCGAATTTCTCCACCCTCCCTCTGAAGGCGAGGCACTGATCGATGCGGCGAAGCGCATCACGACCCCGGTTGTGCTCGTGAAGGCCGAACTCAGCAATATCGTCACGCCCGCAAGCGTCGCCGCGTTCCGCCGCTTCACACCTCAACTCGAGGTCGTCGAGGCGCATGGCGTGGGCCACATGTTCACCGGCGACCGCAACGACGCGTTCGCCGAGACGCTGCTCACCTATTTGTCGCGCTACCCGCCGGTGACCGCATGAACCGAGGCAGCGCCTTCGTGGTTGGCGGGTCCGGTGGGCTGGGCGCCGCGATCTGCCGCACTTTGGCCAGCGAGTGGACCGGCGTTGCCATCGGTTATCGGTCCGGTCGAGCGAAAGCGGATGCTCTCGCCGCGGATATCGGGCCAGGCGCCCTGCCTGTTCATTGCGACCTGGCAGACCAGGCCTGCGTGTCCGCCGCCATCGCGCAGGCCGCATCGCATTTCGGCGAGATTGGCACGCTCGTCTTTGCAAGCGGTGTCGAGATCGCTCAGCCCTTCGTCAGCAAGATCACCGAGCCCGACTGGCGCGAGGTGATCGAGACCGAACTCATCGGTTTCACCCGCATTGTCAGTGCCACCCTCCCCCTGTTCCGTCGTCAGGGCCATGGTAATTTCGTCGCCGTGGTCTCGGTCGCGACCTATTGCTTCCCTCCGGGCGATGCCCTCTCGGCGGTTCCCAAGGCCGCGATCGAGGTGCTCGGACGTGCGATCGCCAAGGAAGAGGGCCGCTACAATATCCGCGCCAACATGGTAGCCCCCGGCATCATTGATGCAGGCCTGGGCGCGGCTTTCCTGAAGGATCTTTATTCGCCCGAAATCTGGGAGACGCAGCGCAAGCGGATTGCGCTCCAGCGCTTCGGCGAGGGCGGCGACATTGCCGACGCAGTCGCCTTCCTTGCATCGGGGAAGGCGCGCTACATCACCGGTCAGACGATCATCGTCGACGGCGGTTTCAGCCTCTGACAAAAAGAAGGGCTGCCCCCCCGGTACAGCCCTTCTTCCGTCCGCTTCGACCCGCGGCGGTGCAGGACGGGGCCTGGCCCCATCCCGCATCCTCGATCATTTGTAGGGATCGACCGGCTGCGGCGCCTCGATGACGCCGACGTCGATCAGCATCGAGTAGACGTCGGAGATCGAATAAATGTGATCGATCTTGCCGTTGCGGAACTTGAGCCACGAAAACCAGACGACATTGAGATCGTTGCCCGTCGGCTGGATACCCATATAGGGGCCACCGGTATGCTTGCCATGGTGATGGCAGAGAACGCAGATCTCGTCGTCGCCGCGGCCCCAGGCCTTGAGCGTACGATAGACGCTGGGCGGGAAGGTCTTGAGCAGGCCCTGCGGCGAGGTCTTCCAGACGTGATAGGTGCCAAGGTCCGGACGGTTCGGATTGTCATAGGTCATCGTGTCGGTGTTGAAGAAGGCATCCATGCCGTCCCAATCGCCGCGGTTGATGACCTCGTGCAGGTCCATCCAATGCTCGACCATCTTGGCCTGCACCGGCGTCAGTCCGGCCGTGATTTCAGCGCGCTTCTCCTTTGACAGGACGAAATCGGCTTCAGTGAAAGCGGGAAGGCCTCCCATCATAATCTCCTTAGGATCGGGTCCGAACGCAGCGGCTTCCCGGTTACTTGAAGGTGGTGACGGCCCGGGGGTTACCGGCCGGTCGCTTTCCTTTTCATCATCCCTCGCATGCCCGGCACCTACCTTTGGAAAGGCCCGGCCTTGCTCGAGACGCTGCAGGAAGGAGGCATAAGAAGAGGCGAGGAAACCACAAGATGGCATTGACGCTGCAGGAAATGTCCGATCGGTTCGAAATCCAGGACCTGATTGTCGACTATTGCTACGCGGTGGACAATCGCGCCTTCGACGCACTGGATGCGATCTTCACCCCCGAGGCCGTGATCGATTATTCGGAGATGGTCGGGGTCAAGGGCGGGCTGCCGGAGATCAAGGCCTTCCTCACCGAGAGCCTTGGGGCAGTGCGGGCGTTCCAGCACGCCGTCTCGACGACGCAATACCGGATCGACGGCGACACGGCGACCACGCGGACTGCGGTCTACAATCCTATGGTGCTGGACGAGGACGGAACCGAACGCGTGATGGTGTTCGGCCTCTGGTATCATCATGATTATGTCCGTACCGCGCAGGGCTGGCGCATCTCACGGCTCTACGAACAGCCCTGCTATTCGGAGAATGTGCCCGACTGGGTGAAGGACCTGACCCGCTGAGCCCGGCCAGATGGTGATGGACCATCCCGTGACCGGCGAGGGAATCACGCCGGATTATCTCAACAGGCTCTTCAGCTGGACGGGCCAGCCCGCGCGCGTCGCCGCCGTCCGGCTTGCCGCTGCCAAGACCTATGGCGACGAGATGGTATCGACGGCGGGGCGGGCGATAGTCGAAGTCGACTATCTGCCCCGCGCGCCGGAAAATCTGCCGCGTCGGATCGTCGTCAAGCTCGCGCGTGGCGTCGACGACATCATGGGCCCCTTCTACCGGAATGAAGTTGCATTCTACGGCCGGTTGCGGCGGGAACTGACCATCGAGGCCCCCGCAGCCCTCGCTGCTCATTATAATCCGGTCAGCCATCGTCTCGGGCTGGTGCTGGAAGATCTGACGGCGCGCGGCGCAACATTTCCAAATGTTCTGCAACCGATCTCGATTGCGCAATTGCGCGGACTGCTGGACACGCTTGCAATCCTCCACGCCCGCTATTGGAACAGCCCGCGCTTTTCATCGGATCTCGCATGGGTGGAAACTCATCTCGAGGGCGGTGTCGCCGACCTGATGAACAATCTCGCGCCAGCCTATATCCAGCACGAAATCGACAGCCAGCGCTTCAAGTCGGAACTGGTCGGCATGCTCGGCACGACGGGCGATCAACTGCTCGCGGGCGTGCAGGCCGTGCAGCGGCACCAGGCAAACCTGTCGCAGACGTTGCTCCATGGCGACACGCATCTCGGCAATACCTATCTGCTTCCAGGCGACCGGGGTGGCTTGCTCGACTGGCAGTTGATGGTCCGCGGCCATCCCATGCACGACGTGAGCTATCTGATCACGACCGCGCTCCCGATCGCCGAAAGGCGTCGGCATGAGCGCGCCTTGCTGGAACATTATCTCGACAGGCTCGCGGCGGCGGGCGTGAGCAGCCCGCCTTCCTTCGAGGACATGTTCCGCGAATTCCGCCGTGCCCTGGTGTGGGGCGTCTATATCGGCTGGCTGACCACGCCGATCGTCAATTACGGCTGGGAAATCAACGTGATCAATCATCTGCGCCTGACCACGGCCTATGTCGATCACGACACTGCAGGACTGGTGGACGAAGTGCGCTGAGTTTCATTTGGGGGAGACGACAATGCAAGGCACGATGGGCGAACCCGTCAATCCATGGGTCATGGAAACGGGAAGCATATGGTTCTGGTCGATCCTGCTGGCAGGGAGCCTTCTCTGGGCCCTTCGCGGGCGGCGTTTCTCGCTCGTCCTGCTCACGCTCATCGGGGCCACGACGAGCTTCTGGCAGGAATTTTTCGGCGACTGGGGCGCCTATGTCGCCTGGAACCCGGCGTTCGACCGCCTGCCATTCTGGGGCGAGATGGCCTATACCACGCCGGTCAAGCCGCTCTTCATTCCATTCTCATGGGGCTGGTGGTTCGCTGCGACAATCCCGCTGCTCGTGACGTTGGTCGGCTGGCTCGGGCGCAAGTTTCCCAGCATATCGACGACAATTTTCGCCTTCGCCATCGCCTTCCCGCTTTTCCTGGCCTACCAGCTTTATGCCGAGGGCAGTTCGGTCGCCAACGGCTGGTGGACTTATGACACAGTCGTCGGGCCCGCCATCGTCTCCGAAAAGGGCCAATTGCCCCTGATCTTCCCCGCTCTCCTCGGATTGTGGGCGGCCGGCCTCGTTGCACTGCTCGTCCCCCGGGATGCGGACGGATTGCGGTGGCATGAGCGGCGGCTCGGCGTCGATCGGGTCGGCCCGGGGTGGCGCCGCGAGGCCGCGCGGGCTGGTGCCTTCATTCTCCTGTTCCAGGTTACGATGTTTGCCGTGAATATCGGTCCCGCAATCCTCGGCCGACTGCTCTTCGGAGGCCCCAGCGTCCTCGTTCCCTAAGGCCGTTCGATGACCATCATGCTCTACCTCTTCGGCCTGTTCCTGCTCGCGACCGGCCTAAGCCTGTTGTGGCTCGGCACCACGCTGGTCGGCCTCGGCGGCTCGCCTTATTATGCACTCGCGGGAATCGCCTACCTGCTGACGGCATTGCTGATCCTTCGCCGCAGCTGGCACGGGGTATGGTTCTACACCGCATTCCTCGCTGCGACATTGTGCTGGGCCGTATGGGAATCGGGACTGGACGGGTGGGCGCTCGCGCCCCGCCTCGTCATGCCGTCGTTGATCGGTCTCTGGATGATCACGCCCTGGTTCCGCCGCGGCATGGGCCGGTTGCAACCGCTACCCGGCGCGCTAATGCTCTGGCCGGGATTGGGGCTGGCGACAGTTCTGGCCATCGGCGCGCCATTCTGGTTCGACCGTTTACCGACGACGACGGGCCCGGTCGCAGCCGCCATTCCGGCAAATCCGGCGGAGGGAGACTGGCGGCATTATGGCAATGATCAGGGGGGATCGCGCTTCTCGCCGCTTGGCCAGATCACGCCCGCCAACGTCGGCGGGCTAAAGCCCGTCTGGACTTATCATACCGGCCCCATGCCGGAAGGCGCGCGGGCATCCTTTCAGGCGACACCGATCAAGATCGGCGAGCGTCTCTATCTGTGTACCGGGTACAACGACGTCATCGCGCTCGACGCCGAAACCGGACGGGAAATATGGCGCCATCGCCCGCGCGTCGATCCCAAGGGGATTTACGGCCTCACCTGTCGCGGCGTTACTTATTATCGGGTGCCGGAGGCGACAGGGCCGTGCGCCGAGCGCATCTATACCGCCACGGTCGATGCCCGCCTGATCGCGCTCGATGCCGCCACCGGCCGGTTGTGCCCAGGCTTCGGAACGACCGGTGAAGTCAACCTCCTCACCGGCATGGGTGATGTGGAAAAGGGCTATTATTTCGTGACATCACCGCCAGCTCTTGTGCGCGGGCGGCTCGTCCTCGGAGGCTGGGTCACGGATGGCCAGCATGTCGGTGAACCGTCAGGCGTGATCCGCGCCTTCGATGCGGTCACCGGCGCTTTCTCCTGGGCCTTCGATATCGGCAGGCCGGATTTCCACGCGATGCCCGGCGCGGGCGAGAGCTTCACCCGTGGAACGCCCAACAGCTGGGCACCGATGAGCGGCGACGACGATCTCGGCCTCGTCTATGTCCCCACCGGCAATGCCACGCCCGACTATTTTGGTGCCCATCGCACGGCCAATGACGATCGCTTCGCAAGCTCGGTGGTCGCGCTCGACGCCGAGAGCGGTGCCGTCCGCTGGTCCTTCCAGACGACGCACCATGATCTGTGGGATTATGACGTCCCGGCCCAGCCATCTCTCGTCGATCTGCCCGGTGGCGTGAAGGGGCTGTTGCAGCCGACCAAGCGAGGCGAGATCTTCTTCCTCGACCGTCGCACCGGAGAGCCGATTTCGCGCGTCGAGGAGCGTCCCGCGCCCCAGGGCGCAGTTCCTGAGGAACGCGCGGCCCTGACCCAGCCTTTCTCCAGCGGAATGCCGTCGTTCGGAGGCCCGCCGCCGACCGAAAAACGTATGTGGGGCCTGACGCCGATCGATCAGGCAATGTGCCGTATCCGGTTTCGCCAGGCCCGGTTCGACGGGACGATGACGCCCCTCGGCACCGCTCGTCCGACGATCACCTGGCCGGGCTATCTCGGCGGTATCGACTGGGGCGGCGTGTCGATCGACAAGAAACGCCACCTGATGATCGTCAACAACAACCAGGTCGCCAACTATAACCGCCTGATTCCGAGGGCCGAGGCGGATCGCCAGGGCGTGAAGCCGATGACGGCGGCGCACATGAGCGATGTCGGCGGCCCTGTCGCGCAAAAGGGCGTCCCCTATGCGGCGCACATCACTCCATTCCTGTCGCCGCTCGCAATTCCCTGCCAGCAGCCGCCCTACGGGATGGTGAGCGCCGTTGATCTCAGGAGCGGCAAGCTAGTCTGGTCGCACCGGTTCGGCACGTCCCGCGACAGCGGTCCGCTTGCGCTGCCAACCTTCCTGCCGATACCGATGGGTGTGCCCAATATCGGCGGCTCGGTTGCGACTGCGAGCGGGCTGTTCTTCATCGGTGCGACGCAGGAACATATGCTGCGCGCCTACAGCAGTGAGACAGGCGATGAACTCTGGAGGGCCCGCCTGCCCGCGGGCGGCCAGGCCACGCCGGCGACCTACTGGTCGCCGCGCAGCAACCGTCAGTTCGTGGTCATCGCCGCGGGCGGTCACGGCGCCATGCTATCGGGGAGCAGCGATACGCTGATCGCATATGCACTGCCGAAGGAACGGAGCCGCTGAACCCAGTCGACGGGGCCGTCAGGGCGATATCCCGTCAAGCGTGGGGGAAGGTCGCCGCCCGCAAACCTCGGGCGGGTGCAGCTTCCGAACGTCGGAATCCCCTATCGGCAATCTATAGTGTAGCGATCCCGGAATTCGGTGAGGATCCTTTGAGCGGGTGCCAGCTTTTCGGCCTCCTGGCACGCGTCGACGACGACGCCAGTGCCGTAGGATGCTCGGCACACCGACATCGCGTCCTCAAACTGCGCGCTGATGTCCTCCGGCTCGAGATGGTGATTGCCGGTATGACTGTAATAGACGAATTTCCGGAAGCCCGAATACGCGCCCTTCCGGTCCTTGCCATTCACCTCGCCGCAGACCACGCCCTCATTGTTGATATGAAAGTTCCGGAACCGAGCCGAGCCCGGATCCGGCAGATCCTGCGAAACGACATGTTCCGCAGCCTTTTGGGCAGAATGGCACGCCGAAACGACGATGATCGCTCCGAACAAGAATATCCGTCTCATCTATCTGCTTCAGTTCGAGTGGGAAGGAGGTCGTGCGGGTCGGATTTCGCGGCAGACGAGCGCTGCATTTCCGCAGCGGCGGGGCTCCGGACGGCACAAGCGAGAGGCAGGCCTGGCCGGGGCCAGTCCATCGTCGCCAGCCGGCCGCTGCTACCGAGTGTCACATAGGCCTTCCTGAAGTCAGCGCCCCCGAAGCAGATATTGGTGGTCAGGAAGTCGGGCATAGGGACGACATCAGCTATCCCGCCGTCCGGAGAAAAGATCAGGATTGCGCCATGGCCCGGCGAAGCGACGCAGATCCGTCCCGATTGCTCGACCGCCAGGCTGTCGAGGAACTGTCCGGGTCCGACGCGACCGACGATGCTGCCCGCGTCCGAGACCACGCCGGGTGCCGACAACGGAAATCGCCAGAGCTGGCCGCTGAGCGTATCGGCGACATAGAGCGTCGCGCCGTCGGGCGAGAGACCGACACCATTGGCGCTGTCGATGGGGAAGATCACTTCCCTGATCGCGCTCCCGTCGGCCATGGCGTAATAGACCCCGCCCTTCTGCCGCATACGACCGCGATCGCGCCCGTGATCGCTGAACCAGAATCCGCCGGCGTCATCGAAGACCAGGTCGTTGGGTGCCCAGAAGGGTGCCGCCTCGCTTGAGGCGTAGAGCGTCTCCCACGCTCCGCTTGCAAGATCGACGACCTGGATCGACCCGGGCGGTGTATCGAAGGGCGCTTCCCTGGGAATGAGCAGATCGGGACTGGCGGACGGCGCAAATCCGCCATTGTTGCAGACATAACAGCGCCCATCGGGACCAATCGCCGCTCCATTGGGTCCACCACCGAGCTCTGCGACGGTCCTTGCGGTGCCGTCGGCTGCAATGCGCGTCAGCCGTCCGCCGAGAACCTCGACGACGAGGAGATCGCCATCGGCCAGGACCACCGGTCCTTCGGGAAAAGCGAGGCCGGTCGTCAGTATGTCGATCGTCATAGCCGCTTGCCGGTACGTGCCGCCTGCTCGATCCGGTCGAGCAGCTCGTGCAGTTTGACCGCGTCACCAAAGTCCGGTCTTGCCGCCTCCTTGCCCGCGATGGCATCGGCCATGCGGAGATAGGCCTCACCGACATTGAGCGGTGGATATTCGCGCAGCGACCCAGGTACCCGATAGGCGGCGTCGGGAATCTCGACAGGCTCCAGTTCGCCCATGCCCCGCGTTCGATAAAGCGTCAGGTCGGACATCTGGATGCCGCGACTGCCGGGCGCTGCCACGACCACGAGGTCACCATCGTCGCCGTTGATCTCAAGCCGTACCCCGGTGCCCGGCGACGGCGCGCCCGACAGGCGGATTGTCGCGACCGCCCCGCCCTCAAGTTCGCCGGTCACAGCCACCTGGTCAGCCGAACTGCGCTCTATTACCTCGTTTGTACCGAGCACGGCCACCTCGCGGCGGGCCGTTTTCACCACACCCGAGAGCGTCTGGAAATCACCGAGCATCCATGTCAGCGCGTCGATGCTGTGGCCGCCGGGAATGCTCAGGAAATGCGCACCGCTCGATCGGTCCTGCAAATAGGTCATCGACGGATAGGGATGTGAAATCCAGTCGCACGAGTGGGTCAGGCCTGCGCTGCGGATTGTCCCGATTTCGCCGCGCGAAATCAGCGCGCGCGCGTGGTTCAGCACCGGTGCGCTGCGCGCCTGGAGACCAACCATGTGCACGACGCCGGCCTGTTCCGCCGCCGCATGGAGGGACCGGGCCTCGTCGGTGTCACGCCCCAGCGGCCACTCGCAATAGACATGTTTTCCTGCCTCGAGCGCCATCGTGACGAGTTCAAAATGCGCGGGAACCCGCACGCAGACGGCAACCACGTCGACTTGCGGATGCTCGACCAGCGCGCGGGGATCACCAAACGCATGAGGCACGCCGAACCGGGACGCGGTCGCCTGTGCCGTGTCGATATGGGATGTCGCGACCGCCGAGACCTCGAACTCATCCAGCGCCGCGAGCGCCGGAAGGTGGGCGCCAACGCCCCAGCTACCCTGCAGATTGGCGCCGATCACGCCGACACGAAGTTTGCCCATCAGATTTCGCTCCCTTTACCAGCGCCGCCGCAGCTGAACGCCACGCCGCCTGTGCCGCAACGCCCTTTGTCTTTCCTCCGGGAGAACCGTAGGTGTCTCCGGTGGCAAGGCTTCGCGTAGTTCGCCGAGCCGTACCGACCGCAGCTGCGGCTCCGGCCCGGAACTGGCCTCCGTCCAACGCACCATCATCGCCCCTTCGCTCCAGCCTCCCGGGTCGAGCCAGTTCGGCACCCCGGGGTCCTCGAGCGCTATGACCGCGCGGAACTTGCCGTCTCCGTCGAGACGCGCCTGCCCTCCATTGAGACTG
Source organism: Sphingomonas sp. KC8 (assembly GCF_002151445.1). Classification (GTDB taxonomy): domain Bacteria; phylum Pseudomonadota; class Alphaproteobacteria; order Sphingomonadales; family Sphingomonadaceae; genus Sphingomonas_E. Next base: position 1,359,737 of record NZ_CP016306.1, read on the forward strand.
CTCTGGCGGTTCATCCAGTCGATCGTGTTCCATACCGGATCGGCAAGCTGGACGTTCCAGTAACGCACGCGCTCGGGAAGCTCGGTCTCCAGGATCAGCGCATGGTCGGGTTCCAGTCGGAACAGCCCCTGATAATAATGCTGGCCCTCGACGCCGCCGCGCCCCGCCCAGTCGTCATGCTCGAGCCTGTTCGACAGACCCTTGTCGCGCTGCTGCTTCATGAACCCGAGCCATAATCCGGCATAACGCTTCGGAAATTCCGCCAGCGCGAGCAGCCGTTCGGCAATCTCCTCCGGCGAGCGGCGACGTGGCGCCAGCGGCCTGTCGATCCGCTCGATCGCGATCCGGCCATCGCGGCCGGCTCCCCAGTCATAGCTCGCCTGACGCAGCGCGAGGGTGCGAACCGAGGGGTCGAGCCTCCGCCAGTCGCCGGACCAGTCGTCGGGGCGCTCGGCACTCAGCAGGAGATCGAACCCGCCGTCGGCTTCCAATGTCAGAGTGTCGAAGTCGATCGTTCCGAGCGAGGGCCCCAGCTTGTCCATGACGCCGAGCCCTCCGGCCACCATGTCGAGCAGGATGAAGAGGCCGTCTCCCCGCACGCCGCTGATGCGATAGCTGCCCTTCCCGTCGATCGAAGCCGAACCGTAGATGAAATCGGGGTTGGTCGAGCTGGCATTATGGGCCGTGCTGACCGCCGGCACGAAATCCGGCAGATCGGGGTCAGCAAAGGCCGTGAAATAGCCGGCAGAGAGGCTGAGGAAGAACAGCCGGTGCGCTTCCTGGACAAGCGCCGGGTCATCCGCTCTTTCGAGGAGCGTTAGCAGCCCGCCGGTTTCGGCCAGCCGATCGAGATAGTCCGTCCAGGCGGGCAATGGGACGCCAGTCACTACAGATACTCGCCATAGGCGGCGATATAGTCGGCATAGGTCTCGCGCACCTGCGCTTCGTTGAGACCGTAATCCTCGAGCGAGTAGACGTGACGGCCATGCTTGTCCGCCGGGTTGGCCACGAGCCAGGCGCGCACACCCTCCTCGCTCGCGCCGGTGAACTCGATTCCGGCAAAGTCGTAGACCGCGCGCACCGCCGCGACAGGATCGGCGGCCAGGTCGCGATAGCGCATGTCGAGGATCGGCAGGTCCGGGTGGGCCTTGCGATAGGCCATCATCCGCTTCTGACCGTCATGCCAGAGGTGAAGCAGCTCATGGCCGAGCTTCGCGCGATCCTGATGGTCGAAGCTGACGCTCCGGATCACCTCGATCAGTCGGGATATCGATGCCATCACAGTCACCGGATCGCGATGCGGCTGGACGAACATGGCGTCGGGATAGGCAGCAAGCAATTCGGGCAGGTGATAGGCATGTTCCTGCACCTTGAGGACCCAGCGTCGGCGCGGATTGCGCCACGCAAGATGCTGCAGCCACATGCGGTGCACCTCATAACCAAACCGCGTATCGGCCTGCAGGTACCAGCGATAATACTCGCTCAGCCGGAAGAGCATCACGGGATTGAGGCCCTGGAATGCGGTTTCCAGGATCATGCCGCACTCCTGCGGTATGCGGCTGCCGATCGGGTGGGCTTTCAGGACATCCGCCCACTTTCCTGAAAAGTTCGCGGCGACATAATCGTCGAATGCCTGCGCCCGCGGATCCTGTTCGAACGTCGCGGCATCGGGAGGCGGCGAAGGCATCGCGACTTCCCACGAAAGGGGCGTGCGAACCGCTGGGTCGGATCCGATCAGCGCGTGGAGGAGGCTCGTCCCGCAGCGCGGGAGCCCGAGGATGAAAACGGGCCGATCGATGGCGACCGCGGCGATTTCCGGGTGGCGGCGGCGATCGGCTTCGATCTGGGCCAAACGCCGCAGATTGTCACCGAATTGCTCCATGGCCCGCACCTGGCCCGTGTCGCCAAGATCAGGTTCGGCTCCGAGCGCAGACAATGCCGCCTCGAGCCCTGGACGTACGCCCTGGCGCAATTCCGGCGACAGATCGAACGTCGCGAGCATTTGATCCGCATCCATCGCAATCCCGTCCGGCATCGTCGGCTCCCTACTGGTCGGGAGGGACATATCTGCTTTGCCGTCGCGTCCTACCCGTCCTCGGACAGGTGAACCGCCCGCCCTGTAGCCGCCAAGCCGTTACAAAGCAGAGGAGACGGGGATGCTGGTCGACCTACAGAAGCTCTATGGCCTGGCGGGGCGAGTGGCGATCGTGACGGGGGCAGCGCAAGGGATGGGCGAAGCGATCGCCCGTTATCTCGCAGGCATGGGAGCATCGGTCGCGGTCGCCGACATCAATGTCGCGCTTGCCGAGAGGGTGGCCTCGTCGATCCGGTCCGAAGGCGCCCTCGCAAGGGCCTGGGCCGTCGACATGGCAAATGAGGCCTCGGTGGTCGCGCTCGTCCGCTCCGTCCGCGCCGAACTCGGCGGTCTCCATATCCTCGTCAACAATGCCGGCGTCCAGGATCGCAACTTCATCGAGGATACGAGCACGGATTTCTGGGATCGGGTGATGGCGATCAACCTGCGCGGCGTGTTTGTCGCGACACGCGAGACCGTCGCCATCATGCGCGCGGACGGCACCAGGGGCCGGATCGTCAATACCGCCTCGAACAGCGCCTTCCATGCGACCGCACCCAGCCTGTTCGCTTACTCGACCTCGAAGGCGGGCGTTGCCGGCCTCACCCGCGCAACTGCCCTTGAGGTTGCAAAGGATGGCATCGGTGTAAACGCCATCTGCCCGGGCAATACCGCCACGCCCGGACAATTGACTGCGACCGGACCTGATTTTCCGCCCGAACAGGTCGCCGCATTCCTGCCGCCGATCGGGCGCCAGGGCACGCCCGACGATATCGCCGCCGGGGTCCTGTTCCTTGCGTCCGACGCCTCCGCCTTCATGACCGGCCAGACGCTGGTGATGGATGGCGGCGCACTCACCTGTTGAGCGGAAAGAGACGAATGCGCGATAGCTACGACTATATCATCGTCGGCGCGGGCTCGTCTGGCTGCGTCCTGGCAAACCGCCTTTCAGCAGACCCCGATATCTCCGTTCTCCTGGTGGAGGCCGGCCCTGATGACACGAGCCCGCTCATCCGGATGCCTCGCGGCATTGGCAAGCTGCTCGCCCCCGGCAATCCCCATGTCTGGGATTATCCGGTCCGGCCCGCCGGAAACCTGCCTGCGGAAACCTGGCTCAAGGGACGCGCAGTCGGGGGATCGAGTTCCATCAACGGCATGGTCTATGTCCGCGGTGCGCCTGCCGACTACGACCATTGGGCCGAACTTGGCTGCGTCGGCTGGGGCTGGGACACCATGGGCCGGCACTTCGTCGCGCTCGAAGATCATGAACTGGGCGCCGGCGAATGGCGTGGTGCGGGCGGCCCCCTGAGGATCTCGGTCCACCCAGCCGGCAATCCCTTGTGCGAAGCGGTGCTGGACGCTGCCGAACAGATGGGCACGCCGCGCGCGGCCGACGTCAATGATGTCGGAACGGTCGCAAACGGTGGCATGGGTTATCAGACGACGACGACGTGGCGCGGCAAGCGCTTTTCGGCCGCGCGCGCTTTCCTCGACCCGGTGCGAAATCGTCCGAATCTATACATCGCGCCGCAAACGCAGGCGCTCCGGATCCTGTTCACGGATCGGCGCGCGACGGGGGTGAGGCTGCGCGACGCGCAGGGCGAACGCGATATCGCCGCGGTCCGCGAGGTCATCCTTTCGGCCGGTGCCGTCGAATCGCCGAAGCTCCTCCAGCTTTCAGGGATCGGAAACGCTGCCGAGCTTGCAAGGCTTGGTATCGGCCCGGTTGTCGACTCGATCGATGTCGGCAGAAACCTGCGCGAACACCGCTATTTGTCGATCCAGTATCGGGTGAAAGGCGAGAGCCTCAACAAGCGCTTCACGGGGCTCGGCCTGCTGCGTTCGGCGCTGGATTATGGTCTGCGCTCGAAGGGTCCCCTCACCCATAGCGCACATGAGGTCGGCGGCTTCATCAAGACCCGGCCGGATCTCGATCAGGCCGACGCCCAGATTGGTGTGGGGCTCTACAGCTTCAACACCGATGCCAGAGGCGCTGTCGCGATCGATCCCTTTCCCGGCATGACCATCCTTGGCTACTTCACCCGCCCGGAAAGCCAGGGTCAGATCCGCATCGTCTCGCCCGATCCCGATGAGCGACCGCTGATCGACGCCAATCATTTCTCCGCCGAAGTGGACCGCCGGAGCGCGGTCTCGCTGTTCCGCTGGCTTCGCAGGCTCGGTCAGCAGCCGTCGCTCCAGCATTGGATCACCGAAGAAACGCAGCCGGGTCATCGCATCGCAAGCGACGAGGACGTGCTCGCCAATGCCATCGCGCTCGGGGGCACGTCCTTTCACATTTGCGGCACCTGCCGAATGGGTGCCGACAGCGCGTCCGTCGTCGATCCCGAACTGAAGGTCCGAGGCGTGGACGGGCTGCGCGTGGTCGACACCTCGATCATGCCGACCATCGTCTCGGGCAATACCAATGCGCCAGCCATGGCCATCGCGATGAACGCCGCAGACATGATCCTGCGCCAGCAAAAGGCTTGATATGACCATTCCTTTCACGACGCTCGACAAGCTTTACATTGATGGCAGCTGGGCGGACGCGGGGCCGGACCGTGACGATGTCCTCAATCCCGCGACCGAAGAGATCATCGGCCGTGCGCCGGTGGGCACGGTACAAGCCGCGGAGGCCGCAATCGCAGCCGCCCGCCAGGCATTCGATCATGGTCCATGGCCACGGATGTCGATGGCCGAGCGAGTAACCCTGCTACGCCGGATGCATTCCGCGCTCGACGCGCGACGCGCCGACATCGCAGCACTCATCGTCGCCGAGGTGGGCTGTGCACAAGGCATCACCCATGGAATGCAGGTGAGTGCGCCGCTCGATCATTTTGCCTCCGCGCTCGATCATGCGCGCGACGAGACCGTCCGCCTGCCGCTCGACGTCACACCGGATTTCATGAATCCGGACGGTCCGCGCAAGATGGGCGGTACGACGGTCGTGCGGGAACCGGTCGGGGTCGTCGCCGGAATCACCGGCTATAATTTTCCGTTCCTTCTCAACCTCGCCAAGATCGTGCCCGCGCTCCTTGCCGGCAACACGCTTGTGCTCAAGCCGTCGCCGTTCACGCCATTCTCGGCCTTGCTGTTCGGAGAGATTGCTGACGAGATCGGTCTGCCCAAAGGCGTGCTCAACGTCGTGACAGGCGGGCCCGATGTCGGCTCCCTCCTCACCACCGATCCGCGCGTCGATCTCGTCAGCTTTACGGGATCCGAGGGCGTGGGCGCACTGATCATGGCGCAAGCCGCCCCTACGCTGAAGCGCGTGCATCTCGAACTCGGCGGCAAGTCGGCGCTGATCGTCCGCCACGATGCGGACATCGTTCAAGCAGCCCAGATGGCGGTCGGTATACTCTCGGTGAACGCCGGCCAGGGTTGTGCGCTGCTCACCCGGCTTCTCGTTCACAACAGCGTGCGGAAACAGTTCGTCGCGACCGCCGCAGCGACAGCGAGCCATTTCAAGATCGGCAATGCCGCCGATCCGTCGGTGATGATGGGGCCGCTGATCCGCGAGGCGCAACGCGCGAAGGTCGAGCATTTCATCGCCGTCGGCCGCGATGAGGGTGCAACGCTCGTCCATGGCGGCGGTCGCCCGGAAGGACTTCCCAAGGGCTATTTTACCGACATCACGCTCTTCGACGATGTAGCGAACAGCATGACGATCGCCCAAGAGGAGATATTCGGACCGGTTGGCGCGGTGATCGGTTTCGACAGTGATGAAGAGGCCATCGCGATCGCCAATGACAGTCGCTTCGGTCTGAATGGCGGCATCGAAACCGCGGACGCCGCTACCGGATATGAAATGGCCCTTCGTCTGCGAACGGGAAGCGTTGCCCTGAATGGCGGCACCGGCCGGATGAGTTATGCTCCGATTGGCGGCTACAAGCGGTCCGGTATCGGCCGCGAATATGGACCCGACTGGTTGCGCGAATATCAGCAGGAAAAGTCGGTTTTCTATCCCGTCGGTCGATGATGCGTGCCATCACGATACCTGCCGTCACATCCCCTTGACCTCCGGCATCACCCGTTCGGCGAAAAGGTCGAGGGCTGTCTCGCGCTGGTCCGGTGACCCGACTCCGAAAGCAAGATCAACAATACCGACACCGCAATCGCGCAGCGTCTCGAAACGCCCCACGAGTGTCTCCGGGCCGCCGACGAAATAGGGTTCGGAGACCAATGGCACCACCGGCGGCCCGCCAAGCGCGCCCTGCTGGAGCCGGGCCTGCTCGGCCTGCTTCCGCTCAAAGAACGCCGCCATATCGTCCGCCGCCTGGGCATCGCTGGACGCCGGATAAGCGATCCCCCGATAGAGAACATGGTCTGCCGTGGGCTCCCATCCTGCACTTGCCGCCGCCGCACGATAGAGCGCCACCCACTTGGCTACCATCTCGGGCGGCGCGAAGGAAAAGGCGATCCCCATCCGCCGTTCGGCCGCAAAGGCGATCGATTCCTCGCTATTGCCGGATCCGTAGATGAGCGGGTGCGGCTCCTGCAGCGGTCGCGGCCAAACAGAGACGGTACTGAACTGGAAATGCTCGCCATCCCAGCGGAAGGGCTGGTCGGCGCGCCAGGCTTTCAGGATCAGCTCGATCCCTTCCTGCGTCATGCCACGCGTTCCGTCGCTGCCGGTGTCATAGGTGCGATGCTCATTGGGAGTTCCGCGCAGGAACAAGACGACGAGCCGTCCGCCGCTCAGCATGTCGAGCATCGCGAGCTCCTCGGCGAGCCTGATCGGGTTGATCAGAGGGACGAGTGGCCCAAGAAGCGCAATCCGTGCGCGCTTGACGATATGGGTCAGCGCGCCCGCCATGACGCATGGATTGGGCGTCATGATATACGGCGCATAATGATGTTCGGAGACGCTGACCCAGTCGAACCCCAGGGCATCGGCTTTTCCACACATCATGAGGCTGTGCTCGAAGGCGGCTCGCGCGGTGGCGCGATCGCAATGGAGGGGCGCCGCCGGCCAGATTTCGATACCCGGCGCTGGCCCGTCATAACCCGTCATGCCTAGATAGGATAATTTCATCGCAGCCCCCTGGACCTCCACCCGGCATCGGGCAGCCATGGTCGAGGGAATGCGACGGTCTTTTCGTCGGCAGGCCTATCCAAAGAAGGGCGGGTTCATCCCCCGCCCGCTTATCATCTTTGTCAAACATGGGGACGAGGTGATCAGGATGAAGTTCGAGAGGACCAAGGCTCGACCTGTTGGCGCTGACGACGAACGTGCCATCATCGCAGTACTGTTGCGCTATGCGACAGGTATCGACAGCCGCGACTGGCCCCTGTTCCGGACATGTTTTTCAGACGATTTCGAGGCTGACTATGGCAGCTTCGGCAAATGGCGCGGCCCGCGAGAGATCACCGACTATATGCGTCAGGCGCATGCTCATCTTGGACCAACCCTGCATCGCCTCACCAATTTTACGGTCGAGGACGACAGCACGCATGTGCGCGCGCGAAGCTATGTCGATGCATTGCTGATGCCGCTCGCGACCGGCGGTCCCATCCATCGCGGAATCGGCTGGTATGACGATCAGATGGTTCGGACCTCCGAGGGCTGGAAGATTGCCCGGCGCCAGTTCACGCCCGTCCGTCTCGCTTGAAAGGCACACCTGTCCCGATGTCGAACCAGCAGGTCATTCTCGTAAATCGTCCGACCGGCGTCGCCCAGGCAACGGATTTCGTCGTCCGCACGGGCAGAATTGACGAACTGCAAGACGGTCAGTTGCTTGTCCGCAATCATTTTCTCTCGGTGGAACCCGCTATGCGCGGCTGGATCGCCGATGCCGGCAATTATTCCGCACCGGTTGCCATTGGCGAGGTGATGAGGGCCCTGGCGTCGGGCGAGGTGATTGCTTCGCGGCATCCCGACTATCAGGGAGGCGATTTCGTCATGGGATGGTTCGGCTGGCAGGATTATGCCGTCGTTGATCCCGGAAAAATCGTGCAGCGCACGAACAGGGCCGAACTGTCTGCCTCGCTCGGTATCCTCGGTCTGACCGGCGTCACGGCCTATCTGGCGTTGACCGGTGTCGGCAATCCCCGCCCCGGCGAGACTGTCGTGATATCCACGGCCGCCGGCGCGGTCGGCTCGACAGCAGGCCAGATCGCACGGATCCTTGGATGCCGGACCGTGGGCATAACCGGTGGACCAGCGAAGGTGCAGATGTGTCTCGACGACTTCGGCTATGACGCAGCCATAGATTATCAGGGCGAGGACGTCCCGGAACGGATCGCCGCCCTCTGTCCCGACGGCGTCGACGTTTATTTCGACAATACATCGGGTGCGATCAGCGATGCCGTGCTGCCGCATCTGGCCTTGGGTGGTCGCGTCATCATCTGTGGAACGGCGGCGGTCCAGCGCTGGGACGACTGGCCGGTCGGCCCCCGCGTCGAACGACACCTCCTTGTCAAACGGGGGCGGATGGAGGGCTTCGTGATCTTCGACCATATGGACCGCTATGGCGAAGCCGTTGAGCGCCTGCGCGCCTGGCTGGCGGACGGCCGCCTTACGCATCGCGAAGACATTCTCGAAGGAATCCATGCCTGCCCCGACGCTCTTGCCGGTCTCTATCGCGGCGAGAATCGGGGCAAGCGCCTCATTCGACTCGTCTGAACCTCTATCCACATCACGTCGCACGGGAGCCAAGATGACGGACATTTCCGGAAAGGTCGCAGTCGTCACCGGCGCTTCGGCGGGTATCGGTGAGGCCATCGCCCGCAATCTGGCTGAAGCCGGCGCGAAACTGGTCCTAGTCGCGCGGCGGCAGGAACGCCTGGAAACTCTTGCCCGGGAAATCGGCGGGGACACGGCCATCCTGGCCGTAGATCTGGCCGAGCCGGATGCGCCCGAGCGAATGCTCGCCTTTGTCGAGAAGCGCTTCGGCCGCGTGGATATCCTCGTCAACAATGCCGGCATGCTCAGAGTGGGAACGTTCGAGACGTTCGATCTCGCCGAAGTGCGACCCATGATCGCGCTGAACTATGAGTCGATCGTCCACAGCAGCATTCTTTTCGCGCGCGCGATGAAGGCGGCGGGCAGCGGCCAAATCGTCAACATTTCCAGCATCGGCGCTGGCATCACCGCGGCGGGTACAGGCATTTACGGTGGCCTCAAGCGGGCCCTCGAGAGCTTTACAGATGTCCTTCGCATCGAGCTTGCAGGCTCGGGCGTCAGGGTCGGGCTGGTCGCTCCCGGCACCACCGGCACCGAAATCTTCGACGACATGAAAGCCCATGGCCAGCCAGGCTGGGACGAATTCATTCCCGCTCTAGAACCCGAGGATATCGCCCGCGCGGTTCGCTTCATCGTCGAGCAGCCGCCGCGCGCCAACACGGCGCGCGTGCACGTCTATTCGGCGTCGGAAGGATTCTAGATCATTCCAACGTCGCGTAGGCGGAGAGCCGAAACGGACTGAATGGTTCGCCGGTCTGGACTTTCCGGACCCATTGCGGATCCATCAGCAGTGCGCGGCCGATCGCGACGAGATCGAACTCGCCGCGCTCGAACCGCTCGACGACCATTGAGAGATTGTTCACCGCCTGCGTGTCCTCGACGAATGACGATTGCAGGTCCTTGGTGAAGCCGATGCCGCCAACGGTCATCGTCGGTCGCCCGGTCACTTTCCGCACCCAGCCGGCCAGACCCATGTCCGAACCTTCGAACGCGGCGGCGTTGAACAGTCGGGTGCTCGCGTCGAATATGTCGACGCCGGCATCCGCGATCGGCCCCAGCAGCATCTCCAGCTCTGCCGGCGTGTCGGCATTGCGCGCGCCATAATCCTGGATTTTCCACTGAGAGAAGCGGTACATGATCGGAAAATCCTCGGCCGTCGCGGCACGGATGGCGCGGACGATCTCGACGGCAAATGTGGCCCGGCGAACCAGGTCTCCTCCCCAGCGATCGTCGCGACGATTGGTATGCGGCCACAAGAAGCTGTCGATCAGATACCCGTGCGCGCCGTGCAGGGCGACACCGTCAAATCCCACCGCATGCGCATTTGCCGCGCTTCTCGCAAAGCCGGCAATGATATCCCCGATCTCGCTGTCGGTGAGTGGACGCGTGTCGGCTCGCATCTGGTCGACATAGGCAGGCGGCACCATCGCCTTGTCGGTCGGCCCCCAGGTGCCTGACGGCCGGGCCGAAAGCGTTTCGGGCGCATTGCCCGTCCCGTTCAGGCGGATCGGCCCCATATGCCAGAGCTGCGGCATGATCCGGCCGCCCGCCGCGTGCACGCCGTCCACGACGCGCCGCCACCCCGCAAGCGCAGCCTCGCCATGCATGACCGGTGTGTCGTGCTCACCCATCGTTCCGGCGCCAAGCGCGCTCGCATGATCCACGCCGACGCCCTCGGTGATGACGAGGCCGACATTGGCCTCGGCTCGGCGCCGATAATAAGCTGCAACATTTTCTCCGGGCACGCCGCCAGGTGAGAAGTTCCGCGTCATCGGCGACATCACGAACCGATTGGTCAGGCGGAGCGGGCCGATGTCGAACGGCGAAAACAGGATATCGCTCTTTTCGGACACTTGCTGCTCCTCGGCGCTTCAATCGGCCGACCTCGACGTCGGCTCCTTCCTCCTCTCCATGATCGAGAAGGCCGGAACGGATGACCTGCCGGGCGATAGGATGCCGTCCGCAGAGATCCTGTGCATGGTCGGTTCCGCAGTCCCGCTTGCGACGGGGGGCGCGACGGAGAGGTCAGCTCATGGCGAAAGCCAGTATCGACGCCAGCCTAGTGGCGAAATCCGCGTCAGCTCATGCCGGTTCGACGGCAAGCGCCGACTGCGGACAGGCTTCGGCGCCTTCGCGCGCCTTTTCCTCGAGCCCCTCGGGCACGATCTCGGTTTCGACGAAGACGATGCCGTTGGCATCCAGCTTGAACACTTCGGGGCAGATTTCCGCGCAAATTCCATAGCCGCAGCACGCCGGCTTATCGATCACCACCTTCAAACGCTCAGCCATCATTTTCTCCTCTCCAACCCATATTACATATTGAACAGCTTTTGTTCAATATGTATAACACAGCCAATAAGGATTTCCGACGACTGGAGAGAAAGCCATGCTTCAACGACGCCCGCTGGTGCTGCGCGACGGCACTTCGATCGACGATCTGATCGACCGCAACATGAATGAGGTGTCGTTGCGGGTGATGAGCGACGAGGAGCTCTATCATCTCGAGATGGAGCGGATCTTCGCGAAGACCTGGCTCCTGCTCGGCCATGAGACTGAGATCCCCAAGGGTGGCGACTTCATTGTTCGCGACATGGGTGAGGACAATGTCATCGTCTCGCGCGACCGCCAGGGCGAGATCCATGTTTCGCTGAATGTGTGCCCCCATCGCGGCATGAAGGTCTGCACGGCGGAGGCTGGAAACGCCCAGGCGCATCGCTGCATCTACCATGGCTGGGCGTTTCGTCCCGACGGCAGCTTCATCGGAGCGCCGATCGAAAAGGAGCAGATGCACGGTGACAAGCGTCCGAAGGAGGAACTCGGTCTCAAGAAGGCACGCGTGCATCTCTATGGCGGCCTGATTTTCGCGACCTGGAATCCCGAGGGGACGTTCGATGAGTTCCTCGGCGACGCCAAATTCTATCTCGACCAGCTCTTCTGCCGCAGCGACAACGGCCTGGAGATGCTGGGTCCGCCGCAGCGGTTCGTGCTTCCGTGCAACTGGAAGATCCCCGGCGAACAATCGGGCTCGGACGGCTTCCATACGCTGACGCTCCATCGCTCGCTGATGGAAGGCGGCATCATGGGGGGAACCGCCGAGTCGATCTACGACAATGCGCCGGGCATGTATGGTGTCGACATCAGTTGCGATCAGGGACACTCGCTGCGTTGCCTTGAAGCTGCGCAGACCTTCAAGATGTTCGCCGACGTGAGCTTCGAGGGCAAGACCGTCGAGGAGCGCCTTCACCTGCTGCCCCCGCCCGGCGTCACCAAGGAGATGATCCCGCAGCTGTTCAAGAATCTGTCGGAACGCCAGGTCGAGCAGCTGGCCACGTGCCCACCCCAGGTGGGCGGCCTGTTCCCCAATGTCCTGCTCGCCTTCATTTTCGCGCCGCGCACCGACGGCGGTGCATCGGGCGCGCTCGCGCTCCACACCTATGTGCCAAAGGGCCCCAATCATGTGGAGTTCGTGAACTTCATCTTCGCCGAGAAGGATGCACCCGAGCAGGTCAAGCGCGACATGCTTCAGAACGCCATCCAGCAGACCGGCACCTCGGGCATCATCGAGCAGGACGATGCCGATACGTGGCCGCAGATCATGCGCAATTCGCGCGGTGCCGTCAGCAAGCACATGACGCTCAAATATCAGGCGCTCACCGGCCACCACAAGCCGGACGACTGGTACGGCGACGGCTATGTCTATCCGGGCTTCACCAAGGACGACACGCAGTGGAACTGGTGGATGGCCTACTACAATCTCATGACCGCCACCGCCTGACCCTGCCGACTGCCTGAGAGGATATTTCCATGACCGATTATTCCACGGCCGCAGTCGACAAGAGTGGCGTTCTGCGTGGCCTCGTTTCCAAAACCCGCGTTCCGCTCGGGTCCGAAGTCTATAATCGCATTCTCGAGACGCTGTATGACGAGGCAGCCGCCCTCGACGAGCGTCGCTTTGATGACTGGGTCGCGATGCTGGGCGAGGACCTCATTTATACCGCGCCGATCCGGCTCACGCGCACCGGTCCCAATCGCGACCGGGACGTCATGCGGACGATGATGCATTTCGACGACAATTATGCGTCGATCCTCATGCGGACAGGCCGGCTGGCGAAGAGCGCCTGGGCGGAAGATCCACCCTCGCGCTGCCGCCGCTTCGTTACCAATGTACGCGTTGCCGAGTGCGACGCACCAGACCAATACGAAGTGGTCAGCTATCTCTATGTCGAGCGCAGCCGCGGTGACAATTGGCACAATGAAACGGTGACGGCGGAACGACGCGATATCTGGCGGGCGGTCGACGGCGGCTACAAGCTGTCGAAGCGCGAGATCATCTGCGACCAGTCGACCCTGTCGATGTCCAACTTCGCCATCTTCTTCTAGTCGCGATGCCCGGCAAGGCCCCTCCCCATATCATCGTCGTCGGCAGTGGCCTTGCCGGCTACGGCATCCTGCGCGAACTGCGCCGGCTCTCGCCCGAAGCCCAGTTGACCCTCGTCACGCTCGACGATGGACATTTCTATTCGAAACCAGCCCTCTCGACGGCACTTGCCAAAGGCAAGGTCGCCGATACGCTGGTCACGACGCCCGCCGCCAAGATAGCAGCGCAGCTGAAACTGGATCTGCGAGCCGGTCGCGAGGCCGAAGCCATCGACACGGTCGGCCGGGTGTTGCTGACGACCGGGGGGCCGATCGCCTATGACGCCCTGGTGCTGGCACTGGGCGCGGATCCCGTGCGCCCGCAAATTGAAGGCGACGCGGCGCATCGCGCCTTTTCGGTCAACAATCTCGATCAGTATCGCAAGTTCCGGGAAGCCTTGCCTGATGGCGCTCGTGTGCTTGTCATGGGCGGAGGACTGGTCGGCACCGAATTTGCCAATGACCTCTCGGTCACCGGCTACCGGCCCATCGTCGTCGATATGCTGGGGCACCCCCTCGCCCAACTGGTGCCAGCAGGGGTCGGTGCCGTTGTCCAGGCCGCTCTTGAGGAGCAGGGCGTCGCCTGGCATCTCGGCCGCCGGGTCGCTGCGATCCATCGGCAGGACGGAGGCGTCCGGGCCGAGCTCGACGACGGAACGGTTATCGAGGCCGAAGCCGTGCTTTCGGCGGTTGGCCTTCGCCCGCATACCAGGCTCGCCGAAGAGGGCGGGCTGGCCGTCGATCGCGGTATCAAGGTCGATGCGACCGGCCGCACCAGCGACCCGCATATCTATGCCATTGGCGATTGTGCCGAGTATCAGCGTGGACTTGCCGCTTATGTAACGCCGATCATGGCGGCGGCGCGCGCAATCGCACCGAGTGTCCTCGGGACACCGACCGAGATTCGCTTTCCGCCATTGTCGGTTCAGGTGAAGACCACGGCATGCCCCGTCGTCCTGCTTCCGGCACCTTTCGGCGTCGATGGAGAATGGGAAGAAAGCGAGGCGGATGAGGCCGGGCTCAAATATCTATTCCGGGATCGTAGCGGAGCCGTTCGCGGTTACGTCCTGACCCGCGACAAGTGCCAGGAACGGACGGAACTGGACCGCTCGCTCAGCGAGTTGTCGACAAGCGGGGAACAGGCATGACAGGGCTGTTGGAAGGCAAGATTGGCATAGTGACCGGCGGCGCCAAGGGGCTGGGCTATGGCATCTCCCGGCGCATGGCCCGCGAGGGAGCGTCGCTCCTCATCACCGGGCGCGATGGCGCCGCGACCGACGCTGTCGCCGAGGAAATTCGCGCCGAGTTCGGTACCCAAGCGGTCGGCATGGCGGCCGACATGGGCGTCAAAGAAGACGTCCTCGCCATGGTCGGCCGCGCCGTCGATGAATTTGGCGGTCTCGATACGCTTGTCACGAACGCCTCCTTGCTGTCGCCAAACATCCTTCTCGAAAACAAGACTGACGACATGCTGCGTCGGACGCTCGAAATCGGCACCTGGGGGACGTGGTGGGCGATGCAGACGGCGATGCCCCACATGAGGGCGCGCGGCGGCGGCTCGATCATCAATTTCTATTCGATCGATGCCCAGACCGGCGCATGGCTCCACGCTGATTATAATATGAATAAGGGCGCGATCCTGGGGCTGACGCGAAGCGCGGCTGTCGAATGGGGCCGCTTCAACATTCGCACCAACGCCATTGCGCCGACGGGCATGGGCCAAGTCTTCGCCCAGCTGGCACAGGACGTTCCCGGTTTCCTGGACATGGCAACTGCTAGCAATCCGCTCAAGCGCGCGGGTGACCCAGAAAACGATATCGGTCCCGTCGTAGTCTTCCTCGCGTCCGAGATGTCGCGTTTCGTGAACGGCGAACTCATCAACGTCGATGGGGGACAACATCTCCCCGGCTATGTCAGCGTGCCCCACAACCTAGCTGAACTGGAGGCTCAATCATGAAGCTCCTGTCCTCGTCCGACCTCAACAAGGAAGGCACGCCGGGCGAGCTTCCGGTGAGCGTCGTCAAGATCCTCGACGGCGCCCTGCGGGCGATTGGCGACCTCGGTGCACGACGGCTGTCGATGAGCGACATCAGCGATGCCAGCGGCGTTTCGCGCGGCACGCTCTACCGCTATTTCTCCTCGAAGGACGAGGTGCTGGCTGCCGTCAGCGAATTCGTCTGCGTCTCCTTCGAGGACGGCATTCGCGCGGTGGCTCAGGGGCTCGATGATCCCATGGAGCGCTTCCGCACGGTGATGCGCTTCTTTGCCAGGTTCACGACCGAGCGTTCGCCCGAACGGATTTTCGAGATCGAGCCGGCCTTTCACCTCGAATTCTTTCGCAGCCATTTCGGGCGCCACAAGGCCGCGGTTCGCGACGCGCTAGATCCGGTGCTCGATTATCTCGATTCCCTTACGCATGCGCCCATCGATCGGGACGGCTTCGTCGAAGCTCTGGTTCGGGCGCAGCTCAGCACCATGATCGTCCCGGCCAGCCAGCAATGGATGGATTTCTGGGATGGCACGCCTGACCGCCTTGAAGAATGGGCGCTCAAGATCGCCGACCGAGAGGCGGCCCGGAAGGAAAGGAAGAACTGATGGCCACCGCAGCGAAGCTTGAAACGCGCAACTTCACTAAGTTCGCGCCGACGGAAGTCGCCGAAACCTATATCGCGAAGGCCCGCGAACTCCGCGATCTTCTGCGTGCGGAAGCAGCGGAAGGTGAGCGCCGTCGCTCACCGACGCCAGCCGTCGACCAGGCGCTCAAGGAGAATGGTCTGCTCACACTGCTCCTGCCACAGCGCTGGGGCGGTGCCGGCCTTTCCTTCAGCGACTATTCGCGCTTCCAGATGGAACTTGCCAAGGGCGACACCTCGGTGTCCTGGGTTGCGCAAATCGTCAACGGCACGACCTGGGTCGCCAGCCTTACGTCGGACGCCACCCAGGCGACCTTGTTTGGCGAGGGACCCAAATATGTCTGCGGCGCCTACAACCCGCCTGGCAAGGCCAAGCGGGTCGATGGCGGCTGGATCGTCAATGGCGCGTGGCCCTACACTTCGGGATCGCGCCAGTCCGACTGGGCCCAGTCGGGTGTCGTTCTGGAAGGCTATGAGGGTCCCGTCGTTCCCGGCATCAACATGGTCTATATTCCGTTCAGCCAGCTCGAGATTCAGGACAGCTGGTATGTGACTGGCATGCAGGGAACCGGTTCCGACACCAGCGTCGCCAAGGACGTTTTCGTTCCCGACCATCTGATGGTCATGATGGACAAGCCGTTCGGCCATGTCGAACCGAACAAGCAACATTATGGCGCGCCTTCGGATCGTGTTCCGGTGGTTCCGGTGGTTCGGGCGACCGGTCTCGCGCAGCTTGTTGGCGGCGCCGAGGCGATGCTCGAGATCGTCGAGGCAGAATCCACCAAGAAGCCGATCGTCACAACCACCTACCAGAAGCGCACCGACTCGGGCGTGGTTCTCCATGATCTCGGGCGCGTTGCGGCCCAGCTTGGCACCGCTCGCCTTCTGCTTCTCGACGCTACCGGCACGCTGGATGATGTCGGCCTGACGGGACGCGAGTTCAGCTTCGCAGAGCGCGCCAAGCACAAGGCCCAGTGCAGCCAGATCGTCGAATTGGTGCACAGCTCGATCGAGGCGCTGATGTTCATTTCCGGCTCCTCAGCCTTCGCGCTCGACAAACCAATCAGCCGCTTCTGGCGCGACATCCATGTCGGACTTCGCCACGTCCAGAACATTCCCATGCTGGGCTACGAGATCTTCGGCCGCACCCGGCTCGGCGTCGACAACATCACACCGCCAGGCGCCTACTGAAACAGTATTGCCGCATTCTCCTCCCGCGGCATGAACTGGGACCGTCCTCACCACGTGAAGACGGTCCCTTCTTCATTCATCAACGTGCGACTGCCCCAAGTGTTTTGGCGAAACCACAGGATTGAACCCGGCATCGGTCCGGCGAGCCTCCATCCGAACTCTTCAGGACAAGAGAGCCGTGCGCAAATTCGATGAGCTGAGCGTCGGTGAAACCCGCCAATCCGAATTCGTCGAACTCACGGAACACGCAATCCGAGCGTTTGCGGAGCAGTTCGACCCACAATGGTTTCATATTGATCCCGACGCCGCAAAGGCCTCGCCCTTTGGCGGACTCATTGCCAGCGGCGCCCACCTCATCTCATTGTGGCGCCGGATCGATCACGCCATCAATGGCGACATCGCCTATCAATGCGGCGTCGGAATGGAGAATGTGAAGTTCGTTCGCGCCGTCAGCGCGGGGGAGCGGCTCCGCCTCCGATCCGAAATCGTCGCCATGCGACCATCAAGCACGCAAGCGGAGCGAGGCCTCGTGACGATGGCCTATCTCATGAGCAATCAGGACGGTGAGACGGTGATGACGCTGACCGCGCTCAATCTCGTCTATCGCTGATACCGGTCAACTTCCCGCAGAAACAGGCCAGGCCAGTTCTGCCGGAAGTTGACCGGTATCAGCGAGCAACTCCATCGGTCCCGTGCCAGTGCTCCATCCGATCCGCATCTGGGACCGCCGTCAAATTGGCCGACTATTTAGCCAACCAAACCACGCTAGCCTTGGGACAGCCGGGGCGCGCGGTCGGTCAGAGACCTGCAGCGGCAGATCACCGGCTCCATGGGGGGCGGCATACGAGAATATAAGGCCGCGAAGCAGGAGGATAGCTGATGGGATTGCGTCTACGGCACGGGTTGGCCGCGAGCTTGAGTGCCCTCTTGAGCATTGCAGCAAACGAAGCGGCGGCTCAGACTGAGACATCCGGGACATCGCAAAATGCTTCGGAGGCCACGGCCGATATCATCGTTACAGCCCGCCGTCAGGCCGAGAACCTGCAGGATGTTCCTCTTTCAATCATCGCGGTCGACGACCGGATGCTCAATGAGCGCAACGTCAAGACCGCCAACGACCTGCCCCTCGTCGCGGCGGGTCTGAGTGTTCAGAATACGGCCTCCAATCGAAACGATACGACCTTCTCGATCCGCGGACAGGGGCGCACTTTCGGCCAGAATTCACCGGGCGTTGTCGCCTATTTCGCCGAAGTGCCCGATTTCTCGACAACATTCTACGACCTGGAGAATGTGCAGGTTTTGAAGGGTCCGCAGGGCACGCTGTTCGGCCGCAATACCACGGGCGGCGCAATCCTCTTCGTTCCGAAACGTCCAACCAACGATCTTGACGGCTTCTTCAACTTTCGGATCGGCGAATATGAGCGCCGTGATGTGGAATTCGCCGTCGGTGGTGCGATCGTTCCAGACAAGGTGATGCTGCGCTTTGCAGGGCAGTTTCTCAATCGGGAGGGATTCACCAAGAACCTGTTCAATGACAGTCGGACGGACGCCGAGGACAGGAAGTCCTTCCGTGTCAGTCTCCTCCTGACCCCGTCGGAGCGCTTCGAAAATTATACCCTCTTCGAATACACGTCGATCGAGGAGGCAGGATCGGGCGCGTCCATTGGCGGTTTCACCGCGACCAACCCCGTCTTCTCGGCAAGCACACCGACCCAGCCGCCGCTCCTGCCGCAACTGACCGCCGCGCTCGCCGCCCAGCAGGCGCGGGGCCCTCGGATCATCGATGTCGACTTTCCCCTGAGCAACGGGTTCAAGTCGCGCGGTGTCCTGAACTCCACGACGCTCGACATGACGGACGACATCAGTCTGAAGAATATCTTCAGTTACCGTTGGTATCAGATGGAGACAAATTACGATATCGACGGGACAGATCTTCCGATCCTGAATGTTAGCAATCCTTTCCAGGGGAACTGGATTACGCAACGGACCGAAGAAATCCAGCTTCGCGGTAATTTCGACATCGTCGATGTGGTTGCTGGCTATTATGACGAGCGCAACAAGTCGCCGGCCGGAAGTGTTGGCTTTGATACCGTCCAATATGTCCAGCTACCGCCGATCCCGGGGCTGCTCCCCGCAGGCTATCTCGGCCCGATCCGTGCATTCGTCATCAGCGGCGGCAGCCTCAACACGAGCAAGGCCTTTTATGGCGAGGCCAACCTCAGGCCTCTTGACGGTTTGACGCTGACCGCTGGTATTCGGCGTACCAAGGATTTCCGGTCGACCTCGACAGAAGGCACCAAAATCCTCATTCCCGACATTCCATTCCCGTTGCCCGCAGGTGCGCCGAGCGCCAACGAGGCCACTTTCAAGGCTACCACCTGGAATCTCGCGGCGCTCTACGAGTTCACGCCCGACCTCAACGCATATGCCACCGTGCGACGGGGCTACAAGTCCGGCGGTTTCAATTCGACGGCACTCAATCCCGCCGATCAGTTCTTCCGGCCTGAAACCGTCACTGACTATGAGATCGGCATTAAAAGCAAATGGGGGTCCGGAGATTGGGCGATACGCGCCAATCTCGACTTCTTCTACGACGACTATAAGGACATCCAGCGCTTCGTTAATCTCAACACGATCCCGGCATCGACGGTGACGCGCAATGCGGCCGCGGGCAACATCAAGGGCGTGGACGTCGATCTTGCCGTGGCCGCCGGCAGCATTTTCAGTATCGACCTCAAATACACTTACCTCGATGCAGAATATGACGAGTATATCGATCCCGGCCTCGGTGATCTGAGCAACAGCCGTTTTCCCAACTCACCCAAGCACCAGCTCAACGTCACGCCGCGAGTATCCATCCCCACCAGCGATGAAATCGGCAAGATCAGCATTCAGTCCAATATCTATTATCAGAGCCTGATTGCGTTCGACCCTGTCAATCGCCCCAATGGCAACCCCGTGGCCGCGCTGAGCGTGCCGGGTGCGACCGCGCCTGGCTATACCAGGATCGACCTGCGGGCCGACTGGCATGACATCATGGACACGAGTCTGAGCGCTGCCATCTTCGTCAAGAACATCACCGACAAGACCTATATCGTCGGCGGTAACAACCAGCTGCCGACCCAATTCGGTACTGTGGCCTATCTCTATGGCGAACCGCGGATGTTCGGAGTGGAGTTTCGCTTCGACTTCTAGTCGACCGACAGCGCGCTACAAAATTTGACGGAGGTCCCACTGATGAATGAGCCAGTACAACGCCGTGCCGGCGACGGATCGCCCGCGCCCGCTGCAGATGACCTGCGCTGGTGGTCGGCGGAACGTATCCGCGACGCGATCGCGCGCAAGGACGTGACCGCAGTTGAGGTCACACAATATTTCCTCGAGCGTGCCGACAAGCTTGATCCAGAATTACACGTGTATTCCGAGCTCGACCGGGAAGGCGCGCTCGCGGCAGCACATGCTGCGGATGCCAGCCTGGCCCGCGGCGAGCTTCCGGGGCCGCTGCATGGCGTGCCTACAGCGATCAAGGACCATGTGCCGGTTGCGGGGCTGCGCGGCCATCAACTGGGCGATACGCCCGCGGCCGTCGCCAAGTGCGATCATTTTGGGGTGGAGAGGATTCGCAAGGCTGGTGCCATCATTTTTGGCACCAACAGCATGCTCGGTGCGGGGGGCGGAGGCACGCTGGCGGGCGAAGGATTGTTCACACCCTTCAACTGGGACGCCGAGGCTCGCAATCCATGGGACACGCGTCACGTTCCTGGATGGTCCAGTTCGGGGGGCGCGGCTGCGGTCGCGGCCGGCATGCTACCTTTCGCGATCGGCTCCGATGGCGGTGGATCAACCCGTCTTCCCGCTGCCTATAGCGGCATCGTCGGCTTCCACCCGACGGCCGGGCTCATTCCCGAGCTCGACTATGAAAGGCCGAGACCGCCTGCCGGAATAACCGTCGGCCCCCTGACGCGCGACGTGCGTGATGCCGCGCTCATCACCCAGGTGATGGCAGGCCCCGACGGGCGGGACCCGTTTTCGCTTCAGACGCAGCCCGACAACTTTCTCGCGCACATCGAGGACGGGGTAGCCGGCCTGCGCTGCGCGTGGACCGACGATTTCGGCTTCACCGATCGGTACGCAGCACCCGAAAGCCCCCGCGTTATCGCGCTCGTCCGCGCTGAGGCCCAAAAATTCGAGGGACTTGGCGCGACCGTCGAGGAAACACGCGAGGTCTGGGACGACATCATGCCAGGGCGCATGGCACAGTGGCTCGCTTTCTATCCGACAGCTGGCCTCCCCGCCCCTTCGGCCGAAACGCTCCAGGCCGGGTTCGAGGCACGGGGGCGCAACTGGGATCGCTTCCACAAACTGTTCCGGACCCACGACGTCATTCTATCGGCCACGTCGCAGCGCATCACCCGGCCTATCGACGAATGGGAGGCGGCATGGACGACGGCCGGTCCATCCTATCCCGGCGGCAGCTTCATGGGCTCCTATTGCAGCCACACCGATATGTTCAATTGGCTCAAATTTCCGGCAATTTCGATACCTTGCGGATTCATCGACGGGTTCCCGGTCGGCCTTCAGGTCGCCGGCCCGCCCGGAAGCGAGGCGACGATCTTCCGCGTCGCGAATGCCTATCAGCGCGCCTTCCCAAGACTTGAGCGCCCGCCCGTCAGCTGACCGGTCTGCGCCCTTTCTTGAAACGCTTCAATCGGATGGAGAGCCAACCGTGGTTATCGACGACTATCAGGGCACCGATCCTTATTTCGGCAAGCCATTCATCGATGTGGACGAGCGGCGTGAACAGCCATCCTCGCATCGCTATGTTCATGGCGGCTTCGAGAATACCGATACGCGGTTTGCGATCTATTTCCCGGATAAGCCGGTCTATCAGGGGCGCTTCTTCCAGCCTTTGGGTGGGGGCCTCGGCGGCACCGAGTTCGCCTTCGTTGGCCCGCTTGCCGGGGTCCTTGGCGGGGTCGAAGCCTGCTTCCGTCTAGGCGGATATATGCTTGAGTCCAACCAGGGCCATTTTGGCAACGACCTCGATCAGCGTGCCGGCAACGATCCGGGCCTATACGGATATCGCGCGAGCGCGGAGTCCGCCCGCTTTGCCAAACATCTTGCGACCCTGCATTATGGCCGCCCGCCCCATCATGGCTATGTCTATGGCGGGAGCGGCGGTGCCCGCCGCTCACCCCTCTGCCTCGAAAATGCTGCCGATATCTATGATGGTGCCCTGCCCTTCATGGGGGGCGGTCCCGTGGCCCCTGGAAAAGCCGACGAGCCCATCGAGAGCGTGCAGCCAACCGGATTCGGGGCGATGTTCAACGTCCGACGGCTCCTCGGCGACAAGCTTGCCAGCGTCATCGATGCGATGGAACCCGGCGGTAGCGGCAATCCGTTCGAAGGCCTGACCACATACGAGCGCGAAGCGCTTGCTGACCTATATCGCCTCGGCTTCCCCCGGGGTGCCGAATATATGATCGCCCAGCCTATGGGTCAGGCCGCAATGTGGTGCTGGAACGCCGACGACTGGAAGCGTCAGGATCCGGACTATGTCCACGCCTTCTGGAACGAGAAGGGCTATGCCGGCCACGACACGCCTCATCTGTTCGAGGGCGACCGCATCGTACGCTTCGAAACCAAGGTCGGCGAAGTGCGTATCGCCGGCGACATTGCCGCCGAGGTCATGCGTGGAGGCCCCGCCGCGGGTGAGGCCAGTTCGTTCATGGCGGTCATGTCCCCGCCCGAGAAGCCAATCGCGATTCGCCTGGCAGGAGCGCCACAGGGCTATCTGCCGGGCGCCGGAGTCAGGGTGACCAGTGGCAACGCGGCCGATCGCCAGCTCTATGTCACCGGCCTTTTTGGGGACACACTCCTGCTTGACGGTTTTGGTGCTGACGGCAACGCCAAGGCTGCCGATATCGAACCCGGTGACAGCGTCGAGGTGGATAATGACGCGTTTCTCGCTTACTGCCATTGGCACCGACATCATATCATTGCCGGCGAGAAAGGTTTCGACCAGGTCATTGTCGACAACGCGCCGATTTTCCCGCAGCGCCGGCCCATCTGCGTGCCGACTCCATTTGGCGGCCATTACTCCGCGCAGTTCGAAGGCAAGCTGCTCTACATGCAGCACACCCACGACACCTCGTTGTGGCCCGACCAGGCGATCCTGTACGCCGAGAATGTCAGCCGGCACGGGAACCCCGACAACTTCCGTCTCCAATGGGTGGAAAATGCAGAGCACATCCCGCCGGCATTCCTGCCGTCCAGCATCTTTCCTTCGCCTTCATCGCGCCTGATCAACTATTCCGGCGTGATCGAACAGGGCCTCGCCGACCTAGTCGCCTGGGTAGAAGAGGGTGACGTGCCGCCTGCCAGCCAATATCAATACGCGGGGGGCAAGCTGACACTGCCTCCGGAAGCTAAGGACCGCGGCGGAATTCAGCCGGTGGTCGCTGCCTCGGCAAACGGCGCATCGCGCGCGGACGTTAAAGTAGACGAGCCCGTCACGCTCGTCGTTGTGGCCGAGGTACCACCAAACGCAGGAACCATTGTGCGCGTCGAATGGGACCTGGATGGCAGCGGCACATTTCCTGTCGCGCAGGATGGTGTGGACGCGACCTCGACCGCAATCCGGCTTTCCACCACTCATGCTTATGCAAAGGCCGGCACATATTTCCCGAGCGTTCGCGTGATCGCGCAACGCGACGGCGACGTCGCCACACCACATCGCCAAATACCCAACCTCGCCCGCGTTCGCGTGGTCGTTAGCTGACAGATCGCGGCTCAATGATGTCCGAGCAACTCCGTGATCTGGCCGTTGAGCGTGTCAAAATGTTCGTCGGCCGCCACGAGGTTGCCGGACCTGAGACAGTCGAAATTGCCAAACACACTGCAACGCAATGCTTCGAGATCGCTAACCGCGAGTAACGTCGCATTGCCCGCACGGCGAGCTCGGTACGCTGACAGGACCTGTTCGAGGAGGCTCAATACCGGGTTGTCCAGCACTCGCCATTCGAGATGGATCCGCATCATGTGAGATGTGGGATCCTCCCATTTCTGCAATCCGATCAATTGACCGATCTCGTCCCAATCGGCCTGCTCCGCCTTGCACGCCACAAGGAGCCGGTTGAGGCGGCCGAGCATGGACAAGGTCGGGCGGAAATCGCGCTCGATAAGCTGGACTTGCGCATAATGGTCGGCGATCCGCTCGATCACCCCCGGGGGGTGGACGGTCGTCGCCATGATCCCGCCGCTGCGGCCGCGTTCACATCTGACCACACCCCGATCCTCCAGCAGCCGCATGGCTTGCCGCAAAACCTGTCGGCTAACGCCGAAGCGGTCGGCGAGATCGAGCTCGAAGCCGACGCGAAATTCGCCTTTTTGCCGCCGTCGGCCGATTTCCGCGATCAGGAGTTCGGCGACAAAGCCGGCCAGTCCTGCACTACATGTGTCCGAGCCTGCCGACGGTGGATTATAGAGCAAGGTGACGGCACGCTCGCGATGCTCGGCGAGCTTGTCGAGCGCTTCTGCAAATGGACGGATCGACCGGTTGAGCGAAAGCAGAGATGGACGGGCCGAGTTGTCCAGCGAATGAAGCGGTGTTTTCCCCGATGCCAGCATGTTGCGAAAATCGGCGATAAACGCTTCGGTCGTGCCAGCACGGGCCGCTATGTCATGGCGATGCAGCAGCCAGATGGCTTTCTGCGCATCCGAAGCCTGCTCGTCAGACAAACCAACAAAAACGAAGTAGCGCGCCAACGCCACCGCTATATCTGTTCGGGGTGCCTCCATAACGATCAGGCCTCCTCCCGGACCGCGACGCATCCGGGCAATGCCCCTGTCCTCCAGGATCCGCACAGCCTCAAGCAACGTTTCGCGCCTCAGGCCATAGCGCTCGCAGATCTCCGGCCCGGTTCCGAACAAGCCACCTGGGGGACCGGCGCTGCGGCGAATGTCGTCCTCAATGCGGGCGACGGCGGCCGACGCCATTTTTACTGGAGCCGATCTCTCCGCCAGGACGGATGTATAGATTTTCGGCCAGTCAAACCTGATCTCCATCCGCAGCCCCCATCCTCTTCCAGGATTTTTCCTGCTGCGCGCACGCTAGCCGCAATCAGCGTGGAAAAATCCTGACGAACGACAGGTAACAGGCTGGAAATGCGGTTGGTGGATGCTGCGCTTCGTCAGCGCATATCAGCTTCACGGTTGGTGACCGCTGCTGATAACTCGGGTGCGCAATGGACGTGGTTCGCAGGCGCGCGGCGTCGAGCATGCGGCCGCCGCGAGCCTGCGACCGGTCAATTATGGCTGGCCGTCTTTTTCGCCGGTGACACACAGGACCAGTTGGCAGCGTTGTCGACGGCGCCTTTCTCCGTTGATTGGTTGAACCTCGCAACCTGAGGATGCGGGCAGAGAAGGAAGTCCCGCGCGGCGCCCGCCGGCGGCGGCACCATCACGCCCGAAACAACCTTGGTTTGGGGGTCTGCAAATTGCATCTGGACCCTCTCCGCGCCGCGATGGGTGACGATTGACTGAGGCACCTTGCCTTGTTCGACCCAAGCGACCAGGGCATCGAGCATCTGGTCGGGCGCATCCTGGGGCCCCGTCCCGCCGCCGCAATGCGCCATGCCGGGAACCCTGTAGAACCGAACGAACTCTTCGAGCTCTGCCTTCCCACCGGGAAGCTTCTTGCCAGCATCGTTATAATATTGCTCGAGTTCGATGTCCGAGCAGCAGGAATCACTCACCCCGTTCCACAACAGGAGCTTTCCGCCGGCCTTGCTGAAGCCGCCGAGTTCTGCCGGATAAGGCTGGCCATAATCGAACCTCTTCGCGGCCTCCCACCATGCATTGATTTGTTTGGGATCCTTGAAGTCGAACTGCTTCAATGCGTCATAATCCGGGCCGAAATACACCCGTGCCAGCGAATCGCCGATCACATATCCACTTGGGCTCTTCCTCAGGTTCTCGATGGTGGGCTCGGGCGACCAGGGTGGAGGTGTCTGGCCGAGGAAGCTGGGCCAGGTGCTCATGTTCGAGATCGGAAAGCCTTCCGTGAGCTTTCCATTGGGCCCCTGCGGACCGGCCAGAATGGCCTTTATCGTCCTGATTTCAGGCTGAGTCAGGCACTCGGGTCCATCGGCACCCGAACAAGCCAACTTCGCCACGTCGAATTTGCACTCGCGCGGATCGGCGATGATGTCGTCCTTGGCTCCATCAAGCCCATCGCAGGCAGCGGTGACCTTCTTGTCGACCATGGCGAACTTGGCCGGCGATACCCATGCCCCTGGCTCGCGCGACATCTCGCGCGCTGCGGCTATGAACTTCAGCATTGTTGCACTGCTCCGGCCCCCTGGTGCACCAAGCAGGACGCCATCAAAGTCCTCCGGGTGGCGCTCGATCGCCATCACCCCCATACGGCCGCCACCCGAGCAGCCCGAGTGATAGCGGTACATGCCGGCCGCGTCGTAATAGTCCTTGGTTATCTTCTGCGTAGCGACCGCCACGACATGAGCGCCGCGATGGACATGGTCGACAGCCTGCGCCTCGTTCTTTCTGAGAAAGCTCCAGTCCACCATATGGGCTTGGTGTCCGGTGTCCGTCCCGGCAACGGCATATCCTTTATACAGTGGATTGCCTGGCGGAATCTGGGAGTCCGAGGGCACGTAGCCCGCCGCCGCCCCCATCCCTATGAAATAATATCGGTTTTTCCATCCCGTGTCGGGCAACTGCAGGCGGAAATTGACCTTGTTCGGCCCGGGGTTCGTCGTGGTGACGAAACCCTCAATCCGACAGTGCGGGACAGGCGCTGCGGTCGGAGTGGCGGAGACAATCGTCGTGTCGTCGGGTGCCATAGCCTGGATGGACGAGACTTCGCATTTTCGCGCGTCCGCCGCTTCCTCTGCCCAAGCCGTAGAAGTGGCCGAGACCACCGCGCCGGCTGCCAGCATCACAAACAAGTCCTTTCGCATGCCACTCCCTCAGTCTGCCTGGCGGAATTCCGCGCCGGGGGCAGGCTAGTGGTGGTGTGCGTGCAAAAAAGTCGGCTGAATTGATTGTCAGCCTGATGACTCCCGCAGCGCGAATGGCCCGGACAGATTGCAAAGCGCCTCTGGCGCCCCAGAGGCGAGTCCGGTTTGCAAGAACCGCAACGAGACTTGCCGCGACGCGCTGTTTTTGAACCCTCGCCAAGGCCTGATCGGCTTATTCGCCCGGGTACATCGCGGCGGCAAGATTCCTGATCTCAATCTCATCGGCAGGCAGGATGAAGCCTGCCTCGATCGCCGAGCGAAGCGATGCTTCGAACTTGGCGAGATAATCCCTCTTCCCGTCTGGATAGAGTTCAGCAAGCTGGCTCTCATCGAAAGCAAATGTAGTGCCGAACAGCATGGCAAAGCCCGGCCCGCTTTGGCCGAGCCCCGAAAAGGTAGCTGTCGGCACGTCCATCCAGGGTGAGCGGATTCCGCCGACGCTGTTGCCGAACCTGTCGACGACCAGCGTTGGCAGGGTTCCCTCCGCGACACTGAGCGTCGGCGCGCTGGGTGGCGCCTTGCCCGAAGCGACCCAACTGTTGAGTGCAGAAAGCGCTGCCTCCATCACATAATGATGTTGGGGCGCCGCGTTCATCGGTTTGCCGAGAGATAGCCCCATCATCTCCGCCGTCGGTGTGAACGCCCTTGCCAGTTGTGCGCTCGTGGCCGACCCGGAATCGATGGCACTGCCGACGATGGTGTAGGTATCGGCATGTGCGGTCCCAGCGACCTCCCACGTCCTGATCCGGGCGCTGTCGCCCTGGCGAGCCGGGAGAAAGCCAACCACCGGCGCCATCAGGTCGGTTTCGGTGATGAACATTAGCACGGGTACGCGAACGTCCTCCCGGATTTGCACGCTCTTCGCAGCCACACTGCTTTCGCGCGCCTGCATGCTGGAAAGAAAGTCGCCGTCGATCGGCGCCGCTCCTCTGAAACGCGAATGGATCAGGAAGCCGTCGAAAACCCTTTCCTGCGGATCGATCGCGTTCACATAGGTCGTGAGGAAAGCCGCAGACTGGGATTCCCCCATCGCCAGGATGCGGTCGGGTTTCAGCGATCCGAGCAATCCGGATTTCCCATCGCGGATCGCCAGGCCCGCCTGGCTGAAGATGTCATAGGAATATGCGTCGCCAGGGTGCGCGAGCGAGCCATAACGCTCCGGGTCGGCTTGCTTCACCGGAAGGACGCCCGGCATCGCCATCTTGCCTCCTTCGAGGCCAACCTTTTGCGAAGATACGCCTACATAGGCATAGCCTTCACGGACCAGTTCCCTGTGCAGGTAACTCCAGTCAGGCGCGCCGTCGGTTCCGCTGCTGACATTCAGCCATTCAACGACGACGGTACCGTTGAACTTTGCCGCGTCGCTCGGACGCGCGACCACCATACGCGTCTTGTAAGCGGCGTGGCCCGAAGTCTCGGCCTGCCATTTGCCGTCTGCCGTTATGTCGCCGCCCAGGCTGTATGCGTTTGCCGTTCCATCGAGGAAAAACTCACCCACGACATAGTTGGCGGGCGCGTGAGCGAAAGTCCCCTGTCCGAGTGTGATCCGCCCCTCGATGGGACCATTCACCGAACGTGCTTCAAGCAAGCTGGGCATCGATATCAATCCTGTTGCGGCGAGACATGCCGCGGCCAGATGAGAAATGCCTCTTTCCAGCATGCCGCGCCTCCGCCTTCGTTCTCGATTGGACTGCGCCGGCAGCGGACGCACGGGCGCCTGGGTTTGGCCGATTCATCGCCACAGTTAGAGCAGTTGCGCATGGGCCAAGCCTCCCCATGGGCTCGCTATCGACAAGCAGCCCGGGAAAATAGCCGGCCTAATTGCGCCCTGTCGCCGGACCATCGACAGATGGCCTGCCCGCAATTCCGACCGCCTGTGCTGCTGCCAAGCATGGGGGATGGAGGTGTCGCAAACCGTTGGAGCCTGGAAGGCAGGCGCCGTATCCGACGGCGCAGGGCATGAGAACTCGCAGGCGTTTGCACCGAGCGAAGCAATGGCCTTTGCTTGACGTTTCGCTGTCAGGAAAGATCGATGCTTTCGTTGAAGAGATCGAGCATCGCGCGCCACGACCGCTCGTCCGAAGTCAGGTGATAGGCGACGCCCGCCATGCCCATTTTCTCCGAACCGGGGACCGTGAAGCCATGCTGGGTTCCGCCATAAAGGATCATCCGCCAGTCGACGCCGGCCGCGTCCATCTGGGCTTCGAAAGCGGCTCTGGTATCGGGTGCAATGAGCGGATCGGCCGTGCCATGCTGGATCAGCACCTTGCCCCTGATATTCCTGGCGTCCTCGGGTCGATTGACCGGAAGACTGGAATGGAAGCCCACGATCGCGGAGACATCGGCACCGCTACGACCGAGTTCGAGGACCGCCGCCCCACCGAAGCAATAGCCGATGGCGGCAACACGATTGCGATCGACACTGTTTTGCGCCGTCAGCACGCCGAGCGCCGTTTCCATGACCGGCCGGATACGCGACGGATCCTCGAAATAGGGCTGAATGCGGGGTCCCAGTGCCTCCATCGTCAGGACCTCGCCATCGCCGACATAGTCGGCACAGAAGGCGGTGTAGCCCTTCTTGGCCAGTCGCACCGCGATACCGCGCTCGAACTCGGAGACGCCGGGTGCGTTGTGCGCGATGAGGACTGCCGCGCCATTGGGCTTGTCGGGCAGCACCAGGAAGCCGACATAGCGCCTGTCGTCCGGACCGCGATACTCAACATTCTCCAGTTCCATGACTTCCCCCCGATCCCGATTTGCATCGCTTTTGCTCGAGCGCCGACGATCACATGCCAGGCAAGAAAATCAACCGCGTAGATAAATGAATTCTCGCGGCGCGTTTGGCGACCGATATGCCTGGTCGGATATCCACACATCAGAATGCGGATCGATCTGACAGGTCCGGCCGGACGAGCAGCCAAGCTTGCGCGAATAGAAGCGGGGCGCTGTTATTCGGGGGTGCTGACACCGTCCACGTCAATGAGCCCGTCGGCTACGACCACGCCCGTCACCCGAACACGCTTCTCGATATGGTCGACCGGTACGCGATGAAGATCGAGGGAGTAGCGCCCACCAATGTCTCGACGCAGCGCGAAGCCACCGTCTTGGCGAACCAGCGTACCGATTTCATCGATCCGGGAACCGATCATGCTCATGGACGAAAGCATAGGCGAAGCGCGACGATTCGCCGAGACGCCGCCATGATAAATCGGGGTTACCAGATCGGTTTGACGCTCATGCCGCTCTGCCAGGCTCCGGGAACTGGAAATCCGCGCCCACCGGTAGCGGCATGCGGCGGCGGGGTTTTTCCCCGATGGGCTTTGCCGGTCGCTCGATGAGCACCGTCGGCGACGGCAAGCCCTCTGAGAGCATGTCCGCCCAGATCATTGCCAGCTCGCGCCTGCGCGGCATGTAGGCGGCACGGTTGTAGGCACCCTCGACCTTTTCCTTGGGAATATGGGCGAGCATTAGATCGATCACCTGGCGGTCATGGTCCTTGCCGTGGCGCTCGACCCATTCATTCATGATCGTCGAGAATGCTGCGCGGAACCCATGCGGCACATGGTGGCCGTGGTAGCCGGCACGATTGAGGAGATAGCCAATGGCATTCTCGCTCATCGGGCGGTTGGGAAAGCGATTGCCAGGAAACAGCAGCTCGCAATCCCCAGTGAGCGGCCAGAGCGCGCGAAGCACGGCGACGCCTTGGGGCGTCATCGGCACAAGATGCTCGCCTCTCTCCTCCGCCTTACGGTCGAGATCGCCTTTCATGCGCGCCGCCGGAATGCGCCATAGCGGCTTTGCTCCATTGAGATCCTCGAATTCGTCCCAGCGGGCACCGCGCAATTCGTTCGGCCTCACAGCCGTGAGTGCAAGCAGCCGCAAGGCGAGCCGGGTGATCGGTCGGGCATAATCCTCTTCGGCATCGAGGATCATCTTCCGCAGACGCCTGAGGTCGGTGATGGCCGGCTGCTTTCCCTTGCGGATCGGCTTGAGCACGGTACCCAGTTTCTCGGCGGGATCGGTCGATGCCAGGCCCTTGGCGATGGCGTAGCAAAAGACCGCGGAAATCCTCTGCCGCACGCGCTTGGCGGTTTCGATGGCACCGCGCGCCTCGATCGCCTGAAGCACCTCGAGGATCTTGGGTGGATTGAGCTCCACCACGGGGAACTTCCCGATTTTTGGAAACACGTCGCGCTCGAGGCTCCGGATGACGTCGGCGGCATGGACCTTCGCCCAGGTCGCCTTCGTGTTTTCATGCCATTCGCACGCCGCCCGCTCGAAGGTATAGCGGCTGACCTCGAGATTGGTCGCGAACGTCAGTTGCTTGACTATCACGGGATCCCGGCCCTGTTCGAGCAGCTCACGAGCCTCGTCGCGCTTGCAGCGCGCGGCGGCAAGGCTGACCATAGGGAAGATCCCGAGAGCGAGAGATTTCTGCTTGCCGTCGAACGCGTAGCTCCAGCGCCAGAGCTTGGATCCGTTCGGATTGACGAGGAGGTAGAGGCGATAGCAATCGGTGAGCTTGTAGGGCTTCGGGCGCGCCTTGGCGGCACGCACTTTTGCATCGGTCAGCAAGGTCCATCTCCGGTACCACGTTTTTGCCGTGCCGAGACCACGCCGTCGTACCACGTTTCCCTCAAAACAGGCCTGAGGGACCACGGCGGACTGCGGACGGTTCCGGCGCACAAAGCCTTGGTTTTCAGCGGAAAAAATCAATTTCGGTGGACTGTTGCGTCCCTCTGCGGAGGGGCGGCTGGCGGAGCGGGAGGAAATCGAAAGCCAGTCAATTTGACCAGCAAATCCGCGACTCCCACTTCCTACCCGATTCACAATGCCCCCACGGTGCCCCCAAAATTTATGAGATTGGATGACACGGGTTGAGGGCGGACATTTACAACATCGAACTCGCGCCAAGAGAACACGCCCGAATCGATATCGACGCTTGACCGGACCTATATATCTATTATTCTGGATATATGGAAAACGATTCGGCCATAGCTGCGCTCGGCGCGCTAGCCCAAGGCACGCGCCTCGACACCTTCCGGCTGCTCATAAAGCATGAGCCGGAAGGCTTGGCGGCCGGCGAAATCGCCCGACAGCTTGATGTCCCCCAGAACACGATGTCGGCGCATCTGGGCATTCTTGCCCGAGCAGAACTGGTGCGCTCCGAGCGGCACAGTCGCTCGATCATCTACCGTGCCAATCTCGACGCCCTGCAGGCGTTGATGCTGTTCCTTGTGAAGGATTGCTGTGGTGGGCGCGCCGAGCTCTGCCAACCGCTTGCCGACCAACTCCTTGCCTGTCGAGCCGCCTGAAAGGGGAGATCATGACTGGTCGACTTTTGAACGTCCTCTTCCTGTGCACCGGCAATTCCGCCCGCTCGATCTTGGCAGAGGCGATCCTGAACCGCGAAGGATCGGGCCGTTTTCGCGCATTCAGCGCGGGAAGCCAGCCCAAGGGCGAGGTCCATCCGTTCACCATCCATCTGCTCGAGAAGCTCGACCATGACGCGAGCCGGCTCCGCTCCAAGGGCTGGGAGGAGTTTTCCGGGGCCGACGCGCCACCCTTGGATTTCGTGTTCACCGTCTGCGACAACGCTGCGAACGAAGTCTGCCCGGTCTGGCCAGGCCAGCCGCTGACCGCGAACTGGGGCGTGCCCGATCCCGCCGCGATCAAGGGCGACGAAACCGTCCAACACGCGGCGTTCTTCGACGCCTATCGAATGCTGTTCAACCGCATCTCGCTGTTCACGAATCTGCCCTTCGACGCGCTCGACAAGCTGAGCCTGCAAAACCGCCTGAACAGAATTGGTACCGATCAGGCGCGCGCACCCATCAACCCGCAAACGGAGCCTTCCGCGTGAGCGACATCGACATCATCATCTACCACAATCCCGCATGCGGCACCTCGCGCAACACCCTGGCGATGATCCGCAATGCGGGTATCGAGCCGCACGTCATCGAGTATCTGAAGACGCCGCCCTCGCGGGAGATGCTGATGTCGTTGATCGCGCGCATGGGCGGCGGGCCGCGGTCATTGCTGCGTGAGAAGGGCACGCCCTATGCCGAACTCGGTCTCGAGGACGCATCGCTCTCCGACGAGGCGCTGGTCGATGCGATGATGGCGCATCCAATCCTTATCAACCGACCGATTGTGGTGTCGCCGCTGGGCGTGAAGCTATGTCGACCGTCGGAGGAAGTTCTCGACCTTCTGCCGAACGCACAGCAGGGCGCGTTCACCAAGGAAGATGGCGAACGCGTGATCGACGCCGCCGGCCATCGCGTCGCTTAGGAGCTTAGCCATGGCTACCACCGCCGCGGCCGCGCCGCCTGCAATCAGCACTTTCGAACGCTATCTTTCGGTTTGGGTGGCGCTCTGCATCGTCGCCGGGATCGCGCTTGGCTATGCCTTTCCGGGGCTGTTCGCGGTCATAGCTGCCGCCGAGGTCGCGCGCGTCAATCTCGTGGTCGCGGTGCTGATCTGGCTGATGATCGTGCCCATGCTGCTCAAGATCGATTTCGGTGCACTGGGATCGGTCAGGCAGCACTGGAAAGGTGTCGGCGTCACGCTCTTTATCAACTGGGCGGTCAAGCCATTCTCGATGACGCTGCTCGGCACATTCTTCCTTGGCTGGCTGTTCGCACCGCTGCTGCCCGCCGGCGAGATATCCTCCTATATCGCCGGGCTCATCATTCTTGCTGCCGCCCCCTGCACCGCCATGGTCTTCGTCTGGTCCAACCTGTGCGAGGGCGAACCCAATTATACGCTGAGCCAGGTGGCGCTCAACGATCTCATCATGGTCTTCGCCTTCGCGCCGATTGTCGGGCTGTTGCTGGGCGTCGCCTCGATCGCCGTGCCCTGGGAGACATTGCTGCTTTCGGTCGTGCTCTACATCGTCGTGCCCGTGATCATCGCCCAGATCATCCGTCGCAGCGTGCTCGCGCATGGTGGCAGGCCGGCGCTCGAGCGGCTGCTGGCCGCGCTCGGCCCCGTGTCGCTGATCGCTCTGCTCACCACCCTCGTGCTGCTGTTCGGCTTTCAGGGCGAGGCGATCATTGCACGTCCGCTGGTGATCGCGCTGATCGCGGTGCCGATCCTGTTTCAGGTCTATCTCAACGCCGGGCTTGCCTATTGGCTGAGCCGCCGGTTCGGTGTTGCCTGGTGCGTGGCTGCTCCCGCGGCGCTCATCGGGGCCTCCAACTTCTTCGAGTTGGCGGTTGCTGCCGCGATCAGCCTGTTCGGCCTGAATTCGGGCGCCGCGCTTGCAACCGTGGTCGGCGTGCTGGTTGAGGTGCCCGTGATGCTCTCCGTCGTTGCGATCGTGAAGCGGACCCGTCCTTGGTACGAACACGGCGCCGTCGCATGATGAGCTTGCGTGCATACCGCATCGATCAGGCCGCGCTGGGGGAATTGGCCTCCGCGCTGGCGGCCGAAGGCCTGCCAGTCTCCGATCTCGGGGAGCCGGGCCGGATATTCTTCCGCTTCGAGGACGGCGCGCTCGCCGGCTATGGCGGGATCGAGAGCACCGGGCCCGAGCGATTGCTCCGCTCACTCGTTGTCGTCCCCGGGCGGCGCGGTGCGGGGCTGGGATCCGCGATGCTCGCCGCGTTGGAGCGGGAAGCAGTGGAACTTGGCGTTGAGCGGCTGCATCTGCTGACCACCACCGCCGCACAGTTTTTTCGCGCTCACGGTTACACCGATACCGCGCGCACCAATGCGCCGGCCCCGATCGCAGCCTCGGCCGAATTCACCTCGCTTTGCCCCGCAAGCGCAACCTATCTCACGAAAAATCTGGATTCCGATTGATGCCCCTTCGTACGCTTCCCGACGCCAACAGCCTTCCCAATCTCGAGGAAAACTTCGCGCACCGGCGACCGGCTCTCGGACTGGGGGCGCTCGATCCAGCGCCCCGTATTCTGCTGCTCTACGGCAGCCTGCGTGAGCGATCCTTCTCGCGGCTCGCAGTCGAAGAAGCGGCGCGCATTCTGCAATATTTCGGCGCCGAGACGCGCATCTTCGATCCGTCAACGCTGCCGTTGCCTGACCAGGTGGAGGGCGACGATCACCCGGCAGTCCATGAGTTGCGCGAGCATGCTTTCTGGTCCGAGGGCATGGTCTGGTGCAGTCCCGAGCGCCACGGCCAGATCACCGGCATCATGAAGGCGCAGATCGATCATCTGCCACTGGAGATGAAAGGCATGCGTCCGACCCAGGGGCGTACCTTGGCAGTCATGCAGGTCTCGGGCGGATCGCAGTCGTTCAATGCCGTCAACACGCTACGTCTGCTGGGCCGCTGGATGCGGATGTTCACGATCCCCAACCAGTCGTCGGTTGCGATGGCCTGGAAGGAGTTTGACGAAGCGGACCGCATGAAGCCGTCGAGCTATTATGAGCGGATCGTCGATGTCATGGAGGAGTTGGTTCGCTTCACTGTGCTCCTGCGACCCCACGCCGCGCAGCTCGTCGATCGCTATTCCGAACGCAAAGCGTCGGGCGTGCCGGTCGATCCGGCCGCCGATCTTTCGGCGATCGCGATTTCGCGCTGACCCAGGCCGATCGCGGCTCAGCTCGCAGCGGCCCGGTGCTCTTCGCGTGCCGCTGCCCAGACCTCACGGGCAGCGTCGGCGTTCATGATCGCGATGCCAAGACCGACAATCAGATCGGGCCAGGCGGATAGCGTATAGGCCGTCGCCAACCCCGCTGCCACGATCGCGACATTTGCATAAGCATCGTTGCGCGCGGACAGGAATGCCGCACGCGTCAGGCTACCGCTGCTATGCCTGTGGCGCGCGAGCAGGAACGCGCAACCGAGATTGACGACGAGCGCGCCAATGCCCGCCAGCGAGAGCGGAATGGGCGCAGGTGGCATTGGCGTTTGAAACTTGTCCCATGCCGTCCAGAGCGTTGCGAGGCCCGGAACGAGCAATATGATGGCCAGCGCCATGCCGACGCGCCCCCGTGCCTGGAGCGACCAGCCCAGCGCCGCTACGATCAGGAAGTTGACCGAGGCGTCCTCGAGAAAATCGATGCTGTCGGCGAACAGCGATACCGATCCGATGGCGAGGGCAACGGCAAACTCTACGCCGAAATAGGCGAGATTGAGCAACCCCACGATGAGGACCGCCCTTCTCAGAGTACTGCTATTCTCCATCAGGCCCACCTATAGCGAACCGCACGGCATGAACCGATGGACGTCGCACCGGGCGTCCCACTGGACGCCTCGGTGCGACCACCAGTCCTATTGCTTCTTGATCGCGGTGATCGCGCCGCCGCCATCCTTGATTGCAAGATCGAATGCGACCTTGTCGCCACCCTTGAGTCCGTCGAGCAGTTCGGGCTTGACCGCGAAGGGCATGGTCATCGCGGGCCAGTTGGCCTCGGGGATCGGGCCGTGATCGAGCGTGACGGTGCCAGCCGCCTTGTCGATCTCGATGATCGTGCCGGTGCCTTTCGCTGTCCTTGCGGCAGTGTCGCCGGACATCGCCATGTTGCCCATGTCGCCGGACACATTGCCGGTAGCTTCCGCCGTGGCGCCAGCGTTCGCAGCGACATTGGTCTCGGCCTTCTCGCCACAGGCGGCGAGCAGGGCCGTAGCCCCAAGCATGACAGTGAGGGTGAGAGGTTTCATCATAGTCTCCTTGCAGGTTGAACAGATTGAGGATCAGACTTTCTGGTTCCGTCGCCGCATCAGCAGATAGGCGGCGGGGATGACGAACATCGACAGTAGCGGGGCGGTCAGCATGCCGCCGACCATCGGGGCTGCGATCCGCCGCATCACCTCGGAGCCGGCACCGCTGCCGATAAGGATCGGGAGAAGGCCGGCGATGATGACCGCGACCGTCATCGCCTTGGGGCGTACCCGCAGCAGGGCGCCCTCGCGGACCGCGGCCTCGACACCCGCGGCGTCCGGATCGACGCCCCTCTCCGCCAGCGCGCTCTTCAGATAGATCAGCATCACCACGCCGAACTCGGCAGCGACGCCGGCGAGCGCGATGAACCCGACGCCGGTCGCCACCGACTGGTGATAGCCCAGCAGATAGAGGATCCAGAATCCGCCGGTCAGCGCGAAGGGCAGCGTGGCCATGATCAGCGCCGCCTCGTCGAAGCGGCGGAAGATCAGGAACAGCAGCACGAAGATGATCGCAAGCGTCGCGGGGATGACGAACTTCAGGCGGTCAACCGCGCGCTGGAGATATTCGAACTGACCCGAATAGGCGACGCTTACGCCCGGCGTGAGCTTGATCCTCTGAGACACAGCCTGGCGAAGATCGCCAACAACCGAGGTGAGATCGCGACCACGCACATCGACATAGACCCAGGTCGAAGGCCGGCCATTCTCGGTTTTGAGCATCGGTGGGCCATCCGTAATTTCGATACGGGCGACGGTTCCGAGCGTGATCTGCTGACCGGCGGGTGTGAGCACGGGAAGCGCACGCAGGCCGTCGAGATTGTCGCGAAGTTCGCGCGGGTAGCGGACATTGATCGGATAACGGGCGAGGCCCTCGACCGTCTGTCCAATCGTCTCGCCGCCGATCGCGCCCGCGACGATGGCCTGTACGTCGGCGATATTGAGCCCATAACGACCCGCCGCACTGCGATCGATGTCGACGTCGACATAGCGCCCGCCGGTCAACCGCTCCGCCAGCGCTGAACTCACGCCGGGCACCGCCTTCGCCACGCTCTCGACCTCGCGCGCGATCCGGTCGAGCTCAGCGAGATTGGCGCCCGAAACCTTGACCCCGATCGGGCTCTTGATGCCGGTCGCTAGCATGTCGATCCGGTTACGGATCGGCGGCACCCAGATATTGGCAAGGCCGGGCACCTTCACGGCACGGTCCAGTTCCTCCACCAGCTTCTCGGGCGTCATGCCGGGTCGCCATTGATCGCGGGGCTTGAACCGGATCGTCGTCTCGAACATCTCGAGCGGCGCTGGATCGGTCGCGGTCTCGGCGCGCCCGGCCTTGCCGAACACGCTCTGCACCTCAGGGACGCTCTTGATCATCCGGTCGGTCTGCTGGAGCAGCTCGGATGCCTTTGCCGCCGACAGTCCAGGCAGTGCTGAAGGCATGTAGAGCAGATCGCCTTCATTCATCGCGGGCAGGAACTCGCCGCCCAATCGCGACAGCGGCCAGGCAGTGGTCGCGAACACGAGCGCGGCGATGATAAGCGTCGTCTTCGGCCGCTTGAGCACCCAATCGATAGCCGGACGATAGGCCGCGGTGAGCACGCGGTTGATGGGGTTGGCCTGTTCCGAAGGGATCTTTCCCCGGATCAGCCAGCCCATCAGCACCGGCACCAGAGTCACCGACAGGATCGCCGCTCCCGCCATCGTGTAGGTCTTGGTGAAGGCGAGCGGCGCGAACAGACGGCCTTCCTGCGC
Organism: Sphingomonas sp. KC8; assembly: GCF_002151445.1. GTDB lineage: Bacteria > Pseudomonadota > Alphaproteobacteria > Sphingomonadales > Sphingomonadaceae > Sphingomonas_E. The sequence goes on from NZ_CP016306.1 coordinate 1,398,156, forward strand.
CTCGAGCGTGAACACCGGCACGAACGACAGCGTGATGATGAGCAAGGAGAAGAACAACGCCGGCCCGATCTCGATCGCCGCCTGGGTGACGAGGTTCCAGCGCGTGTCCCCTTCGAGTTGTTCACCCGGATGCGCGTGCGCCCATTGCTCGATGCGCTTGTGCGCATTCTCGATCATCACGATCGCGGCATCGACCATCGCGCCGATGGCGATCGCGATGCCGCCCAGCGACATGATGTTGGCGTTGACCCCCTGGAAGCGCATCACGATGAAGGCGGCAAGCACGCCCAAGGGCAGGGTCACGATTGCGACCAGCGCCGACCGGACGTGCCAGAGGAACAGCGCGCAGACCAATGCCACGACGATGAATTCCTCGGCGAGTTTGTGGGTGAGATTTGCGATCGCGTTGTCGATGAGCTGCGAGCGATCATAAACGGGCACCACCGCGACGCCCGCCGGCAGGCTCTTCTTCAACTCCTCGAGCTTTGCCGTGACCGCCTCGATCGTACCGCGCGCATCCGCGCCTTGCCGCAGGATGACCACGCCAGCCGCGACCTCGCCGTCGCCATCGAGATCGGCGATACCGCGCCGCATCTCGGGACCGATCTGGACGGTGGCGACATCGCCCAGCGTGACTGGCACACCGCCTGCGGCCGTCCGCAGCGGAATGGCGCGGAAGTCGTCGAGCGTCTTCAGATAGCCCGAGGCGCGGACCATGTATTCGGCCTCGGCCATCTCGAGCACCGAGCCGCCTGCTTCCTGATTGGCGCGCCCAATCGCCTCGACCACCTGTGCATGGGTGATCCCGAACGCGGCGAGTCTCACCGGGTCGAGCACGACCTGATACTGCTTCACCATCCCGCCGATGCTCGCGACCTCGGCGACGCCAGGCAGGCTTTTGAGTTCATAACGCAGGAACCAGTCCTGGAGCCCGCGAAGCTGCGACAGGTCATGCCCCCCGGTCCGGTCGACCAGCGCATATTCATAGACCCACCCGACGCCGGTCGCATCGGGCCCGATCGCGCTCTTCGCGGTCTCGGGGAGCCGCCCCTGCACCTGATTCAGATATTCGAGCACGCGCGAACGCGCCCAATAGAGGTCGGTGCCGTCCTCGAAGATCACATAGACGAAGCTGTCCCCGAAGAACGAATAGGCCCTCACCTTCTTCGCGCCCGGCACCGAGAGCATGGTGGTCGCCAGCGGATAGGTGACCTGGTTCTCGACGATCTGCGGCGCCTGGCCTGGATAGGAGGTGCGGATGATCACCTGTGTATCCGAGAGATCGGGGAGCGCATCGATCGGCGTCGCGCGCACCGCCCACAGCCCGGCGGCCAACAGCGCCAGCGCGCCGAGCACGACGAAGAAGCGGTTCTGGACGGACCAGTGGATCAGCCGCCCTATCATCGGCTGGCCTCGCGCACGATCGATCGGACTGTGGGGCCTTCGGGAGACTGGTCGAACGAGAAGTGGACACGGTCCCCGATCTTGAACCCGCGCGCGATCGCGGGATTGGCGAGGCGGAAGGTCATCGTCATGGCCGGCCATTTGAGCGCGAGCACGGCTGCGTGATTGAGCGTGATGCTGGCACTCTCGATCTTCTCGATCCGGCCGGTCGTCTCATAGACGGCGGTCTTTGCAGGCGCCGACGTCGGCGGCGCCGAGATCGGCCGTGCCTCGACGCCCGAGAGGCTCGCCTCGGAGTCGATGAGGAACTGGCCAGAGGCGATCACCTTCTCGCCTTCGGCAAGGCCAGCGAGGATTTCGGTCTGGCCACCCGCTTCGGAGCCTGTCTGAACCTCGGCCGGCTGATAGCGCCCTCCGGGCAGCGCAAGCATGACGAGCGTGCGCTTGCCCGTCCGGATCAGCGCTTCGGATGGCAAAAGCAGGGCAGATCGAGCACTGCCGCCAAAGTCCACGGTTGCGAACATGCCGGGCTTGAGCCTGGCGCCGCGATTGGGCAACTCGATCCGGACGGTGAGCGTTCTGCTCTCAGCCTGGACGTCGGGGAGAACCGCCGCCACGCGACCCGCGAAGCGCTCGCCGGGGAACGCGGCAAGCGTCGCACTGGCGGTCTGGCCCGGACGAAGCTGCCCCGCCATCGCTTCGGGGACCGCGGCATTGAGCCAGACCGTGCCGAGGCCGTTGACTTCGGCGAGCGTTTGCCCCGCCGCCACGCTCATCCCCGCACGGACGCCGAGCGTCTTGATCGTACCGCCCGTCGGGGTCGACACGGTGATGACATTGTGCGGTCGCCCACCGCGCTCGACCGCCGCGATCGTACCCGGCGGCATGCCGAGCAGCGCGAGCCGCTGACGCGCGGCGCGGGTCAACGCCGCGTCGCCGGTCCGGCGCACTGCCAGAAACTCGGCCTGCGCACCTGCCCATTCGGGAACAAGCAGATCGGCGAGCGGGGCACCGGCACCGATCACATCGCCCGGCGCCCGGCCATAGACCCGCTGCACAAAGCCCGAGGCACGCGCCTGCACGACTGCGACATCGCGCTGGTTGAAATCGATGGTGCCCGTGGCGGTCAGGCCCGAGCCAAGCGCTCCGCGCTCGGCCACGACGACACGAAGGCCGAGATTCTGCGTGCGTGCGGGGTCGATCCGGATGCCGGTCTCCGTTTCGCCTTCGTCCGCATATTTGGGGACGAGTTGCATATCCATGAAGGGTGATTTGCCCGGCTTGTCGAAATGCTGCGAGGGCACCATCGGATCGTACCAGTAGAGGATCTTGCGCCCGCCTTCGGCGGTTTGCGGCGTATCGTCGGCACTGCGCAAAGTGGCGATCCCGTAACCCGCCGCACCGGCAACAAGCGCGATAGCGGCGGCAGCAAGTGCCAGCCGGTCCCGCGCGGAAAGTTCCAGGCTCATTGGTCTTCGCCCCCATAGGTCAGCACGAGGCGGGCGGCGTCCCGCACCACCAAGCCCTCGCGGTCGAGCGTCTGCAGCTCGGTGTCGGCCAGCGTGGATTGTGCCTGGATCACGTCGAGCAATCCGGCGCGGCCCGCCGAATAGCTGGCTGTCTCAAGGTCGGCCTTGTGCCGTGCGAGCGGCAACAGCGTATCCTTCGACCGCATCCACTGCTCATGATGCATGACGTGATCGGCGAGCCCGGCTTCGAGATCGGCAGCAAGCGAGCGCCGCATGTCCTCCTGTTCGGCAAGTGCCGCGCCGGCGGTTGCGACACTTGCGACAATCATCGGCTCCTGTCGCTTCTTCGCGAAGAGCGGCAGGCTGATCGTGACGCCCGCGGACACCATGTCGCCATAGCGCTCGGCGCGCCGCTGATAGGCGACATCAAAGCCCCAGTCGGGCCGCTTTTCGGCACGAGCAAGCGTCACGTCCGCTTCGGCCTGGCGCGTGCGCGCGGTCGCAGCGCCCAGATCGGGATGCGCACCGATCGCGCGCCGCAGAGCCGCCGGATCAATGGCAAACGCGGGCACTCCTCCCTCGATCGCGGGATCGGGATCGCCGGTCCAGCGCGAGAGTGTCGCCCTCGCGCGGGCGACCTCGGCCGCGACCTCGCTGCGTCGATCCTCGAGGCTTGCTATCGCCTGCCGGATGTCAAGCGCCTGGGCGGGACGCGCCGATCCGGACGCGACGCTCGAGGTCGAAGCAGAGGTCAGCGCCCCAAGCCTCGTGATGGTCGCGTCGACGGCCGCCATCCTTCGATCGGCATAAGCGAGATCGATCCAGGCAAGCGCCGTTGCCACCCGGACACGCCGCGCCTCGGAAAGGTTCGCCGCCTCAGCGACAGCGACGTCGGCCTGTGCGCGGCCCGTTCGCGCATGGCGCTTCGCGAGGTTGGGCACGTCCTGGGCAATGCCCACGCGCGCCATCGTCATGCTGTCCTCGCTGAAGCTGCCTGCCGGCGGCCCGGAGATCGGAAAATTGTCGAGCCCGAACCCGAGCTTGGGATCGGGCAGCTCGCCCGCGGCAATCGCGGCCGACTGGCGGGATTGAATGGCGAGCGTTCGCGCGCGAAGCGACGGCGCCTGCGTCGCGGCCAGGTCGACTGCCTCGTCAAAGCTTAGCGGCTCGGCGAGGGCAATGTGGGGCAGCGCGACAAGAAGTGGCGCATAGAAGAGATATCGCATCTGATACTCCTGAAGGGAGGATCAGGCCGGTGGTTTTACCCGAGCGGCCGCAGCACAGCGGGACCGGCGGAACAAGGCGTTCCGCCGGCACCTCAGAGCTTGTCGTCGGGATCAGCCAAGCCGACCTGGATCCCGTCCTAGCCGACCGAGGGCGCGGCTGGCGAAGACACCCGGCTGTGCATGTCCTTCATGCACTCGGCAGGATTCGTCTTCATCATGGCGCATTCGCAATCAGTCTTGCTGACCTGATCGGGCACCCACACGCGTTTCCGGGTGGGGCCGGTTGCGCGCGGCCCGAATTGCGGGACCGTGCGCCATTCATAATGCCCCGAACGCGCGGGCTGATCGGCCTCAGCCGCCATGGCTGGAACCGATGCGGAGATCGCCACGCCTAGCGCGGCATAGAGAAACAGCGTCTTCATGACATTCATCCTTTGGCAAAATCGCTGGAACGGCGGTGTCGCGGGCGATGCTGCGCAAGCGCTTCGACGAGCGCATGCACGCAGCCGCGTTCACGGCCGGAACGGATCAGCCAAACAGGTTGGGCGGATGAACTTCGGGTGCAGGATCGTGGCCGATCAGCACGGCGAGGGCCGGCCAATAGGCACGCGTCGGGAGAATCTCAGGCGCCACTGCCGGTGCGCCCGGATCGCGCAGGACGATCGGCACGACGCAGCCCATTGCGGCGATGCAGTCGAGCGTCAGCCCCTTGCACGGCTTCTCTGCCGGCTGCGGAGCTTTCTGCATCATCTCCATGCATTCCGCGTCCATCATCGACATGTCGGTCGTCGACGCGGCCACTGGCGCCGCAAGCGCCCGGGGCCCCGACGCATAGGCTGCCGCCTGACCAAACAGGCCGAGCAGCGCGCCGAGCACAAGCAGAAGATGAAGCGTCCGTTTCATCGCGTCTGCAGTCTAGTCGAAAGCTGCCCTCGGAACAATTGGTGCGATGGGGACGCGAAGAGGCATCGCTCAGTGCGCAAGGGGCGCGGGGTCTGCCGACGTCCAATCCCCTCATCGGGCCGGGCAAATAGCGGTCGCAATGGGTGTTGACTCTATAGCTACTACAGGGTGCATCACATGCCGACCTTGTTTTGAGGAGGTGCGAGTGAGCGATTGTGGATGCAGCGGCGATGAAGAACGCGCCAGCGTCGACCCCGCCTACCGGCGAGCACTCTGGATCGTGGTGGTCCTCAATATCGGATTCGGCCTGTGCGAGCTGGCGGGCGGATTCGTCGCCGGATCGCAGGCGCTCAAGGCCGATTCGCTCGACTTTATCGGCGATGGATCGATCACCCTTGTTGGACTCGTCGCGCTCGGTTGGTCCGCGGTCGCACGCAGCAGGACGGCACTCATCCAGGGGCTGTTTCTTGGCGCGCTTGGACTTGGCGTGATCGGCTTTGCGGCGTGGCGCGCCTTTCATGCCGTACCGCCTGAAGCCGACCTCATGGGCGGAATCGGCGGCGTGGCACTTATCGTCAATGTCTCGGCCGCGCTCGTGCTCGCGCGGTTCCGCCATGAAGGCGATGCCACCGCACGCGCCATCTGGCTTTTTTCGCGCAACGACGCCCTCGCCAATGTCGCCGTCATCATCGCGGCGGGTCTTGTGGCCTGGACCGGCAAGGCCTGGCCCGATCTCGTCGTGGCCGGCGCGATCGCGCTCCTGTTTCTCCACTCGGCCACCGACATCATTCGCGATGCGCTTCGCGAGATCTCGCGTCGGCAAGGCGCGGTATCCGGATGAACGACAGCAGCTACACGCCGCCGCTCGGGACAGGCGCGACCGCCGATTATGATCGCGCCATCCGCCGCTGGACGCGCGAACTGCGCTGGCGCGAGGCGATGCTCACAGTACTCGCGGCCAAGCCCGGGGAGACCATCCTCGACGTGGGGTGTGGGACGGGGACCTTTGCGGTCATGCTCAAGATGGCGCAGCCTGGCGTCACGGTGATCGGGATCGATCCCGATGAGGAGGCGCTGGCGATCGCTGAAACCAAGGCGCGCGCTGCAGGGGTAGATATAGGCTGGAGGCGCGGCTTCGCGCGCGACGTCGAAGCTGCTTCAGCGCATGCCGTCACGTCGAGCCTGATGTTCCATCAGGTGCCGATGGCCGAAAAACGGGCCGGACTTCAGGCGATGCGCGCAGCGCTCCGACCGAGCGGGCGGCTTCTCATTGCCGACTATGGCCGCCAGACGGGGCTAATGCGCCTGCTGTTCCGGGCGACCATCCAGCGGCTCGACGGCGTTGCCGATACGCAGCCGAATGCCGATGGTGTCCTTCCAGCATTGATATCCGAAGCCGGATTTGACGATGTGCGGGAGAGTGTGCGCATTCACACGCTCACCGGCACGATCGCGCTGCTGACCGCGCGCAGGAGTTAGGCCCGGTCGGCCGCAGGCTTCCGGGCGCTGCGGCCATTCATCCAGAAACCGACCCCAAGGATCGCCAGTGCCGCGATCTGCGCGAATACCGTCTGGACCGTCGGGAAGAGCCCTAGCATCTGGATGCGCGGTACGCCCGGCAGCGGTCCGACACCCAGGATGCCCGCCTCCTGCAATCCCGCGATACCCTTGCCCGCAAGCACGACCGCCAGGATCGCGATCAGGATCGAGCTCCACGAGAAGAACTGCGTGATCGGGAGCCTCGCGCTGTAGCGAAGCATGGCCCAGGCGATGACAGCGAGGAGAAGGATGGCCGTGACGGCGCCCGCCAGGAGCGCCATCCCGTTGCCCTGCGTCCACAGCGCCGCATAGAACAGGATCGTCTCGAACACCTCGCGATAGACGACGACGAAGGCGAGGAAGAAGAGGAACCATGCCGAACCGCGCGACAGCGCGTGCGTCATCTTCTCCTTGATGTAGCGCTGCCAGGCCTCGGCATTGCTCTTGCCGTGCATCCAGATGCCGACCGACACGAGGATGACCGCAGCGAACAGCGATCCGAAGCCTTCGGTCAGCTCGCGCGACGCCCCGCTGATGCCGATGAACCAGGTGGCGATTGCCCAGGTCAGCGCGCCCGCACCCAGCGCCGCCACCCAGCCGCCATGGACATAGCGGATCACCTCGACGCGCTCGGTCTTGCGCAGAAAGGCGATCATCGCGATCACGATGAGAAGCGCCTCCAGCCCTTCGCGCAGCAGCACGCCGAACGCGCCCAGAAAGGTCGAGCTGCTGCTCGCCTTGTCAGGCGCCAGTGCGCTTTCGGCTTCGACAAAGAGTCCGTCGAGGGCTCCGATCGCGGCCTTCACCTCAGGCACGGGACGGCCCTTGCCGATCGCGCTGCGCAATTCGCCCATCGCGCCTTCTATCCGCGCCATGAGTGCCGCGTCGCGCGCGGCGAGGACAGGCTCCACGGGTTCGAAGCCATCGAGATAGGCCGAAAGCGCGAGATCGGTCGCCGCCTTGCGGTCGCCAGCCGCGTAAGCCTTGAGACTTGCGTCCAGCCGCTCACGTGCGAGCGCAAGCGACCCCTCGGGCTTGGCGATGAGCGCTTCGGGGTGACGCCTCAGATATGCTGACACGGCCTGCGCCTTGTCCCGCCCGATATCGGTCGCGAGGACATCGGGGGTGGTGCCCGCAAGCGCCGCCATGTTGGGGAGCCTGGCCCTGAGGCTCGCATCGCCCTGCCACAGCCCCTCGCCCGTCTGCGCCTCGGCAGGCGGATAGGCGAGGCTTCCGGTGTAAAAGGCCAGCGCCCACCGGTCGTCATTCGAGAGCGTCTCGAAGCTCGTCATCGCCGTGCCCTCAAGGCCCTGAGTGATGACCTGATAGAGGCCAAACAGGCTGCGCTGGTTGGCGCGCGCGGCGTCGGTGAACGCGATCGGCGGTGGGTCGAGGCCCACGGCATTGGGGCCTTTGCCATCCCCGGCCGGGCCATGGCACGCGGCGCAATTCTCGACATAGAGTTTCGCGCCGCGCGCGAGATCGGGCGGAGAAGAAGGCGCGAGCGGAACCGGATAGGCTGCAAGCAGCGCGTTCGCCAGCGCGTGCGCCCTGGTCGACACATCCACCGGAGCCTGCTTGGCGCCGATTGCGGTCCGCAATTCGGCCGCCTGTCTCAGCAGATCGGACTTGGCCTTGTTGGCTGGCAGTGCCTTCAGACGCGTTTCCACCTGACCCGCGAACTCGGTCATCTCCGCATATTCGGCGTCGCTGGTGACCCGCCCGTTGGCAACCGCCCCCGAATAGTCGACGGCTACGTAATCGAGCAATCGCCAGGTCGTCTGGACATCCGCATCACTCGCGAGTGCCGGGACCGGGCCACATGCCAGGAGCAGGAACAGAAATGCGGCGATGAAAGATCGCAGGGAACCGCCCCCCCGGACACTGCCGAGCGATAACCGGCGGCTGCAATTTCTGTCCATTGGTCGACTTTCGAATCCGGAAACGAGCGCTTCATGCACCCTCTACCCGCTACAGGGTCAAGCGCTATTGATCCGCGTTCGCTATAGCAGACGGGCAACGGACAGAGAATCCAAACGTCGCGGCGGAACGCAGGCTCATGCCGCCTGGCGACGGAACTTCCGCAGGATCGCTCGCGTGTCGAACCATGGGTGGTGCGCGCCGCTGATCACCTTTGCTGCAAATGTCGGCAGTACGAACAGCGTGAGGATCGTGGCCGTCGTCAACCCGCCGATCACGACCGTCGCGAGCGGTTTCTGCACCTCTGCTCCGGGCCCGATCGCCACCGCCATCGGAACAAAGCCGAGGATCGCGACGAGAGCCGTCGTCATCACTGCTCGCAACCGCGCTGTCGCACCGAGAATAGCGGCTTCTTCAGGCTGCACGCCCTCGGCAATCCGCTGCTTGATGCTTTGCATCAGCACCAGCCCATTGAGCGTCGCGACGCCTGAGACAGCAATGAAGCCCACCGCCGCCGAGATCGAGAAAGGCATGCCGCGCAGCAGAAGTGCGAGCGCGCCACCGATCAGGGCAAGCGGCACGCCCGCAAACACCAGCGCCGCCTCGGCTGCCGAACCGAGCGCGAGGAACAGCAAGACGCCGATGAGCAGGAAGACCAGCGGCACGATCAGCGCAAGGCGCGCGCTGGCACGCTCCAGATTCTCGAATTGCCCGCCCCAGTCGAACCAGCTCCCGGGCGGTACCGGCACTCGTGCTGCGACCTTCTCACGCGCCTCCGACACGAAGCCGCCGAGATCGCGATCGCGCACATTGGCCTGGACGACGATCCGGCGCTTGCCATTCTCGCGGCTGACCTGGTTGGGGCCTTCGGCCGTGTCGAACCGCGCGACGGCCGAGAGCGGCACCGTCGAGGTGCCGGCTTCCGCGCCTTCGGGCATGACCGGGAGTTGCGCCATCACCACGGGATCGTCGCGCATGGCGTCGGAGAGCCGTACCACGACGTCGAAACGGCGATCGCCTTCGAGCACATGGCCCGCCTCGCGCCCGCCTAGGCCGATTGCGAGGGCGTCGGCGGCGTCGCTCGCATGAACCCCAAGCGCTGCCGCCGCCGTGCGATCGACTGATGCAGTGATCGTCGGCTGCCCCGATATCTGCTCGACCCGGACATCCGCCGCGCCCTCGATCCCGCGCAATACCGACGCCACCTGTTCGGCCGTCCGACCCATCACCGCGAAGTCGTCGCCGTAAATCTTGACCGCAACATCCGACCGGACGCCCGCGATCAGCTCATTGAAACGCATCTGGATCGGTTGCGTGAACTCATAATTGTTTCCAAGTAGCCGGGAGAGTTTGCCTTCCATCTGGCCGACCAGCTCATCCTTGCTGAGGCGCGGATCGGGCCATTCTGCGCGTGGCTTCAGCATGACGAAGGTATCGGAAATGCTCGGTGGCATGGGGTCCGACGCAACCTCGGCGGTGCCCGTGCGCGTGAAAACCAGGGCGACCTGCGGCATCGCCGTCAGTGTCTTTTCCACCCGGAACTGCATGGCCTGGCTCTGCTCGAGCGAGGTTGAGGGCACGCGGAACGCCTGGACCAGCATGTCACCTTCGTCGAGCGTTGGCACGAACTCGCGCCCAAGGCTGAAAAAAGCCAGCAGGCCGAGCGCCAGCGCACCGCCGGCGCCGAGCGCAACCGTTCCCGGTCGTGCGACGGCGGCGCGCAGCATGGGCTCGAACCGCGTCCGAGCCGCTGCCGTAAGCCGCGTCTCGCCATGTCCTTTGGGCTCGCGGACGAAGAGCGCGGTCATCGCCGGAACGAAGGTCAGCGAAAGCAGGAAGGCGGCGGCCAGCGCCAGCATGACCGTCGCTGCCATCGGGCCGAACATCTTGCCTTCGACCCCCTCGAACGCGAGCAGCGGCGCATAGACAAGCAGGATGATCGCCTGGCCAAATGCCGCCGGGCGCGCCATCTCCTTGGCAGCAGCGGCTGCGATGCGCATCCGCTCGCCGGCATCAAGCGGATGCCCCAGCTTCTCGCGCCTGAGCGCGAGCCGCCCCAGCGTATTCTCGATAATGACGACCGCGCCATCGACGATCAGCCCGAAGTCGAGCGCTCCCAGGCTCATCAGATTGGCGCTGATCCCGAACCGGTTCATCGCACCGGCCGCAAAGAGAAACGAGAGCGGGATCACGAGCGCAGTGATGATCGCCGCGCGAACATTGCCGAGCGCAAGGAAGAGGACGACGATCACCAGCAGCGCACCGAGCGCGAGATTGTGCTCGACCGTGCTGATCGTGGCGTCGACGAGCTTGGTTCGATCAAGCGCCGGGCGGGCCATGACCCCGGGCGGTAGGCTTGCCCCGATTTCCTGAAGCCGTTCGCCGACGCGCTTGGCGACCGCGCGACTATTCTCGCCCTGGAGCATCAACGCGGTCCCGACCACGACCTCGCGGCCGCCTTCGCTCGCAGAGCCCAGACGCGGCGCCCGTCCGATCGCGACCTCGGCGACGTCGGAGACGCGGATGATCTGCCCGCCGCGGTTGAGCACCGGTGTCTGGGCAAGTTCCGCGATCGTGCGCACGCGCGCGTCGGTGCGCACCACATAGGCTTCGCCGGCGCGGCTCACATAGCCGGCGCCCGCGATCCGGTTGGCGTGCTCCAGCGCTTCGACAAGCTGGGTAAGGCCGACGCCATAGGCGGCCAGCTTCGCGGGGTCGGGATGGACCGCATATTCCTTCACATAGCCGCCGAGCACATCGACGCCCGCCACGCCCTCGACCGTCTTGAGCTGGGGGGCGATGATCCAGTCCTGGACCGTGCGCAGATAGGTCGCCTTCTCCTGATCGGTGGTCAAACGCTCGCCTTCGGGCGTGACATAGACGGCATCGGGTTTGGCGGCCGCGCCCGTGAACTCGACCGTCCAGATATAGACCTCGCCCAGGCCGGTAACGATCGGCCCCATCGACGGGGCCACCCCGTCGGGCAGATTGCCACGCGCGGACTGGAGCCGTTCGCTGACAAGATTGCGCGCGCGGTAGATGTCGGTTGCATCGGTGAACACTGCTGTCACCTGCGAAAAGCCGTGGCGCGAGAGCGATCGCGTCTCGACCAGCCCCGGCAGACCGGTCAGCGCGGTCTCGAGCGGGAAGGTCACCTGCCGTTCGACCTCTTCAGGACCGAGCGCCGCCACGACGGTCGTGATCTGGACCTGACGGTTGGTGATATCGGGCACGGCGTCGATCGGCAGCTTGGTCAGCTCGCGCAGACCAAAGGCCGCCAGCAGGACCGCGATGCCCACCACCAGCCACCGCCAGCGGACGGAGAAGTCGATCGCTCGCGCCAGCATCGTCAGTCCTCGTGCTCGGCTTCGCCCTTGGCGAGCTCGGCCTTCAGCAGGAAGGCGCCGGCGCCCGCGATGCGTTCATTGCCCGAAAGGCCGCGCTTGATCTCGGTCCGGCCCGCCCCGGTCATGCCGGTCATGACGGGTCGCGCACGAAAGCCGCCCGCCTCGGCGATGAAGACCGACGGCACGCCGTCCACTGTCTGGACCGCTTCGCTGGGGACCGTGATCGCGCCACCGCCGGTGACGGCAAGCCGCGCCGAGATCACGCTGCCGACCGGAGGAACTTCACCAGATGGCCGCGCGCGAACCGTTCCGTTGCCGCCCGCCACGCCCGGCGCAATGGCAGTCACGATACCCTCGATCGGCTGGCCGTCGGGGCGCTGCGCCTTGATTGCTGCGCCGACACGGACGAGCCCCAGGCTCGCTGGCGGCACGTCGAAGACCAGCTCAGCGCGTGCTGGGTCGATGATATTTGCGATTTCCGCGCCTTGGGCGGTGACCGAGCCGGCCGCGACCACCACTCTTGTCACGGTTCCGGCGATCGGGCTGCGGACAACGGTGACGCCAGAGCTGCCCGGCGAGCCGAGCGCTGCTGTCTGCGCGCGCGCGGCGCGCAGATCTGCCTCGGCCTTGAGAGACGCCGCGCGCGCGGTCTCCCAGTCCTGCCGGGCGGCGACTCCCGCATCGAAAAGCCGGCGTTCGCGCGCCGCTGCACTGCGCGCCGCTTCCGCCGCTGCGGCCGATGCGTCGAGCGACGCCCGTGCGCTCGCGCCATCGGCACTGCGCAGTGTCGCGATCGGCGTGCCGACCGAGACCCGCGAACCGGGCGCCACATGAACCTGGGACACCGTGCCGGCAAGCGGCGCGCCGACATTCGACTGTGCGTCGGGCGCGGAGGTCACGCGGCCGGCGAGCAGCACTTCCGATCCTGCGCCCGCCTCGATAGTTGTGACGGTTATCCCTGCCGCCGCCGCCTCGCCGGGCTTGAGAGGTACGAACCCGGCCTCGCCATGTTCTTCGCCGTGCTCCTCTTCGGAACCTTCCGCTGCCTGGTTAGAGCCGTTTGTGAGGCGCGCGGCGGTGAAGCCGATACCTCCGGCAGCCAGCAGCGCTGTGGCCGCCAACAGGATAGAGCGGCGATCCATCAGCGCAATTCTCCGGCAAGTGTCAGGCCTTGGACGCGCGCGAACTCGGCCATGGCCTGAACGCGTGCTAGGCGGGCATCGACCGCACGCGAACGCGCCTCGATCAGTGTACGCCGCGCGGCGAGCACTTCGCTCAGCGGCATCTTGCCCGATTCATATCCGATACGCGCGAGCCGATAGGCTTCGGCGGCAACGTCCTGGCCCTCCCGGGCGGCGACCGCGGTCTCGTCGGCGGCGCGCGCGCGACTGCGCGCAGAGAGACGATCGGCTTCCGCCAGCGAGGCCGCCTCGGCGAGACGCGATTCGGCTGCCCGGGCATTGGCCGACGCGGTCGCGACATTGCCGCGGTTACGGTCGAAAAACGGCAACGGCACCGAGAGGCCGGCGACCATGGCAGTCGCGTCCTCCTCTTCCAGACGGCGTGCGCCGAGGCTGACGGTCAGGTCGGGAACACCGCGCCTGCGTTCGGACTCGGTCCGGCGCAGGGCGGCATCACGTTCGGCCCGCGCAAGCTGAACCGATGGACTTTCCCGGTCGGTATCACCTGGAAGTGGCAGCGTCGCATCGAGCAGCCCGCCCGCAACCGCGGTGAACGGCACCTGCGCTGCCGACAGCGCCGACAGGCGTGCCAGCGCCGCCTCGGCTTCGGCGCGTGCCGAGGCGAGATCGGCGCGCGCACTGGTTACGGCGGATACCGCCTGCAACGAACGGACACGCGCTTCACGGCCGTTCTCGACCAGCAGGCGGGCGACCCGCGCGTCGGATTCGGCCAGGTCGAGCGCGTCGATGGTGACAGATACGCGCGCCGCGGAGGCTTCCGCCGTTGCGTAGGCGACCGCCAGTTCGTGCGCAAAATTGATGCGTGCCTGATGTGCCCGCGCCTCGGCGGTGGTTACATCGGCCCTGGCCGCAGCAACGCGCGCCGGACGCTTGCCGCCCAGTTCGAGCGATTGCTCGACGGCGATAGTTGTCTCGCTACGATCCCATCCTTGAAAGGGACGTTGCCCGGCAAAATTCTCGACCTCGGTCCGAAGCGTCGGATTTGGCCGGGCGGATGCCTGATCCGCCTGTCCTCGCGCGGCTTCGATTTCGGCGCCGCTGGCCGACAGCCGGGGCGACGACGATTGCGCCTGTACAAGCAGCTCGCCGAACGCGGGCGCGGTCTGTGCATGCGCGGGCGCCGCAAAAAGCAGCGCGCCGCCTAATAGCCACGAAGCCCCCCTACGCATATCAGGCGTGCCGGGTCTGATGGGAAGGAGCCGCTGCGACCTGCCGGAGCTCGACCTGCGCCGCGCGCATGATGTGCATGCCGCCGCTGAGCCCAAGCCCCGCGAGAATTGCAGCGACGATAAGGTCCGGCCAGGCCGTGCCGGTCCCGAAGACGCCTGCGGCCGCCAGAACCACGGCAATATTCCCGATCGCGTCGTTGCGCGAGCAGATCCAGACCGATCGCATGTTCGCGTCGCCCGAGCGAAAGCGGTAGAGCATGATCGCGACCGCCGCGTTGGCGATCAGTGCGAGCATGCCGACCGCCCCCATCACTTCTGCCTGCGGCCGTTCGCCGTTCCAGATCGCCCAGAGCGTCGCGCCGATCACATAGAAACCGAGAACGGCAAGCGTTGCGCCCTTGAGCAGTGCGGCGCGGGCGCGCCAAACGAGCGCCAGTCCGGCGACGCCAAGGCTGATCGCATAGTTGGCGGAATCTCCAAGGAAATCTAGCGCATCCGCCTGAAGGGCCTTCGACCCCGCCGACAGCCCCGCGAACATCTCGCCGCCGAACATGGCGAGGTTGACCGCGAGCGCGATCCACAGGGCACGGCGCCACCTTGGGTCGTTCGGGGATCCCGCCTTATCGGCGGCGCAACTCGGACAGGCCATCTCTTCCTCTCGCAAAACGCGATTCGCAGTGCCATATGCACCTTGTAGTAGCTACAGGGTCAAGACATGGCGTTCACGATCGGCAATTTGGCGAAGGCGACCGACACAAAGGTCGAGACGATCCGCTATTATGAGCGCATCGGTCTTTTAGCTGCGCCCGAGCGGACGGGGAGCAATTATCGCGCCTATGGCGCCGAGGCACTGGCGCGGTTGAGCTTTATCCGCCGCGCCCGCGATCTGGGCTTCTCGATCGATCAGGTTCGCGCACTGCTCGATCTGGCCGGCGACAAACAGCGGGATTGCGGATCCGTCGATACATTGGCAAGCGAGCATCTGGCTGAAGTCGACCGCAAACTTGCCGACCTGAACGCCCTCAGGCGCGAACTGAGCGCGCTCATCATTTCATGCAATGGCGGGACGGTTTCCGAGTGCCGGATCCTGGAGGCATTGGCGCCACGGGATAGTTTTGTGGTGACGACGTCGTGATCGCGCGCTTTCCTTTGCTTTATGCAAATCAGACATCAGGTTCTCTGCAGCAGGTCTCGACAGCATTGAAATGCAGTGCACCAAGCCTCTTGAATCATTCCGCTCGAGCAACCATAAAGTGATCGGCCGTCTCGCCAGACCTGCCGTCGGGTCCAAGCTGACATTCAAGATCCCGATCGACCTTTCGTATTTGGTCGATGTGTAATCGACGGACATCGACCCAGATACGAAGGATTGATCTGTGGCATCCGTTTCCCTGACCAATGACGGTCTTCGTGCCGTCAAACGCGCGCTCGTATCGCGCTTTCCCCATGACAAATCGGCCCATTTGACAGAGGCCCTTGCGGCCGCGTGCGGTTTCCGCACCCATGCTTCATTGCTCGGCGCCGTCAACGCGACCGATCCCGGAGACCCTGACTTCATCTTGCTTGACGAGACCGCCTTTCTTACCCGGCGCGAAGAGCTGACCGGCAAGCCATGCGCTCCACAAGATCAGTACATGCTGTTCGACGGGCTATCGCTCGAACACGGCACGCATGTGCTCAACACTATTTCGTCCAAATTTCACTTGGTCGATTACTCGAAATCGTCCCGCCGCCGCGCCTGGCGCAACGCCATGGTAGCGGGCATCAACGAGGGTCTGGCGCGGCGCTTCTTCTCGCTTCGGCCCGGTGACAATCGATGGCCGGGCACCGAGCGCGAGCGCCACGAGCGACAGCAGGCGCATGTGTTTCGCTTCGCAATCGGCGATATCCCGGCAATCGCCTCGCTTTGGGATGCCGGGTGGGACGAGCTTTCCATTCACGTTGCACTCTGGCCGACGGCCGACGCGGAACGATGGGTTCCTGCCGCTAACGCCGGCTTTCACGCCGGCGATCTATTCGCCTCGGGATGGCTGGAGCGCCGAAACGGCGCGTGGCTCCAGGTATCGTCCGACAGCCGGCAGAACTGGAGCTTCCGCTGCCGCAAGCAGCGGCTCGCCGAGGCAGCCGCGCTTGAGCTTCGCCCTGCGGGCTACGCCGATCGCGGCAATTTCGCGCTCTGAACAGATGGTGTGCCTTCGCGTGCGGGGGCACATCACTGCCTTTCCTGGTCTTGTAGCGTTATGCTACGAGAACATTAGCAGAACCAATCGCGTAGGGGGCTCCGCTTATCGGCGCTTCGCTCGGCTGGCTGTCGGGCAATGAAGGTGGCGTGCGCGAGACTGTGCATTGGCGGAGGGAAAACTTGGCATTGGAATGGTTCGAGGCGCAACTGCACCTCCCCATGTTGCGCAACTGCTCGGACGAAGAGGCGGCGCGCCTGTATCATGAGCGCGACGGCACCTGGTCGGCGACGACGAAGGCGGCGCTGAAACGTTTCCAGACGGACAAGCTCGATCTGGATGAAAATTGGGCATCGACTTCGCCCGGCTGGCAATGCCCCGGATGTGGACGGCGCAAACCGGATATCTTCAGGCTGCTCGACAATGGCGTGCTCCTGGCTCGACTTGAGGAACATCACGACCATCTAACCGATCGCTTCAAGCGGCTCGCCCAGGCCAAATACGGTCAGAAATGGGGCGAACGGGCGCCCGAGGGTGCCCTTCAGACCGAGAAACTCGCCAGCAGACTCGTTGCACGCTTCGAGCCGACGCTGGTCTGCGCGGAGTGCAACAAGTCAGACGGCGTGGCGAAGCGCGCGATCGCGGGCATGTCCCCCGATTTCAGTTTCCGGCCAAGCGAGATCCGCCAGTTCGTGCGCGCCAACGCGAATGGCGAGCATATGATCGACATTCCGGTGGCGCACCAGATCTACGAAGCTGAGCGGACGAATTTCGAAATGCGCGTAGCGCTGCTCGACCAGCTATTTGCCACCATGGCCGCAGGTTCGCTCGTCTCGGAAAAAGGAAACCTGCCGCCGGCCGGACATCTCAGTACGATGGGAATGTACCGGCATGTCCATAGCTGGTTCGCACGGGAACATGGCGAACTCTACCGCGTGATTTCCCGCGACCTGTCCGCCTTCGAAATGCGTTCCGTGTCCCGCGACGGCGCGGCGGCATCCAAATCCGCAAGGCGGTCGTTGCGGGTCGAAGTGCCAACGCCCGAGGAGGTAGCGAATTACGATGGCGGCGGCGCCCTCGAACTTTGGAAGGCGGTCGATGATGATTGGAGGTGCGCTGCATGCAGACGCGGCAAAGCGCAGATTCTGCGCCGCAGCCGCAATTCCAGGCGGCCGTGGTCGGGAAAATTGTTCAAACACACAGAGTTCACCCTGATGGAGATCTGGAACGAACAGGAGGATGACACTTCCACCCTTCCACCTTTCATCGCTTCCCATCGCGTCGAGTTGATCTGCATGGATTGCGCGACGATCCTGCCGAGCCTCAAGCAGCGCCAGCCACGCTATTCGGACGATGAGGCACTGATGCAGCTGGGGGACATGGCCGCCGTGATAGGCGCCGCTCCCAATCGGCCGCATGAAGTCGACTGGACGCATGTTGCGGCCCGCGTGGATTCCAATTTCATACTGGCGCCTCTTGTCCGCTCCTATTGGGAACATCACAATGCGGCGGTGAACTGTCGTGCCCTGTATCGCGATTGCCTTAAAACCACGCATGGCGATCGCGAGCGTGCCTGGAAGCGGCTGATCGCACTTTATGCGGATCGCTATGAGTCAGCTGAGGAGTGCGCAGAAACCCTTACCTTCCTGCTGGAGGAAGCGGATCGCATCGGCATCGGCGATCCGTTCCGGCCTGACACAGTTGCCGCGTGACTCCGAACCAGTACCGCGCTCGACAGTTTTGCAGATCTCGTCGGACCGCAATTGGCAGATCCGCGTAATAAATGACAATTTTGCAGCTAGATAATTAAACAAGGCTATGCTCTTCAAAGCACAAGGGAGGGACCGAATGGCGGAAGATTGGGACAGGTTGGTTGCTGGCGGATTTGCATTCGAAGCGGCGCCCTTTGCAGTTCACCCCAAGGACCGCGAGCGCGCATTGGATTACCTGACGCGGGCGAGAGATGCCGGCCTTGGATGGGCTGAGGTGAGCAAGCATCTGACGGGCTATATGGAGGCACGCGAGTTCGCGGAGGATTCGATCGAAGAGACCCTTGAGCGGGCCGAGACTCTCATGGCGGAAGCCACCGGCACCAGCCCAATCTATGAACAGGTCGGCGGCGGGTTCGCCTTTATGAGCGCCCCATTTGCCGTTCATCCGAAGGATAAGGAACGCGCCCACGCTTATCGTAGCGCGGCGGCCAAGGCAGGCCTGAGCTGGTTGCAGGTGGAGGCCGATGTTCGCGCCTATGGTTGCCGTCAGGGGTGGAGCGCTGATGAAATCCGTCTCCAACTGGCGCGCGTGGAGAAATTCATGCGCAAGCAGCTCGAAACCTGAGCCACTGCGGTCGCACCCGACACGGGCGAGGATGAGACAGGATCCAGTGCCGAACATTAGACTGCCCGGGCGTGGGATATTATATCTCGGACATCGCCAAGCCGACCGAAAACGCTGACTTTTGTTGCTTCGACGGCACGAAAGTGCTCGCCTATTTAGCCGGTCAATCGACGGAAGTATTTGCGTCTTCACGCAGCTTGGTAGTCCGCGTTCCGCGGGTGAAGGCACCCGGGTGTCGAGAACATGACTTGAACCATGCGCTGGCGCCTTTGGCCAAAGAGCCTGAACAAGTGCCAGCCACCCGGATGCCCCATGCGACTTGTTACATGACGGCTACCAATCGTCAAATTGAGTCAAGTAATCATTCTTATCGTATCAGTAGAGAATAAGAGCACACTTTGAAAATTCCTGATCTGCAAGATTTGATCAGGCCAATGGCAATTTACGCAAGAAAGCGTCTGCCAAGCGAATCCCCGTGTCTTTGGCGCGATTCGAAATTACGCAAAGAGAAGAGCGCTTGCATTGTTGGAAGCCGACTCTAGGCTTGTAGCCGCGCCACGGCATGTGGTGTCGAGGCGTGAGAACCTCGCTTGAGAAATCCCCAAACCGGACGCCCATTGGTTGCCGGGTGGTCGACGCGCATGTCCAGGCCCCACAGGGCTAAAGGCGTCGACGCGTGCCTCAAGCATGTTCTCAACACCCGGCTTACCGCCGGTCGCCTCAACGAGGAGGCGACACCATGGCGAGCAAAGCATTTGTGGCGACAGTCAGGCGGGCATGCTGCGGGCGGAGTTGGCCGTGCACCTGAACCTTTGGAGCCCGGCCGATCCGACCGAAGAGGCGTTCCACACTGATGCAGGCGGCGCCGGCGCGATCGATGTCGACGTGGCACTTCTCTACCGCGAGGAAGCGCCCCGCCTTCGCCGGCTCTTCGGCAGTCGTGTCCGCCAATCCGACAAGGTAGCCGACCTGATCCACACCGCCTTTGCGCGCCTGCTCGGGCTCGATCGGGAGAAGCGCGTCCAGCTTGCCGAACCCCGCGCCTATCTCACACGGATCGCCGTCAATCTCGTGCGCGACGAAGCCAAGACAGCCGCGCGGCGGTCCGAAAAACTCCATGTGAGCGCCGATGACTGCGTGCTCGCAACCCCCGATCCGCACGCCATGCTGGAGGCCCGGGATATGCTCCATCGCGTCAATGCTGCTATATCCTCGCTCCCGGACAGAACCCGCGAGATCTTCATGGCGCATCGTTTCGAGGATATGACCTACCCCCAGATTGCTGAGCGCATGGGGGTAAGTATCAAGACCGTCGAAAAGCACATCTCGCTCGCCCTTCGTGAACTGCATCGATCGCTGGGATCGGACGCGTGACATCCCGCGATACGGGCGAACAGGCCCAGAGCGCGCGTATTGACGAAGCAACCGACTGGTTCGCGCGCCTCCACGCACCCGATGCCGACCAGGTTCGGGCCGAGTTCGAGGCGTGGCGCGCCGATCTCGCCAATGCGCGCGCCTACGCCGCTATCGAGCAAGTCTGGGCGGTGACCGCGACCGGCACGGTTCGGGGCGACCAGCCCCCTCAACCGATATCGCTCCCCCCGCGTTCTCCGTGGAGGCGCTATGCACTCGCTGCCACGCTGGCCATAGTCGCGATCGGCCTGGCTTTCCTGCTGACGGGCTATGGCATTTCATCGGTGCGGCCCGTGCCGGCCGCAACACGCTATGTGAGCGATGTCGGCGAAATCCGCACCATCGACTTGGCCGATGGCTCTACCGTCACGCTCGATACCGCCAGTCGGTTCGAAGTCGACTATTCCGACCGCGAGCGGCGCATCACCCTGTATTCGGGACGCGCCCGCTTTGCCGTGGCGCATGACGCGGCTCGCCCTTTCATCGTCTCGGCGCAAGGCAAATCCATTGTTGCGCGTGGCACCATATTCGACGTGCGCATCGACCAGGGCGCCGTGGAAGTGACTCTGCTCGAAGGCGCGGTCGACGTGGAGCGTCGCTCGGCCGGGGCCGCCCCGCACCGGATTGCACGGCTTGTTCCGGGACAGCGCGTGAAGCTGGACGAAAATGCAAGCTCGGCCGCGGTTGAACCGGCCGGAGACAGCGCGCGTGAATGGCCTTCCGGCCTGTTGCCGGCACACGGCCTGCCGCTTTCGCAGTTGGTCGAGGAAGCCAATCGCTACAGCCGGCAGAAGATCGTGCTGGCCGATCCCGCCCTGGGAAGCCTGCGCGTCTCGGGCGCATTCCGTCCCGGCGATGCCGAAGCGCTGGCATCGAAGCTCTCGGCCGCGCTTGCGCTGTCCGCCACGGAGCGCGCCGACGGCAAGATATTGCTCGCGCGACAACAGAACTGACACCTATCTGATCTTATCGAGAGGGTATCAGCCCCTCCTGTCGTCAACCGCCCGAACACCGCTCCCTTCGAGAGCGGCAACGGGAGGGAAGAATGACGACGAAAATGGCAAAGGCGACCGGGACGAAACGCGGGCTCATTCTGGCCGTGCTACTTGCCGGGGTAAGCCCGGCATATGCGCTGCAACCGACGAGCCACCGCTACGACATCCCTGCCCAGCCGCTCGATAGCGCGCTCACCACCTTGGCGCAGCAATCCGGGGTCGAGATCATCGCACCCGCCGAACTGATCTGCCTCCGTCTGAGTGGTCCATCGACTATGATAGTCTGGATCACGAAAGGGACGACGAATGCCGAGCAAGAAGCACAAGCCGGAAGAGATCATCGGCAAGCTGCGTGAAGTTGAGATCGTGCTGGCGCAGGGTGGAACGACGGCCGAAGCCTGCCGGCGCATCGCGGTCACCGAGCAAACCTACTACCGCTGGCGCAAGGAATATGGCGGTCTGAAGACCGACCAGGCGCGGCGGATGAAGGATCTGGAGAAGGAGAATCTGCGGCTTCGCCGGGCGATCTCGGACCTGACGCTGGACAAGCTGATCCTTCAGGAGGCCGCTCGGGGAAACTTCTGAGCCCCGCGCGGCGGCGACGCTGTATCGATCAGTTGCGGCGGGAGTTGCCAGTGTCCGAGCGGCGTATATGCCGGGTGCTCGGGCAACATCGGTCGACGCATCGCAAGGTGCCGCGCGGGGCGGATGATGAGGTGCGGCTCACCGAGGACATTATCGCACTGGCCAAGCAATACGGCCGCTACGGCTATCGCCGGGTGACCGCATTGCTGCGCGATGCCGGCTGGACGGTGAACCGCAAACGCGTTGAGCGGATTTGGCGCAAGGAGGGGTTGAAGGTGCCACAGCGCCAGCCAAAGCGGGGCCGGTTATGGCTGAACGACGGCTCGTGTATCCGGCTCAGGCCGGAATATCCAGGGCATGTCTGGGCCTACGACTTCGTCGAGGGCCGTACGCATGACGGGCGCAAGTTCCGGATCCTCACCATTATCGACGAGGCCAGCCGGGAGTGCCTCGCGCTTATCGTGGCACGCCAGCTCAAGCATGAAGATGTGCTGGCGGCTCTCGCTGACCTGTTCATCGCGCGGGGACCACCGGCTCATATCCGGTCGGACAATGGCGCCGAGTTTATCGCCACTGCCGTGCAGACATGGCTCGCCCAGATCGGCGTGAAGACCTTGTATATCGCGCCCGGTTCACCGTGGGAGAATGGTTATAACGAAAGCTTCAATGGGTCGCTCCGCGACGAACTGCTCAACGGCGAGATCTTCTACAGCCTCGCCGAGGCCAAGGTGCTGATCGAGGCCTGGCGGCGGCATTACAACACCGTTCGCCCGCACAGCAGCCTCGGCTATCGGCCGCCGGCCCCGGAAAGTGCGACACCGCCATTGCCGCCGTCCGGTTCCGCTTCGCTCCACCTACCGTCAGCAATGGCGGCGGAAGCAACAATGCACTAACAATCAAACCGGACCACTCGGTGGGGGCCGATCAAAAGGCACTCGTGAAGCTGCGGCGCCAATGGTTCAACAAGCGCAAATCCGTGACAGCGCTTCTGCGAGAGGTGCTCTACAACCAGCCGGTCCAGCTTCTCGACAGCGACGCCGAAAACAAGGTCGTCGATGCCGATCTCGCCTTGCAGGCGCTTGGCGGCGACCATGTCGCATTCGGCCATCTCACCACCACGATTTCCGTTTCCGATCCTGACCGTCATCGGGTCGAAGAGGAGGTCCGCGCGGTCGAACGCATCGTCAACGGGCTTGGCTTCACCTGCATGCGCGAGAGCGTGAACGCGGTGGAGGCATGGTTGTCGAGCCTGCCGGGGCAGGTTTACGCCAATGTCCGCCAACCCCTGGTTCACACGTTGAACCTCGCGCACCTGATGCCATTGTCGAGCGTATGGGCGGGCCCGTTGCGCAACGCCCATCTCGACGGGCCACCGCTCTTATATGCTGCCACCAGCGGGTCGACACCCTTCCGGTTGAGTACGCATGTCGGCGATGTCGGCCATATGCTCATCGTAGGTCCAACAGGGGCTGGAAAATCGGTGCTGCTGGCGCTGCTCGCACTCCAGTTCCGCCGCTACGAAGGCGGCCAGATCTACATTTTCGACAAGGGCTGTTCCGCGCGAGCAGCCGTCCTTGCCATGGGCGGCGCGCATCATGCCCTTGGCCTCGGCGGTGAAGATCCGGAAACGGACGGCGCGATCGCCTTCCAGCCACTTCGCCACATCGATCGAGCCGACGAACGCGCCTGGGCCTCGGAATGGATCGCGGCCTTGCTCGCGCACGAGAAGGTGCTTGTGACCCCTGAGGTCAAGGAGGCGGTCTGGTCGGCACTGAACAACCTCGCCACCGCGCCGGTCGAGGAACGCACGCTGACCGGCCTGGCGCTGCTCCTTCAGACCATCGCGCTCCGCACGGCACTTGCGCCATATACGCTGGAAGGTCCGTTCGGCCGGCTGCTCGATGCGGCCGAGGACGATCTGGCTCTCGCCGACGCGCATTGCTTCGAGACCGAGGCCCTGATGGGACAAACCGGTGTCGTCGCCCCAGTGCTGACCTATTTGTTTCATCGGCTCGAAGCGCGGTTCACGGGCAAACCCACGCTGCTGGTTCTCGATGAGGCCTGGATATTTCTCGACCACCCCCTGTTCGCGGCGCGAATCCGCGAATGGCTGAAAGTGCTGCGCAAGAAGAATGTCGCGGTGGTGTTTGCCACGCAATCGCTCGCCGATATTGCGGACAGTGGGATCGCGCCGGCAATCATCGAGAGCTGCCCGCAGCGCATCCTGCTCCCCAACGATCGGGCGATCGAACCCCAGAGCCGTGCGGCCTATGAACGGTTCGGGCTAAACCCTGCCCAGATCGAGCTGATCAGTCGGGCGACCCCGAAACGGCATTATTACCTCCAGTCTGCACGCGGCAACCGGCTGTTCGAGCTGGGCCTTGGGCCGATCGCGCTGACGCTGTGCGGTGCTTCCAATCCAGCCACGCAGACGCGCATCGACGCGATCCTTGCCGAATATGGCCCATCCGACTTCGCCGCCAACTTCCTGTCCGGTGCCGGCCTCGGATGGGCGGCCGATCTGCTCGCCGATTTTCCGCCCAAAGCCCCACGGAAAGGAGACTCTCGATGAAGAAATATATCGTTGCAGCACTGATCAGTACCGCCGCCCTGGGAGCGTTCGGCGCTGGTCTCGTGGCCATGTCCTCGCCGGCCCAGGCGATCCCGGTGTTTGATGCGAGTAACTATTCGCAGAATATGCTGACCGCCGCACGCACGCTCCAGCAGATCAACCAGCAGATCCAGTCGCTGCAGAACGAAGCGGCAATGCTGTCGAATATGGCGAAAAATCTGAGCCGGACCGATTTCCCGCAGCTCGACCAGCTTCGTCAAAAACTACAGCAAATCGACCGATTGATGGAACAGGCACGAGGCATCGACTTCCGGGTCGATGCGCTGGATGCCAAGTTCCGTGCCCTGTTTCCCGATAGCTTTGACCAGACGCTTCGGCTCGACCGGCGTGTGGCTGATGCAAGGGCGAGGCTGGACGCAGCAATGGCGGGGTTCCAGCAGACGATGACCGTACAGGCGCAGGTCGTCGAAAATGTGCGCGACGATGCACAGCTGCTGTCCGAGATCATCGCGAAGAGCCAGGGCGCTGAAGGTAGCCTGCAGGTCGCGCAGGCGACCAACCAGCTTCTCGCGCTCACCGCCAAGCAGCAATTCCAGCTCCAGCAGATGATGGCCGCACAGTATCGCAGCGAATCGATCGAGCAGGCGCGGCGCGTGCAGGAAGCTCAGGAAGCGCGCGCAGCGACGCGAAAATTCCTCGGTAGCGGCAAGGCCTACACGCCTGATTGAGCTGAGGCGCGCTGGCGGCGGTACCTGCTGCCGGCGTCGTCTCGTCGCGGGGTCCGCGCGAGACCCCCCAGCGCTCCGCTCGGCCTGCGGCCCCGCGACAGACATCTTTTAAGAGGATCGCCGACGTGAACGACCTGGGTGTCATCGATCGCTTCCTCGACGCCTTCATCCGCTACATCGACAGCGGGTTCGGATTGTTGGGCGGCGATGTCGCGTTCCTCACCACGGTGCTGATCGGCATCGATATCACGCTTGCCGGCCTATTCTGGGCGATGGGCGGCGAGGACGATATCATCGGCCGGTTCTTGAAGAAGATCCTGTATGTCGGCGCCTTCGCGCTCATCCTGAACAGCTTTTCGACGCTTGCCGAGATCATCTTCCGTTCCTTCGCGGGGCTGGGACTGACGGCGGGCGGCGGCACGCTCTCTGCGGATGATCTCTTGAAGCCCGGACGCCTTGCAGGGACCGGGTTCGAGGCAGCATGGCCGCTCCTCGACCAGGCATCGCAGATGCTCGGGTTCACCACCTTCTTCGACAATTTCCTCACGATCATGGTGCTGCTGATCGCCTGGCTGCTTGTCATCTGCGCCTTCTTCATCCTGGCGGTGCAGCTCTTCATCACCATCCTCGAGTTCAAGCTGACTGCACTTGCAGGCTTCGTATTGGTGCCGTTCGCGCTGTGGAACCGGACCTCGTTCCTCGCCGAACGCGTGCTCGGTTCGGTCGTGACCTCGGGCATCAAGGTGATGGTGCTGGGCGTCATCGTCGGCATCGGTTCCGGTTTCTTCGCCCAGTTCGTCTCGGCGCTGCAGGGTCAGGAACCCGATATCGGCCAGGCCATGAGCCTCGTGCTTGCGAGCCTCGCTTTGTTTGGCCTTGGTATCTTCGGACCGGGCATCGCCTCGGGCCTTGTTGCCGGAGCCCCGCAACTTGGCGCGGGATCGGCGATCGGGACCGCCGCGCTCGCCGCCGGTGGATTGGCGATGGGCGGAGGCGCTGCAGTCGCGGCGACGCGTGGTCTCGCCGGTGCCGGTCTTGGCGCCATCCGTGCTGGCACGACAATGGGTGCGGCCGCGTCGACCGCAGCGCAGCTCGGGCGTGAGACGGGCGGCAGCGCAATCGGCGGTATGGCGAGCGCCGCGAAAGGAGCGGCGACACAGAAGATCGGAAATGCGCTCGGGATTGGCGCCGCCGCCGAGCGCGGTCGCAATGCCGCTTGGGCTGCACTCAATCGTGCCGGCAGCACGGCATCGAGCGGGTCGGAGCAAACCGGATCCGACACCGCTCCTGCATGGGCGCGTCGGCTTCATGCCAGCCAAACAGCCCGCACACGCCGCCACGCGGTGGTCCACGCGCTGCGCGAGGGCGACCGCGGCGGCGCGGGCGCCAACCCCGACATCAAGGAAAGGGAGTAAGCCCATGCGATTCAAGCGTGCCGTGCAGCGCTATGGGCGGACGCCCGAGCCTGAGACGCCGTACCAGCGGGCCGGCCAATTGTGGGACGAGCGCATTGGGTCGGCGCGCGTCCAGGCCCGCAACTGGCGGCTGATGGCCTTTGGCGGGCTGATCCTCGCGACAGGCCTGTCGGGTGCGCTGGTCTGGCAATCGATGCAGAGCCGGGTCGTGCCTTATGTTGTCGAGGTCGATCAGCTTGGCGCGGCGCGCGCAGTGGCGCCAGTTGCGAACGACTATCGGCCGACCGATCCGCAGATCGCGTGGCATCTGGCCCGGTTCATTGCGAACATTCGTTCACGGTCGCTGGACCCGCTGCTCATGCGCGAGAACTGGTTGTCGGCCTATGACTTCGTGACCGATCGCGGGGCACTCTTTCTCGGGGAACATGCGCGGGCTTCCAGCCCATTCTCCGACATCGGCGAAAAAACCGTGTCGGTGCAGGTCACGAGCGTCGTGCGCGCTTCCGACAGTTCGTTCCAAGTCAAATGGACCGAGAGCCGGTATGACCGTGGCAGCCTGGCCGGCACCTCTCGCTGGACAGCGATCCTGACCGTCAAGGTCCGTCCGCCACGATCCGCCGAGATTTTGAGGAAGAACCCGCTCGGCCTCTATGTCACCGCGATCGACTGGAGCCGCGAGTTGGACACGCCAGCGGTCTCGCCCACGCCGCCGTCGGTGCCTGTCGCGACACCCGCCGACCTTCCGCTTGGCTCGCCGCTCGATCCACACTTGGGCGCCGCGCCAGCCAATCGGCCCGTCTCATCGGAAAGGACACCGCAATGATGCGACCTCTTGCCCTGTCGGCATCGCTGCTGACCCTCTTGGCCGCGGAACCGCTTCCCGCTGCTCCGCCACGCGGGCAGAATCCCGATACCGAAACGCCCACCGCGCGCGTTCGGTCGGCCAACCACGCGGCACTGCGCGAGCCGTCGATCGCCGGCTACATCAATGCGGTGCAGGTCTATCCCTATGGCGAAGGCGTGCTCTACCGGCTTTATGCCGCACCCGAACGCGTGACCGACATCGTGCTCCAACCTGGCGAAACCGTTACCGCGGTGGCCGCTGGCGATACCGTGCGCTGGACCATCGGGGACACCACCAGTGGCAATGGCGATACGCGGCGCACGCACATTCTCGTCAAGCCGTTTGCGGCGGGGCTCAGGACCAATATCGTCATCACCACCGACCGGCGTGCCTATCATCTTCAACTGGAGAGCACGCTCGCGACAGCGATGACGGCTATTTCCTGGACTTATCCAGACGATGCGCTGCTGGCGCTCCGCCGTTCGGAGATTGCCACCGCGGCCGCGGCGCCGGTCGCGACCGGTCTCGCGATCGAAAAGCTCAGCTTCGGCTATACCCTCAGCGGCGATGATCCGCCCTGGCGGCCACTGCGTGCTTTCGACGATGGGCAACAGACATTCATCGAATTCCCGGCAAGCATCTCGGTCGGCGAGGTGCCGCCGTTGTTTGTGATCGCCGCCTCCGGGGATGCCAGCCTCGTCAACTATCGGATGGCGGGTCGCTATTATGTGGTCGATCGCCTGTTCGACGCTGCAGAACTGCGGCTTGGCGCAAAAGATCAGCAGATCGTCCGTATCAGTCGGGACGGTAGCGAACGGCGCGGCCAGCGTCGGCGGAGGGCCTCGTGACCGATGAAGCGCCTGCATCGCCTTCGATGCCTCCCCCACAGCCATTCCAGCCATGTGCCGCATCGCCGGAACCTTCGGCTGCTCCGCCCAAGCTCGACCCCGAGACGCTGGTGCTGCGGGCCAATCCCGGCCGCGTGGTCCGGTTCAAGCGCGGCGCGGTCATTGCGATAGCGGCGGTCGGTTCCACGGCAATTGTCGCCGCCACCTGGATTGCACTCAAACCGGCGTCATTCCGGATTGTCGATGGGAACGAGGACCGTGCAGAGACGGGTGCACGGCCACCCGCCGAGGTGCTCGACGGAGCGCCTAAAAGCTACGGCGATGTACCCCGACTCGGACCGCCGCTTCCAGGCGACCTCGGCCGCCCGATCCTGAAAGCTAATCGGGCGATGGAAACGATCACGCCGGACATCCATGCAGAGGCGGCCCAGCGCACCGCGCAAGCGGCAGAGGCCGAACGCCAACGGCTCGCCAACGAACGCAAAGCCGCGCAGGAATCCGGCGTGATGATGCAATTGACCAGCGCGTCACCGCACAGCGCCACGGCGGCGGCGGCCATTGTGAACGCCCAGGCCGCTTCGTCGGCCGGTGACGCGATCGATGGCGACCGCGCGCCAGACGCCCAAGATGATCAGAATCGCCAGCAACGAAAGCGGGATTTCTTACGCCAGCGCGATACGCGTGGCGACACCAACCCGTATGCGCTCACGCCGGCTGCATCGCCATGGATGTTGATCGCAGGCAGCGTGATCGCCGCCAGCCTGATCACCGGGCTCAACTCAGATCTGCCCGGGCTGGTCACGGCACAGGTGACTGAGAACGTCTATGATAGCGTGACCGGGCGGACGCTACTCGTTCCGCAGGGCGCGCGACTGGTCGGCAGCTATGACAGCGTGGTGGCGTTCGGACAGAAGCGGGCGCTCGTCGTTTGGCAGCGGATCATCCTGCCTGACGGTTCCTCGATCCGCATCGACAATGTGCCGGCCACCGACACGGCCGGCTATGCCGGGCTGTCCGACAAGGTGGACCTGCATAGCTGGCAGCTCCTCAAGGGCGTGGCGCTCTCCACGCTTCTCGGGGTCGGCACCGAACTCAGCTTCGGCAGCGGCGAGAGTGATCTGGTGCGGGCCATTCGCGAGTCCGCCCAGCAAAGTGGCGCGCGAGCTGGAGACCAGATCGTCACAAAGAACCTGGGCGTCCAGCCAACCCTTCATGTGCGGCCGGGATGGCCACTCAGGGTCGTGGTCCACAAGGATATTGTCCTGCGCCCATGGCGCGTTGCGGGACGCTGATCATGGCAGACTTAAAGCTACCCAGGCTACCCGAACGCACGCCCGTCAAGCTGACCATCAGTGTCTCGCCCGACCTACCGGAAGCGCTCGGTTGCTATGCGCAGCTCTATGCCGAGACCTATGGCCAGACCGAATCCATCGCGGATCTCGTGCCCTATATGCTCCAGGGCTTTCTCGATAGCGACCGGGCGTTCGCACGTTCCCGGCAACAGCCGCGCCAAAATCGATAAGGGAGAAGATGATGCCGCTGCCCACCGACAACTTCATCCGCATCAGGCGGGTCATTGAACGAACCGGCCTCAGCCGTGCGACGATCTACCGAAAGGTACGCAACGACACTTTTCCGAAGCCGCGTCAGCTCGGCGCCAACTGCGTCGGATGGTATGAATCCGAAGTGGATAGCTGGATCGTCGACCCGCGCTAGCGACGCTTGCCATCGAGCAGGACCATCGGCGCGGCGAGCCCGGCACTCAGCATATCCGCCCATTCCTGCGCGATCTCGAAACGACGTTCCATGAAGGCGGCGCGGTTGTAGGCGCTCTCTACCTTGTTCTTGGGAAGGTGCGCCAGCATCAGGTCGATCACCTTGGCGTCCAGCTCAGAGAGTGCCTTTTGTCCGCTCGCGCGCGCCTCCCGTTCCGCCTTCTCGTTCATGATCGTGGAAAATGTCGCGCGCCAGCCATGCGGCACATGCCGACCATGATAGCCCACACGGTTGTAGAGATAGCCGATCGCGTTCTCGCTCATTGGCCGATGCGCGTGGCGCTGCGAGGGAAATACCAGGCGGTTGCGGCCAGTAATCTGACGCATCGCACGCAGCACGTCGACCGCATGGGTAGAAAGGGGCACCAGATGCTCGAAGGCATCCTCATCCTTGCGATCAAGAATGAGCTTCATGCGCGCGGCCGGGATGCGCCATAGCGGTTTTGCCTCGGGCGCCAGCTCGGCACGATTCCAGTCCACTTCCTCGAACTCGTCCCAGGAGACGCCCCGGATTATGCCGGGGCGAACAGCCGTCAATGCGAGGAGGCGAGACGCGAGCTTCACCACCGGTGTGGCACCCGATGCTTCAGCGGCAACCAGCACCTTGCGGACCTCGTCGAGCTGGATGATCGCAGGCTGCCGTCCCTTTTTCGGCATGGGCTTGAGCGCCTTGACGATGCCTGCTGCCGGATCGTGCGTTGCGATCCCCTCGGATACGGCAAAGCCAAAGATCGCAGAAATGCGCTGGCGCAGGCGTCGCGCGGTCTCGATCGAACCGCGTGCCTCCACCTTGCGCAGGGTCGCAAGAATGACTGGGCCGTCAATCGCGGGTATCGGCAGCTTGCCAAGATCAGGAAAAACATCATTCTCAAGGCTGGTGATCACATCGTCGGCATGGACGGGCGCCCAGCGGGATTTCTGCAGTTCGTGCCACGCACGCCCCAGTTTCTCGAATGTCTCCATTGCCGCCGCCGCGCTGGCAAGCTTGCGTTTGCGCTTTTCGACCGCCGGGTCCTGAAATTCGCGTACCTGCTGACGCGCTTCGTCACGAAGGTCGCGAGCTTCGCTCAGCGAGATTTCGGGATATTGACCGAACACCAGCCGCTTTTCGCGTCCAGCAAAGCGATATTTGAGACGCCAGGATTTCACGCCTTTGGTTGTGACGAAGAGGTACAAGCCGCCCGAATCTCCGAGCTTGTAATCCTTCTCGCGACCCTGCGCTTTTCTGGCCTGCAACTCAGTGAGCATCGATGCCCCCAAATCTCATTTGCGTGCCCCCAAAATGCCCCCAATTGCGATGAGATTTGGGGGCATCGGCAGCAACCGACTGAGACAAAGGCTAGCCGAAAATCGGCTAAAACTCAAGGTTTTCTGGGGTTTTAGAGACCCTCTGAACAGGGTCTCTGGCGGAGCGGGAGGGATTCGAACCCTCGATACGGTTTTGCCGTATACTCACTTTCCAGGCGAGCGCCTTCGACCACTCGGCCACCGCTCCGCATCGCTGGAAGCACGCCCCTAGAGGGTGATTGCCGCGCGCGCAAGGTGCGAAACGATCTTGGCTTTACCGTGGTGGATGGGGCGTGCCACGATATCGCCATGAAAAGCCTGGTCCGCCCCGCCCTTCTCTCGCTTGCCGCCTCAGCGCTCGGCGTCGCCGCAGGGGCCGCGCCGGCGCAGCATCCACCCACCCCGTCGCAGATCATCGCCGCGGCGCCCGACCGTGATTGGGTGGATGTTGCGCCTGAAAATCTGCTGATCCTCGATCTGGCTGGCGGCGGCCGGGTCGCGATCGAACTCGCCCCGGTGTTCGCGCCGGTCCATGTCGCCAATATCCGCACGCTGGTGCAGGCCGCCTGGTTCGACGGCACCAGCATCAACCGGGTGCAGGATAATTATGTCGTGCAATGGGGTGACGCGACCGGACGCAAAGACCTCGCCATCGGGACGATCGCCCATCCGCCCGCAGAGTATGAACGCACCCCGGCGGGCACCGGCTTTGCCGCCCTGCCCTATCGTGACGCTTATGCGTCACAGGTGGGCCATGCGGGCGGCTGGCCGGCGGCGAGCGACGGCAAAGCCGTATGGCTTGCCCATTGCTACGGCATGGTCGGCGCTGGCCGGGGCGGCAATCCCGATACGGGCAGCGGCGCGGAACTTTACACGGTGACGGGCCATGCCCCCCGCCACCTTGATCGCAACATCGCAATCGTCGGCCGGGTGCTGGCCGGCATGGAAACCCTGTCAGCCTTGCCCCGGGGCAGCGAAGCCCTGGGCTTTTATGCCCGTGCGGATCAGCGGGTGCCAATCGGCAGCATCAAGCTGGCATCGGCCATGCCACCGGACGAACGCCCGGCCTTTCAAGTGTTGCGGCAAGGATCGCCCAGCTTTGCTGCATGGGTGAAGGCACGCGCCAACCGTCAGGATGATTTCTTCCTGCGCCCGGCGGGCGCGGCCGACATATGCAATCTGCAACCGCCGGTCCGCGCCAAACCATGATGGAATGCGATTAGTTGGGGTGTTCGTTCCGCCTGCGTCCATCACGCATGGGCCGGTCGCCACGATCCCGGGATGGGGTGGCGCGCGGTTCGGTGCGAAGCTGGGGGTTATAGGTGCCCTGCGCCGGTGACGATGGTCGCGGCGTCATCTGCGGTCGCGTCTGCGGCGGCACCGCCCCCCACAGGCCCTTGCCCTGCGCGGCATCACGGCGGTCGCGCCAGTCCGAACCACCGGGGCGGTTCGGCCGATCGGGCCTGTCGGGGCGCCCCGCCCCCGTATCGGGACGATCCGGGCGGCCTGCGCCCGTGCCCGGCCGTCCCGGACGATCCGGCCGGTCAGGGCGTCCTTGCCAGTTTCCATCAGGGCGATCCGGGCGATCGGGACGGCCGGCATGCTGGCGGCGGCCTTCCCAATAACGGCGCTGGCTGTCGTTCCAGCGATAACGGCGGCCGCCGCGATCATAAACATAATAGCCGTTACCCGGATAATAATAGTCGTTATACCAGCCGTAGCCGGGATAATCGCCATAATATCCAGGGCCATAATCGTCGTAATAGCCGCCGCCATAGCCGACATTGACGCCGCCATAGCCATAATCATCATAGGCACAGGCCCCAAGGCCGAGGCCAGCCATGACGACCAGTCCGGTTGCGGCAAAACGTCTGCGTGGATTCGTCATGGCTTTCTCCGCCATCGAAATGCTTGTTCGATGGCGGACAAAGCCATAGCCTGATTGAACGGCGTCTGAATTACGATGAAGGCTGCGGTTAATCCTTCCACGCCCAGTAAAGCTGCGCGGGGGGAATGTTCACCCACTCTACGGCATGGTCGATCCGCTCGAAATGCGGGGCGATATAATCATGCACCTTGGGATTGAACTGATAGACGAGGAATGCCCCGCCCGGGGCCAGCGCCGCCGCCGTTTCGCCCGCGATACGCGGGGCGATGCCGGTCGGCAGCGTGGAAAAAGGCAGGCCCGACAGGATGTAATCGGCATGGGCGAACCCACGGTCGGCCAGAATGTGGCGCACATCGGTCGCTGATCCATGGACCGGCACGAAACGCGAATCCGTGATCCGGGCGCCCAGATAATCGATGAAATCGGGGTTGGTATCGATCGAAATCAGCGTCGCATCGGGCGCCATCCGTTCCAGCACATGCCCGCAAAAGGTGCCAACGCCGGGGCCATATTCCACAAAAACCTTGGTTCTTTCCCAATCCACGGGCGCCAGCATCCGATCGATCAGCCGCTTGGACGACGGAATGATCGATCCCACCATCACCGGGTGCTTCAGGAATCCCAGGAAGAACATTCCCAGCGGACCTAGGTTGGCGGGGTGCAGGCGGCCCTTGCGGGCAGGAACCAGCGCAGTTTCGCCGGGAGAGACAGTCATGCGGACTCCAACAGGCCGACACAGATGCAATTCCGTTCGCAAAAGCCGGAGGGAAACGCAAGCGTTCCCCTTCCCTGATGCGATGGAGCGGGCCTATGAAGCCACCATGGACAGCATTCCTGCCGGCGCGATCGCCGTGATTTTCGTGAACCGCCGCAATGGGCTGGACGATGCGGGCTATCAGGCCGCCGCCGCCGCGATGGAAGCGGAAGCCGGCCGCCAGCGCGGCTATCTGGGGATTCACAGCGTGCGCGACGCAACCGGCCAGGGCATCACCATCAGCTATTGGGCCGATGAGGATGCGGCGATCGCCTGGCGACAACATCCCGGCCATTCGGCGGTGCGCGATCAGGGCCGCGCCAACTGGTACGATTATTATCATTTGATTGTCGCCGAAGTTCGCCGCGATTATTGGTGGTCGCGTTGAACCTGGTTGGCGAACGGCGCGATTTCGCGCTCTTGTTTCTCGTCATGCTGACGATCGCGGCGGGCAACACGGCGCTGCAATCGGTGCTGCCCGCGATCGGCCGGCTGCTCGCCGTGCCCGATGCGGTGATCGCCCTCACCTTTTCCTTTTCCGCACTGGTCTGGGCGCTGGCCGCCCCCGGCTGGGCGCGGCGATCCGATCGGCAGGGGCGCAAGCGGATGGTGCTGACCGGCCTGGCCGGGTTCACCCTGTCGCTCGGCCTGTGCGCGATCACGTTGACGGCGGGCATTTCCGGCTGGGTGCCGGGGCTGTTCGCCATTGGTGGCTTCGTCCTTGCGCGGATGATTTACGGCTATCTCGGCGCGGCCGCCCCGCCGGCGGCACAGGCGCTGGTCGCGTCGCGCACCAGCCGGGCGGATCGGACGGCGGCGTTGACCTTGCTCGCCTCCGCTTTCGGCCTCGGCACGATCCTCGGGCCGGCGCTTGCCCCCTTCTTCGTGTTTCCTTGCCTTGGCCTGGCCGGGCCGGCTTATGCCTTTGCCCTGTTCGGCGGCGCGGTCCTGATCGCTGCCTATCGCATGTTGCCCGATGATGGCGCGGAAGCGCGCGCGCGGGGTGCAGCTGCCAGCGAACCCAGCATCGGCGGCGAACCCAGCGGCGCATCGGTGATCGCGGCCCTCAACGAACAAACCGCCGAACGCCTGCGCTGGACCGATCCACGTCTGCTGCCGTGGATGATATCGGGGCTGATCGCCGGCCATGCGCAAGCCATGGCGGGACAGGCGATGGGCTTTCTGGTGATGGATCGGCTGCACCTGCCGCCAATCGCGGCCCAACCCGTGATCGGCGTCGTGCTGATGGCGGGGGCCGCCGCCGCCTTGCTCGCCCAATGGGGGATCATCCCGCGCCTGCGCCTCACCCCGCGTGCCATGGTGGTCTGGGGCGCGATGATCGCGGCGGCCGGCTGCCTGATGATCGCGGTGGCGCGCGACGTCCACGGCCTCGCCGTCGCCTTTGCCTTGTCATCGCTTGGTTTCGGCTTCCTGCGACCGGGCTTCACCGCGGGCGCATCACTCGCGGTCGGCACGCGCGAACAGGGGCTGGTCGCCGGGCGCGTCACCTCCGTCAACGGCGCGGTGTTCGTGCTTGGGCCGACGATCGGGATCGGCCTTTATCAGATCGCGCCGCAATTTCCCTATCTGCTGGCGGCGGTCGGGTTGCTCGCCAACGCCCTCTATGCGGCAAGGCGGCTGAAGCGCTGATCCGCGCCCCAGCCGCCTTGTCTCACCTCATTCGTCGCCCTTGGATGCGCGCGGTTTCAGCATTCCGGGCGTGACAAAGCCGATCGGCTGCAACGCCACGGCATCCTGCTTGATCCGTGCCGCGATCTGCTCATACTCATGCTCGATTTCAGGCGTAACACTGGGCCTTGTATCCTTCAGCGCCTTTTCGAAATGCGCCGCCGTCACCGCCTTGGCGTCCAGCGATTCGCGCAGTGCGTAAAGGCCGGCCCGGCGCACCAGATCTTCCAGATCCGCGCCCGAAAACCGCTCGGTCCGTTGCGCCAGCCCGTCCAGATCCACATCGTCGGCCAGCGGCATCCTGGTCGTGTGGATGTCCAGAATGCGTCGCCGCCCCGCCTGATCGGGCACCGATACATAGATTAGTTCGTCGAACCGCCCCGGCCGCAGCAGCGCCGGATCGATCAGGTTCGGCCGGTTGGTCGCCCCGATCACCACCACCGATTGCAGTTCGTCCAGCCCGTCCATTTCGGACAGGATGGTGTTGACGACACGCTCCGTCACCTGCGGTTCGCCCATCCCGCCGCCGCGCGCCGGCACCAGCGAATCCAGTTCGTCGATGAAGATCACCGTCGGCGCCACCTGCCGCGCGCGGGCAAACAAGCGCGCGATCTGCTGCTCGCTTTCGCCATACCATTTGGACAGGAGGTCGCTCGATTTGGTGGCGATGAAATTCGCCTCCGCCTCGCGCGCCACCGCCTTGGCCAGCAATGTCTTGCCGGTCCCCGGCGGGCCATACAGCAGAAACCCCTTGGCCGGACGGATGCCGACGCGGCGGAACGCATCGGGGTTCTTCAGCGGCAGTTCCACGCCTTCGCGCAGGCGCTGCCGGGCATCGTCCAGCCCGCCCACATCTTCCCAGCGGGTGTTCGGCTTCTGCACCATCACTTCGCGCATCGCCGAAGGCTGGACGCGCTTGATCGCCTCCTGAAAATCCTCGCGCGTCACCGATAGGGTATCGAGCACTTCGGGCGGGATCGTCCGATCTTCCAGATCGAGCATCGGCATGATCCGCCGGACGGCTTCAATCGCAGCCTCGCGCGCCAGCGCGGCCATATCGGCGCCCACGAAACCGTAGGTCTGCCGCGCCAGTTCATCGAGGTCGACCCTGTCGCCCAGCGGCATGCCGCGCGTGTGAATGCCCAGAATTTCGCGCCGGCCGCGTTCGTCGGGCACGCCGATGATGATTTCACGGTCGAACCGGCCGGGCCGCCTGAGCGCCTCGTCAATCGCTTCGGGCCGGTTGGTCGCGGCGATGACGACGGTGTTCTGCCGCGCCTCCAGCCCGTCCATCAGGGTGAGCAATTGGGCGACAAGGCGCTTTTCCGCCTCGCCCTGCACTTGCCCCCGCTTGGGCGCGATCGAATCGATCTCATCGATGAAGATGATCGACGGCGATGATTTGGCGGCTTCCTCGAATATTTCGCGCAGCCGTTTCTCGCTCTCCCCATAAGCCGATCCCATGATTTCAGGGCCGTTGATCAGGAAGAAACTCGCGTCGCTTTCATTGGCGACCGCGCGGGCCAGCCGCGTCTTGCCGGTGCCGGGCGGGCCATGCAGCAGCACACCCTTGGGCGGATCGACGCCCAGCCGCTGGAACAGTTCGGGGTAGCGCAATGGCAGTTCGACCATTTCGCGCACCTGATCGATCGTGGTGCCCAGCCCGCCAATATCGTCATAGGTCACATCCGCACGGCGGCTGTCGCCCGGCGTTTCCTGATATTCGGGCCGCAGTTCAACCTCGGTATCGGCGTCGATATGGACGATCCCCTTGGGGGTCGTCGCCACCACCACCAGCCGGATTTCCTGCAAGGCAAAGGCCGGCGCGTTCAGCATCTGGCGCAGTTGCGGCGGCATGTTCGACTGGTCGATCCGCTGCTGGCCGGCCGTCGCCACCACATCGCCCGCCATCAGCGGCCGCATGCCGAAGCTGCGCTTCAGCGCCTCGCCCGATCCCTGTAGCCGCAAATTTTCCTGTGCCGGGGCGAACACCACCCGCTGCGCCGGCTTCGATTCGGCGCGCTGCACCTCTACGAAATCACCCGATCCGATGCCGGCATTGGCGCGCTGCAGGCCATCCAGCCGCAGAATTTCCAGCCCTTCATCTTCTGGATAAGGCAGTACCGCGCGCGCCGGGGTCGATCGCTTGCCAACGATTTCGACCACATCACCTTCGGCCAGCCCCAGCGCGTTGAGCGTCGCGCGTGACATGCGCGCAAGGCCACGGCCGCTATCGTCCGGCCGGGCATTTGCCACCTGAATCTTGCGCGAACCGGATGCCGAACCTTGCTTGTCTTCGTCTGCCATTTTGGTCTGCACTCCCCTTGGGAAACACAGAGATAAGCCCTTGCGCGGGAATTTCGATCCGGGCGGGCAACAAAAAAAGGGCCGACCCCAAGGGGCCGGCCTGAAAGTTTTTAGGAGAGGATGCCTGAAAGGCCCGATCTTTGTGCGACGCAGCGTAACTTTGTGCAAGTGCGAAATTATTGATTGCAGTTGCATATCATGCAATCATGATGCTCATAATTTTCGTGCGGATGCCGGTTCGGGCTGGCGGATGCCGTCATTGCAGTGCACAATATCTTTCCACCCCTGGAGGCTCCCTTTGCGCCGATTGCCCCCGCTTACCGCTGTCGAGGCCTTCGTCCAGGTGGCGCGCCTGGGGTCGGTCAAGGCGGCAGCCGAAGAACTGGCCCTATCCTCGCCCGCGCTCAGCCGCCGGGTACAGGCGATGGAACGTTTCGTCGGCCGCTCGCTGTTCGAACGGCGGCATCAGGCGATGATGCTCAACACCGATGGCGAAATCCTGCTCCAGCGGCTGGCTCCGGCGCTCGATGCGCTGGCCGAAGCGATCGAAGTCACCACCGGCGACGCCGAACTGCTCCGCCTGCGGCTGGCCGTCCTGCCGCTGTTCGCGTCGCAACGGCTGATGCAGCGCCTGCCCGAACTGCGCACCCGCCACCCCGAACTGCATATCGATATCGATACTGCCGCCCACAGCCTGTCACGGCTGGGCGAAGGCGTGGATGCCGCGATCGTGCTCGCCCGCGAAGTCGATCCCAGCCTCTATTCGCGGCGGCTGGATCGCAACAAGGTGGTGGCGATCGGCGCGCGCCGCCTGCTCGACGGCCGCAACCCGGTTCGCGCGCCCGATGATCTGCGGCGGATGACGATTTTCTTGCACCGCGACATGCCGGAAACCTTCAATACCTGGCGGCAGGCGATCGACCGTGCCGATCTCGAACCGGCGGCGGTGGATCATTTCGATTCCGGGCATCTGATGCTGGATGCGGCGGCCCAGGGCCTTGGCGTCGCCTTCATGCTCGACAGCCATCTGCACGATTCGAACGATGAACGGCTGAGTGAGTTTTTCGACGATGTCGATGTCGACAGCCAGTACAGCTACTGGTTCGCATGTCGCCGTTCGGCGCTCGCTCGGCGCCCGGTGCGGATCTTCCACGACTGGCTATTCGAATCCATCGCCCGCGATTGAAGGGGCGGTGCGGATCCGGGTAAACTCTCCCCTCCCGCGCAGCGGAAGGGGAGAGGCAGAAATCAGGCGTCAGCAGCAATCTTGGCGCTGATGATCTTGCCCGGCGTGCGGGGCGGTTCGCCCTTGGGCAGCGCGTCGACATGTTCCATGCCTTCGCGCACGACGCCCCACACTGTGTACTGGCGGTCGAGGAAGGTCGCGTCGTCGAAGCAGATGAAGAACTGGCTGTTCGCGCTGTTCGGATTCTGCGAACGCGCCATCGAACATACGCCACGGACGTGCGGTTCGGCGTTGAACTCGGCCTTCAGGTCGGGCTGTTTGGAACCGCCCATGCCGGTGCCCGTGGGGTCGCCGCCCTGCGCCATGAAACCGGGGATGACGCGGTGGAACACGACGCCGTCATAAAAACCTTCACGGGCCAGTTCCTTGATCCGCTCGACATGGCCGGGGGCCAGATCGGGGCGAAGGTCGATCACGACGTCGCCGCCGCTGTCGAGCGACAGGATCAGGGTGTTTTCGGGGTCAGCCATCATGCTCTCCTGGGAAATAAGGATGGGGGGGTAACTACGCAGCCGCTTCCAACTTCGCCAGCCCATATTCGGCGGCGATCAGTTCGTAACTGCGGCGGCGCGCCGGATGATCCGACATGATGTTGACCAGCATCACTTCGTCCGCGCCATATTCGGCGGCCACCCCGTCGATCTGCGCGCGCACCTCGGCGGGGGTGCCCAGCAAGGTGCGGCGGTGGCGGCGGCTACCCAGCGCGGCCGGGTTTGCCTCGGCCCATGCCAGTGCCTTGTCCAGCGGCGGTACCGCGATCAATTCACCACGCACGAGATGCGCGAACATCATCGCGGCCGGCGCCGCCAGCCGATGCGCCTCATCGCTGTCGGGCGCCGCGATCGCCCAGCTCGCTGCCATCACGTACGGCTCATCCAGCCACTGCGACGGCCGGAATTGCCGGCGATATTCGGCCGCCATTTCAGCGCCTGCCGGGTTGATGAAGTCGGCAAAGCAATAAGGCAGGCCCGATCCCGCCGCCCAGATCGCCGAATCCATCGATGATCCCAGCAGCCACGGATCGGGCGATCCGCCGCACCCGGTGGGTAGGGTTTCGACCAGCGGGGCAAAGGCATGATCCGCCGGCATCGTATCGCCCAGATAGGCCAGCAGTTCCGCCAGATTTT
Source organism: Sphingomonas sp. KC8 (assembly GCF_002151445.1). Classification (GTDB taxonomy): domain Bacteria; phylum Pseudomonadota; class Alphaproteobacteria; order Sphingomonadales; family Sphingomonadaceae; genus Sphingomonas_E. The sequence continues at coordinate 1,438,325 of NZ_CP016306.1, forward strand.
GCGGGAAATCATCGGAAGGCATCCGCTTGCTGCGATCGCGCTGCAATGCAAAGGCCGTGCGCCCATCCGTCCCCGGCGCACGCCCCAGCCCCAGATCGATCCGCCCCGGCGCCAGCGCGCCCAGCATTCGAAACGTCTCGGCGATCTTGAACGGCGAATAATGCGGCAGCATGATCCCGCCCGATCCCACGCGAATGCGTTTCGTCGCCAGCGCCACCGGCCCGATCAGCGCCTCGGGCGCGACCCCGGCAATCCCCGGCGACGCATGATGTTCCGCCAGCCAGTAACGGCGATAGCCAAGCGTATCGGCCATGCGGGCCAGGTCGATGGTATTGGCCAGCGCATCGGCGGATGTATCGCCCTCGGCGATCGGCGACTGGTCCAAAACGGACAGGTGATAGGATCGGGTCATGACGCACCATATGGGATATCGGTGGCGGCTTGAAACCCATGGCCACCGGGGCTAGCGCCGATATCCATGGACTCACACGCCCTGCCTTCTCCGGCGAAACGGCTGGCGATCACCATCACGGTGATGGCCGCGACCCTGATGCAGGTGCTCGATTCGACCATCGCCAACGTGGCCTTGCCCCATATGCAGGCCACGCTGGGCGCGACGCAGGAATCGGTTGCGTGGGTGCTCACCTCCTACATCATTGCGGTCGCCATCGCGACGCCGATCACCGGCTGGCTCGAATCGCGCTTTGGCCGGCGCGAACTGTTCGTGGCGTCGGTGGTCGGTTTCACCGTGGCGTCGGCCGCGTGCGGCATCGCCCCCAATCTGGAAACGATGGTCGCAGCCCGTATCCTGCAGGGCGTGTTCGGCGCGTTCATCGGCCCGCTCACGCAGGCGGCGATGCTGGACAGCTATCCCAAGGAAAAGCACGCGCAGGCGCTTACCATCTGGGGCATGGGGGTGATGATCGCGCCGATCATGGGGCCGGTTCTGGGCGGCTGGCTCACCGATCAGTGGAACTGGCGCTGGGTGTTCTTCATCAACGTGCCGTTCGGCATCGTCACCGCCATCGCCTGCTGGATGCTGCTCTCGTCGCGTCCGCTGATGAAGACCCGGCTGGACATGACAGGTTTCATCCTGATTTCGATGATGCTCGTCAGTTTCCAGCTTATGCTGGATCGCGGCACCCATCTCGACTGGTTCAATTCGACAGAGGTGATCATCGAGGCCGCGCTCGCGGTGTCGGCTTTGTGGATGTACATCGTCCACAGCGCGACCAAGAAGAATCCGCTGATCCCGCTGCCGCTGTTCCGCGATCGCAATTTCCTGATCGCCAACCTGTTCATGCTGCTGATCAGCGGCATCAGCATCGCCGGGTCAGCCCTGCTCGCGCCCATGCTGCAAACCCTGCTTGGCTATGATGCGTATCAGGCCGGCCTACTGGTCGCGCCGCGTGGTGCCGCAATGATGGTGTCGATGCTCCTCGCCGGCATGCTCGCCAAGCGGATCGATGGCCGCATCCTGATCGGCTGCGGTCTGGGCCTGATCGCGCTTTCGCTGCACATGATGAGCGGCTTCGATCTGGAAATGGGCGCGAACCCGATCATCCTGACCGGGATCATCCAGGGCCTTGGCACCGGATTCGTCATTCTGCCGCTCAACCTGCTGGCTTTTGCCACCCTCGCGCCGCACCTGCGGACAGAAGGGGCCGCGCTCTACAGCCTGTCGCGCAACATTGGCTCATCGGTCGCCATTTCGGTGCTGTCGGCGCTGCTCGCGCGCAATATCCAGGTCAGCCATTCCGATCTGTCGACCCATATTACCGCGTCCAGCCTGCCCTTCCTCACCCCATCGATGATGGAAAAGCTGGGGGCCGAAGGGGCGATGCTGCTCCAGATGATCGATGCGGAAATCAATCGTCAGGCGCTGATGATCGCCTATATCGACGATTATTGGCTGATGGGCTGGGCCGTCGTGGTGGTGCTGCCGTTCGCGCTGCTCATGCGCCGCGTCCACAATGATCCGAAGGCGGAACCGCCACCGATGATGGAATAGGCGTCTCGTACACTTCACAAAGTGCGGCCAGATGGGCTGACACGGGTCCATCCCCGCCGTAGAAGGCGCCCGAATCCCGAACGCGCCGAAGGTGGGACCGATGAGCGAAACCGAACTCGATCCCGCCGCGCCCGCCGATGCCGAACTTCCCGAAACCAGCCTCGATGAGGATGATCGGATGAAGCCGGCGTTCGTCGACAGCGTTCTCGCCCATGTCGAAGCCGGCGACGACGAAGGCGCACGCGCGCTCGTCGCCCCGCTCCACCCCGCCGATATCGCCGATCTGTTCGAACTGGTGCCGGGCGACATGCGCCGCCCGCTGGCCGCCGCGATTGCCGACATGCTCGACGGCGACGTGCTGGCGGAAATGAACGAATGGGTCCGCGATGAACTGATCGACGCGCTCGCCCCCCACGAAGTCGCCGAACTCGCCACCCAGCTCGATACCGACGATGCCGTGTCGATCATCGAGGAACTGGAGGAAGACGAACAGCGCGCCGTGCTGCGCGCGATGGAGCCGGATGATCGGGCGGCGATCGAAGAGGCCCTGTCCTACCCCGAAGAATCCGCCGGCCGCATGATGCAGCGCGATCTGATCGCGGTGCCCGAACATTGGACGGTGGGCGACGTCCTCGATTATCTGCGCTCGAACGAAGATCTCACCACCGATTTCTGGGAAATCTTCGTCGTCGACGGGCGCCACCATCCGATCGGCACCTGCCAGTTGAGCTGGATCCTGCGCACCCCGCGCGCGATTGCCATCGCCGATGTGATGAAGCGCGAACAGACGCTGATCCCAGTCGATATGGATCAGGAGGAAGTGGCCCTCCGTTTCCAGAAATACGCACTGATTTCCGCCGCCGTGATCGATCAGGCCGGCCGCCTCGTCGGCATGATTACCGTCGACGATATCGTCCACATCATTCAGGAAGAAGCCGGCGAAGATATCCTGAAACTGTCAGGCGCCGGCGACGGCGACATCAACGAACCGATCCGCGACAGTTACAAAACCCGCGTCCGCTGGCTGCTGGCCAATCTGCTCACCGCCCTCGTCGCCTCCACCATCATCGGCGTGTTCGAAGGCACCATCGCCAAGATGGTCGCGCTCGCCACGCTGATGCCGATCGTCGCGGGGGTCGGCGGCAATGCCGGTACGCAGACGATGGCCGTCACCGTCCGCGCGCTCGCCACCAACCAGCTCACCCAGTCGAACACCATGCGCGCCATCGTCCGCGAAATCCGCATCGCCTTGCTCAACGGCGCGACCGTGGCGGCGGTGATCGGCACGGGCGTCGCACTGGTGTTCAGCAATCCCGCGCTGGGCGGGGTGATCGCCGCTGCGATGATGACGAACATCTTCATCGCCGGGCTGGCCGGCGTACTGGTGCCTGTCGCGCTCGATCGAATGGATGTCGATCCGGCGGTGTCCTCGTCGATCTTCGTGACGATGACAACGGATTCGATGGGCTTCCTCGCCTTTCTCGGTCTCGCCACCGCAACGGGCCTTGCAGGCTGAACCTTGCTTCCCACATGCTGATCAACGCCCGTTGCGTCATGTGTGACCGGGCCTGAAATCCGTTTCGAACATCCCTGAAAACGCAGGCAAAATATACGCCATGCTGCATATGACCAAGGTTGCCGTCGGCTGTTCCAGCCTCGATATCCTGCGCGATCGGATCGGCGCACATGCCGCAAACGGCACCGCTGCGATCCACACCCGTTATCGGCCCACCCGCGCCGACGAAATGGTCGGCGGATCGCTCTACTGGATCATCGCCCACCGCCTTGTCGCCCGCCAGACGATATTGGGGTTCGAGGAAGCCGAAGGTGGCCGCTGCGTCATCCGCGTCGATGCGCGGCTCGTTCCTGTCCGCGCCCGGCCCAAACGCGCGCATCAGGGCTGGCGCTATCTGGCCGCGGCCGATGCACCCGACGATTTCGACGGCGGGGATGCCGACGTGTCGGCCATGCCCAAGGCGATGATCGACGAACTGTCGGCGCTGTCGCTGATCTGAGCCGGCGCCGATCCAAAGGTCGACGCCGGCCAGATTCACCTGATCACCGTACGCGAATACGCGGTTCGGGTGCTCCGCGCCGCATCCGGTTCAGGAACTCGTCCAGCGGCGCAGGTTCGGCCACTTCGGGTTCGTCCGCCTGCGGCGGGTTCGCCCAGAACTCCTTCCACGACGGCCACAGCGCGTGGAAGCTGCCGTCATATGGCTCACGCCCCGGCCAGCGCATCTTCATGTCGCCGATCGGCGGCTTGTTCAGGTCGGTCGCGTACCAGTAGCAGGGCAGCCGGCGGCGGAAGCACCACACGCCGTCGATCCGCTCATAATTGTCCCAGTACATCATCTGCATGATCACCCATTCCGGGCCGGTTTCATGCTCGTTCTTGGAATAGACCACGCCGTGCGCGTGATCGGCATCGTCGAACTCGATGATATGGTTGCCCACATGGTGCGACGTGCCGGTGAACTGCAGCCGAAGCGTATCGTCCAGCCACCGCTTGAGATGGCTGCGGCCCGCTTTGTCGCGGCTGACGCGGATGTCCGGCGCAAACAGGTTTACGTGCGCGTCCAGGTCCCGCATGTCGAGCGACAGGGAATATTTGGAGACGAGCTGGCGAATGGCATCGGTGGATTCGAGGCGGTCGATACGGGCTTCGAGATCTGTCATCTGGCTGTCTCTCCTGTCATCTTTGCGGAACCGAATCAGCGGTCGCGGGTCTAACCCATGGTGTAGGACGCGTTGCCGCTTCTATGGACTGTCGTCCAGAGTGTCGCTTTGGGGCAAAAGAGAGGTCGCTTGATGGGTCGCCCCGATATGTTGGGATTATTCGCGGTTCTGGCTCTTGTCGCCGGATGCGCCGGGACAACCGCCGCCAAGGAACTTGATCCGCCGCATAGCTGGCGCGAAATGGCGACATCGGCGGATCGCGAACGCATCCGCGACTGGCGTGGTGCGTGGACAACGGCGCTGGCGCAGGTCGACGCATCGGGCCAATCGGCCAGGCTCGCCGCACTCGGGCCGCTGATGCTGCCTGATTCCGCGCAGCCCGGCCCGGCGCTTCCCCCCGGTGATTATAGCTGCAACGTCTATAAGCTGGGCGCCAAGGACGCGAACGCCGCCGATTTCACCAGGTCTCCCTCCTTCACCTGCCGGGTGACGCGGGAAAAGGACATGCTCAGCTTCGCCAAGCTGGATGGATCGCAAAAACCCGTCGGTTTTCTTTTTCCGGCCGATGAAACCCGGATGATCTTTCTAGGCACGATGATGCTTGGCGATGAACGCCGCCCGCTCGATTATGGGCGCGATCCGGAACGCGACATGGCTGGCGCGCTGGAACGGGTCGGGCCGAACCGGTGGCGGCTCGTGCTCCCTTTTCCACGCTGGGAATCGACGCTCGATGTGGTCGAACTGGTTCCGAAGGGCTGACCGTGACTTTCGCGGGGCCGTCTCTATAGACGGCAGCCTCGATCTTTGGGCGGGGCTGACGGGCACGTGAACGACAAGGGCAAATGGACGGCGATCCTGCTCGCGGGGTCGCGGCCCGGCGGCGATCCGCTGGCGCAGGCGCATGGCGAAATCTTCAAGGCGCGCGTGCCGATCGCCGGCGAAGCGATGATCGCGCGCGTCGTCCGCACGCTTGCCGCTGTCGATCGCATCGGCCGCATCCTGATCCTGTCGCAGGAACCGGACGCCGTGGTCGCCGGCGATCTTGCGTGGATCGCGGCCCATCCCAAGGTGACGTTGCGGCCCAGCGGTGCGGGTATTTCGCGCAGCATCGCGGCCGCTGCCGGTAGCGCGGACGCACCCTGGCCCGTGCTGGTGGCGACGGCCGATCACCCGTTGCTGATGGCATCCGATGTCGAAACCTTCCTCGATGGCGTCGCCGATGCCGATGTCGCGGTGGCAATGGTGCCACAAGCGGTGCTGCTCGCCGCTTACCCCGACAATAAACGCACCTGGCTGAAATTCCGCGACGGCGGCTTCACCGGCGCCAATCTGTTCGCGCTTGCCGGCGTCCGGGTCGCCCCGGTGCTCGATCTGTGGGCCAGCGCCGAACAGGATCGCAAGGCCGCGCGCAAGCTGATGCTGCGCTTCGGCCCCTGCCTTGCCCTGCGCGGCATCACCCGTACGATTTCACTGGCAAATGCGCTGGCCACCGCAGGCCGCCGGCTGGGGATCAAGGCAAAGCCCGTCCTGCTCGACCGCGCCGAAGCCGGGATCGATGTCGACAAGGCCAGCGATTACGAACTCGTCTCGCAGATCCTGCAAGGCCCGTCAAAGGCCTAGGACGGGCGTTTATTCGCCCAGAATCAGCGTCATATGTTCGACGCGCGGGGGCTTGGCGAAGCATGGCCCGGCGATCCGCCGCCATTCCAGAAACGCATCCGAATTGCGGAAACCGACCATATGGTCGTCCACCGTCGCCCAGCGCACCAGCAGGCGAAAACGGTGCGGATGCTCGATCGATCGCGTCACCTTCATGCCCAGGCAACCGGGCGATTCAAGGAAGCAGCGCGATGCGCGGCCGATCGCATTCTCGAACGCCTCCTCCTGGCCAGGGATGACATCGATTTCGGCAAGTTCGAGGATCATGGATCGACACTAGCCCAGCATTTCGGCGCAGGCGAGCGCGATTGCCGACCTTGCATCAGCGAATGGCCGAACTGTTGCGCCACCGCATCGCTTTGTGCCGCAGGCGTCAGCCGCCGCGCAATGCGCGCACCGTGATGGCCGGGGCGATCTGCTCGATATCCGTCTTCAGGTGCAACAAAGCGACGCCGGGCTGTTCCTGCGCGCGGGCCAGTGCTGCTGCGAAGTCGGCGGTCTCGGTCACGGTTTCGGCCCATGCCCCGAAGGCGCGGGCAAGCGCCGCGAAATCCGGATTGGCGAGGTCGGTACCCGAAATGCGCGCCGGATAGCGCCGCTCCTGATGCATCCGGATCGTGCCGTAGCTGCCATTATCGATCACCAGCACCAGCATCTTGCAGCCATAACGCACCGCCGTCGCCAGTTCCTGTCCGTTCATCAGGAAACAGCCGTCGCCGGCCAGCACCACCACCTGCCGATCAGGATGGCGCAGCGCGGCGGCGACGCCGGCCGGCAGGCCATAGCCCATGGCCCCCGCCGTCGGTGCAAGCTGGCTCACCGGCCCGGCATAATGCCAGTAGCGATGCCACCAGCCGGAAAAATTGCCCGCACCGTTGCAGATGATGCTGTCGCCGGGCAGCTGTTCGCGCATCGCGGCCACGCACTGGCCCAGATCGAGCTTTGCGCCATTGGCTTGCGGCGTGGCCCATTGCGTCCATTCGGCATGGGCTTCCCGTCCGGCCGTAAAGCGCGGGAAAACCTTGCTCGACGGCACCCCCGCTTCGCTGGCGCGGTAGATCACCGTTTCCAGCGCAAGCGCGAAGGAATTGACACCGGCGCACACCGCCAGATCCGTCGCAAACACGCGGCCCAGTTCGTTTGGATCGGGGTGAACGTGGATCAGCGTCTGGCCGGGATGATCCGGTGTGATCAGCGCATAGCCATCCGTCGTCGCCTCCCCCAGACGCGGCCCGACAACCAGCAGCAGATCCGCCCCCCTGATCCGCGCCAGCAGCGCCGGATTGGGGCCATAACCAAGATTCCCGGCATAGACCGGGCATTCATTGGCGATCGCATCCTGCCGGCGGAAAGCCACCGCCACCGGCAGCCCCCATGCTTCGGCGACCTTGGCGAAGCTGCGCGCCGCGGTGTCGCTCCATCCTGCCCCGCCGACGATCGCGACCGGGTTCTTCGCGGCGGCCAGCATGTCCGTCACCTGTGCGATTATCCCCGCGCTCACCGCCTGGCTTGGCCGCTCGACACGGGTGCGATCGATGGCGTCAACGGCATCGGTCAACATGTCTTCGGGCAGCGCCAGCACCACCGGCCCCGGCCGCCCCGACATCGCCACCGCATAGGCCCGCGCGACATATTCGGGGATGCGCGCGGCATCGTCGATCCGCGACGCCCATTTGGCGATTGGCGCGAACATCGCGGTAAAATCGATCTCCTGAAACGCCTCGCGATCGCGGTCGCCGCGCGCGACATCGCCGATGAACAGGATCATCGGCGTCGAATCCTGCATCGCCACATGCACGCCGATCGACGCATTGGTCGCCCCCGGCCCGCGCGTGACGAAGGCGATGCCCGGCCGCCCCGTCATCACCCCATCGGCTTCGGCCATGAAACCGACGCCACCTTCCTGCCGCGCCACGATCAGTTCGATTTCGGGCGTATCATGCAGCGCGTCGAGCACCGCCAGATAGGATTCGCCGGGCACACAAAAGATGCGGTCGCATCCCTGGGCGATGAGGGCGTCGACAAGGATGCGACCGCCGGTGCGCTGATTGCTCATTGCGCATGTGTAACCGGGGCCGGGGCACGAAAAAAGGCCCTTCCCGCAACAGCCGTTCACGGCTGCGATTGCGCCCGCCGCAATCGACGGGCGGGTCGATTGACGCCCCTCCCCGCGCCCCTCTATCTCCTTTTCAACATCCGGTGGCGGAAGGGGAAACATGGCGAACAAGATTTATCCCGATGCGGCGACCGCGCTCGAAGGGCTGCTGTTCGATGGCATGACGATCGCGGCCGGCGGCTTCGGCCTGTGCGGTATCCCCGAACGGCTGATCGATGCGATCCAGGCATCGGGGGTGAAGGATCTTACCGTCGCCTCCAACAACGCCGGAATCGACAATGAAGGGCTGGGCAAGCTGCTGCGCACCCGCCAGATCAAAAAGATGATCGCGTCTTACGTGGGTGAGAACAAGGAATTTGAACGCCAGTATCTCGCCGGCGAACTCGAAGTCGAATTTTGCCCGCAAGGCACGCTGGCCGAACGGATGCGCGCCGGCGGTGCCGGCATCCCCGGCTTTTACACCAAGACGGGCGTCGGCACCTTGGTCGCCGAAGGCAAGGAACTGAAGGAATTCGACGGCGAAACCTACGTCCTCGAACGCGGCATCCGCGCCGATCTGGCGATCATCAAGGGCTGGAAGGCCGATGAAGCCGGCAATCTGATCTTCCGCAAAACCGCACGCAACTTCAACCAGCCCGCCGCCACCGCCGGCAAGGTCTGCGTGGCGGAGGTCGAGGAAATCGTGCCCGTGGGGTCGCTCGATGCCGATGCGATCCACCTGCCCGGCATCTATGTGAAACGCCTGATCCTGGGTGCCCCCTACGACAAGAAGATCGAATTTCGAACCGTGCGCGAAAGGGAGTCCGCCTGATGGGCTGGGATCGCAATCAGATGGCGGCGCGCGCCGCAAAGGAACTGAAAGACGGCTTCTACGTCAATCTCGGCATCGGCATCCCGACATTGGTCGCCAACAACATCCCGGCCGGCATGGAAGTGACGCTCCAGTCCGAAAACGGCATGCTCGGCATCGGTCCCTTCCCTTATGCTGGCGAAGAGGATGCGGATCTGATCAACGCCGGCAAGCAGACGATCAGCCAGTTGCCCTCATCCAGCTTCTTTTCATCGGCCGACAGCTTCGCGATGATCCGCGGCGGGCATATCGACCTCACCGTCCTCGGCGCGATGGAAGTCGCCGAAAATGGCGACATCGCCAACTGGATGATCCCCGGCAAGATGATCAAGGGCATGGGCGGCGCGATGGATCTCGTCGCCGGGGTGAAGAAGATCATCGTCGTCATGGAACATAATGCCAAGGACGGCAGCGCGAAATTCATCCCCGCCTGCACCCTGCCGCTGACGGGCAAGAATGTCGTCGACATGATCGTCACCGATCTGTGCGTCTTCCAGCGGCCCGATCATGCCAGCCCGTTCAAGCTGATCGAACTGGCGCCCGGTGTGACGGCCGATGAAGTCGCGGCGAAAACGACAGCGCATTATGTGAGCTGAGGGGCCTCCCCCAGCCGTGAGAGGAGGCGCGGAACGCCCTGCCGCCCTCCCCGCTCCGCGTCATGCCAGACGACAGCCGTTGGCGCCTGATCGTCTCACGCCTGATTGCGGACGGTGGCGGAAGGTGCCACAGCCCGGCCGAAAACCCATTTCAGGAATGCGAAAAATGCTGCCAACGATCGAACCAGGGGCGACGTTCAAGGACAATCTTCAGCAATTGCCGCCGATCGATGGCCTGGCGCGCATCGACCTTATCGACGTGGCCGGGGCCGTGGTTGCCAGCATCGAAAACCAGCCGGGCAAGCAAGGCTCATTGGCGGTCTACCAGTATCTGGCGCAGCTCGGTGACACGCTGGATGCGAAAGCGGCCGAACAGGGGCTGGCCATGTTTGCCGAGCACACAGCGGATGCGCGCACCCGTCCGGGCGCACATCCAAATATCGATCGCCTGCTTGAAATTGCCGCTGGCGGCAGCCCCCTGAGCATCAAAATCATCGCCGCCAACCGCTGACCGATAAGATCGGCCGCTTCCGCAATCCTCAATTTTGCTGGATGGCGCAAGCGGCCAGCGGGAACCCGCCGGCCGGCGCCGCCAACCCCGCTCAAGCGTAATATTGCGCCGCGTAATTGCGGAACTTCATGATCGGCCCGTCGCCCGCGCACAGGCGCGGATTGGGCAGGTGCTTTTTATAATCGAGCACCTTCAGATCCTGTTCCACCTCGAAACAGAAACGGTCGACAAACGCCTGGCCGATCTGTTCCAGCGCCTGCTTGTCGCCATTATCCTTCAGGAACAGCCGCGCGGTTTCCACCATCCGTTCATTGTCGATCGGGGTGAGCGAGATCACGAACAGCGCGGTGAAGTGCACGCCATCATAATATTGCGTGAGCAGCGAGATGCCCGACAGGTTCATCTCGAACCCCTTGATCGGCGTTTCCTCGCCCGCATCCGGATCGGTCGTATACTGGACGCGCAGCCCGTAATCCTGCGGTTCGAAACTGGTGATTTCGGGCAGCGCCGCCGCGTTGTGAAGCTGCGTCACATGCGCGGTATCGAAGATATTTTCCAACATGTCGCGGAAGGGGCAGGTCGTCTCCCAGCTTTTCACCGCATAGGGAATCCAGGTGTCGTCGCCGCGCAGATGGCTGGAATCGAACGGCTCGAAGGTCGGCTTGCCGCCGCTCGGGTCGTGCCAGATCAGCACCATGCCGTCGGTCTCGCGGGTCGGGTGCAGGGTCAGGCGCACGCTCGCCGGCACGGGCACGTCGGTATAGGGGATATGCTCCACCTTGCCGCTCGCGCTGTCGAATTCCCATTTGTGGAACGGGCAGGTGATCCTGCCTTCGCACAGCGCGCCGTCATGGCTGGCAAGATGCGCGCCCAGGTGCGGGCAATAGGCATCGGCCGCCTGCGCCGCGCCGTCCTTCGTGCGATAGACGATCAGTTCCTCACCCAGCCAGCTGACGGGCAGCATCTTGTCGGCATGCACCTGATCGCCCTCGGCGATGCAGTACCAGCCCTTGGGATAGCTGGTGTCGGTCGATCGATGACGCATGGGTATCGGGCTGATCGCGTTCATGGGGCCTCTCCATTCTTATGTGTTGGGCCAAGGCATAACACACCCCATACAATCGTCAATATTCCATACATATGTATGGCCTTGTTTTCGGGCGAGCGTTGGTTAGGGAGGAAGGCATGTCGATCACGCCGCGGCCCGTGCCCCCTCTGTCGCCCTTGTCGTTGCGCGAACAGCAGCGTCTGGCCACGCGCGCGCGGATCATCGATGCCGCTTTGCTGGTGTTCGAAAAACGCGGCATGGCTGGCGCCACCATCGAAGAAATTCTGGGCGCGGCCGGCGTTTCGCGGGCCACCTTCTACGCCCACTTCACCGGCAAGCCCGACGTCGGCCGCGCGATCCTGGCCGAAATGTGGGATCGCGGGACAGAACTGTACCGCCGCTTTGCCGCTTTGCCCGATTGGGACCGCACATCGATCCGCGGATGGCTGGCCGATGTCGGCGATGCGTGGCGCATCCATCATGATGGTATGCGCACCTTATTGCGTGAGATGCTGGCCGATCTGTCCGCCGATGCGCGCACCCATCAGGGAACATTCGTCGCGACGCTGATCGGCGATGGGCGGCGCTGGTCCGCCTTTTCCCCACAGGAAGCCGAGCGCCGCGCGCAACTGCTGATCTTTCAGATCGAACGAACGATGATGGCTGTGCACATCGAAGGTTGGGCCACCGATTTCGATGCGCTGCTCGATACGCTCACCGATATCTGGATGGCCACATTGGTCCCCACGCACCGCTGATCGGTGCCCGCATCGGGCCTCAATGGTCGAAATAGCTGTCCCATTTGCGGCGTTTCTTCCGCCCCGCCTGCCAGGCCGCACGCGCGGTGAAACCAATCCCGGCCAAAAGCAGCATCAGCGCCATCGCCTTTGCCTGGGATGTCGCGCCCAGCCACATCATCGCGCCAAAACCGCCGGTTGAAAGCAGGGTGAACAGGCCCCAGCCGGCGACGACGATATTCCGCTGGATTCGCGTGACGGCTTTGCGAACCGATATCGCAAGCAGGATCACCGCACCTGCCAGCATGATCGCCGCGGCAATCATCGGCATGGCTTCACCGTTCAGGTGAAGTCCGAAATACGCCGCCGTCAGCAACCCGATAATCAGCGCAAAAATACGAGGTAACGCCACGTTTTTCCTTTGCCTGATCCGACCTTGGCACCTGCCTATCGCCTCTGGGCGAACGGGTCAAAGCACAACCGCGTTCCGCACGATCGTTGCTAGATCACATCCTGTTTAGGCGGAGTAAACGCCATCCGCGTCCGGCCGCGTCGCGCCGATCAGAAATTCGATATTGCCCTCGGGGCCGGTGATCGGGCTGGGCGTGACGCCGGCTACGATCCAGCCCTGTGTCGTCAGCCAATCGCGCACCTCATCGCAGACCCGCTCGTGGATCGCCGGATCGCGCACCACCCCGCCCTTGCCCACTTCGGTTCGGCCGGCTTCGAATTGCGGCTTGATCAGCGCGATCAGATGCGCCCCGGGCCGGACAAAACCGAGGGGCTTTTCCAATACCTTGGCGAGTGAGATGAAACTGGCGTCGCAAACGACGATGTCGATCGGCTCGATGATTTGCTGATCGGTCAGGTTGCGTGCGTTGGTGCGTTCATGAACCACGACCCGCGGGTCCTGCCGCAATTTCCACGCCAGCTGGTTCGTGCCCGAATCGACCGCGTACACCCGCGCCGCGCCATGGGTGAGCAGCACATCGGTAAAGCCGCCGGTCGATGATCCTACGTCGATCGCCACCGCGCCGGTCACATCCCAGCCGAAATGGGCCAGCCCATGCGCCAGCTTGATTCCGCCGCGCGAAACCCATGGGTGATCGCGCCCGCGCACGTCCAGCGCCGCATCGGCCGGCAGCGCCTGCCCGGCCTTGTCGATCTTGCGATCACCGACGAACACCAGCCCGGCCAGGATCAGCGCCTGCGCCCGCGCGCGGCTCTCCACCAGCCCGCGTTCGACAAGCAACTGATCCGCGCGAATGCCCTTAGCCATGCCCGCCCATGGCCCAACCAGCCGTCGCAAGAAAGCCATATTTCGCCGCTCGCCTTATTGTCAACTTTATCGATAGAGTTATTCTGCCCTCCAGCGAATCGCACGGCATTCCTCGTGCGGCATGATCGGGAGACGAAGCATGACGCAGGTTATCTCCGAATTTGGCGGCCGCCGCCCGCTGGTGTTGACGGTTCCTGGCCTGCACGGATCCGGCCCGGCGCATTGGCAAACCCTGTGGGAACAGGCCCGTGGCGATACGGCCCGCGTCGATCTCGGCATGTGGGATACGCCCCGCCGCAATCCGTGGGTCACCCGGCTCGATCAGACGATCCGGTCCGCCAGCCGCCCGGTCATCCTGGCCGCGCACAGCCTTGGCTGCCTTGCTGTTGCATGGTGGGCCGAACTGGCGGGCCAGCCGTGGGGCTGGCCGGTTGCAGGGGCGCTCCTCGTCGCGCCGCCCGATGTGGAAAGGCGCGGTGCCGTCCAGGAAATCCGCGGCTTTGCGCCCGCCCCGCGTGGCAGCCTGCCCTTTCCGTCGATCGTCGTCGCCAGCGAAGACGATCCCTTCACCTCGATCCAGCGCAGCTTCGATATGGCGCGGGACTGGGGCAGCCGCTTCGTCAATGTCGGCGCCTGCGGCCACATCAATGCCGATAGTGGCCTTGCCGCCTGGCACGATGGCCAACGGTTGCTGGACAGGCTGATCGGCACGGCGGAAGGGCCGATGGCCCATGGCGCCAGCCTGAATGAGATCCTTGCGTCGCTCGACGCTGAGGAGGCCGGGTTGCGGGCGATTTGAGCAGCCGTCCGCAACCCGGTCAAAATCAGGCCTCGTTGGCCGAAAAAACGCCGCTGGTGCCCAATATATAGGGTCTCACCGTCGCCGGCTGGCTCGTGTAGGCCGGCCGGCGGGCGGCGCGCAGCCGGGTCTTGGCAATCTCGGCAAAGCACACCCGATCCGATTGGTTGCCGCCCAGCACATGATAGCTCCGTGCGCTTTCACCGATATAGATCGCGACATGCCCGCCTTCCGGCCGCACGAAGGTCAGCACGTCGCCCAGCATCGGCTGGCCGACGGCGCTGCCAAATCGCCCCCAGTTGAGCGCCCATAACGGTTGATCGACCGGCTGCTTGCCGGCCTTGCGCGCGACGATCGCCAGAAACAGCCCGCACCACGGCACCGCATCCGCCGTATATACGCGGCTGACGGCCGGATCGGCCAGTTCGGCCACCCAGCGCATGATCACGGGATTGTTCCCCGGCCCCGGCTGTTCGCGCGTGTCGAACAGCCGCAACGCTTCCTGCACCATCCGGGGAAGCGGCTTCAGCGTATTGAGGAACCGGTATTTTTCAGGAAGTACCATGGTCAATGCTCCTTTTCACGGCGAAACACCGTGATCAGGGGCAGATGGTTCGGATCAGATCCGCCATTCCCGGCGATTATAGCCAGATCAGGCGTGTAGGACAGGCGATACGGACTAAGCCCGCGCGCCTTCCGTCAGCCCGGTATTGTTGCGGCGAAGCGCGGCCAGGGCGGTCGCGACGATCGCTTCGGCATCCAGCCCGGCTTCCGCATATTGCGTCTCGGGCTTTTCATGGTCCTGGAAGATATCGGGCAGGCGCATCGTCCGCAGTTTCAGCCCGCCATCGATCAGCCCCTCGTCGCTCGCCAAGGTCAGCACATGCGCGCCAAGGCCACCGACCGAGCCTTCTTCGATCGTCACCGCCACCTCATGGGTGGTCAGCAAGGTGCGGATCAGGGCCTCGTCCAGCGGCTTGGCGAAGCGCAAGTCGGCAACGCTCGTCGACAGGCCCAGCGCCTCAAGCTGATCCGCCGCCTTTTCCGCTTCGCCCAGACGGGTGCCCAGCGACAGGATCGCCACCGTCTTGCCTTCGCGCACCAGCCGGCCCTTGCCGATCGCCAGCCGTTCCGGCGTCGTAGGAATGCCCACGCCGGTGCCGTTGCCGCGCGGATAGCGCACCGCGATCGGCCCGCTGTCATGCAGCGCCATGGTGTGCACCATGTGCGTCAGTTCGGCCTCGTCGGCGGCCGCCATCACCACGAAATTGGGCAGTGACGCCAGATAGGTGATGTCGAAGCTGCCCGCGTGGGTCGCCCCGTCGGCACCCACCAGCCCCGCGCGGTCGATCGCGAAACGCACCGGCAGATTCTGGATCGCCACGTCATGGACGACCTGATCGTAAGCGCGCTGCAGGAAGGTCGAATAGATTGCGCAGAACGGGCGATAGCCCTGCGCCGACAGCCCGGCCGCGAACGTCACCGCATGTTGTTCGGCAATGCCCACGTCGAAACTGCGATCCGGGAACAGGGTTGCAAACTTGTCCAGCCCCGTGCCCGAAGGCATGGCGGCCGTGATCGCGCAAACCTTGTCGTCGCGCGTCGCCTCCGCGATCAGCGCCTGCGCGAACACCCCGGTATAGCTTGGCGGTCCCGGCGGGGCCTTGGCCTGCGCACCGGTAACGACGTCGAACTTCTGGACGCCATGATATTTGTCGGCGGCGGCTTCGGCCGGGGCATAGCCCTTGCCTTTCTGCGTCACGACATGGATCAGGATCGGCCCTTCGCCGGCATCGCGCACATTTTCCAGAATCGGGATCAGATGGTCCAGATTATGGCCGTCGATCGGGCCGACATAATAAAAGCCCAGTTCTTCGAACAGGGTGCCGCCCATCGTCATGCCGCGGGCGAATTCGTCGGTCTTGCGCGCGGCATCGTGCAGCGGGCGCGGCAGCTTGCGTGCCAGCCGCTTGGCCAGATCGCGTAAGGACAGGAACGGCCGGCTCGAAACCATCCGCGCCAGATAGGCCGAAAGCCCACCCACCGGCGGTGCGATCGACATATCATTGTCGTTGAGGATGACGATCAGCCGGTTGCCCGCCTGTTCGGCATTGTTCATCGCCTCATAGGCCATGCCGGCGGACATCGCGCCATCGCCGATCACCGCGATCGCCTTGCCCGGATCACCGGCCAGCTTGTTCGCTACCGCAAAGCCCAGCGCCGCCGAAATCGATGTCGAACTGTGCGCCGCGCCGAACGGATCATATTCGCTTTCCGAACGCTTGGTGAAACCGGACAGGCCACCACCCTGGCGCAGCGTGCGAATCCGATCTCTACGGCCGGTCAATATCTTGTGCGGATAGGCTTGATGGCCAACGTCCCAGATCAGGATATCGTCCGGCGTGTTGAACACATAATGAAGCGCGACGGTCAGTTCCACCACGCCAAGGCCGGCGCCCAGATGTCCGCCCGTTACCGAAACCGCCGACACCATTTCCTGGCGCAGTTCGCGCACAAGATCGCCCAGTTGTTCGGGCTTCAGTTTGCGAAGATCGCCGGGCGTATCGACCGTGTCGAGCAGCGGCGTCTTGGGGCGTTCGGACATGGAGGTAGACGATCCTTTCAAACCTGTCCCCTAGAACATCCCGTAGCGAAGGTGAACCATCGCCGGTGAAGATGTTGTGCGGATCGCGTCAGCCCTTATCGCAGTCGATGCAGGTGCCGTGCACCTCGATCACCGGGCGCGTCGCCGAAAACCCCGCTTTTTGCGCGGCATTGCGAACATTTCCGGTCAGGCTGTCGTCATCGATATGCGTCGCCTGCCCGCACGTATCGCACACCAGGAAAATGCAGTCGTGCAGGCAATCGGGGTGCGCGTTGGCGACATAGGCGTTCACGCTTTCCACCCGCCGCGCCAGGTTCGACGCCACGAACAGGTCGAGAATGCGGTAGATGCTGTTGGCGGCGATCCGCCGGCCTTCTGCCTTGGATACCGCCTCGGCAATGTCATAGGCCGATGCCGGCCGTTCGAACCGCGTCAGCGCATCGAACACGGCCGCGCGCATCGCGGTCCATTGCTGACCGGATTTTTCCAGTGTGTCGCGCGCCGCCTGTTTGAGCGACGCGCCCTCATGGAGGATATGGGAATGAGCGTGGGCCATCCGCCAAATCTAGGCGTTGCCTGCCCCTTCGGCAAGCGATGTGGCTAGATCAGCGCCCGGCGGTTAAGATCATGGCCCAGCGCGACAAGGCCGACGCCGATAATCGTATAGATCACTTCGTTCGCGCTGTGCGGCATGGTGAGCGCGCCGGCCATCACGCCGATGCCCAGCCCGCCGATCGATCCCGGCATCATGAAACCATGCTGGCGGATGCCGCGTCCCAGCCCCAACACCGCAAAGGCGATCGCCAGAACCAGCCCCGCTTCGTGGATCGAATGGTGCAGCAGGATGCCGCCGGCCGACGCGAGCAGCGCCACCAGCACCGCCGATGCGATGCAGTGGGCAAGGCACAGTCCCGACAGGCCGATGGCCAGCCGGTCGAACCAATGACCGCGTTCTGCAACTTCCGGCACGTTTGCGAATCCACTCCGATTTCAATGTCGCCATCGCAATGCCACGGACCTCGACAAGATACAACATATCATTTCAACCCATGACCCGTTTTGTCGTGCTATGCCGACGCCCACGAACACCCTTTCCCACAAGGAGAAACCATGCTGACCGGAGGATGTCATTGCGGAGCGGTTCGCTATTCCGCCGCCTCGCTGCCCGATCGCCATTCGCTCTGTCACTGCACCGATTGCCGGCGTTCGGCCGGCGCGCCACTGGTTGCCTGGGCGATCTTCCCGCTGGGGGACGTGACAGTCACGCGCGGAACGCCGAAAATCCGCGCCTCGTCCGATCATGGCCGGCGCCATTTCTGCCCCGATTGCGGCACCGGCCTGTTCTACACCAGCGATGTCGTCTTTCCCGGCCTGATCGATGTCCAGACGGCGACACTGGACGATCCGGATCTGGTTATCGCGCCATCGGCACATATTCAGGTGGCCGAACGGATCGGCTGGATGCAGGACGCGCACCGCTTTCCGGAATTTGAACGCTATCCGGGCGGCGATGGCTGACACCAGGCCGCCGGCGCTCCGGAATCCGCCTGCCCCTTGTCCCGCGGCGCGCGCGCGGGCATAGGCGCGCGCATGTCGCTTTCCCGTCCTGCCGCGGCAAACCCGCAGCCCGCCAAGATCGCCCGCTGGCTCCTGATCGCCGCCGCGATGGTTTTCCTCATGGTCGTGGTCGGGGGCATTACCCGGCTTACCGAATCCGGCCTGTCGATGGTGCGGTGGGAACCGATTTCGGGCACGATACCGCCGCTCAACGAAGCGCAGTGGCACGCTGAATTCGATGCGTACAAGGCCACGCCCGAATATCAGAAGATCAACCGTGGCATGTCGCTTGACGAGTTCAAGTCGATCTTCTTCTGGGAATATCTCCACCGCCTGATCGGCCGGCTGATCGGCATGGTCTTCGCCGTGCCGCTTTTGTGGTTTGCGTGGAAACGGGCAATCCCGACGGGCTATGGCCCACGCCTCACCGCCCTGCTCGCTCTCGGCGGATTGCAGGGCGCGATCGGCTGGTGGATGGTGAAATCGGGCTTGATCGACCGGCCCGACGTCAGCCATTTGCGGCTGGCGGTGCACTTGCTGACCGCCCTGTTCATCCTTGGCGGCCTTGTCTGGACCGTGCTCGATTTGCTGGATCTCAAGCGCAACCCCGCCACCGCACGCCCCGCCCGGCTGACCAGCTTCTCACTCGCCGCCATGCTCGTGCTGTTCATCCAATTGCTGCTCGGCGCGTTCACCGCCGGGCTGGACGCGGGCTATGCCTTTGCCGAATGGCCGCTGATGGGCGGACATGTCTTCCCCCAGGGCGTCCAGTTCCTCGAACCGGCCTGGCGCAACGTCGTCGACAATCCGATCGTGGTGCAGTTCGTCCACCGCTGGTTCGCATGGGTGGCCGCCGCCATGCTCCTGATCCTGGGATGGAAGGCGCAGCAGGCCGGCACCAAGGGGCCGGCGCATGCCATCGCCACCTTCCTCGCGCTCCAGATCGTCCTTGGGATCGCCACCTTGCTCACCGGCGTCGACATCCATGTCGCGGTCGCCCACCAGGCGGTCGGCGCGTTGCTGGTGATAAGCGTCGCATGGGCCGCGCACGGCATCGGCACGCGCCGGGGATGACAGCCGCTCCGGCCATCGCCACCGTCTATGCCGTGTTCGCGGACGAGGCGGAAGCCAGCCGGATCGGCCGCGATATGGTGGCAAGTGGCCTTGCCGCCTGCGTCAACATCCTCGCCCCCTGCCGGTCCATCTACCGCTGGCAGGGCGCGATCGAGGAAGCGACCGAAATCCCCGCCTTGTTCAAATGCCGCGCGGATCAGGCGGAAAAGCTGATCGCCGCCATCGCGGCGGCGCATGGCTATGCCGTGCCCGCAGCCGTCGCATGGCCCATAATCGCGGCCCATGACGCCTATGTGCATTGGGTAAGCGGCGACGGCGCATAAACCCGCGCGGGCGGCCACTCTCGCGGACGGTATCATAATACCACTCACGAAACCCGCCATTTTTCTTGACTCTGAGCCCCCTCACCGCCATTAGCGCCATCGTCTGCGCCGCTCCCCGTTGGGCGGCGTGCTTTGTTTTCGAAAAGGTCCGAGCACATGAAAGCGCTCATGAAGACCACCAAGTCGGCAACGCCGTACACGGTGGAAAAGAAGTGGCTGCTGATCGACGCCGAAGGGCTCGTCGTCGGCCGCGTCGCCAGCATCATCGCCAACATCCTGCGCGGCAAGCACAAGCCGAGCTTCACCCCGCACATCGATTGCGGTGACAATGTCATCGTCATCAACGCGGACAAGGTGCGCTTCACCGGCAAGAAGCTGGGCCAGAAGGTCTATTACCGCCACACCGGTTACGCCGGCGGTATCAAGGGCGTCACCGCCGCCAAGGTTCTCGAAGGCCGCTTCCCGGAGCGCGTTCTCGAAAAGGCCGTTGAGCGCATGATCCCCCGTGGTCCGCTCGGTCGCCAGCAGATGCGCAACCTGCGTATCTTCAACGGCACCGAACATGCCCATGGCGCGCAGAACCCCGAAGTCCTCGACGTCGCGTCGATGAACCGCAAGAACAAGGTGGGCGCATAATGTCCGACAATCGCCAGTCTCTCGCCGATCTCGCGGCCCTGGCCAGCGCCGCGCCGGCTCCGGCAGCCGCTGCCCCCGACACCACCGAAGCGGCTGCCGCCGCGCCGATCGCTCCGGCTCAGCCGACCACGCCGCTGCGTGAACAGCAGATCGACGCGCAGGGCCGCGCTTACGCCACCGGCCGCCGCAAGGACGCCGTGGCCCGCGTGTGGATCAAGCCGGGCACCGGCAAGATCACCATCAACGGCCGCGATCAGGAAGTGTATTTCGCACGCCCGACGCTGCGTCTCGTCATCAACCAGCCGTTCGGCGTTGCCGAGCGTGAAGGCCAGTATGACGTGATCTGCACCGTCAAGGGCGGCGGTCTTTCCGGTCAGGCCGGCGCGGTCAAGCATGGCATCAGCCAGGCGCTCACCCGCTACGAACCGATCCTGCGCAGCCCGGTCAAGGCCGCTGGCTTCTTGACCCGCGACAGCCGCGCGGTCGAACGTAAGAAGTACGGCAAGGCGAAGGCCCGTCGTAGCTTCCAGTTCTCGAAGCGCTAAGACACCAGGCCATCCGGCTTACGCAAAGGGCGTCCCGCAAGGGGCGCCCTTTTTGTTTGGGCGCGCGCATGTCAGCCGGCGGTTCGCACGCACACATCCAGTTCACCGCCGGTGATGCGCAATTCGTTGAACGACGGTGGGGCCGCGCGCAGCCGTTGCGAAAGCGTGCCCGCGCCGACCACGCGGATCGGGCCGCCGGCGGTTTCGATCATGGCGTCGAACGGATCATGGACATGGCCGCTCAGCACCACGTCCGCGCCGGCCGCAGCCATCGCCGCCAGCGCTTTTTCCCCACGCAGCGTTTCGCCCGTCAGCCTTCCGCCATCGGCCGCATCGGCGCCGATCAGCGGGTGGTGGCAGGCGATGATGGCCAGGTGATCGAACGGGCACGCACTCAGCCGATCCACCGCTTCGGCCAGGGCACGACGGCGCACCACGCCCCATGACCAGTTGAACCGCCATTGCGCCCGCGTCGTCGTCCGCAGGGGAATCAGGGAAATGCCCGGCAGGTCCAGCGGCCGTTCGAGCATGCGCTGCAATTGTTCATAGCGCTGATAGGGCGCGGTGATCCGCGCGATCGGATTGAAATAGGGCAGATCATGATTGCCCGGCTCGATCGACACCGGAACATTCAGCGCGCGCAGCCAATCGGCGGCGGCTTCATACTCGCGCGATCGGGCGCGCATCGTGAGATCGCCGGTGATGATCACCGCGTCGGGCTGCTCGGCGCGCACGCAATCGGCGAACCACGCGATGGCGGCCGCATCCTCCCGCCCGAAATGGAGGTCCGAAACATGAAACAAGCGGGTGGCGGCCATGGATTACCAAAGCCGCCAGGCCCCGCCTTGTTCCATCAGCCGTCGACGGGATCGCCCCCGTTCCACGAAAAGCTGGGGGTACGCCGTTCGAGGATCGTTTCCACGCGCGCCTTGAACATCGGGTCCAGCGCTTCCGGCTGCGGCACGATCCAGAATTGCCCTTCGGCCAGCGCCTCATACACCTTGTCGGCGAACGGCGCGGATTCGAGGCCATAGGTGTCGAGCATGTGGCGCAGTTCCTTGACGAAACCTTCGGCCGCCGGATTGGCGATTTCGCCGAACGGATTGTCGAAGATCGCCGTCTTCACCGGCCCCGGTGCGAGCAGGCTGACGCCCACCGGCGCGCCGATCATCACCAGTTCGGCATGCAGCGATTCGGTGATCGCCACGGCCGCCGCCTTGGTGACGCTGTAGGGCGCCATCAGCGGGCTGGCCGCAAAACCGCCGATCGACGCGGTGTTGATCACATGGCCCCGCCCCTGCGCGATCATCCGCGGCACGAACGAACGGATACCGTGGAGGATGCCCTTCAGGTTGACGTTGATCGACGCATCCCAGCGCGCGGGTTCGATTTCCCACACATAGCCCGTCGCCATGATCCCGGCATTGTTGAACAGCAGGTCGACCCCGCCAAACGCATCCCACGCCGCATCCGCCAGCGCGGACACCGATGCCGGATCGGCAACGTCGGTCGGCACCGCGATCGCGCCGTCGAGCGATGCGGCCAGCGCGGCAAGCGCGGCGGCGTCGCGATCGGCCAGAACCAGTTTCAGCCCGCGCGCATGGCCGCGTTCCGCCAGCCCGCGGCCGATGCCGCTGGCAGCACCCGTGATAACGGCGACCTTGCCTGCAAAATCCATGTCCATGCTCTCCTGTCGAACGATCCGGCACGTTAGTCGACCGGCCGACGACAAGCGCCGTCCAAATGGACATGGCATTGCGCCAGGCCAAAACGGCAATGGGTGTGGCCGGCATCACAGCGCGTCAGGCGCCGGCGATGCATCCCTTGCCTTAAGGAATATGCGAAGCAGCCGTGAGACAGGAGCGCATGATGAGCCGGATGCCAGCCAGCGACAGTTTCGACCGCAAGGTCATGATCGCCGATGCGCCGCTGGTCGCCTTCTCGGCGCTCGAATGGACAGTGGTGACGATCGCCCTGCGCGAAGCCGCCCACTGGGGTGGGGGCCGGGTGCAAGCGGCAACGCGCTGGCGGCAGGTGATGGGCTGGTTCACCGGGCAGGAAAGCGTCCGCCCGCTTGCCGATCCCCGTCTGGAAGCGCTGCGCAGCTTCGTCTGCGCGGTGCGCAGCGGCCACCGCATGGCGGAACGGTGCGCGGCCCGGCTGGTCGAATTTGGCTTCGATGGTAATCAGATCAGCGCCGTCCGCACGCTTGCCGCGCGCTGACGCCGCCGATCATTCGGGCAGTTCGATCAGCAGATGGTTGCGCGCGCCGCGGCGTTCGTACGACAGGATTTCCGCCCAGGCGCGGATCAGGGCGATCCCTGCCCCGCCCCCGCGTTCGGGGGGCAGTTCACCGGCCATATCCGCCGAACGCGGATCGAAGAACGCACCGCCGTCGATCACGCCAAGGCGCAATCCGCGCGCGGTGCGGGCAAAAGTCAGTTCGATCGGGTCATCCGTCGGCGGCCGGCCATGGTCGACGATATTGCATATGATTTCCTCGACGATGATCGCCAGATGCGCGCCGGTTTCGTCCTTGCATCCGGCAAGCAACAGAAATTGCCGCGTGGCGGCCAGCGCCTTTGCCGCCGCATCCGGCCCCGCCGGCACACAAATCGCCAGATTGTCGCATCCCGCCATCAGGCCTATTCTAGGCCAGATACTGCTGGGGGAAAGCCAATGATTCGCCGCGGTCTGATCACCTTTGCGCTGATGCTTGCGATGGCCACCCCGGCACTTGCCGAAATCGGCCGGGTCAAGCGCGTCGTCGGGCAGGCGTGGATCGAACGTGCCGGCCAGCGGGTGGCGCCCGCACCCGGCATCCCCCTGCTGAAGGGCGATACGCTGGTCACCGGTCGCGATGGCCGGCTGGCGATCACCTTCATCGACAATAGCCGCTTTTCCGCCGGGCCGGGATCGCGGATCGCGCTGTCCGATTTCCGGTTCGATGATACCACGCACAAGGGGGCATTCATCACCAGGGTCGATCGCGGATCGCTTGCCGTGGTGTCGGGGCAGATCGCCAAGGAAGATCCCAAAGCGATGCAGGTCCGCACGCCGACATCCTTGCTCGGCGTGCGCGGCACCCGGTTCGTGGTGATGGTCCCTTGATCCGTCTGGTTCCCGCGTTTGCGATCACCGCCTTGCTGTCTGCCTGTGCAACGCCATCGCTGCTGCTGCTCGACGGTGAAACGGATGCAGCCACCGGGCAGCCTGCCAGAACCGGCGCGGTCGCGGTGATCGACGAAACGACCGGCAGTGATCGTGCGCTGATCGATCAGGCGAACAGCCGGTCGCGCCTCGGATCGGGCACGATCCGTCCACGCGTGGTCGATCCGGCGCAACTGTCCGCCGAAGAACGCGCGCTGATCGATGGGCTGCCCGCGCAGGTGAAAAGCTTCACGCTCTATTTTCTGGAGGATTCGACCGATCTGGCGCCAGGATCGGACGAAGTGTTGCGCGCCCTGTTCGCCGAAATCGCCGGCCGGCCGGGCGCGGACGTCCAGATCATCGGCCACACCGATACGCTGGGGGCGCCCGACGATAATGATCGCCTGTCGCTGGAACGGGCACGGCAGATCCGCGAAGTGCTGGTAGCGCGGGGGCTGGATGCCGCATCCACCCGCGCCGCCGGCCGGGGCGAACGCGATCTGCTGGTAGCGACCGACGATGCCGTGCGCGAAGGCCGAAACCGCCGCGTCGAAGTGCTGGTCCGTTAGCGCGGTTTCAAGCCGGCCGGTAACGCAGCGCGAATACGGTAAAATCGTCGCTGGGTTCGCCCCCGGCTTCAAAGCTGCGCACCGCGCGCAGCAATGCTTCGGCAGCCTCGATCGCCGGGCGATCCGCACTCCAGGCGGCCAGCGTCTCGCGCAATCGGGGATGGCCAAAGAAATCGCCGGCCGGGTTCTGCGCCTCGGTCACGCCATCGGTGACGATCACCAGCCGTTCGCCGGGGGCAAGGCGGATCGTCTCGACCGGATAGGGGAACCCGTCGACCGCGCACAGCGGCGGCCCGCCATCGAGCATGATTTCCTCGATCCGCCCGTCTTTGCCGGCCCGCAATGGATTTTCATGTCCGGCGTTGCACAGTTGCACATCGCCGGTTTCGGTATCGAGAATGCCGACCAGCATCGTCACGAACATGTCCTGCCCGTTGTCGCGCGCAATTTCATCGTTCAGGCCGCTCATCGCCGCGCCCAGATCGGCCGGCCCCTGCCGCAGCACGCTGCAGGCCAGCGCCTTGGACAAGGCCATGAACAAGGCCGCCGGCACGCCCTTTCCGGTGACGTCCCCGATCAGGAAACAGATGCGCCGGTCGTCGATCCGGATTGCATCGAAAAAATCACCGCCCACCGAACGCGCCGGTTCCAGCAGCCCCGCCAGATCGACGGCGGGATGCAGGCCCGTCATGCGTTCGCGCGGGGGCAACATGCCGCGCTGGATCTCCCGCGCGGCATCCAGTTCGCCCGCCGCCTTCGCCGCGCTCAGCCGTTCGGCATGGAGTGCGGCTTCCAGCCGCTGCTGCGCGCGGCCGCCTTCGATGAACAGGGTGATCAGCAGGCCGCCACCGGCCGCCGCCGCAATCAGGATCGGCCGTACCGGATCAAGCAGCAGCCCGCTTGTGCGAAAGGCGGCCCAGCTGGCCAGTGCAACCGCCAGTGCCGCACCCACAGGAATGATCGCCGCCCATGGCAGGCGCAATCGCGGCATCAGCCACAAGGACAGCAGCGCCAGCGCGATGCCGGCCGCACTTTCCCACGCCAGCGCCAGGGTGGGCCGCACCAGCGCATCGCCCGCCAGGATCGCGTTGACCGCGCGGGCCTGCACATAGACGCCGTAGGTTTCGTCCTCGATCGGCGTCGTCACCACGTCCGCCGTTCCGGCGGCGGCAAGGCCGATCAGCACGATCTTGCCTTTGAAGCGATCGGGGGCGCTGCCCTGCTGGAACACAAGATGCGCCGACGTCACCGAACTGGGTGGCAGCGGGCCGAAACGCGGGCGCATTCGTCCATCGGGCGC
Source organism: Sphingomonas sp. KC8 (assembly GCF_002151445.1). Classification (GTDB taxonomy): domain Bacteria; phylum Pseudomonadota; class Alphaproteobacteria; order Sphingomonadales; family Sphingomonadaceae; genus Sphingomonas_E. The sequence continues at coordinate 1,464,369 of NZ_CP016306.1, forward strand.
CACGGGAATGCGGATGTCGCCCAGCCGGATCGCGCTGAGGCTGCCCCCGGCAACCACCGGATCAACCTGCGTTATGCCCCGGCCGACGCGCGCCAGTTCGAACGCAAATCCCGGTGTCGCCACCCCGCCGACATTGGCTGCCAGCAGGACGCGGCGAACGACGCCATCGCCATCGGGTGATCCGTTGATCAGGCCATGCCCCGCCGCCACATCGTCCAGATCGGCGATATTGGCCAGCGCGCGGGGAAAAGTGTCGACGCTGGCTGGCAGGGGTGCGGAAAATTGCGCCTCGACCGGCAACAGGCCCGCATCGGTGGCGGCCGCGGCCTCATAATCGGTGCTGCCCTTGGCCAGCCCGGCGCGCGCCAGCACGACCGGATAGCGGCCGATGACCTGTGCGAACAGCGCATCCATCGACGGCAAGGCCGCGATATGGCGCCCGGCTGCTTCATCCAGTTCGGGATAAAGCGCCGCGAACCGATCCGGATTGTAGCGATCGGGTTCGGGGAACGGCATGTCAAAGCCGATCGCGGCCGCGCCACTTTGCCCGATGCGCTCGGCCAGCCGCGCCAGCGTGTAACGCGGCCATGGCCAGGGGCCGATCGCGGCCAGGCTTTCCGGATCGATCAGCACGACATGCGCCACCGGATGCGCGGTGCTGGCGGGCGCCCAGCGTTGATACTGATCGAACAGCCGTTCGCTCCCGCCCGGCCCGGCCAGCAGCAACAGCAAGGCCATCAGCGCCGCTGCTACCAGCCCGATGCCCCGCGCGCGAACCAGCGGGGTGCGCGCGGGGTGCGCACGCACGGGATCAGAGCGCGACTTCAAGCCCGTCATAGGCGCACAGCACGTCCAGCCTGGGCCGGTCGCCCCGGTTCAGTTCCTCGAACCGGATCGATTCGCGGTGCATCCGTTCGATATCCTCGTCGCCATAAGTCGGCTCGTGGTGGAACAGGGCCAGCCGTTTGGCCCCGGCCGCCTGGCACAGGTCGACGGCGACAATGTTGCTGGAATGGCCCCAGTCTGCCTTGATCGACACGCTTTCGGCCAGCGAATACATCGTGTCGCAGATGCACAGATCGGCGTTGCGGAAGAACGCCTCGAACGCCTGTTCATTTTCCATATCGTCGATGCGATGTTCGGCATCGGTGCTGAAACAGACCGCCTTGCCGCCGCCTTCGAACCGATAGCCATAGGATGCGTGCGAGTGATATTGCTCGATCAACTGCACCGTCATGCCTGCGATGTCGTAGCGCTGGCCGGGCACGAGCGTGCGGAACGTGATCGCCGCGCGCAGCCCGTCGAACGGCACGGGAAAGGATATTTCCTCCTGCTGGCGGCGCAGCGCCTGTTCGGCATCGGGATGGCCGGAATGGATGATGATCCGGGCGCCCGGATCAAAGGCCGGCCCGAAGAACGGGAACCCCATGATATGGTCCCAATGCAGGTGCGACAGGAAGAAATTATATTCGCGCGGTTTGCCGGCCGCACAGCGCGCGAAGGCGTCGATGCCCAGTTCGCGCAGGCCCGATCCCATGTCGCAAATGACAAAACTGTCGTCGCCACCTTCGATTTCGACGCAGGTGGTGGCCCCGCCATATGTGTGCGCGGCGGAAAAATCGGGCAATGACGCGATATAAGCCCGCGCCTCGGCCTCATCGGCGAAACGCTGCCCGCCGGCTGCGACCAGCGCACGGGCGATCTTGCGTTCGATCGTCGCGGCGCGGGCCGCAACGGGAAGCGATCCACGCGTGCCCCAGAATCGAACCAGCATCCCTTGCTCCCCCAATCCGGCGTCAGCCCGCCGCTTCGATCGACGCCGTTACCTGGAAAATCTTGTCGTAGCGGCTGATCGCCAGAATCTCGCGCATCCGATCGTTCGGGCGGGCCAGCAGCATCGCCACGGACCGGGCATCGGCCTCGCGTTTGCCGATCGTCAGCGCGCGCAGGCCGCGCGACGACATATAATCCACCCCGGCCAGGTCGAGCACGAAGCGATGGCCCGCATCACCCGCGACAGCGATGGTTTCGGTCATCCGCGCAAGGAACAGTTCCCACGTTTCCTCGTCCACCCGGCCTTGCGGGCAGCCGATCGTCGCATCCGCGATACTGCTGGTCGACCAGTCCATTTCGCCGCGATACTCCCCACCCGCCGCTTATTGCTGTCCCACACCCCAACATTACCCTGAAAATCGACGATGACGACACGGAAAGCGACCCCGGCACAATCGCTTTCTGTCTCAATCCGCTACGAACAGGGCACGGGCGGCGGCCATGCGATCGATCCCCGCATCGATCGTCGCATCCTGCTTGGCGAAACACAGGCGCACGACACTGCGAACGGCATCTTCGGCGTAGAAAGCGGAAACCGGGATGGTGGCGATGCCCGCCTCGCGCACCGCCATCTCGGCAAAGGTCACATCGTCGGTGGCAATTCCCGACGCCGTCAGATCAACCGACAGGAAATAGGTGCCGGCCGATGGCAGCACCGCATAGCCCGCCTGCGCCAGCCCCGCCGCCAGCCGATCGCGCGAACGGGCATAGCCGGCGCGCATTTCCGCGAAATAACCGTCGGGCAGGCCCAGCCCGTGCGCTGCGGCCAGCTGCAGATTGGGTGGCGTGGTGAAGGTCAGGAACTGGTGCGCCTTGGCCAGCACCCGGCTCAGCCCCGGTGCCGCGCACATCCACCCCACCTTCCACCCGGTGAGCGAGAATATCTTGCCGGCGGAACCGATCTTCACCGTCCGTTCGCGCATCCCCGGCAAGGTCATCAACGGAATATGCTTCCGGCCGTCGAACACCAGATGCTCCCACACCTCGTCGCTGATCGCGACGGCATCATGGGCAACGATCCGTTTCGCCAGCAGCGCCAGCGATTGCGCGTCGAACAGGCTGGCAGACGGGTTGATCGGGTTGTTCAGGATCACCAGCCGCGTCTTGGGGGTGAAGGCCGCATCCAGCATCGCGGCGTCGATCCGCCAGTCGGGCGGGGCAAGCCTGGCGAAACGGGGCACGCCACCCGCGCGCAGCACCAGCGGCAGATAGGCGTCGTACATCGGCTGGATCAGCAGCACTTCATCGCCGGGCCGCACCAAAGCGAAGATCGCCGCAGCCAGCGCTTCGGTCGCCCCCGACGTCACCGTCACCTCGGTCGCCCAGTCGAGGTCGACATCCTGATGGCGGCGATAATGGTCGGCCACCGCGCGGCGCAGTTCGGGCAGGCCGACCATCGGCGGATATTGGTTCGATCCCTCGCGCAGCGCCGTCACCGCCGCCTCGATCACCGATTCAGGGCCGCGCGCGTCGGGAAATCCCTGCCCCAGGTTGATCGCCCCCAGATCCCGCGCGAGGCCGGACATCACCTCGAAGATGGTCGTCGGCATTTCGGCGTAAAGCGGGTTCATCCCCCAGCGATACTCCAACCTCCATCCTGCGGAAAGGACGCGCTCGCCGGTTAAAGTTTCGCTTGGTGGGTCGATAGGTTTTCGGGGCTGCGCTTTAATCTCTACTGATTTAGTAGTGTTTATCGAAGGGAGGACGCCATGCCAGACGATAACAGCGAAGACCGCGAGCGGGATGATCCCCCGCCGCTGACACCCGACGAATTCTGGGCGCGCATCGAAGCACCGCTGCGCTGACCGCCACGAACCTGCCGGCACGGAAGCCCCCTCTTCCTGCTGGTCGGCGGGACCGATCCCCCTCTCCGATCGAATCCCTAGAACTGGGCCCGGCCGTCTTCAGATGGTCGGGCCTTCTTTTATGCGGCGAGCAGTTCGTCCACCGCATCGGCCGTCGCCTGCGCGCACGGCACAGCGGCCCGCGCGCGAAAACCGGGGGCCGCGGCGATCGCGCGGGCGGCCAGCGCGTCATCGGCAAAGGCCTTGATCAACAGCGCCGCGATCGCGGCTCGGTCCATCCCGGCGAGTTCGACGCGCAGGCCCAGCCCTGCCTCCTCCAGCGCGGCGGCCGTCATCCGCTTTTCGATATCGAAGGGGAAAATCATCTGCGGTACCCCCGCGCACAAGGCCGCCGAAGCCAGCCCCAGCCCGCCATAGCCGATGATCATCCGTGATCGTTCGGCGATACGCGCGAACGGCACCCGCTGCCGTTCGAAGGTAAGGCCCGCGCGTTCCAGAATGGCGATATCGGCCTCGGCGATCAGGGGATCGTGCAGCCGCACCGGCAGGCCACATCCCGCCAGCCCGCCCAATAAGCCTTCCAGGCCCGGCCGCTGCCCGTTGAGGTAGACGAACACTTCCTCGCCGCGTCCGTCGGCGATGGCGGCGCCCTCCGTCATGTGCGGCGACGCATAATCGCCCGCCGGACGCCAGGGGCGATACGGATCGAGTTCGCGAAACGCCTGCACCAGCGTGCGATCGGCGTGGAAGATCGCCGGCAGCGCGCCGATCGCCGGCAGCCCCGCCACGGCCAACTCGCGATTAAGATGGGCAAGCGCCCGGCGCTCATCCTGCACGGCTCCTGCGCCGGTCAGGCTGGGAAAGGCGGGCAACGTCGCAGGCGGCAGGCCAAAGCCCGATCCGATGGCCAGCAGCGGCGCCCGCCCCCGCGCCGCCAGCATCAGCGCCGGGGCAAATTCGGCGATGACGGCGTCGGGCCGAACGGCCGCAAAAATGGCCTCCCAACCGCGCAGCAGCCCCGAAACCGCCCCCGGCTCCATCAGGCCGAGCGCCACGAGGATATCGCCATAGGTGGACGGGCTGGCCGTCGCATTGCGCCTGCGGGTCGTGATCAGCGCCGGCCATAACGGCGCCTGCCATAGCGGATAGTCCGCCGGCATCGCGCCGGTCTGCTGCACCGCCAATATCGGTTCATGCCCGCGCCGGCGCAGTTCGGCGGCGATATCGATCAGCTTCAGGGTGTGGCCGCTGCCCGATCCCAATTCCCAGCCGATCAGGATCCGCGCCATCCCAGCGCCTAGATGCCGTCGGCGAAAACTTCGCGGCCCGCCGCCCGCAACCGCGCCGCCAGATCGTCGACACACCCATCCAGCCGCACCGGATCGGTCGACCGGATGACGAAGTTCGCGCCCACCGTGCCATCGCGGAAGAACGGATAACTGCCGATCTGGCAGCCATCATGCGCGGCTTCGGTATCGCCCAGCAGATCGGCGACTTCGCTTTCCTGCACCCAGCAGCCCAAGGTGCGCGACAGCATCGGCTTGCCGCCGTCCAGCTGGCCACTCAGCGCCTCCAGCATCAGCGCCGCGATATGCGGCACGCCGGCCATGATGATGATGTTGTCGACCCGGATGCCCGGCGCGCCCGACATGCGGTTTTCGATCAGTTCGGCGCCATCGGGCACGCGCGCCATGCGCAGCCGCGCCTCGGTCAGCCCGCCGCGCGTGGCGTAATAGCCTTCCAGCACCGCGCGCGCCTTGGGGTGGATGATCACGTCCCGGCCAAGGGCAGCCGCGATCGCGTCGACGGTGATGTCGTCATGCGTCGGCCCGATGCCGCCGGTGGTGAACAGATAATCGTTGCGCGCGCGCAATTCATTGACTGCCGCGACGATCGCGGCGGTATCATCGGCGACGACGCGCACTTCGGCCAGGCGGATGCCCTGCTCGTTCAGCCACAGCGCCACCTGCGCAATATTCTTGTCCTGCGTCCTGCCCGATAGAATCTCGTCGCCAATGACGATCAGGGCGGCTGTCCAGATGCGATCTTCGCTCATCGCCAGGGGCATAGAACAACTCGCGCGTCGGGGGGAAATGCTTTCGCCAACCTGCCTCGCAAAAGCGGCCTTGCCTTGCTATATGGCCGCCATGGACAGCTATGTGAACGTGAAGGACGGCGATACCGTCACGCGCAACGGCGCGATCAAGCTCTACGGCCCCGACGGTTTCGAAGGGATGCGCCGCGCCGGCCGGCTCGCCGCGGAAATCCTCGATGCGGTCGTGCCGCACGTCCGTCCCGGTGTTACGACGGCGGAAATTGACGACATCGTTCGCCAGATGACGCTGGCCGGCGGCGGGGTTCCCGCGACACTTGGCTATCGCGGCTACACGCATAGCTGCTGCATCAGCATCAACCATGTCGTCTGCCACGGCATTCCCAGCGCCAAGACGCTCAAGGACGGCGATATCGTCAATATCGACGTGACCCCGCTGCTCGATGGCTGGCATGGCGATTCCAGCCGGATGTATCTGGTCGGCGACGTGCCGATCAAGGCGCGCCGGCTGGTCGACGTCACCTATGAATCGCTGATGCTCGGCATTGCGCAGGCCAAGCCCGGCAATCGGCTGGGCGATATCAGCCACGCGATCCAGAGCCATGCGGAAAAGCATCGCTACGGCGTCGTCCGCGATTTCTGTGGCCACGGTCTTGGCCGCGTGTTCCATGATGCGCCCGAAGTGGTGCATGTCGGCCGCCCCGGCACCGGGCCGGAACTGCGCCCCGGCATGTTCTTCACGATCGAACCGATGATCAACATCGGCCGTCCCGACGTGAAGGTGCTCGATGATGGCTGGACGGCGGTGACGCGCGATCGTTCGCTGTCCGCGCAGTTCGAACATTCGATCGGCATCACCGAAGACGGCTGCGAAATTTTCACGGCCAGCCCCACCGGCCAGCACGCCCCGCCCTACGCCTGAGAGATGGGCGGACAAGCGCCGCCAGCATTCATTCTCGACCGTCACCCTGAACTTGTTTCAGGGTCCATCTCGCCACGGGTGCGCGCTAACTAATCGCGTTTCACCTGCCGCAGGATGGATGCTGAAACAAGTTCGGCATGACGGGAAGGCGGCAAACCGCCCCGCGGCCTCATCCCTGCCCGTCAAACGCACGCCGCGCGGCATTGGCGGCATCGTGCGCCAGCCGGATCGGCACCGGCAATCGGCGGCCGTCGCACAGGCGCAGCACCCATGCGACCGCGCTGTCCAGCGACAGGCGATGGCCGACACTCACATAAATGGGCGCGGCCCTTGGCCGGGTGCGCAGCGCGATCGCAATCACCTCGCCCCGGTCCACCACCGCCGCGCGGTCGCCCGGTTGCGGTCCCACTGCACCCGCCACCGCGCCGCACAGCAGCGATTTGGCGCAACCGATGGTGGGGACATCCAGCATCACCCCCAGATGGCTGGCCACGCCCGCACGCCGGGGATGCGCCCGCCCCTGCCCGTCGACCAGGATCAGGTCGGGCTTGCCCGCCAGCCGGTCCCACGCCGCCGCCAGCACGGGGGCTTCGCGAAACCCCAGATAGCCGGGCACATAGGGAAAGGCCGGAATCATCGTCGCGGTGGCGGGCGCGCCATCGACGGGGGCGATCGCGGCATGGATCGGGCCGCGGCTGTCGCGCCATTTCATCGATACGTCGGCCCCGGCGATGTGCTGCACCGGGCCGATCCGGTCGGCCGTCTCCGCCAGTTCGCCGATCCGTCGCTGGACGGCGGTTGCCTCGCGCAGCGTCTCCACCACCAGCCATTCGCGACTCACCCCTGTGCCTCCCGGCCGAATCGGCCCTGCAACTTAGTCCCGTATCGGCCATTTTTTGGCACGAAGTCTGCCCAAGATTCGGGCATATTTTTGCCTCCTGCCGCTTCTTGCGGCAACGCGGCGAAAGTCGAACGCGGATTCGTGGCCAATTCTTGCGCCGCACCATTTGGCACGCTTATTGAAGAACGCGCGTCAGCGTTCGAGCGGGAGGGAGCGCCCATGAAGAAAATCGAAGCGATCATCAAACCGTTCAAGCTGGACGAAGTGAAGGAGGCCCTCCACGAGGTTGGGGTGTCTGGTATCACCGTCACCGAAGCCAAGGGGTTCGGCCGGCAGAAGGGGCATACCGAACTGTATCGGGGTGCCGAATATGTCGTCGATTTCCTGCCGAAGGTGAAGCTTGAGGTGGTGGTCGACGACGACCTCGCCGAACGCGTGGTGGAAGCCATCGCCAATGCCGCCCAGACGGGCCGGATCGGTGACGGCAAGATCTTCGTGATCCCGGTGGAAAGCGCCCTGCGCATCCGCACCGGGGAGAAGGGCGCCGACGCGATCTGATCGCGCGGGGCCGCAATATCCGCGGGCCGCAAACCCGCCACACTCTAGGGATTTCATCGGAAGGCGAAGAGACATGGCCAATAAGGCTTCTGACGTTCTGAAACTCATCAAGGACAAGGAGATCGAGTGGGTCGACCTCCGCTTCACCGACCCGAAGGGCAAGTGGCAGCACCTCACCATGGTTTCCAGCGTCGTCACCGACGATGAGCTGACCGACGGCTTCATGTTCGACGGTTCGTCGATCGAAGGCTGGAAGGCGATCAACGAAAGCGACATGATCCTCAAGCCGGATCTGGACGCGATCTGGATCGATCCGTTCTCGGCGACGCCGATGCTGATCCTGGTGTGCGACGTCGTCGAACCGTCGACCGGCGAACTCTATGCCCGCGATCCGCGTTCGACCGCGAAGCGCGCCGAAGCGTTCCTGAAGTCGACCGGCATCGGCGACACCGTTTATGTCGGCCCCGAAGCCGAATTTTTCATGTTCGACGATGTTCGCTTCGAAAACAGCTATTCGACCAGCTATTACAAGATCGACGACATCGAACTGCCGGGCAACACCGGCCGCGAATATGAAGGCGGCAACCTCGGCCACCGTCCGCGCGCCAAGGGCGGCTATTTCCCGGTCGCGCCGGTCGACAGCGCCGTCGACATCCGTGGCGAAATGGTTTCGACCATGCTCGAAATGGGCCTGCCCTGCGACAAGCATCACCACGAAGTGGCCGCAGCCCAGCACGAACTGGGCCTCACCTTCGGCACGCTGGTGACGACTGCGGATCGCATGCAGATCTACAAATATGTCGTCCATCAGGTCGCCCAGGCTTATGGCAAGACCGCGACGTTCATGCCCAAGCCGATCAAGGAAGATAACGGTTCGGGGATGCACACGCACTTCTCGATCTGGAACGGCAAGGAACCGCTGTTCGCGGGCAATGGCTATGCCGGCCTGTCGGATATGTGCCTGTACTTCATCGGCGGCGTGATCAAGCATGCCAAGGCGCTCAATGCCTTCACCAACCCGACCACCAACAGCTACAAGCGTCTGGTGCCGGGCTATGAAGCGCCGGTGCTGCTCGCTTATTCGTCGCGCAACCGTTCGGCTTCGTGCCGCATCCCGTACGGCACCGGCGCGAAGTCCAAGCGCGTCGAATTCCGTTTCCCCGATGCGATGGCCAATCCGTATCTCTGCTACGCAGCGCTGCTGATGGCCGGCCTCGACGGGATCGAAAACAAGATCCATCCGGGCGAAGCGATGGACAAGAACCTGTACGATCTTCCGCCGGAAGAACTGAAGGAAGTGCCCACCGTCTGCGCCTCGCTGCGTGAAGCGCTGGAAGAACTCCAGAAGGACACCGCCTTCCTCACCAAGGGCGGCGTGTTCAGCGACGATCAGATCGCGGCCTATATCGATATCAAGTGGGCCGAAGTCGCGCGTTGGGAAATGACCCCCAGCCCGGTCGAATATGACATGTACTATTCGTCGTAAGGCCAGCCGGCCGGCGCTGCCTTAACGGGTGGCCCGGCCTGCCGGACAAGGCGAAATCGAAAAACGCCCCCGCCGATCCGTTCGGCGGGGGCGTTTTCGTCGGGGCGTCAGTTCCGCGGTGCCGGACGGACCTGCAACAGCCCGCGCTGCACCCCGACATACAGGTCTCCATTGGGCGCGATCGACAGCGACGCCCAATTATTGTCGAACGCGCGGCCCCGCCCGGTCGGCACCTTCAGCACCTGTTTTCCGGTACGAAAATCCAGTCCGACGACCGACCAGTCCTGCCCGCCATCGGGTGCCGGATCGAAGCTGTAATAATAAGCGATGCCATTGGCCCGCGACAGCTTGGCCACCACCGACGGCACCTTGAGCGGGGATGTCCACACCATGTCGCAACCCGATTCATCGGGCCGGATATCGACACGGGTGACGCCCCCGGCAATCGCCCCCCAATCCTTCTGCGCGAACGCGCTGGCATAACCCGCATTATTTTCCAGCAGGATCGACCGGCCGATGCCGATCATCGAATTGTCCGTGGCGCTGGCCCCTTGGGCAAACATCGGCACGCGGCAGATTTCGCGCCGCTCGCCCGCTGCCAGCGCACCACGGCGCAGCACGATCAGGTTGATCCGGCCATCCGCATTGTCGGTAAAGGTGATGTAGCTATCGCCCAGCAAGGTCGGCGTCGTCCCGCTTCCGCGATTGATCGATCCCACCTTGGTTTGCGTCCCGCGATCATAAGGGTGGCGCCACAGGATGCGCGGCTTGCCATCAGCGCCCGCCGTAAAGGCATATTGGGCCTGGTCGGTGATGATATAGACCGCCTTGTCATCGACCGCGAAGGCGTTCTGGATCTCTTCGCCCGGCAACAGGATATGGCCGGCAACGCCATTGTCGGGCACCAGCGTGCCAACCCGGCCATACCGCGTCACCCACCAATAACGCCCCTGCATATCGGGCATGATCGTGGTCAGCATGTCGCACGCGCCGGTCGGGAACCAATTGTCATAGTTCAGGCAGTCATGCGGGACATGGGCCTTCATGGCCCATCGCCCATCCACGACGAATTGCCACCGCCCGTTCACCTGCCGGGTCGCGATCCGCTGGATGATCTGATGGCTGTCGGCCAGCACCACACGATCACGATTGTCGAGGAACAGATAGGCCCCGCCCGACGTGTCGCTCATCACCACGGACAGATCGCGCTGCACCAGTGCCTGAAACGTGCTGGGCCGCATCGGCAATTCATAGCTGGCGAGCATGGCCAGGCTATCGGGATCGAGCAGGACGAGGCGAAAGCCGGTAAGGCCCCCGCACATCGCGATCGGCTTGCCATCGCTGCGATAGGCGAACGTGGCGCATTGCCGGATCAGGCCATTGCCCGCGCGCCGCGAACGAACCTGATAGGCCAGCCCCATCGGCCCGGACGCGGGATGCACGTCCGATTGAAATCCATCGCCGTGCATGGTGCCATTGCCCACGGGCGCGAGCCAGGGGTGTGGCGCGATCATGCCTTCCACCGGCTGCGGCTGATAGGCTGCATCCCACCACGCCGCCGCATTGGAACCGCCGGGCAGTGGCGTAGCCGCCACATTTTCACGATCAAATTGGCCCCACGCCAAAAGGCTCGCAACCAGCAGAAGGCCAACGATTCCAAGGCTTGTCAGGACATGTTTCACAGCAGACCCTCAGCAGCGCTATCGACGGCCGACGTTAGTGAATAGCATTCACTTTTATGTCAAACGCAAGATTGCGGTGCCGGAATGAACTGATCCTGATCGGCGCATTCCCAATGTGCCAACGGCCCGGTGTCGATCACCGGGCCGTTGTTGAAAAGGCTGGCAAACGGTCTGCCCCCCCCCCATCGATTACTCTATTCCGGCCCGCGCCAATCCAATCGAATCGACACGGGCCGGCCTGTTCAAAACTTCATGCTGACATCGACACCCATGCTGCGCGGTTCGCCCATCATGGCCGCACCGACATCGCCCAGCGCGAAGAAGTTCGCATAATAATTGGTATTGGTCAGGTTGCGCCCCCAGATGGCGATCCGCAGCCCTTCGATGCCGCCGGCGTCACTCAAACCCAGACGCCCGTTGAGCAATCCGTAAGAATGGGTGACGACCCTGGGATCGGTGGTCAGGCCGAAATACTTGTCCTGCCAGGCATAGTTCAGGTTCGCCTCGATGATCCCAGCATCCGTTGGCTGGGATTTGTAATCCGCATTCAGGGTAAAGCTGTTCTTCGGCGCATGGGTGAAACGGAAGGTCGATGCGATATCCGTGCCCGTCAGGTCGATGACCTCCTTGAACTTCGGATCGACATAGCCGTAGCTGGCGCCCAGCGTCATCCCGTCGAACAGCAAGGCGGTGATATCCGCCTCAAAGCCCTGGGTGCGTGCCTTGCCGGCGTTCAGAACGTCGAACACGCGCGGATTGAACGGATCGAAGATGTTGGTCTGAATGTCCTTATAATCGCTGTAATAAGCCGCGATGTTGAATCGGATACGGCGATCGAAGAACTCCGATTTCAGGCCGGCTTCGTAGGAGACAAGCGTTTCCGGGCCAAAGCCGGCGGCAAAACGCGCCGGGGTTGTCGCGGTCGGATTGAAGCCGCCGGTCTTATATCCCTTCGATGCTTTGGCATAAATGTTCACATCATCGTTAATGTCGAACTGCACCGTGGCTGTCGGGCTGAAATCCTTGAAGTTCCTCTTGCCCGCCGCGTCGAGAATAACGATGGCGGTGCCCCCAGGCGGTGTACGCGTCGAATAGACGTCGGCGGCGCGTTCATCTTTGGACCAGCGAGCACCGACCGTGATGTGCAGCCGCTCATCAAGAAAGTTGGGCGTCCAGGTTGCCTGGCCGAAAACGGCATAGGCCTTGTTGTTCCAGTGCGCCCTGCGGGGATTTAGGCCGGATGGCATGTTGGACAGGTCGAGGCTGTCGCCGGATTCGCTGAAATAATACAGCCCGCCGACATATTTCAGCGCCCCATCGGCAACATCGCCAATGAACTGCAATTCTTCGCTGAACTGGTGCTGATCCGTGGTGTTGACGTTGTTGAACGGCAGGAATGGCCGCACCGGCCCCGGATTATAGACCTGGTTCGTGTTGTCGCGCAGCTTGCGATAGCCCGTGATCGACTTGATCGTAAGGGCATCGCCAAGATCATAGCTGACCGTCAGGTTATGGCCCTGCACCCGTGTCGAACCCGGCCGCAATGCGACGGCGCCCGAACTGCCGCTACGCTGTCTTGCGCCCTTGGCCGGATAGAAAGGCACGGCCTGGATGAACGGCGACGTGTCCTCAAGCCACGACGAATCATAGGTATAGCGCGCTTCCAGCGCATCCGTTGCCTGCCACAGCAGCGCCCCGCGAATGGCGTTGCGGTCGACTGTGCCGAAATATTTGGCCCCCGCACCGAGATTGCGGACGAAGCCGTTCTTCTTCGCGCGGACATAGGTCAGTTCCGCAGCCAGCGTATCGCCGATCGGAATGTTGATCGAGGTACGCGACCGGAATTCATTGCGGCTGCCAATCGTAAAGCTCTGCTGCGCGCCAAATTCACCCAGTTCGGGCGCCCGGCTGATGAAGTTGATCGCACCGGCCGTCGCGTTGCGGCCGTACAGCGTGCCCTGCGGACCGCGCAGCACTTCCACCCGCTCCAGTTCGGCCAGTTCGTTGGCCAAGCCCTGCCCCTTGCTGACATAGACGCCGTCCACATAGACCGCGACCGGGCTATCGCGCGTTTGCGTCGCCGAAGGCTCGCCGATGCCGCGCACCGTCACGCGCAAGGTCGTGCCCGTGTTCGGGTGCGGCGAAACCTGCATATTGGGGATCGCGGACGTCAGATCCGCGAGCGAAACGACCCGCTTGCTTTCCAGCGATGTCGCATCAAGCGCCGAAATCGAAATCGGCGTGTCCTGCAGGCTTTCGGCACGTTTTTGCGCGGTAACGACGATATCGGCCAGCCCCTGGCTGGTTGTTGCCGCCGAACCGTCGGCCTGCTGGGCGAAAGCCGGTCCGCCGATCGCAGACGTCGCAAGCAATATTAGAGAAACCCGTTTCAACTCCATCTCCCCGATCGAATTTCTATGAATTCGTATCGGCGTTGAATGCTGCCCGGCCTCGTATGCGGGCCAGATCATGACGTTCAACGCCGTGGCCGGATGCGCGGTGCGCTGTCCGATCCACCGCGAGAGTGGCACAAATTAACCAGCGCGCAAGTTGGTTTTTTGAAATGCGCATTTATCTTATGACGCAAAACAATGATTTCTATTAGGTTTCAGTGGGTTTCATGGCCGCATCGGCAACGACGAATCATCTGATCAGTCATTTTTCTGCCGGATTTTCAAATCGGGCAACCGGCCGACGCCCCCCGCGTCCATCGAAGACAGCATAGGGCGACGCCGCCGCAATCAGGGTCGCAGGCGCCTCAACAAACCAGTGGCCAACGCCGCCTCATTGCACGTCAAGCACCGCCCGCGCGGTTTTGCGCAGCACCGTCTTGAACATGGCGACTTCGGCGGGATCATCGGGCCGATAGGGGCGATCGCTACCCAATTGCCCGGGATTGCAGACATAATGCAAAATGCTGCCGCTGAGCAGATTGACCAGATACATCGAACTGACATCACCGAAGCGGCCGGACGCAATACCGTCGGCGATCACCGCGCGAAACAGGTGCAGTGCATCGGTTGAATATTGCCCTTTTTCGCCGTCCGCTCCCGTTGCATCCGCGCACGCACGCAGGATCAATCGCGCAGCGGTCGGGCGGGCCACCATGAAATCCAGCCACACCTCGACCAGCAGCATCAACCTTTCCCAGGGATCGGTCGCCCCTTCCAAACGGACTTTGGTCAGATGGACCAGGCTGGCCTGAATGTCCCGGTTCAGTTCGTCGAACAGGTTCCGCTTGCTCGGAAAATGGTAAAAGATCGCCGCCTGCTTGATGCCCACTTCTTCGGCAATCATGTCCAGCCGCGCGGCGTCGAAGCCCACTTCGGCAAAGCTGATTTCAGCGGCTTCAAGGATATTGCGGCGGGTCGCCTGACCTTTGCTAAGTTTTCGCGGGGCGGAACCAGCGCTGGCCAGCTTGTCGGATTGCATAGGCTGCGACATGGCATTTGCCGCACATCCCGTCAATTCAGCTAGGCGGCGGGATAACGCCTCGGATCCTATAGTCCGCCACCATAATTACCATAAGGCACTACCCGCCGGCCGAACACTGGCCGAACGCGGCGGATATCGCTAAAGGCCGTGCTCGCGCGCATGCGCCTGCAACCGGATTTGCCCAGACGTGACCAAAGCCAGCCTGCCGATATGCGTTGCGGCGCTCTATCGATTCACCCCCTTTGCCGATGGCGAGAAAATTCAAGGGCCGCTGGCGCAGCTATGCTGCGCGCTTGGCGTGAAAGGCACGCTGCTGATCGCGTCGGAAGGGATCAACGGCACGATCGCCGGCTCGGATGTCGCGATCGATCAGGTGCTGGCGCATATTCGCCAGTTGCCCGGCTGCGCGGATCTCGATGTCAAGCTGTCGCGCGCCGAAACGCTGCCCTTCCACCGCATGAAGGTACGGCTCAAGCGCGAAATCGTGACGATGGGCGAACCGGACATCGATCCGCTCACCGACGTCGGCCATTATGTCGAACCGGAAGACTGGAACGCGCTGATCGATCGCCCCGATACGATCGTCATCGACACGCGCAATGATTATGAAGTGGCCGCCGGCACCTTCGCCGGCGCGATCAATCCGCAAACCAAGACTTTCCGTGATTTTCCGGCATGGTTCCGCGCCGAACGCGAACGGCTGCTGGGCGATGGGCCGCCGCCGAAGATCGCGATGTTCTGCACCGGCGGCATACGCTGCGAAAAATCCACCGCCTTCCTCAAGGCCGAAGGGCTGGACGAGGTGTATCACCTGAAGGGCGGGATCCTGCGCTATCTGGAAACGGTTCCGGTGGAAGACAGCCGGTGGAATGGCGAATGTTTCGTGTTCGATCAGCGCGTGACGGTGACGCATGGTCTGGAAATCGGCAGCCACGAGCTTTGCCACGCCTGCCGGCGGCCGGTGAGCGAAGCCGATCGCGCATCCCCGCATTACAGGGTCGGGGTCAGTTGCGCCGCCTGCCATGACGAGCGCAGCGACGCCCAGCGCGCGGGCTATGCCGAACGCCACCGGCAGGAACATCTGGCGGCATCCCGTGGCGAAGCGCATATCGGCGCGGCGCGCGCCCAGCCCCGTGACGACTGATCCGATCCTCTACAGTTTCCGGCGCTGCCCTTATGCGATGCGCGCGCGGCTGGCCCTGCTTGCGAGCGGCGTGATCTGCGAAATCCGCGAGGTGAAGCTTTCCGCCAAGCCGGCCGATATGATCGCAGTGTCGCCCAAAGGGACGGTGCCGGTGCTGATCCTGCCTGATGGCGGCGTGATCGATGAAAGCATTGATATCATGCGCTGGGCGCTCGGCCAGCATGATCCCGAACATTGGCTCGACCATGATGATGCAGCCCTGATCGCGGCCAATGACGGGCCGTTCAAGCACCATCTGGATCGCTACAAATATCCCGATCGCCACGCCTCGGATCCCGCCGCGCACCGTGCCGCCGGCCTGGCGCTGCTGGTCGTGCTCGATCAAAGGCTGGCCTTGAACGCCAACCTGTGCGGCGCGGCGCGCGGGCTGACCGATATGGCCATCATGCCCTTCGTGCGCCAGTTTGCTGCAACCGATCGCGCGTGGTTCGATGCCCAGCCGCTGCCGCATTTGCAAAGCTGGCTGGCACGCCATGTCGGCTCGCCCCTGTTCGAAACGGCGATGATCCGCCTGCACCCATGGCACCCGGGCGATGCGCCGATATTGTTCCCGCCGGCCGGTTCCGCCTGAACCCTTTCGCCACGCTATGTCGCATCCACGTTGCGCCCGATCGCCTGGCCCCCTAGCTGAACCGATATGCTAGCCCAGATCGATCCGTTCCACGCCATCGCCATCAGCCGCGTCGCCCATCGCCTTGCCGCCGAAGGGCGATCGATCATCCATATGGAGTTCGGCCAGCCGTCGACCGGTGCGCCGGCCGCCGCCATTGCTGCGGCCCACCATGTGCTGGACACCGATGGCATGGGCTATTGGGAAAGCCCGCGCCTGAAGGAACGCATCGCGCGGCATTATCAGGATGCTTATGGCGTCGCGGTCGATCCCGAACAGATATTGCTCACCTGCGGCGCATCGCCCGCGCTGGTGCTCGCTTTATCCTGCCTGTTCGAACCCGGCGCCCGTGTCGCCATCGCCCGCCCCGGCTATGTCGCCTATCGCAACACGCTGAAGGCGCTTTATCTCGAACCGGTCGAACTGCCGTGCGGGCCGGCCGAACGCTTTCAGGTGACGGCCGCGGCCCTCGCCAAACTCGATCCTGCACCCGATGGCCTGATCGTCGCCAGCCCCGCCAACCCGACCGGCACGATCATCGACGACGCTGAAATGGCGGCGATCGCCGACGTGTGCCGCGAACGCGGCATCCGCATCGTCTCCGATGAAATCTACCATGGGCTAAGCTATGTCGGCACGCCCCGGTCCATGCTTCAGGACAATCCCGACGCGTTGATCGTCAACAGTTTCTCCAAATATTTCAGCATGGCCGGCTGGCGGCTCGGCTGGCTGGTGGTGCCCACCAACCTCATCGATGTGGCGCGCGCGCGGATGGGCAACCTGTTCCTCACCCCCCCGTCGCTGGCGCAACATGCCGGGCTGATCGCGTTCGATTGCCGCGATGAACTGGACGGCCATGTCGCCACCTATGCCCATAATCGCGCCCTGCTGCTGGCAGCGCTGCCCACAATGGGCCTGCACAGCTTCGCGCCGCCCGATGGTGCCTTCTACATCTATGCCGATGTCGACCACCTGACCCGGGACAGCATCGCCCTGTGCGAAGAATTGCTGCTGGAAACCGGCGTCGCCACCGCGCCGGGGCTGGATTTCGATCCGGTCGAAGGCGGGCATTTCATCCGCTTCAGCTTCGCGGTGTCGACCGATCGGGTGCAGGACGCGATCGCGCGGATGACGCCGTGGTTTCTGGCAAAAACGGGAACAGCGGATAAAGTGGCCGGCCGCGCCAGCATCGCACCGGCGATCGCCATCACGCACCCCGCCCGGGATTAGGGACGGCATGGCCCGGAAGAAATATTACCTCACGGCCACCCTGCCCGACGGCTACGTCAAGACGATCGGCCCCACCGCCGTCGCGTTCACCCATTATTGGCGGATCGTGGCCCAGCTCGAAAACGGCAAGACGGAAGTATTCTGGGGCCACACCCAATCGCTGGCCGAAGCGAAAAAGAACGCAGCGCCACCGCCGACGCCGCCCGGCAACGCGGGTGGAAGGGCTATGATTTCGAAGTCGTCGAACTGGTCCGGTCGTCCGATCCGCCGGAATCACTGCCCGGCTGATTTCACGCCCGACCAGGATGCGTCGTCGATCGTCAGGTCCATCCTATTGGGATCAGCATCCAGATTGACCACCACGACATGCGGGCCGCTGGCCGCGATGATGCTGTTCATCGCTTTGGTCAGCGGGATGCTCACCGTCGGAATGCGCGGATAATCCGATGTCACGCGAATGATGTTCTTGCCGGTTCGCACCACGGTGATCGCCACATCGCTGCGCGAACTGCCGCGCGCATCGGATATGACATCCCCGTGATAGGTGCCCGCCAGTTGATCGGCCAGATCGGGCACGCGTTTGACGTCGGATGCAGCGCTGGCCGGCGGCGCCGCCGCAAGCGGGCCGGCCAGCCCCATGGCCATGACGATCAACATGTTGGTGAATGCACGGTTCACGGCCTGCGCTCCCGCCGGTTCGTTCCCATGATGCCAGGCTACAGCAACAACCGGCCTATGAAAACGCTATCCGCCGGTCCTTGGCCGCGCCGCAGACGCATGGGCCGGGTGCAGCACATTGCGCATCGCGATGCTCGAATGAATTCGCACCACGCCCGGCAAGCGCGATAATATGTCCTTGTGGATCGTCTCCCACGCGGCGGTGTTGGGCGCGGATGCGCGCAGGATATAATCGGCGTCGCCCGTCATCAGGAAACATTCCTGGATTTCGGGGTGCATCCGCACCGCCGCCTCGAACCGGTTGAGATAGGCTTCGGTCTGCCGTTCCAGCGTGATCCGCACGATCGCGGTCAGCCCTTCTTCGGCCGGTCCGGCGATGATCGCGGTGTAGCCGCGGATCACCCCGCTCGCTTCCAACAGGCCCACCCGTCGCAGGCAGGCCGATGCCGACAGCCCCACTTGCGCGGCCAGTTCGCTGTTCGGGATCCGCCCATTCAATCGCAGCAGGCGGATGATGTTGCGATCAATGGCATCCAGCGACACAATATTCCTCCATTTTCTGCGTGGATTATGCCGCAAACTGCATCATGTTGGAATAATCCATCACAACAGCGCGGAAAATTCGAATACACACGATCTAGAGTATCACCATGATGCTCAACGATCGCGATCGGATGACGGACCCGGATGATACCGCCGACATGGCGGGTGGCCGGCTGATGATCGACCTTGCCGCCCTGCGCAGCAATTACCGCCAGATCGCCCGTCATGTCGCCCCCGCGCGCGCCGCCGCCGTGGTGAAGGCCGATGCCTACGGGTTGGGCGTGCGCCAGGCCGCCACCGCCCTTGCCGAATCCGGCTGCCGGGATTTCTTCGTGGCGCACCTTGGCGAAGCACGCGCGCTTCGCCCGATCCTGCCGGCCGACGCGCGGCTCTACGTCCTCAACGGGCTGATGCCCGGCACCGAAATGCTTTGCGCTCATGCCGGCATATTGCCCGTGCTCAACTCGGTCGATCAGGCGGCACGCTGGCGCGAAGCCGCACAATCGATCGGCCGCCCCCTGCCCGCCGTCCTCCAGTTCGACAGCGGCATGGCCCGTCTTGGCATCGACGATGGCGAAGCCCGGCAACTGGCCGGGGATACGGCGTTCCGCGCCCACGTCCCGCTTGCTTTGGTGATGAGCCATCTTGCCTGCGCCGATACGCTGGATAGCCCCGTCAATGCCGCGCAAATAGCGCGGTTCGATGCGCTGGCCGGGCTGTTCCCGTCGGTCCCCCGCTCATTCGCCAATTCGGGTGGCGCATTCCTGGCCCCCGCCTTTCACAACCAAATCGTCCGCCCCGGGATCGCGCTCTACGGCGGCGCGCCCAATGATGCGCAGCCCAACCCGATGCGCCCCGTCATTCGGCTCGATGCCCGCGTCATTCAGGTGCGGACGATCGCGGCGGGCGGCGGCGTCGGCTATGGCCACAGCTTCCACGCACCCCACGAAACGCGGATCGCCACGATCGCGGTGGGCTATGCCGATGGCCTGCCGCGCAGCTTAAGCAATCGCGGTGCGGCATGGTTCAATGGCACCCGCCTGCCGATCGCCGGCCGCGTGTCGATGGACAGCATCACGCTCGACGTGACGGCGCTGCCCGAAGGTGCATTGAAATTGGGGGATTGGGTCGAACTGATCGGCCCGCACCAGTCGCTCGATAGGCTCGCGCAGGATGCGGGCACGATTTCCTACGAAATTCTCACCAGCCTCGGCGCGCGTTATCATCGCATCTACCGCGATGCCGCCGACGCCCAAGCATAGAGGGTGCCATGAAGGTTGCGGTTCTCGGCAGCGGCGTCATCGGCGTTACCTCCGCCTGGTATCTGGCGGAAGCCGGGCATGAGGTGACGGTGATCGACCGGCGGGCCGGCCCCGCGCTCGAAACCAGCTTCGCCAATGCGGGCGAAGTGTCCCCCGGCTACGCATCGCCATGGGCCGCCCCCGGCATCCCGCAAAAAGCGATCAAATGGCTGATGATGGAACATGCCCCGCTGATCCTGCGCCCGCAGATTGATCGCGAAATGCTTGGCTGGCTGTTCGCGATGCTGCGCAACTGCACGGCCACCCGCTATGCCATCAACAAAAGCCGGATGGTCCGTCTGGCCGAATATAGCCGCGATCGCCTGATCGATCTGCGCCGCACCACCGGCATCACCTATGACGAACGGATGCAGGGCACCTTGCAACTGTTCCGCACGCAAAAGCAGCTCGACGGCATCGCCAAGGATGTCGAAGTGCTGCGCGCCGGCGGCGTGCCGTTCGAAATTCTCGATCCCGCCGGCTGCATCGCCGCCGAACCCGGCCTCGCATCCGCGCGACACAAGCTCACCGGCGGGTTGCGCCTGCCCAATGACGAAACCGGCGATTGTTTCAAATTCACCAACCGGCTGGCCGACATGGCTGCCGCCAAGGGCGTCACCTTCCAGTACGACACCGATATTCAGGCGATCGAAAGTGCGAACGGCCAGATCAGCGGCATCCGCACCGATCGCGGCCTTGTCACGGCCGATCGCTATGTCGTGGCGCTCGGCTGCCACTCGGCACGCCTGCTGCGTCCGTTGGGGATGAAGCTGCCGGTCTATCCGGTGAAGGGCTATTCGATCACCGTGCCGATCGTCGATGCCGCACGCGCACCGGTTTCCACCCTGATGGATGAAACCTACAAGATCGCCATCACCCGGCTGGGAACACGCATCCGCGTCGGCGGGATGGCGGAAATTTCCGGCTATAACAACATATTACCCGAACGCCGCCGGGCGACGCTCGCGCATTCGGTGGGCGATCTGTTTCCCGGTGCTGGCGATATTCCGGAGGCCACCTACTGGTCGGGCCTGCGCCCGATGACGCCCGATGGCACGCCGGTGATCGGGGCCACGCGCTACGGCAATCTGTTTCTCAACACCGGCCACGGCACGCTCGGCTGGACGATGGCTTGCGGTTCGGGCCATGTGATCGCCGATATCGTCAGCGGCCGCCGTCCCGAGATTGAGACATCCGATCTCTCGATCGCGCGTTACGCCTCAAGCTGACACTCAACCTCTCCACCATAAGGACAAAAGCATGACCATCCGTCGCATCGAATCGGGCCCGCGCATGAGCCAGGCCGTCGTCCACGGCAATACCGTCTACCTCGCCGGCCAGGTCGGCGCGCCGGGCGAAAGCGCCACCATCCAGACGCAGACGATCCTCGCCCAGATCGATGCGCTGCTGGCCGAAGCCGGCACCGACAAGTCGAAGCTGCTGTCGGCCACCATCTGGCTTGCCGACATGGCCGATTTCGCGGCCATGAACGCCGTGTGGGAAGCATGGATCGGCGGCCAGAACGCCCCGGCCCGCGCAACCGGCGAAGTGAAGCTGGCAACGCCGGCCTATAAGGTCGAAATCATCGCGATCGCCGCGCGCGACTGAACTTCCACCAGCCGGGTCTGTCAAAACGGCAGGCTCGGCTCTGCCCCGTCTTTTACTCCTGGCTGCCCGACCATTCCCCCGGCAGCTCGACATAGGCTTCCAGCTCGCGCCAGTGGCGATCCCAGCCCGGCCCCCGGCGCGCTTCGGGCACTTCCTGCTCCACCCGCAACCGCGCCCGCGTCACCGGATTGGTGATCGGAGTTTGCAGCCGCTGGACGATATCGCTCACCCCCAGCGGCTGCACCGGCGCGCCATGCGCGTCCATGTCGTGATTCGCCCCGTCGGCGTGCGGGTGCGGAAGATCGTTGGCGGTCATGTGCCGTCCATAGCATGTCGCCGGCCATGTCTGAATCCGCAAACGGACGGACAGTGCATCGCGCGCGCGCCTTCATTTGCGATTTACGGAAATCGGTTGCGGCGGCGTGGTCTGCCGGCTCGCCAGCCGCGTATGGCCGACTTAGGAACGATCGCGAACGAATTTGTGGAAGAGGACGATATGGCGAACGCAACCCAACATGATTATTCCGGCGCGCGGGTGCTGGTCACGGGCGGCACCAGCGGGATCGGCGCAGCCATCGCCGCCGGCTACCGCGCGGCCGGTGCTGACGTCACGATCACCGGCACGCGCGCCAGCGCCGCCGACTATGACGAAGATCTGTCTGGCTATCGCTACCTCCAGCTCGACGTGGAAAATGCCGCCAATGTCGACGCCGTGGCCGCCACGGTCAGCGCCGAAGGGCTGGATATCCTGATCAACAATGCCGGTTTCGCGCTGCCGTCGCTCGGCCTTGATGAATATGAGCCCGACGTGTTCGCCCGTGCGATCAACATGCACCTCACCGCCGCGTACCGCATGGCCAAGGGCTGTTCGGATGCGCTGTCGGCCAGCACGCTTGCCGGCGGCGGCGCGATCGTCGGCATCGCGTCGATGAGCTCCTACTTCGGGATCGGCATCGTCCCGGGATATGGCGCGGCCAAGACCGGCATCATCGGCCTCACCCGCGTCCTCGCGGTCGAATGGGGCAAGCGCAACATCCGCGTGAACGCGGTGGCCGCCGGCCTTACCGAAAGCCGGATGACGGCCAGCACCTTCGCCAACCCGGCGTGGGCCGAACCGACACTCGCGCGCACGCCTGCCGGCCGCTTGGGCAAGCCCGCCGACATCGCCGGCGCAGTGCTGTTCCTGACGAGCGCATCGGCCTCGTGGATCACCGGCCAGACCTTGCCGGTCGACGGCGGCTTCACCGTCGCAGGTTGATGCTTCTACGCCGCCACCCCGAACTGGCTTCGGGGTGGCGGTAATCCTTGCTTAGATCAAACCCGCCAGCGGGCTGGACGGATCGGCATACATCCGTCGCCCCATCCGCCCAGAACGATAGGCCATGCGCCCGGCATCCACCGCCGCCCGCATCGCCCGCGCCATCAGGATCGGATCCTTGGCCTCGGCAATCGCGGTGTTCATCAGCACGCCGTCGCAGCCCAGTTCCATCGCCACCGCCGCATCGGATGCCGTGCCGACACCAGCGTCCACCAGCACCGGCACCTTGGCGCCTTCCACGATCAGGCGGATCATCACCGCATTCTGGATGCCCAGCCCCGAACCGATCGGCGCGCCGAGCGGCATGATCGCCACCGCACCAGCATCTTCCAGCCGTTTCGCTGCGATCGGATCGTCAGCGCAATAGACCATCGGCTCAAAGCCTTCTTTCGCCAGAATTTCCGTCGCGCGCAGCGTTTCGATCATGTCCGGGTAAAGCGTGCGCGCTTCGCCCAGCACCTCCAGCTTGACGAGATTCCACCCGCCCGCCTCGCGCGCCAGCCGCAACGTGCGGATCGCATCGTCGGCAGTGAAGCAGCCGGCCGTGTTGGGCAGATAGGTGATCTTCTTGGGATCGATAAAATCGGTCAGCATCGGCGCCTTGGGATCGGCGATGTTGACGCGGCGCACGGCGACCGTGACGATTTCAGCACCCGATGCCGCAACCGCCGCGGCATTCTGTTCGAAATCCTTATACTTTCCCGTTCCGACGATCAGGCGGGAACGGAACGTGCGCCCAGCCACCGTCCAGCTATCATCGCCATGATCGCCACCGCCAACAAAATGGACAATTTCCAGTTCGTCGCCATCCTCGACCAGCACCTGATCGAGTGTCGAACGCGGCACGACCTCCAGATTGCGTTCCACCGCCACCTTCGCCGGATCAAGCCCCAGTTCGGCCGCCAGCCCGGAAAGCGTCAGCCCCGCCAGCACCCGGCGATGCTCGCCATTCACACGCAACTGGATCGTACCGTCGGTGGTCATTCGAAAAAGCTCCTCGGGAGGCAGGCTGAAACCATGTCCGCTTTGGACATTGGCGGGATCCCCATATAGAAACCGCCATGCCCCAACCGCAACCGCAAGGCTGATCTTCGCATGGCCGATACCGTATTCGTTCTGAATGGTCCGAACCTCAACCTGCTCGGCCTGCGCGAGCCTGAAATCTACGGGTCGGACACGCTGGACGATATCGCCGGTCGGCTGGAAGATCAGGGCCGCGAACTGGGCCTTCAGATCGACATGCGCCAGTCCAACCATGAAGGCCATCTGATCGATTGGCTGCACGAAGCTAACGCTTTGCCCGCAAAGGCAGTTATCCTCAATTCGGGTGCCTTCACCCACACTTCGATCGCACTCTATGACGCAATCAAGGCGATCAAAGTGCCGGTGATCGAGGTGCATCTTTCCAATCCGCACACACGCGAATCCTTCCGCCACAAAAGCTTTGTCGGCATGGCCGCCAAGGGTACGGTGGCGGGCTTCGGCGCGCTTTCCTATACGCTCGCGCTGGACGCGGCGGCCAAGCTCTGACAGTAGCGCGCCAAAATCCGAACCAAGACAAGAGAAGGGTCAGACCGCATGACCGACAAGAATGATGCCCCGATCCGGGTTGATGTCGAACTCGTAAAGCAGCTCGCCGAGTTGCTTGATGCCACCAAGCTCACCGAAATCGAGGTTGAGGATGGCGATCGCCGCGTCCGCGTGGCGCGCAAGGCGGCTCCGGTCGCCGCACCCGTCAGCTATGCGCCGGCCCCCGTCGCCGCGCCGGCAGCCCCGGCCGCAGCCGTGGCAGCGCCCGTTGCCGAAGCCGCCCCTGCAGATCATCCCGGCGTCGTGAAGTCGCCGATGGTCGGCACCACCTATCTCGCCGCCGAGCCAGGCGCCGCCCCCTTCGTATCGCCAGGCGACAAGGTTTCGGCTGGCCAGACGCTGCTGATCGTCGAAGCGATGAAGGTCATGAACCCGATCACGGCTCCGCGCGGTGGCACCGTCAAGCAGGTCCTCGTCGAAAACGGCCAGCCGGTGGAGTTTGATCAACCGCTCCTGATCGTCGAGTAAAGGGCGATGGCGATCCACAAGGTCCTCATCGCCAATCGCGGCGAAATCGCGCTGCGCATCCATCGCGCCTGCCATGAAATGGGCATCCAGACGGTGGCGGTCCATTCGACCGCCGATGCCGATGCGATGCACGTTCGGCTGGCCGATCAGGCGGTGTGCATTGGCCCGCCGCCCGCCGGCGAAAGCTATCTCAACATCCCGAATATCATCGCGGCGGCCGAAATCACCGGCGCCGATGCGATCCATCCGGGCTATGGCTTCCTCAGCGAAAACGCGCGCTTTGCCGAAATCGTCGAAAGCCACGAACTGATCTGGATCGGACCAAAGCCCGAACATATCCGTACGATGGGCGACAAGATCGAAGCCAAGCTGACGGCGGCCAAGCTCGGCCTGCCGCTGGTGCCGGGTTCGGATGGCCCGCTGACTGATCTGGACGAAGCCAAGCGCGTCGCCGCTGAAATCGGCTATCCCGTGCTGATCAAGGCAGCGTCAGGCGGCGGTGGGCGCGGCATGAAGGTCGTGCCGAGCGAAGATCAGCTCGAAACGCTGATGAGCCAGGCCGGGTCCGAGGCGAAGGCCGCCTTTGGCGACGCCACCGTCTATATGGAAAAATATCTTGGCGATCCGCGCCATATCGAATTCCAGATCTTCGGCGACGGCAACGGCAACGCGATCCATCTCGGTGAACGCGATTGTTCGCTCCAACGCCGCCACCAGAAGGTACTCGAAGAAGCGCCCTCGCCGGTTATCTCGGCTGCTCAGCGCGAAAATATGGGCGGCATCGTCGCCAAGGCGATGGCCGAAATGGGCTATCGCGGCGCCGGCACGATCGAATTCCTGTACGAAAACGGCGAATTCTACTTCATCGAGATGAACACCCGCCTGCAGGTGGAACATCCCGTTACCGAAGCGATCACGGGGCTGGATCTCGTCCGCGAACAGATCCGCATTGCCGACGGCCATGGCCTGACGTTGCGGCAGGAAGACGTGCAGTTCCGTGGCCACGCCATCGAATGCCGCATCAACGCCGAACACCCGAAAACCTTCGCTCCGTCGCCGGGGCTGGTGAAGGGCTATCACGCGCCGGGCGGCATGAATGTGCGGGTCGACAGCGGGCTGTACGCCGGTTACCGCGTGCCGCCTTATTACGACAGCATGATCGCCAAGCTGATCGTGTACGGCACCACCCGCGAAGGCGCATTGCGCCGCCTGCGCCGTGCTCTCGAAGAGTTCGTGATCGACGGCGTGACGACCACTATTCCGCTGCATCAGGCGCTGCTGGACGATCCCGACTTCCAGAAGGGCGACTACACGATCAAGTGGCTGGAAGAATGGCTCAACCGCGAGGATAGCGCGGCATGAAGGCCACCATCTGGCACAATCCCAAATGTGGAACGTCGCGCAAGACGCTGGCGATCCTTGAAGAATCCGGCGCGGACATCACCATCGTCGAATATCTCAAGACGCCGCCGTCCCGCGCAAAGCTGGCCGCGCTCTACGCGCGCGCCGGCATTGCACCACGCGATGGCCTACGCACCAAGGAAGATGCCGCCAAGGCACTGATCGCCGCCAGTGCCAGCGATGATGCCGTGCTCGACGCGATGATCGCCGATCCGATCCTGATCGAACGGCCACTGGTGGAAACCGACAAGGGCGCGGCGCTGTGCCGCCCGCAAGACAAGGTTCGCGATCTGCTGTAACATCGCCGCCTCAGGAGAAGCATCGGCGCGGCGTCCAACGCCGGCTCGCCGATGCTTGATCCCCCTCGCGCACCCACCACGCTTGTTGTAACATCGCGCTAAGATGTCCCGGCTCGATCCCGATCTTTTGCTGCGTGCCTATTCGGTGGGCGTCTTTCCGATGGCCGACAGCCGGGAAGCGCGCGAGATTTTCTGGGTTGAACCCAAGCGGCGCGGGGTCATGCCGCTCGACGGGTTCCGGCTATCGCATTCGCTGGCCAAGACCGTGCGATCGGACAGGTTTCGCGTCACGGTCGATACCGCCTTTACGCGGGTCGTCGGCCTGTGCGCCGAATCCCGCCCTGATCGCCCTGACACCTGGATCAACCCGCAGATCGAGGCCGCTTATGCCGATCTTCACGGGCGCGGCCACGCCCATTCGGTGGAATGCTGGCATGGCGATGCACTGGTGGGCGGCCTGTATGGCGTCACGCTGGGCGGTGCCTTTTTCGGCGAAAGCATGTTCAGTCGGGAACGTGACGCGTCCAAGGTTGCGCTCGCCTGGCTGGTCGCGCGCTTGCGGATCGGCGGGTTTCGCCTGCTCGATTGCCAGTTCATCACCGATCATCTCGCATCGCTCGGCGCGATCGAAATCAGCCGGGATGATTATGTATCGTCGCTGGATGCCGCGCTGGGCGCAGCCGGCGCAGGCGCAGGCGTCGCGGCAGGTGCCTCGCTCGGTTCACCCGATTTCTTCGCACTCGAACGGCTGGCGCCGGCGGGCGATGCTGCGGTCACCGTATCCGCGCCGATATCGGGATGCCGCATCGTACAGCTTTTGGGCCAGACATCATAAATCGGATGCTGGACCATGTTGAGCGACGGCGATTCCTTATAGACCCAGCCTGAAAACACGCGCCGCCACTTGTTGTCGCGGCCGCGCACGTCGGTCTGGATAAAGGCGCCTGTCAGTTTCTGCGGTTCCCACGGCGCAGTCGTATCGCATGCGCGCAGGCGAACGATCACGTCCCCGGCGCGCAAAGCATCGCCGGGTTTCATCGTCAGGTCGCGGGCGATGCCGTTGCGCTTGTTCAGCAAGCCGATGACAGCCACGCGTTCGGCCATGGGAGTAGCCACGCGAACGGCGGGTTCGATGCGGCGCCTGTCCCCGGTCGCGGGCGCGGCCACATTCGCCGCCGGTTCGTCCACGATCGGCTGAGGCGCGGGTTCGGCTTCGGCGTTCTGCAACGCCTGTGCGCCCTGCCATGCGCCAAGCCCCAGCAGCGCGGCCAGCGCCGTCGCCGCGACCGTCTGTTTCACGGGTGCGTGCCGCCCGGTGCATCGGGCGCATGGTTAGATGGCTCGGGCGCCGGCTCATCGGCCGCCTTGCCGGTGCCGTTCACGAATTGGCCGATCATCCCCATCAGATCGGTCGCACCCTGCGTGTCGATGATGGTGTCGCCGGTCTTGAGCGGCGTTTCCGATCCGCCCGGCAGCAACGCAATATAGGTCGCGCCCAAGAAACCTTCCGACGTGATCGCGGCGCTGCTATCCGACGGGATCTTCACCTTCGGATCGATCGCCAGCGTCGCCACCACCTGGTAGCTTTCGGGATCGAGATGCTGTTCGGAAACCGTGCCGACCTTGAGACCCGCGACCCGCACGTCGGTGCCGACATTCACGCCAGCCGCGTTGGGGAACAGTGCCTTGACCTGGGTCGCGCCGGCGCGTGCGCCGCCGCCGGTGCGGTCCCACGCGAACAGCGCGAACCACGCTGCAAATGCCACGACCAGCAGGCCGACCAGCGCCTCGACGCCATTTTCACGCAGCACGGTCTTCATGGCTCAGTTCGGGCTCCACGCCTCATAATCGCCGGTCGCAGCCGCACGGTGGCCGCCCTTTTCCAGGGCGCCAGCCGGGCGATAAGCAGCGGCGGTACCGGTCGGGTTCGGGGCGGATGGCTGCTGCCAGGCGCGCGCGGGCGGCAACGCCTTGTCCGGCGCTTCCTCGATCGTCTGGTGCAACCAGCCATGCCATTCGGCCGGCACGCGGCTGGCGTCATTCGCGCCATTATAGATAACCCAGCGGCGGCGCGGCACGGCGCCCGCCTTCGTCTCGTAATAGACGTTGCCGAGGGTGTCCTCGCCCACGGTCACGCCATTGCGACGGCTCCATAGCGCGGTGCCAATGGTGGCTCCGTCCCACCAGGTGAAGATGCTTTTCAACAGGCCCATGGCCAAGCGCTTAGCCTTTGTCGCGGGGTCCGCGCAACGGCAAAGCCATCATTGCCGGTTAGTCTGCCCGCTTTGCTGTCGGATCGCGCCATGTAACGCGGTCGCCCACGGCAATCCCCTGCAACGCGGCATTGCCCCCAGCGATCTCGAACACCGCACCCACCGGTTCGCCCGATTCGACCGGCTCGAGTGATTCGGGGATGGTATTCTCGGCAATGCGCGCGATCGTGCCGTCCCGGCGAATGAAGATCATGTCGAGCGGGATCAGCGTATTCTTCATCCAGAAGCTGGCCCATTGCGGCGGATCGTAGGGAAACAGCATGCCGCGATCCGGTGCCAGTTCGGTGCGATACATCAGCCCGCGCGCCTGTTCTGCCGGCGTGCGGGCCATTTCCACCTGAAAGATCCGTGTGCCCGTTGCCGTAGTGACCGTCACTTCAACCAGGCCATCGGCGCGAACCGCCGCCGGCGCGTCACTTCTGGCGGCACAACCGACAAGCGGCACAGTCAGCAGCAGAGCGGCGGCACATGCGGATATAGAACGCATCATCATGCGACGTCTCTTAAGCGCAAACCCGTGTGCTGGGAATCGCCGAAATTCCGGGTT
The DNA here is from genome assembly GCF_002151445.1 of Sphingomonas sp. KC8. Taxonomy (GTDB): domain Bacteria; phylum Pseudomonadota; class Alphaproteobacteria; order Sphingomonadales; family Sphingomonadaceae; genus Sphingomonas_E. The sequence goes on from NZ_CP016306.1 coordinate 1,494,054, forward strand.
GCGCGCCCGGCGGACGATCAGGCGCGCGCGGCCTCGACAGCATGATCCGGCGCGTTTTGCCCGCCCTCGTCCGTCACCTGTACGACCACGGCGAGCGGGCCTTTGCGGCCATCGGCGATACGGGCGAACAATGGCTGTTCAGGTTCGAGATCGCCCAGCCCCGCGCGGCGGACCACTTCCATATGGACAAAGATATCCTGGTCGTCCCCCGGCCGGATGACAAAGCCATACCCTTTGAGGCGATTGAACCATTTGACGACAACGGGTTCGAGTTCACTGGCGTGATCGATCAGTTCGCTGGGATTCACCCGATCGGCGTTGCGCTGGGCGATCAGGTCGGCATCCGGCCCGGTCGCGGTGCTCAGATCGATCTCAAGAACCGCCCGTGCCTGCAGGCCCCTGTCGCGACGGACCGCAATCACGCTGGCCCGCGCGCCTTCCGGCAAGGTCCTCCGGTCAAGATGGCGCAGTACGGAAAAATGGAGCAGCACGTCGCCCGCCTCGTTATCCCCCACAAGGAAACCAAACCCCCGCGTCGCATCGAACCATTTCACGGTGCCGCTGACGGGTATATCCTCTTCGGCATGGTCCGGCATTGCCGGCGACACTGCGCAGACAACCGAGTCGGCATCCCCGACCGGTAATTTTTCTAATACTGGCGCCACCTGACTAACCAATTTCATCGGCCCGGCCCCCCGGCAAGCATCCGGAGAGGCTAGCACGAGCCGTCGCCGAAACGAAGGTCGAATATTACCTTTTCTTTCAGTCTCGTTCCTCGGGAATTTCCCCCGGCATGGCATTGATGATCCGCCGCGCCACATCCATCGAATGGCCCGCACGCAACATCGCGCCCAGCGCCCGGCGCCGCATGTCGATATCCGTCGCGGATCGGGAAAATGGGCCGATTCGGCGCTTCTGTGCGAATGCCAAGGCCGCCGCCCAGGCATTTTCGTCGGCCGCCGCCCGCGCCGTTGCAGCATCGTCCTCGGCAATGCCGTCGGCGCGAAGCCGTTCGTTCAGCCGCCGTGCACCATAGCCGCGTCGCGCATAGGATGCCGCGCGCGCTTCGGCAAAACCGCGATCGTCGACATAGCCGACATCGGCAAAGCGCGCGACGATGGCGTCGATGTGGGCCGATGCCCCACCTTCAGGCGCGTCGGCCGGACCTTCCCACCCCCGCTCGCCCAGCTTGCGGTGCAGGTAGGCGGCCAGCTTGGCCCGCGTGGTCGCATAGCGGCCGACATAGCCGATCGCGAGTCGCTCCAGCGCCTCACCGTCGAGCGGCTTTAGGTTGCGATATGATGACGAACGTGCCACGCGCCATGTTTGTGCCACAGTCGGGCCGGATTTAGAACGCGCCCATTCGGCATTCCCACGTTCATGTGCCGTTGATGCGGCCTGGATCAACAATCTCGCGGACGGCGATGCCTGAATGGCGCGTCGTCCGGCCAAAAACCTAAGGAGTCGCCGTCGGTGCTGAACAAAACCGCAGCCACGACGATCGCCAAGCCCGCCGAAGCAAGGGCTGCGACCATCGCGCCCACGCCCACCGAAGACGCGCTGCCGCGCCGTTTTTCGGATTTCGCGACGCTGGGCGATGCGCTGGATTATGCCGCGACCGGTAACCGTGGCCTTAATTTTCATGATGCTCGGGGCACGCTGACCCAGCCTTATTCCTACGCACAGTTGCGCGTGGATGCGTTGGCGACGGCGCATCGACTGATCGCGCATGGCGTGCGCACTGCCGATCGGATCGCGCTGGTCGCCGAAACCGGGCCGGAATTTGCTGCTTTGTTCTTCGGCGCGGTCTATGCGGGCGCATGGCCTGTGCCGCTGCCGCTGCCCACCAGCTTCGGCGGCAAGGACAGCTATATCGATCAGTTGAAGGTCCAGCTCGGTAGTTCGGATCCGAAGATGCTGTTCTTCCCGGAAGAACTGCGCGACATGGCTGCTGCGGCGGCGGCCGCCTGCCATGTCGAAGGGATGAGCTACGAGGAGTTTCAGGAGCGCGAGGCCAGGCCCGCGCCGCTCCCCCATCCTGCGCCACACGATATCGCCTATCTCCAATATTCCAGCGGCTCGACCCGCTTCCCCCACGGCGTCGCGGTCACGCATTCCGCGCTGCTCAACAATCTGGCCGCCCATTCGCATGGCATGGCGCTGGAACCGCAGGATCGCTGCATTTCCTGGCTGCCCTGGTATCATGACATGGGGCTGGTTGGCTGCTTCCTGTCGCCGGTCGCAAACCAGGTTTCGGTCGATTATCTCAAGACCGAAGATTTCGCCCGCCGTCCACTCGCCTGGCTCGATCTGATCAGCCGCAATCCGGGCACCACGCTCAGCTATTCGCCCACGTTCGGCTACGACATCTGCGCGCGGCGCATGTCCAGCCAGACCAAGGCGTCGGATCGCTTCGATCTGTCGCGCTGGCGCGTGGCCGGCAACGGCGCGGACATGATCCGCCCCGATGTGATGCAGTCCTTCGTCGACGCGTTCGGCGAAGCCGGGTTCAAGGCGTCGGCCTTCCTGCCCAGCTACGGCCTGGCCGAAGCGACGCTGGCCGTGTCGATCATGCCACCGGGCGAAGGCATCGTCGTCGAACTGGTCGAAGAAACCCAGCTTTCGGGCGGCGACGCTGCGATCGGGCGGCCGCAGCGTTATCGTGCGATCGTCAACTGCGGCAAACCGGTGAAGGACATGCTCGTCGAGATTCGCGACGAAGATGGCGGCGTGCTGCCCGAACGGGCGATCGGCAAGGTCTGGTGCCGGGGACCGTCGATCATGGACGGCTACTTCCGCGATCCCGAATCGACCGCCGCCTGCATGGCCGGCGGCTGGCTGGATACCGGCGACATGGGCTATCTCAGCGATGGTTACATCTACATCGTCGGCCGGGCCAAAGACATGATCATCGTCAATGGCAAGAACCACTGGCCGCAAGATATCGAATGGGCCGTCGAACAGATCCCCGGTTTCAAGGCCGGCGACATCGCTGCTTTTGCGATCACCACGCCGGGCGGGGAGGAAACGCCGGCGGTGCTCGTCCAGTGCCGCACGTCCGATCTGGCCGAACGCGCCCGCCTGCGCGATCAGATTCGCGAAAAGGTGCGCTCGATCACCGGAATGCACTGCGTCGTCGAATTGGTGCCGCCGCGCACCCTGCCGCGCACCAGCTCCGGCAAGCTGAGCCGCGCCAAGGCGAGGAACCTCTATCTTTCTGGCGAGATACAGCCATACGATATCGCCGCCTGAACGCAGTCGCGGCAACTTCTATGTAATTTACACAAGTTGCCGCGACGAATATTTTTCTTTGATATGACTGTAGCGCTTACTTTGCGCTAACCAACCTCAACTAAATATCCACATCGTTATGTGGAAACGCCCTCCTCCTTCGACGGCGACAGCGCCCGGCTGGCTGGCCGTGCTCGGCCTGTCGGGCGCATCTTCGCCTGGATGGAACCGGGTGCGCGCCGCGCAGGTTGCGGAACTGGCCCGCCTCAGTACGATCATCGCCCTGACGCAACTGGCGAGCACGCTGGCCCTTGTCGTGCTGTTGTGGGAAGCCGTTCCGCGCTGGCAGCTGATCGGCTGGTCGCTCGCGATCGCCGGTGTGCTGCTGGGAATGATCCGCCTCGTGGTCAGGGCGCGGCGCGGCAAACCGCCAGATCCGTCAGCCGCCATCCACAGGTCGATTCTCCGCGCCGTCATGCTGGGGCTGCTCTGGACGGTGCCTACGGCCATTTTTTCGGGCACCGGCACGCTCGATCAGCAATTGGCTATTTGCCTCGTGTCCGCCGCAGTGATCGCCAGCGCGACGCTGACGGTCGCGGCCACCCCGGTTACGATGCTGGTGTTCATCACCATCGGCAGCGCCGGCCTCACGGTGATGATGGCCCGGACGGGCTCCCCCCTCCTCACCGCGCTTCCTTCGGCTTATGGCCTATGCCTTGCGGTTGGGGGCGTCGCCAGCGGCCGCGCATTCGTGCACCGCAAATGGGCCGAAATCGCGCTGGCGGAAAAGCGCGAAGTGGTGAGCCTGCTGCTACGCGAAGCGGATGATCATGGTGCCGACTGGCTGTGGCAGGTCGATTCGGCCCGCCGGCTGGTCAATGTTTCCGCGGCGCTCGCCCGCGCGGCCGGATGCCCGCCGGATGCGCTGGAGGGTGAATCCCTGTTTCGGCTGTTCGCCGGCGACCGATGGGAACACCCCGTCCGGTCCGCCGAATTGCAGACTTTGCTGGATCGAATGCAGGCCCGAGAACGCTTCACCGATTTCGAATTGCCGGTAATGATCGGCGGGCAGGAACGCTGGTGGCGGCTGTCCGCGGCCCCGCGCGAGGACGACCACGGCGCCTTCACCGGCTATCATGGCGTCGGCGCCGACATCACCGAAGCACGGCGCTCCGCCGAAGAAATCGATCGAATGGCCCGCTTCGACGCGCTCACCGGCCTGCTCAACCGCGCCCATTTTCATGATGGGCTACGCGCGATCTTGAACCGCAGCGGCCATGATCGCGGCCGGTGCGCACTCATGCTCATCGATCTAGATCGCTTCAAGGCGGTCAACGACACCATGGGGCACCCGGTGGGCGACAAGTTGCTCTGCCTTGCCGCACAGCGCCTGTCGGGCCTGATCGCCAGCGACGACATATGCGGCCGGCTGGGTGGCGACGAATTTGCCCTCGTGGTTGCCAACGCCGCCGATCTCAAGCGAATCGAAGCTCTTGGCGGGGCGATTATCGCGGCGCTTTCGGCTCCTTTCGAAATCGACGGCCAGATCGTCCGAATCGGCGCCAGTATCGGCACGGCGATCGGCCCGCGCGATGGCCGATCGGCCGAGGCACTGATCAGCAACGCCGATCTGGCGCTCTATCGCGCCAAAAAAGACGGGCGCGGCATCCATCGCATGTTCGCCCCCGCCTTGCTCGCCAGCGCACACAAGCGCCGGGCGATCGAAAGCGCCCTGCGCAATGCGATGGATCAGGGGCAGTTACGGCTCGCTTATCAACCGGTGATCGATGCGCGCGATTCCCGCATCGCCGGATTCGAAGCATTGTTGCGCTGGGACCATCCTGAACTGGGCGAAGTCCCGCCCGACGAATTCATTCCCATCGCCGCCGAAGCCGGGCTGCTCGCCCAGATCGGCGAATGGGTGATCCGCGCCGCCTGTACCGAAGCCGCGCGATGGCCGGATCATATCCGCCTGTGCGTCAACCTTGCCCCCAACCAGATCAGCGATCCCCAATTGCCGGCGATCGTGCTGTCAGCCCTGGCTCAGTCTGGTATCCTGCCCTCACGGCTCGAACTCGAAGTCGGCGAACGCGCGTTCCGCACCGATACGGACAGCGTTACCGTCGCGGTGGATCGGTTGCGCGCGCTATCGGTCCGAATCTCTCTCGACGATTTCGGCGCCTGCGCTTCGGCCCTGGGCCATATTCGGCGTGGCCGTTTCAGCACCGTCAAAGTCGATCGAACCCTGATCGTCGCGGCGGCCGGACGCGATCCGGACGCGCTGGGCCTGATCCGCGCGATCATCGCACTTACCAGCACGCTCGGCATGGATACCACGGCGGAAGGCACCGAAACCGCCGCCGAACAGGCGATCGCCCGCGCTCTGGGCTGCACCCATTATCAGGGATATCTGTCCGGCATGCCGCTTCCTCCGGAAGAAGCGCGCGCCCTGCTTGTCGGGGGCTTGCGCCGGACAGCATAAATCCGGGCGATCATGGCTTGCGCTCCTCGGCACCCGCCGCTATGTCGCAGCCCTCTCCGGACCCGGAGGAGTGTAGCTCAGTTGGTAGAGCATCGGTCTCCAAAACCGAGGGCCGTGGGTTCGAGTCCCTCCACTCCTGCCATTCCCTTCGCCTTGCGGCGGATGGGGTGGCAAGATCCAGGTCCGGAAGAGAAGTTGACGAGGCCGGGCTGCGCCGGGAAAACCGGATGGCGGCCGTCGGTCTCGTTGTTGCTGTTTCAACGCGATTTATTTCGTGTAGGACATGGTAACTGGAAACGGATTGCGAGGTTCTTGGTGGCGAAGGTTTCACCCGGCGAGTTTATCCGGCAGGTCCGGGCAGAGACGGCGAAGGTCGTCTGGCCGAGCCGTCGTGAAACCGTGACCACCGGGATTCTCGTTGCCATCATGACGTCGCTGCTGGCGATCTTCTTCTTCGGCGTCGATTCGATGTTCGGCGCCCTGGTCAAGTTTTTGATCAAGCTGGCGGCCGGGAACTAAGCGGGGAACAGGCTGGACATATGGCGCGCTGGTACATCATCCACGCCTATTCGGGCTTCGAGAACAAGGTGAAGGAGGCGATCCTTGCGGACGCCACGCGCCTGGGCCTCGAACAGCTCGTCGAATCGGTCGAAGTTCCGACTGAAAAGGTTACCGAAGTCCGTCGCGGCAAGAAGGTCACGTCGGATCGCAAATTCTTCCCCGGCTATGTGCTGGCGAAGCTCAACATGAACGACGATGTCTATCACCTGGTGAAGAACACACCGAAGGTGACGGGCTTCCTCGGGTCGTCGGGCAAGCCGCAGCCAATCAGCGAGGCCGAGGCCGCGCGCATCCTCAACACCAAGGAGGAAGCCGCCGCAGCCGCGCCGAAGACCAAGATCAAGGTCGATTTCGAAATCGGCGATCAGGTCAAGGTGCTCGACGGTCCCTTTGCGAGCTTCAACGGCCTCGTCGAAGAACTGGATTTCGAAAAGAGCAAGGTCAAGGTGTCAGTGTCGATCTTCGGTCGCGCCACGCCGGTCGAACTCGATTTCGAGCAGGTCGAACGGGCCAAATAAGGATTTCCGGAGTGATCCGGAATATGGATGCCGCAAGGTGTCCGACATGTGTGCGGGAGGTGGCCTCGGCCATCGTTTGAACCGCTAAACTTGAAAGAGAGTGAGCAACCATGGCCAAGAAGATTACTGGCTATATCAAGCTGCAGGTGCCGGCCGGCAAGGCCAACCCCAGCCCGCCAATCGGCCCCGCGCTCGGTCAGCGCGGCGTGAACATCATGGAATTCTGCAAGGCGTTCAACGCGCAGACGCAGGGTGAAGAAGTCGGCACGCCGCTTCCCACCGTGATCACCGTCTATGCCGACCGCTCCTTCTCCTTCGTCACGAAGACGCCGCCGGCGACCTTCCTGATCAAGAAGGCCGCTGGCCTGAAGTCGGGTTCGAAGGAGCCGGGCAAGGTTTCCGCCGGAAAGATCAAGCGCTCGCAGCTCGCGGATATCGCGAACGCGAAGATGAAGGATCTGAACGCCAACGATATCGAAGCGGCAACCCGCATCATCGAAGGCTCCGCCCGCGCGATGGGCCTCGAAGTGGTGGAGGGCTAAGCCATGTTCGCACCCAAGAAGCTGACCAAGAAGCAGAAGGCCCTGGTCAACGTCGTTGATCGCGAAAAGCTGTATGGCGTCGACGAAGCGATCAAGCTCGCCAAGACCCATGCCACTTCGAAGTTCGACGAAACGATCGAAATCGCCGTCAACCTCGGCGTCGATCCCCGTCATGCTGACCAGATGGTCCGTGGCGTCGTCACGCTGCCCAAGGGTACCGGCAAGGACGTCCGCGTCGGCGTGTTCGCCCGTGGCGCCAAGGCTGAAGAAGCCCTCGCCGCCGGCGCAGAAGTCGTTGGTGCCGAAGACCTGCTCGAAGCGGTCCAGGCCGGCAAGATCGATTTCGATCGCTGCATTGCGACCCCGGACATGATGGGCCTGGTTGGCCGTCTCGGTAAGGTGCTGGGTCCCAAGGGCCTGATGCCGAACCCGAAGCTCGGCACGGTCACGCCCAATGTCGGCGAAGCGGTCAAGGCTGCCAAGGGCGGCCAGGTCGAATATCGCGTCGAGAAGGCCGGTATCATCCATTCAGGCATCGGCAAGGCGTCGTTCCCGGCGGAAGATCTGCGCGCGAACTTCGATGCGCTGCTCGATGCGCTGGTCAAGGCGAAGCCCGCCGGCGCCAAGGGCAAGTATGTCCGCAAGATCGCCGTCAGCTCGTCGATGGGCCCGGGCATCAAGGTCGACGTCGCCGACGTGGCGGTCGCCTGAACCAGATTCCCCCTTCCTTCACGGGAAGGGGGCCAAAGGCATGGGTGATGCCGTTCGCGGCCCCGCCCATGCCAGTACCGTCCGAGACTGCAGCTGGGCTTGGTGCCTGATCGTTTACGGTGAAACACCGGAAGCGTGAATCAGGCGCCCATTAGGGACAGGCCCTTAATTCGGCTGCATAGGCGGGGTTAGAGTTTTCGGAACAGCCGATATGGCTGCTTCCGGGTCTGCCAAGGGCTCCATGCCCGGCGTCAGATTACCCTACCCCTTCGGACCGATCGTTGGGCGGCGTTTTTGTCCAGCGGTTCAATCTCCTGTGCGCGGCTTGCCGCAAGCGGGGGCCTCGGCGGATGTTCCGCCGGGGCAGTTAAGGAGTAAGGCATGGATCGAGCTCAGAAAGCCGAGCTGGTTGCCGAGCTGAATCGCACCTTCACCGAGACGGGCGTGGTCGTCGTGACCCGCAATCTCGGTCTTACCGTTGCGCAGTCGACTGCGCTTCGGGTGAAGATGCGCGAAGCTGGCGGCAGCTATCGGGTATCGAAGAACAAGCTCGCCCGCATTGCCGCCGAGGGCACTGCCTACAGCACGCTTAATGCGCTGCTGGTGGGGCCGACGGCGCTCAGCACGTCTGTCGATCCGGTGGCGGCCGCTAAGGTCGTCGTCGAATTTGCGAAGACCAACGACAAGTTGGAAATCGTCGGCGGCGCGATGGGCGACACCGTTCTCGACGTTGATGGGGTGAAGGCTCTGGCGACACTGCCGTCGCTGGACGAACTGCGCGGCACCATCATTGGGCTGATCAGCGCACCTGCGACCAAGATCGCGCGCATCCTCAAGGAACCGGGCGGCCAGATCGCACGGGTTCTGGCGGCGCACGCGGCCGAGGCCGACGCCTGATTTTCGATATCGTTTCACTGACATCTATTGGGGCGCTGCCCCGCATGGAGATTTAAATGGCTGACCTGCAGAAGATTGTTGACGACCTCTCGGCTCTGACCGTTCTCGAAGCCGCTGAGCTTTCGAAGCTGCTCGAAGAAAAGTGGGGCGTTTCGGCCGCTGCTGCGGTTGCGGTTGCAGCTCCGGCCGCCGGTGGCGCCGCTGGTGGCGCCGCTGCCGAAGAAAAGACCGAATTCGACGTGATCCTCACCGGCGACGGTGGCAAGAAGATCAACGTCATCAAGGAAGTCCGCGCCATCACCGGCCTGGGTCTGACCGAAGCGAAGGCTCTCGTCGAGGGCGCGCCGAAGGCGATCAAGGAAGGCGTCGGCAAGGACGAAGCCGAGAAGGTCAAGAAGCAGCTTGAAGAAGCCGGCGCGACCGTCGAACTCAAGTAAGCTTCTTCGCTTCGGCGTAGAAAAAGGAGGGGCGGCCCGGCGACGGGTCGCCCCTTTTTTGTGCCTGTAATCTGACGTCCATAGGGCTGAAGGGGCGGCGTTGAGGCCGCCCCTTATTTGGTTTGCCGTGTCAGTAGACGGCGTTGTTATAGTCGACGGCTGCGCGGCGCTTGGGGGTTTGGGCGAGAGGCTGTCCGGCATATTCGCGCAGGCCCCAGGCGCCATGCTGGCTGATCGGCGAAGTCGAGTTGAACAGCGTCATCGTGTCGCCGACCTGCTTTTGCCAGCCGCTCAGATATTTCTTGTAGAGATCGTACATCCGCGGATCGCGCTGGATGCTCGTCAGCAGCGGCAGATTGGTGCGGTTGAGGATGTGCTGGCCGCCCTCATAGGCGATCGAACGCTTGCCGAACCGCGTGGCGATCGCCTTGCTTTCCACGCCACGGGCGATCGCGGCGTCGACATCGGCACCCAGCCAGGCGAAGATCTGATCGAGGTTCGTCCAGCCGGCCCGCGCATCATCGAACAGCGCGCCGCCAAAATAAGGCGCGGTCGCCACCGCATCCACATATTGCGCGGTGTCGCGGAAACCCAGCACCGTCTCGGCCGTCCACGCATTCGCGCTCTGCACCGACACCACCCGCACCAGCCGGCCTGGATTGGCCTTGAACACATCGGTCCAGATCCGGTGCATCGCCGCCGATTTCTCGGCATAGCGCCGCAGCATCGCTTCATGCGAATTGGTCGACAGCCCCGCCGCCAGGCCCTCGTCCCGCGCCTGCCCGGTCACCGGAAAGGCATAGTTCCACACCTCGTTCGACATCTCGACATAGGCCACCCGGCCCGACGCCAGATTGTCCCGCACATATTCGGCAAAGCGCCGGATATAGGTGTCGTCCGCATTCCACGGCATCGTGAACCACGGATCCACCCCGGCCTCGTTGGCCAGCCCCACCATATATTCCACCGCCACGCCCCGCGCGCCGCTCTGGTCCTGGCTGTCCAGCGTCGGCCGGGTCGCCCACGTCACCGTCGCATTCTGGTTCACATTCTGCCAGTCGAGGAACCGCACCAGCCTGTACCCCGCCAGCGATTGCACGAAGTCCGGCGAAAACAGCGCCGTCGTCGACGCGCTCTTCTCCCGGCAATCGATCTTGCGCACCGGATCGGACGGATCGGTCGCGCTCAGCGTCACCCGCGCCGGCATCACCTCGCCATTCTTCGCCGGTGCCCAGTCAAATTCGAAGCTGTTCGCGCCCTGCGAAACCGCGCTGACGATACCGCCCGGCGCCAGCGTCCCCTTGCCCGCCCAGCTGCACCGCACGCGAACCGGCGCCGTCCCATACGCCCCTTCCGGCGGCAGCAACGGCAGATGCGCCACCTCCCCGGGATTGAGCGATTTGACCGTGTCCGCCCCGTCGAGCCGGCCCGTATCCAGCACCCCCCAGGGCGCGCTCCACGACGCCTGCCACATCCAGCCGCCGCTGCCCTGCGCCAAATTCATCAGCGCCCGTTCGCCGCTATAATAAATCGCACTCGTCAGGTTCAGACCCAAACCAGAACGCAACGGCACCGGAACAGGCGAAGGCGACGTGGTGACCGCAGTTTCCAGCATCGCGGGCGTTGCGATCGCCGCTGCGACAGCCAGCGTCGCCGTGCCCAGTGCCAGCATCCCGAACCGAAAGGGGTGCCGAACCAGCGACCGCGTCATATCTGCCTGCACCACCCACGCCCCCAATCGTCACTGTATTCGCACCCACCTGGCGCCTATTCGTCGTTCTTACCCTATGCTTGCGCCAAAAACGGGTCAAACCTGCGGGGCATCCGCTCAATCGGCGGCAGACACCCGTCGCCCCGGGATACAGATCTCCCCTTCCCTAAATCCAACAGTGTCTCTATATAGGTCGTTCACGGATTTTCCGGCCTTCCATCCCGCCTCGGCGGCGGCGGGCCACTCCATCCGCTTCCGGGACACGGCCTACCTTGCGCACAGGCCGCGACGAATGGGAAACAGACGGGGTAATACAAGACGCAGGCAGTGCGGTTCCGACAGCCCGGACCCGCACTTTTTTTCGTGGGGATCACCCGCGAATCGGCTGCACTCCGGCGTGAGACGGAACATTTTTGATCGGACGCGAGGATTATTCATGGCGACGCAGGCAACTCCCGGCCAGTCCCTCATCAACACCGCGAAGAAGCGCATCCGCAAGGTTTTCGGCAACATCCACGAAGTGGTGCAGATGCCGAACCTGATCGAGGTTCAGCGCGACTCGTACGAACAGTTCCTCCGTTCGCGCCCCGAGGACGAATATGTTTCGGGCCTCGAAAAGACGCTGCGTTCGGTCTTCCCGATCCGCGATTTCGCCGGCACCGCCGAGCTGGATTTCGTCAATTACGAACTCGAACCTCCGAAGTACGACGTCGATGAATGCCGCCAGCGCGGCATCACCTACGCCGCGCCGATGCGCGTGACGCTGCGCCTGATCGTGTTCGAAGTGGACGTCGATACCGACACCCGCTCCGTGCTCGATATCAAGGAGCAGGACGTCTACATGGGCGACATGCCGCTGATGACGCAGAACGGCACGTTCTTCGTCAACGGCACCGAGCGCGTGATCGTTTCGCAGATGCACCGTTCGCCGGGCGTTCTGTTCGATCATGATCGCGGCAAGACCCACGCATCGGGCAAGTATCTTTTCGCCGCGCGCGTCATTCCGTACCGCGGCTCGTGGCTCGATTTCGAATTTGACGCCAAGGACATCGTCAACGTCCGCATCGACCGCAAGCGCAAGCTGCCGGTCACGACCCTGCTTTACGCGCTTGGCCTGAATGGCGAGGAAATCCTCAACCATTTCTACAAGACCGCGATCTATGTGCGCGGCGAAGGCGGCTGGAAGGTTCCCTACCTCCCCGAAAACTGGCGTGGCCAGAAGCCGAACTTCGATGTCGTCAACGGCGACACCGGCGAAGTCGTGTTCCCGGCGGGCACCAAGATCAGCCCGCGTGCCGCCAACAAGGCGCAGAAGGACGGCCTTACCTCGCTGCTGATCCCGACCGACGAAATCTTCGGCAAATATAGCGCGTTCGACCTGATCGACGAACAGACCGGCCGAATCTGGATCGAAGCCGGCGACGAAGTGACGCCGGAAAATCTCGAACTGCTCGATCAGGCGGGTCTCGAAAAGCTCGAACTGCTCGACATCGATCACATTTCGACTGGTCCGTGGATCCGCAACACGCTGAAGGCCGACAAGGTCGAGGATCGCGATCATGCGCTGTCCGAAATCTACCGCGTCATGCGTCCTGGCGAACCGCCCACGAAGGAAACCGCCGAAGCCCTGTTCGCCGGCCTGTTCTTCGATCCGGAACGCTACGACCTGTCGGCCGTCGGCCGCGTCAAGCTCAACATGCGCCTCGACCTCGACGTCGAGGACACGGTGACGACCTTGCGTTCCGAGGACATCCTCGAAGTGGTCAAGACGCTCGTCAACCTGAAGGACGGCAAGGGCGAAATCGACGACATCGACAATCTCGGCAACCGACGCGTGCGTTCGGTGGGCGAATTGCTCGAAAACCAGTATCGCGTCGGCCTGCTCCGCATGGAACGCGCGGTGAAGGAACGCATGTCGTCTGTAGATGTGTCGACGGTTATGCCGAACGACCTGATCAACGCCAAGCCGGCGGTGGCCGCAGTGCGCGAATTCTTCGGCTCGTCGCAGCTGTCGCAGTTCATGGATCAGACCAACCCGCTATCCGAAGTGACACACAAGCGCCGCGTTTCGGCGCTCGGGCCGGGCGGTCTCACGCGTGAGCGTGCGGGCTTCGAAGTCCGCGACGTTCACCCGACCCATTATGGCCGCATCTGCCCGATCGAAACGCCGGAAGGCCCGAACATCGGCCTGATCAACAGCCTCGCGTCGTTCAGCCGGGTCAACAAGTACGGCTTCATCGAAACACCGTACCGCAAGGTCGTCGATCATAAGGTGACGACCGACGTCGTCTATCTGTCGGCGATGGAAGAGGCCAAGCACACCATCGCGCAGGCCAATGCCGAACTGGACGCCGAAGGCCGTTTCGTCGAGGAACTGGTGTCTTCGCGTCAGGCCGGTGAATTTCTGATCGCCCCGCGCGACCAGATCACCCTGATGGACGTCAGCCCCAAGCAGCTCGTTTCGGTCGCCGCATCGCTCATTCCGTTCCTGGAAAACGATGACGCCAACCGCGCGCTCATGGGCTCGAACATGCAGCGTCAGGCCGTGCCGCTCGTCCGTGCCGAGGCACCGTTTGTGGGCACCGGCATGGAAGAAACCGTGGCCCGCGACTCCGGCGCCGCAATCGGCGCCCGCCGTACCGGCATCGTCGATCAGGTGGACGCGACCCGCATCGTCATCCGCGCGACCGAAGAGGTCGAGGCCGGTAAGTCTGGCGTCGACATCTACACGCTGATGAAGTTCCAGCGTTCGAACCAGTCGACCTGCATCAACCAGCGCCCGCTGGTGAAGGTGGGCGATGTCGTCCGCAAGGGCGACGTGATCGCCGACGGCCCGTCGACGGAGTTCGGTGAACTGGCGCTGGGCCGCAACGTCCTCGTCGCGTTCATGCCGTGGAACGGCTACAATTACGAAGATTCCATCCTGATCTCCGAACGGATCGTGAAGGACGACGTGTTCACGTCGATCCACATCGACGAATTCGAAGTGATGGCGCGCGACACCAAGCTCGGGCCCGAAGACATCACCCGCGATATTCCCAACGTCGGCGAAGAAGCGCTGCGCAACCTCGACGAGGCTGGCATCGTGTACATCGGCGCCGAAGTGGAGCCGGGCGACATCCTGGTCGGCAAGATCACGCCGAAGGGCGAAAGCCCGATGACGCCGGAAGAAAAGCTGCTGCGCGCCATCTTCGGTGAAAAGGCGTCGGACGTGCGCGATACGTCGCTGCGCCTGCCGCCGGGCGTTGCCGGCACGATCGTCGACGTGCGCGTATTCAACCGTCACGGCATCGACAAGGACGAGCGCGCGATGGCGATCGAGCGCGAGGAGATCGATCGCCTGCGCAAGGACGCCGAGGACGAACGCGGCATCCTCAACCGTGCAACCTTCTCGCGTCTGCGCGAAATGCTGCTCGGTCAGGTTGCAACCGGCGCGCCGAAGGGCGTGAAGAAGGGCGCCGAGATCGACGCGGAAATGCTCGAAACGGTCGAGCGTCATGAATGGTGGAAATTCGCCGTTCAGGACGACGCCCGTCAGGCTGATCTGGAAGCCGTGAAGGCGCAGTATGACGACGCCGCCGGTGTCATCAAGGCGCGCTTCGAAGATCGCGTCGAAAAGCTCCAGCGCGGTGACGAACTGCCGCCGGGCGTGCTGAAGATGGTCAAGGTCTTCGTCGCGGTGAAGCGCAAGCTGCAGCCAGGCGACAAGATGGCCGGCCGTCACGGCAACAAGGGCGTCATCAGCCGCATCCTGCCGAACGAGGACATGCCGTTCCTCGCCGATGGGACGCCGGTGGATATCGTGCTCAACCCGCTGGGCGTGCCGTCGCGCATGAACGTCGGGCAGATCTTCGAAACCCATCTGGGCTGGGCCGCGCGCGGGCTGGGCCAGCAGGTAACCGAGGCGCTGGAAGCGTGGCGTGAAGCCAATCCCGACGCGACCGGTGGTCAGCCGCCCGAAGCCGTCGTGGAGCGCCTCAAGACGATCTACGGTCCGCAATATCACGCGGAAATCGATGCCCGTTCGACCGATCAGATCGTCGAAATGGCAAAGATCCTGAAGAACGGCGTGCCGATGGCGACACCGGTGTTCGACGGCGCCCGCGAAGCCGACGTGTCGGCGATGCTGTCGCTGGCTGGTCTCGATACGTCGGGTCAGGTGGAATTGTATGACGGCCGCACCGGCGATCAGTTCGATCGCCGCGTGACGGTGGGCTACATCTACATGCTGAAGCTGCACCACTTGGTCGACGACAAGATCCACGCGCGTTCGATCGGGCCGTACAGCCTCGTCACTCAGCAGCCGCTGGGCGGTAAGGCGCAGTTCGGCGGCCAGCGTTTCGGGGAAATGGAAGTCTGGGCGCTCCAGGCTTACGGCGCCGCGTACACGCTGCAGGAAATGCTGACGGTAAAATCGGACGACGTCGTCGGCCGCACCAAGGTCTACGAAGCGATCGTCAAGGGCGACGATACCTTCGAAGCAGGCATTCCGGAAAGCTTCAACGTGCTCGTCAAGGAAATGCGCTCGCTGGGTCTTAACGTCGAACTCAAGTCCATCGAGGACGGCGACGGCCTGGCCGAGGCGGCGGAATAAGGGTTGTTTGGGCGCCGAACGATCGGCGCCCCTCCCCCACCTGCCCCTGACATTCACTTCCGAAGGGAAGACACATGAACGAACTGACCAACTTCGCCAATCCGGTCGCCAAGCCGGAAACCTTCGACCAGATCAAGATCGGCATCGCTTCGCCGGAACGCATCCGTTCCTGGTCGTTCGGTGAAATCAAGAAGCCGGAAACGATCAACTATCGTACGTTCAAGCCTGAGCGCGACGGCCTGTTCTGCGCGCGCATCTTCGGTCCGATCAAGGATTACGAATGCCTGTGCGGCAAGTACAAGCGCATGAAGTACAAGGGCATCGTCTGCGAAAAGTGCGGCGTTGAAGTCACCGTATCGAAGGTCCGTCGCGAACGCATGGGCCATATCGAGCTGGCCGCTCCCGTCGCGCACATCTGGTTCCTGAAGTCGCTGCCGAGCCGCATCGGCCTGCTGCTCGACATGCAGCTCAAGCAGCTTGAGCGCGTGCTCTACTTCGAAGCCTATATCGTCATCGAGCCGGGCCTCACCTCGCTTGAAAAGTATCAGCTCCTCACCGAGGACGAACTGCTCGAAGCGCAGGACGAATATGGCGAGGACGCCTTCTCCGCCGGCATCGGCGCCGAAGCCGTGCGCCGCATGCTCGAAGAGCTGGATCTCGAAGGCGAACGCAAGGACCTGCTGGAAGAACTGGCAGTCACCAAGTCCGAACTGAAGCCCAAGAAGATCATCAAGCGACTGAAGGTCGTCGAAAGCTTCATCGATTCGGGCAACCGCCCGGAATGGATGATCCTCGAAGTGATCCCGGTCATTCCGCCCGAACTGCGTCCGCTGGTGCCGCTCGATGGCGGCCGCTTCGCGACGTCGGATCTCAACGATCTCTATCGCCGCGTGATCAACCGCAACAACCGTTTGAAGCGGCTGATGGAACTGCGCGCGCCGGACATCATCGTCCGCAACGAAAAGCGCATGTTGCAAGAAGCCGTCGACGCCCTGTTCGATAACGGCCGTCGCGGCCGCACAATCACCGGCGCCAACAAGCGTCCGCTGAAGTCGCTGTCCGACATGCTGAAGGGCAAGCAGGGCCGCTTCCGTCAGAACCTGCTCGGCAAGCGCGTCGACTATTCGGGCCGTTCGGTCATCGTGACCGGTCCGGAACTCAAGCTGCACCAGTGCGGCCTGCCGAAGAAGATGGCGCTCGAACTGTTCAAGCCGTTCATCTACGCGCGGCTCGATGCCAAGGGTCTGTCGATGACCCTGAAGCAGGCGAAGAAGTGGGTCGAAAAGGAACGCAAGGAAGTCTGGGACATCCTTGACGAAGTGATCCGCGAGCATCCGGTTCTCCTGAACCGCGCGCCGACGCTGCACCGTCTGGGCATCCAGGCGTTCGAACCCGTGCTGATCGAAGGCAAGGCAATCCAGCTTCACCCGCTGGTCTGCTCGGCCTTCAACGCCGACTTCGACGGCGATCAGATGGCCGTGCACGTGCCGCTGAGCCTTGAGGCTCAGCTCGAGGCACGCGTGCTGATGATGTCGACCAACAACATCCTGTCGCCCGCCAACGGCAAGCCGATCATCGTGCCGTCGCAGGATATGGTCCTCGGCCTCTATTATCTTTCGATGATGAAGGAAAATGAGCCGGGCGAAGGCATGCTGCTGTCCGACATGGTCGAGGTCCACCAGGCCCTCCATGCCGGCGCGGTGACGCTGCACACCAAGATCATCAGCCGCGTTCCGCAGACGGACGAGGCCGGCAATCGTTACATGAAGCGGGTGGAAACCACGCCGGGCCGCATGCTGCTGGGCGAAACCCTGCCGCAGAGCCACAAGGTGCCTTACGAGACGATCAACCGCGTCCTTACCAAGAAGGACATCGGCGACGTCATCGACGAAGTGTATCGCCACACCGGCCAGAAGGAGACCGTCCTGTTCGCCGACGCGATCATGGCGCTGGGCTTCCGGCACGCGTTCAAGGCGGGCATCTCGTTCGGCAAGGACGACATGATCATCCCCGATGCGAAGGAACCGCTGGTCGATGAGACCCGCGCGCTCGTGAAGGATTATGAGCAGCAGTATCAGGACGGCCTGATCACCCAGCAGGAAAAATACAACAAGGTGATCGACGCCTGGTCGCGTTGCGGTGATCGTGTCGCTGGCGAAATGATGAAGGAGATCCAAGCCGTTAAGAAGGATCCGGAGACCGGCCGTGAAAAGCCGATCAACGCGATCTACATGATGGCCCACTCCGGTGCCCGTGGTTCGGCAGCGCAGATCAAGCAGCTGGCCGGCATGCGCGGGCTGATGGCCAAGCCGTCGGGTGAGATCATCGAAACGCCGATCATCTCGAACTTCAAGGAAGGCCTGACCGTCCTTGAATATTTCAACTCCACCCACGGCGCGCGCAAGGGCCTCGCGGATACGGCGTTGAAGACCGCGAACTCGGGCTACCTTACCCGTCGTCTGGTCGACGTGTCGCAGGATTGCGTCGTCGTCGAACTGGATTGCGGCACCGAACGCGCGCTCGAAATGAAGGCGATCGTCCAGGGCGGCGCCACCATCGCGTCGCTGGGCGAACGCATCCTGGGCCGCACCACGGCCGAGGATATCGTCGACAGCAAGTCGGGCGAGGTCGTCATCAAGGAAGGCACGCTGCTCGACGAAGCGATGATCACCCAGATCGAGGCGATCAGCCTGCAGTCGGTCAAGATCCGCTCGCCACTGGTGTGCGAGAGCAAGAACGGCGTGTGCGGCGCCTGCTACGGCCGCGATCTTGCCCGTGGTACGCCGGTCAACATCGGCGAAGCCGTCGGCGTCATCGCGGCGCAGTCGATCGGCGAACCGGGCACGCAGCTGACGATGCGTACGTTCCACATCGGTGGCGCGGCGCAGCTCAACCAGGAATCGAACCTGGAAGCGGTGGCCGACGGCCAGCTCGTCTATCGCGACGTGCCGACGATCATCGATACGCGCGGCCGTCGCCTGACGCTTGCCCGTAACGGTGAAATCGCGATCCTCGACGCCGAGGGCCGCGAGCGCGCATCGCATCGTCTGCCGTACGGCGCGACCCTGCTCGTCAAGGACGGGGCATCGGTTACCAAGGGCGAACGTATCGCCGAATGGGATCCGTCGTTCAGCCCGGTCATCACCGAAAAGGCGGGCACCGTCCGCTTCCAGGACATGATCGAGAACCGCACCGTTCGCGAGGAAACCGACGAAGCGACCGGCATTTCGCAGCGCGTGATCGTCGAAGATCACCTCAAGTCGAAGAAGGATGATTTCCGTCCGCGGATCACCCTGCTCGACGAGAATAGCGGCGAAGCCGGCGTATCGCGCCTGATCCCAGGCTCGATCGTCGCGGTCGAAGATGGCGCAACGGTGCGCGTCGGCGACGTTCTCGCCCGCGTTCCCCGCGAAGCCGCCAAGACGCGCGACATCACCGGCGGTCTGCCGCGCGTTGCCGAGCTGTTCGAAGCGCGCAAGCCGAAGGAAAATGCGATCATCGCCCGGGTCTCGGGCCGTGTCGAATTCGGCAAGGACTATAAGGCGAAGCGCAAGATCCTGATCCGTCCGGAAGATGGTTCGGAAGCGATTGAATATCTGATCCCGAAGTCGAAGGTGATCGACGTTCAGGAAGGCGACTACGTCAAGCGTGGCGACAACCTGATCGGCGGCAGCCCCGATCCGCACGATATTCTGGAAGTGCTCGGCATCGAGCCGCTGGCTGAATATCTCGTGTCGGAAATTCAGGAAGTCTATCGCTTGCAGGGCGTGAAGATCAACGACAAGCACATCGAAACGATCGTTCGTCAGATGCTGCAGAAGGTTGAAATCACCGCCGCCGGCGATTCGACGCTGCTTCCGGGCGAACAGCTCGACCGGATCGAAATGGACGAAGCCAATGAAAAGCTGCTGGCCGAAGGCAAGCAGCCGGCCGAAGGCAAGCCCGTCCTGCTCGGCATCACCAAGGCGTCGCTGCAGACCCGCAGCTTCATCTCGGCCGCGTCGTTCCAGGAAACCACCCGCGTGCTCACCGAAGCGTCGGTGCAGGGCAAGATCGACTCGCTCGACGGCCTCAAGGAGAACGTGATCGTCGGTCGCCTGATCCCCGCCGGCACGGGTGCGGGCATGAACCGCCTGCGCGTCACCGCCACCAGCCGCGATGCCGCCCTGCGCGCTTCGCAGCGGGCCTGGCAGGCGTCGCTCGTCGCCCCGGCTTCGGCCGCCGAAGAGCATGCAGCGGAACTACGCCGTCCGGTGGAAGACGATACCGGCGATGATCCCCTGGGCGCCGTCGTCGGCGAGGACTTCACCACCGAAGACCTCGATTGATCGGCGCTGAAGCCTGACGCATGAATGACCCCGCCGGCGCAATCCGGCGGGGTTTTTCTTTGCTTGTGGAATGAACACACGGGCTGGCCGAACAGCGGCCGCGCCCCTATCCTTTGTGCATGAAGAAGGAATTTGTCGCCCTGATGCTGCTGGTGGTGCTGCTGCTGCCGATGCTCGCCGGCATTCGCCGCATTCGCAACATCCCTCGCACCCCGCCGAACGAACCACCGGCAGAGGATTGACCCGCGCACGCCTTGCCGGGCGTGGTGGGACGGAAATCGCGAAGACACCGCCCCCTGCCCGCTACCTTATGCGAGGCGCACACCTCTGCCGGCGCGCACAGCCCCGCTGATCGCAGTCGTGCGCCCGGCCCCTATGGGTTAGGAATATATTTCAGCGTACCCGCCCGCCGCGGCCCGGCCCCGCTTTTATCGTCGGCCGGGTGGCGCACGCCATCCAGGACGGGCACCTCGGCAAAATCGAACGGACTTATTCCGGCCAGGCAGGCAACGTTCACGCCATATTGGTTCGGCGTCGAACGGCGCTGATGATGCGTATAGATTCCGCATTTCGAACAGAAATAATGCTTCGCTGACAATGTGTTGAATTGGTAGAGCGTCAGCGCGTCGCCGCCCGCGACGATGCGGATGCCGTCTAGATCGGCGGACACCGCGACTGCGCCGCGCATTCGGCACAAGGAACAGGTGCAGCGACGCGCCGTGCGCAACCCATCCGTCAGGCGCACCCGCAGCCGCACCGTGCCGCAATGGCAGGCCGCGTCGATTTCCTCGACATCATCGACCATGGCCAAAGTGTCGGCGATTATCCGGAAATTCGCAAGGTGGGGTCGCCCCCGCCCCTGCCATCAGACGTACAGGACGTTCGCCCAGTTCCTGCGGCGGCGCATCGCGGCGCCGACCAGCCCGAAGCCCGCGATCATCATCGCCCAGGTCGCCGGTTCGGGCACCGCCACCGGCGGCTTGCTCGTGTAATAAAGAACCGCGTTCGAACTGGCTTCATAGAACAGCTTGATCGTATCCAGCCCTTCCACACCAGCATCCAGCTTGTAGAAGGCGGTCGCATTGCCCGGCCCGCCCTTGCCGTTGCCGAAATGGAAGCCAACATAGGTGACACCGGTCAGCAGCGTCGAAAAATCGACCGTCTTCAGGCCGCCAAGATTGTCGATCTTCTCGATTTTGGAAAAGTCACCATCCCAATCGAAACCAAGCGCGGCGAGCGCCTGCTGCTGCGTATCGATGCTGGACGCATTATTGTTCAGCACGTTTTTGCTATAAAATCCGCTACATGCGAGCACCATCGCCGAAAGGTCGCTCTTCGCGCACAGCGTGGTGGCTGCCAATGCCGGGCTGGCCCCGCACAGCAGAGCCGACGCCACGGCACCAAAGTAAATCAATGTCTTGCGCATAATCCCACCTCGAAGGCCCTTGATACCGGCACCGCGAACCCCGGCGCGGTGCCATTCCATTGCCCGTGGCTATAGCCGATCAATCCTTTCCAACCGATGTCCTTAACCATCATTTTCGCGCCGCTGGCTGATATTTTTCATTCGTTTACAACATATTAATCATATATTGCGGGTGCAGCGCAGCGATGTACCAGGATCGAGCTTCGCTTGCTTTGCGCGCCCGGCGCAAAACCACGCGGCGTTGCAATGGCATTTTGCCCGGCAACCCTCTAAAGCGGCGCCCCATGCAAGTTGAAGACCTTCGTGTCGCCCTGTTCACGGGTAACTATAATTACGTCCGCGACGGCGCCAATCAGGCGCTGAACCGGCTGGTCGGGTATCTGCTCGGCCAGGGGGCCGCCGTGCGGATCTATTCGCCGTGTATCGATACTCCGGCATTCCCGCCCACCGGCGACCTGGTGGGCGTTCCCGCATTGCCGTTGCCGGGCCGTGCGGAATATCGCGCCCCGCTGATGATCCCGCCTTCGGTAAAGCGCGATATCCGGGCTTTTCAGCCCAATCTGTTTCATGTCGCCAGCCCCGAAATCCTTGGTCATCGGGCAGTCACCCTGGGGCGCAAGCAAGGGCTGCCCGTCGTGGCATCGGTCCACACCCGGTTCGAAACCTATCCTCGCTATTACGGCCTGACCTTCCTCGAACCGATCCTGGAAGCGGCGCTGCGCCGCTTCTATCGGCGCTGCGATGCGATCTTCGCGCCATCCGAATCGATGGCGCAGCTGCTGCGCGAACAGCGGATGAACTATGATGTCGGCATCTGGTCGCGCGGGGTGGAACGCGACATCTTTTCCCCGGCCGCACGCGATCTGGCGTGGCGGCGCGGCTATGGCATCGGCGACGATGAAACCGTGGTCGGCTTTGTCGGCCGGCTGGTGATGGAAAAGGGGCTGGATGTCTTTTCCGATGCGATCGACAAGCTCGAACAACGCGGCGTAAAGCATCGTGTGCTGGTGGTGGGCGAAGGGCCGGCGCGCGACTGGTTCGAACGGCGCCTGCCCAATGCCGTGTTTGTCGGGTTCCAGAAGGGCCATGATCTCGGCCGTGCTGTCGCGTCCTGCGATATGCTGTTCAATCCGTCGGTTACCGAAACCTTCGGCAACGTCACCTTGGAAGCGATGGCCGCCGGCCTGCCAGTCGTCGCCGCGATCGCCACGGGCAGCCAGAGCCTTGTCGAAGACAATGTCACCGGCCGGCTGGTCCGCCCCGGCGCGATCGCCCAGTTCGCCGATGCGCTCCAGCATTTTTGCGAGAACAAAGACGCCCGCGCCGCCGCCGGTGCCGCCGGCCGTGTCGCCAGCGAACGGTTCGGCTGGGATGCCGTCAACCAGGTGCTAGTGGATGCCTATCTCCGCGTCATCCGCCAGCGCGCCGAACATCGCGAGCCGCCAGCCCAGCGCCCCCGCTGATCGGGCCGGCATATATGGGGGGCGCGGCGCGGCTGCGGCCTATTCCGCCGCTGGCTCCTGCCCAGCAAAGCGCAGCGCCTGAAGATCCTTCCAGCGCGCGTGCATCCAGGCCCGGGGCGTAGCGAGCAGTAGGCGTTCCGTCGTTTCTTCCCACGCCTCCGTCGCCGCAACGATACGCGCGGACACCGGGGTCGGCGCCAGTTCGACCGCCCAGCCATTCAGCGCAGTCGCGTTCGTCAGCCCGAGAAACAGCGTCGCCACCGCGATGATGACTGTGGTCCAGCGCAACACCGGGCCGCTCGTCATCGGCGGGCCGGGCAGATCGACCGGAGATGGATGATGTTCGTCGGCCATCGCGATCCCCTTCCTCAGAACTGATAATATATGAAGGGCGCGACCCCTTCGAAACGCATCGCATCGATCAGCAGGATCGCAGCGCCAGCCCCCAGCCCGAGCAGCGGCGCGGATACCGTGCGCAGCCGCAGCGCGATCCCCTGCATCAGCATCGGCGGGGTGAAGTGCATCGCCATGCCGAACAGGATCAGGCCCACGGCAAGCGGCGTCGCCACCGTCGCCCCCCAATCGCCCCGGCCGATGCCACCCAGGAACGCGATCGCACTATCGAAGGTTTCAGCGCGGAAGAATATCCAGCCGAGCGCCACGATGTGGAAGGTGAGGAAGATCGCGATCGGCACCGGCAGCGATGGCCAGCCGGCGGGCTTGGCCTTGCGCCACAGCGTTTCCAGCACCTGGACGATGCCATGCAGCCCGCCCCAGATCAGGAAGGTCCATTTCGCACCATGCCACAGGCCGCCGAGCAGCATGGTGATCATGATGTTGCGGCACGCCTTGTACACGCCCCCCCGGCTGCCGCCGAGCGAGATATAGAGATAGTCGCGCAGCCAGCTCGACAGGCTGATGTGCCAGCGCCGCCAGAAATCCTGGAGCGATCGGGCGCGATAGGGCTGGTTGAAATTATAGGGGAAGCGATAGCCGAGCAGCGCCGCCAGCCCGATCGCCATGTCGCTATAGGCCGAAAAATCGCAGTAGATCTGCACCGCATAGCCATAAGCCGCGATCACCAGATCGAGGCTGGAATGCGCGCCGGGATCGAAGAACACCGGATCGACGAAGCCGACCGACAATTCGGATGCGACGACCGCTTTCTTGAACAGCCCCCAGACGATCAGCAGCAGGCCCATCGCCACCATGCCGCGATCGAGCTTGGGCGTTTCCCTGAACTGCGGGATCAGATCGGACGCACGCACGATTGGCCCCGCAACAAGGTGCGGGAAGAAGGACATCAGCAACGTCATGTCCAGCAGGCTGGCCGGCGGCACCTTCTTGCGCGCCACGTCGATCAGATAGGACATGCCCTGGAAGGTGAAGAAGCTGACCCCCACCGGCAGGATGATTTCAAGGAGCGGCATATCCCGTTCGAACCCGAACTGGCCGAGCAGCACGCCCAGTTGTTCGAGGAAGAAATCATAATATTTGAAGAAGCCGAGGATGCCGAGATTGGCAACCACCCCGGCCACCAGCAGCGCCTTGCGCCGGCCGGGCCGGGTATCTTCGTCGGTGCGCGAGATCAGCGCCGCAGCCCCCCAGTTGAGGAATGCGGACAAGATCAGGAGCGCGACGAAACGCCAGTCCCACGCGCCATAGAAGATCCAGCTTCCCAGCAGCAGCAGGATCTTGCGCCATTCGTTCGCGCGGTCGACGCCCCATACCAACACGTAGATGGCGAGGAAGAACAACCCGAAGGTGAGTGTCGGAAAGTGCATTTAGCGGGACGCGCTCATCAGGGTGCGGGCACGTTCCAGATCGGCGTTCAGGCGCTGGGCGATATCGCGCCCGCCAGCCGAATTGAAATGGACATAATCGCCGCGCATCAAAGGCGGATCGGCCTTGACCCACCTGACCGCCGAACACACCCCGCCCATCCGCGCCTCCCAATCCCAGAAAGCGACGCCAAGCTGGGCCGCGACGCGGCGCTGCGTTTCGCGTGCGGCGCCCAGGCCCACCGGCGGAAAAATCGGATTGGCCCGCACGGCCCATGTCGGCGAGACAGGTGGGGCCGCAACCGGTGGTTGCGCCGGCAGATCATCCGACGCGGTGTCACCCGCGCTGATATCGGCCAGCAGATTATCCAGCCGGCCCGTGCCGATCCGCGTCTGCCCCGGCGGAATGGATGAGGATGCGGTGACCGACGCGGCCGACGGCTCGGGACAATAGGTTGGTGCCATGCCGGCGGCGTTGCGCAGCATTTCCGGGCGGCGGCTGCTTGCATCCGGCGCACCCAGCAGAAGGAGCGGCACGCCAGGCGCCAAGCGGCGCATCCGGCCGATCTGGGTGCGCAGCGTGATTTCATATTCCGCTGGCCGGAAAACGGGGGCGAACCCTTCGTTCGTGCCGAACGCGAGGACGATGAGATCGGGCTTGTAGGTGCGCAACTCCTCGGCAACGACGGCATCGTCAGTCCGCCCGAAATGCTGGAGTTGTGATCCGACCACGCCGACATTGGACAGTGCGATCCCGCCATTGTCGCGGAACGTAGCCCATGACGTGATCGTGACAGGCCGGTCCTCGGCCACCACCTCGACATTGAATACCGGCTGCGACGTCGTGACCGTCTTGCATTCGGCGCGACCGGTGGCGGAATCGAGCCGCATCCGATCGATCCGATCGCCGGTGCGGATGGTAAGCGTGCCCGCATCGGGCGAAGCCGCAGCGCACAGCACGAAACGATCGAACATCTGACCGGCATTGGCGGTGAGCGCGATGCGCGCGCCGGGGCGCTGCGATGTCAGGCTGAAGCCGGAAAGGCCCATTGGCGGGCGCGGCGGCGCGGATGCGGCGCCGAATGTCGCCGTAACCTTCCAGCCGGGCGACATTTCGGTCGTGACGCCGCGCGTCAGATAACCCTGATAAGGCCGCCCCGCCGCGAGCACACCACGGCCACCCGCGCCGTAGCGGGCCTGAAGCATCTCGCGCCACGCGCCGGTGATAGCGTCGCCCGCAGTATGGCTGTCACCGATCTGCAGGATATGGAGCGGCCGCTTTCCGGCCACGCCACCCGGCTGCTCGCGCTCCAGCTTGTCGAAAAACGGTTCCAGCCCGCGAATATTGCACAGGCCATCGACGCACGGAGACGCGGCAGCAGCGGCCGCCATGGCGATCAGTGGCGCCATCATAACGCACTCGCCTGAACGATCTTGTCGTCCTTACCGGCAAAGCTGCGCGCAGCTTCGACATAACCGCGAATCCGATCGGCCAGCCCGCGGGTGATATGGACGTAGCCAGGCATCGACATGTGGATGCCATCATTAGCCCGCATCAGCGTGCGTTTCCCCTCCGGTCCGTCAGGCAGATAGGGCGCATATGCGCCACTGGCATCGACCGACAAAGGCGCGGTATCGATGAACGGCACGCCGAGCATCTTCATCCTTTCGGCGTAGAAAGCGTTCATCTGCGCGATATCCGCGTCGAAGCTGTCCTTGCGCATCTTGGGCAGCCCCACCCAGTAGACCATCGCCCCCTTCGATCGCAGCAGGCGTACAAGCCCGTCTACTCGGCCGCCGATCACATGCTTCCATTCCGGGGAAAACAGGGCGGCTGCCTTGCCATTGGCATAAACGCCCTGCGTATCGTTCGCGCCGAACGAGATGACGGCAATATCGACCGGGCCATCGGCGGCGAGTTGCTCGGCCGTATGCTCCTCCAGATTGAGGCTGGCATAACGGGTGAAGCCAACCGATTGCTGGCTGTACTTCACCACCTGATAATCCGCCGAAGCCGGAAGCTGGCGGTAAAGTGCCGACCACAGCCCGTCGCCGAAACTGTCGCCGAACACCCCGACCCGTATCTTGCCCTTTGCCGCGACGGTATCGAGCAACTGCTGCTGAAACGGCATGGCGCATTCCACGCCCGCCGTCTGCGGCATGGGCTGGGGAGCGGCCGGTGTGGGCACGGGCGCCGGGATGATCGGGGCAGTCGTATCCTTGGGCGTCGCCACTTGCGGCCAGGGCTGACCACCATGTGCGAAAGCAAGGCCAATCGCAGCACCTGCCGCGACCCCCAAAAACAGCACGACGGTGCGATCGGCCAGCAACGTCCACGGCTTCATCGCATAACTCCGCCCAAATCCAACTCGTTCGCCCGCGAAAACGGCTTACGCCGGGTCGAACCGTCCTTAACGCGGCGCAGAGTCGGCTGTCGAGCCGACAAATCGGCAACGCCGCCCGAACGCCCCAGCCCAGCGCCAAAATATTTCTTGCAAATGAGAACTAGTCGCAATAAAAGCTCGGTATCGGCGCGGTTCCCCTTAACCGCCCGACGGGCTCTACGGCACCCTCTCCGCCGTGACGCGAAACAACTGGCCGGAGGCGCAAAGCCGCCTTCGGCCATTTTTCCGGTACGAAACAGATGGGATCAGACCGGGCCGACGGCCTGTTCAAGCGTGTCGATCAGTTCGCGACATTCGAACGGCTTGCGCAATGTGCGGATCGCGCCACAGCAGGCGGCACGATCGAGCGTCGCTTCATCGGTGCTGGCCGTCATCAGCAGCACGGGCAGCGAACAACCCCGGCTGGCCAGCGCTTCCTTGAGATCAATACCGCTGAGGCCCGGCATGTTGATATCGGTAATCAGACAATCGGCATCGTCGGCATCGCCCGACGCGAGAAACTCCTCCGCCGTCCCATAATCGTGGACATCGTAGCCGAGTGAACGAACGAGGCTGCGCGTCGCCGCGCGAAGCGACGCGTCGTCGTCGACAATGACCACCATGGGCAGGGACTTGGCATTCCTCACATCAGGCATCCTCACCGCTAGCGGTCTGCGCATATCATGCGCCTACCACCCGATTGATCTTGATATGGGTAATTGCCCCGTCAATGGAAATCATACTCAGGTTTGTCGATCGGTGCTGCCATCGGACCGGAGACGCAATGCTTCGGCCATGCGAACAAGATCCGCCAGCGACCGCGCGCCCATCTTGCGCATGGCGTGGCCCCGATGAATCTTCACCGTGATCTCACTGAGATTGAGATCACCGGCCACCTGCTTGTTCATTTTTCCCGCCGTCACCAGCGCCATCACCTGCCGTTCGCGCGGCGATAACGTCTGAAACAGCCCAAGCAGATCTGCCGCGCCATCCTCCGCAGCACGCCGCGCCTGATCCCGCTCAATCGCGGTGGCGACCGCGTCCAGCATGTCCTGATCGCGAAATGGCTTGGTGAGGAAATCCACCGCGCCGGCCTTCATCCCCCTGACGGACATCGGAATATCGCCAAAGCCCGTCATCAGGATCACCGGCAGATGAACCCCCGAATCGGCAAGCTGGGCCTGGAAATCCAGCCCGCTCATCCCTGGCAGGCGGATGTCCAGCACAAGGCAGCCGGGCGCATCGGGCCGATCCGCATCCATGAAGGCCCGCGCCGATCCATACATTCGCGTGGCAAGCCCCACCGAACGCAACAGGCTATCGAGCGACGCACGCAGCGATTCATCATCCTCGACGATGTGAACGATGGCTGTATCGCTCATGCCGGCTTGTCCCCTGTTCCTGTTCCATTCCGCTTTAGGCTGCCCCACCCCCGATCGGCAAGCAGGCGTTTCAGCCCGAAAACCAGCCATTGGAATCGATTGGACGGCCTTCAACATAAACCTTCGTATGATCAGGTTAAACCATCGCATTTCCCGACATACCTATGTCTGAAATGACCCGTACGCTGCGGCGCAATATCTTGCCGGCCATGGGAATTTGCCGGCCTGTTCATGGCCGGCAGCGGCGACGGGGCACAGCCCCGCACCGCAGGGAGACAAACGATGGCCTTCATGGATTTTACCGCGACAGGGGTCGCCGCTGCACCGCCTGTCGTAGCGAGCCGGGCGTTCAACCTGTTCGACCGCGCCGAATGGTCGGTCATCGCACTCGCCCGTCGGGACAATGTAGCCAGCCTTGCGCCGGATAGCTGGTGGCAGCGGATGCGCCATCGCCTTTTCGGTATCGAAGCGCCCCGTCCTCTTGCCAATGCACGCCTCGAAACGCTGCGCCGCTTCGCGGTCCTGGCCCGGCTGCGGCGGCACCTCATCAACCCTTCCGAAATCGCCCGCCTCGTCGCGGCAGGCTTCAGCGCGTTCCAGGCGGATGTGCTGCTGTCGCTGATCGACGATGCCCGGCCCAGCGCGCGCCAAGGGAGCCTCGCATGACTTATGACGCCCGCAACGAGAATTTCGCCCCCGATCTCGCGGAAGTGACGCCGGTTCCCGCCGATGCCGCCGCCGCCGCCATCCCGCCCGTTCGCGCGACACGGTCACGCACGCGGACAGCTGCGCTGATCGGCCTGCCGGTGGCCGCCCTTCTCGGGATCAGCCACTTCCTGCTCGGTGGCGCCCCGGCCGCCGCCGATGCGCCACCGGCCCCCACCGTCACCGTGGCCACACCCATCGTCCGCGACGTTACCGAATGGGACGATTATGTTGGTCGGTTTGCCGCCAGCCAGTCGGTCGAGATTCGACCGCGCGTGTCTGGCGCCTTGACCGGCATCCACTTCAAGGACGGCCAGCTTGTGCAGAAGGGACAACTCCTCTTCACGATCGATCCCCGCCCCTTTACCGCCGCCTTGGCCGAAGCGCAGGCGCGCGCCGCATCGGCGCGCACGGCCGCGGTGCTTGCCCGCAGCGAACTGGCCCGCGCCGAACGGCTGATCAAGGATGAAGCGGTTTCCGCCGAGGAAATCGACAGCCTGCGCGCCGCCGTGCGTTCGGCGGACGCTGCGGTCGCAGCCGCCCAGGCCGCTGTCCGCACCCGTGCGCTCGACGTGGAATTCACGCAGGTGCGTGCACCGATTTCGGGCCGCGTGTCGGATCGCCGCGCTGATATCGGCAACCTTGTCGCCGGTGACAGCGCAGGATCGGCGACCTTGCTGACGACCGTCTACGCGCTCGACCCAATCTATTTCACCTTCGACGGATCGGAAGCGCTGTATCTGAAGGCGCAACGCCAGGCCCAGACCGGGACCAGGGAAACGACCGTACAGGTAAAGCTTCAGGATGAGGCCGGCTATCGCTGGAACGGCCGGATCGACTTTACCGACAACGGCATCGATCCCAATTCGGGCACGATCCGCGGCCGTGCGGTGATCGCCAATCCTGATCATTTTCTGGCCCCCGGCATGTTCGGCAACATGCGCCTTTCCGGCGGCGGCGCCCGCCCGGCGGTGCTGGTGCCCGATAGCGCGGTGGTGAGCGATCAGGCCCGCAAGGTGGTGATGGTCATCCAGGCCGATAACATCGTGGCCGCCAAACCCGTGGAACTGGGCGCGGTGGTGGATGGGTTGCGCATCATCCGCAGCGGCATCGACCCCAAGGACCGGATCATCATCAGCGGCGTGCAGATGGCCCAGCCCGGCAAGCCTGTGCAGGCCGTGGGCGGCAAGATCGAAGCGACCAAGACCGCACCGACCGCCCCCACGATCGCGCCGCCGCCGTCACAGGCAACCTTCGCCGCACGCTAGATTCAGTCCCCCGCCCAGCCGGGCGGGGTTCGAATTGGTCGACACGCCCGTCGGACCATGACGCCCCCGCCGCATATGGCCGGGGGCCAAGTCCCGACTGTGCCCGACACGAGCGGAATTGAAACAAGCAGTTCGAGGAAGCCATTCCATGCGCCTCTCCCGCATCTTCATCGACCGGCCGATCTTCGCCGGCGTCATCGCGGTGATCATCACGATCATCGGCGCCATCGCCTATTTCGCGCTGCCGATCTCGCAATATCCCGAAGTCGTTCCACCCACCGTGACGGTGAACGCAACCTATCCCGGTGCGAACGCCGAAACGGTCGCCGATACGGTTGCGGCTCCCTTGGAGCAGGAAATCAACGGCGTCGACAACATGCTCTACATGTCGAGCCAATCGACCGGCGATGGCCGGTTGACGGTGACCGTCACCTTCAAGCTCGGCACCAACCTCGATGACGCACAGGTGCTGGTGCAGAACCGCGTGTCGCTTGCCGAACCGCGCCTGCCGGAAGAGGTGCGCAGGCTGGGTGTCGTCACGCGCAAGGCATCGCCGGACTTCCTGATGGTGGTCAACCTGATCTCGCCGGATGGGTCGCTGGATCAGGCCTATATGTCCAACTATGCGCTGACCCGGATCCGCGATCGGCTAAGCCGGATCGAGGGCGTGGGCGACGTGCGCATCTTTGGCGCGCGCGATTATGGCATGCGCATCTGGATCGACCCCGGCAAGGCGGCCGCCCGCAACATGACCGCCGGCGAAATCGTGGCCGCATTGCGCGCGCAGAACGTGCAGGTCGCCGCCGGTGCGGTGGGCCAGCCGCCTTATAATACGGGTGCCGCCTTCCAGGTCGGCGTCGAAACGCTGGGCCGTCTCAACCAGCCGGAACAGTTCGCCAACATCGTCATCAAAACCGATGCCGAGGGCCGTCAGACACGTTTGTCGGATGTCGCGCGGGTGGAACTGGGCGCCGAAGATTACAGCGTCAACGCCTATCTGACCGGCCAGCCGGCCGTGCATATCGGCGTGTTCCAACGCCCCGGATCCAACGCCCTTGCCGCCGCCGAGGAAGTTCGCGGCGCCATGCGGGAATTGTCCCAATCCTTCCCCAAGGGGCTGGAATATAAGTCCGTTTACAATCCGACCGAGTTCATCGAGAAATCGATCGAGGCGGTGAACGAAACGCTGATCGAAGCGGTGATCCTGGTCGTCATCGTCATCCTCGTCTTCTTGCAAAGCTGGCGCGCGGCGATCATCCCGGTGCTCGCCATCCCGGTTTCGCTGATCGGCACCTTCGCCGTGCTCGCGGCACTCGGTTACTCGCTCAACAACCTGTCGCTGTTCGGGCTGGTGCTGGCGATCGGCATCGTCGTCGACGACGCGATCGTCGTCGTGGAAAATGTCGAACGCAACATCGCCAACGGCCTGTCTCCGCTCGAAGCCTCGCGCCGGTCGATGGACGAGGTGTCGACCGCGCTGGTCGCGATCGTGCTCGTGCTGCTGGCCGTGTTCGTGCCGACCCTGTTCATCGACGGCATTTCCGGCCAGTTCTACCGCCAGTTCGCGGTAACGATATCGACTGCGACCGCGATCTCGCTGGTTCTGTCGCTGACGCTTTCACCCGCGCTCGCCGCCCGTCTGCTCAAGAGCGGCCATCACAAGCCGACCCATGGCTGGCAGGGGATTGCCGCGCGTGCCGGTGATGCGTTCAACCGCGGCTTCGACAGGATGTCGGTGGCTTACGGTGCGCTGGTCCGCCGGATGGTAAGCGCGCCCAAGAAGATGCTGACAATCTATGCCGGGTTGATCGGGCTGACCGGTGTCGTGTTCTGGGCAACGCCCGCCGGCTTCGTCCCCGCGCAGGACCAGGGCTATTATCTTGCCGCCATGCGCCTGCCGCCGGGTGCGTCGCTGGAACGCACCGACGCGATGATGCGCACGGTCGTCCAGCGCCTGCTCAAGGTGCCGGGCACCGAAGGCGCGGTGATGTTCGCCGGTTTCGACGGTCCATCATCGACGCTTGCATCCAATTCGGCGGCCAGCTTCATCGTGCTGAAGCCGTTCGATGAACGGCAAAAGCTGGGCCTGACCGGCGACAAGATCGCGCAGGACCTGCGCGCGGCAGCCGCGGAATTCAACGGTGCGGGCATCTTCATCGTGCCGCCGCCGCTGATCCGTGGCATCGGCACCGCCGGCGGCTTTTCGATGATGGTGCAGGACAAGAGCGGCCAGGGCTTTGTGGAACTCTACAAAACCACCGGCGGCGTGATTGGCGAAGGCAACAAGACACCGGGGCTGTTCGCCGTCCACACCAAGCTCGATGCGCCGGCGCCGCGCATCTACGCCGATATCGATCGCGCCAAGGCCGATATGCTCGGCGTCGCCCCGGCGCGGGTGTTCGAAGCGCTCCAAGTCTATCTGGGATCGGCCTTCGTGAATGATTTCAACCTGCTCGGCCGCACCTATCGCGTGACCGCACAGGCGGAAGGATCGTCGCGGGCCACCGTCGCCGATATCGCCAACCTGAAGACCCGATCCAATTCCGGCGCGATGGTGCCGGTGGGCGCTGTCACCAACTTCGAGGACAAGACCGGCCCCTATCGCGTCACCCGCTACAACCTTTATCCCGCGATCGAGGTCGAAGGCGAAAATGCACCCGGCTATTCCACCGGCCAGGCGCTCGACGCGATGGAACAGGCTTCGGCCAAGGCCCTTCCTGCCGGCTACGGCGCGGAATGGACCGGCATGGCCTATCAACAGCGCGCCGCCGGCAACACCGCCGCGATCGTGTTTGCGCTGGCCGTGGTGTTCGTCTTCCTCGTGCTGGCCGCCCAGTTCGAAAGTCTGGTGCTGCCGCTGGCGATCGTCATGATCGTACCGATGACGCTGCTGGCCGCACTGACCGGCGTGAACCTGCGGGGAATGGACAATAATATCCTGACGCAGATCGGCCTCGTCGTGCTGATCGCGCTGGCCGCCAAGAATGCGATCCTGATCGTCGAATTCGCCAAGCAGGCGGAAGAAGCGGGCCGGAGCGTGATCGACGCGGCGGTGCAGGCGGCCGAAACGCGGTTGCGGCCGATCCTGATGACCAGCTTTGCCTTCATCCTCGGCGTGTTGCCGCTGGTGATCGCATCGGGGCCGGGCGCGGAACTGCGTCAGGCGCTGGGAACGGCGGTGTTCTTCGGGATGCTGGGTGTCACCGGCTTCGGACTGATCTTCACCCCCGTTTTCTATGTCGTGGCGCGTGCACTCGGCGACCGGCTTGGCCGCCGGAAGCCGGAAACCACCGCCGAACCCACCCTGCAACCTGCCGAATGAGGAGGACGGACATGCATCGTCTCCATACACTCGCTTTCTCCAGCCTCGCAGCGCTTGCGCTTGCCGGCTGCGGCGTGGGGCCTGATTATGTCGCCCCGATCCCGGCACCACCTGCGCAAGGCGCCTTCGTCAGCCAGCCCGTCGCGGTGACGGGCGACGCCGCGATCGCCGGCCGCTGGTGGCGGCTCTACGACGATCCCGTTCTGGACCGGCTGGTCGAAGACGCGCTGGCGAACAACAAGGACGTCGCCGTTGCCATGGCCAACATCGCCAAGGCCCGCGCATCGCTGCGCGGCACCAAAAGCGATCGGCTGCCGCAGACCAATATCGGTGCGGGCGCCGATTATGGCCGGCTGCCCGCCAGCCAGCGCAGCCCCGGTGCAAGCCGGGAGGACTGGCAGGTCAATGGCGGGCTGGATATCGCGTATGAGATCGACCTGTTCGGCCGCGTCAGCCGCAATGTCGAAGCCGCGCGCGCCGATCTGGCGGAAGCGGAAGCCACCCGCGATGCGGTGCGCGTAACGGTGGCCGCCGAAACCGCGCGGGCCTATGCCGATCTCAATTCGGCGACCGAACGGCTGGGCGTTGCCGAACATATCGTCGCACTGATCGATCAAACCGCGACGCTCACCACAAAGCGGTTCGAAGCCGGACGTGGCACCAAGCTGGATGTCGCGCGCGCGCTGGCATTACGCGATCAGCAAAAGGCGCTGATTCCGCCGCTGGCCGCCCAGCGCGATGCCGCCCGTTTCCGGCTGGCGACCTTGACCGGCCGGCCACCGAGCGAACTGCCCGCAGACGCGCAGGCGCGCGGCACCACGTTGCGTCTGGAAAAGCCGATCCCGGTGGGGGATGGCGCGGCCTTGCTCGCCCGTCGCCCGGACGTGCGCGCGGCCGAACGACGGCTGGCAGCGCAGACCGCGAGAATCGGGGTCGCGACCGCCGATCTTTATCCGCGCATCACGCTGGGCGGATCGGTGACGTCGACCAGCACCGGCTTCGGCAACATTTTCGGCGCAGGGCCGCTCGGCTGGCTGTTGGGCGGATTGGTGAGCTGGAACTTCCCCAATCAGGAAGCCACCCGGGCACGCATTCAGGGCGCCGAAGCCGAAGCGCAGGGCGCGCTCGCCAGCTTCGACGGCACCGTGCTGCGCGCGCTGGAGGAAACCGAAACCGCGCTATCGGCTTATGGCCATGCGCTCGATCAACGCACCGCGCTGCAATCGGCACGCGATCAGGCGGAAATTGCCGCCCGCATCGCCCGCGCCCAGCAGCGCGAAGGCCGGGTCGATTTTCTGATCGTGCTCGATGCCGAACGCACCTTTGCCGAAACGCAGGCGGCGCTGGCGGAAGCCGACGCCCGCATCGTCACCACCCAGGTCGATCTGTTCCGCGCTTTGGGTGGGGGGTGGCAGGACGGATGAGGCCGCCCGCCACCTCCCGATAGTTTGAGTTTGTGTCAGTAGCTTTGCTTACCCGATCGCCATCAACGTCGCATTGCCGCCAGCGGCTGCGGTGTTGGTGCTGATCACCTTTTCCTCGAGCAACAGATCGAGGTTGTAACCCGCGCGGCCGGACGCGAGATCAGCCGCGGTAGCACCTTGCACCGTGACGATCCGTCCCGGCCGTTCGGCCACCGCTATATTCACCGCGACCAACGTGTCGGCGTCGCCTTCGAATAAAACGCCGCCCAGATCGGCTGTGCCACACCAGTCGCGGCTGCGGTGAATGCGCGCAGCCAATGCGGGTGGCAGACCATCGAGGACCGCAAGCGCCGGATGCTCTGCTTCGACCAGCACGTCATTGCCGGTCGCAAGCGCCGCGCCGAACTGCACGAGCAGCCCGGTCGTCGTCGACGGCAACAGCGCGATGCGTCCACGCGGATCAAGACGATAAAGGTTGCGCTCGCCCACCGGCCCCGGAAGTTCGGCCACTGCCCCCAATGGCACGCCCACCGCCTGTGCCTTGCACGCGAACAGGGCCTCGCCATGGCCGGTATCGCGCAGCCAATCCACATAGGCCAGGAATGGCGCGCGCTGGGCATCATCCGCCACCAGCCCCGGCTTATCCGCCGCCGGCCGGCTGGCCAGCAAGCGCGGCACGTAAAGCGGTCCGCCCGCCTTCGGCCCGGTACCCGAAAGCCCCTGCCCGCCAAATGGCTGCACGCCGACGACAGCGCCGATGATGTTACGGTTCACATAGACATTGCCGGCATGGCTCGCCTGCGACAGCCGGGCGATCACTTCATCGATGCGCGAATGAATGCCGAAGGTGAGGCCGTAGCCGCTGGCATTCACCGCATCCATCACAGCATCCCGATCCTCGCGCGCATAACGCAGGACGTGGAGGACGGGGCCGAACACTTCCTGTTCGACGTCCGCGATCGCATCGATCTCGATCATCGTCGGCGCGACGAAGGTGCCGTGGCGGGTTTCCGTCGGCAGATCGAGCCTGCGCACCTTATGGCCCCGGGCTGCCATCGCATCGACATGCGCCAAGATGCGATCTCGCGCTTCGGCGGTAATGACGGGGCCGACATCGATCGACAGGCGATCGGGATTGCCGACCGCCAGTTCGTTCATTGCGCCCCACAGCATTTCCAGCGTGCGATCGGCCACATCTTCCTGAATGCACAGGATGCGCAGCGCCGAACAACGCTGGCCCGCACTGTCGAAGGCTGACGCGATCACATCGCCCACCACCTGTTCCGCCAATGCCGAACTGTCGACGATCAGCGCGTTCATGCCGCCCGTTTCGGCGATCAACGGCACGGCATGGCCTTCCGTCGTGACGCGCTTTGCCAACGTGTGCTGGATGATCCGCGCCACTTCGGTCGATCCGGTGAACACCACGCCGCGCACGCGCGGATCGCCGGTGAGCAGCGCGCCCACTTCACCAGCGCCCGTCACGAGTTGCAGCGCATCGGCGGGCACCCCGGCTTCATGCAGCAGGCGGACAGCTTCTGCCGCGATCAGCGGCGTTTCCTCAGCCGGCTTGGCCAGCACGGTGTTGCCCGCCGCCAGCGCCGCCGAAACCTGACCGGTGAAGATCGCCAGCGGGAAATTCCACGGGCTGATGCAGGCAACAGGGCCAAGCGGGCGGTGCGTGTCGGCGGCGAAACCCTGCACGGCATCGGCATAATAACGCAGAAAATCGACCGCTTCGCGGACTTCGGAAATGGCGTTGGGCAATGATTTGCCCGCTTCGCGGACGATCAGCCCCAGCAGCACGGGCATCCGCGCTTCCATCAAATCGGCAGCGCGGCGCAGGCAGGCCGCACGATCGGCCGCCGGCGTTGCGCCCCATACCGTCTGTTCGCGCGCCGCACGGGCAAGGCTCGCATCGACCATCACGGCCGTGCAATCCCATACCGTGCCAACCACATCCCGCCGATCGGCCGGATTATGAACCGGCCGTTCCAGCCCGCCTTCGTCCGCCGGCTGCGCCCGCCATTCGGTGGTTACACTGGCAAGCAACGCCGCCGACAGCGATGCAAGGCGCTGTTCATTGACCAGATCCAGTCCGGCGGAATTCAGCCGCGAAGGCCCATAAATATCGCGCGGACTGCGGATCGCGGGGTGGGAAGAACCCAGCGGCACGATCTTGCGCGCAGCCTCCACCGGATCGGCCACGAGGGTTGCGACCGGAATGTCGTCATTGCCGATCTGGTTGACGAACGAACTGTTGGCGCCATTTTCCAGCAGGCGACGGACGAGATAGGCCAGCAAGGTTTCGTGCGTGCCGACTGGGGCGTAGATACGGCATGGGCGGCCCAGATTTTCCTGGCCGACAACCTGTTCGTACAGCGGTTCGCCCATGCCGTGCAGGCACTGGAACTCATATTGCCCCGCATAATAATTGCCGCCGGCCATCGCCATGATGCTGGCAAGTGTCCGGGCGTTGTGCGTCGCGAATTGCGGGAACACCGCATCGGGCGCGGCCAGCAACTTGCGCGCGCAGGCCAGATAGGACACGTCGGTATGCACCTTGCGGGTGAAGACGGGAAAATCCTCCAGCCCATCGACCTGCGCGCGCTTGATTTCGCTGTCCCAATAGGCGCCCTTCACCAGCCGCACCATCAGCCGCCGGTTGCTCCGCCGCGCCAGATCGATCACATGATCGATCACATAGGGGCAACGCTTGGAATAAGCCTGAATGACGAAACCGATGCCGTTCCACCCCTTCAGTTCGGGCGCGGCGCACAGCGCTTCCAGCAGATCGAGGGACAATTCGAGGCGATCGGCCTCTTCGGCATCGATGTTGACCCCGATATCATAGCCCCGCGCGAGGAGGACGAGCGCCTTCAGCCGCGGGAACAGTTCGGCCATCACCCGTTCGGCCTGCGCGCGCGCATATCGCGGGTGAAGTGCCGACAGCTTCACCGAAATGCCCGGCCCTTCATAAATGCCGCGTCCGCCCGATGCCTTGCCGATCGCATGGATCGCCTGTTCGTAATCGGCATAATAGCGCGCGGCATCCGCCGCCGTGGTCGCCGCTTCGCCCAACATGTCGTAAGAATAGCGGAAACCCTTGGCCTCCATCGTGCGGGCGTTGGCCAGCGCCTCGCCAATATCCTGGCCGGTGACGAACTGTTCGCCCATCATCCGCATCGCCATGTCGACGCCCTTGCGGATCACGGGTTCACCACCCCGCCCGATCAGCTTGGTCAGCGCCGATGTCAGGCTCTTCTCGCTCGCCGTTGACGTCAGCTTGCCGGTGACGACCAGCCCCCAGGTGGCGGCGTTGACGAACAGCGACGGGCTGCGCCCGACATGCGATTGCCAATCGCCCGTCGATATCTTGTCACGGATCAGCGCGTCACGCGTCGCGCGGTCAGGGATGCGCAGCAGCGCTTCGGCCAGGCACATCAGCGCCACGCCCTCCTGGCTCGACAGCGAATATTCCTGGATCAGCCCTTCGACGCCGCCGCCCTGCCCCTTGGCGCGCAGGCCCGCGACAAGGTTTGTCGCGATCGCCGTCGCCTCGGCCTGCTGATCGGCCGTCAATGTCGCTTCGGCGAGCAGATAGGGCAGGCATTCGCGTTCGGGCAGGCGATAGGCCGATGTGATCCGCGCGCGCAGCGATCCTTGCGGTTGCACATTCTGCGCGAAATGCATGAACGGCGCCGGCGACACTTCAGCCTCGGCGACGGGCGACATTTCGCCATCTTCCCCGGCCAGCGCGTCGGCCGCAATGCCATGATCCCCGCGTTCGATCCGTTCGATCGCCGCAATCAGCGATTTCTTCGCCAGCCAGTGCGGGGTGTGGCCGATCGCGCTGGCCGCCTGCTTCAGGCGCTGCCGCAGCTCTTCGCTCACCTTCACGCCGATCGTCGAATCCGCCACGGTTTCACCTATTTCTGGAAAATGGTTTCACCTTTCATAGCGCAGAATCGAAACAGGTGAAACCTGCGCAAAAAGATGGGCACCCTATCCATTTGGATATTGCCGGGGCGATTCGCGCGCGCGATGCTGCCAGCAAAATAAATGGAGTTGAGGATGACCGCGAACCCCTATGCGGCGAAGCCATGGCTTTCGCTGTTCCCTGAACGGCAACCGCATGAAATTTCGCCAGAATTTAACGACATGCTGAGCGCATTGCGCACGGCCGTGGCGACGGCGGGGGACCAGATCGCGATCCGCTTTTCCAGCAGCAACCTTAGTTACGCCGAACTTGACGCCGCGAGCGACAGGCTGGCAGGCTGGGCCGCGGCGCACGGCGTTTCCCGCGGCGATCGCATCGTCATCATCCTGCAGAATGTGCCCGCTTTCGCCATCGCGACCATCGCTGCGTGGAAACTTGGCGCGATCCCGGTGCCAGGCAACCCGATGT
Source organism: Sphingomonas sp. KC8 (assembly GCF_002151445.1). Lineage (GTDB taxonomy): Bacteria > Pseudomonadota > Alphaproteobacteria > Sphingomonadales > Sphingomonadaceae > Sphingomonas_E. Next base: position 1,533,629 of record NZ_CP016306.1, read on the forward strand.
ATCGCGCGGCTGAAATCGCCCGCCAGCTGGATGACAGCCGCCCCACGCTGCTAATCTGTCATGACAGCCACGCCGACACCGTGCGCGAAGCCATCGCCATCGCAGGCGACGATTGCCCATTGCTCACGGTACCCGACGATGGCCGCGACGATCCGAGCATAGCCGGATCTTTCGCTGCCGCGATGGCTGAAAACGCGCCCGCCCCGCCGGCGATCACCATCGCATCCGACGAACTCGGCCTGATGTTGTACACATCGGGTACCACCGGTGCGCCGAAGGCCGCCATGCTCAACCATGCCGCCCTTGCCAGCAACAGCGAAGCGATGGCCCTATGGTACGGCATCGACCCGCAATCCCGCATCCTCGGCATCGCCCCGCTGTTTCACATCACGGGCTTCGTCGCCCATCTGACGATGGCCATAGTCGCGCGCGCCTCCCTCATCCTGTTCGGTCGTTTCGATCCCGCCCGCGCCATCGAAACGATCCGCCGCGAACGGCCGACATGGACGATCGGCGCCGTCACCGCATTCAACGCGCTCGCCAGCCTGCCGGATATTTCACCGGCCGATTTCGCCAGCTTCCATCGCGTGGATTCCGGCGGCGCACCGATCGCGCCCGCATTGCGGCAGTCGATCGCCGATCGCATCGGCCACAAACTCTATAGCGCCTACGGCATGACCGAAACGGCCTCCGTCACGCATAGCGGCCCGATCGGAAGGGATCTTCCAGTCGACCCGGAATCCGGCGCGCTGTCCGTTGGCATTCCCTATATCGGCACCGAAGCGATGATCGTCGACGACACGGGCAAGCCGGCTCCTGTCGGCGAAGCCGGTGAAATCTGGATGCGCGGCCCGCAAGTCATGGTCGGCTATTGGAACAAACCCGCTGAAACCAAGGCTGCGCTGCATGATGGCTGGATGCGATCGGGCGATGTCGGCTTCATGGATGCAGCCGGCTGGTTCTACCTTGTCGACCGCAAGAAGGATTGCATCATCGCGTCAGGCTTCAAGGTATGGCCCCGCGAGGTCGAGGACGCGCTCCACGCCCATCCGGCGGTGCGCGAAGCTGCGGTTGTCGGCGCGCCCGACGCCTATCGCGGCGAAACCGTGATCGCCCATGTATCATTGCGCGCGGGGAGCATCGCCGACGAAGCCGAGCTGATCGCGCACTGCCGCGAAAATCTGGCCGCCTATAAGGTGCCGCGGATCATTCGCATCGCTGGCGAACTGCCCAAGACCGCAACCGGAAAGATCCAGCGCAACGTGCTTCGGGAAGCTGAGATCGAAACGGCGCGCGCCGCCGATTCCGAAAAAGCACAGGCAGCCGGATGACGCGTCAGGCCGCCAGCCGCCAGACAGCGCGGCCGGCGCGCTTGGCTTCATAAAGCGCGGCATCGGCACGGACGAGGAGGCCCTCTATCGCTTCCTCGTCATGGTTGCGCGGCGCCACGCCGATGCTGGCGCTAATGCTGAAAGCCCCCTCTGCCAGGACATAGGGTTTTTCGAGCAAGGCCAGCATGCGATCGGCGAAAGCGTGGCAATCGCCTAGCCCTTCGGCCGCGAGCAGGATGACAAATTCGTCACCGCCAAACCGGGCCACCACATCACCTGGCCGGGCCATTTCAGCAATCCGGCGCGCGGCTTCACGCAACACGGCATCCCCGGCGGCATGGCCATGGCGATCGTTGATCGCCTTGAAATGATCGAGGTCGATGACAGCCGCGCCATGCCATGTGGCGCCCGCCCGACCCGCCCGTCGTTCGAAGCCGCGCCGGTTCAGCAACGCCGTCAGCGGATCGCTTTCGGCCTCCGCCTGCAACCGCGCCTGCCGGTTCCGTTCGTCGGAAATATCGATGGAAATGCCGACGATCGTCTCGGGCCGCCCCGTCGCGTCGCGCAGCAATTTGCAGGAAACACGCATCCACCGATATTCCCCGCTGTGGATGCGGACGCGCACATGGACCACGGCACGTTCGGTACGCCCGGTGATCAGCCCATCCATGTCCAGCGTTGAACGATCGTCGGGGTGAACGCGCTCGCCGAATTCGTCAAAGCTAAGGCCCCGCTGGCCTTCACCGCAGACGAACCGGATAAAATAAGGCGACATTGCAAACCGGCTGCCAAGAATATCATATTCCCAAGGGCCGCCATCGAGCACCTCAAGCGCCAGTGCCAGCCGGGCAGCTTCATCGCGTGCCGATCGTTCGGCCGATTTTTGGACCGAAATGTCCTCGACCTGGGCAATAAACAATTCCGGCGCGCCTGCCTCGTCGCGAACGACGGATACGCTCAGCATGCCGTGAGCCGTGTCGCCGGATTTGCGGATATACCGCTTTTCAAGGCGGTAATGATCAATCTCACCGCGCTTGACGGCCTCGAACAGATCGACATCCGCGGACAGATCATCGGGATGCGTCACCGTCTGGAAACGCAGCCCCAGCAGTTCATCGGCCGGATAGCCCAACAGCCGAGCAAATGACGGGTTCACCCGCTTCAGTTCCCCGTCCACGCCAACCAGCGCGATGCCGATCACCGCAGAATGAAACGCACCGTTGAACATCGCCTCGCTCCAACTGGGCGCGGGCGCTACGCTACTTTGGTCGTGACCGGACATGACAGATTGAATCCCCCACGGGCATCGCCCAATCAGCCCTACGCCTGCGCGCCGAGGCTGCCTAATCTAATATTGTTTCTAACCGCAGGTCGGATACCGTTGCTGTGACCATCGACACATCATGCTTTGGGTATTAGCCAGTCAACGGATGGGACCGGCACGCTATTCACATGCCGCAATCGTGCTCCACTGGGCACTTGCTGCGATTCTCGCATTCCAGATCGCGCTCGGCTGGCAACTGGAAACACTGACACTAACCACCGGGAAATTTGCGGCATTCCAGTTGCACAAATCAATCGGCATCACGATCCTTCTGTTGAGCATCGCCCGGCTTGCCATTCGCTGGTGGAAACCGCACCCCGCCCCACACGCCGATCATCCCTGGGCAAAGCGAATGGCCGGCATCGTGCACCATGGCCTCTATATTTTCATGATCGGGGGGCCAATTACCGGTTGGCTACTGGTATCGACATCGCGAATCCCCGTGCCAACCATGCTGTATGGTGCCCTGCCCTGGCCGCATATTCCCGGATTCGATGGCGCGATTCGCGGCAGCGCTCATGAAGCGGCAGAAGCCGCACACAGCGCTTTGACATGGATCGGCATTGCTCTGGTCCTCCTTCATGTCGCCGGCGCGCTTCGCCACCAATGGTTGTTGCGCCAGCCCCTGATCGAACGGATGCTGCCCGCCGCACCGATACGGCTTTCGCCGGGGGGCAGTGCGTTGGCATATGGGCTGGCGCTGGCTTTGATTGGCACCGCGTTCGTTTATGGTGGCAAGATGCGCTTTTACGGTGATCCGGCCGCGAAAGCAGCGCCGGCCGGTGCTGCCGTCATGCCCCCGCCCCCCACACCCCCGAAACCCGCCGAACCGGCCGCCAATGACGCCGTGAAGGCCTCAAGCGACGCCAGCCTTGTTGTTACGGAACCGGAACAATCCTCGCCTGCGAAATGGACCATCGTGCCGGGCGGCCATCTGGGTTTCACCGCAATGTTCACCGGATCCCCGGTCGTCGGCCGTTTCACGCGGTGGGACGGCACGATCCGGTTCGATCCGGATGCGCTCGATAAAACCGATATTCGCATCACCATCGACATGGCATCCGCCGCCACCGCCGATGCCATGCGCGATGAAACGCTGCGCGGCGAAGCCTTCCTGGCAACCGCCAGCCATGCCGCCGCGACCTTCCGGTCGACCAGCGTCAAACCCAGAGGCTCCGACCGATATCGCGCAACCGGCATATTGACGCTGAAGGGTATCGATCAGCCGCTGGCATTGGACTTCAACTTGACCATCAAGGGCAAGCGCGCCGAAGTGAACGGCCATACCGCAATCGACCGATCTGCCTTCGGCGTAGGCACCGGAGAGTGGGCGGATACCGACAGGATCGCAGGCCATGTCGCGATCGACTTCCGCTTCGCCGCCACGCGGCAGGACTGAGTACAGACCCGCACCGGCCGGATGGACTTTATTCACCGCCACCGCGCCAGCATTTTATACTTTTGACGCTACGTCATGGCCTGCGCCGAATTTTGCAGCGATGACAAATCGTTCGAAACAGCCGCATGCTGAATTGGTCCCACTGGACGAAAGCTTGGGTTGCGGTAAGAAATGGGCATGACTTTGCCAGCCATCTTCGACCGGCTTTCACTCCCGGTCATCGCGTCGCCCATGTTCATTGTCTCCGGCGTCGATCTCGTGATCGCGCAGTGCAAGGCGGGGATTGTCGGTTCGTTCCCGGCGCTCAACGCCCGGCCGCAAAGCGAACTCGACGAATGGCTGCATCGGATTACCGAGGAACTGGCAGCGTGGGACCGCGACCATCCCGAAAGCCCGTCGGCCCCGTTTGCCGTCAACCAGATCGTCCATAAGTCCAACGCACGGCTCGATGCCGACGTCGAAACCTGCGCCAAATGGAAGGTGCCGATCGTCATCACGTCGCTTGGCGCGCGCGAAGATCTGAACCATGCGGTGCATGACTGGGGTGGCATCACGCTTCATGACATCATCGACGATCGTTTCGCCCGCAAGGCGATTGAAAAAGGCGCCGATGGCCTGATTGCGGTGGCCGCAGGCGCGGGTGGCCATGCCGGGCGCCTGTCGCCCTTTGCGCTGATCCAGGAAATTCGCGACTGGTTTGCCGGGCCGCTGATCCTGTCGGGTGCCATCGCCAGCGGCCGCGCAATCCTTGCGGCGCAGGCGATGGGTGCCGATCTTGCCTATATCGGTTCAGCCTTCATTGCCTCGACAGAAGGTGTGGCGACCGATGCCTATAAGCAGGCCATCGTCGATGGGCATGCGGCGGACATCGTTTATTCCGACCTCTTCACCGGGGTTCACGGCAATTATCTGCGCGGCTCGATCCTCGCGGCTGGGCTGGACCCCGAAAATCTGCCCCAGGGCGATATCAAGTCGATGGATTTCGGGGCATCGATCACGGCCAAGGCATGGCGGGATATCTGGGGCTGCGGCCAGGGCATCGGTGCGATCCATGCGATCGAGCCGGCCGGCAATCAAATTGCCCGTCTCAAGAATGAATATGCCGCTGCCAAAGCCGAACTGGACGCACGATTCCGGTAATCGCGAAGGCCGGGGTCAGAACGCCTCGCGCAATCGCTCCACCAGGCCCCGCGCGGGGCTGGGCACGGCTGTGACATCGCAAATCTCGCGATCGAGCCGATCAACGCGATCATAAAGATCGCGGCTCGCCGCGATCAGCGTACGCGCCGTAAGCGGCAATTCGGCGATGACCAAAAGATCGCTGTCCTGCGCGCGGCCCAGCCGCCGTCCCGGATCACGCGCCTGCGCCGGCGTCAGTTCGCCCGCCTCGACCGCGCGACGGGTGAGCAGCCAGGCGATGATGTGCATCAGCCGGGTCGTCACCTTCAGCGACTCGCAGGAAAAACTCACCCGGATCACGGGTTCCAGGGAATCGCGCTCGGCCCGGCCCGGCTCGTCGAAATAAGCGCGCACCTCATCGGCCAGCACCATCGCTTCGAGATAAAGCGAATCAACCATTCGCGCCGTCATGCGCCCATCAATTTCCGGTTCGTGCCGCATGCGCGCCTAATGCCACAGCCAGTTCCGCCGGCTAGCCGTAAAAAGGGTGAACGGCCACTACACCCGTCCCGATACGGTGCAGCCAATCTCTTGAAAGGATGCTCTGCCCGCCTATCTCGCTACCGTTGGCGCCGTTGCCCTTTCAGGGGACAGCGCTGGCCGGCCCGGCGGTGATCCGCGGGCCTGAACCCCTCAATGCCAACAAAGGATTGAGCTATGCGTGCTGTTGATTTTGCTCCGCTCCTCCGGTCGTCGATCGGTTTTGAAAACCTCAACCGCCTCGTGGATTTTGCGACCCGAGGGGAAAGCGATGCGTACCCCCCCTATAATATCGAGAAGATTGGCGACGGCGCCTATCGCATCTCCATGGCCGTGGCCGGCTTTTCGCGCGACGAACTCGATCTGACAGTGCAGGAAAATGTACTGATCGTGATCGGCCGCACGGGTGACGGAAGCGAAAATGGCGCCCGTGAATTTCTTCACCGTGGCATTGCCAAGCGTGCGTTCGAGCGCCGCTTCCAGCTGGCCGATACCATCAGGGTCACCAACGCAGGCTATGAAAACGGATTGCTGAACATCGAACTCATCCGCGAGGTGCCGGAACATAAGAAACCGCGCCGGATCGCTATCGACGGCACTGTCCCAGCGATCGAAAACGAGCACGACGCGGCCTGATCGACGCGCCGATACAGAAACGGGGTGGCGGACGGATGTGCGCCGCCCCGTTCGCATGTCAGGCGATGATGTCGGGGATCAGTTGATCCTCAAGCTGCGCGATCTCGTCACGTAAACGCAGCTTGCGTTTCTTGAGTCGGGCCAGCGCAAGCTGATCGGCGGTGGGCGTTTCCGTCATCGCCTCGATCGCCAGATCGAGATCGCGATGCTCCTGTCGCAGGACCTCGATTTGTCGGTCGATGCCGATAGTCTCCATCCCGAAACTCCCGTCATATAAACATGTCCGACCAGCGTTATCGGCGAACGCGCCGCCGCTCAAGCGCACGCATGGCACGCATCCTGCCGCACGCTGCGCCACATCCTGCCGCATCGACCGAAATAGGGGATTACAAGCACACCATTCGGTGATTTACTGGCCTGCCCCCAATCGGAACGGGAAAGGAGGATCCATATGGAGAACACCCATTCGTCCGCATTGATCGCCAAGCATGCCGGGCTGGATGCCCGCATCGCCGCCGAAAATAACCGGCCGGCACCGGATAGCGCGCTGATCGCTACGCTGAAAAAACAAAAGCTGAGAATCAAGGAAGCGCTTCGCAAGATCTGACGCGCTTCGCGGCAATGGTCGCTGCCCGCGAATCGGGCAGCGACGGCCGCCAACCGAACCACACGCCAGCGACGCCAGATCGCGGCACCGCAAAAATGGATAGGCCAGCCCATCGGCCAACCCGATGCGGTCGGATCGCCGATCACACCTTATCTCAGAATTTGGAGCGAACCCCGGGGCGCCGCATCTGCTCTGTCATAGCCGTGCTCATGTCCTGCGCCCGCACAGCCGCTTTCACCGGCACACGCGCCAGCAGAGGGTCGACGGGGTCGTCGAACGCAATGCCGATGCGGCCGCTTGCCCGCCAGGCGATTCGCCCGCGCGCGCGTCCGATGCCCCGCAATTCGGCGACAACGGGGTCGCCCTTCGCACAGTCCTGATCACAATCGACCATCATGCCGCCGGCGGATAGGTTGCGCACGCGCAACAGCAGTGGCCCAGCTTCGCCCAGCGTAACCGCCGCCTGGAGGAACAGGCTGTCGCGCGGCTCCTTGCGCTCGTGCATGACAGGCGCCGAACCGTCATCGTCAATGCCCAAAGTGGTCTTATCGTCCACCGTCGACCCTTGAAATCTCTTATCTTTCGCAAACATACTATAGCACGGCCATGGTTACGACCGGCAAAAGCAGCGATTGCCCGAGAATGGGTTAACGGTGCGGCGGACGCTATTCGTCGCGGGAAACCTTTTCCTGCCGTTCGTGCCGTTCCTGCGCTTCCACGGTCATTGTGGCGATCGGCCGTGCTTCAAGGCGGGCCAGCGAGATCGGTTCGCCCGTCACCTCGCAATAGCCATACTCGCCTTCCTCGATCCGCCGCAGGGCAGCGTCGATCTTGGAAATGAGCTTACGCTGACGATCACGCGTGCGCAGTTCGATCGACCAGTCGGTTTCGCTCGACGCACGATCGGTAACATCCGGTTCCCGCAGCGAATCCGTTTGCAGATGGGCCAAGGTCCCCTGCGCTTCACGCAGAATGGATTCTTTCCAATCGATCAGCTTCTGCCGGAAATAGGCCGTCTGCTGCGCGTTCATGAATTCTTCGTCGACGGACGGACGATAGTCGGCATCGAGTGCGTCGCGCTGCTCGGATCCTGTCCTGATATTGGGAGTCGAATTAAGCGCCGTCGCCATCACGTTCTCCGCTACCGCCCACGTTTACCGCGGTGGATTATTCGTCGGGGCGCTATAGCCACCCCCATAACCGGGCACAAGCGGCGGAATCGGCGACGTTTCGATCTCATACGATTGTTGAACGAACGCCACACTGGCCACACACCCTGTGCCAAGCGCGCGCCCTAACAGATGCCGTGTTGCGGTTTCATGAACCTGATCGGCACCGACTGGTGTGAATAACGACCGTTCTGGCGCCAGTCAGACCCCAAAGAAAAGGGCCATGCCGGGCGGAAACCCGGCACGGCCCAATCATGCGACCCGAATCCGGGTTTAGCGGCTCGCGCCACCTTCCGGCGCGTCGGCGGCAGCGCCGGCCTGCGCATCGAGTTCAGCCTTGGTCATGCCGATCACGGGGCCGTCCTCACTCGCCGCAAAGGCGGTCAGCGGCAGGCGCACCTGCACCTTGCTGGTGTCCACCAGCGCATATTGCGCGTCGACCGATTTGATCGTGCCCACCGTACCGCCAGCGGGGTCCTTCACGGTGGCACCGGCAACCAGCTGGGCCTTCTTCTTGGCCTCCGCCGCAGCGGCCGCTTCAGCATTGGCAGCACCGGCCTGCGCGTCGATCTGATCGCGGGTCATCGCCAGCACTGGGCCTTTTTCACCCACGCCGAATGAGCTGAGCGGGATCGAAACCTTACTTTTCCCCGTGGAAAGCACGGCCAGATCGCCGTTCACAGCCTCGATCGAGCCAACCACGTCGCCAGACGTGTCATAAACCGTCGCGCCTGCCGCAGCCTTGGTTGACGTGGCTGCCGCAGCAGGTGCGGCGGGCTGTTGCGCCAGCGCCGGCACCGCAAAAAGAGCCAATGCCGCAGGGGCCGCAAACCAGGTTTTGAACTGCATCAGAATCATCTCCTTCACTTTCTGTCTCGACCAGACAACGCGAGAAGCGGGCGATCGGGCCACGCCAAGGCGATGAATGGAGGCCTAAAAGGGGTGAGCCGCCCCGCGCCTTTCATTCCGTCGCACGAAGGATACGGCCTATCGCGTCCACCGAATGACCGGTCAGATCCTTGGCGAGTTCCCCCTTCAGCCGATCGCTTGCATCCCGGCTGTAGCGTTTGCGCAAAGCGCCCAATGTGCGCGGTGGGGCGATCACGATCAGATTGTCGAAATGATTATCCATGGCATGCCGGGTCAACATCGCGGCGGTATCTGCGGCGAAGCGATCTTCCTCCTGCTGATGATAATCGGTTTCCTCAAAAGCGGTGCGCGCCGAACCAATGCCCGACATCGCGCGGCCTGGTGCGTCGCTTTTCAGGTCGCGATCCGCGCGATCCGGTTGTTCGGCGGCGTTGATCACCTCGAACTGCGGGTCGATCGCATCACCGGCGTTGCGCAGCAGCAACATCTTGCGTCCATCGGCAACCAGAACGACGCTGTTGTAAGGAACGCGCATCTTTCCCTCCGTCTCGCGTGGAACCTTTCCGCCAACGCGCGAAGGGCTGCGGGGTTGCGCGCATAACGCTGCTTGGGCCATAGCCCCGGCCATGCACGATATACGCGCCATCCGGGACAATCCCGCCACTTTCGATGCCGGCCTTGCACGACGGGGCCTTGCGCCGCACTCCGCCGAAATACTCGCGCTGGATGAAAAGCGTCGTACACTGGCCACCGAACTGCAGGGAATGCAGACCCGCCGCAACGAGGCGTCGAAGGCGATCGGGCAAGCGAAAGCCAAAAAGGATGAAGCGACCGCATCGGCGCTGATGGCCGAAGTCGCCGCGATCAAGGAACGGATGCCGGCCCTTGAGACGGAAGAACAGGAAACCGCCGCCGCGCTGGATATGATCCTGGGCGCGCTGCCCAACATCCCCGCAGACGAGGTGCCCGAAGGCGCCGACGAGGACGCGAATGTCGAGGTCGGCCAGTGGGGTACACCCGGCACCTTCGATTTCGACGCGCAGGAACATGCAGATATCGGCCCCGCGCTTGGCCTTGACTTCGAAAGCGCGGCCGCCATTTCCGGCGCACGTTTCGCGGTACTGAAAGGCGGCATTGCCCGGCTCAACCGCGCGATCGGCCAGTTCATGCTGGACGTGCAGACCGAAGTGAACGGCTATACCGAAGTCGCGCCTCCGCTAATGGTGCGCGACGAGGCGGCGTTCGGCACCGGCCAGTTGCCCAAGTTCCGCGAAGACCTGTTCCAGACGACCGATGGCCGCTGGCTGATCTCAACCGCCGAAATCAGCCTCACCAATCTGGTCCGCGAACAGATATTGGACGAGGCACAACTGCCGCTGCGCTTTACCGCGCTCACCCCCTGTTTCCGTTCGGAAGCAGGGGCGGCCGGCCGCGACACGCGCGGCATGATCCGCCAGCACCAGTTCGACAAGGTCGAGATGGTCGCCATCTCTACGCCCGAGCAATCGGAGGCCGAACATGACCGGATGGTCCGCGCGGCCGAAATGATCCTCGAACGGCTGGGGCTGCCCTATCGCCGCATGATGCTGTGTTCGGGCGACATGGGCTTTACCGCGCGCAAGACGTTCGACCTTGAAGTCTGGCTGCCCGGCCAGGGCAAGTATCGCGAGATCAGCAGCGTTTCCAACTGCGGTGATTTCCAGGGGCGGCGGATGAACGCACGCTTCCGGCCCGCCGGTGATGCCAAGGGCACGCGCTTCGTGCACACGCTCAACGGATCGGGGCTTGCGGTTGGCCGCACGCTGGTTGCAATCCTTGAAAATTACCAGGATGCCGATGGGTCCGTCCGCATTCCCGACGCCCTCAAGCCCTACATGGGTGGAATCGAAAGGCTGACGCCCGCCTGATGCGTATTCTCCTCACCAATGACGATGGCATCCACGCCCCCGGCCTTGCCGTGCTGGAGGCCATCGCGCGGACGATTTCGGACGATATCACCGTCGTCGCCCCGGCCGATGAAATGTCAGGCGCGGGCCATTCGCTGACGCTGACCCGCCCGGTGCGGCTGCGAAAGCATGGCGACAAGCGGTTCTCGGTGACGGGAACGCCCACCGATGCGGTGATGATGGCGGTGGCCGAGATCATGAAGGACAGCCCACCCGATCTGGTGCTTTCGGGCGTCAATCGCGGCGCCAATCTGGGTGAGGACGTTACCTATTCGGGCACCGTTTCGGCGGCGATGGAAGGGGCCTTGGCCGGATTTCGCTCGATCGCGCTGAGCCAGGTCTATGCCAAGGAAGCCATGGGCGATGCCGTGCCGTTCGCGGCGGCCGAAGCCTGGGGGACACGCGTGCTGGCGCCGTTGCTGGCAACGCCGTGGACGCCGGGCACGCTGACGAACATCAATTTCCCCGCCGTTCCCGCCGATCAGGTACGTGGCGTGCGGGTCGTCGGCCAGGGAATCCGCGATTATGGGCGGCTGCGGATCATCAAGGGCACCGATCCGCGCGGCTACAATTATTACTGGTTTGGCCTTGGCGGCGCCGTGCCGACCCCCAAGCATGACACGGATCTGGAAGCGATCGCCGATGGCTTCATCTCCGTCACGCCCCTGCACCTCGATCTGACCCATGGGCCGTCCATCGCTTCGCTGCGCACGGCGTATCAAGGCATTTAGGAGGCAGGGCTATTCCCACGCGTGCCGGCATTGCCTAGACACACATCCATGCTCGGCCGGCCGATCACTCGCTTCACGGTTACACTGATGGGGATTGCCGCGCTGACGGCCTGTGTGGCGCCGCGCGCGCCCGCACCCACTGCCGAACCCCGGCCAGCCGTGCCGCTGCCATCCGCGCCAGTCGCACCACCCGCGCCGCCCCCACTGCCCGCACCGCCGCCACCCTCCTTCGATATCCGCCCGGTCACACCCAACGCCGTCGAAAGCCGGGGCGGCCGCTATATCGTACAGCGCGGTGATACGCTGCGCCGGGTATCCGACAAGACAGGTGCCGCATCCGAAGCGATCGCACGGGCGAATCGCCTCGCGCCGCCATTCGTCATCAGGATCGGACAAAAGCTGACGATCCCGGCAGGACGATGGCATCAGGTGCATGGCGGTGAAACCGGCATCGCCATTGCCCGCGCTTATGGTGTTGAATGGCAGCGCATCGCCGAACTCAATCTGCTGGAAGAACCCTATATCCTGCGCGTGGGCCAGCGTTTGTTGCTGCCGTCCGCCACCGAAGTCGCCAGCATGTCGATGGAAGAACGCGCGGCGGCTTTCTCACTCGACATCGACGATCTGATCACCGGGGGCGAACCAGCGCTGGCTGAACGCGCCACCCCGGCCAAGCCCGCCTCCACCGCGCCGCGCACAACCCCGCTGCCCCCTACCGAAGCCGTCGCGGCCGCGCGGCCCTTTTCGGGCCGGTTCGATTGGCCACTGACCGGCACGATCAAACGTAGTTTCGGCAATTTTGGCAGCGGGCGTCGCAACAACGGCGTCAATATCGCGGCCACCGCGGGCGCGCCGGTCGCGGCTGCGGCCGATGGCGTCGTCGCCTATGCCGGAACCGATCTCACCGCCTATGGCGGGCTGATCCTAATCCGCCACAACGATACGTGGACCACCGCCTACGGCCACGCATCCGAACTGCTCGTCACACGCGGACAGGCGGTACGGCGCGGCCAGATCATCGCTCGGGCAGGCGCCACCGGCCATGTCGATAGCCCACAATTGCATTTCGAGATCCGTCAGGGGGCAAAGCCGGTCGATCCCCTAATCTATCTGCCGAAACGCAGTTGAACCGGCCCCGGATCTTTCACGTTCCCGCCTTTGCGCCGCTGCGCCGCAAGTCGCCGCTGCCAATATGGCTTTCGTTGCTGCTGCGAGTGGCCTTGGCCTTTGGGCTGATCGCCATTGCGCTCGCCGTTCATTGGCTCGATCGCACCGGACTGCGTGACAATATCGATGGCCATGTCAGCTTCACCGACGTCCTCTATTTCACCATGGTCACGGTCACGACGGTAGGGTTTGGCGATATCGTACCCGTGACCGATCGGGCGCGAATGTTCGATACGTTTCTCGTCACGCCGATCCGCCTGTTCGTCTGGCTGATCTTTCTGGGGACGGCCTATGATTTCGTCTTCAAACGCACATGGGAGAAATGGCGGATGAGCCGGATCCAGCGCAACCTGAACGGCCATGTCATCGTCACCGGCTTCGGCACCAGCGGGTCGGAAGCGGTGCGCGAACTGATCGCACGGGGCACGCCCGCACACGAAATCGTCGTGATCGATGGCCGCAATGCCGCGCTGGCCCAAGCCGAGGAAATCGGAGCCTCCGTGCTGGAAGGCGATTCGACGCGCAATGCCACGCTGTCCGCCGTCCACATCGAGCGTGCACGCGCGATGATCGTTTCGGCTGGCCGTGACGACACGTCGATCCTGATCGTGCTGACTGCCCGGCGCCTTGCCCCACATGTGCCGATCAGCGTGGTGATCCGGTCCGAAGATAATGAAGCGCTCGCCCGACAGGCTGGCGCGACCACCGTCATCAATCCGGTCAGCTTTTCGGGTTTGCTGCTGGCCGGATCCACCGATGGCCCGCATATTGCGGAATATATGGCCGACCTTGCCGCCCATGATGGCCGGGTCGCGCTACACGAACGCAAGGCAACCCCCGCCGATATAGGCAAGCCACTTTCCGAGATCACAACGGGCCTGGGCGTGCGCATCTACCGCAACGGCACGCCACATGGCTTCTGGAATGAAGCAGCGCAACGGATCGAAGCGGGCGATATCATCGTGGAAATCGTGCCAAGGCTCACAGGCGGCTGATTTCCTGTCGCCACAAAAACGCCGATTTCGCGGCCACTGATGCGAGAAATCATCCCCCCTCTCGCAAATTGGCGCGCAATCCACTATGTGGCGCGCTCCCATGGCAACAACACTCCCCTCCCCGCCGAAAATCGGCATGGTTTCGCTCGGCTGTCCCAAGGCTTTGGTCGACAGCGAACGGATTCTCACCAAACTGCGTTCGGACGGCTACGAGATGTCCGGCAATTATGACGATGCCGACGTCGTGCTGGTCAACACTTGTGGCTTCCTCGATTCGGCGAAGGAAGAAAGCCTGGAAGCCATTGGCGAGGCAATCGCCGAAAATGGACGCGTCATCGTCACCGGCTGCATGGGCAATGAGGCGGAGGTGATCCGCAAGCGTTTCCCCGGCGTCCTCGCGGTCACCGGCCCGCATCAATATGAAGCGGTGGTGGGTGCGGTACATGAAGCGGCTCCCGTGCCGCCATCACCATTCCTCAATCTGGTGCCGGAACGCGATCTCAAGCTGACGCCGCGCCACTACAGCTATTTGAAGATTTCCGAAGGCTGCAACCATCGCTGCGCCTTTTGCATCATCCCATCGATCCGTGGCGATCTTGTCAGCCGCCGGCCCGATGCGATCCTGCGCGAAGCCGAAAAGCTGGTCGAGGCGGGCACGAAGGAACTGCTGGTCATCAGCCAGGACACGTCGGCTTATGGCGTCGACATCAAGCACCAGCCCCGCGCCTGGAAGGGCGGCGAGGTGCGCGCCCACATGACCGATCTGGCCCGCGAACTGGGCAAGCTCGGCGCATGGGTGCGGCTGCACTACGTCTACCCTTACCCCCATGTCGATCAGGTCATTCCGCTGATGGCCGAAGGGCTGGTGCTGCCATATCTGGATATTCCGTTCCAGCACGCATCCCCCAATGTGCTGAAGGCAATGAAGCGCCCGGCAAACGAAGCCAAGGTGCTCGATCGTCTGAAATCATGGCGTGCGATCTGCCCGGACATCGCTGTCCGTTCGTCTTTCGTCGTGGGTTTCCCCGGCGAAACCGAGGAAGATTTCCAATATCTGCTCGACTGGCTGGATGAAGCACAGCTCGATCGCGTCGGCGCTTTCCGCTTCGAACCGGTCGAGGGCGCAGCCGCGAACCTTCTGCCCAATCCGGTACCGGAAGCGGTGAAGGAAGAACGTTACGCACGGATCATGGAAAAGACCGCCGCGATCTCGGCCGCCAAGCAACAGGCGAAAATCGGCCGCACGCTGGACGTGATCATCGATGCGGTCGACGCCGAAGATGGCGGTGCTACCGGCCGGTCCAAGGCCGACGCACCCGAAATCGACGGCGAGGTCCATCTGCGCGATGCCGGCCATATGAAAGCCGGCGATATCGTCCGCGTGCTGATCGAGGACGCTGACGAACATGATCTGTTCGGAGTCGAGGCGGGGCTGGCATAACAGGCCGGCCGCGCCGCAGAAAACGGCGCATCCCCCTTTTGCGCCCACGTTCCTGCCTCGCCCAGGCCGCCGGAATTGGCTAGGAACGTAGCATGACAGACTTTGCCGCGCTCCTACAGGCCGATCGGGGGCAACCCGCCCATCTCATCCACACCGTCCATAAGGACGGTTTCGAGGATTGGCTGACCGGGCAGCCCGAACGGACGCGGGTGGCGCTGGATGCCGCACTGTTCAAAGGCAAGCCGGAACAGTTCGCGTTGATCCCCGGCGCAAAGCCCGAAGACTGGTCTGCTGTTATCGGCGTACCCGAACAGAACGGCCCATGGAATCTGGCGGGCGCAGCGGCAAAGCTCCCCGCTGGCACCTATCGTCTCGCCGATGGGGATTCCGGACCTGCGGCGCTGGGCTGGCTGCTCGCCCATCATCGCTTCGACCGCTATCGCAGCGAAGCCGAACCCATTCCCCAGCGCGTGTTGCTGACGGCCGATCCCGCACGCATCGCGGAGGTGGTGCGGCAGGCCGCTGCCGTCGCCCTCGTCCGCGATCTGGTTGATACACCGGCCAGCGACATGGGGCCGGCCGAACTGGCATCCGCCGTGGAGGCGATCGCCAACGCCAACGGCGCGAATTTCACCGTCATCCAGGGCGACGCGCTGGCGCAGGGTTATCCGATGATCGCCGCCGTCGGGCGCGCGGCCACCCGCGCACGCGCGCCGCGCCTGATCGAACTGGAATGGGGCGATGCCGCCCATCCCCGCGTCGCATTGGTCGGCAAGGGCGTCTGCTTCGATTCGGGCGGTCTCGATATCAAGCCCTCAGCGGGCATGCTGCTGATGAAAAAGGATATGGGCGGGGCCGCGCATGCGCTGGCCCTGGCATCCCTTATCATGCAGGCCGGATTGCCGGTACGCCTCCATCTGCTGATCCCCGCCGTCGAAAATGCGGTCGCGGCGGAAGCCTTTCGCCCCGGCGACGTGCTTTCCAGCCGCAAGGGCATCAGCGTCGAAATCGGCAACACGGACGCCGAAGGCCGCCTGGTGCTGGGCGATGCGCTGGCCCGCGCGGCGGAACATGATCCCGCGCTGATCATCGATTTCGCCACGCTCACCGGCGCGGCACGCGTCGCACTTGGCCCTGATCTGCCAGCCATGTTCGCCAATGACGAGACGCTTGCCAGCGACCTGATCGCCGCAGCCACCCTGGCATCCGATCCGATCTGGCGACTGCCTTTGTGGGCCGGCTACGCCGATATGCTCAAATCCACGGTGGCCGACATCAACAATGCCGGCGAAGGGGGAATGGCCGGATCGGTGACGGCCGCGCTGTTCCTGCAAAAATTCGTTCCTGCGACAACGGCTTGGGCACATTTCGATACGTTCGCGTGGCGCCCGTCCGCCAAACCTGGCCGGCCACGTGGCGGGGAAGCGCTGGGCCTACGCGCCGCGTGGGAGATGCTACGCACGCGTTATGCCGGCTGATCAGAGCGACTTTTTTTACATTCCCGGCACGCGATCATGAAACCTGCAGCCGCCTGACTGGTTGTTACGGCCGAGGGCCAATTCCGCGCCCGTAACCGACGAGGTAGGCACCGTGCCGGATCGAACGCTTTACGAATGGATGGATGCGCTGGTGCGCTATGTCCGTTCGGGCAACCCCGATCTAACCAATCGCCAGATGGCCCTGCTGATGACTGTCTATCTGCAATCCGGGCCGCATACGGTGCGCGGCCTGGCCCATATGCTGCATGTATCGAAGCCCGTTGTCACACGCGCCTTGAACACGCTTGGCGCACTCGGCTATCTGCGCCGGGAACGGGACGAGTCCGACCGGCGCAACATCTTCGTCGCGCGCACGGACAAGGGAGCGGAATTTCTTGCAAGCTTCGGAAACCTCATCACGGGCGGCACAGGCCAGCCCGACCAACGGAAAGCCGGCAGCACGGCGGACTGAACGTTTCCGCCTGACCGGGCCGAGCGTGCATCTGGACCCGCGCATCCACGCCGTTCGCAAGGACATCGCCGATATCGAACTCGCCGATCGTGTTTTCGCGCCGCATTATGCGGCAGCCGAAATCGGCCGGGTGATCGTCCCCTCCGTTGCGTTGCGCGCGGCGCCGTCACCGGCGGCGGCGGCGGTTTCCCAGCTCGTTTCGGGCGAAGGCTTTGCCGTCATCGACAATGAAGGCGGCTGGGCATGGGGCTATGGCCTGCACGACCATTATGTCGGCTATGTGCCGTCCGACGCCCTAGGCGACGCGGCGGAGCCGGATCATGTCGTCACGGCGGCATCGGCGCTGGTGTTCGCCGAAGCCGACATCAAGGCCCCCGTCGTCGCCACCTTGCCGATCGGCAGCCGCTTTGCCGCGACAGCCGAAGGGCCGTTCCTGAAAAGCGCGATCGGCTATGTCCATGCCCGCCATGCCGTAGCCACCACGGCCACGGAATCCGACCCCGTGGCCGTCGCCGAACGGCTGATCGGCCAGCCCTATCGCTGGGGCGGGCGCGGTGGCGACGGCGTCGATTGTTCCGGTCTCGTGCAGACCGCGATGGCGTTGTGCGGCGTTGCCGTCCCGCGCGATACCGATCAGCAGCGCGAAATCGGTGTCGAACTGGCTGACGGCGAGTTGCTGAAGCGCGGCGACCTTGTGTTCTTCCCCGGCCATGTCGGGCTGATGGCCGATGCAGAAACGCTGGTCCACGCCAACGCCCATTGGATGGCGGTGGTGCGTGAGCCGCTGGCCGATGTCGTCGCCCGATTGAAGCCCGACCACGATCAACCCATTATCGCGCGGCGGAGAGTGCTGCCATGACCGTCAAGATCTTCATCGACGGTGCCGCCGGCACCACTGGCCTTGAGATTCGCGAGCGGCTGGCCGATCGCAGCGACGTGACACTCGTCACCATCGCCGAAGACCGGCGCAAGGATGCCTCTGCCCGCGCAGAAGCGCTGAACGCTGCCGACGCGGTGATCCTGTGCCTGCCCGATGACGCCGCCCGTGAAGCCGTGTCGCTGATCGAAAACCCGGCAACGCGGGTGATCGACGCATCGACCGCGCACCGCACCGCGCCGGGCTGGACCTATGGCTTTGCCGAGGTCGAACCCGAACGCCGCGCCGAACTCGCCACCGCGACCCGCGTGTCGAACCCTGGCTGCTACCCCACCGGTTTCCTCGCGCTCGTCCGTCCACTCGTCCGCGCCGGGCTGCTGTCGGCGGATGCGCCGCTCAGCGTCAACGCGACGTCGGGCTATTCGGGTGGCGGCAAGGCGATGATCGCCGCGTTCGAACAGGCCGATGCGCCGGACGCGACCGATACGGCATTCCGTATCTATGCGCTGGGCCTTGGCCACAAGCATGTACCCGAAATGCAGAGCCATGCCGGGCTTGCCCATCCGCCGATCTTCCTGCCCGCCGTCGCGCGCACCTATCGCGGCATGCTGGTCGAAGTACCGATCCATCCCGTATGGCTGAAGGGCGATCTGGCCGCCGTGCGCGAAGCACTGGTGGAAGCATATCGCGAAAGCCCCGTCGTGCGTGTCGACACCGGCGACCACGGCGTGCTGTCACTCGAACAAGCGGCCGGCACCGATCGGCTGGAATTGTTCGCGTTCGGCCATGCCGCCACCGGCCAGATCCGGCTGGTCGCCGCACTCGACAATCTGGGCAAGGGTGCCGGCGGCGCGGCGGTGCAGAACCTCAACCTGATGTGCGGCCTGGGCGAAACGGCCGGGCTGCGCCTGTAATTGCAACGGGGGTTAAGTTGAGGAAGTTGAGGATTGCCATCCACATCTTCCACTTCACGCCGAACACCCATCAAGCAATTGTTATTCAATAAAGAAAGAGCCGCGAGTGGGATCACCCATTCGCGGCTCTATAGCATTGCGCGGTCGATGTAGGACAGGTCTTCCAGCCCCTAGCGATCGGGGCGCTGGCGATCATCGGCCAGATCGGTGAACTTGGTGAACTTGCTTTCGAACTTCATCGTCACCGTCGCGGTGGCGCCGTGGCGGTTCTTGGCGATGACGAGTTCGGCCAGGCCATGCGCGTCTTCCATCCGCTTCATCCAGGCATCGAAGGCCGCGACCGATCCGGCATCGTCGCCAACCTCGACCGACGCTTCCTTCGGCTTTTCGAAGTTGATGTAATATTCCTCGCGATACACGAACCAGACGATATCGGCGTCCTGTTCGATCGATCCGGATTCGCGAAGATCCGACAGCATCGGCCGCTTGTTTTCGCGCTGTTCGACCGCACGGCTGAGCTGGGACAGCGCGATCACCGGAACATGGAGTTCCTTCGCCAACTGCTTGAGACCACGGCTGATTTCCGAAATTTCCTGCACACGATTGCCATCGCGCGAATTGCCCGATCCTTGCAGCAACTGGAGGTAATCGACGACGATCATGTCGATACCGCGCTGGCGTTTCAGCCGGCGGGCGCGGGTGCGCAGCGCGGCGATGGTAAGGCCGGGGGTATCATCGATATAAAGCGGCAGGCTTTCGAGTTCGGCCGCCGCGCGCGCCAGATTGCGGAAATCATGGTGGCTGATGTCACCCATGCGCAGCTTCTGCGAACTGATTTCCGCCTGCTCGGCCAGAATACGGGTGGCCAGCTGATCCGCCGACATTTCGAGGCTGAAGAAAGCGACACCCGCGCCGACCGACTTTTCATCAGGAATGCCATCCTGACGATCGCGCACCCGCCGGATCGCGGCGTTGAAGGCGATGTTGGTGGCAAGCGATGTCTTGCCCATGCCCGGTCGGCCGGCAAGGATGATAAGATCCGAACGATGCAGGCCGCCCATCCGGGCATTCACGCTATCGAGGCCGGTGGTGATGCCCGAGACATGGCCGCCCGAATTGAGCGCGCGTTCGGCATTTTCCACCGCAACCTTGGTGGCCTGGGCGAAACTTTTGACGCTGCCCTGTTCGCCGCCTTCTTCGGCAACCCGGTAGAGCGCCACTTCGGCGGCCTCGATCTGCCCCTTGGGATCAACCGATTCGCTGGTATCGAGCGCGCTGACCACCATGTTGCGGCCGACACCGATCAGTTCGCGCAGCAGCGCCAGATCGTAAATCTGGGTCGCAAAATCGCGCGCGCCGATCAGCGCGGCGCCACTGCCCGTCAACTGCGCGAGATAGCCCGGCCCGCCAAGCTCGCGCATGGCTTCGTCGCCTTCGAACATCGGCCGCAAGGTTACCGGGTTGGCGACCATGTTGCGATCGGCCAGTTTCAGGATGGCGTCGTAGATACGGCCATGAACCGCTTCGTAAAAATGGTCGGACCGCAGGCGCACCTGCACATCTTCGGTCAACCGGTTGTCGATCATCAGCGCGCCCAGCAAGGCGGCTTCAGCCTCGACGTTGCGGGGCAGTTCAGGGGCATCCGCGGACACCGCGGGCATCAATCTCATGGGTTCGGCCATGGCCTATCATCGCCGATGGGCGGCGTTCCGACAATCGCAAAGCCGATGCTGCATCGCAAAACCCGCTTGCAATAACCATCATGAGCCATGATAATGTAAGCATGGCTACTAATCTCACCGAGAGCATCGGCTTTCTGCTGCACGATACGGCACGGATTTTCCGTTACCGCTTCGACGCGCGGGCGCGGGCACTTGGCGTCACGCGCCAGCAATGGCGTGCGCTGTTTCATATTTCCCGCAACGAAGGGTTGAATCAGGCCGAATTGGCCGATCACCTCGAAGTCGAACGGATTACGCTGTGCCGGATGATCGATCGGCTGGCCGAAGCCGGGCTGGTCGAACGGCGCGCCGACCCCCGCGATCGGCGGGTTTGGCGGCTTCATCTGCTGCCGCCCGCCCACGCCATTGTCGAAAAACTGTCCGAAATTGGCCTGGAAATGGAACAGGAAACAACAAACGCGCTTGGTGAAACGCATCGAAATGAATTGGTTGACAGTTTGAAGCGCCTCCGCGAGGCGCTGCGCGAAGACGGGCGGAAACAGGTTGCATGAACGAAATGACATCCATCGCTGCGGATAGCGCGACTGAAATCGCCGCCGATCCCCGCCCGTGGTGGCGCCTGCCGCTGATGCTGCTGGTGCCGGCGCTGCTGCTGGCCGGCGGCATCTGGCTGTGGGCGACGAGCGGGCGGACCGTATCGACCGACAACGCGCAGGTTGGCGCGGATATCATCAGCATCTCACCGGAAGTTGGCGGGCTGATCACCGAAGTGAACGTGCGTGAAAACCAGCAGGTCAAGAAAGGCGATCTGCTGTTCCGCATCGATCCCGCCCCTTACCGCATCGCACTGGCGCAGGCCGAAGCCGCAGTGGGCAACGCCCGCATCCAGGTGAACGAACTATCCAGTAACTATGTCTCCAAATCGGCGGACATCGGCGCGATGGCATCCGACGTTCAACTCGCACAGGAAAATTTCCAGCGGCAGAAAGACTTGCTCGACAAGGGCTTCACCACCCGCGCCAGTTTCGATCAGGCGCGCGCGGCACTTGCCTCCGCGCAGGCCAAGCGCGCCGTCGCCTCGGCCGACGCCAGCGCCGCGCAGGCGATGCTGGGTACCGGATCGGGCGGCTTGCACCCCCAGATCGCCGCCGCTGTCGCATCGCGTGACAAGGCAGCACTCGACCTTGCCCGCACCGAAATACGCGCGCCGGCGGATGGCGTCGTCGTTCAGGTCGACAAGCTCCAGCCCGGTTCAACCGCAATCGCATCGCTGACCAGCGTCACGCTG
The DNA here is from genome assembly GCF_002151445.1 of Sphingomonas sp. KC8. Classification (GTDB taxonomy): domain Bacteria; phylum Pseudomonadota; class Alphaproteobacteria; order Sphingomonadales; family Sphingomonadaceae; genus Sphingomonas_E. Next base: position 1,555,615 of record NZ_CP016306.1, read on the forward strand.
GTGTCCGGCGGGCATTATTGGGTCGATGCCAATTTCAAGGAAACCCAGCTCGCCAAGGTCCGCGTCGGCCAGCGCGCCGATATCGAATTCGATTCGATGCGCGGCCAGGAATGCGCAGCGCATGTCGCCAGCATCGGATCGGGCACCGGTTCGCAATTTTCGATGCTGCCGGCCCAGAATGCCACCGGCAACTGGGTGAAAGTGACGCAGCGCGTGCCTGTCCGCCTGATGCTGGATTGCAAGCCGGATCGTCCGCTCGTCGCCGGATCAAGCGCGAACGTGACGGTTCACGTCGCCGATTGATCCCTTCCCCTTTGCGATTTTCCGGCTGCTCGGATAACAGCAGCCGGACACTTATGGCCGATCCGCGCATCATCGCCGTCGATCTCGACGACAAGACGATTATCTGGCGCAATGCCGATGTCGAGCAGGAACGGCGGATCGCGATCTTCGACCTGCTCGAAGGCAATCATTTCCGGCCCGAACGCGACTATCCTGAAGGCTATGCCGGCCCATTCCGCATCGCCCTGCGGGTGGAAGAAGGGCGGCTGGCGATCGATATCCTCAGCGAGGACGAACAACGGCTGGAAACGCTGATCCTCGGGCTTGGTCGCTTTCGCCGCCCGATCAAGGATTATTTCGCGATCTGCGACAACTATTATCAGGCGATCCGCCAGGCGACGCCACAGCAGATCGAAACCGTCGACATGGCCCGGCGCGGCATCCACAACGACGCGGCCGAACTTCTGAAGGAACGGCTGCAGGGCAAGATCGACGTCGATTTCGATACGGCGCGGCGCCTGTTCACCCTGATCTGCGTGCTCCACATCCGTGGCTGAGGTCGATCTGGCCGACATTGCCGGCGCGGTGCTGATCGACGCCGCGCGCGAGGCGGCCGCCAACGCCTATGCCCCCTATTCGCGGTTCGCGGTCGGCGCGGCGCTGCTGCTGGACGATGGCACGATCATCCCCGGCACCAACATGGAAAATGCCAGCTACGGCCTGTCGCTGTGCGCCGAAACCGTGGCGCTGGCCGCCGCCAACACCGCCGGCCGGCTGCGCGACGTGGTGGCGATCGGCATCGTCGGCGGGCGCAAGACGCGCGGCGGGCTGGACGGATCCGACCCGGTGCGCCCGTGCGGCCGCTGCCGGCAGATGCTGAACGAAGCCGCGCAGATCGGCGGACGCGACATCATCGTCCACTGCGCATCGGGCGATGGCGGCGCGATCGAACGGCATCTGTTGTCGGAATTGCTGCCGCATGCGTTCGGCCCCGCCGACCTCGACTTGCATTAATTCGCAGCCCCGGCAAAGGCAGAAACAGCCGTCGCCTGCGTGACGTGAAGGGGAGTTGATCGTCGAATGTCCATCATGTCCGACAAGTGGATCCGCGAACGCGCGCAAGCCGACGGGATGATCGAGCCGTTCGTCGAAGCGCAGCGCCGCGACGGCTGCATCAGCTACGGCCTGTCATCCTATGGCTATGACGCGCGGGTGGCCGACGAGTTCAAGATCTTCACCAACGTCGATTCGGCGACGGTGGACCCTAAGAACTTTGCGTCGAACAGCTTCGTCGATCGCAAGACCGACGTATGCGTGATCCCGCCCAACAGCTTTGTCCTCGCCCGTACGGTGGAATATTTCCGCGTGCCGCGCGATGTACTGGTCATCTGCCTCGGCAAATCGACCTATGCGCGCTGCGGCATCATCGTGAACGTCACCCCGCTGGAACCCGGCTGGGAAGGCCATGTCACGCTGGAATTTTCCAACACCACACCGCTGCCGGCCAAGGTGTATGCCAATGAAGGCGCGTGCCAGTTCCTGTTCCTGCAGGGCAATGAGCCGTGCGAGGTGAGCTATGCCGACCGCGCCGGCAAATATATGGGCCAGCGCGGCGTTACCCTGCCCCGCCTTTAGCCGCATCGCCCCGGGCAAGGCCGCGCCGGCCTTGTTCGCGCGGCATGAAGCGAACCTTCTTGTTGCCAAAATCGACCGACACGCGTTCGAAACTGCGCAGCAGATCCATGCCCAGCAGCATCGCCGGCTTCTTCGACAGGCCGAATATCTTGAACGGATGCGCCTCGGTCCATGCGATCGACAGGCCTTCGACGCGCAGGCCGCCGATCCGCATCCGCGGCAGCATGCCCATTTCCGCGTCGATCTGCCGGCCCGCAACGTCGACCAGAGTGATCTGGCGCACGCCGCCCTGCTTGCCCTTGCGCGTCAGCTTGCGGCGCAAGGCATCGTTGCCGACCGACACCTGCGCGCCGGAATCGAGGATCACATTGACCTTTTCGCCATCGATGTCGGCATCGACCAGGATCAACTGGCCATATTTGCGCCGCGCGGTGACGGTGATCGTCCCCGGCTCCACCTTTTCCGGCGTCACCCGCGACGGATAGACGTGCATCGTGCCGGCAATGAAATCCATCTCGATCCGCTGATTGGCAAGGCCGTCAATCCCGAGCAGTCCGGAAACACCCAGATTCTGATCGGCGAGCACGGGCGCCCGCACATCCAGCACCTCATTGCTGCCAATCTGCAGGCTGGCGATCAGCGCCGTGCCGATCTGGTTCGCCCCGCCCATGCTGTGCATCGTCGCGGGCCTGCCCTTGGGCAGATCAAGCCGATCGGACAGGCTGCGGGCGACGGCCGTCCGATCCGACCCGGTATCGATCGCGAACGGGTAAGGCCCCTTGCCGTTGACCATCACCCCCACCGTCATCCGCTGCGCAGCATCCTGTGCGGTAGCGAGCGCCTGGGGTGTTTCGGCGCCCGCGACAACGGCCGGCGGCGCGGCGATCACCGCTGGCGGAACAGGCGCCGCGACGGGAGGGAGTAACGCACCCGCTGTCGCCGCAAGAATCCCGAGAAGCATCGCCCTTGCCTCCGACCAACCGTGTTAGGTGGTTATAACACATACCCCCTCCCAACAGAAGCGCGACGGATCGCATCCAAAAGGGCATGATCGCCACATGTTGCACGAAACGGGGAGAAACCGAATGCGCGCCATATTGCCGATGGCCCTGTTGATGCTTGCAACCGCGGGGTGCCAGATGACCGTGCCGTTCAATACCGCGCCCAGCCGCGAGGGAACAACCCGGCTGGTTCTTCTCGAAGGGATCGCCACATACCGCCAGCGCATCGCGCTACCACCCGATGCCACGCTGATCGTGCGGGTGCAGGATGTTTCGCTGGCCGACGCGCCGGCGATGTTGATCGCGGAGAAACGGTTGCCGACCGAGGGCCGGCAGGTGCCGCTGCCATATGCGATCGAATATGATCCCGCCCGTATTCTGCCCAATCACAGGATCACGGTGAGCGGCCGGATCGAAGATGGCCAGGGCAAATTGCTGTGGATCACTGACACCGCGATCCCGCTGCCCGCCGCCGGCGATCGGGCAGATCTGCTGCTGGTGCAGGTTTCCGGCTGATGCCGACGCGAACGCTTGCCGAACTGCCAAATTTCATGCCAGATGCGCGCCGAACAGGATCGGAGGATGCGCATGTCGGCAATGAGCTTTGAAGAAACCAGCCGGATTCTGGATGATGCGGGCGGCGCACTCCATTATCATGAAGCAGGCAGCGGCGAGACGCTGCTTCTGCTCCACGGATCCGGCCCCGGCGTCACCGGCTGGGCCAATTTCGGCAACAACCTGCCGGTGTTTGCCAAGCATTTCCGCACGCTGATTCTGGATCTTCCAGGCTATGGCAAAAGCGCCCCGGTGGAAGGCATGCCGATCCCGGCCGCGGTCGATTCCGTGATCCGCTTCATGGATCGCATGGGCATCGAAAGCGCGCACATCGTCGGCAATTCCTATGGCGGCATCGTCGGTGCCCAGCTGGCAGCCGCCCATCCCGATCGGGTGAAGCGGTTCATCACCATCGGCGGCATCGGCGTCGGCATCCTCAGCAGCTTTCCGGGCGAAGGGCTAACCCGCCTGGTCGATTTCGTCGAACAGCCGAGCAAGGAACGCCTGGTCGCGTGGCTGCATTCGATGGTGTTCGACAAGGCGATCCTGACCGAAGAACTGCTCGAAATGCGCTGGAAATCGTCGACCGATCCGGTGACGATGGAAACCAGCAAGAAAATGTATACGCGTCAGGCGCTGGAGGCGATCGCAGCCTTTGGCCGTGGCCCGGATGCCGTGCAGGGCTTTGCCTATCTGCCAAAGATCAAGGCGCCGACGCTGATCGCATGGGGCCGTGACGACCGGGTGAACCCGCTCGATGGCGCGCTGGTTCCGATGCGGCTGATCCCCAATGCGGAACTGCATGTGTTCCCCAATTGCGGCCACTGGGCGATGATCGAACGCAAGGCCGAGTTTGAAAATCTCGCCCTCGCATTTCTGACCCGCGACTAAGCACAAGCGGATTATCTTACCGCAACAATGTGTTAATTTCTGCATATCCCCGCCAGACTGTCAGATATCTTTACGAATGACCGTCGGGCGGGGGTGGCACCCCGGCCGTGATTTAATCAGAATCAATTACTTATCTGTCTTGGCACAAATCCTGCTTACAATTGGCGCAACATATGTGACCTGGAGGCTGCCTTGTACAAAGCTTTGTGTGCCATCGCCCTGACCGGCGCCGCGATCGCCGCGACCCCCGCCAGCGCGGCTGTCGTTTTCACTTCGACTTTCGAAAACGTGCCCGGCGGCCCGACCAACGGCACCTTCACCAACGTCCTGACCGCCGATGGCTGGACGGCGGCTGACGCCAGCCACCCGATCGAACTGCAGAACCACGTCGCGGGCAACCCCGCGCCCACCGGCGGCAATGTGTTTGTCGAACTGGACAGCTCGCAGAACAGCTCGATGTCGCGCGTGATCGAAGCCGGCACCTATCAGCTCAGCTTCCTGTATTCGCCGCGCCCCGGCGTTGACGCCAACAGCAATGGCATCAGCGTGTTCCTGAACGACGTCCTGCTCGATCCGCCGGGCACCGTCACGGGCACCGGTGGCAACCAGACCAGCTGGTCGACGATCACGTCGGGTTTCTTCACCGTCGACGCCCCCACCACGCTGAAGTTCGCGGCCGTCGGCACGTCCAACTCGCTGGGCGGCTATGTCGACAACATCACGCTGAACGCGGTTCCCGAACCGGCGACCTGGGCGATGATGATTGCCGGCTTCGGCCTCGTCGGTGGCGCGATGCGCCGCCGCACGGTGCGCACTGCCGTCACCTACGCCTGATCCCTAACGGATCGATGAAGACGCCGCTGGCCCACGGGCCGGCGGCGTTTTTCATGCGCGCAATAAATCGGTTAGCCGTTCCGCCGGCTCCCGGCTCAGACATACGTCGAAAGCCGGCGTCGCCATTGCGAACAATCGGCTTCTAGCGACGCCGCCCCTGATGGCGGATATTGCCGGGCCGACCGCGCCGGCCCATCACCTTGCGATCCTTGCCGCCACGCCGCAGCGGCAGATGGTTTACGCCTTCGGGCAATTCGAAGCGCAAGCTGCCGCTGATCGGATTGGCTTCGACCAGCCGCAATTGCAGTTTCTGCCCCGGTACGTAGCGATCGCCCGATTCCTCGCCTTCCAGCGCCTGCGCGCCTTCATCGTAGCGAAAGCGTTCGGCGCCTAGTGTCGACACCGGCACCAGCCCGTCGCCGCCCAGCCCGACCACCGTGGCAAAAAAGCCGAAGCTCTGCACGCCGGTGATCCGTGTATCCATCAGTTCGCCCACATGCGCGGCGAGATATGCCGCGACATAACGGTCGATCGTCTCGCGCTCGGCCTCCATCGCGCGCCGTTCGGCCTGGCTGATCGCCGTGCCCAACTGCTCCATCCGCGTCGAATCCTCCGCCGCCAGCCGCGTCGCCTTCATATCCGGATCAAGGCCATAGGCCCCCACCAGCGACCGGTGCACGATCAGATCGGCATAACGCCGGATCGGGCTGGTGAAATGCGCGTAGCTGCCCAGCGCCAGCCCGAAATGGCCGACATTGCGCGGCGCATAATAAGCCTGCGTCTGGCTGCGCAGAACCTGTTCCATCACCTGCGGCCGGAAATCGGCATCCTCGCCGATCCGAGTGAGCAACTGGTTGAACGTCGCCGGACGCACCACCTGCCCCAGCGCAAATTCGATTTCGAACGTCTTGAGATAATCCTTGAGCGCAATCAGCTTTTCCCGGCTGGGTGGTTCGTGATCGCGATACATCACATCGGCTTTCTTCGCCTCCAGCGCCTTGGCGGCGGCGACGTTGGCGGCGATCATATAATCTTCGATCAGCCGGTGCGCATCGAGCCGTTCGCGCGGGGCAACCGACAGGATACGGCCCTTTTCATCCAGCACGACGCGCCGTTCGGGCAGATCGAGATCGAGCGGCGCGCGGGCATCGCGGGCACGGCCCAGCGCGGCCCAGCACGCCCATAGCGGCTTGAGCGCGCTTTCGGTCAGGGCACCGGGTTCATTCGCGGTCCCGTCGATCGCGGCCTGCGCATCTTCATAGGCGATGTTCGCCGCGATCCGCACCAAGGCGCGGGTGAAGCGCCAGGCCAATAGCTTGCCGTCCTTGCCGATCGTGAGGTGGCAGGCCATCGCCGCGCGGTCCTGCCCGGCTTTCAGCGAACACATGTCCGCGCTCAGCGTTTCGGGCAGCATGGGGACGACGCGATCGGGAAAATAGACGCTGTTGCCGCGCTTGCGCGCCTCGCGATCGAGCCGCCCGCCGGGGCGGACGTAAAAGCTGACATCGGCGATGGCGACGATCGCCCGAAAGCCGCCGATATTGGCGGGGTCGTCATCGGGCGTGGCCCACACCGCATCGTCATGGTCGCGCGCATCGGCGGGATCGATCGCCACGATCGGCAGATGACGCAGATCCTCGCGCCCCTCGCCCAGCGGCAGCTTGGCGACGCGTTCGGCTTCCTTGATCGTTTCTTCGGCGAAGGCGTTGGGGATATTGTGCTTGTGGATCGCAATCAGGCTGAAGCTGCGCGGTGCGAACGGATCGCCCAGTTTCTCGCTGACCTTGACGGTCATCCGTGGCGGCCGACCCGCCTTTTCGGCCAACACCAGATCGCCCGGCCCCGCCCCGCCCGCATCGGACACCGGCCAGTCGCGCTTCTCGCGCTTGTCGACCGGCTTCAGCCAAAGCCGGTCGCCTTCGGCATGGAGCACGCCGAGCACCAGTTCCTCGCCCCGCGCGAGCTTCTTCATCGGGTGCGCGATCCAGCCCGCGCCCTTTTCTTCGGTACGGGCCAAAATGCGATCACCCGGCCCCAGCGCTGAACGGCGGCTGCGTTCCACCACGCGCAGGCGGGGTGGCGGGGTTTCGGCCTGCCAGTTTTCCGGCACGGCGACGGGTTGATCGCCGTCGACGTCGACGATGCGCAGCACCGTCACCTTCGGCACCCCGCCCATCTTGTGGAACGCGCGGCCGGGGGCACTGTCGATCAGCCCCTCATCCGCCATGTCCCTCAGCAGGGCTTTCAGCAGGATTTTATCCTGAGCCGTAAGGCCGAAAGCCTTCGCGATTTCGCGCTTGCCGGCCGGCGTTTCGGATTGGGTGATGAAATCCAGGATCTGCTGGCGGCTGGGAAGGCCGGGGGGAAGGCGACGTTTCATCGTCCACATCTAGGGCCTGATCGCCGACGATAGAAGCGTTTCATGCAGTCAGCCGATCAAGTTGCCGCCGTGTCGCCTAGCCTTCGAAAATGATGTAAATTCATTCCGGGGCAATAACGGGAGAAGCAGCGATGTCTCACAAGGCGATCATGGCCGCGACGATCGGTTCGTTCATCATGACGAGCCTCGCCACACCGGCGATGGCGTACCAGCCGACCACCCGGCCAGCCTGGCCCGATGCGCAGCAGCCCACGCCCTTGCCCGCCCCCCTGCCCGCGCCCGGAACGACCCGGCCGATGCCCATCCCCGAACGCCCGCAAATCCGCCCGCCGGTCTATCCCGGCACCGGCTATCCGGGAAATGGCTATAATGACGATTATGCCGGTACGTTGCGGTGCCAGTCGAAAGGCTACAAGACCAAGCGGTGCAGCGCCCGCACGGAAAATCGCGTGCGGCTGATCCAGCATATCGCCGGAAACTGCCGCCAGGGCCGCACCTGGGATTATGATTATGATTCGATCACCGTGCGCGACGGATGCCAGGCCGAATTTGGCTATGGCTACCGATATGGCGGTGGCGACAACTACCCGTATCCCGATCGCGACAAGGACAAGGGGCCAAGCACCGGCGCGATCATCGCCGGGGTTGCCGTCGCCGGCGGGCTGATCGCGCTGCTGGCGTCGCAGGGCAAGAAGAAAAAGGAAGCCACCCCGACCGAGCCGGCCGCACCGGAAAAACCGGCCACATTCCCCGCCGGCCCGCCGGCTGCAATCGTCGCCGATTTTGCCGGCCTGCCGGCCGCAGCACGCCCGGTAGCGAACAGGTGCATGACCGAAGCCGCCCGCCAGATCGGCGCGACCGGCGGCACGCGGCTGTCATATGACCGGCTGGTGTCGCTGGAACAGGGCAATGGCGGCTGGCGCATCCGCGCGGCGCTGACCGGCACCTATCCCGACGGCGAACGCGCCATTCCGATGTATTGCCGGGCGACACCCAGCAAGATCATCGAGCTGACGTTCGGCTAGGCCCAAGCCCACCCCGGCCCGTTCGGGTTTGGATTTGCGGCCGGAAGCAGCCCCGTGGAGCTACCACTCCACGGGGCATCCTCCGTTCGGACGTTGCGAAGCCCGCAATCGCGTGGCAAGCGCTTCGCCGACACGAAGGAGACACTGATGCCGGATTCGACCTCGACCAAGCCGTTCATTGTCGGGATCGGGGGCACCGCCACCGCCAATTCATCGACCGAACAGGCGCTGGCGATCGCACTCGCCTCTGCCGAACGCGCCGGCGCCGAAGTCAAGCTGTTCGGCGCGGAAACGCTGGCAGCCCTGCCCCATTACATGACCGAGGCCAGCAGCGTTTCGGCCGAAGGCCGCGAATTTGTGGCTGCGGTGCGCCGCGCCGATGGCCTGATCATCGCCAGCCCCGGCTATCACGGCTCGATCTCGGGCCTCGTCAAGAACGCGATCGATTATCTGGAGGAAACCTCCAAGGATGCGCGCGTCTATCTCGATGGTGTTCCGGTCGGACTGATCGCCACCGCTTATGGCTGGCAGGCGACGGGCAGCACGCTCGCCACGCTGCGGTCGATCGTCCACGCGCTGCGCGGCTGGCCGACGCCGCTGGGCGCCGCGATCAACAGTTCGGGCGGGATATTCAAGGGCGGCGTGTGCAGCGATGCCGGTGCATCCAACCAGCTCGAACTGGTCGGCCGTCAGGTCCATGAATTCGCCCGCCTGCACCGCGCCAATCCCAGCGTGACCGAAACGAGCGCCGCGTGAAAATCCTCGCCGCCACGCTGGCGCTGGCCATCGCCACCCCGGCGATGGCGGCGCCCGCCCCCAAGCCGCCGGTGATCGCGAAAACCGCATCGGGCATCAGCTATCAGGTGCTGCGCCCGGCCAAGGGGCCACGCCCCAAAGCCAGCGACCGCGTGAGCGTCAATTATCGCGGGATGCTGGACGACGGCCGCACGTTCGATGCCAGCCGTTACGACATGCCCGTCACCTTCGGGCTGGATCAGGTGATCCCCGGCTGGACCGAAGCCGTGCAATTGATGGAAGTCGGCTCCAAATATCGCTTCGTCATCCCGCCGGAACTGGCCTACGGCGCCAATGGTGCCGGCAGCGATATCCCGCCCAACGCCACGCTGACCTTCGATGTCGAGCTGATCGCGATCAACCCGCCGGAATAACAAAAGCCCGGTATCCCATCCGACAAGAGAGAGGACTGCCATGACCGTCGCCAGGCATTATGTGATGCACGCCGCTGAAGGGAATGACGCCCAGTTGGAAACCGCGCTGCGCGATCTGGCCGACAAGGTTCGCCCGATCCCCGGTTGCCAAGGGGTCGAACTGATGCGCGACATCGGCAACGAACGCCGTTTCGTCTTCATCGAAAAGTGGGATTCGGTCGACGCGCACAAGGGCGCCGGCGCGCATCTGCCCAAGGAAGCGCTGGCCCCTGTGATGGCCGCGCTCGATGGCCCGCCAGACGGTGGCTATCTCGATTATCTCAAGACGGTCTGACATCTTTTTCGCGCCCGGCCGAACCGCCGGGCGCGAACAGGGAACATGATCAGCCCTTCAATTCCATCGCCCGCGCGAACACGGCTTCGAACATCTCAGCCGTCAACAAACCGGTATTCTGGTTGCGCCGCGAACAATGATAGCTGTCGACGATCATCATGCCGCTTGGCACGCGATGCTCGGCACCATGGGCGAAGCGGCATTTGGGCAGCTTGCCGCCCAGCGCCTTCACCACCGACTGATGCGCGACCTGGCCGAGGGCGATGACAACCTTCAGATTGGGCAATCGCGCCAGATCGGGCTTCAGGAAATCCCGACAGGCCTTGATCTCTTCCGGCAGCGGCTTGTTTTCGGGTGGCACGCAGCGGACCGCATTGACGACGATCGCGCCGTTCAGCACCAGCCCATCATCCGGCCGACCGGCAAAGGTGCCGTCCGCCAGCCCAAATTTGCCAAGCGTCTCGTACAGTAGCGCGCCCGCGAAATCGCCGGTGAACGGGCGGCCGGTGCGGTTCGCGCCCCACAGGCCGGGGGCCAGGCCGACAATGGCCAGCCACGCATCACTGTCGCCGAAGCTGGATACCGGCGCATTGTGCCAGTCGGGATGGGCGGCGCGCTGTTCCGCACGGAAGGCCACAAGGCGGGGACAGCGCGGGCAATCGCGCGGCGGTTCAATCGGGCTGGGCATCGTCATCGCCGTGCGATAGGCGACGACGGATGCCGCGCACAAGCTATGCCATCGCTTTAGGATCGAATCGCCGCCACGGCCGCCACGGATCGCCCGATCGCGTGATCGCGGCCGCGCTTGACGCACTGGCGGCCGAAGGCGTCACCATCATCCGCATGTCCCGTGTGATCGCCACCGCTGCGCTTGGCCCGGCGGGACGCGGCTTTGCCAATGCCGCCGCGATTGTCGAAAGCGATCTGACGCCGCCTGCCCTGCTCGCCTTGTTCAAGCGGATTGAACGCGCCTTTGGCCGCAGGCGGGGGCGACGCTGGGGACCGCGCGTGCTCGATCTCGATATCCTGCTCTGGTCCGGCGGGACATGGCCACCATTCCCGCGCACGGCAGCGCCCGGACAACTGGCAGTACCCCACAGCCAGATCGCCGCACGCGCCTTCGTGCTCGATCCGCTGCTGCCGATCACACCCCAGTGGAGGCATCCGCTGACAGGACGAACGGTGCGCCAGATGCGGGCGCGGCTGGGTTAGCCGATCCCGTCAGGCCGGGCAGACCGCGCCGCTATCGGCCCACGCCTTGTACAACGCACCGAATTCAGCCTGCGTGCCGGGCGCTGGCACGCGTTTGCCACCGGGTGCCCAGCCCCAACCGACCAGCGTATCGTTCGTCATATGCTCGATCATGTCGGCCATGGACTTGCCACCATTGCGTTCGGGATCCTTGAGCTGCCGGCAGATCTGCCCCAGCGTCTTGCCTGCCCACGCCATTTCGGGTGGAGCCAGATGCCATTGCGGATGCCCCGGCACGCCCGACACCGCATAATTGGCCGGCCCATGGCAGGTGGTGCAGCGCAGCCCTGTCGCGCCGATGCCACCATCACCGCGCACCACCATCGGCATGTGCGGCGTCATCCGTTCGGTTTGCGTCGGCCGTTCGGTGGCGGGATGGCAGTTCAGACAGCGCGGATGCTGGAGCACCTTGCCGACTTCACCGAACAAAGCGAGCGAACGGGCGCGCTTGTCGGCGATGCCGGCAAAGGCCGATACCGGTTTCAGGCTGGTCGCCAGCGCCGGACGCAACTTGGCTGCGGGCGCCGGTTGCGGGGCCGGCTGGGGCGCCGCCGTCGCCATCGCCCCACCGACCGCAGCAACGGACAATGCCGCCGCCGTCGCAAGGATCGCAGCCCGGATCATGCCGGCCGCACCATCGGCAGCCGGGCTGGCCGCACCTTGCCCAGACGCGCCAGCGCATTCGCCACGGCAGGTGCCGCCGGTGGCACGCCTGGTTCGCCGATGCCGCTTGGCGCTTCGGCCGATGGCACGATCACGACTTCGATCTCGGGCATTTCCATGATCCTCAGCGAACGATAATCGTTGAAATTGGCAACGGCCGCCGCGCCCTTCACCAGCGGCACTTCGGCATAAAGCGCGTGGCCAAGGCCATAGCCGATGCCGCCTTCGGCCTGTGCGCGGATCACATCGGGGTTCACCGCGACACCGCAATCCACCGCGCACCAGATTTTGTGCACTTTGGGTTCGCCATTCTCATCCAGCGACACTTCGGCGATCTGGGCAACGAAACTGCCGAAGCTTTCGACCACCGCCACACCCCGTGCGCGCCCGTTGGCAACGGCGGGGCCGGTCCATTTCGCGAGGTCGGCCACCGCCTTCAGCACGCCGGCCGCACGCGGCGCCTTGCCCATCAGCGCCAGCCGCCCGGCGACAGAATCCTTGCCGGCCTTTTCCAGCAACTGATCGACGAAACATTCGACGGCATAGCCGGTGTGCGTGTGCCCCACCGATCGCCACCACAAGGTGGTTACCGGGGTCGGATCATCCTGCACCGTACAGCGAAATGCGGCGATGTCGTACGGAATTTGGTGCGCGCCTTCGATCATGCCGAAATCGACACCATTTCGCACCATCATCGCTTCGAACGGGGTGCCCTTGGCAAAGGACTGGCCGACGATATCGTTCGCCCAGGCGGTGATCTGGCCATCCTTCACCACACCGCGCAGCCGGTGGACCATCAGTGGCCGGTAATAGCCACCATGGATGTCATCCTCGCGCGTCCACACCAGCTTGATCGGCTGGCCCGGCCCGATCGCCCTGGCGGCTTCGGCCAGTTCGACCGCGAGATGCGCGTTGGCCGTCGCGCGGCGGCCAAAGCTGCCGCCGGCCAGCATGGTTTCGATGCGGACCTGCCCGGGCGACAGGCCCAGCACCTGGGCCAGCGCGGCATGATCGATCGTCTGCATCTGACAGCCGAAACGGGCCAGCGCGCTCTTGCCATCCCATTCGAGATAGCCGTCGAGCGGTTCCATCGGGGCATGGGCAAGAAACGGGAAAACATATTCCGCCTCGACCAGATCACCGCCAGCGGCCAGCGCAGCATCAACATCGCCGGCTTTCGCCGCAACCGTACCGGACTTTTGCGCGAGCGCCCGATATTGCGCGATCATCTCCTCCGATCCGCGCACTTCGGCCTTGCTGTCGTCCCACTGGACATTCAGCAGGCCGCGCGCCTTGATCGCGGGCCACATCCCCGTCGCATAGACGGCCACGCCGCTGGAAATGGCTTTGACGGCCTTCACGCCCCGCACCTTCAGGGCAGCGGTCGCATCGAACGACGCGACTTTGGCGCCAAAGCGCGGCGGCCGGGCGACGACCACGGTGAGCATGCCCGGCGCCTTGATGTCGATCGTGAAGATCGCCGAACCATTGGTCTTGGCCGGACTATCAAGCTTGCGGACGCTGTGATCCTTACCGATCAGGCGAAACGCGCTTGGATCTTTCAGCGGTACATCCTGCGGCACCGGCAATCTGGATGCGGCGGCCGCGAACTCGCCAAAGCGCCCTTCCCGTCCCGATTTGGCATGACGAATCACACCATTGTCGACGCTGATCTGAGTCGGCGGCACCTTCCACTGGGCAGCGGCGGCGGACACCAGCATCGCCCGCGCGGTCGCCCCCGCCCGGCGCATCAGCAGATAGCTGCTGGCCAGTGCGGTCGATCCGCCCGTGCCTTGAATCCCGCCCAGAGTGGCGTTGCCGTAGATCGCCGCGTTGGCCGGCGCAGCTTCGGCGACCACCTTGGCCCAATCGGCGTCCAGTTCCTCGGCAACCAAAGTGGCAAGGCCGGTATATGGCCCCTGGCCAAATTCGATATGCTTGACGACGACCGTCACCACATCATCCGCGCCCACCCGCACGAACGCGTTGGGATCGATCGGGGCCGCCGCCTTGGCAGCAGCGGCTGCACCCTGCGCCCGGCCCGCCGCCGGCAGCGTCAGGCCAATCACCAGCGCGCCAGCGCCACCAAGCGCCGCCCTGCGTGACAGGCAAAGATCTTCGATGCCCATGGTTCAGGCCTCCAGCAGCTTGGCGGCGTCGTGGATCGCGGCGCGAATGCGGACATAGGTGGCACAGCGGCAAATGTTGCCGTTCATCGCCCGATCGATATCCTGATCACTGGGTTTGGGAATTTCGCGCAGCAGCGCCACCGCGCTCATCACCTGACCGGACTGGCAATAGCCGCATTGCGGCACATCGCGCGCCACCCACGCCGCCTGCACGGCCTTGGCCTCCGGCCCCTCGACCGCCTCGATCGTGGTGATTTCGCCGCTGACGGCGGACACCGGCAGCGAACAGGACCGCAGCGGCTGGCCATCCATATGAACGGTGCACGCCCCGCACATCGCGACACCGCAGCCGAATTTGGTGCCCGTCAGCCCCAGTTCGTCGCGGATCACCCACAGCAGGGGCGTGTCTTCATCGACATCCACCTCGCGGGCAACGCCGTTGACGGTAATCGAATATGCCATGTCTCTGCTCCGGCAGCCCCAGCCGCGCGCATTCTAGTGCACAACAACGAGTTGTCATGTGATAAGGATTCTCAACAACGAGCGAGGTTGACCGCTACCGCATCGGCGCATAGGGAGGCGCCGCTTCACAGCATTGGTGAGGGCTCGTAGCTCAGTCGGTAGAGCAACGGACTTTTAATCTGTAGGTCCCGGGTTCGAATCCCGGCGAGCCCACCAACCCGCTTTCACAATCAGCCCCGAAACCCCGCCAGCCGCATGAAAATGGCGGGCGCAATGATGGCCCGCCGAAATCCTATTTTCCCGCCTTGAGATTGGCGAGATCCGCGTCGATCGCGGTCAGCTTGTCGTCGGTGATATCGCCCGGCGCAAATTGCTGGATATCACGCAAGGTCATCCCCCGTGCCATTGCGATCTGATCGTTGGCAGCGATTTCGGGAAGATGCTTCAACAGGACCGCTTTGGCATCGGGATTGTCGAGCAGGTCGCCAATCGAGGTTCCAGCGGTCGAAAGCGGCGCGGCAGCAGCCGAAGCAGCGGCCGGGGCCTGTGCAGACACGGCAGTCGGCACGAGCGTCAAAGCGGCGCAAGCCGCCAATAGTTTCAGCATTTCAGACAATCTCCTAATCCGCGTCTTGGCGCGGCCGGACCATAAAGCACCGGGCCGCCGGATTTCCAAATGAATCCAGCGATACAGGCGGCACGGCCCGACAAGGCCCGGCGCATGAGAAACAATTTGCCGATCCGCACGCCCTGATCAGGCGGCGCGGATTTCGGCCAAGAAATGGCCGACGCGGCCATGCAGCCGGGTCGACCGGCCGGCGAGCGATTCGGCCATCGCTTCCATTTCGCGCGCGCGTTCGGCAGCCTGTGCCGTCCCTTCGCTGATGGCCTTTGCATTGCGGTTGATATCATCGGATGCGGCCACGGCTTCGCCGACATTGGTGGCGATGACGTGCGTCGCCCGGCTTTGTTCGGCAACCGCTTGTTCCATCGCACTGGCAAAGGCGTCGATCCGGCCGACAATGGCTTCGATGTCGCCATGGCCCGCATGAACGGCGGTGATGGCCTGACGGATATGAGCAACCTCGCCGTGAATCCCATAAGCCGCCGCTGCTGCCTGGGAGGCCAGCGATTTCACCTCATGCGCGACCACCGCAAAGCCGCGTCCCGCTTCGCCGGCGCGGGCGGCTTCGATCGTGGCGTTGATCGCCAGCAGGTTCACCCGGCCGGCAATCTCCTCGATCAATGTCACCACCCCGCCGATCCTGGTTGCGGCGGTCGTCAGTCCGGCTGCACGCGCGCCGCCATCGGCGACGATCGTTACCGCCTCGACCGTGGACGCCCGTGCCGCCTGCATGGCATCGAACGCCGCGGCAAGCCCGCTGCCCCGTGTCGCGACCTCCACCATATTGGCGGACGCCTGCGACGCCGCCCCCGCCATGACGCCGGCCCGCGCCCCGTTTTGCGATGCGCGGGCGGCTATCCCGCCGGCGGTTTGCCGCACAGCGGCCGACAGGGCATCAAGCTCCTGGCCAAGCGTCGTCGCCTCACGGCGCAATCGTTCGCCCGCTGCATCGATCACCGACAATCGCTGCGCCGCCGCCGTCGCACGCTCCGCTTCGCGTGCGGCCGCCAGCCGCAGCAGGGTGCGGTTCGCGATGACACCATGATAGCGGCCATCGCGAGTGACGATCAGCCCCTCGCTGCCACCGCTGGCGGCATAGGCATCGAGCAATGCGCCCGTCCCGATATCATCCGCCACGACCGGGCACGGCCGCACATGGTGCGACAATTGCATCCCGATACCGGGATTGCTGAGCAGCGCATGGCCGAAGGGATTGAACAATATTCGCTTGAGATCGGCTTCGAAGATTGCACCGGCGGGCCGGGCATCCGAATCGATTACCGGCAACAGCCGCAGATCGGGCCGCGCGCGGAAAATATCGATGGCTTCGGCCAGCGGCGCATCCACACCGATCGAGACATGCCCCGTAGCCACGCGCAACGCTTCGCCCGCCACCGGCCGCCCCCCCTGACTGTCATTCTGTCGCGCCACGTTCGCCCCGTCTTTCCAGGATCGCGGGATTAGGGGGCAAGGGGTAAACAGAGCGTAAGGTTAATGTTGCACTTATATGAAAACAAATAATTTTCTTTCTTATTGCCAACCGAAAGGGATAGACATTGCACCCGGCTGATCTCACCGATTATATATGTCAACATGGCTGTCCAATCTGCATCTCCACTTTTCCTGCGTGAACCCGAAATCCGGCGCGGCATCGAGCTGCTCTATTTCGGATACAGCCACCTCTATCGTGGAATCGACGAAGGGCTGTCGCGGCAGGGGCTTGGCCGTGCGCATCATCGCGCGCTCTATTTCATTGCGCGCCAGCCCGATCTGACGGTGAGCGACCTGCTGCACATTCTGGGTATCACCAAACAATCGCTCGGCCGCGTCCTCAACGAATTGACCGAACGTGGTTTTGTCGAAAGCCGCACCGGTCGCGAAGATCGGCGTCAGCGCCTGCTGCGCCTCACCCCCGAGGGCGCGACGCTCGAAGCCGAATTGCTGGAAGCGCTGCGCTCCAAATTGTCCCGCGCCTATGCCGAAGCCGGCCAGGGTTCGGTTGCCGGTTTCTGGACCGTACTCGAAGGCCTTATTCCCGCCGACGAACGCAAGCGCATTGCCAATCTGCAACGCTGACTTGCAACCCGCCACGGAGCGCGCATCTTGCGATCGAAACGCAAGAGGGGGCGAATCGCGATGGCGGACATCTATGATTTTACGGCAAAAACGATCGATGGCGCGGATGTGCCCCTGGCGGATTATCGCGGCAAGGTGCTGCTGATCGTCAACACCGCCAGCAAATGCGGTTTCACCCCCCAATATGACGGACTGGAAAAGCTGCACGAAGCCTATGCCGATCGCGGGCTGGCCGTGCTGGGCTTCCCCTGCAACCAGTTCGGCGCGCAGGAACCGGGCGACGAAGCCGAAATCGCAAACTTCTGCACGTTGAAATATGACGTGAAATTCCCGATGTTCGCCAAGATCGATGTGAATGGCGATACGGCTCACCCGCTTTACAAATATCTGAAAAATCAGGCCAAGGGCGTACTGGGCACCGAAGGGATCAAGTGGAACTTCACCAAATTCCTGGTGAGCCGCGATGGCACGGTCGTCGATCGCTTTGCCCCGACCACCAAGCCCGAAGATCTGCGCGGCGCGATCGAAAAGCTGCTTTAGGCAGCGGATCATGTGATCCGGCGACGCGGATCCAGAAACAATTCATTTCGGTTTCGGTGTTTGACAGGATCGGGCGCCCCGGCCAGCTTCCGGGGGTTATTCCTTATTCGGAGCCTGATATGCGCAAAATCGTCATTGCCCTGGCGCTCGCCACCAGCGCCGCCATCGCCATTCCGGTCATCGCCCAGATGCCGATGACGGCGCCGGGCGCCAAGGATGCGTCGCGGGTGAAAGCCGGCACCTATACGGTGGACAGCGCCCACGCGCAGATCATGTTCGAGGTCAACCACCTTGGATTCAATGACTATTTCGGCCTGTTCGGTGATCCCACCGGCACCTTGACGATCGATCCGGCCAACCTGCAGGCGGCCAGCGTGTCGATCGAAATCCCGATCAATAAGGTCGTTACCAGCAATGCCGATCTCACCAAGCATCTGCTGGGTGCAGATTTCTTCGACGCCACCAAATTCCCGAAGGCGACGTTCAAATCGACCAGCGTGGTCGTCGATGGCGATGACGCCAAGATCACCGGCGATCTGACGATCAAGGGCATCACCAAGCGCGTCGTGCTCGATGCGGAATTTTCCGGCGCCGGCTATTTCGCGGTGACCAAGAAGGACACGATCGGCTTCGAAGCCGAAACCAAGATCAAGCGTAGCGATTTCGGCGTCAATTACGGCATCCCGATGGTGCCCGACGAGGTGGAACTGAAGATCAGCGTCGCCTTCGAACGCCCGGCCTGACCCTCATTATTGCCCCCTCCCCCGCGCGGGAGGGGGCGATTTCCCGGCGGTCCCGCGCGCCCGACCGAAGCCGCTGGACTTTGCTCCCCCTATCGCGTTATGGGCCATGTCATGTTGTCCCACCGCGGCCTTCTCCTGCTTCGACTTACGCGCCCTTAGGCGCGCGATTTCGCTCGGCCTCGACAGGGGGCTTCGAGCCACAGCGTCTAAGGGCAGAAAATCACCCCGAATGACAACCCTGCGACAGGAGCAGGCCCCGTGACCGATACCATTTTGATTTTCGACACCACCTTGCGCGACGGCGAACAGTCTCCCGGCTGTTCGATGAATCTCGAAGAAAAATTGCAGGTCGCCGCCCAGCTCGAAACGCTGGGCGTGGACATTATCGAAGCCGGTTTCGCGATCGCCAGCCAGGGCGATTTCGAAGCGGTGAGCGAAGTCGCGCGCCAGTGCAAGCGGGCGACCGTCGCCAGCCTCGCCCGCGCCGCGATCCCCGATATCGATCGTGCGTGGGAAGCGGTGCGCCATGCGGCCAAGCCGCGCATCCACACCTTCATCGCCACATCGCCGCTCCACATGCGGGTCAAGCTCAACAAAAGCCCGGACGAAGTGCTGGAAGCGATCGAACGCACCGTTTCGCACGCGCGCAACATCTGCCCCGATGTCGAATGGTCGGCCGAAGATGCAACCCGCACCGAGCCGGATTTCCTGGCCCGTGCGATCGAAACCGCGATCCGCGCCGGTGCCCGCACGATCAACCTGCCCGACACCGTCGGCTATGCGACCCCCGAAACCTATGGCGCGATGTTCCGCGACATGATCGCGCGCGTGCCGGGCGCCGATCTCGCGGTGTTTTCCACCCATTGCCACAATGATCTCGGCCTCGCCGTCGCCAACACCCTGTCGGCGGTGATGGCCGGCGCGCGACAGGTGGAATCGACGATCAACGGCATCGGCGAGCGCGCCGGCAACGCCGCTGTCGAAGAAATCGCCATGGCGCTCAAGATCCGCCACGATGTGATGCCGGTGCGCACCAACATCGTGTCGACCGAAATCACCCGCGCCAGCCGCATGGTTTCGGGCATCACCGGCTTTCAGGTGCAGCCGAACAAGGCGATCGTCGGCGCCAACGCCTTCGCGCATGAAAGCGGCATCCATCAGGACGGGATGCTCAAGGATTCGTCGACCTACGAGATCATGACGCCCGAAAGCGTCGGCCTGTCGACCTCCAATCTGGTGATGGGCAAGCATTCGGGCCGCGCGGCATTCCGCTCCAAGCTCGAAGAGCTGGGCTATGCGCTGGGCGACAATGCCTTCCAGGACGCCTTCGTCCGTTTCAAGGCGCTGGCCGATGCCAAGAAGGCGGTGTTCGACGAGGATATCGTCGCGCTCGTCGACGATGAAGTGTTGCGCGGCCATGATCGCATTCAGGTGAAGGATGTCGAAATCCATTGCGGCACGGGCCCTGCCCGCGCGATCCTGACCTTGGAAATCGATGGCGAGGAAAAGACCGCGGCCACGCGCGGCAGCGGCCCGGTCGACGCGCTGTTCGCAGCGATCCGCGAACTCGTGCCCCACGAACGCGGCACGCTCGAACGCTATGAAGTGCACGCCGTCACCGGCGGCACCGATGCGCAGGCCGAAGTGTCGGTATTGCTGTCCGAAGAAGGCCGCACCACGCGCGGGCGCGGCGCGCACCATGACACGCTCGTCGCATCGGCCCGCGCTTATGTGAACGCGCTCAACAAGCTGATGGTGAAGCGCGGCCGCGCGCCGGTGGACGTCGCCGCCGGCTGACAGGAATCAGGAAGGGGCGGCGTTGAGGCCGCCCCTTATTTGGTTTGCCGTGTCAGTAGACGGCGTTGTTATAGTCGACGGCTGCGCGGCGCTTGGGGGTTTGGGCGAGAGGCTGTCCGGCATATTCGCGCAGGCCCCAGGCGCCATGCTGGCTGATCGGCGAAGTCGAGTTGAACAGCGTCATCGTGTCGCCGACCTGCTTTTGCCAGCCGCTCAGATATTTCTTGTAGAGATCGTACATCCGCGGATCGCGCTGGATGCTCGTCAGCAGCGGCAGATTGGTGCGGTTGAGGATGTGCTGGCCGCCCTCATAGGCGATCGAACGCTTGCCGAACCGCGTGGCGATCGCCTTGCTTTCCACCCCACGGGCGATCGCGGCGTCGACATCGGCACCCAGCCAGGCGAAGATCTGATCGAGGTTCGTCCAGCCGGCCCGCGCATCATCGAACAGCGCGCCGCCAAAATAAGGCGCGGTCGCCACCGCATCCACATATTGCGCGGTGTCGCGGAAACCCAGCACCGTCTCGGCCGTCCACGCATTCGCGCTCTGCACCGACACCACCCGCACCAGCCGGCCTGGATTGGCCTTGAACACATCGGTCCAGATCCGGTGCATCGCCGCCGATTTCTCGGCATAGCGCCGCAGCATCGCTTCATGCGAATTGGTCGACAGCCCCGCCGCCAGGCCCTCGTCCCGCGCCTGCCCGGTCACCGGAAAGGCATAGTTCCACACCTCGTTCGACATCTCGACATAGGCCACCCGGCCCGACGCCAGATTGTCCCGCACATATTCGGCAAAGCGCCGGATATAGGTGTCGTCCGCATTCCACGGCATCGTGAACCACGGATCCACCCCGGCCTCGTTGGCCAGCCCCACCATATATTCCACCGCCACGCCCCGCGCGCCGCTCTGGTCCTGGCTGTCCAGCGTCGGCCGGGTCGCCCACGTCACCGTCGCATTCTGGTTCACATTCTGCCAGTCGAGGAACCGCACCAGCCTGTACCCCGCCAGCGATTGCACGAAGTCCGGCGAAAACAGCGCCGTCGTCGACGCGCTCTTCTCCCGGCAATCGATCTTGCGCACCGGATCGGACGGATCGGTCGCGCTCAGCGTCACCCGCGCCGGCATCACCTCGCCATTCTTCGCCGGCGCCCAGTCAAATTCGAAGCTGTTCGCGCCCTGCGAAACCGCGCTGACGATACCGCCCGGCGCCAGCGTCCCCTTGCCCGCCCAGCTGCACCGCACGCGAACCGGCGCCGTCCCATACGCCCCTTCCGGCGGCAGCAACGGCAGATGCGCCACCTCCCCCGGACTGAGCGATTTGACCGTGTCCGTCCCGTCGAGCCGACCCGTATCCAGCACCCCCCAGGGCGCGCTCCACGACGCCTGCCACATCCAGCCGCCGCTGCCCTGCGCCAAATTCATCAGCGCCCGTTCGCCGCTATAATAAATCGCACTCGTCAGGTTCAGACCCAAACCAGAACGCAACGGCACCGGAACAGGCGAAGGTGAAGGCGATGTGGTGCTTCCTCCGGTCGGAGCCTTCACCGCCGGCTTGATCACCGGTTTCGACGAAGTGGAAATAATGAACGTCCGGCCAAAAATGGTAAGCGTCGCCACACCAGCAAACGCCGTGCCGGCGCACAGGGCCGCGATGAGAGCGACCTTGGCCGAATGGGATTTAAGCGACGTTCGCTGCGGAGCCGCTGGGGATACAATAGTCAACATCGCGGATAACGACCTCTGTTATCGGACGGCGCCCCCACACGCCTAACCCGTCATTCGTTGACCGCGACTCTATAAAGACCCGTTAACATGAAAGCCCCCCATCGCCCGTTCATCGAAAATTAAGGACGATTCTCGACGAGCCGTTCGATAAATCCGCTAGAAAAATGGATCGATTCTTCACGAAAATCGATTATCTATTATTTTCGGGCATTTAGTTAAATGCGATATTTCGTTATATTTACGCGCCGATCAGAAGATAATTCTGGTTGATTTTTATCTGTTTCCCAAATGATCTTCGCCATCGGATTCGATCCGACAATCTGTTCGATTTTTCATCTTGCGATAACAGCAATATATAGCCCTTGAAAAATCGAAAATTTCCTTTGATTGATAATGAGTTGTCACCATTCAGGTGTCCGCAGCATGATTCGACATATCTTGATGCCCATTGCCGCGCTCGCTGTACCGCCTTCGGCTTTTGCGGGGGCAGCCTCCGTTCCGCATGCCGCGCGAACTGCGACCAACGACAATGCCGACGCGCGCTTGAAAACACTCTACGACGCTGAGTGGACATGGCGAATGCGCCAGTTCGCGCAGGTGAAGGGAGAAAATGGCTGGACCATCAACGGCGACCACCTCCCGCGTGTCGACGCCGCCAGCCAGGCCGCGCGCCTTGTATATTGGACTGATGTCCTCAGAAATCTGGACACTATTCCGCCAACTGAACTTTCCGCCGCGGAACAGATCAACTATGCCGTGTTTCGCACCAGCATCGTGGCGCTCGCGAACGACGTGCGCTTCAGGGGCTACGAAATGCCCTTCAACAGCGATTCCAGCTTCTGGGCGCATCTTGTTCCCAGTGGCGGCTATCGTACGGCCGACGAATATCGGCGCTACATCGCCCGCATGCGCGATGTTCCGCGATATTTTGACGAGAATATCACGAATATGCGCACCGGGCTGAAGCGCGGTTTCAGCGTGCCGCGGGCAACACTAGCCGGTCGTGATGCCTCCATCGTTCCCTTCGCCGCCAATGACGCTGCCCGAAACCCGTTCATGACACCGTTCGCGCAGATGCCGGATACGATTCCCGCCGCCATCCGCGACGATTTGCGCCGTCAGGGCGAGGTGGCGGTGCGCGAAGCAATCGTTCCCGCATATGAAAAACTGCTGGCGTTCATCCGCACCGAATATGTGCCCCGCGCGCGCGGCACGCTGGCGGCCGAAGCCATGCCCGACGGCAAGGCTTATTACGCCGCACAGATCCGTGAATATACGACGCTGGACCTGAGCGCCGCCGAGATTCATCAGATCGGCCTGCAGGAAGTGGCACGGATCGACGCTGAAATGCGCAAGGTGATGGCGCGCAGCGGATTCAAGGGCGGGTTCGCCGAGTTCCTCCATTTCCTGCGCACCGATCCGCAGTTCACCGCGAAAACCCCCCGCGAGTTGCTGAGTTATTCGGCCTATGTCGCCAAGAAGATGGACGGCAAACTGAAGGACGCGTTCGGCCTGCTGCCGCGCTACCGCTTCACCATCCTGCCCGTGCCCGACGCGATCGCGCCTTTCTGGACGGCGGGACGCGGGGGGCTGGAGGCGTGCTGGATGAACACGTACGACCTGCCGTCGCGGCCGCTTTACAATATCCCCGCGCTGACGCTGCACGAATGTTCGCCCGGCCACAGCTTCCAGGCCGCCCTTGCGCTTGAAGCGCCGGAGCGGCCGGATTTCCGGCGTGAGACCTATTTTTCGGGCTATGGCGAAGGGTGGGGCCTCTACACCGAATGGCTGGGGGGAAAGCTTGGCATCTATGAGACGCCGTATGA
Source organism: Sphingomonas sp. KC8 (assembly GCF_002151445.1). GTDB lineage: Bacteria > Pseudomonadota > Alphaproteobacteria > Sphingomonadales > Sphingomonadaceae > Sphingomonas_E. Next base: position 1,579,562 of record NZ_CP016306.1, read on the forward strand.
GGAGTTCGGCCAGCTATCCTATGAGATGTGGCGGGCGGCCCGGCTGGTGATCGATACCGGCATCCATTCGCAAGGGTGGAGCCGCGAGCAGGCGATTGCGTATCTGCGCGATCACACCGCCCTGTCAGCGCATGAGGTGGCGACCGAGGTGGACCGGTATATCAGCTGGCCGGGACAGGCGCTGGCGTACAAGCTGGGGGAAATGACGATCCGGCGGCTGCGCAAGGAAGCCGAAGAGGCGCTGGGCGCGCGGTTCGACCAGCGGCCGTTCCACGATATGATCCTGGCGCTGGGGAGCGTGCCGCTGCCGGTGCTGGAAGAGCGGGTTCGCGCGTTCATCGCAGCGGGCGGGAAATGAAGCGGGGATGATCGCCAGCCGGCGGTGGGCCAAGTAGAGCGTCAGCTTGATACCGATTGCCGTCTCCCCCCCTTCCCTGCCGAGTGTCTCAACCAATGTCCAACACGCCTGCCGCCCCCTTGGCCGCCTGGTCGTCCGCGCTGATTGCAGCGCTGATCGGATTTGGCGGCACGGTCGCGCTGATCGTGCAGGCCGGACAGGCCATGGGCGGATCGGCCGCGCAGATCGGATCGGCGGTGACCGCCCTGTGCATCGGCATCGCCGTGGCGGGCGCGGGGCTAAGCGTGGCTTTGCGCATGCCGATCGTGCTCGCCTGGTCGACCCCAGGCGCGGCGCTGCTGGCCGCGAGCACGGCGCAGGCCGGCTGGCCTGCGGCAACCGGCGCGTTCATCGTCGCGGCAGGGATGATGGTGGTGCTGGGGCTGGTACCAGCACTTGGCCGGCTGGCCGGCCGCATCCCGGCGGCGGTGGCATCGGCGATGCTGGCGGGCATATTGCTGCCCTTCTGTCTTGCGCTGTTCCGCACGTTCGAGGTGGACGTGGCACTGGCGGGCCTGCTGCTGCTGGCCTTCATCGTCGCGCGGCAACGCTTCCCGCTCTACGCGCTGTTGATCGTCCTCGTCGCCGCCATCGCGCTGGTGACGCTGCGCGGCGATGTCGCCGCCCTGCCCGCAGGTGCGCCGTTCGGCACGCTGACGCCGACCTGGCCGGTGTTCGATACCCGCGCGATCATCAGCCTTGGCGTCCCCCTGTTCCTGGTCACGCTGGTATCGCAGAACCTGCCGGGGTTCATCGTGCTGAAATCGGCCGGCTACACGCCCCCGCCCGGCCCGATATTGTTCACGACCGGGCTGGCAACCGCAGTGCTGGCCCCGTTCGGCGCGCATGGCGTGAACCTTGCCGCGATCACCGCCGCGATCTGCACCAGCGCCGACGCCCATCCCGATCGCGAACGACGCTGGATCGTCGGCCTGATCTACGCCGGGTTCTATATCATGCTGGCCGCGTTTTCGGTGCCACTGGTGGGCCTGTTCCTGGCGATGCCGCACGCAACCATCGCGGCGATCACCGGGATCGCCCTGATCGTCCCGCTGATCAATGCGCTGGACGGGATGCTGGCATCCCCCGGCGAACGCGACGCCGCCATACTGACCTTCGCCGCCACCGCATCGGGCATGTCGCTATGGGGCATCGGATCGGCTTTCTGGGGCCTTGCCATCGGCTTTGCGGCCCTTGCCGGCAAGGCATTGTTCGCCCCGCGCAAAGGCTGACCGAAGCGACGTTTAGAACCCTTCACAAAAACGGGGCCGCCACGTCCGCCGGCACCCGCAACGGCCGGCCGCTCGCCTTGTCGAGGATCGCCCAGGTGGTGCGCGCGCGGACATGGGGTTTGCCCTCGGCCCCGACAAATTCGACCATGCGATCGAACCGCGCCCCTTTCGGCGCATCGGGAATCCACGTCCGCGCCGTCACCGTGCCACCGGGGCCAAGCGCGCGCAGATAATCAATCTCGTGCCGGGTCACGACCCAGATATAGGCATCGACATGCGCCGGATCGGCCACCGCCATCCAGTGGGCGGTGGCGACATCCTGAATCCACCGCACCCACACCGCATTGTTGACGTGGCCAAGTTCATCAATGTCGGCCGGCGCAGCGGTGAAGGTGAGGGTGAACGGGATCATGCCGGTTGCGGCCCAGCCCCCATCCGGGTGAGGATGAAGGCATAGGCCTCTGCATCTTCGCGCAAACTATCGAAGCGGCCGGATTTGCCGCCATGGCCCGCGCCCATATTGGTTTTCAGCAGCAGGATATTCTGGTCCGTCTTGGTGGCGCGCAGCTTGGCGGCCCATTTCGCCGGTTCCCAATAGGTGACGCGCGGATCGTTCAGCCCGCCGGTGATCAGCATCGGCGGATAGGCCTGGGCCGTCACATTATCATAAGGGCTGTAGCTGCGGATCAGATCGAACGCCGCCGGATCGGTGATCGGATTGCCCCATTCGGGCCATTCGCCGGGCGTGAGCGGCAGGCTTTCATCCTGCATCGTGTTGAGCACATCGACGAACGGCACATCGGCGACGACAGCGCCCCACAGATCGGGATCGGTATTGGCGACGACGCCCATCAGTTCGCCCCCCGCCGATCCACCGTTGATCGCGATACTCCCCGCGCGGGTGAAGCCGGCGGCGATCAGGCCGTTGGCCGCATCGACGAAATCATGGAAAGTGTTCCACCGTTTTTCGGCCTTGCCATCGAGATACCAGCGATAGCCCAGATCATCGCCGCCGCGGATATGGGCGATGGCAAAGGCAAATCCGCGATCGAGCAGGCTCAACCGCAAGGTCGAAAAGCTGGGCGGATAGGCATAGCCATACGCGCCATACGCATAAAGGAAGAGCTTGCCCGTCCCGTCCTTCACGAAATCGCGGCGATAGACGACGGATACGGGCACGCTGGTGCCGTCGCGCGCGGTGATCGTCAGCCGTTCGGTGGCGTACAGCGCCGGATCATAGCCCGACGGGATTTCCTGCACCTTCAACGTGGTGAGGGCGCCCGTCGCCGGATCGAAATCATACACCGTGCCCGGCGTGACCATCGAGCTATAGGCCAGCCGATAGGCCGGCGGATCATATTCGGGGTTGGCCGCAAGGCCCGCCGTGTAGCTGGCTTCCGGGAAAGGAATGCGCGCTTCGCTGCCATCATATCCGCGCAGGCGCACCTGATCGAGGCCGTCTTCGCGTTCCTGCACCACCAGATGCCGGGCAAAGCTGGTCACCCCACGCAGATAATGGCGGTCCGATCCGGCGATCACCGTGGTCCATGCGCCGGGCGTGGCGGGATCCGCCTCCGCCAGCCGGAAGTTCACATGATCGTCGTTGGTGAGGATCCACAGCCGGCCGTGCGCGCTATCGACCGAATATTGCCGCTTGGGCTGGCGCGGGCTGACGAGCAGCGGGGCGGCCGCCAGATCATCGGCGGGCAGCAACCGCACCTCGCTGGTTTCATGATCGCCGGTCGCGATCACGATCCACGCCCGATCCTGCGTGCGGGACACGGCGACGCGGAAGCCTTCGTCGGCTTCTTCATACAAGGTCACATCGCCCGCCGGATCACTGCCCAGCACATGCAGCCGCGCGCGATAGGTGCGCCAGTTATCGTTGACCTCGGTATAAGCGACCGCGCTGGAATCCGCGTTCCACACCACAGCGCCATTGGCGACGTCCGTCACCGTTTCGATATCGACGCCCGTCGCCAGATCGCGGATGCGCAGGGTGAAGCGTTCCGCGCCATTATCATCGGCGGACCATGCCGCCAGCCGGCCATCGGGGCTGATTTCCAGCGCGCCCAGCCGGAAATATTCCTTGCCTTCGGCTTCGGCCGGTTCATCGAGGATAATCTGATCGGCGCCGCCGCCCACGGGCTTGCGATGCCAGACGCGATATTGCCCGCCCGGCCGGAACGCCCACCAGTACAGCCAGTCGCCATCCTTTTGCGGCACGCCGGCATCATCTTCCTTCAGCCGGCCCTTCATTTCGCCGAACAGCGTTTCGACCAGATCGGCGTGGGGGGCCATCGCGGCTTCGAACCAGGCGTTTTCCGCTTCCAGATAGGCCAGGATTTCAGGGTCTTCGACCTTGGGATAGCCCGCATCCTTCAGCCACGCCCATGGATCATCGATCACATGGCCGTGACGGGTGTAGCTGTGCGGTTTCTGGGCGGCGACGGGGGGCCGGGGCTGCATCAACATCCTCATTACTGGCGCATGGCCGCATAGCGGCTTATCTAGGAGCCAACAGAGATAGAAGGCCCGGTGTCGATGTCCACCTATGAAGATCGGTTGAAAGCCCTCCGTTCGGAGCTGGCGAAGCGCAAGCTTGATGGGTTCGTCGTCCCGCTGACGGACGAACATATGAGTGAATATGTCGGCGCTTACGCCCAGCGGCTGGCGTGGCTGACCGGGTTTCAGGGATCGGCCGGATCGGCGGTGGTGCTGCCGGCCGAAGCCGCGATCTTCGTCGACGGGCGCTATACCCTGCAGGTGCGCGAACAGGTGGATGGCGCGCATTGGAGCTACCAGTCGGTGCCGCAGACCAGCATCGCCGAATGGCTGAAGGGCCATGCCGGCCAAGGCGCGCGGATCGGCTATGACCCGTGGCTGCACACGCGCGGCTGGGTGAAGGCCGCGCGTGCGGCCCTTGCCGAAAAGGGCGCCGAACTCGTCGCGGTCGACACCAACCCGGTCGATGCCGTCTGGCCCGACCGCCCAGCACCATCGAAGGCGCGGCTGATCGTCCATGGCGATGCGCTGGCGGGCAAAACATCGGCCGAAAAGCGGCAGGACGTGGCCGATTGGCTGGCAGCACGCAAAGCCGATGCCGTTGTCGTCTCCGCGCTCGATTCGATCGCGTGGCTGTTCAACGTGCGCGGGCAGGATGTGGAACGCACCCCCGTCGCGCTGGCTTATGCGCTGGTGCAGGCCGATGGCACCGCCGATCTGTTCGTCGCCCCCGACAAGCTGGGCGATGATGTGGCCAAGCATCTTGGCAATGCCGTGCGCCTGCATCCACGCGACGCCTTTGCTGGTTATCTGGCGGGGCTTTCCGGCAAGACCATCGCGGTCGACCCCGAACGCGCGGTGGCGGCCATTTTCGAAGCGCTGGACGGCGCCGGCGCCAGGACGATCGAGGCCCGCGATCCGACCGTGCTGGCCAAGGCGGTGAAGAACGCAGCGGAAATCGCCGGGCACAAGGCAGCCCAGCTTCGCGATGGCGCGGCGCTGACCCGTTTCCTCCACTGGCTGTCGGTCGAAGCGCCCAAGGGCGGCCTCACCGAACTCGACGCGTCGGACAGACTGGAAGCGTTCCGCAAGGCCACCGGCGTGCTGCGCGACCTGTCGTTCGATACGATTTCAGGCGCCGGCCCCAATGGCGCGGTGGTCCATTACCGGGTGAGTGAAGAAACCAACCGGCCGATCGAGTTGAACTCGCTGTTCCTGATCGATTCGGGCGGCCAGTATGAAGACGGCACCACCGATGTCACCCGCACCATCGCGATCGGCACGCCGACGGCGGAGATGAAGGATCGCTTCACCCGCGTCCTGCGCGGCCATATTGCGCTCGCCCGCGCGACATTCCCGGCCGGTACGCGCGGCAGCCAGCTCGATGTGCTGGCGCGGCAATATCTGTGGGAAGCGGGGTTGGATTACGCCCATGGCACCGGCCACGGCGTCGGCAGCTATCTGTCGGTGCATGAAGGGCCGCAGCGCATCGCCACTTATGGCGGCGGGGATGAACCGTTGCAGGTCGGCATGTTCCTGTCGAACGAGCCGGGCTATTACAAATCCGGCGAATATGGCATTCGTATCGAAAATCTGGTTCTTGTAGAAGCGCGTGCAACAGAAGGTGCGGAACGCGAGATGATGGGCTTCGAAACGCTCACCTTCGCGCCGATCGACCGGGAACTGATCGATGCGGGCGCACTGCTGCCCGCCGAACGGGCGTGGCTGGACGACTATCACCGCCAGGTTCGCGAACGGATCGCTCCCCAGCTCGATGGCGCCGCGAAGGCCTGGCTCGAAGATGTCACGCGGCCGCTGGGGTCCGAAGGATGAAGGCGATGGGCAAGCGATGGAAACTGGGCGCCGCGGCGGTGATCGCCATCGGCGTGGTGACGGCAGTGGGCTATGCCCAGTTCCCAAGCGTCCCCGACACCCCGCCCATGGCCGCAGCCGAAGCCGCCAAGCGATCCGCGTGGGATTTCAACCTCGTCGCGATCGACGGCGCACCACTGCCAATGGCGAAGTTCAAGGGCCAGGTGGTGCTGCTGGTCAACACCGCCAGCATGTGCGGTTTCACCCCGCAATATGAAGGCCTGCAGAAGGTGCAGGACAGTTACGCCAAACGCGGCTTCACCGTCGTCGGCGTGCCATCCGGCAACTTCAAGGGCCAGGAATATGGATCGAACGGCGAAATCGCCGCTTTCTGCAAATCCAAGGCGGTAAAATTCCCGCTCGCCGAAAAATCGGATGTGGTCGGCCCGCAGGCGCTGCCGATCTATCGCTGGGCGGCGGCGAAACTCGGCCAGCAGAACACGCCCAAGTGGAACTTCCACAAATATCTGATCGGGCGCGACGGCCGGCTGATCGCCGCCTTCGGCACCCGCACCGCCCCCACCGACCCGAAAGTCACGTCGGCAATCGAAGATGCGCTGAAAACGCGAGGCTGATCGCGCCGCGGCGGCGATTCGCCCGGCGCAACGCGATTAAACGGCTGTATCGTCGCGCGCATCGCCGGGCGGTGGCGCGTCATCGCGCTCACGGCCCTGCGCCTTGCGCCTGCGCAGATTTTCACGCAGCGCCTCGGCCAGCCTGCGCGCGCGTTCGGGATCGTCTTTCGCCATATTTTTGCTCTGAAGCCGAAGAACCTTTTCGGCAAGCCTTGACGTACGTTCCAGCATTCTCCATAGGCGCGCCTCTAACGCGGTTTCCAACCGTAGTGCTGTCGTAGCTCAGTGGTAGAGCGCATCCTTGGTAAGGCTGAGGTCGGGAGTTCAATCCTCCCCGACAGCACCATTTTCTCTTCGAAATGGCATGATGAAACCGCCCTGCGGGGCCGGGCGATGCCGGATCCCGGCGATCGAAGGGCGGCCGCAATACTTTGCATGCGTCGCTGACGAACAAAGGATCGGACATGACGGATTTCTGGGACGAAACGGCAACCCTGATCGATCTGGACGGCACCGCGCCGTTCATCGGCAAGCTCAGCGACTGCGTCCGGCATTTCGCCGCGTTCAAGGCGACCGCCAAAGCGGATGCCCGCATCCTGCTGACCCGGCCCGTCGCGCGCGAAGGCCGCAAGACACGGGTGTGGGTGCTCAACCCCGTTGAAATCGAAGGCCTGGCCGCACGGATACGCGCCGGCGAAGGCAGCCCCGCCTAAAGCGACGCGCCGGCCGGCCGTGTGCGGGATGCCGTAGTTTCAGCCCATAATTTTTCGGCTTCCCGTTCATACTGCCTGGCAAAGCCCAGATGATAGGCCTGCACGCCCGGATCGCGGGCCTGGGCGGCCTTTTCCCGGCACTGTTTCATCCGGACAATAAGATATTCGCGGCTGCGCAATTCCGACATGTCATCCTCCATCACCCGATAGCATCGCGGCCCCGGCTATCCTGATGAAGCGCACCCGATCGCGCTTGGTTCCCCCATTCGTCGCATGGCCGGACGGGCTTCATCGCCGGAGCGCGCCCGCCGTGCCGGGCAGTCAGGCTTCCAGCGCGTCGAAGATCGCGCGGACGGCGGCTGGCGCGGACACGAAATCCATGTGCCGGCAATCGACCCGGACGTTATAGTCCGCTTCACCCGGCAAGCCCCGCGCGCAGGCCGGAGCCACGATGCCATCATGGGCCGACCACAAGGCCAGCGTCTTGACCGGCGGCTTCCTGGACAGTTCCACCTGCATCGGCGGCTGATCGACAGGGTGGCGGTTGACGAGTTCATACAGTTTCCACGCCCGATTGGCGCGCGGATCACCGGAAAAGGGGCTGCCCAAGGTGACGACGCGATCGACCAGATCGGGGCGCAGCTTGGCCAGTTCGCGGGCGTACAGGCCCCCCAGGCTCCACCCGATCAGCGAGACAGGCGTGCCTTCACGCAGCGCGATCGCATCCAGTTGAACAGTCAGGCGATCAAGCAGATCAGCGGTGGCCCCGCGATTGAGGCCCAGCCCCCAGCCATGCGGAGCATAGCCGGCCAGCGCCAGCATGCGCCGCAGCCTGAGCGTGAAGATATCACGGGCCATGAAGCCGGGGATCACCATCACCGCGCGGCCATCACCCTGACGGGTCTGCGCGATCCGCCGGGCAGCCGGCGCGGTGAACGGCCGCGACATCAGCGCCTGCCCTTCCGCCAGAAAGCGCATCAACGGCGGCACACCGCTATCGGCGGCGCCCGAGATGACAGATGTGTGAAGGGCGTATGACATGACGATGACAGATTAGTGCATCGCGCAAAGTTGCGGAAGGCTGAACGAAAATGCCCCCTCCGCGATGGAGAGGGCATTTTGCAATCCAGTGGTTCGGATCAGAAGTCGAAGTGCAGGCGCGTCGCGAAGGCTTCACCCTTGGCGGTGGTGCCGTTGACGATGGTGGGTGCCACCACCAGCGGTGAATTCTCGCCCTTGAAGCGGATATAGTTGAACATCAGCTTGGTGTAGGGATTGAGATACCAGTTGAGCGCACCCGTCCAGTTGATCGCTTTCTTGTCCAGCGGGGACAGGCCACGATCGGTCAGATTCAACTGGTCGTAACGCAGCGCCACTTCGAACGCGCCCCAATCGCCCTTGGCAGGGTTGAAATCGGTGGTCGGCTTTTGCCGATCGATCACGCCATTCTTGATGACGCGCGATTCGCCTGTCAGGAAATAGCTGCCGAAGACATAGAAGCCGTCGAAATCGACGTTCGATTCCGCACCATAGCGATCGATACTGAGGCGGCCATATTCGCCCTGTACCGAGAAGGGCCCGTAGATGACGGCGGCTTCGGCACCGACATAGAAGGCATCCTTTGCCCCCGTATCCGGGCCGCCGACCGGGCTGGCGCCGCTGATCTGCGCGCGGATGAGCCGGCCCCCATCGACGCGGCTGCTTGGCCGATCGCCGATATCGAGCGAATTGCCGTCGAAATTGGTTGCCAGGAACGCCGATGCACCAAAGTGCAGGGCCTTACCCGTATCCAGGATCGGATCCCAGGTGATCCGGCCATTGACGCTATAGCCTTCGTCAGCCGTGCCATTGGCGCTGCGCTGCACCGCTTCGCCGGCGCCGAATACGCCAACCGTGGCGTTCAGCTTGTCCGAGACATAAGCGACCGTCGCACCGACGCGGCGTTCAGCCCCCACCGCGCCGAACGCATTGTTGAACATGCTGCGTTCGAGGAAGGTGTTGAAGCTATCCGACGTGTTCGGTTCCAGCCCATAAGGCGCCTTCTGCTGGCCGACCGTGAGCAGCCAATTCTTGTAGCCATAAGACACATAGGCATCGAGCAGGCTGACATTGCCCTTCAGCAATTCGGCCTCGATCCGCCACTTGAACGCCTTGAACGCGGTGCCATCGAACCCGAAGCGGCCACGGCGCAGATCGGTGCCGTTGCTGTAATCATAGCCGCCGGCGCGTTCGTTATAGCCGGCATAGTCGATCTCGATCACGCCGCGCGGCTTGAAGGTGAAATTGCCGCCGACATCGGCGAAGGTGGGCGCCGGCGCATTGATCTGCACGCCCTTTGCCGCGCGGACTTCGACCTTTTCGACGCGATCGCTGGTGGCGCTGGCCTGTTCTTCCAGTTCCTTGTTGCGCGCTTCCAGCCGCGACACCTTGGCTTCCAGTTCGTTCAGGCGATCGAGCACGGCATCGCCGGTCTTGGGCGGAGCCGCCACATCGCCGCCGGCCGGAACCAGCGTGTCGAGGCCGGAAGAATCGCCATAGCCCTGAACCTGATCGGGAATGGCCGCCGGTTCGGCGGACTGGGCGATGGCCCCCGCCGGCGCCAGGGCGATCAGCGCCGCCCCAGCGAGCAAAATCGTCTTCATTGTCGTCATTCTCCCCGAAGGACGCAGGCGCCTGGGCGCACTGTCCCTGTTCATTACCCGCATTGCTACAATTCATGTCTTATAGATGGAACATGGCCCGGCCGGGCCGGGCCGAGCCAAAACCACCTCAGCGTTTGGCTTCTTCGAAAATCTGATCGAACAGGCCGCCATCGTTGAAATGCGATGCCTGTGCCCGCTGCCATCCGCCGAAATTGCGATCGATCGTCAGCAGCGCCGTTTTGGGGAAACGGCTGGCATATTTGGCCGCGACCTGCGGATTGCGCGGGCGATAATAATTATGGGCAATGATTTCCTGTGCTTCCGGCGTGTAAAGGTAGCGCAGATAGGCTTCGGCCACCTTGCGCGTGCCGCGCTTGTCGACAACCTTGTCGACCACCGCGACATTGGGTTCGGCCAGGATCGAAATCGACGGCACGACAATATCGAACTTGCCCTTGCCGAGCTGGTTAACCGCGAGGAACGCTTCATTTTCCCACGCCAGCAGCACATCGCCCTGCCCGCGCTGGACGAAGGTGGTGGTGGAACCGCGCGCGCCCGAATCCAGCACCGGCACATTGCGGAACAGCTGCGACACGAACTGCTTGGCCTTCACATCCGACCCACCATATTTGGCCTTGGCATAGCCCCACGCCGCCAGATAATTCCAGCGCGCGCCGCCGCTCGTCTTGGGATTGGGCGTGATGACCGAAACGCCGGGGCGGACCAGATCGTCCCAATCATTGATCTTCTTGGGATTGCCCTTGCGGACGAGAAACACGATCGTCGAATAATAGGGCGCGCTGTTGTTGGGCAGGCGCGTCTGCCAGTTGGCCGGCAGCGCCTTTGCCCGCTGGGCGATCTCGTCAATGTCATAGGCCAGCGCCAGGGTGACGACATCGGCCTGAAGCCCGTCGATCACCGCGCGGGCCTGCTTGCCCGAACCGCCATGGCTTTGGCGGATGGCGACATCCTGGCCGGTCTGCGCCTTCCACCGCTTGGCGAAATTGGCGTTCACTTCGCGATACAGTTCGCGCGTCGGATCATAGGAAACGTTGAGCAATTGCACGGCCGATTGCGCGGCAAGCGGTGCCAGCGGTGCAAAGGCGGCAGCGGCCGTCGCGAGGGCGCCGGCGATGAGATAACGACGATTCATATTCTCTCCCCATTTGGTAGAGTAATGCTATTCACAATTCATTTGGTAGAGAATAAAGAAATTGCATCACGGGGACGAGCAACCCTTCGTGCTACTCCGATTGGATGACCGCGATCGACGCATCGCCGGATGGCGCCATCCGGCTGCAAATCGCCCTGATCTCGGCTAGGCTGGCGATATGACCGACGATCCCCGCCGCCACGCCCCCGCCACCACGCGCAACCGCGATCCGATATTGGCGGTGCTGCGCCGTTTCCTGCCGCAAACCGGGCTGGTGCTGGAAGTGGCGAGCGGCACCGGCGAACATGCCGCTTACTTCGCCAGCCATATGCCGATGCTCGACTTGCAACCGAGCGACCCCGATGAAGGCGCCTGCGCATCGATCGCCGGATGGGCGGACGCGGCCCGGTTGCAGAATGTGCGCAACCCGCTGACGCTGGATGCCGCCGCCGATGCGTGGCCGATCGACCGGGCGGATGCACTGGTCTGCATCAACATGATCCATATCAGCCCGTGGGCCGCGACTTTGGGGCTGATGGCGGGCGCGGCGCGCACCCTGCCGGCGGGCGCGCCGCTGATCCTTTATGGCCCTTATGTTCAGGCCGGGGTGGAAACCGTGGCGAGCAACCAGGCGTTCGACGCCGATTTGCGGATGCGCAATCCGGCCTGGGGCCTGCGCGACCTGGCGGATGTGACCGCGCTCGCCCACGACGCCGGCTTTACGCGCGAAGCGGTGATCCCGATGCCGGCGAACAATCTGATGGTGGTGTTTCGGAAGGGCTGAACGGCTCCGTCATCCCAGCATAAACCGGGATGACGGGCGTTAGTGTCTTACCCCAGCCGCGCGAGGGCGGCGCCGAGGCGTTCGGCTTCGGCCGAGCGTTCGGCATGGTCGGCGCGGGCCTTGGCGACGGCTTCGGGCTTGGCCTTTTCAGCAAAGCCGGGCGAGCCGAGCCGCTTGGCGAGCGCGTCGCGTTCCTTTTCAGCGCCCGCAATCGCCTTGGCGAGACGCGCCTTTTCGGCCGCCAGATCGATAACACCTTCCAGCGGCAGCACGAAGGTCGCTTCGTCGACCACCAACTGGGCTGCACCGCCAGCAGGGGCAGGATCGACGCGGACTTCGGAAATCCGCGCCAGCCGGGCGATGGCAGCGGCCTGCCGTTCGAGCCGTGCCAGCGTTTCCGGGCCGGCATCGCGAACATGCGCCGGAAGCTTGGCGCCCGGCGGCACGTTCAATTCCGAACGCGCGGCACGCACTTCGCTGACCAGGCGGATCAGCCAGTCGATTTCCTGCTGCGCGGCCGGATCGATCGCGCGGGCATCGGCCATCGGCCATTTGGCGAGGATCAGATCGTACGGACGATCGCCCAGCGCGTGCCACAGCTCTTCGGTGATGAAGGGCATGAACGGGTGGAGCATGACGAGGATCTGATCGAGCACCCAGCCGGCGACGGTGCGGGTTTCGGTGGCCCCTGCCCCGTCTTCGGCGAATAGCGGCTTGATCAGTTCGAGATACCAATCGCAGAAGGTGGCCCAGACGAACTGGTAGACGGTGTTCGCGCTTTCATCGAACCGCAGATCGGCGATCGCGAGATCGAGCGCCTGAACGGTCTTCACCGTCTCCGCAATGATCCAGCGGTTGACCGGCAGTTCGGCCACCGGCGGTTCCAGCGTCGACGATGCGCCGATGCCGTTGGACTGGGCGAACCGCGCGGCATTCCACAGCTTGGTCGCGAAGTTGCGATAGCCTTCGACCCGCTTTTCATCGAGCTTGATGTCGCGGCCCTGGCTTTCCATCGCGGCGAGCGTGAAGCGCAGCGCATCGGCGCCGAACTTGTCGATCAAGCCCAGTGGATCGACCGTATTGCCCTTGGACTTGGACATTTTCGCGCCGGTCGCATCGCGGACAAGGCCGTGGAGATACAGCGTCTTCCACGGCACTTCCTTCATGAAGTGCAGCCCCTGCATCGCCATCCGCGCATCCCAGAAGAACAGGATGTCGAAGCCGGAAATCAGCACGTCATTGGGATAATGCTTGGCGAGCTTGGCGGTATCATCGGGCCAGCCGAGCGTGCCGAACGGCCACAGAGCGGACGAGAACCACGTATCGAGCACGTCGCTGTCGCGGGTCAGCACCTTGTTGCCGGCCAGCGCCTGCGCGCCAGCTTCGTCTTCGGCGACGTACGGATTGCCGTCTTCATCATACCAGGCCGGGATCTGGTGGCCCCACCACAGCTGGCGCGAGACACACCATGGCTGGATATTTTCGAGCCAGTTGAACCAGGTCTTTTTCCAGGTTTCGGGCACGACGCGAATGTCGCCATTGCGCACCGCCGCGATCGCGGGCTTGGCCAGCGTTTCGGCATCGACATACCATTGATCGGTCAGCCACGGTTCGATCACCACGCCTGAGCGATCGCCATAGGGCGTCTGGATGGTGCGCGGTTCGGCGTCATGTTCGGCACCGTCCTTGTCCACATGCGGGATCAGGACACCATCCTGTTTCAGCCGTTCGACCACCAGCGCGCGCACGGCGAAGCGATCGAGGCCAAGATATTCGGCCGGGATCAGGCCATCGCTGGTCTGGATCACATTGGCGTCGGCATCGAGCATGTTGAGCATATCAGCCGGGCGGAACCCGGCGCGCTTGCCCACTTCGAAATCGTTGAAATCATGCCCCGGCGTGATCTTCACCGCGCCGGACCCCAGTTCGGGATCGGCATGGGTATCGGCGACGATGGGGATCAGCCGGCCGGTGATCGGCAGGCGAACCTTTTTGCCGATGAGCGCGATATAGCGTTCGTCTTCGGGGTTCACCGCGACCGCCATATCCGCGAGCATGGTTTCTGGCCGCGTGGTGGCGACGGTGATCGTGCCCGAACCATCTTCCAACGGATAGGAGAAGTGCCAGAACTTGCCGTTGATTTCGCGCGTTTCGACTTCGAGATCGGAAATCGCGGTCTTGAGGCCCGGATCCCAGTTCACCAGCCGCTTGTCGCGGTACAGCAGGCCCTGATTGAACAGTTCGACGAACACCTTGATGACGGCCTTCGAGAAGCCTTCGTCCATCGTGAAGCGTTCGTTCGCCCAATCGCACGATGCGCCCAGCCGCCGCAGCTGGCCGGTGATCGTGCCGCCGCTTTCGGCCTTCCATTCCCACACCTTGGCGATGAAATCGTCGCGCGAATAATCGGTGCGCTTTTCGCCCTTGGCGTTCATCTGCCGTTCGACCACCATTTGGGTGGCGATGCCGGCATGATCGGTGCCGACCACCCACAAGGCATCCTTGCCCTGCAAGCGCGCGTGGCGGATCAGGATATCCTGCAACGTATTATCGAGCGCGTGGCCGATATGCAGCGATCCCGTCACGTTGGGCGGCGGGATGACGATGGTATAGGGGGCCGCATCCGGCCGTTCGGGACGGAAACGCCCCTCCTGTTCCCAATGCTGATACCAGCGGGTTTCGATGGCGGCGGGGTCGAAGGTCTTGTCGATCGTCATGCCACGCGCTTTAGCGAGCCAAAGCGCGACAAGAAACCCGTTCCTTCAACCCCGCGACCGGGATCAGCCGGCTATTTTGCGTCGCCGGTCCACTGCTTCATCCAGCCGAGCGTTTCAGCATACCATTGCAGGCTGTTCTTCGGCTTCAATATCCAGTGGTTTTCATCCGGAAACACCACCAGCCGCGACGGAATTTCGCGCCGCTGGAGCGCGGTGAAGGCGGCCAGCCCCTGCGTGTAAGGGATGCGGAAATCCTTTTCACCGTGGATCACCAGCATCGGCGTTTTCCATGCCGTGACGTGATGCACCGGATTCCATTTTTCAAATTCCTGCGGGTTTTCGAAATAGGGGCCGCCATGTTCCCATTCGTCGAACCATAATTCTTCGGTTTCATAGGCCATGGCGCGGGCATCGAACACGCCGGCATGGGTGACGAGGCACTTGAACCCATCGGGCCACTGCCCCGCGATCCAGTTCATCATGTAGCCGCCATAAGAGCCGCCGAGCGCGCAGGCATTCTGGCCATCGAGCCAGCCAAATTTGGCGGTGGCGGCGGACAGGCCCTTTTTCAGATCTTCGAGCGGCTTGCCGCCCCAATCCTTGTTGATCGCATCGGTGAAGGCCTGGCCGTAACCAATGCTGCCATGGAAATCGACCATCACCGCGCCGAACCCCGCCGACGCGATCACCGCCGGATTCCAGCGATAGGACCAGCCATTGCCCAAGGTCGATTGCGGACCGCCATGGACGATATAGGCGATCGGCACTTGCGCGCCTTTCGCCAGACCGGCGGGTTTCAGCGCATAGCCCCACACCATATCCCCATTGGCCCCGGCAAAGCTGAAACGGGTGGCGATGGGCATGTCGACGCCGGCAAGTTTGCTGGCGTTGACCGAGGTCAGCCGCGATGGCTTGCCATATTCATCAAGCGCGAACAGATCGGCCGGCGCGGTCAGGCTGTCGAACGTATAGAGGATGCCATTGCCGACGGGGGCAAGGCCGCCGACCGATCCATCGCCCGTCAACCGGCGGACCTTGCCGCTAGCGACATCGACCTGAAAGATCGGCCGATCGAAATGATCGTGCGCGGTGACGAGCAGGCTGGCCGAATTGGGCGCCCACTGGATCGATTCGACCGAACGATCCCAGCCGTCCGTCAACACCCGCGTCTGGCCGGTGGCGATATCGCGCAGGTGGATGACCATGCGATCGGCTTCATAGCCGGGCCGCGCCATCGCCGCCCAGGCCAGCCATTTGCCATCGGGCGAAACGGCGGGGAAATTATCCACGCCCTTGTTATCGGGTGTCAGGTTGATCGGCTTGGCAGATCCATCGGCCGGCACGCTGAAGATATCGAGGTTGGTGGACAGCGATTCGATGCGCCCGGCTTCGCGCAGCGCGAAATAGACGGTCTTGCCATCGGGCGCCCACGCCACTTCTTCGGCCCCGCCCATCGGCTTGGACGGGGTATCGCCGATCAGCCCGCCCATCAGCGAAACACCAGCGCCCTGCGCCTTGCCATTGACCAGCGGCAGCACGAACAATTGCGAACGGGTGCCATCGGCCCATGTGTCCCAATGGCGGACGAACAATTGATCATACGCACGGCCGGAACCGGCATTGGCATCCTGCTTGGCCATCGCCGGTTCGAGTGAGGGAGCACCGGGACGCTTGTCCGCCCAGACCAGCAACTTGTCCCCAACGGGGGACAGGCGAAAACCGGAAATGCCCTGATTGCCGATCGTCACCGGTTCGGCGGTTCCCCCGACAGCGATGCGCCACACTTCGTTCGCGCCCGATTTGTCCGACAGGAACCAGACCGAGCCATCGGCGGCAAAGGCCGGCGCGCTTTCATTGACCAGCGGTTCGGCGGCCAGCTTTTCGGGGGCGGCCTTCTTCGCCTTCAGATCGAGCCGCCACAGATCGGTGCGGCCCTTGTTGGCGGCAAGATCGGTCTCGCGCTGTTGCCATACAGCCCAGCGGCCATCGGGCGACACGACGGGATCGGATATACGCGACAGGCCGACCAGATCCTGCGGGGTGAGCGGGCGGGCAGCGACGGAGGTAGCGGCCACGGCGAAGGCGAGCGCAGCAAGGCTCGCGGCGGGAAGCGTCTTCATGGCCGAAGGAAATAGGGCAAATGGGCCAGATTGAGCAACAGGGACGCTGGGTTGCGAATGCCCGGGGAACGGGATTGAGGCGGCTGGCGACGCGTATTTTATTATATTTCAAATGGATATTCGGCCTGAGAAAATACCACCCGGCCTACAACATCTTCACCCCGCCCCTGCCCCGCTATTCGGCAGACACCCATTTGATGATGTGCGTGGCCGCCAGCACCGGATCGCCGGCTTCATTCTCGATCGAAACCGCACCACCCATCCGCGCGCGTTCCACATCCATGCTGTCCACCACATAGCGGACGGTGATTGTCTCACCGATGGTGACGGGGCGCAGGAAACGCACGCGATCGAACCCCAGCGCCAGCGGCACGAAGGCATCCGACCCGGCAAGGCACGCCTCCGCCATCATCGTCGAGGCGCGCGAGGTGTAACCGAGCAGCAGCAGGCCATGCGCGATCCGGCCGCCGAACGGCGTGCGGCGCATATAGGCTTCGTCGATATGGTTGCGCGCGAAATCGCCGCTGATCCCGGCGAACAGCGACACATCGCTTTCCGTCACCGTCTTGGAAAAGCTGACTGCGGCCCCGATTTTGATCGTGGAGAGGAAATCCTGCATCGCCATCGTCAGACGCCTTCGACGATGAACATGCGATAATCCGCACCCTTCATGCGGTTGCTGCGCGCATCCTGATAGGCCGGGCTGTCATACCAGGCGCGGGCTTCGGCCATGGTGGGGAAGGAGATGATCACGGCACCTTCGGCCGGCTCGCCTTCGAGATGATCGATCTGGCCGTAGATCGCCAGCGGCGTCAGCGCATGATCGCCCCGCGCGGCCGTCGCCTTTTCCGAATAGATCGCCAATTCGGCGGCATCGCGGGTCCGTTCCCTCAGCATCACGACATAAGCGGTCATCAAACATCCTCTTGTCATTATGGTTTTCAGTGCCCGGTCACACCCATCGCGACCAGCAGCAACAGGAAGATCGTTGCCGAAACGCTGGCAGAGACGATCAGGAAGACGGTGCGCCACAATGCCCCGAACCAGCCGAGCGCATAGGCCCCGCGCAACTGGCGGTACATGTGCCATGGCGGGAAGACGATCAGGATCATGAGGATCGCCGCGCCGGGCAAGACCAAAGCGGCAAAGCTCATCAGCACCACCAGCAGCGTCATGGCCGCCAGCGAATAGATCGCGAAGATCGCATGATCGTACAGCCCGAACTGCCGCCGCCACGCGAACATCAGCCAGATGAACGGCAGCGAGATCGGGATCAGCGCCCAGGAGAATTTATAGGCGCTGGATTGCAGCTTGTAGAGCAGCAGGCTGGGGTTCGCGCGGGCCTTTTCGATACCCTTGTCGAGCGATTTCCAGCCGGTGCTGACCTGCATGCCCGGCTGACCGGCCTGTTCGGCCACCCGCCCGGCCATCATATTGGTGATCGCCATGTCGCGCTTCAGATTGGCAATCTGCTGGTTGATCGCGCGCGCATCGCCGCCGCTCGCCTTAAGCGCGGCGCTCTGGGCTTCCAGTTTCGCGATCTTGATCGCGGCCGCATCATTCTGCGCACCGATTTCGCGACGTGCTTCCTCCATGCCCATCGCGACGCCATCGACCGTGACCGGTGCGCCGGTGCTACGGATCGGCAAGCCGACCCACGAAAAGACCGCGACCATCAGGAAGACCGAAAACAGGAACAAGGCCAGCGGCGACACGAATTTCGCGCGTTCACCCTGCACATAACGCCGGGTGAGTTCGCCGGGACGCCAGGCCAGCAGCGGCAAGGTGCCCCACATCCGGCCTTCGAAATGAAAGACCCCGTGGGCGATATCGTGGATCAGCGCCATGATCGTGCGGTGCAGATGCGCGCCCTGCCCGCACTGGTGGCAGAAACGGCCGATCAGCGGGGTTCCGCAATTCAGGCAGGCCTGTTCGTGGGTGTGGCCGTCCGCATCCGGCCCGCCGCCGCCCGCCCCATCCACGGCGTGCGCGATCAATGCCCCGGTGGCGACGTTCGCCGCTGCGTCCAGTTCCCCTGCCATCGTACCACGATAGCCACCTCGCCATGGCGAAGCGAGAGGCGACATGATAGGGGCGATCCATCATGACCGAAGCCGCTACCATCGCCCAGCCCGCCCCCGCCATCGCAGCCGAGGCGCTGATCAACGATATGGGCCGCCGCGCCCGCGCCGCCGCGAAAATCCTTGCGCGGACGCCAACCGCCACCAAGGCCGCCGCCCTGCGCGCCGCCGCGAATGCGATGCGCGCCGCCGAGGCCGATATCCTGGCCGCCAACGCCGCCGATATGGCGCGCGGCGCGGACAATGGCCTCAGTCCGGCGATGCTCGATCGGCTGAAGCTCGATCCCGCGCGGCTGGCGGGCATCGCCGCCGGGCTGGACGCGGTGGCCGGCCTCGACGATCCGGTCGGCCGGGTGATCGACACCGCGACGCGGCCCAACGGCCTGGCCCTCAGCCGCGTGCGCGTGCCGCTGGGCGTCGTCGGCATCATCTATGAAAGCCGCCCCAATGTGACGGCGGACGCCGGCGCGCTGTGCCTGATGGCCGGCAACGCCGCGATCCTGCGTGGCGGTTCCGAAGCGATCGACAGCAGCCGGGCGATCCACGCCGCCTTGATCGCGGGGCTGGAAGCGACCGGATTGCCCGCCGACGCGATCCAGCTGGTTCCCGTCACCGATCGGGCCGTCGTGGGCGCGATGCTGAAGGCCGCCGGGCTGATCGACATCATCATCCCGCGCGGCGGCAAATCGCTGGTGGCGCGCGTGCAGAACGAAGCGCGCGTGCCGGTGCTCGCCCATCTCGACGGGATCAACCACACCTATATCCACGCCGCAGCGGACCCGGCAAAGGCGGCGGCGCTTGCCGTCAACGCCAAGATGCGCCGCACCGGCGTGTGTGGCGCGACCGAAACGCTGCTGATCGACCGCGCCTATCCCGCGCCGATGGCGGTGCTGGCCGCCTTGCTGGATGCCGGATGCGAACTGCGCGGCACCCGCGATGTCCAGTCGCTCGATCCGCGCATCCTGGCTGCCGGCGACGAGGATTGGGACACCGAATATCTCGACGGCATCTGCGCGGTGAAGCTGGTCGACGGGGTGGACGAAGCGATGGACCATATCGCCGCGCACGCATCGCACCATACCGACGCGATCGTCACGGAGGATATCGCCGCCGCCGAACGCTTCCTGGCCGAAGTCGATTCGGCGATCGTGATGTGGAACGCATCCACCCAGTTCGCCGATGGCGGCGAATTCGGGCTGGGCGCCGAAATCGGCATTTCGACCGGCCGGCTGCACGCGCGCGGCCCCGTCGCGCTGGAAGGGCTGACGACCTATAAGTGGGTGGTGCGCGGCACGGGACAGGCCCGGCCTTGAGCCGTGGCAGAACGACCACCGGCCTTCTCGGCGGATCGTTCAACCCCGCGCATCGCGCGCACCGCAAGGTGACGCTGGCGGCAATCGAAGCGCTGGGGCTGGATGAAGCCTGGTGGCTGGTATCGCCGGGCAATCCGCTGAAGGATGGCGCGACGGACATGGCACCACTGGCCACAAGGCTGGCCAGCGCGCAGGCGATGGCGCGACGCGCACCGATTCGGGCAACCGCGATCGAACGCCAGCTGGGTACGCGCTACACCGCCGAAACGCTGGAAAAACTGGTCCGCCGCTACCCGGACCGCCGGTTTATCTGGCTGATGGGATCGGACAATCTGGTGCAGTTTCATCGCTGGCGCGACTGGCGACGGATCGCCCGGACGGTTCCGATTGCTGTTATCGCCCGTCCGGGCTATGATGCTGCAACCCATGCTACGAGGGCAATGGGCTGGCTGCGGCGTTTCGTCCGGCCCGCAGGCCAGGCGCGAAACTGGACGACGTGGAGACCGCCGGCGCTTGTGCTGCTGCGCTTTCGCCCTGATCCTGGTTCCGCCACGCGCTTGCGGGCTGCAAACCCGCGTTGGTTTCACGCATTTCACAACCACGCACTGCGCGACCCCGTGACGCGCAGGCGTATCGTTTAGGAGGCACTTTGCCCGCCAGTACCGCCGCCCAGCAGGGCACCAACGAACCCGAGCCTTCCGCTGTGCTTCATCAGCTCGTGCTCAGTTCGCTTGACGACGATCAGGCCGTCGAAACCGTATCCATCCCGCTTGCCGGCAAAAGCAGCATCGCCGATTACATGGTGATCGCCAGCGGCCGTTCGACGCGCCAGGTGGCATCGATGGCGCAGAAGCTGGCCGAACGCATCAAGCGCGAAACCGGCCGCAGCTGCCGGATCGAAGGGCTGCCCACGGCAGACTGGGTGCTGATCGACGCCAATGACGTGATCGTGCACCTGTTCCGCCCGGAAGTGCGCAGCTTCTACAATCTCGAACGGATGTGGGGCTTCGAAGAAGAACGCAAGCCGATCGGCGACGTCGCCGACGACGCCTGACGCGTTGCTGCTGCACATCGTCGCGCGGGGCAAGATCGGCCGCAGCCCCGAGGCGGAGCTGGTCGATCGCTATCTGAAGCGGATTGCGTGGCCGACCCGCGTGACGGAACTGCCCGACAAAGGCGGCCGTGCACCCGCGCTCGATTCCGATGCGATCCTGGTTGCGATGGACGAAAAAGGCCAGCAACTGGGATCGCTCGCTTTCGCTGAAAAACTGGGCCGCTGGCGCGATGACGGGCGACGCGAAACGCGCTTCCTGATCGGCGCGGCGGACGGCCTTGAGCCGGCGGACCGCGACCGCGCGGATCTGCTGCTGGCGTTCGGCGCGGCAACATGGCCGCACATGCTGGCCCGCGCGATGCTGGCCGAACAATTGTGGCGGGCCACCAGCATTCTTGCCGGCCACCCCTATCACCGCGAGGGCTGATCCATGCCGCGCGCCATCCTGATCGCGGCCGGCATGGCCACCATCGCGACGGCAGGACTGGCAATCGCACAATCCGGCCCACCCGCGACCGAAGCCATCGAACAGGTCCATCAGGACGCGGCCGACGCGCAAAACCGTTCGATCGCACTGGAGGCCGCGGCCGCACGCGCGATCGACGATGCGGCCAAGGCCCGCGCCGCCGAAGCCGCCATCGGCGTCCGCATCGTCGCGGCCGAAAAAGAGATCGACACGGCCGAGGCCAATGTCCGCCGGGTGGCCACCCTGCGCGCCGGGCAGCGCGCCCGCCTGGCCGCCCAGCAGGAACCGATCGTGCGGCTGACCGCCGCGTTGCAGACAATGGCACGGCGCCCGCCGGCGCTGGTGCTGGTGCAGCCCGGTTCGCTGGCCGACGTCGTTCATGTCCGCGCCCTGCTTGATGCCCAGCTTCCCGTTGTTAAGGCCCGCACCGCCGGCCTGCGGGCCGAAGTGGCACGGGGGATCGCACTTCAGCAGCAGGCCGACATGGCCGCCACCCGCCTGCACGAAAGCCGGGAACGACTGGACGCCAATCGCGCCGAACTGGCCACGCTGGAGGCCGGCCACCGCGTTCGCGCGCAAATGCTGACGGACAATGCCCTCCATGAATCCGATCGCGCACTGGCGCTGGCCGAAGATGCGCGCGACATCGCCGATCTGGTCGACAAGCTCGACGCGCAGGCGGATCGGCGCGAACGGCTGGCGCGCCTGCCGGGACCGGTGCTTCGCCCGCCGGTGCCGGGCCGGGTCGATGTGCCCGCCCCCGATCTGCTGCCCCCCACCGCATCGCAGCTGGCCTATCGCCTGCCGGTGAACGGCCGGCTGGTGCGGGGGCTTGGCGAGGTTTCCGACGCCGGCGTCCGCGCGCGCGGGCTGACGATCAGCGCGCGCGCCAACGCCCAGGTGATCGCCCCGGCGCGCGGCCGAATCGCCTATGCCGGGCGGTTTCGCGGCTATGACAATATCGTGATCATCGAACATGGCGGCGGCTGGACCAGCCTTGTCACCGGGCTGGCCACATTGCGCGTCAATGTGGGCGATGCTGTCGATCAGGGCAGCCCGCTTGGCCGAACGCGGGGCGGCAAGGATGGCGTGACGGTGGAACTGCGCCGCAGTGGCGATCCGATCGATATCGTCGCCCTGCTCGGCCAGGCCCGCGGCTGACATCATTCAGCCCGGCTTCATCCTTTCCGATCAACTTTGCGCCATGCGGTCCGTTGCGCCAGCGGCCCTGTTGCACGGCCACGAAAAGCTGTAACGTGGTGTTACTATCCAGCGAAGGCACCTAGTCGATGGCCAAATTCCTGTTGCGTTCTGTTTTGCTTGTCGGTGCCGTGGCACTTACGCCGGCCATTACCGCCGCGATCGCCGCGACCGATGCGGAAACCTATCGCGAGATGGACCAGTTCATGAACGTGTTCGAGCGCGTGCGCGCTGAATATGTCGACAAGGTGGACGACAAGACGCTGATCAAGGGCGCGATCGACGGGATGCTGGCCAGCCTCGATCCGCACAGTTCCTATCTCGACGTGCGCGATTACCAGAATCTGCGGACGCAGACCGACGGCGCCTATGGCGGCCTTGGCCTGACCGTTTCGATGGAGGATGGCGCGGTCAAGATCATCGCCCCGACCGAAGATACGCCCGCGTTCAAGGCCGGGCTGAAGGCCGGCGACTATATCACCCACCTCGACGGTAAGCTGATCTATGGCGGCACACTGGACGAAGCCGTCGATCAGATGCGTGGCAAGCCGGGCACGGCCGTCAAGCTGACGATCGTGCGCCCAGGCCGCGACAAGCCGTTCGACGTCACGCTGGTCCGCGAAAGCATCACGCTGAAACCCGTGAAGTGGGAAATCAAGGACCGCGTTGGCATCGTCAACATCAACACCTTCAACAAGCAGACCGGCGAGGCGGTGCGCGCCGCGCTGGTGGCGATCGACAAGGCCGTCGGCGGGCAGCCGCTGGGCTATGTCGTCGATCTGCGATCCAACCCCGGCGGCCTGCTCGATCAGGCGATCGAAGTATCGGATGCCTTCCTGGAACGCGGCGAAATCGTATCGCAGCGCGGCCGCGAAAAGGGCGATATCGAACGTTATTATGCCCGGCCGGGCGATTTTTCGCATGGCCTGCCGATCATCGTGCTGATCGATGCCGGTTCGGCTTCGGCCGCCGAAATCGTGGCCGGCGCGCTGCAGGACAACCGACGCGGGCTGGTGATGGGCGAACGCAGTTTCGGCAAGGGATCGGTGCAGACGCTGCTGCCGCTGACCGACGAAACCGCGCTGAGGCTGACGACGGCGCGCTATTTCACGCCGTCGGGCCGATCGGTGCAGGAAGGCGGCATCCAGCCCGATATCCGCGTACCGCAGCTTTCCGACCCCGATTTCAAGGATCGCCCGCGCCTGCGCGAAGCCGATCTGCGCCGCCACCTGATCAACGAAGCCAAGGTGGACGAAAGCGTGATCGAGGATGACACCAAGACCGATCCGCGTTTCAGCCTGACCGCCGTCCAGCTGGAAAAGCAGGGCGTAAAGGATTTCCAGCTCGATTATGCGGTCAAGGCCATCGCCCGGCTGGGCAAGCCTGCCCCCGTCACCGTGGCCGCCGGATCCGCCGGCAAAGGCGGGCGCCGATAAGCGCCCCCTGCCCGCACGCCAGTCCGCAATGCCGGAACGCCGCGGTGCGCACCGACGCATCCGGCGGCCCCGCCGATGCTGCCTGACAGCCAGATCAAGGGTATTCCCCCGCTCATGACCCCGCTTGCCACCGCCCGCCTGCTCGCGCTGCTGCTGCCCACGGCCCTGATGGCCGGCGCGCTGGGATTGCAATATCTGGGCGGCCTGTACCCGTGCGAAATGTGCCACTGGCAGCGCTGGCCGCATTATGCGGCGATCGGGATCGCGATCCTTGCCTTCATCGTCCGCCCCGCCGCCCGGCCGCTGACGATGCTGGCCGCCGTAGCGATCATCATCAGCGGCGCGATCGGCGCGTTCCATGCCGGCGTCGAATATGGCTGGTGGGAAGGGCTGACCCAGTGCAGCACGATCAGTTCGTCGGGCGATGTGCTGGCCGATATCATGTCCGCCCCGCTGGTCCGCTGCGACGAGGTGCAATGGGCGCTGTTCGGAATTTCGCTTGCCGGATGGAATGCAATCATTTCCCTTGGCGGCGGAGCGGCTATACTGGCGCTATGCCTGAAACGCCCCCGCTGATGCCCCCGTCGAACAAGGCCCGCGCCTCGATGCTCCGCGTCGATCAGGCGGGCGAATATGGTGCGACACGGATTTATGCCGGCCAGCTGGCGGTGCTGGGCGATCATGGCCCCGGCAACCGCATGGTCGCGCGGATGGCGGCGCAGGAAGAACGGCACCGCGCCCGGTTCGACGCGATGATCGCCGAACGTGGCGTTCGCCCCACGCTCCTCCAGCCGATCTGGGATGTGGCCGGTTTCGCGCTGGGCGCGGCCACGGCCTTGATGGGGCCGAAAGCGGCGATGGCCTGCACCGCCGCGATCGAAACCGAAATCGACGCCCATTATGGCGAACAGCTCGACCAGTTGGGCGACAGCGACCCCGAACTGTCCGACGCGATCGCCGAATTTCGCGCCGAAGAGGCCGAACATCGCGAAATCGCCATCGCGGCAGGCGCGGAAGAGGCCCCGGCCTATCCGCTGCTGTCCGGTGCCATTCGCCTGGGGTGCCGGGCCGCCATCGCGCTGTCGAAGCGGATATGACGCCACGATATCATCACGGGACGGCACGATATTCCGTCAACCGGGCAGGAGGCCAAGACCTATGAAACCAGTCCTCGCACTCGGCCTTGGCCTGTTGGGGCTGACGCTCGCCAGCGGCCTTCCCGTGGCGCCCGCGATGGCACAGGCGGGCGACCGGCTGGTCACGATTTACGGCAATGACAAGTGCCCGCGCGACACGATCTGCGTGCGCGCCCCGGAAAACGAACGCTACCGCATTCCGGAACAATTGCGCGGCGAAAGTGGCGAGGCCGCCGCCGCCCGCTGGGGCGATCGCGCCAAGAGCCTGGAATATGTCGGCTCGTCCGGCACGATGAGCTGTTCGCCCGTCGGCGCCGGCGGCGCCAGCGGCTGTTTCCGCGAACTGGCCCGCAAGGCCCGCGAAGAACGCGCAGCACAGGGCCAGAAACCCGTCGTGGGATTCTGATTTCCCATTCAGGCCCAGGCCATGTCGATGATGGCCTTCTGCCGGTCATCCTCTGGAATATAGGAACCGCCCCATGCATCGCGCCGCGCTAACGCCCTTTGCGTTCCTTTGCCTGATGGTGGGCGCGGCGGGCGCGCATGCCCAGCCGGACGAAGTGCCGGCGGCGGCCGAACCGGCGGAAAAGATCGCATCGCTGGTCGTCTATGGCGACGATCCCTGCCCCCGCAGCAGCGCGGACGAAATTGTCGTGTGCGGCCGCGAACCCGAAAGCGAGCGCTACCGCGTACCGAAGCGTTTTCGTGGCAAGAAGGCCGAACCAGCGCAGGAATCCTGGTCGAACACGGTTCGGCAACTGGAATGGGTGAGCCGGGCGGGAACGCCCAATAGCTGTTCGCCCGTCGGATCGGGCGGCGCGACGGGCTGCTACCGCATGTTCATCGATCAGGCGCGCGCCGAACGCCGGCAGGCGCGTCAGGATGCGGCAGGGGTACCCTGAGCCACCGGCCGCCGATCACTCCACACCACGATATATTCGCGCGGCACACTCGACCAGCCTTCATTCGGCCGCCGGATGAGCGGCGTGGCGCAGCGTTCGCAGGTTCCGAAAAACAAGCCGTCATTCCACACGCCATCAGACGCATGACGATGTCGACCCAGCCTGCACAGCATGGACATGGCGACCCCTTGTTCCCGACGCATATCGCCGATCGGATTTGCCGATCCACCGCGCCCGTTATTTGCTGGACGCTAGTCTGACATGGTTAATCATTCGCCAACAAGCGAATAATGGCGTCACGCCCGCAGGCGGGCGAACCCCTTGCGCAGCAGCCAGCCAAACGCCAGCCCCACCAGAATGGCCCCGCAGTCCGCCAGAAAATCAGCGGCGCTGGCATCACGACGCAGGATCGGGATCGCCTGCGTCACCTCGATCAGCGCGCCGAAGCCGGCCAGCATCAGGCCGGCCCGCCACACCGCCACGCCACGCCACGCCAGCGCCGCCAGCAGCGCAAGCGTGAAGAAGGCGATCATATGTTCGACCTTATCCGACGACGCGATTCGCGGCGCATCCGCCGCCGGAACAATCGCGGCGACATAAGCGAAGATCAGCGCCGCCCAGAAAAGCGGCTTCAAAATCCGGTCGATCGCATCCATCGGCGCCATCTAGCGTCGAAATGGCGGAATGGTCGATATGGGTTTTGGGAAAAGCGCCGTTGGCGCGGACGAAGCGGTGCGCCGCATCGTCAAACCGGCTGGCTGCCATAGCCGGGAGGCGTATTCGCCTGCGCTGGATGCGTATCGGGCCGATACTCGCCGATCTGGCGGCCACATCCGTTTAGGGAAACGGCGGAGCCAGCAGGCCCCGCCGTGATCCGTCTTACTTCTTGCCGAGCGTGAGACCGCCGAAACGCTTGTTGAAGCGTGCGACCTGGCCACCGGCGTCGAGCAGGGTCGACTTGCCACCGGTCCATGCCGGGTGGACGGTCGGGTCGATGTCGAGCTGCAGCGTATCGCCTTCCTTGCCCCAGACCGAACGCGTCTCGAAGACGGTGCCGTCCGTCATCTGGACCTTGATCATGTGGTAATCGGGATGGATGTCGTTCTTCATCACGCAGGCTCCTGAATGACTGGTTACCGACCAGCCGGGGCAATAAAGGCGCGGCCATAGCCGTGGCGCCGGCAATTGACAAGGCCGCCGCCGCACCCGATCCCCGCGACATGAAGATCCTGGGCGCGATATTCGCGGGCGGCGCAGCCCGCCGGTTCGGTGGCGACAAGCACGCCGCGATGATCGACGATCACGCGATGATCGATCATGTCGTTGCACGGCTCGCCGCGCAATGCGACGCGGTGGTCGTCGTTGGCCGCGCCTGGCCGGGGCTGACCGATGTGGCCGACGCCCCTGCCCCCGGCCTTGGCCCATTGGGCGCGTTGGCGGGCGCGCTGGCATATGCGCAGGCATCGGGATTTGATCTGGTACTGACCAGCGGCTGCGACCTGCCCGATATCCCGCTTGATCTGGCGACGCGGCTAAGCCCCGCCCCCGCCGTGGTGGCTGGCCAGCCCTTGCTCGGCCTGTGGCCATCGGCATCGGCCGACCGGCTGATCGAATGGCTGGTGGCTGGCGAGGACCGCGCGATGCGGGCGTGGATCGCACGGATGGCCGCGCGCCGGGTGGCGCTGGCGGCCGACCCGGCAAACATCAATACGCAGGCTGATCTTGCGCGCTATGTCGCAGGCTTCAAGCCGCCGGCGGATCCGCGATCATCGCGGTGAAATTGGCCTGCGCGGCCACCTTGCCATCGACCAGCGCACGGCCGGCGAACTTGCAGACCGATGCCCGTTTCTGGACAAATTCCACTTCAAGCCGCAGCAGCACGCCCGGTTCCACCGGAACACGGAACTTCGCTTCGTCGATCGCCATGAAATAAACGAGCTTACCCGATCCGGCGAGGCCAAGCGATTCGACCGCCAGCACGCCGGCGGCCTGCGCCAGCGCCTCGACGATCAGTACGCCGGGCATGATCGGCCGGCCCGGAAAATGCCCCTGGAAGAAAGGCTCGTTGATCGTCACCGCCTTGATCGCGGCGATCGACCGGTCGAGGATCAGTTCCTCGACACGATCGACCAGCAGCATCGGATAGCGGTGCGGCAGCGCCGCCAGGACCCGCCGGATATCCAGCGGGCCAAGGTTCGCGGCAGGTGCGTCGTCGCTGGTGCCGTTCATTGCGATCAGCGGCTCGGCGGGGTCGCAGGCGCTGCGGGGGCCGTGGTGCTGACGCTGGGCAACTGGGTGTTGAGCTGCGTCATCACATCGTTGGTGACGTCGATCGCGGACGCGGCAGCAAGCGTCGCCTGCGTATCGAGCGCAAGGTTCGCACCACGCGCCGTCATCACCTGCGCGATGATCGGATCAAGCTTCGCACCGATCTGCTGGGCGACATACTGACGGTTGCGCTGGAAGGCCTGCTGACGCTGCTGAAGCTGCGTGTTGGCGGCGGCTTCCTTGGTTTGCAGCGCCTGGATACGGGCCTGCAGCGCGGGATCGGGTGCGGTCTTGCCTTCGGCAGCCTTTGAAATTGCTTCGGCTTCGGTGCGCAACGGCGTGCCCAGCGTCTGCTGCAGCGTCTGGATCTGCTGCGCCTGTGCCTGCAACTGCGTCTGCGCCGCCTTGCACGCGGTGCATTCGGCATAGATGCGCTGCGTATCGACGGTGACGATTACCGCACCCGGGGCTTTCTGCTGCGCCGAGGCGACACCCGGAACCGCGAACATGGCGGCCGCCAGGGTGACCGTCTTCAAAATGGTCTTCATCAGAATTGTGTCCCTACGTTGAAGGTGAAGAGCTTGGTATCGTCGCCCTTATGTTTCACAAGCGCCTTGGCGATATCAATGCGGAACGGCCCGAACGGTGAGTTCCAGTTAACCCCGAAACCGACCGAAACGCGGGGTTTCCAGGTATTTCCAAGGAACTCTTCGGTGAACGGCGTGATGCTGTTCGTCGCCGCGGTGTTGGCCACGGTGCCCGAACATATGGTGCCGCCCGAAGCGATCTGCCCGGTCGCGCAGGTCGTATAGGTGCCGGCGTTCGTCTGGCCGGCCGGGATCAGATAAAGCGGATTGCCCGCCGTATCACGAACCGGTCGCACGATCGGATCGACGATGCCGTCGCCATCCGTATCGACGAACGTCGCCGTGGGATTGGGCTTCTTGACGCCGAAAACCGAACCGACATCGAGGAACAGCGACGGGCGCAGACCCATTTCACGAGCACCCGAACCGAGCGGAATTTCAAGCTCCGCACGGCCCCGATAATAATAGCGGCCACCCAGCGCATCGTCCGAATATTCAGTACCATCCAGATAGACGCGCTTCACCCGCGGACCGATGCCGCGAATATCGAAGCCGCGCATCTGCGGTTCACCCAGGAAGAAACGATCCGTCAGGCGCACCGCATCGACGCCCGCACCCGAACTACCGCCCAGCGGCAGGATCGCGCCGCCCTCCCCGCCGAGCGAGAAGATGAAGCCGCTGCCGACATTCCAATATTTGTCGCCGTTCAGGCGGGTGCGGATATATTTGACGCTGCCGCCGACACCCGCGAAATCCTGACTGAGGATCACGCGTTGGCCGCGGCTGGGCCTGACCCGATTGTTGAGATTGTCGAACACCAGGCTGTAGCCGATCGACGACGTAGTCCGCTTGCCGATGGCATCGCACAGGTACCGACCGGCCAGGAGCGGATCGCATTCCGCGTCGCCATCGCCATCGGTGTCATAATAGAAGGTGTTCTTGTCGAGCGAGACGTCGTCAAAGCTCAGGCCGTAGCGCAGCGCGAGGCTGACATATTCGGTGAGCGGCACGCCGAGACGGATCTGGAAACCTGTCGTCGTCTGTTCGTACGTCGTCTGGCGATCGTTATTATTGATGTAATTGAACGAGTTGTAATCGCGCCGGAAGATATCGCCGCCAATCGCGATATTCTTGTCGAACAGATATGGTTCGGTGAAACCGGCCTCGATCGACTTGGAATAGCTGGAATAATTGACGCTGGCGCGAATTTCCTGGCCCTTGCCCATGAAGTTGCGTTCGCGGATCGACAGATCGACGATGAACTTTTCAAGGCTGGAGAAGCCGGCCGACACCTGAAGTTCGCCGGTCGATTTTTCTTCGACATTGGCTTCGAGCACGACGCGATCGGGCGCGGAGCCGGGCTTCTGTTCGATCTCCAGCTTTTCCTGGAAATAACCGAGCGACTGGATGCGATCGCGCGAACGTTTCACCCGGAAGCTGTTGAACGCATCCCCTTCCGTCAGACGAAATTCGCGACGGATCACCTTGTCCTTGGTGTGGGTGTTGCCGTTGATGTTGATGCTTTCGACATAGACACGTGGCGAATCGTTCACCTTGAAGGTGACCGACATCGTGAGCGCATCCTTGTCGCGCACGAAATCAGGGCGAACATCGGGGGTGAAGCCGAGCAGGCCCGTCGTCTCGGTGATCCCGTCGACCGTATCTTCGACCAGCTTGGCGTTGTACCAGTCGCCCTTCTTGATGCGGATCAGCGCCTTGAGCGTATCGGGCTTGATATCGCGAATTTCGCTTTCCGCGCCGATATCGCCGAATTTGTAACGATCGCCTTCCTCGATGACATAGGTGATGATGAAATCACGCTTGTCGGGCGTGAGTTCGGCCACCGCCGAAATCACGCGGAAATCGGCATAGCCGTTCGTCAGATAGAATTGGCGCAGCTTCTGCTGGTCATAGGCCAGCTTATCCGGGTCATAGCTGTCGCCCGACGAGAAGAAGCGGTAGAAACGCGACTCCTTGGTCGCCATTTCGCTGCGCAATTCGCCGGCATCGAACGCCTTGTTGCCGATGACGTTGATCTGGCGGACCTTGGATTTGGCGCCCTCGTTGATCTCGAACACGATATCGACGCGGTTCTGATCGAGCTGCACCATCTTCGGTTCGACGGTCGCGGCGAAACGCCCCTGGCGGCGATACAGTTCGATGATGCGGGCGACGTCCGCCCGCGCCTTGGAACGGGTGAAAATCTGCCGCGGCGCAAGCCGGATTTCGGGACGGATCTTTTCGTCCTTCAGCCGCTTATTGCCTTCCAGCACGATGCGGTTGATCACCGGATTTTCGCGGATCTGAATGGTCAGCGCGCCCGCATCGTCGCGGATCTGGACGTCGGCGAACAATTCGGTCGCGTAAAGATCCTTCAGCGCCTGATCGAGCGTTTCGCGCGTGTAAGGATCGCCGGCCTTAAGCTTGATGTAGGAGCGCACCGTATCCGGTTCGAGCCGCTGCGACCCCGCCACATTGACCGAGCGAACGATGCCGCTGCCCGGAAGCGGCGCCACCAGTGGCCCGTCCGGCATCGGCGCCGGCGCAACGGCCTGCGCCTGGACCATGCCGGGCAATCCGCCCAGCACCGTGCCGATCAGCAACATCGGCGCGATCCGCCGGAGCGACTTCGTGGCCTGCTGTCCGCCCCCGATGGTTCGTCCCTTGATTGCCGTCACACGCACCCGCCCTTGTCCCAGATTTGCCGCCACCCGATTGGATCGCGCCATTATTGCCGCCTGCCCTGCCCGATCGCCGTCACCCGATCAACCCGGCAAGCCGCTGCCATACCCCAAACGAAGCCAGATCATTGGCCGTGACGAAGAGCATGAA
This sequence comes from Sphingomonas sp. KC8, assembly GCF_002151445.1. Classification (GTDB taxonomy): domain Bacteria; phylum Pseudomonadota; class Alphaproteobacteria; order Sphingomonadales; family Sphingomonadaceae; genus Sphingomonas_E. The sequence continues at coordinate 1,611,547 of NZ_CP016306.1, forward strand.
GGCGAGCAGCACCGCAAGCCCCGTCCTGAACGCCCACTCCTGCACCGCCGGATTAAGCGGCCGCCGCCCGATCCCTTCGATCGTATAGAACAGCAAATGGCCACCATCGAGCAACGGAATTGGCAAGAGATTGATGAATCCAAGATTAATCGAAATCATCGTCATGAAGAGGATGAAATCAAACCATCCCAACGTGGCCTGCTGCCCCGAAATCTGCGCGATCTTGAGCGGCCCGCCCAGTTCCTGCACCGAACGCCGACCCGTGATGACCTGACCGAGCGTATCGACCATCATCCGCACAACATCGAACGTCTGGGAAACGGCAAGGCCCGGCAGCTGCCAGAAAGGCACCTCCACCCACACCGGCGAACCCGGCCCGACACCAAGCCGGCCAAGGCGATATTCGTTGCCGAAGCGATCCCGTTCCAGCCGGACGCCGATCCGCGCATCAACCTGCCGCAGCGCTCCATCGCGCCACACGTCAAGCTTCACGGTTTCATCGGGCCGGATCGAAATAATCCGCGGAATATCCTCGAACCGATCGACCGACTGGCCCGCGATCGCCGAGATGCGATCACCCGGTTGCAGGCCCGCCGTCGCCGCGGCCGTGCCCGGTTCCACCAGCGCGATCACCGCGGGCGTGCGCGCCTGACCATTCATCGCGAACACGGCCATGAACACCACGATCGCGAACAGAAAATTGGTCAGCGGCCCGGCCGCCACGATGATGAAGCGCTGCCACAGCGGTTTTGCCTGGAATGTTCTGTTGCGTTCGTCAGCCGGCATCCGCAGCCATTCGGCGGTGGGCGTATGCGCGCTGGCCGGGTTCATATCGCCGGCAAAACGGACATAGCCACCCAAAGGCAGCAACGCGACGCGCCACCGCGTGCCGCGCCGATCCGTCCAGCCGAACAATTCACGGCCAAAGCCGATGGAAAACGTCTCCGCCTTCACGCCAAACGCCCGACCGGCGAAATAATGGCCCAGTTCGTGGATGAAGATAAGCGGCCCGATGACCAGCAGAAAAGCTGCGACTGTCAGCAGGATACCGGGGGAATCGGTCACGCGGCCTTCACCTCCATCAACTCATCCGCCAACCGGCGTGCCTCACCATCCACCACGAACACCTCGTCGAGATTGGCGGGCGCCGCAGGATCGTAGCGATCCAGCACCTGCGCCACGATCGCAGCGATATCGAGGAAACCGATGCGGCGCGCGAGAAAAGCGGCCACCGCTTGCTCGTTCGCGGCATTCAGAATGGCCGGACGCGCGCCACCCGCTTCCACCGCCGCGCGGGCCAGCGCCAGCGCCGGGAAACGATCCGGATCGGGCGCCTCAAAGCTCAACGACCCGATCCGCACGAGATCCAGCGTTTCGACCGGCGCGACCATCCGTTCGGGCCATGCCAGCGCATGCGCGATGGGCACGCGCATATCCGGCGTGCCCAACTGAGCGAGGGTCGACCCATCGACATATTCGACCATCGAATGGATCACCGACTGCGGATGGACGAGGATATCGATCCGACCGTGACCAACCGGGAACAGATGGTGCGCCTCGATCAGTTCGAGACCCTTGTTCATCATCGTCGCCGAATCGATCGAAATCTTTGCGCCCATCGACCAGTTGGGATGCTGCACGGCGCGTTCGGGCGTCACCGCCGCCATTTCCGCACGGCTCCACGTGCGGAACGGCCCGCCGCTGGCCGTCAGAATGATCCGGCGGACCGATTCCAGGCGAGCATGATCAAGGCACTGGAAAATTGCATTATGTTCGGAATCGACCGGCAGCAAGGTCGCGCCGTGCCCGCGCGCCGCCTGCATCATCAGATCGCCGGCGGACACCAGCGATTCCTTGTTCGCCAGCCCCAGGGTGCGCCCCTGTTCAAGCGCTGCCATCACCGGTTTCAGCCCGGCACAACCGACGATCGCGGCCATCGTCCAGTCCGCCGGCATCGATGCGGCGTCGATCAGCGCGCTTTCGCCAGCGCCGGTTTCTACCCCACTGCCCGCCAGCGCGTCTGCCAGCGCCGGGCCAAGGCGATCATCCCCGATCGCAGCGAAACGCGCGCCGGTACGGCGCGCCGCCGCCGCCAGCCCCGCGACATCGCTGTGCGCGGTGAGCGCCACGACTTCGAAAGCATCAGGCGTGCGTTCGATAAGATCCAGCGTCGAACTGCCGACCGACCCGGTTGCGCCAAGGATGGTAACAGCGCGCGTCACATCCACCCCATGATCGCCAGGCCCGCCACCAGCAGCGCCACCGGCACCAGCCCGTCCAGCCGATCGAGCACGCCCCCATGCCCCGGCAGCAGACGACCGGAATCCTTGACCCCGGCGCGACGTTTCAGCCAGCTTTCGAAAAGATCGCCGATCTGGGCCGACACCGCGAGCATCGTCGCAAAATAGACGAACAGCCACGACAGGCCAAATCCGATCGCAAGCGCCGCGCATAACAGCTCAGCCGCGATGACCCCGCCGATCAGCCCCGCCCATGTCTTGTTCGGACTGATCCGTGGCGCCAGCCTTGCCCCACCAATCGCCCGCCCGGCAAAATAGGCGCCGATATCCGTCGCCCACACCAATGCGGCCGTGGCCAGCGTCAACCCGAAGCCATGCTGCGCCCGCAGATAGATCAGCGCCAGCGCCGGCAGCGTTGCGTAGAGCAACCCCGCGCCAAGCCGCCAGTCCAGCGTCAACACCGCAAGCGCAACGGCGGCCGCGCCAGCCAGCACCAGCACGGGCAGCACGGCGCTTGCCGATCCGCCCAGCCAATATTCCGGCGTCACCGCGATCTCGCCAAGGCCGGCGGCCAGCCCCAGCGCGAACAGCATGGCAAGGACGCGCTTCCATCGCGGGGCATGCATCAGGCCCGCCCACTCGGCCATCATCACGACCGCGACGGCGGTCGCCAGCAGGCGAAAGGCAAGGCCGCCCGCCCACAGGCACACCAGCGCGACAAGCACCATCACGACGCCGCTTGCCACCCGTGTCCGCAGATCGGATTGGCGCGCAGCGGGCGCCGGCGCTGCCGCTGGTTGGTTCATAGCCCGCCGAAACGCCGGTCGCGCCGGCCATAATCGGCAACGGCGGCGAAAAGATCGTCGCGGCCGAAATCGGGCCACAGCGTATCGACGAACAGCAGTTCGGCGTAGGCCGCCTGCCACAACAGGAAATTAGACAGGCGTCGTTCGCCCGACGTGCGGATCAGCAGATCGAGCGGCGGCAAATCCGCCGTATCCAGCCGCGCCGCGATCGCCGGGATATCGATGTCCGCCGGCGCAACCCCATCCTGCGCCAGCGCGCGCACGGCCCGGACGATTTCATCCTGCGCCCCATAATTGAGCGCAATCACCAGCGTGGTCGACGCATTGTCGGCAGTGCGGGCAACCGCATTGTCAAGCATGGCGGCCAAATCAGGTCCGAACCGCCTGTAATCGCCGATAATCTTCAGACGAACGCCGTTGTTCGCCAGTTCGTCCAGTTCCGCCAGCAGATAATGGCGCAGCAGCCCTTTGAGATCCGAAACCTCTTCTTCGGGCCGCCGCCAGTTTTCCGACGAGAAAGCATAGAGCGTCAGCACCTCGATGCCGAGTTCGCCGGCCGCACGGATGGTGGCGCGGACGGCCTCGGCACCGCGGCGGTGCCCGGCGATGCGGGGCAGATGACGCGCCTTGGCCCAGCGCCCATTGCCATCCATGATGATGGCCACATGGCGCGGAACGCCCGCGCCGCCATCACTTGCTTGCAATGTCGAGACCGAAGCGGCGTTCACTTGTTGAGGATTTCCTTTTCCTTGGCGAGCGCTGCGGCATCGATCTCACCAATCGTATTGTCGGTCAGCTTCTGGACTTCGGTTTCGGCGCGCTTGCGCTCGTCCTCGCTGATCTCGCCCTTCTTTTCGTCGGCCTTGAGCGCATCATTGCCGTCGCGACGGACGTTGCGCACCGCGATCTTCGCCTTTTCGGCATATTGACCAGCGATCTTGGCGAGTTCCTTGCGGCGTTCTTCGGTCAGATCGGGGATCGGCAGGCGCAGCGTCTGGCCATCGACGATCGGGTTGAGGCCAAGCCCCGCCGAACGGATCGCCTTGTCGACCGGGGTGACGTTCGATTTATCCCACACCTGCACCGAAATCAGGCGCGGTTCGGGCACCGTCACGGTTGCGACCTGGTTGAGCGGCATGTGCGCGCCATAGACTTCCACCGTCACCGGATCGAGCAGCGAGGTGCTGGCACGCCCGGTGCGCAGGCCGCCAAGATCGCCCTTCAGCGATTCCACCGCACCGTGCATCCGGCGTTCGAGATCAGCCTTGTTATAGGCGGGCATCGTCACACTCCCTCATTCTGGACGACCGTCGCAATGCCTTCGCCCGCCAGCACGCGGGCGAGATTGCCGCGTTCACGGATGTTGAAGACGACGATCGGGATATCATTGTCGCGGCACAGCGCGACGGCACTTGCATCCATCACCTTCAGATCGTCCGAAAGGACGCGATTGAAGGTGACAGTATCATAACGTTTTGCGTCGGGAACCTTTTTCGGATCGGCGTCGTAAACACCGTCCACCGAAGTGCCCTTGAACAGCGCATCGCAGTTCATTTCGGCGGCGCGCAAGGCCGCCGCGCTATCCGTGGTGAAATACGGATTGCCGGTGCCCGCCGCGAAAATGACGATCCGGCCCTTTTCCATGTGGCGTTCGGCACGCCGGCGGATGAAGGGTTCGCACACCGTGCTCATCGGGATGGCGGACTGGACGCGGGTGTCGACGCCGATCTGCTCCAGCGCATTCTGCACCGCGAGGGCGTTCATCACCGTCGCCAGCATACCCATATAATCGGCGCTGGTGCGTTCGAACCCCTTGGCGGCCGCAGCCAGCCCGCGAAAGATGTTGCCGCCGCCGACAACGACGCACAGTTCATGATCGCGAGCGACATCGGCAATTTCCTGCGCGACGCGGGCGACGGTTTCAGGGTCGATGCCAAACTGGCCCGATCCCATCAGCACCTCGCCAGACAGCTTCAGGAGGATGCGGTTGAAGCGCGGCCGGATCATCGCCGTGGGATCTCTCATTTATCAGGTAAGGAAACGGCGCGTACCGTAGAGCCGGTACGCGCCGATGCCAAGCAGGCAAGCGCTGCCCGTCCCGGATTATCGGGACGGGCAATCGCAGATCAGACGCCGGCCGCAGCCGCGACTTCTGCTGCGAAATCGCTTTCCTTCTTCTCGATGCCTTCACCGAGCTGGAAGCGGACATAGCCCTTCAGTTCGATCGGCGAACCGGCTTCCTTGGCCGCCGCGGCGACGACATCGGCCACCGGGGTCTTGCCGTCCATCACGAACGGCTGGCTGAGAAGCGCATTTTCCTTGCGGTACTTGGCGATCGAACCTTCCACCATCTTTTCGATGATGTTGGCGGGCTTGCCCGATTCGGCGGCCTTTTCGGTCGCGATCGCGCGCTCGCGCTCGACCGTGTCGGCGTCCAGGCCGTCGGCGGTCAGCGCCAGCGGGTTGGCGGCGGCGATGTGCATCGCCAGCTGCTTGCCAAGCGCGGTGAGCGCATCAGCCGAAGCCGCGCTTTCAAGCGCGACGAGCACGCCGATCTTGCCGAGGCCGGGAGCGGCCGCGTTGTGGACGTAAGGCACGATCGCACCCTGCGCCACTTCGATCACGCGGGCGCGGCGAAGCGCCTGCTGCTCGCCGATGGTGGCGATGTTCGCGGTCAGCTTGTCAGCAACGCTGCCTTCGCCCGGATAGGTCGCGGCGGCGAGCGCCTCGATCGAATCGCCGGTGCCGAGCGCGAGTTCGGTGACCGTCTTCACGAACGCCTGGAACTGATCGTTCTTGGCGACGAAATCGGTTTCCGAGTTCACTTCGACCACGGCACCCTTGGTACCCTGAACGACGACGCCAACCAGACCTTCGGCAGCCTGACGGCCAGCCTTCTTGGCGGCAGCGGCAAGGCCCTTGGTGCGCAGCCAATCGACGGCCGCTTCCATGTCGCCACCGACTTCGGCCAGCGCCTTCTTGCAATCCATCATGCCGGCGCCGGTGCGGTCGCGCAGTTCCTTGACAGTCTTGGCAGTGATTTCCGCCATGTCCTTGTCCTTTCGTTATGAACGGGTCGGGGCGAGCCGACAGGCCCGCCCCGTAATCTTGCTATGGCGCGCGCCCGATAATGGACGCGGGGCCAGTTCAGGCGCCCAGCGCTTCTTCGGCGGGCGGTTCGGCCAGCGCGCCGAGATCTTCGCCACGGGCAGCGCGGCCACCCTGGTCGCCACGGGTCGCGGCGGTCGCCACCGCTTCGCAGTAGAGGCGGATCGCGCGGGCGGCGTCGTCATTGGCCGGAACCGGGAACGCGATGCCATCGGGGCTGACGTTCGAATCGAGGATCGCGACGACCGGGATACCCAGCGTGTTGGCTTCCTTGATCGCCAGCTCTTCCTTGTTGGCGTCGATCACGAACATCACGTCCGGGATGCCGCCCATGTCGCGGATACCGCCCAGCGACAGTTCGAACTTGTCGCGTTCGCGGGTGAGCTGAAGCACTTCCTTCTTGGTCAGGCCGTGCGTGTCGCCCGAAAGCTGTTCTTCCAGCGTCTTGAAGCGCTTGATCGAACCCGAGATCGTCTTCCAGTTGGTGAGCATGCCGCCCAGCCAGCGATGGTTGACATAATGCTGGCCCGAACGGCGGGCGGCTTCCGCGATCGGCTCCTGCGCCTGGCGCTTGGTGCCGACGAACAGAACCTTGCCGCCATGGGCGACGGTCTGGCTGATGAAATCGAGCGCGCGCGCCATGAGCGGCACGGTCTGCGACAGATCGATGATGTGGACGCCGTTGCGATCGCCGAAGATGTAGGGCTTCATCTTCGGGTTCCAGCGGTGGGTCTGGTGGCCAAAGTGCGCGCCTGCGTCGAGCAATGCCTGCATCGAGACGGTGGGAACCGCCATGGGATAGTCTCCTTCCGGTTGAACCTCTCCGGGACAGTGACCAGCCACTCGCTTTCGAGCCGCCAGCACCGGTTTATGGGCCCCGGATGTGGAATGGACGCGCGCTTAAAGCGTCAGCCCCGCGAAATCAAGTGTTGACCTATGGAACATAATGGGAACATATTCACCCCAACAGCGGATATCCGGAACAAAACGCGATTCGCGATGAACCGGGCACGAGGCCGCGATCGGGTTGGAGATGGTTATGACGCATCTGATGACGATCCTGTTCTTCCTCGCCGCCGGCGGCGCGGCGCTCGGCATCATCGCCGGGATGGTATCGGAATATGCCGATCGGATCGCGACTATATTGGGCATGCCGCCGGTCAGCGCCCTGCCCCCCTTGCGTCCGGCACGCGTCCGGGCGGTTACGCGCCCGGCACGGCGGACCGTGCGGCTGCGCGCTGCCGCTTGACGCGGGCATAGCTGCGCATCCCGAACGGGATGGCCAGCACATAGAGGACCGAAACCGCCGACAATGTATGCCAGGGCGCGCTGATCAAGGCGCCGCCCACCAGCGCAACCGCCACCAGGGCGCCCAGCCGCATCCCCTGGCGCAGCTTGAGCGACGACCAGCTGAACGTGGCCACGTTCGACACCATCAGGAAGGCGACGAACGCCGCCCAGGGCGCCGCCACCCAGGGTTCGCGCAGCACCGGCAGATCCGTCACCAGCCAGATATAGACCGGCAGCAGCATCAGCCCCGCGCCCGCAGGCGCCGGCACCCCGGTAAGGAAGCCGGCGGATTTGTGCGGCTGATCCTCCGAATCGATCGCGGCATTGAAGCGGGCAAGGCGCAGCGCGCAGCACACCGCATAGGCCAGCGCGAACAGCCAGCCGAAACGCGGCAGCGTCTGCAACGACCAGAGATAGAGAATGATGGCGGGCGAGACGCCGAACGCAATCACATCCGACAGCGAATCGAGTTCGGCGCCGAAACGGCTCTCGCCCTTCAGCAGCCGGGCAATCCGCCCGTCGAGTCCGTCGAGCACCCCGGCCATGATGATCGAGGCGACCGCTTTTTCCCATTCGCCGCCGATGCCGAAACGCACGCCGGTCAGCCCAAAGCACAGGGCCAGCGCGGTGACGGCATTAGGGGCAAGCGCCCGCAGCGGAATGCCGCGCCGGGGCCGATCGGGCCGGGCCTGGTTCACAGCGGGGTCCCGAACACCCGCTCACCGTCGCCGATTTTGGCGAGCACGGTTTCGCCGGCGATGGCACGCTGGCCGAGCGCGATACGCGGCGCAGTGCCCGCCGGCAGATAGACGTCGACCCGGCTGCCGAAACGGATCAGGCCAATGCGCTGCCCCCCGGCGACGATATCGCCGGGCTTCACGAACGGCACGATGCGCCGCGCCACCAGCCCGGCAATCTGGGTGAAGCCGATCCGCGTGCCATCATGCCCTTCGACCAGAAGGTGCTGACGCTCATTCTCTTCGCTCGCTTTATCGAGATCGGCGTTGAGGAATTTGCCCGAAATATAGACGACGCGACGGATCGTACCGGCAATCGGCGTGCGATTGATGTGGACGTCGAACACGCTCATGAAAATCGAAACGCGGGTCATCGGCGCATCGCCCAGCCCGTCCGGACCCGCAATTTCACGCGGCGGCGGCACGGTCGCGATCATCGTCACCAGCCCATCGGCGGGCGAGACGATGAACCCTTCGCCCTTGGGAAAAGTGCGGATCGGATCCCGGAAAAAGGCCAGAATCCAGATCGTCACCCCGCCCATCGGCCAGGCGAGCGTTTCCCAGCCCATGAGTGCGAAGATCAGCGCGATGCCCGCGCCGATCAGCGCGAACTTGCGGCCTTCGGGATGAACCGCCGGCCAGCGCCAGCGGACGTTCGATGCGCCGACGTCCGGCTTTTCGGTTGATGTCATAACGCGTTCTTACGATCGGGCATGATCCATGACAACGCCGCAATGGCGAATCGATGAACGGCACCACATGCCATCCATCGCCGACCGCCCGATCAACCGGGTCCTGACAGGCCGTTCAGTGGCCCTCGAACGCGACCAGGGCGCCCACCGGAACCCCCGCCCCGGCGATCAGGCGGGCACCACCGATATCGGGCAGATCGATCACGAAGGCGGCGCCGGCCACTTCCGCCCCGGCCTTGCGGAGCAACCGGATCGCGGCCAGCGCGGTGCCGCCAGTGGCGATCAGATCGTCGACCAGCAATACGCGGCAGCCGGGCGCCAGGGCATCGGCGTGCATTTCGATCCGATCCTCGCCATATTCCAACGCATAGTCCACCGCGATGGTCGCCCCCGGCAGCTTGCCGCGCTTGCGCAGCAGCACCAGCCCCGCGCCCAGTTTCTGCGCAACGGCCGCGCCAAAGATGAAACCGCGGGCCTCGATTCCAGCAACGAGATCGAACGGCCCGTCATGCAGCGCCACCAGCCGATCGACCGTCGCAGCCAGCCCATGCGGATCGAGCAGCAAGGTGGTGATGTCGCGAAACAGGATGCCGGGCTTGGGAAAATCGGGGATCGTGCGAATCAACGCGGCGAGATCGGCATTATCGGTCATGCGAAGATCCTTGGCGCCAGCGTGGCGAGACGGGCCTGCGTGCCATCGGGCCAGGCTTCACGCGCGGTGATGATGGCGGTGTCGAGCGCCCGGCGGCAGCCCGCCGGGCATTCGATCGCGGGCACGCTGCCCCTTGCGACTGCCGCCACCAGCGCTTGTGCGTTGGCCGCATTCTCACCCAGCACGCGGATGACTTCGGCGACATCGACCGCGCCTTCGTGCCAGGCATCGAAGTCGGTGACCATCGCGACATTCACATAGCAAAGCTCGGCTTCGCGGGCGAGGCGCGCTTCGGGCAGGCCGGTCATGCCGACAACATCCATGCCCTGCGCGCGGTGCATCCGCGATTCCGCGCGGGTGGAAAATTGCGGGCCTTCCATTACCAGCATCGTCCCGCCCATCTGGTGCGGCAAGCCAAGCGCGCCCAGCGCGGCGGCCACCTGCCCCGCCAGCCGCGAACAGGCCGGATCGGCAAAAGCGACATGGGCGACCACGCCATCGCCGAAATAGCTGCGGCCGTCGCGGATGGTGCGATCGACATATTGATCGACGATGACGAACGCGCCGGCCGGCAGTTCTTCGCGGAAGGAACCGACTGCGGAAATGGCGATGATATCATCGCAGCCCAGCGCCTTGAGCGCGGCGATGTTCGCACGCGCCGGAATCTCGCCCGGCGCCAGCACATGGCCGCGACCGTGGCGTGGCAGGAAGGCGATTTCGCGGCCGGCCAATGTTCCGACCAGAATATCGTCCGAAGGCTGGCCCCATGGGGTATCGACCGGCGTCCAAACGGCATCGGCGAGAGCGGCCATCCGATAGAGGCCGCTCCCGCCGATGATGCCGAGCCGGCCCCTATCTTTCGAATAGGCGCCGTCCGGTTGCGAAGATGACGGCCGGGTCGCTGACGCGGCCGCCTCCTTCATTGTCAGTGCTTCATGCCCGACCAGACGTTGCGATACGCCATGAACGCAAGGCCGGTCGCGATGAGCAGGAAGATCACCACGGCAACACCCGTGCGGTGGCGGCTTTCCAGCTTGGGTTCAGCGGTCCACACCAGGAACGCGGACACGTCGGTCGACATCTGATCGATCGTCGCCTTGGTGCCATCGGCATAGGTGACCTGGCCGTCAGCCGCGAGTGGCGGCGGCATCGCGATGTTCAGGTTCGCGAAGTACGGGTTGTAGTGCAGGCCAGCGCCGGTCTTGGCATCCGGGAACTGCTTGAGCAGTTCGGCCGGCTGGGCCTGATAACCGGTCAGCAGCGAGTGGACATAGGCAGCACCGTCATGGCGAGCCTTGGTCATCAGCGACAGATCGGGCGGGAACGCATTGTTGTTCGCCGCACGCGCCGCAACCTCGTTGGGATACGGGTTGGGGAACTTGTCGGCAGCTTCGGCCTTGCGCGTCGCGGCTTCACCCGTGTCCGGGTTCACCGACGGCACTTCGATCGGCCACTGCTTGGCGATCGCCTTCACTTCGGCTTCGCTGAAGCCGATGTCCTGCAGATCGCGGAACGAGACATAATGCAGCGAGTGGCAGGCAGCGCAGACTTCCTTGTAAACCTGGAAGCCACGCTGAAGCTGCTGGCGATCGAACTTGCCGAGCGGGCCATTGCTGGCCAGCTCAACAGGCTTGGGGTGCTGGTGGAACTCATGCTCGACGGTCGGGGCGGGTGGCTCCTTGATGAAGTTCACCGCGCCCGTGATCAGCGAGAAGAGCAGGACGAAGACGAAACCCAGCCCGACGAGGGCACCGATGGGACGTACCATTATCAGTTACCCCTTATTTCGCAGCCACGGGCTGCGCATCGCCGGCGACTTCGCCATGCTTGCCCAGAACCGCTTCGGTGATCGAACCCGGCAGCGGCAACGGCCGCTCGATCCGCGAAATGATCGGCAGGATGATCAGGAAGTGCGCGAAGTAGTAAGCCGACGCGAGCTGCGAGATCATCACATAGGGTTCTTCGGCCGGCGCACCGCCGCAATAGCCCAGGATCAGGACGTCGATGACGAGGATCCAGAAGAACATCTTGAACGTCGGACGATAGCTGCCCGAACGCACCGGCGACTTATCCAGCCACGGCAGGAAGAACAGCAGCAGGATCGACGCGAACATCGCGATGACGCCCCACAGCTTGGCCGGCAGGATGAAATCGACCGTGAACGCACGCAGGATCGCGTAGAACGGCCAGAAGTACCATTCCGGAACGATGTGCGCCGGGGTCGAGAGCGGGTTTGCGGGGATGTAGTTGTCCGCATGGCCGAGATAGTTCGGTGCGAAGAACAGCATCAGCGCGAACAGGATCAGGAACACGCCCAGCCCGAAACCGTCCTTGGCCGTATAATAGGGGTGGAACGGAACGGTATCCTGCGGACCCTTCACCTCGATGCCCGTCGGGTTCGACGAACCCGGGATGTGCAGCGCCCAGATGTGCAGGATGATCACGGCCGCGATCACGAACGGCAGCAGATAGTGCAGCGAGAAGAAACGGTTCAGCGCGGCATTGTCCGGCGCGAAGCCGCCCAGCAGCCACGTCTGGATCGCTTCGCCAACCAGCGGGATCGCCCCGAACAGGCCGGTGATCACCTTGGCGCCCCAGAAGCTCATCTGCCCCCACGGGAGCACATAGCCCATGAAAGCGGTCGCCATCATGAGGAGGAAGATGACCAGGCCGAGCAGCCAGACCATTTCGCGCGGCGCCTTGTACGAACCGTAGAAAAGGCCGCGGAAGATGTGGAGATAGACGACGATGAAGAAGAAGCTCGCGCCGTTGGCGTGCGCATAACGCAGCATCCAGCCCGAGTTCACATCGCGCATGATATGTTCGACCGACGCGAAGGCGATGTCGCCGTTCGCCGCATAGTGCATGGCCAGCACGATGCCGGTGATGATCTGGATGGCGAGCGCGGCACCCGCGAGAACGCCGAAGTTCCAGAAATAATTCAGGTTGCGCGGAACCGGATAACCGGCGCCGACCGCATTGTAGACCAGACGGGGCAATGGAAGCCGCTCGTCGATCCACTGCATCGCCGGATGCTTCGGCGTATAATGATTAGCCCAAGGAAAGCTCATCTCAAATCACCTCAGCCGATCTGCACGACGGTGTCGGACTTGAACGCATATTCGGGAACCACAAGGTTCGTGGGCGCAGGGCCCTTCCGGATACGCGCGGCGGTATCATAGTGCGAACCATGGCACGGGCAGAAATAGCCGCCGAACTCGCCACGGTTTTCACCTTCGCCGGCGCCAAGCGGCACGCAGCCAAGATGGGTGCAGACACCCATCGTGATGAGCCACTGCTCTTTGCCTTCCTTGGTCCGCTCAGCGAGCGTCTGCGGATCGCGCAGCGAATCGACCGGCACAGCATTCGCCTCTGAAATCTCCTTGCCCGTCAGATGACGGATGAAGAGAGGCTGCTTGCGGAAGATCGTCTTGATCGCCTGACCTTCGGTGATCTTGGAGACGTCGACCTCGATCGAGGCCAGCGCCAGGACGTCGGCGGATGGATTCATCTGGTTGACCAGTGGCAGAACCACGGTCGCCGCGCCGACGCCAGCAAAGCTGACCGCCGCCACATTGATGAAATCACGGCGCCGAACGCCATCGCCCTCAGGCGCGTCTGATGGTTGTACTTGCTCGAGCGTCGCCATTCCGGAACCCTTGCGCTGCCACGAAATAAGCGCCCGCAAGGCGACCCCCTGCTTGGTGACCACCCTGTGTAACGCGACCGCCTGTTATTTTCCCCCGGCGGATGGCGCGCTGATAGACTCCCACCGCTCTCTTTGCCAACAGCAATTTGCGTGGGCTTGCCCCGACAGGACATATTCGCATAGCGGGGATCATGCGGATTGCCCTGTTCCAGCCCGACATCGCCGGCAATGTCGGCACCATTTTACGCCTTGGCGCCTGTTTCGGTGTCGGTGTCGATATTATCGAGCCGTGCGGCTTTCCCTTTTCGGATCGCGGCCTGAAGCGCGCCGGGATGGACTATGCCGCGGATGCCGAATGCGTGCGGCACATCGACTGGGACGCGTTTCGGGCGGTCTTATCCGGACGGTTGATATTGCTCACCACCCATGGCGGCACCCGCCTGCCCGATGCGCGGTTCGAAGCTGGTGACGTGCTGCTCATGGGTTCGGAAAGCGCCGGGGCGCCCCCGTTCGTGCATGAAGCCGCCGCGCTTTCCGTGCGAATCCCGCTGCGCGCCGGATTCCGATCCTTGAATGTCGCGGTCGCCGCTGGCATCGCGCTCGCCGAAGCCATGCGCCAGACGGGGAGTTTTCCGGAATGATCGAACTCGATGCCGAACAGGCGGCCGCACGCGCCTGGTTCGAATCACTGCGCGACCGCATCTGCGCGGAGTTCGAAGCGATCGAACGCGAAGCCGGCAGTGATGCCCGCTTTGATTATGCCGCCTGGAACCGCGACGAAGACCCGGACGCCAAGGGCGGCGGCGGCGTGCGCGGGGTGATGAAGGGCCGCGTGTTCGAAAAGGTCGGCGTCAACGTATCCACCGTCGGTGGCGAGTTCGCCCCGGAATTTGCGAAAACGATCCATGGCGCCAGCGAAAATCCGGGCTTCTTCGCGACGGGCATCAGCCTTGTCGCGCACATGGCCAATCCGCATGTTCCCGCCGTCCACATGAACACCCGCTTCCTGGTGACCGGCAAACGCTGGTTCGGCGGCGGGGCTGACCTGAACCCGCCGATCGCGCAGGATCAGGACACCGCCGATTTCCACGCGCGGCTGAAACAGGCCTGCGATGCGCATGACCCAGCTTATTATCCGCGCTTCAAGGAATGGGCGGACGATTATTTCTACATCCCCCACCGCAAGGTGCATCGTGGCGTCGGCGGGATTTTCTATGACCATCTCGAAGGGGATTTCGACGCCAATTTCGCCTTCACCCGCGATGTCGGCGAAGCGTTCCTGGATATCTTCCCGCAGATCGTGCGGCGGCGAATGAACGATGCGGCCAGCGATGCGGACCGCAATCAGATGCTGACGTATCGGGGGCGCTACGCCGAATTCAATCTCGTCTATGACCGCGGCACGCTGTTCGGCCTGAAAACCGGCGGCAATATCGACGCGATCCTGATGAGCCTGCCGCCCGTGGCAACCTGGGCCTGACGCAGATGGCGCTGGAACCCGTCGCGCCCGGCCAGCTTGCCACGATCGTCACCTCGCTCGAAATGCGTGAACGGCCGCGGGCCGCGCCATTGCCCGCGTCTGCGCTGCGGCTGGTGCGGTGGCGCGATCCGGCGACAGATGCGTATCGCACGCTGTTTCGCCGCATCGGCACGCCATGGCTATGGTTTTCGCGGCTTGCCATGGCCGATGCGGAACTGGCGGCGATCATCGGCGATCCGGGTGTTGAAATCTTCGCGGTCGTCGATCGACAGGGCATCGAAGTCGGCTTGCTGGAACTGGATTTCCGGCACCCCGGCCAGTGCGAGCTGAGCTTTTTCGGCCTGATCCCCGAGCTGGCCGGCAAAGGCCATGGCCGCTGGCTGATGGCGCAGGCGCTGGCACTTGGCTGGCGGGCCGGCATCGAACGGATGTGGGTGCATACCTGCACGCTCGATCATCCGGCCGCGCTTGGCTTCTATCGCAAGGCTGGCTTTGTGCCCTATGCCCTGGCGGTGGAAACCTTCATCGACCCCCGCATCGCCGGCATCCTGCCACGCGATGCGGCGCCGCAGATCCCGTTACTTGAAGATGCGTGACAGATCCGGGCCGAGTATCTGGCGATAGACCATGGCCAGCGTAGCGATGAAATAGACCGAAAGCGCCGCATTGGCCGCCCCCGAGAACAGCGCGAGCAGCAGACGGCCGAGCGCTTCCAGCCCCATCAGCTTGCCCAGGCCGACAAACACGACACCGCCGGCAAGCGACACCGCACTACCGACGACCAGGCTGGTCACCGCGAACAGCAACAGCAATCCCGCCAATTTGGGAAAATAGCCCTTGCTGAGCATGAAGCAGCGCTTGAGCGCGGCAACCACCCCCACCGGTTCGGCCATCACCACGACATTGACCAGCAACAGGCGAACGCCAACATAGAAGACACCGCCCGTCAGCAGCGCCAGATAGATCATCAGGATCAGGGCCGTGCCAGCGCCGACCTGCGGCACGCCACCCGCCGCCGGCATCATCGGGGCGACCGGCATGAACGCAAGCAGCGCCGCCAGCCCCAGAACCAGGCTGGCGCCCAGGGCGACAGGCAGGCGCCGCAAGGCCGCCGCCAGCGCTTCACCGACCGAAACACCGCCAGCGAGCGCCATCCGCGTGATGGTGAGCGAGGCCAGCAACGTCATGAACAGCAGCACCGGCAGCGATAGCAGCCATGGCCCGGCCGCCGCCTGCGCCGGATCGCGCGGCGTGACGAGTTCCAGCAGCGCGCCGGGCACGACCAGCAATGTCAGCGCCACGGGGACAAGCAGGGCCGCTTCACGCGCGACAAATCGACGAGCGTCATCCCAAGCGGCGGTAATCGATACGGCCATGTAAACTCCCGGCCCGGCGCTGGTGCCGGCGCCACCCTCTACAAGCGTCCGGCCCGCCAGCGCAATCGGGGCCTTGATCGTTTACCATCGCGGGGCCAATTGGGATCGATGGATGCCACAACTGCCCCGGTCGACTGGCTCGTCTCGCCCGGCCTGACCCCCTACCCCGCCGCGCTGGAGGCCATGCAGGCCCGCGCCGCCGCAATCGGCGCGGGCGAAGCCCGCGAACAGATCTGGCTGGTCGAACATCCCCCGCTCTACACCGCCGGCACGAGCGCAGACCCGGCCGAGTTGTTGACTGGCGACCGTTTCCCCGTATTCCGTGCCGGACGCGGGGGCCGTTATACCTATCACGGCCCCGGCCAGCGCGTCGGCTATGTGATGATCAACCTGGGCGAACGCGGCCGCGACGTGCGGCGTTTCGTTCATCAGCTGGAAGGCTGGCTGATCGACACGCTAGGCGATTTCGGCGTGAGCGCACGGCGCGCCGAAGGCCGCGTCGGCATCTGGGTCGACGACCGTGAGGGCCGGGAGGCCAAGATCGGCGCAATCGGCGTTCGCGTCACCCGGTGGGTGACCTTCCACGGTTTTGCGATCAACATTGATCCCGATCTTTCCCATTTTGGCGGAATCGTTCCATGCGGCATCGCGGAATATCCCGTCACCAGCCTGGCCGACCTTGGCAAGACAATGGAAATGCAGGATTTTGACAGGGCACTGCACGCCCGCCTCGACATGTTTCTTGACGCACTGCCGCAAGGCTGCAACCGCGCTTGAGACGCTGCGATTTTGCCGATACGATCCGCCCCGATTTGGGGTTCAAGGCCGGAAGGCGCGCCAAATCGCCTATCCAGAGCCGATACAGGGAGCAAATAATGCGTGACACTTTCTCCAAGCTGATGACCGGGGCGATGGTTGCCGGTGCGGCCCTCCTCGTTTCCGCGTGCGGCAGCAGCGAGACCCCCGCGACCAACACGACCGAACTGAACGCCGCCGAACCTTCGATGGAAGGTTCGATGAACGACGTCACCGCCGTCGACGCCGCCGGCGCGAGCGACAACGTCGTGATGGACAACGCCGCCGTCGCGAGCGACGCGGCAACGGACAATGCGACCGCAGGCAACGCCACCAACGCGATGTAAGCCATCGACTTCGATATTGGCAGGAAAGGCCGTCCGGTCGCCGGGCGGCCTTTTTCATTGTCGCAGGCACCCGGTTCCAACCGCACCCTGAGTCCATCCTGTAACGGTTTGCCGCAAATCATGTCTTCGGGCTTTATCTCGCCACCCGGTTCATGCTTAACAACGCCAGCAATGGAGATTTCAATGGCTACTCGATCCCGACGGCTCGCGGCCGCCGCGCTGGCGGCCATCACTCTGGCATATGCGGCCCCGGCCAGCGCCTCCTATCTGTACTGGGTCAAGCCCAGCTTTGCCGGCGAACCGGTTCGCGGCGATGAACCCGGCATCGGCATCGCTATTCCCAAGGCGACGCCCAAGGAATTGCAGGCGCATCTGTTGTGGAACATGCGCGCGGGCCTGAACGTCGCCGCGCTGCAGTGCCAGTTTTCGCCATCGCTGATGACGGTGCGCAATTACAACGACATCCTGCGCCATCACAGCCAGGAACTGAACGACGCCTACACCGCGATGAACGGCTATTTCAAACGGACGGCGGGCAAGACCTGGCAAAGGCAGTTCGACCAGTACACGACCAAAACCTATAACGGCTTTTCGACGCTGCATGCCCAGTACGGCTTCTGCGAAACCGCCGCCGCGATCGGCCGGGACGCGATCGGCCGGCGCAAGGGCGACCTGCACACCACCGCCGAAACGCGCATGCGCGAGTTCCGCAACAGCCTGGTGCCGATGGGCGACGGATTGTTCGCCTCGCACAACACCATCGCCGCGCGCCAGCTCGTCAACCTTGCGCCGCAATGCTGGGACAAGAAGGGCCGCTACGTTTCCAAGAAGTGCGGCTGAGCGATATCAGCGAACGCCGATCAACTTGTGCGTTTGGGCGGATAGCCGCCAACGCGGATGGGCCAGGACGAAATCGATCGCAGCGGCGGTCGATCCCGCAAGATCCGGCCCATCCATCGGCGAAACCAGAAAATTGGGGAAGTCCCACGCTTCCATCGCGCGATAGTCATTGCCGGGCTGTGGCCAGACAAGCTTGAGTTCATTGCCGGAACGCTGGACGATTTCGGTGCCGGCTTTGGGGCTGACGCAAATCCAGTCGATCCCGGCCGGAGCCGCGATGGTGCCATTGGTTTCCACCGCGATCTCGAACCCACGCGCGTGCAGCGCATCGATCAGCGCGCTATCGACCTGTAACAGCGGTTCGCCCCCGGTGATGACGACGAAGCGCCGCCCCTCATCCCCCGAGAGGCCATCCGACCAGAGATCGGCCACCTTGCCAGCCAACAGCTCCGCATCGCGATAACGGCCGCCATTGTCGCCATCCATGCCGACGAAATCGGTATCGCAGAACTGGCATTCGGCACTGGCCCGATCCTGTTCCCGGCCCGTCCACAAATTACAGCCCGACATCCGCAGGAACACCGCGCGCCGCCCCGCCTGCCGCCCTTCGCCCTGCAGCGTGAGAAAGATTTCCTTGACCGCGTAACTCATGGCCGCGCCGCATAGGATGTCGGGTCGGGAATGCCCGCTTCGGCATAACCATGCTGGCGCAACCGGCAGCTATCGCACAGGCCGCAATGAAGATCGCCAGGTGCGGGATCATAGCAGGACCAGCTTTGCCCCGCATCAAGGCCAAGGCGGACCGCTTCTTGCGCGATATCCGCCTTGGTCATGTGCAGCAGCGGGCTGTGGATGGTGAAGCCGCGGCCCTCGACCCCCGCCTTGGTAGCGATATCGGCCAGCGCCTGGAACGCCGCCACGAAATCTGGCCGGCAATCGGGATAACCCGAATAATCGAGCGCGTTGACGCCGAGAAAGATGTCCCGTGCGCCGCAGGCTTCAGCCCAGCCGAGCGCCAGCGACAGGAAGATGGTGTTGCGCGCCGGAACATAGGTGACGGGGATTCCGTCTTCCTCCACCCCCGTCTTGGGCACGTCGATCGCATCGGTCAGCGCCGATCCGCCGAACAGCGACAAATCGATCGGCAGGGTGATGTGGCGCGCCGCACCCAGCATCGCCGCGATCCGCTTCGACGCCGCCAGTTCCACGATGTGCCGCTGGTTATAATTGATGGTGAGCGCGTTGATCGCAAAACCATGTTCGCGGGCAATACCGCCGGCCACCATCGAATCAAGGCCGCCCGAAAGCAGCACCACCGCACCGGGGGCGCCCCGGTTCACATTGTCGTTCATCATCTCTTTTCCGGCATTTGCCGACCCATCGCAACCATCCCGGCGAACCGGATCGCGGGCGGCATTGTATCTTGTGGTTCGATTATCCGATTTTGTGCACGCGCGAAAGCACCCGGCCCGGCGAAGTAATCGCAAAAGAAAAGGGCCGCCCGACGGGCGGCCCAGTTGGGCCCTATACGGGCCTGCTAGGGAGGGAATGCGCCAAACGTCGACACATCTGAGCTTGGTATAGACCGGCCAAGTTAAACCGAGGCTTAACGGCCGATATCGCGATGGTTCAGGCTGGCGCTTTTCTGGGCGCAATCGCCAATGCGATGTCCGGCCGCCGAAAACTGGAAAGGCGCGTTGTCCGCAATGCCCTGGGTTTCGATGGTCACGGCGCGCGGGGTAACCACCTTTACCGTCGTCCGCCCCCAGCCAGCCCCCGGACAGCTATAATGCACCGTGGCGACGCTTTTCTGATTGGCAATAACCAGCCGGCTGCAAGGGGTGCCCGCATGGCGCAGCTGGATCAGCGCGCCAGCATCCGCCACACACATATTGCGTGACGTCTCCCCTTCCACCTGAAGGCGCCACAGCCCGGGTTGCAGCGCATCCGTGGCCACCAACGCCTGTTGAACAGGCTGAGCTTCGGCCACGCCAGCCATACCGATCACAAGCATGGGCGCAAGCAAACGCAACAAAAACTTAACTTTCAACATGACGCAAACCTCGAAACCCCGCCACGCCTTTCGCCCAAAACCTTGGTACCGGTGCGGCTTCGACTTCTACCGTCTCTACGTTAATCCTTATACAACAGCCCCGCTCACTCCACGAGGGCTGGCAGACCTCTTATAGTGCAGCTTCGTCGAAGCATCTGTGAGCTTCGTCACTTTGTCGCGATATCGTCGGCCCTTGTCAGTCCGCGAAATCGACCAGCGGGAAGCTGTAGCGCCGCGAACAGAACTCGCAGTCCACATGAATCGCGCCATCCGATTCGGCCATCTCCGCGCGCTCCTCCGCCGGGAAGCGGGCGATCACCGAACGGATATGATCCGCATTACAGCGGCAATTGCGGACCAGCCGGACGAGCGGAAGCGTGCGCACCTCATCTTCTTCGTGGAACAGGCGCCACGCGATCTGATCGAGCGCCAGCGAAGGATCCGTCAGTTCCGCATCGCGGATCGTGCCGCCAAGGGCGGCGACATGATCCCATTCTTCATGCACTTCGCGCACATGCAGCCGCTGGCCACCCTCTTCCCCTTCCGGCAGATGCTGAATGAGGAGGCCACCGGCGACGTGGCCGGCAAGGCCGTTGTCGACCGTCGCCAACCGAACGAGGCTGGGCAGTTGTTCCGACTGCGTAAAATAGGCCTCGGCCGCACCGGCGAGCGACCCGCCTTCCAGCGGGACGATCCCCTGATAGCGTTCGCCGCTGGCCGCCTGATCGAAGGTGATCGCAAGATAGCCGCGCCCGAACAGCGCAAAAAGCGATGGATCCGCCGGCATTTCGGCCAGCCGTTCGGCATCATGGCGGACATAGCCGCGCATTTCGCCGCCACGATAGTCGCAGACCAGCAGATCGACGACGCCGCCTTCGGTCTGCGCCTGAATGGTAAGTTGCCCGCCGGCATCCTTCAGCGTCGACCCCAGCAACGCGGTCAGCGTCAGCGCTTCGGCCAGCAGGCGGCCGATCGCCGGGGGATAGCCATGCGATGCCAGCACGCCATCCAGCAACGGCCCGAGCCGCACGATCCGCCCGCGTGCATGGCGCGCAGGAATGGTAAAACCCAATGCCTGATCGACATGCCCGACGACGAGCGCCTCGCCGTTTCCGTTACTGAAGCTCGCCATAAATCTCCGCCATCGCCCGAAGCGATGTCGGGCCGTTCGATCATCCGCACGGGAAGCGCCGAAAAAAGCGCCGTGGATGCCGCCACAAGGTCAGCATCCACGGCGATCATTTCAAGATGGGCCGTTCAGCCGAGTTTGCCGAAGCACCATAACAGCACCGATTTCTGCGCGTGCAGCCGGTTTTCCGCTTCGTCCCAGATCGCGGAATTGGGACCGTCGAGCACCTCGTCGGTCGCTTCTTCGCCGCGATGGGCGGGCAGGCAGTGGAGGAACACCGCATCCGGCTTTGCTGCCGCCATCAGCGCCGCATTCACCTGATAGGGCGCCATCGCCGCCAGCTTTTCCTCGGCATGATCCTGGCCCATCGAAATCCAGGTATCGGTGACGACGACATCGGCATCCTGCACCGCTGCCACTGGATCGCGCAGGATCGGGACGTTGGTGCCGCGCTTCAGCGCCGCTTCCAGCACCTCTACCGACGGTTCGTAACCGGCAGGGCAGCCGACGCGAACGTCGAAACCCAGCAGGCTGCCGGCTTCGATGATCGAATGAAGGACGTTGTTGCCATCCCCCAGCCACGCCCAGCGCGTGCCGGCCAGCGCCTTGCGGCGTTCGATCACCGTCAGCATGTCCGCCATGATCTGGCAGGGGTGGCTGTGATCGGTGAGGCCGTTGATGACCGGAACCGTGGCATGTTCGGCCATTTCGATCAGCTTGGCATGATCATCGGTGCGGATCATGATCGCATCGACGAAGCGCGACAGCACGCGCGCCGTATCGGCGACGGTTTCGCCCCGGCCAAGCTGCATCGAACCCGCATCCATCACGATCGTCGTGCCGCCCAGTTGGCGCATCGCCATGTCGAACGAAACGCGGGTGCGGGTCGAGTTCTTCTCGAAGATCATCGCCAGCGTGCGGCCGGCCAGCGGCGCATCGGGGTCCACCGCGCCCTTGGGCAAGCCGGCCCGCGCATCCTTGCGATCGATCGCATCGTTCAGCATCGCCGCGATCGCATCCCCGCCGGCATCGGCGAGGTCGAGGAAATGCCGGCTCATGCGGCCGCCGGCGGAGTGTAGCTCCGCGCGCCTGCCGACAGCTTTTCAATGCATTCGGCGATATGCTCTTCGCCGATCACCAGCGGCGGCAGCACGCGGAAGACGTTTTCGCCGGCCGCCACCGTCAGCAGACCGTGATTGTCCCGCAGATGCGCCACGAAATCGCGGCTTACCGCCGGTTCCTTCATCTTGATGCCCAGCATCAGCCCCTTGCCCCGGATTTCTTCGAACAGGTGATCATGGTTGGGTATCAGTTGTTCGAAGGCTGCGCGCAGGCGTTCGCCCATCTTGGTGACATGATCCAGAAAGCCCGGCTCCAGCATCACATCGAGGATCGCCTGCCCCGCCGCCATCCCCAGTGGGTTGCCACCATAAGTGGAGCCGTGGGTGCCGACCACCATGCCCTTGGCCGCTTCTTCGGTCGCAAGGCATGCGCCAAGCGGGAAGCCGCCGCCAATGCCCTTGGCCGCCGTCAGAATGTCCGGCGTGATGCCATAATGTTCATAGGCCCACATCTTGCCGGTGCGGCCATAGCCGCACTGGATTTCATCGAGGATCAGCAGCAGGCCATGTTCGTCGCACGCCTTGCGCAGCCCCTGGATGAACTCCGGCGTGCCCGCCGTCATCCCGCCTTCGCCCTGCACGGTTTCGACGAGGAAACCGGCGGTCTCGTCATCGATCGCGGCCAGCGCGCCGGCAAGATCGTTGAACGCCACATAGGTGAAGCCAGGCAACAGCGGTTCGAAGCCATCGCGCATCTTGGGCTGATCGGTCGCACTGATCGCACCGAGCGAACGGCCATGGAAGGCGTTCTTGAACGTGATCAGCTTGTGCCGCTGCGGATTGCCATTGGCATAATGATAGCGACGCGCGGTCTTGATCGCGCACTCGATCGCCTCGACACCCGAATTGGTGAAGAACACCGTGTCGGCAAAGCTGTTGTCGACGATGCGCTGCGCCAGCGCCTCGCCCTGCGGGCTGCCATAAAGGTTGGAGACGTGCATCAGCGTCGCCGCCTGTTCCTGGATCGCCCGGGTCAGATGCGGATGGCCGTGGCCGAGCGCGTTGACGGCGATGCCAGCGGCGAAATCCAGATAGCGCTCGCCACGCTCGCCGATCAGATGGCACCCTTCGCCTCGCACCGGCCGCACGCCGCACCGCGGGTAGACAGGCATGAGTGGGGTGATCGCCATCTGTACTGCTCCTTCAGGAAAAAACGGTCGAGAAAACTCCGGAAACGCAAAAAGGCGGCCCGTAGCCGGCCGCCTTGTTCGGACCACGCTTTTATCGTCGGAATGCGGGCTTCACAACCCCCGCTGTCACAGGCTCAATTCTTGAGCTTCCAGCCCTTTTCCAGCAGCGCGTAACAGACCGCGCCCAGCACGATATTCACCACCAGCAGCGTGACGGCGCCGATCAGGATGGGGGAATCGGCGATGCCGATGAACCCGTAGCGGAAACCCGAAATCACATAGAAAAACGGGTTGGCATGGCTGATCGTCTGAAAGGCCGGGGCCAGCGCCTCGACCGAATAGAAGGTGCCCGACAGCAGCGACAATGGCTGGATGACGAAATTGGTGACGGCGGCGGCATGATCGAACTTTTCGGCCCAGATCGACGTGAGCACGCCGAGGAAGGACAAGAGCGCCGATCCCATCAGGCCGAACCAGACGACCGCCCAGAAATGCTGCGGAATCACTTCGACCCCCGGCCAGAAGCACATCGCCAGCCACACCGCGAGACCGACGAGCACTGCCCGCGTCATCGAGGCCGCGACCAGCGCGACCAGCACTTCACCCGACGACAAGGGCGGCATCAGATAATCGATGATCGTGCCCTGGATCTTGCCGACAAGCAGCGAGAAACTGGAATTGGCAAACGCGTTCTGCATCATGCCCATCACGATCAGGCCCGGCGCGATGAAATTGGCGAAGTGGATTCCCATCACCATTCGCCCGCCACCGCCCAGCGCAACCGTGAAGATTACGAGAAAAAGCAGCGTCGTAATCGCCGGCGCCCAGATCGTCTGGAGCTGGACCTTGAAGAAACGCCTCACCTCCTTCACATAGAGCGCGCGTAATCCTCCCCAATTGACGAACGGGATCACCGGCACGCCGGGGGCGGTGCGCACGAAGTTTTCGGGCTGGTCGGTCATGTCGCTAGCGACTATCGACTGCCGGCCGCGCCCGCAAGCGCGGGACGACGCTTAAGGACGACGAATGGCCTGGACGGACGAACGGATCGATCAGCTCAAGCGCCTCTGGGAGGCGGGTAACACCGCAAGCCAGATCGCTGAGGAACTGGGCGGCGTCAGCCGCAACGCGGTAATCGGCAAGGCGCACCGCCTTGGCCTGCAATCGCGCCCGTCGCCGGTGCGCGGCGGTAGCAACAGCGATGCGGACGCAGCACCAAAAGCGGCTGCCACCCGCCCCGAGCCAGCAGCGGCTGCAGCGCCTGCGCCAACCCCGGCACCAGCACCCGTGGCAGCACCCCCGACGCCAGCGCCGGCACCGGCGGCCCCCGTCGCGCGCCCTGTCGCCGCAACGCCGCCGGCCGCCCCGGCCGCAGCGCCGGCCCCGGCACCGGCTGCCACACCGCAGCAACCTATTTATCGTTCGATCGGCCCCGGCGGGTTCCAGCGCCAGTCGCCCGGCGAACAGCAGCCACCGGCCACGCCGGCACCGCCGCGCCGGCTGGTTCCGGCCAAGCCATCCGCCGAAATGGCGGGCAAGACCTCGCTGCTCGACCTGAACGATCGCATCTGCAAATGGCCGCTCGGCCATCCGGGCGAGCCGGATTTCCACTTTTGCGGCCAGCCGATCAACCCCGGCTTTCCCTATTGTCTGGATCATTGTTCGGTGGCCTATCAGGCGCAACTGCCGCGCCGTGACCGCCGCCCGCCGCCGCCCATGCCTTATGGCGGCCCGCGCGTTCGCTGAGATGTGATGCCGGTCTTTCCGGTCGGGCCGCTGACCCGGCCGGAAAGCCGTATCAGGCGTCAGGCCTGCAAATCATATTGCTTGAACAGATCGTACAGCGTCGGCCGGCTGATCCCCAACAGCTTGGCCGCGTTGGAAATATTACCCTCGGTCCGCGCCAACGCCTGCCGGATCGCCCGCCGGTCCGCCTGTTCGCGCGCGGCCTTGAGATTGATCAACTCGGCCCCGTCCTCGGCCAGGTCGAGATCGGCCGCGGTAAGCAGCTTGCCTTCGGCCATGATCACCGCCCGCTTCATGCGGTTTTCAAGTTCGCGCACATTGCCGGGCCACGGCCAGCCATTGAGCGCCGCCAGCGCATCCGGGGCGAAACCACGCACGGCCGGGTTCATTTCCTTGGCGAATCGGCCAAGGAAATGTTTGGCCAGCAAGGTCGCATCGCCGTGCCGTTCGGCCAAGGTCGGGATGCGGACAACGATTTCCGCCAGCCGATAATATAGATCCTCGCGGAAGCCGCCGGCGGCGATCATCGCCTCCAGATCCTGATGCGTGGCGCAGACGATACGCGTGTCGACATCGATCGATTTGCGGCTGCCGATCCGTTCGATCACCCGTTCCTGCAGGAAGCGGAGCAGCTTGACCTGAAGCGGCAGCGGAATATCGCCCACTTCATCCAGGAACAATGTGCCGCCTTCGGCCTGCTCGATCTTGCCTTCGGTGGTTTTGATCGCGCCGGTGAAGGCCCCCTTTTCATACCCGAACAGTTCGGCTTCGAGCAGGTTTTCGGGGATCGCCGCGCAATTGATGGCAACGAACGCGCCCCTGGCGCGGCCGCTGGCATTGTGCAGCCCGCGCGCCAGCAACTCCTTGCCGGTGCCGCTGGCGCCCAACAGCATCACCGACACGTTCGCACCGGCGACACGTTCGATCGTGCGCGCGACTTTCAGCATTTCGGGCGCGGACGTGATGATGTTGCCCAGCACCATTTCGCCCGACCCGCCGGCCTGCGCCAGACGCTCATTCTCGCGTTCGATCGCGTGAAGATGGAACGCGCGCGCGACGATCAGCCCCAGCGTGTCGATATCGACCGGCTTCTGATAGAAATCATAGGCGCCCGACGCGATCGCGCGCAGCGCGCTGGTCCGTGCGCCATGCCCGGACGCGACGATCACCTTGGTATCCGGCTTCAGCCGCAGAATTTCATCAAGCGTGGCGAAACCTTCGGTCACGCCGTCGGGATCAGGCGGCAGGCCGAGATCGAGCGTCACCACGGCCGGCTCGGTCGCGCGCAACGCATCGATCGCACTGGTGCGATCACCCGCGACGATCACGTCATAATCCTCATAGGCCCAACGCAACTGACGCTGCAGCCCTTCATCATCCTCGACGATCAATAGTTTCGGTTTTTCGGGCATCTGGCTCATGATACGTCAACTGTCCTAACGGTTCGTTCGGCCTGCGCCGTGATCTGCGTCACTGGCAGAACGATCGAAAATCGGGTTCCGGCGCCCTCGCGGCTTTCCACTTCCAGCCGCCCCCCATCGCTGCGATCAGGCTGCGGGCTTCGAATGCGCCAATGCCAAAGCCGCCGGATTTGGTGGAGGCGAACGGCTTGTACAGCCGGGTGCGGACAAATTCGGCCGACATGCCCTGCCCGCGATCGACCACCGCGATCACCGCTTCCAACCCGCGCCGTTCGATATGCAGCCACACCGGTTCATCGGGAGGGCTGACATCGATGGCATTCTGAACGAGATGGCCCAGCGCCTGATCAAGCCGGTGCGGATCGGCCGACGCGACGATATCGGCACTGCCGTCGACCCGCACGGAATGCTGATGCGTCCGGGCGCTGGCGACGGCTTCGGCGATGGTGCGCAACACCACCGGGCGCGGTTCCGCCACCCGCCCGGTATTGTGCTGCGACAGCCGCGCCAGCAGATCATTCATCTTGGCGGTCGAACTGTGCAGCGTCGCAATCATGTCCGCCCGGAAATCGGGATTGTCGGCATGGCGTTCGGCATTGCGGGCAAGCAGGCTGAGCTGGCTCACCAGATTCTTGATATCATGCATGATGAAGGCAAAGCGCCGGTTGAATTCGTCAAACCGGCGCGACTCGTTCAACGCTTCCTGCCCGCGTGCTTCGGCCAGATAGCTAGCCACCTGCCGGCCGGCGACGCGCAGCAGATCGAAATCCTCCCAGTCCAGCCCGCGATCCACGCGCGGCCGGGCCAGCAGCACCAGCCCGACAAGCTGATCGTAATGGATCAGCGGCACCCCGGCCCAAACCCGCAATTCGGGCAATATCCAGTCGGGCGTGGTGGCGCCGGACCCGTCCTCGTCCCGCCGCGCCGCATCAAATTCGATGATCCGGCCCGTCGCTTCCACCTGGCGAATGAACCCGGCATCCGCAGCGACGGCCGGCACCTCGGCCGTCGGCCAGTTCCATTGCGCGACCAGCGTCAACCCGCCGCCGCCATCAGGACCGAGCAGCAAGCCGCCCGGCGATTCCATGATGTCGGCAATCGCCTGGATAACGCGTTCATCCAGCGGGTCGGCATTCTGGTCCGGCCGGCCGATCGTATCGGTAAAGCGCACCCATTCCACACGATAATCATAGCGATGCTGGAACAGATGCTTGGCGATCTTGACCTTCAGCCAAGCCCGGATGCGGCCGATCGGCAGGAAAACCAGCGCGGCGATCGACATGCCGAACACCACCGTCACCTGCGCCAGTTGCGCGTAATCGCCGCCGATCAATTCGATCCCGCGAGCGACGATGACCATCGCGATCAGGTAAAAGCCGATCGCCATCAACGAGAGCGACTGGAACGTCACGGCCCGCGAAATGCGCATCCGCCAGCGTGCGTTGCGGCGGCTGGCCAGGGCAAATAACGGCGTCAGCAGGATCATGATGATCCCGCGTCCCACATACAGGCTGAGCGGCCATTGGTGGCTGAGATAGGCGACGGTATAGAGGTTGAGATCATAGGCCCACATCGCCGCCAGGGCGATCATCGGCAGGCGGATACCCCAGCGCGCATCGGGCGTGGCCGCAGTGTACAGGTTATGGACCAGCACAAGCGCCCCAACCGCAAACGTCATACGTAACAGCAGGATAGCGAAAAACAGGGCTTCGGCGGCGCGGGCATGCCCCGCAATCTGCCCGGTCAGGACATCGACGACGATCTGCCCCGCCCCGACGCACGCAAGCACGAGATAGAGGATCACGACGGTCGAACGGGTTTCCACGCCGGTTCCCTGTCGCAACAGCCCGAACATGAAGCCCAGCCATGCCAGGTTGCGCCCGGTTTCCCCGATGCGCGCCACCAGCGTCCCCGGCCCGGCCACCACCACCACCACCGCCCAGGCCGCGGTCATGGCGAAAGCGAGCGCCAGCGTCCGCCGCTGCATACCGCCGCGTGGTCGCTGCACCTGCCACATCGCCAATGCCGCGAACAGAATCGCGGCACCTGCATGGCTCCAGACGCCGATGGCGTCAGTCATCAAGCTCTACTCCCCCCGAGTAGCGGATATCCGATTAGAGCCGGATTCGACGGCAAGATAAAGGGCATAAGCCGGATCTTGCTGCGTTCGCGCCCGTCAATGCCCCGCTTACTAGGCGGATCATCACAGGTTCGCGCGCTATATTTGAACAAACCCATCATCCAATTTCGATCGTAAAAATTCCCGACAGAGGTGATGTCGCGCAAATTTACGAAAAAACTCTGAAACTATGCTAGCCGTTAGGGGTTCAGTGAACGGCTTCGGCTATCCGGGCGACCCGCGCATCGCCCGGCCATCCGGCGGAACGATATCGCAGGCCCAAGGAGGATCATGACCATTTCCGCGCGACCAATCGCACCGGTGATCCTGTCCGGCGGCGCCGGCACCCGGCTCTGGCCCATGTCGCGGTCGATGCAGCCGAAACAATTTCTGAACCTGACGGCGGACCAGACGATGCTCCAGCTGACGGCCGCGCGGGTGCAGAACGGCGCCCGGTTCGCGCCTCCGCTGATCGTTGCCAATGCAACCCATGCGGACCAGATCGAACGGCAACTGGCCGATATCGGCATAACGCCGCAAGCGTTGATCCTGGAACCGGCGGGCCGCAATACCGCACCGGCAATCGCACTCGCGGCCCTTGCCGTTCCGGCCGACACGATCATGCTGGTCATGCCGAGCGACCATTCGATCACCGACATCGCCAGCTTTCATGCCGCCATAGAAAAGGCGATGCCGCTGGTCGAACAGGGATGGCTGGTGACGTTCGGGATCACGCCGGATTCGCCCAATACCGGCTATGGTTACATCCGCATCGGCGCCCCGCTCGCCACCGGCGTGCACCGGGTGGATAATTTCGTCGAAAAACCAGATATTGCCCGCGCCCAAGCCTATCTCGCCGAAGGCTGCTACGCGTGGAATGGTGGGATATTCCTGTTTCGCGCCGGCGCCTTTCTGGCCGCGCTGACGGAACATGCCCCGGCAATCGCGGCGGCCGCCCGTGCGTCCATCGACGGAGCCGCACGCGATGGCTTGCGAATCACGCCCGACCGCGCCGCCTTCATCGCATCACCTGCCGATTCGATCGATTATGCCGTGATGGAAAAGGCCGACCGCGTCGCCGTTGTCCCGGTTGCGATGGGCTGGTCCGATGTCGGCAGCTGGGACGCGCTGCACGCCATCGCCGGCCCGGATGCCGCCGGCAACTGCCACCAGGGCGAAGTGATCGCGCTCGACACCAGCAACTGCCTGATCCGATCGGATGGGCCGCTTGTCGCCGCTGTCGGCGTCAGCGACCTGATCGTCGTGGCGACGGGGGACGCGGTCCTCATCCTGCCACGCGGGGCGAGCCAGGATATCGGCCGGATCGTCGACGAACTGAAACGCACCGGACACGTCACGCTGGACCAGCCGAACCGCCCCTGAATCGTCGCCGGCATTTTGCGAACACAGCCGGCAATGTTACGGTTAGGCCATGATCTTCTGGTTGCTCTTCGCATTTGATGCGGTGCTGGCGGCCGTGCTGCTCGCCTTCCTGTTCATCGGCATCGGCGATGGATCGGTCTCGTCCTTCAACATCGGCCTGTGGCTGGCCCTGCTGGCCGCCGCCGGGGTGATCCTGGGCGCGAGCATGCTATTGAAAGCGCGCGACCATAAGCATCTGGCCAGCGGGATCTTGCTGGTCCCGGCCATTCCCGGGCTGACCTATCTGGCGTTCATTCTCATGATGGTCGTCATGCAGCCCAACTGGCGCTGATCGCATCAATCCCCAAGGAAGGTGAATGGCGTCAGGCTGCGCTCGCGGTCGTTGAATATCAGCGTCCGGCCCTGTGGCGGCTCAGCGCGTTGCGGGCAATCCGTGCGCGTACAGCGGCGACAACCGAGGCCGATCGGCATCGGCTGACCATCCGCCAGATCAAACCCGCGCGCATCAACCAAAGCGGCAGCATTATCCGCCGTGACCCCCAGAGCGATGGCAAATTCCGGACGCACCCCGCCCGGCGAACGGACCTGCGACCGCACGGTGCGCGCCAGCGTGAACCAGCGGCTGCCATCTTCCAGTGCAACCAGCTGACGCACGGTGTCGCCAGGCCGATTGAAGGCATCATGCACGCACCATAATGGGCAGCGGCCCGGCGCCGTCGCCAATGGCGAAGCCGACGCCCCGGCATAGCGCTTCGATGCCTGCCCGGCCCGATCGACGCGAAGCATGAAGAAGGGCAAGCCCCGTGCACCGACCCGCTGGAGCGTGGTCAGCCGGTGGGCGACCATCTCGAACCCGGCGTTGAACCGGCGCTGTAGCAGTTCCAGGTCATAACCCGTCGCCTCGCAGGCACGCAGGAAGCGGCCATAAGGCATCATCAACGCGGCGGCGAAATATGAGGTAACAGTACGGCGAAACAGCCGTTCGGCGGTCCTTTCGCCAAAGGCCCCGCCCGCCACAAGCGCATCTATCTCGCCGCGCGCCTCCAACTGGGCGAGCTGGAACGCGGCCTGGAAGGTACGCGACGCCGGATCGAGCATTTCCGACAGCTGCACCTGACGGGCATGAAGGTCCAGCCGGCGCAGGCGATCAGGCATCACATCGATCGGCAAAATGCGGATCGCCAGCTGATGCTTCACCCGCAAACGCTCGGCAATCGCACCGTAAAGATCGGCCGCCCCCAGCCGCAGTTCATCGGCCAGTGTTTCGGCGGCGCTATCGAGATCCGGATAATGGTTGCGCCAGCGTTCGGTTTCGCGCCGGACGGCGGCAATGGCACCGTCCTCTTCCGAAACCGCCGCAGCACCGCCATCCCGCAAGCGATCGAACGCGCGGGCAAATGCCTCGGCCCCGCCCGGCGCGGCGGCCAGCCATTCGTCCACCTCGGCCCGATCCACGCCAATGTCAGCGAACAACGGGTCGGCCAGCCGCCGGCGGATCGCCTCGGCACCACCGCCCGGCTCATCCGCGGCCAGCATCCGCGGATCCATGTCGAACCGTTCCCCGAGACGAAGCATCAGCGCGGCCGTCAAAGGCCGCTGGTTGCGTTCGATCAGGTTGAGATAACTACCCGAAATATCCAGCGCATCGGCCATCGCCAACTGGGTCAGCCCCGCCGCCCGGCGAATCCGCCGCACCGCATGGCCTGCGAAGATCTTGCGTTCCGCCATTCCGGTCACCGTCTGTCAATATTCATACACAATTACATCACATCTGATGATTCAGTCCACCCATCCACACGATGATTTGGCAATCCCGCATCGTCACGGCCCTGCATATTGTGGCAATCCACACTCATCAACGGCGTAGGACCACGAAGGAAAATTGTAAGGTAAGTGACAATGATCGATTGCGCAGAACCCATGCCAGCCGATCAGATCGCCGCCACCGCGACGTGAAAACACCCCCCTATATCCGCAGATCAAAGGAGAAGAGTGATGACCGAACCAACCCGGAGCCGCGCCGTCTTCTCGACGGAGGATTTTCAGCTGCTGAAGCAGGCCGTCGCGCATTATCTGCGCGAGATTCAGGACAAGCCGGAATCGTCGAAATACAGCAACCTCTACCATCGCCTCGGCCGCCTCGGCTGATCGACACGACAGGCTCCCTTGTGGGGAGGAGAGGGCGTCCGCCGGGCCATCATCCCGGCGGGCGTTTCCCGCTATCGCCGATTACCCCACCCCGCCAGCCGGTGATCTCGACAGCCTGAGCCATGGGCGGGGCCAGACGAGTCCGCCAGAATCGCTCGGCAATGGCGGCGCGGCGCAATGATTGGCATAATCCGACGATCGGGAGGAGCGTCGGGTGAAGCAGTTGCGGGGATTGAACAAAATATCGCGGTTTCTGGTGCCCCTTGGCCTTGCGGCAGCCGCTGGCTGCGTCGCGCCGAGCAATTCTTCATCACCGCCGATCGCCCGCGCACCGACACAACCGGTCCGCCCCGCCCCCGAACCCCGCCCGGCGGTGCAACCCACCTTCACGGCACCCGCCGCGCTGGAAACCCGCGTCGCCGAACTGGGCCGCGCCTTTCCGGGCAGCGTCGGCATCGCCGTACGCGACGTCACCACCGGGTGGAGCGTCGGCTACAACGCCACCCGGCTGATGCCCCAGCAAAGCGTAAGCAAATTGTGGGTCGCAATCACCGTGCTCGACGCCGTCGATCGCGGGGCCATCAAGCTGACCGAGCCTGTCGTCGTCCGCCGCGAAAATCTGACCGTCTTCCACCAGCCGGTCCGCGCGATGATGGGCAAGGACGGCTATGCCACCACCTATGGCGATTTGCTGCGTATCGCGCTGACACAGAGCGACAACACCTGCAACGACATGCTGATGCGCCGCGCGGGTGGCCCCGATGCCGTCCGTTCGATGATATCGCGCAAGGGCCTCGGCCAGATCGGCTTCGGCCCGGGCGAAACACTGCTGCAAAGCGGCATAGCCGGCATGCAATGGAAACCGGAATATTCGGCGGGCAACGCCTTTCAGGTCGCGCGGGCAGCACTTCCCGCCGAACGGCGGCAGGCCGCGATGAGCCGCTATCTCGCCGACCCGATGGACGGGGCATCTGCTGCGGCCATCGCCGCCGCGCTGGCCCGGCTGGAACGGGGGGAATTGCTGTCGAGGGGCGCCACGCGCACATTGATCGGCACGATGCGCGACAGCCGCACCGGCCCGCAACGCCTGCGCGCCGGCCTGGCCCCCGGCTGGTCGCTCGCCCACAAGACAGGGACCGGACAGGAACTTGCCGGGCTGGCCACAGGTTATAACGATGTCGGGCTGGTCACGGCCCCCGACGGCCGCACCTACGCCGTCGCGGTGATGATCGCGAGCACGCGGCAATCCATTCCGGTGCGGCAGCGGCTGATGGCCGATGTCGTGCGCGCCGTTGTCGCATCACATGATGGTGCAGTGGCTTATTCAGGCCGGCCGGTGGCGCGCCCCTGAAAACGGCGCGTTCGCACGCGGGGCAACCGACGGAACCGTCTGCCCCGGGCTTCGATACCCGAACAGCCCGGCGGCGGGCGCCGAATTGGCGCGGACGACGGAAGACGCGCGATGATCATGATATTGGGGGTCGTGATCGCCGGACGCGCACCCCGCCTGTTGATCCAGGGGGCCGGGCCATGGCGAATTGGGCACAATACGGCTGCACCTGCCGGGACTGATCATCGTCCGTCTCCCGCATCCAAGCAACGCTACACAGTACGAAGTTTCGAAATGACGGCCCGGGCCAATGGCCCGGGCCGCAGTTTTAGTCCGATTGCACCAATGGTACCGTCGGACCCGGGTCGCCTCGTCAAACCTTTGCGAAACACGAAACCGGCACGAAACCCTTTCGCGACAATGTCTTCACCGCCGCTGACAAAATATTCACTAGGCCATGGCCGTGAGTGCAAGCGTTGGTCTATCGTGAAAAAATCGTGAAACCGACCATCGCACCCTCACCCCGATTCGTTGTTCGCCTGAACGGCGACATCCGCATTTCCGCTACGGAAAGCATGAATCCAGCGGCGCCGCTGACGCCGACCAGCCGCAAGGCCCGCGCGCTGATCGCGATCCTTGCAACGGCGGTCGATCGGCTCGTCAGCCGGGAACGAATTATCGGCCTGTTATGGAGCGAACGGGGCGAAGATCAGGCCCGCGCCAGCCTGCGCCAGGCGCTGGCCGAGGTGCGCCGCCTGCCTTATGCCGACTGGATTCAGATTTCGCGGCGCGACATCCGTCTCACACCGGGCATCTTCGAAACCGATGTCGACCGCATCATTGCCCGCGCCGATAGTGGCGACATGCCGGGCCTGGCCGCCGCGCTGGCCGATATCGAAAGCGGGTTTCTCGCCGATCTCGAAGGCCTGGACCCCGGATTCGACGATTGGCTGCATATCGAACGCGAGCGCCAGCGCGGACGGCTGGTCAGCGCGGCGATGGCCGCGGTGCGACGCGCCACCGACCCCGCCAGCCTTGGCCACCGCCGCATCATTCTCGCCGCGCTTCAACAGGTCGATGCCGGCGACGAAGCGATCGTCCGGCTGGGCCTGGCGCTGGATCAGGAAGCCGGCGACATCGCCGCCGTTCATCGCCGCTACCGCCAGTTCCAGGCCACCGTCCGCCGCGATTATGATGCGAACCCCTCGTCCGAAACGCAGGCCTTGTTCCGCCAGCTGACAGCGGTCGGCCCGGTGACGGCCACGCCCGTCGCCATGCCCGCACCCGCCGCCGCGCCCCGGATCGAGCGGGCCGCCGACGGGACGCAGCGCAACGAACCGCCGATCATCGTGCTATCGTCCTTCACCACGATGGGCGGCGGCGGCGAGGCCGAAACCGTGGCGCAGATCATCCACGATGATTTGCAGACGGCGCTGGGCGGTTTTCGCGATCTGCGTGTCCTGTCCGTCGACGATCCATCGCCCGAACGGCTGGCGGCGGCCTGCGCGGGATCGATCGCCAGCTATGCGCTGGGCGGCACCGCGCGCGAACAGGATGGCGGCTATCGCGTCAACCTTCGGATCACCGCGCTGGATACCGGAATCCTCGTCTGGAGCCGACAGATCGCGGTGCAGGCCGACACGCTGGGCAGCGTGATCGACGAACTGGTGGCGCGCATCGCGGGCGCGATCCTTCCGGTCGTGGTGCGCGATATCGGCCAGGCGCTCGACGCGACAACCGGCCGCACACCGGCATCCAGTTCGCTTTATTTTGGCGCGCGCGCCCGATTGCTGGCTTCATCATCGCTGGCAGAAGTGCGCGAAGCCGCCGAACTGTTCGAAAAGGTGATCGAGGAAGACCCGTCGATCGTCAACGCGCACCTCCATCTAGCGCGGATCTACAATACCGATTTCATGCTGCGTCTGGCCGGGCATGATCCGGCACCGCTGCGTGCCCGCGCATTCGAACTCAGCATGCGGGCCGCGGCCCTTGATCCGGCCAACGGCCACGTCCATTCCCGGCTGGCATGGTGCTATCTGCGCCGGGGCGACGCGGTTCAGGCGGTCCGCCGGTTCGAGCATTCGGTGGAAGTCGGGCCACACCATGCGGACGGGCTGAACGAGGCCGGGTTCGGCCTGTGCCATATCGGCCTGCTCGATCGCGCGGCCGATCTAATCGGCCGGGCATTCGAACTCAACCCGTTCCCCCCCGACGAATATTTTGCAGACTGGGGTGTCTTGGCGATGCTGCGCGGCCAGCATGACGATGCCGAGGCCCAGTTCGAAATCTCGCGTGATCCGGCGATCCATTACCAGGCGGTGCGCTGCGCCAACCTAGCGCTGGCCGGCTATCAGGCCCGTGCCGAAGCCCAGGCCGAAACATTGCGCGCGGCCTTCACCCCGTTGTGGCACAACCCGGCACCGCCAACCAATGCGGACATCGTGGCCGGCATCCACATTTTCCTGCCGCTTCATCTGCCGGAACATCGCGATCTGCTGGACAAGGGGCTGCGGATCGCCGGGCTAGGCTGACGCCCGCAAATCCCGCAGCCATCGTGTTTCAGGCGGCGGCGCGCACATCGGCCGAACAACATCCGCCGCCAGCGCCGCAAGAAGCATTTCCGCATCCCGCCGCTTCAGGCTGGCCGTACGATCAACCGGCGGCATCCGCCGTCCGGTGCGCCTGACAAAGCTTTGCTCCAGCCTTTCCCAATCGCGATCCCGGAAATTCATGCGACCCGCGATCGAGCACATCGCTGCACGATCGGCAGCCGGCCAATCGGCGATCGCCGCCGCAATATCGACCAGCGCCACCGTTAACGGCCGATGCCCCAGTTGCGGCGGCGCATGGCTGACCATAACGGCATCGTCGCGCTCGATCGCGCGATCACGATAGGCCGCGAATACCGCGCCAATGCCAACCATCCCGAACGGATGCAATTCAGCCGCGCGAATGGCGCCCAGGCTGGCCGCACCCAGCACCGGCACGCCCGCCGCCATGACGGCCAGTATTTCCTTGTGCCAGACACTTGGTCCCGTTTCGAACACGCCATCGACCAGGCCAATCGCGCGCGGACGATCGGCCAGCGCCCGCAGCAGATCGCCACAAGCCGCCGGAGGCCGCACTGTGATTCCCGGTGGCAGCGGCAGTTGCGTCCCCCAAAGGCTTGGTCCGGCGAACAGGATCGCGTCATCCATCATGCAAAAGCCGATGGACGGACATGATCGGCAAAGCCGGGAACCAGCATTTTCACGGTGGCCAGGCCGTCCATCCCGTCATCCAGCTCAACACAGGCCAGCGTAGCGGCCCCCGCCGCCGCGCACCGGCTTACCAACCAATCGATCAAACCACGGCGATCACCGGCAGCCATGGCAGGGGTGCCCTGCCATTGGCGCACGCCGTCTGGCTCGAACGCCAGTGTTTCCCGCACCACGCCCAGACGCCGGCCGGCTGGATCGCGATAATCGTCAACCGAAAGATCGTCCCGCGCACCGGCGATGAACATGATCCGCGCCTGTGCCGCCTCGCCGATTGCCGCCATCAGCGCAATCGCAGCATCGGGATCGCAGGCCGTGCCGATGCCGGGCGGCAGAATTAGCGTCGCGGCCGACTGCATTTCGATCAGCACGCATTGGAAGGCCGGCACGCCGATAGCCTCGGCCATATCCCATATGATCAGGCGCAATCCGGCGCGGGTGATCCGCGCCAACATCGCCCGGAGCCGCCGATCATCGATGCTGGCCAGATTGATCCTCGTGGCGCGTCTAGCCGTGCGCGGCAGCGCATACCACCGTTCCAGCGCCTCGCGTTCGAGCAGTTCGAGCAGGCCCGATATGATCGCTTCATCGCGATCACTGCCCGAGGCAAGGCCATTGCTGCTTTGCCAGAGATCCGGCGCGATCGGCCGGCCGAAATCCATATTCACGAGATCGAACGGCACGCCGATCCGGCCGCCGCCGATCATATCATATGCGGCGATCCAATGCCGTTTGCGCAACGGATCGAACCGCCCGGCTTGCCCTGCGGCCGGCCGAATCTGCGACCACGCCACCGCCTCGCACCGATCGGCAGCGCGATATGGCCCTGTTGCGACCAGATTTTCGGCCCGGTGCAATTCGATCGATTCGACCAGCGCGGACAGCCGCGCCATGCCGGGATCGTGCCCCTTGCCCAAGGCCACGGCCAGCGAACGGGCCATCGGCCGTACCGCTTGAAACACGGGCAGGCCGATACGATCCAGCCCGGTCAGGTCCGCCAGGCGGGTAATGCCCGCGGCTTGCGCAACGGGGCGGAGTCGCGCGAGCATCACCGACGGCGAAAGGGCGCGGTGGCCGGCGTGGGTACGCCGCCCCGCCTGCGTCACGGGTTGTCGGCGCTGCCGGGTTTCGCGGTCGCACGCAGCTTATCGAGATCGCCGGCCGGGAAACGGATCGCCTCCAGCACTGGCCCCTTGGCGAAACGCGCCTCAAGATCGGCAATCGCATCCTTGGCCAACTGATCCGCACCGGGCGCCGCGACAAAGGATTCCTCCGTCGCGAAAACATAGCCGATCGTGACCGAAGGATCGGCGGGATCGGTAATACGAACCGCATAGCGCCCCGAAACCGCACCGGCATCAGCAACCATTTTACTCTCCCCTTACTCGCGATCGTTTTGCCAGATCACATCGCACAACGCTACCGCGCGCCATGAATTAATGGCGCAAGTTGCGAGATCAGTTCGGTTTCACGATTGACGCCGATCTTGGCAAAGATCGCCTTGATCTGTGCCCGCACGGTGGCGATCGAAACACCCCGTGCCAAGGCGATGGCATCGCGGCCCTGGGCATCGAGCAGACGGAACGTCACATCGGCTTCGGCCGGCGACAGGCCATAAGCCGCCACCAGAATATCGGCCAGTCGTCGATCACCGGCCTGTCGCGATCGCAGCAGAATCAGAACGCGCGCGCCGGCCCCGATCGTCCAGCCATCATCGGGAAGACGCGCGATTTCAGCGATCAGCGGCGCATCCCCCGGTTGCCCCGGCAGCAGCAATGTCGTGAAACGCGGCGTCGCCTGCCCGGCACGCCACGTGGTGAAATGCCAGATCGCCTGCTGAAGCGCGGCGGTTTCAGCCGCCGTGCTGCCGGAAAGCTGCCCGCCCGCCATATGCAGCCGGCCCTGATCGACCAGGCGCTCCGCCGCTGGCGTATAAGCAGAGACCCGCCCGGCGCCATCGCAAAGGAAAGCGGCAGCCGATACCGCCTCGAACGCACCGGCCACCAGCCGGGCGCCTTCGCGCTCCAACGCCACCCGCAGGCGGACTGCCGCCCGCGCATGGGGAGCCACCTGCGCCATGACAGCACGATCGCGTTCGCCGGTCGGTTTTGCCCGGCGGGTACGGAGCACCGCCATGCCAACCAGCCCCACTTCGTCCTGCACCAAGGTGGTGTGGCAACCATGCGCAAGATCATGCGTGGCGCAAAAATCGGCGTAAACGTCGCTCTTCAGCGACGGCGTCATCGCATCATAATGGCGTTCGAACAGCACGCCCTGACCGGGATAGATTGCCGCCGCCGCGACGCGCGGATTGATCGCGGGATTGCTGCCGTCGATCGCGATGAAATCGGCCAGTACCTTTTCGGCGACACCCGTGACCCAGTTGAACGACACTGCGGCCGGCCCGCCCAGCCCAACCAATTGCGCATGTTCGGAGCGGGTGGCGTCGGCAAGGGCCTGCAACGCCTGCATCCACGCCGTCGGATCAAGCGCCGCAGCGTCGAACCGCTCGATCACCTCTGCACTGATTCGGTCGATCTCAGCCATTTGAACTTGCTATCGGCCCCTGCCCCAAGCACGCCGAAGCACGAATCAATCAAGAAAAGCAAACTTATCCGACGATGATTACATGAAATTCGACTGCCAGGCGCCAAATGCAAAGCTGAATAGCGCAATTGGGCGATGCGCGGCCATGCCTTCTGGCCCATGTCACGGCCGCGACCCTACTGGCGGCGGCGGTTTTCCGCTGCCGCCATTTTTTTCATGCGGAACAGCATTCGTTTCTGTACCGTTCCGATTTGTCACGCCCGATGCCACGATCCCGCCGGATCGCCATCAACGGTCATAGGCCTTGGGCAACGCACCTTCGACGGCATGACGATACCGATCCCGCAGCTTGTCCTGCCGCGTCCGCAAGGGCTGTTCAACGCCGTCGATCCACACAATGGACGCCGCGGTGGACAGTTCCAGCGGATCGCCATCCCAGATCACCACATCCGCACGACGCCCCGGGCGCAGCGATCCGATCTCGCCGCCCATGCCCAGCGCTTCGGCAGGCTTGGAACTGATGGTCGCGAACGCCGCGCCCCAATCGAGACCGGCCGCACCCGGAACCTTGCCCAGCGCCACAAGATTGCCGGCATATTGCTTGATCAGCCGGGCCTGACGCGCCTCATCATCGTTGATCATACCGATACCGACCGTGGCGACGCCGGCCTTTTCAAGCCGACCGATATTGGATTGGGTGGCCGCCAGCGATTCGAATGACGCCGGCAGATCGGCCAACGCCGATGCCAGCACGGGCACACCCGCCGCCTTCACCTCGGCGGCCACCGTCCATGCCTCGGTCGCGCCGACAAGGACGAGCTTGAGCGCAGGAAATTCGCGCTTGAGCGACAGGATCTGGAGGATATCGCTGGCGCGTTCGACATGGGCGAGCAGCGGCATCTGGCCATTGACGACGGGCACCAGCGCCGCCGCGTCCGGCCGGGTCAGCAGCGCATCGTCGGCCCGCCGCCCGGCGGCATAGTCCCGCGCCTCCACCATCGCGTTGCGGAACGCGGCGTAGACAGCCGGCCGGCTCCCCCCCGCCTGCACCGCGCCATCCTCGCCAAATTCGACGAACTGGAACGCGCGTGGCCTCGTCACAGCATCCATGTCGGCGCCCAGATCGATCACCGCGCCCTGGCCGGCGAAGATCGATCCCCCGCTTTCAGGGGCCACAACCGCCCGCGTAATGCCTTCGGCCCGGTTGAGCGTGATCGCCGACGTGCGCGGATTGACCGCGGGTGCGATATCGAGCGCGGCGTTGAACGGAGACTTGCCGGCCGACGCATCGTTGGTCTGGCGAACGCCATCGACCTCGACAAGGCCCATCCGGGTGAAACCGGCGACAAGCCCCGGCGTCACCCATTTGCCTTCGGCATCGATGATCCGCGATGCGCTAGCAGGCGGAACCATGCGGCCCGCCGCAACGATCCGGCCGTTGTTCATGATGACCGTGCCGCCATCGATCGGCGCGGATCCATCGCCAATGACAAGCCGGGCGTTGGTGATCGCCACCATTTCGGCACTGGCGGGGGCAGCGATCAGCGCTGCCGCTGCGAGCAGAAGCGCCTTCACTTCACATCTCCTTCGCCCGGCTGGCCGAGTTCGAAATCGGATACCGGCCGACGTTTGGGATCGAGCGCATCGAACAGCAGCGCACCATCGATCCACACCTTTTCCGGCCGGGTGTAGACGCTCATGGGATTGCCGTTCCACAACACCACATCCGCCATCTTGCCGGGTTTCAGGCTGCCGGTCCTGTCGGCGATGCCCATCGCTTTCGCCGGGTTGATCGCCAGCCAGGTCCACGCGATTTCATCGGGCACATTGATGCCGATGCGGCGGCCATCGGCCAGCGCCTTGGCGGCTTCCTGATTCAAGCGCTGGATGCCGTTGGCGTCGTCCGAATGAACGATCGCGCACGCCCCGGCATTGTGGACGAGCGGGATATTTTCGGTGATCGCGTCGTAGGATTCCATCTTGAACCCCCACCAATCGGCCCACATCGCCGAACAGATATTGTTGGCCTTCAGCAGATCGGCGATCTTGTACGCTTCGACCGCGTGATGGAACGCCGCGACGGTGTAACCAAATTCCTTGGCCATATCGATGACATTGGCCATTTCATCGGCGCGGTAACAATGGTTGTGGACGAGGATGTTGCCGCGCAGCACCTCCGCCAGTGTTTCGAGGCCGATATCGCGGACGGGAATGTCCCCGCCGCTCTTTTCATATTTATCCCATTTGCGGCTATATTCCTGCGCCTTGGCCCAGGTCTGCCGGTCGACCGCGATATTGCCCATGCGGGTGCCCGGCGCCTGATTGCGGCCGCCGTAAACGCGCTTGGGATTTTCGCCGCAGGCCATCTTCAGCCCGTAAGGCGCGCCGGGGAACTTCATCCCCTGCATCGTCCGCGCATAGACATTCTTCAGCGTCACCGAACGCCCACCGAACAGATTGGCCGATCCGGGCAAAATCTGGAGCGTGGTGACGCCGCCATTGGCCAGCGCGCGGCTGAACCCCGGGTCCTGCGGCCACACGCTATGTTCAGCCCACACCTGCGGCGTGACCGGCGACGTCATTTCATTGCCATCCGAATGAGCGGGCACCGCCGGCGTCGGATAATCGCCCAAATGGCTGTGGATATCGATGATACCCGGCGTCACCCATTTGCCGGCGCCGTCGATGACGGTGGCGCCCGACGGGGCCTGAACCGCCTGGCCCAGCGCCACCACCTTGCCATCGGCGAACAGGATCTGGCCCTGGTCGATCCGCCCGCCTTCGCCGTCATAGATGGTGACGTTGGTGACGAGCGTCGGCACACCCGGATACGCCCGGTAGGTCGACGGGAACGGATCGCGCGACGGCAATTGGCGCGGGGCCGAGGACGATGCCGAACGCGGCTTGGTTTCGGCGGCCGTGCAGGCCACAGTCGCCAATCCCGCCATCAGCGCGATGGCGATGCGCTTACTGAACACCATGCATCCACTTCTTGATCACCGGCGACAGGACGACCAGCACCACGCCGATCCCGATAGAAACCAGCCCGATCGTCCAGAACACGTTCACATAGGTATCGAGGCTGACCTTGAGGTTGGTCACCTGCCCGCCCACCGTTTCGACGCTGGCGACCTGCGCGACCATGCCCGCCACATATTGCGCGACCGAGATCGACAGGAACCACAGCCCCATCATCATGCCGACAATCCGCGCGATCGACAGCTTGGTGATCATGCTGAGGCCCACCGGCGAGATGCACAGTTCCGCCATCGAGTGGATCAGATAGAGCAGCGCCAGCCACCAGATCGTCACCTTGAAATCGGCAGCGGCATAATGCGAACCCCAGACCAGCGCGAGGAAGCCGATGCCGACACCGGCCAGCGCCACGCCGAACTTCACCGGGATCGACGGTTCAAGCCCGCGCTTTGCAAGGCCGGTCCACATGATGCTGAACAAGGGCGCGAGCAAGACGATGAACAGCGCGTTGAAGAACTGGGTTTGCCCAGCCGTCATGGTGAACCAGCCGAACACCGACAGGTCGGTATTGCGGTTGGCGAACAAGGTCAGCGACGATCCGGCCTGTTCGAACAATGTCCAGAACACGACATTGAAGATGATCAGCACGCTGGCCGCTAGCATCATCTGAAACTCGATCTTGCTGCCCACCTTGTAGGACCAGATCAGGATCGCGGGCACGCTGACGAGGAAGGTGCCGAACAGCAGCTTGCCCATCAGCGGTAGCGCCAGCAAATAACCACCAATGCCGGAACCTGCGGCGGCCTGCGGTGCGTTCATCAGGTTGACGAACAGGAACCAGACAAGCGGCACCGCCAGCACCGATGCCGCATAGATGATCAACGAACGATCGCGGCCACCCTGCTCGGGCGCTTCGCCATAGCCGTCCAGCCGGCCGCCATCGAACTGAATCAAGGCCCACGAGCACAGCATTCCGACCGCGGCGAGGCCAAAGCCCGCCCACCAGCCGACGGCAACCGCAAGCCACGGGCAAAGCAGCTGCGACAGCAGCGAGCCAAGGTTGATCCCCATGTAGAATATGGTGAAGCCCGCATCGCGGCGGCGATCACCCGGCGCATAGAGCGAGCCGACAATCGTCGAGATGTTCGGCTTGAAGAAGCCATTGCCGACGGTGATCATGCTCAGCGCGATCAGCATCACCATCGTATAGAAATGGCTGCGATCGGCGCCGGCTTCGAACTTGCCCTTATCGACATTGCGGGCCACCGATCCATCGGCCGCGAGCAGCGATACGGTGCCGTTTTCATTACCCTTGATCGCGAGGCGCTTGTCGCCATCGATCACATATTGCTGTTTGGCTTCGGTCGATTTGTCGACCTGTACTTCATAACGCTGGCCGTCGATCGTGGCGTAGGGCGTCGCTGTCTGACCGCCGAAACAGAGGGTGAAATAGCCCAGCGCCATCATGACCGCGCCGAATTTCACCGATCGCTTGGAACCGAGATAGCGATCCGCAATCAGGCCGCCGATCAGGGGAGTGAGGTAAACCAGCGCGGTGAAGCCACCATAAAGGCCGGTCGTCGTCGTGTCGTTGAACAGGAAATGTTCGGCCAGATAGAGCGTCAGCAGCGCCCGCATGCCGTAGAAGCCGAACCGTTCCCACATTTCGGTTGTAAAAAGCCGTGCCAACTGGCGCGGATGGCCGAACCAGGTGGCGCCGTCGGATCGGTCGGCGGGATCGGAACCCGGCCCCGGAGGCGCATCGGCTGCGGATTGAGCCATCAATGTCACTTTCGATTATGTGGCGGCGGGCGCGCGCCCGACCGGAATGGCCGTGAGACTAACGCGGATATTTCCCGTGTGAAGAAGATTGTTGCGCGGCGATGACGCTGTTAACCAGTCGCACCATGTTCAACGATGCCTCCTCGCCCATCGCCCTTCTCGCCTCTCGCCGATCGGGCAAACCGCGCGATATGGTCGCGCCCGGCCCTAACGCGTTGCAGCTACGCCAGATTCTGGAGATCGCGATACGCACCCCGGATCATGGCAAGCTGGCGCCATGGCGGTTCGTGGTCGTCGGCGCCGAACAGCGCGATGCGTTCCGCAATGTCCTGCGCCGCGCCTATCTCGACGGCAAACCCGAAGCCGGCCGTCTGGAACTGGAAGCGATCGACCAGTTTGCCGGTCAGGCGCCGACGCTGGTCATTGCGCTAGCAAAGCCCGCCCATGCCAGCCACATCCCGTTGTGGGAGCAGGAATTGTCGGTGGGTGCTGCCTGCATGAACCTGCTGACCGCCACCCACGCGCTGGGATTCGTCGGCGGCTGGCTGACGGGATGGGCGGCCTATTCGGATGCCGTGCGCGACGCATTTGGTGGCAAGGACGAACGGATCGCCGGCTTCATTTTCATCGGAACGCCGTCGCGCGCGCTGGATGAACGGCCCCGCCCGGATTACGAAGCCGTCATTTCGGAGTGGCAACCAGACATTGCTTGACGCGCGCTGCTGTATTATTACAGCATA
This sequence comes from Sphingomonas sp. KC8, assembly GCF_002151445.1. Taxonomy (GTDB): domain Bacteria; phylum Pseudomonadota; class Alphaproteobacteria; order Sphingomonadales; family Sphingomonadaceae; genus Sphingomonas_E. The sequence continues at coordinate 1,656,441 of NZ_CP016306.1, forward strand.
ACGCTGATGACCCAGGAATCCCGCCCCGTCTATCTCCGCCTGCGCGATCATATCGCGGCCGCGATTCTCGATGGCACCTTTGCCGATGGTGATCCCCTGCCCTCGGTGCGCGCCTTTGCCGCCGAACATGGCGCGAACCCGCTGACCGTCGCCAAAGCCTATCAAAGCTTTCAGGATGACGGCCTCGTCACCGTGCGCCGCGGTGTCGGCATGTTCGTGGCCGAAGGGGCGACCCGCCGGCTGCTCAAGGCCGAACGCGACGCCTTCCTGATCGACGAATGGCCGCGCATCGCCGCGCGCATCCGCCGGCTTAACCTCGACCCGGCCGACCTGCTCGATCGGGTTCCCGGCTAGGGCCGATCGACCTGCTGGGCACCACGCCCACCCAAAAGCGCCGTCACCCCGAACATGTTCTGCGGCCCACCGTGCGGCAAGCGCCGGGGTATGGAACTGTGGCCTCCGCGTTCGTGGAGAGGTGGACCCCGGAACATGTCCGGGGTGACGGAAGGGAAGAAGTCCGCATTTAGTGTTTCCCGCAGGCCAGATCAGCCCCTGCAAGAAATTCGGGCTTCCGTCGGGCGCGATCAGGCGGCATGGGCTGGCGCGAATATGAAAGGGAACCCACCCATGCTCATCGCTCTCTTGTCCGGCGACGGAATCGGCCCCGAAGTCACCGAACAGGCCGTCCGCGTTCTCAAAACCGTCACTGGCGACCTGCTGACCTTCCGCGAGGGCCTCGTCGGCGGCGCGGCGTACAAGGCCGTCGGCCACCCGCTGCCCCCGGAAACGCTGGAACTGGCCGGCAAGGCCGATGCGATCCTGTTCGGTGCGGTCGGCGATCCCGATTGCGATGCGCTGGAACGCCACCTGCGCCCGGAACAGGCGATCCTCGGCCTGCGCAAGCATCTCGGCCTGTTCGCCAATCTGCGCCCGGCCAAGCTGTTCCCCGAACTGGCCGACGCATCCGCGCTGCGCCCCGAAGTCGCCGCCGCGATCGATCTCGTCATCGTCCGCGAAACCAATGGCGATGTCTATTTCGGCGAAAAGGGCCACCGCAAGACCGCCGATGGCCTGCGCGAAGGCTATGACGTGATGTCGTACAACGAAGCCGAAATCGCCCGCATCGCCAAGGTTGGTTTCGAAACCGCGCGCGCGCGGCGCGGCAAGCTATGTTCGGTCGACAAGGCCAATGTGCTCGAAACATCGCAGCTGTGGCGCGACGTGGTGATCGAAATGTCGGCCGACTATGCCGATGTCGAACTGTCGCACATGTATGTCGATAACGCCGCGATGCAGCTGGTGCGCAACCCCGGCCAGTTCGACGTGATCGTCACCGGCAACCTGTTCGGCGATATCCTGTCGGATCAGGCGTCGATGTGCGCCGGTTCGATCGGCATGCTGCCGTCCGCGACGCTCGCAGGCTCCGGCCTCGGCCTGTACGAACCGATCCATGGCAGCGCGCCCGATATTGCCGGTCAGGGCAAGGCCAACCCGCTGGCGACGATCCTGTCGGCGGCGATGATGCTGCGTTATTCGCTGAACAAGCCGGCCGAAGCCGACCGGATCGAAGCCGCCGTCGCCAAGGCGCTGGCCGGTGGCGCACGTTCGCCCGATCTGGGCGGGTCGATGACGACCACGGCGATGGGCGACGCGGTGCTCGCGGCGCTCTAAAGCGTTCGGGACATGGGGTGGATGACCGAACCGGCCGTCCACCCCATTGCCGTCTTATCTGGCCAGTTCCTGCGCGATCGCCGCGCTTAGTTCCGGGCCATCGGGCGTCGTTTCCGGGGTAAAGCGCCCGGCCACACTGCCGTCGCGCGCGATCAGGAACTTTTCGAAGTTCCACATAACGTCGCTCGGATTTTCGCGCTTGATGCCATAGCCCGCCAGCTTCTCTTCAAAGGCGGGATCGCTGGATTGCGCCGTGGGTGCGGCATCGATCAGCCCCTGATAGAGCGGATGGCGATCCGCGCCATTGACCGAAATCTTGGAAAACATCGGGAACGTCACGCCGAAGTTGATTTCGCAGAACTGGGCGATCTCATCATCGCTGCCCGGTTCCTGCGCGCCGAAATTATTCGCGGGGAAACCGAGCACTTCAAAGCCCTGGTCGCGATATTTTTCGTACGCCGTCTCCAGCGCTTCATATTGCGGGGTCAGCCCGCATTTCGACGCGACGTTGACGATCAGCAGCACCTTGCCGGCATAATCGCCCAGTTTCGCATCGCCGCCGGCGATCGTCGTCAGCGGAATATCTTGAATTACGGCCATTCTGTCTCTCTCCTGATCTTCGGCGCGACCATATTGACGCCAGCGAAGCGCGCAAGAGCCGCGCTGGCGGATTGACGCGGCTTGCCCCGCCGCTGCAAAGCGGGTCCATGAAGAAGCTTACAGGACAGAACCGTTCGATCACCTCGCGGTGGCGTCCCGCTACCCAGGCGGTGCGCGGCGGTACCGCGCGAACCAATTATGGGGAAACCAGCGAAGCGCTGTTCCTCACGTCCGGCTATGCCTATGATTGCGCGGGCGACGCGGCGGCGCGTTTTGCCGGCGAACAGCAAGGCATGACCTATTCGCGCTTGCAAAATCCCACGGTCGAAATGCTCGAACAGCGGATCGCCCTGCTGGAAGGCGCCGAAGCCTGTCGCGCAATGGCCAGTGGCATGGCCGCGATGACGGCCGCCCTGCTCTGCCAGTTGAGCGCGGGCGATCACGTCGTCGCCGGCCGTGCCGCTTTCGGATCGTGCCGCTGGCTGACCGATTCGCTGCTGCCGCGCTTCGGCATCACCACCACGATCGTCGACGCACGCGACAATGATGCGTGGAAGGGCGCGATCCAGCCGAACACCAAGCTGTTCTTCTTCGAAACCCCTGCCAATCCGACGCTCGACATCGTCGATCTCGAAGCGGTGTGCCGGATCGCCAAAGACGCCGGCGTCACCACCGTCGTCGACAATGCCTTTGCCACCCCGTTGCTCCAGCGGCCGATGGATTATGGCGCGGATATCGTCGCTTATTCCGCCACCAAGATGATGGACGGACAAGGCCGCGTGCTGGCGGGCGCCGTCTGCGGCACCCGCGAGTTCATCGACACCACCCTGCTGGCTTTCACGCGCAACACGGGGCCAACCTTGTCGCCGTTCAACGCGTGGGTGGTACTCAAAGGGCTGGAGACGCTCGACCTGCGCATCCAGCGCCAGAGCGAAAATGCACTGGCCGTCGCCCAATTCCTTGAAAAGCGCGTGCCGCGCCTGCTCTATCCGGCGTTGAAAAGCCATCCCCAGCACGACCTCGCATGCAAGCAGATGTCGGCCGGCGGCACGATCATGGCGATGTATCTGGATGGCGGACGCGAACAGGCGCACGCGCTGCTCGACGCGCTGGAACTGGTCGACATCTCGAACAATATCGGCGATTCTCGTTCACTGATGACCCACCCCTGCTCCACCACCCATGCCGGCCTTACCGCCGAAGTTCGCGCCGAAATGGGCGTCGAAGAAGGCATGTTGCGGCTGAGCGTGGGATTGGAGGACCCTGCCGACATAATCGACGATTTCGATCGCGCCCTGCGGACGATCGGGCTGTGACGGCCGTGGACGCGCTCTTCCCCCACAGCGCCAGAACGCGCGACGTGGTGGTGCGCGTCTCGGTCAGCTTCCTGCCGGAACAGTCCGAGCCGGCCAAGGGCCGTTGGTTCTGGACCTATCATATCCGGATCGAAAATCACGGAAACGGCGCCGTTCAGTTGCTTACCAGGCACTGGGACATCGTTGATGGACGCGGTGCACGGCACGAAGTGCGTGGCGAAGGGGTGATCGGCGAACAGCCGGTGATCGAACCGGGCCACAGCTACGATTATGTTTCAGGCTGTCCGCTGCACACGCCAACCGGGGCAATGGAAGGCAGTTACCATATGGTGCATGAAGACGGTTCCACCTTCGACGTGCGCATACCGCGCTTCCAGCTTATCGGTCCGGCGGTGGCGCAATGAAGCGGACGCACCTGCCCCTCAACGGCCTGCGCGTGCTCGATGCCGCGGCACGCCATCTGTCCTTCACCCGCGCGGCGGATGAACTGGCCGTAACGCCGGCGGCTGTCGGCCAGCAGATTCGCGCGCTGGAAGACACGCTGGGCGTCGTCCTGTTCCGCCGCACCGCCAAGGGGCTGGAATTGACACCCGAAGGGGCGGCCGGCCTTGATGCGCTGCGCGCGGGCTTTCTTCAGTTCGAAGATGCCGTGCGCGCGATGCAGGCGGGGCAATCGTCCAAGACGCTCACCATCGCCGCCCCGCGCGATCTGACGGCCAAATGGCTGAGCACGCGGCTGGCCGCTTATGGCCGCGCCGATCCCGATCTGCGTTTCGTGCTGGTTGCCGCCGATGACGAACTGGATTTCACCCAGGCCAATCTCGATCTGGCGATCCGCCTTGTCGACGGGCCGGGCGAACATGAAGGTATCGCGTTGCCGGCAGACGGCTTCGTCATCGTCGGCACCGACAGCGGTGGCGAAGCCCTGATCGGCTGGCCCGGCTGCCCGCAATCGGATGGCGTGGCGGCGCCGCTCACCGTCGCCGATGCCGGCCTTGCGATCGACGCGGCCGCGGCAGGCTTTGGCCGCGCCTGCGTTCCCGCACTGCTCGCACAGGCCGATATCGCCAGCGGGCGGGTACGGGTCTATGCCGATGAAGGCCAAGGCCCGACTTACTGGCTGCTCGCGCCATTGCCGCAATGGCGCCAGAAGAAAGTGAAGGAACTGGTCGCCGCACTGCTCGCCTGAATGCGATCACGCGATTTCCGGCCGAACAAGCGGCTGGCCGGGAAAGAATGGAAAAAATGGGCGCAACAGGCGTTGCATCGGCCGAAACCAACCGTTAAAGGGTGCGCGCTCGGGCGAGGGGCTGTAGCTCAGATGGGAGAGCGCTGCAATCGCACTGCAGAGGTCAGGGGTTCGATTCCCCTCAGCTCCACCAGCCCGATAAAGCCGCGGAAAACCGCCAATCTCCTGAAAATCCGGCTGCCCCTGTTCAGATCGGGTCTCGACACACAAGCCCGCTGACCGTGCTGGGATCGCCCCAGCTTACGCAGAGAACGAACACCCCTCCGCCTTCATATTGGCAATGGTTCGTCAAGATCGCCGAGCAGGCCGTTGAGCGGCCGATGTCGCGCGGCCAACGCATGAATCTTGCCAAAACGGGGCGGCGTGATTTGTCACGCCTTCGCCCGCATTCACGGCCCGCAGGGACGTCATCGCCGTGCCGTCATGTCTTTCAAACGGCCAGCACGCCCGTCGCAACCGTCACGGCCGCGCCGCCGACCGTAACGCCACCTTCTCCATCGATGGAAATCCGCACCCGGCCATCCCGGCCGACGCAACCCCCCTGTCGCGCCACATAGCGTGAATTACCCGGCAGCATCCCGCTGCGCGCCTGGAACAGGGCAACGCTGCCATTGCCGCTGCCGCATACCGGGTCCTCATCCACGCCGGATGATGGCGCAAAGGATCGCACTTCAAGGCCCCCGTCGGGATAGCGTGCGAACAGCGACACGCCGGTCACGCCCAATCGCGCCTCCAGCGCTGCCATCCGTGCAAAATCGGGGCGGAGGGAAAGCAGGGTTTGCGGGTTTGCCACCTCGGCGACAATCCAGACTGCCCCCACGTCGATGATGGCCGGTTGCGGCGCCCGGCGCACAGGCTGGCCGATTATGGCATCCAGCAGATCGACATCGTCAGCCACCAGCGGCGTCAGCGTCCCCGCCGGCAAACCGAAATTCAACAAGCGCTGGCCATCAACCGTGTCGCACTGGATGGTGACGAGGCCGACCCCACATTCCTGTACGATCCGCGTCTGGCCGGCCGGCACGATCCCCGCCTCGATCGCGGCATGGGCGCTGCCCAGCGTCGGATGGCCGGCAAAGGGCAATTCGTTGCGGGGTGTAAAGATACGCAGGGTATAATCGGCGGCATCGCTGGTCGGCGGCAGCAGGAAAGTCGTTTCCGACAGGTTCGTCCAGCGGGCGATCGCCTGCATCCGCGCATCATCCAGCCCGGCGGCATCAAGGATGACGGCGACCGGATTGCCCAGCAGCGGTTCTGCGGAGAAGACGTCGACGACGGCATAGGATCTGGTCATGGCATCTCTCACGTGAAGCTTGGGCTGTCGGCGCGACGGCGCTCCAGCCCGATTATGACGATGGCGGCGACGATCGCCAACGCACCGGCAATCATGAAGGCTGGCGAATAGGTGCCGGTCTGCTGACGGATCAGCCCGGCACCGAACGCGGCCACCGCCGCACCGATCTGATGCGCCACCAGCACCCAGCCGAATATGATCGGCGCATCCCGCTCGCCGAACGACTGGTTGGCCAGCATCACCGTGGGTGGCACGGTCGCGATCCAGTCGAGGCCATAGAAGATCGCGAACACGGTCAAACTCACCGGGCTGAAATCGATGAAGGGCAAGGCCAGCAGTGATGCGCCGCGCAGGCCATAATAGATGGCAAGCAACCGACGCGGATCATAACGGTCGGTCAGCCAGCCCGATGCGGTGGTGCCGATCAGGTCGAAAAACCCCATCATCGACAGCAGGCCGGCGGCCGCGACCGGGGCAATGCCATAATCGCCACAAAAAGCGATCAGGTGCGTACCGACCAGTCCGTTGGTGGTGAGGCCGCATACGAAGAACGTCCCCGCCAGCAGCCAGAAAATCGGCTGGCGCATGGCGCGGGTCAGCGCTTCAATGGCCAGCCATGGCGTCGGGCGGCCTTCCACCAGCGCGGCCGGCGCACCCCCATCCGTCGCGCCGAACCGCGACACGCCACGGTCTTCGGGTCGTTCGGGCACGGCCAGCGCGACGATCGGGATCAACACCGCGCAGCCCAGGCCAACCAGCAGGACCACCGGCCGCCAGGCACCGTTTTGCGACAGCCACGCCAACACCGGCAGGAAAATCAACGCGCCCGTCGCGGTGCTCGCGCTCAACAGCCCCATCATCAACCCCCGCCGCGTCGCGAACCAGCGATTGACCACGGCTGCGCCCAGCACAGATGCGACAGCGCCCGAACCGATGCCCGAAAACACGCCCCAGCTCAGCACATAATGCCAGGGCGCCGTCATCCACAGGCTGGCGAAGGTGGACACGGCCATCAACGCCAGCCCGGCCAGCATCGTGCGCCGGATCCCGAAACTCATCATCAGCGCGGCAGCAAACGGGCCGACGATCCCGTACAGCAGGATGCCGACGGCGGCGGCCAGCGACAGGGTTGCCCGGTCCCAGCCGAAATGCGCCTCCAGCGGCAGCATCAGCACCGCCGGCGCGGACCGCAGCCCCGCCGAAATCAACAACGCGAAGAAGGTGACGCCGACGACCAGCAAGGCAGGGTGAAAACGGCGGTGCACAGTCGACATAGGCCAGTTTCTCCGGCGGCGGGGCTTTGGCTCCCTAATATGGAATCCCCGACTTGCCGAACGAGGAACATTGGCAGCAGATGTGAATCAATCTAACAACTTGAGGATGTATCGCCCGCCATCGCTTCAAACCCTTCGCGCCTTTGAAGCCGCCGCACGCCACCGCAGCTATTCGCGGGCGGCCGAAGAACTGGGCATCACCCATGGCGCGATCAGCCACCGAATCCGCGAACTGGAAGCCCGTCTGGGCACGATCATGTTCGAACGCCGTGGCAACAGCATGGAACCGACCCTGGCGGCGCGGCGCCTGCTGCCGACATTGCGCCAGTCGCTGGATCTGATCGCGGGCCTTTTTCCGGCGCCTTCAGCGGCCCACCGACAGGTGCTGCGCGTCGGGCTGCTGCCATCTTTCGCGGCGCACTGGCTGGTACCCCGCCTTGATGCGTTCCACGCAACGCACCCCGATGTCGCCGTGGCGCTGGCCCCGACACTGGAAACCAGCCGGTTCGGACAAGGCGGCGTCGACGTCGCCATCCGTTATGGCAATGGCCAATGGCCGGGCTTGCGCGTCGAACATCTCATCGGCGACAGGCTCTTCCCCGCCTGCGCGCCCGGCTATCGCACGCGGATGCACATCGAAGGCCCCGACGATTTCAACCGCTGCCGCTTGCTGTCCAACAGCTGGCAAAGCTGGACCCCATGGTTCAGGCGCGCCGGCGTGAATATGCCGGAACCGTCCGATCCCGCCCCGTTCGATGATGCCGGGCTTATGATCGACGCGGCGATCGCCGGGCATGGCATCGCTTTGGTCCGGCAGGTTATCGCGCATGACGCGATCACCGATGGCCGCCTCGTCCGCCTGTCGCCGATCGATATTCCGTTCGTCGGCGGCTATCATTATGTCCAGCCGATGCACGCAACTCCCAAGGCGCATGCGATCGACACGTTCGGTATCTGGTTGACCGAACGACTTCATCTGGAATTTGGTGAACTGTCCGATCGTCGGCGGCCTGATCCATCCACCGCCTGACGGCCTGAAAGCGATATGCCGATTGCGTGGCGGTGCGCACTGGCACCCGACTTCAGCCCCATGATATCCATCACCATTCCGTTCACGGTTTGCACCGCGAACCGCTGCTGCGCGATCCGACGCGAGCATGCACCCATTACCCCCGCCAGCGCCGGTTCGCGGCAGAAACGCGCCATCGCCTGCGCCAGAGCCGAACTATCGCGCGCGGGCACAAGAAGGCCGTTCAGGCCTTCGCATACGGTTTCCCGGCATCCCGGCGCATCGGTGGTGACGATCGCGCGGCCGGCCGCCATCGCTTCCAGCACCGTCCTGGGCATCCCTTCCCGGTAACTGGGAAGCACGAAGACCGAACAGGCGGCGAGAAATGGGCGGACATCGCGCGTTTCCCCCAGATATTCGACGATGCCCTGTTTCTGCCATTGCTCAAGCTCTGCGGGTGAAATGGCCGCGGGGTTGGGATCAAACGGACCGAGAAGCTGGAATCGGGCCGCCGGATAACTGCGCCGAACGATCGATGCGGCGGCGACAAATTCACGCAGCCCCTTATCGTGCAACAGGCGCGCTATGAGCAGGAATATGGGGCCACCGACAGGCAGCGGCTGCGCTGCAAAATAGGCCATATCCACACCGGATCCGGGCACCAGCACAATCTCGCGCGGCGCGCGTGCGATCCCACGATGCCGCAATTCGTCACGATCGTCGGCATTGAAGGCGATGATCGCCGACGCCCGGCCCACGGCCACGCTGTACAGTGCCGCCACCATATGCCGCAGCCAGGGATGGCCCTGTTCGGAAAATGCATAGCCAAGGCCGGTCACCATCGGGAAAAAACGCCCCCGGCGCAGTATCCGATGGGCAAACCCGGCATAGATGATCGGTTTTTGCGTATAGGCCAGGATGATATCCGGCCGTTCATCCCGAAACAGGCGAACAAGCGCCATCAACGTCCGCGCATCTTCGATGGGGTTGAGGTTCACCCGGCCCATCGGGATGGATCGGAAACGCGCGCCCATCCCCCATAGCTGTTCGATGACGGCCCCGTCCTCGCCCGGCGCGCAGGCGAGCACGTCGTGCCCGGCCGCGATCATGTCGGCAATCAGCCTGCCCCGGAAATTGATGAGCGAATACGCCAGGCTAGCGATCACAACGATCTTCATGTCGCACCAGCCACGCCAGCCGGCGCCCCTGCGCCTTGTCGCAACCGCCAGCGTTGCAGGACCGCCGCATAGAGCGCCGCATAACGCTGCGCGACGGTGGCGAGCGAAAACATCCGCAGGACGCGTTCTCGTCCGGCACGGCCCAGATTGCGTCGCGCATCGGGCGGAAGTGACAGCAAGCCGGCGATTGCGGCCTGCATCGCCGCGACATCTCTGGGCGGCACTGCCCGGCCGCAGTCGCCGATGATCCATCGTGCGTCGCCAACATCGGTCGCGATGCAGGGGACACCGCTCGCCATGGCCTCGCCAATGATATTGGGAAACGCTTCCCCCCAGGCCGACGGCAGGACGAGCAGATCTAGCCCTGCCAGCCATTCGCCGATGTCGTGGCGTTGCCCGGACAGGGTGATCCGGTCCGCCGCCGAACCGGTGCTGCCGGCTGCGTGATGCTGGTCCGGCAGATGCTCCATCCCCGGTCCCACGATCAGGAGATCGGCGTCCATCCGATCGGAAGCCAGCCGGCGCACCGCGTCGATCAGCAGGCCCGGATCCTTCATGGGATGATTGCGCGCCACCATGCCGATTATCGGCCGTGTCCCGTCGACAGGAAACAGGCTGAGCAGTCGGGCGCGAGCGTCCGGCCGCGGCCGAAAATGATCGCCATCGAAGCCATTGGGAATCACTGTCGCGCGATCGAGATCATAACCCAGCGCGCCATATTGCGTCCTGGCCACATGCGAATTGAAGATGATCGCATCGATGTGCCGGGACAAGCGGGCACTGTGCCGCAACACCGCACGCGTCGCGGGCTTTTCATAAGCGATGTCGTGCAGAGAATGCCGCACATTCCAGATGACCGGTCGGCGCGGCCAGTGCATCCGGGCGGCGTACCAGGCGGCAAGGCCGGCATGATGCATCCAGCCGACGAACAGATCGGGTGCAACGGCACGCGACAGCCCGACCAGACGGAAGAGCGCAGCCGGCGTCGGCACGCCACCGCGCATGCCCAGCGTGTGTACCGGAACCCCTGCCCGCGCCAGACGCAGGCCCAGCGTTCCAGCCGACATCAGCGACAATATCGATTGTTCATAACCGCCAAAAACATCGTCGCCAGCGCCGACCAGCCGTTCGAGCATCGTTTGTGCCCCCCCGATTCCGGTGGCGGTGATGACATGCATCAGCCTGATCCGGTTTGCGCTGTCGTGGAAACCGGGATGCGCCACGTCTCCACTCCCGCTTCAGGCTGCCGCATTGGCTGCGGCATAACTCCGCGTCGGATCGGCCCGCTGATCGAAACCCTGGCGTTCGCCGGAAAGAACCGCCTCGCCCGCCATCAGCCCGGCAAAGGTCGCCCAGTCGGTGCCCGGCCGGTAGACGTGATAGAGATTCCGGTACGGGCGAATTTCGCCGAGCATCCGCAATCGCGCATTCTCCTGCGCTTCCCGCCAGCTTGCGGCCGCGTTGCAGCGGTCGAGCCGGATGACCATGGAATCGCGAATGGCGGCCGGATCGATCAGGCTGCTGCGGGCGCACTCGTCAATGGCAAGACGGGTCCACGCGTCGGACGATCGATCCAGTCGTGGATCATCCCCGTCCAGAAAGAATTCGATGCAAAGGGCCGTTCGACCAGGGGGCACCATATCGCCGTTGAAGGCCGCATAGTTGGTTATCCGGCCGCACTGCAGCGCGGTGTCGTTGACCTCAAGCCACGCATGGGGGAACCGTGGCGGCGCATCCATGAACAGATAGACAAGCAGCACGGCCCGCCGCCGCGCCGGTGGCGCCTGCCCCGCTTTGCCGCCGCCAAGCAGGGCGACAAGATCCTCCACCTGAAGGCTGGAAATCACGTTTCGGGCCTGGAAGCACACACAGCCGGTCGGCGTGCGCACAAAGATATCCGCGATCCGGCCCTCCGCGCAGGCCATCGCGAAAACCTCGCTGCCAAAATGCACCTTGATACCCGCCCGGCTGATATCCGCGATCAGCCGGCCGCACACCTGGCCAGAGCCGCGTGCCGGATGCCGCCACACGCGCTGATCCGAAGCACCGCCCTGCGCCGCCAGCTTCATGCCATGCGCGATCGCGCCGAAGGAATGGGACCGCGCAGCCTGCCCTTCGGCATGAACTTGCGGGACCGGGAGTTCGGCCCATCGCTGGCCGCGGAATTTTTCCCAATAGCCTTGCGCCAGCGCCCGGGCAAAGCGCCTGCCCGCACGCTGATACCAATATTCCTGATAATTGCGGGGTGCCCTGACACCATTGATCAGCCAGGCCCGGCCCAGATCGACGCCACCAGATAAGAGGGCGCCGAACGGCATACCACGCCGAATCCCCCGAAATGCACTCGACATTTCAAGTATCCGGCCATGGTAGAGGCTACCCACCCGATGGGAATAAACGCGATAATCATCGTCGAGCAGCTTGTTCCAAAAAGCATCGACCTCGGGGATCCGCGAATAAAGTTCCTTCCGGCCCAGATCGACGATGAACGGGCCGCGTCTGATCGAACGCATCAATCCGCCAAAATACAGCGACTTTTCAATAATGAATGGCTTGATCCCCGCTTCGGCCAGCCGGTGTGCCGCCGCCAGCCCGGATGGGCCGGCACCGATGATCAGCGTATGCGTCCGACATATCGGCATGGAGTTGTTTTCGGGCAATGGATGCGCGCTGGTCATCGCCGCCTCCCCCGCCAGGCATTTTGCCGAACGTTCCTGCCATGATGAAATATTATACTGTCATCATACAATCAAAGAATCACACCATTCTAAAAGGATTATGCCTACCACCTATGATCACAGGCTTGATTCCGAGCGAATAGTTGTTGCAAACCCGATACAAATCTAATCTTCCGTTCCAATATTCGATCCGGGGACCGTGCTTGGATCATGCGACCGCACTTCGTCATCTCGCTCGACCTTGAACAGGCCTGGGGAATGGAAGCTGCCAAGGCCTATGGCAGTGCGCGCGCCAATATTGTCGGCGCCCGTGAGGCCATTCCCCATATGCTCGATCTGGCGGAACGCTTCGGCATCGGGTGCACATGGGCAACCGTCGGCTTCCTCTTTTTCGACGATCGGGATGAGTTGCTGAATGCCCTGCCCGCGCAACGCCCGCATTATGCCGACCCGGGATTGTCCCCTTATGCACGCATGGCCGCCATCGGCCGTAACGAGGCGGAGGATCCGCTCCATTTCGGCCGGTCGCTGATCCGGCTGATCCGCGACTGTCCGGGCCAGGAAATCGCAGGCCACACATTTTCGCATTATTACAGCCTGGAAGATGGCGGCGATCCCGCGGCCTTTGCGGCCGATCTCGCGGCCGCACGCAGCGCGGCGGCGGCACTCGGCATCGATTTGCGCAGTCTGGTGTTCCCGCGCAACCAGATACGTCCGGCCTATCTGGCGCTGTGCCACGGCTCGGGATATCGCAGCTTTCGCGGAAATCAGCGGTCGAATGTGCATCGCAGCCGTCCCCGCCATATGGAAAAGGGCTGGTCGCGCCTGTGGCGCGCGGCGGACAATTATATGCCGCTGGCGCCGCGCCCCATGGCGAAAGCATCGCAGTATACCGATGGCATGCTCAATATTGCGGCCAGCCGGTTTCTTCGCCCATCATCCGCGTCCGCACGTCTGCTCGACCGGTTTCAGTGCAAGCGGATTTGCGACGAGATGACACATGCAGCCAAACAGGGCGCCGTTTTCCACCTCTGGTGGCATCCGCACAATTTTGGTCGCGACATCGCGCTCAACCTGAAGATGCTCCGTGTCATCTTCGAACATTATCACCGACTGGCGGGCGATCACGGGATGGCCAGCATCACGATGCAGAATCTTGCCGCCCTTTCCAGCAAGGAAGTCACCACGGCTGGCCAATGAAATCCTTGCCTTCCTATCCGGAAGATGAAGCGACAATGCCGGCCCCGAATATTATGATCGTGATGCGGCCCGATGCTCCATCAGCATCAGGATCAGGATCATGCTGCCATCCGGCCACGGGGGGATGGATATTTGCGCGGCGCGGAAACCATTGGCGTTATCGGGCTGGGTTATGTCGGCCTGCCGGTCGCCGTCGCCTTTGCACGAAAGGGCTTTGCAGTAACGGGCTTCGATATTGATCGGCGCCGCATCGCCGCGCTTGAAGACGGGCACGACTGGACGGGGGAGATCAGCCCGGCCGAACTGCGCGAAAGCCCCCTCACCCTGACCGCGAATCCTGATGATCTGACGGATACCAGCTTCTACATCGTCACCGTTCCCACACCGATCGATCCGACCCACCGGCCGGACCTGAGCTTGCTGGTGAACGCCTGCGAACTGATCGGTCCCCGTCTCCGGCGGGGTGACATGGTGGTTTTTGAATCGACCGTTTATCCCGGCGTGACGGAAGATATATGCTGCCCCGCCCTGGAACGGGCGTCGGGCCTGATCTGCCGGCGGGACTTCCAGATCGGCTACAGCCCGGAACGCATCAATCCCGGTGACAGCGAACATCCGTTCGAACGGATCGTAAAGGTCGTCGCGGGACAGGACGCAGCAGCGCTCGATCGCATCGCGGCGGTCTATGAACGCGTCGTTCAAGCCGGCGTGCATCGTGCGCCCTCGATCAAGGTGGCCGAAGCCGCCAAGGCGATCGAAAATACGCAGCGCGACGTGAATATCGCGCTGATGAACGAAATGTCGAAAATCTGCCATTTGATGGGCATTCGCACGGCCGATGTGCTGGACGCGGCGGGCACCAAGTGGAACTTCCTCAAATTTTCGCCGGGCCTGGTGGGCGGGCACTGTATCGGCGTGGACCCATATTATCTGACCGCCAAAGCGGAAACGCTTGGCTATCATCCCGAAGTCATTCTGTCGGGGCGGCGGATCAACGACGAGATGGGCGCCTATATCGCGCGCCACGCGGTGCAGTGCCTGGCGCTCGCCGATCGTTCGATCAGGCATGCCCGCGTGGGCGTGCTGGGCCTCACGTTCAAGGAAAATGTGCCCGATATCCGCAATTCCAAGACGCTCGATATCGTCAGGACATTGGCCGGCTTTGCGATCGCGCCCATCACGCATGATCCGCTGGCCCACCCGGATGATGTGCAGGCCGCATATGATATCAGCCTCAGCCCGATCGAAGACTTTGCAAGGCTGGATCTGCTCATCCTTGCGGTGCCGCATGCGGCCTATGACCGGCTTGGCGCCGACGCACTGTGCCGCATGATTTCGCCGGGCGGCATATTCTTCGACGTAAAGGGGCTGTTCCACCCCGATACTGTCCGCAAGGACATTCATTATTGGTCGCTATAGCCGCGATCACGCTTCGTTTTGCGGTAACGGCCAATCGATCGACCATGTGAAGGGGGCAACGGATGACGATCTATTTGCTCGCGCTGCTGATCGGCATCGCCGCCGGCCTGCGCGCCTTTGCCGCCCTGGCCGCGGTAAGCGTGGCGACATGCGCCGGATGGCTTGTTCCGGGCGGCTGGCCACTTCTGATTGGCACCCACTGGGTGGCGGGAATATTGACGCTGCTGGCGATCGCAGAAATGCTCGGCGGCAAATACGCCGCCATGCCGGATCGGCGCAGTCCCTTATCGTTGGGCATCCGCATGGCCTGTGGCGTCATCGCCGGGGCGACGATCGGTTCGGCCGCCCACATGCTGGCCGGCGGCGGGCTTGCCGGTCTCGCAGGCGCGGTGGCCGGCACGCTGGCCGGTTCTGGCGTGCGCGCATGGCTGATCCGGCGATTGGGCCGCCCCCTGCCTGCCGCGCTGGTCGAAGATTGTGCGGCAATCGCAATGGCCGTGGTGGCGATTCTATCCGTCCAGATCGACCGTCAAACACGCAAATTATCGGAAATTGGCATTTCGGCCTGCTTGCGACCGAGCGATTTCCAGTCTTTTCCGGTGAAGAAACCGGATCTGAGAAGCAATTCGGCAATGATCAGGTTGGGCACCCATTGCAGCACCCGCACCGGTTCATAAATCGATGTGAACGGCACGCCGAGAAGTAGCAGAATGTGCAGGTCCAGCCGAAACGTCACGTTCGTCAGGGTCAGCGCGTAGTTGCGAACCATCCACGCCCCATGATCGCCGAACCGCCCCTGCACGGCGCGGATCCAGGCCATTGCCGCCGTTCCGGCCCAAAGGACCGAAAGCACCGCAAAACCGAATATGGTGAACGATCCTTCGGTTTCATGCAGCGCGAGCCGCAATGTCGCGATCGACGTAAGGAGAACCGCGCCCAGATACAGGCGCCCCGCCCAGCGATGCACATGCGGGAAGCGCACCCGCAACCGCACCGGGAAAAGGAGCGCGCCCGTCACCAGAATCAGCGGCGCGGTCCACAGATGAACAAAAAGCTCGAAATCGTCGCGTCCCAGATGATCGACCGCACGATGCATGATCCGCGGAATATCGATCCAGATGAAACGGGAATTGAGGCCTGCGACGATTATTGCCGCCAACGTCATCAACCGCCATCCCATGCGGCGGAATGCAGGCAGGCCGGGAATGAAGCCGGGCGCCGCCGCGTTCCCAGATGTCGGCGCCAGCGCGGGTTCGGCGTGGGCGTGTTGCGAACATGGGATATCCATCCCGCGTTCTTCCACGCGCGCCATCAGGCCCTGCCAAGCCAACGCGGCAGGATGCCCGGTCCTTTCGCGGTCATCTGCCCCTGAAGATAGTAAGACCCTCCGGCACGCGCGGCATATTCGATCGCATCGCCGAAACCGGACTTGGCATGCTTGCGATAGTCCACCCGGTTGATCACCGCACCAACCAGCCCTTCGCCGAACACCTCGACGGCGGTTCGCGCCGCATCCGCATCGGTTGCCCCCCAGCGGACGACCAGCAACGTACCATCAGCCAGCCCGGACAGCGTTTTGGCATCGTGAACCGGAAGGATCGGCGGCGCGTTGATGATCACCAGCTGAAACCGCTGGCGCAATTCCGCGAACAACTGGCCGACGCGCGGCGATTCAAGCAAACCGCCGGGATCGGTCACCGGCTGATCGGCGCTGATTGCCGCAAACGGCATCGGCGCTTCTTCCGCCCCCAGCACATCATCGAGTTTGGCCTCGTTTGTCAGGAACGAAACAACATCGGCGGTGGGGCGCGGCGCATCGTCTGCATTGCCGATTTCGTGCCGGCGCAGATCGAGATCGACCACCACTGCGGACCTGCCGATGGCCGCCGCCGCTGCCGCGATCCCCAGCGCGATCGTCGTCTTGCCTTCATCCGGCAGGGCCGATGTGACGACCACAACCTGCGAACCGGCGTGGCCGCGGCGCGTTTCGAGTTCGATAACGAGGTTGCGTAGCGCCTCGGTGAAATAGGATCGCGGATAAGCGCGGATCATTTCATTGATCGGCGTTCCGGCAAGCGCCGGCGGCAATTCGGGTACCATCGCCAGCGTCGGCAGGCCAAGCAGCCGGCGCACCTGTTCCATGCTGCGGAGGCGATCGTCGAACGTTTCAGCGGCAAGGGCCAGGATGATCGCCAGAATGATCGCACCGACAAAGGCCACCGCCAACGCGCGTTCCGGCTTGGGATAGCTGGGCGAATCGGGCACAGGCGCGCGCGAAATGAACGACATGTCCGTCCGCTCAGAATCCGCCCGCCCGCCCAGTTCCTTCAGCCGCGCCAGCAGCGACAGATAGAGCGCCTGACTGGTCTGTGCGTCTCGTTCCAGGCCGCGCAGCGATACCGATCGCATCGTATCGCCCAGCACCTCGCTGCGCAGCGCGCCGACGCTGCCGGCCAGCACGCCCTGCCGCGCGGAAACTGCCCGCGCCTCGTTGCGCATGTCAACCGCAACCCGGCCGGCTTCCGCCTGGATCCGACCACGCAATTCCGCCAGCTGCGCATTGACGGCCACCACTTCGGGATAGCCGGGGCCGTAAAAGGATGTCAGTTCCGCCAGACGTTTACGAACCGACGCTTCCTGACTGCGCAGATCGTTCAGCAGCGGCGACGCGGCATTGGTAACTTCGGGGTTCGCACCGGATATCTGGGCACCCGCCGCGCGCGCATGGCTGGCGGCGGCATCCGCGCTGGCGGACACCAGTTCCCCATCCAGCCGCAACAACTGGGCTTGCGCCATATCCGGGCTCTGTTCGGGCATGCCATGCGCCCGCCGATATTGGGCGACGGCCAGATCGGCCTGGTGCAGTTGCCGCCCGGTTTCGGCAACACGTTCCCGCAGGGACGCTTCCTGTTCTTCGGCAACGTCGCGTGCCGCCTGCAACTGCGATTTGATATGGGTATCGGCCAGGCGGTTGGCGATCAGCGCCGCCAGATATGGATCCTTGGACACGGCGGTCACGCCGATCAGATGCGATTTGCCGATCCGCTCCACCTGCACATGATCGATCAGCCGGTCGGTGATCGCCTCTTCGCGCGCACGGGTCGCCGCTTCGTTGCGATCCTGAGCATCCAGTTTGGCCTCAATTCCGTGCGTCGCCGATCTGCCGGGTGACAGCCACTGCTGAATCCGTTCAAACGGACCCGGCGAGTGTTTTTCCGGCGGCAGGAATTCGTCATAATCCTCAAGGTTCAGGTTGCGAACGACCCGGCGGGCCAGCGCGCGCGACTGGAGCAGTTCGACCTTGGTGGCGATCCGTGCCTCCTCGTTCGGGCTGGCGATGGTCGTCGGGGCAGCAGCCCCCGGAACGGCGTCGAGCGGTTCGATCATCACCACTGCGGTCGCGCTGTAGAACGGGGTCGTTCGCAGCAAGGCGATGAACGTCAGCCCGATGATGATGGCGATGGTCAGCGCCACCAGCCCGCGCCGCCGGCGCAAGATACGCAGCAGATCGTGAATGCCGGCATAAGCGGGGCCGCCGGATGATGCCGGTCCCGCCAATTGCGGCTGCAGGTCAGGATCGTCGATACGACGCAACGCCGCGGCTCCGCCATGGTCGCCATAATATTCGCTGTTTCGACCGGCCATCGTCCGCTCCACGAACATGCCATTCCAGGGGCGGCCGATGAAAGCACCGATACCCCCTTGAGCGGGATGGTACGGCGCTTTGGTTCCAGCGTCCTGCATCATGATGAGCCAAGCAGCGGCGCATTCAGGCTAATCCCAATGCTCCGCTGCACGACCGCCATGGCATATAGGGACCGGGAACGCGCCGGATGCCGCGGGCTTTGGCACCGCCCCCCTAGCACGGAACCGCGATTCCAGCATCTGCGACGGCCAGATGCCCGCCCCTTCGGCCCGCCCGGCCGATGACTTACGCCCCCGCTTATGCGATGAATAAGCCGCAATCGTCGAACAGGTGGGGCCAATGATCGGCAGGATACCTCCCCCTTTGGCTGACGCAAATGGACCCGCCTGCACAATGCCGGCGATGGCCTGATCCCGATGGCGACCGCCCCGCCCTTTACCGATCATCGCGAACCGATCGGACAGGCGTGGCATATGTCTGGCGCGGTGATCGCCATCGGCGTGTTTTGCGCATCCTATGTCAGCTGGCGGCCGGCCGACATTCTCTTCACGGCCAGCGACGCCTTCTTCGTGCTCGGCGCCGGCATGTTGCTGGCCGCGCATCGCATATCGTTGCAGCCCTTTGGCCGCATGACGGGCTGGTGGCTGGTCGCAACGCTGATCATGATGATCGGCCTGTTCATCGGCAGCCTGTTCAACGGCGATCCCGATCGCTGGCTGACTGCGGGCGCGCAATATTGCTTCAGCCTGATCCTGCTGCCCTGTCTGCTGATCAACCATGATGATCAGCGCACGATCATGCTGGCCAAGGCGCTGGTGGCCGGCATTGCCGCGATGGAAGCCTTTGGCATCGCGGTATATTGGGGGCTGGATCTCAGTTACGAGGGATATAACCGCATCAGCCACGATTTTATCACCGGTGCGGGGCGGCTGGGCGCTTTTCTGGGCGATGCCAACTGGAACGCCGCGATGATCGTGATGGCATGGCCGTTCACCCTCTACCTGCGTATCCGGCGCAAAATCGGCGCGCCGCTCTTTTACCTGACTTGCGTGATCCTGCTGATCGGCCTGTTCCTCGCCGCATCGGTAACGGGGATGACAAGCGCGCTGGTATCGCTGGCACTGTTCACGATCGTTTCCGGCAAGCTGCCGTCCGTTCGCGTCTTGCTGACGGGTGCCGCGGTGGGCACCTTGCTTTTTGCAAGCGGGTTCCAGCTTCCCCGCGCCTTCGAAAAGCGCATCGCCCCGGCGGTTGAGCAAAGCGACGTTTCGATGGCCGGCACTTACAGCGGGCGGATGAAGCTGATCGAAGAAGCCTGGGGGATGGTTGATCGCACCACCCTGGTCGGCATCGGGGTCGATCAATATCGCAAAGTCAGCATCGATAAGGCCCCGGTGCACAATATCTTCCTGCTGTTGTGGGCGGAAGGCGGCCTGTTCGCGCTGGCCGGCTGGCTGCTCTTGAACGGGATCATGATCGTCGGCGCCATTGTGGCCTATCGAAGAGACAGGCTGGCGGCGGCGCTGGCGATCGCGGTGCTGTCCACCTTCATCATCTTTTCCAATGCCGCGCCGCACTTATACGCACGGCCCTGGCTGGTGCCGGTCATGCTCGGCATCGCCCCGGCATTTGCGTGGATTGCGGGCGAACCCGCGCGGCGACACAAATCATGGAACGCGCGAGGCGCATCCATTCGGCGAGGGAGGGCATGATGATCCGGTATCGCAGCTTGACGGTGGCAATGATGGTCGGGCTGGGCGCCATTTCCGGTTGCTCGACGGCCAGTTCGCGCCTTGATCCGCTGGCCGCCACCGCCCCCTCGCCCTATCGGCTCGATGCCGGGGATGAAGTGCGCATCAGCGTGGGCGGCCTCGACGCCATCACCAACACCTATGTCATCGGCGATACCGGCGTGGTTTCGCTGCCGATGCTATCGCCGATCCAGGTGGCCGGCCGCACCGTGGCCGAAATGCAGGATGCGATCGCCCAGCAGATCCGCGCGCGCCAGTTGGTCAACGAACCCAATGTCCAGGCGCAGGTCATCAAATATCGCCCGTTCTTCATCCTTGGCGAAGTGCAGCGGCCCGGCCAATATGCCTATGTGCCCGGAATGTCGGTACTGAACGCGGTTTCGATCGCCGGGGGCTACACCTTCCGCGCCCAGCGCAAATATGCCGCCATCTCCCGCCGCGCGGGTGATCGAACCGTCGAGGGCCGGGCCACCCCCAACACGCCGGTTTTACCCGGCGACACCGTCACGATCGACGAAAGCTGGTTCTAGTCCGGTGCGCCGCCATATTTTCCGGGCCGCGCTGCTTGGCACCGCCCTGCTGGCCGGGGGGCAAGGCCATGCGCTGGCCCAAACCGATCCCACGGATCGCGCCATCCGTGATCTGCCCCGTCCGGGATACGAACCCCGGCAAATCCGTATGGGCCACTTCGTCCTGTCGCCCGAATTGCTGGCCGGTGCGGAATATATCAGCAACGTCTTCGCGACCTCCAGCAACCCCGATGCCGATATTCTGTTCACGCTGTCGCCCAGCATGGGCATTCGCCGCGACGACGGCAGGTTCATGCTGAATGCTTCCATATTCGGAACATTGCGCGAATATGTCGATAACCCGCGCGAAGGCGTCAACACGTTCGGCGCCACCGGCCGGGCGGGCTACACTATCGGCAAAGCCCATCTGGTTACCGCCGGCTTGGGCGCGGAACGGTCTTTCGAACGGCGCACCGATCCGGAATCGCCGAATGATCTGGGCCTTCCCCCCGCCAAGATCGATATCCTGCGATCCGAACTGGGATATCAATATCGCCCCGGCCGGTTCGGTGTCGGGCTGCGCGGTGCGATCGACCGATATAATTACCTGCCCGCCGGCGATGCCGATCGCGATCTGACCAGCCTGCAAGGTTCGGCGCGCGTCACGGCCCGCATTTCCCACCGTTTCGATGCTTTTACCGAAGCCTATATCAACCGGCGCGATGCTCGCACCCCTGTCGATCGCAACGGCATCGACCGGGACATGACGACGAAAGGCATTCTCGTCGGCCTGGCAAGCGACATCAGCGAACGGCTGAAAGGCGAAATCGGCGTCGGCCGGTTCCGCGCCAATCCCGATGATCCGACCCTGAAATCCTTCACCGGCTTTGCCGCCAGCGGCAACCTGACCTGGCGACCGCGCGTTCGCACCGCGATCACGGCCAGCCTGTTCCGCGGCAATGTCGCAACCACCCGATCCGGGGCGAGCGGCCGCATCGACAGCACCGCCAGCTTACGGCTCGATCAGGAAGCGCGGCACAATCTGATCGTCAGCGCGGCGATCGGCATTCGCGACACACGGTATCGCGGCGGCATCAATCGTCGCCAGACACTGGCGTCGGCGCAACTGGAAGCGACATATCTGGTCAACCGGCGCATCGCGCTCGTCGCCACCACAACCTTCGCCAAACGCACCGCGGACCAGCCGCTCGACCGTTTCGAAACCTTCCGTTTCGGGCTGGCCACCCGGATTACCTATTGAAGGCGATCGGCGCCTTGGCCTGTCTGCCGCCCGGATTCCCCGGATAGCGGCGAAAATCCGCATCGGCCTGTCCCGGGTTCGGCGAAACGACAGCGCCAGCCCCCCGTCGCATTCGACAATGGCAACGGCTGATCCCGATTGGCGCACGCCCCGCCCGAACAACCAGCAAGGCATTGCCTTCAAAGAAGATTGATATTTTGATCTTGCCGATTTGAAAATATATAGGCCTCGATCAATTGTATATTCCATAAATATATCGATCATATCTATATATTTGATTTCAGATCTAAAATTCATTCAAACTCAATTGCACAAAGCATATTCATTTCGATATCGGAATGATCCGATGAAAATATATAAATTACAACAACATATAATTTTTAAACTTTTATATGTTTTGAATTCAACTCAACAATTTATTTTTTGCACAACCCACCCACGGAGTGGAGATGATAAACATCATAAGGGGTCGCAACAGAAAAATAGCTAATATTATTATAACAATAGCTGTTCTGTTAAGCGTAGCATTATTAACCAGGGCCTATGCGAATACGATCGCGATCGGCCAGAATATCGTCCTGACAGGCAAGTTTCGCGTCATGGACGCCAACCTGACAACCGGGATCGGGATGCAGGAGGCCAATGCCACGGGCGTCGTTGTCGGCGGCCCGGTCAAGAAGGGCAACCAGCGCTGGTGGCGGGTCGACTTCGGCCAGGGCATCGATGGCTGGGTCGTGGAATCCCTGCTGAGCGCAGCCGGCAAGCCATCCATCGCCGTCACGCTGACCGGCACCCCGACAACCATCGCACCCGGCGAATCCAGCACCCTTGCATGGACCTCCCAATCCGCCACGTCCTGTACGGCAAGCGGCGACGCCAGCTTCAGCGGATCGCGTCTACTGAGCGGCACCGTTGCTGTCTCGCCCGGCCAAACGACAACCTACCAGATCCAGTGCGCATCTGCCTCGGGCAGCGGCACGGCATCGGTCACGATCAACGTCACCGCAACGGGTGGCCCCGCCGTCGCCCTCACGGCGATGCCATCGACGATCGCGCCCGGCGGATCGAGCGTCCTGGCGTGGAGTGCGCCGAACGCGACATCCTGCACCGCCGCCGGCGACGCAACATTCAGCGGCGCCCGGCCGGCCATGGGTTCGATGACGGTGCAGCCGGCGCAATCGACGGCCTACGCGCTCACCTGCATGATCGGCGGTACATCCCAGACGGCCACGGCCACCATCACGGTCGGCGCCGTCGCCAGTGGTGGCGCAACAGCCTTCACCAATCCCGACAATGGCGACGTTCCCGATCGCGCCAAACATCCGATCGCCTTCCCCACGGCCATCGGTTTCGGCAAGAATACCAGTGTCCGCAGCAAGGACGCCGTGGTTTACAAGATCAATTCGCTGGAAGACGTGGCCGCGCCCGGCGACGGCAAGATCACCTATCGCGAATGTGCGCTCGCGCTAGCCGTTACCACACCCTATGCCATCCCGGCTGGCCGGCCGCGTTACTGCGTGTTCGACGTGGCGGGCGCCATCGTCATGCAATCGTCGGCCTTCATCACAACCCCGAAAATCTATATCGCCGGCCAGACATCGCCTGGCGGCATCGAATTTCGGCTCGGCGACCAGTATAATCCGGTCGACTCCCTCATCGATACACGGCGCGGCGGCAACGACATGATCCTGCGTCATGTGCGCACGCGTACCGGGCCGCATGTTGGCCGGACATCGGAAAATGGTGATCCGATCCGCATGTCGGGCACCAACAACCAGATTCTCGACCATGTTTCGACAATGTTCGGAACGGACGAGAGCCTGGACATGGCGTGCACCAACTGCACCGTGCAATGGTCGATCATCGGCCCCAATATCTGCCGCAATGCCGGGCACACATCGGCTTTGCACTGCAAGACGTTCTTCCTGAAGCCCGCATCCAACGTCACCGTTGCGCATAATCTTTCGCAACATGGCGAGCAACGCGGCCTCAATATTGCCGTCGGCACAAATCCTGCCGCGACCGGCAACAAAGGCCAGGCGGATATCATCAACAATGTGTTTTACGATTTCATCGCCGAAACCGGATTGTTGTCCAACCAGTTCGGCAACATCTACGCCAATTACATCGGCAACGTCGCGTTGCGCGGCCCGCGCTACAATGCCAGCGACGGCAACTACCTGATCGGCTTCTACAGCAATGGCGGCTCGCGCATGCCGTTCGGTTTCAGCGTCTATGCCAGCGGCAATGTAACGCCGCGCACGCGGATTGCCGGCCAGTTCGGGTCCACCGTGACAGATCCGTTCACCACCGCCGGCGGTTTCATCACCCATGTCGATCCGGCCACCGTTTGCGGTCTCACCACCGCCGGCAGCCTGGATTGCGCACGCTACGGGCTGGCGGTGATGCAGAATGTCAGCCCGGTGGTCCAGCCGGGCGGCGCGGGAACCAGCTTCGAACCGTGGCAGGTCACCACTGCGGAACGCGCCATGCTCGGCGTGCTCGCTTACGCCGGCGCGGACCTGTGCCTCAACGGGCCATGCCGCGACAATGTGGATGCAATGTATGTCGAAGATGTACGCACCTGCGACGCGACCCCCTATCTGTTCGCGTCGAACTGGCCGTCATCTCTGGCCGAAGCCGGGGGGTGGGCACGGCTGACCGCACAGGCCGCACTGCCGGACAGCGACAATGATGGCATGCCCGATTCATGGGAACGCCGCTTCAAGAACACCAACCCGCTGGTGTGGGACGCCAATGATGACAAGGATGGCGACGGCTATCCCAATATCGAGGAATATCTCAGCTCGCTGGCGCAGGATGACGTGCGCTATTCGGGTTTCATCGGTTCGGCGACCGGCCGTCTGCCCGCTTATAATTGCGGACGCCCGATGTATTGATCGGCATTGTCCGGGGGGATCCATCGGGTCGTCGCGTCGGGCGACGACACGACGGCCCCCCGCCCTTTCCATCTCGCTACCGATCCCGCGCCGCCCGCATGCACACTGATCGACGGGCAGGCATCCCTCCGAATAGTCGAACACAAATGGCGGTGAAGACGGTATCACGGCACGGCACCGCATCACCAACAGGGGGTGGCCGTGGCGACTATCGCGACCAGCTATTGCCCGCAGCGGCGAACAAAAGCCCGCCGCACCGTTCCTGGCCCGCGGGGCGGCCCGCAATGAACCGCGCGCCCCCGCCGCCCGACCAATATATGCCGGGCGAAGCGCGCCTTTATATCCCGCGTCTGCCCAACGCCATCACCGTGGCGGTGCTTGCGATTGTCGCGATCGGCATCTTTGCGCGGATCATGAACTATCCACTCCAGCATGATGAAGAAATCCACGTCGCGGCCGGACGAATGCTGTTCCAGGAACCGCTCTATACATCGCTGAATTATAACCACATGCCCAACCTGCCACTGCTTCTGGCCGGGCTGTATACATTGACCGGAACCGATCATCTGCTTCTGGCCGGCCGCATCCTGATCGTCGCCGGCTGGATCATGACGGCGGGCATGTTCGTGCTGATCGCCCGGCATTTTCGCCAGCCATTCCATCTGGCGGGGCTGGCCATCCTGCTATTGACGGGCAACACCCTGCTTGGGCCGGCGGGGATGATCGTCACCAACAATTTCCTGCCGGTTCCCTTTGCCCTGCTTGGATTTTATCTGTTCGCCGTCGCCACGGACGGCCCCGCGCCTAAGCCCATATTCGCGCTGCTGGCGGGGATAAGCCTGGCCTTCGCCATCGGCCTGAAGGTCAGCTACATCTTTCTCGCCCCGCCTTTCGCCATTGCGGCATTGCTGGTTCCTCACGGCCTTTCTGTCTGGCGCCGTGTGCGGCTTGTCGCATTGCCGCTGCTGGGCGGCGCGCTGATCGGCGGCCTACCGGCGATCCTGTTCCTGCTCGACAATCCCGACAGCTTTCTGGCGCATACGCTGCGTTACTTCACCATAGCGCATAAGGCCTATTGGCAGGCAATCGCCGAACCCAAGGTGATGGCGATCGCCGGCAAGGTGATGCTGGCGCAGGATGCATGGCTTGCGGGATCGATCGTGCTGTGCGCCTGTCTGGCGGGATTTTTCGCGCTGATGATCGTGGCGCGCGACGGGGCCAGGCAATTGCTGTGGTGGCCGGCCGCCCTGATGGTGGCGCTCATGGGCCTCGGCGCGGCCACGGCCTTCGTGCCGACCCCATCCTTTCCGCAATATTATGTGCCGCCCATACCGTTTCTGATCGTCCTGATGATGATATTGCACGCCCGTCTCGCGCCGTCGGATCGTGCGCCGGCCGCCCTTTTGCTGGTCGCCGTCGCGTTGCTCACTTTGGCCGCCGCCGCACCGCGGCTCATGCTCGATCTGCCAAGGCTCGCCAGCCCCGGAAAATGGACCGGGATGACCATACACCGCGAAGGCGAACGCGTGCGGCAGGCGCTGGCGGGCGCCGGCCTTAACGGCAGGGTCGCCACCCTTTCGCCCATCATCCCGCTGGAAGGCGGCCTGCCGATCTATCCGGAATTTGCCAGCGGCCCGTTCGTCTATCGCGTAGCCGATCTGATTCCGCGATCCGATCGGCGCTGGTATCGGATGGTTTCGGCCGGCGATCTGCCCGCCTTTCTGGCGGTGGCGCGGCCGGATGGAATCCTTGTTGGCGCGGAAGGGACGCTGGACACGGGTTTCCGGGATTATGCCGCGGCGCATCGCTATCGTCGGGTGGACATGGCCGATCCGGCCTTGGCCCTTTTCATTCGGCAGCAGCCGGCGGCGGCAGCAGCGCTTCCCACTGGACCATGATCCGGTCGAGCGCGAACCGCCCCGCATCGGCCCGCGCTGCGGCCCCCAATCGCGCGCGAAGCGCGTCATCGCGCATGAGGCAATCCAGCGCATCGGCGAGCGCCGCGACATCGCCATCGTCGATCAGCAGGCCATTTTCACCATGCGCGATCATTTCGGCCGGCCCGAACGCGCAATTGAACGCCACCACTGGCAAGCCCGACGCCATGGCTTCGCCCAGTGCATTGGGAAATCCTTCATAGCGGGATGGCAGCACGAATGCCGTGGCCTGATCCAGCCAGCTTGCGGTCGTCGCGCTCAGGCCGGGCAGCAAAATGACATCCTCCATGCCCAATGCCGCCACCCGGGCGCGCAACAGTGTCTCGTCCGGCCCCTTCCCCCAGATCATCAGGCGCCAATCGGGGTGGGCCGGGGCAAGACGGGCGAAGGCATCGATCAGGATGTCGAACCCCTTCTGGTGGGTCAGGCGCCCAACCGCGACAAGCATATTATGCCTGGCAAAAGAATCCGGTCGGCGCTGGACCATCACCGGGTTCGGAATCACGATGGCACGTTGGCGCAGCGCAACTGGCAGCGCCTGCACGCTGGCCTCTGTCTGCATGATGATCCGGTCGGCGCGACGGTAGAACAGCCATTGCAATGCCCGCCACAGCGGATGGGCGCCCTGCCGGGCGAAATTGTTGCGTTCCGAAACGATCACCGCCGTTCGCAGGCCCGTCGCGGCAATCAGGGTCAGCACATTGATCTTGGATAGAAAGGCGATCGCCATATCGGGCTTCACCCGACGCAGCGTCCGGCGCAGCGCCAGCAATCGGCGCACGGCAGCGCCAATGCCACCGATGCCGCGCGCAGGTGGCACGGCCAGGCGGATCAGCCGCACGCGCGTATCCAGCGCGTGATAAACCGGCGCATCGGCAGCGTCGAAGGCGATGATCGAAATATCATGCCCGCGCTTCACCAGTTCGCTTGCGAGCAGACTGACCACCCGTTCGGCACCGCCCGCCCCAAGGCCCGCCAGAACGAAGGCGATACGCATCGCCGCTGCTCCTCCGTCCGTTGCTGGTCCGCGTTGAGGCTAGTGGCTCGCCCTTGCCCTCTCCACCCCCTCCTTCGAGATCACCCTTCGGAGACATAGGATCCGATTTGGGGATGCCCCCCGCGCCGTTTACGTTTCTATAATCCCCAGTCTTACCCCACTTGGGTCAAGCGAGAATCTCCCTCCGATCCTGTATCGTCACACAATCACGCTGCGGACTAAGCGATAACCTGTCGCTTTCGGAGGGGCGGAACGATGCAGACAGTGCTTCTTGCAGGGGGGCTGGGATCGCGTCTATCGGAAGAAACCACGCGCATTCCCAAGCCCATGGTCGAAGTAGCCGGCCGGCCGATCATGCTTCATGTCATGGATATCTACAGCCATTGGGGCCAGCACGACTTCATTGTCGCATGCGGATATAAATGCATGTTGATGAAATCGTTCTTTCAGAACCTTCCCTTGATGGTCAACGATTTCACGGTCGCACTGGGCACCGGCCAGTTGCACCTCCGGCCCAATCGGGTGAGCGACTGGAACGTTTCGGTCGTCGATACGGGGGAAACCACGATGACCGGCGGGCGCCTGCTCCGCTTGCGGGAATGGCTGACCGACGGGCCATTCATGGTCACCTATTCGGACGGTGTCGGCAATGTCGATATCGATGCCCTGCTCGCCTTCCACCGGTCCCATGGCGGCCTCGCCACCGTCACCGCGGTGCAGCCGCCGGCGCGGTTCGGCAACCTCGAAATCGATCATGGCCGCGTCACCGAATTTACCGAAAAGGTGGTGAAGTATGAAACCTGGATCAACGGTGGATTCTTCGTCTTCGAACCGGGTGTGTTTGATTATCTGACCGGCGATGCGGAATCGCTAGAACAGGCCCCCCTCGCCCGCCTTGCGCGGGATGGCCAGCTTTTTGCGTATCAGCACAAGGGGTTCTGGCATCCGATGGATACGGTGCGCGATCGCGAACAACTCGAACGCCTGTGTCTCGACGGGACACCGCCCTGGCTTCGTTTCGGCGAGGAAACCGATGTCGCGCATCGCCCCGCCATCTACGCCTGAACGGCCGATCGACGAGGCCTTCGTCGCCGCCGCCTTGCGGGGGCGCCGTGTGCTCGTCACCGGCCACACCGGCTTCAAGGGCGGCTGGCTCAGCCTCTGGCTGCGCCGCCTGGGCGCTGATGTCGTTGGCATTGCGCTGCCGCCGCAGGGTTCGTCCTTTCACGTTTCCACCGGGCTTGATCAGCTGATCGATCACCGCATCGCCGATATTCGCGATGCGCGCGCGCTGGCGGATGCCGCGAACGGGATCGATGCCGAACTGGTTGTGCACATGGCGGCGCAGGCGATCGTCCGGCAATCCTACGCGGCCCCGGCCGAAACTTTCGCGACCAACGTAACCGGAACCGCCAATGTGCTGGACATGGCCCGCGCCATGCCATCGCTGCGCGCGGTGATCGTCGTCACCAGCGACAAGTGCTACGAAAATCATGAATGGCCCTGGCCATATCGCGAAACGGACATGCTGGGCGGCAGCGACCCTTACAGCGCATCAAAAGCGTGTACCGAGATCGTCGCCACCGCCTATCGACGGTCCTATTTCAACGATCGCGCGGGTCCGCAACTCGCCACCGTCCGTGCGGGGAACGTCATTGGTGGCGGGGATTGGGCGGAAGACCGGCTGATTCCCGATATCGTCCGCGCCGCGCTTTCCGGCCAGTCGGTGCAACTGCGCAACCCGCGCAGCATACGCCCATGGCAACATGTGCTTGAACCGCTGGCTGGTTATCTGACGCTGGCCGCCCACCTGCTTTCGTCGCGCGCGCCGGACTTTGCCGAAGCGTGGAACTTCGGCCCCGATCCCGCCCAGTCGATCGACGTCGAAACGCTGGCACGCGGCATCGTCGGCGCGACCCGCGAACTGGCGGCGCCGCTCGATATCGCGCCTCCAACGGCCGCGCCACCCGAAGCCCGGCTACTGCGGCTGGACAGCAGCAAGGCCGCCGCCCGCCTCGGCTGGAAAGCGCGGCTGCCCGCCGAAGACATGATCCGGATGACGACGGACTGGTATGCGGCCTTCGCGCGCGGTGATGTCGACATGCGCAGCACCAGCGAGGCGCAGATCGCAGCCTATGCGCAACCCGTCGTCACCCCGGCACAGCAGGATTTCAAGCGATGCGCGTGAATTATGGCCAGGCCGTCTATGGCGAGGAAGAAATTGCCGCGGTCGTCGCCGCGATGCGCAGTTCCACCCAGATGGGATCGCACGTCCGGGCGATGGAGGAAGGCGTAGCGGCGCTGTTCGACAAACGGCACGGCATCATGGTCAATTCCGGATCGTCGGCCAATTATCTCGCGATCGAAATTCTCGGCCTGCCTTCGGGCAGCGAAGTCATCACCCCGGCGCTGACCTTTGCGACAACCGTCGCGCCGATCATCCGCAACGGGCTGGTGCCAGCCTTCGTCGATGTGACCGAAGGCACCTACAATATTGACGTGGACGCGATCGAAGCGATGATCGGTCCGCAGACGCGGGCACTGATGATCCCGTCGCTGATCGGAAACCTCCCGGATTGGGATCGGATCCGCGCCATTGCCGACGCGCATCGGCTGATCGTGGTGGAAGACAGCGCCGATACGCTGGGCGCGACGCTGCACGGGCGCAGCACGGGCGCCCGTTCGGATATCAGCACCACCAGCTTCTATGGGTCCCATGTCATCACCGCGGCCGGCAATGGCGGCATGATATGCGTGAATGACGATGGTTTTGCCCGCGATGCCCGCCTCTTGCGATCGTGGGGGCGTTCATCGTCGCTGTTCGTCGATTCCGAAACCGCCGAAGCCCGCTTCAACGTCGAAGTGGACGGCATTCCCTATGATTCCAAATTCCTGTTCGAAGCGCTGGGCTACAATCTCGAACCGTCTGAAATCGGTGCCGCGTTCGGGCTGGTGCAACTGGACAAGCTGGCCTTCAACATCGCCGCGCGGGTTCGCAATTTTGCCCGGCAGCGGGCCTTCTTCGCCAATTATGAAGAATGGTTCATACTGCCTCGCGAACTGACCGGCGCCTATACCGGATGGCTCGCTTTCCCGCTCACCATCCGCGATACCGCGCCGTTCGACCGGCGTGCCCTGCAATCCTTCCTGGAAGCGCATGATATCCAGACGCGGCCTGTGTTCACCGGCAATATCCTGCGGCAGCCCGCCATGGCGGGGCTTTCGGTTCGTGCCGCCCCGGCGGGTTATCCCGTGGCGGATGCGGTGATGCGCGGCGGGATATTGCTCGCCACCCATCACGGGCTGGACGACGCGCAGATCGATCACATGCACGAAACATTCGACGCATTTTCGGCCGCTATGCGCGGCCAGGCCGCGGGGAAAATGGCGGTCGGCTAGGCAATACGAAGCTCTTGTTCATCGAAAGGGGTGCGCCATGGGTGAATCAATGCAGTGCAGAGCCTGTCTCGGCCCCAAGCCCTTTCAGTTCCTCCCGCTGGGCGATCACCCCCCCGCGAACATGTTCATCCGGGCCGACGAAGTGAAAAAGCCGCAGCCCGCTTTCTCGCTGAACACCGAAGTCTGCCTGGAATGCGGGCTGATCCAGGTGGCGGATCAGATTCCGTCCGATTTCTTCGACCATTATCTTTACGTGCCGTCGGGCGCCACAACCATGCACGGCCACTTCGCACGGCTGGCCGCGATCCTGAAAGAACAGGCCGGCGACGGCCTGATTGTCGATATCGGCTGCAATGACGGGCTGCTGCTATCCGCCTGCAACGAACTGGGTGGCCACACCCTGGGTGTCGATCCCGCCGCCAACATCGCCGAAATCGCACGGGCCAGGAATGTCGACGTGCATCTCGGCTATTTCGATCCGGATACGGCGGCAACGTTGCGCGAACGCCATGGGCCGGCCAGCGTGATCGTCACCACCAACACCTTCAACCATATCGGCGACCTGCACCGCTTCATGGCGGGCGTGGTCCATCTGCTCACCGATGATGGCGTGTTCGTGCTCGAACTGCCGTGGGCCAAGGAACTGCTCGACAGGAACGAATTTGACACCGTCTATCAGGAACATCTTTCGGAATTCAGCCTGCTTTCGCTGGTTAAGCTTGGTGAATATTTCGACATGACGGTCGTGGATGTCCACAAACTGCCGATACATGGCGGGTCGATGCGCGTGTTCCTGCGCAAAACCGCTTCGGCGGGCGCGGCCCGGCCGATCGTCGCGGAAATGCTGGCCGAAGAACTGGACGGCGGGATGCTGTCAAAGGCCACCTATGAACATTTTGCAGCCCGCGTCGCCAGCGTCCGCGAAAAGCTCCTCGCCATGCTGTTCGATCTCAAGGCGCAGGGGCTTAAAATCGCAGGCTATGGCGCACCGGCCAAGGGCAACACCTTGCTCAATTATTTCGGGATCGGCCCCGAAACACTGGATTTTCTGGTCGACCGCAACCCGCTGAAGCACAATCTCTATTCCCCCGGCATGAAGATACCGATCCACTCGACCGATATGATCGCGCGCGAGCGGCCCGATATCCTGCTGGTTCTGGCCTGGAACTTCTTCGACGAAATTCGCGAACAGCAGGAAGGCTTTCTCGCTTCTGGCGGCAGGTTCCTCGTTCCCTTGCCGGAACCAGCCCTGGTTGGCGCCGGATAGGGGCCATGCGCCACACGCTCATCACGGGAGCGGCCGGCTTCATCGGATCGCATCTGGCGCGACGGTGCCTTGATGATGGGGATGTGGTGGATGTGCTGTTGCGCCCGCACACCGAAACATGGCGGCTGCGTGATCTGTCGGGCCGGATCCGCATCCACAGGCTCGATCTGCGCGATCGGTCGGCACTCGCGCAATGTCTGGCGGCGGCGCGCCCGGATCGGCTGTTCCATCTTGCCTGGGACGTAAACCACCGGGCAACCCCGATATCCGGCACAGCGCGCGATCATTCGCTGCAGGACGTGTTCAACCTGCTGGCGCTGCTGGAAGCATCGGCGGAAAGCCGCCATCGCCCCGGCATCATCGTCCGTGCCGGATCGATCGCGGAATATGGGGCTGCGGCGCCCCCCTGTCACGAACATCAGCACGAACGGCCACAATCCCCTTATGCCGCAGCACTCGTGGCCGCGACCCGACAGTCGGAAATGCTTGCCCCGCTCCTGCCTTTCCGCCTTGTCACGGGCCGGCTCGCTTTGATTCACGGACGCGATCAGTCCGAAGCATTTCTTATTCCATCGCTGCTCCGCCATTGCATTGATAGCCGGCCGATCCACCTGCGCCGCCCCGATGATCGCCGTGATCTGGTGCACGTTTCCGACGCGGTCGAAGCGCTTTGCCGCCTGAGCGAGCAATCGGCGGCCGGCCCCGCAATCGTCAACATTGCCAGCGGACAGGCGCCCACCGTCGCCGACGTCGCGGCGCTGGCCGTGGCCGTCACCGGCGCCGATCCCGCCCTCATCAGCCGTGGCGATGCGGGTGAGCCGACCAGCGTCTGCGCCTCAGGCGCGCTGGCTCAATCCACGATCGGCTGGGCGCCCCGCATCGGATTGCGCGAAGGCATGGCCGATACCGTCGCCGCGATGCGAAACCACCGGCTGGAGGCCGTTGCATCATGACCGCCGCCGCCATGCGCCCGACGCGGGTATCCGTGCTGGTGCCCGCCTTCAACGAAGAGGCCAATGTCCAGCGCGCCTACGACGCGATCGTCGCCACCTTCGCGACGCTCCCCGGATACGCGTATGAAATCATCTTCACCGACAACCATTCCACCGATCGCACCTATGCCATCTTGCGGGACATCGCGGCCCGCGATCCTGCGGTTCGCGTGATCCGCCTGTCCCGCAATTACGGCTATCAGCGTTCACTGCTGGTTGGTTACAAAGCGGCCACCGGCGATTGTTCGGTGCAGATCGATTGCGACCTGCAGGATCCGCCCGAATTGATTCCGGAAATGCTCAGGCTTTGGCGGCAGGGCCATCAGGTGGTCTATGGCGTCCGCCGTTCGCTTCAGGAAGGCCGGATCGTGGCCGCCGCCCGGCGAATATTCTACCGCCTTCTATCCGCGTTGAGCGATGATGACCTGCCGGTAGATGCCGGTGAATTTCGCCTGGTGGACGGGTGCATCCTGCGCGAACTGCGCCAGGTGGAGGATCGATCCCCCTATCTTCGCGGGTTGATCAGTTCGATGGGATTTTCGCAGGTCGGTTTCGAATATGATCGGCAGGCAAGGGTCGCGGGGCAGAGCAAATTCCCGTTGCGGCCGATGATCGGCCTGGCGGTGAATGGCATATTGAACCATTCGCTGCTGCCCTTGCGGCTGGCATCGGCGGTCGGCCTGCTGGTGGGCAGCGTCACCTTCCTTCTTCTGTTCGTCTATCTGATCGCCAGCCTGATCTTCGGCGCGGACTGGCCGGCGGGCTTTGCCACCACCACATTGCTGCTGCTGATGTCGATCACCCTCAACGCCCTGTTTCTCGGCATTCTCGGTGAATATCTTGGCCGGGTGTTCATGCACGCCAAGCAGCGGCCATCGCCGCTGGTGGAAATATCGCTCAACGATCCGCCGGGCGAAACCCGGCCAGTCGGCAGGCCGCGACGGATCGACGCAGCCGCCTGAAAAAGCACCGCCCGTCCGGCCCAAAGACCGGACGGACGACACTGTACCGTTATTATTCGCCGAAACGATAGCGAAGCTGGAGACCCCAGGTCCGCGGTTCGTTGTACAGGGCGGACGTGGTGCCCAGAACCGAATAGATCGGAACGCCACCGATCTTGTACAGTTCCTTGGTCACGTTGTTGACGAACAGGCCGAGCGTGACATCACGATCGCCGAAGTTCTTCCAGTCGAGACGAAGGTCGAGCTGGTTGTAGCCATTCTCGACGCCCAACGGATCCGGGAACACGGACAGCTGGTAGCTGCTCGAATAGCTCCAGTTCGCGCTGGCCGTAACTTCACCCCAATGTTCCGACAGCGGAATGGTATAATTTCCACCGATGTTCAGACGATGTTTCGCCTGGAACGGGAACGGACGACCCGTGATGGGCGCATTGTTGTTATTAGGATCGAAAAACTTCGTATATTTCGCATCGGTGTAAGCATAGGATGCGCTGATATTGAAATTTTCGAACGGAACCAATGTAATATCGGTTTCAAGTCCCTTGATTTTCGCATTCGCCGCATTGGAGATCACGTTGATCAGCGCGGTCGCGTTTGTGACCGGATTCGTTTCGGAGAAGGACAGGCTGACCTGCGCATCCTTCAACTTCGACATGTAAGCCGCGAAATTGGCGCGACCTTCCATGCCGCCGAGTGTGAAATCGGTTTTCAAACCGGCTTCGAAATCGGTGACGGTTTCCGGATCATATTGGAAACCGCTGTTGCCCGCCTGCGGGTTCAGGCCGCCTGCGCGATAGCCCCGACGATGGGTGACATACAGCAAGGTCTGCGGCGTGATCTGATAATCAAGCCCGATATTGTAGGACGATGCGTTGAACGCCACCTTCTGGAAGTTCGGGCAACCAAAAAGCAGGCTGCAAACGCCCGCACGCACGTTGGAGGCAGTCAGCGACCGGAAGTCATGCGTGTAGCGATACCCTGCGGTGATGCTGAACCCTTCGGTCACCATGTCCGAAAGATCATAAGTCGCCTGGCCGAACACCGCCTGGCTCCGCTCCACCGGATCAGACGTATTCACCGAAGGCACGCCAACCGATACTTGCGTCACGGTCTGCGGCTTAGGGGATTTGCCCCACAGGAAGAAGCCACCAACGGTAAAGTCCAGCTTGCCGTCGAGCGCCTTGCCCTGCAGCTGAATTTCATCGGTGATCTGGCGGATATTCGCTGACCAGCCATTCGGCGTGATCTGATCAAGCAACGGGAATACCGTGCCGTCGAAATCATACCGGCTCAGTTGCTTGTAGCGGCGATAACCGAAGATGTTCTTGAGCGTCAGATCATCGGACAGGTTAAACGTCGTGACATTGGTGACGCCCCAGCTGCGCGCGCGCGACAGGCCATCTACCGCCGACTGGGAAATCCGCGGGCCAAGGTTATTCTGGTTGGCCAGCTGGTTCGGCAGGAGCGGATCCGGGAACAGCGAGAAACGGCCGGCAGCCGTAGCCAACTGCACGGCAAGGGCATAGTTCGTCCCGAGAAGCGTCGGCGATGGGCCACCTCCGCCCAGCGCCAGCGGAAGGCCGGTGCCTGCCACGTTGGCCTGGAATATCTTGTTCGTGTCGATGCCCAGAATCTGCTGCGACGAACCATTGGTGTCCGACTTCAGATAATCGAACATCGTGTAGTTTTCGAAGCTGTCCGATGGCGTGAACAGCACCGAGACACGACCGGCGACATAATTGCGGTCGTCCAGTTCTTCGCCGGTCACGATGTTCTTGGTGAAACCATCGCGCTTGGCGCGCTTGCCGGCGATGCGGACTGACAGGATGTCGGTGATCGGCAGGTTCAGCGCGCCTTCGATCTGGCGATCGTGGAACTGGCCAAGCTGCAGGGTGACATAGCCACCCAGATCCTGCGTCGGACGGGCGGGTTCATAGAGCATCGCGCCGCCGGTGGAGTTGCGGCCGAACAGCGTGCCCTGCGGGCCTTTCAGCACCTGCACGTTCGAAAGGTCGAAGAAACGGCCCGGGCCGTTATCGCCGGTCTGCAACGGCACCTGTGCGAAATAGGCCGTGACGCGCGGATTCTGGCCCTGCGCCGACGCGCCCGAGCTGGACTGGCCACGGATCGACACCGTCACTTCGTCGCGCGCCTGCTGATAGGTGGTCAGCGAGGGGACGACCTTCTGCAGGTCGTTCGCGTCCTGAACGTTGCGTTCGGACAGCGTTTCACCACTGAACGCCTGCACCGAAATCGGCACCGACTGGAGCGATTCTTCCTTGCGGCGGGCGGTGACGACAATGTCTTCCAGGCCGCTGGTCGATGCGGATGCGGTTTCCTGCGCCAGTGCCGGGGCGGCAAAGCTGAAACCGGCGCCCGCCAATGTCGCGGCGATCAGCAGCAACGACGAACCCGACGATAGCGAGCGCATCTTGGTAGATTCCGGGCAACCATTCCCAAAATTCATAGCATTCCCTCCCAGTAAAGTGATTATTCTGAATTTTTCAATTCATTTCAGTAAATGGGTAATTCCATTCACTAATCACAAAATAAATATAATCATTTGAAATTCAAAAATTAAAATCATGCAGAATTGTATAATATATACAATCTACATTATGGAATTAATCATGGAAGATCGGGGCCGAAACGGATCGCGTCGGCCAAACAGGCTGCGGCACGGCGCCATTTGCACCGCACGGCCGTTGGCCATTTCTGTTTCAAACCCTGCGTGCCCCATTGAGCATCCTCCCAAGCCCCTCTGTTTTTCATAAAATTGGACGGTCGTCCAGATATGAAGCAGAATCCAATTTCTGGATGCAAAATTGCCACACCTCACGACAGGTTCGGAGCTTAATCATTTAATTACAAAATGTTATTCCGTCCTTCGCCGCTCAATCCGATCGGATTGACATATCCCGGTTTCGTCGGCCTCCCTTGCAGTGCTAAGGCATGACGCAGTCATCGAAGGGGCCATGATGAAGCACAGGCTGGCATTTTCCCTCGCAACGCTGGCATGCCTGACAATGGCAGCCACCAGCGCGGCCGCCGCCGACAAGACGGTAGGCGTATGGCGTAACCCCAAGAACAGCGTCCATGTCCGCTCGCACCCGTGTGGCGCCAGCATGTGCGGCACGGTCGTCTGGGCGAATGACAAGGCCAAGGCGGATGCCGCGCGCGGCGGCACCGACAATCTCGTCGGCCTCCAGCTGTTCCGCAGCTTTACCCGTGACAGGCATGGGAACTGGCGCGGCAAGGTGTTCGTGCCTGATATCAACAAGACCTTTTCAGGCACGATCACCGTGATCGACGCCAACACCATAACCGGCAGCGGCTGCCTGATCGGCCGGGTTGGCTGCAAATCGCAAACCTGGACGCGGATTGAATAGGAATGCCCGCCATGTTCTCGAAACTGGTCTGCCCGGCCTTGCTGTGCCTTCTCGCCAGCCCCGCCATCGCCCAGACGGCAGCACCTGCCCCAACTGTTCCGGCGGCCACGGCGGAATCCCCGCGTCCGGCCACGGTGCGCGTAAGCCTGCAGACAAGCGAAGGGCCGATCACGCTCGAACTGGAAACCGAACGTGCGCCGGTCACCAGCGCCAATTTCCTGCGCTATGTCGATCAGAAGCGGTTCGACGGCATCACATTCTATCGCGCAACCAAGGTTGCCCCCGGCTACGGCCTGATCCAGGGAGGAGCGCGCAACGATCCCCGGCGCGCGCTGCCGCCGATTGCGCACGAACCGACAAGCCAGACGGGGCTGTCGCACGTCGACGGCGCGATCTCGATGGCGCGCAACGCGCCCGGCAGCGCATCCGGCGATTTTTTCATCACGATCGGCGCGATGCCATCGATGGATGCCGATCCGAAACAACCGGGTGACAATCTGGGATTCGCGGTCTTTGGCCGGGTTGTCGAAGGGATGGACGTCGTCCACCGCATCCTTGAAGCGCCAATATCCCCCACCGAAGGCGAAGGTGTGATGCGCGGGCAGATGCTGGCCACCCCTATACGCATCGTCACCGCGCGCCGCGCGGATTGACCAGTCTTCGCGCCGGACGGCATTATCCGGCGAAAAGGCAGTCGCGGCAATCGCCACTCCCGCGCGGCCATCAACACCTGTATGCACGCAGGGAACGATCATATCTGTCGAGGGGAATGCACGGCACATGGCGGAAATCATCGATCAAGCGCATGATGCCGCCACGCGCCGTGAACGGCTGATCGACTCCCTGTACGACAGCTTCACCGTCTATCCGATGTGGCAATCCTTCCTGGCGACTGCGCGCGACATTTTCGAATGCGACCATGCCGTGCTTGCCGTCGATGCCTGGCACGCGGGCAGCGGCGCCCCGGCGATCTTCTTCGAACGTGACGAAGACGCCGACACCATCGCCACGCTCCACCGTGCAGGATGCTTTGCCGGCAGCATACTGGACCAGCCGGTCGAACAGGATCGGCCCGCTGCCGGCATCCGCGCGATGCTTTCGATTTCGATCCTCCCCAGCGATGGCAAGAAGGTGCACCTGATCCTGTGGCGATCGGCGTCGGCGCAGCCGTTTGACGAAGCCGCGCGGCGCCTGCTGGGCGAATTTGTCCCCGCACTCAAACGCGGCATCCGGCTGTTCTATCAGTTCGTTCATCTGACGCGGCAGCACATCATTGCCGAAAGCGCGCTGGAAACCAGCGATATCGGCGCGATGCTGGTCGATGCCGACGGCCATGTCATGCACACCAATTCGATCGCGGATGAAATTCTGGCGCAGGACAACGGCCTGCGGCTGACGCACGGCAAGCTCAAGGCCGCCACCCCCGCCGATACCACCGCCTTGATGGACCTGATCCGGGAAAAGGCCGCCGAACAGCAGGCCGAAACCGATTGGCGCCTTTATGCCCCGCTGGCTTTGCCGCGTGCGGACAATGCCCTGCCGCTAACGGTGATCGTGCGGCCGGGGCCAGCCTTCCACCCCCTCAAAAATCCGCTCCAGCGAACCGCGATCCTGATCCTGCGCGATCCCCAACGGCGCCCCATCGTGCCCGCCCGCAGCCTGATCGGCTTCTTCGGGTTAAGCCCGGCGGAAGCCCTGCTCGCCAGTGAAATCGCGCGCGGTGCCAGCATCGAAGAAGCCGCGCAGCGCATCGGCATCAGCCGCAACACCGCCCGTTCCCAGTTGCAGTCCACTTTCATGAAGACCGGCACCAACCGGCAAGGCGAACTGGTGCGCATGCTGCTCAGCACGGCGGCCGCGCCGTCGCGCTGAATGCGCGACAAAACATATCGTCTCGTGCCTTCATCCATTTGCATCAAGACCTTGGCCTAATTCTCTCCCAGCGCATCGGGTGCGGCGCCGAACAAGACGCGGAACCGGGCGAACTGCTTCGTCCGGATTCCGGCTGTGGCGGCGCCGGAACACCGATGGGAGGACTGGATGAGGATAAGTTTCTGTAATTACGCGTCTGTGAGTGCCATTGCGTTGTGCTCGGCGATGCCCGCGCAGGCACAGGAAGCCCGTGCACCGGCCCATGCAGCAGCGGCCGCCGCTGATGAAAGCGGCCTTGGCGATATCGTGGTCACTGCGCGCCGCCGCGAAGAATCGCTTCAGGAAGTGCCGGTCGCAATCAGCGCGATCTCTGCGGCCGCGCTTGAGGAAAAGGGCGTCCGCTCGGTCGAAGATCTGCGCCAGGCCGTCCCCGGCCTGAACATTTCCGGCCAGCGCCGCGATGAAGCCGGTTTCTACCTGCGCGGCCAAGGCCCCGGCATCTTCAACGTGGGTCAGCGCAATTTCTCCAGCGTCGCCACCTATTTCGCCGAAGTGCCGATCGAAGTCGCAGGGCCGGGCACGTTCTTCGATCTCAGCAGCGTACAGGTGCTGAAAGGCCCGCAAGGCACGTTGTTCGGGCGCAACACCACGGGCGGCGCGGTCCTGTTCGAACCGCAACGGCCGACATTCGATATCGAAGGCTATGCCAAGGTCAGCATCGGCAACTATGCCGCCCGCGAGGTCGAAGCCGTTCTCAACATCCCGATGATCGCCGATGTGCTCAGCATCCGCCTTGCCGGCAATGTCGCCGAACGCGACGGCTACACCCAGAGCATCATCACCGGGCAGAAGCTCGATGCCCGTGATTACCGCGCCTATCGTGTCTCGGTGCTGTTCACCCCGTTTGCGGGGCTGGAAAACCTGACGATCGTCGACGGCCGCGACAAGGATCAGGACGGGACGTCCGCCATTCTGCGCCAGTACAACCCGGCCAGTCCGCTGGCGGCGACATTCGCGCCGCTGATGGCGCAGCAGAACGCGATCGGCATCCGCAAGACGCTGATTCCCGAACTGATTTTCGAACGCCAGCGCACCGTCGGCGTGACCAACAAGACATCGTGGGAGATTTCGAACGACATCACCCTGAAGAACATCGTCTCGTTCCGTCGCAGCCGCGGCAATCGCGGTAGCGATTATGATGGAACGCCGGTGGAAACCTTCCAGATCGAAAACGCCCCCATTGGCCGGAAATGGCAATATGGGCAGGAACAGTTCACCGAAGAATTTCAGATCCAGGGCAAAATCCCGGCTGCGGGGCTGGATTACATCGTCGGCTATTATCACGAACTGTCCAAACCGGGCTTCCCGCAGGAAATCCGCC
This sequence comes from Sphingomonas sp. KC8, assembly GCF_002151445.1. Lineage (GTDB taxonomy): Bacteria > Pseudomonadota > Alphaproteobacteria > Sphingomonadales > Sphingomonadaceae > Sphingomonas_E. Next base: position 1,697,592 of record NZ_CP016306.1, read on the forward strand.
AGCGCGTCTTTGGCGGGGTCACGGTGCGCAACCTCGATTCCCACGACCAGAGCGATGCCGTCTTCGCCCATGCCGAACTGGCAATCGCCGATCAACTCCAGTTGAGCGGCGGTTTCCGTTACACATGGGACAAGCGCCGCGCGAGCATCAGCGTCTTCAACGCGGCCGGCGCCTGCACCCAGGTCACCTGCCCGTTCGATGCCCGCGCCAATTTCAAGGCGCCCACCTATGACGCGACCTTGCAGTATAAGGTGACGGACGACGCGCTGGTCTACGCCGCCTATCGGCACGGCTATAAGAGCGGCGGCGTCAACCTGCCCTCGCCCGTGGCCGCGCTGACCAAGTTCAACCCGGAATATGTCGATGAAATCGAAATCGGACTGAAGGCGGACTGGAATATCGGCATCCCGCTGCGGACCAATATTTCGGCGTTCCTGGACAAGTATAAGGACATCCAGATCACGTCGCCGGCGGCGATCCCCGGTGTCGGCATCATCTCGCTCGTCCAGAACAGCGCGAAGGCCACCAACAAGGGCGTGGAGTTCGAAGGCACGATCGTTCCGGTAGAACATCTTTCGATCAGCGGCTTCCTGTCCTATCTCGACGCGCACAGCGACGTCACCGTTCCCGGCACGGCCGCCGTCAAGGGCCGCCAGACGGCGTTTCAGCCGAAATGGAAATATGGCGTGAGCGGTCGGTTCGACGTGCCGATGGACGACGCGATCGGCCGGCTGGCCGTCAGCGCCGATTATAGCTGGCAGAGCCGGACCAACACGAACGAGACGAACCCGACGCTGATCACCACCTATCCCAGCTACGGCTTGTTGAACGCCCGGATCGAACTGACCGATATCGCGGGCAAGGGCGTGGATTTCGCGCTGTTCGGATCGAACCTGACCCAGAAGACCTATATCCTCGGCGGTTTCCCGCTCGGCGGGGCGCTGGGTTATGAATCCTCAATCTATGGCGAACCGCGGATGTATGGCGCATCCCTCAAGGTCCGCTTCGGCAACTGAGGCTGTTGCATCGTGCCGGCGGGTGGCAACCGCCATCCGCCGGCACGATGGCTTTACAGGCGGGCCATGCCCGGACGGCCGATCGCCAGCGCCGCAAGAAAGGCGATCGGCGCAAGAATGGCAAAGGCGGCAAACGCCTGATCATAGCTGCCGGTGCGGTCGAAGCTGTCGCCCACGAACCGCAGCGAACCGAGGATGATCGGCATCTGGAACTGCACCGTCAGCCCCATCACCATCCCGAACGACGCGATGCCGAAACGGCTGGAAATCAACGCCGCCCACACGGGATAAGTGCCACCGACTGCGGCGCCCGCGGCCAGGCAGCCGGCAACCAGTGCCGGGTAAACCGGGTGCATCATCAGAATGACGAGGAACAGTTCGAGCAAAAGCGCGACCCCCGCCAGCAGCCAGCGTTTATCGATGCTATCCGCCAGCATGCCGATCACCAGCTTGCCGGCGATCGACGATGCCGACACGCACAACACCAGCGCGGTCGCCTGCGCCAGTGAAAAGCCCCGATCGGTTCCATAAGCGACAAGCGATGACAACAGCGCCTGGCTGACCCCCATCAGCACGCCCACCGACAGCACCAGCAACCAGAAATCGCGCGTGCCGATCAACTGGCGGGCAGTCCAGCGGCCCACCGCCGCCATCGCCGGTGTTTCCGCCGATCCCACGACGGGAACGGTCCGTTCGCGGATCACGAACAGCCCGATCAACGTGGCGACCATGGCGACCGCGAAACCGGTGATCGCCACGGCCCCGCGCCAGCCGAACTGTTCGATCAGCGCCGCCATCGCCGGCACGACGAGCAACCCGCCCGTCGACGACGAGATGGCGACGATCCCCAGCGCCCGGCCACGCCGCTCGTCGAACCAGCGCGCCACCAGCGTAGATGCAGTCAACGGCCCCAGCGCCGTCGTCCCCACCGCCAGCGGCAGGAAGATGGCCGCCGCCAGCACCCACAAATTGCTCGTCATCGCAACGATCGCCGCACCGATGCCGAACAACGCCCCGCCGCCGATCACCGTCCACCGCGCGGGAAAACGATCGAGCATCTGGCCCACCAGCGGCGAAACCAGCGCCATGCCGACGATGATCAGCATCAGGCCAAGATTGGCGTTCCCCCGCGACATCCCGAATTCGGCGATCACCGGCTTCACGAACAGGCCATAGCCGAAACTCGTGGCGCCAATCGCCATCATCTGCGCGATGAAGACGGCGGCCAGGATCACCCATTTATAGCGACCATCGATCGCCGGGGATGCGGTGCTCACAGCCCCACCGGCGCCATGCCGGAGATGTCGACCTCGATCAGCGATGGCCCGTCGATCGCGATCGACCGGCGCAGGGCCGCTTCGAAACCCTCGACCGTGTCGACCCGTTCGGCCGGCATCCCCATCGCCTTGCCCAGCCCGACGAAATCGGGGGTGTGGAGGTCGCACGCAAATGGCGTCAGCCCCTGCATCCCCTGCAACAGCTTGAGCACGCCATAACCCTGATTGTTGAACACCAGCAGCGTCATCGGCGCCCTGGCTTCGACCGCGGTGGCCAGTTCGCCGATGTTGAGCATCACCCCGCCATCGCCATGCACCGCGATGGTGCGCCGGCCACTGCCGATCGCGGCCCCGATTGCCAGTGGCAAGGCCGGCCCGATCGCCAGGCTGGTGCTGTAGGTGTAACCCCGGAAATCGCGCACCGGCAGGCGGAAGCTTGCCCAGGTATTGCCCACCATCGTGGCATCGCTGACAACGATCCGGTCGGTTGGCAGCACCGCATCCAGCGCATCGCACAACCGCACATGATCGGGGCCGATCCGCTTGGCCGATTCCGCCTTGATCGCATCCACGATGTCGCGCGCAGCCGCGCCATATTCGGGATCGACGCGCGGTGCCGACGCAGCCCGGCGCAAGGCTTCCAGCGACACCCCGGCATCGCCGACGATCGCGGTTGTCACCGGATAGTTCCGCCCGATCAGCGACGCATCGATGTCGATCTGGATCAGCGGGCAATCGATCGGCATCGTCCAGAATCCCGTCGCCACCGCCTGGAACCGCGTGCCCACCGCGATCACCAGATCGGCATCCTCGAACAGCGGCCGCGCCTGCGGATAATGGGTGGAACTGCCGACGACGAGGGGATGATCGCTCGGGATCGCGCTGCGGCCATTGACTGTCGTCACCACTGGCGCACCGATATGATCGACAAAGGCCCGCACCGCGTCCTCAGCCCCACTGCGCACGCAACCGCCGCCCAGCCAGATCAGCGGCCGGCGCGCCTTCGCGATCAATGCCGCTGCGGCCTCGATCGCCGCCGCCTTCGGCGTATCGACCGCAATGGCCGGCGCGGTCAGGTGGACAACCGGGGTTGGCTCCTTCAGCAGGTCGGTCGGGATTTCGATCGCGCCCGGCTGCGGCCGGCCCGACAGGATATCCCCCGCAAGCCGCAGGATGGCCGGGGCGATATCCTGCGCATGCAGCGGCCGTTCGGTCCGCCGCGTAACACTTTGCAGCATCGCGAGCTGGCCCGGCGCGTCGTGGATATAGCCCCGGCACTGATCGAGATAAGGCCGGTCGACCTGCGTGGTGATCAGCATCACCGGCGACGAAGCATAGCCCGCTTCGTACAGCCCGGTGACGGCGTTGCTGGTGCCCGGCCCGGTGCTGACGATCGCCACGCCCAGCTTGCCCGTCGCGCGGGCATAGCCGTCTGCGGCGTGCACCGCGCCTGCCTCGTTCCGCGCGCCCACGGTGCGGATCTGGTTCGACCGCGAAAGCGCCTCGTACAGCGCCAGATTATGCTGGCTGGGTATGCCGAACACACACTCCACACCCAGCGCCTCAAGCGCCGCCCGCGCGGCTTCGCCGCCGGTGATTGTTTCAGTCATACCATACCCCTGATTTTATATAGAAAATGGCGTTTGCCGCAGCCATCAGGCCGCGATTGCCTGCGCTTCCAGCGTGTCGCCGTCGCCGCTTTCGTCGGTGATCCATTTCACCATGCGGCGCAGCGGTTCGATGCCATCCTGCGGGCCGGGTGCCTGCAGCAAGGTCGCCGCCCCGCCCAGGGACACCAGCCGCTGCGCGCCCTGAAATGCCAGCCGGTCGCGCAATTCCTGCTTCAAGGCGTCGGGGTAGATGCCGATCGTCTGGGTATAGCTGTTGACCGAACGCACCGCCGTTTCCAGATCGTCGACCGGCACGATATTGGCCACCCGGCACGCCAGCATCCGCGCGAAATCCACCGGCTGGGCCGATCGCGACACGATCACCGCACCTTCGTTGCTGCGCCCGCCGAACACGCGATATTCATCGTCGACGAACGCCAGCGCCGCCAGTTCGGCCTTCAATTCCGGGTCGAACGCCTTGTGCGGCGTGCTCAGATATTCGGGCAGGCCCTGCAACGCTTCGAACGTCAGCGCCGCCAGCCGATCGGCACGGGCGATGCCGTCTGCATCGGTGCCGGATTCGACGTGGATCACGCGGGCGTTGACGCAGCCTTCCTGGTTCATCGCGCCGATATCCACCGCCAGCCGGCGGGCAACCGCACGCAACGTGGTTTCATCAGCAAAGGCTTGCCGGCCGATCAACGATCCCGAATGCTTGGGATCAAGCGTGATGAGGTCCAGCCCCGGCTGGATATATCGGGTGACATGCTTGATCCCGGCAAATCCACCCCACGCGACGATCTTTTCGATCCGGCGGGGATCGTACAGCGCCGCTTCGATCCGCTCGTCCCCGCCCTTCCAATAAGCGACCGAAACATGCCGCGTGATCGGATGGTCGGGCGCCATTTCGATCATCGTGCGCACCACCGCCGCGGTCGTCAGCGGATCGTTCGACGGCGTCTTGATGATCGCGTCGGACCGGGTGATCGCGTTGCGGATCACCGTCGTCACGCCCACCACCGGCACATTGCCGGCAATGATATGGACGGCGCGGGCGCCCAGCGCGCGGATCCGCACGCTTGTGCCGGCCTGCGCCGATGGCGGCTGTTCCACCCAGCCTTCCAGATAATCCACGCCGATCGTGCGTTCGGCGATCGCCCGCACGGAATCGGGCGTGAAATAATGCGGGATCATCCCGAAATGATAACGCAGGATCGAATCCGACAGCCCCGACGTCAGCCGCGACAATTCATACGCTTCCTGCAACCACGCATTGCGGGCGGGATCGAGCCGCTGGCCCAGTCGATCGAGGAAATCGACGATCTCCGTGAACGACATGCCATACAGATCGGCCATCGCCGAGGGCAACGCCAGCGGCAGGCGATCGATATGCCGCGACACATCCGGCGTGGTGAAGCTGGCGCCGCCGCGACGGCCGCCAAATTCGATCGGATCGCTTTCGATGATGTCGCCGCGCAGCAGCAGGGGAACCGAATAGGCCATTGTCAGGCTGTCCTTTCCAGAAGGAAGTCGATCGCGCGGTCATGCGCCTCGGGCGCGCCGGCACAGTTGATCTTGTCGTCGCCATTCTTGATGTCGCTGAAACGCGCGATATCCGGCTCGATATGCGGCCCGCCCCGTCCGCAGGCGCAGGGCGCATCGAACCCGCCCATCGTCACCTGATCGCCGGTGACGATGCCGCCCCAATAGCTGTCGGGCAGCAGGTCCATCAGCGCCAGCCGGCCGGTCTGGCGGCCTTCGCGCGGCAGCGGTTCGCCGGTTTCGGGGTCGAGCACAAACGGCACCACGACCGGCGGGAAGTGGTAATTGCCCGCTTCGCACCGCGGCGCATTGGCCATCAGTTCGCTCATCCCGAAAAATTCGAGGTGCCGGTCGAAGCCCAAAAATTCGAAGATCGTCTCGCGATAATTATCGGGCAGCACCCGCCCCTTCGATCCGCCACCCGACGTAAGCACCGAATTGGGGCCGAACACCCCCTTGATCCCGCGCCGCAGCCCTTCTTCGGCCCATTCGAACAGGATCGGCCACACCGCGAACAGGAACACGTCCTGCCCGGCAAAGCGGTCCTTCGCGTCTTCGAAGAACCGATCCATGTCCGCCGCCCGATTGGCTTCACGCGCGGCGAATTCGGCACGCCTGGCGATCAGCCCCGCCGGGAGCGTCAGTTCACCCGCCTCGCCGCGCGCCTCGGCCGCGCGCAGCCGCCCGGCCAGCGACGCGACATCCGCGCTGAAATAGGCATCCGGGTACAAAAACAGCGCGGTGCCGCCGCCATACAGGTCGGCCATCAGGTTCATGCCGCGCGCGATCGCGCTCGCGCCATGGCGATAGGATGGCGCGATCAGCGGCATATGATCGACCAGCAGGTCCGGCCCCGATCCCGCGCCATGCAGATCGCGGATGCAATTGGCGTTGATCGTCGTCGCGATGCGCAGATGATCGCGGGTGCGCGGGATCATCGAAAGCTTGCCCGACGTGCCGAAGGTGTGGATCGGCGCCAGCGTGCTGCCGCGCTCCAGCGCCGCGATCCAGTCGTCGATCGTCTCGACATCCGTCAGGTCGACACCGGAAAGATCTTCGGACGTCAGCGACGCCAGCCACTTCGTCAGCCGATCAAACCGGCCCTGCTCCAGAAACGACAAGGGATAGGATTTGTACACGGTGTGCGGGAACAGCAGCGGGACGATATCGTCGATCGCGCCGATCTCCTCGATACCATTGTCCTCCGCCAGCCGGGCCAGTGCCGGAATGCGGCTTTTCAGCGCGTCGAAACGCAGCCGGATGGCCGCCAGCTGGGCTTCCTCCCGCTCCGCATCGGACAGTGCAAAGCCGGCATCATAAGGCACATTCACAAATGCTTGCGGATCACGGCCGATCAGCCCGACGAGTTCCGTCATCTCCATATCCTCATCCTCGGTCATCTTATGCTTCTTGCGTTCAGCGTGCAGCGTGCTTCACGCATCCACCCGCGCCATTGCCATGTCGAAATCCGCAAAATCGGGCGCATCCATCGCCTCGGCGAAACGGTCGTAGCTCCATGGCCAGGTCATCGGCACGCCATTGGCGTCGAGATACCAGCTTGAACAGCCGGACGCGAAGATCGTGCCCTTGGCGGCCGTGATCCGCGCCTCTTCATACCGGTCCATCGCCGCGTCGGACACGCAGATTTCCGAACATTCTCCGCTGGCGATCCGGTCGATCAACTGGCTGATGAAACCCCATTGCCGTTCGGCGACATCGATCAGCGAAAAATTGCCAACCGGCGCGGTCGGCCCGTTCAGGAAGAACAGGTTGGGGAAATCGGGCAGCGAAATCGCCATATAGGCCGTCGGATGGGTCGCCCATATGGTATCGAGCGAACGACCGTTGCGCCCTTCCACCACGGCCGGGCGGATGAACCGGTCGCTGCGGAACCCGGTCGCGTAGATCAGCACGTCGAGTTCATGGAGCACACCATCGCGGGTGCGCACGCCCTGCGGCTCGATCCGTTCGATCGCGTCGGTGACGATATCGACGTCATGCGCCTGCACCTTGGCATAATAATCGGGCGAATAGATCAGCCGCTTGCACGCCGCGCGATAGGTGGGGCGCAGCTTTTCGCGCAGGATCGGATCATGGACATCGCGTTCCAGATGTTCGCGGACGATCGTCTCGATGATCGCGATCTCTTCGGAATCGGCCTTGATGATGCCGGCGCTGAACCGGCGGACATTCGCCTGATATTCTTCGTTATAGCGGATCGCATCGATCAGCGCGGGATCGCGGCGGAAGGCGGCGCGCTCTTCATCGCTGTACGGCATGTTGGGAACCGGCATGATCCACTGCGGCGATCGCTGGAAATGCTGCAACTTGCTGGCGCGCGCGCCCAGCGCCGATACCAGTTGCACCCCCGTCGATCCGCTGCCGATGATGCCAATGCGGCGGCCATCCAGTGCGATGCTGTCGTCCCAGCGTGCGCTGTGCGCGGCGTCACCGGCGAAGCTGTCGATCCCGTCGATATCAGGCATGCGGATATGGTGGAGCACGCCGGTTGCGGCGATGACGACATCGGCATCCAGCCGCAGGCCGGCGCGCGTCCCGATCCGCCACGCACCATTTTCGAACACCAGACTGTCGACTTCCTGGCCGTAGCGGATGATCGCATGCAGATCATGGTCCGCCGCCACCCGTTCGAAATAATCCTGGATTTCCGGGCCGGGGGCCAGGTGGGCGCTCCATTCGGCGTTCGGCGCGAACGAATAGGTGTAAGCGTGCGATGGCACGTCGCAGGTCAGCCCCGGATAGCGATTTTCGCGCCATGTGCCGCCAACCGCATCGGCCTTTTCCAGCACGGTGACATGGCGATAACCCGCATCGCGCAGGCGAATCGCGGCAAGCATGCCCGCCATCCCTGCGCCGATCACCACATGCCGCAGATCGAGATTGGTTTGCACGGCCGCCTACTCCCATTGGTCCAACTTTATTGGAAATGAGAATGGACGTCCGTACCGATGGGGGCATCATGCAAATGCGTGATCCCGCCATCCGACGCACAATTTCCCTCCGCCGGCAGGTTCACTCGTCGAGCTGGGGTTCCCACGGCACGCCATTGATATGGCCGCCGCCATCCACGAACAACGTGTTGCCGGTCATGTACCGGCTGTCGTCCGATGCCAGGAACACCGCGACCGGGCCGATATCGCGTTCGGGATCGCCCACCCAGCCCATCGGCACGGCTTTTGCCACGGTCGCCGCATTGTCCGGGCTCATCGAAACAAAGCGTTCATAGGCCGCTGATGCAGCACCGGGGCAGATCACGTTGGCGGTGATGCCGTGCCGCGCCCATTCGCGCGCCGCCGTGCGGGTCAGCGCCCGCAGCGCTTCCTTCGACACATTATATTCCGCCGAATAGAGATGCGCGTTCACCCCGTTCAGCGAACACATGTTGATGATCCGGCCCCAACCGCGATCGCGCATCTGGGGGAACAGCGCCTGCATCGCCCAGAAGGCCGGCCACAACGCCATTTGCAGGCCGCCGGCCATCACCGCCTCGGTCTTGGCTTCCAGCCGCGCCGGTTGCGATCCGCCCCACGCATTGTTGACGAGGATATCGATCGCGCCGAACCGCGCCACACCCGCATCGATCGCGCCCAGCACCTGATCGCGTTCGCGCACGTCGGTCGCCACCGCCAGGCTCTGCACCCCGAAATCATCGCGCAGCGCCTGCGCGGTGCGTTCGCCAAGGTCCGCCTGCCAGTCGGCGATGATGATCGACGCGCCTTCGGCCGCCATGCGCCGCGCCATGCCCCGGCCAATCCCTTCGCCACCGCCGGTAATCAGCGCGGTCCGGCCCACCAGCCGCCCTTGCGATTGCTGCATTCCATCCATCCTCTCTGTTGCGGCCCCGCTTGCGGCTCACGCCACCGCAACGACCGTCGACATTTCGATCTCAAGCCCCGCCAGCGCCAGCCGCTCAACCCCGATCACCGACGAAGCATTGGCCGGAAATGGTTGCCCGTCCAGTGCGATGGCCATCGCCGCCGAAAATGCCTGAAACTTCGCATCGGTCAGCCCGACGATGTAGAATGTCATGCTCACCACATCCGCCGGCGTCGCCCCCAGCGCAGCGAGCGCGTGGGCGACATTGGCAAAGGCATGGATCACCTGATCGTGAAACCCATCGCCCTGTAGCTGGAAGTTCGCGTCCAGCGCGGTCTGGCCGGCAATGTAAGCCAGCCGTTTTCCTGCCGGCGGCACCGATATCTGGGCAAAGCCGTCCAGCTTGAACAGGCTGTCGGGGTTGATGTGGGTGACGCTCATCAGGCAGCCCCCCGCAGCTGGCGCAGGAACCCGCGCACATCATCGACGAACAATCCGGGCTGCTCCATCGCCGCGAAATGGCCGCCCCTGGGCGGTTCGGTCCAGCGCACGACGTTATAGCTTTTCTCCGCCGTGCTGCGCGGAAAGCGGCCCAGTTCGCCGGGGAAATCGGCCACCGCCACCGGCTTGGTCACGCGCGCGCCGGCGGGCACCTGTTCGTCCGCCACCCCGCGATACAGCCATGCCGCCGTCCCGAATGTTTCGGTGACGAGGTAGATCATCACATTGTCGATAATCTGGTCGCGCGTATAGGCCGACCACAGATCGCCATCCTTGAGTTGCGACCATGTATGGAATTTCTCGACGATCCACGCCGCCACCCCCAGCGGGCTATCGGCCATCGCATGATCCAGGGTCACCGGCTTGGTCGATTGGATCGCCATATAGCCGCCTTCCACCCGCCACACATTGTGCAGGTTCTGCGCCGCCGCGATTTCCTCGGGTGTTTCGGGCTTGGCGTCCGGGTTGGTCCAGCCGAAGGTAAAATTCAGGTGGATCGCGCTGCACCCTTCGCCTTCATAGCCCAGCCAGCCCGAAACCGCCGATCCCCAGTCGCCGCCCTGCGCCACATAATCGCTATAACCCAGTTCCTCGCGCATCAATATGTCATAGGCGCGGGCGATGGTGCGCGGGCCGATCGGCTTGGCGGGCTTGGATGAAAAGCCGTAACCGATCAGCGATGGCACGACGATCGACACCGCATCGGCCGGATCGCCGCCGAATTTCGCCGGATCGGTCAGCGGTTCGATCACCTCCATGAATTCGACGAACGAACCCGGCCAGCCATGGGTGACGATCATCGGCTTGGGGTTCGGCCCCTTGCCCGGCACATGGATGAAATGGATGTCATAGGGGTTGGCATCCACCTCGATCCGCGCGTGGAAATGCGGGAAACGGTTCATCCATGCTTCGCGGGCGCGCCAATCATACTGGTTCAGCCAATATTCAACCAGCGCGCGCATCTCCGGCACGCTCGCGCCATAGGCCCACGGATCGCCCGTCGCCTGTGTCGGCCAGTTCGCATCGCGCAGGCGCCGGGCGATCCAGTCCAGCTTTTCCTGCGGTACGGATATGGTGAACGGCGTGATGGTCATGCTTCGGATTCCCCAACGGATCGGCTGTCGGGAACCAAAACTATAGCGCGCTATAAAAAGTACAAGCCGGGCAAATCGGTGAGGGGTAGCCGGCCCTCACGCGTAAACCCCATCAGAAGCAGGAAAGGCGTGCCACGATGTTTGCCGGCGGAACCCCGCCGACGATGAAAATGGCCCGCTTGGCAACCTGCTGTCCGCATAGGAAAAGTCCGTCCGCCGGTTCGTCCGAACAATTGGGAAAGTGCATGAACGACCTGATCGACCGCCGCCGTATCTTGACGGGCGCGTCCCTCCTCGGCGGCGGGCTGATGCTCGGTTCGGCTTTGCCCGGCTGGGCGCGCAGCGGCACGCATGGGCTGGCCGCCGGCCGGCCGACCATGCTTTCGGGCACGGATATCGCGCTCACCGTCGCCAATTCCAGCTTCACGGTGGGCGGCCGCACCGGCCATGCCGTCACCATCAACGGCACGCTGCCCGCCCCTTTGATCCGGCTGAAGGAAGGGCAGAATGTCCGCATCAGCGTCACCAACACGCTCGCCGAAGATACGTCGATCCACTGGCACGGGCTGATCCTGCCGTTCCAGATGGATGGCGTGCCCGGCGTCAGCTTTCCCGGCATCAAGCCCGGCACCACCTTCACCTATGAATTTCCGATCAGGCAATCGGGCACCTATTGGTATCACAGCCATTCGGGTTTGCAGGAACAGCAGGGCCATTACGGCCCGATGGTGATCGATCCCGCCGATACCGATCCGGTGGCCTATGATCGCGAACATATTGTCGTGCTGTCGGACTGGAGCTTCCTCCACCCGCACGAACTGTTCCGCAAGATGAAGGCGCAGGGCGGCTACTTCAACCGCCAGAAACAGACGTTGACGGATGGCAGCAATATGTCCGCCGCCGATCGCGCGATGTGGGGCAAGATGCGGATGGACCCGGCCGACATTGCCGATGTCACCGCGTCCACCTACACCTACCTCATCAACGGCCATGGCCCCGGCGAAAACTGGACGGGCCTGTTCAAGCCCGGCGAACGCGTGCGCCTGCGTTTCATCAACGCATCGGCGATGACGATCTTCAACGTCCGCATTCCCGGCCTGCCGATGCAGGTGGTCGCGTCCGACGGGCAGAATGTCCGCCCCGTCACGGTCGATGAATTGCAGATCACCGTCGCCGAAACCTTCGATGTGATCGTCACCCCCACCACGGACGAAGCCTTCACCCTGGTTGCGGAATCGATCGATCGGTCGGGCATGGCGCGCGGCACGCTCGCCCCGCGCATGGGGATGGCCGCCATTGTGCCGCCGCTGCGCCCGCGCCCCACGCTCGGCATGAAGGATATGGGCATGGGCGCGATGGGTGGCATGGCCGGCATGGATCATGGCGCCATGAAGATGCGCGACAAGGCCCTTGCCCCGCCGGGGATGAAGGTGGGTGTCGGCGTCGATGCGGTGGCGGCGATGCCGGTCGATCGCACCGGCGATCCGGGCCTTGGCCTCGAAGATGTCGGGCACAAGGTGCTCACCTATCGCGATCTCGTGTCGCTCACCCCCAATGTGGATACGCGCCCGCCGTCGCGCACCTTGGAACTGCACCTGACCGGCAACATGGAACGTTTCATGTGGTCGTTCGATGGCGAAAAATTCAGCGAAGTCACCGAACCGATCCGTTTCGAACGCGATGAACGCGTCCGCGTGACCCTGGTCAACGACAGCATGATGTCGCACCCGATCCACCTGCACGGCCATTTCTTCGAAGTCGTCAACGGCCATCAGGGGCACCATCCGGTGAAGCATACGGTGAACGTGCTGCCCGGCGGCAAGGCCAGCTTCGATCTCACCGCCGACGCGCCGGGCGACTGGGCGTTCCACTGTCATTTGCTGTTCCACATGCACGCCGGGATGTTCCGCGTCGTCAGCGTCCGCCCGCTCGACGGAGAAAGTGCATGAAGCGCCTGCTGATCGCCTTCCTCACCAGCACCATCGCAATGCCGGCGCTGGCCCAGTCCACCGATCCCCATGCCGGGCACACTATGCCCGCGACCGCGCCGGCCGATCCGCACGCCGGCCACGCCATGCCGATGCCCCAGTCCGCTGATCCCCATGCCGGACACGACATGGGCAGCATGACATCGACGCCCGCCGCGCCCCCCGTCGCCCCGCCCCCGCCCGGTGCCTTTGCCGGACCAGCGCACGCCGCCGACACCATCTTCGGCGCCGATGCGATGGCGCCATCGCGCGCGCAGTTGCGGCTCGAACATGGCGGCATGGCGGGTCATTACATGCTGATGGCCGATCGGCTGGAAGCCCGCATCGGCAAGGGCGCCAACGCCTATCTGTGGGATGCGCAGGGCTGGTATGGCGGCGATATCGACAAATTGTGGATCAAGACCGAAGGCGAAGGCGCGTTCGGTGGCCCGCTCGAACAGGCCGAGGTGCAGGCGCTGTGGAGCCACGCGATCAACCCGTGGTTCGATCTGCAGCTGGGCGTCCGCGCCGATATCCGCCCCACACCCGAACGCGCGCATCTCGTCGTCGGCATTCAGGGGCTGATGCCTTATTGGTTCGAAATCGATGCCGCCGCCTTCCTGTCGGACAAGGGCGATCTGACCGGCCGGGTCGAGGCCGAATATGATCAGCGGATCACCCAGAAACTGATCCTCCAGCCGCGCGTGGAATTCGATCTTGCCGCGCAGGACGTGCCCGAACGCCATATCGGCGCGGGCCTCGCCTCGGTCGAAGCGGGCCTGCGCCTGCGGTATGAATTCGTCCCCGAATTCGCGCCTTATGTGGGCGTCGAATATGAACGCAAGACGGGCAAAACCGCCGATTTCGCGCGTGATGCCGGCGAAGGCACCGGCGGCTGGCGCTTCCTGATCGGCCTGCGCACCTGGCTGTGATGCCGGTGTCAGCCACGCCCTGATCTCACCGCTAGGGGAGCGCCGCCCCCTCCCCTCCCGTCACCCCGGACTTGATCCGGGGTCCATATCTCGGCGAGCGCCAGCGCGAGAGCTTCATGCGCCAGCACCCGCTGCACCATGGACCCCGGATCAAGTCCGGGGTGACGGGTTTTTCACGCGTTCCCAACAGGTTGAATGCCGACCGGCTCCAACACGCCCGGCCGCACCGGCTTCGCAAAGATCAACCGGCCCACTCCAAATCCATCCCCTTGCGATGTTCGTTCGAACGAACTAATCATCCGGCCATGGCTCACAAGCATCAGATCGGGATCGAAGAACGGCTGCTGGACGCCGCGATCGATCAGTTCGGACGGCATGGCCTGGATGGCGCCAGCACGCGGGCGATTGCCGCCGCCGCCGGCACGGCGATGTCGTCGATCACCTATCATTTCGGCGGCAAGGACGGGCTGTATCAGGCGACGGCGCGGCACATCACCGCCCAGATCGCGACACGGATGGAAGGCCCGTTGTCGGAAGCCGCCGGTCTTGCCGCCGCATCGACGGATGCGGATGGCGCGATCGCCGCCATGCTCGCCACGCTCGACGGCTTCGCGCGGATCATGACAAGCGCGGAAAGCGCACAATGGGCGCGCTTCGTCATCCGCGAACAAATGGACCCGACGGCCGCTTTCGATATTCTCTACAGCGAGATGATGGAAGGGTTGGCCGGCCACGCCATCGGCCTGCTCGTCCGCATTTCGGGCAACCGGATCAGCGAAGCCGACGCGCGGGTGAAGGCGCTGGCCATCTTCGGTCAGGTGCTGATGTTCCGTGTCGCCCGCGCCACCGTGCTGCGCCTCACCGGATGGACCGATATCACTGGCGCCGAAGGCCTCGAAATTCGCGCCACCTTGCGCGCGCATACGCTTGCCATCCTGACATCCCTTCGCGGAGACCGGCCATGAATCGCCGTCGCCTGATCCTGATCGCGGCCATCCTGCTGCTGGTCCTCGCCGCCCTCTTCACCCGTGGTTTCGGCCTGTTCGGCGGGCGTGACGGCGGCACGCTCACCCTCAACGGCAATGTCGATATCCGCTCGGTCGATCTCGGTTTCCGCGTCCCCGGCCGGATCGCCGACATGCCCGTCGATGAAGGCGCCAGGGTCGCCGCCGGCGCGAAACTCGCCCAGCTCGATACCCGCCCGCTCAGCGATGCCGTGGCCGTCGCCGAAGCCGATATCGCCGCCGCTGACGCCGATCTTGCCCGCCGCGTGAACGGCAACCGCCCGCAGGATATCGCCCAGGCCGGCGCCACCGTCGCCGAACGGCAGGCCACCCTCGCTAAGGCGCGCGAGGATTATGAACGTCGTCAGGCGCTGGTGAAAACCGGCGCGATCAGCCAGGCCCTGTTCGATGCGACGCGCGCGCAATATCTGGCGGCACAAGCCCAGTTGCGCGCGGCCGAACAGGCGCTGTCGCTGCAAAAGGCCGGCGCCCGCATCGAAGATATCGATGCCGCCCGCGCCCAGCGCGCCGCCGCTGTCGCCCGGCGCGACAAGGCCCGCACCGATCTGGCCGACGCGACGATCACTGCCCCCGCCGCCGGCACCATCCTCACCCGCGCGCGCGAACCCGGCGCAATCGTCCAGCCCGGCGAAGCGGTGTTCACTCTCACCATCGATCGGCCGATGCGCGTGCGCGCTTACATCGCCGAACCCGATCTCGGCCGGATTTCGCCGGGGATGAAGGTCGCCGTCACCGCCGATGGCAATCCGCGCACCTACCGTGGCACGATCGGTTTCATCTCACCGGTGGCCGAATTTACGCCCAAGACGGTGGAAACGTCCGATCTGCGCAGCGATCTTGTCTATCGCATCCGCGTGATCGTGGCCGATCCGGATGATGCGCTGCGGCAGGGCCAGCCCGTCACCGTCGCGATTGCCGACGCCCGCCCGGCGCGCGATTGACATGACCGCCAGCGTCGCCAGCGCCCGCGGCGTCACCAAACGCTTCGCGCCGCATGGCCCGGCCGCGCTCGATGGGGTCGATATCACCATCGTCGCCGGGCGGATGACCGGGCTGGTCGGCCCCGATGGCGCGGGCAAGACGACGCTGATCCGCCTGCTCGCGGGTCTCCTCACCCCCGAAGCCGGCAGTGTCGACGTACTCGGCCGCGCGGCGACGGAAGCGGATCGCACCCTGATTGGCTACATGCCCCAGCGGTTCGGCCTGTACGAAGATCTGAGCGTCATCGAAAATCTGTCGCTCTACGCCGATCTGCGCGGCCTGCCCCGCGACGAACGCGACGCCAGCTTCGCACGGCTGCTCGAATTTACCGATCTCGCCCGGTTCCGCGGCCGCCTTGCCGGCCAGCTTTCGGGCGGGATGAAACAGAAGCTCGGCCTTGCCTGCGCGCTCGTTCGAACGCCGCGCCTGCTGCTGCTCGACGAACCCGGCGTCGGCGTCGATCCCGTATCGCGCCGCGAATTATGGGCCATGGTGCAAACACTGAGCAGCGAAGGCATCGGCGTCTTATGGTCGACCGCTTATCTCGATGAAGCCGAAAAATGCGATCATGTCTTCCTGCTCAACGAAGGCAAATTGCTTTACGCGGGTCCCCCGGCAGATCTGACACGGCGGGTGGACGGGCGCATCTTTCGCCTGTTCACCGCCCCCGAAGGGCGGCGCAGGCTACTCGAACATGCGCTCAACCATGATGATGTCACCGATGGCACCGTTCAGGGCGCGTCGCTGCGTCTCGTCATGCGTGCAGGCGCCGCGGCCCCGACAATGGCGCTGCTCGGCTCCACGCAGAGCGGCCGGATCGAACCTGTAGTACCCCGTTTCGAAGACGCCTTCGTCGATCTGCTCGGTGGTGGCCCGCCCGGCACCAGCGCGCTCGCCGCGCATTACCGCACGATCCCGCCGAGCGACGAACCCGCGATCCTCGCTGACGGGCTGACCAAGCGGTTCGGCGATTTCACCGCCGCGCGCGACATCCGTTTCTCCATTCCGCGCGGGCAGATTTTCGGGCTGCTCGGTCCCAATGGCGCGGGCAAATCGACCACCTTCAAGATGCTGTGCGGGCTGCTGACGCCCACCGCCGGCACCGGCCATGTCGCCGGTTTCGATCTGCGCACCGCGCGCGCCGATGCGCGCCAGTCGCTCGGCTATATGGCGCAGAAATTCTCGCTCTATGGCGATCTCAGCGTGAAGCAGAATCTGGATTTCTTTTCCGGCGCTTATGGCCTGCGCGGGCCGGCGCGGCGCGAGGCGATCGAACGGGCGGTCGAAATTTTCCACCTGGGCGCCTATCTCGACACCAATAGCGGGCAGATGCCGCTTGGCTTCAAGCAGCGTCTGGCGCTCGCCTGCGCGGTGCTCCACCAGCCCCCGGTGCTGTTCCTTGATGAACCGACATCGGGCGTCGATCCCATCGTTCGCCGCGAATTCTGGACGCATATCAACGGCCTTGTCGAACGTGGCGTCACCGTGCTCGTCACCACCCATTTCATGGACGAAGCCGAATATTGCGATCGCATCGCCCTGATCTACCGGGCCGAAGAAATCGCCATCGGCACGCCCGATGAACTGAAGGCCCGGATCGCGCGCGAAACCGGCCAGCCCGATCCAACGCTGGAACAGGCGTTCATCGCCCTGATCGAGGCATCCGATCGCGCGCGGGAAGCCGAGGCCGCATGAACGCGTCGTTCGATCGCCAGCGTTTCACCGCGATGCTGGTGAAAGAGATGCTTCAGATCCTGCGCGATCCGTCGACCTTCCTGATCGCCTTCCTGTTGCCGCTGCTGCTGTTGTTCCTGTTCGGCTATGGCGTGTCGCTGGATACGACGCGCACGCGGGTCGGGCTGGTCGTCGCCGATTCCAGCGCCCCCGCGCTCGGCCTGGCTTCCGCCTACCGCCATTCGCGCTGGTTCGACGTCCGCGAAGCGCGCAGCACCGCTGAATTGAAGCCGCAGCTCGTCGCCGGCCATGTCCGCGGGATCATCATTATCCCCCAGGATTTCGGCAAGGCCGCCGCCCGCCATCCGGGGTCCGCCACGATCCAGGTGATCACCGATGGATCGATCCCCAATACCGCCAATTTCGTTGCCGCTTATGCCGAAGGGGTGCGCGCCACCTGGGCGGCGGGTGTCGCGGCGGAACGCGGGTCGGCCATGGCCCCGCCGATCGGCGTCGTCACCCGTTTCTGGTTCAACCCGGAACTGGCCAGCCGCTATTTCCTGATTCCGGGGTCGATCGCGATCGTGATGACGATGATCGGCACCTTGCTCACTGCGCTGGTCGTCGCCCGCGAATGGGAACGCGGCACGATGGAAGCGATCATGGCCACCCCGATAGGGATGGGCGAATTTCTCGCTACCAAGATCGTCCCCTATTTCCTCCTCGGCCTTGGTTCGATGACGGTGTGCACCCTGCTGGCGATCTTCGTCTTCGGCGTGCCGTTTCGCGGATCGCCCTTCGCCTTGCTGATGATCGCATCGGCCTTCCTCGTGCCCGCTTTGGGGCAGGGCCTGCTGATTTCTGCGGCGACCAAGAACCAGTTCGTCGCCAGCCAGATTGCGCTGCTCACCGCGTTCCTGCCGTCGATGATGCTGTCGGGCTTCATCTTTGAAATCACGTCGATGCCGGGTTGGTTGCAGGCGCTGACGCAGGTCGTTCCGGCGCGCTATCTCATCCCATCGTTGCAGACGGTGTTCGTCGCCGGCGATTTGTGGAGCCTGTTTCTGCCCAATATCGCCGCGATGCTGGCGTTCGGCGCGCTGTTCTTCACCCTCGCCTTCCGCATCACGCGGCGGAGGATCGCATGATCGCGCGGGATCGTCTCGGCCGGCTATGGGCGATGATCGTCAAGGAGATGCTGGCGATATTGCGCGATCCGCACGCCCGGATCGTGCTGATCGCGCCGCCTTTGCTGCAGTTGTTCCTGTTCGGCTTCGCCACGACGCTCGAGGTCAGGAATATCGACATCGGCATCTATGATCGCGACGGCGGCGTCTGGTCGCGCGAATTTACCGAACGGCTGGCCGGCAGCCCGAATGTGGATCGCATGGTGCGGATCGGTTCGCCGGCCGCGTTGCGCCACGCGATCGACAATCGTCAGGTGATCGGCGCGATCATCTTCGATCAACGATTCAGCGCCGATATCGCGGCCGGCCGGCCGGCGAACGTGCAGTTAATCCTCGATGGCCGCCGGTCCAACGCCGCGCAGTTCGTCGGCGGCTATATCACGCGGATCGCCGCCGATATCGGCGCGGGCGTTCGCCCCGTGGCCACCGCGCCCCGCCCCGGCGGGTCGGCTGTCACCCACTGGTTCAATCCCAATCTCGATTATATGTGGTTCACGATGCCGTCGCTGATCGTGATCATCGCGGCGGTTTCGGCATTGGGGGTGACGGCGCAGTCGGTCGCGCGCGAACGCGAACTGGGCACGTTCGATCAGCTGATGGTGTCGCCGTTGCGCGTCCACGAAATCCTGATCGGCAAGATGGTCCCGCCGCTGATCGTGGGCCTGTTCAACGCCACCTTGTTCGTGGTGGTGATCCCGACGATCTTCGGCGTGCCGCTCACCGGGTCGATCCCCTTGTTCTACCTCGCGCTGATTTTCTACCTGCTCGCGCTGATCGGCGTCGGCATGCTGATATCCACGCTCGCCCATACCCAGCAGCAGGCGTTTCTCGGCATGTTCCTGGCGACGGTGCCGGCGATCCTTTTGTCGGGCTATGCCAGCCCGATCGATAATATGCCGGGCTGGCTGCAAATGATCGCGATGGCCAATCCGCCGACCCACTTTCTCGTCATCGTCGAAGGCGTCTTCCTGAAAGCGATGCCCGCACGCGATGTTCTCGCCAACACCTGGCCGCTGATGGTGATCGCGGCGGGGACGCTCAGTGCCTCCGCGATCCTGTTCCGCGCCCGGATGGAGTAGTTCGATGCCCGCTCGCCGCCTGTCCGCCGTCGTGCCGCTGCTCGCGCTTGCCGCCTGCACGGTCGGCCCCGATCATCGCCCGCCCGTCTTTTCGGCGGCCATCGCGCCATGGGTTACACCCGCCGATACCGCCCCGGTCGATGACGCATGGTGGCGCACGCTCAACGATCCGCTGCTCACCCGGTTGGTGGACAGCGCGGTCGCCCGCAATCTCGATCTGCGCGAAGCCGAAGCGACGGTGCGCGCCGCCCGCGCCGATCGCGATGCCGCCGCCGGCGGGCGCCTGCCGGCCGTCAACGCCACCGGATCGGCCACCGCCAACCGCATGAGCGAAAACGGCCAGATCCCGGTCGGCGCGATCCCTGGTTTCGATCGCAATCTGAACCTGTTCGACGCGGGGTTCGACGCCAGTTGGGAAATCGACCTGTGGGGCCGCACCACCCGCGCGGTCGAAGCCGCCAATGCCCGCGCCGATGCGGCCGATGCCGCGCGCGCGGCGATGGCGATGCAGGTGATCTCCGAAACCGTCCGCGCTTATGCCGATCTGCGCACCGCACAAGCGCGCGCCGCCAGCGCCGGCGCGGATGCAGGCGCACAAGCCGGCATCGCCCGCCTGACCGAACAACGCTATCGCGCCGGCGAAGCATCGCGCTTCGATTTCGTCCGCGCCGATGCGCAGGCGCGCGCCACGGCTGCGGCCATCGCCGGGCTGAATGCGGACGCAACCGCCGCTGCCTATCGCCTTGCTTTGCTCGCCGGCCAGCCGCCCGAAGCGTTGATCGCCGAATTGCGCGCGCCCGGCCCGATCCCCCGGCCCGGTGCCATCGCCGCCGGCCTGCGCGCCGATCTGCTGCGCCGTCGTCCCGATATCCGCCAGGCCGAACGCACGCTTGCCGCCGCCACCGCCGATATCGGCGTCGCCACCGCCAATCTGTTTCCGCGTTTCTCGCTGCTCGGCTCGATCGGCCAGCAGGCGCAGCATGGCGGCGATCTTGCCTCCGCCGCCAGCACGCGCTTTTCGGTCGGTCCCAGCTTTTCATGGCCGATCTTTGCCGGTGGCACGATCCGCGCGCAGATCCGCGCCGCCGATGCCCGCGCCGATGCCGCCGCCGCCCGCTATGAAAAAGCGGTGCTCGTGGCCCTCAGCGACAGCGAAACCGCGCTCAATCGGTATGCCGCCGCGCAATCCATGCGCACGGATCGCGATGCCGCGCGCGATCGCACGGCCGACGCGCTCGAACTCGCCCGCCAGCGTTACCGCGCGGGGGAGGATGACCTGATCGTCCTGCTGGATGCGCAATCCGCGTTCAGCGCCGCCGATGCCCAGGCGATCGACGCGCACGCCGCCGAACTGCAGGCCGCGATCGCGCTCTACAAGGCGCTGGGCGGCGGCTGGGAATCGTTCACGGCAGGCTGACGCTCGGCCGGATTGCCGCTACGCTCCCGCCCTCATCAGCCGGGAGCATGACAATGATCACGATCGTCGGAATATCCGGCAGCCTGCGCCGCCATTCCTACAATGCCGGGCTGCTGCGCGCCGCCGCCACCCGGATGCCCGATGGCGTCCGCTTCGAAACCGCATCGATCGTGGGCATCCCGCTTTATGACGCCGATGCCGAGGCGGCAGACGGGATTCCGGCATCCGTGGCGGCGTTCAAGGACAGGATCGCCGCGGCCGATGGGCTGCTGTTGGCAACACCCGAATATAATAACGGGATTCCCGGCGTGTTCAAAAACGCGATCGACTGGGCCTCGCGCCCGCCGGCGGATATCGGCCGCGTCTTTGGCGGCAAGCCCGTGGCGCTGATCGGCGCATCGCCGGGCGGATTCGGCACGATCCTGGCGCAGAATGGCTGGCTGCCCACGCTCCACACGCTCGGCACGCAGCACTGGTCCGGCGGCCGCCTGCTGGTTTCGGGCGCTGGCAAGGCCTTCGATGCCGAAGGCAATCTGATCGATGATGTGGTGGCGACGCGGCTTGGCCAGTTTCTCGCCGGCTTCGCCGCTGCGATCGGCGCACGCTGATACGGCGATGCGATGCCGGGGGCCTGATGGACGCCAGCGGTGAAAGCCGGGGCGCTTCGGTATCAAGGGATCCAGGCTAAGGCGATCTTCGCCACACATGAAAATGCCGCCGATCTCCCCAGGATCGACGGCATTTCCTTCGGTCGCGCTAGGATCAGGCGATCTGCGCAGGCCGGTAAGCCGAACGGCGACGCATCGACGCGCCAACCACGCCAAAGCCGACCAGCATCATTGCCCAGGTGGTCGGTTCCGGCACGGCAGCCACAGTCACCATGTCGATCACCGCGCCATAAGCACTTTCGCTCGGATCCGAGGTGAAGCGCAGCGTGGTCGAGTTGCCCGATGCCGTGAAGGTGAAGTTCTTCAGGCTGTAATTCATGTTGGCATGCGTCGAACCCTGGATGCCGGTGATCGTCGAGCTGGCATCGACGACCGAGCCGTTGATCGCCGCAACCACGCCATCCTTGCCGATGTCGCCACCGTCGGGATTGCCCGACAGCCAGTAATTGACGCTGTAAACTGTTCCGGCAACCGTATTGAACGTCTGTTCGATTCCGCCCGGTGCGCCGCCCGCCAGATCGATGCTGTGGGTGCCGTCCTTGGCCTGCCAGTAACCGTTGATCCAGTCGATCGACCCGCTGGATACCGTCCAGCCGGTGATCGCGCTGTTGCCCGTACCCAGGGTGGAAAAGCCGCCAGCGGCCGGCTGCGGGCTGCCCAGCTCGAAGCTGCCGTTGACAAGCAGGCTCGCATTCGCGGCGCTCGACAGCATCACCGAAGCAGCCATCGCGACAAGAACCTTACGTACCATAAAACCACCCCTACTCGTGCATGTCCCCACGACATGTCATCAGCCCTAATCATAGCAAGCTGCGTGCCATTTTCGGAAATCGCGCTTTCAGGGGCTTACAATGGTTAACCGCGCCGCCGGCCGTTCGAACCCGTAAAAATTTCCGACACTCGTGGCCGATCCGCGCGACCGGGGATCAGGCAAGCGTTGCGGCGGTCCCTTGCTGCCGGTTGCGGCGGGCGATCATCGTCGCCCCCGTCAGGCACAAAGCCGCGATGCCGAAACCGGCGATATGCGTGGACACGGCCAGCATATAGTCGCCCGTCTGGTCCCGCAGCCAGCCCGCCAGCGGCGCCATGCCGAACAGGAAGGGCACCGTCAGCAAGCCCGAAAGCCCCATTGCCGGGGCAAAGGATTTACGGCCGAACAGCTGGTTCACCAGCACCGCCTTGGCCGCAACGAAGCCGCCGCCGCACATGCCGATGATAATCGCGTCGATCACCAGTACGCCAAAGCCCACGGGCAGGATCAGGATCATCCACACCACGCCCTGAACCGCGCAATTGAAGATCAGCGCCGCGCCTCCGCCCCAGCGATCGGCCATCCAGCCGAACAGCAGCGATCCCACCACGCCGGTGCCGCCCGAAATCGACAGCAGCAACGCCGCGCGTTCCAGATCCCAGCCCCGTTCGGTGAGCAGCGGCACAAGGTGCACCGTCTTGCTGACGCCGGCCCCCACCGCCAGCCCCGCACCGATGATGATCAACAGAAAGGCCGGCATGGCCAGAAGCCCCATCATCGACACGCCGGGTGCGGCATCGGGATCGCCCGCCGCAGCGGCGGCCGCAGCCGCGCCATATGGCCGCTGGCCGATATCCTCCGGCCGGTCGATCACCATCAGCAGGAACGGCAACGCGATCGCATGGACCGCGGCCAGCGCGATCAGCACGCCCTTCAGCCCGATATTCGGCAGCAAGGCGACGACGATCAGCGGCACCGCCATCACCACCAGCGGCATGCTGACGAACCCCAGCATCCGCCCCTGTTTTTCGGCATACCAGTTCGTCACCAGCGTCGCGTTGGGCAGCCAGCCCAGCAGCGCGCCGCCCGGCCCGATCAGCAGGCCGTAGATCAGCAGCATCGCCGTTCCGCTCTTTGCGAAAACCAGCGCGCCATAACCGGCGGTCAGCAACACCGCCCCCAGCATCAGCGTGCGGCGTATGGAGATGCGGTTGACCAGCAGGCCGATCACCGGGGCGAACAATCCGCTCGCCAGCACCACCAGCGACAGGGCCAGCGATACCGCCCCGCGCGACATGCCGAATGTGCGCTCGAATTCCATCAGCAAGGGGCCGAACGCGCCAAAGGTCGGCCCGACGGCCAGGCTTTGCGCCATGAACGCCAGCGCCACCATGCGCCCGCCTGCGAACGGCGCGGTGCCGGCCGTCCCGGTCATTGGGCGGCCACCGGCGGACGGGCGATGATTGCCAGGCAGCGCGCCGGGCAATCCCCCGGATTGCGCCAGGCATGGTTGGTATCGCGCTGGACGACGACATCGCCGGCCGCAAGCTCCGCCGTGCCTTCGTCCAGTTCCAGCACCAGCCGCCCTTCGATCAGGACGAGATAATCGAGCGTGCCGGTGCGGTGGAACCCGTCGCCGTCCAGCCCGGCCACGCCCTGCGCCAGATATTCGGCCATCACCGCATCGGGCGGAATTTCGATATATTGCGCCGAAACATGGCCCGGCCGGAAATCCAGCGTCTCGCGGTCCGGTTCGGGATCATGGCCCAGCCAGTCGTCCGGCCCGGCTTCCCAGATCATCCCGAACGGCTGAACTTCGGCTTCGATCAGCACGCGCGATCGGCCATCCGCGCCGTTGGTGGTGACGATCCGCTTCATGCCGCTGCGCCTTCGCGAATGTCGAGCACCACCTTCACGGCATCCGGCCGGCACTGCGTTTCGAACGCCTCGGATATGTCATCCAGCGGGAAACGGTGCGAGATCAGCGTCTGGCGATCGACCGCCCCGGCCCGCATCAATTCCAGCGCCTGCACCAGTTCCTCGGGTGCATAGCCGTTGGAACCCATGATCACCGGTTCCTTCTGGATGATCGGCCCCATGTCGATCGTCATCGCGCCTTCGAACCCGCCGAAACAGATGATCCGCCCGCCCTGCAACGATACCAGCCTGAGCGCGGTTTCCAGCGGCGGCGGCCCGGCCATGTGCGCAATATAGCCCGCGCAATCGAAGATCACCGGCACGTTGGCGGAAATCCCCCGATACCCTTCCTCGGTGCCGCAGATCGCCGCGACGGCGGCGAACACATCCCCATCACGCGCGTTCACCACGTCGGTCGCGCCGATCTCCAGCGCCTTGTCCAGCCGCGCCTGCTGCACGTCGATCGCCACGATCCGCCCGGCCGGTATTCCCTGCGCGCGGATCGCCTGGATCACGCCCAGCCCGATGATGCCGACCCCGAACACGACGATATTTTCAGCCTCGCGGATCGCCGCCTTGCGCACCATCTGAAGGCCATCGGCCATCGGTTCGGTCGTCGCTGCTTCGATGAAGCTCACGCCATCGGGCATCCGCACCAGTTGATAGGGGTTCACCGGCACCGTCACATATTCGGACATGCCCCCGCCGAAACCGGTGACGCCGACCACCTTTTCGCCCACCGTCCAGCCCGAAACGCCCTCGCCCAGTTCGGCGATGCGCCCGGCAAATTCGTGGCCCGGCACCTCATATCCTTCAGGCGTCTTGCGCGCGAGGCGATCGCGGTAGCTGTCGTTGCGATACATGTGCAGGTCCGACCCGCAGATGCCGCAGGCTTCGACGGCGACCAGCACTTCGCCGGGTGCCGGGGTTGGTCGCGTCGCGTCCGCGCGCATCTCGATCTTGCCGGGATCGACATAATTGGCAGCCTTCATGGCATCTCTCCTGGTTCGTCCCGTTCGGGATCTTGGATCCAGAGATTCCATATTCGCGGGCTGCCCGCAAATTATATTTACAGTGTGTAACGTAAATAATATCATCGCACCCAATCGACCGGTGAGTCGTGGTTTTGGGATGTGAGGAGAGACGATGCGTAACGTGAAGCTTCGGGCCGGTGTTTTTCTGGCGCCCTTCCATCCGCTCGATGAAAGCCCCACGCTCGCGCTCGAACGCGATCTCCAACTGGCATCCTATGCCGATGATCTGGGGTTCGATGAATTCTGGTATGGCGAACATCATAGCGGCGGCTACGAACTCAGCGCCTCGCCCGAACTGATGATCGCAGCGGCGGCCCAGCGCACCAAGCGGATCAAGCTTGGCACCGGCGTCATCTCGCTGCCCTATCACAACCCGCTGATGACGGCGAACCGCATCGCCCAGCTCGATCACCTCACCTACGGCCGGCTGATCTTCGGCGCGGGGCCGGGGTTGCTGGTATCCGACGCACATATGCTCGGCCTCAACGCGGTGGAATCGCGCGCCAAGCTCGATGAAGGGTTGAACGTCATCACCCGCTTGCTCGCCGGCGAATGGATCACCGAACAGTCGAGCTGGTACAATCTGCGCGACGCGCATTGCCAGGTGCTGCCTTACAACCGCGATCTTGAGCTGTGCGTCGCCAGCACCTTTTCGCCCAACGGCGGCGTGCTCGCGGCCAAATATGATGCCGGGATGCTGTGCCTGGCCTCCACCATGTATCAGGGGTTCGATGCGCTATCGACCAACTGGGCCATCGCGCAGGCGGAATCGGCCAAGCGCGGCCGGGTCATGTCGCCCTCGCGCATCCGCTGCGCCACTGAAATGCACATCGCCGAAACCCGCGACAAGGCGATGGATCAGGCGCGCGAAGGTTATGAACGCTATCTGCTCTACATCAAGAACCAGTCCGAACAGCTGGCGGATTCGCCCGCGCACCACACGCTGGAAGACCTGATCGAACGGCAGGAAATCGTCATCGGCACGCCCGACGATGCCGTCGCCCAGATCCGCCGGCTCGAACAGAAGGTGCCCGATTTCGGCTGTCTGCTGCTGCTCGAAAAGAATTGGGCGAACCCGGTCGATACCCGCCGGTCGTATGAAATGCTCGCGCGCTATGTTCTGCCGGAAATCAACGGCGACAACGCCGCCCGCCAGAAAAGCTATGATTGGTGCCGCGAAAAGCGCGACGGTTTCATCGAAACGATCATGACCGCCAACCAGAACGCCTTTGCCAAGCATGCGGCGGACAACGCCCAGGAAGACGCAGCCTGACGCCGCATTTGCCTGTCGCCGTGGCGAACGGCTAGAGCCGCCGGCATGGCGACAGGCTCATCCTTGCCCGATGCGCGCGGACGTGGCCGCCCGCGCAACCCGGAAACCGATATTGCGATCCTCGAAGCCGCGCGGAAGATTCTGGCGACGCGCGGTTTCGAAGCGCTCAGTTTCGAAGCCATCGCCCAGGCGACCGGCATCTCCCGCGTCTCCATCTACCGGCGCTGGCCGTCAAAGGCGCATCTGGCCAGCGAAGTCGCCAATGGCGGCGGCGGCCACCTGCCCGATGTGATCGACAGCGAAGGGATCACCGGCGAAGTCCGCGCGCTCGTCCGCCAGATTTACAGCCGCTACAGCCAGCCCGATATCGGCGCCGCCGCGATCGGCATGATCGTGTCCTACCAGCGCGAACCCGCCCTGCGCGAAGAACTGCACAGCCCGCTGGAAGGCGACACCCGCGCCGAACTGCGCGCGATCATTGCCCGCGGCGTCAAACTCGGCCTTGTCCGTGAACAGGTCGATCCGGACGCCCTGTTCGATATCGTCATCGGCGCGGTCCTGTTCCGCATGCTCGTCAGCACCGCCGCCCCATCGGATGCGATCGTCGACAGCCTCAGCGAAATCATCCTCAACGGCGTGGCGAAGGCGTAAACAGCGTGGTGTGTAGGATAAGCTAGTCAGCGGAAGCGTACTTCATTCCCTCTTCCAGGGAGGGGAGGAAGGACAGCAGATGGAGCCCTTCAAACGCGTCAACCCACCCTTATCCGGCCCCATCGCCCAAACAGGTCGCTTGCGCGCTATGGACAGGCAGGCCCCGTTCCCGCACCAATCGGGCCATGGACACGGATCAGCCCCCCGCAACACCGACATGGTATGACTTCCGCGCCGTCGGGCCGGATTTCATCGAAACCGCCCCGACCCGCTATGTCGTCACGTCCACCATCGCCGCCCCCCGCCAGGCCGTGTGGGATGCGTTCTGCGATCCGGAAAGCTGGCCGCACTGGTTCCCCAATGTCGAACGCGTCGTCCATGAAGGCGCGCCCGGCATCGGCATGATCCGCAAATCCTGGGTCGCCGGCTGCGTGCATGATGAAACCATGGTGATCTGGGATGCCCCGCACGCATGGGGCTATATCATCAACCGCGCCACCCAGCCGCTGGCCGCCGCCCAGCTCGAACTCACCACCTTCGATGCCCTGCCCGATGGCGGCACCCGCGTCACCTGGACCCTGGCGTGCGAGCCACTCGACGGCCTGACATTCCTGTCCGCCGACATGGATTTCCCGACCTTCCTGAAAGCGATGCTGGACGAGGCAATGGGTGGGTTGCGGCGGTATCTGGCGGGTAAGGCCTGTACCCAATAATCGTCACCCTGAACTTGTTTCAGGGTCCATCTCTCCCCGCGCGCAACGGTCTGCGAAGGCACGATGGATGCTGAAGCCGAAGGCGGGCGACAGCCCAAACAAGTTCAGCATGACGATTGAGAGAGAACGCCCGGCAATCCCCCGCCTATCCCCGTCCCGCCCGCCGCAGGATGAACTCGTCATCCAGCCAGCTGCCCACCGCGAACTGATATTCGCCGGCTTTCTCGAACCCCAGCGCCGCATATAGCCGCTGCGCCTTGATATTGCCCGACCACACACCGATCCACAGCGCGTTCGGGGCCTGCGCCTCCATCCACGCGATCGTGGTTTCGAACAGGCCACCGCCTAGCCCCAGCCCTTGCGCCGATTGCAGCAGATAGAGCTGTTTCAGTTCCAGATCGCCGTCCACCACATCGGCATGCGGCAGCCCGCATGGCCCCGCCACTGCAAAGCCGACGGCAGCCCCGTCATGCTCGGCCACCCACACGCCGAACGCCGGATCGGCGATCCGTTCGGCGAACACGGTCGGCGCCAGTTTCGTCGCGGCATAAGCATCGCGATCGGCCGGCGGATAAGGAATGCCGAACCCATCGACGAAGGTTTCAAAGAAGGTGTCGATCGCCAGCCGCGACAGGGTTGCCGCATCGCTTGCCACCGCGCGCCGGATCACGCCTTGTTACCCTTGTAACGCGCGCGGAAATCATCGGCGAACCGGGTCAGCCGCCCTTCGGCGATCGCGTCCCGCAGGCCCGCCATCAGCTGCTGGTAAAACCACAGATTATGTTCGGTCATCAGCATCGCGCCCAGCATCTCGCCCGATTTGACGAGGTGGTGGAGGTAAGCCCGGCTCCATCCCGCGATCGGCGATTCCGGATCGATCGGGGCCAGATCTTCGGCGAATTTGGCATTGCGGATGTTGATCGGCCCATCCCAGGTGAAGGCCTGTCCGTTGCGTCCCGAACGGGTTGGCAGCACGCAATCGAACATGTCGATCCCGCGTTCGACCGCGCCGACGATATCGTCGGGCTTGCCGACCCCCATCAGGTAGCGCGGCCGATCCTTGGGCAGCATATCCACCGCGAAATCCAGCACGCGGAACATTTCCGCCTGCCCTTCGCCCACGGCAAGGCCGCCCACCGCATAGCCGTCAAAGCCGATATCGATCAGCGCCTGGCTCGATTGGCGACGCAGATCTTCGTCCATTGATCCCTGCTGGATGCCGAACAGCGCCGCGTTCGCCGCATGGTCGCCGCCCGCGTCAAACCCGTCGCGCGAACGCTTGGCCCAGCGCATCGATCGTTCCATCGACGATGCCGCCCGCTCGCGCGTTGCCGGGAATGGCGTGCATTCGTCGAACGCCATCACGATGTCCGATCCCAGCAACCGCTGGATTTCCATCGATCGTTCGGGCGTCAGCATGTGGCGCGATCCATCGAGGTGCGATTTGAACGCCACGCCTTCTTCGGTGATCTTGGCGAGATCGCTCAAACTCATCACCTGATAACCGCCGCTGTCGGTCAGGATTGGCCGGTCCCACTGCATGAACTGGTGCAACCCGCCCAGCCGCGCCATCCGTTCCGCGCCGGGGCGCAGCATCAGATGATAGGTATTGCCCAGGATGATATCCGCGCCGATGCCGCGCACATCGGCGGGCTTCATTCCCTTCACGGTAGCGGCGGTGCCAACCGGCATGAAGGCCGGCGTGCGGATTTCGCCGCGGCGCATGGCGATCGTGCCGGTGCGGGCGGCGCCATCGGTGGCAGCAACGGAAAAAGCGAAACGGGGTTGATCGGTCATTCCCGCCCCATGCCGCGCGATCGCCCCTGAGTCGAGAAGCCGCGTCGAGAAGGCCTGTCGAGATGCGCGCTTTGCATCCTTGGCCCCGCCGTGCCACATCCCGGCCATGCGGGAAAAGGAACTCCGGCTCGCGCTGGTCTGCTATGGCGGGATCAGCCTGGCCGTCTACATGCACGGAATCACGCTGGAAGTGTGGCGTCTCGCCCGCGCCAGCCGCGCCTTTCATGCCGCCGAGCCATGCGCCAACGGCAGCGAAGCCGTCTATCGCGAACTATTGGAAACGATCGAACGCGAAACCGGCATCCGCATCCGCATACTCGTCGATATCGTCGCCGGGGCCAGTGCCGGCGGCATCAACGGCGTGTTTCTGGGCCAGGCGATCGCCAGCGGCCAGTCGCTCGAACCGCTCACCGATCTGTGGCTGGAAAAGGCCGATGTCGATGTGCTGGTCGATCCCGATGCCCGCCCGCTTTCGCGCGCAACCAAGATGTGGGCGGCGCCCATCGCCTGGTGGGCGGCGGGCAAGCGCGGCGGCACGATCGAACGGACGGTGGATGCCGAAGCGCGCGAGGAAGTCCGCGCCAAGCTGTCGCGCTTCGTGCGGGCGCGCTGGTTCGCGCCGCCCTTTGGCGGGGCGGGCTTCACCGGGCTGATCCTCGATGCGCTGGATGCCATGGCGCGCAGCAAGGCCGGGCCGCCGCTGCTGCCACCGGGCCAGCCGCTCGATCTGCTCGTCACCGTCACCGATTTCCACGGCCACCCCCAGCGGCTGCCGCTCAATTCCCCGCCCGAAGTGGTGGAAACCGAACATCGGCTGAAGATCGCGCTCAGCGATCATGGCCATGTCCCGCGCTTTTTGGGCGACGCCGCCGAACTCGCCTTCGCCGCGCGCGCAACCGCCAGCTTCCCCGGCGCCTTTCCGCCGTTCACCGTGGCCGAACTGGATGGCGTGCTGGCGGATCGCGAGCGCGCATGGCCGGGACGCGCGGCGTTTCTGGCGCGCACCTTCCCCCGCCATGCCGCGATCGGATCGGCCGAAAGCGCGGTGCTGATCGACGGATCGGTGCTCGCCAACGCGCCCTTCGGCCCGGCGATCGAGGCGCTGAAGGATCGCCCCGCCCGGCGCGAGGTGGATCGCCGCTTCGTCTATATCGATCCCAAGCCCGGCCGCCGTTCGATCCGGCTGGGCAAGGACAAGGACGACCTGCCCGGCTTCTTCGCCACGATCTTCGGCGCGCTGTCGGATATTCCGCGCGAACAGCCGATTGGCGACAATCTCGATGCGATCGAGGCGCGGTCGCGCCGCATCCGCCGCACCAGCAAGATCGTCGAAGCGATCCGGCCCGAGGTGGAAGGCGTGATCGAAACCCTGTTCGGCCGCACTTTCTTTCTCGACAGCCCCACCCCCGCGCGCCTCGCCGCCTGGCGCGCCAAGGCGCAGGATGCCGCCGCCCGCCAGTCGGGCTATGCCTATGCCGCCTACGGCCACCTCAAACTTTCGGGTGTGGTGGAGGACGCGATCGACCAGATCGCCGCCCTCGCCAGCGCCGATCGCGGCCACCACACGCATATGCGCCACGCCATCTGGAAAGCTATCCGCGCCAGCGGCCTGACCGATCCGGGCACGCTTTCCGCCAATGGGGCAAGCGAGGCGGCCGTCGCCTTTTTCAGCGATCATGATCTGGGCTTCCGCATCCGCCGCCTGCGCGCGCTGATCCGCCGTATCGGCGAAATCGAGGAAACCGCCGCCACCCCCGTCCCCGCGATCGAACAGGCGCGCGACGCCGCTTATGGTGCGCTGGCCCTCTATCTCGATCGCCAAATGGATGATTTCTTCGGGCCGGATGCGATCGCCGCCGCCGAAAATGCCGTGGATGATCCCGCCGCCGCGATGGCCGCGCTGGCCGCCGCACGCGATCTGCGGCTTGTCGATCAGCGCGCCGACGACATCCTCGCTGCCGCGCTGGCGGCCTTGCCCAAGGCGGAACGCCGCGCGGTGTTGCTCGGCTATCTCGGCTTCCCCTTCTACGACATCGCCACCCTGCCGCTGCTCCACGCCGAGGGCACCGATGAGTTCAACCCCGTTCTGGTCGATCGCATTGCCCCGGACGATTGCAGCGCGATCCGCGCAGGCGGGGCCGAAGCGACGTTGAAGGGTATCCAGTTCAACAGCTTCGGCGCCTTTTTCAGCCGCGCCTATCGCGAAAATGATTATCTGTGGGGCCGGCTGCATGGCGCCGAACGGCTGATCGATATCGTCATTTCCACGCTGCCGTTGGGGGTTACGCTTCCTCCCGGCACCGTCGCCACGCTCAAGAAACAGGCGTTTCGGGCGATTTTGAAGCAGGAACGCAGCCATCTCGGCGCGATCCAGCCGCTGTTCGATCAGCTCGAACGCGAAGTGGGGTAACTCTCCCGCCCCTTTGCCAAACGCGACGCTTTCGGCTTACATGGGTTTTGTAAGGAGAACGGGTCGATGCAATTTCTGCGCACCCTTTTCTGGGTCGCGATCGCGGTAGCCGCGGTCATTTTCGCGACACGGAACTGGAATACGGTAACGATCAATCTATGGGGCGGCCTTCAGGCGGATGTTAAGCTTCCGGCGCTGATATTCGGCGCGTTCCTGATCGGCCTTCTGCCGCCCTGGATTCTCCACCGCGCGACCCGCTGGTCGCTGCGCCGCCGCCTGGAAAGCAGCGAACGCGCGCTCGCCGAAGCCCGCGGCTATGACAGCGCAGCGCCCGCCACCACGCCCGTACTGGCCGATGCCGCCAGCCCCATCCCCGTTCCCCCGGCCGTATCATGACCAGACCCATCTATGTCGCGCTCGACACGCCGGATTTCGAAAAGGCCAAGGCGTTGGCCATGCGCGTGCGCAACCATGTCGGCGGCATCAAGCTGGGGCTGGAATTTTTCTGCGCCAACGGCCGCGCCGGGGTGAAGGAAATGGCGGCGCTCGATCTGCCGATCTTCCTTGATCTGAAACTCCACGATATCCCCAACACCGTCGCCAAGGCGGTGCAGGCACTGCGCCCGCTCAACCCGGCCATCCTCACCATCCACGCCGCCGGCGGCCGGGCGATGATGGAAGATGCCAAGGCAGCCGCCCCGGCGGGCACCAAGGTCGTCGCGGTCACGATGCTCACCAGCCTCGATGCCAGCGACATGACGTCGATCGGCCTCGATCCCGATCCGATGGCGCAGGTCGAACGGCTCGCAGGCCTTGCCCGCGATGCCGGGATCGACGGCATCGTCTGTTCGGGCAACGAAGTCGCCGCCGCCCGGCGCATCTGGCCCGATGGTTTCTTCGTCGTCCCCGGCGTTCGCCCTGCCAATGGCGATCTGGGCGATCAGAAACGCGTGATGACCCCGCGCGCCGCCCTCGACGCCGGCGCATCGGTGCTGGTGATCGGCCGCCCGATCACCCAGGCCGAAGACCCCGACCACGCCGCCCGCGCGATCGAAGCGACACTATAGGCCGCCGAAGGGTGGCAACCGGCCGCCCTTCAAGCCCGCGCCCCCAAATCCTGCCTTTCTGGACCCGCCGGCATCGCCCTCGGCGCGTGCGCTTTCCTATCGACCGTCATCCCCGCGTCCCTCTCCCCTCCCTGGAAGGGAGGGGTCGGGGGTGGGTCGCGAGCGAAGCGAGCTTCCCCGGCCTATGCGCTGATCGCCTGCGGCGACACCCACCCCCAGCCCCTCCCTTCCAGGGAGGGGGGGGGGAAACAGGGCTAGCGTCCACTCCCCCCGACAAAGCGGCCTTCCCGAATCCCCACGCTCCACCCCAATATTTCAATCTTAAATATTTCATGCTTGAAGTTTCTCGCCATCGGCCTATCCTCCCGTCATATCCAGCATTACGAAGAAGGGCCGATCATGAGGATTGCGTGCGTGGGCGGCGGGCCGGCCGGTCTCTATTTCGCCATCGCGATGAAGCTCAAGGATCCCGGCCACGATATCACCGTGTTCGAACGCAACCAGCCAGACGACACCTTCGGCTGGGGCGTCGTCTTTTCCGATCAGACGATGGACAATCTGAAGGCGGTCGATCCGGTCAGCGCGCAAACGATGATCGACGAACTGGCGCATTGGGACGATATCGACGTCGAAATCCACGATGGCGAAAAATCCAGCAAGGTCAGTTCCAGCGGCCACGGCTTCATCGGCATCGGCCGCAAACGCCTGCTCAACATCCTCCAGGCCCGCGCCGCCGAACTGGACGTCGATCTGCGCTACGGGGTCGAGGTGGATGCCGATCCGCAATCGGAACTGCTGCGCGATTTCGATCTGGTCATCGCGTCCGATGGCCTCAACAGCCGCTTCCGCACGCGCTATGCCGATCATTTCCAGGTCGATATCGATGTGAAGCGCAACCGCTTCATCTGGCTCGGCACGCACCAGAAGTTCGACGCGTTCAAATTCCTGTTTCGCAAGACGGAACAGGGCTGGATCTGGGCGCACGCCTATCAATTCTCGCCCGATTGTTCGACATTCATCGTCGAATGCGATCCCGAAACCTATGATCGGTTCGGTTTCGAACATCTCAGCCAGGATGAAACCTGCCGTATCTGCGAGGATATTTTCAGGCCATGGCTGGGCGGCCATGAACTGATGACCAACGCCCGGCACATCCGCGGATCGGCCTGGATCAATTTCCCCCGCGTGATCTGCCACAACTGGCATTATCAGAACGTCATCCTGCTCGGCGATGCCGCGCACACCGCGCATTTCTCGATCGGATCGGGCACCAAGCTGGCGCTGGAAGACGCGATCAAGCTGGCCGATGTGCTGGGGGATGACAGCCGGCCGCTGGCCGAAGGCCTCGTCCATTATCGCGAGGTCCGCCAGCTCGAAGTGCTCAAGCTGCAAAGTGCGGCGCGCAACTCGACCGATTGGTTCGAAACGCTCGATCGCTACCTGCCGTTCGAACCGATCCAGTTCGCTTATTCGCTGCTGACCCGCAGCCAGCGGGTCAGCCATGAAAATCTGCGGCTGCGCGATCCGCACTGGCTGGCCGGGCTGGAACGCTGGTTTGCCGAACGTGCCGGTGTCACCGGCGATACCCCCACCCCGCCGATGTTCACTCCGTTCAAGTTGCGCGGGATGACGCTGGCCAACCGTATCGTCGTGTCGCCGATGGCCACCTATTCGGCGGTCGATGGCCTGCCCAATGATTTTCACATGGTCCATTATGGTGCCCGCGCGATGGGCGGGGCCGGGCTGGTCTATACCGAAATGACCTGCGTTTCCCCGACCGGGCGGATCACGCCGGGCTGCCCCGGCCTGTGGAACGATGAACAGGCCGCCGCCTGGGGCCGCATCGTCGCCTTCGCCCATGAACGCAGCGGCGCGAAAATGTGCCTCCAGCTCGGCCATTCGGGGTCGAAAGGCTCCACCCGCATCGGCTGGGAAGGGATGGATGAGCCGCTTGCCGCCGATAATTGGGATCTGATCGCCGCATCCGATGTCGCGTGGAGCGCAAGCAACGCCACGCCCCGGCCGATGGCCCGCCCCGACATGGATGAAGTGCGCGATCAATTCGTCGCCGCCACCCGCCGCGCGGTCGACACCGGGTTCGCGATGGTCGAACTGCATTGCGCCCATGGCTATCTGCTGTCCGGCTTCATCAGCCCGGTGCAGAACCGGCGCACCGACGAATATGGCGGCAGCCTCGAAAATCGTCTGCGTTTCCCGTTGGAAGTGTTCCGGGCGATGCGCGCCGCCTGGCCGGTCGATCGGCCGATGGCCGTGCGCATTTCCGCGCATGACTGGGTTGGCGAACAGGGCGTCACCCCGGATGAAGCCGTCGAAATCAGCCGTGCCTTCATCGCCGCCGGGGCCGATCTGATCGACGTGTCCGCCGGGCAGGTCGCGAAGAACCAGAAGCCGGTTTACGGCCGCATGTTCCAGACGCCATTTTCGGATCTGATCCGCAACGAACTGCATTGCGCGACGATGGCGGTGGGCAATATTTTCGAGGTCGATCACGTCAATTCGATCCTTGCCGCCGGCCGTGCCGATCTGTGCGCGCTGGCCCGCCCGCATCTGATCGATCCGCACTGGACGCTGCGGGCAGCCGCCGAACAGCGCTACGCCGCACCTCCCGTCCCCCCGCCTTATGATGCCGGCTATCGACAGCTGGCGACGAATCTGGAACGCGCAGCCCAGATGGCAATGCTGGTCTGAGGGGACGGATGATGGGCGAAACACCAAGGCATGCGGTGGTAACGGGGGGCGGCAGCGGGATCGGCCTCGCCATCGCCCGCGCGCTGCTTGATGCCGGCCATGCCGTCACCATCATGGGCCGCGATCAGGCCAAGCTGGAAGCCGCCCTTCCCGACGCGCGCGCGATTATGTGCGACGTTGCCGACCCCGCCGATGTCGAACGCGCCTTCGCGGCTGCTGTCGTGGCGTCCGGCCCTGTCGCGATCCTCGTCAACAATGCCGGCGTCGCGCCGTCGGCGCCCTTTGCCAGAACCAGCACCGCCGATTGGCGCCAGTGTCTCGACGTCAATCTGATGGGCGCGGTCCACGCAATCCAACAGGTGATCGGACCAATGCAGGTGCTGGATGGCGGCCGGATCATCAACATCGCCAGCACCGCCGCGCTGAAAGGTTACGCATACGTAACGGCTTACACCGCCAGCAAGCACGCCCTCTTGGGCCTCACCCGCTCGCTGGCTTTGGAGAATTCCGGTGACAAGCTGACGATCAACGCGATCTGCCCCGGCTTCGCCGATACCGATATCATCCGCACCTCCGTCGCCCGCATCGTCGCGAAGACCGGCCGTTCCGAAGCCGAAGCCCTCGCCACCTTCACCGCCGCCAATCCCCAGCAACGATTGATCGATCCCGACGAAGTAGCCGGCACCGTGCTGTGGCTCGTCTCCGATGCCGCCCGCTCCGTTACCGGGCAGGCGATCGCCATCGCCGGCGGAGAAGTGATGTGAGCGACGCGCCTCCCCCGATCATCGAAAAGCATGGCGGCGCCCCGCATTCCAAGCGTTCGCTCCGCCTCTGGCTCCGCTTGCTGTCCTGCTCGACGGTGATCGAAAAGCGCATCCGCCAGAATCTGATCGACCGGTTCGACACCACCCTCCCCCGCTTCGATGTACTGGCAACCCTCGACCGCGCACCCGATGGGCTGACGATGGGCGAACTTTCGACCGCGCTCCTCGTATCGGGCGGCAACGTCACCACCGTCGTCGCGCGGCTGATCGATGACGGCCATGTCGAACGCATCACCAGCCAGCTCGATCGCCGCAGCATCACCGTCCGGCTGACGGCGCAGGGCCGCGCCGATTTCCGGGCGATGGCCACCGCCCACGAAGGCTGGGTGGAACAATATCTGTCCGATCTCAGCGACGCCGACATCGATGCGTTGCTGGACGGCCTCAATCGCGTGCGCGCATCCGTCGAAAGGAACAAGGCATGACGTTCGATCCCACCACCTTTGCGCCCACCCATTTCCGCTGGGCCTTCGCCGATGGCGTCGCCACCGTCACGCTCGACAAGCCGTCGCAGAAGAACCCGCTGACGTTCGAATCCTATGCCGAACTGCGCGATACCTTCCGCGCGCTCGTCTATGTGCCGGCGGTGAAGGTGGTGGTGGTCACCGGCGCCGAGGGCAATTTCTGTTCGGGCGGCAATGTGCACGACATCATTGGTCCGCTGACGAAAATGGCGATGCCCGAACTGCTCGCTTTCACCCGCATGACCGGCGATCTGGTGAAGGCGATCCGCGGCTGCCCGCAGCCCGTGATCGCCGCGATCGACGGCGTGTGCGCGGGTGCCGGCGCGATCATCGCAATGGCATCCGATCTGCGCATCGCCACCCCGCGCGCCAAGGTCGCCTTCCTGTTCACCCGCGTCGGGCTGGCCGGGTGTGACATGGGCGCCTGCGCTATCCTGCCCCGGATCATCGGCCAGGGCCGCGCGTCCGATCTGTTGTTCACCGGCCGCACCCTGGGCGCCGATGAAGGCGAACGCTGGGGTTTCCACAACCGCCTCGTCGAACCCGAAGCCTTGCTCGACGAAGCGCTCGCCACCGCCCGCGCGCTCGCCGCCGGCCCCACCTTCGCCCATGGGATGACCAAGACCCAACTCAACATCGAATGGAATGTCTCCATCGAAACCGCGATCGAAATGGAGGCACAAGCGCAGGCGATCTGCATGCAGACGCAGGATTTCACCCGCGCCTATGATGCCTTCGTGGCCAAGCAAACGCCCGTCTTCGAAGGGAATTGAACCATGGCCGACACCAGCTTTCTCGACTGGCCGTTCCTCGACCAGCATCATCGCGATCTCCACACGCGGCTGTCGGGCTGGTGCCAGACGCATGAAGCGGCGCTCCACCACGAAACCGGCGATGTCGAGGCCGATTGCCGGACGCTGGTGAAGCTGCTCGGCCGTGCCGGCTGGCTGCGCCTCGCCGTGCCGGCCGCGTTCGGCGGGCTGACCGAAAAACTCGACGTTCGTTCGCTCTGCCTGACGCGGCAGACGCTGGCCTACCATTCCGGCCTCGCCGATTTTGCCTTCGCGATGCAGGGACTGGGCACCGGCGCGATCAGCCTGTTCGCGACAGATGTGATCCGCGAACGCTATCTGCGTCGCGTCGCCCGTGGCGAACTGATCGCCGGATTCGCTCTCTCCGAACTGGAAGCCGGATCGGACGTCGCCGCCATGGCCACCACCGCGACGAAGGTTGCCGGCGGCTACCTGATCAACGGCGAAAAGACGTGGATATCGAACGGCGGCATCGCCGATGTCCTCACCCTGTTCGCCCGTACCGGTGAGGCGCCCGGAGCCAAGGGTTTATCCGCCTTCGTCCTCACCACCGACACGCCGGGTTTCGAGATAGTCGAACGGATCGACGTGATCGCCCCGCATCCCCTGGCAACATTGCGTTTCACCAATTGCTTCATTCCGGACGATCACCTGCTCGGTGGTGCGGGCGATGGTTTTCGCATCGCCATGGCGACGCTCGATATTTTCCGGTCGACCGTGGGCGCGGCGGCCCTCGGTTTCGCGCGTCGCGCCGCTGACGAAGCGATGCACCGCGCGTCGACCCGCCAGCTGTTCGGCGCACCGCTCGCCGATCTGCAAATGACTCAGGTCGCGCTGGCCGACATGGCCCTCGCCAACGACACCAGCCAGTTGCTGATCCTGCGCGCGGCATGGGCCAAAGATAACGGGCAGCCGCGCATCACCCGCGAAGCTGCGATGGCCAAGCTCCACGCCACCGAAAGCGCCCAGGCGACGATCGACAAAGCCGTCCAGATCTTCGGCGGCATGGGTGTCAGATCGGGTGTGATGGTCGAACGCCTTTATCGCGAAATCCGCGCGCTGCGCATCTACGAGGGCGCAAGCGAGGTGCAAAAGATCGTCATCGCGCGCGCAGCCCTTCAGGCGCAGTAAGCCGGTCAATCAGGAAGAAAAACTACCATGCGAACATTGCAACCCGCAGGCTGGCCACGTCCGAAGGGCTATGCCAATGGAATCGAGGCCGCCGGCCGCACCATCTTCGTCGCCGGCCAGATCGGCTGGGATGAAACCGAAACCTTTGTCGCCAGGGATTTCGCCGGCCAGTTCGAACAGGCGCTGCGCAATATTCTGGCGGTGCTGGCGGAGGCCGATGCCGGGCCGGAACATATCGTCCGCCTCACCTGGTTCATTACCGACAAGCAGGCATATCTCGCCAATGCCAAGCAGGTTGGCGCGGTCTATCGCGAGGTGATGGGCCGCAACTTCCCGGTGATGTCGGTGGTCGAGGTCCGCGCGCTGATGGAAGACGAAGCGCTGCTCGAAATCGAAGCCACCGCCGTCATCTCCTGATCATTGGTCGGCGGACGGGGGGATCAACCCCACCCGCCGCCAGCCTTGATCCACCGATCCACCTTCGCTTCCAGCACCGCCATCGGCAGCGCGCCGGTATCCAGCACCTGATGGTGATAGTCGCGCACGTCAAAGCGTGGTCCCAGCGCCTTCGTTGCCCGTTCGCGCAGTTCGCGAAACTTCAGCTCGCCGATCTTGTAGGCGCAGGCCTGGCCCGGATAGGAAATATACCGGTCTATCTCGACCGCCACATCGCGCGGCGCCATCGATGTGTTGGCCAGCATATAATCAATCGCCTGCTGACGGCCCCACTGCTTGGCGTGGATGCCGGTGTCGACCACCAGCCGCACAGCGCGCAGCATTTCCATATCGAGATGGCCGAACCACTGCATCGGATCACCGAACATCCCCAGTTCCCGCCCCAGCGATTCCGCGTACAGCCCCCACCCCTCGGTATAGGCCGTGGACGCGCCATTGCGCAGCAGCGGCGGCAAGGCGGTATTTTCGCGCGCCAGGGTCAGCTGGAAATGATGGCCCGGAATGCCTTCATGCAGTGTCAGCGTCTCCAGCGTCGGAATTGGCCGGGTGTTCAGCATCGACATGTTGAAAAACAGGATACCCGGTGAAACGCCATCCGGTGCGCCCGGACGATAATAGCCGGTGCCCCGCTGATCGCCGAGTGCGGGTAACGGACGCACCTCGAACGGCGCCTTCGGCCGATCGTGGAACAGCGTTGGGATGGCCGGCCATATCTTCGCTTCGATCGCCTTGAAACGCGCCAGAAGCTCATCCGGCTTGGTATAATAATATTGCGGATCGGTGCGGACATGTTCGAAAAAAGCCTTCAGATCGCCTTTGAAGCCGACCTTCGCGCGCACGGCCTCCATCTCGCCGCGAATGCGCGCCACCTCGCTCAAACCCAACATATGGATGTCGTCAGCCGAACGCTGCGTCGTTGTATGGCGCGCGAGATCGCGGGCGTACAGCGCCGCGCCATCCTTCATCGCCCAGCGCCCCGGCGCGTCGGTCGCCGCCGGCAGATAGGTGTCGCGCAAATATCGCTGCCACAAGCGATAGCCCGGATAGACGCGATCCGCGATCACCGTGCGATAGGCGGCGGTAAGCCGTGCCCTGTCCGCAGCCGACATCG
Source organism: Sphingomonas sp. KC8 (assembly GCF_002151445.1). GTDB lineage: Bacteria > Pseudomonadota > Alphaproteobacteria > Sphingomonadales > Sphingomonadaceae > Sphingomonas_E. The sequence goes on from NZ_CP016306.1 coordinate 1,738,519, forward strand.
CATCCGGCATCCGCTTGACCGCCGCATAGAATGGGCTGTCTTCCAGCGGCAAGGCCAGCATCGCATCGACCTGCGCGATCACGTTCGCCACGATCACCTTGGGCTGAACATATCCCTCGGCCAGCCCCAGCCGCAATCGCGCGATGCTGTTATCCAGAAAACCGGCAAACCCTTCGAGCCGCTTCAGCCCGTCTTCATAATCCTTGACGGTGGCAAAAGGGGCGCCCGCACCCGAAACGAAATCAGGCAGCTCCACCTGTAATCCGAACGACGCATCCAGCGGCGCCTTGCGCTGGACTTCGAACAGGCCGCTTTCGAACAGTTCCAGCGTCTGTCGCGTCCGATAATCGAATACGTCGTAAGCGATTTGATCCGCCGGCGGCAGCGCATTCCGGTCTATGGTGCCAAGGGTCGCCAGTTCGCCGGTTTTGTTCGCGCGCAACGTCGTCGCGTAAAAATCGCTCAGCGGATCGACAAAGATCGGCCCGCCCTTGCCGGCCGTCGCCAGTGGGTCAAGTGCTGCATCGGCCGCCTCGCTCGCCTCCAGCAGCGTGCGCAACCGCGCCGAACTATCCTCACCCCGCGCAATGGCCGGCGCGAATGGCACGGCGGCACTCGCCGCCATCAGCCCCAGCGCGTGCCGTCGCGAAAAACCGGATTGATCGTCGCGCATATCGCTCGTCCTTTTAAGTGCTTTCCGGCCAATCCTGCTGGAGAAGAAGGAAAATGCAATCCGAACGGCCACACCATTGCGGTGTCGGGATGCGCGTCTTCAAGCGCGGATTCACACGCAATTCGGGGAGTTTCTTGTTCAATACGGAACATTATGTCAGATATGTTGCATTTGCCGCAATGATATCGCGGACGCTTGCGCATTGTGCCGCACAGCCGCATTCCGCCAATATTCATCCCGTAATCGCCATCGGGGTCCACCTTCCGGCGCGTCCTATCTGAGGGGTCAGCATGAAATATTCGCGTTTCACCATCGCACTGGCGGCGTCGGTTGCGTTTGCGGCGTCCGCGTTCGCGCAGACCCCGGCCAAGCCCGTCACCGCTCTTGTCGGCGGGAACGTCGTCGCGATCGACGGCGGCGCGCCCATTACCAACGCAACCGTGCTGATCGAAGGCGAACGGATCGTCCAGGTCGGCCCTGCCGCCTCGGTTACGGTGCCGGCCGGCGCACGGGTTGTGCCGATGGACGGCAAATGGCTTGCCCCCGGCCTGATGAACATGCACGTCCATTTCGGTCTCAAGTTGCCGGGCAAGAACGGCAACGAACTGATCAACGAAACCGACGCCGAACAAGCCCTGCGCATGGCGAACAACGCGCGCCTGACCTTGGCGGCCGGGGTGACGACAGTGCGGCTGACGGCCGAAGATCATGGGATCGACTTCGCATTGAAGCGCGCCATCGCTGCGGGCCAGGCTGTCGGGCCACGCATCGAATCCGCCGGCGAGTTGATCGTACCCACTGGTGGCCATGGGTTCCTCGAAGTCGATGGCGCCCCCGAATTTTCAAAAGCCGCCCGCACGCAGATCAAGCGCGGCGCCAGCTGGATCAAGATCGCCATTTCCGGTGGCATTTCCGATACCCATGGCAGCATCTCCGCCGCGCCGATGACCGACGATGAATTGTCGACACTGATCGAAGTCGCCCATCGCAACGGCGTCAAGGTGACGGCGCATAACGGCTCCACCGAAGCAGCGCTTCAGGCCCTGAAATTTGGCATCGATTGCTTCGAACATGGCTATCACCTCAACGATGAGGTGCTGAAGCAGATGAAGGCCAAGGGCGTTTGGCTGGTGCCGACGATGGTCGTCAGCCAACCCGGCGCTTATGAATTCTACAAGAAGATCGGCTCGCCCGACTGGTATCTCGATCGCGTCGCATCCACGGGGAAAGATCATTGGGCGATGATGCAAAAGGCCGTCAAAATGGGGATCAACGTCGCGCTCGGCACCGATCAATTCCCCTACGAACCCAATGATGGCACCACGGCCACCGTGGCCGAGGCCGAACTTTACGTGAAAGCCGGGATGACATCGCTGCAAGCCTTGCAGGCCGCGACCATCCAACCAGCGCGGATGCTTGGCCTCGACAAGGATGTCGGCCGCATTCGGGCCGGCCAGTACGCCGACATCGTCGCCATGCCGGCCGATCCGACGAAGAATATCAGCGCATTGCGCGGCATCGGCTTCGTCATGAAAGGCGGGACGATCTATCGCGACGACAGCGATCCGGCGCGGATCGATCGCTGACAGCAGCACCTGGCCGACCCGCGTGAAACAATTCGCCGCCGTGACCCCCGTGTCGCGGCGGCGATGCCATATTCGGGGTGGCTTTCGCTGCGTTCGCAACATGGAGCCGCATCGCGGCAGGCCGGAACAACGCACCTGCGCTTATTTGCGTTTCACGCAATGATCTCGACTTTGTAATGCCGTTGCAACAACACTGTAACTGATCGACACTCCCTCCAACAAGACGCCGCACCAAGCGGTCTGGGTCATGATATTGAGGGGGCTTGCGATCATGAGAAAGCTTACCGTTCTTGCTTGCGCAGCCGTGGCCGCATTCGGCCTCATTGCTCCTGCGCAAGCCGAAAAGCCTGCAACCGATGCGCTTTCAAAGATGTTCATCTGGTGGAACCAGGCATTCAAGACTCCGGGCGCCTACACCCCGGAAAATTTCGCCCGCCACTTCACGCCGGATGCAACGCTGGTGCTGGAAGGCCGCACCGTGATCAATGGCGTCGACCAATGGGCGACGCATTTTCAGAAAATTCAGGCCAGCGGCAGCGATGTCGAAATCGTCGTTCCGTTCAAGGAGGTCTTCGAAAAGGATGGCCTCATCTATAATTACCACGTGATCCGTTCACGTCGCGATGGCCAGGTGGGTTGCGCGCTCGCCGCCGGTCACGCGGTGCTGCGCGGTGGCAAGATCGCGTCGATCGTCCTCGTTCGCCATACGCTGGATCCGGCGAAGGAACCGCTCGATCCGCAATGCTGGACCAAATGAACAAATAAGGCGGCGTTCCAGGCAGAACGCCTCCCACAAAACACATGAGGAACACGGTGCCAACGGAGCAGTCTCCGGGGCGTACGAAGGGGATTTTGAAACTATGACGGGTGCATCCAAATTTAACGGCGCGAACCGCTTTATCGGGCGGACCGCACTGATCGCGTTGGCGGCGGGCATCGCGGCTACACCGGCGGCCGCCCAGGAAGCTGGCGCCGCCAATCCGGACGATATCATCGTCACGGCACAGCGCCGTTCGGAATCGATCCAGAACGTGCCGATCGCCATCACCGCCGTCACGGCGGATACGCTCAAGAAGCAGAACGTCCAGAGCGTCGAGGATTATTTCGCGCTGACGCCAAACGTCAGCTTCCAGTCCAACGGCTCGCGCGACCGCAAGGATCTGGCGATCCGCGGTATCTCCAACCAGCTGAACCCCTATGCCGACGTGCGTCAGGCTACCTCCGCGCTTTATATCGACGATTTCAACATTTCGGCGGCCACCAGCAACCCGCAGATCGTCGATCTGGAACGGGTCGAAATTCTGCGCGGTCCGCAGGGCACCTATTTCGGCCGCAACTCGGTCGGTGGCGCCATCAACGTCAGCACCAAGAAGCCGGTCAACCAGTTCGAGGGCGAACTCGCGCTCGATTATTCGAGCTTCGATACGAAGCGTGTGCAGGGCGCGCTGAACGTACCGATCATCGATGGCATCCTCGCCGTTCGCGCGTCGGGCCAGTATGAAAAGTCCGACGGCAACATCAAGAATATCAACCCGATCGGCGGCGGCAACGACAGCAAATTCTACACCGGCCGTATCCAGGCCCGTTTCACGCCAACCGACGCCATCACCTGGGATTTCCTCTACAACTATTCGAAGGAAACGCTGGGCATGCGCGCCGGCGTGCCGACCGGGTTCGTCACCCGCACCTGGGCCGGTGCCTATTACGGCTTGCCCGCCGGCTATGTCGGCGATCCCGATGGTGTGGGCTTTTTCCCCGAAAACGACAATCGCGTGAACTTCAATCGTCCACAGAGCGTCGGCACCAAATATGATTATATGACGTCGCGCCTGCAGTGGGATCTCGATGTCGCGACACTGACCGCCGTGGTTGGCCATCTGAAGGCTGATGTCTTCAACTATGGCGACGTCGATGGCGGCAGCCGCGACTTCTTTTACGAAGATCTGAAGCTCACCCGCAAATCGACCAGCGGCGAAGTTCGCCTGCAATCGAATGGCAAGAACTTCCTCGATTGGAGCATCGGCACCGCATACGGCAAGGACTCCGGCGTCACCGACCAGAGCACCTTCAACGGTTCGGAAATCACCTTCGCCTGCCCTGGCGGTTTGCCGTGCGAAGGGCTGGAAGTCACCGGTCTCGATTCCAAGAGCGCGACCCGTTATTTCGCGCTGTTCGGTCAGGGAACGCTGAACTTCACCGATCGTCTGTCCTTCACCGCGGGTATCCGATATTCGTGGGAAAAGACGCGCAATGACTCGGTTGTCCGTTCGAACGCGGCTGTCACCGACGTCAACGATCGCTCGGCCGATTTCGAAGACATTTCGCCAAAGTTCACGCTCAGCTACAAGGCCAACCCGAACTGGCTGGTCTTCGCGACGGCATCGCGTGGCTTCAAGTCGGGCGGCACCCAAACCAGCTCGAACGGTTTCCTGCGCAACGAATTCGATCCGGAAACGCTGTGGAACTATGAACTTGGCACCAAGTTCGATCTGTTCGACCGGCGCGTTCGCGTCGATATCACCGGCTTTTACATGAATTGGAAGAACGTCCAGCAGACGGTCAATTTCCAGTATAATGATAACGGCCAGTTCCGCAGCATCAGCGGCATCGCCAATGCGGCATCGGCTGAAAGCTACGGCGTCGAAGGCAGCTTCGATGCGAAGATCACGACGCAATGGAGCTTGTCGGGCCAGATTGGCTACAACAATACCAAGTTCAAGGATTATCCGAACGCACTCATCAACGGAACGACGCTGAACATTTCCGGGCGTCAGCTGGTGAACGCGCCCAAGTGGACATTTGGCGCCCAGACCCAATACACCCAGCCGATCACGGATCGTTTCGATGCCTTTGGCCGCATCGAATGGAACTATCGCAGCCGTACGCTGTCGCACCCCTTCGGCTATCTCTATGCGGACTCGCCGTTCTGGGCGCCAAGCTACCACAACGTGAACCTGCGCCTCGGCGTCGAAGAAGAAAACTTCAACGTTACGTTCTACGTCGAAAACCTGTTCAAGGAAAAATACTACGCCAACGCCTATGACAAGGCGTTCTACTCGGGCGTTCAGGTTGAACCGTCCTATCGCCGCATCGGCGTGAACGTCGGATACAAGTTCTAACGAGTCCCTTGTTGGGCGGTCCCGTATGGGGCCGCCCTTCCCTTTCCTTTCGAACGCCTTTCCGAAGGGCGTCCACCTGATATGCCGGAGAATGCCATGATCAACCGTCGCCGTTTTCTTGAGGCCTCGGCGACCGGGGCATTGTTCGGGATCGTCGGCGGACCGCGGGCCGCATTCGCCCTCGGCTCAAGCGACGCTGCGCTGAACGCCATGCTCCAACGCCATGCCGACGCCTATCTCCGCCGTTCGCCCGAAGAGGCGACCGCCAACAATTATGACGTCGGCGCGAATGCCGGGCTTCGGGCGCGTCTCGACGATCGTTCGCTTGCCGCCCTCGCAGGTGACAAGGCCGCAATCGCGCTGGCCCGCGCCGATCTCGGCCGCATCGATCGCGCGGCGCTCGGCCCGCGTGCCGCGCTTGATTATGACGTTGCCGGCTTCGTCTATGACACGTTTGCCGATCTTCTCGGCCGCTACGGCTATGTCGACGGCAATCTGCGCCCCAGCCCCTATGTCGTCAGCCAGATGAACGGCGCTTATTACTGGTTGCCCGATTTCATCGGCAGCCGCCATCCGATCGAAACCAAGGCAGATGCCGACGCGTGGCTGTCCCGCCTTGTCGCGCTGGCCACCGCACTCGATCAGGAAAGCGATCGCATCCGTCATGACGCGGGCATCGGCGTCATCCCGCCCAACTTCGTCATCCAAAAGACGATCGCCCAGATCAAAGGGCTGCGCGACGGCGCCCCATTGCAATCGGCATTGATCGCGCCTGCGCTTTCGCGGATCTCGGCCAAAGGCCTTGGCGACTATGCCCCACGCGCAACCGCGATCTTCCGCGACCGTATCGCCCCGGCCCTTTCCCGCCAGATCGCCGCGCTGGAAGCCGTGGCCCCCAAGGCCGTCGATACCGCCGGCGTGTGGCGCCTGCCCGATGGCGACGCTTATTATGCGGCGGCTGTCCGATCGAACACGACGGCCGCGATCGCACCGGGCGACCTGCACAAAGTGGGCCTTGCCCAATGCCGCGAACTGATCGCCGAGATCGACACGCTGCTGAAGGCGCAAGGGATGAGCCACGGCAGTGTCGGTCAGCGTATCGCGGCGCTGAACAAGGACCCCCGCTTCCTGGTTTCCGACGATGATGCCGGGCGGGCCAAACTGATCGCGCTGGCCGAAGGGCATCTGAAAAATGTGATCGGGCGGCTGCCGCAGGCGTTCGGCAATGTTTCGGTCAATCCGATCGTCGTTCGGCGCATCCCGCCGGCGATCGAGGCGGGCGCACCCGGTGCCTTCTATGCCGAAGGCGCGCCCGGCCAGCCGGGCATCTATTCGCTCAACCTGAAAGACCCGGCGGAACATGCCACCTGGCGGCTGCCGACGCTGACGCACCACGAAGGCGTGCCCGGCCATCACTTCCAGTACAGCGTGCTGGCCCATGCGCCGGAAATGCCACTGTTCCGCAAGATGGTCCGCTTTTCGGCCTATACCGAAGGGTGGGCGCTTTATGCGCAGCAGGTGGCGGATGAACTGGGCGTCTTCGAAAATGATCCGTTCGGGCGGATCGGCTATCTCCAGTCCGAACTGTTCCGCGCGGCGCGGATCGTGGTCGATACCGGCATCCACCATGAACGCTGGACCAAGGATCAGGCGGTGCGGTGGATGGTCGAAAATGCCGGCGAACAACCGCTGGCAACCGAGCGCGAAGTGACCCGCTACGCCGTCTATCCGGGGCAGGCGTGCAGTTTCAAGGTGGGCGCCAACCGCATCGTCGCGGCGCGGGAAGCGGCGCGCAAGGCGATGGGGCCGGCCTTCGACGTGCGCCAGTTCCACGATCTCGTGCTGGAATCGGGGCCGGTGCCGCTGGCGGTGCTGGAGAAGGCGACGGCCGACTGGGCGGCTACTCCGCCCCGCTGATCATGTCGAGATTGCCCTGTAATTTGTCGAGCAGCGCCACCAGCCGATCGAAATCGCGCGGGGAAAAACCGTGGATCAGACGGGCATAGACCGGTGCTGTGATGGTGCGGGCGCTGGCCAGCTTTTCTTCGCCGGCTGGCGCCAGGAAGACATCGGTGACGCGGGCGTCATCAGGATTGGGTGCGGTGGCGACGAGGCCCGCGTTTCGCATCCGTTCGATGATCCGCATCATCGTCGACAGGTTGATCACCGCGGATTCGGCGATGTTGCCGATGCTGCGCGGGGCCATTTCGCCAAGGATCATCAGCACGCGCCAGGTGGGAACGTCGATCGCGATCGCGCGCAGGCGGGTTTCGATCAGGCGGTTGTAGCGGCTGACCGCGCGGTTGAGCAGGTAGAAGGGATATTTGTCGAGCTGGAAGTCGGCAGTGCCCGGATCGCCGAGCTTGCGGTTGTCACTCTGCTTGATACCCATTTCGTTCCCTCTCTTGCGGCGCAGGCAACGATATAATGGTTGCATATGCAAGTTAATATGACATTCTGACCCGCACAAATATTGGAGAGACGAGCATGGGCAGCGACGCAAGCCAGATCCTCACCGCCCTCGCGCAGGGCATCGCCGGCGGCGCGATCCGCACGGTGGACCTGACGCAGACGCTGTCCCCCGACACGCCGACCTTGGTGCTGCCCCCGGAATTCGGCCAATGTTCGCCCTTCGTGGTGGAAGAGATCAGCCGCTACGACGATCGCGGCGTCGCCTGGTACTGGAACAACTTCACCGTCAGCGAACATACCGGCACGCATTTCGACGCGCCGATCCACTGGGTGACGGGCAAGGATCTGCCCCATAACGCGGTCGATACCGCCCCGCCCGCCGATTTCGTCGCCCCCGCCGTGGTGATCGACATCGCGGACAAATGCGCCGCTGATCCCGATTATCTGCTGACCGTGGCCGATATCGAGGCCTGGGAAGCCCAGCATGGCCGCATTCCCCCGCGCCACTGGGTGCTGCTGCGCACCGACTGGTCGAAGCGTTCGGTGGACGATTACACCAACCGCCGCGAGGATGGCGCACACACGCCCGGACCATCGACCGAGGCCGTGCAATTCCTGGTCGACCAGCGCGACGCGCACGGACTGGGGGTGGAGACGATCGGCACCGATGCAGGGCAAGCCCATCTGCTGACCCCGCCCTACCCCGCGCACACTTTGTTCCACGCGGCCGGGCGCTACGGCCTGCAATGCCTGGAAAATCTGGATCTGCTGCCGGCGACGGGTGCGGTGATCGTGGCCGCGCCGCTGAAGATCAAGGGCGGTTCGGGCAGCCCGTTGCGCGTGCTCGCGCTCGTCGCGGGCTGAACCGATGGCTGAGCGGTCATTCAAGAAGGAAGTCGAAAAGCTGCGCATCGGCGCGGGCGAGACGTTCGAAGGCGAGGGCATCCTGGCCGTCACCAAGGGGCTGTTGCAGGCCGGCGTCGCCTATATCGGCGGCTATCAGGGATCGCCGATCAGCCATTTGATGGACGTTTTCGCCGACGCCGATCCCTTGCTGCGCGAACTGGGCGTCCATTTCGAAACGAGCGCGAGCGAGGCAACCGCCGCCGCGATGCTGGCGGCATCGGTGAACTACCCGTTGCGCGGCGCCGTCGCGTGGAAATCGGTGGTCGGCACCAATGTGGCGTCGGATGCCCTGTCGAACGTGGCATCGGGCGGGGTGACGGGCGGTGCGCTGATCATCGTCGGCGAGGATTATGGCGAAGGCTCGTCGATCATGCAGGAACGCACCCACGCGTTCGCCATGAAATCGCAGATGTGGCTGCTCGATCCGCGCCCCAACCTGACCAGCATCGTCGACATGGTGGAAAAAGGGTTCCAGCTGTCGGAGGCGTCGAACACGCCGGTCATGCTGGAATTGCGGGTGCGCGCCTGCCACGTCACCGGCAGCTTCACCGCGAAAGACAATGTGCGCCCGCCGATGACAGTGGGGGATGCGGCCAACAGCCCGCGCCGCGATACCGACCGGATCGTGCTGCCGCCCGCCAACTTCCTGCATGAAATTGAAAAGATCGAACGCCGTTGGCCGGCAGCGGTGCAATTCGTGCGCGATCGCAGGTTGAACGAACGCTTCGGCCCGGCGGCGGGCGATATCGGCATCATCGTGCAGGGCGGGCTGTTCAACACGCTGAACCGCGCGCTGGAACTGATTGGGCTTTCGGATGCCGACGGCCATGCGGAACTGCCAATCTATTGCCTGAACGTCACCTATCCGCTGATTCCGGAAGAGGTGGCCGCATTCTGCCGGGGTAAATCGGCGGTGCTGATCGTCGAGGAGGGCCAGCCCGAATTCATCGAACATGAACTGAACACAATGCTACGCAAGGCCGATATCCAGACACGGATCATCGGCAAGGATGTGCTGCCACGCGCTGGCGAATATTCGGGCGCGGTGCTGCGCGATGGCGTCGCGCAGTTCTTGCGGCAGTGGGCGCCGGCGATCGCGCCCGCCGAAGCCGCGCTGCCCGCCCCCAATGTGACGCCGCAGGAAATTCCCCAACGCCCGGCGGGCTTCTGCACCGGCTGCCCCGAACGGCCGATCTTCACCGCGATGAAGCTGGTCGAACGCGAACTGGGGCCAAGCCATGTATCCGCCGATATCGGCTGCCACCTGTTTTCCATCCTGCCGCCGTTCAGCATCGGCAATACGACGATGGGCTATGGGCTGGGACCGGCGGGGGCATCGGCGTTTCGCCCCGATGGCAAGCGCGCGATCGCGATCATGGGCGATGGCGGTTTCTGGCATAACGGGCTGACGTCCGGCATCGGCAATGCGGTGTTCAACAAGGACGATACCGTCACCCTGATCGTCGACAATGGCTATTCGGCGGCGACGGGCGGGCAGGATATCTTGTCGTCCCGCGCGACCAATCCGGTGCGCACGACCAACCACCCGATCGAACGCGCGGTGCGCGGCGTGGGCGCGGATTGGGTGCGGACGATCGACCGGACCTACGACATCAAACGGATGCGCGACACGCTGGAGGAAGCGCTGACGACCGACACCAAAGGCCCCAAGGTCATCGTCGCATCATCGGAATGCATGCTGAACAAGCAGCGCCGCGAAAAGCCGGTGCTGGCAAAGGCGATGAAGGCCGGCAAACGCGTGGTGCGTGAACGGTTCGGCGTCGATCCCGATACCTGCACGGGCGACCATAGCTGCATCCGCCTGTCCGGCTGCCCGTCGCTGACGATCAAGCCCAACCCCGATCCGCTGCGGCGCGATCCCATTGCCCATGTCGACAATAGCTGTGTCGGCTGCGGCCTGTGCGGCGAGGCGAGCCATGCCGCCGTGCTGTGCCCGAGTTTCTACCGCGCCAGCATCGTGACCAACCCCAGCCGGTGGGATCGGGTGAAGCAGCGGCTGAACGGCGCGGTGATCGGGTGGATGCAGCGGCGGATGGACGCGGCGCGCGCGATGAGGGCGTTTTGATGATGCCGGCTCGGCACACCACAAACACCCGTCATGCTGAACTTGTTTCAGCATCCATCCTTCCGCACGCGCCGTCCGCGCCTGTCGCACGATGGCCCCTGAAACAAGTTCAGGGTGACGATGAGGGGTGTGGCGACAATAGTGACGTGGTGCGCCCCCCCTACTCCCCCACCCGTCATGCTGAACTTGTTTCAGCATCCATCCTTCCGCACGCGCCGTCCGCGCCTGTCGCACGGTGGCCCCTGAAACAAGTTCAGGGTGACGATGGAATTATCGGAAAGGTCGTGGCCCAATGACCCGGCAACGCATCACCCTGGCCATCCTTGCCCTTGGCGGGCAAGGCGGCGGCGTCCTGGCCGACTGGATCCTCGATCTGGCCAAGCATGCCGGCTGGCGCGCGCAGGGCACATCGGTGCCGGGTGTCGCGCAGCGGACCGGATCGACCGTCTATTATGTGGAAATGGTGCCGCTGACCGTCTCCGCTGATCCCGTGCTGGCGCTGATGCCGGTGCCGGGCGACGTCGATATCGTCATCGCATCCGAATTGATGGAAGCCGGCCGGGCGATTTTGCGCGGGTTCGTGACCAAGGACCGCACCACCCTGATCGGATCGACCCACCGCATCTTCGCGATTTCCGAGAAAGCATCGATGGCCGATGGCCGGGCATCGAGCGAACGGATCGCGGCGGCGTGCGAGGAACGGGCGCGGCGTTTCATCGGCTTCGACATGGAAGCGACGACCGAGGCATCGGGCAGCGTGATCAGTTCGATCATGTTCGGCGCGCTGGCCGGAAGCGGCGCGCTGCCGTTCGAGCGCGCGGCGTTCGAAGCCGCGATCCGGGCCAGCGGGATCGCGATCGACAGCAATCTGCGCGGGTTCGACGCCGGATTTCAGGCCGCCGGTGCGGGCCAGAACAGCCTGCCGCCAGTCGCCGAAAATGATCTGCCGCAGCCGACGACCGCCGCCGGCCGGGCGCTGGCCGCGCGGGTGGCGACGCTGCCGGCGGCCGCGCAAGCCAATGCACTGCATGGCGTGGCCCGGCTGACCGATTATCAGGACGCGGCCTATGCCGGCCTCTATCTTGATCGTCTGGCGCCGATTGCGGCGTTTGGCGATGCGACGCTGACGGCGGAAACCGCGCGGCACCTGGCCTTGTGGATGAGTTATGAGGACACCATCCGCGTGGCCGACCTCAAGATCCGCGCCAGCCGGTTCGATCGGGTGCGCCATGAGGTGCGCGCCAAGGCCGATCAGATCGTCGGCGTGACCGAATATATGCACCCGCGCCTGCGCGAAGTGTGCGAAACGCTGCCGGCGGCAATCGGGCGCTTCATTCTGGGCAGCCCGAGGCTGTCGAAGCTGCTGGCGCCATTGTTCCGCGAAGGGCGGCATGTGGAAACGACCAGCCTGCGCTGGTTCCTGATGCTGCGCCTGCTGGCGGGCATGCGGCGGATGCGGCGTTCTTCGCTGCGCTACAGCGAAGAACAGGCACGGATCGACGACTGGCTGGGCCTGATCAGCCAGACTGCCGCGCGCGACCTTCCCCTCGCCACCGAAGTGGCGCGCGCGCAGGGGCTGGTGAAGGGCTATGGCGACACGTTCGAACGCGGCCTCGCCAATTTCGAAACGCTGATGGCGCACCTGCCGTACGTGGATGCCAACGGGCTGGCCCGGCTGCGCACGGCGGCGCTGGCCGATGACAAGGGACACAAGCTGGCCGAAGAGCTGGCGATCACGGGCATTCAAAGGGCGATTGCATGACTGACGATACCAAGATCGCGCCACGCAGCTATGCGCATCGCTGGCTGCTGCTGCTGCCTTTCATCTGGCAGGTGGCGATGGTGCCCGTCGTCAACGATATCGCGTGGCGGCCGTTCGGCCTGCCCTTCCCGATGGTGTGGCAGATGGTGGGGATCGTCATCGCGTCAACCATCATCGCCATCGTCTTCAGGATCGACAGCGCGATCGAGCCGCCCGAAGACGAAGCCGCCACGCGCCGCACGGGTGACCTCCATTGATTCTCGCCCTCACCTTGTGCGTCGTGCTGGGCACGATGGCCGGCGCATTGCTCTATGGCCAGCGGCAGGCGCGCGCAAAGACGATGGCGGAATGGGCCGTTGGCGGGCGCCGTTTCGGCGTGCTGATCTTCTGGTTTCTGAACGCCGGCGAAATCTACACCACCTTTGCGGTGCTCGGCATTTCGGGCTTTGCATGGGCCTATGGCGCGCCGGCCTATCTGGCGTTCTGTTCGGTCTCGCTGTCGGCGACGCTGGGTTACTGGCTGATGCCGCGCATCTGGGAAGCCGGGCGCAAATATGATCTGGTGACGCAGGCCGATTTCTTCGCGACCCACTATAAGGCGACGTGGCTCGGCATGGTGGTGGGCGTATCGGGGATCGCCGCGCTCGTCGTATATGTCCAGATCCAGATCGTGGCGTTGAGCCTGATCGTACGGCTGACCCTGGGGCCGGAGGTATCGCCGCTGATCGCCGCCCTGATCGCCGCCACGGTGATGCTCGCGTTCGTTTATTTCGCGGGTCTGCGCTCGGCTGCGTTCGCCGCCGGGGTGAAAGACGTGCTGATGGTGCTGATCGTCATCGGCCTGTGCGCCACCGTCGCGTCCAAGGTGGGGGCCGCGTCGATGCTCGACGTGTACCGGCTGGCGCAGGACACCCATCCCGGCATCGGCCAATTCCCCGGCCTGCAACCCGACGCCGGCCTGTCCAGCACCTGGCTGATGACATCCGCGCTCAATGTGGCGCTGGGCAACTGGATTTTGCCGCACATGTTCCAGCTGTGCTTTGCTGCCGGCAGCAAAGCGACGATCCGCCGCAACGCCATCTGGCAGCCGCTATATTCGCTATCCTATTTCTTCATCATCCTGCTGGGTTTCGGCGCGCTGCTGGCGGGCACGCAACCGGCGGGCGGCGACACCAACGCCGTGCTGCTGCAATTCGTGGCGGACAGCTATCCGGCCTGGGCGGTGGGGCTGTTCGCCGGCACCGCCTGTCTGCTGGCGCTGGTGCCCGGATCGGTGCTGCTGCTGACGGCGGGATCGATTTTCAGCCGCAACGTCGTGCTGCCGCTGCGCCCCGCAATGTCCGAACGGCAGACCCTGCTGATCACCCGCATATCAATGGTCGCCTTCGCCGGGATCGCCGTGTGGCTGACGCTGGGCGGATCGAAGTCGCTCGTCGAGATCGGCCTGTCGGCTTATGCCGCGATCGGGATGCTGGCGCCGGGCGTGTTCCTGGCATTCCTGTGGCCGCGCGCGCATGCTGGCGGCGTGTTCGCCGGGATCGTCGCCGGCTATTGCGCGCTGCTGCTGCCGCAGGCGCAGGCGCTGTGGAACCAGATCCTGCCGCAATGGGACCATGGCCTGATCGCGATGGCGATCGACGCCGCCGTAGCGATCGCCGTGTGCGCGCTGTGGCCGAAAACGGCGAAGGCCACCCTGGCCACCGCCTGAGATGGATCAGGCCGCCTCGACGGCCTGATCCGCCTTCGTCCATGTCTTGAGCTTGGCTTCCAGGATACCGAGCAGCCGCGCCGGCGCGCCATCGAGCTGACGGCCAAGCCGGTGGATCAGGCTGATCGTGCTTTCTTCCAGTTCGGCCTCCAGCAGGGGACGGGCGACCAGCGAACCTTCCTCGATCTCGGTCAGCGCCGAAATGCGCGGCAGCACCGTCACCGCCCGGCCCGCCTTGGCCGCATCGCGCATCATCTGCAGCGACGTCGTCACCAGCCGCGGTTCCAGATAGGTCTGCGCGCGCTTTTCGGCGTCGTTCAGGATCGTGCGGATGCGAAAGCCCTTGGGCGGCAGGCACAATTCGAACCCGGCCAGATCCGCCAGCGTGAGCGACGGCATGGCGGCGGCCGGGTGGCGGGGGGCGCACAGCACCATCAGCGGCTGCGAAACGGTTGCCCGCGTACGGATCTTCGGTTCGTTGGTCGTGTGGAGAATCATGCCGATATGCGCTTCATCCTCCAGCACCATCCGCACCAGATCGGTGGTGGTGCCGCTGGTCACGGTAACGGCAATGCCGGGATTGCGCCGCTGAAACCCATCGATGATCGCGGTGAAGGCTGCGCCCAGAAACCCTTCGCCGACCGCCAGATCGATCCGCCCGGTCTTCACCTCGCGCAGTTCCTGCAACTGATTCATCAGCGCTTCGCGATCGGACATCTGGTTGCGATGATATTCGAACGCCAGCCGCCCCGCATCGGTAAGCCGGATCGAACGGCGCCCCCGTTCGATCAGCGCGATGCCCATTTCGGTTTCCAGCTGGGCGATCTGCCGGCTGATCGACGACACCGCGACACCGATCTTGTCGCTGGCCAGCCGCATCGAACCGAGGCTGGCGGCTTCGTAGAAATAGTGAAGGGCGTTATCCCACATGATCGCGTGCTCCCCGGATTGTTCTGCTGTGGCCGTTCAGGCTCTGCTGGCGAACAAACTGCGCCATGTTTGCAAAATGCGCAATGATATTCGCCTTTCGTTGCCCTTGCCGCGAATGCCGGAACGTCGCAACACAGGGTAACCGGCGCCTCGTATTTCGCGCCGGCCACGCATTCTTGGGGGTGTCCGCGTTTTGACGAACAAGCGATCCCGCGTCGATTGGCGCGGCTATATTCCGGCCATCACGACACCGTTCGACGCCGCCCGCGACCTGGACCTCAAGGGGCTGGGCCGGCTGCTCGAATGGCTGCACGGCGAAGGCATGCACGGACTGGTGATCGCCGGCACCACCGGCGAATGGCCCAGCCTTTCACCGGCGGAACGCAAGCGCCTGTTTACCGCCGTTGGCCAGCAGATGCGCGGCAAGCTGCCATTGCTGGCAGGCTGCACCGCCTTCACCGCGCGCGAAGTGATCGATTTCGCCGATCATGCCGCCGACAGCGGGTTTGACGGAATCCTCGTCACCCCGCCCCCTTATTTCAAGCCGAGCGCGGACGAGATCGTCGGTTTCTACGCCGATATTTCCGCCGAAACGCGCCTGCCGATCTGCGTGTACAACTGGCCACCGGGCACGGGCATCGATATGCCGCTGGCGGTGCTGGAACGGCTGGCCGCGATCGAAAATGTCGTCGCGATCAAGCAATCGACCGGTGATCTGCGCCGGTTCGTCAGCACCTTCTTCGCCCTCAACGATACGGTGCGCGTGTTCGGTCATTCGATGGACGAACATGGGCTGGCCTTGTTGCAGGCACGCGGCGGCGACGGCACGATGGGTGCGGGCGCGGTGCTGGGCCGGGTCCATCCCGATTTCTACAACCATCTATGGGCTGGCGAGATCGAAGCGGCACGGGCCTGCGGGGCCAAGGATCGGGTGATCCTGGATGCGTGGTACACGCAGGATCTGGTCGGCCGGTTTGGTTCGGGTCCGGCCATCATGAAAGCGGCCCTGAACGCGCAAGGGTTGCCCGGCGGCCATGTGCGCGCGCCTTTGCTGGACGTATCACCCGAAGATGCCGCGCGAATCAGGGAGACTTTGGTCACGCTCGGGCGCATCTAGGGCGCCATGAAGCGGACAGACGTGCTGATCATCGGTGGCGGGCTGATAGGCTGCGCCACCGCATGGCGGCTGGCCGGAAAAGGGCTGGCCGTCACCCTGGTCGAAGCCGGCGACATCAACGCCGGCGCATCGGGCCAGAATGCCGGGTCGCTCCACTTCCAGATCGAGCGCCGCTTTATCGAAAATGGCGATGCGCTGGCCGATCAGGCGGCGCGCATCGTCGCGCTCAACCGGCTGGCGGTGGCCGACTGGCGGACGATCGAAGGTGAACTGGGCGCCGATCTGCACGTCGCGATGAACGGCGGGCTGATGGTGGCGGAAACGTCCGAACAGGTCGCCTTGCTTGAAGCCAAGGCCAGGCGCGAGGCGGCCGAAGGGCTGGCGAGCCGGCTGATCGATGGCGATGCCGCGCGGGTGATCGCCCCCTATCTTGCGCCCCATATCCTTGCCGCCTGCCATCTGCCCGATGAGGGCCATGCCGATCCGCGCAGCGTGACGCCGGCGTTCGCTGCCGCTGCGCGCGCGGCCGGGGCGACGATCCTGACCGGCACGGCGGTGCGCGGCATCGCGAAACGCGCTGGCGGGTTCGACGTCGCGGCGGGGGATGCGGTGATCCGCGCCGATCGGGTGCTGGTTGCGGCGGGCGCGTGGACCGCGCATGTCTGCGCGCTCGCCAACCTGCACATGCCGCTTTATCCGGTCGCGCTGCTGATGAATGCGACCGAACGGGCAGCGCCCGTGGTGCCGCACCTGATCCAGCATGTCGGCCGGCGGCTTTCGATGAAGCAAACCCACGCCGGCAACATCCTGATCGGCGGCGGCTGGCCATCGCGGCTGGCGCAAAAGGCCGATGGCGGGTTCGATCTGGCGGCCAAGGCCACGCTGATCGAAGCATCACTGGCGGGCAATCTGCGCGCCGCGATCGATACCGTGCCGATGGTCGGGCGGCTGAACCTGATCCGCAGCTGGACCGGCGTGACCGCGATCAGCGCCGATCAATTGCCCATCGTCGGCGCGGTGCCGCGCATGCCAGGCCTGTTCGTTGCGGGCGGCGGATCGGCCTTCACCCTGGGGCCAACCTTTGCCCGGCTGCTGGCGCGCGCGATCACCGGCGAACGGGTGGACGAACTCGACCTGCTGTCGCCGGCGCGGTTCGAACATCTCAACAGTTTCATGGGGTGATGGCGATGATGACGGCTGAACACGACATGCGCCCCCAATCCCACCGACGCCCCGAACCTGTTTCAGGGTCTATCGTGCGACGGGCGCGGGCGGTGCGGGCGGAGAGATGGATGCTGAAACAAGTTCAGCATGACGGGCGGAGAAGGAGACCTGCCGGGCCACCTCACCATTGCCACCGCACACACCACACCCTCCGTCGTCACCCTGAACTCGTTTCAGGGTCCATCGTGCGACGGGCGCTGTCGGTGCGGGCGGAAAGGTGGATGCCGAAACAGGTTCAGCATGACGGACGGAGGAGGAAACCTGCCGGGCCACCTCACCATTGCCACCGCGCACACCACACCCTCCGTCGTCACCCTGAACTCGTTTCAGGGTCCATCGTGCGACGGGCGCTGTCGGTGCCGGCAGAAAGGTGGATGCCGAAACAGGTTCAGCATGATGGGCGGAGAAGGAGACCTGCCGGGCCACCTCACCATTGCCACCGCACACACCACACCCTCCGTCGTCACCCTGAACTCGTTTCAGGGTCCATCGTGCGACGGGCGTGGGCGGTGGGAGCGGAAAGGTGGATGCCGAAACAGGTTCAGCATGACGAATGGGTAGTAAGCCAGTGATGCGCATCCAATCGAATGTGGAACGCGGCGCGCCGATCGGGCTGATCATCGATGGCGCGCGCGTGGCCGCCTTTGCCGGGGAAACGGTGGCGACAGCGATGCTGGCAGCCGGCGAACACGTCTTTCGCCGCGACAGCCGGGGCACGCCGCGCGGCCTGTATTGCAACATGGGGACGTGCAGCGAATGCCTGGTCACGCTGGTCGCCAGCGGCCGGCGGGTCCGCGCGTGCCTGATCGAAGCCCGCGACGGGCTGGAGATCGCCACGCATGGCTGATGCGTTCGACCTGATCATCATCGGCGGCGGGCCGGCGGGGCAAGCGGCGGCCATTGCACTCGGCGGGCTGGGCCTGTCGATCGCCGTGGTCGACGAACAGCCACGGCCCGGCGGGCAGATCCTGCGCCAGCCGCCGGCCGGGTTCGCGGTGGGCAATTGGCTCGCGGGCCGGGCCTATGACGGGCTGAAGGCGCAGTTGGCGCGGTTCCTGGCGCTGGATGGCGTCACCTGGGCCGGCGGGCATTCCGTGCTGGGCATCGCCCGCGCGGACGACGGTTTTATCGTGCAGGCGAGCGGGCCGAACGGGCTGCGCCGGCTGACGGCGGCGCGGGTGCTGATCGCCACCGGGTGTCAGGATCTGGCCGTGCCGCTGCCGGGATGGACCCTGCCCGGCGTCTATGCGGCCGGCGGCATTCAGGCCTTCGTGAAAAGCCAGCAACTGGTGCCGGGCAACCGGATCGTGCTGGCGGGCACGCACCCGCTGCAATTGCTCGTCGCAGCGCAGATCGTGGCGGCGGGCGGAACGGTGGCCGCCGTGCTGTTCGCGCAGCCGATGGCGGCGATGGCCCGCGCCCTGCTGGCGCGCGGGCGTGTGGCGGTGGGCCAGGCCGGAACGATGGGCGCGGCGGCATCGGCTTTTGCGACGCTTTACCGCGCGGGCGTGCCGGTGCGCTTCGGCGTGGGGGTGGATGCGGTGCTGGGCGACGATCGCGTGGCGGCTGTGCGCACCAGCGGCGGGGAAATCGCCTGCGATACGCTGGGCCTGTGCTACGGTTTCGTGCCGCAATCGGCCTTGCCGCGCATGGCGGGCGCGCGGGTGCGGGCGGCGGGCCGGGCCGGTGGCTGGGCGGCCGCAGCCGATGGGTGGATGCAATCGTCGGTGGCCGGGCTGTTCGTCGCGGGGGAAACGACCGGGGTTGCCGGGGCGCCGGCGGCGATGGCGGCGGGCGAAATTGCCGGGTTCGGCATCGCCCGGTCGCTGGGCCTGATCGACGGCGCCGTCGCCGATCGGCGCGCCAGGCCGGCGCGGCGGCGGCATGGCCGCCTGCTGGCGTTCGCCGACCTGCTCGATCGGGTGGCCGATCCGACCGGCTATTTTCCGGCCACGGCGCCCGATACCTTGGCCTGCCGGTGCGAGGATGTGGAGTTCGCGACGATCGATGCGGCCATTGCCACAGGCGGTTCGGCCAATGCGATCAAGCTGGCCACGCGCTGCGGCATGGGCGCGTGTCAGGGGCGCAATTGCGAACCGACCCTGTTGCGTCGTCTCGGCCGTGCCGGCGATGGCGGTTTTACCCAGCGTTTCCCGGTGCGGCCGGTTGCCACCGGCGATCTGGCGGAACCGGGCTGACGTTGCGATTGCGGCAACGAACTTTGCCAGATCGTTGCGTTGCCTGCGGTGCCCGCGCCCGACACATTCAAGGCGTCCACCACCGGAGTTCGCCATGACACCCGCGCCCGAAAAGCCCCGTTTCCTGTCCGTCGACCATATTTCCTGGACGGTGCCCGATCTTGACGCGGCGCTGGCTTTCTATTGCGGGGTGATCGGCGCGGAGGAACTGTTCCGCATGGGGCCGCTGGACGCCGCCGAAATGCCGGTGGGCGCCGATGGCCGCGACTGGATGGAAAGCCATGTCGATGTGCCCGGCGCGAAACTGACGCTGGTCATGCTGAAACTGACCGACAATATGAACTTCCAGCTCGTCCAATATGACAAGCCGGCCGATCGGCGGCAGGATCTGCCGCGCAACTGCGATCGCGGCGGGCATCATCTGGGCCTGAAGGTCGACGATGTCGACAAGGCGATCGCGTACCTCACCGCCCACGGCTGCACCGCGATGGACGTGATCCACATCGACGCCGGCCCGCTGGCGGGCAAGAAGAACGTCTATATGCGCGATCCGTTCGGCCATTCGCTCGAAATCGTCGATTGACCCCAACCCCTTTTATCGGAGGCTGCCATGGCCAACACCAAGATCAATCCCGCCGGGCTGTATGACGCGCTGGGCTACGGCTTTTCCCATGCCGCGCGCGAAGATGGCGGCCGCACGCTGCATCTGGCTGGGCAGGTGGCGTGGGACAAGGATTGCACCGTCGTCGGCGGGAACGACCTTGCCGCGCAGACCCGGCAGGCGCTGGCCAATCTGCACGCGGTGCTGGCCGAAGCCGGGGCGACGCCCGCCGATATCGTGCGCATCCGCACCTATGTGGTGAACCACAGCCCCGACAAGCTGGGCGTGGTGATCCCCGAAATCGCCGCCTTCTACGGCGATGCGACACCCGCGCCGAACACCTTCATCGGGGTTGCAGCGCTGGCATTGCCCGATTTCCTGATCGAAATCGAAGCGACCGCGGTCGTCGGGTAAGCGACGGTGGCGGCCGTCAGGCCGCCACGGTTTCCAGCGCCGCGCGGACAGCGGCGACGGCATCCTGCGCCTTGTCGCCATCGGGCCCGCCGCCCTGCGCCATATCGGGCCGGCCACCGCCGCCCTGCCCGCCAAGGGCCGCCACCGCCGCCTTGACGAGATCGACCGCGCTGACGCTGCCCTTCAGATCGTCGGTCACGCCGACCGCAACGGAGCCGCGCCCTTCATTGACCGCAACGAGAACCGCGATGCCCGATCCGATCCGCGTCTTGGCATCGTCGACCAATCCGCGCAGCCCCTTGGGATCAAGCCCTTCGATCACCTGGCCAACGAAATTGCGGCCGCCAACCTGTTCCGGCCCGGCATCGTCCGCCTTGGCCGCCCCGCCACCGCCCAGCGCCAGCGCCTTCTTCGCATCGGCCAGTTCGCGTTCGAGCCGCTTGCGTTCCTCAACCAGGCTGGCGACGCGTGCCGGCACGTCGTCGGGCGCCGTCTTGAGCGTGGCGGCAATTTCCTTGAGCTTGTCTTCCCGCGCGGTCAGCCAGGCACGGGCGGCCTCGCCGGTCAGCGCCTCGATCCGGCGGACACCCGATGAAACCGCGCTTTCGGTGACGATCTTGAACAGGCCGATATCGCCCAACGCCGAAACGTGGGTGCCGCCGCACAGTTCGACCGAATAGCTTTTGTCGTCGGCATGGCCCATCGACAGGACGCGGACTTCATCGCCATATTTTTCGCCGAACAACGCCATCGCGCCGGCATTGATCGCTTCATCCGGCGTCATCAGGCGGGTGGCGACATCATCATTTTCGCGGATGTGGCGGTTCACCTCGGCTTCGATCGCCGCGATCTCCAGCGGCGTCAGCGCCTTGGGATGCGAAAAATCGAAGCGGAAGCGTTCGGCCGCGACAAGGCTGCCCTTCTGCGTGACATGGCCGCCAAGCTGCCGGCGCAGCGCCGCGTGCAGCAGGTGGGTGGCCGAATGGTTGGCGCGGACGCGGGCGCGATATTCGACGTCGATCGCCAGCTGCACGGCATCGCCAACCTTGACTTCGCCGCCCTCGATCACCGCCTTGTGGGCGTGGATGCGGCCCAGGGGCTTGGCGGTATCGCTGACGGTGGCGAAGAAGCCGCCGTCGCCGCGCATTTCGCCGACATCGCCCATCTGGCCGCCGCTTTCGCCGTAGAAGGGCGTCTGGTTGGTGACGATCATCACCTCGTCACCGGTCTGCGCCGCCTTCACCCGCTGCCCATCGCGGACGATGGCGATCACATGGCCTTCGCCGGTGTTGCTGGTGTAACCGGTAAATTCGGTGCTGCCGGCTTCTTCGGCAATGTCGAACCACACTTCGTCGGACGCCTTTTCGCCCGATCCCTTCCAGGCCGCGCGCGCCGCCGCCTTCTGTTCGGCCATCGCCGCATCGAAACCGGCACGATCGACGCCATATCCTTGCGCGCGCAGGGCATCTTCGGTCAGATCGTAAGGGAAGCCGAAGGTGTCATAAAGCTTGAAGGCCACGGCCCCCGGCAGGGTTTCGCCCGCCGCCATCGATCCGGTCGCTTCGTCCAGCAGCTTGAGGCCGTTGGCGAGCGTCTGGCGGAAACGGGTTTCTTCCAGCTTCAGCGTTTCTTCGATCAGCGGCTGCGCGCGCACGAGTTCGGGGTAAGCCGCGCCCATTTCGGCCACCAGTGCCGGCACCAGGCGGTGCATCAGCGGTTCGGCCGCGCCCAGCAGGTGCGCGTGGCGCATCGCCCGGCGCATGATGCGGCGCAGCACATAACCGCGCCCTTCGTTCGCCGGCAGCACGCCATCGGCCACCAGGAAGCCCGATGCGCGCAAGTGATCGGCAATCACCCGGTGCGATGCCTTGGCGGCACCGCCCGTATCGCTTTTCGTCAGTTCGCCCGATGCCGCGATCAGCGCCTTGAAGGTATCGGTGTCATAATTGTCATGAACGCCCTGCAGCACGGCGGCGATGCGTTCCAGCCCCATGCCGGTGTCGATCGACGGACGCGGCAGATTGACGCGTTCGTCCTTCGTCACCTGTTCATATTGCATGAACACGAGGTTCCAGATTTCGACGAAGCGGTCGCCATCCTCATCCGGGCTGCCCGGAGGGCCACCAAAGATGTGATCGCCATGATCGTAGAAAATTTCCGAGCACGGCCCGCACGGGCCGGTATCGCCCATCGACCAGAAATTATCCGCGGTCGGAATGCGAATGATGCGGCTCTCGGGAAGGCCGGCGATCTTCTTCCACAGATCGAACGCCTCGTCATCGGTGTGATAGACGGTGACGGTGAGCCGATCCTTCGGCAGCGCCCAATCGCGGGTCAAGAGCGTCCACGCATGGGTGATCGCCTGTTCCTTGAAATAATCGCCGAAGGAAAAATTCCCCAGCATTTCAAAGAAGGTATGATGCCGCGCGGTATAGCCGACATTATCGAGATCGTTATGCTTGCCGCCGGCGCGGACGCATTTCTGCGACGAGGTGGCGGTGGAATAACCGCGCTTTTCCAGCCCGGTGAACACGTTCTTGAACGGCACCATCCCGGCATTGACGAACATCAGCGTCGGATCGTTGTGCGGCACCAAAGGCGCCGATGGAACGATCTGGTGCCCCTGACCCCCAAAATAATCGAGGAAGGAGCGGCGGATGTCGTTGGTCGAGGTCATGGCCGCGACTTAGTGGAGCGCGCGCCGCTTCTCAAGCGGAGTCGCGGCATCAGTCGACACAACCGAATTGCGCAGCCAGCGGTGCCAGCCGTTCGGGCGGCAGCTGACGGGCCATCGCCTTGTCGATGAAGCTTTGTTCCTCGCGCACGATGCGGAACCGGCCGTCGGGTTCCTGATGCCACATCACATAGCCGCAATGCAGGTGGATGTTGGGGAAAGAACTGCGGAAATCCGCCGCTACATACAGGCCCGGCGCCGGCGCATCGGCCGGATCGCGATACCAGCTGAGCCGGGTGATTCGCCGTTTTTCCACCCTGCCCGCCTCCGCATTGAAGCGCTGGGCATCGGCCTTGTAGAGGTCGGGCGTCAGATACGCCTTCATCGACGGCGCGATCCGGGCATAGGCCTTGTCATAGGCGCCGCCGTCCTTCGCCCTGAAATAGGCATAGGTTTCGTCTGCCAGCGCCTTCTGAGTCGCGGCATCGGGAATCGCGTCGCCGGCCTGCAATGGCAGGGCCACCACCGCCAGCAGGATCGACCAATCAGGCAAAAGCATATGGCCCCCCGGCCGCCAGCGCGCGGCCATAAGCCGGGCGGGCATGAATCCGTTCCAGCCAGTCGATCAGATGCGGCCGGCTGTCATCCAGCCCGCCGCGCTGGCGTGCGGCTTCCAGCGGGAAACTCATCATCACATCGGCGGCGGTGAACATATCGCCGGCAAACCATGGCCGCACGGCCAGTTCGCTGTTCAGCCAATCGAGATGCTGGCCCAGCATCGCCAGCAACGGCTTTTTGGCCGGTTTACCAAGAATGCCGAGCCGGCCGACGACAAGGATCGCAAGCAGCGGCGGCATCATCGATCCTTCGGCATAATGCAGGAAATGGCGGTACCGCAGCACGGCATCGCGATTGCCGGGCGGGCCAAGCCGGCCATCCCCCTTTTCCACCAGATATTCGACGATCGCGCCGGTTTCGGCGATGACGCGGCCTTCATCCTCGATCACCGGCGCCTTGCCCAGCGGATGGACCCCCTTCAGCTCCACTGGGGCGAGCATCGTCTTCTTGTCGCGCTCATACCGGACCACCGCATAAGGCAGTTCCAGTTCTTCCAGCAGCCAGAGGATACGCTGCGAGCGTGAATTTTCGAGATGGTGGACGGTGATCGTCATGGCCGGCCGCTCCCGCATGATTGGGCGCTGCAAGGGATGCCGCCGGAACGCGCGGGAAGCGAGGGAAATTTTCCACCCAGGGAGCGCAGCCGTGCGCTGCGTGGGACAGATCGGCGCGCGCCGGATGATCCCGACCCGTCCACCCCGCCTGGCACCCACCGCCTAGAAATAGCTCGGCTCGCCCTCGACGCTCAGATACCAGCGATCGCCTTCTTCGATGCCGATCGCGGTCAGCCGGCCGGTGCGGTAGGCGCCGGTATCGATGCCGATCCGGTTGCCCTGATCATCCGGCTCGTCGAAAATCGTGTGGCCATGGACGACGACAACGCCATGATCCGCCGGGCAATCGAGGAAATCGTCGCGGATCCAGCGCAGATCGCTGATATCCTGTTCAGCCAGCGGCACGCCGGGGCGGATACCGGCATGGACGAACAGATAATCGCCAAAGCGGAAACCATCGCGAAATGTTTCCAGAAAGGCGACATGTTCGTCGGGCACCGCCGCGCGCAAAGCCGCGGCCTGATCCTCCGGCGCGCCGTCCAGCAGGCAGGCTTCGTCGACGCCATAGCTCAGCGCGCATTCGCGTCCGCCGAACACCAGCCAGCGCGGCAGCAGGTCGTCCTCGCCGGAAAGGATGCGGACGAACAATTCCTCATGGTTGCCGGCCAGGAAGATGAAATTCGCAAAGGGCAGCGGGGTTGATCGCAGCAGATCGATCACCCCCTTCGAATCCGGGCCACGGTCGATCAGGTCGCCCAGCATCACGACGAACACCTTGTCGGCCGGCGGCCGCGCGGCATTGTCCCGCTCGATCTCGCCCAGCAGGTCGCGCAGCTGATCGATGCAGCCGTGGACGTCGCCGATCGCGTAGCAGCGGTTGCCGGTCTTGCCGCGCGGAAAGGCCGGTTGCGTGCCCTTACGCAAACGAAACGGAAAGAATTTCATCACGCTTACCTACCAGACGCCCCCTGTCCCCGTCTCGCTTATCCGATCACCGCTATGCCAGGGCATTCCATCATAAAGGCCTAACGCTTTCCCAAGAGATTCGGGATACCCAGCGCACAAACAACGCAGGATGAACGCGATGAGCGACGGAAATCGGCCGACGGTGATGGTGACGGGCGGCGCCGGCTATATCGGCAGCCATGCCGTGCTGGCGCTGGCCGATGCCGGCTGGCGCGTCGTCGTCGTCGACAATCTCGTGACCGGTTTTCGCTGGGCGGTCGATCCGCGCGCCAGCTTCGTCGAAGGCGCGATCGAGGATGCAGCGCTGATCGGCCGCGTCATCGCCGAACATGATGTGGGCGCGATCCTCCATTTCGCGGGATCGGTGGTCGTTCCCGAATCGGTGGTCGATCCGCTCAAATATTATCGCAACAACACGGTCGCCACGCGATCGCTGCTGGAAAGTGCTGTCATCGGCGGCGTGCGCCATTTCATCTTTTCGTCGACCGCCGCCACTTATGGCATCCCCGAAACGGTTCCGATCCGCGAAGATGCGCCCAAGGCCCCGATCAACCCATATGGCGCGTCGAAGCTGATGACCGAATGGATGCTCGCCGATGTCGCGGCGGCCCATCCGATCAATTATGGCGCGCTGCGTTATTTCAACGTCGCGGGCGCCGATCCGGCCGGCCGCTCGGGCCAGTCCACCGCCGGCGCCACCCACCTCATCAAGGTCGCCGCCGAAGCGGTGACGGGGGTTCGCGATCACGTCGCAATTTTTGGAAATGATTATAATACTTTAGATGGAACAGGCGTCCGCGATTATATCCATGTCAGCGATCTGGCCGACGCGCATGTCCACGCGCTGGAAGCGCTGATCGCCAATCCCGGTGACAATCTGACGCTCAATTGCGGTTATGGCCGCGGCTATTCGGTGATCGAAGTGCTCGATGCGGTCGATCGCGTCACCAACCGCCCGATCGAACGCCGCCTGCTCCCCCGTCGCGCGGGCGACCCGGATGCGCTGGTCGCCGACAACAGCGCAATCCTCGCGCGCCTCCCCTGGCGCCCCAAACGCGCCGATCTCGATCTGATCGTCACCGACGCACTACGCTGGCAGCAGCATTTGGTGGAACGCGACGCCCAGGCCTGAACGGCCGTTACATATCCTTAACGACCCGGAGACCAAAGTGCCGGCATCGCATCGGTACAGCGATCGGTCATGTCCTGATTCACCATCCGCATCGCCGGCCCGCCTTCCCCGCCGAATCGTCGTGAAGGTCTTGTTCACCACATCTGCCAACCACCGGCCAATAATTCCGGGCGCAACCTGCATCGCAATTGAGTTGCAGGACGAGTGCGATGGCGGGCTTCACACGGAAATGGCAAAGATGGGCACGCACCGCAGCATTGACGGCGCTGGCAATCACCAGCCCGTTGCTGCAGGGCGCAATCGATCTCTCATCTAATATAGACGATCGATTGCTCGCCGCGCACAATCGTGAACGCGCAACACTCGGAATAAAGCCGCTGGCATGGAATGAAGGGCTTGCGCGTGATGCGGCGGCCTGGGGCAAGCACCTCACCCGCGTCGGCTACCTCGTGCATTACCCCGACAATCCGAACGATCCGGATCCGCAGGGCGAAAACCTGTGGGCAGGCACCAAGGGCTATTACGCCCTCGAAGATATGGTCGGATTGTGGATCAAGGAAAAGAAGGACTACAAGCCCGGCATCTTCCCCAATAACAGCCGATCGAACCGGCTGGAAAATGTCGCCCACTACACGCAGGTGATGTGGCGCAGTTCACGCGATGTCGGCTGCGCCGTCGTGCGGGGCCGCTATGACGATTTCCTCGTCTGCCGCTACAGCGAAGGCGGCAACGTCCTCGGCGAACGGCCGTTCTGAACTCTGATCAGCGCTTCTGAGATCAGGTAAACGGCCGATCCGATTCAGGTGCAATCCCGCTAAAGCCAACCGTCACGTTGGGCACGCCCATCTCGGCCTGCCGACGACGACGCTGGCTTACGCGAATCGCGCCACCGATCAGCCCGAACCCGAGAATCATCTGCACCCATGTCGTCGCGTCAGGCAGCAACGGCACGATCGGCGGCGTCGGATCTACGCCGGTCCGTGGCACGAGCGGGACCACCGACGGCGGGACCACGCGGGGCGGAGGAAAATTGCGAGTCGGATCAAGCGATGCAAAATCCAGCGGCGGCATCACTGCATCGGACACCATCGGCAATTCCATCGACGACAGCACCACCGGAACCGCAGTCGGGCATGGCGCAACCGCTGCCGCGGCGACTTCAGCTGCAGGCGTTCGCACGCGCGTCTTGGGCTTCGCATATTGCCGGGGCGCGGTTGCCTTGTGAACCGCGTCCCGCACCTGCGGCACAGACAGCGTCAGCGCAGCCGAACCAACGACTGGACAAACGCAAGCAGCCATAAGTTTCGCGGCCTTGGAAGCCACCATTGTCTGAAGCACTTTGCCACCCCTCTCAGCGCACGCATACACCCATGCGCTGACTTATTCTTATCGCATCCGTTCCGGATACCCAAGTGCTGATGACGGGTTAACCCTATTTGTCACATTCGCACGGCAGCCGCCTAGCACCCGAACCGCCAAAAGGGAGATAATTTTGGGTCGATGCTCCAAATTTGGACATTCATCATGGTGATTTTGCCGCGAATCACCAAAACCGGCGGCGCTCGTGTCAAAATTATTTACAAATGCTCGGGTAGAAATCGAAGGCAACACGAAGTCCCCAACGCATGGGGAGCCAACTAAAGCCTGCTGGACGTCTCCCAGCTTTTGTTCGATATCAAGCGCGGGAGGATAAGCGCCTGAACGCACACGCTGACATAATCGACGCCGATGGCCGAAATGCCACCGCGGCTCCGCCTTTCTGGACATGGCTGGCGACTCGGATTCGCAGCGACATATTGCTGTGGCTGGGAATGATCGCCCTGGCGATCCCGACAATGGCATCGGTAGCGCGCGACAGCTGGTCCACCGAACAAGGCGCCCATGGCCCGATCGTGCTGGCGACAGGTGTCTGGCTGGTTATGCGCCAGTGGCAAACCGCGATCAAAATCGCGCGACCCGGCTCAACCATCATCGGCCTCATGCTCCTCGCGCCGGCGCTGCTGCTTTACGCATTCGCACGCATCACAAACATTGTGGAGATTGAGGGATTCGCCATGTACGGCGCCCTGCTCTCCGTTCTGTATATGGCGGCTGGCGGCGCGGTGATGCGCCTGCTATGGTTCCCATTACTCTATCTGCTGTTTGTATTTCCGCCCCCCGACACGGCGGTGGCGATGGTTACACAGCCTTTGAAAATCTGGATTTCGCGCGCCACGATCGACCTGCTTTACGCAGTTGGATATCCGATTGCGGGGTCTGGCGTGACAATCCAGATCGGCCAGTATCAGCTTCTCGTGGCAGCGGCGTGCGCCGGCCTTAATTCGCTGATCAGCCTGTCGGCGATCGGGCTATTCTATGTGTACATCCGACACAACGCCAACTGGCGCTATGCCGCCCTTCTGATGTTCGCGATTGTGCCAGTTGCGGTGATCGCAAACTTTGCCCGCGTGCTGATTCTCGTTCTGATTACATATCATTTCGGTGAAGCGATGGCGCAGGGGTTCATTCATAATTTTGCCGGTGTAACGATGTTCGCCATCTCCGTGCTTGGCATCTTCGCGGTTGATGCCCTTGCCTCACCACTGCGCCGCCGCCTCGAAAGGAGCGCGACAGCGCAATGAGCGAAACGATCACTCCCCCCATCCCCCCACAACCGGCGGGCCTGTCGCGTCGCAACATGTTGCTGGGCGCCGCAATGCTGGGCACGGCTGCATTTTCATACAGCCGCCGTCCGGTCGCCGGTCCACCGCTTCTCGGCAAAACCAAGCTCGAATCGCTGATGCCCAATCGCATCGGGCGGTGGACCTACGAAACCAGTTCAGGCCTTGTCCTGCCGCCGCGCGACCAACTGAGCGAACGCATCTACGATGAACTCGTAACACGCGTTTATACCGCGCCCGATGGCACGGGGGTTATGCTGCTGATCGCGTATAGCGGCTCGCAAGACGGCATGCTGCAAGTGCATCGCCCCGAAGTCTGCTATCCGGCAAGCGGTTATCAACTGACCGAAACGCGTGAACATAATATCCCGATCACGCCGAAATTTGCCCTGCCGACCCGCTTCATCGTGGCCGAAGGCTTTTCGAGAACCGAACAGCTGATTTACTGGACGCGCATTGGGCCGAGCTTTCCCACCGGCTGGCTCGGCCAGCGCGGTGCGGTGATCGAACAGAATATTCAGGGCAAAATCCCCGATGGCGTGCTGGTTCGGATCTCGACCATCGCGGACAATAATCGTGCCGCCATGGATGTTCTGGACAGCTTCGCCAAAGAATTGATCGTCAGCGTGCCCGACAAAGCCCGTCAGGCGCTGGTTGGCCGGAACGCCTGATTGCGCGCCCCGGCCGGATTGTCAGGCTTTTGGTCCGAAGTTGAACGGCCGCAGCACGAAAATGATGTAACCCAATGTCAGGGCGATGACGGCAACAGCGGCAATCGGCTGCCCCTCATTGCCGAGATAATTCGCCACGGCGCACCCAACGGACGGCCCGAGATACTGCCAGATCGAATCCTGCGGCGGCTCATCGCCGGTCGAGCGCTGCATGAAAAGCACGATCAGCCCTGCAAATATGGCTACCGTGATCCAGTCGAAGACAGTTTCCAAAAACCTTCCCCTTTTATTGACGGAATGCCTGTATGGATGCCGGCAGTCCAGCACAAATCCACCGGCCGATCATGGTTGGGGGCCAATCGAACCACCGGATTGACGATGCATAGGAGAATGATGTGAAAACAAGATTGATGATCCTTGCGGGAACGGCCGCAATGATGCTGACGCTCAGCGCATGCGGAAAGAAGGCCGAAGGCCAGGTCGTTGCGATCGTCAACGGCGAAGAAGTGTCGCTGCAGGAACTGAACGCCGAACTGGCCGGCCAGAACATTCCCGATTCCGTCGACAAGAAATTGCTGATGAAGGAAGTCCTTCAGCGCGTCATCGATCGCAAGCTTCTGGTGCAGAATGCCAAGAGCCAGGGGATGGACAAGGACCCTGAATATCTGACGCAGCAACGTCGACTGGATGAAAATCTGATGGTCAACCTGCTGGGCAAGAAGGCCGCCAGCAGCGTCAAGATCCCCGACGCCGCCGCAATCGACAAGTTCATCGCGGAAAATCCGCAGATGTTCGCGCAACGGACGCGTTTCTCGCTGGATCAGCTTCAGTTCGATATGCCGGCGGATCCACAACGCCTGTCGGTCCTGCAGAAGGACAAGACCCTCGCCGAAGTTGCGACGTCGCTCGACTCGCTGGGCATCAAATATGTTCGCGGCAACTCGATGCTGGATTCCGCTACGGCGCCCCCGGCCCTGATGCAGCAGATTCTCAAGCTGCCGGCGGGTGAACCGTTCATCCTGCCAGCGGGCGGGAAAGTCTATGCCAGCGTCATCACCGGTCGCGAATTGACCCCGACGCCACCGGAAGTCGCCCGTCCGGCGGCAACCGAGGCCATCCGCCGCCGCGATCTGG
The DNA here is from genome assembly GCF_002151445.1 of Sphingomonas sp. KC8. Classification (GTDB taxonomy): domain Bacteria; phylum Pseudomonadota; class Alphaproteobacteria; order Sphingomonadales; family Sphingomonadaceae; genus Sphingomonas_E. The sequence continues at coordinate 1,769,664 of NZ_CP016306.1, forward strand.
CCGATATCAGCACGAAAACGCTGAAGCAGGCCCGCGACAGCGCCAAGATCGATTATCAGACCGGCTATGAACCGCCAGCAAAGGGCGCAGCGCCAGGTACTCCGGCGGCGGGCAACCCCGCGGCAGCGGCTCCGGCGGCGGCACCAAAACCGGCCAACTGATGCCTAGGCGCATGGGGTTATCGGATCGCGTCCGACAGCCCCGTGCGCCACGGTTCAGACTGGCGCCAGTTGCCGATCGGCCATTTGGTGCGGACAGGAAATCGGCAACGGCGCCTGTGGGATGATAGGCCCTGGCGCCCCGCACAATAACGCTAGCGACGCGGCCAGCGCCGCTTCATCCGCGCTGACGGGCGCGCCAGGCGATGCCGAAAATTCGCGGTCCATCGACCAGATAACGCCGCCATAGCCGCCGTGGCTCACTCGCCAGACGATGCGCCCATTCCAGTCCGGCCTTCTGCATCCAGCGCGGCGCGCGTTTCACCCGGCCCGTAACGAAATCGATCGACGCGCCAATACACAGCCCAACGCCAACGGCATCACCGCGCTCAGCGATCGCCGATGCGAGATATTCCTGCTGGGGCGATCCCACTGCCAGAAATGCAAAGCGGGCACGCGCGTCGGCCACAAACTGCGCGGCCTCGGCCAAGGCCGCGGCGTTCGTTCTCAGGCCCATCGGCGGCAGATGCTGGAGGAAAACGACATCCGGCAAGCGGGCACGCAGGGATGACAACATCTCCGCATCCCCCCCGACGACAGCAAGCCGATCACCGGGACGCACGACCTCCGACAATATCCGCGCCGTGAGATCACTCCCCGGCGTCACGGGCAATTTCATGCCCATCCAAGTTGCCAGCCGGGCCAGCACGCGACTGTCGCACAAGCGCATGGCGGCGCCAGCATAGGCCGACGCCAGTCGCGGATCACGGTGTTCCCCATGCAGGCGGATCAAATGATCGACATTGGGTGTGACGACATACGCGAACGGCGCGTCCCCTGCCCGATCCGCCAGCGCCGCGACGATCGCGTCCGGCCCGCGCCCGTCAAATTCGACCCCAAGATAATGCACCGCCGGCACGGGCTGATCGCGCTCAGTAGACATCCTTGTCCCAGATCACCTTGAAAACAGTTTCGAAAATGATGCGAAAATCAAACGCCAGCGACCAGTTGTCGATATAATATCGATCATATTCGACCCGCTTGCGTGCCCGTTCGATCGTATCGATCTCCCCTCTCAAGCCACGCACCTGCGCCAGGCCCGTAATCCCCGGTTTCACCCGATGGCGGGCCGCATAGCCCTTCACCGCATCGAAATAATAGGCATCACCAACCTTCATATGGGTCGCATGGGGGCGCGGCCCGACGATCGACATATCCCCACGCAGCACATTGAAGAGTTGCGGGAGTTCATCAATGCTGAGGCGGCGGATGATCCTGCCGACCGGCGTCACGCGATCATCATTCCGGGTGGTGCGCGCAGCCCCCGTCACGTCGCCCCGATCAACATACATCGACCGGAATTTGAGCACTTCGATTTCAACATTGTTGAAGCCGAAACGGCGCTGCACAAACAGCACCGGCCCTGGACTCGTCAGCTTGATCGCAATCGCGGTAGCGGCCAGCAGCGGCGCCAGAAAAATGATTCCGACCAGGGCAAGGCCGCGATCTTCGACGAACTTCAAAATGCCATGCCAGTCGCGGATCGGCCGCTGCCACAATGCGAGGATGGGCACGCTGCCAATGAACTTCATTTCATAGCGGCTGGTGAGTTCAACCGATTCCCTTGGAATCAGGCAGATATCGATCGCCACTTCGGCAAGATCCGCCAGAATCTCGTCAAGCCGTTCCTGCGTAATCCTCGGGAGTGCAATCAGCACCTGATCGACAAGACCCTGACGCGCCAGATCAACGACGGCATCCAGGCCACCCAGGAATGGAACGCCCCCAAAACCGTCGACATCCACCCGTGTGCGCCGGCCATCCGCAACGCCGACAATCGACAGATAGGGCAGTCGTTCCACATCCAGCAGGGTCAGCGCCCGTTCGGACACCTGTTCATCCGCCCCGTAAATGACAACCCGCTGACCGATATAGCCGGCGCGAACCAGCCGACTGATGGCCCAGCGCAGGAAATATGTACTGACAAAAAGCAGCGCGAGGACCGCGAGCACGTAAATGAGAATCAGCCCACGGGAAAACAATGAAAGCAGATCAAGCTGCCAGACTGTCGCGACAACCAGCATCGACGCGATCATGTAATCGAGCACGCCCCCCTGTTGCACGTCGCCGCCACGCCCCATCGGACTGGAATAAGCGTCACGCGACAATCGGATTAGGAAGTAGTTTACCCCCGTTATGATTGCGGCAGTGTTGTGGATGGTTGGATCATAATCCAGGCCGATCAGCCGTTCATATCCGAACAAGGCGATCGGCACGGCGAGCATCAGGCACAGCAAATCAGTAATTGCCGCCATCGACGCAATGACATTGGACGTAAAGCGCAGCTTTGGCGTTTCCGGGCTGGTCTGCGCGCCCAAGATGGCAATTTGGCCAACTGACTGCGTCATGAACTGCACCCTACCACCATGATCAAAGCCGCCCCATCAGTCGCCGCGCCTGCCCCAGCCACGGTTCGTTGCCCTGGGCTTCCGCGATCGCTTGGCCCACTTGCGCTTTTGCACCGCCACGATCCCCCGTCGCCGCCAAAGCTTCGGCGAGATGATAGCGATATACGGGAATAGCGCGACCATCCCCCACCGCACGGCGAAGCAGCCGCACGGCTTCCGCCTTTTCGCCCCGCTGCAGCTTAAGCCAGCCGCGCGTGTCGAAAAACGCCGGGGTGTCCGAAACAGCCAGCCGCTGCGCGAGCAGTTCTGCTTCGCCCAATGCTTCCGGGCGCTGGCCGTAATCGGTCAAAAGCGCTGCCAGATTGTTAATCGCAATCAGATCGTCAGGTGTACTTTGCAAGAGCGATCGATAGGTAGCGATCGCCTTGATCGGTTCGCCCGTCTGCGCCTGCATATCCGCAAGATCTCTCAGCAAAGTCGGCTCGCCACGCATGCGCTGCAAACCTGTTGAGATAACCCCATAGGCGCCTGCCTTGTCCCCCGCACCGGCCAACATCGTCGCCAGCCCAGAATAACCACTCGGCTGACCAGGGAATTTTGCGATGGTCGCGCGAAATTGGCGTGCAGCACCGTCAGTTTTTCCCTGCGCCAGCAAAACTTTGCCCAAAGCAGCCGGGGCCAAGCTGTTTCGGGGTTCCCGCCGAATGATGAATCGCACCAGAGCATCAGCATCCTGAACGCGATTTGCGGCAATGAGACGCCCCACCGTCTGATCAAGGCCCGCCTGGCCGCGCTGCACCTGATCGGCCATCGCCCGGACATCGGCGGACAGGGCGGCACTTTCCCTGTTTCGGGTAGCCAGCAAGCCGGCCATCGCGCGCGACGCGTCCTGCCCACCCCGCAAATTTGCCAAAGCGGTCAATGCCGTGCGAGCACATTCCTCTTCGCCGACACTGATGCAAAGCCCCGCGCGCACCTTCCAGCCCGCCACCAATGACGGGTTGTCGCGGGTAAACGCCGCGGCTACCGGAATCGCCTCCGGGCGCCGGCCAGACGACTGCAGAAAATCCAGATAACCGGACAGGATTTCGGCATTGCCCGGAAAATCCTTGATCGCCTGCTGGAACGTAGCATTGGCGAGACCATTTTCCCCGCGCACGGTGTAGATCTGGCCGAGCACCACCCGCGCTGTTGCAAGATCGGGATTATCGCGCACCAGAACCTGGCCATCCGCCAAAGCCCGATCGAAACCCCCGTTCGCAATCGCAATGCGAGTGCGCAGCAGCAACGCCCGAGGGTTGGTTTCATCAAACTGGAGGACAGCATTGGCCCGGCGCAAGGCATCGTCCCGTTTGCCCAGCGCGTTTTGGACCAGCGCATAGATGACGTGCGGCTCCACATTGTGCGCCGCGATCCGCGAATCCGCCACGAACGGGCGCAACAGGCGTTCAGCCTCCGATGGTTTCCCGGTCTCCAGAAGATAACGGGCCATGGCGACCTTCATCGCCGGGCTACCTTCCTGGGCAATCCGACGCGCGTCCTCTGCGGGAATCGCATCACCGCCGACTTCGAGCCAAATATCGACGATCCGCCCCTGCGTACCGGCATCATCAGGCTTTGCGCGCTGCAGCTTATCCACAACCGCAAATCCGCCGCGCATATCCCCGTTCAGATAGAGTTCGCGGGCATAATCAAGCTGCATGTCGACATTGCCAGGCGCCACCTTGAACAGGCGGCCAAAAGTGCGCGCGACACCTGCCGAGTCATCGATTTTGCGATAGATTTCCAGCAAGCCCGCCAGGGTCGCCGGTGTATCGCCCCGCTCCGCTGCCGATTTTTCGAGCAAGGCCGCCGCCTCCGCATGCTTGCCCTGCCCCGATAATATCCGGCCGCGCAGCAGCATCGCGCCCTCGCTTCCCGGATCGAGCGCCAGCACCTGATCCGCAAACTGCGTCGCGTCGTCATACTTCTCGCGCTTCAGCGCCACCGATCCCTTGACGAGCAACGCCCTGACATTTTGGGTATTCAGCGCCAGGAGCTGATCAGCATATTTATCAGCGTCGTCCAGCTGCCCACCCGCAAAGGACAGTTCGGCAACGGCGTGGAGCGCTTCCAGATTGCCGCGGTCCAGTTCAAGCACGCGCAGATAGGCGGCATAAGCACCCGCATATCGTTGGAGAGTGGCATCCGCACGCGCCAGAATGAGCCAGTAGGGCGCGATGTCGTCCCGCTCCGCCAATGCTTTGCGTATCTCGATGCTGGCAGCCATCGCATTGCCTTGCTGCAGCAATTGATCAGCCGTCGCGGCGGCGGCGGCGGCCCGCTCTTCGCGTGAGTTGCACGCACTCAGCGCGAACGACAGCGCAACCGCTGCCGCCAAGCCCAATTTGCGGATCGAGGAATAAGACAGATTCGTCATGCCTTCAGCTTGCGGTGCGACACATCACAAGACGCGCCCCTGCGCCCCAAAAGCAGCCAGAGGCAGATAGCATCCCCGTTCGTCATCCGTCCGCCCTGATCCGTTAAACGCACATTGGACACCCGCAAATAGGGCCAATTCGATGACTTACGCGATCCACTTTAATAAGCCTTGAACCGGCTTAAACAATCGTACCGCCCATGCCGCATCCCGCCCCCGCCCCCGCCCCCGCCCCCGCCCCCGCCTCCGCCCCTCGCGTCGATACGAGGTGACGAGGCGGAACAGAAAATGCCCACTGGTCAGTTTCGCCGGCATCTCGCGGCACTTCACTGATCCAATCGGCCGTGTCGCCGTGGCCGGCAATGCAGCGCAATCCGTTACGCTGCCCACAGCCCGCCCGTAATTTCGGTCGCCGAACGGCCTCCGTGAACGCTCCGTCATCGCCATGCAATGTAAAGCTTGATTAATTGAACCTTCAGATATTTGACCGAGTTTGACCCTCATTCACAGTCGCGCAAAGGCCGCAGGCCATGATCTCAGTTCCATTCTTCTCGAAAAATTCAGCGGCAGTACCGCATGCCGCCGCCAAACGCCGACCGATCAACAAACGTAGCGGCCTTCCCTTTTTTGTGTGGCAGTGCGAAACTCGTTTACGATATGGGCTTATCCACGAAGTCCAGCGGGGATGGGGCATCGAGATCATGACATTTTGCCGTACGGCGTTAATCGCCGGTTTGTTTGTTTTGCCGATGGCGGCGCCAGCCCACGCGCAGGAAGGGGCCGCCCCGGCGGGTACGACGGCCTCGCGCGAACTGCGCCCCTACAGAATCAATCCGGGTGACGAACTCGAAGTATATGTGTGGGGCGAAGAACGGCTACAGCGGGTGATCCGCGTTCTGCCGGACGGAACCTTCAGTTTCCCGCTGGCCGGACGGGTCGACGCCCTGAACAAGCTGCCGTCGGACCTTGAAGCCGTCATCTCCAAAGGCCTTGAGGCGCAATATCGCGGACAGGTGCCGCAGGTAACGGTATCGGTTCGCAGCCCATCCGGCCTGCAGGTTTCGGTCATCGGCAAAGTCCGTGCGCCGGGCAGCTTCACGCCCGGCAAATATATCAACGTGCTGGAAGCGATCGGTATCGCCGGCGGCCCATCCGAGTTCGCCGACGTGTCGAATGTGACGATCCTGCGCAAGCAGGGCGACCGGCTTGTGCCGATCAAGGTGCGGTTGACCGATGCCCTGAAAGGAGCGCCCAACGCGCGCGATCTGGGCGCGAACGGCCTGCCTGAACTTCAAAGCGGTGATACGGTGATTGTACCATGATGCCTGATAAGCGCCCCGGCCGGGTTTCCCATGCCGCCCTTGCTGTCGTCAGCCTGGCCGCGACGACGGCAACGGGTGTCGCCCACGCGGAGACGGTGACTGCTGCGCGCGTCGACCTGTCGACCAGCGCCGGCTATTCAACCAATCCGTTTCTTTCTGAAGATTCGAATACGGACAGCGCCTTTATCGAAGGCGCGATTCGACCGAATATATCGTTCATCGACGATCGTGGGCGAACCGAACTGGGTGGCTATTACAGCCGCAGTGAATATCTGCGTCGCAGCATCAGCGCATCGGAGGCCTATGGCGCCAGCGCGCGTACCAACCGCAAATTGAGCGAAAAAGTCGATGTGCGGGCACTGCTCAGCTATGACAGCTCGATCGTCGGCAGCGCGGACGCCGAGGGCAATTTCGACCCGTCCCTCCCTCAATATCCGGACATTGGCCTGATTGGGCAGCGCCAACGGCGCGAGATGTTCAGCGCAACCGCCGGCGCGACAATTCGCCCCAACGCCCGTGACGTCTGGACGATCGATTTCGATGGCAGCAAGGTTCGCTACCCCGGTGATGCGCTGGCTGACGCCAACTACAAAAGTTACGGCGCCCGTTTAGGCTATTCGCGGGCGATTTCAGAAACCAGTACGATCGGCGTGACGCTGGGCTACACCCAGATCGATTATGATGCGCCCAATCAGGATTCCCGCATTATCAGCCCGCAATTGACCTACAGCACCCGCTTTGCCGGTGGCTGGTCGATCAGCGCCGCTGTGGGTGTTTCGTTGACACGGCGCGACCTGATCGTGGGCAAGGACAATTCGACCGCTCTTTCGGGCAACCTGCAAGCCTGCCGTGAAACCGAACGGAGCAACCTGTGCTTCGGCGGTTCGCGCGCGACCAGCGCGACAGGTTTCGGTGGCGCACGCACGCAGACCGATCTTTTCGCGAACTATAATTACCGCCTGTCCGAACGCAGCACGATTTCGGCAAGGGCCAATTATTCGATCAACGGCGATGATGGCCTCGTTCTGCCGGGCAATCGCAAATATCTGTCCGTCGGCACGGATTATTCGCATCAGTTCAGCGAACGACTGCGGCTGACGGCTGCCGTGGCATATCGCGATGCTTACGCACCGTTCCTTTCCCCCGATGCCGATATTCGCGGTTCCATCGGCCTTGCCTATACATTGGGTAGCCGTCGATGAGCGATCCAGCCTTTTCCCCGGAATCCGAAGAAGTTTCCGAAAACCTGCTCAGCCACCTGCCCATGATCCTGTGGCAGCGCCGCTGGCTGGTTATCGTACCGCTGCTTGCGGCAAGCGTCGCGGGGATTGCTGCTGCAATTTTCCTGCCCGCAACCTATCGCTCAAGCGCGGTTCTCCTGGTCGAATCCCAGGAATTGCCCCGCGACCTCGTCGGCTCGCCGCTGACCAGCCTGATCGATCAGCGCATCGCCAAGATCCGCCAGCAGATCCTCAGCCGGCCGGACCTGATCGAACTCATCCAGAATAATAATCTTTATGCTGATGAACGTCGTTCGCAGCCCTTGTCGGTCATCATCGAAAAGATGCGCAAGGCAACTCAGATAACGCCGGTCAACGCCGATATTCAACGCAACAACAACAATACGACGACCATCGCATTTTCGCTGGCATTCGACTATGAGGAGCCGCTTCGTGCGCAGCTTGTCGCACAGGATTTTGTCGAACGGCTGATGAAGCTGGATTCATCCCAGACGGCCGCTGCAGCCGCCAGCACGGTTGCCTTCCTGCAGGATCAGGCGACGACGCTGCAGGAACAGCTCAGCCAGGTGGAACAGCAAATCGAGGGCATCAAGGCGCGCAACGGCATGGCACTGTCCAGCAGCGGCATGATGGGATCGATCATGGGCATGAGCGGCGGTGGGATCGAAACGCAAATTGCCGCGCTTCAACGCGAAAATGCTACCCTCATGTCCCAGGCGCAGGCCGCGGGATCGGTGGAAGGCGATCCGATCGTTGCCGCCGCCACGCAGCAGCTTGCCACCGCACGGGCGATTTATTCAGACAATCACCCCGACGTGAAGTTTGCCGAACAGCGCCTGCGTGAAGCGCGGCAGTCGGCGGCAGCGCGCATCGCAGCATCCGGCCGCAATAATCCGGCCGCGGCCCAGATAGCCGCCAACAATTCCACCATCGCACAGTTGCAGGCAGCACGCGCGGGCGAACAGGCGCGCGCCAATGCCGCTCTTTCCGCACAGTCAGCAGCGCCGCTTGTGATGGAACAGGTCGCCCAGTTGCAGGCCCGTGCCGATGGATTGCGCACGAACTACGAACGCGTGTCGGCCAACCTGATGGCCGCGCAGGCATCGGCCAAAATGGAAAATGAACAGCGCGGCGAACGGCTGTCTGTCATCGATCCACCGGTCGTTCCGGACAAGCCCACGTCACCCAATCGGCCCCTGCTGGTCGTCGGCGGCGCGATGCTGGGTGGTATGATCGGCCTCGGACTTGCGCTTCTGGTCGAACTGATGCTCCGTCCGATCCGCGGGGTCGCCGCGTTGCAGAATTTGCTGGGTGTTGCTCCTCTGGTCGTGGTTCCGACATTTCAGAACAGCGAACCCAGATGGCATAAATTCATGTTCTGGCGCCGCCGTAAGCCGCCCGCGCAGGCGAAAGCCTGAACGGTGGTGCTAAGCGGGGTTGAATCGAGGGAATCCGAGTTTTGATTGTGGAAAACATTGAAAACCGTGGCTCCGTACCATTGGGCTCCGTCATCCCGCGTCCCGGCACGGGCGTGAAGGTAACGACGGCGGGTCTGCTGGATAACCACATTTACGGCTTCAATAGCCGTGACCAGCGATCGCGCCCGTTCAACCTGCTGCGTTCGCAGGTGCTAAAGGCCGTGCGTGCGAACAAGTGGCAGGTGATCGGCATCACGTCCGCCACGCCGCGCGTTGGCAAATCGTTCATCGCCTCCAACCTGGCGGCCGCAGTCGCCCGCACACCGGGCCTGCACACCTATTTGTTCGATTTCGATCTGCGTCGCTCAACACTGGCGGAAAATTTCAATCTTGAGGGTGATATCGGCATCGCCGATTATCTGGACGGCCAGATTCCCAATCTCGCGCCCGTGGCGCGGGATATCGAGGACGAACATCTGACCATATTTCCAAGCTTCTCCAATCAACTGCATTCAGCCGAGTTGCTTGCCAGCGCCCGAATGGATCAGTTGATCGCTGAAATGCGGCGATTGCCGGAAAACAGCCTCTGCATTTGCGATCTGCCGCCTGCCTTTGCGAATGACGATGCCGCAATCATGGCCCAGAAGATCGATGCTTATGTTCTGGTCGTCGAGGAAGGGACCACGACGCGCAAGCAGGTTCGCGACACGATAAGCCTGCTGACGCCAACGCCCTGCATCGGCACCGTCCTCAACCGCTATCAGGGCGGCCTGATCGGTGACGACTATGGTTATGGCTATGGCCAGAGCCAGAAATACGCTGAATATTACAGCTAGATGGCACCCATGATCACCAGCACACGACGCGGCATTATCCTGGCCGGAGGATCCGGCACGCGGCTGCATCCCTTGACGCATTCCGTCAGCAAGCAATTGATGCCCGTCTACGACAAGCCGATGATCTATTACCCGCTGACGGTGCTCATGCTCGCAGGTATCCGAGAAATATTGATCATCACCGCACCGGATCAGGCCGAAGGGTTTCGCAGCCTGTTGTGCGACGGCAGTCAATGGGGCCTGACGATCCGCTATGCCGTTCAACCCAAACCGGAAGGATTGGCCCAAGCCTATCATATCGGTGCGGATTTCGTGGACGGCAAGCCATCCGCGCTCATTCTGGGCGACAATCTGTTTTATGGCCACGGCTTTCCGGAATTGCTGCGCCAGGCGGACGCGCGCGTCGATGGCGCAACGGTGTTCTCGACCACCGTCAACGACCCGACTGCATATGGCGTTGTGTCGTTCGATGCCGATGGACGGGCGGAAACGATCGAAGAAAAGCCGGCTCAGCCAAAGTCCAATCAGGCTGTAACCGGCCTTTACTTCTATGATGGCGACGCCGCACGATTGGCCGCCGGTCTTCGGCCGTCACCACGCGGCGAGCTTGAAATCACCGATCTCAACCGGCTGTATCTCGAGGCGGGGAAGCTGCATGTCAGCCAGCTCGGCCGCGGGTTCGCCTGGCTCGACACAGGGACGCATGCCGCGCTGCTCGACGCGGCCAATTATGTGCGCATCGTGGAAGAGCGGCAGGGCCTGAAAATCAGCTGCCCCGAAGAAATCGCCTGGCGCCAGGGCTTCATCGACGACGACATGTTGCGCGCAATCGCCCGGCCACTCGAAAAAAGTGGCTATGGCCGCTACCTGCTGCACATGCTGGACGAAGCCGGCCGATGAAGGCGCCTGAGCCCAGCTTTGCAAACCTGAAGCGATTCGACCTCAAGCAATTTGGTGATGGACGCAGTTTCTATTCCGGAAGCCGGAAGCGGTGAGTCCTTGCCGATGCGGATCCCACCGGAAATCTTGTTCGGGACACTCGCATCCGCTCGGCCGGAGCGCGCTCGTCACCCAGCCTCCATTGCATGACGGCTCCCGGCTGCACATCGCCGATGAACGATAAGGGCGCGCCACAATCGAGAACGTCATGGATTGATGCCGCCCGCGGGATTGGCATCATATTGGTCGTTGTTGCGCATGTGGAACGTGGACTGATCGAAGCTAGGTTGATGCCGGCCGCGCCAGCATATCTCATCGCCGATGACGCGATCTACTCGTTCCATATGCCGGTATTCTTCTTCATCGCCGGCCTGTTCGTGGCTCGCGGGCTGAAAGCGGGCACAGCATCGTTTCTCGGCGACAAGCTGAAAACGATCATATGGCCCTATTTCCTGTGGTCATTCCTGCATGTGGCAACGGTGGTGGCGGTAGGCCGGGATGTCAACGCGCCGCTCAACTGGCACGACCTGGCCGCAATTCTATGGCGCCCTATTGCTCAATATTGGTTTTTATACGCTCTCTTTCTGTGCCACCTGGTCATTGCGCTTCTGTGGCCACGGCGGATGCTCCTTGTTCTTGCTGCCCTGCTGGGGGCGGCGTTGTCGACAATATTCGGTATCAGCAACATCATCTTGCACACGCTGCAGGAAATCCCGTTCGTCATAGCAGGGCTATTATTGGGACCCTGGCTACTGGCTCATGCAAGCCGCATCCGTCCATTCGCGTCGATACTGATGATCAGCGCATGGGTGCTTTTCGCGGCTGCGTTCGTCGTGAAAAGCTACTGGATCACAAATAGCCATTTTCTGGCCATCATCGGATATGTCGCTGCGTGCGCCGGGATTGTCGGCACCCTGATGGCTGCGATGCTTGTAGCCGATCGTTCGCCATGGCTCGGCCGCATCGGACAAGCATCCATGGCCATCTTTGTGGCTCATACATTCTTTTCCGCCGGGCTTCGGATTGCCACACAGCGCTTGGGACTTTCCGTCGATCCGTTGCTCCTGTTTGCTGTCGCCAGCGTCATTGGCATCGGTGGACCATTGCTCTTTTATCGATGGTCCGGGCGATACGGCATATCGACGTTACTGGGGTTGGGAAAATATGTCCGCGCCTGACACCACTCCGCGAATATCCGTCGTGATCGTCAATTATCGCACCCCGGATCTGGTGTCGCGTTGCATCCAGTCCCTTGCGGCCGAACGGGCAATATTGCCCCATTTGGATGTCGTCATCGTCGATGGCGGATCGGACGACGGATCTGCCGAAATATTGGCCGGCATGCTGGCCGCGCCGCCCTATCAGGATTGGACCAGCCTGCTCCCGCTTTCGCTCAACGGAGGGTTTGGCTGGGCCAATAATCAGGCGCTGCTGCGGCTACTTCAACAGCGGGACCCACCGGAATTCATCCACCTGCTGAATCCCGATACCGAGATCGAACCGGGCGCCGTGGTTCGCCTCCACCAGCGTTTGAAGGCGGACTCGTGTTGCGGCGCCGTGGGCAGCCTGCTGCTGGATCCGGACGGCACGCCATCCGGCAGCGCGTTCCGCTTTCCATCGATCGGCCGGGAATTCATGCGTGGGGCCGCGACGCCGGCGCTGGGCGGGTTGCTGGGCATCGCGCCTACGCTGGTGGAGGAAGCAGATGTAGCGCCCGACTGGGTGACAGGTGCGAGCGTGATGTTTCGCAGCAGCGCGCTGCGGCAGGCCGGCCTGTTCGATGATGGCTTCTTCCTGTATTTCGAAGAAGTTGAACTGATGTGGCGGCTGCGACAGGCCGGCTGGTCGATCGCCCATGAACCGCTCAGCCAGGTTCGCCATGTGGGTGGCGCGGCAACGGGTGTCCGGGTGACGAAAGCCACGCGACGCCCGGCTTACTGGTTCAATTCCCGCCGCCGGATGTTCGTGCGGACCCGCGGCGCGACCGCATCGGCCATGGCCACGCTGGCATGGCTTGCCGGGCGGGCCGTATGGAAACTGCGCGATTTGCTGCACCTGACGCGCGGCCAGCCCGCGGCCTCCCCCGAAATGATCGATCATTTCCGTCTTAGCTTCCGTACGCGGCCGGCGGATTTCCGCGCTTCGGTCACGCGCTGGGACGATCCACCGGGGCGGCCCCCGGCATGGATGGAGCCTGCGCCATGACTGCGCCGCGCATCGGCATCGTCGCCATCGGCCGCAACGAAGGCGAGCGATTGAAGGCCTGCCTGCGCTCGCTGCCGCCGGGCTGCGCGGCCGTCTATGTCGATTCGGGATCGAGCGACGGCAGCGTCGCCTTTGCCCGGTCGATCGGCGTGGCGGTTGTCGAACTCGACATGTCCACCCCCTTCACCGCCGCCCGCGCCCGCAATGCCGGTCTGGAAGCATTGATGACGGCGGCGGACGGCCCGCCCGATTTCGTCCAGATGATCGACGGCGATTGCATCCTGGTGCATGACTGGATCGCGGCCGGCGTCGCCGCGCTCACAGCGGATGACAGCCTTGCCGTGGTCTTCGGACGGCTGCGGGAACGGTTCCCCGAGCGCAGCGTCTACAACCGGATCTGCGACATCGAATGGGACGTTCCGGTCGGCGACGCGATGGCCTGCGGGGGCATCGCCCTGTTCCGCACCCGGCCGCTGATCGACGCCGGCGGCTATGACCCCACCCTGATCGCCGGCGAGGAACCGGACCTGTGCGCCCGATTGCGCGGACAAGGCCTGCGGATCCGCCGCATCGCCGGCGACATGGCCTTTCACGACGCGGCGATGACGCGTTTCGGCCAATATTGGCGGCGCGCCAAACGCAGCGGCCATGCCTATGCCGAGCTGGCCTGGCGCGGCGGCGCGGCGGCCGATCCGTTATGGCGGCGGCAGGTGCGCAGCATCCTCGCCTGGGCGGGCCTGCTGCCGGCGCTGATCCTGATCGCCGCCATGATCGCCCTGACCACCGACAGCGCGCCGATAGCAATGGTCGCGGCGGGGCTGGCCCTGCTCTACCCCGTCCAGATCGGGCGGATCGCCATCCGGCAACGCCGCCACGGCCTGTCCGCGCCCCTGGCCCGCGCCCGCGCCGCACTGCTGGTGGCGGGCAAATTCGCCGAACTTGGCGGCGTCCTGCTCTATCACCGCCGCCGTCTGGCCGGGCAGCGATCGGGCCTGATCGAATATCGCGTCGCCGGCTGATCCCATCCACACGGATTAACACCTTTGGACCGCTTGGCCGACTCGAGGCCATCGTGAGACCGTCCTTCTTGCGATCGAACGAAAAGACCCGGCCCAAAAAACCGCGGTTTTCGAGTGAAATCGCTTAGCCGAGCCAACCATCCAGGACCGCCCACGGGACGGAAGCGGACAGAAGGCGAAGCGGGTTCCTGCAAGGGCGCAGCCGCCCGACCGGAATGTCGGACGACATCCACCGATCGGATACGGCGCGCGAACAGGAACAGGTGGATGCACCGACGGCCTTGAAAAAGCCGGACGACGCGCCGCCACGCAAGGGACGGCAAGGGCCGCACGCCGCAAGGCACGGACCAAACCACAGGCCCGGCGAGTGGGGACTGGTGGCGACACCAGCCCCCATTGTCGTTTGGCGGATACACCGCCGTCACCCCCGCCCCGCCATATCCACCCCGATCAGCCCAGACCGCGCAGGCGGGGCGCACCGCGCGGGCCGGCGGACAATATGGATGCAGCGGACGCCGTGGACATGGCGGACGCGGGCGGCGCCTTCACCCGATCACCCCCCAACACACCCGCGCGGCCATAGGCGTCATACAGGCCCACCATCCGGTGCAGCCGTTCGATCGTCGCATCGTTGCGCGCGCCTTCGGCCATATCGGCGGCAATCGCGGCGGCCCGCGCGGTGGCGGCGGCGGGATCGGGTGGTTCGGGAACGAAACCGAACCAGTGGTCGCGATCCTGCGCCTCGCGGATGCGGCGGGCATCCACCGCCGCGCGGCGCGGCGCTTCGGCAACAGCCTCCTCCTCCGGCGAAAGCGCGCGTTCATAATCGGGATCGCCGAACTGGCCCTCCTGAAACCCGTCAAACCCCGGCGGCGGCGGGAAACTGGTGCTCCACATTTCCATGTCTTCATCCCACCACACCGGCGGGCGCGGTTCGGCATCCGCATCGGCATCCGCATCCTCCTGCCCCTCAAGTTGAGGAAGTTGAGGATTGCCATCCGCATCGGGCGGGGCGCAGGCGGGGGCCGGCGCCACCGCGAACTGCACAAGGCCCGCCGCCTCCGCCCGCGCCCATTGATCGGCGGTCCACTGGTCGCGCATCGCGGGATCGAGATCGGCGACATCCACCTCGCCCGCCAGCGCCGCCCCACTGCGCAACCAGCGATCGGCACGGCCAAGCGCGATCACCGGATCGAGATCGCCCTCCTCGCCATCCATCGCCCGCGCACCCAGAAACAGCCCGGCCCGCGCCGGCCCGGCATCGCGCTCGATCAGATCGAGGAACGCATCGAACTCCTGCGCCACCATCCGCGCCGCCTGATGCGTGCCTTCGCCCACGCGGGTATCGGCCAGCCGATCGAGGCGGGTGAGCATCGCGGTGGCCAGCCGGTTATCATGGCGATGCCGTTCGATCACATCGCCATTGGCGCGGGTGATCGTCTCCGTCTGCCCGTCAATCGCGCGCGACAGCAAGATATCCGCCAGCCGCTCACGCGCCTGCAGGCACGCCGCCTGCCACCCGATCGCAAAGGCAGCCCCACTGGCGCGCCTGCGCAAAGCATAAGCGGACGCGACCGACAGGCCGACGATCCGGCACGCGGCCTCCACCGTATGGCCTTCGGACACCGCCTCCAGAAAGGCGCGCTGGCGATCCGGCGTCCAGCCATCCAGACGCTGCGCGCGGCCGGCCGGGGCGGAGAGTGCGGGGGTGAGATCGGTCATGCGTCAACGGATAACCGATTTGGTTAGATGTAGGACAGGGCGCCTCGAATGTTGACCGGGATCGGTCGACGGCAGACATCCTGGTTGTAGGTGCCTCAAGGTAACTTGAGACGATATGAGATCGACGTATACTTGTCGCCACAAAAGTCTAATACGCACCATTTGTAACTATTTTTCAATGCTATATATAACATACAGCGCCCTGCTCCCTATGTGAGCCATACGGAGGAGGATCATAGTGGAAGATGCACACTTAATCTTAAAGATAGAGACCGAATCGCCAATAGATTTGAACGATTTCGTCGCTGCGTTTGTAGGCTTCGGTAACCAATTCGCGCATTTTAATGACCAGGAACATCCTAACGAGCAGGGCCGCGCGGGTTTTTTGGTCCGCGAAGTTCGTGCTGGTTCGATCATAGCCGAGTTGCTTCCTTATGTTGCCGTAGCTACTCCCCCTGTGTTGGGAGGCATCATGGCAGGCGTGAAGCACGCCAACGACCTCAAGAAATTTGTTGAGAATTACGGCGCATCAATCACAAAATATTTCAAACGTGGCGGTCGCGAGCCAGCGGCGAGCAAGAGCGATCTCGCTGATTATTACAAGACCGTTAAGGCCGTCGCCCATGACCGATCGGCCAACCTCTCCCTTGCTGTCTATGAAGATGGCGAGCAGCGAGTTGCGTTTTCATTCAGCACCGCTCAGGCCCGCGAAGCCGAGCATAACATCCTTGAGCACCGCCAAGAGCTTGAGCGCACAACCGCTGCAGATCACGAACGCGTCCTCATGGTGTTCACGAAGACCAGCGTTGCTCACGCTAAGACAGGTAAGCGCTCCGGCGAAGCCGTACAGATTGAGGCTATCCACCCCCGTCCGTTGCCCATCGTTTATGCCTCAACGCTCGCTGAGGAACGCATTCGGCACGAAATCGCGGACGGCGACGACAACGTCTACAAAAAGGCGTTCGATGTGGATGTAAACGTGGAGATGCGCGCAGATAAACCAATCGCTTACAGGTTGGTCGCAGTTCATGACGTGATCGACCTGCCTGACGACGGGGAACAGTGACGCGCTAGATTAAGAAGCATTCCGAGCGTTGGAGTTGACATCCCTTCCGCTTGGCCAAGCGCACCGGTTCAGGTGTGCCGATGGTACCGGTCTCGCGGCCTTTGTCACCACGTTTGAGGTCGAGGTCGACGATCCAGTGCCTTCCGGGAAGCCGCAACAAATCGAGCGCAACATTACCAGCGCTTCCCGGTTTCCGCGATCGCCGCCAACAAGGCCTTCTTGCTAGGCGTTCGACGCGCGCCTGTGTTACGGGGAGGATCGGCGGCGGCAGCCTCCGCGCGGCGACGTGCGATATCGCGCCCGAACTCGTCGAGCGTGGGGATCGCCTTATCAGCCTTCGAGGTCTGCGATGCCATAATCGCCAGCGCTTTCTTCCCTGATACGTCGTTCCATATAGTCCAGATCGGCGTCGCAATGAAGGTGATAGAGACTGCGCGCCTGTCCCAGCATTTCGGGCGCAGTACCGGATGCATATTGACCCATACGATCGGCGATGATGTCTTCGACCGCGATGACCGCCACCCGGCCGTCCGCGCCCAGATCAATCAGGCGGACGCGATCCCGATCGGCATGGCCATCCAGCAATTGCCCGGAAACCACTTCAAAACCGAGCCGCAGCCCTTCATGAATCCAGCCTCGCGTTGACTGGCCTGCACCGGACGGCCGTACGAAGCCGTGGTCGCGCAGCGCCTGTTCGAATATGTTCTGCCGCCCCGTGACGATATCGAAATCGCCTGTCGCAATCGCACTGGCCGTATAGAGTTCGACCGCCGCGCCGCCGACTAGAACCGGGGCCGATGCGCCCCGTGCCTTCATCGTTTCGCTGACGCGAGCGAACAGCCGCAAGGCATCCTCAAACTCCGGCCGATATATGCTCACTCCGCTGCCACCCGCTCCTTTGCGTCTGCCAGCAACGGCGCGAGATAGCGCGCGGTATAACTCCGCTTTTCCTTCGCCACCTGTTCGGGCGTGCCGGTCGCGACGATCTCGCCGCCTTTGTCGCCGCCTTCGGGGCCGAGATCGATGATCCAGTCGGCGGTTTTGATGACCTCGAGATTATGTTCGATCACCACCACGCTATTGCCCTGTTCGACAAGCGCGTGGAGCACCTCCAGCAGCTTGCGGACGTCTTCGAAATGGAGGCCGGTGGTCGGTTCGTCGAGGATGTAGAGGGTGTTGCCGGTGGCCCTGCGGCTGAGTTCCTTGGCGAGCTTTACGCGTTGCGCTTCGCCGCCCGATAAGGTCGTCGCCTGCTGGCCGACCTTGACATAGCCAAGGCCCACTTCGGCGAGCATCGCCATCTTGTCGCGGATCGGGGGGACCGCCTTGAAGAATTCCACCGCATCCTCGACCGTCATGTCCAGCACGTCGGCGATCGATTGGCCCTTGAAGGTGACTTCCAGGGTTTCGCGGTTGTAGCGCTTGCCCTGGCACACATCGCAGGTGACGTAGACGTCCGGCAGGAAGTGCATTTCGATCTTGATCAGGCCATCGCCGGTGCACGCTTCGCAGCGCCCGCCCTTGACGTTGAAGCTGAACCGGCCGGGCTTGTAGCCGCGCGCCTGCGCTTCCGGCAGGCCGGCAAACCAGTCGCGGATATTGGTGAAGGCGCCGGTATAGGTGGCCGGGTTCGATCGCGGGGTGCGGCCGATCGGCGACTGATCGATATCGATCACCTTGTCGAGATGCTGCAGCCCTTCGATCTTTTCATGATGGCCGGCCAGCATGCGCGCCCCATTCAGCACGCGCGCGGCGGTGGCGTAGAGCGTGTCGATCGTGAAGGTCGACTTGCCCGAACCCGACACGCCGGTGATGCAGGTGAAGGTGCCGAGCGGGATGGAGGCGGTGACATCCTTCAGATTGTTGGCGCGCGCGCCCTTCACCGTCAGCTTCTTGCCCGAACCTTTCCGCCGTTTGGCCGGCACCGGAACGCTGCGCCGCCCCGACAGATAATCGCCGGTCAGCGATCCTTCGGTGGCGAGGATATCGGCAAGCGTGCCCTGCGCCACGATCGCCCCGCCATGGACACCAGCGCCCGGCCCCATATCGATCACATGATCGGCGGTGCGGATCGCATCCTCATCATGTTCGACGACGATGACGGTGTTGCCGAGATCGCGCAGCCGCCGGAGGGTGACGAGCAGCCGATCATTATCGCGCTGGTGCAGGCCGATCGACGGTTCATCGAGGACGTAGAGCACACCAGACAGGCCCGAACCGATCTGGCTGGCGAGGCGGATGCGCTGGCTTTCGCCGCCGGACAGCGTTCCCGACGTGCGATCGAGGTTGAGATATTCGAGGCCGACATTGTCGAGGAAACCCAGCCGCTCGACGATTTCCTTGAGGATGCGTTCGGCGATCGCATTCTGCTGCGCGTTCAGATGATTGGGCATGTCGCGGAAGAAAGCGAGCGCGGGGGCGACCGCGCGACGGGTGGACATGCTGATGTCCTCGCCCGCGATCTTCACCGCCAGCGCCTCGGGCTTCAGACGCGCGCCGCCGCATACTTCGCAGGGCGCAGCGGACTGGTATTTGGCCAGTTCCTCGCGCATCCACGCGCTTTCGGTGGATAGCATGCGGCGGTTGAGATTGCCGATCACGCCTTCGAACGGCTTGGTGACTTCGTAGCTTTTCTTGCCGTCGATGAATTTCAGGACGACCGATTTGCCGCCGGTGCCGTGCAGGATCGCGTGGACCTGTTCGGCCTCAAGCTGGTTCCACGGCGTATCGAGCTTGAAGCCGAAATGCGCGGCGAGGCTGGACAGCACCTGCATATAATAAGGCGACGGCGGGTTCGACTTGGCCCACGGCACCACCGCGCCCTGCTTGATCGATAGATTTTCGTTGGGGACGACAAGCTGCGGATCGAAATAGAGCTTTTCGCCCAGCCCATCGCACGCCGGGCACGCGCCCTGCGGGGCGTTGAACGAAAACAGCCGCGGCTCGATTTCTGCGATGGTGAAGCCGGAAACCGGGCAGGCGAACTTTTCGGAGAAGGTGATGCGGTTGGGCGGCACGCCCGCGCCCTTCATCTGGCCGCCGGCATCCTCGCCCTCACGCCCCGGCACGACGCCTTCGGCGAGATCGACATATGCGAGGCCTTCGGCGAGTTTGAGCGCGCTTTCGAAGCTCTGCGCTAGCCGCGTATCGATGCCGGGGCGGACGACGAGGCGATCGACCACGACTTCGATGTCATGCTTATACTTCTTGTCGAGCGCGGGGGCGTCCTCGATCTCGTAAAATTCGCCATCGATGCGGACGCGGGTGAAACCCTGCTTCTGCCATTCGGCCAGTTCCTTGCGATATTCGCCCTTGCGCGCGCGCACGACCGGCGCGAGCAGATAGAAACGCGTGCCTTCGGGCAGGGTGAGCACGCGATCGACCATCTGGCTGACCGTCTGCGCGGCAATCGGCAGGCCCGTCGCCGGCGAATATGGCACGCCGACCCGCGCCCACAACAGGCGCATATAATCGTAAACCTCGGTCACGGTGGCGACGGTGGAGCGCGGATTACGAGACGTTGTTTTCTGTTCGATCGAAATCGCCGGCGACAGCCCTTCGATATGATCGACATCGGGCTTTTGCATCAATTCCAGAAACTGGCGCGCATAGGCCGAGAGACTTTCGACATAGCGCCGCTGCCCTTCGGCATAGATGGTATCGAAAGCGAGCGACGATTTGCCCGAGCCGGACAGGCCGGTGATCACCGTCAGCGTCTCACGCGGGATATCAACGTCGACGCCCTTGAGATTATGTTCGCGCGCGCCACGGACGGAAATATGAGTCAGCATGAGGGACAATGTTCCAGATTTGTTCCCGACGAGCAAGTCCCCGCCGCCAGATCCGCACATGGGGCCGCCAGGGCGATCGGGCAAGCCACGCGACGATGAAGACGCGCGGCCGCCAATAAGGTTGCGCAAGGCGATGGCGCTGGATTAGGCCGGCCACGACAAGGAGCCAGCCGATGACCATCCGCCCGCGCCGCAGCGCACTCTACATGCCCGCATCCAACGCCAAGGCGATCGACAAGGCGCGCACGCTGGATTGCGACGTGGTGATCCTGGATCTGGAAGATGCCGTCGCCCCCGAAATGAAGGCCGAGGCACGCGACGCGGCAATGGCAGCGGTGGCCGCCGGCGGCTTTGGCCGGCGCGAACTGGTGATCCGCACCAACGCCCTCGATACGCCATGGGGTGCGGACGACCTGGCAGCCGCCGCCAAGGCCCGGCCCGATGCGATCCTGGTGCCCAAGGTGAATGACGGCGCGGATGTCGCGGCCTATGCGGCGGCGATCGGGGGCGCGGCCCCCCTGTGGCTGATGATCGAAACCACGCGATCGATTTTCCGCCTCGACGAAATCGGGGCGGCGCTGGCGGCGGCGGGCGGTGGCGGTTTCGTGCTGGGCACCAACGACCTTGCGAAAGAAATGGGCGCGCGGCCGGGAACCTTGCGCGCGCCCTTTCAGGGTATGCTGGGGCTGGCGGTGGCGGCAGCACGGGCGCACGGGCTGATCGCGCTCGACGGCGTGTTCAACGCGATCGACGACGAAGCGGGGCTGGCCGACCAATGCGCGCAGGGCGTGGAATTCGGCTTCGACGGCAAGACGCTGATCCACCCGAAACAGATCGCGCCGTGCAACGCCGCCTTCACCCCCGATGCCGCCGCGATCGCCTGGGCACGCACGATCGCCGCGGCGTTCGCCGAACCGGACAATGCCGCCAAGGGCGCGATCCGGGTGGAAGGCAAAATGGTCGAACGGCTGCACCTGGCGCAGGCCGAGCGCGACCTGGCCGTGGCGGAATGGGTGGCGGGGTGAGCGGCCGCGACCAAAAGCCATAGACGCGATCATGTGCGGACTTAAGCGGCGCGGACCAATTCAATGACCCGCCATAACGGCAGATGTCCGCGAATTTCGTCCAGATTCTGGCCGTCGGGAGGCGCCGACGGTGCGGACATTCAATGGCGCCCTCCTTCCCCCGACAAAGCCGCCGAAGGGCGATTTGGCAACGCGCCCTGATTCCCGACCGGCTGCTTTCCGAAACCTGACAGGCAGCTTTCTCCGTTTTCTGCCAAATTCCTGTCAGTCAGGACACGCCGACATTGCGGACGTTCGTTAAATCTCGTCGTCACCCCGGGCTTGACCCGGGGTCCCGCTTTGACGGTGGCGTCAGGCAAGGTGCGCATAGAGATCGAGCCACTCGGGATTGCCCCGCTCGATCAACGCGAATTTCCATTCGCGCCGCCAGCGCTTCAGGCGCTTTTCCTGTGCGATACCATCGATGATGGAGGCCACCTGTTCGGCCCACACAAGCCTGTCCAGCCGATAACGCCGGCAGAAATCCGACCCATCACCTGTGCGGTGCTGGTGAATGCGTGCCGCCAGATGCGATGTCATGCCCACATACATGGTGCCCCGATAGCGATCGGCCATGATGTAGACCCAGCCGCCTTGCCGATCCCGTTCCATGACAGCAGAACAGAAGAAGCGGGACCCCGGGTCAAGCCCGGGGTGACGGGGGAAGGATGTCCGCTTTCCCGACCTTTCCGCCATTCGACCGATCAGCCAGCCTTGCCGATAGCAGGCGACCGTTCAGGCCGTGATTTATCCGGCACTGCGCGCCGGGCCACCGGATAGGGGCGCGGCGGTGGCGGGCGGCATCGATCTGGATCGTAAGCTGGTTCCCTGAACCCGCCGCATCGTGCGAATGGCACTTGCGCGGCGGCGATATCGCGCCATCTGTAGCGGATGGATGACGCCATTACCCAAATCGGCCTGCTCGATGAGCCGGATATCCTGCTCGACGAGGCGGCGCTCGCGCTCGCCATGCTTGATCATCCGGGCTTGCCGATCGATCCGTACGAAAAGATATTGGAGGATATCGCCACCCGCCTTGCCGACGCCGGCGCCGACGCCACCACAGGCCGCGAACGCGCGGGAATATTGGCGCGGATCTTTTCGGGGGAATATGGGTTCGCCGGCGATGCCGATACATATGACGATCCCGCCAATGCCGATCTGATCCGGGTTATCGATCGGCGACGCGGGCTGCCGATCAGCCTTGCCATCCTCTATGTCGCCGCCGCCCGCCGGATCGGCTGGATGGCCGACATCCTCGACGTGCCCGGCCATGTCCTCGTGCTGGTCGGCGATACATTCGCGCCGGTGATCATCGATCCGTTTCGCGGTGGCGCGGCCGTCGCCCCGCAACAGCTCGCATCGCTGCTGGCCTCGTCTGCGGACCGGTCGGCGCGCCCCATCGGCCGCGTGGCGCCGATGCCCAACCGGGCCGTGCTGACCCGCCTGATCCTGAACCAGGCGACCCGCGCGGAAGCCGCCGGCGACGGACAGCGCGCGCGGACATTGTACGAACGGATCACGACATTCGCGCCGGCTTATGTGCACGGATGGCGGGAACGGGCACGGCTCGAACTGCGCGACGGCGACGTCACCGCCGCCCGTGGCAGCTTGAGCGCGATCCTTGAAACGACGCGCGATCCGGCCATCCGGGACGGCGTGGCCGGCACCTTGCGGTCGCTGGCCGGGGACAGCATCGGCTGACGGCCCCCTTGCCCAGGGGCTGGCGACAATGAGCGATCACGGTGCATAAGCGGGGCGTATGCAGAACGGCCGGTTGCGGATCTTTTTCGATGGCGGATGCCGGCCCAATCCGGGCGCGATGGAACTGGCGGTCGTCGCCAGAGGGGTGACCTATTACCAGTCAGACCTGGGCCATGGCACCAACAACGACGCCGAATGGATGGCCCTGATCCACGGGCTGGAAATCGCCCGGTTGCTGGGCGTGCGCGACATCGAACTGATCGGGGACGCCGCACTGGTGGTTCATCAGGCGATGGGGATATGGAAATGCCGCAGCCCGGCGCTTCAGGCGCATCTGGCGGTGTTCAAGGCATCCGCCGCCGGGTTCGCGCGGGTTCGCGTGCGACACGTCAAACGATCGAAGAATCTGGCGGGGATTGCTTTGGATCGGAAGCGTGCGGGCCTGTAGCGCGCGGGCGCAGCGCGGCATCGAGCGCGGACGTGTCGAGGCCCCCTTCCCAGCGCGAGACGACGATCGTCGCCACCGCGTTGCCAATGAAATTGGTGAGGCTGCGGCATTCGCTCATGAAGCGATCGACGCCGAGAATCAGCGCCATGCCGGCAACGGGAACCGACGGCAACACCGACAAAGTGGCGGCGAGCGTGATGAAGCCCGCCCCGGTGACGCCAGCAGCCCCCTTCGACGACAGCATCGCGACCGCCAGCAGCAGAAGCTGATCGCCCAGCGACAGGTGGATCCCCGTCGCCTGCGCGATGAACAGGGCAGCCAGCGTCATATAGATATTGGTGCCGTCGAGGTTGAACGAATAGCCGGTGGGCACGACCAGGCCGACGACGGCCTTGGGACAGCCGGCGACCTCCATCTTTTCGATCAAGGCCGGCAGCGCGGCTTCGGACGATGAAGTGCCGAGGACCAGCAGCAATTCGGCCTTGAGATAGGCGATCAGCCGCAGGATCGAAAAGCCATTATACCAGGCGACGGCGCCCAGCACGACGAGCACGAAGATCAGCGAGGTGAGGTAGAAGGTGGCGACCAAGGCGATCAGGTTGACGAGGCTCGCCAGCCCATATTTGCCGATGGTGAAGGCCATCGCCCCGAACGCGCCGATCGGGGCGGCGCGCATCAGGATGCCGACAAGGCGGAAAAAGGCGAAAGCGATCGATTCCAGCATGTCGACCGCGGGCTGCGCGCGATCGCCGATCATGGTGAGGGCGATGCCGAACAGGATCGATATGAACAGCACCTGCAGGATTTCGCCACCCGCCAGCGCGCCGACGAAGGTGTCGGGGATGATGTTCATCAGGAAGGCGATCAGCGACTGATCATGCGCCTTTTGCGCATATTGGGCGACGGCTTCGCCATGCAGCGTCGCCGGATCGACATTCATCCCCGCCCCCGGCTGGACGACATTGCCGACGACCAGGCCGACGATCAGCGCGAGGGTGGAAAAACAGAGGAAATAGACGAACGCCTTGAACGCGACGCGGCCGACCGCGCCCAGTTCCTTCATCCCCGCAATGCCGGTGACGATCGTCAGGAAGATGACGGGCGCGATGATCATCTTGACCAGCTTGATGAACGCATCGCCCAAAGGCTTCAGCGATGCGCCGAAATCGGGCCAGACATGGCCGATCAGCGCACCGGCCGCGATCGCGACGAGGACCTGGATATAAAGCTGGCCGGCATAACGCCTGCGACGGGGCGCTTCGGCGACGCCATATTCCTGCTCGACGATCATGATGCGGCCCCATCCCCCCTATATTCGGGCGCCGGTTTGCCGATGCCGGCCGGGGAAGTCGAGAGGGTCAGCACCGCTGCCGCCCCGGTTCAGGCCGGGACGGCGGCGGGCGATCAGATCATTTGAACTTGGCGATCACCGCGTCGGCAAAGCGGCGCAGGTCGGCCTTCTTGTCGTCGAGCGGCTGGCGATCTTCTTCGACCGCGTAAAGATTGCGGAAGGCGATCGCGATGTCGGTGACGCCAGCATCGGCCAGACGGCGCACGTCATCCACGCCGAGCATCGAGCCCATCGCGGTGGTGAAGATGCGGTACGGCTTGTTCTGGGTGCCGAGTTCGGCGCGATAAGCGGCCAGCTTTTCCAGCAGCGGCTGGGTCTGTTCGAACGTGCCGCCGGCGCACAGCCAGCCATCATGTTTCGCCGCGCGCTTGAGCGCCGCATCCGAATGGCCGCCGATCAGGATTGGCAGCGGCTTCGACGGAACCGGGTTCAGCTTGACCGAGGCGATGTCGTAAAATTCGCCCTTGAAGCTGTAATAGCCGCCATTGGTGAGGCCGCGGACAATTTCGAGGCATTCGTCGAAACGCTTGCCACGCTTGGCGAAATCGACGCCCATCACGGCATAATCTTCTTCCCAGACGGAAAGGCCGACGCCGAAATTGAAGCGGTTGTTGGTGATCGCCGCCACCGAGGCTGCGAGCTTTGCCGAATAAAGCGGCGGACGGACCGGGAGCTTGACGACGTTGGTCGTCATTTCAAGCGTCGTCGTCGACGCGCCGATCGCGGTGGCGAGGATGAAGCTTTCGATGAAGGGCTTGTTTTCCAGAAACTCGCGCCCGCCATCTTCGGTGTAGGAATATTTGGCGTCGGTGCTTTCCGGATAGATCAGGCTGTCCGGGATCATATAGCCGGCATAGCCATGCGCTTCGGCGTCCTGCGCCAGCGGCACGAGATTTTCGAAAGGCGTCATCGATTCGGCGTGGTGGAAACGCATATGCCGGCTCCTCATCCTGTCTTGTGGGTCGACAGGCGGCCTAGCCGATCGTTGGACTGGAGGCCAGAATCTCAATCGGGCCGGATTTACCAGAACGGACGCACCCCGGCTGCAATCAGCGGATCTGATCCCAGGCGGTGGCGACATCGGCGATGATGCCGCGCGCATCATCCAGCGGCGTGACATCCCGATCGCGCACGGCCAGCCCGACCAGCCGGCCCGTTTCGGCATAGAGCGTGGCGAGCAGGCCCGCGACATCCCCGCCCTTGTCATGATCCAGCCCGGTGTTCAGCGCGGCGATAATCGCCAGCACGCGCGCATGGCTGTCATTGCGACGCGTGGCATCGCCACCGCCCAGTGCGCCCTTGAGCACCGACATCCGGGTCAGCAATTCTTCATACAGGATCGCCACCAGCCGATGCGGCGACGCGCCTTCGATCCGCGTCGACACGTCCACGCTGCGGTAGCGGGCGCCGGCAGGGGCATAATGAGCGCGGGCGGCGGAACCGAACATGCAAAGGTCTCCTGTGGCGGCCCCGACAGCCGCATCGATTCAAATATTGGTCGCGAAAGGTGGACGAGGATCAGTCCTTGCTGTTCGTCCACATCTTGATCTGCTGTTCCATATAGCTTTGCGTCGCCTTGTAGGCCGACACCCGCTTGTCCATCGCGGTGAACTGCTTGACCAGCTGATCGCGGTACGCGGTTTCGCGCAGTTCCATCTTCTCGCGCGCTTCCGAGATCGACTTGGTTTCGGTTCCCAGCCGCGACTGCGACCCCGAAAGCGGGCCATTGGCCGAGCGCAGCGCATCGCGGATCGCCTGCAACGCGCCGCCAAGACCAAGATCGACCGTGACCGTACCCGAGGCCAGATTGCCGAGCGGTTCGATGATCAGCCCCTTCGATGGCGCCGAATAGGATGAAATCAGCTGATTGCCGGAAACCAGCCCGGCCATCCCGCCGATATTGCCCGATGCCGGGTTTCCGCCACTGCCGGCGACCAGATCGCTGACTTCATAGACGCCGGGCTTGGCGCGGCCATAGGGGCTGACAATCTGGATCAGCGGACTGGACGCCGTCTGCCCCGGATTGAACATCGCTTCCACGCCATCGGGATCGGCGGCAATCACCGCCGCAAGGCGCGCGCTATCCAGCGAAAGCGACCCGTTGCGTTCGGTGCGTACGCCGATTTCCGCCAGGGTGGACGGGCCACCCGTGCTGCTGAGCGCGGTAGAGGTGAGATTGGCAAGCTGGCGCTGCATTTCGCGCACACCCGCGTCGCCGCGCAGCACGCCGGTGTTGGGCGCGGTCGCCTTGTCGAGCATGGCCTTGAGTTCATTATAGGCCGCGACGAAATCGGACACACCCTGGCTGATCGCGTCGGTCTGGCGCGACGAACCGATCGAAATCGTGGCGCCGACAGCCGCTTTCTTGAGATCGACCTTCACCCCGGGGATGAGATCGGAAAAGCTGTTGGCCGTGCGGGTGACTTCAACGCCGTCCAGCTTGATGACGGCATCCTGCGCTTTCTGCGCCAGCGTCATCCCGGTCACGGCGGCCGGATCATAGGTCGCCGGATCGAAGGCGAATTTCTGGAGGCCAATATCGGCCGCGGGATCGACCGCAAGCGTGAACGCCTGCGCTTGCCCCGTTGCCCCCTTGATGACAAGGCGCGAACCGGTCGAATCCTGAATGACGCTGGCGGTAACACCAGCGCCGGCCGCATTGACGGCGCGGGCAAGGCCGGACAGCGAATCATTGCTGGCGTCGATGTTGATCGCAAAACTGCCCGCCGCCGTGGTGAGCGTGAGCGCGCCCTGGCCGATCGGATCGTTCGCATTGGCGATGCCCGCCGAAACGATCGACTGCGCAGCGGCCAGTTGCTTGACTTCCAGTTGCGCCGAAAGATTGCCGATCCGCGCACCCGCCATCGCCGACGTGGCAACGATGCTCGTATCCGACGAGGTGGCCTGCGTGAACAGGCTGCCGCCCGAAATCAGCGAGGACAGCGCCGAGGCGAAATTGTCGATGCCCGAAACGATACTGCCAAGTGTTGAAACCCGCGCCGTATTGGTTTCTTCGCGCGCCTTGAGGACATTATCCTTGGGGGTCCGCGATGCGGCGGCAAGCTGATCGATCAGCGAGGACGTGTCGATCCCCGATCCGATCCCAAGGCTGGCTGCAATCGACGTCACCGGCGGTCCTCCATTCGTCTAATCGCAGGAACGGCGCGAGAGCGCGGAAGTTTAGCTGGAAACAGGCATTTTCCTGCTTGCCGCAAAGATAAGTCCGGGTAGCGATAAAGCGATGCCCAGCACCGCCACCGAACCGCATATCCTGATCCCGCGCGCGCTTGCGCCATCGGCCATCGCCAATCGCCTCGTCGATGGCCGCGTGCTGAACCTTGGCGGGCGAACGATGGGGACAAGCTGGTCGGCGCGGATCGTGGCATCCACGCCGCTGGATGGCATAGCGGCGGCGTTGCAGGCGCTGCTCGATCGCGTCGTCGCGGACATGAGCAATTGGGAAGCGGACAGCGCGATCAGCGCCTTTAACCGCCTGCCCGCCGGACGCTGGCAGGCGCTGCCACCCGATTTCTTCACCGTCCTCCAGCGCGGCCTTGCGATCGCGGCGGAAAGCGATGGCGCGTTCGACCCGACGGCGGGCCGGCTGGTCGATCTGTGGGGGTTCGGCCCCGCCCCTGCCCGGCTGGCGCCGCCAAACGATGCGCAGATTGCCGCCGCACTGGCCAATGCCGGGCATGGCCGGATCGAACTGGACCCCCATGCGCGGCGCGCGCGCCAGCCCGGCGGGGTGGCGATCGACCTGTCGGGGATCGCCAAGGGCTATAGTGTCGATCTGCTGGCCGATCATTTGCGCGAACGCGGCCACCGTCACTTTCTGGTCGAGGTGGGTGGCGAACTGGTGGGCGAAGGGGTGATGCCCGATGGCCAGCCCTGGTGGGTCGATCTGGAAGCGCCGCCGGGCGTGTCGGTAGTGCCCGCGCGGATCGCGCTCCATGGCCTCGCGGTGGCGACGACCGGCGATTACCGCCGTTACTTCGATCATGATGGCCAGCGGTATGCCCACAGCATCGATCCGCGCAGCGGCCGGCCGGTGGCCCATGGGGTGGCCGCCGTATCGGTGGTGCATCGTCGCTGCATGGACGCCGACGCCTGGGCGACAGCCCTAACCGTGCTGGGGCTGGATGCCGGCCTCGCGCTGGCGGCCGAACGCGGGCTTGCCGCGCGCTTCATAACCAACGAGGGCGGGGAAGCCTTCTCCCCCGCCCTCGCGGATATGCTGGACTGATCGGCCCGCCGCCCCGGATGAACCGGAGCGGCAAGACCGTGGATCAGAAGCTGTAGAACAGGCTCAACCGCGCCGAGCGGCCTTCGCCGGGCATCGCCCAGCCGCCCGAAACGATACCCGTGGTGCCGTTCACGTTGCTGCGGACGTTGGTGTAATATTTCTCGTTGGTCAGATTCTGCACGTTGAGCTGGGCGGTCAGCCCGTTTTCGAACGCATAAGACAGCATCGCGCGGTGGGTGAGATAATCATCCGAACGATATTGGACGAGGTTGGCCGCAACGCTCTGGTTGAGCGCGAAGCTGCCCTGATAGGTCAGGCCATAGCCGAGTTGCAGGCCGAACGGGGTGAGATAGGTGGTCCACAGGCTGCCCGAATGCTTCGGCGTCTGGATCAGCACGTTGCCGCGCTGCGGATCAGGCAACCCGTCTGCCGCACCCTGCCGCACCTTGCTGTCGAGATAGGTGTAGTTCGCGAACAGCGACCAAGCATCGGTAATCTTGCCCGACGCACCCAGCGCGATGCCGTCGACCCGCGACTTGCCGTCCAGTACCTGGATGACTGCAGACGTTCCTGGATCGTTGGTCTGCACGCGGAAATTAGTGCGTTCATTGCGGAACAGCGCCGCGGTCAGCTGAAGCTTGCGATCCAGAATGTCGGCCTTGGCCCCCACTTCATAGTTGCGGGCCTTTTCCGGCGCGACATCACAGAAATTGGAGAAGGTGGCACCCGAGCCGCTGGTGCAACCGAGACGGACCGTTGCCGAAGACGGCGTCTTCGAATTGGCATAGGCCGCGTACAGGCTGGTTGTTTCCGTCGGCTTGAAAACCGCGCCGAAGCGATAGGAGAAGAGATTTTCGTTCGTCTTCTGCGGGGCAAGCTGCGCCGGGGTCAGCGGCGTCGTGCCCAACGGGTAGGACGCCAGCGGAACGTTACGGAACGTGGACTTGTAGTTTTCATAACGGATGCCGGCGTTCAGTTCGAACTGGCCGATTTCCAGCGTGTCGAACGCATAGATCGCCTTGTTCGTGCTGTGGCTGCGCGACCGTGCCGTCACCGTATAATTGACCGGGCCGGTATAGTTGGTGTTCGGGTTGGTGATGTCGATCGGCGGCTGCGCGGCGACCGAACCATCGGCGTTGCGCAGCAGCGACGCCGTTTCGATGTCATAATCCTCCCACGAGAAGGACGCGCCGACGACCAGCGTGTTGCGCATGCCGCCTTCTTCACCCGTGACGAATTTCACATCCGTCTGGTTGTGGAGAAGCTGGTTTTCCTGATCGCGGACATAGCCGCGTGGACCGCTGGGATAATACATATTGGCCGTATCCTGGCCAGCCGGGCAGGCGACGCCATTGGGCTGCACGCCGCCCGTCAGGCAGATCACGCCCTGCGGCGCGCTGGTGATCGAGGGCTGGTGCACGCGCTGCCAACGGGTGAGGTTGCGCACCGAAATCCCATCGCTGAAATCATGTTCGAAGCGCATCGTCGCCTGATCGAGCGTGATCTTCTGCTGGTCGAGATTTTCGATACCGAAATAATCCGACCGATCGATACCCGGCACCGGGCCATCGCTGGCGGCGGTGATATAGAAAGGCACGCCATAGATGGGCGTGTTATTGTCTTCCTGATGGACGTAGCTCAGCGTCAGCCGCGTCGGCGAATCCATGCCGATGGTGATCGACGGCGCGATGCCCCAGCGCTTGAAGCGTTCGACGTCACGGCCCGGATAATCGTTGCGGTGGAACATGCCGTTCACGCGCACCGCGATCAGATCGGACACGCGGACATTGCTGTCGACGGTCGCCCGATAATAATCGTCGGTGCCGACGCCGGCTTCGAGCACGGTGAGATTGTCGGCCTGCGGCGTCTTGGTGACGAGGTTGATCGTCCCGCCGACCGAACCCGAACCGTTGAACGCCGAATTGGCGCCGTTATACACTTCGATCTGCTGCAGGTTGAACGGATCGGTGCGGCTGTACTGCGCGCTGTCGCGCACGCCATCCTGGGTGATGTCGTTGCTGGCGGAATAGCCGCGCAGGTTGATGCTGTCGCCAAAGCCGCCGCCGCCTTCGCCCGCACCAAAGGTGATGCCCGGAATGGTCGACAGCGCATCGCGCAGGGTGAGCAGGTTCTGCTGACGGATCGTCTGGTTGCTGATCACCGTGATCGTCTGCGGCGTATCGAGCAGCGGGGCGGTGGCCTTGGGCGATTCGACCCGTTCCACCTTGACCGTGTCTTCGATCGCGGCGGCCTCGACCGTCACGCCGCCGAGCTTGCCGCCCTGCGTTTCGCCAGTCGATTGCGCCATCGCCGGCGCGGAGGTGATGAAACCGACGCAGCCGAGCGCGATGAACGCGGGATGGGCGACGGACGTGCGGAAATCGGAAATGGCCACGATGGCTCCCCCTGTCGATCTGGCCGCGTGGATGCGGCCCCGAATTATCGAGGAGAGCTATTGCTAGTCATTCGCAATATTGTCAATCGTCATTGCGATCGCGTCGCACGTTCAAACAGCCAGACCCGGATGGCGCTGGCCAGATTGGGCGGATCGGATTCGGCAATGCGATCCACATCGATCCGCGCAACCAGCGCATTGATGGGCACCCCTTCATCCCGCGCGGCATCGCCCAGCGCCGCCCAGAAGACGGGTTCCAGACTGATCGAGGTGGAGTGACCGGCGATCATCACCGATCGTTTGACGGGACCTGGCATCGGCATGCCCCCTCCCGCACGCGGGAAGGGGCGACCTTCATCAATACATGTGCTGACCGCCGTTGATCGACAGCGTCGACCCGGTGACGAAGCCGGCATCCTCACCCGTGAGGAAGGACACGCCGCGCGCGATTTCCTGCGCCTGACCCAGCCGGCCGACCGGCACCTTGGCGACGATCTTGGCCAGCACATCCTGCGGGACCGCAGCCACCATATCGGTATCGATATAGCCGGGCGCGATCGCGTTCACCGTGACGCCGAACTTGGCGCCTTCCTGCGCCAGCGCCTTGGTGAAACCGTGAATGCCGGATTTCGCCGCCGCATAATTCACCTGGCCATATTGGCCGGCCTGGCCATTGATCGACCCGATATTGACGATGCGGCCCCAGCCCCGTTCGCGCATGCCCGGAAACGTCGCCTTGGCCATGTTGAAACAACCGCCAAGATTGGTGTCGATCACTTCCTTCCACGCCTGCCAATCCATCTTGAGCAACGTGCCGTCACGCGTAATGCCGGCATTGTTGATCAGGATATCGACCGGACCGAGATCGGCTTCGACCTGGCGAACACCGGCAAGGCAGGCTTCGTGATCCGACACGTCCCAGGCATAAGCGGGGATGCCGGTTCGCTCGGTAAAGGCCCGCGCCCTTTCGGCGTTTCCGGCGTAGTTGGCAGCGACAGTAACACCCTTGGCCTTGAGCGCGAGGCAGATCGCCTCGCCAATGCCACGTGTTCCCCCGGTTACGATCGCAACTCTGGACATCATTGTCTCCCACGCACTGTTGGAAGCAAAGACTAGAGGGGCGAAAGCCAGCCTTCAAGCTGGGTTCTCAAGAGTTTTTTGAGCATCGCGATGCCCTCTATACTGTCATTCAAACAGGGTAGATAAGCAAAATGGGTTCCGCCGGCCTGAACGAAAGAATCACGCCCGCGTAGAGCGATTTCTTCCAATGTTTCAAGGCAATCGACCGAAAATCCGGGTGCTACCACCGCGACCTTTCCGATTCCGCTGCCGGGCAGGGCCGCCAGAGTAGCGTCGGTTGCCGGCTCCAGCCACTTTGCGCGGCCGAATCGCGACTGAAACGTCACGACGAGTTCGCGGCCCAGCGCTTCACCCAGCAGCCGCGCGGTCTTGCGGCACTGGCAATGATAGGGATCGCCCAGATCCAGCGTGCGCTGCGGCATGCCGTGGAAACTGGCGACGATCGCATCGGGCGCGAAACCGAGCTTCGCCAGCTCGCCTTCCACACTGGCCTTCAGCGCGGCGATATAGGCCGGATCATCATGATAAGGCGGCAGGGTGCGCACCGCCGGTTGCCAGCGCATCTTCGCCAGCGCGGCAAAGGCGGCATCGTTGGCGGTCGCCGTCGTCGCGCCGCAATATTGCGGATAAAGCGGCGCCAGCAGGATGCGTTCGCACCCCTGCCCCTTCAACACGGCAATGCGATCGGCGATCGCCGGCTGGCCATAGCGCATCGCATAATCGACGATCACATCCGGCCCGAACGCGCCATTGAGCGCGGCCGCCTGCAGCCGGGTGAAAGCCGCAAGCGGTGATCCATCGGGCCGCCACACCTGCGCATAGGCATGGGCCGACTTTTTCGGCCGGGTGGTGAGCACGATCCCGCGCAGGATCGGCTGCCAGATCAGTTGCGGGATTTCGACCACGCGGCGATCGGACAGAAATTCCTTGAGATAGCGGCGCACCGCCGGCGCATCCGGCGCGTCGGGCGTGCCCAGATTGATCAGCAGCACACCGATGCGCGGGGCCGCGACGGGCGGATGATCGGCCGGCCGGATCATTGGCCACCCACCATGAGCGGCAGGCTGCGCAGCCGCCGGCCGGTTGCCGCGAACAGCGCGTTGGCGATGGCCGGCGCCACCGGCGGCACGGCGATCTCGCCTACCCCGCCCGGCGCTTCGCGACTGGGGACCAGTTCGACACGGATATCCGGCGTCGTCGCCAGCGTCGGCAGGTTGAGCGCATCGAAATTATGGGCGTCGGCCATACCACGGGTGAAGCCGGTGGTGGCGCCCAGCGCGGCGGCGATGCCCCAGATGATCCCGCCTTCGATCTGCTGGACGACGATATCGGGATGCACCACCCGGCCGCAATCGACGGCGGCGAAAACGCGGTCGACAATGATCTGCTGCGCATCGCCGACATGCGCCTCCACCAGCATCGCGACATGGCTGCCGAAGCTGGAATGCGCGGCCAGCCCCATATTGCCGCCGGCGACGCCGCCATCCCAGCCGCCCAGCGCCGTCACCGTCGTCAGGCAATGCGCCAGCCGGGTGTTGCCGCCCATCATCTGCATGCGGAACGACAGCGGCTCGATCCCGGCGATGCGGGCCAGTTCATCGACGAAGCATTCATTGAAAAAGCCGGTATAGCTGTGCGCAACCGAACGCCAGATGCCTGTCGGAATGCCGATATCCGCGGGCAGGTGATCGACCGCGATCGCCGGGATCGCATAAGGCGGCAAGGCCCCTTCGATCGCCGACAATTCGGCCTTCGCATCGCCCCCGCCCGATCCCGGCATCAACCGCGCGCCCATCTGCGCCATGGCCGGCGGCGTCGCGATCCGCGCCTGCCAGCCGAGCACTTCGCCACGATCGCCCAACGCCGCCGCCATCCGCGCGCGCGCCGGCGGGCGGAACCGATCCTGCGCGATATCCTCGCGCCGCGACCAGGTGAGCTGAACCGGGCGCTTCACTTCGCGCGCGATGATCGCGGCCTGCACGGCCGCATCATTTTCGATCTTGCGGCCAAAGCCCCCACCGACGAGCATCGGATAGATCGTCACCTGGCTTTCGGCCATGTCCATCGCCTTGGCGATCACCGAGCGCGACAGGCCGGGGGCCTGCGTCGGCATCCAGATTTCCAGCCGATCACCCGCCAACCGCGCGGTCGCCGTCAACGGTTCCATCGCCGCATGGACCGCGACGGGGACGGAATAATCGACCTTGAGGCCCTTGCGCCCGGCGAAAGCGGCATCGAGATCGCCGATCGCAACGAAGCGGGTGGCATCCGTGCCATTCAGCGCGGTTTCCAGCGCCTTGGCGATCGACGCGCTATCGGGCGTACCCCCTGTCACCGCGAAGCGCGGGCGCATCGCATCGAGCGCGCGTTCGGCCGCCCAGCTGTTGGTGGCGACAGCGGCGACCCAGCCGGGATTTTCCACCACGGCCAGCACGCCATGCACCTTATCGGCCGCCGCCTTGTCCGCACCGGCCAGCCGGGATGCCCCGTGCGGGCCATGGCGGACCGCGGCGTAAACCAGATCCTGCACGCGCACATCGCCGGCAAAACGCGCAGTGCCATCCACCTTTGACGGCAAATCGATACGCGGCACCGATCGACCGGAAAGCCCGCCAGCACCGACCAACCGAACGGTAATGCCAGGGGGCGGTTCGAGTTTCGCCGCTTCGGCCGCGAGTTCGCCGAAGCGCAATTTCTCATCCCCGCGCGTAACGAAGCCGCCGGCGGTTTCACAGGCGCGCCAATCCGCGCCCCAGCGTTCACCCGCCGCCGAACACAGCAGGGCGCGCGCGATCGCGCCGGCTTCGCGGAACCGCTGTTCGAACCCCCGGATCGAACTGGACCCGCCCGTGACCATCAGCGCCGATCGGATCGCGAACTGGCGCGCGGCCCACCCGCCGATGCCCTTGAGCATATCGGGCAGCATGCCTTCGGCCGCTTCGGCGACCATGAAATCATTGGCGTAAAGCGGGCTGATCGGTGCGGGTTCGACCGAAATGGTCCGCCAGTCGGCGCCCAGTTCATCCGCCAGCACCTGCGGCAGCGAAGTCCACACCCCCTGCCCCATTT
This sequence comes from Sphingomonas sp. KC8, assembly GCF_002151445.1. Classification (GTDB taxonomy): domain Bacteria; phylum Pseudomonadota; class Alphaproteobacteria; order Sphingomonadales; family Sphingomonadaceae; genus Sphingomonas_E. The sequence goes on from NZ_CP016306.1 coordinate 1,805,565, forward strand.
CGGCCTGCGGCACGACGACGGCGACATGGCCATCCTCGCCGATCTTGAGGAAGGCGTTGAAGATCACCTCGCCCGGCGCCGTCACCAGATTCGGGCGATAGGTGCGCGGCCACAGCCCCCACGCCAGCAACAGGCCCGCCCCGGCGCCACCGCCGACAAGCAGGGTACGGCGGTTCAGTTCCATGGGTGCACGCTTTTTCCGGTCATCGTTCGCGTGAATACGGCCCGCAAGCGCCAAGCGCCAGAGCTTTACCCCCGGGAATCAGGCGGCTTCGGCTTCGGCCCGTGCGCGATAGGCGGCGCGCAGCGAAACCTTGTCGATCTTGCCGGTGCCCAGCCGGGGCAGCGATTCATCGGTGAACCACAGGCGCGCCGGCAGTTTGAACTTCGCCAGCCGCTGGCCCAGAAACGCATCCAGCGCCGCCGGATCGATCGTCACACCCCCGCGCGGATGGACCACCGCGCCGACGATTTCGCCCAGCCGTTCATCCGGCAGTCCGAACACGCTGGCTTCGGCAATGTCGGGATAAGCGTACAAGGCGGATTCCACCTCGATGCAGGAAATATTTTCGCCGCCGCGAATGATGATGTCCTTGGCGCGATCGACGATGAACAGATAGCCGTCCTCATCCAGATAACCGAGATCACCCGTCAGGAAATAGCCGTCGGGGGTGAAGGCCGCCGCCGTCGCCGCGTCATTCTGCCAATAACCGCGAATGTTGGCCGCACTGGCGATGCCGACCTGGCCGACCCCGCCCGCCGCCACCGGCGAGCCATCATCGTCGAAGATCGCGATCCGGACAAAGGGCGCCTGGCCCGGCCCGGTGGACGCCGGCTTGGCGATATAGTTGGCGCGGCAGTTGGTGCAGCCGACCGCGTTGGTTTCGGTCAGGCCATAGCCCATCATCGGATTGCCCGCCGGAAACGCCGCCTGCAGCCGCGGCACATGGCTGGCCGGACGGGGCGCGCCACCGGCCACGATATCCAGCAGGCTCGACAGGTCGAACCGGTCGCGGTTCGGATGCTGCATCAGTTCCAGGCTCATCGTCGGCACGCCGACGAAATAGCTGATCTTTTCCGCCTCGATCAGACGCAGCGCATCGGCCGCGTCCCATTTGGGCATCAGCACCAGCCGGCGGGCAATGACCATGCTGGCCGCGAACACCGCGATCGCGCCGGTGACATGGAACAAGGGCACCGCGATCAGCGCGGATGGCGGCGACGGCAAATTCTTGCGATCACCGCCATAAAAGGTGCCGAGCAACATCGCCGTCATCGCCACGAAACAATAGGTTGCCGTCGTTGACGCACGATGGGTGGATACCGCCCCCTTGCTGTTGCCGGTCGATCCGGACGTGAACAGGATCGTCGCGTCGTCATCGGGCGAAACATGCGGCAGATCGGCTTCGGCCACACCATCGAGCAGCGGCGCCAGGGCTTCGGCCAACGGGCGTTCGATCGGCAGTTCGACGATGCGGGCGGCGGCGTGCGCATCGGCAACGCGCCTGGCCCGTGGCGCATCGGCGATCACCAGCACCGGCGTCGTCAGCGCCAAGCCGTGCGCCAGTTCATCGGCCGTCCACCAGCCATTGACCAGGGTGGCGATCCCCCCGGCCTTGGCGATCGCCATGAAAGCGACGATCCAGGCCGGCGCGTTGCGCATGGCGATGGCGACACGATCGCCCTTGCGGATGCCGTGCCCGCCGGCCAGCGCACGGGCCAGCCGTTCCGACCAGATATCGAGATCGCGATAGCTCAACCGTTCATCGCCGGCGACCAGCGCGATTTCATCGCCATATTGGCTGGCGGTGAAGCGGAACAGATCGCCCAGCGTGGCCGGCAACTTTGCCGCGATCGCGCGGCCATGTTCGTCGGCGGTGATTTCGACCAATCCGCCGGGGGCGGTAATCGCGTCCATCACCGCGCGCATACGGGCGTCCTGCTCGCTTGGCATCGGCTGTTCTCTCCCGCGTTTTGCGTTTCTCGTTACCGCCCTTTATGAGGGCCAAAATCATCGGGGAAAAGCCTTGATCCTGTCCGTCCTCGCTGACGCTACGGCCGCCTTGCAGTTTGATAATTTCGGTCTGTCGCCGGTGGCGCTGGACCTCGGTTTCTTTCAGCTGCGCTGGTATTCGCTGGCCTATATCGCCGGCATCCTTGTCGGCTGGTGGTATCTGCTGAAGCTGCTCAACCAGCCCGGCGCGCCGATGGCCCGCCGCCATGCCGACGACATGGTGTTCTACGCCACGCTCGGCATCCTGCTGGGTGGGCGGATCGCCTATATCCTGTTCTACCAGCCGCACATGCTGAGCGATCCGATGCAGATCCTGAAGCTGTGGGAAGGCGGCATGTCGTTCCATGGCGGGGTGATCGGCGTGTCGCTCGGCGTGCTCTACCTGGCATGGAAGAACAAGCTGAACTGGCTGCGAATCCATGATTATGTCGCCTGCTGCGTACCGTTCGGCCTGTTTTTCGGGCGGCTCGCCAATTTCGTGAACGGTGAATTGTGGGGCCGCGCGACGACAGTGCCATGGGGCATCGTGTTCCCGCGCGGCGGCGATGTGGTGCGCCACCCAAGCCAGCTTTACGAAGCCGGCCTGGAAGGCGCGGTCCTGTTCGCGGTGCTGTGGTTCATGTTCTGGAAGACGGACGCGCGCTATCAGCCGGGCAAGCTGGTCGGCACCTTCCTGCTGGGCTACGGCCTCAGCCGCTTCACGGTGGAATTTTTCCGCGAGCCGGACGAACAGCTGATGGAGTTCGCGATCAGCACCGGCCTGTCGATGGGCCAGTGGCTGACGGTGCCGATGATCGTCGGCGGCGCTTACCTGATCCTGACCGCCAAGGGCCGGCGCAAGCGGGTGGAGCCGATCGCGGGCGACGAAAGCGTCGCCTGATCCCGGATCGGGACAGCGGGCCAGAAACGGACGACGGCGCTAACCATCATCTGGGCGCGCATCATCTTGCGCATCCGGCGGAAAAGACGGAGACGGGGGCGCTATGCCTGACCCGTCTTCCTGCGAGGATCGCCTTGTCCGCCTGATCGAGGCGATGGGGCCTATTTCCATCGCGCAGTTCATGGCCGAAGCGAACGCGGATTATTACGCATCGCGCGATCCGCTGGGGGTTGCCGGCGACTTCATCACCGCGCCCGAAATCAGCCAGATGTTCGGCGAACTGATCGGCCTGTGGCTGGCCGATCTGTGGCAACAGCATAAGCGCGGCCCGGTTTGCTATGTCGAACTGGGGCCGGGGCGCGGCACGCTGGCCCAGGATGCGACACGGGCGATGCGCGCGGCCGGGCTGGAACCGGCGATCCACTTCGTCGAAACCAGCCCGGTGCTGCGCGCCGAACAGGCCGAACGCTTCCCAAATGCCGCCTGGCACGATGACCTGTCGACCCTGCCGACCAACAAGCCGTTGCTGGTTGTCGCCAATGAATTTTTCGATGCACTGCCGATCCGCCAGTGGATCCGCGCGGTGAACGGCTGGCGCGAACGGATGGTGGCGCATGGCCCCGACGGGTTCGTGCCCATAGCCGGCACGATCCCGTGCGACGCACTGATCCCGCCGCGCCTGCACGATGCGCAGCCGGGCAGCATCCTCGAACGATCGCCGACGTCCGTCGCCATCGCCCGCGATCTGGCGGGGCGGATCGCCGATCAGGGCGGGGCGGCGATCATCGTGGATTATGGCTATGCCGGCTATGCGGCGGGCGACACGTTGCAGGCGGTGCACGCCCATGCCTATGCCGATCCGTTCGCCAAACCCGGCACGCGCGACCTGACCGCGCATGTCGATTTCACGGCGTTGGACCATGCCGCCCGCGGCGAAGGGCTGCATGTCCACGGCCCGGTCGGCCAAGGCCACTGGCTGGAAACGCTGGGCATCGGCGCGCGCGCATCGACGCTGGCGCAAGGATCGCCCCACCGCGCCGAGGAGATCGCCGCCGCCCGCCACCGGCTGACCCATGCCGATGAGATGGGCGAATTGTTCAAGGTGATGGCGTTCGTCGCCCCCGAATGGCCCGATCCGGCAGGGTTCGAAGGGTAACACCGCCAGCATCTGCCCCCTGTCACCACGAAACAGCTCGTGTAAGGAGCGGGCATGACCGACAGCATCGATCCGATCCGCGCGCCTGCACTTGGCGCCATTCCGCATGGCTTCCTTGGCCGGCGCGGCGGGGTTTCAACGGGCATCCACGCCGGGCTGAATGTGGGGCTGGGATCGGATGACGACCATGCGGCGATCCATGAAAATCGCCGGCGCGCGGTGGCGGCGGTGGCGCCCGGCGCGGCGCTGGTGACGCTGCATCAGGTGCATTCGGCCGATGCCGTGGCGGTGACGGCCCCCTTCCCCGATGATGCGCGGCCGCATGCCGATGCGCTCGTCACCGATCGGCCGGGGCTGCTGCTGGGTATCCTGACCGCCGATTGCGTGCCGGTGCTGTTCGCCGATGCAGAAAGCGGCGTGATCGGCGCGGCGCATGCCGGCTGGAAGGGCGCGATCCACGGCGTGACCGACGCAACGATCGCGGCGATGGAGGCATTGGGCGCGGATCGCAGCCGGATCGTGGCGGCCATCGGCCCGTGCATCGCGCGGGCATCCTATGAGGTGGATGACGGCTTCTTCCGCCGCTTCGCCGAAGCGGACCCGGCCAACGAACGCTTTTTCACCGATGGCGTGCGCGCGAACCACCACCAGTTCGACATCGAAGCCTATGTCGCCGCGCGCATCGCGGCTGCGGGTATCGGCCGGGTCGAAGCGCTGGGGCTGGACACCTATGCGCAGGCCGATCGCTTCTACAGCTTCCGCCGCGCCACCCATCACGGCGAAGCAGGCTATGGCCGGCAGGTTTCGCTGATCGGGCTAGCATAAGGCATGTTTCCCACCGTCGCCGGCGTCCTGCTTGCGATCAACGCGTGGACGATCCTGCGTTTCTGGCAGGACAAGCGCCGCGCGATCGCGGGTGCGCGGCGGATTCCAGAAGCCAATCTGCTGGGGCTGGCGCTGATCGGGGGAACACCCGGCGCATTCCTCGCCCGGCGGATGTTCCGTCACAAGACGCGCAAGCAGCCCTTTTCCTCACAGCTCATGCTGATCGCAGCGGTGCAGGCCGGCGCGATCATCGCCTACGCCGCATCCCTATAGTTCGCGCAACGCCCGCGCCGGCCGGGCGGCAAGTGCTGGCAGCGACCCGATCAGACCCAGCGCCAGCGTACCAAACCCGCCGATGGCAAGCGTGACGCCCACCACCCCCCAGTCAGTCGTCCAGTCGAGTTCGAACACGCGGGTGACGACATACCAGCCGGCGGCAGCACCAATGCCGAGCGCCAGCAGCGACAGGATCGCGGCGAGCGCGGCATATTCGATCGCCTGCGCCGCCAGCACCTGCCCGCGCGTGGCGCCGAGCAGCTTCAGCAGCACCGAATCATAGACGCGCGACCGGCGTGACGCGGCAATCGCGCCGACCAGCACGGCGATCCCCGCCGCGAGTGCCACCGAAGCGGCAGCGCGCACCGCAGTCGACAATTGGCCGAGGACATCGGCGACCTGCCCGATCACTTCCTTCACCCGGATCAGCGATACCGATGGAAAATCGCGTGTGATTTCGCGGTTGAGCGCGGCTTCGCCAGCCGCCGGCATCGCGATCGTCGCCATGAAGCTGTGCGGCGCACCTTCCAGCACGCCCGGCGAATATACCAGGACGAAGTTGAACCCCATCGTATCCCACTTGATTTCGCGCAACGACGCGATGGTGGCCGGCACCTCGACACCCAGCACCGACACGGTGATTTCATCGCCAACCTTGAGGCCAAGGATGCGCGCCGCTTCGACATCGAGCGAGACGAGCGGCGGCCCCGCATAATCGGCGGGCCACCATTGGCCTTCGACGATGCGGCTGCCTTCGGGCGGGGCGGCGGAATAGGCAAGCCCGCGATCGCCGCGCAATATCCACGCGCCTTCGGGCAATTGCTGCAAATCGGCGACGCGCTTGCCGCCGAAGGAAACCACCGGGCCACGCAGCGACGGCACCGTCTTCACCTCGGCTGTCGGCGCGCGTTCGGCGACGAGGGCGCGGAAGCGATCGATATCGTCGACCGGGATATCGAGTGCGAAGAAACTGGGTGCCCGCTGGGGCACCGTGCTGTCGATCTGGCCCGACAGGTTGGTTTCGATCACCGCGAGTGTCGCGAACAGGGTAAGGCCAAGGCCCAGCGCCACCACCAGCCGCCCGGTCTGCGCGCCGGGCCGGTGGAGATTGGCAATGGCAAGACGCAGCAACGGCCGGCGCGAACGCGGCAGGCGCGCGGCCCCGGCCCGCACCGCCCAGCCGAGCAAGGTGAGCAATACCAGCAACCCGGCGACGGCCGCAACGAAGATCGCGGCAAAACCGGGATCGCGCGCGGTGCCGATGGCCAGCGCGACGATCGCGGCCAGGGTGGCAAGGATCGCCGCCAGCACCCGGCCGGTGGGCCGCGCCGCCGTTTCCACCCCGCCCCGGAACAAGGATGCCGGCGTCACCGCGCGGGCGCGGGCCAGCGGGGCGAGGACGAACAGCAAGGCAATCAGCACGCCATAAGCCGCAGCGAGGCCAAGCGGGGCCACATGAAGCGCGAAATGCGGCTGCACCGGCAGCGCATCGCCCGCCAAGGCGACGACGGCGAGCGGAACGAGGCTGCCCGCAAGGATACCCGCGAGGATGCCGGCGCCTGCCACCAGCCCGATCTGGAACAGATAGGACAGGAAGATCGTGCGCGACGAAGCGCCCAGCGCCTTCAACGTCGCGATCGCCCCGCGCTTGCCATCCAGATAGGATGTCACGCCGTTGCCGACGCCGATGCCCGCGATCGCCAGCGCCGTCAGCCCGACGAGCATCAGGAACTGGCCCAGCCGGCCGATGAAGCGGCGCGTGCCGGGTGCGGCGTTGGTGCGATCCTGCACCTCCCACCCGGCGCTGGGGAAACGATCGGCCAGCCGCTTGGCCACCACGCCGGCATCGACGCCATCAGCAAGGCGAATACGATAGCGGGTGGTGTACAGGCTGCCCGGCTGGACGAGGCCGGTGGCCGCAAGCCCATCCATATCGACCAGCGCCACCGGCCCGAAGGTGAAGCCTTCACCGACCCGATCGGGTTCCTGATCGATCAGGCCGATAACCCGCAAATCGGCGTCGCCGATGCGGATATGATCACCGGGTCTGACATCGAGCCGTTCGGCCAGCGCCGGCGCGATGGCGACTTCGCGCCCCTTGGGCCGGGGCGACAAGGCGCCGGCAGCGAGGCGAAATTCGCCATATAACGGATAAGGGGCGTCGATGCCCTTCAGTTCCGCCAGCACCGCCTGTGCGCCATCGGGGCGCGACGCCATGGCGCGCATGCGGATCGTTTCGGACAGCGTGCCGACGGCGGCAAAAGCGGCGCGTTCCGTGTCGTCAGCAGTGCGCTGGACGATCTCCATCTCGACATCGCCGCCGAGGATCGACTGGCCTTGCAGCGCCAGTTCCGACGTGATCGCGGTGGACAGGCTGCCGACCCCGGCAAGCGCCATCACCCCAAGGAACAGGCAGGCGGCCAGCAACCGCAGGCCGGTGAAGCCGCCGCGCAGATCGCGTAGCGCCAGGGTCCAGGCGAGTTTCACGCGCGGCTGTCGCGGACGATGCGGCCGTCAAGCATCTCGATCACCCGGCCACAGCGCGCGGCAAGCGCTGGATCATGGGTGATGACGAGCAAGGTTTCGCCGGTTTCGCGCTGGCGGCCAAACAACAGGTCCATGATTGCCGCGCCCGTCTTCGCATCGAGATTGCCGGTCGGTTCATCAGCGAACAGGATCGCCGGCGCGGGGGCGACGGCGCGGGCAATCGCCACGCGCTGCTGTTCGCCACCTGAAAGTTGGGCCGGATAATGGCCGATGCGATGGCCAAGCCCCACCGCGTGCAGTTCCGCCTCGGCCCGCGCGAACGCATCCGCCCGCCCCGCCAGTTCGAGCGGAACGGCGACATTTTCCAGCGCCGTCATCGTCGGCAGCAGGTGGAAGGCCTGCAGGATGATGCCGATCCGGCCGCGCCGCGCTTGCGCCAGCGCATCTTCATCGAGCGCGCCGAAATCGGCCCCGGCGACGTGGATCGCGCCGCTATCGGCGCGTTCCAGCCCCGACAGCACCGCCATCAAGGACGATTTGCCCGAACCCGACGGGCCGAGCAGCGCGACCGTTTCGCCGGCGGCGATCGACAGATCCACCCCGCGCAGGATTTCGACACGCGCTTCGCCCTTGCCCAGCGCCAGCGTGACATTCCGGGCTTCGATCACGATATTGGCGGCTGACATGATGAAGAAAGGTTTCCCTTTGAGGCCAGATCGTTCCGCATATGGCGTGCGCCGGCTGATTGTCCATGCCGCGGCGTGGCTGTCATTATTCGTAACCGCACCGGCGCTGGCGGCCGACAAGCTGGTCGTGGCGTTCGGCGACAGCTTGATGGCCGGTTATCAACTGAAACCGCACGAAGGCTTTGTCCCCCGGCTGGAAACGGCGCTGCGCAAAAATGGCGTGGCGGCGCGGGTGCATAATGCCGGGGTGTCGGGGGATACTACCGCGCAAGGCAAGGCACGGCTGGGCTGGGTGCTGGCAGGGCTGAAGGCAAAGCCCGATCTGGTGATCGTCGAACTGGGCGCGAACGATATGCTGCGCGGCCTGCCCAACGCCCAAACCCGCATGAATCTGGACGCGATCCTAGCCGATCTGCAACGACGGAAAATCCCGGTGCTGATGGCGGGAATGCGCGCGGCACCCAATATGGGGGCGGCATATGCCCGCGAGTTCGACGCGATCTACCCAGCGCTTTCGCGCAAATATCGGGTGCCGCTCTACCCCTTCTTCATGGCCGGTGTCGCGGCCACCCCCGCCTTGCAACTGAAAGACGGGATGCACCCCAATCCGCGCGGGGTGGATGCGATCGTGCGGGGGATATTGTCCCATGTCATGAAGGCGCTGCCAAAATAAACAACGGGCGGCGGAGCCTGTTTGCCCCGTCGCCCGCATTGATGCCATCAGGCTTGCGCCTTATTTGCAGCGCACCTCGCCACGGTCGATTTCACGGCCGAGCAGCGCACCGGCGCCCCCGCCCAGCAAGGTGCCGAGCATCCGATCGCCATTGGTATCGACCGTCCGGCCGAGCAACGCGCCGGCCGCCGCACCGATGATCAGCCCGGTCGTGCCGTCGTTGCGCTTGCAATAATAACGGCCATCACCACCGCGATACACGCGGTCATTATGGCTCAGGCGGCGGCCATCATAACGGCCGTTGGAATAATAACGGTCGCCCTTCCAATAATTCTTGCCGCGGCGATCATCGCGATAATCGCGGCGATCACGATCCCGGCGATCATGCTTGCCGCCGTGCCGTTCGTCGTTCCAGCCATGGCCGCGATCGCGATCCGCCAGGGCCGGCGCCATCGGCACCGTGACCGCTGCGAGCACCGCTGCGATGATGAACTTACGCATTGTTGTTCTCCCTTGATCGCATCAGGTTGCGATACCAGCCGGTTATGCGCCGTATAATCTGAACCGGCGGCGACGAGCCGTTCATCAAAACAACCGCCAAACTCATTTCACCGGACATGCGCCCCATCTGGCCGCGTGGCGCGCACGCAATATCATGCCGTATAAACAAGACAGGGCAGCGACACACGCCGCTGCCCTGTCCGACAAAATCACCATCCGAAGACAGCGGCAGGCAGATTACTCCGCCGCCAGCCCCGCGCGGCTGAACATGTCTTCGCTCCTGACGTCCTCGTTCGCGACCGGCACGCTGCCGGCGACCTTGCGGCGATCGAAGGCGTCCCACACCTCGTTCCAGTTGCCGCGCGTCGCGGCCTTGGAATATTCGGTGGCGCGGGTTTCGAAGAAATTGGCGTGTTCGACCCCGTTCAGCATCGGCGCGAGCCACGGCAGCGGATGTTCGTCGATCATGTAGATCGGCTTGAAACCCAGCTGCCCCAGCCGCCAATCGGCGATGTAGCGGACATATTTCTTGATGTCCTTGGGCGTCATGCCGGGCACCGGACCCATTTCGAACACCAGATCGATGAACGCATCCTCCAGCCGCACCGTCTTCTGGCACTGATCGAGAATATCGTCGCGCACCGCAGGCGTCAGGCAGTTGCGTTCCTTCACGAAGGCATGGAACAGCCGGATGATCCCTTCGCAATGCAAGGTTTCATCGCGGATCGACCAGGTGACGATCTGGCCCATGCCCTTCATCTTGTTGAAGCGCGGGAAATTCATCAGCATCGCGAACGATGCGAACAACTGCAGCCCTTCGGTAAAGCCGCCGAACATCGCCAGGGTGCGGGCGATATCCTCGTCGCTGTCGACGCCGAAGGTGCTCAGATAGTCATGCTTGTCCTTCATCTCCTTATATTGGAGGAAGGCCGAATATTCGGTTTCGGGCATGCCGATCGTATCAAGCAGATGGCTGTAGGCGGCGATATGGACCGTTTCCATGTTGCTGAACGCGGTCAGCATCATCTTCACTTCGGTCGGCTTGAACACGCGGCCATATTTTTCGTGGTAGCAATCCTGCACCTCGACATCGGCCTGCGTGAAGAAACGGAAGATCTGCGTCAGCAGATTGCGTTCCGACTGGTCGAGCTTCTGCGCCCAATCGCGGCAATCTTCGCCCAGCGGCACTTCTTCGGGCAGCCAGTGCAGCTGCTGCTGACGCTTCCAATATTCGAACGCCCACGGATATTCGAAGGGCTTGTAGGTGCGGGAGGCCTGGAGGAGCGACATGGATTTGGTCCTTGGCGAAATTCAGTAGCCGCGAACGGCAGCAAAGCGGGCGGCGGCGATCATCGCGCCAGCCCCGGCAAATATAGCAGCATCAAGAGCACAACGCCCGAAAGCGTGAGGATGATGCCTTTGGCGCGGGTGGAGCTGACTTCCTTCATCCCCGGAAAATCGGGGTGACGGCTCTGCTCTTCGAAAAAGGGATCGCCCGCGCCGATGCGGCTCCTGATGTAGCGCGCGTGGCGCGCCGCATCGCGCAGGCTCCACAAGCCGATCACGATGTTGAACACCGCGATCGGCACGATCAGCGCCCAGCCGGAAATGGTCATGCCCTAGCCCCTCCCGATCACTGGCACGCCAGACATTCATCATAATCGGTGCTCGGCAGTTCGATCTTCTTGAGATCGGGCGTGTTGTCCGCTTCCACCCCGCCGGCGAAACCGGCGCGCTGGATCGACTTCGAGCGCAGATAATAAAGCGACTTGATGCCCAGTTCCCACGCGCGGAAGTGGAGCATCAGCAGATCCCATTTTTCCACGTCGGCCGGGATGAACAGGTTCAGCGAGGTCGCCTGATCGATATAGGGCGTACGATCCGCCGCCAGTTCGATCAGCCAGCGCTGATCGATCTCGAAGCTGGTCTTGAACGTATCCTTTTCTTCCTGGCTCAGGAAATCGAGATGCTGGACCGATCCACCCTGTTCGAGGATCGTGTTCCACACCGCGTCCGAATCCTTGGACTTATCCTGCAACAGCTTTTGCAGGTGGATGTTCTTGACCGAGAAGCTGCCCGACAGCGTCTTGTGCGTGTAGATGTTGCCGGGGATCGGTTCGATGCAGGCGGACGTGCCGCCGCAGATGATCGAGATCGACGCCGTCGGCGCGATCGCCATCTTGCAGCTGAACCGTTCCATCACGCCGCGATCGGCGGCGTCGGGGCACGGCCCGCGCTCGGTAGCCAGCAGCATCGACGCTTCTTCGGCCTTGGCGGCGATATGCTTGAACATCCGCAGGTTCCAGCTCTTGGCCATCGCCCCTTCGAAGGGCAGGCCGCGCGCCTGGAGGAAACTGTGGAAACCCATCACGCCAAGGCCGACCGAGCGTTCCCGCTCCGCCGAATATTTGGCGCGCGCCATTTCGGGCGGGGCGCGATCGATATAATCGGACAGCACATTATCGAGGAAGCGCATCACGTCCTCGATGAACTGCTTGTCGCCGTTCCATTCGTCCCACGTCTCCAGATTGAGCGAGGACAGGCAGCAGACCGCCGTGCGATCATTGCCGAGATGATCGCGCCCCGTGGGCAGCGTGATTTCCGAACACAGGTTCGACGTCGAAACCTTGAGGCCCAGTTCGCGATGGTGGCGCGGCATGGCGCGGTTCACGGTGTCGTTGAAGACGATATAGGGTTCGCCCGTCGCCAGCCGGGTTTCGACCAGCTTCTGGAACAAGGCGCGCGCATCGACCTTGCCGCGGACACTGCCGTCCTTGGGAGACTTCAACTCCCATTCGGCGCCGTCGCGCACGGCTTCCATGAACGCGTCGGTCAGTAATACGCCGTGGTGAAGGTTGAGCGCCTTGCGGTTGAAATCGCCCGAAGGCTTGCGGATTTCGAGAAACTCCTCGATCTCGGGATGCGAGACATCGAGATAGCAGGCGGCCGAACCGCGGCGGAGCGAGCCTTGCGAGATGGCGAGCGTCAAGCTGTCCATCACCCGGACGAAGGGAATGATGCCGCTGGTCTTGCCGTTGAGGCCGACCGGTTCGCCAATGCCACGGACATTGCCCCAATAGGTGCCGATGCCACCACCGCGCGACGCGAGCCAGACATTCTCGTTCCAAATTTCGGTGATCGCCTGCAGGCTATCGTCAACCGAGTTGAGGTAGCAGGAAATCGGCAGGCCACGCCCGGTGCCGCCGTTCGACAGCACCGGCGTCGACGGCATGAACCACAGCTTCGAGATATAATCGTAGAGCCGCTGGGCGTGCGCGGCATCATCGGCATAGGCCGACGCCACGCGAACAAAGAGATCCTGATAGGTTTCGCCGGGCAGCAGGTAGCGATCCTTCAGCGTCTCCTTGCCGAAATCGGTGAGCAGCGCATCGCGGCTGTGATCCACCTCAACCGGATAAGGCTGCTTGAGCACGCCCTGGCTGCTGGAGCCGGCGGCCGCATCGGCCTTGGCAGGTGATTCGATTATTGTCGCCACGTCGCTTGCGCTCGCTTCGTTGTTGCTGCCTGAAAGGTCCATCGTCGCGCGCCCCTGGTCCGAAATGCTGACGAACAGCCGGGTCGCGGCCATTCGTTCCTAAAATGTTCGACTCAGGAACACAGCCCTGAGGGTAGCATGTCCGGGCTGGAAGAGGACCGCGAATATCCGCTTATCCCCAGCTTTCCAGAGACGCGAACAGCCTTTCCGCCCATATAGGGTACGGCGCGGCGTTAACAATCTCTTGGGTCAGCCCCCTGACGCTACCACTATCCATAGTGCCTCATCTGCGTGGGGACGCAAGATGCAATATCGTTCCGGGGCACGTCGGTTCGTCGCCGATCTGATTCATTTCGTCGCGCCTTTCGGGCGCCTGACCAGCCGCGACGCGTGGATTTCCCAGTACTCCCGTCACTGGCAAGGGAACACAACAGGAACTAAAAAATATTCCCCGCGAAGCACTCCGCAACCGTTCGGCCGAGGGGAACCGACGGCCCCATATTTCGGCTTTGCCCAAGCAGCATGCGGGCGTAGGATTGCAGCCATCCCGCCGTCGACCACAGGCGTGGTTATGATGTGCCCTGCGGCCGGCGGCCGAATTGTTGCTCGCGCAGACGGGCCTCTACCCGCCTGCCGACCATGAGGAGGGCATGACGATGGTCGCAATCACCCCCGCTGCAACCGACTCCCCCGTCCCGCACGTCCGCAAGATCGGCATGGCCGATCTGCGCTGGGCGCTTGCAGAGGGGTGGGCGGACTTCAAGGAAAAACGGGGTGATATCGTGCTGGTCGGGTTCATCTACCCGCTGGTGGGCTTCGTCGCCGCGTGGTTCGCGCTCAACGGCGCGCTGGTGCCATTGCTGTTCCCGCTGATCGCCGGGCTTTCGCTGCTGGGGCCGACCGTCGCGGTAGGATTTTACGAACTGGCGCGGCGGCGCGAACAGGGGCTCGAATCGAGCTGGTCCCACTTTTTCGATCCATGGGCCGGGCGCGGCGCGAAACAATTATTGCTGGCGACGCTGACCTTGACCCTGCTGTTCATGGCGTGGCTCGGCACCGCATGGCGGATGTATCAGGACAGCTTCGGCTTCAGCCATGATCTGACGCTGGCCCCCTTCCTCACCCAGATGTTCACGACGACCGAAGGGTGGCAACTGATCATCCTGGGCAATCTGGTTGGCCTGGGATTTGCGATCGTCGCGCTGGCCAGCAGCGTCGTCACCTTCCCGATGCTGGTCGACAAGAAGGTGCATGTCGGCACCGCCATCGCCACATCGTTCAAGGCAAGCGCCCATAACCCCGTCACGGTTGGGACATGGGGCCTGATCGTGGCCGCCCTGCTGGTGATCGGCTGCATCCCGCTGTTCGTGGGGCTGGCGGTGGTGCTGCCGGTGCTGGGTTATGCGACCTGGCACCTCTACACCCGGCTGGTCGAACGGTGAGAGCAGGCTGAATGGCGCGCGCCGGACATGCCGGCCGCGCCACCCGGTTGGAATGGGCATCCGAAAAGCGTAAGGCGACGCGCGAAAGGCGCGATTCCGCGAGGATCGCGCCCCTGTTCGCGACACGCCTGAGGAAGCCCATGACCGTCACCATCAAGGAAGCCGATCTGATCGAGAGCGTCGCCGACGCGCTTCAATATATCAGCTACTATCACCCGATGGATTATATCCGCGCGCTGGGCGACGCGTATGAGGCCGAGCAAGGCCCGGCGGCGAAGGACGCGATCGCGCAGATCCTGACGAACAGCCGGATGTGCGCCGAAGGCCATCGGCCAATCTGCCAGGACACCGGCATCGTCACCGTGTTCGTGAAATGGGGCCAACAATGTGTGCTGGACAGCGACAAGAGCCTGCAGGACGTGGTGGATGAAGGGGTTCGCCGCGCGTACCTCCACCCCGAAAACCGCCTGCGCGCATCGATCCTGAAAGACCCCGCGTTCGGCCGGATCAATACCAAGGACAACACCCCTTGCGTGATGAGCGTCGAGATGGTGCCCGGCGGCAAGGTGCAGATCGACGTGGCGGCCAAGGGCGGCGGCAGCGAGAACAAGAGCAAGTTCAAGATGCTCAACCCCAGCGATTCGATTGTCGACTGGGTGCTGGAAATGGTGCCGCAGATGGGCGCCGGCTGGTGCCCGCCCGGCATGCTGGGCATCGGTATCGGCGGCACCGCCGAAAAGGCGATGAGCCTGGCCAAGGAATCGCTGATGGGCCATATCGACATGGCCGAACTCAAGCGGCGCGGCCCGCAGACCGATATCGAACGGCTGCGCGTTGAAATCTTCGACAAGGTCAATGCGCTCGGCATCGGCGCGCAGGGCTTGGGCGGGCTTGCCACAATCCTCGACGTCAAGATCATGGACTATCCGACCCACGCGGCATCGAAGCCGGTGGCGATGATCCCCAATTGCGCTGCCACCCGCCATGCCCACTTCACCCTCGACGGTTCGGGACCGACCTATCTTGATCCGCCGAACCTGGACGAATGGCCGAAGGTGGAATGGAAGCCGAGCAAGGAGGCGATCAAGGTCGACCTCAACACGCTGACGCCGGCGATCGTGGCCAGCTGGAAGCCGGGCGATCGCCTGCTGCTGAACGGCAAGATGCTCACCGGCCGCGATGCCGCGCACAAGCGCATCCAGGACATGCTGGCCAAGGGCGAGGAACTGCCCGTCAGCTTCAAGGGCCGGGTGATCTATTATGTCGGCCCGGTCGATCCGGTGGGCGATGAAGTGGTCGGCCCCGCCGGCCCCACCACCGCGACGCGGATGGACAAGTTCACCGACATGATGCTCGAACAAACCGGGCTGATCGCGATGGTCGGCAAGGCCGAACGCGGGCCGGCAGCAGTCGAATCGATCAAGCAGCACAAGGCCGCCTATCTGATGGCGGTGGGTGGCGCCGCCTATCTGGTCGCGCGCGCGATCAAGGGCGCCAAGGTCGTCGGCTTCGAAGATCTCGGCATGGAGGCGATCTACGAATTCGACGTGCAGGACATGCCGGTGACGGTGGCGGTCGATTCGACCGGCGAAAATGTCCACCACACCGCGCCGCTGGTGTGGCGCGAGAAGATCGCGCGGGAGAAGCTGCTGCAGACCGCATGACAGCGACACCAATCATCCTGACGACCATGCCCGTCGCCGCCGGAAACGCGGCGGCGGGCGCATGGGCGAACCGCGCGGCATGATCCCCGAGATCACCGGCCGCGACGCGCGGTTCCGTTCCGCCCTGCCGCCCGAAGACTGCGTGGCGGGGCTGGCGCGCGTGCTGACGCCCGCCGCCGATGTCGCGTTCACCGATGACGGCCCGGACATGATCTTCGCCGGCGCGGTCGGCGAACATGGGCTGCACATCGCCTGCCGCCACCGCAAGAAGGCCAAGGACAGCGAGTTCGCCTTGCATGCCCGTATCTACAAGGATGGGCCGGCAACACAGATCAGAGGGCGCTTCCGCCTGCCATCCAAGGGCAGCGCCTATCTGATCTTCTGGTTCTGTTCGATGATCGCCTTTGCGATCTACCTGCAATGGTCGCCGATCCTGGCGCCAACGGAACGCATGGTGCTGCTGGCCGCGCCGATCGGCATGATCGCGTTCGTCCTGCTTACATCATGGCTGCATCGCGGGCGGCTGACCCGCGACGAAGCGGCGATTTCGGCCCTGCTTGCCGAGCATATCGGCGCACGCCGATATCGCCTGAAATCGCAGCGCAGCAAGCGGCGGCGCTGATATAGCAAGGGCGACGGAGAATGACCTTCCCCGCCGCCCTTTGCTTTGCCCGGCTGCTGATCGCCCGCCTTAGCGGTAGGTGACCTTCTTGGCGGCAGCCACGACATCGTCGACCTTGATCAGCGCCAGCTTTTCCAGATTGGCGGCATAAGGCAACGGCACATCTTCGTTGGTGACGCGCAGCACCGGGGCATCGAGATCGTCGAAGCCCTGTTCCATCACGACTGCGGTAATTTCCGACGCGATCGAGCAGGTCGGCCAGCCTTCTTCGACGACGACCATCCGGTTGGTCTTGGCGAGCGACTTGAGCACGGTTTCGGTGTCGAGCGGGCGCAAGGTGCGCAGATCGATCACTTCGGCGTCAATGCCTTCGGCGGCCAGTTTTTCGGCCGCATCGATCGCCACGCCGACGCCGATCGAATAGCTGACCAGCGTCACATCCTTGCCCTCGCGCACGATCCGCGCCTTGCCGATCGGCAGGACATAATCGTCGAGCTTGGGCACATCGAAGCTGTGGCCGTAGAGCAGTTCGTTTTCGAGGAATACGACCGGATCGGGGCTACGGATCGCCGCCTTCAACAACCCCTTGGCATCGGCCGCGCTATACGGCGCGATGACGATCAGGCCGGGGACGCTGGCATACCAGGGGGCGTAATTCTGGCTGTGCTGCGCGCCGACGCGGCTGGCGGCGCCATTGGGACCACGGAACACGATCGGGCAGCGCATCTGGCCACCCGACATATAATTGGTCTTGGCCGCCGAATTGATGATGTGATCGATCGCCTGCATGGCGAAGTTGAACGTCATGAATTCGATGATCGGGCGCAGGCCGCCCATCGCGGCGCCCGTACCGACGCCGGCAAAGCCATATTCGGTGATCGGCGTGTCGATGACGCGGCGTTCGCCAAATTCGTCGAGCAGGCCCTGCGTCACCTTATACGCGCCCTGATATTGCGCGACTTCCTCGCCCATCACGAACACGCGATCGTCGGCGCGCATTTCTTCGGCCATCGCATCGCGCAATGCTTCGCGCACCGTGGTCTTCACCATTTCGGTGCCGGCGGGGATATCGGGATCGGCAACCGTCGCACGCGGCGCGGCAGCAACCGGGGCCGGCGCCGCGGCAGCCTTGGGTGCTTCGGCCGCCTTGGCGGCGGGGGCGGCTTCGATAGCAGAGGCGTCTTCGCCCTCGCCAGCGATCAGCGCAATCACCTCGCCCACCTTCACGCCATCGGTGCCTTCGGCGATGACGATCTTCGCGATCGTGCCTTCGTCGACCGCTTCGAATTCCATCGTCGCCTTGTCGGTTTCGATTTCGGCGAGGATATCGCCGGACTTCACCGCATCGCCTTCCTTGACGAGCCACTTGGCGAGCGTGCCTTCCTCCATCGTCGGGGAAAGCGCGGGCATCTTCAGTTCAATGGCCATCAATACTGCCCCACCAGCACATCGGTATAAAGTTCGGACAGCTCCGGCTCGGGTGCTTCCTCGGCATAGTCCGCCGCATCCTGCACGGTCTTGCGGATATCCTTTTCCAGCGCCTTCAGTTCGTCCTCGGTGACGCCGAGCGCCTCCAATTCCTTCTTGAGATGTTCGATCGGGTCGGACTTGTCACGGACCGACTGAACCTCTTCGCGCGAGCGATATTTCGCCGGATCGGACATGGAATGGCCGCGATAGCGATAGGTTTTGAGTTCCAGCAGGATCGGCCCCTTGCCGGCACGCACCCACGCCACGGCTTCCTCGGCCGCGCCGCGCACCGCAAGCACATCCATGCCATCGACCTGGATGCCGGGGATGCGGAAACTTTCGCCACGGCGATACAGTTGGTCTTCGGCCGACGCGCGGTTGACGCTGGTGCCCATGGCATATTGGTTGTTTTCGATCACGAAGATGATCGGCAGCTTCCACAGCTCAGCCATGTTGAAGCTTTCATACACCTGGCCCTGGTTCGCCGCGCCATCGCCGAAATAGGCCATCGCAACGCCGCCATCGCCGGCATATTTATGCTTGAAGGCCAGGCCAGTACCCAAGGATACCTGTGCACCGACGATGCCGTGGCCGCCGTAGAATTTATGTTCGACCGAGAACATGTGCATCGAACCGCCCTTGCCGCGCGAAATGCCGGCGGCGCGGCCGGTGAGTTCGGCCATGATCACGTTGGGATCGATGCCGTAGGCCAGCATATGCCCATGATCGCGATAGCCGGTGATGACGCTGTCCTTGCCCACTTCCAGCGCGGACTGAAGGCCGACGGCAACCGCTTCCTGGCCGATATAGAGATGGCAGAAACCGCCGATCAGGCCGAGGCCATACAATTGGCCGGCCTTTTCCTCGAACCGGCGAATCAGCAGCATCTGGCTGTAGAAGTCGAGCATTTCCTGCTTCGACGCGGCGTAGCGGACGGGCTCCGCCGGGCGCTCGCGGTTGGATACGGGGGCTGGCGTTACCGCCGCCTTCGACGTTCGCGGCTGTGCTGCTTTGGCCAAGCTTAAGCGCTCCTGTGGGCAGATCGGATATTGTGAGGGTCTATAGGCCGCCACCGCCCGATTCCGCAACGGCAGAGGGCGATCATCGCGTAATCATATAACAGCGATGTGAAATGAATGCGGTTCAGCATTTTCCCCCGCCATCGGGCGCGGGCGGGAGGCGACCGGCTATTTCGTGACGATGACGTATTCGTCGTCGCCGACCATTTCGGTGGCGCCGCGCGTCAGTTCGTCGGCAAGGTCATGGTCGCCATGCGCCAGCAGCTTCTTGCGATTGAGCAGGCGGTTCTTCTCCGCCTCGACCTGGGCGAGCTTCACCTTGGCTTCGCCCAGTTGCTTGCGATATTCGCCACGCGCCAGAAGGCCATTGGTGCCGAGTACCGCATATCCCGCGAACATCAGCATGAACAGCACAGCCGCCGTCGGCGCGGCGGCCGACGCGATCAGGCGAAAGGGAGAGCGTTTGCGGATCACGAACATCAGCAATCATCAACGCCGGGTTAACGCAAGACCGAATCGATCGATTGCCCGTTAATTTACGTAATATTTGCTCCGCCGCCCCGGTTTGGACCGGGACGGCGGAGCGAAAGAGCAGCGTACGGCTCAGGCGCGGAAAATGTCGCGCCCGGCGTAACGGGCGACGAAGCCCAGTTCTTCTTCGATGCGCAGCAGCTGGTTATACTTGGCCAGCCGATCTGAACGGGCCATCGAGCCGGTCTTGATCTGGCCGCAGTTGGTGGCGACCGCGAGGTCGGCGATCGTCGCGTCTTCGGTTTCGCCCGAACGGTGCGACATGACGGCGGTGTAGCCGGCGCGCTGCGCGGTCGACACCGCTTCCAGCGTTTCGGACAGCGTGCCGATCTGGTTGACCTTCACCAGCAGCGAATTGGCAAGGCCATCCTTGATGCCCTGGCGCAGGCGCACCGGATTGGTGACGAACAGATCGTCGCCGACGAGCTGCACCTTGTCGCCGATCAGATCGGTCAGGATCTTCCAGCCTTCGAAATCATCTTCGCCCATGCCGTCTTCGATCGACTTGATCGGGTAGCGCGCGCACAGATCGGCGAGATAGGCGGCCATTTCGGCCGGCGAACGCTTCGCGCCTTCGCCTTCGAAATCATAGACGCCGTTCTTGAAGAATTCGGTCGCCGCGCAATCGAGCGCGATGACGACGTCGTCGCCCGGCGTGTAACCGGCCTTTTCGATCGACGACATGATGAAATCCAGCGCGTCGGGCGCGGATGCAAGGTTCGGCGCGAAACCGCCCTCATCACCCACCGACGTCGACAGGCCCTTGTCGTGCAGCGCCTTCTTGAGCGTGTGGAAGATTTCCGACCCGCAGCGCAGCGCTTCGGACAGGCTTTCCGCGCCCACTGGCATGATCATGAATTCCTGGAAATCGATCGGATTGTCGGCATGCGCGCCGCCATTGATGATGTTCATCATCGGCACCGGCAGGATATGCGCGGCGGTGCCGCCGACATAGCGATAGAGCGGCAGGCTGCGCGCATCGGCCGCGGCCTTGGCGACCGCAAGGCTGACGCCGAGAATCGCGTTCGCGCCGAGGCGGCCCTTATTGGCCGTCCCGTCGAGATCGATCATGACGGCATCGATTTCCTGCTGGTCTTCGGCTTCGAGGCCGACGACGGCTTCGGCAATCTCGCCGTTGACCGCGTCGATCGCCAGGCCAACGCCCTTGCCCTGCCAGCGATTCTTGTCGCCATCGCGCTTTTCGACGGCTTCATGCGCACCGGTCGATGCGCCCGATGGCACGGCGGCGCGGCCGAAGCTGCCGTCCTCCAGCGTCACATCCACCTCAACGGTGGGGTTTCCGCGGCTGTCGATGATTTGACGGGCATGGACGTCGATGATCGCGGTCATTTCGGGATCGCACCTTTTTCTGGACGCTGGATGTGGCGCGCTCTATCCGCAGGGAAGGCGATAGGCAACGCCAACCCGCCCTATCCATGACCAATGCGGATTTCGGGGGAACATCCGACCGGGGGCAAATGTTAGAATAGCGAGGCGCAACGCTTTCGACGGAGATTCGATGATGGCCACAACCCCGGAAAACCTGACCGATACACCCAAGGATGCCAGCGATTCGGCGCCCGCAATCACCCCGAACGCGGCGGAGATCGAAATCAACCCCACCGGCGCCAAGGCGCGCGCGGCGTTCAAGGACGCGGCCGACAAGGTGAGCGAACAGGCCAGTGGATTGAAGGACCAAGCCGCCGGCAAGGCCCGCGATTATGCCGCAATCGGCAAGGACAAGGCCGCCAGCGGGCTGGACAGCGTGACCCGGCTGATGGACGATGCGGCGGGCACGATCGACGAAAAAGTCGGCGAGCAATATGGCGATTATGCGCGCAAGGCAGCATCAGCCGTCGCCAATGTCGCGACCAGCCTGCGCAGCAAGGATGTCGATGAACTGCTCGACGATGCGCGTACCGCCGTGCGCAAAAGCCCTGCCCTGGCGATCGGGGCCGCCATCGCGGTTGGCTTCGTGATCGCCCGGCTGGTCAGAGCCGGCAAGGATGGCGGCGCGAGCGACGACAAATCGGCCTGAGCACGGCAATGGCGGGGGCGAACGATCCGGACAGCACGATCGGCGAACTGTTCAGCCAGGCCGTCGATGAAGGTGGCCAGTGGGTTCGCGCCGAACTTGCCGTCTATCGCCGGCTGGCGATCCGGCGGGCGCTGGCGGCGCGCCTAGCCGTTGGCCTGATGGTGGCCGGGGTGCTGCTGGCGTTCGGATCGGCCAGCGCGCTGATGATCGGGCTGGCGATCGGCCTGGCCCGGTTCATCGGCCCGGTGGGCGGTGGGATCATTACCGGAACGATCGGCCTGGCGCTGGCCGGACTGCTGATCCGCGAAGGCATACGGCGGCTGCCCACCATAGCCGCGCCCGACGACGAAGGCCGCAACGCATGATCGGCGACAAGACCGATCTGGCCAATGCCCGCGCCCGCGCCGATGCGGCGCGCACCCGGCTGGCCGGCACGCTGGGCCGAATCCAGGCCCGGCTGCATCCGCGCGCCCTGATGAAGGAAGCGTGGGAAGAAGTGCGTGAACAAGGCGGCGAACTGGCAGCCAAAGCGATGCGCGACGTGCAGGAAAAACCCGGCCGCACCGCCGCGATCGCCGGCGCCGTCGCGCTGTTTCTGGCCCGCGAACCAATCGCGCGCGGGGTGAAGCACCTGCTGAGCGGCGCCGACGATGACGCCGGAAATGGCACCGAAGACGATAATGCAACTGGCGATGCCGACGAGGGTTCTGCCAAGGATTGATCCATTGCCGGCGGACAGCCCCGCCGGATCGAGGAGGCGAATGATGAGCAACAGCGTGAAGGACAGCGCGGAGCGTGCCGGCGCCTATGCCAGCGAAAAACTGACCGAGGCCAAGCAGCAGTTGCGTGAACGGACCGAAGCCACCCGCGCGGCCGCAGCCGAGGCGCTGGAAACGGCACGCGGCAAAGCTGCCGACGCGAAATCGGCAACCACCAAGGGGATCGAGGAAAATCCGGTGGCCGCACTTGTCGCCGGGATCGCGATCGGCGCGGTCGTCGGTACCCTGCTGCCGCGCAGCGAGCGTGAAAAGACCGCCCTTGGCCCGATCGGCAGCAAGCTGAACGAAGCCGCGCGCGTCGCCGCCGCCGCCGCCAAGGAAGCCGGCCGCGAAACGCTGGATGATCTGGGCATCAACAAGGACGCCGCATCCGCACAGGTGAACAAGCTGGTCGAGGCCGCGACGAAATCGGCGAGTGCCGCCAGCCATGCGGCGGTGGATGCCGTAAAGCACCACTGATCGTTCGGATCCGCAACGCGGACCGGCCCTTATTCAAGCGCGGTTCACCGCGCCTACGCCAAAAGACGCGCAAGCATCTGGAGCATCATCGAATGATTTTCACGCGTACCCCGTTCACCGCCGCCATGCTGGCGCTGGCCACGATCGCCGCTCCGCTTGCAATGGCCGCCCCGGCGCACGCCGCGATCAACAATCAGGACCCGAGCGCGTTCATCAACGGCCTTACGGACGAAGGCTTCGCCGTGCTGCGCGGTGGCGACAAGGTGGCCGCGAAGGCCAAATTCCGGACGATGCTGGCCCAGCATTTCGCGGTCGACGCGATTGGCGACAGGCTGATCCGCCGGTGGAAGCCGACGCTGAAGCCCGAACAGCTGGCCGCGTACAAAGCCGCCTTTCCCAATTATGTCATCGGTCTCTATGCCGATCGCCTGTTCGAATATGCCAATGCCGACGTCAAGGTGATCCGCGCGCAGCCCGCCGCAACCGGCGCGGCCGTGGTGACGCAGGTGACCAAGAAGGGCCAGCAGCCGATCAACGCGATCTGGACATTGAACAAGACGCCGCAGGGCTACAAGGTCAGCAACCTGACGGTCGCGGGGATCAACCTTTCCTTGACCCAGGCGGCGGATTTCGACGCCTATATCCAGCGCAACGGCTTCGACAAGCTGGTCGCGTTCATGAAATCGAAGGGCTGAGTGCAATTGGCGGAAGACGCGTTAGCATCTTCGCAATCGCATATCCCCCGCCTTTGATTGTTGCGGTGCGGCGCTCATGTTAGGACGCGCCAAACCCACAATCAGGGACATTTCCATGAGCAAGATCCACCTCGTTTTCGGAGGCCGGGTAAAGGACCCACGCACGCTCGATTTCGAAAATCTCAACGCGATCGACGTCGTTGGTTTTTATGAAGATTATAAAAGCGCCGAAAATGCGTGGCGGGGCGCCGCCCAGCGCACGGTGGACGATGCCGAGATGAAATATGTCGTCGTCCACCTGCACCGGCTGCTCGAACCCGATCTCGAAGCGCCGGCAGCCTGATTCGGATAGCGAAACCCGGCGTCAGTTCTTGACCCGGGCCTGATTCACGCTTTGGACGCAGGCGCATGGCGCTTCGGCCCCAAACGATCAGGCCCTACCCCCGGCCCAACCGGTAGCCGACGCCGGGTTCGTTGATGATGAGACGCGGGCGGGCCGGATCGGCCTCCAGTTTCTGGCGGATGTTGCGCACGACGATGCGCAGATAATCGACCCGATCGGCCTGCGCCGGCCCCCACACCGCGCGCAGCAACTGGCCGTGGCTGATGACGCGATCGGGACGCGCCGCCAGTTCGGCCAGCACGCCATATTCCTTGGGCGAAAGGTGGATTTCCTCATCACCCCGCACCACCCGCCGATATTCCATGTCGATCGTCACATCGCCGATCGCCACCCGGCTTGCTTCGGTGCGGGCGGCGAGACGGTGGCGTAGCGCGGTGCGGATGCGCGCCAGCAATTCTTCGGTGTCGAACGGCTTGGTGACATAATCGTCGGCGCCCAGATCGAGCGCCGTCACCTTTTCTTCCGTAGATTCGCGGGCCGAAACGACCAGCAGGGTCGCCTGCGATCGCGCGCGGATGGGCTGGATCAACTCCAGCCCGTCGCGATCGGGCAGCCCCAGATCGAGCAGCACCACATCGGGCTTTTCGATATCAAGCAGCGACAGCCCTTCGCGCGCCGTCCCCGCTTCCGCCACCTGATGCCCGCCCCGCTGGAGGGCGGTGCGCAGCAGGCGACGGATATGGGCATCGTCCTCGACGATCAGCACCTTGCTCACAGCGGTCATACCGTTTGAATTAGGGCTTCACCACCGCCGCGTCGAGCGCCCGGTTGAGCAGCAACACGTTGACGCGCGGTTCACCAAGGATCCCGATCAAGGGATGTTCGACATTGGCCTCCACCAGCGCGCGGACCTGGGCTGCCGGCAACTGACGGGCAGCAGCCACGCGATCGACCTGAAAAAAAGCCGCCTCGGGGGTGATATGGGGGTCCAGCCCCGAGGCGGAGGCTGTCACCAGGTCCGCCGGAACAGGCTGACCAGGCGCGGAGGCGATAAGTTTTTCAATGTCGCCCTTCACACGATCCGCCAGCACCTGCGACGTCGGACCGAGGTTCGAACCCGACGACGCCTTGGCGTCATAACCAGAGCCGGCGGCGGATGGGCGCGGGTGGAAATAGCGATCGGAGGTGAAGGCCTGCCCGATCAGCGCCGATCCGACGACGCGGTCGCCTTCGCGGATCAGGCTGCCATTGGCCTGGCGTGGGAACAGCAACTGGCCGATCCCGGTCATGCCAAGCGGGTAAGCGATGCCCAGCAGCAGGGCGAACAGCAATGTCATGACGATCGCCGGACGGATGGCGGTGATAAAGTCCTTGCCCATATCGAGTTCCTTCAGGCGAGGTTGAGGCCGGTGACGGCAAGATCGATCAGCTTGATGCCGATGAACGGGGCGACGAGACCGCCAAGGCCATAGACCGCGAGGTTGCGGGCCAGCAGCGGCCCTGCCCCCATCGGCCGATACGTCACGCCCTTCAGCGCCAGCGGCACCAGGAATGGGATGATCAGCGCGTTGAAGATGATCGCCGACAGGATCGCGCTTTCCGGCGTCTTCAGGCCCATCAGGTTGAGCACGCCCAATCCCGGATACAGCGCGACGAACATCGCCGGGATGATCGCAAAATATTTGGCAACGTCGTTCGCGACCGAGAAGGTGGTGAGCGCGCCGCGCGTCATCAACAACTGCTTGCCGAGGCCGACGACCTCGATCAGCTTGGTCGGATCGCTATCGAGATCGACCATGTTGCCGGCTTCGCGCGCGGCCTGCGTGCCGGTGTTCATCGCCACGCCGACATCGGCCTGCGCCAGCGCCGGGGCGTCGTTGGTACCATCCCCGCACATCGCGATCAGGCGGCCGCCTTGCTGTTCCTTGCGGATCAGCGCCAGCTTGTCCTCCGGCGTCGCCTGGGCGAGGAAATCATCGACCCCGGCTTCGGCGGCGATGGCGGCGGCCGTCAGCGGATTATCGCCGGTAATCATCACGGTGCGGATGCCCATGCGGCGCAGTTCGGCGAAACGATCGCGCACGCCCGCCTTGACGATATCCTTCAGATGGACCGCCCCGAGCAGCCGGCCATCGCGGACGACGGCGAGCGGCGTGCCCCCCGACCGGGCGATTTCATCGGTCACGCGGCGCAGTTCGGCGGCGACGGGCGTGTCACCAAGGCCGGGATAGGCCCGCAGCACAGAATCCACCGCCCCCTTCAGGATGACGACGCCATCCGCCTTCACACCCGACACGCGGGTCTGCGCGGTGAAGGGGATCGCTTCGGCGGATGGCGACAGTTGGGCCGCAACCCCATGCTTTTCACGGCCGAGGACGACGATCGACCGGCCTTCGGGCGTTTCATCGGCCAGACTGGCGAGCACCGCCGCGTCGGCCAGCGCGCTTTCGGCGATCCCGCCGACCGGGCGGAAGGCGGTTGCCTGCCGATCGCCGATGGTGATCGTGCCGGTCTTGTCGAGCAGCAGTACGTCCACATCACCCGCCGCTTCCACCGCGCGCCCCGATTTGGCGAGCACGTTGAACCGCACCAGCCGATCCATGCCGGCAATGCCGATCGCCGACAGCAAGGCCGCGATCGTCGTCGGAATGAGGGTGATCAGCAGCGCCGCGAGGATCGCGACGGGGATGCTGCCCCCCGCATAGGATGCAAAACCGGGAATGGTGGAAACCGCGATCAGGAAGATGATCGTGAGACCAACGAGCAGAATATTGAGCGCGATTTCGTTGGGGGTCTTCTGCCGTTCGGCCCCTTCGACCAGCGCGATCATCCGATCGAGGAAGCCCTGCCCCGGTTCGACCGTGACGCGGACCTTGATCCTGTCGGAAATCACGCGCGTGCCGGCGGTGACGGCCGAACGATCGCCCCCCGCCTCGCGGATCACCGGCGCGCTTTCGCCGGTGATCGCGGCTTCGTTGACGCTGGCGACGCCTTCGATCACCTCGCCATCGGCGGGGATCAGATCGCCCGTTTCGACCAGAACGATCGCATCCTTGTCGAGCCGGCTGGCGGGGACGATTTCATAGGTATCGCCCACGCCGAGCATCAGCTTGGCCTTGAGTTCAGCCTTGGTGGCCCGCAGCGATGCGGCCTGCGCGCGGCCGCGCCCTTCGGCCAGCGCCTCGGCAAAGGTGCCGAACAGCACAGTCAGCCACATCCAGATGACAAGCTGGACCTGGAAGCCGGTGGATATCCGCTCATCCCCCAATATCAGCAGGACGGTGAGCAGCGTCGCCACCACGGCGGTGACGAACATCACCGGGTTACGGATCAATTGCCGGGGATCGAGCTTGCGAACGGCATCGCCGATCGCCGGCACGAGCAGGCTGGTGGAAAACATCGTGGGTGTCGGTGCGGTCATGGTCCGTGTCCGATCAGAAAAGCTGGCCGCGGATCATCGCGAGATGATCGGCGATGGGGCCAAGCGCGAGGCTGGGCAGGAAGGTGAGGCCGCCAAGGACCAGGATGATCCCGACGAGCAAACCAACCCACAAAGGCCCGGTGGTGGGGAAAGACCCGGCACTGGCAGGCGTATGCTTTTTCGCCGCGAGGCTGCCGGCGATCGCCAGCATCGGCACGATTACGAAGAACCGGCCCAGCCACATCGCGACACCCAGCGTGCCATTGTAAAATGGCGTGCCGGCGGAAAGCCCCGCAAAGGCCGAGCCATTATTCGCGGTCGCCGAGGTGAAGGCGTAGAGGATTTCCGAAAAGCCGTGCGGTCCCTTGTTGAGCGGACCCGCCAGCCCCGCCGGCAGGACAGCGGCAAGCGCGGTCAGGCCAAGAATGGACAAAGGCAGGATGGCGATGGCGAGCACGGCGAGCTTGACCTCGCGGTCTTCGATCTTCTTGCCGACATATTCGGGCGTGCGGCCCACCATCAGCCCGGCGACGAACACCGCAAGGATGGCGAACAACAGGAAGCCATAAATGCCGGCGCCAACGCCGCCGATCACGACTTCGCCCAACTGCATGTTGAACAGCGGGATCATGCCGCCCAAGGGCGTGAAGCTGTCATGCATCGCGTTGACCGCGCCGCAGGACGCCGCCGTCGTCACCACCGAAAACAAGGCCGATGCGGCAATGCCGAAGCGGACTTCCTTGCCTTCCATATTGCCGCCCGCTGCCCCCAGCGCATGCAGCACCGGATTGCCAGTGGCTTCCTGCCAGTAGGTGATGCCGGCGCCTGCGGTGAACAGGATCAGCATCGCGGCCAGGATCACCCAGCCCTGCCGGGTGTTGCCGACGGCCTTGCCGAAACAATAAGTGAGGCCGACGCCGATCGCGAAGATCGCCAGCATCTGGAACAGGTTGACCAGCGCATTCGGGTTTTCGAAGGGATGCGCGCTATTGGCGTTGAAGAAGCCGCCACCATTGGTGCCGAGCATCTTGATCGCTTCCTGGCTGGCGACCGGCCCCAGCGCGATCTTCTGCTGCACGCCTTCCAGGGTGGTCGCGACCACCGTCTGATCCAGCGTCTGCGGTACGCCCGACGCGATCATATAGGTTGCGAAGACGACGCAGATCGGCAGCAGCAGATAGAGCGTGACCCGCGTCATATCCGCCCAGAAATTGCCGACACCGCGCGCTTCACGCCGGGCGAAACCCCGGAACAGGGCAAAGGCCAGCGCGATGCCGGTGGCGGCCGACAGGAAATTGTGGATCGTCAGCCCCAGCATCTGGCTAAGATTGGTGAGGGCCGCTTCGCCCGAATACCATTGCCAGTTGGTGTTGGTGGTGAAGCTGATCGCGGTGTTGAACGCGCCATCCGCGCCGACACCGGCCATCCCATCGGGATTCATCGGCAACACGCCCTGCAACCGCAGCACCGCATAAGTGAACAGCAGCAATGCGACGTTGAACAGCAGCATATGGACCGCGTAGCGACGCCATCCCTGATCGACATTCGGATCAATGCCCGAAAGCCGGTAAAAGCCGGCCTCCACCGGCCCGAGGATGCGATGCAGCGGCGTGCGGCGCCCTTCGTACAACGCGAACAGCCACAGCCCCATGGGCTTGGCCAGCCCGATGAGGATGGCGACGAAGCCGAGAATCAATATCCAGCCCTGAATGGTCATGGGAGTGTCCGATCAGAAGCGTTCGGGCCGGACGAGCACGGCCACGAGGTAAAGAAGCAGCCCTGCAGCGACGATCGCGGCGAGCATGAGATCAAGTGCCATCATCCGTGCCCCTTCAGGCAGCATCGCAGAGGCGGACATAAGCCAGCGTTGCAGCGAACAAGCCGCCCAGCACCGCCAGCCAGATCAGATCGGGCATGGAATCATCCTCCTGTTTCGGGCGCACGCGCAGCCCGGAGGATGACGCAGATAGGCGCGTGTGCCGTTAAGGTTCGATAGGGAAGCGACGGGGCCGCATTAGAATTCCATTAAGATGGCGCCTTCCCGGCCACACTTCCTCCGTCACCCTGGCTCAGCGGGTCGCTTCGCTGTTTCAGGGTCCATCGTGCGGCAGGCGACGTCCGCGCATGTGGAAGAGTGGATGCTGAAACAAGTTCAGCATGACAGTGAAGTATAATCCGCCCCCGTCGACTTGTTGGCCGCGCTCGCGTAATCCGGCCGCCGTGTCGAGCAAGCCACCCCAACCCCTGCGCCCTTCCCCTGATGCGCTGTTGCGTACCGCCACGCGCGAGGGACGCGGCCGGCTGAAGATATTCCTGGGCGCCGCACCCGGTGTAGGCAAAACCTATGAAATGCTGCGCGAGGGCGCAGAGCGGATGGCGCGCGGGACCGATGTCGTCGTCGCGGTGGTCGAAACGCATGGCCGCGCGGAAACGCAGGCGTTGGTCGCCCCGTTCGAAGTGATCCCGCGCCGTCAGATCGCCCACCATGGCCACACGCTGACCGAAATGGACCTTGATGCGGTGCTCGCACGGCGGCCCGGCCTCGCGCTTGTCGACGAATATGCCCACACCAATGCCGAAGGCAGCCGCCACCCCAAGCGCTGGCAGGATGTGGCCGAACTGCTGGATGCCGGGATCGACGTCCATACGACGCTCAACGTCCAGCATGTCGAAAGCCTCAACGACGTGGTGGCCAGCTTCACCCGCGTCCGCGTGCGCGAAACCGTGCCCGACAGCGTGTTCGAGGATGCCGAGATCGAGATCGTCGATCTGCCGCCCGACGAACTGATCCAGCGGCTGGAAGAAGGCAAGGTCTACGTCCCCGAGGAAGCGACCCGCGCGCTGGGGCATTTCTTTTCCAAATCGAACCTGTCGGCGTTGCGCGAAATGGCGCTGCGCCGGGCAGCCCTCAGCGTCGATCAGCAGATGCTGGAACATCTCGACGCCAATGCTGTGCCGGGCACCTACGCCGCCGGTGATCGCGTGCTGGTCGCGGTCAGCGAACTGGCCGGCGCCGAATCCTTGGTCCGCGCCGCCAAGCGACTGGTCGATGCGCTGCGCAGCCCGTGGATGGCTGTCCACATCGAAACGCCGCGCACCGAAGCGTTCGACGAAACCCAGAAACGCCGTGTCGCCGACGCGCTGGCGCTGGCCACCAGCCTGGGCGCAACGATCGCCACCGTACCGGCCGAAAGCGTGCTGGCGGGCCTGCGCGCCCAGATCGAAGGCATGCGCGCGACCCAGCTTGTCATCGGCAAATCGCAGCGCAGCTGGTGGTTCGAACTCCGCCATGGATCGGTCGTCGATGCGATTTTGAAGGAAAGCGAGGGGCTGGCCGTCCACGTCATTCCGGCAGACAAGAGCACACCCCTCGGCACCCGCCGCACACCGCGCGCCGCCGCGCGCTGGGGCACGCCTTCCGCATGGGCCACGATCGCGGTGCTGATCGCGGCGACGACCCTGCTGGCCCATCTGATCCAGCCGCTGACCGGGCCGGGCGCGATCGACCTGATCTACCTGTTGCCGGTGATCGCGGCCGCGGTGCGCTTCGGCTTGCGGCCGGGATTGCTGGCCGGGCTGCTATCGGCGCTGGCGTTCAACTTCTTCTTCCTGCCGCCGCTGCACACCTTCACCATCGCCGATCCGCAAAGCGTGGTGACGGTGCTGGTGCTGATCGGCGTCGCCGCCTTTGCCAGCCAGCTGGCCGGACAACTGCGTTCGCGGGCCAAGATCGGCGTGCGCAGCGCGCGCGAAAATGCCGCAGTCGCCAGTTTCGCGCAAACCCTGGCACGCGTGTCCGACGCCCACACCACCGCACGGGTGGTGTGCGAGGAAGCCGCCCGCCTGCTCGACGTGCATGCCATCGTGATGAGCGAGCGTGACGGCCAGCTGGTGATCGCGGCCGCCAGCCCGGCGGTCGACGCGCTCGGCCCGGTGGACATGGCGGCGGCCGACTGGGCGTGGAGCCGGGGCGAACCCGCCGGCAACGGCACCGCGACGCTGAACGCCGCCGACTGGCAGTTTCATCCGCTCAAGACCGCGCTGGGGGTGCTCGCCGTTCTGGGCCTTGCCCGCGAGGATGGACGCGAACCCGTCACATCCGATCGCGCGGTACTGCTGTCGACGCTGGTCGGGCAGGCCGCCCTCGCCCATGAACGGCTGCAACTGGAAGGCGAAATGCGCGAGCTTTCGGTGCTGAAGGAACGCGATCGGCTGCGCGCGGCATTGCTGTCGTCGATCGGGCATGACCTGCGCACGCCGCTCACCTCGGTGATGGCGGCAGTGGAAACGCTGGCGACGGAGCACCCATCGTCGAGCGCAGTGGCAACGGCGCGGGGCGAAACCCAGCGGCTGAAGCGCTTTCTCGACAATCTGATCGATATGGTGCGGATCGACAGCGGTGCGCTGGAAATCGCCCCCGAGCCGATCGACCTGACCGATGCGATCGGATCGGCCGTCCACGATGTCCGCCGGCAATTGCGCAATCACGACATCGATCTGCAGGTGCCGCCCAATCTGCCGCTGGTGCGCGCCGATCCGCGCCTGCTGCACCACATCCTGATCAACCTGCTGGTCAATGCCGCGCAACATGGTGGCGCGGGCCGACGGATCACGGTGGAAGGCCGCCGTACACCGGATTCAGTGGAACTGGGCGTGCTGGATGACGGCCCCGGCCTGCCCGTGGGCATGGAAGCCGCAATCTTCGAAACCTTCGCACAAGGGCGCGGAAGCGATCGTCAGGGCGGCAGTGGATTGGGCCTTGCCATCGTCAAGGGGTTCGCCGCCGCGATGGGCGTCGATGTTCGCGCATCCAACCGGCCAAGCGGCGGCGCGGCTTTCACCCTGTCCTTCGGCAATGCGCTGGTGATCCTGGCCACCGAGGATGGCAGCGAGGACGCCTGAAATCAGCGCGAGGCGAGTTGTTCGCCCTTGGCCTTGCGCCCAGCCCATTGCATCGGCCGATCATCGATCGCGGCGCGAACGAAACATTCACCGCCCTTGGCGCGAACCCGTTCGCATACGCCGGTCGCGGCATCGCGCGTGGCGAACCCCGCCAGGCTGAGGCGATAGACCGTGCCCGTTTGCTGAAGCGCGAACGTGCCGCTGGACGGGGCATAGTCGGTCACCATGGCAACGCGCGCGGCGATGCGGTTCCAGGCGGCCTCGACCCGCGCGGCGGAACTGTAAGCGCCGAGCTGGACGACGAAACGGCCATTAGCCTGCGGCGCACGGGCAGCGCGCACCGGGGACACAGCCTTCATCATCAGCTTCGCCGGGGCGGGCGGCGCCGCAATCAGCGGTGGCGCAACGGGGGTTTCGGGCCGGGCAACAGCCGCGGCCTGCAACAGCATCGGCACGGCCGGTGCAGCTTCAACTGGCGGTTCCGTGGCTTCGGCCATGTCGATGGCAGGCGGTCGAGCTTCCATCGCCGCAGGGACCACCTCAACCGGTTCGGCTGCCACCACGGCGACGGGCGCCGCCAAGGGAGCGACGGTTTCGGGAAGCGGAGCGAGCGCGAGCGCCACGGGCTGGCCCGGATCATAACTCGGCTTGACGCCCAGCACCCCGGCCACCTGATCCCAGCTGTTTCGCGGCTGGGCAAACAGCACCCATTCGATCATCCGCCGACCAAGCTGATCCGCCGGCAAATCCTGCGCTGCCGTAGACTGCGCTTCGTTCCAGCGCCCGGCCAGCGCATAGCCCAGCGCCAGATTCTGCCGTACCTTCGCATCGGCGCCTTCGGCGCGGGCGGCGGCCTCCAGGATCGTTACGGCGCGCGCGGCATCCCCTGCCAGAGCATAGGCCAGGCCGCGATCCGCCGCGCCGACCTTGCCATCGAGTTCATCGAGCATGGGGAGCGCCACATTCGCGCGGCCCATTGCGGCTTCGACCAGGGCAAGGTTGAGCTGGGCCTTCCCCAATGCCGGATCGAGCGCGAGAGCATCGCGAAAACTGGTGCGCGCGGACGCGAAACGACCGTCCAGAAGATAGGCCTGCCCCAGCATCGCCCGGCTGGCCGCGTCGCGCGGAGCCAGCGCCACGGCGGCTTCCGCCGCTGCAATCGCCGCAACGGCATCCCGATTAGCAATGGCGGCCGATGCCCTGGCGACAGCCCGCGCCACATCGCGATCGCCCTTGACGGCTGAGGACGACAGTGTGGCCGGACGCGTGTCGGCCGGTTTGCAGCCCACCGTGACGATAGTCAGAATTGCAGCCGAGGCCGAAAATTTGAGCAGAGCGTTGGTTTTCATCACCCTTCCTCTCTGAATGCAGGCGCCCGGATTCAGGCGTTCGGGGTGCCGCCAGCCGGATCGGCAGACATGCCCGCCGTCACGGCATCAAGGCCGGGAATGGTGTCGAGATACGCGTCGAGTGCATCGACCAGCAGCTTTTGCGCCGAACGATGGCCGATCGCGCTCGCCAGCCGCAGCCGCAAATGGCGCTGGGGATCGAGCCGCAGGGTGAAGGCCGCCTTCGGACGCGCTTGCACCATCGGCGCCGCCGCGACCTTGCGGACGGGCGACCGTTCGGCACGCTTCTTTGCGAGCGCAGGCGCAGGCGTGGGCACCGCGACGGATGCGGGCGGCACCGATGGTGCATCGCCAAACTCGCGGGCTATTTCGGCCTGCTGGAGCACGACCTGCGGAACCGGCGTATCGCTGGCGAAATCATCGTCGACACCCACGATGGGTAGCGGCGTAAGGTAGGACGATGCCGGCTGGGTCGGCTGATCTTCGAATCCGGCCAGGCCCATGTCGTTCCAGCCGAGATCATCCTGAGCCGACGGGACCATATGGCTCTGCGGGCGCATCGCGGGCTTGGCGAAACCCTTGCGGGCCAGCAAGCTCGACGACAGGGAGGCAAAGGTGCGGGGTTCGCTCATGCCGGCCGCTCCTTACTGCTGGACCACGCGGCGGCCGAAGCCAGCCGCGGGCCGCGCCGTGACGTTGCCGGCGATCTGGCCGGGCGCCGAAAAAACCGTCCGGCGGAAATTCTTTTCCAGCCGGTCGGACACATAGCTCCACAAGGCTTCGACCTCGAGCGCGGATTTGCTCTTGGCATCGACCTCCATCACCGTGCGCCCGTCGATCATCGACGCGGCGAAATCGGTGCGGTGGTGCAGGGTGACGGGGGCGACGGTGCCGTGCTGCGACAGCGCGACGGCGGCCTCGTAGGTGATCTTGGCCTTGGGCGTCGCGCCGTTGACGACGAACAGCAAAGGCTTGCCGGCGCGATCGCACAGATCAACCGTAGCGCCCACGGCGCGCAGATCGTGCGGACTGGGCCGGGTCGGGATGACGATCAGTTCTGCAACCTGGATCACGCTCTGGATCGCCATGGTGATCGCTGGCGGCGTATCGATCACGGCCAGGCGGAAACCCTGCTGGCGCAGCATTTCGAGATCGGCGGCAAGCCGCGCGACCGTCGTCTGCGCATAAGCCGGCATGTCGTCCTGCCGTTCATTCCACCAATCGGAAAGCGAACCCTGCGGATCGATATCGATCAGCACGACAGGCCCGGCGCCCGCGCGTTGCGCCTGAACGGCCAGATGGCCCGAAAGCGTGGTCTTGCCGGACCCCCCCTTCTGTGATGCCAGCGCCAATACCCGCATAACCGTTCCTCGATAGTCGTCGCTATTCAACCAAATGCCACCCACGCGGCTAAGAAGTGGTTAATCCGACATGCGATCACCCACTGGTATCGCGGCGAACGGAGCGTTAACCATATCGGACTAAGCGGGGCGGGTATTTCAGCAGGATGGTCGAGATGAAGGCAGCGCTTGGGGGGCGACTATTGGCTGCGACGATGGCGCTGATCGTGATCGCGCCGATTGTCACCCGGCCCGCCACGGCCGAACCACCCACCGATACGACATCCAAAGCCACCCCGGGCGGCATGGCCGGCGTCAGCGCATGGCGCCGCGGCGATTATGCCGCCGCAATCGCCGCGTGGCAGCCGCTGGCGGATGGCGGCAATGCCGATGCCCAGTTCAATCTGGCGCAGGCGTACCGGCTGGGCCGCGGCGTGCCCGCCGACGAAGGGATGGCACAAGGCTGGTATCGGCGCGCGGCGGATCAGGGCCACATGCAGGCGCAGGCCAATTACGGCCTTTTACTGTACCAGAATGGCGATCAGCGAAGCGCGATGCCCTGGCTGGAAAAGGCCGCCGATCAGGGAGACGCACGGGCGCAATATGTTGTCGGCACCGCTTTGTTCAACGGCGATCCCCTGCCGCGCGACTGGGTTCGCGCTTATGTCTTGATGTCACGCGCGGCCGGATCGGGACTGCCGTCGGCTGTCGCCAGCCTCGCCGAAATGAACCGCTATATCCCCGCCAGCCAGCGCCAGCAGGCACGGACGCTGCTTTCAGCGCCGAAAGCCCCGGTGCAGATGGCGACGACGACGGCGGCGCCGGCCAAACCCGAAGCCCGGCCAGCCCGCGCAAAGCCCATGGCCCCCGCCCCGGCGGCCAATGGGCGATGGCGCATCCAGCTTGGCGCGTTCAGCGACAGTGCGCGCGCCGAAGGCCTGTGGCGGCGCATTCAGGCAAGCGCGCCGGCATTGGCCAGCGCACAACCCTTTCTGGTGAAGGCGGGAACGGTGACGCGCTTGCAGGCCGGGCCATTCGCCAGCCGCGCCGCTGCCGATCAGGCATGCGCCGCGATCCGCGCCGGCAGCCAGGCCTGTTTTTCGGCCATGGCCGACTGATCCGGCCGGTTTAACGCTTCGTCCACCATGGCGGATTAAGCCCCTGCGCAGATGGGAGACGCTCGCATGGCCGTTTTCGGCGATTTCACCCGCTCGCTTGCGATGGCGTCGCCCTGGCGCAGACAGCGCATGTGCACGCTTGTCACCGATGACGCGGCCCCGGCCGCCCTGCGCCATGTTTCGGCAGCCGGCGCCTTCGTCGAGACCCGCGCCCGCCCGGCACTGGGCACGGCGGTAGAACTGCGTCATCCGGAAGCTGGCGCAATC
Organism: Sphingomonas sp. KC8; assembly: GCF_002151445.1. Classification (GTDB taxonomy): domain Bacteria; phylum Pseudomonadota; class Alphaproteobacteria; order Sphingomonadales; family Sphingomonadaceae; genus Sphingomonas_E. Next base: position 1,842,018 of record NZ_CP016306.1, read on the forward strand.
CGGGCGCATGTGGCCGGCGTTGCCGGCGACGGCATCAGCCTGTCATTTGATCGCGGCGGCGCGGCGGTCGCCTTCGCGCTTACCGCGATCGGCGCCGATATGAGCCGGCGAAGCTGACGCCGGCCCCCTCCCCGGTCACTGCACCCAATCAGCCCGCTTATAACCCTGCGCATAAAGCAGCGCCGTCAGATCGCCGCGATCGATTCGCGCCCCCGCTGCCGCCGCCGTCTTGGGCTTGGCATGATAGGCAATGCCCAGCCCGGCCGCCTGAATCATCGGGATATCGTTCGCACCGTCACCCACCGCCAGCGTTTCGGCCAGCGTGATGCCCAGCGCCTCCACTTCGGCGATCAGCGTTTCGCGCTTGGTGGCCGCCCCCACGATTGGGCGCGCCACGGCGCCCGTCAACCGGCCACCGGCCACGCCCAGCGTGTTGGACAGCGCGCGATCGAAGCCGATTTCAGCCGCCACGCGATCGGCGAACACGGTGAACCCGCCCGACACCAGCACCGCGCGTGCGCCATTGGCCTTCATCGTCGCGATCAGCGGCCTGGCGCCGGCCATGATCCGCACCCGTTCGGCATAGCAAAGATCGATCGCCGCCGCGTCGAGATCCTTGAGCAAGGCGACGCGCGCATCGAGCGCGGCTTCGAAATCCAGCTCGCCACGCATCGCGCGTTCGGTGACTTCGGCGATCTCGGCCTTGATCCCGGCATAATCGGCCAGTTCGTCGATGCACTCGATGGTGATCATCGTCGAATCCATGTCGGCGATGATTAGCTTCTTGGCGCGGCCGGCTTCGGGCTGGACGACGACATCGGCCAGCGGCTCCAGCACCAAACGCGCCTTTTCTGGATCGGCGGCAAAGGTAAGATCAAGCGCATAACCCTCGTCAATCCAGCGCCCGACAAGGGGTGCGCAGCCCGCATCGGCCAGCGCCAGACGCGCGCGATCGGAAATATCGGGCGCAAGACTGCCGTCCGTTGCTATCAGCGTGGCAATGTACACACAGGACTCCTCGGATAAACGCGCGGTGGCGCTCATCGCAGGGCCGACGGCCAGCGGCAAGTCGGCATTGGCGCTCGCGCTGGCGGAAATATCGGATGGCGTGATCATCAATGCGGATGCCTCGCAGGTCTATCGCGATCTGCGCGTGCTGTCCGCCCGCCCCTCTCCGCAAGAAGAAGGCCGGGCGCCACACCGGCTGTTCGGCCATATCGACGGCGCGGAAGCCTGTTCGGCGGCGCGCTGGGCGGCGGACGCGAAAGCCGAGATCGACACGGCGCATATGGCCGGCAAACTGCCGATCCTTGTCGGCGGGACCGGCCTTTACATCCGCACCCTGCTCGACGGCATCGCCCCGGTGCCCGAAATCGCCCCGGATATCCGTGCCGCCGTGCGTGCGCTGCCCGTGGCGGAGGCTTATGCGGCGCTGGCGCGTGAGGATGCGGCGTCCGCCGCCCGGCTGCACCCGGCCGATACCACCCGGATCGCCCGCGCTTTGGAGGTGGTGCGATCGACCGGCTACCCGATTGCCCACTGGCAGGCCGCGCGCGCCGGCGGCATCGGCGATATGATCCACCTGGCCCCAGTGATTCTGCTGCCGCCGCGCGATTGGCTGCGCGCGCGCTGCGACGCACGCTTCGCAGCGATGCTGGACGAAGGGGCGCTCGCCGAGGTCGAAGCGCTGATCGCCCGGAATCTGGATCCAGCCTTGCCAGTGATGCGCGCCATCGGTGTGCCGGAAATCATCGATTTCCTTGAAAATCGAATCGATCGCACGACGATGATCACCCGCGCGACGGCTGCCACCCGCCAATATGCCAAACGCCAATATACCTGGTTCCGACAGCAACCGCCGGAAGACTGGAAACGGGCAATTACGCAACTCGATGCTGCAAAAATCGGTAATTACGCAATATTATTATACCAAATGGCGTTGACAAGTTAGTTTATTGCATTTAGCAGCGCCCCACCTTACCGTTGTTGTGCGGTGCGGTGGAGGCCGCGCTTCAATGGGCGGCCGAATTGGACTAGGGCCTGCCCTCTTCCGAGTGATTGAAAGGACGAATGCGATGGTTGCCGAACGCTCCGGCGCGGACATTTTGATCGAGGCGCTGACGGATCTCGGCGTCGAGGTCGTGTTCGGCTATCCGGGTGGCGCGGTGCTCCCCATCTATGATGCCATCTTCCGCCAGCAGAAGATTCGCCACATTCTCGTCCGCCAGGAAGGCGGCGCGGTGCACGCGGCCGAAGGCTATGCCCGGTCGACCGGCAAGCCCGGCGTCGTCCTCGTCACATCCGGCCCGGGCGCGACCAACGCCGTCACCGGCATTGCCGACGCGCTGCTCGATTCGATCCCGCTGGTGATCATCACAGGGCAAGTTCCGACGGCGCTGATCGGCACCGACGCGTTCCAGGAATGCGACACGATCGGCATCACCCGCCACTGCACCAAGCATAATTATCTGGTGAAAGATCCGGCCAAGCTTGGCGATATCGTCCATGAGGCGTTCCACATCGCGACTTCGGGCCGCCCCGGCCCGGTCGTGATCGATCTGCCCAAGGACGTTCAGGTCGCCACCGCGCATTATCGCAAGCCCGGCGCCGGCGCGCTGCCGCACAAGGGCTATCGCCCGCAGGTGAAGGCCGAACCGACGCTGATCGACGCTGCGGTCGAAATGCTGGCGGCGGCCGAACGGCCGATCCTCTACACCGGCGGCGGCATCATCAATTCGGGTCCGGCCGCCAGCCAGATCCTGCGTGAACTGGCCCGCATCACCGGCGCGCCCGTCACCTCGACCCTGATGGGCCTCGGCGCGTTCCCGGCATCCAGCCCGCAATGGCTGGGGATGCTGGGCATGCACGGCACCTACGAAGCCAATCTGGCGATGAACGAAGCGGACCTGATCGTCTGTCTCGGCGCCCGCTTCGACGATCGCGTCACGGGCAGGCTCGATGCGTTCAGCCCGAAATCGAAGAAGATCCACATCGATATCGATCGCTCGTCGATCAACAAGAATGTCCGCGTGGACCTGCCGATCGTCGGCGATGTCGGCCGCGCGATGGAAGACATGGTCAAGCTGTGGAAGGCACGCCAGCATGGCGGCCAGGATCTGAAGCCGTGGTTCGCCCGGATCGATCAGTGGCGCGCGCGCAAATGCCTGTCCTTCCCCGAATCGACCAAGGAGATCATGCCGCAGCTCGCCATCCGGCGTCTGTGGGAGGCGACCCGCACGAAGAACCCGATCATCTCCACCGAAGTCGGCCAGCACCAGATGTGGGCGGCCCAGCACTTCGATTTCGAGGGCCCGAACAAGTGGCTCACCTCGGGCGGCCTTGGCACGATGGGCTATGGCCTGCCCGCCGCGATCGGCGCGCAGATCGGCAACCCGAATGCGCTCGTCATCGATATTGCCGGCGAAGCATCGATCCTGATGAACATTCAGGAGATGTCGACGGCGACGCAATATCGCCTGCCGGTGAAGATCTTCATCCTGAACAACGAATATATGGGCATGGTCCGCCAGTGGCAGGACCTGACCTATGGCGGCCGTTATTCGGAAAGCTATTCGGAAGCCCTGCCCGATTTCGTGAAGCTGGCCGAGGCCTATGGCTGGACGGGCCTGCGCATCGAGAATGTGGCCGATCTGGACGCCGGGATCGAAGCGATGATCAGCACCCCCGGCCCGGTGATGGTGGATTGCCGCGTCGCCAAACTCGCCAACTGCTTCCCGATGATCCCGTCGGGCGCCGCGCATACGGACATGATCCTGCAGGCCAACGAAGTATCCGGCGAAATGGACGACGAGGCCAAGGCGCTGGTTTGAGTTTCGCGTCCCTTCCACGACCGTCATTCCCGCGAAGGCGGGAATCCATATGCCGGGCGGTCGCGGATTTTTCGTAGCGGCAGAGATTATGGATCCCCGCCTTCGCGGGGATGACGGGATAAACGAATGCACATCAAGGAAGAAACCGTCGAGCGCCACACGCTCTCCGTCATCGTCGACAACGAGGCGGGTATTTTGGCGCGGATCGCGGGGATGTTTTCATCGCGCGGCTACAATATCCAGAGCCTGACCGTCGCCGAAGTGACGGAAGATGAAACGATCAGCCGCATCACCATCGTCACCGCCGCCGCGCGTGCGGTGATCGACCAGATCATCGCCCAGCTCGACCGGCTGGTGAATGTCCACAAGGTGACCGACCTTACCGAGCTTGGCCCCCATGTGGAGCGCGAACTGGCGCTGGTGAAGGTCAAGGGCACCGGCGATCAGCGGATCGAAGCGCTGCGTCTGGCCGAAGTCTATCGCGCCCGCGTGGTCGATGCGACGATTTCGAGCTTCGTGTTCGAAGTTACCGGGGGATCTGAAAAGATCGATAAATTCCTTGAACTTATGCGCGAAGTTGGCCTGATCGAAGTCGCCCGCACGGGCGTGGCCGCCATCGCCCGGGGCAAGGAACCCGCCTGAACCTTCACTCCTGTCCGCTTGAGGCCTATGGAGCCGGGCGGACTGCTTTCAACCGATCACATCGCAGGGAAGACCAACATGCGCGTTTATTACGACCGGGACGCCGATATCGGCCTGATCAAGACCAAGAAGGTCGCCATCCTCGGCTATGGCAGCCAGGGCCATGCCCATGCCCAGAACCTTCGTGATTCGGGCGTTGCCGAAGTCGCGATCGCACTGCGCGCCGGTTCGGCGACCGCCAAGAAGGCCGAAGAAGCCGGCTTCAAGGTGCTGACCAACGCCGAAGCCGCCAAGTGGGCCGACATCGTCATGATCCTGGCGCCCGACGAACATCAGGCCGCGATCTACGAAGACGATCTCAAGGACAATCTGAAGCCGGGCGCGGCGATTGCGTTCGCCCACGGCCTGAACGTCCATTTCGGCCTGATCGAGCCGCGCGCCGATCTCGACGTGTTCATGATCGCACCGAAGGGCCCCGGCCACACCGTGCGCGGCGAATATGTGAAGGGCGGCGGCGTGCCCTGCCTGATCGCAATCGCGCAGGACGCATCGGGCAACGCCCATGACGTCGCACTGTCTTACGCGTCGGCAGTCGGCGGCGGCCGTTCGGGCGTGATCGAAACGACCTTCAAGGAAGAGTGCGAAACCGATCTGTTCGGCGAACAGGCCGTGCTGTGCGGCGGCCTCACCCACCTCATCCAGGCGGGTTTCGAAACGCTGGTCGAAGCCGGTTACGCCCCGGAAATGGCCTATTTCGAATGCCTCCACGAAGTGAAGCTGATCGTCGACCTGATGTATGAAGGCGGCATCGCCAACATGCGTTATTCGATCTCGAACACAGCCGAATATGGCGACATCCACACCGGCCCGCGCCTCATCACCGCCGACACCAAGGCCGAAATGAAGCGCGTCCTCGCGGACATCCAGGAAGGCCGCTTCGTGAAGCGCTTCATCCTCGACAACCGCGCCGGTCAGCCGGAACTGAAGGCCAGCCGCAAGCTCGCCGCAGAACATCCGATCGAAAAGGTCGGTTCGGAACTGCGCGCGATGATGCCCTGGATCGGCAAGAACAAGCTGGTCGACAAGGCCAAGAACTAAGCGAGACCTGGGGGATTGGGTTCGGCCCGATCCCCCAACCTTTTATGCGGGCCTGTCCCGCGCCAGAAGCCGATCGATCAGGATCACGCCCGCGCACAGCGCCGCGAAGACGATCAACAGGCCGGCAATATTCGCCGCCACCCGGCCATAGCCCAGCACCGCCGCATCCAGCACCGGATAGGGATAAGCGCGCACGACCTCCCCCCGCGCGAGCGCATAGAGCGCATAAGCGAACGGCCATGCCGCAATCACGGGGATGCGCCGCATCGTTACACCGCCATGTGGCGCAAACCGCAGCCACCAGCCGGCATAGAAAAGCGGTGCCGCATAATGCAGCGCGACATCCGCCACCGCAAACCAGCCCTGCGGCGCCCATGTCGACGCCAGCACGAAATGGTAGAAGGCGCAGACGAACAGCATCACCCCCGTCATGCCGGCCCGCACCACGGGGCGGCGGAGCCGTGCCAGTGACGGCGCACCACTCGCACTCGCAAGATGGACGAGCACGAGGGCCGCGTTGCTCAGGATCGTGAAGAAACTGAAATAATATTCGATTGCGCCGGCCAGACTGCGGCCATTGACCATCGCCTGAGGCACGGTGAGCGAAAATTGGAGGACCAGTGCTACAAGCCCGAAGCCGAAGCCCGCCCACGCCAGCAGGACACCTAGGCGGCCTGCTTGGTCCTCATCCATCGCCAGCCTCCCTTGTCAGGCGCGCCCGCGATCAGTTACCCCGTGCCGCAGCCGCCATTTCAGCGTTGCGCCGCGCCGACGCCGCGAGCGTGCGGGCCAGAAGATCGCGGATCGCGCCGCCTTCGTCCAGCACGTTCATCCCTTCGCGCGTGCTGCCGCCGGGGCTGGCCACGCGATCGGCCAGGATCGCCGGGCTTTCGTCCGATGCCGCTGCGAGCAACGCGGCGCCCTCCACCGTCGCCAGCGCCAGCCGCGCCGCCTGATCGGCCGGCAGGCCCAGCGCAGCGCCGGCATCGGCCATCGCATCGATGAAACGGAACAGGAAGGCCGGGCCGCAGCCCGACAGCGCGGTCACCGCATCGAACTGATCCTCGCGCGCGATCCATTCGACGAGGCCCAGTGGCGCGGTCAGCCGTTCGGCAAGGGCCTGCGCTGCCGCATCGAGACCCGAGCCATACAGCGCCATCACGCCCTTGCCGATCGCAACCGGCGTGTTGGGCATGACGCGGACGACGGCTGTGGGCTTTGGAAAACGCTCGCGCAGCGATCCGATCTCGACCCCGGCGAGGATCGACACCAGCAGCGTCTCGCGCTCCAGCGCCCCCGCGATCGCCGGCGCCACGACATCGAGCAATTGCGGCTTCACCGCGAGCACCAGTACAGCCGGCGCGGCCCCGTCGGGCGGGGGCGCGGCCAGCGCGAGCACGCCTTCGGGCAGGTCCTTCGCTGCCGGATCGATCACCGTCACCTGCCGTGGATCCAGCCCGGCTGCCAGCCAGCCGCGCAGCATCGCGCCGCCCATATTGCCGGCACCGACCAACCAGAGCGGCCCTTCGAGAAGTTCAGACACGCTTAAATCTCCCAGCCGGCCCCCGGCGGCACCCGTTAACAGGCCCTATGCTTCGCCCTGCGTTTCGATCAGCGCGGCGGCAATCGCTTCCTGCGGGGTCTTGTCCGCCCACAGGACGAACTGAAACACCGGGTAGAAACGTTCGCATTCGTCGATCGCGGCTTCGACCAGCGTTTCCGCCTGTTCGATCGTCAGCATCGATTCCTGCCCGTTTTCAAGCAGGGTGGCGTGGCGGAACAGCAGCATGCCGGACGACGCCCACATTTCGAAATGACCGATCCAGAGCTGTTCGTTGATCAGCCCGATCGTTTCGTACAGCGTGCCGCGCTTGTCCGCCGGAACGCGAATATCGGGCAGCGCCAGAAACTGAAGGACACGATCTTCCTCCCGCCAGACCGCACGCAACTCATATTGCGCCCAGCTGCCCTGGAAGTTGGCGACGATTTCCTCGTCACCGGTGCGCTCATGATTCCAGCCATGCGCGGCGAAATATTGTTCGAGCATGTCGATCGGGGCGCTTGCGTCCCGGCCGCTCTCGAAATCGTCGACAGTCATATGGCCCTCCCCAGCGGGCGTTGTGGTGTCACCGTGGACGGCGATGTTCCATGTGACAAGCGCGCAGAAGGCCACCCGCGTCGCGCGTTCGCGACAAAGTTGTGGATGAAAATCCCTGTCGATCGCGACGGGCAGGCCACTTTGCCGGCAGCCTGCCTGGAAGATAATCTAGGCGTCAGCGGATTCCGCTCCCGATTTGGGCTTGGCAGCCTTCGGTTTGGCAGTCTGCGCCTCAAGCGCATCGAGCCGCGCCTTGAGCGCATCGGCCTCATCACGGGCTGCAACCGCCATTGCCTTGACCGCTTCAAATTCATCACGGCTGACGAAATCCAAGCCGCCGATCCATTCCTTGGCCCGCGCCCGTGCGCCCGCCTCGGCTTCGCGACCGACCCCGGCCAGCGTGCCGGCGGCGCCATTGAGCACCTTCACGAAGTCATCAAAAAAGCGATTGTCCGATTGCATGTTCCGGGCGCTCCCATGCGCGTTATCTGAATTATAGACTGATCTGGGTGCGGACACGTCCCGGTGCAAGCGATTCCGCATCAGGATTGAGCCGCATCACTTCGAAATTGAGCACCGTCGCCAGGATCAGCCAGGCGACATAGGGCAGCAGCAGCAGCCCGGCGATCTTGCGAATCCGCCAGAAACGCCATGTCGTCATCACCACCACAACCAGCAATATGCCGATCAGCGCCAGAGCGGCCGTCACCTGATGCGCCGCGAAAAACAGGGGTGACCATGCCAGATTGAGGATCAGCTGAACCGCAAAGAAGGCCAGTGCCACCTGCCGGCCCCGCGCGCCGCGAGCGGACACGATCAGCGCCAGCGCGAAGCCCATCAGCACATAGAGGATCGACCATACGACGCCGAACACCCACCCCGGCGGCATGATCGCCGGCTTTTGCAGGGCATTGAACCACGGATTGTCATACCCCGAATTGGCCAGCCATCCCGAAAGAATGCCGAGCAACAGGACTAGCGGCACCAGCACCAAGGCCCACCGAACGAATGCCATGCGTAATTGTGACTGCGAAGCGATCTGGCCCATGCCTGTCCGTTCCCCCAAAACCCACGACCGCCCCCGGCCGCGTCATTCAGCGGGCTGAGTCTGCCCCGGTCCGCTGCCATTTGCCAGTGCTTCGTCCAATTTCCGGCTTACCGCCAGTGGCGATCCCGTCCGTCGAGCCATCAACACGTACAGTACCGGAATCATGAACAGCGTAATGATTGTCGCGATGCTGACGCCCCAGACGACAACCACGCCGATCGCGCGCCGCGCCCCTGCGCCGGCGCCGCCCGCCAACATCAGCGGAACAGCGCCCGCCACCGTCGCGATCGACGTCATCAGGATCGGCCGCAAACGGCGAACCGAAGCCTGCCTGATCGCATCGACGAACGCCACGCCTTCATCGCGCAGCTGATTCGCAAACTCGACAATCAGGATACCGTTCTTCGCCGCCAGCCCGACGAGCATGACGATGCCGACCTGGCTATAAAGGTTGAGCGTCTGGCCCATCACCGCCAGCCCGATCACCCCGCCCGCCACCGCCAGTGGCACGGTGGTAATGATCACGCCCGGATGGACGAAACTTTCAAACTGGGCGGCCAGCACAAGATAGACGACGACGATCGTCAGCAGGAACACCAGCAGGATCGATCCGCCGCTCTCCTTGAACGCCTGGCTTTCGCCACGATAGCCGACCGCCGTCACTTCCGGCGCGGCCGCGGCCTGCTGTTCGAGGAAGGTGAGCGCCTGGCCCAGCGAGTAGCCCGGCGCAAGTCCGCCCGACAAGGTGATCGCGCGCATCTTGTTGTAGCGGCCCAGTTCGCGGGCGTCGGCGCTTTCGCGCACGGAGACGAGATTGGCGAGCGGGACGAGCTGGCCCGACTGCGACCGCACATGAACGCGGCCGAGATCTTCCTCGACCTTGCGGCCAGACGGTTCGGCCTGGACGATGACGCGATATTCCTCGCCCCGATCGACATAGGTCGACACGCGGCGCGACCCCATCAGCGTCTGCAATGCCTGGCTGACCGCGTTGACCGATACGCCCAGATCACCGGCCCGCGCGGTATCGACGTCGATCAGCAGTTGCGGCTTGGTTTCCTTATAATCGGAATCGAGATTGATGATCCCGGGATTTTCCTGTGCCGCCGCAAGGATACGATCACGCGCACGCGCCAGATCGGCATAGTTGGATCCGGCGATGACGAAATTGAGCGGCTGGCCACGGCCACGGCCCAGCGACGATGGCGAATTCGCGTTGCCGCGCATCGCCGGCAGATCGCGCAGCTTGGCGTTCACCGCGTCGACCACGTCCTGCGTCTTGATATCGCGCTCTTCCCACGGCTTCAGGAACAGCGTCATGCCGCCGCTATTGAAATCCTCGGTCGCGCCGAAGCTGGCCGGAACGCGGGTGATCGCGCGGCGGACGACACCATCATCCACCATCGGCAGCACGAGTTGTTCAACCTTGTGCATCTGCCGGTCAAGTTCGTCGAAACCCGTGCCCTCGGCGGTGCTGAGCTGAAGCTGGACGATGCCGATATCCTCGGTCGGCACCAATTCCGATTTCAGGGTCAGAAACAGGCCGGCCGCCCCGGCCAACACCAGCCCAACGATCCCCAGCACCAGCACGGGACGCGCGATCGCCCGCGCGACCAGCCCGGCATAAGCGGTTTCGATCCGACGGAAACGATCATCGATCCACTGCGCAAGCCGCCCGCGCTCCTGATGGCGCAACAGCTTGGAACACAGCATCGGCGCAAGGGTGAGCGCCAGGAAACCCGAAAAGGCAACCGCACCGATCATCGCCGCGGCCAATTCCCGGAACAACAGGCCCGACTGGCCGGCAATGAACATCACGGGCACGAACACCGCACAAACGACGAGCGTGGTGGAAATCACCGCGAACCCCACCTGCCGCGTGCCGAGATAGGCCGCCGCCAGCGGATCTTCGCCCTGTTCGATACGATGGTGGATATTTTCAAGGACGACGATCGCATCGTCGACGACAAGGCCGATCGCCAGCACCAGTGCCAGCAAGGTCAGCAGGTTGATCGAGAAACCAAGCGACCACAGCACCGCGAAGGTAGCCAGCAGACAGATCGGTACGGTAATCGCCGGGATCAACGTCGCCCGCCAGCTACCCAGAAAAAGGAAAATCACCGCAACGACGAGGACCGCCGCCTCGCCCATCGTGTGATAGACGCCTTGAATCGCGCGCGAGATGAACAGCGAGCTATCGGTGCCCAGCCCCATCGTCATACCCGGCGGCAGATTTTTGCGCATTTCGTCGGCGACCTTCTTGGCCGCATCCGCCACCGCCAGCGTATTCGCGCCCGACTGACGGACGATGCCGACACCGACACCCGTCTGCCCGTTCGCCCGAAACGACGTGTAGAGATTTTCCGGCGCCTGCTCGACGCGCGCGACATCCCCCAGCCGGACAAGATAGCCATCCGCCCCGCGCCCGACGACAAGCCGCGCAAACTCCTCCGCCGTCGCGAACGGGCGGTTGACGCGCACCGTGACATTCTGGCTCTGCGCTTCGATACGGCCGGCCGGAAGTTCGACATTCTGGGTGCGTAGCGCGGTTTCCACGTCCCCCGGCGTCAGGCCGAACGCCGCCAGCTTTTCCGGGATCAGCCACACCCGCATCGCCGGCCGCGCTTCGCCGCCAATCTGGACGCGGGCAACGCCATCGATCGCAGACAGGCGATCGACCAGCGTGCGATCGACATAATCCGACAACTGAATGCGCGACCATCCGGGCGGCGCCGACAACGTGAACCACAGGATCGGCTGCGCATCGGCATCGACCTTGCGGATTTCGGGTGGCAGCACATCATCGGGCAGATCATCGGCGACGCCGCCGACACGATCGCGCACATCATTAGCCGCCGCATCGATATCGCGGCCGGGGGTAAATTCGACCGAAATGTCGGACATGCCGTCGCGCGATCGCGAGGTAATCGTCTGGATGCCTTCGATCCCGGCCAATCGTTCTTCGATCAGCTGGGTGACACGGCTTTCGACGACGTTGGCAGCCGCCCCGGTATAGGTGGTCTCCACCGACACGATCGGCGGATCGACATCAGGATATTCGCGAACCGACAGGCTGAAGAATGCGACAATGCCGACGATCGTCAACAGGATCGCCAGCACCGCCGCGAACACCGGGCGCTTGACCGAAACGTCGGAAAGCAACATCGCCTTATTTCCCTGCCGACGCCCGTTGCGCGGAGGCGGCATTATCGGCCCCGGCAGTACGAACCTTGCCGCCGTCGGCCACCTTGACCACGCCTTCGCCGACGACTTTCTGGCCGGGTTTCAGCCCTGCAACGATTTCAATCAGCCCTCTGTCGCGTACGCCTGTCTTCACCGGCACACGCTTGACGATATTGTCCGGGCCGATCACGAACACGAAACGGTCGCTACCCTGCCCGACAACCGACAGTTCGGGCACCGCTGGCGACGTGCGCGGCGAGGCTTCGATCGCGACGCTCATCAGCATGCCGGGCTTCAGCCTGCGATCGCCATTGGGCAGCACCGCACGCACCATCACCGATCGTGTGGCCGGATCGACCACCGGATCAATCGTCGCGATCGTGCCGCGAAACGGCTGATCCGAATATGCGGCCGAACGCGCGTCAATCGCCTGTCCGGGCGCGATCGTCGCCAGCATGGTTTCGGGCACCGGAAAGTCGAGCTTGATTTCGGATATATCGCTGATCGTGGCGATTTCGGTTCCCGCCGTCACCACCGCACCCGCCGAAACCGTTCGCAGCGACGCATATCCGGCGAAGGGCGCACGGATCACCCGATCCCCGATCGACGCGATCGCCTCCGCCGCCTGCGCACGGGCCGATGCCGCCGCCGCCGCCACCTGCGCATCGACGCTGGCGTTGGTGGCGAACCCCCGGTCCTTGAGGTGCGACAGGCGGGCCAGCTGCTGCTCTGCCTCGCGGGCGCGGGCGCGGGCATCGGCAAGCTGGGCATTCTGCTGGCCCTGGGCAAGCACCGCGATGATCTGCCCGCGCGCAACGAAACCGCCATCTTCGAAACTGATCCGATCGATGCGCTGTGTCACGGGTGCGGACAGCGTAACCTGTTCGCGTGCGCGCGCTGTGCCAACCGCCTCGACACGCTCGACAAAGCGCGCCGGAGCGACAATCGCAGCGGTGACGAGCGGCGCCTGACTGCCGCCACCTTCCGCTTTCTTTCCAGAGCCGCAGGAGGCCAGCGCCAGCGCGATGACGGGGATAAGAAAATGTCGCATCGGGGTTAGAATAGAACTCGCCTTTGATTGCGCCAAACCAAAACGCACTGCGCCCGAAAATCGGACACCGCCTCCCCCAAGGCCCGTCCGCCTTATGCCACAGCCAGCCGCCGCGCAAATTTCAAGCTTGATACAATGGCGTAAGGCCCAACAGCCGATAAGCAGCCAAGCGGGTCTATTTGATGACACGGGCCAGCCATCGCCGGCCCCTGCCCCCGATGTGGCTTTCGACAAACGCACCACATTCTTCGACAAACGCAAAAAGGGCGGAGCAACCTTCGCTGCCCCGCCCCCTTTTTTGTTTCGATCCGATCAGCGGTTCAGGCGACCTGCTGGTCCCATGGCGCGTTGACCGTGCCGCGCGTGACGATCGTGCCGTTGACGCGGGCGCGGAATTCCGGCGCGCGGGCACGCGGATTGTAGAACTGGCGATACCAGATCCGCAACTTGCCGATCGGCCCATCACCAAGCACTGCCATCGGATTGAAGCAGGGACGCTTGTTCGCCCACACTTCGAAATCCTGGCTGAAGGCATCGCACGACGCCTGCTGATACGCCTGCGCCAGCACCAGTTCCTCGTCGGACGGAACCGCGCCCGGCACCTTGACGAGCAGGCCGTGCCACACCTTGACGACACCATCGTCGACAGGTGTGTGCGTGATCAGGATGATCGACGGGAACTGGCCTTCCATCTTCGAAATCAGGATGCCCGGGCCGGTGTACCAGGTATCGGTGTACAACGGCTCGCCACCTTCAGCCGAAAGCGTGCGGTGGCCCGACGACATGCGCTGAACGACCTTGTGGTCGTTAAAATCATTTTCGAACAGAATCACGTCCTGCGTGCCGTGGATCGGCTCGAAATGGGCGCGGTCAGCCATGTTATCGAGAATTTCGATCGGATGGCTGTTGAGCAAACCAAGGCGGTCCATCTTCCAGTTCACCCAATGCGGCGCGCCATATTCGGCAAATTCCGGCAGATCATATTCCGGTTCACCGCCTTCGGGATCCCACCACATCCAGATACAGCCGGCGCGCTCCACGACCGGCCAGCTTTCCAGCTTGGCGGCGCCGGGCACCTTCTGCGGCGAATAAGGGATCTGGTTGCAGCGGCCGTCCGGCCCGAAACGCCAGCCGTGATAGGGGCAGCGAATCGAATCCCCTTCGACCTGATTGCCGTCGCGGATCACGTAGGATGTGGTGTTGCGGCCGAGATGCGCCCCCATATGCGGGCAATAAGCGTCGACCATATGAAGCGCGCCGGATTCACCCCGATACAGCACCATATCACGCCCAAAATAGCGGACCGACAGCGGCTTGGTGCCTTCCAGTTCGTCCGTATCCGCGACCATGAACCATCCGCGTGGGAAAGTCTGTTCGCCAAGGCCATATTCCGCCGTCGTCGCCATCTTCACTCTCCGACTGTCGCGATCGCCCTGGACCGCGCCAATGAATTACCGGCAGCCGCGATGCGGCCGCGCGTTATCATATCATTGCGGCCGGGCGCCGCCGCCCTCCATTTGGAGGAGGCATTCATATCACTGATCCGCCGTAACATTAAACGCATTAACCGCACATTTCGGGACATGATGCGACCGTCATGCCGTGATTACGACACACCCCGGCCAATCAAAGAACAGGTCGCACCTCGAACTGGCTGGTCTGGATCACGTCAATCCGCGAAAAATCCATGAACTGCGCACAGGCCTCGAACATCAGCCGCTTGTTTTCCGCCTCCTTCGCTGCATCGCCAACTGCGTCATAATAAGCCGCTTCATCGTTGAACGCTTCCGCCGGGAAACATTCCTCGACAATCGCGACGAATGCCGGCGCGCCATAGGTCAGCGGGCGGACCACCAGATTCTGGCGATATTCGAAATTGGCCTGCGTTTCGATCGCGACCGACGTCTGCACGGTCTTCCAGTTATGGACGAACTCCTCGTGCGTCATCTTCGGCGGCTGGCCGATGAAAGCGAGTTGCGAGAAACCTGCGGTCCGCTGGCCCGGCACCGGTGGATGCAATGTGTTTGGCAAAGGCACGGATTCGCAGACCAGCCAGGCGGCAAAGCGCGGTGCGACGGCGGCGATGATATCATCGATCGGCTTACGATAGGGATCGTGCGAACAATTGACCCAGACCTGGATCACCGCATCCATCTGCGGGCGGATATTGGCGATGCGCGGCACATTGCCGCCAACGACCGCATCATCCGCCACATTGACCCGCACAGCGAGCGTGTGAGCACCCAGCGCAGGGGCGACTTCTTCAAGCAGGCGGCGGTTGAACAGGTCGGCCGGAACCGCGTCACTGCGCCACAATGCGTATATTATCTTCTCCATGCGTCTCCATTCCGGTCACCCGCCCGCGTCTTGTTGCGCGTTCGCGTATCATGGAACAGGCTGTCGCTACGGTCCAGCCGGATCAGATATGAAAGGCGCAATCACCGCATTCGTCCTGTTCGATCTGCAAGGTGGCATGGCCGATGCCGAAGCGCTCATGCAGCATCGTGGCCGTCGCGCGCAGGAACGCATCGCCCGGATGGCCATCGGGGATCACGAGATGCGCCGTCAACGCGGTTTCGGTCGTACTGGTCGGCCAGATGTGAAGATGGTGAACCCGCGCGACCCCTTCGACTTCGCCGAGCGCGCGGACGACAGCCCCCGGATCGATCCGGTTGGGCACCGCCTGCATCGCCATCGCCAGCGATTCCCGCAGCAGCCCCCAGGTGCCGGCAACGATCACCGCGACGATGACCAGGCTGGTTGCCGGATCGATCCACGTCGCCCCTGTCTTGAGCGTCAGCAGGCCCGCGATGACCACGCCGGCGGATACCGCCGCGTCCGCCGCCATATGGAGGAAGGCGCCGCGGATATTGATGTCACCCTGGCTGCCCCGTGCGAATAGCAGGGCGGTGCCAAGATTGATGACGATGCCGATCCCGGCGACGATCATCACCGTCCCGCCCGAAACCGGCGCGGGCGCCGAGAAACGCTGAATCGCCTCCAGCGCGATCGCCCCGCAAGCCACCATCAGAAAAACGGCGTTGAACAGCGCGGCCAGAATCGATGAACCGCGCAAACCATATGTGAAACGCGCGGTTGGCCGACGGCGCGACAGGCGCCAGGCGCCCCATGCGATGACGAGGCCAAGCACGTCGGACAGATTGTGCCCGGCATCGGCCAGCAGCGCCATCGATCCGGTGACGAAGCCGTAAAACCCCTCAATCCCGACAAAAGCGAGGTTGAGTGCAATGCCGATCCCGAAGACGCGACCATAATTCACCGGGCCATGGCTGTGCCCACCGGCCCCGTGATGATGGCCATGGCCGTTGTCATGGCCTGCCGCGTGATGATGGTTGTGGTGGGCGCCGCCCATATCGTCCTTGAATCCCGCGCCCTTTATCAATCGCCCTCTAGGGACGCCAGGATCGGCCGCCGGTCAAGACGTTAGTGCCCGTTTTTGATCTCCGTCCGCGCCTCATCGATCATGCGCTGCGCTATTTCGCGCTCGCCCATGATCGTGCGATCGGCGCCATGCGCCTTGAGATAGTCGACCTCGGCATCGCTGTGCGCGCGGGCAATGATCCGCAGGCGCGGGTTGAGCGCACGGGCCTGTTCGACGATCTGGCCCGCCTCGAAACTTTCGGGGATCGCCACGAACAGCATCCGGGCTTCCTCGATCTTCGCATCGCGCAGCAGTTGCCCGGCGGCGGCGTTGCCAACCAGCAACCGCGCCACGCCCTGCTCCGGCAGGTTCGACGTATCCGGTTCCGCCTCGATCACCGTAACCCGCTCGCCCACGCCGATCAGCCCGGCCGAAACGAGGCTGCCGACACGGCCGTGGCCGACCAGGACGACATGACCGGACAGCGGCGCAAGCGGCGGCTCCTCCTTGGCCGGGGCGCCATCGCCTTCCCCCGTGAGCCGCCCCCCGAAACGATCGATCAGCGAGAATAGCAACGGATTCAGCATGATCGACAGGATCGCACCGGCCAGGATGAGATCGCGCCCTTCGGCCGGCAGCAGTTTCAGCGAGAAGCCGAGCGTGGCGAGAATGAACGAAAACTCGCCGATCTGGGCAAGGCTGGTGGCGATGGTTAGCGCAGTCTTGCGGCTGCGCCCGAACGCCCGAACGATCATGAAGGCCGCGATCGACTTACCGACGAGGATGATCAGCACCGTCGCCAGCAGCGGCAGCGGCTGCTCCGTCACGATTGCCGGATTGAACAGCATGCCCACCGACACGAAAAACAGCACGGCGAACGCATCGCGCAGCGGCAACGTCTCTTCGGCGGCTCGTTGGCTCAGGGGCGATTCGGCCAGGATCATGCCCGCAAAGAACGCGCCCAACGCAAAGGACACGCCGAACAGCACGGCGGCACCGAACGCCACGCCCAGCGCAATCGCCAGCACCGCCAGCCGGAACAGTTCGCGCGATCCGGTATGCGCCACTTCGTGCAGCATCCACGGCACCACCCGCCGGCCGACGATCAGCATGAAGGCGATGAACGCCCCGACCTTGCCGATGGTGATCGCCAAGGTCAGCGCCAGGCCCGATCCGCTGCCACCGCCGACGGCTATTGCCGGGATCAGAACCAGCGCGAGGACCATCACCAGATCTTCGACGATCAGCCAGCCGACCGCGATCTGGCCGCGCTCCGTATCGACGATCCGGCGTTCCTGCAGCGCGCGCAGCAGCACCACGGTCGACGCCACGGACAAGGCGAGGCCGAAGACGAAGCCGCCGATGACCGTCCATCCCATCATCCAGGCCAGCGCCATCCCGAGCAGGGTTGCCACGCCAATCTGCACCAGCGCGCCCGGCACCGCGATCTTGCGGACCGCCATCAGGTTCTTGACCGAGAAATGCAGACCGACGCCGAACATCAGCAGGATCACGCCGATTTCAGCCAGTTCATTGGCCAGGCTCTGATTGGCGACATAGCCCGGCGTGAATGGCCCGACCGCGATCCCCGCCAGCAGATAACCGATCAATGGCGACACCCGCAGCCGAAACGCAATTGCGCCGAATATGAAGGCCAGAACGAGGCCTCCGACGATGGTTCCGATGAGCGGTGTGACATGCGGCATGCGGCGAAACGTTCTCCTGGAGGGGCTAGCGGGTAGAACTAAGGACTGATGCGCGAATATGCGAGCTAGAAACAAAATGTAAAAACTGACACGCAAACGCTGGAATTGCGGCGGCGCAGCACGCAAGGTTACGGCGATGCCACTACCGATCCATTCCAACGCATTCAGCGATTCGCTGGTTATCCTCGGCGCCGCCGGCCTTGTCATCCCTGCCTTTGCGCGTTTCCGCGTCAATCCGGTGATCGGATTCATCCTTGTCGGCCTGCTCGTCGGCCCATCGGGGTTGGGGTCGTTGGTCGATCATGCGCCGTGGCTGTTCCATTTTACGATAACCGACGCCCATTCGATCGAGCCATTCGCGGAATTCGGCATCGTCCTCCTGCTCTTTTCGATCGGGCTGGAATTGTCGTTCAAACGCCTCTGGTCGATGCGCGGATCCGTTTTCGGACTTGGCGCGGCCGAACTGATCATTTCGGCGCTGGTGATCGGCATCGCCCTGCACCTTATCGGGCAAAGCTGGGTCGGCGCGATCGGGCTTGGCCTTGCGCTCGCCTTATCGTCGACCGCGCTGGTGCTGCCGATGGCCGGCACCGCATCCAAAGTCGGCCGCACCGCCTTTGCCATGCTGCTGTTCGAGGATCTCGCGCTGGTGCCGATCATCTTCGGGCTGGGCGCCCTGGCCCCCAACGCCACCGATGAAGGCTGGGAAGGCATTCTGACCACATTATGGCAGGGCGGCCTTACCGTCGTCGGATTGATGGTCCTCGGCCGCTTCCTGCTGCCGCGCCTGTTCGCGCAGGCCGCACGCACAAAAAGCCCCGAACTGTTCCTCGCCGCCAGCCTGCTCGTCGTCATCCTGTCGAGCATCGCCACCACGGCAGTCGGCCTGTCGCCGATCGTGGGCGCGCTGCTCGCCGGAATCCTGATCGCTGAAACCGATTACCACACTGAAGTCGAAGTGATCACCGCGCCGTTCAAGGGCCTCGCGCTCGGCGTGTTCCTCATCACCGTGGGCATGAGCCTCGACGTGCGCGTCATCCTCGCCAACTGGCAGGAACTGACGATGGCGGTGGTCGGTGTCGTCGCCGCCAAGGCCATCGTCACCGCCGTCCTGCTGCGGTTCAGCGGCGCCGACCGTGGCGTCGCCGCCGAAACCGGACTGCTGATGGCATCGCCATCGGAAACGACGCTGATCGTGCTGGCCGCCGCAGCGCAGGCCAAACTGATCATGCCGTCGACCGCCGCATTCTGGCAGATCGTGACCGCGATCGGCCTGACCATCACCCCGCTGCTCGCGCGGATCGGCCGCGATGCCGCGCGTCGGGTCGATATGCGCCACCGGGCCGATCCTTCCGAAGAATCGGCGCTGGCACCCGGCCGCGCCATCATCGTCGGCTTTGGCCGCGTTGGCCGGCTCGTCGCGCAGATGCTCGACGCCCACAAGCGGCCTTACATGGCGCTCGACGCCGATATCGATACGATCGCCCATGCCCGCCAGCGCGGATACCAGATCATGTTCGGCGATATCATGCGGCCCGGGATGATCGAACGGCTGCACCTCGACAAGGCCAGCGCGCTGGTGCTGACGATGGACGAACCGGTGCAGATCGTCCGCACCGTCGCCCGTGTCCGCGCCCTTTACCCCGATCTCACCATCGTTGCCCGCGCCCGCGACCCGAACCACGCCGCCGAACTGTACAAGGCCGGCGCCACCGATGCCGTACCCGAAACACTCGAATCCTCACTGCAACTATCCGAAGCCGTGCTGGTCGATCTCGGCGTCGCGATGGGGCCGGTGATCGCGTCGATCCACGAAAAGCGCGCCGAATTGCGCGCCAAAATCATGCAAATGGCGCAAACCACCCGCGAACCGCCACTGCGCGTCCGCCGCCTGCGCGACGTGAAACCGCAGGAAGCCGACGACGCTGCCTAACCATTGCAGGCGCTACAGCCGCACCAGCATCTTGCCGGTGTTGCCACCGCTGAACAGCGCACGAAACGCATCGGGCGTTGCGGCCAGCCCGTCATGTACGGTTTCGAGGCTGCGAATCTTCCCTGCGGCCATCCAGGCCCCCATTTCGGCTTGGAACTCGGCCATCCGATCAGCGAAATCGAAGACGATGAACCCGCGCAACCGCACTCGCGCGGCAATGATCCGCATCAGATAGCGCAGGGCTACCGGATCCGACGAATTATAACCGTCGATCATCCCGCACATGGCGAACCGGGCATTATCGCGCGCCACGGCCAGCGCCGCATCCAGATGATCGCTGCCCACATTGTCGAAATAGACGTCGATTCCCTGAGGCGCGGCCGCGTGGAGCTTGGCCACCAACGAGCCTTCGGCCTTGTAATCAATCGCCGCATCCGCGCCCAATTCGCGGACCAGCGCACATTTTTCCGGTCCACCGGCCGATCCGACGACCGTCATTCCCTTGAGCTTGGCGATCTGCACCACCGCAGAGCCGACCGCCCCGGCCGCGGCCGACACGAACACCGTCTCGCCCGCCTTGGCCTCGCCCACCGCAAGCAGGCCGAAATAAGCCGTCATCCCCGGCATGCCGAGAGGACCGAGAAACCATTGATCGGGGGCGCCATTGGCCGGCAATTTGGTGAACTCTCTGGCCGGCCCAACCGCTTCGTCGCGCCAGCCAAGCATGTGGAGCACGCGATCGCCAGGGGCAAAGCCCGCCGCGCGTGATTCCACCACCACGCCCACGGCACCACCCGCCAGCGGTTCACCCAGCGCGAACGGCGGGACATAGCTTTTCACGTCATACATCCGCCCGCGCATGTACGGATCAACCGAAAGCCAGCTGTTGCGTACACGCACGTCGCCTTCGGCCAGCGGGGCGGCGGGCATTTCGACCAGCGCGAAATGTTCTGCGCCCGGCACACCCACGGGCCGCGATTTCAGGGTCCAGGCCTTGGCCACGACAATCCTCCTTATGATTTCCGGCAAAGGATAACGCGGCGGATGATTGACGTAAACGTCAACTAAGTCGTTTGATCCGATCGATCAGCCGCCCGCGCGCCGCCAGCACGCCAGCACGCCGATCGGTCAGCACGTCGCGCGCAAGGAAATGGCCGGTAAGGCGGAACGCAGCGAGGATATCGGCCCAGTCCCCGGCCACCCCGCCCCCGATCAAAAAGCCGGGCAAAGGCAGCAGGCGATCGCGATACCCCTCCCCCGCCGCTGCGCTGACCGCCCGGCCGCTCTTCGGGCTGACATAGGTGAGATCGTCACTCGCGTCGGTGACAGCGCAGGCTGACAGATCGAGACCAAATCCCATGTGCGCCAGCATCATCAGTTCGTAGCGGGCCAGCGCCGCCGCCCAGCCGCGCGCCGACGGCGCCGCGTCAATCGCGCTGAGCAAACCATCCAGCGCCACGTACAATTCGGGAAAGGGCTGACCTTCGGGCAAGGTGATCGCGGTCAACGCGGTCGCCCAGTCGACCGCTGCGGCCGCAAGCGGTTCCCCCATCAGCCCCGCACGGCTCTCAACCAGTTCCACCGTCAGCGCCGCCAGTTGCGCATCGCTGCGCGAACGATAATCGGCCTGGACGATATTGCCCGGCAGCAGCACCGGGCGCAGTCGCCGCGATCGCCCGCCGCGTACATAGCCGGGCTGCAACCCGTCGTCCGGGGTCAGCAGCCGTGCCACCACGCCATGTTCGCCGTGGATGAGGACGGAACAGACGATTGCGGTGGCGGCGATATGCATGATCCCGACATCATCCGCGCGGGTGATAGAAATCGTGGATCGCGCGCGCCATCGCTTTCGACACGCCGGGCGCGCGCTCCAGATCCTCCAGCGCCGCGCTTCGCACCGCCTTGGCCGTGCCGAAATGCATCAGCAGTGCTTTCTTGCGCGCCGGGCCGATGCCGGGCACCTCGTCCAGCGGGCTGGCGGTGAACGCCTTGGCACGCTTCGCCCGGTGCGCGCCGATCGCGAAGCGATGCGCCTCGTCGCGAATGCGCTGGAGGTAAAACAGCGTCGGCGAATTGAGCGGCAGCACCGATTCACGACCATCGGGCAGATGGAAATGCTCGCGCCCGGCATTGCGATCCGGTCCCTTGGAAATGCCGACGACGGGCACATCCTGCACGCCCATATCCTCCAGCACCCGGCACACCGCCGAAACCTGCCCCTTGCCGCCATCGATCAGCAGCAGATCGGGCCATTCGCCACTGCTGCGATCGGGATCTTCCTGTTCCAGCCGGGCGAAGCGCCGTTCCAGCACCTCGCGCATCATCGCGAAATCGTCGCCGGCGGTCGTCTCAGCCCGTTTGATGTTGAACTTGCGATACTGGTTCTTGCGAAACCCTTCCGGCCCCGCGACGATCATCCCGCCCACCATATTGGTGCCCATGATGTGGCTGTTGTCATAGACTTCGATCCGGTTGGGCGGGCCTTCCAGTTCGAACAGATCAGCGATTTCCTGAAAGATGCGTCCCTGCGTGGTGGCTTCCGCCAGCCGCCGGTCGACCGCCTCCTCGGCATTGCGCCGCGCCTGATCCATCAGCTTGCGTTGTTCACCGCGCTGCGGAACCTTCAGCACCACCTTGCGCCCGGCGCGCTCGGACAGCGCGTCTTCGATCAACGCAGCATCTTCGGCCAGCGGCCGATCGATCAGCACCAGCCGCGCCGGAGGCACGTCTTCGTAAAACTGCATCAGGAAGCTTTGCAGCACCTCGGCTTCGGGCACGTCAGCGGTGTGCGCGGGGAAGAAGCTGCGGTGGCCCCAATTCGCCCCGCCGCGAATGAAGAAAGCCTGCACGCCCGTAAGCCCCGACCGACTGGCGAGCGCGAACACATCCGCATCGCCAATCCCTTCGGCATTGATCGCCTGGGCCGACTGAATGAAGGTCAAGGCACGCAGGCGATCACGGTAAACCGCCGCCAGTTCATAATCCATCGCCTCGGCCGCGACCGTCATCGCCTCGCCCAGCTTCTGCTGCACCTGGGTCGATTTGCCGGCGAGGAACGCCTTGGCATCCTCCACCAGCTCGGCATAGGCATCCGGTGCGATCCGATCGACGCACGGCGCCGAGCAGCGCTTGATCTGGTACAACAGGCAGGGCCGATCGCGGTTGGCGAAGAAACTGTCGGTGCAGCTACGCAGCAGGAACAGTTTCTGCAGGGCGTTCAATGTTCGCGTTACCGAACCGGCGCTGGCGAACGGGCCATAATAGCGCCCCTTGGCCCGCCGTGCGCCGCGATGCTTCTGGATACGCGCAAAGGCGTGATCCTCGCGCAGCAGGATGAAGGGGAAACTTTTGTCGTCGCGCAGCAGCACATTATAAGGCGGCCGATAGCTCTTGATCAGCTGCGCTTCGAGCAGCAGCGCTTCCGTCTCGGTATTCGTCGTGACGATCGTCATCGACCGCGTCTGCGACACCATGCGTTGCAAGCGGCGGGGCAGGCGCGTGACCTGCGTGTAATTGGCCACCCGATTGCGCAGCGCGCGCGCCTTGCCGACATACAGCACATCGCCCCGCGCATCCTGCATCCGGTAGACACCAGGCCGCAGCGGCAGCGTGTTCAGCACGTTGCGGATCGCCGCCACTCCGGCGTCCAGATCGGGCATACCCGATCCGCGCACGGTGTCGGCGGATTTTTCCTCGTTGAAGCGGTCGATGGATGGGGTGTCGTTCACCAGCCGGATTTAGGATGCACACCCGGTCCGCGCCAGCCCGGACTGTTCAGGCTGAATGAATTGGCGGCCGCGCGAAACTGTCGAGGCCGAACGGCGTGCCGGCAAAACCGCATACCAGCGGCAATGCCAGCGCGAGCAACATGCGGCTGACGCCGGGCAACCCAACGTCCGCCAGCAGACCATCGCGGTGCCACAAAGCCGGGCAGACGACGGCGGCGGAAAAGACCATTCCGAGAAGCAGGTTGCGCGGTGGGTACAACCCCAATGCGGGGCCTTGCGTAGCCGCGATCGCAGCCCCGGCAACCATCAACAACGTCCAAAGCCACGCGACATATTTCATGCCCGTGGCTTCTAGACTGGTTTCACTAAGATGAGGTTAGGGCGAGCACCGTTTCCGGCGTCGGCGCCCTATCCTTTCAGTTCAGGCGCGTCGTGCCGAGGCCGGTGATGACCGTATCGACGAGCGCCTTGTCAGCCCCCGCGTCATGGCCCTGGGCGATCAGCGCACCAGCGGCAGCAGCGGCGGCCGATGCAGCCTTGGCGCGAACTTCGGCAACAGCGCTGCGTTCGGCGGCGGCGATCTTGTCTTCGGCCATCTTGGCGCGGCGTTCGATCAGCGAGGACGCGTCGGACTTGGCCTTGGCAACGATGCCATCCGCTTCTTCACGGGCATGGGCCAGCATCGCTTCGGCTTCGTTGGCGGCGGCCGCAGCCTTGCGCTCATATTCGGCCTTCAGCGCTTCGGCTTCGGCACGGAGCTTGGCTGCTTCGTCCAGTTGAACGCGGATCGACGCGATCTTCTTGTCCAGCGCCGCGCCAATCATGGCCGGCACCTTCTTCCAGATCATCAGGCCGATGACGACGATCATCGCCAGCGCCACCCAGCCGGTCGCATCGATGCCCAGCCCGGTCGGGTTGGCATGATGTTCGGCCGGCGCGCCTTCATGGGCGATCACACTGGCGTTGCCAGCCAGCTCAGCGGCGTGGTGAAGATTGTCCGCCACGAGTTCGGAACCAGCGTCGAGCGCCATCGTCTGTGCTTCCTCAGCCATTTGCCAGTGCCGCCTTCACGGCGCCGACGGCCTGATCGCGGCTGACGGCCACGCCGGAAACCTTAGAGACGATTTCCTGCGCGGCTTCTGCCGCGACATCTTCGATGCCGGCGAGAGCCTGCGCCTGCGACGCGGCGATGCGGGCATCCGCCTCGGCCGTTTTCGTCGCGAGTTCGGCGTCGACCGCCTTCACTCGGGCTTCCGCTTCAAGCGCGGATGCGGCCTTGGCCTCCTGCGTCGCTTTCTGCGCGGATGCGCGGGCGGCGTCGATCTTGGCGCGATAGGTCGCTTCGGTTTCGTCGGCGAGCGCGTGGGCGCGTTCGGCGGCGGCGATATCGTCGGCGATCTTGCGGTCGCGGGATTCCACGGTCGCCTCGATCTTCGGCAGCATCGCTTTGCCGATCCCGAAGTAGATCAGGCCGAAAACGATAAGGAGCCAAAAGATCTGGGACGCATAGGTCTCAACGATCTGGGCGATCTGAGGCATGGGAAATCCCGCTCGAAAATTTGGAGGGGCCGGACGAATCCGGCCCCGGACAGTCTGTTAGGCGACGAACAGCAGGATCATCGCAACGACGAACGCCAGCAGGCCGAGAAGTTCGGCAGCGGCGAAGCCGATGAAGAGGCGGCCCTGCTGGCCATCGGCTGCGGCCGGGTTGCGCAGCGCGCTCTCGAGGAACGAACCGAACACGTTGCCCACGCCGAGTGCGGCGAGACCCACGCCAATGGCGGCCAGACCAGCACCGATCAGCTTCGCGGCTTCTGCGTCCATGATAAACTCCCTTGTCGAAATCGTTGAAAGGTTAAGTGAAAACTCAGTGCAGATTGATCGCGTCGTTCAGATAGAGCGACGTGAGCAACGCAAAGACATAAGCCTGGATGGCGCACACCAGCAGTTCGAGCAGGGTGATACCGACCATCAGGACGAAGCTGGGGATCGAAACGATTGCCACCGTCACCGCACCGGCATTCATGCCGTTGATCACGAAGCCCGCAAGCACCTTCATCAGGATGTGCCCGGCCGTCATCGCCACGAACAGTCGCAAACCAAGCGAGAACGGACGGATGAGGAACGAGAACAGTTCGATCAGGAAGATCAGCGGAACCATCGGCACGGGCGTTCCGTGCGGAATGAACAGCGAGAAGAAGTGCAGGCCGTGCTTGGCGAAGCCGACGACCAGAACGATCGAGAAGCTGAGGATCGCCAGTACACCGGTCACGGTGAGATGGCTCGTCACCGTGAAGGCGTGGAGGCCGGGAACGATACCCAGCGGCAGCATGCCGACGAGGTTGGCAACGAGAATGAACATGAACAGCGAGAAGACATAAGGCGTGAACGCCTTGCCCTTCGGGCCGATATTGGCGTGCATCATGTTGGTGATGAAGCCGCTGAAGCCTTCCACCGCCGCCTGCCAGCGACCGGGAACGAGTTCGCGCTTCATGCCGCCAAGCATGAACAGCCAGATGAGGCCCAACGTCACCACCATGAACAGGGCGGAGTTCGTAAAGGCGATATTATAGCCCGCAATTTCCCAGGTCCGACCGAACAGAGGTTCGATCATGAACTGGTGCATCGGATCGATCTTGCCGCCTTCTGCCGCCACCGCTTGGCCCCTGCTTATGCGCCAAGCGCCCGAATCACTCCGGGCGCTCGTTGGAGATTCGTACAATATTCCTGAAGGCGACGCCGATCCCAAGGAACAGCAACACCAGCAGTAGCCACGGCGCGGTACCAAGCCAGCGGTCCAGGACCCATCCGACCAGCGCCCCCACAACAGGCCCCGCAATCAGTTCCGCCAGCACGCGATTCCCTTGGGAATAGCCCTTACCGGGCTTCGCCTGCTTGGTTGCGGTTCTGATCCGCTCCGCTTCCGCTGCGGCATTCAATCGCTGTTGGAGCGATGTCAGCCGCGCATCTTCGGCGCTTTTCGGATCCTGCCCGGGTTCGTTCTCCGACATCCTGTCCCTCTCACCATGGGGCGTGCGACAGCGATGCCGACGAGCAACCCCGCCAAGGCGAGGCCCCTTTAGGAAGGGGGGGGGATCAAGTCAACCGCGAGGGTGGTGTTCCCGTTCAACCGCAATTCGCTGGCAACGCGATCGGGCTGGAATCCTTCACCCGCCAGACGCCATCGGGTAGCAGATAGGCCTGCCCGGTGCGCACGCGGCCCCGCAGCGTCTGGCAACCGATGGTGGCCGCCCATTCGCGCAGGGCCACGCCATGCTTGGCCGCCTGATCGGTATAGGCGGCGCGCCGCTTGATATTGAGCGCTTCCACCGCCGCGCGGACATCCCCGCTGACGGGCTTGGCAACGCCCAGATAGCCATCGGCCTGTTCGCCCACCTGCCCGGCCGCGATCGCCGCGGTCAGCGCAGGATCGCCCGCCTGCGCCCAAGCATAGCCGCTTGCGCCTATCGCCAGCGCGACGGCAACGCCGAGAATCGACTTCGAATATCGTGTCATTGCGGGAACAACTCCGGGTTTTCGGTGATGAATTCCTGCGCATCGCGTTGCAGGCGCACCACCACTTCCTGTTTCACGTTCACGTTCAGATTGATTTCGATCGGCCTGTCGGGCGCCTTGACCTGGATGCACCCGCCCGCAAGCAGCAGCGCGCCGCCGCAGATAATCAAGCGCATTCCCGTCATCGACACCCTCATGCTTCGTTTCCGTTCAGCCGCCTCTATCACGAATTTCATCGCTTACCCTCGCTTTCATGGGGCTGAACAGGCGGTTCACCGTCCTTGGTCCGCTGATTGCGAATCAGCCCGGTCGGATCGACGAACGTAGTCGCCGTGCTCACCAGCCCGCGGAATGGCGCGCGCACGACGATGTTGAACTTGAACGGCAGGCCCGTAAGCTCCTTCGCCATGCCATCGAGCTTATTTCCGCCCAGCGGCTGTTCGTTGACACCGGCAAATACGATCTGGCTGACGATTTCACCGTCCAAATTGCCGTTCAGTTCGATCGCCAGATTGTCGTAGCGAATCGCCTTCAGCGCATCGAACGCCATCTTGCCGTAGGTGCCGAGATCTTCGTTGCTGAGTTCACCGACATAAGCGAGCGTGCCGCCGCCTTGCCGCACCACCAGCCGGCCATTTTCAATCCGCCCGCCCTGATCGTCGAACACGATCGGCAGGGTGCCATCGAATGTGCCGGTTCCCGCGATATTGTCGAATTCGAATCGCTGGATGAACAATGCCGCATCCAACCCCGCGACGCGAAACGTCATGTGCCGGGCGACCGGCTGCACGAAATCGAGCGTCGTCGGCTCCATGAACAGTTCGCCACCCGAAAATGGCCAGCGCCCGCCTTCGATTCGCACCTGCTGGCCTGGCAACAATTGGTAACGGACGACACCTTCCGTCACCGCGACGCCCGGATTCACCTCGGCCAGCCGTACCTCCTGCCCCGGCGGCGTTTCCAGCCCCAGCAGATCGGAAAAATGGATCTCGCCGCTCAACCCCGCGACCGGGCCAAAGGCAGCCGCCAGGTTCAGCGAATCGGTGCGGAAGGTGCCGCCACTGGTGACACCGGCATCGGCCCAGTCGATTCGCCCCTGCCCGCGCACGGAACCTTCGACATTGGCAACGACGCCCAGCGTAAGCCGCGTCAGCTTTTCAGGCTGGAGTGCCCGGCCGAAGGTGATTCCCGGCACGTCAAGCAATGCCCGGCCGGCTGCCCGGCCAAGATCATGATCGATCACAAGATCGGCAACCGACACGCCGGTCGACGGCTCGCGCAACTGCCCGGTGGTGTGGATCTTGCCATCGATCAATGTCAGCCGCACACTATCCGCCTGCAGCGGATTGAAGCGCGGATCGACAGCATCATCGGCCACCCGCAGAGTGGCATCGAGCGTGAGATCCCCCTTGGCCAGCCGCCAGCCGCCCTGCCCTTCGGACAATAATAGCGGCACAGCCGCGATCTTACCCGCGGCACCATCAAACTGGCCGGCCACCCCCTTTGAATCGATACGCCCCGCGATTCGGGCCAGATCGAGCCGGCTGACCGAATCGCCCTGCCCCAGCCGCACCGCGACCGCATTGGCGGTAAAACCGGGGGTGCCAACGTCGAACCGAAAACTTTGGCTTACCATCGTCAACGGCGATCCGCTCAGATGCCCGGCAAGCTTTAGCCCTGCGATCGCCGCACCGCCGGCAACGGCACCACCGTCCGTTTTCACGAGAAGCGCCCGGCCCGTCGGGCATAGCGGCAATCGTGCCGGGGCGAGCACAAGCCCGGCCACCGCCAGCGATTCGAAGGCCAGCGTTGCGCAACGCGGATTGAGCGCAAATCCGCCATCCTTGTCGATCCGCGCCGCAACCGGCAGCGAAAGGCCCCGCACCGCCCCGTCACCCAACGGCCCGTCAATCGTGGCGGCGGTATCGATCGCATAGCCGGCGTTCGTTGCGACCAGTTGGACCGGAGCCAGCGCGAGGCGCGCTCCCCCCGCCGCATATGGCGCGATCGTCAGCCGCCCCTCACCCACTCCATTGGCGATCGCCATCCGTCCGCTGATCGCGGGCAGCCCCCACCGCCAAGGCGCAACTCGCCATCCGCACTGACGCCGCGATCAGGCGACCAGCCAATCCCACGCCCGCCACCAAAGGTGAAACGCGCGCCCGATGCGGCCCCCGTCAAGGTCACGTCGCTCAGACTGATCTGAGTGCTTTGCCCGTAACGCGCCGCCAGCTTGGCCGTACCGTCCACATCTGTCGCCGAACGCAGCAGAGCCGCAATGAGCGGCGGAGCAAGCGGTGCCGCCGGGGTTCCGGCCAAAGCCGCACCCGCGCCGCGCAACGCTTCGCGCAGATCGCTTGACGCGGCCGCTTCGACAAAATCGATCCCGCCATCCATCCGCCCTTCGCCTTTGGCGACATCTGCGGCGAGCGTGCCCGCAAACTGCCACCGCTTCGCCGTCAGCGAAGCCAACCGGCCGGTATCCGCAAGCAACGACACATCGCCGTCGACCCGGCCTAGATCGCCCGCAATGCGGAGCTTGGTTTTGCCCTCCAGCCCCATCATTGCGGCTGCATCGCCACATTGGAAATGGTTCAACCGGATCGGCCCCTCGATCCGAGTCGCATCCTTTCCAGTGGCCACATCAACCGGGACGAGCAGCCCGACCGCGCCGCACCCCATACTCGCCAGCCGTGGCGCATGGAGCAGCATCCGCCCACGAAAATCGCGCGCCAGATTGCCCTTGCCATTGATGGTGACGCCGATCCGCCCCGCCGCCGTCGCAAGACCCAGCCGCGCATCGCGCAGATCAACTTTCAGATCGGGCAGCGCGAACGGCGCGCCTGTCGGCGCGGGCAGCAGCTTGTCGACGTTACCCAACCGCAACGCGCCATCGACCAGCTTGCCATGCAGACGCACACCGCTGGCGACGATCGCGGCCACTTCTGGCCCGTTGAAGCCCCAGGACAGATGCAACTCGGCCCAGTCCGCCGTGAAATCGGGAGATGCAGGATCGCCGATGACGATATTTTCCAGCCGTTGCGTCCGCGGACCGATCCCCGCGATGCGGTAGGTTGCCGGTACGCCGCGGGCGGCCAGTTCCTTATCGACGAAATGCGCGGCGATCGGCCGCCGTTCAATCCACAGGACCGATAACAGGATAACCGGAATCGCGACGGGAACCGCCAGCCATCTCAGCCGCCTGCGCGAAGGTGTCGTTTGGTCAGCCGTCATCCCGACAACGTCTAGCGCGTTGCCATCGTCTGCGGCGAGATCATTTTGGATTGCGGATCCTTTCACTTCCCCCCGCGCGGCTGCGCGGCCCATCCTCAACGTCTTCAATGCGATATTGTTGCGCAGCCGGGATGAGCCATGCACAACATCATGCGATGAGCGATGCCGATCCAGGAACCGATGCCAGCGGCCACCGCGCCCGCCTGCGCGAACGCCTGACCGAGGGGCCGGAGGCGCTGCTCGACCATGAACTGATCGAATATCTCCTGATGCTCGCCATTCCGCGCCGGGAAACCAAGACGATCGCGCGGCGGCTGATCGCCGAGTTCGGCGGGATCGGCGGCGTATTGGGCG
Source organism: Sphingomonas sp. KC8 (assembly GCF_002151445.1). Lineage (GTDB taxonomy): Bacteria > Pseudomonadota > Alphaproteobacteria > Sphingomonadales > Sphingomonadaceae > Sphingomonas_E. The sequence continues at coordinate 1,872,821 of NZ_CP016306.1, forward strand.
CGGATGCGCGCGCGCTGGCCCGTCAGGGTGGCTTGAGCGATACGGCGGTCGCCGCGATCAAGATCGCCGAGGCTGCGGCGCTGCGCCTGCTGCGATCCCGCGTCACCGGCCGGCCGGTGCTGGCCAGCTGGCAGGCAGTGCTTGATTATCTGCGCGCGGACATGGCTCACCGCACCATCGAACGGGTGCGCGTGCTCCACCTCAACAGCAAGAATATGCTGATTCGCGATGAACTAGCGTCCGAAGGATCGATCGACCAGGCCGCCGTCTATGTGCGCGAAATCATCCGCAGCGCGCTGGATATGGGATCAGCTTCGCTGATTCTTGTGCACAACCATCCATCAGGCGATCCGCAACCCAGCCGGCAGGATATCGCGCTGACCCGCGATCTGGTGAATGCGGCCAAGCCCCTGGGCATCGCCATCCACGACCATGTGATCATCGCCGGCGGCGGCCATGCCAGCCTGCGGGCGATGGGACTGATGTAACCCACCGCCCGCAAAGCTGGCCGTTAGAGAACAAACTTGCTGAGATCGGTGTTGCGCGCAATCGCGCTCAACTGGCTTTCGACATAGGCGGCATCCACGTCGAGCGTGCTGCCCTGGCGGTTTTCCGCGTCGAAGCTGACGTCTTCCAGCAGCTTTTCCATCACCGTCGACAGCCGGCGGGCACCGATATTTTCGACCTGGCCGTTCACTTCGGCGGCAATCCGCGCGATCGCGGCGATGCCATCTTCGGTGAAATTGACCTCCACCCCTTCGGTGCCGATCAGCGCGCGATATTGTTCGGTGAGGCTGGCCTGTGTTGCCGACAGGATGCGCACGAAATCGGCCTCGGTCAGCGCCTTCAGTTCCACCCGGATCGGCAGGCGGCCCTGCAATTCGGGCAGCAGATCGCTGGGTTTGGCCACATGGAACGCCCCCGATGCGATGAACAGGATATGGTCGGTCTTCATCGGCCCATATTTGGTGGCGATCGTCGTCCCTTCGATCAACGGCAACAGATCTCGCTGCACGCCTTCGCGGCTGACCGAACCACCACGCACGTCGGACACGGCAATCTTGTCGATTTCGTCGAGAAAGACGATGCCATTGGCTTCGGCATCGGCCAGCGCGACCCGGCTCACTTCATCCTGATCGAGCCGCTTGTCGGCTTCTTCATCGACCAGCTTGGCCCATGCCGCACGCACCGGCAGCTTGCGCCGCTTGGCGCGGTTGCCGCCCAGCTTGCCCATCATATCCGACAGGTTGATCATGCCGACCTGCCCGCCCATGCCCGGAATCTCGAACGGCGCGCCGCCCGAATCCTCCAGATCGACCTCGACCTCCTTGTCGTCGAGATGGCCGTCGGTGAAGCGCTGGCGGAACGCGGTGCGCGTCGCTTCGCTGGCATCCTTGCCGACCAGCGCATCGAGCAGCCGGCCCATCGCCGCATCTTCGGCCTTGTCCTTCACCGCGTTGCGGCGGCGTTCCTTTTCCAGCCGCACCGCTTCCTCGACCAGATCGCGGGCGATTTGCTCCACATCGCGACCGACATAGCCGACCTCGGTGAACTTGGTCGCTTCCACCTTCACGAACGGCGCATCGGCGAGCTTGGCCAGACGACGGCTGATCTCGGTCTTGCCGCAGCCCGTGGGGCCGATCATCAGGATATTCTTGGGCGTGACTTCTTCACGCAGGCCTTCGGGCAGGCGCTGCCGGCGCCAGCGGTTGCGCAGGGCGACGGCCACCGCGCGCTTGGCGTCCTGCTGGCCGACGATATGCGCATCGAGGGCGGCGACGATGGCCTTGGGGGTAAGCGCGTCGTTCATTCTGTCTCTTCTCAAACAATGATATGAAAAGCGTTGAAAAACAAAGCCATCAGTTGGCGCTTTCCAACGATTCCAAGGTCAGCTGGTCGTTGGTGAACACGCATAGTTCGGCCGCGATCGCCATCGCCTTGCGGCACAAAGCCTCGGCATCGGGTTCGTAATCGACCAGCGCACGCGCGGCGGACAGCGCGAAATTGCCGCCCGATCCGATCGCGGCAACCCCGCCCACCGGTTCCAGCACGTCGCCATTGCCGGTCAGGATCAGGGTCACTTGGCTGTCGGCGACGATCATCATCGCTTCCAGGTTGCGCAGATATTTGTCGGTCCGCCAGTCCTTGGCCAGTTCAACCGCGGCGCGCATCAGCTGGCCATTATGCTGTTCCAGCTTGCGTTCGAGCCGTTCGAACAAAGTGAAGGCATCCGCCGTCGCCCCGGCGAACCCGCCGATCACCGATCCATCATGCAGGCGGCGCACCTTGCGGGCATTCGGCTTCATCACCGTATTGCCCATCGAAACCTGGCCGTCGCCGACCACCACCACCTTGCCGCCACGCCGCACCGACAGGATCGTCGTGCCGTGCCAACCTATCTTGTCCTCGCTCATGCCTGTCCTGTTTTCAGCTTGCAGCGGCGATATGGGAGCAGCTGCCCCCAAGCGCAACGAGGGTTAAGTTGAGGAAGTTGAGGATTGCCATGCAAACCCCATAACCCTGTGCAACCGTCCCGCTGGCGCGCTCAATTCCGGCCGACGAACGTGAAGGCCGCCGCCCCGGCGATGCACGCCCCCGCGCCCAGATAACGCCATGTCAACGGCTCCTTCAGCACGACGATCGCAAACACCGCGAACACCGCCAGCGTGATGCATTCCTGCATGATCTTCAGCTGGCCGCCACTCAGCCCGCTTGCATAACCGATCCGGTTCGCCGGTACCGCCAGGCTATATTCGATCAGCGCGATCCCCCACGACGCCAGCACCACCACCCACAGCCTTGCATCGGGAAATTTGAGGTGGCCGTACCACGCCACCGTCATGAACAGGTTGGACGCGATCAACAGGGCGAATGTGGGCATGCGGCGAGGCTCCTTCCCAACCCCGCCGCACATCCGGATGCGGCGGAGATCAGACCTTCTTCGCCTTGCCCCATTCACGCGCGACCGTATAGCCGAGATAGCCGGTGCCGAAGAGCGCGTAGAGCGGTTCGGGCAGCCCCGCCAGATAGGCGTTCATCGCCCGGCCGATCGCGTCGGCCAACCCCGGCTGCGCCGCCGAAATCAACCCCATCGGGATCGACCATAGCAACAGGGCGTACATCACATATAAAAAGCTCGGCCGCGCCCGACTGGTCCACGGATCGGCCGACTGCGCCTCGGCGACGATCGCCGAAAGCTGGGTCTTGAGCGCCTCCATGTCCTGGCTGCCCTGCAATTTCAGCAATTCCAGCTTGGCCCGTTCCCGCGCCTGCGGATCGGGAATGATCTTGTCGATCAGCCCCGCAATCGGCCCGATAATGCCTTCGATCAGCGCCATGGCTTTCCTCCTGTCATTGGGAGGAAGAAACTAACCTATATGGCACTTTGTAGGACAGACGAGCCTCGCGGCAGCGCCGCTTGCCCGTCCACCTCGTGCAAAAAGCCGGTCAGGTGGCAGACGGCATTCGCGATCTCCGAACCGCCTCAACAGGCCCAGGCGCACGAGATTCGAATAAGCTTCAACCGGAAGATTCTTTCCTTCCACCGCACAAGTGCGTCTCAGCGCACCGCGCCCTTCATCAGCAGGCGGGGCAACAGGGTGATCGCGCCCAGGATCGGGAAGCGGCGTTGCCAGGGGCGGATGGTGATCGCGGTGCCGGCGTGGCGGTTGATCTTCCACGCCAGGTAATCGATCCCGCCAGCAAAGGTGGCGCTGGCCTTGGCGAGGCGGATGAGGGTGAGGCGCTTGCCGCGCTTTTGCAGGGTGCGCCAACCAGCCAGCGCCGCCGCGCGGGCATCGGGCGACGGGGCGGCAGCGGGATCGACCCCGGCCGCAGCAAGCGCCGCGCCCGAAAAGCGGCGATAACGATCGGGATCAGCATCGACGATCGATCCGGGCCGATTGCCACGTTCGGCGCGCAGTTCAGCGCCATAAGTGAGCGTGAAGCCCGCCCGCCACAGATCGAGCGGATCGGCGAGGGCCTTTTCCAGAGTCGGGGCTGAAAGCGCGAGCAAGGTGGGTGCCGCCTGCGCCACGGCGGCGACAGCGCGCGCAGCCGCAGCTTCGTCCCGCGCCCACACCAACCGCGACGGCTGGGCGAAGCGCGCCCACACCGACACATTATCCGCCTTCACCGAACAGAGCCGGGCGAAATCATCCTCGCTCAACACCGCATATTTCGCGGCGAGATCTTCGGCTTCGAACGGGAACACATTAGGCGGCACCAGCCGGTTCGCGGTCGCCAGCCAGCTTTTGCCATATGCCGCGCGATAATCGGACACGATCAGATAGAAATCGAGCATCAGCCCGTCGAGCCGCGTTTCGCGCAGGCACGATCCGTAGAACAGCACGGCCCGCGCCGCGTCGCCGTAGCGCGCGGCGATCGCGCCCGCGAGCGCGGCCGCGCGTGGATCGACCGGCTGGCCGAGTTCGGCCGCCACCAGATCGGCAAGCATCACGAGGTGACCCTGAACGGGCGCGATCAGGCCGCGAGGCGCAGGAAGGGCATCGGCCGCGTCTGGGTCAGCACGATCGGCCGCCCCTTATCCGCCTGGAACAGTTCACCGTCGAGAATCACGCTGGACCGATCCCCTTCGATGCGGATTTCATCGCCGCGCTGCAGGTGGATACCCGCCATCGCGTGCTTGCCGAGACGCCCGAACACCGCCGCGACGATCGCGCGCAGCAGCGACAGGGGACTTTGGTCGACCATCATCAGTTGCAGGCCCGCCGGCCCGGTGCCGTTGCCGGTCTTGCTGTTCAAGAGCAGCTTGTGCAGCGTCGTCACGATCAGCAGCGCGAACCGCCCCTGAATCTGGCCCTGGCGAATCAGCGACACGCGCACCTCGCTTGGCCGTGGTGGCAGGAAAGCGGCGCGGATGCCGAAGATCAGCGACAGGAACACGGCCATCACCGTCAGCACATGGCTGAACCCGTTGGGCAAGCCGAGCGGATAAATCTTGTTGCGACAGAACAGGATCGAATCGGCAAGGCCTGCGCCGCCCAGGAACATGCCCAGCACAGGGCGCACTCCGCCATCGGACAAGGCGATCAGTTCGCGCGGTACGATATGATCGGTCATGTCGCCACGGGCGATTTCCAGCACCCGCTCCAGCGCCACGATCGGATCGCCGCTGGCCCCCAGATCGAGCGCGATCAGGTTGGTCTTGCCGTTGGGCAGCACGGCCACGGGCGGCGGCGAATCGCCGAAATGGCCGCCCAGATGCAATTCGGTCAGCGCCGCCTGCACCGTGCCGTCGCCGCCGTTGATGACCAGCACCTTCGGGCGCACCCGCGCGATCGTCCGCAGGGCCGGGCCGATCTGTTCGATCGCCTCGACCTCGTAATGAAAGATTTCGCCATGCTGTGCGCAGAAACTGCGGATGCGGGGCAGAATCGCGCGATTCCCCGTGGACCGCGGATTCGACAGCAATGCGACGCCAGCCATCATTCTACCTCGCAGCGGACTTGACGGGCTTGATCGACAAGCCCTGGACATAATTGAGAACCACGTTCACCCGGCGCGGCTCCGCACCCACCGAAATCACGACATCGTCATATTTCGGCTTCAGCGAAAACAGCGAAAGCCCGGGATTGCGCGAAAAGCCGCCGCCATCGCCGCGGCCGGACTTGCCATCGCCTTCGACGTCATGGCGCACCGCCACCGCATAGTTGCCCGGCTGCGGCAAAGCGACGCACACTTCCATCGATTCGGCACGCGGCGTGACAGGCAGGTCGATCCGCTTCACCCGGCGGCCCTTGGCCAGAAAATCATCGGGATTGCTGCCGTAGATCTGGACACGCAGATCGCCGGTACGCGCCTTGAAACCGTCCACCTTCACCAGCACCGCCGCACCCGACGCCCCCGGCGCGCACGCCGCGGCATCAGGCCCCAGCACGGCCGCCTGGGCCGCGCTTGCGCCCATTGCCGCCGGCAAGGCCGACGCCAGCAGGGAAATGGCAACGAAGTTCGACAGTTTCAGCATGACCTCTCTACCTCCGGAAGCTATAGCCGGGCTGAAAACGCGCCCGGCGGGATACGCAATGCCCCCGACGCTTCCGACAATCGGCTGCGATTGCGGCCAGATCATGGTGACGAGGCGACCATATTTTGAGACTTGCGAGCCTCACCGACCGCTACCTCGCCCGTCTGATCACCGTTCCGTTGGTGGGAACGCTGATCGTGTCGGCGATGCTGCTCGTGCTCGACAAGATGTTGCGGCTGTTCGATTTCGTCGCCAGCGAAGGCGGACCGGTAAGCGTCGTATGGAAGATGCTGGCCAACATGCTGCCCGAATATCTGTCGCTGGGCATCCCGATCGGGCTGATGCTGGGCATCCTGCTGGCCTTCCGCCGACTCGCCTTGTCGTCCGAACTCGATGTGCTGCGCGCGCTGGGCATCAGTTACGGGCGGCTGATGCGCGTGCCTTATATGTTCACGATCGGGCTGGCCGCGCTCAACCTGCTGATCGTCGGCTTCGTCCAGCCTTATGCACGCTACGCCTATGAAGGGCTGCGATTCGAACTGCGATCAGGCGCGCTGGGCGCATCGATCAAGGTGGGCGAGTTTACGAAACTCGGCAGCCGGATGACGTTGCGCGTCGAACAGAGCCGCGACAGCGGGCGCGATCTTTCGGGCATTTTCGTCATGACCGAAACGAAGGACGGCAAATCGCTGGCGGTGACGGCCGAACGCGGCACGTTCATGGCGACCGACGATCCCGACACGATCATCCTGCGGCTGGCCAATGGCACGCTGGTGCATGACGCGCCCGGTTTCCGCACGCCGCGCGTGTTGAGCTTCGTCGGTCATGACCTGCCGATCGACCTGCCCAAGATGGAGGCATTCCGCCAGCGCGGCGGGCGCGATCTGGAAATGACCATCCCCGAACTGGCGCGCACCGCCAAGAACCCGGAAACGCCCGAAAAGACCCGCAACGAACTGCGGGCCAATTTCCATTTCCGGCTGGTCGAGGTGGCGACGATGTTCCTGCTGCCACTGCTGGCCGTTGCCCTTGCCGTGCCGCCGAAGCGATCGACGTCAGCACTGGGCGTATTCCTGTCGATCGTGCTGATCGTGACGCAGCACAAGATCAACGAATATGGCGAGGCGCTGGGCGCGCTCGGCCGGGTCGATCCCTTGATTTCGCTGTGGCTGCCGTTCCTTGGCTTCGCTGCCTTTACCGGGTGGATGTATTATACGGTGGCGCATATTCCCGGCGGCCAGCCGATCGGCGCACTGGAACGCTGGGCCGCCAAGGCCGGCAAGGCCGTGCGGCGCTGGCTGCCCTTCGGCCGCCAGGCGGAGACCGTGGCATGAACCTGCAATTCTTCGCGTCGCGCACGATCAGCTGGTACATGGCCAAGAAGTTCCTGCTGACCAGCATGGCCGTGCTGGCGGCGCTGGTGCTGGTGCTCCAGACGCTCGACCTGCTGGGCGAATCGGGCAATATCCTGGCCTATCCCGGCAATGGCGAACCGCAATTGTGGCAATATGTGTCGCTGCGCGTGCCACAATTGATCGCCCGCTTCCTGCCGTTCGCGGTGCTGCTGGGCGCGATCATCACCTTCGTCACGCTCAACCAGAATAGCGAGATCATCTCGATGAAGGCGGCGGGCGTTTCGGCCCACCAGATCCTGGCGCCGCTGATCGTCGCCAGCCTGGGCATTTCCGCTTTGTCGTTTGTCTTCAACGATCGCATCGTCACCCGCGCGGCGGCGACGCTGAGGGCTTGGGAAGCGGTGGATTACGGGCCGATCCCCAAGGATCGCGGCATCGTCACCAATGTGTGGGTGCGCAGCGGCGACGATCTGATCCACGCCGCGCAGGCCAGCGGCCGGGGCGCCGGCGTCCGGCTGGTCGATGTCACGCTATATGACCGGATCGGCGGCACGCTGGAAACGATCGTGACCGCCAAGACAGGCCGCTACGATCGTGGCGGCTGGCTGCTGCACGATGTCCGCCGGTTCGATGTCACGCGCGGGCTGACCAGCGACCTGCCCACGCTCACCATCGCCCGCGGGGTGACGCCCGATCGCTTCACCCTTGCCAATGTCGACGCGGACGAGCGCAGCTTTTCCAGCCTGCGCACCGCAATCGCCGATCTGAAAGCCGCCGGCCGGCCGACCGAAGCGCTGGAGGCGGGATTGTGGCACAAGCTGTCGGGTCCGCTGTCATCGGCCCTGATGCCGCTGCTGGCAGGGGTCGCCGCGTTCGGCCTTGCCCGGTCCGGCCGGCTGTTCGTCCGCGCGGTGATCGGCATGGGGCTGGGCTTTGCCTATTTCGTCGCCGATAATTTCGCGCTGGCGATGGGCAATATCGGCGCCTATCCGCCAACGCTGGCGGCATGGGGGCCGCCCATATTGTTCCTGCTGATCGGCGAAACGGTGCTGATCCGCACCGAAGAATAAGCGGCGGAATAAGGCGATACGGCGCAATCGGCCGGCCCGGCGCCAATTGCGCCCCGAAACCGCCGCATTGCACTTTCATTACACGGAGTCTCACGGCGTTCGCGCCTGTTTGACCATGGATTTCTTGAGGATTTGGCTGCGGTGAAGAGCACGGAATCGATGCGCACGGGCTTCTGGAACCGATCGCACCATCTGGATCGGATGACGTTGCGTGACCTCGTCATCGCTTATTTCCAATATCCGGCGATCATCGCCTATCTGCTGGCGGCCTTTGCCGCGATCGGGGTTTGGGTGTGGCGCCCGGCGCCGCTGGTGCAGACGCTGGCATCCATCCTGATCGCGACCCTGGTCTATCCGCTGGTGTGGTACTGCCTGCATCGCTGGGTGCTCCACAGCAAGTGGATGTGGAAATCCAAACTGCTCAGCCCGACGTGGAAGCGCATCCATTACGATCACCATCAGGATCCCAACCATCTGGAGGTGCTGTTTGGCGGCCTGCACACGACATTGCCGACGATCGCGGCGGCGACGATGCCGATCGGCTATGCGATTGGCGGCGTCGGCGGGGCTGCGGCGGCGATGGCGACCGGGCTGATCACCACCTGCGTGTACGAGTTTTTCCACTGCATCCAGCATCTGGCGTATAAGCCACGCAACAAATGGGTGGCGTCGATCAAGCAGCGCCACATGCAGCACCATTTCCACAACGAAAACGGCAATTTCGGCATCACCAACTATTTCTGGGATCGCCTGTTCGGCACCTTTTACGAAAAGGCCGGCGAACGCCCGAAAAGCCCGACCGTGTTCAACCTCGGCTACACCAACGAGGTGGCCGAAGAATATCCGCACGTCGCGCGGCTGTCCGGCGGGGTTGCCACCGGCCATCCCCGGCAGCGCCAGCGCGATTGATCGCATATCCATGAGCATCGCTATCAGCCCGGTGGTGAAAGCCGCCGACCGCGCCGCCTTCATCGATCTGCCCTGGCAGCTTTATGCCCATGACCCCCATTGGGTGCCGCCGCTGAAAAGCGAGATGCACGGGCTGATCGATCCGAAGAAGAATCCGTGGTTCGGCCATGCCGATGCGGTGTTCCTGCTGGCGCGCCGCAACGGCCGTGTGACCGGGCGGATTTCGGCGCAGATCGACCGGCTCGTCCTGGCCATGCCCGCCGAACAAGGTGGCGGCCCTGGCGTTGGCCATTGGGGCATGTTCGAGGCCGAAGACGCCGAAACCGCCACCGCCCTGATCAAGGCGGCCGAAGATTGGCTGCGCGGGCGCGGCATGACGCAGGCGATGGGGCCGTTCAGCCTGTCGGTATGGGACGAACCCGGCCTGCTGGTGAAGGGCCATGATCATAGCCCGACGGTGATGATGGGCCACCATCTGCCGGCCTACCAGGCGTGGATCGAGGGCGCGGGCTATACCGGCGTGCGCGACATGCAGACCTATGATCTGGATATCACGCAGGATTTCCCACCGATCGTGCAGCGCATCGTCGCGTCGGGCGAACGCAATGCGCGGATCAACATCCGCAAGGTCGATAAATCACGCTTCGACGAGGAAGCAGCCCTGCTGCTGGGCATCCTCAACAATGCCTGGTCGGATAATTGGGGCTTCGTCCCGCTGACCGACGCCGAAATCGCTTATGCCGGCAAGAAGCTGAAGCCGATCGTGTTCGAGGACCTGATCCGCGTCGCCGAAGTGGAGGGCGAACCCGTCGCGTTCATGATGACGCTTCCCGACCTCAACGAACTGACCCGCGATCTTGACGGCCGGCTGTTCCCGTTCGGCTGGGCCAAGCTGCTGTGGCGGCTGCGCAAACCGCAGGTGCGCACGATGCGCGTGCCGCTGATGGGCGTGGTCAAACGGCTGCAATCCACCCGCCTTGCCAGCCAGCTCGCCTTCATGATGATCGAATATATCCGCCGCGATGCGCTGGTCCATTATAGCGCCACGCGCGGCGAAATCGGCTGGGTGCTCGACGATAATCAGGGCATGAAATCGATCGCCGAAACGATCGAAAGCACCGTCAACCGCATCTACCGGGTGTATCAGAAGACGCTGTAAAGGGGCTGGCGATGGCTGCGGACGTACACCTGCGGCTGGACCAGCTTCACGGCGACTGGCACGTCCGCGCCACGAGTTTTCCGATGTGGCTGAACGGCAGGCGGCAGCGCCCGACGATCCATTATGCGCCCGGCCGGCGTGGCGGCCGCGACGGCTTGATCGATGTGGTGCGCTACGACCAGGCTGGCCGGTCGCGATCAGTTCGCGGGTTCGATCATCCGCTTGATGACAGCGGCACCCGCTTCGTATGGCGCGGATCGGGGCTATTATTTCCCTTTGTCAGCCGTTGGGCGATTCGCGCTTTCGACGGAGACGCCGGCTGGATGTTCATCACCTTCGATCGCACGCTGTTCACGCCCAAGGGGTGCGATCTGCTGGTCCGCGATCCGGCAACGGACGCAGGCAGCGTGCGCGCGCACCTGGAAACGATCGCCGCGCGGCTGCCGGACGTTGCCGCTTTCGGCACGCCCGTCATCCTGCCGGGCTGATTTTCCCTAGCGCAACATGATCCAGGTCGGCGCGTGATCGCTGGCCTTTTCCTTGCCGCGCGTCGCGCGATCGACGCCGGCATCGGCCAGCCGATCGGCTGCCGACGGGCTGAGCAGCAGATGATCGATGCGGAACCCCGCGTCACGCGCCCAGGCGCCGGCCTGATAATCCCAGAAGGTGTATATCGGCCCCGACGGGTGGATCGCGCGGATCGCATCGGTCCAGCCTTGGGCCAGAAGGCTGCGGAACGCGGCACGGCTTTCGGGTTGCGCCAGCGCATCATCGGCCATCGCGCGGGCAGAGAAAATATCGTCCTTCAGGTCGGTCGGGATGACGTTGTAATCCCCCGCCAGCACCACATCGCGTTCGCTGGCGAACAGGCCGGCGGCGTGCAGGCGCAACTGATCCATCCACGCCAGCTTGTAATCGAATTTGGGGCCGGGCTGCGGGTTGCCGTTGGGCAGGTAGATCGACGCGACGGTGACACCGTTCACGTCCGCCTCCAGATAGCGGCTGTGCGACGGATCGGGATCGTCGGGCAGACCACGCCGCCGTTCCACCGGGTCCGCGCCACGCGCGAGGATCGCGACGCCATTGAAGCCCTTCTGCCCGTGCCAGATCGCACCGTAACCCGCAGCGCGAATATCCGCCTCGGGAAAGGTTTCGTCGGAAGTTTTGATTTCCTGCAGGCACGCCACATCGGGCTGCGTCTCATCGAGCCATTCGAGGAGACGCGGCAGGCGGGCCTTGATGCCGTTGATATTGAATGTCGCGATCTTCATGGCCGCGACCTTAGAGGCATTCTTCGGCCGATGGTATCACCCGTCGGCCGATAAAAAAGATCAGACCGAGAAGCTGGATCCGCAGCCGCAGCCCGAGGCCGCATTGGGATTGGTGACGCGGAACGCCGCCCCGCCCAGCGATTCGACATAATCGACCGCGCTGCCGGCAACGAGATCGAGGCTCATCGGATCGACGACCAGCGTTGCACCATCGCGTTCGGCCACCGCATCATCGGCTTCCACCGCGTCCGCCAGCCCGAACCGATACTGGAACCCCGCGCAGCCGCCACCATCCACGGCCAGCCGCAGGATCGCGGGCTTGCCCTGGCGCTGGGCGATCGCGGCAACGCGGGCGGCCGCGGCCGGGGTGATATCGACGGTGGGGGCTTGGGTCATGGCCATCCAGATAGGAATGAAAAGGGCCGCCGGCAACTGTTGCTGCTGGCGGCCCCCCTCCTCTCCCGTTTTCGGGATATCAATTGGCGTCGGGACCACCCATGGCGATCCGGGTATCCGTGCGGTTCTGCACCGCGAGCAGATAATCGGTCGACTGCAGGAACGGCACCGGGTTCACCGCGCGGCCATCGAGGCGCACTTCATAATGGAGGTGGCTGCCCGTCGAACGGCCGGTCGAACCCATCTTGGCGATCAGATCGCCCCGCTTCACGCGCTGGCCGGCGGACACGAGCATCTTCGACAGGTGACCATAACGGGTCTGGATGCCCTTGCCGTGGTTCAGTTCGACAAGATTGCCATAGCCATTGGCCCATTCGGCGCGGTTCACCACGCCATCGGCGGTGGCATAGATCGGCGTGCCGATCGGGCCGGCCAGATCGATCCCGGCATGCATCGCGGCACCGCCACGGAACGGATCGGAACGGACACCGTAAGAGCTGGTGAAGGCAACCTGCTTGAGGAAGACAGGGCGGGCGGACGGCACCGAGATCACTTCGCGTTCGAGCTGGTCCATCTTCTTCCAGGACATGAACAGCGCGCGGAACTGCGGATCGGCGTCGTCGGAAATATTGGCCTTGGTCACCGGCTCATACGGCCCGCCCATACCCAGCGACGGATTGCCACGCTGGAAGCGGCGCGCATCGACGCCGAGACGGCGGAGCGCATCGGCGGTCATGCGATACCGGCCTTCGGTCAGCGCCAGCGCCTTGCCGGCGAGGGCGTCCTGCTGCTGTGCAACCTTCGCATAAGGTGCGGTCAGCGGCGTCAACGGGGCGGTGGGGACGTCGCCCGGAACCATCGCGGCGAGCGTCTTGGCGTCGGTCTTGCCTTCCACCAGCGCCGACAGGAACGCCTGGCGCTGTTCGATACGGGCGGCCTGAACCACCGCAGCCTGCTTCATCGCCGAATAATCGGCCTGCATGCTGGCAACCTTCGCCTGCATCTGCGCGACCTGGGTATCAGACGTCGCGGCAGGCGCGAAAGCATGAACGGTGGCAACAACGGCCCAAGCGAGGAGGAGAAGCGTGGCAGCGAGGATGGCGACCTGCCGGCGGGTGCAGAGGCGAACCTGACGCAGGGTCGATCCGTCATGAAGGAAAAGATCGCGCGGGCGAAGCGCACCGCGGAACTTTTCAAACAGACCCGCGTTAAGCGAGTGCACGACAACTGACATTCAAATCCCCCGGTGGTGGGCTTGAACTCTCCGGAGGTACGACCCGAGGAGCTTGATAAACTGGCGCTGATCGCAACAGGCTATTACCCTGCGATAGTGCGTGCCGCGTTGTGTAAAACAATGTCAGCCTGGGCAAGCGGTACGTAGTAATCCTGAGTTAATCCGGCTGACTGACGCGCTGAGTCGTTGAACGGCGACTTCAAAGCCCCGCCGAAATGCGTTTTGACGAGCGTCTGCCAGTGCGCGGATGCGTCGAATCGCTGCGCCGAACAGCAGGATTCGAACCACCGAACCCCTGTCGCGACATGGCCGATTTCGTCGTCATAGATGCGCTGGAGGATACGCGCCGAAGCGGCATCACCGGCCGCAATGAAGCGCGCGATCATCGCCGGCGTCACATCCAGCCCGCGCGCTTCCAGCACCATCGGCACGATCGCCAGCCGCGCGAGCGGATCATGCGCGGTCGCCTCCGCCGCTTCCCACAGGCCGTCATGCGCGGGCAGATCGCCATAAGCCGCCCCCAGCGCCTTCAGCCGCCGGGCCACGATGGCGAAGTGCATCGCTTCTTCGGCCAGCACCCGCATCCATTCGTCGATAAACGCACGCGGGAATTGCGATCCGAACCGGCCGATAATGTCCGCCGCCAGATCGATCGCGCTATATTCGATATGCGCCAGTGCATGGAGCATCGCGATCCGCGCGCGCGGGCTGCCGGCGCGGCCCCGCTTGGGCATCCGCGATGGCTGCAGCAGGACCGGGCCGTCACCGCGTGCCGGCTGGTCGGGCATGGCGACGGAAAAGACGAAATCGAGCCGGCCAAGCCGCCAGTCGCGCGCCGCCGCACGCGCCGCCATCACCTTGGCGCGCGGGTCCGCCGCCAGCAGCACGGCGCGAACGGATTCGGCAACGCTGGTCGTCACGCCAGGGCTTGCACCGCCTTCAGTACGTCTTCGGCATGGCCCTTCACCTTCACCTTGCGCCAGACGCGCGCGATCCGCCCGCCCTTTTCAATCAGGAAGGTGGACCGTTCGATCCCCATATATGTACGGCCATACATCGCCTTTTCGACCCAGACGCCGAATGCCGCACACACCGTTTCATCGGCGTCGGTGGCAAGGCCCACCTTCAGATCATATTTGGCGATGAACTTCTGATGCTTGGCCGGCGTATCTTTCGACACACCCAGAATCGCGGCACCCGCCGTCGCGAAATCGCCGGCCAGTTCGGTGAAGGCCTGCGCTTCGGCGGTGCAGCCGGTGGTGTCGTCCTTGGGATAGAAATACAAAACGAGCGGCCGATCGAGCAGATCGTGCAGCCGTTTGGTCGATCCGTCTGCCATCAGCAGCGTAACATCGGGCGCGGTGTCGCCTTCGCTGGCCATCGTCAAATCTCCTTGTTGCCGGGTGCGTAGCGTATCGCCGGTCAGACCGAAACCCGTTCCCATTCGGCGCGAATCGTGGTGCGGGCGGCATCATAGGCCGCAACCAGCGTTTCCCAGTCGGGCTGCCCGCAGGCCTGCGCCACCATCGCGCGCGATACCGGGATCGGTTCGCCCCCCTTGGGCGACACCAGCCGGAACGTGACCAGCATCCGCGTCAACAGGGCGTGCGCTTCGGCCAGTTCGGGCGCGATCAGCCCGGCTTGTGCGAGCGCGGCGATCGCCTGACGAAGGCGCGTGTCGAACCCGGCGCCATGGCGCAGTTGCTGGACGTGGACGGCAAATTCGCAATCCACCAGCCCGCCTTCGATCAGCTTGACGTCGAACGGCCCCGATGGCGGCTTATGCCTGGCCATATCCGCGCGCATCTTCACCGCATCGGCAACCAGCGTTGCTGCGTCGCGCGGCCGGCGCAAGGTTTCGTCGATGATCGCCGCCACCGCGGCGCGCGCGCCAGCCCGGCCATATACCGGTCGTGCGCGGGTGAGCGCCATATGCTCCCACGTCCAGGCGCTTTCGCGCTGATATTGGGCAAAGCTGGCGATCGACACCGACAACAGCCCTTGCGCACCCGACGGCCGCAGCCGTGTATCGACCTCATATAACGGCCCCGATGCGGTCGGCACGCTCATCGCGGCCGTCACCCGCTGGGCCAGCCGGTTATAATATTGGGTCGCGCCAAGCGGCTTGGGACCATCGGATTCGGCCAGATGATCACCATCGAACAGATAGATCAGGTCGAGATCGGACGCATGGGTCAACGCCGCCCCGCCCAGCCGGCCAAGCGCCAGGATGACCAGCCCGTCGCCCGGAATACGGCCATGTGCCGCCTCGAATTCGACCACCGTCGCATCGACCAGCGCGACCAAAGCCGCTTCGGCAACCCGCGCATAGCCTGACGCGACATCGAGCGGATCAGTCGCCCGTTCGATCAGTTGCACGCCCAGCGCAAACCGTTTTTCGCCCACCCGCTGGCGCGCGCGATCAAGCAGGGTTTCATAATCGTCGCCCGGTTCGCACCGCCCGATTTCAGCGGCCAGCATGGCGACATCGCCGGGCGGGTTGAACGCGCTGGCATCGATCAGGCCATCCAGCAATGTCGGCCGCCGGCCCAGCGCATCGGCCAGGGTGGGCGCGTGGACGAGAACATCGGCCACCATTCGCGCCAGCGCAGGCCGCGCTTCCAGCAGGCGAAACAGGTTCACCGCGCTGGGCAGGCGTGACACGATCGTATCGAAGCGGTTGAGCGCGGCATTCGCATCCGGCGCCTGGCCCAGCGCCGTCACCAGCCCGGGCAGCACCGCTTCCAGGGCCTCGCGCGCGGCGGGGGTGCGCAGCGGACGCGGCCCGCCGGCCCGCCACCCTTCGATCCGCTGGCGCGCAGCCGCCGGATCGGCAAAGCCGGCCGCCGCCAGCGCGGTTTCGATCAGCGCCGGATCGCGCGACAGCCCTTCGGGGCGGCCTTCATCCAGCCCGTCATAAATGCGGCCCACGGCCTCCACATGCGGGCGCAGCAGATCAATCAGCGCCGCGCCATCGGCCAGCCCGTGAAGCCGCGCCACATTATCGAGCGCCTCGGGCTGGCGCGGCAGGCTGTGGGTCTGCTGGTCCTCCACCATCTGCAGGCGGTGTTCGATCGTGCGATACAGGCGATACGCATCGGCCAGTATTTTCGCTTCATCCGGGTCGATCCGCCCCGCCGCCGCCAGGGCCGCCAGCGCATCCAATGTCGCGGGCGCGCGCAGCGCCGGTTCGCGACCGCCGTGGATCAGCTGGTGGATCTGGGCGAAAAACTCCACCTCGCGAATGCCGCCGCGCCCGCGCTTCAGATCATAACCGGGGCCGAAACTCTGCCCCTGCGCGTGATGATCGCGAATCCGGCGGGATAGTTCGCGGATTTCGCGGATCGCCCCATAATCCAGCGCGCGCCGCCACACGAACGGGCGGATCTGGGCGAGGAAATGTTCCCCCAGCACCCGATCGCCCGCCGCCGCACGGGCGCGTATGAAGGCCGCGCGTTCCCACGGCAGCGCGCTCGATTCATAATAGGAAATCGCCGCTTCCACCGGCAACGCGATCGGCGTGGCTTCCGGCGACGGGCGCAACCGCAAATCGACGCGAAAGACATAGCCCGCCGCGTCGCGCGCCTGCAGCAGTTCAACAACGCGCTTGCCGATCCGCACCGCCGCCTCGACCGGTTCATCGCGTTCGCGCCGGGGCAAGGTCAGCGGGTCAAAGATCAGGATCGGATCGATATCCGACGAATAATTCAGCTCGCGGCTGCCATGCTTGCCCAGCCCCAGCACCGCGAACCCACGCGGCGGTTCGCCCGGCGTGCGCTCCTCGATCGCGGCGGCTATTGCGCGGTCGAGCGCATTGTCGGCGAAGTCGGACAGCGTCTGGATCACGCTTTCCAGCGGCATCAGCCCGGCAAGATCCGCCAGCCCCACCGCCAGCGACAGCCCCTGCCGTTCGCGACGCAGCGCCAGGCCGACATCGCCCTCGCCCGACGTGCGGCACAGCGCCAACGCACCGGCCACATCGCCCTTAGCGATCGCCGCAACAATCTCCGGTCGCTGTTCTGCCGCGCGGCGCAGGAAAGGGGCATGGGCCATGGCGCGATCGATCGCGGCGGAAATTGTGGCTTTCATGTCATCCTGCATAGCCCGCGTCGCGGGACTATCAAGGTTCCGCATTTTTCCGCAAGATCGCAGGCAACCTCATGCCCGGCAGTGCGTTGGGAAGGCATGCATCGGACACACGAACCTGATGGTCTGAACGGCACGCGCGGCCGGCCGCCGCGCACGCCGACGGCTGAACTCGCCGTGTCACCCAAGCCGCATCAAGGGGTCGGCGATGCCCTGCGCAAAATCTATTCGCCCGCGGCTGTGGATATCCCGCCCGAATGGCGCGAGTTGCTCGATCGGATCACCTGAAGAAGGCCGCCCCCGCCTCAGCGCCCGCGGCTAAGTTCGTCCACATCTTTCATGATGGATTGCAGCGCGGATTGGCCGCCGCGATCCTCATCGCCGCGGCGCGACGGCAGGCGGCCTTCGCTCAGCATCTGTTCCAGCGCGACGCGGCCGCGCGCCACACGGCTCTTGATCGTGCCGACAGCGCAACCGCAGATTTCAGCGGCTTCCTCATATGCAAATCCGCCGGCACCGACGAGGATCAGCGCCTCGCGCTGGGGCTGCGGCAACAGCAGCAAGGCGCGTTGCATATCGCCCAGTTCGACATGGCTGTCCTGGCTGGCCGGGGCAGCCAACACCCGCGCCGCCGTGATCTCGTCCCATTCGCCCTTAAAGCGCGCGCGCCGCATCTGGGACAGGAACAGGTTGCGCAGGATGATGAACGTCCAGGCGCGCATGTTGGTCCCCGCCTGGAAACGCTGGCGCGCGGCCCAGGCCTTCAACAGCGTTTCCTGAACCAGATCGTCGGCGGTATCCCGATTGCCCGAAAGCGAACGGCCAAACGCGCGCAGATGCGGGATCACCGCCGCCAGCTCGGCCTTGAACGCGTCATCCGACAGCGGCACGGATTCGATGATATCGCCGCTATCTTCATCGATCATGCGCATGCCCCGATTGCAGGGCGATTTGCCGGCACGGCCCCGTTACCGCAAGAAGCGGCGATGGTGCGCAGGCAATCAGCGGCCCTCCGCTGCGATATGACGACAGCATCAGCCGCCACGATGCCGCAATGTCCGTCCGCTCCGCCCATCGGTCTCTCCTTGCCGTTGAGTATCCGATACGAACGCCTTCTTCGATTCCGGGTTCCATCCATTACGGATGCGTTCCAAAATCAGGCAGGCACGGTCGCGCTGTCGAAGAACAATGCCTGCGCGATCGCCGCCTTTACCGTCGATCGCTGGAACGGCTTGGTGATCAGGAAAGTCGGCTCGGGCCGCTCGCCGGTCAGCAATCGTTCGGGGAACGCGGTGATGAAGATCACCGGCACGGGAAATTCGGCCAGAATATCCTTCACGGCATCAATCCCCGAACTGTCATCGGCAAGCTGGATATCGGCAAGCACCAGCCCCGGCCGTTGCGCCAGCGCCTGCGCGACTGCTTCATCGCGGGTGACGGCGACCCCGGTCACGCCATGGCCCAGATCACGCACGATCGTTTCCAGATCCATCGCGATGATCGGTTCATCCTCGATGATCAGCACCTCGGCCCGCGTCTGCCGTTCGATCTCGGCCAGGGCGCCGGCGACCAGTTCATCCACTTCGGCCGGCGATACATCGATCAGATAGGCCGCGTCCTCGCTGGTGAAACCTTCCATCGCGGTCAGCAGCAAGGCCTGCCGCGACAGCGGCGTGACCTGCGCCAACCGTGCCTGCGCGATCAGTTCGCGATCGCCGCCGGCGGCCGCCCCCGCATCGCCATCCGCATTGGCCGACGCCCATATCCGCTGGAAGGTGCGATACAGGCCGAGGCGTGCATCCACATCGCGCGGGAAATCCCCGGGCGCGGCGACGATCGCCTCCAGCGCGGCGCGGACATAAGCGTCGCCATGAGCCTGGCTTCCCGTCAGCGCGCGCGCGTAGCGACGAAGGAATGGAAGATGTGGCGCGAGTTCCTGGCCGAGTGACATTGTTTCCCCTTGCTATCCGAAACACCGCCCCTGGGACGATCATTCTGCGATCAGCGGGGATCAGATGCAACCATTCCCCGCCACGGATCGAAACCACGCAATAATTTAACGTGGAACCATCAGATTGCGGAACTATCGGGAGAGTTTTTTGTTTCCTTGGGCAAGTCGGCAATTTATTCTGGTCGCGCTGCGCCCCCGCATTCGGGGATGGCACGGCCCGATGCCTATGAAACATGGCCGCATGGGGCCGGGATCGGACGATATATCGGGGATCAGACAGGTTGGCTGCGAAGAACAAAAAAGAGCAGGTGGCCAGCACCGAAAACGCCCCACGGCAGGCCGAAAAACCACGCCGCCGCAACGCTTCGCACATCGGCCAGGCCCTGCGATCGGCCTGGGACGAAACATTGGGCGAACAAGTGCCATCCGACATGCTCGATCTTCTCGGCAAGCTCAACTAGCCGGCTGGCGCCTGTTCGTCATGGTTCCGTCACGCCCTGATCCACGAGGCCGCACCTCGTGATCGGCGCCAGCGCTGCGCGGCTTTCAACAAGCGTCAAGATGCTGCTGATCCTGACGATCGCGTTGCTGCCGCTTGGCCTGATCGCCATCTACGCCTCGCTGGAATCCGCCAGGACGAATCGCGTAACCCGCGATTTCGCCGTGCGGATGATGGCCGCCGACAGCACCCGTCGGCTCGACACCGCGATCGGGGGCATCACCCGCGACATGGTGGGGACCATGTTGCAGATGGGCGATGTTCGGTCGGCTGCGGCGTGCCGCCGGTCGCTCGATACGCTTGCCGCCACCCAACCGGCTGGAATCCGCTTCGGTTTATTCTACCGGGGGGGCGAAAATTGTGCGCGACGACCGGTTTTGTGACAAGCACGATCGCGCCGCCGGCAGCGGGCATGGACATGGAAGCCACGCTGGAACCGGGCCAGCGCTGGATGCGGCTGGCCACCGCGCGGAACGATCTGATCGTCGCCGCCGAAATTCCGCTGGAACCCCTCGCCCGGATCACGGCGCCGACCAGCGAGGCCGCCACGCTGATCCTGTGGCAAGGGGATACCAGCCTACAGCTGGCTGGCCGGCCGGCCCCCACGCCATCGACACAGACGATCACGGTTGCATCGCCCGTCGCCGACGGGCAACTGGCGCTGGAACTGCGCGCCGACACCGCCCCGATCCGGGCGATCGAATGGCTGATGGTGCTGCTGCCGATCCTGATGTGGCTGGCCGCCGGGCTGATCGGCTGGCTGGTGATGGAAAGGCTGGTGCTGCGCCCGCTGGGCCGCCTGCAGAAATCGGTGGATGGTTTTGACATCGCGCACGGCCCGTTGCGTACACCGGCGCTGAAAACGCCATCGCAGGAAATCCGCAGCCTGGCCCAGGCCTTCACCGATGCCACCGCCCGCCAGATCGAACATGAAGCCGAACTGGCCGAAAGCCTGGCGCGCCAGCGGCGGCTGACGCGCGAGGTGCACCATCGCGTCAAGAATAACCTTCAGGTCGTCGCCAGCCTGATCAATCTGCACGCCCGCGGCGCGCAGGCCCCGAAACCAGCGAGGCTTATGCCGTCATCCAGCGCCGCGTGGATGCGCTCGCCGTCGTTCACCGCAACCATTATGCCGAGATGGAGGACAATCGCGGCGTCGATCTGCGCGCCCTGATCGGCGAACTGGCATCGAACCTGCGGGCCACCGCCAGCGGCGACGCCGCTGCCATGCCGATCCGGATGGAGGTGATCTCCGCCGTTACATCGCAGGACATCGCCGTCCCGGTGGCCTTCCTGATCACCGAAGTTGCCGAAATGGCGATGTATTGCGATCCGGCCGGCGGCCTCACCATCCGCCTTTCTGCCACCGACCTGCCGGATCGGGCGCTGCTGGAACTCATCGCACCCGGCCTGATCGGCACTGCCTGCCGCGAACATCCGGCCTACCCCCGCTTCGAACGGGTTGCCGATGGGCTGGCCCGGCAGTTGCGCGCATCGCTGCGCCGCGGCGAACCAACCGGCGAAATCGCCATCACCATCGCGATCATCCGCAACGACGCCCCCTCAGCCTAGCGCGCCATCGTGCGGTTCGTCGCATAGGTGCGATTTTTTTCGATGATCGTGGAACCGGTCGGCGTCAGGCTCGTTCGGGGTGGAGGATAGCGCACTTATGCCCCCCCGCTCACGCTATCCTAACCAGGCCCCGGAACTGTCGATCCTCCCCCCGACGACGTTTCCGGGGCCGCAATTTTCCCGCCGGATCCACATTGCCCGTCGCGACGAGCGGTTGGCCGCATGCCGGGATCGCCAGACGGAACCAATCACCCCGACCGCGCATTGATCGCTACGGTTCCGAAAATATACGGAATGCTGCAGGAGCAGATCGATGCGAAAGATAGTGACCCTTGCGCTGGTTGCAGGCGCTTTGATGGCGTCGGCGTGCAACACCGTTGAAGGCGCGGGCAAGGACGTGAAGTCGGCCGGGCAGGCGGTTGAGGACGTCGCAAAGTAAATTGTCGGATCGGTTGAAAACGGGCGTCGCTCCCCACCGGGGGCGGCGCCCGGCGCCGTTCAGGCGGCCGCGTCCTCCGGTTGGCTGCGCGCGCGGCGCTTTTCGGTGAACCAGATCGCGATCAGCGCCAGTTCGTACAGCAGCACCAGCGGCACCGCGAGGATCAGCTGCGACACCACATCGGGCGGGGTCAGCACCGCCGCGATGGCGAACGCCGCCACGATCGCATAGCGCCGTCCCGCCTTCAACTGATCGCGGGTGACGATCCCGGCGCGTTCCAGCAGCATCAGCAGCACCGGCAGCAGGAATGCAACGCCGAACCCGAAGATGAACTTGGTCACGAAATCGAGATAATTGCCAACGCCAGGCAGCGCTTCCTGGCTGACGCCGCCAACATTGCCCTGATAACTCAACAGGAAATGCAGCGCGACGGGCATGGCGACATAATAAGCCATCGCAGCGCCTGCCAGGAACAGCACCGGCGTGATCCCCAGAAATGGCAGCAGCGCCCGTTTTTCCTTGGCATAAAGGCCGGGAGCCACGAATTGCCACATCTGATTGGCCACAACCGGAAAGGCCAGCATGATCGCCGCGAAGAAGGCGACCTTGATTTCGGCGAAAAACGCTTCGAAGATATTGGTATAGATCAGTTTTCCCTGTCCTGCGCGCAACAGCGGCTGGACGAGGAAGGCGAAGATCGGCTTGGCGAAATAGAGGCAGATGGCAAAGGCCGCGCCCAGCGCCGCAAAGCTCCACAGCAGGCGACGGCGCAGTTCGACCAGATGATCGAGCAGGGGCGCCTTGCTTTCATCGATATCGTTCATGCCGGCTTGCCCGTCGATGGCCCGCCATCCAGCAACGGCAGTTCCGCCTGCAACGCGCTCGACGGTGGCATGTCGGACGGCTTGGCCTCGGGCTGGACGATGGCGGCCGGTGGTTCGGACAGTTCCACTTCGCCGGGCGGCAATTCGGTGTAGGGCGCGTCGATATACGGCGCGTCAGCCGGCGCGGCATATCCGCTGGCCTCGGGCGACACCGTCACCTGCGCCGCGTCGGCATCGTGCGGCACCACCGGATGTTCGCGCATGATCCGCTCATTTTCCGCGGCCCATTTGCGTTCCATCTCCTCGATTTCCGACTGGCGGATCATTTCATCCATGCCGCTGCGGAAATGGCGCGCCATGCCGCGCGCCTTGGCCACCCAATTGCCGACGATGCGCATCAGGCGCGGCAAATCCTTCGGCCCGATCACGACCAGCGCGACCAGCGCGACCAGCATCAATTCGGTAGGGGCGATATCGAACATGCGGGGCTTGCTTCACTCTCGCAAGGGCAGGGACACGGAAAGCCGGATCGGAAAGCGGCCGATCGTCACCCCGCCAGAACGGGAATCCACCCGCTTTCCGGCGACACCCGATGTGCAGGCCGGGTGGGCGGCTTATTGGGCCGGCCGGTCATCCTGCATCGGCTGAAGGTTGCGATCGGGGTTCGGTTCGATCGGCTGCTGTGCCTGCAGGCGCGGCGCGGGCGCGGCGGGCTTCGCCGCTTCATCGTCCTCGGCCATGCCCTTCTTGAAGCTTTTGATGCCCTTGGCAACGTCGCCCATCATGTCGGAAAAGCGCCCCTTGCCGAACAGCAGGAGCACGATGACCCCGACGACGAGCCAATGCCAGATACTGAGGCCACCCATGAATTTTCTCCCGGTAAGCCTCTTATCTAGGCGTCCGTATCGCTGCTTTCCACCTCTAGCTGCGCAAACGCAAGATCGACAGGATCAAGCAGCCCGGCGGCCTTCAAATCGTCGATCCCCGGCAGGTCGCGCCGGCTGGACAGGCCGAAATGCGCCAGGAACGCCGGGGTTGTCGCATAAATCAGCGGCCGGCCGGGCACTTCGCGGCGGCCGGCGGGGCGAATCCAGCCCGCTTCCATCAACACGTCGATCGTGCCTTTGGATATCTGAACACCGCGAATCGCCTCGATTTCGGCGCGGCTGACGGGTTCGTGATAGGCGATAATCGCCAGCGTCTCGACCCCCGCGCGGCTCAACCGTCGCGCGTCTTCGCGATCACGGCGCAGGATGTGCGCCATGTCGGGCGCCGTCTGGAAATGCCAGCGGCCGCCGCGTTCGACCAGGTTCACGCCCCGCCCGGCATAATCGTCGGCCAGCCGGCGCAGCGCCCCGCGCACATCGATCCCTTCGCCCACCGCCGTTGCGATTTCAGCCATGCTCATCGGCGCTTCGGCGGCGAACAGGGCCGCTTCGACGGCGCGGGCGGAATCGTCCGGCGGGTTCATGCCGCGCGAATCATCAAGGGGGCGAACGGCCCGGCCTGATCGAGTTCGGCCTTGCCCAGCCGCGCCAGTTCGAGCGCGGCGACAAAGCTGGAGGCGAGCGCCGAGCGGCGATATTCGGGGTCCAGCCCATCGGGCAGGAAACTTTCGAGCACCGCCCATTCGATCCGCACGCCGATCAGCCGTTCCACCCGGCGCATCGCTTCGTCCAACGTCATCACCGGCCGGCGCGACACGACGTGAAACACGGGTTCGGCGCGGGCCCGGATCGCGCCATAAGCCGCAATCAGATCATAAAGTTCAACCTGCCACGCGGCGCGGCGAACGACCTTCAAGCCTTCGGGCGCGCCGCGCATGAACACGTCGCGGCCCAGCCGATCGCGACCCATCAGCCGCGCGCCGGCCTCACGCATCGCATCCAGCCGCTGGAGACGCAGTTGCAGCCTGAGCGCCAGCTCTTCCGGGCTGGGATCGATCGCCGGGTCCTTGGGCAGCAGCAGCCCCGATTTCAGATAAGCCAGCCACGCCGCCATCACCAGATAATCGGCCGCCAGTTCCAGTTTCAGTGCCTTGGCGTCGTCGATGAAGGCCAGATATTGCTCGACCAGCGCAAGGATCGAAATTTCGCGCAAATCCACCTTCTGCGACCGCGCCAAGGTCAGCAGCAGATCGAGCGGCCCTTCCCACCCGTCGATCGCCAAGGTCAGCGTGTCGGGCGCGTCGAGCGGAAGTTCGAAATCATCCATGACGTCGAGCATGGCGACAGGCTAGCACGGAAACGTTCAGGCGTAAGCCAAGAGCGCATCCCGCCTGGCCACCAGATCCGCGAACGCGATCGCCGGTGCCCGCCCAGCCACCGTTGCCATCGCGCGATCGAGGCGCGCGCGCGCCGCATCCCCGATCGGGCCGACGGCCCCTGCAATCGCCACCATTTCGGCCATGTCGCCCGAACAATGGAGCGCGATATCGCACCCGGCCTTGAGCACGCCCGCCGCACGTTCGCCAAAATCACCGGTCAGCGCGTGCATCCCCAGATCATCGGACATCAGCAACCCGTCGAAGCCGATCCGGCCGCGGATCACATCGCCGATCACCCTTGCTGACAGGCTGGCGCATTCGTCCGCGTCCCACGCGGTATAGACGACATGCGCGGTCATCCCCATCGGCGCACCGGCGAGCGCGATGAACGGCGCCAGATCGCGTTCCAGTTCCGTTTCGCCTGCGGTGACGACTGGCAGTTCGACATGGCTGTCGGCCATCGCCCGGCCATGACCCGGAATATGCTTGACGACGCCGACGACACCGGCCGCCTGCATCCCTTCGATCACCGCGCGGCCCAGCGCCGCCACGCGCAGCGGTTCGGCCCCCAGCGCGCGATCGCCGATGATGTCGTGCGCGTCGGGCTGACGCACGTCGAGCAGCGGCAGGCAGTTGACGTTGATGCCCGCGTCGAACAGCATCGTCGCGATCGCCTGCGCATTGGCGCGCGCCGCTTCGATCGCGGAGGCGGGTGCCACATCATAAAGCCGGTCGAACAGTTCGGCCCTGGGAAAGGCCGGCCACACCGGCGGCTGCATCCGGGCGACCCGGCCGCCTTCCTGATCGATCAGGATCGGCACATCCGCCCGGCCCGCCACCTCGCGCAAGCCATCGGTCAACGCGCGCAACTGTTCGGCCGTTTCCACATTGCGGCGGAACAGGATGAACCCGGCGGGATCAACATCGGCGAAGAACGCGCGCTCATCCGCGCTGAGTTCTGGCCCGGTCAGGCCAAGGATAAGCGGGGTCATGGCATTGCTACTTTCGATCCGCAGGGGACGAGGCTTGGCGGATCAAACCGCGTTGCAGGGCTTGTTCGCCGCCTTCAGCGCCTTGCACGCCTCGCGCGCGCCGATCCCGCTGGCACGCAGGCGATACAGCGTCTTGCCGCCGACTTCGACCGTGGTGATCGAGCGACTGAGCTTGCCCAATTCGGGGAATTTGGC
This sequence comes from Sphingomonas sp. KC8, assembly GCF_002151445.1. Classification (GTDB taxonomy): domain Bacteria; phylum Pseudomonadota; class Alphaproteobacteria; order Sphingomonadales; family Sphingomonadaceae; genus Sphingomonas_E. The sequence goes on from NZ_CP016306.1 coordinate 1,899,025, forward strand.
CGCCAGCTTGCTCCATTCGCCTGTCGCGATGCTTTCCGAATTGAATGCCCCCAACTGGATCGTGCCACCGGCCATCGCGGTCTGCGCGCGGGTTTCCGGCAACAGATTGGCCGGCGCGCCGGCCGGCTTGGCCGGGGCTGCCTTTTCCGGAGCCGGCTTGGCCGCAACGGGGGCAGGCTTGGCCGCAGGTTTGGCCGCGGGCGTCGTGCTCGCCTGTGCGCCCTGCGATGGCGGCAGCGGAACCGTGCGAACCGGCGCCACATCGATTCCCGCCGACACGCCCGCTACGGGCACTTCCGGGCGAACATTCGGATTGATGACCGACTCGACGGTCTGCCCCTCACTCGCGGCATAGGCCGCATCGCCTTCGCCGGCGACCGCCATGCCATTGGCGGCGGCGCCTTCGGCCGGCACCTTGTAATCGCCTTCGGGCGCGGTGATCAGTTCGCCCGATCCGGCCGGCTTGTTGCGTTCGCGCATCCAGAACACGCCACCGACGACGAGACCAATGAACACCAAGGCCGCGATCACCGCCGCGATCAGCTTGCTCGCGCCGACGCCGCCATGATCATCTTCATCCTCGACCGCTTCGAGCCACGGCAGCCGATCCTCGTCGGCAAGGCCAAAACGCCCCCGTTCCGCATCCGTCATCAATGCATCTCCTCGGCAGCGGCAACGCCCATCACCGCCAGGCCGTTACGAATAACCTGCCCGATCGCGTCGGCAAGGGCCAGACGCGCCGACGTGGTTTCCGGGTCATCCGCCAGCAAAAAGCGCCGGGACGGATCATCATTGCCGCGATTCCACAGCGCGTGGAAGCTGGCGGCGAGATCGTAGAGATAGAAAGCGATGCGATGCGGCTCGTGATTCGCGGCCGCCGCCTCGACGATGCGCGGGAATTGCGCTGCGAATTTCACCAGACCCAGTTCTTCGGCATCGAGCTTCGTCAGGTCCGCCGGAACGGTGAGCGTGATGCCTTCTTCGGCGGCCTTGCGGTGGACCGAACGGATCCGGGCATGCGCATACTGCACATAGAAAACCGGATTATCCTTCGACGCTTCGACCACCTTGGCGAAATCGAAGTCCATCTGCGCATCGGCCTTGCGGGTCAGCATGGTGAACCGCACCACATCCTTGCCCACTTCGCGCACGACATCGGCCAATGTCACAAAGCTGCCCGAACGCTTGGACATCTTTACCGGTTCGCCACCGCGCAACAGCCGCACCATCTGGACAAGCTTGATATCGAGCGGAACCTTGCCACCCGTCAGCGCCTTCACCGCCGCCTGGATGCGCTTGACGGTGCCAGCATGGTCCGCGCCCCAGATGTTGATCAGTTGATCGGCAGTCTGCGCCTTCTGGTAATGATATGCGAGGTCGTTGCCGAAATAGGTGTAGCTGCCATCGGCCTTGCGCACCGGCCGGTCGCTGTCGTCGCCGAAGTTCGTCGCGCGGAACAGCGTCATTTCAACGGGTTCCCAATCATCGGGTACTTCGCCCTTGGGCGCTTCGAGCACGCCTTCATAGACGAGGCCCTCGGCGCGCAACTGATCGAGCGCGGCGACGACCTTGCCGTCGGCCTGCACCTTCGCTTCGGATGCGAACACGTCGTGATGGATGCCGAGCAGCGCCAGATCGGCGCGGATCAGGTCCATCATCGCCGCAACCGTCTTTTCGCGGAACAGCACCAGCCATTCGCTGTCGGGCGCCGTCGCATAGGTGTCGCCGAACTCGGCGGCCAGCATCGCACCGATCGGCACCAGATAATCGCCGGGGTAGAAACCCTCGGGGATCGTGATCCCCTGTTCGCCCAGCGCCTGCCGATAGCGCAGATGCGCCGAACGGGCGAGCGTCTCCACCTGGCTGCCGGCATCGTTGATATAATATTCGCGGGTCACATCATGGCCGGCATATTCCAGCAGGCTGGCCAGCGCATCGCCGACCACAGCCCCCCGGCAATGCCCCATGTGCATCGGCCCGGTCGGGTTGGCAGAAACATATTCGACATTGACCCGCTGGCCGGCACCCATCTTCGACCGGCCATAATCCGCGCCATCGGCCAGGATCGTGGTCAGTTCGTCGCGCCAGGTGCCATCGGTCAGCCGCACGTTGATGAAGCCGGGGCCGGCCATTTCGGCGGATGCGATTTCGGGCAGGCGCGCCAGCTTGGGTGCGATCAGCGCCGCCAGTTCGCGCGGGTTCTTGCCGGCGGTCTTGGCCAGCACCATCGCCGCGTTGGTCGCAAGATCGCCATGCGAAGGATCGCGCGGCGGTTCGACCGTCACATTCTTGCGATCCAGCCCCGCCGGCAGATCGCCCGCAGCGGCGAGGTCGTCGAGAATCTGGCCGATGCGATCGGCGAAACGGGCGTAAAGGGTCACAGGCACATCCGGCAACAAAGGAAACCGCGCGCCCTTAGCGGAAAAAGCGCCTCCCCGTCCACCTCGCGGACCAGAGTCTACAGGCCGTCGGGCATCTCCACCGGCCCCACCACCTCGCGATGGCGGGCAACCGCATACCGATCCGTCATCCCGGCGATGAAATCGGCGATGTGTCGCGTGCGTGCGGGTTCGGCATCGGGCAGCGTTTCGCGCCAGTGCACCGGCAGCAAGGCGGGGTCGGCACGATAGGCCGCCGCCAGCGCGGCCACGATCCGCCCGGCTTTTTCCGCCACGTCGAGCTGGCTGGGATGATGATAGAGCCTGGCATACATGAAGCGTTTGAAACTGCGTTCGGCCTCCGCCATTTCCGGCGAAAAGCCGACGATCGTGCGGCCGGCGGCGCGCACCGCTTCCACGCTGTCCGGCCGCAGATCAGCCAGCCTGGCGCGCGTCGTCGCCAGCAGATCCGTCACCATCCGGCCAATCTGTTCGCGCACCAGTTCGGCCACCAGCCGGGGGCCGGATATGGCGGGATGCCGCGCCGTCACCGCCGCCCAGCCCGGCGCCACCAACGGCTGGGCCACCACCTCGTCCAGATCGATCAACCCCGCGCGCAGGCCATCGTCGATATCGTGATTGTCATACGCGATGTCGTCGGCCAGCGCCGCGATCTGCGCCTCCAGCGAGGCATGGCTCCCCAGATCGAGCGGAAATTCGGCATCCGTCTCGATCATCGCCCAGGTCGGGTTCGTGATCGGGCCATTATGCTTGGCCAGCCCCTCCAGCGTCTCCCATGACAGATTCAGCCCATCCCAGTTGGGATAGGGCGTTTCCAGCCGGGTCAGCACGCGCAGGGTATGGGCATTGTGATCGAACCCGCCGGCATCCGCCGTCGCGGCCTTCAGCGCATCTTCGCCCGAATGGCCGAACGGCGGGTGGCCGATATCGTGGGCAAGGCACAGCGCCTCGGTCAGATCCTCATTCAGATCGAGCGCACGGGCGATGGTGCGGCCGATCTGCGCCACTTCCAGGCTGTGCGTCAGGCGCACGCGAAAATGATCGCCATCGGGGGCGACGAACACCTGCGTCTTGTGGCGCAGGCGGCGGAACGCGATCGAATGGATGATCCGGTCGCGATCGCGCTGGAACGCATCGCGCGGCCCGCGTGTCTCACCCCCGGCTTCGGCATGAAGACGCCCGCGTGAACGGGCGGGATCGGCGGCATAAGGGGCAAGGCGGCGCATGGCGCGTCCTTGCCGGGTGCCGCCCGCCAAGTCCAGCCGCGCTGCCCCGCCATGGCCCGCGATTATTTACCCGTCGCCAGTTTCTCGACCGGGACGCCCGCGCGCGACGTGAATTGCAGCGTCGACATGCCCGCCTTGGCGAGTTGGTTGACGAAAGCCTGCGCTTCCTCATCCGTCTTGAACGGGCCGACAAGTAGCCGGTTCGACGCCCGCCATGACGACACCCACGGCGACCGGCCGTTGAAGAATTTGGGCTTATCCGCCTTCAGCTTGGCCCAAACCTTGGGCAGATCCGCCTTGTTCTTGCCGGATGCCACCTGCACCCAGAACCGTTCGGGTGCTGCGGCCTTCGCCTTGGCCTCTTCTTTTTCCTTTGCCTTGGCTGCGGCGTCGGCCTTCAGTTTGGCATCGGCTTTCGCCTTGGCTTCCGCCTTCAATTTCGCATCGGCCTTGGCTTTCGCGTCCGCCTTCAGCTTGGCGGCGGCCTCCAGCTTCGCCTTGGCGGCGGCATCCGCTTTGGCCTTGGCTGCCGCGTCGGCCCTGGCCTTGGCGTCGGCCTGCGCCCTGGCCTTGGCGGCCACGATCGCGGGATCGGCCACGGCCAGTTCGGCCTTGGGATCAGCCAGCGCCGCCATCCGGGTCGGCGGTGCGGCCGGTGTCTTCGCGTCGTCGTCGTCGGCCTTGGGCGGGGATGGGCGGACGGGCGATGCCGGTGCCTTGGCCTTCGTCAGCGCCGGAACAGGCGCCCCGTTCGCGGCCCCCGGCCTGCGCCGTTCGGCCCTGTCGGCGGTTTCGGTGCGGCCGGCGCTTGTGCCCAGCGGCGCGCCAGCGGGGATCAGCGGCGCATCGGCCCGTGATGCCGGCCGCTGCTGGCCCGGCGGCGTCGCCAGCACCGCATCGGCGAACATTTCCGCTTCGCTATATCGCCGCCCGGTCGATGGCAGCCGGCCGAAATGGACCGCAAGCGCCTTTTGCGTCGGCTTCAATTCGCCCAGCCGGCCAAAAAACTGGCCCATGGCGGCCGCCTGTTCGGGCGGCATCGCACTGTTTGCCACGCGCTGCGCACCCGTTCGATCGCCCGTCAACGCCAGCACGAACGCCCGGATCCGCGTCGCCGATCGATCCCCCTTGCGCACCAGCGGGTCCAGCATCGTCAGCGCGCCCTGCCGATCCCCCGATATCGCCATCGACAGCGCGAGACGGCCGGTGATTTCCGGATCATCGCTACGGCGCAGCGCCAGCGAATAATCCTGCTGCGCATGGCGGTTATCCCCGCGCAGATCATAAGCCAGGCCGCGATCGCCGGCGATCTCCGCTTCGGGCACGCCCAGCGCAACCGCTTCGTCGAACAATTTAAGCGCGGCGCGCGGCTGTTCCATCTGCACCAGCGCGCTGGCCAGCCCCGCCTTGATCCGCCCGTTGCGCGGCGCGATATCCTCGGCCCGCGCGAAAAAAGCCCAGCGCGGCGGACGGATCGCCGACCAGCAGGGCCGCCCGGCCCGCCCCCGTCAACGACGCCAGATCGCGCGGGTTGGCAGCCAGCATCCGCACATAACGGCCCAGGGATTCGGCCGGATCGCCCGGTGAAATCAGGTTGGACGCATCCTGCGCGACTGCGGGAGACAGGGGCGTGGCGGCGATCAGCGCGAACGGCGCGGCGCGGATCAGCAGGCCGGCGATGGGCGGGAAACGGAATGACATGGCTGTCCCGGTATAGAGGGCGCGCGGGACCACATCGCAAGTCCTGGATGGTGGCATCGCGCCAATCCGGTTGCGCCGGACGACAAGGCGGGGCGACGGCCGCGACCGTGCGGAACGGCCGGGGGCATGAAAACGCCCCGGCAATCAGCCACCCGCATGGGCAGCGATCGCCGGGGCGAACGGGGCTTACTGGTTGTTCTGACGGTTCAGAAAGCGCGGCACATCAGCGCCGCGTGCATCATCCTCAACCTGCGCCTTGGCCGCGCCGCGCGCGATGTTGGACATCCGTTCGAACAGCGTAGCACCTTCGCGGGCCGATTTCTGCGGGGCCACCGCTTCGGGCGCCGGCGCAAGCCAGGGGCGGTTGCCGCTGGCATCGGCACTATCGGCAAGGTCGCCGCGCGGCGGCAGCGGATTGCCCGTCACCGGCGGCGTCAGCGTGTCGTTGAGCAGCAGTTCATCGACCGGGGGCGCCACGATATCGCTGCTCGTCAGGTCGAGCGCGTCGACGACCGGCGGTTCGAGCACGATTTCCGGCTGGGCGACAACCGGCGCAGGTGCGGGTGCTGCCGGCGCCGCCGCGACGGGGGCCGGAGCAGCCACAGGCGCGGGTGCCGCAGCCTGTGGGGCCGGTTCAGCCTTGCGCGCGGCCGGGAAGGTGAACAGCTTGGCCGGTTCTGGCTGGGTGCTCGCTTCGGCTTCGATCCCGGTGGCGACCACCGACACGCGGATCTTGCCTTCCAGATCGTTGTTGAACGCCGAACCCCAGATGATGTTGGCATCCGGATCGACCAGTTCGCGAATGTGGTTCGCGGCTTCGTCGACTTCCATCAGGCGCATGTCTTCGCCGCCGGTGATCGAAATGATCACGCCCTTGGCGCCCTTCATCGACACGCCATCCAGCAGCGGGTTGGCGATCGCCTTTTCAGCGGCCTCGATCGCGCGGTTGTCGCCGCCCGCCTCGCCGGTGCCCATCATCGCCTTGCCCATTTCGCCCATCACCGAACGGACGTCGGCGAAATCGAGGTTGATGAGGCCGGGCATGACCATCAGGTCGGTGATGCTGCGCACGCCCTGCTGGAGCACTTCGTCGGCCATGACGAACGCTTCCTTGAAGGTCGTGTTCGGGTTGGCGACCAGGAACAGGTTCTGGTTCGGGATGACGATCAGTGTGTCGACATGCTTTTGCAGTTCTTCGATGCCCGCCTCGGCCGATTTGGCGCGGCGATTGCCTTCGAAGCTGAACGGCTTGGTGACGACGCCGACCGTGAGGATACCCTTGTCGCGCGCGAGCTTGGCGATCACCGGCGCGGCCCCGGTGCCCGTGCCCCCGCCCATGCCGGCGGTGATGAAGCACATGTGCGCGCCGTTGAGCGCGGCTTCGATCTGTTCAAGCGCTTCTTCGGCTGCGGCACGGCCGATTTCGGGGCGAGCGCCTGCGCCCAGCCCTTGTGTGATCTTGAGACCGAGCTGGATGCGCTGTTCGGCGGCCGACGCGTTGAGCGCCTGCGCGTCGGTGTTCGCGACGATGAAGTCCACGCCCAGCACATCGGAACCGATCATGTTGGCGATCGCATTGCCGCCAGCACCCCCCACCCCGATCACGCTGATCCGGGGCCGCAATTCGTCAACTTCCGGACGCATGAACTCGATCGTCATAATAAGAACTCCGCTATGCCGCGCGCGCTCGACGCGCCCCCCGAGATAGAATCTAGCATCACCCGATTCGTCGACGCACGCAAAAAGTTAAGGCAAGTGTGAAATGATGGTTAATTTCTCAATAGCCATTCCGAAAAGCAGCAATCATCCGCTGGAACATCCCGCTACCGCTGACACGATGAACCGTCTGTGTCGTCGGCGCGATCGCCCGCAAATCGAGCGGATCTGACGCCGCATAATGGATCAGGCCGGCCAGCGTCGCAAAGGCCGGGCCGCTATGCGCCTCGGGCAGCCCGGCAAGGCCACGCGGCCGCCCGACACGCACCGACTGGCCGAGCAGGCCCTGCGCATAATCGGCAATGCCTTTCATCTCCGCACCGCCGCCCGTCAGCACGATCTGACGGCTGACCGGACCGGTGAAACCCAATGCTTTCAACGTCGTGCCGATCTCACCCATCCAGCGTTCCAGTTGCTGGCGAATGATGGCGATCAGCTGCGCGCGAGTGATCCGCATCGGATCCGCACCATCCTGCGCGCCCGCCACCGGCACGATATCGATCATGTCGTGATTGTCGCGTGGGCTGGTCATCGCCGATCCGTAGAAGGTCTTCAACCGCTCCGCGTCGAACCGACGGGTGCCGAACGCCGAGGCGATATTGTCGGTGATATCGGCCGCCCCCATCGGCAAGGATGCAAGGCCCACGAGCATCCCGCCGGCGAACAGTGATACATTGGTGACACCCGCGCCCATTTCGACGAGCGCCACCCCCAGATCGCGTTCCTCGTCCGAAAGACAGGCCATTCCGGCCGCGATCGGCGAGGCGACGATCGATTTCACCGCCAGATGCGCCGAACGGACGCACAGATCGACGTTGCGCACCGGCGATGCTTCGGCCGCGACGACGTGGATGTCGACGCCCAGGCGATCGCAATGCAGGCCCAGCGGCGTCTTCGTGCCCTTCAGTCCATCAAGGGTGTAGAGCGTCGGCTGCGCGTGGAGCACCATGCGGCCCTCGGGGTCGATCGCATTGCGCCCGGCGTTCAGCAGTGCATCGATATCGGTCTGTTCGATGCGATGCCCGCCCAGATCGACCTCGACCGCCGCCAGGTTGCTGACGAGGCCGCCCGCCGAAAAGCTCACCCACACCTCGTCGATGTTGGTGCGCGCGATGCGTTCGGCCTGCTCCACCGCCTCGCGGATCGCGGCTTCGGTGCGCTCCATGTCGGCGACATAGCCGTGGCGCACGCCCTTGCTTTCGCGCTGGCCGGTGCCAAGCACCTGGATCTCGCCGCCCCCTTCGGGGATTTCGGCAATCAGCGCGCAGACCTTCGATGAACCGATGTCCAGCGCGGTGATCAGATTTTCGCTGCGAACCTGCGCCATGTGTTCCTACCCCTCGAAAATTCAGTCCCCGTCAGATGCTCCGTGCGTCGCGCGCGACGGGTGGTTCGTCTTCCTCCCCCTCGCGCTCGACAGCATGACGCGGGGTCGCGTTCGCCGGCCCCGCCACCGGCTTTGCCGCCGGCCGCACGATGATCCGGCCGGGATTGCGCATGTCGAACCGCAGCATCCCCTGCCCCAGCAATCGCATATTGCCGTCGCGTTCACCAAATTCGGCCAGCGCCGTGCGGGCCGCGCCCTCGCCTTCGGGCAGCGACAGGGTTTCGCCCGAACGAAACCGGATATCCCAGCGCCGATCGCCGATCCAGCTTGCCCCGTCCAGCATCGGCTTCAGCTGCGGCGACGCCTGCAACAGCCGATCGAGTGCCGCCACCTGATAATTGGCGTTGGGACCGATCAGGATGGGCAGATCGGGCAGCGGCGTGCCGGTCAACCGCAACTGTTCGATCACCCGGCCATCGGCGTCGATCAAATGCAGCCGCTGACGGTGCTGCCAGATCGCCGCCGGATCGCGTTCGACGATATCGATCACCAGCGTATCGGGCAGGCGACGCGAAACGCGGGCATCCTTCACCCACCCCTGCTGGAGCAGCCGGCCCCGGATCGCCGACAGATCGACCAGCGGCATCGCCAGTTCCTGCGCGGAAAAGGCCGCGTCCTCCACCGGCGCGCGATCCATCCGGTCGATCCCGGTAATCTCCACCTTCTTCACGGCGAAACCGGCCTTGCCGATCCCTTCGCCGATTTCGATGCCGATCATCTGCGGCAGGCGCATCGCCATTACCCCGGCAACGATCCCGCCAAGGACAAGCGCCACCAGCCCATAATTGGCCGCGCGCCGCGCAATGGCGGCAACAGGCGGCGACAACGTGAACAGCGGGGCGCTGGCCGATTTCTTCGGCCGCCCCTTTACCGGCACGCGCTTGCGCGGCTGGGCGCCACGCCGAATACGTGCCCGATCGTCACGGTCGCCGCCGCGGCTCATAGGGCATCCTCCACGATCCGCTGCACCAGATCGGCATAGCCAAGGCCGATATAGCGCGCCTGTTCGGGCACCAAGCTCAAGGGCGTCATACCCGGCTGGGTGTTCACTTCCAGCAGATAGAGGCCAGCTTCACCCTGTTCGTCATCCCAGCGGAAATCGGACCGCGACGTGCCCTTGCACCCCAGCAACTGATGCGCCTTCAGCGCCATCGCCTTGGCGGCTTCGGCAATATCATCGGGGATTTCAGCCGGGCAGACGTGGACGGTCAGGCCATCGGTATATTTGGCGTCATAATCGTAAAAGCCGCTTTTGGGGCACAATTCGGTCACCGCCAGCGCCCGATCGCCCAGCACCGCCACCGTCAATTCGCGGCCCCGGATGAACGGTTCGGCCAGCAACTGATCGAAATGCTGCCACGGCCCTTCGCTGTCGCGCGCAATCGGGTTGCCGTACTTGCCATCGGCCGTGACGATGGCGACGCCGACCGACGATCCTTCGTTGATCGGTTTCAGCACATATGGGCGCGGCAGCGGATCGCTAGCATACAGGCTGTCGGATTGTACGACCACGCCGGCCGGCATCCGCACGCCATGCGGCACCAGTTCATGCTTGGTCAGTTGCTTGTCGATCGCGATCACCGATGTCGCAAGGCCGCTATGGGTATATTTCAGCCCCATGATATCGAGCAGGCCCTGAATGGTGCCGTCTTCGCCGGGCGTGCCGTGGAGCGCGTTGAACACCACGTCGGGCTTTGCGTCATGCAGGCGCTGAGCGACATCGCGGCCCATATCGATCCGCGTGACCTGGTGGCCAAGCGATTCCAGCGCGTCGGCGACGCCCTTGCCGGACGTCAAAGACACGTCGCGTTCGGACGACCAACCGCCCATCAACACCGCGACATGCAGGGGCTTCACACTCACTTCGCCACTCCTACACGCTGGATTTCCCATTCCAGCGTCACGCCGGAATGCGCCTTCACCCTGGTCCGCACCTCCTCGCCCAGCGCCTCGATATCGGCGGACGACGCCGCCCCAAGGTTCAGCAGGAAGTTGCAATGCTTTTCCGAAACCTGCGCGTCACCGCGGCGCAGGCCCCGGCAACCGGCGGCATCCACCAGCGCCCAGGCTTTGTGGCCTATTGGGTTCTTGAAGGTCGATCCACCCGTTTTGGACCGCAGCGGCTGCGATGCCTCGCGCTCGGCCGCGATCCGGTCCATCTCGCGCTGGATGGCTTCCGGTTCGTCCGGATGTCCCCGGAAGGTGGCGGACACGACGATCGCGCCGTCCGGCAATTCGGAATGACGATAGGTGTAGCCAAGGTCGGCGAGCGCCAGCGTCCGGCGCTCGCCCGATCGCAGTACGATGTCGCACTCGACGAGGATGTCCTTCACCTCACGGCCATAAGCGCCGCCGTTCATACGCACGAACCCGCCGACCGTGCCGGGGATCGAGCGCAGAAATTCCACCCCGCCAATCCCCGCATCGCGCGCGGACGAAGAAACGAGGATACCGCTCGCCCCGCCGCCGCAGCGCAGGGTGGTCGGATCCAGCCGCTCGACCCTGGCGAACGCCTTGCCCAGCCGCACCACCACGCCCGGCACGCCGCCGTCGCGCACGATCATGTTCGATCCAAGGCCCAGCCCCATCACCGGCACCGCCGGATCGAGATCGGCCAGGAACGCCGCCAGATCGTCCACATCCTTCGGCTCGAACAGCCATTCGGCGCTGCCACCGCTCTTGAACCAGACGAGCGGCGCGAGCGGCGCGCCCGGCGTCAGCTTGCCACGCACCGCCGGCATCCCGTCCACCGTGGGGGATGGGAGCGGATTGTTCATTTGATCCCCCATAAGCGGAACCAGCTTTGCCACGCCTTCACACCCGCGTCGGTCGCATACGCTGCCGCCTGATGGGTCGCGGGCGCGTCAAGGCCGACGTCGACCGCCTTGGCCGCCACATCGATCTGCGCGCGCTGCAATTTCAGCATTTCCTCCTGAAAATCGATCCAGGCGGTGAAGGGTTCCATCAGCCGGCCACCTTGCGCGCCGCCGATATGCCATCGGCCAGCCCCGCCGCCCATTTGGTGATGTCGCCGGCGCCCAGACAGATGATCATGTCGCTCGGTTCGGCTACTCGCGCCATTTCGGTCGCCAGCGCCGCCGCATCGGCAATCTCGAACGCCGCCCGATGCCCGCGTGTCTTGAGACCCTTCACCAGCGCGGCCGCGTCAACACCCTCCATCGGCGCTTCGCCAGCCGCATAAACCGGCGCGACATAGACGATGTCGGCATCGTTGAAGGCGGACTGGAACTCATCCATCAGATCATGCAGGCGCGTGAAGCGGTGCGGCTGGACCACCGCGATCACCCGGCCCTGGGCGCCTTCGCGCGCAGCGGACAGCACCGCGCGGATTTCCACAGGATGATGGCCATAATCGTCGATCACGGTGATGCCATCGACGTCGCCGACCTTGGTGAAGCGGCGCTTGACCCCGCCAAACTTCGAAAAGCCGGTCTGGATCACATCGTCGGGGATGCCCATTTCGATCGCCACGCCGATCGCGGCGAGCGCGTTCTGCACATTGTGGCGGCCGGGCATCGGCAGTTCGATCCCTTCGATCGAACGGGTCGTGCCGTCGCGCTCGCGGATGATCGTTTCAAACCGGTTGCCGCCGGGGATCGGGGTGACGTTGACGCCGCGCACATCGGCCTGCGCCGAAAAGCCGTAGGTGACGACGCGGCGATCGCGCACGCGCGGGATCACCGCCTGCACTTCGGGATGATCGAGGCACAAAAGCGCCGCACCATAGAAAGGCACATTCTCGACGAACTCGACGAACGCATCCTTCACCGCATCGAACGAACCATAATGGTCGAGATGTTCGGGATCGATATTGGTGACGACCGCGATCGTGCCGTCCAGCCGCAGGAAGCTGCCGTCGCTCTCGTCGGCTTCAACCACCATCCAGTCCGACGCGCCCAGCCGGGCGTTCGATCCGTAGCTGTTGATGATCCCGCCATTGATCACCGTCGGGTCGACCCCGCCGGCATCGAGCAGCGCCGCCACCATCGACGTCGTCGTCGTCTTGCCGTGCGTACCCGCAATCGCGACCGTGGATTTCAGGCGCATCAGTTCGGCCAGCATTTCGGCCCGGCGCACCACGGGGATGCGGCGTTCCAGCGCCAGTTCGACTTCGGGATTGCCGCGCTTGATCGCGGTGGAGGTGACGACCACCGCCGCATCGCCCAGATTTTCCGCCTTGTGGCCGATCGAAACGGCGATGCCGCGCTTGCGCAGCCCTTCGACGACATAGCCTTCGGCCACGTCCGAACCCTGCACCTTATAGCCCAGATTGTGCATCACTTCGGCGATGCCGGACATGCCGATGCCGCCGATGCCGATGAAATGGATGGTGCCGATATCCTTGGCGACGCCCTTCACGCAAATGCCTCCCGGCCGCCCAGTGACGGCAAGTCTTCCGCCGGCTTGACCGGCAATGGTTCCATGATCGGTGTACGGCCGAGACTTTCGACCAAATCGGCAAGCGATGCCGCCGCATCCGGCCGGCCGCAGCCCCAGGCCCGTTTCGCCGCATTCTGCAACGATCCCGGCTCCAGTGCCAGCTTCTGCATCTGCTTGGCCAGTTCGACGGCGGTGAAGCGGCGCTGCTGGATCGCGCGCGCGCCGCCCGCTTCGTGCAGTTCGGCGGCATTGGCGGTCTGATGATCGTCGGTCGCCGACGGCAACGGGATCAGGATCGCCGGGCGCCCCGCAACCGTCAGCTCGGCGATCGTCGATGCCCCCGCCCGCGCGATCACCAGATGCGCCCAGGCCAGCCGATCGGGCATGTCGGGCATATAGGTCGCCAGATCGGCCGGAATGCCAAGGGCGGCATAACGCGCGCGGACGTCCTCGATATCCTCGGGTCGGCATTGCTGCGTCACCTGCAGGCGGCGGCGGAAATTGAGCGGCAGCAGCCCCAGCCCTTCCGGCACGACCTGCGACAGCACGGTCGCCCCCTGGCTGCCGCCGGTGACGAGCACCCGGAACACCCCATCCTCGGTCAATGGCGGGAACGGCTGGTCGCGCAGCGCGCGCACTTCTTCGCGCACCGGATTGCCGACCAGATGGGTCTTGCCTTCATGGCGCGGCGCCAGCCGCTGGACGACCGGATAGGCGGTCGCGATCGCATCCACCTTGCGCGCCAGCAACCGGTTGACCCGGCCCAGCACGGCATTCTGTTCGTGGATCGCGGTGGGGATGCCATCCTTGAACGCCGCCAGCATCGCCGGCAGCGCGGGATAGCCGCCAAAGCCGACCACGGCCGACGGCTCGAACGCCTCGTACAGCCGCCGCGCCATATCGCGCCCGGCCAGGATTGATCGGCCCGCGCGCATCCAGCCCACTGGCCCGCCGGCCATGCGGCCCGCCGGCAGGATATGGGTCTGCGCGCCCTGGAACAGGCCGGGAATCTTCGCGCCGCGTTCATCGGTGACGAGCGCCACCCGATGCCCGCGCCCGATCAGCTCGGCCGCCAGCGCGTGCGCCGGCATCATGTGGCCACCGGTGCCGCCGGCGGCGAGGACGAAATGGCGGGTGACGCTCATTGGCCTTCGTTTCCTGTCCGCTTGCGCATCATTTGCCGCTCCATGTCACCACATAAGGCGATCGCCGCAGGAACGGATTGCGCTTGGTGAAGGCGAGGAGCAAGCCGAAGCCCATCGACACGGCCAGCAGCGACGATCCGCCATAGCTGATGAACGGCAGGGTCATCCCCTTCGATGGCACAAGCTGGACGTTGACCGCCATGTTGATCACCGCCTGCAAGCCGAACTGAATGGCGAGGCCGGCGGACGCGAGGATGATGAAATGATCGTCCTCGTCGAGCAATTTCAGGAATACGCGCACCATGATCGCCAGATAGATAAGGGCGATGGCCAGACAGGAGATCAGGCCGAACTCCTCCCCGATCACCGAGAAGATATAATCATTATGCGCTTCGGGCAGCCGGAATTTCTGGATGCCGCCACCGGGGCCAAGGCCGACAAGGCCGCCATTGGTGATCGTCGCATAGCCGACATCGACATGGTAGGTGTCGCCGCTGCCGGTCAGGAACTCGATCACGCGATCGCGCCCGTTCTGGTAAAACACGAACGCCAGCGCCAGCAGGCCGACACCCGCGCCGCCCAGCATCAGCAAAAAGCGCAGTTGCACGCCGGAAATGACGAGCAACGCGGCCCACACCGCGCAGAAGATCACGGTCTGGCCGAAATCGGGCTGCTTCATCAGCAGGGCCGCGATCAGCGCCACCAGCGCGCCGGTCAGCGGCACCATCGGCAGTCCCTTGTCCTGCTGGCGCAGCGACAGCATCCACGCGATCGCGACGACGAAGAAGGGTTTTAGAAATTCGGACGGCTGGAACCGCACCGGATCAACACCCAGCCAGCGCACCGCGCCGTTCACCTCGGTCCCGATCAGCGGCACCAGCATCAGCAGGACGGTGAAGCACACAGCCCCGCCGATCGACAGGCGCCGCGCCACATTCTGCGGCAGCATGGAAACGCCGATCATCACCGGCAGGCCAAGCCCCACCCAGACGAGCTGGCGCCAGAAATAATGGAGCGCGGGCACATGATCCTTGGCCGCCGCCGACGGCGACGCCGCCGCCACCGCGATCAGCCCGGCGCCGATCAGCATCGCCACCAAGAGCAGCAATACGCGGTCGATTTCCCAGAACCATGTCGCATACCAGCTGCGATCGGCCCGGCCGAGCCGCACCACCTGGGCCGGTTTCTGGCGATAGACCGTCGATCCCGTCATGCCAGCGCCTCTACCGCCGCGCGGAACGCATCGCCCCGCGCTTCGAAATCGCGGAACTGATCGAACGACGCGCAGGCCGGCGACAGCATCACGACGTCGCCGGGCTTGGCCGCGGCCGCCGCATCGCGCACCGCCTGATCGAGCGTTCCGCTCTCCGTCACCGGCTTGCCCGCGTCGCGCAGGATCCGCGCGAACATCGGGCCGGCATCGCCGATCACATAGGCGGCGACGACATGAGCATAATGTGGTGCGCAGGCATCCAGTTCGTCGGTCTTGGGCAGGCCGCCCAATATCCAGTGGATCTTCGGATAAGCGGCCAGCGCCGGCGCGGTCGACGTCGCGTTGGTTGCCTTGCTGTCGTTGACGAACAGCACGCCACCCTTTTCCGCCACCCGTTCCATGCGGTGCGGCAGGCCGGGATAGGTACGCAGGCCCTGTTCGATGGCGGCTTCACCCACCCCCAGCGCGCGCGCAACGGCGGTTGCGACCGCCACATTCTGCGCGTTGTGCGGCCCCTGCAACGCCGGCCATGCCGCCTGGTCGCCGATAACGACGTCCGAAATGAACTGGATCATCGGGTCTTCGGCGTCATCCAGTACGCGATGCGCCATCTCGGCGGCATAATCGACCACCGCGACGCGGCCCGGCCCTTGCATCGCAAACAGACGCGCCTTGGATGCGGCGTAACCTTCGAACCCGTCATAACGATCGAGATGATCGGGCGTGATGTTCAGCAGCACCGCGACATCGCAATCGAGGCTGTAGGTCAGATCGATCTGATAGCTCGACAGTTCGAGCACATAGACACCACCTTCCGGCAGCGGATCGCGCGACAGGATCGGCAGGCCGATATTACCGCCCATCAACGCGGGCACGCCTGCGGTATCGAGGATGTGGCGCACCAGCGCCGTCGTCGTCGATTTGCCGTTGGTGCCGGTGATGCCGACCACCTTGTGCGCGGGCAGCGATGCCCGCGCCTGTGCGAACAACTCCACGTCACCGATCAGCGGCACGCCGGCGGCTTCCGCCTTGGTGCGGATCGGATGGCGGATGATCGGCACGCCCGGCGATACGATCACCCCGTCAAAGCCGGCCAGGTCGATCGCCAGCGGATCGGCGAGCGTCGCCCGCCCTGCCACCTTGGCGCGTGCCTCGTCCCTGTCATCCCACGCGACGACGTCCGCGCCGCTTTCCAGCAACGCATCAACCGTCGCCAGCCCCGATCGCGCGAGGCCGAGGACGGCGTATTTCTTGCCGGCAAAGGCGGGGCTGGTGATCATCTGAGCTTCAGCGTCGCAAGGCCGGCCAGCGCCAGCACGAAGGAAATGATCCAGAAGCGGATCACGACGGTCGGTTCAGACCAGCCAAGCTGTTCGAAATGGTGGTGGATCGGCGCCATCCTGAACACGCGCTTGCCGGTGCGCTTGTAATAATAAACCTGGATGATCACCGACACGGCTTCGAGCACGAACAAGCCGCCGACGATCGCCAGCACGATTTCATGATGCGTCACCACCGCCAGCGCGCCCAACGCGCCGCCAAGGGCCAGGCTGCCGGTATCGCCCATGAACACCGCCGCCGGGGGCGCGTTGAACCACAGGAAGGCAAGGCCCGCGCCAATGATCGCGGCGGTCAGGATGATCAGGTCGCCAGCACCCGGCACATGCGGAATGCCCAGATAGGTCGCGAATTTCACGTTGCCGACCAGATAGGCGATCACGAAGAAGGCAAGGCTGGCGATGATCACCGGCATCGTCGCCAGCCCGTCCAGCCCGTCCGTCAGGTTCACGGCATTGCCTGCCCCCACGATCACGAAGGCTGCGAACAGGATATAGGCCGGGCCGAGATCGATCACCGCGCCGTTGTAGAAGGGCACGTAAAGTTCGGTGCCGTTGCCCGAAACGATCAGCCAGCTGGCGATCCCCGCGATGAGGAATTCGGCGGCCAGCCGCGTCTTGCCCGAAACGCCCTTGTGGCTACGCTTCTTCACCTTGTCATAATCGTCGAGGAACCCGATCACGCCGAAGCCGACGGTGACGAACAGGCATGCCCAGACATAGCGGTTGGACAGGTCCATCCACAGCAGCATCGAAATCGCAATCGCGATCAGGATCATCAGCCCGCCCATCGTCGGCGTGCCGACCTTGGCAAGGTGGGTCTTGGGGCCATCGCTGCGAATCGGCTGGCCCTTGCCCTGCCGCACACGCAGCCAGCCGATGAACTTCGGCCCGATGATCAGGCCGATGACCAGCGCGGTGATGGCCGCCGCACCCGCGCGGAAGGTAAGGTAACGGATAAGATTCAGTCCGCCCGGAAATCCGAGCTGATCGGCGATCAGATAGAGCATGGCTTGTTCCCGGCGGCCACCGCCCCCGAGCCGAGATGCTCGACAAGACGGGCGAGTCCGATGGCGTTGGACCCTTTAATCAGCACCGCATCGCCGGCTTCGATGAGGTCATCGATGCGCGCAAGGGCGGCCGCGGCGTCGGGCACATGCGCGAAATCCACGCGGCCCTCAAGCTCATTCGCGAGCGCCGCCATCTCGGGGCCGACCAGCAGGGCGAAATCGACGTTCGCCTGCGCCAGCGGCTGCGCCAGCGCGGCGTGATAAACGGGTGACTTCTCACCCAGTTCGCGCATGTCGCCCAGCACCACGATCCGCCGACCGGCTTTTTCCTCGCCCAAAAGCGCGATCGTCGCCGCCATCGACGCGGGGTTCGCATTATAGCTTTCGTCGATCACCAGCGCATCGCCGTCGCGTACCCGTGCCGTCACCCGCCGGCCACGCCCGGCGAGTCCCGCCATGTCGGCCAGCGCAAGCCCGGCCGCCGCCAGATCGCCGTCGACGGCGTGGACGGCGGCGATCACCGCCATCGCATTAGCCACCCAATGATCCCCCGGCGGGGCGAGTGAAAAGGTCAGTTCGGCCCCCGGCAGGGTGGCGGCGATCAGCGTGCCGCGATGGCCGCGCACCGCTTCGCGCGCGCGGATGTCCGCGCCTTCGCCGCGCCCGAATGTCCAGATACGGCCAGCATATGGCCTGGCGGCGGCGATCAGCCGGTCGCGATGCGGGCTATCGAACGGGATGATCGCGGTGCCGCCCGGCTCCAGCCCCTGGAAAATTTCCCCCTTGGCATCGGCGATCGCCTCCTCGCTGGCGAAGAAGGCGCTGTGCGCCGGCGCGATCGTGGTGACGACGGCGACGTGCGGGCGGACCAGCCGGGTCAGCGCCGCCAGTTCGCCCGCCGCACTCATCCCCATTTCGAATACGCCGTACCGGGTATCGGCCGGCATCCGCGCCAGGCTGAGCGGCACCCCGACATGGTTGTTGTAGCTTTTTAGCGAACGGTGCGCAGCGCCCGGCGCCGCCCGATCGAAGGCGGCGAACAACGCTTCCTTGGTGCCCGTCTTGCCCACCGATCCGGTGACGCCGATGATCTTGGCGTTGGTCCGCGCGCGGCTCGCAGCCCCCAGCGCATCCAGCGCGGCGACGGTATCGGCGACCCGCACATGCGGGCCATTGACGGCGTCGCTGACGATCGCGCCTGCGGCCCCCGCCGCAAACGCCCCGTCGACGAAGCGGTGCCCATCGGTCGCCTCGCCCTTCAGCGCGACGAACAGATCGCCCGGCCCCACTTCGCGGGAATCGAACGCGACGCCATGGGCGGCGAAATCCCCGAACACCTCGCCATCGGTGGCCGATGCGATGTCGAATGCGGTCCACAGTGGCGCGGTCATGCTGCGCACTCGCGGGCGACGGCCACATCGTCGAACGGCAACACCTGATCGCCCACGATCTGGCCCTGTTCATGGCCCTTGCCCGCGATCAGGACGATATCGTCCGCGCCCGCCGCGGCAATCGCCGCCGCAATCGCCTCGCGCCGGCCGCCAATCTCGATCGCGCCGGGCGCACCCGCCAGCACATCGCGGCGGATCGTGGCGGGGTCCTCGCTGCGCGGATTATCGTCGGTCACGATCACATGATCGGACAGGCGCACCGCCACCGCCCCCATCTGCGGGCGCTTGCCCGTATCGCGATCGCCGCCAGCCCCGAACACCGTGATCAGCCGGCCTTTGGCATGGGGCTTCAGCGCGTCGATCGCGGCCTCCAGCCCATCGGGGGTGTGGGCGTAATCGACATAGACGGGTGCGCCCGTCCGCGTGATCACCGCACGCTCCAGCCGTCCGCGCACCGGCTGCACGCGTTCCAGCGCCGCAAGCGTCATCGTCAATTTTCCACCCGTCGCCAGCACAAGCCCCAGCGCCGTCAGCGCATTGGCCGCCTGATAGGCACCAATCAACGGCAGCTTCACCGTGTGGCGCGCGCCATCGGCTTCCAGCACCAGGGTCTGCCCCAGATGCGTCGGCGTGCGTTCCACCAGCCGGACGGCAGCCCCCTTCGTGCCGACGTCGATGATGGTCAGGCCGCGTTCGCGCGCGATCTCGATCACGCGGGCCGACGCCGCATCGTCCGCCCACACCACCGCCGCGCCCTGGGCGTCCACCACTTCGGTGAACAGCCGCAGCTTGGCTTCGAGATAAGCCTCCATCGTGCCATGATAATCGAGGTGATCGCGGCTGAGATTGGTGAAGGCAGCCGCCCCGACCGGCAGTCCTTCGGTGCGGAATTGCGACAGGCCGTGGCTCGACGCCTCGAACGCGACATGGGTCACGCCCTCCCGGCGCAGCCCCGCGACATTCGACAGGAAAGTCGCCACGTCCGGCGTGGTCAGCCCGGTCGACACCTGATCATCGGCGGTGGTGACGCCCAGCGTGCCGATCGACGCCGCATGGTGCCCGGCCAGGCGCCACAATTGGCGGGTCAGTTCCACGGTCGATGTCTTGCCGTTGGTGCCCGTGACAGCAACCACGGTTTCGGGGAAGGGCGCGAAAAAACGGGCGGCCAGCCGCGCGAACGCCCGGCGGGGTTCGGCATCGGCGATGTGGATCGCGCCCACCACCGCCGCTTCGGGCCGGGCCACCACGGCAACGGCACCGGCGGCGATGGCGGCCGGGATGAAATCCTCGCCATTGAAGCGCGTGCCGGTGAACGCGCCGAACACCGTGCCGGGCGCAACCTTGCGATGGTCGATCGCGAACCCGGTCACCGTCCGGTCATCATCACTTCCCGTCAGCGCGCCGAGCCGCATCCTACTTGCCTTTTTCGGGACGAACGTACTGCAGCACGTCGGTCAGATCCACATCGCGGCCTTCGTCCGGCGCCACGCCCAAGAGCGGGCCGATCCGGGCGACAACCTGTTTCACCACCGGGGCAACGTTCCAGCCGGCGGTATGGAACCCGAAGGTTTCCTTGGTCCCCTTCGGTTCGTCGAGCATCACGATCACCACATAACGCGGCTCGTCCATCGGGAACACGCCGGCGAAGGTGGTGACCACCGCGCCATGGGTATAACGCCCGCCAAGGATCTTTTCCGCCGTACCCGTCTTGCCACCGACGCGATAGCCGGGCGCATTGGCATTCTTGCCGGTGCCGTTGGTGACAACGAGCCGCAGCAGCGATCGCATTTGCAGCGAGGTTTGTTCGGTGAACACCCGGCGGCCCGCAGGCACGGGATGGTTCGGCCCGGATTTCAGCAACGTCGCCGGGCGCCAGATCCCGCCGTTGAACATGGTGGCATAGCCGGTCGCCAGATGCAGCGGCGTCACCGCGATGCCGTGGCCGTAGCCCACCGTCATCGTCGCGATCTCGCCCCAGTTCGCGCCGGGCGAAAGCGTGCGGCCGCGTTCGCCCAATTCGATCGACACCGGTTCAAGGAAACCCATATTCTTCAGGAAGGCGCGCTGCCGCTGCGCGCCCACTTCGGCCGCGATCTGCGCGGTGCCGATATTGGACGATTCCTTCATGATTTCGGCCACGCTGCACCGGCGCCCGAACGGATGGGTATCGGTGATCGTGAACCGGCCGACCTTCAGCCCCTTCGGGCAATCATACAGATCGCCAAAGCTGGTGACCGTGCCAACGTCCATCGCCATCGCGACGGTGAACGGCTTGAACGTCGATCCCAGTTCGTAAACGCCCAGCGTGGCGCGGTTGAACCCGGCCTCGGGCGATGCCTTGCCGGGGGCATTGGGATTGATTTCGGGAAGGGATGTCAGCGCCAGCACCTCGCTGGTCTTAACGTCCATGATGATCCCCGCAGCACCGATCGCGCTGAAATGAGCCATGGCTTCGCTCAGCTGCGATTCCAGCGCCTGCTGAACGCGCGCGTCGATCGACAGCTGCAACGGTTCATTGCGGCCAGGCCCGGTCGTCAGCCGCTTGTCATATTCGCGCTCAAGCCCGGCCGCGCCGCTGCCATCGAGGTTGGTGAACCCCACGACATGGGCTGCCAGCGCGCCTTGCGGATATAGCCGTTCGGGTTCGCGGCCCAATGCGATCGCCGGTTCGCCGATCGCGTTCACCGCGCGTACCAGTTCGGGCAGCGCGCGACGGCGCAGATAGACGAAGCTTTTGCCCGACCGCAGGATCGCCAGATATTGCGCCTCGGTCCGTTCGGGCATCAGCGCGGCCAGTTGCGGCGCGATGGCGCGCGGATCCCCGATCAGCTTGTCGGGGTGGATTGCGATCGACCAGGCATCGAAGTTGCGCGCCAGCGGCACGCCGTTGCGATCGATGATGTCGGCGCGCACCGTCAGCGATCCGCCCTGCCCGCCATGGCGCCCCGCCGGTTCGGACGAAGCCGCCATCCAGGCCAGCTTGGCGGCGATCAGCAATGTGACGAAGACGAACGCCAGCAGCACCACCATCAGCCGCATATGGGCGACGGCGATGTCTGTTTCGCGCTGGCCGGCAACGCGGATGGGCTGGCGCGAGGCGGCCACCGCCGTCACTGGTTGCCGGTTCCCCGCTCGGTACGGGCGATCCGGCCCAGTTCGGCCAGCGCGTCGGCATTCAGCAGCCGTTCGCCGCGCGCGGAGATCTTTTGCTCCAGCTGGGCGACGCGATCGGGCGCGGGCTTCACATAGGTCGCGTGGCGCAGCAGCGGTTCAGCCGTTTCGGGCACGTCGGGCGTGGCGGGCGGTGGCGGGGTTGCCGGCTTCGTCGCGGCGACCTGCACCAGCTTGGCCGTCATCGCCGGCTGCACGGCCATGCCCAGGCTGGCCAGCTGGACATTGCCGTTCACGAACTGGCGCGCTTCGGGCGCCTTCAGCGCCAGCACCTGCACGTTCCAACGTTCCAGCTGCGCCATGCTGGCGCGTGTGCCCAGTTCGGTTTCCAGGTCGCGGATCGCGATGCGGTTGGCGAAGATCGCGCGTTCGGTGCGCGCCAGTTCGGCCCGCTCCGCCGCGACGCCCTGCGTCACGAGATAGCAGCCCAGGCCCGCCGTCGACGCTGCGGCGACCCACAGTACGGAACGGAAACGCGCGGCGGCTATCATGATCTTACTCCCTTGTACGAAACGGGCCAGGCTGGCGCGGCGGTGCGACGGGCGACGCGCAGCGTGGCGGAACGGGCGCGGGGGTTGCGGGCAAGCTCGCTTTCCCCGGCGCGAATGGGTTTGCCGACGGCTTCGAAGGTCGCAGCCGGGCCGGCCTGCGCGGCGATGGGCAGATGGCGCGATCCCGCCGGCATGGCGCCGCTGCGTTCCTTCAGGAACCGCTTGACGATCCGGTCTTCCAGCGAATGGAAGGATACGATCGCAAGCCGCCCGCCGGGGGCCAGCACGCGTTCGGCCGCGGCCAGGCCGCCTTCCAGCTCTTCCAGTTCGCGGTTCAGGTGGATGCGGATCGCCTGGAAGGTCCGCGTTGCCGGGTCCTTCTTCTCATGCGGCTTGTGGCCCAGCGCGCGGCGGACGATTTCGGCCAGCTCGCCGGTGCGGGTGATCGGGCGCGCGGCCACGATCGCGCGGGCAACGCGACGCGAACGGGGTTCTTCGCCCAGCAGATAGATCACGTCGGCGATCTCGGCCTCGTCGGCCTCGTTCACGAAATCGGCGGCGCTCTGGCCGTCCTGTTCCATGCGCATGTCGAGCGGGCCGTCCGCCTGGAACGAAAAGCCGCGATCGGCGCGGTCAAGCTGCATCGACGACACGCCGATATCCAGGGTCACCCCGTCCACCGCATCGACGCCGCGTTCGGCCAGCGCCTCGCCCATCCGCGAAAAGCGGTCGGCGATCAGCACCAGCCGGCCATCATTGGCGGCCACGATCGGCTGGCCTTCGGCGATCGCATCGGGATCGCGGTCGAACGCATAGACCGTCGCGCCCGCCGCCAGCAGCGCGCGCGAATAGCCGCCCGCGCCGAACGTGCCGTCAACCATCACCTCGCCCGGGGCAGGGGCAAGGCCGGCGACGACTTCGGCCAGCAGCACGGGATCGTGGCGGGGATCGGTGGCCGGCAGCGTCATGCCTTGGCCCCCTTTTCCTTGAGCATGAATTCCAGCGCGCGCACGACGCGGGGTTTGTCCTGGCAATGCTCCAGGAATTTGTGGGGGTTCCAGATCTGGAACGTGGCACCCGCGCCGAGGAAGAAGGCCAGGCCATCCAGTTCGGCGATCGCGCGGAACATCGGCGACAGCACCATGCGGCCGGCATCGTCGTAATTGGCCTGCAGATAGGCGCCGAACACGTCCATCTGTTCGAAATCCATCGCCGACATGCGGTCCATGCCATCATCGCGCCCATCCACGCGCTGGCCGACATAGCTGTGCAGTTCGGGGGAATAAGCCGGGTCGAAGCCCTGCAGGCAGGGCAGGCGTTCATGCTCGCCAAGCAGGATGAACTTTTCGGAGGACGGAAATTCGCCGGGCATCAGGGCGCGATGCGTGCGGCGGTCAATGACCGTGCGGAAGGGTGCGGGGAGCGAGACGCGGCCCTTCGCGTCCACCCCGTTCAGCGCACTACCGTGGAAAAAGTCCCTGATTTCCACGCCCCAAGACCCCGATGCGACGGAGCCAGGGCCAATCCCCGCACACGCCGTCGCGATACTCCCCAGCGCAGGTCCCGAAATGATGGAATCGTCCCCGCGCCCCGGAGTGCTGTCGGGGTATCAGGGGATCAGATGGTTTTCAATACCACTGGATGGGAATGCTGTGGATTCCAGTGGGTCGTTTTGGGCCGCTTAACTGTCGCGGGCACGCGAATCCGCCGTTGTTCCTCCTTTGTGCCTGTTGGCAGGCTGTGGATAAGTTTGTTGGGATTTCGTGACAACTGTTGCATGGATGGCGCGGCGACGGATCAACAGCCCGCCGCCAAGCAGCAACAGGCAAGGCGCAAAGGCCCATGCCGCGCCCCGCCAGCCGGCTTGCGGCGATTCCATCCACAGCACAGCGCCCGCGCCCTGCTTGTCCGCCGCCCCGCCCAGATCGTCGAGGACAGCGATCAGCGCCGGGCCATTGTCCGCGGTGCGGCGATAACGGCTGGTCCCATGCGATCCCACGCCCACCCACAGATCGTCGATCAGCCAGTCGCTGTCCGCCAGCACCACCGCCCGGCCCGCCCCGATCGCGCAATCGGCGATCAGCCCCCCGCCGCTGACACGGCAGGCGCGATCCTGCGCGGTCAGCCGTCCCGGTGCACCGGGGCGAATGCGGAAATCCTGCTCCGCCCAGCGGATTGTCCGCATTCCCAGCGGCATCGCGCGATCGGGGGCCAGCGTCAGCCCCCAATGCGCCAGCAGCGGCGCCAGCGGCGCTGAACCCGGCGGGCGGGCGGGATCGTCCGGCGCCAGGCGCGATGGCCAGCGCGGATCGGGATCGCTCAGGATCAGCGCCCTGCCCCCGCTGCGCACCCACGCATCGATCGCCACCAGCCCCGCCGCATCGATCCGCGGCTGCGCGATCAGCAGCAGCCGGCCACGCGCCAGCATATCGGGCTGCACCGTCGCCAGTGGCCGCAAGCTGTAGGCCCGGCCCAGTTCCGCCACGCTTGCCGGCGACGCGCCCCCCGCCAGCGTTGCGGTGACGCCGCCCTCGCTCCACAACAAGGGCAGCCCGCTCAGTACCATCACCTCGGGGCGGATGGCCCGCGGCGGCGGCCCGGCAAGATCCAGCGCCGCGCGTTCATAGCCGGCCAATGCGCCCGGCAGCAGCAGCCCGGCCCCCAGCGCGCCCGCCAGCCAGCGCCCGCCGCCGGCCCAGCGCGCCAGCCGGATCAGGATTTCGCACAGTCCGACCAGCGCCACGCCGGCCGCCCCGGCGCGCGCGGCATCCACCAACCCCGCATCGCCGTGGGACGCCAGCCACGCCGTCGCACCCAGCGTTGCCGTCGCCAACCCCAAAAGCGTGGCGCCCAGCCGCGCACGCGCGCGCCAGCCGGCCAGCACCATCATCAACAGCAGGAGAAGCCACGGGCGCACCGCGACGAACGGCGCCCAATCGGCGCGATCATGGCCCCCGGCGAAGATCAGCAACAGCGCGCCCGCGATCTCCGCGAACGCATAGCCTGCCGCCAGGACGACGGCCGCGCCGGCCGCCGGGCGCGTGTTCAGGGGGCCACGGGGGCGGGGGACGCCGCCACGTCATTCTGCGTCACATTCTGGGCTGCTTCAGGCGAAGCCCCAGGCGCCACGCCCAGTTCAGCCAATGGCTCCTTGGGCGGGCCGGCGTCGGCAAGCGCATTATCCACCTGAACGATCACGACGTTGCCCGTCGCGTCCGTGGACACCAACGGTTCGTCGCTGACCACGCCGAAAAAGGCGGCGGCGAACAAGACTAGCACAAAGACACCGGCAAGCCCGGTCAGACCGATGCGTACCCGCTGCATTCATTCCCTTCCACCAGTGGAACCAAGGCGAACGCAATTCACTTCAACTGAACCCTAACGCAGCCCATCACGCTTGTCGAACGCCTTATCGCGCCAGCCAGGGCGGCGTCGCCAGCCCCTTTTGCGTCAGCCAGTCGGGGTTGAAAAGCGTTGAGAGATAACGAAATCCCGAATCGCACAGGATGGTGACGATGGTATGACCCGGCCCCATCCTGCGCGCCAGCGCTATGGCACCGGCAACATTAATGCCAGATGACAGGCCGACGCACAGCCCCTCGTCCATCAGCAGCCGGTGCACCTGTTCCAGCCCTTCGGCGTCCGAAATGCGAAACTGCATGTCGACCGGCGCACCTTCGAGGTTCGCGGTGATCCGGCCCTGCCCGATCCCTTCAGCAACCGACGACCCTTCGGCCTTCAGCTCGCCCGTTTCATAATAATTATAAAGCGCGGCGCCATGCGGATCGCTGAGCGCGATCACCACATCCTCGCGCCGTTCCTTCAGGCCAAGGCCCACGCCCGCCAGCGTGCCGCCGGTGCCGACAGCACAGGTGAAGCCGTCGACCTTGCCACCCGTCTGTTCCCAGATTTCGGCGGCGGTGGTGCGGATATGCGCCATACGATTGGCGATATTGTCGAACTGGTTCGCCCACATCGCATTCGGCGTTTCTTCCGCGATCCGGCGCGACGTGTGAACGAAATGGGCCGAGCTGGCATAGGGCGCCGCCGGGACGAGCACCAGTTCGGCGCCCAGCGCGCGCAGCGTGTCCTTCTTTTCCTGGCTCTGCGTCTCGGGCATCACGATGATCGTGCGATAGCCCTTGGCGTTGCCGACAAGCGCAAGGCCGATCCCGGTGTTGCCGGCCGTCCCCTCGACGATCACGCCCCCGGGCTGGAGCAATCCTTGCGCCTCGGCGTCTTCGACCATGAACAAGGCAGCCCGGTCCTTCACCGATCCACCGGGGTTCATGAATTCGCACTTGGCGAGGATTTCGCAGCCGGTTTCGGCACTGGGGCCGTTGAGGCGAACGAGCGGAGTGTTGCCGATCAGCGCGAGGGTGTTCGGCGCGGTGGGGGCTATGGCCATTGTCGCGAGATAGCCGAGCGTTCGGCCCTGCGGCAAGCAGGCTTCTCTAGTCGCCCGCGCAGAGAAACTTCGGCCGCCCCCACCATCGCCGCCGTCAGGCGTAGCGAACCGTCGCCCGCTGGCGCCGCATCATGCCGCCGACAAGGGCGAACCCGCCGATCATCATCGCCCAGCTCGCGGGTTCGGGCACTGCCGCTGCGATTCCGTCGAACCGCACTTCGGACAGGCCGGTCCAGGTATATTGGTCGCCATGATTGTTGCGCAGGTCGAGCCGCACGTACCGCGCATCGCCCGTCAGTTCCAACCGCTGCGCCGCAGCCGGCCGGCCATCCGCCTTCGCCAGCGATCCCGCCACCGCTTCGACGAAGCTTTCGCCATCGGCCGACAGCGACACGGCGATGTCGCGCACCCCGCGATCGAGGCCGAAATCGACGTTGAACTGCCAGATCAGCGCGGACGACAGGGTATAGGCCGCCCCCAGGTCGAAGATCAGGAAAGCCGGCTCGCCGGTGGTGTCGGTCATCCACGCATTGTTGTAATTCCCGTCGTGGGCGCCGTCCGCAAGGCCGCTGCCATTGATCAGATTGGACACGTCATAGGTCCAGAAGGTGCTCGATGCGGTCACGCCGACGGGGGTGATGATCGCGGCCGAAGCCGGGGCGGCGGCCAGGGGGGCGGCCAGCGCCGCGATCAGGCAGAGATGTTTCATGATGATCCTTTCCGCAGAACGGGATCGTCACCCGCCCTTTTTGCGAAACCATCGTTAACCATGAAATATTTTTCTTTTTCGTCAGGCAGATGACGAAGCTGTGGCAGCGGCACCCGGCGATGGCGGCGGGCGGGCGATGGCGCGATCCGCATTTCCGGCGGCTGGTCGCGATTTTCCACCGGTCATGCGTCAAACGCAACGTTTCGGGACGGTCATTACCATTCTCGGGCTTGACGCAACGTTGCACTGCCGCGAAAATTCGCACCGCCATGCAAAAATTTCCCCTGACCATCGTGGCCGCCTCGTTCGCGGCCATCCTCACCCTTTCGGCTTGCAATTCGGAATCCGAAACCGTCGTCGCCGGCCCGGCCGATCCCGACGCGCAGAATGTCGCGGAAGCCCCGCCGGTGGTGCTGCCGCCGGCGCTGACGGCCAGCCGCACCTATCGCTGCAAGGATAACAGCCTCGCTTATGTTGATTTCTTCGCCGACGGCACCTCCGCCGACGTGCGTGCGGAAAAGACCGGCGCCGCCACCCGCCTGACCGCACCAGCCAAGGGCGAAGCATTCGTCGCCGAAGGCTATAAGCTGGTCGGCGACGGCACCACCGTCACGCTCGAACAGCCGGGCAAGCCCAGCCAGAGCTGCAAGGCCTGATCCACGGCGATCCATCGCGAATCACATTAAAGCCGGGCCGGTGGAGCAATCCGCCGGCCCTTTTCATATCCCGGCTCGTTTCATATCGGCGTGCGCTTGCCCGCCCGTTCAGGTGAACATCGCCGCCATCCGGCGCTGGCACTCCTCCACCGAAACATCCTCGATATGCGTCGCCAACGTCCATTGGTGGCCGAACGGATCGGTCAGCGTGCCCGCCCGATCGCCGTAGAACTGGTCCGCCACCGGCCGTGCCGCGACACCGCCGGCCGCAATCGCACGATCGAACGCCGCGTCCACATCGGGCACATAGATCAGCAAGCTGACGGTGGTACCGCCGCGCGATTTGGGGCCAAGCGCGTTCATGTCGGGAAATTCGCTGGCCAGCATGACGTGCGAATCGCCGATCTTCACCTCGGCATGGCCGATGCGATCGCCCATCGGCAGGCGCATCACTTCGACCGCGCCGAACGCCGCCTTGTAGAAATCGATCGCGGCTGCGCCGTCATCGACGATGATATAAGGCGTAACGCTGTGATAGCCTTCGGGCTTCGGTTTCACCATGGCACCCTCCTTATAGGAACATAGTAAGAACATATGCCCGATTCGGCCCGTTGAGTCGAATCCGAAACGCCGCAACGACACCATATGCGCGACGGGTGGTTCAAACCGGCCGCGATTTGCTCTAGAGGGCGCGCCCATGACCCAGATCACCCCCGCGATCGTCGCCGAACACGGCCTGTCCCCCGAAGAATATGAGCGCGTCCTCCACGCGCTCGGCCGCGAGCCGAATCTGACGGAACTCGGCATCTTCTCGGTGATGTGGTCGGAGCATTGCTCCTACAAATCCTCGCGCATCCACCTGAAGAAGCTGCCGACCGAAGCCCCCTGGGTCATCTGCGGCCCGGGCGAGAATGCCGGCGTCGTCGATATCGGCGATGGCCAGGCCGCCATCTTCAAGATGGAAAGCCACAACCACCCGTCCTACATCGAACCCTATCAGGGCGCGGCCACCGGCGTCGGCGGCATCCTGCGCGACGTGTTCACGATGGGCGCGCGGCCCATCGCCAACATGAACGCACTGCGTTTCGGCCGGCCCGATCATCCCAAGATGCGCCACCTGATCGCCGGCGTCGTCCACGGCATTGGCGGCTACGGCAATTGCGTCGGCGTGCCGACGGTGGGCGGCGAGGTGAATTTCCACCGCGCTTATGACGGCAACATCCTGGTCAATGCGATGACGGTGGGCGTCGCCGAAACCGACAAGATTTTCTATTCGGCGGCCTCGGGCGTCGGCAATCCGATCGTTTATGTCGGTTCGAAAACCGGGCGTGACGGCATCCACGGCGCGACGATGGCCTCGGCCGATTTCGGTGAGGATGCGGATGAGAAACGCCCGACCGTGCAGGTGGGCGATCCCTTCACCGAAAAGCTGCTGATCGAAGCCTGCCTCGAACTGATGGCGTCGGATGCAATCGTCGCGATCCAGGATATGGGTGCAGCCGGCCTCACCTCCTCGTCGGTCGAAATGGCGTCGAAGGGCGGCGTCGGCCTGCTCCTCGACATGAACATGGTGCCCCAGCGCGAGGAGGGCATGACCGCCTATGAAATGATGCTGAGCGAAAGCCAGGAGCGCATGCTCATGGTGTTGAAGCCCGGCAAGGAAGCCTTTGCCGAGGCGATCTTCAAGAAGTGGGAACTGGACTTCGCTGTCATCGGCACCGTCACCGATACCGGCCGCATGGTCCTCGTCCATAATGGCGAAACGGTGTGCGATATCCCGCTCGCCCCGCTCGCCGACGATGCCCCGCTATATGATCGCCCGTCGCTCAGCCGTGACGATTATGCCGCGTGGGCCAAGGTCGCACCGCTGGGCACCGTCCCCGAATCGACCGATCTCGGCGCCGATCTGGTCAAGATGATGGCCTCGCCCGATCTCGCCTCGCGGCGCTGGATCTGGGAGCAATATGACCACATGGTCGGCGGCGATACGGTGCAGCGCCCCGGTGGCGACGCGGCCGTCGTGCGCGTCCATGGCACGCCCAAGGGCATCGCGATCAGCACCGATTGCACCCCGCGTTATTGCTATGCGGACCCGTATGAAGGCGGCAAGCAGGCGATCGCCGAATGCTATCGCAACCTGTCGGCGGTGGGTTCGTTGCCGCTTGCCGTCACCAACTGCCTGAACTTCGCCAACCCGCAGCGCCCCGAAATCATGGCCCAGCTCACCGGCTGCCTGGATGGCATGGGCGATGCCTGCCGTGCGCTGGCTTTCCCGATCGTTTCGGGCAACGTCTCGCTCTACAATGAAAGCAAGGCGACAGGCGGCGGTTCGGCGATCCTGCCGACCCCGGCGATCGGCGGCATCGGCCTGCTCGAAGACTGGTCGGCATCGGCCACGATCGCGTTCAAAGCCGAAGGCGAAGCGATCCTGCTGATCGGCGAAGCGGCCGGCCATCTCGGCCAGTCGATCTGGCTGCGCGAAGTGCATGGCCGCGAAGATGGCACGCCCCCGCCGGTCGATCTGGCGCGCGAAAAGGCGGCCGGCGACCTTGTTCGCAGGCTGATCGCCAATGGTAAGGTGAGCGCGGTCCACGATATCGCCGATGGCGGCCTGCTCGTCGCGGTTGCCGAAATGGCGCTCGCCTGCGGCATCGGCGCCACCCTCGATGGTATCACCAGCGCGGCTGCCGCGTTCGGTGAAGATCAGGGCTGCTACGTCGTCACCACCAGCAATCCGGATGCGATCGTGGCTGCCGGCGTGCCCGTCACCCGGATCGGCACCACCGGCGGCACCACTGTTGCCGGCGTGGCGCTGGCCGATCTGCGCACCGCGCATGAAGGCTTCTTCCCCGCGCTGATGGGCACGGGTTCGGACGCCGCACTGGCCTGATTGGTCGATACCATGCTCCCCCCGGCCATGCGGCGCGAGGGGGGAGCATGGTGCACCCCATCACCGGGGCAGCCTCCCCCCCCTTGCGGGTGCGGACGCGGCTGGCGCCTTCGAAGATGATGTTCAAGCGGGCTGGTATCGCCATTCGCCCGGCTGGATTCCATCGAGCGACCAGTCGCCGATGCTCCAGCGTACGAGCCGCAGGGTCGGATGGCCGATCGCGGCCGTCATCCGGCGCACCTGCCGGTTGCGGCCTTCGCGAATCGTGAGCCTGATCCAGCAATCCGGCACGCTCTTGCGAAAACGCACCGGCGGATC
Organism: Sphingomonas sp. KC8; assembly: GCF_002151445.1. Taxonomy (GTDB): domain Bacteria; phylum Pseudomonadota; class Alphaproteobacteria; order Sphingomonadales; family Sphingomonadaceae; genus Sphingomonas_E. The sequence continues at coordinate 1,930,594 of NZ_CP016306.1, forward strand.
GCGCGGCCATAATTCAGGATCGGCGATGCGCTCAGCTTCAGCGGGACGCGTCAGCCCGTCCTTCAGCCGAACCCCGCGCCGAAGCGCGGCAAGGGCATTCTCCGCCACGTCGCCCTCAACCTGGACCAGATAGGTCTTCGCCATCTTGAACCTGGGATCGGCGATGCGCGCTTGCAGCCGGCCGTCATCGGTGAGCAGCAGCAAGCCTTCGCTATCCAAATCGAGCCGCCCCGCCGGATACGTCCCCGGCACGTCGATAAACCCCGATAAAGTCGGCCGGGTCGATCCGGCGGTCCCGCGATCGGTGAACTGGCACAAGACGCCATATGGCTTGTTGAACAGGATCAGCGTCATGGCGCTGGCGCAGGCTCACCGATGCTCAACGCCACCGCTTCCGCAACCTTGATGCCATCCACCGCCGCCGAAAGGATGCCCCCGGCATATCCGGCACCCTCGCCCGCCGGAAACAGCCCGGCCGTATTCAGGCTTTGAAAATTCTCGCCGCGTGTGAACCGCACGGGCGACGATGTGCGCGTTTCGACCCCCGTCATCACGACGTCGGGGTGATCGAAACCGGCGATCTGCCGCCCGAACACGGGCAGCGCCTCGCGCATCGCCGCTACCGCGAACTCGGGCAGGCATTGCGCAAGATCGGTCGGCTGCACGCCGGGCCGATAAGACGGGGTGACGATGCCCAGCGTTTCCGATGGCCTGCCGGCCAAGAAATCGCCCACCCGTTGCGCGGGCGCCTTGTAATTGGATCCACCCGCAACATAGGCGGCCGTTTCCCAGTGGCGCTGGAACGCGATCCCGGCCAGCGGATCGCCCGGATAATCGCGTGCAGGATCGATCGCGACCACGAACCCCGAATTGGCGTTGCGTTCGTTGCGCGAATATTGGCTCATGCCATTGGTCGCGACCCGGCCCACCTCGGACGTCGCCGCCACGACCGTGCCACCGGGGCACATGCAAAAGCTGTAAACCGTGCGGCCGTTCTTGGCGTGGTGCGAGATATGATATTCGGCAGCGCCAAGGATCGGGTTGCCGGCGTCCCTGCCAAACCGGGCCTTGTCGATCCAGGATTGCGGATGTTCGATCCTGACGCCGATCGAAAATGGCTTTGGCTCCACATACACGCCGGCATCGCGAAGCATCGCAAACGTATCGCGCGCGCTATGCCCGATCGCCAGCACCACCCGGCTGGCTTCCAGATAGTCGCCATTGCTCAGGTGCAGGCCGCATATGCGCCGCCCGCCCTGCCCATCGGTTGCGATGTCGAGGCCGTCGACACGGGTGGAGAATCGATATTCGCCGCCCAGCCCCTCGATCGTCTCGCGCAGGCTTTCGACCATCGTCACCAGCCGGAAGGTGCCGATATGGGGATGCGCTTCGGTCAGGATTTCGGGCGGGGCGCCCGCTTTCACGAATTCGGTCAAAACCTTGCGGTCAAGATGCCGTGGATCCTTGATCCGGCTGTACAATTTCCCGTCGGAAAAGGTGCCCGCGCCGCCTTCGCCGAACTGCACGTTCGATTCGGGGTTCAGTTCGCTGCGCCGCCACAGGCCCCACGTATCCTTGGTCCGTTCGCGCACCACTTTGCCACGATCAAGGATGATGGGGCGAAAGCCCATCTGCGCAAGGATCAACGCCGCGAACAGGCCGCACGGCCCCGCACCGATCACCACCGGGCGCGGTCCATCCACCGGCGCCTGGCGCACATGGCGATAATGCGTGTTGGGTGTTGGCTGGACGTTGCGATCACGGCTGAAACGCTTGAGCACGGCCGCTTCGTTCTTCACGTTCAGGTCGATCGAATAGACCAGCTGGATATCGGTTTTGTCGCGCGCGTCATGCGCGCGTCGGGCCACGACATAGCGGATCAAGTCTCGCGGCGTGATCCGCAATCGCTTGCAGATCGCTGCCGGGATTTCATCGTCGGCATGGTGGAGCGGCAGCGCCAATTCGGTGATACGGATCATTGGGCCTGCTTTAGTCGTCGGCCAATCCCCGCGCCAGTCACTCAGTGGGGCGAGCGGGACCGTCTACATGCGTGCATCGCTGGCCCCTTATCCGCCCCCGCACGTTTCCCCATAAAGCCTGTCCTACACAGGCGCATTCATGCAACGAATCGTGCCATGATCATCCCCTGTGACAAGCCCGAATCACGCCGCTACAGCCAGCCGCTTCAAGGGACGTGGCGGACGGCGATGGCAATCCTCAACTTCCTCAACTTAACCCCCGCGCAGTCCGGTCCCGGCCGGTTGTGGCGCGGCCATTCAACGCCGCCGCCGATGAAACCGATCCTGCCCGCATGACTGATCATTTCCCCTCCCCACCACCGCGCCTGATCGCGCTGGATGGTCTGCGCGGGCTGGCCGTGATGGGCATCCTGTTGATGAACATCGCCGGCTTTGCCTTGCCGCAGGCGGCCTATTTCAACCCGCTGGCTTATGGATCCGGCGCTACGGCCGATATCGCCTTGTGGGCGGTGGAATTTGTGCTGGTCGATGGCAAGATGCGCGGGTTGTTCTCGATGCTGTTCGGAGCGAGCCTGCTGCTCGTGCTCCAGCGCGCGCGGGTCGCCGGAGCGGATGGCGATTCGGTACATTTCCGGCGGATGGCATGTCTGTTCGGTTTCGGCCTCGTCCATTTCTACCTGATCTGGCACGGCGACATCCTCGTCCTCTACGCCGCCATCGGCTGTGCCGCATGGTTCTTCAGCGAAGCCTCCACCCGCACGCTGGTACGCGCCGGGCTGGGCCTGATCGGCCTGCAGGCCATCATCTTCTTCACCCTGCTCGCCGCCATGCTCGCCGAAGGGCCGGACGGCGCCTCTGCACGCGCCTTGCAGGACGGCTTCGGCATCCCTGCGCCCGCCGCCATCGCCAGCGAACTCGCGGCCTTTCGCGGCAGCTATTGGGAAATCGTCGGCTATCGCTTCGCCACGATGGGCGGGCTTCCGTTCACCCAGGCATTGCTGTTCGGTTCCGAAACGCTCGGGCTGATGCTGCTCGGCATGGCGGGTTTGCGCAGCGGCTTCCTCACCGGTGGGTGGGGCCGCCTGCTATATGCCCGCGTCGCAATGGTTGGTTATGCCATTGGCCTGCCGGTCACGCTTTTGATCGCGTGGGGGTGCTGGCTGTCGGGTTTCGACGCCCGCATGATGTTCGCCGCGGCCCTCCCCCTCGGCGCGCTCACCCGCCCGTTCCTGTTGCTTGGCCACGCGGCCCTCGCGCTTTACTGGCTGACGGGGCCACCGTCGGCCTTGCGCGCCCGCGTTGCCGCTGCCGGCCGCGCCGCCTTCACCAATTATCTCGGCTCCAGCCTGCTGATGACCGGATTATTCTATGGCTATGGCCTGGGGATGTTCGGCCGGCTCGATCGCTTCGCCCTGCTGGGCGTGGTCGTGGCGATGTGGGGGCTGATGCTGGGATGGAGCAAGCCGTGGCTCGATCGCCATGCTTACGGCCCGCTGGAATGGCTGTGGCGCACGCTCGCCCGTGGGAAAAAACAGCCGATCCGCAATCAGGATATTGCGAGGCACTCTCAGTAGCGCTATCAACGTCTCAACGAACGGAGAGACGGTGATGGTCGTTTGCGTTTGCAACGCGTTACGCGAAAAGGATGTCCGGGCAGCGGCCCGCGCAGGCCATGATTCGCCCTGTCAGGCTTATGCGTCGCTCGGTCGGCGCGCACGGTGCGGTCAATGCGTACCATTCGCACGCGAGATCATCGCATCCGAACGCGCTACTGCGTAACGCTTGCACATTGAAAAACGGCGGAAATCAGCCATTTTTCCGTGATTTTCAGGCTCATTTCGGTTATGCTTGCGCCCGCATATCCGGAGATTCGACATGAAGGGCGACCCCAAGGTCATCGACTTTTTGAACGAGGTGCTCAAGAATGAGCTGACCGCGATCAACCAATATTTCCTCCATTATCGCATGCTCGAACATTGGGGCGTGTCGAAACTCGCCAAGTTCGAATATGGCGAATCGATCGACGAAATGAAGCATGCGGACAAGCTGTCCGAACGTATCCTGTTTCTGGATGGCCTGCCCAATTTTCAGCTTCTCGGCCGTCTCAAGATCGGCGAAACCGTCGAAGAAATCCTCAAGGCCGATCTCGATCTGGAAAATGAAGGCATCCCGCTGCTGCGCGACGCCATCGCATATTGTGAAAGCGTGCGCGATTTCGTGACCCGCGATCTGCTCGCCCACATTCTCGACAGCGAGGAAGATCATGTCGACATGCTCGAAAAGCAGTTCGACATGATCGAACGCATGGGTATCCAGAATTATATCCAGCTCCAGTCGGAACCGATGGGCGAAAGCTGATATCCATGTCTCCGGCGTCCCCGCTGCGGGGCGCCGGATGAATGCCGGCGAGGGATTTTACCGGCCCCGTGCCACACCGTCCGGGCTGGCCAGCAGCTTGTCGATCTTGCGGCCATCCATGTCGACCACCTCGAACTGCCAGCCATCGGCGACAAACCGCTCACCGACCATCGGCAGGTGCTTGAGCACCGACAGCACAAAACCAGCGGTCGTCGCATAGTCACGATCTTCGGGCAGGCTCAGCCCCAGCCGTTCGGCCATGATGTCCGCCGCCGCCGATCCCGAAATCAGCCAGCTGCCATCCTCGCGCTCGAACAAGGCCGGGCCTTCGCCCTCGCCCTGATCCGACACAAATTCGCCCGCAATCGCCGAAAGCAGGTCGGCTGGCGTCACCACGCCTTCGAAGTGGCCATATTCGTCATGGACCAGCGCCATCGGCACCGCCGCCTCGCGCAGCGCTTCAAGCGCGTTCATCGCATCCATCTGATCAGGCACCACCGGCGCCGGCCGCGATAAGGCCCGCACATCAAGCGGACGGCCCGCCAGCAGCGCAGCGACGATATCACGCGCCTGCACCACCCCGAATATCTCGTCGACCGACCCATCGGCCACCGGCATCCGGCTGTGCGGCATCGCCAGCAGCTGATCGCGAATCTCATCGGCGGCGACGCTGGCGTCAATCCATTCGATTTCGGTGCGTGGGGTCATCACTTCGCGCACCGGCCGGTCGGCCAGCCGCACGACACCGGAAATGATCGCACGCTCGCTTTCCTCAATCACGCCGGCATTCGATGCTTCGGCGACGATCAGGTGCAATTCCTCCGCCGTCACATGGCTGTCTGATTCGCGGTTCAATCCGGCGAGACGAAAAATCAGCGCGCTTGATCGGTCGAGCAGCCAGACGACCGGCGCTGTCGCCTTCGACAGCCACAGCATCGGCAAAGCGACCAGCGCAGCGATCGGCTCAGGCGACCGCAGCGCGAACTGCTTGGGCACCAGTTCGCCGATAATCAGCGACAAATAGGTGGTGACGGCGATGACAAGGCCGAATCCAAGTTCGCCCGCAGCCGCAGGCGGCACGCCGATCAACGCCAATCGATCACCCACCGGCCCGCCTAGGCTCGCGCCCGAATAGGCGCCCGCCAAAATGCCGATCAGCGTGATACCGATCTGCACGGTCGACAGGAACTTTCCGGGATCGGCAGCCAGATCCAGCGCGCAGCGAGCGCTTTTACGGCCCGCGCGGGCCATCGCTTCCAGGCGCGGCTTGCGCGACGAGACGATCGCCAGCTCCGACATGGCGAAGACACCATTCAATGCGACCAGCGCGAGGATGATCGCACAATCGGCCCAAGGAAATGGTTGGAGGGGAATATCTGGCGGCATGGCGCGGATCCCCCATAGAACGGAATCTTGCTGGTCCACAACAACTGCATCAGGTTAGGTTCAGCACGGCAGCGGAACAAACGCCCCATGGCAGAAGTTTTGCCACTATCATTCAAGGGAAAGGGACACTCTCCATGCGGATCACAACCAAGCTGACCGGGGTGACACTCGCCTTCGCGGCACTGGTGACGACAGCCTGCACCACCGATCCCGTGACCGGGGAGCGCAAGCTGTCCAAGGCGGCGATCGGCGCGCTGGCCGGCACAGCGCTGGGCGCGGGGGCCGGCGCGCTGGTCGGCGGCCGCAACAATCGCACCGAAGCGATCGTCGGCGCGGGTATCGGTGCGATCGCCGGGGGCGCGATCGGCGGCTATATGGACAAGCAGGAACGCGAACTGCGCGAAAAAACCGCCGGCACCGGCGTCGAGGTCAAGCGCGAAGGCGACGAAATCCTGCTCAACATCCCGTCGGGCATTACCTTCGCCACCAACAGCTACACGATCGAACCGCATTTCCGTTCGACCCTGGATCAAGTCGCGCAGACGCTGGCGAGCTACAACCAGACCTATGTCGACGTGTACGGCCACACCGATTCGAGCGGGAATGATGCGATCAACATCCCGTTGTCGGAAAATCGCGCGAAATCGGTGGCCGATTATCTCTCGACCCGCGGCGTGAACCGCGCGCGCATCGGCACGCAGGGCTTCGGCGCCAGCCAGCCGATCGCCTCGAACGCCACCCCCGATGGCCGCGCGCAGAACCGCCGCGTCGAAATCAAGATCGTCCCCGTCAAGGACACCACCGGCTGACGCCGGGCGAGCATACGCGACACTCAAACAAGGGCGCCCGCTGCCACCGGGCGCCTTTTTTTTCGGTCTATCGCCGCTCGCTGAAGAACGCGCGCAGCATCGCCGCGGCCTCGCCCTCACCGATGCCGGTATATATTTCGGGACGGTGATGACAGGTCGGCTGGCTGAACAGCATTGGGCCATGGGCCACGGCGCCGCCTTTGGGATCAGGCGCGGCATAATAAAGCCGCCGTACCCTCGACAAGGCGATCGCACCCGCGCACATCGCGCACGGCTCCAGCGTCACCCACAGATCGCATTGGTCGAGCCGCTCGCTGCCGATTGCTTCGGCGGCACGGCGAATCGCGAGCATTTCGGCATGGGCGGTTGGATCAATCCCGCCGCGCATCGCGTTGGCCGAAGTCGCCACGACGACGCCGTCGCGCATCATCACCGCTCCGACCGGCACCTCCCCCGCCGCCGCCGCGGCATGGGCGAGGTCGAGGGCGTGGCGCATCGGATCCGGCAGGGGAAAAACCATCGTGCGGATGTAACGCCCAGCCCTGCCGCGCGCGAGTCCCGATCAGCCAGGACCGGGCCTCGCGCTGCCATCGAATCGGATTTATTCCGCCTTCTTCACCTCTACCGTCGGCACCTTCACCTCTTCCTTGGTGGTGCCGACCTCGACCTTGGGCACGTCCACGCTGGTGGTTGTCGTACCGACATCCACCTTCGCCGTCTTCACGTCGAACGCGGGCGCCTGCCCGCCCTCCACGGCAATTTCGGGCAATCTGGTTTCCTTGGTCTGGTTGATATCAATCAGGCCGAACGCGAAGGCGCCGACAATCGCGACGATTGCGATCAGGACGATAAGAACACCATTCCGCATGCTGCACGCTCCTTGTCCGTCATGGAACGGGGCTATAACGAAGCGTGCGGGCCAAGAGTTGCATCAATGGTCTCTGCCGTCGCGGCCATCACGGTTGACGAATCTCTCAACGGCAGGTATCCGCCCGCACTTTCCGGGCAACCGTATACCTAGGACGAAATGACATGGCGCGCATCTGCGAGCTGACCGGCAAGGGCCGGCAGGTGGGACACAATGTTTCCCACGCGAACAACAAGACCAAGCGGACCTTTCTGCCGAACCTGCAGAATGTGACGCTGATGTCGGATGCGCTGGGCGAAAGCGTCAAGCTGCGCGTTTCGACGCACGGCCTGCGCTCGGTCGAGCATGTCGGCGGTCTCGACAACTGGCTGCTGAAGACCAACGACGACAAGCTGTCGCTGCGCGCACGTCGCCTGAAGCGCGAAGTCGCGAAGAAGGCCGCGGCCTGATCTTTTCCGCGGGCGGATCGTTCCGCCCGCGACTTCAGATCAATCGAGGCGGAAACGCAGCAGCAACGTCCTCTGGGCGCGGCTGAAATTATCGTCGGATGCGATCCACAGGATTGTCCGGCCGTTTTCCTGCGTCACTGCCAGCGCCTCCATATTATCGACCGTCAACGGTGGAGTCAGCCGCGCGATTTCGCGGCTCTCGACCTTTGCGCCTGCGCGAATCGCGTGTCGGTCGATGATCGATAGCACCGCCGAAACGCCATCCAGCAGCGTATAACGCCGGTTGAGGGCCAGCAGGCGCCCGTCGGGCAGCAGCACCGCATCGGTGATCACATAACCAGCGGGCGGCCGATAGCAGAAGCGTTCCGCCGCGCCGCCCTCCACTGGATCGCCGCGAAAGATCAGCGCGGCATGACAGCCAAGGCTGCCCCCATCGCCGTCCTCCGAAAAGATCAGAAAGCGCCCGTCGGGCAGCCGCACCATCGCCTCCGGCCCGCCATTGCGTGGCCAGTCCGCCATGGCAGGCGGAGCAACATGGCCTGTCGTCCGCGATAGCGCGGTATCATAGCGCCAGATCGCGTTCACCCCTTCAAACCCCACCCACAGCGTCCCGTCCGGCCCGCGCACTGCGGATTCGCTGTCGCGGCCCGCCATCGGCCCATCGGGCAGGACGCCGACACCATGCCCCGCCGGCGGACGGCCGTGTTGTGCGATGAGGCGGAACACCCCGCCCTTGTCGCTTAGGCCCAGCAGGCCGCCTTCATCCACCGTCAGCGAAGACAGCCCGCCAAAGCGTCGGTGCGCGCTCGTCAGCACCCAGCCGCCCATGTAGGTCAGCCCGCCCACACGCACCCGCGCCGGATCGTCGCGGTCCAGCGGCACCGCCCGCGCGACGATCGCCGCCCCGTCATCCGATGACAACGGGCTGGCCCCGCCCGCCATCAACGTGGCCGCCGCCAATGCCAATATGGTTCGCATCCGCGACAGCTTAGCCCGGCGGGCCACCGGGTTCCAAGCTGAACGCAGGCCAACAAGTCCGTTCAGCCACAACTCACGCGAATCGCCGCATAAGGGTTGTGAAGTCGACACAGGCTGGCGGCGGGATCGCATCCCGATCCCACCGGCGGCGCCGACAGAACGGGCAAGGAGTTCAGTCATGTTCAGGACGATCGCTTTTTCCGCCGTCGCAGCGCTGACGGCAGCCACCATGGTCCCGGCATCCGCCGAAGCACGCGGCTATGGCGGTGGTTATGGCTATGACAACGGCTATTACCAGCAGGTTCGTGGCGATCGCGGCTATTATCGCGGGGATCGGGGCCATTACCGCGGCGACCGCGGTTATTATCGTGGCAATAGCGGCTATTATAACGACCGCCGTCATTATGGCAGCCGCTGCCGCGACAAGGGCACCGGCGGCACGATCATCGGCGCGATCGCAGGCGGCCTGCTCGGCAACGAAATCGGCAATGGCCGCAATGGCCGCGGTGACGGCACCACCGGCGCGATCATCGGCGCGGGTGTCGGCGCCCTCGCCGGCCGCGCGATCGACCGGGATTGCTGACCTGAAAGTTGCGTAACTGTTGCGTACCCCTCGCGTAGCGTATCGGGGGGCTGGGCCGGGGTTCCACCAGGGATCCCGGCCCCTGTTTTATCTACCGCCCCCGTGTATCGGTATCGAACAGCCCGGCCAATTGCTCGACCATCGTGCCACCCAGTTGTTCGGCATCCATGATCGTCACCGCGCGGGCATAATAACGCGTCACATCATGGCCGATGCCGATCGCTACCAGTTCGACCGGCGAGCGGTTTTCGATCCAAGCAATCACCTGCCGCAGATGCTTTTCGAGATAGGAACCGCTGTTCACCGACAGCGTGGAATCATCCACCGGCGCGCCATCCGAAATCACCATCAGGATCTTGCGGTCTTCGGCGCGGCCGATGATCCGGTCGTGCGCCCAAAGCAGCGCCTCGCCGTCGATGTTTTCCTTCAGCAGCCCTTCGCGCATCATCAGGCCGAGATTTTTGCGCGCATGCCGCCATGGTTCGTCGGCCCGCTTATAGACGATGTGGCGCAGATCATTGAGCCGGCCCGGCGCCGGTGGCCGCCCATTGGCCAGCCATTTCTCCCGCGCCTGCCCGCCCTTCCACGCGCGGGTGGTGAAGCCCAATATTTCGGTCTTCACCCCGCACCGTTCCAGCGTGCGCGCCATGATATCGGCCGAAATCGCCGCGATCGAAATCGGCCGCCCGCGCATCGACCCCGAATTATCGATCAGCAAGGTCACCACCGTATCGCGGAAATCGGTTTCGCGTTCGACCTTGTAGGATAGCGAATGGGTGGGATCGATCACGATGCGCGCCAGCCGCGCGGCATCCAGCAGGCCTTCTTCCTGATCGAAATCCCAACTGCGATTCTGCTGCGCCATCAACCGCCGTTGCAGCCGATTGGCCAGCTTCGTCACCGCGCCCTGCAAATGCACAAGTTGCTGGTCGAGATAGGCGCGCAGCCGGGTCAGTTCTTCTTCTTCGCACAATTCGGTCGCGGTAACGACTTCATCGAATTCGGCGGCATAGGCCTTGTAATCGAATTGCGGGCCCGGTTCGGCCGGGGGGCGATTGGGCCGCATCGGCATCGTGCCCTGCTCGCCTTCGTCCCCGTCATCGCTTTCCATTTCGGATTGCGCATCGTCGTTCATGTCGACGCTGTCGCCATCCTCGGTCGCTTCGTCGCGGGCCTCGGCACGCGCGTCCATCGGCGCGTCGGACTGGCCGGCGCCGTCATCCTCGCTGTCGTCGCCGTCGTCGCCCTGATCCTGATCGTCGCCTTCGCCTTCCTCGCCCGCTTCCTGCTCGTCATCGGGCAGCATTTCACCGTCGACCAGTTCAAGGTCTTCGAGCAAGCGGGTGGCGAGTTTGGCGAAGGCCACCTGATCGTCCAGCGTCAGGCCCAGCGCATCCAGATCGTGACCGGCTTTCTCCTCAATCCAGTCGCGCACCAGCGACAGGCCATATTGCGCCGCCTGCGGAACCGGCTCACCGGTTAGCCGCTCGCGCACCATCAACCCCAATGCGGAGGACAAAGGCACTTCATCCCGCGTGCGGGCGCGGGTCAGTGGATCGGATTTCAGCCGCACGTCCAGCGCATGGCCCAGATTGGCGCGCACCCCCGCCATCGCCCGCGCGCCGATCGCTTCGACCCGCGCCTGTTCGATCGCATCGAACGCAGCGCGCGCCACCGCCTCGGCCGGCGCGACGCGTGCATGCAGCGCCGCATTATGATGACGCAACCTGAGCGCCGCGCCATCGGCAAAACCCCGCACCTCGGCCACCTGATCGACCGGCAGTGATCGCGCCGGCATCGGAACCTTGATCGCCTTGCCCAAGGTCACCGGCGCGTCAGCGGTATAGCCGACTTCAACCTCCGGCTCATGCGCCAGCGCACGCGCCGTGCCAGCCAGCACCTGGCGGAAGGATTCGAGGGGGGTAAGTTCAGCCATTTACCCCACCCGCCTCACGGGATGGGTGCCGCTCACGCCTTGCCCACCACGCTTTCGGGCAGATCCTTGCCGAACACGCGCTGATAATATTCCGCCACCAGCGGGCGTTCCGCCTCGTCACACTTGTTCAGGAACGACAGGCGGAACGCGAAGCCGACATCGTTGAAGATCAATGCATTCTGCGCCCACGAAATCACCGTGCGCGGGCTCATCACGGTGGAAATGTCGCCGGCGATGAAGCCCTGACGGGTCATGTCCGCCACCTTCACCATATTCTCGACGATCTTCTTGCCATCCGGCTTGTCATATTCGCCCGATTTGGCGAGCACGATCTGCGCCTCGGTTGCCGCCGGCAGGTAGTTCAGCGTCACCACGATGTTCCAGCGGTCCATCTGGCCCTGATTGATCTGCTGGGTGCCGTGATACAGGCCGGTCGTATCGCCCAGACCCACCGTGTTGGCGGTAGCGAACAAGCGGAAATACGGGTTCGGCCGGATCACGCGATTCTGATCGAGCAGGGTCAGCTTGCCTTCGGTTTCCAGCACGCGCTGGATCACGAACATCACGTCCGGGCGTCCGGCGTCATATTCGTCGAACACCAAAGCGGTCGGCGTCTGCAACGCCCATGGCAGCAGCCCTTCGCGGAACTCCGTGATCTGCTGGCCGTCACGCAGCACGATCGCGTCTCGACCGATCAGGTCGATCCGGCTGATATGCGCGTCGAGGTTGATGCGGATGCACGGCCATTTCAGCCGGGCCGCCACCTGCTCGATATGGCTCGATTTGCCGGTGCCGTGATAGCCCTGCACCATCACGCGGCGGTTGAACGCAAAGCCCGCCGCGATCGCCAGGGTGGTATCCGGATCGAACACATAAGCGGGGTCGAGATCGGGGACGCGTTCGTCCGCTTCGGAAAAAGCGGGCACTTCCATGTCGCTGTCGATGCCGAACGCGTCGCGCACCTTCACCATCCGGTCGGGTGCATCGAGCACCGGCGCGGCGCGGCTATCGGGCTGGGTGTTGGACAGATCGGACATGGCTCTACTCTCGGGTTGAATCAGGCAAAGGCCGGTGCGGACTTGAGATGCGTATAGGCGCTGATCACGTCCTGCAAAGCCTTCTCGTGGGTTCGGTCGCCGCCATTGCGATCAGGATGATAGCGGCGCACCAGTTCGGTGTAGCGTTTGCGGATGATCGCGCGATCGGCGTCCGCCTTCAGCCCCAGCACCTTCAGCGCCTTGCGATCGGCATCGTTCAGTGGCCGGCCATCGGGGCGCACCTGCCTGGCTTCGGCGAAGCGCGCGTTGATCGCGTCCAGCGGATCGATGAAGTCGGCCCAGCGCGGCCCGGCCGTGTCGGCTGCACTCGCAAAGGCCCGCGTTTCGCGCGCCCAGCCGGCGTAAGGGCGCTGTTCGGCCTCGATCTCGTCGGCCGTCATTCCTTCGAAGAAATTATATCCGGCATTGAACGCGCGGATGTGATCAAGGCAAAACCAGCGCCAGTCGCCCGGCCCGTCAAACCCCGACATGCTGACGCCGGGCGCGCGAAATTCGCCCGGTTCCACGCAGGCGGCGTGGCTGCACAGCCGATCACCCGTGCCGATACGGCCGTGAAACCGGTCGTGCCGTCGCCTACCATTGCTGTCCGCGTCCGCCAATTTTCGTCTCTGCTGCTTCCTGTCGAACCGGCTATATAGGGCGAATGACCGACATTCCCACCGGCCCTGTTGCCACTGAAATTCACCGCCGCCTGACGGCCGCTTTGTCCCCCCAGCGCCTCGCCGTGATCGACGACAGCGAAAAGCATCGCGGCCATGCCGGCCATGATTCGCGCGGCGAATCGCACTTCACCGTCGAAATCGTCGCCGCCGCATTTGAAGGGCAGAACCGCGTCGCCCGGCAACGTGCGGTGAACACAGCACTCGCCGAATTGCTTCGCGAACGGGTTCACGCGCTGGCGATCAAGGCGCGCGCGCCGTCCGAAGCCGCGTGACCGGCCGCGCTTTCCTTGCGGAGAACGGCGCGAGCGACTAAGCCGCCCGCGCCATGGCCAATCCGATCATCATCGCAATTCCGAAGGGGCGCATCCTCGTCGAGACGCTGCCCATGCTGGCGCGCGTCGGCGTCGTGCCCGAAGCGGCCTTCTCGGACGAGAATAGCCGCGCGCTGCGCTTTGCCACCAACGACCCGAATGTCGGGCTGATCCGCGTGCGCGCCTTCGACGTCGCCACCTTCGTCGCGCATGGCGCGGCGCAGATCGGCATCGTCGGATCGGACGTGCTCGACGAATTCGATTATTCGGAAATCTATGCGCCCGTCGATCTCGGCATCGGCCGCTGCCGCCTTTCGGTGGCGGAACCGGTCGCGCTGGCCGCGCAGGACGATCCGCGCGAGTGGAGCCATGTGCGGGTTGCGACCAAATATCCCGGCCTCACCCGCCGTCACTTCGCCGCACGCGGGGTGCAGGCCGAATGCGTCAAGCTGAACGGCGCGATGGAGATCGCCCCCGTGCTCGGCCTCGCCAGCCGGATCGTCGACCTGGTGTCATCGGGCCGCACGCTCAAGGAAAATGGCCTCGTCGAGGTCGAGACGATCTGCGAGGTGTCCGCCCGCCTGATCGTCAACCGCGCCGCCTTCAAGACGCGTGCCGGCGAAATCGCTCCGCTGGTCGAAGCCTTCCGCGCGCTGGTGGCCGAAGGGGCGCAAAATGCCGATTAGGCTCGACAGTCGAGACCCGGGTTTTGCCACCGCCTTCGCCGATCTGGTGAACGCGCGCCGCGAAGCCGACGAGGATGTCTCGCGCGCCGTATCTGCGATCCGTGCCGATGTGCGTACGCGGGGCGATGCGGCACTGGCCGACCTGACGGCGCGGTTCGACGGCCATGACCTTGACCAGACCGGCTGGCAGGTATCGCGCGAAGAACGACAGGCCGCGCTCGATGGGCTGCCGGCCGATCTGCGCACCGCACTCGAACTCGCGGCGGAACGCATCCGCGCCTATCACGCCGGCCAGCGCCCCGCCGATAGCGAAACGGTGGATGCAGCAGGTGTACGGATGGGCGCGCGGTGGCGGGCGGTGGATGCAGCGGGCCTGTATGTGCCCGGCGGGCGGGCGGCCTACCCGTCATCGGTGCTGATGAACGCGATCCCGGCCAAGGTGGCGGGTGTCGGCCGGCTGGCGATGGTGACGCCGACACCGAAAGGCGAAACAAACCCGCTGGTGCTGGCCGCCGCCGAAATCGCAGGTGTCGATGAAGTGTGGCGGGTCGGCGGGGCGCAGGCGATTGCCGCGCTGGCCTATGGCACCGACAGGATCGCGCCGGTGGATGTGATCGTCGGCCCCGGCAACGCCTGGGTGGCCGAGGCGAAGCGCCAGTTGTACGGCGTCGTCGGGATCGACATGGTGGCCGGGCCATCGGAAATCGTGGTGGTGGCCGATGGCGCCAATGATCCCGCGTGGATCGCCGCCGACCTGCTGAGCCAGGCCGAGCATGATCCGACCAGCCAGTCGATCCTGTTCACCGATGACGCGGCCTTCGCCGATGCGGTGGCGGCACAAGTAGAGCGTCAGCTTGAGACGCTTTCGACAGGTGCGACGGCGGCGACCAGTTGGAATGCCAATGGCGCGATCATCCTTGTTGGAAACCTGGCCGACACCCCGCCCCTGATCGACCGGCTGGCGCCCGAGCATCTGGAACTGGCGGTGGCCGACCCCGAACCGCTGTTCGAAGCCGTCCGCCACGCCGGATCGGTGTTCCTGGGCCGTTACACCCCCGAGGCCGTCGGCGATTATGTCGGCGGGCCGAACCATGTGCTGCCGACCGGCCGGCGCGCGCGTTTTTCATCCGGCCTGTCGGTGCTGGATTTCGTCAAGCGCACGAGCTTTCTGGCCTGCGACGCCGCCTCCATCGCCCGCATCGGGCCGGCCGCCGTCGCCTTGGCGAACGCAGAAGGCTTGCCCGCCCACGCATTATCGGTAGCTGCAAGATTATGACCAAGCCCAACGAACGTTCCCGCGCGCGATCCGCCGCGCGCCTTGCCGCCGTCCAGGCGCTGTACCAGCGCGAGATGGAAAACACGCCCATCCCGCAGTTGCTGAACGAGTTTCACCAGCACCGGCTGGGCCGGACGATCGAGGACGTGACCTACACCCACGCCGAAAGTGATTTCTTCGACGATCTCGTCCGCGGCGTCGACGCCCGGCGCGAGGAAATCGACGGCGCGATCACCGCCAAGCTCGCCAGCGGCTGGACGATCGAGCGGCTGGACAAGCCGATGCGCCAGATCCTGCGCGCCGGCACCTACGAACTGATCGCCCGCATCGACGTGCCGACCGCAACCGTGATCAGCGAATATGTCGACGTCGCCGACGCCTTCTACGACAAGCGCGAAAAGGGCTTTGTGAACGGCCTGCTCGACGCGGTAGCGAAGGCTGTGCGGGCGGGATAAACCAAGTCTGCGGACCAACGACGCCCAAACCCGCACGCCATGCCAGCACAAAACTGACATGGCGGGCGGGTAGATCAGTTATGTTGCGACCTTACGACTGCAATGCGCCACTTTTTGCCGTTCGCCAATGTGTTGCCCGATCCCAAAAGCTGTCATCCGTTCAAACGGGTGACGCAGGGGTGAGGGCTTCAGCTCCCTGTGCTACTTTTGTGATGATTCCTTGAACAACCTCTGTGTTTACTTGAGCCCAAAGCGTTGTGAACGCCGCAGCAACAGTACGCTCAGGAACCAAACCTAGAGTTTCCCCGACTTGCGAAAACAGCAGGTGTGTATCCTTGTTGGTGCGCCTCACGTCTTTGCACACCTCCAGAACTTTCTCGCTTTCTTCAAAGCGCTGCAGCAAAGCCACTGATAGCTTTCCGCCGATAACCGACCATATATCCAAGCAATTATCAAAAACGTATGCTTCAGGAGCTTCGCCTGGTAGTCTATACACCCGTTTTTCGTCACTAGCATCTTGCCGGGAGTCACCATCGATAACGCACACGGACGGGACAGTGATGGACGGGTTATCATTATGATACTTGTTCATCGCGACCGCTGTGCCATCACCTGACATAGCGTGAACTTGGAAGTGGTCGATGATAGTCCGATTGCTCTGCCGCAGGATCGCTTCCATCCAAATCTTTGCAAAATCGTCCTCAACAAAGATGACCGACGCAGTTTCAATCTGACCCGTGATCGCCCTGAGAGAGGCAACATCGAGTTTTCCTTGAAACAACTTGTCTTTAGTGGCTGACCATACGGCCTTGCTCGGGAGGGGGCGCAGTGCCTCGTTTGAGTGCGTCGTGAAGATCACCTGAATCTTCTTTCGCTCGGCGGCCCAGATCAGATATTCCACTAATCTGATTGTTGCGACTGGATGAAGGCCGTTCTCTATTTCTTCAATTAGAACCAACGCATTGTCGCTAGCGGCCTCGATCGCTGCAACCATCCTAATAATACTTGATTCACCGGCGCCAAAGTGAAATTCAGAATAACCAACACCCGTAGACGTTTGTCCGGTCAACAAGGTAACGTTTCCGTTCGCATTAATCTGCATCTCCTTGAATCCGGACACATCTTTTCCAAGTATCCTCGAAACTGATGAATTTATCTCAGGGGAAAATGGCGCAACGCGTGCGTCAGGAACAGAAAACTTGCGAGACGTGCATCCCAGCAATTCTTTCCGCTCGCTCGCGGGAACCGTTCTCGATACTCCGAAAAGAAGAGCCTGACGACTCAGCGCATCTCTGTTCCACTTTAGGCTTTTGAAGCTGGCAGTTCTCTGAAGCGAGTTACGAGGGGAAATTTCTCGATCGACGATTTCGTACTCAATCGACCAATCCTGCATCCCGCTATCGTACTTACCGCTCTTCGAGAAAAACGCTCGAGGCGGAATCGCTCTGTGGATAATTCCTGCTGCGCCAAGGACAGTCGTTTTTCCACCGCCATTAGGGCCAATGATGGCAGTAACGGGAAAGTCGAAAGAAATCGGCTCATCCGAAAAACCCCGAACCTTTTTAAGGGTCATTTTGGCCAGATATTGCTGGTAGCTTCGTTGGGCGGCCTTATCGAGCAATGCGTTGATGGTGCTGTCTCTTACTTCGCTTTTGAAAGCCACTTATCCGTTCCCCCGAAATGCCGAAGCTGCATGCCACTAAATTGCGATGACACGCAAGACGCGCTGATTTGGCTGTTTTAGAGCTTCCCGTTGATTGCGGATGTCCTGCCCCGCGTCGGGACACATAGTGGTTGCCTTCATTTTTCCGGAAGCTTTCGTGTAATACATTTTCGAAACTCGCCAGTCCGCTACCGGCCAGTCTCAGCCATAGCCCATGGCCCACCCCACCACGCCACGATAGAACCACCCCATGACCCGCGAATCCGATTTCATTGCTGCGTTACGCAGCCTTGCCACGCATCCGGCCGCGCGGGGGTTGGTGGATGATGCGGCGGTGTTGCCGGTGGCGGGGGCGATCGTGCTGACGCATGATATGCTGGTGGAAGGCGTGCATTTTCTGGCCGGTGATCCGCCCGGCGATGTGGCGTGGAAGCTGGTGGCGGTGAACCTGTCCGATCTGGCGGCCAAGGGGGCGGCTCCGCTGGGCGTGCTGATGGGGTATGGCTTTGGCGGCGGGACGGATTGGGACGCGCGGTTCGTGGCCGGGCTGGCCGAGGCGCTGGCGGCGTTCGATGTGCCGTTGCTGGGCGGGGATACGGTGGCGATGCCAATGGGCGCGCCGCGCACGCTGGGGCTGACGGCGATCGGGCAGGCGCAGGCGACGGGCGCGCCTTCGCGGGCCGGGGCCGAGGCCGGCGACCGGCTATGGGTGACCGGGCATATCGGCGACGCCGGGATCGGCCTTGCGATTGCGCGCGGCGATCGGGATGGACCGGCCGCATTGCTGACCCGCTATCGCCGGCCGATGCCGCGCCTTGCATTCGGGCAGGCGGTGGCGCCGCTGGCGCATGCGATGGCGGATGTATCCGATGGCTTGCTGATCGATGCCGGCCGGATGGCGGCGGCGAGCGGGCTGGCGGTGACGGTCGATCTGGCGGCGGTGCCGCTGTCGCCGGCGTTACGGTCCATCGCGGGCGAAGGCCGGGCAACGCGGATCGCGGCGGCAACCGCAGGGGATGATTATGAACTGATCCTGGCAGCGCCTGCGGCGGCCGACGATGCGATCCGCGCGGCTGGCGCGCGGCTTGGCCTGGACGTGACGCCCGTGGGGCGCTTTGCAGCCGGCGCTGGCATCGCCCTTTCTGATGGCGCCATGGCCGTCGCGCTGCCCGATCGACTGGGGTTCGAACATGGGGCGCCGGAAACCCATCTTCCGCGATAACCCCGCATTGCCATGCCGGGCGTGGAGGCGCAGCATCGCCGCATTACCGTGATGGAGGCAAGGCCATGGCTATCGCACCGTCCGCAGCGCTGCCCGGCTGGTTCAGGGCGGCCGCGCTGCTCGCCATCCTGTGGAACGGTTTTGGCCTGGCCATGTATCTGAGTTCGGTTGGCACCTTCGGCGATCCGGCGGCAGGGCTGAACGAAGCCGATCGCGCGGCGGCGGCATCGATCCCCGGCTGGATCAGCGGTGCATTCGCCATCGGCACCGTCAACGGCCTGATCGGCAGTTTCGGTCTGCTGGCCCGCAAAAACTGGGCGCAGCCGGTGCTGATCATATCGCTGGCCGGATTGCTGACGCTGGAAGGGTGGATCGTCTTTTTCAGCGGCGCGCTGGCATCCTTTGGCCTGGCCGTGCCGCTGATGGTGAGTGGGGGCGCCATCCTGCTGGCCGGCATCGCAACCATCGCGCGCCGCCGGGGCTGGCTGGCCTGATAGCCCCGATCAGCCGGGCTGGCCGAGCGCCGGGCCGGAATTGGCGGCCGCAGCGATCCGCGCTTCGAACCGATCGAGCCGGGCGGCGATCGCCGGGCGGACATGGGGACTGGCGACCGACATCCCGGCCAGCGCAAGGCCGTAGCCGACCGCCATTTCCCAACGATCCACATCGATTCGCGCTTCCACCCAATCCAGGGTCGCGCCGCTGATCAGATAGACGAAATTGGCGGTGAACGCATCGGCATCCACCGCCGCGCGCATCAGCCCCTCATCCTTCAACCGGCCGACAAGGCCGCGCCAGAAAACCATGCCCGGATCCTCGCCCCGCGGGGCATCATCATCGGGATCGCTGGCATAGATGGTGGCGAACAGCGCGCGAAAGAAAGCCGGTTCTTCGGCCAGTTCGCGGCCGAACAGGTGGATGGCGTGGAACATCCGGGCAAAGGCATCGGGCTGGTCGCTGGCCTCCAGCCGGGTGATCAGGCCGATCCGCTGTTCTTCGTAAAGCGCCACGAACAGCCGGCGTTTTGTGCCGAACAGATTATAGGGCGTGGCCGGGCTGACACCGGCGGCGATGGCCAGCCGGCGCATCGACAGGGGTTCGCGGTTGAGCATGGCACGGGCGGCCTGCAGGATCGCCCGCCGCCGTCGTTCTACTCCGCTATGCCCACGTTTTTGTTCCATAAATCATGCCCCCGCGCGATCACCTTTTCGCGCATAGCGCCGACTTGGGCTTGGCACAAAGTTATAGCATGATATAAATACAGCAAGGCCGCAGAGCCATGCCCCAGGAGAGTGCCATGAAATTCTCGATCTGCTTCGAAGCCCAGATGGTCGATACGTCGCGCGAATCCGAACAGCGCACCTTTTACGAAGCGGTCGATCAGGCGCTATATGCCGAGGAAATGGGGCTGGATGGGATCTGGGCGGTCGAACATCACGCGCTGACGCAATATGCCCATATGTCGGCCCCCGAAACCTTTCTGGCGTTCGTCGCGGGGCAGACCAAGCGCATCCGCATCGGCCATGGCGTGATCTGCCTGCCGCCGGCGATGAACCACCCGGTCAAGGTGGCCGAACGGGTCGCGACGCTGGATATCCTGTCGCGCGGGCGGGTGAATTTCGGCGTCGGCAAGGGCGGCACCCAGCAGGAAGCCGGCACCTTCGGCTATGATCTGGCCGAATTGCAGCCGATGATCGACGAAAGCATGTATCTGATCCCGAAAATCATGGTCGAAGACGAAATCGAGCATGATGGCGACTATATCAAGATCCCGCGCCGGCCGATCCACCCGAAGCCGTATCAGCAGCCGCATCCGCCGATGTTCATGGCCTGCACGCGCGAAGAATCGCTGCGCACGGCGGGATCACGGGGCCTGGGCGGGATGGTGCTGGGGTTCAACACGCCCGAGGAAACCGCCGACCTGAACCGCATCTACCGCGAGGCGTTCGCGGCGCGCGATCCGGCAAAACAGGTGGGTTATTTCGCCAACGAATATCTGGCGGTGGGCTGCCCGATCATCGTGAATGACGATGGCGACAAGGCGCGGCGGATCGGCCTGCGCGGCCAGCGTTTCTTCGCGCAGGCGATCCACCATTGGTATGGCGGCGGCGGCAAGCCCGAAATCGACGTGGAGGATGTGTCGACCGAGCAGCATGTGGCGGAAGTGAAACAGGCCGAAGCCGCGATGGTCGCCTATCTCAACGAGGCGAAGATCCCCGTCACGTCGGCGGCGACCGACATGTACAATATGGACCATGCCTACGGCACCCCGGCCGAAGCGATCGCCTATATCGAGCGGCTGGAAGCGGCGGGCGCCGACGAATGCCTGATGTTGATGCAGATGGGCACCGTGCCGCACGACGCGATCATGGAAACGATCCGCCATGTGGGCGAGACGATCATCCCTTATTTCCGTGAAAAGGAAGCGCGGGCGCGGGCGGCGTAAGGGCGCCCGTTCCGCATTCCCTTATCGTCACCGTGAACGTGTTTCAGGGTCCATCCAGCCGCTTGGCGGGACATCGCTTGTGGCACGGTGGATGCTGAAGCCGAAGGCGGGCGCCAGCCCAAACAAGTTCAGCATGACGGCAGAAACAGAAGGTTTTCCATGCCATTGAACGCCACGTCCGCTGCGATCCTGTCGCACCTCAACGCCAGCGCGCCCGATATGAGCGCGATCGGCCCGGTCGAATTCCGCGCCTATAGCGCCCAGATGGTGCAGCCAGCCGACCCCGCCGACCGCATCGTGACGCACGATGTGGACGCCGGTGGCGTGCCCGCCCGCATCTATCGCCGGGCGGAGGCGGGCGCTGCCGAACCGGTGCTCGTTTTCTACCATGGCGGCGGCTACATCGCCTGCGGGATCGATAGCCACGACCGGCTGTGCCACCGGCTTGCGCGGCTGGCCGGATGCGCGATCGTTTCGGTCGATTATCGCCTGGCGCCCGAACATGTTTTCCCGGCGGCCGTGGACGATGCCCTGACAGCGCTGCGCTGGGTGGCGGCGCATGGGGCGGACCATGGCCTCGACACGAGCCGCATCGCGGTGGGCGGCGACAGCGCGGGTGGGACGCTGGCCACCGTCACCGCGATCCGCGCGCGCGACGAAGGCGGGCCGGCGATCCGCCACCAGCTGCTTTTCTATCCGGGTGCGGACATGGTGGGCGAAACCGCATCGGCGCGCGAATTCGGGCAGGGCTATTTCCTCGACAAGGATTTTTCCGAACTGTGCATTTCGGCCTACATCGCCGATCCGGCCGATCGCGCGCACCCATGGGCATCGCCGCTGCGGACCCCCGATTTGTCGGGCCTGCCGCCGGCCACGATCATGACCCCGGAATGCGATCCGCTGCGCGATGAAGGCGATCATTATGCGCAGGCCCTGCGTGGCGCGGGGGTGCCGGTGGATTACACCGTCTATCCCGGCGTGTTTCACGGCTTCGTCAGCATGTTCGGGGTTGTCGCCGAAGCGGATCAGGCGCTGAATGACGCCGCCGCCGCACTTGGCACAGCATTGGGCACGGCGGCCGGCACCGGCAGGGAGTGAACGGCATGGACATCGACCTCGTCATCCGCGGCGGCACGCTGGTCGACGGCAGCGGCGATGCGATGCGCGAGGCCGATGTGGCGATCCAGAACGGCCGGATCGTCGCCACCGGGCCAAACCTGCCGCGCGGCCGCGAGGAGATGGACGCGCGCGGCCTGATCGTCACCCCCGGCTTCGTCGATATCCACACCCATTATGATGGGCAGGTGACGTGGGAAAACCGGCTGAACCCATCGTCCGCGCATGGCGTGACGACGGCGGTGATGGGCAATTGCGGGATCGGTTTCGCCCCGTGCCGCCCGGCCGACCGGGCAGACCTGATCCGGCTGATGGAAGGCGTGGAAGATTTGCCCGAAGTGGTGCTGTCCGCCGGGCTGCCATGGGCGTGGGAAAGCTTCCCCGATTATCTGGATTTCGTCGGCGGCCGCAGCTTCGATACCGATGTGGCCGCCCAACTGCCCCATGCAGCGCTGCGCGTCTATGCGATGGGCCGCCGCGCGATCGACCGCGAACAGGCGACCGAAGCGGACCGCGCGCTGATGGCCCGGCTGGCGAAAGAAGCGATGGAGGCCGGCGCGATCGGCTTTGGCACGTCACGCACGATCAACCACCGGGCGAGCGACGGAACGCTCGTCTACACGCTGGACGCCGCCGAGGAAGAACTGGCGGCGATCGGCATGGCGCTGGGGGCGGCGGGACGCGGCGTGCTGCAGGTGGTTTCCGATTTCGACGATCCGGAACGCGAACTGGGGATGCTGCGCCGCGTGGTGACACGCGCGGGCCGGCCGCTGTCCGTCTCGCTCGGCCAGATTCACGCGACCCCCGATCGCTGGCGCACGGTGCTCGACTGGATCGAAGGCTGCAACGCCGACGGGCTGGAGGTGCGCGCGCAGGTGAGCGGCCGGCCGGTGGGGATGCTGCTGGGGTTCGAACTGAGCTACCACCCGTTCAGCTACACACCGACCTGGAAATCGCTGCTGCACCTTTCCATCGACCAGCGGCTGGCGGCATTGCGCGATCCCGCGATCCGCGCGGCGATCACCAGCGAAACGCCCGACGCCGGCGATTTCATCGGCGCCGATTTCATCCGCCAGTTCCAGTTGATGTACCCGCTAGGTGCGCCGGTAAACTATGAATTCGCCCCCGGCAGCAGCGTCGCCGCGCGGGCCGGCTTATTGGGGGTGACACCGGCCGAACATGCCTATGATCTGATGCTGGAAGAAGGTGGCCGCGCGGTGCTGATGCTGCCGACGACCAACTTTGCCGGCGAATCGCTGGCCGCCGCCGAAGTGATGCTGCGCCACCCCAACACGGTGTACGGGCTGGGCGATGGCGGCGCGCATCTGGGCTTCCTGTGCGACGCGAGCCTGCCGACCTATATGTTGCAGCATTGGGTGCGCGACCGGACAGCGGGCGCAAGGCTGCCGCTGGAAGAGGTTGTGCGTGGCCTGTCCGCCGATCCCGCCACCGCCGTCGGGCTGCTGGATCGCGGATTGGTGAAACCGGGTTATCGCGCCGACATCAACATAGTGGATTTCGACCGGCTGGCGCTGAAAAGCCCACGCATCGCTTATGATCTGCCCAAGGGCGGCAAGCGGCTGACGCAAGCGGCCGAAGGCTATCGCGCGACGATTCTGAACGGGGTGACGGTGCAGCGCGATGGCGTAGCGACGGGGGCGCTGCCGGGCCGGCTGGTGCGCGGGGGCCAGGCGGCACCCGCCTGACATCGCCATCGCCATCGCACGCGCTGAACTGCCCCGGGGCTTGCCAGCGCGATTGGCGATCCGCATGACGGACGCCTGACGCCGCTATGCCAGAGGAACAGCATGAGCCTCGAATCGGTGCGGGCCTTTCTCGCCGCCCGCGCACCCGACATCACGATCATCGACCAGGGGGAAAGCACCGCCACCGTGGCGGATGCCGCGCGCACGCTGGGGGTGGCGCCGGGGCAGATCGCCAAGACATTGTCGGTGCGGATCAATGACCAGGTGGTGCTGATCGTCGCGCGGGGCGACGCGCGGCTCGACAACCGCAAGACCAAGGCCACGTTCGGCGGACGGCCCCGCATGCTGGATGCGGACGAAGTGTTCGAACGGACCGGACACCGCGTGGGCGGGGTATGCCCGTTCGGCCTCGCCACGTCGATCCCAGTCTATTGCGATCATTCGCTGAAGGATTTTGCCGAGGTCTACCCCGCCGCCGGATCGACGACCAGTTCGGTGCGGCTGACGCCCGATCGGCTGGCGGACCTGACCGACGCCACATGGGTCGATGTCTGCCAGCCGGCGGCGATGACGGCCGAAGCGGCCGAATAATCTTCAGGCGGGGCTTTCCCACGCGACGATCGACAGCGGGAAACGGAAGCGGATGCCATCCGCCGCCGCCCATGCGGCCACGCCGATGCGATCTTCCCCGCTGGCGATATCGCCTTCGAACATCGCGGTAAGCGCGGCCATGTCCTGTTCGTCCGCCAAAGTGGCGAGCAGGGCTTCGAGGCGGTAGCCATCGATCAGCACTTCCTCCAGCCCGGCATCGCGGCCGAGCGCGCGCAACTGATCGAGCGTCAACGCGCTGGTGTGCGACGGATCGCGCAACAATTCCATCCGATCATAGGCGATCTGCGTTTCGGGCGAAGGCGTGGCATCGATCACCACGATCCGGCCGCCGGGACGGCAGACACGGCGCATTTCGGCCAAGGCCGCCGCCGGCTGCTGGAGATGGTGGAAGCTGTAGCGGGTGACGACGACATCGAAGGCGGCATCGGCGAAGGGCAGCGCCGCGGCATCGCCGACATGCCAGTCGATATTCGCAAGGCCGAGCGCGGCCTGCCGGCGGCGGGCTTCGGCGATCATCGCCGGGGTGATATCGATCCCGGTGACGTGGCCGGCCTGTTCGGCGGCAGCGCAGGCGACGATGCCGGGGCCGCAGGCCACGTCGAGCACATGGCTGTCCGGGCCGATCGCAGCGGCGGCGAGCGTGCGGGCCATGCCGGCTTCTTCGGAATGGATCGGCAGATCGGCGAAGGGCCGCGCCCAGCGGGTAAACTGATCGACGATGCGCTGGTTGTGCGTCTGATTGTCACGCATTTGATGGTCCTTGGTTGGCAGGGCCTGTTGAAGTATAGCCCGATCCGATGGCCGGCTAACGACGATCGGCCAATTATGGATGCCAAACGGCCATGAAGACGCTGAACCCCGCCGAAACCGAACAAGTGCTGGAAAGCTATGGGCTGACGACGCCTGCCGGCACCGGCTTTGACTTTCGCGATCCGATGCGGGCGGTGCATTATGGCTGGCACGCCCACCCGTACCACCAGTTGCTTTATGCGATCAGCGGGACAACCCAGATCGAAACGCACGCCGCCCGGCTGTTCCTGCCACCGGGGCGCGCGGCGTGGATCCCCGCCGGGTTGCGCCATCGCACGCTGATATCCGACGTCGATGGCGCATCGCTTTATTTCGCGCCCGAAGCCGTGCCGCAACCGGGCGCGCGGCTGCGCATCCTGATCGCGACGCCGATCATGCGCGAGATGATCCTGCACGCGCTGCGCTGGCCACAGGGGACAAGCGCGGCCGATCCACTGGCGCAAAGCTTCTTCGCGACGCTGGCGCTGCTGTGCGGCGAATGGCTGGAGAGCGAATTGCCACTGAGCCTGCCGCGCGCCACCAGCCCGGCGATCACCCGCGCGATGGACCGGGCGATCGCCGATCCCGCCACCATGACGCAGGCCGACGCACTGGCGGCCGCGCACATGTCCGAACGCAGCTTTCGCCGGGCGTTTTCCAGCGAGACGGGGATGAGCTGGCAGGCCTGGCTGGGGCAGGCCCGAATTTTGGCGGCGATGGCGCTGCTGGCGCAGGGGCAACGCGTGACCGATGTGGCGGCCGATGTGGGGTTCCAGTCGCTGAGCGCGTTCGCCAAGGCGTTTGCGCGCCTGACCGGAGAAGTCCCGACCGAATATCGCCGCCGCGCAACCGCGACCGGCGGCCATCCTGTCAATGCGGCCGATCGAGCCGCGCCAGGCTGGTGAGGACCATGCGGATCAGATCGGCCTGACGGGTCGCCCCGGTGCGCGCCAGCACCCGCTTGCAATAGGTGCGCGCGCTGGCGCGGGTGAGGCCCATGACGATGGCGGCCTCGTCCAGCGGGGTGCCCCCCGCAAGCAGGGCCGCCAGCCGCGCTTCGGCGTGCGACAGGCCCAAATGGCGCCGCAGCGCATCGATCCGCGGAACCGCCCGATCGGCGGGACTATCGAGATAGACGACATAGGCCGCCCCTGCCCCGGTGCCCGCATCGCCGTCCCACGCCCGGACGAGCAGATGGAGCCGATCGCCCAGGCCATCCCCGGCGACGATCACCGACCCGGCATTGCCCTGCCGAAGCGAGCCGCGCAGCGCCGATCCGCCCGCCCCGCGCACCTTCAGCCGATCGCCATCGCGCGCCACCGCCGTGCCGCGATCGAGCAGGGTTTCCGCCAGCCGGTTCGTGCCCGTGATCGCCCCTGCCCCATCGAGCAGGATCATGCCGACGCCCAGATCGGCCAGCGCGGATGCGTGAATATCCCCGGCGGTGCGCTCTGCTTCGAGCCGGGCGTGGATATCCACCGCCCGGCTGAGATGGGGCAGCAACGCCGCCAGCATGGCCACATCCCCTTGGCCGAACGCGCCGGCCTCATCATCCCGGCTGATCGACAGCCACGCTTCGATCCCGCGATAGGCGCCGAGATAGGCGAACAGCGCATGATTGGCGCCGATCGACCGGCAGAAGCGCGCATAACGGGCGTTTTCATCGCCCGGATCGGCGAAATCGGGCATCAGGCTTGCGAAATCATAGACGGTGCCCACCGCCATCGGCCGGCGGCTGGTGGGATCGAGATGGCGATAGATGCTGTCGTAGAGCGACCAGCTTTCGCGCGCATCCCAGCCGGCATCGAATACGAAGCGGTTATCGCCATCCGGCCGGCCGCGCGGGGCAAAGCGAAACATCGTGCCGGTTCCGCCCAGCTGGTGGCGCAGCCGGCCGGCCAGATCGGCCCATGGGCGATCCGCCAGCGGCGCATCGTAGATCGCCCCGATCATCGCATCGAACATCGCCCCTCCACCCAGCGCATCCGCCAGCGACGATTGTCCGCATATGGGGACAGCGCCGCCACCAGCACCTTTTTATGCCGGGCAGCGTAACTCCAATGATCGAGGCAGGCCATATCATGAATGCCGTGACCCCGCTGATGCCGGACATAGATTTCGCCCATGACGACGTGCCCAACCTGCACGCGCTGATCGATGAACTGCGCACCCACGGGCCGGTCGTGCCGGTGCGCTACCATGGATCGCCCGTCTGGCTGATCATGGACCATGACCTGCTGAAATCCGCGTTCGAGGACTATGTGCATTTCGACGCGACGCAGGGCTACAAGCTGATCGCCGAGCCTTCGATGGGCAAGACGCTGCAAACCATGGCCGGCGAAGAGCATCGGGTGAGCCGCGCGCTCGTCAACCCGCTGTTCATGCCGGTGAAGGTGCGCGCTTATGTCGAGGCGCTGATCGAGCCTGTGGCGCATGAACTGTGCGACCGGATCGAAGGCCAGCGCGAAGTGGAGTTCGTTTCCGCCTTTGCCCGGCCCTATCCCTTCCTCGTCATCACCCGCTTGCTGGGCATTCCGGTGGCGGACGAGGCCCGATTCATGGAATGGGCGATCAAGATGATCGATTTTCCGTGGGATCCGGAAGGCGCGGTCAAGGCCAAGGCCGAGTTCGACGCCTATATGCAGGCGATCATCGACGACCGCCGCGCCAACCCCGGCGACGATTTCGTGTCGCGGCTGGCGCAGGCGGAATATGAGGGCCAGCAGCTCAGCGACGAACGCATCCTTGCCTTTCTTGGGCTGCTGTTCCCGGCCGGATCGGACACGACCTACAAGAATGGCAGCAGCCTGTTCGCCGAACTGCTGGGCAAGCCCGAACTGTGCGCATTGGCGCGCGGCAGCGACAAGGATCGCGAGGCGATCGTCACCGAAGGCCTGCGCTGGCAGCCGCCGACCGCATTCCTGCCGCGCATGGCCAGCGCCGATGTGGATTTCGGCGGGGTGCGGATCGCCAAGGGCGACTGGACATTGTTCGGCATCACCGCCGCGAACAGCGATCCCAAAGTCTTCCCCGATCCCCGCCGGTTCGATCCCGGCCGCGACAATCGCGAAATCCTGACCTTCGGCCGGAGCAGCCATTTCTGCCTGGGAATGCACGTGGCGCGGCGCGAACTGGAAACGGCGCTGCGCGTGGTGTTCGAACGCTTTCCCAACATCCGGCTGAAACCGGGGCAGACGGTGGAACATGTCGGCGCGGTGCTGCGCGGCGTGCGCCACATGATCGTCCAGCCTTATGGGGAGGCCTGAGATGCTGGTCCGCTTCATCGATCCGGAGGGTCGCGAACATGTCGTCGAAGGCGAGGTGGGCGAAAGCGCGATGCGGTGCGCCACCCGCGCGCTGATCCCCGGCGTGATCGGCGAATGCGGCGGCGCGATGGCCTGCGCCACCTGCCATTGCTACGCCGCCCCGCCCGCCGGCGCGACATTGCCCGAACCCGCCCCCCAGGAACGCGACATGATCGACGGCTGCATCGACACCCGCCCGACCAGCCGGCTGACCTGCCAGGTGGTGCTGGAACCGGCGCTGGCCGGGATCACCTTCACCGTGCCGGCATCGCAGGTGTGAACCGGCCCATCGACTGCCATCAGGAGACTGCCATGACCAACATCGCCATTGTCGCCGCCTTTTGCGAAGCCTGGAAATCACGCGATCCCGACGCGATCGCCGCGTTGATGAGCGAGGATTGCTTCTATCATAATGTGCCGATGGCGCCGGTGATCGGCCGGGCGGCAATCGCCGAATTCATTCGCGGTTTCATGGGTGACGCCAAATCCGCCGAGTTCGAGATCCTGGCCATTGCCGAAGCGGCCGACGGGACGGTGCTGACCGAACGGATCGACCGTTTCGAAATGACCGCAGGCACGGTCGCCCTGCCGGTGATGGGCAGTTTCCGGATCAAGGACGGCCTGATCCATCGCTGGCTCGATTATTTCGACATGACCCATTTCGCGCCCCAGCCTGCGGAATGACCCGTCCGAAGATCAGCATCAGCCTGACCGGGATCGAGCATGTCGCCGGCGATGTCGGCGGCGTGCTGGATTTCGCGCGGATGGCCGATGCCACCGGCGCGGACCAGCTTACCGTGTCCGAACATGTCGCGATGGGACGCGAAATCATCGGCTATCCCTATGGCCGCTATCCATCGACGGTGGATGCCGACTGGTATGAACCGGTGGCGCTGCTGTCCGCCGTGGCGGCGGTGACGGCCCGCGCGCGGCTTTCGACCAGCATCCTGATCGCGCCGCTGCGGCCGGCGGTGCTGCTGGCCAAGCAGCTCGCGACGCTTGATCATCTGTCGCGCGGGCGGCTGGAGATCGGCCTGGGCACCGGCTGGCAGAAGGCCGAATATGACGGCTGCGGCGTCGACTTTGCCGGGCGGACCCGACTGCTGGACGAACAGGTGCAGGCAATGCGCGCGCTGTGGACGCAGGCGCCGGCGCGCTTTGACGGGGCGCATGTGGCGTTCGACGGCCTGTACAGCCGGCCCTTCCCGCGCCAGCCGGGCGGAGTGCCGATCTGGTTCGGCATCGCCCCCGGCCCGGCCAATGTGGCGCGGATCGCCGCGCATGGCGCGGGCTGGGCGCCCTGGTTCGGCCTGCCATCGGGCGATGCGACGTGCGATGTGCCGCGCGGCGTGGCGCTGGAACGGATCGCCGAAGGCCGCGCCCGGATCCACGCCGCGCTGATCGCATGCGGGCGCGATCCGGCCGGTTTCGCCATCCGGGTGATGCCCGAACCGAAGATGGGCCCGGACGGCTTCGACCTGTCCGCGACGATTGCCAGCGCGGACGACTATGTCGCGGCCGGCGCGACGCACCTTGAGTTCGCGCCGGGGCTGTTTTGCGGTTCGGCCAACGCGCTGGCCCCGGCACTCGACGCGATCCTCGCTTTAAGGGCCTGATCGCGCGCCGGGCGGCACTGACCAGACAAAGCCGTGGCTCTAATGCCACAGGCGCAACGAAAACCGGCATAATTTCGGTACAAATAGTACCTCAATATCCCTTTTCAGCCCGAACGGGCTTGCTTTCGCGCTCCGCACCAATTCTACCTATAGGCAGAAAATAAGCGCAATTGCGTAATTCCATGGGAGAAGATGCCAGATGAAAGCAGTGAAGTCCGCCGCGCTGAGCGGTATTTGCGTATTTGCGGCGATTGCCGCCACACCCGCGATCGCACAGACCGCGACGGCCACCGCTGAACCCAGCAGCGGCCTGGAAGATATCGTCGTCACCGCGCAGAAGCGTTCGGAAAGCCTGCAGGATACGCCGCTGGCGGTGAGCGCGGTTTCCGCCGCGACGATCGAAGCGCGCGGCATCACCGACATCAGCAACCTGACGGCGATCGCCCCCAGCCTGAACGTCAACACCGCCCCGGCATCCAGTTCGAACACCAACATCTTCATCCGCGGCATTGGCGACCAGGAACCGATCCTGACGTCCGACGCGCCGGTCAGCCTGTATGTCGACGGGATCGTGCTCGGCCGGTCCACCGGCGCGGTGTTCGATCTGGTCGATCTGGAACGGATCGAAGTGCTGCGCGGACCGCAGGGCACGCTGTATGGCCGCAACACGATCGGCGGCGCGGTGAACCTGATCACCGCCAAGCCGGCCGATGAATTCGGCGGCAAGGTGAAATTCACCTATGGCAGCTTCAACCAGTGGCAGGCGCGCGGATCCGTCGACACCGGCGAACTGGCCGACAGCGGCGTGAAGCTGAAATTCAGCTACGTCCACCGCGAACAGGACGGTTATGTCGACTTTGTGAACACACGCGGCGATCGCGATCCGGGCGCGCTCAACATTGATGCGTTCCGCGCGGCGGCTTCCTACAACAAGGGCGGGCCATTCCGCGCCGATTATGCGTTCGACATCAACCACCGCGCCAGCGTGGCCGCCGCGTTCCAGGCCACGGTGATCAGCGACGCCGTACTGGCCTATATCAACAATTCGCCAGCGCTGGGCGGAGCCGCGCCGCAGGTATCGAACCGCCGGCTGGGCACGCTGCGCGCCGACGATGCGGGGCTACTGACCGACAAGGTTTATGGCCACACGCTGACGCTGGAATATGATCTCGGCCCGGATACGATGCTGCGGTCGCTGACCGGCTACCGCAAATGGCGCAATATCGACCGTGGCGACGAACTGGACGGCCAGGGCGGCCTCGTCGGCTTCCAGCTCGATCCGATCCTGTTCGTCGATGGCACCGTATTGCCGCTGGGCGTGCTGCCGGTGGCGCTGTTCACGTCGGACAATGATCGCGGCCAGCACCAGTGGACGCAGGAACTGAACCTGATCGGCCAGATCGGCGACAGCTTCGAATATGTCCTCGGCGGCTTCTACTTCAAGGAAAAGAGCTTCGAGAATAACAATCAGTTCCCGCTGATCGTGATTTCCGATCAGGCCGCGGTGCCGCTGGCGACCCCGCTTTACTACAGCCATACGTCGCGTTCGATGGCGGGCTTCGCGCAGGGCACCTACCGGTTCAACGACCAGCTGAGCTTCACCGGCGGCATCCGCTACACCAGCGACAAGAAGCACCTGACGCAGACCATGCTGCTGCAGCGCGACCTGTCCGCCAAGTTCAGCAAGGTGAACTGGACGGCATCGGTGGATTATCGGGCGACCGACGATGTGCTGGCTTATGCGCGCGTTTCGACCGGCTATAAATCGGGCGGCTTCAACGCACGTTCGACCAACGATGGCTATGACCCCGAAGATCTGACGTCGTACGAAATCGGCTTCAAGAGCGAACTGTTCGACCGCCGGCTGCGCTTCAATGCCGCGACCTATTATACGATCCACAAGAAACTGCAGTTGCAGCAGTTCCAGGCAGGCACCGGCGGCGCATCGAGCGTGACCGTCAACGCCGGCAAGGCGCAATATTTCGGCGTCGAGGCCGAAGTGCAGGCGATGCCGGTGGAAGGCCTGACGCTGGCCAGTTCGGTTGGCTATATCGACCGCAAGTACAAGCAGTTCGTGATCCTCGATCCGTCCGCCGACCCGAACGATCCGGCCACGCCGGGCGGCTTCCGGGATGTGAAGGATACGGCACGTTTCCCGTTCTCGTCGAAATGGACGCTGAACGCGAGCATCCAGTACGAACTGCCGGCGTTCGATTTCGGCCAGCTTTCGGCCCGGCTCGATTATAATTATCGCAGCAAGATCTACTTCCACCCGACCACCGTCGGCACGCCCTATAACGACGCCATCGCCGGCGAAAAGCGTGGGCTGTTCGACGGACGGATCACGCTGTCCAAGCTGATGCTGGGGACCAATGAGGCGTCCATCGCGGTGTGGGGCAAGAACCTGACCAAGAAGGAATATAAGGCCAACGGAATCGATTTTGGCGGCCTCGGCTATGCCGGCAACGTCTATGGCGAACCGCGCAGCTTCGGCGTGGATCTCAACTACGCCTTCTGACCTCCTGGGGGGGAGTGATCGGCGGCGGGCAGCGCGAATGCGCGCCTGCCGCCGGTCCAACAGCCTTTCAGATCAGGGCAGCCTTTCCGATCAGGACAGGCTGACGATCAGGCGAAGGCCGGCGACCAGCGCATCGCGCCGATCGCCGCGCCAGCCCGGATCGATCACATATTGCACATCGGGCTGCACCGTCAGCCAGCGCGTCATCCGCCGCGCATAAGTGAGTTCGATGCTGGTTTCGGCGCGCCGTGGGTGGATGCCAGACCCGACAGCCGCACGCATCGCCGGATCGCCCAGCCTGGCATGGGCCACGGCCGCCCCCACCCGCGCGACATCGGTGCCATAGGTGACACCGCCACCGAGATAACAGCCGACCGGGTTGATCCGCGCCGTAGCGATCCCCGCGCGCACCCAGCCATCCAGCACCGCTTCACCCGGCGCGCCCGCCAATTGCCCCTGTACCGACGCATAGACGCCCCGGCTGCCGCGCGTGCTGATGGGTGCGCCCGCCGTGCCCGCCATGATCGCGTGGAAATGCGAGGTGTAGCCCCACGCACCGACCTTGGCGATGATGTGGCCGGGCAGCGCATGTTCCGCCTCGGCCACCAGCAGCACGCCGCGATGGGGCGGAAGCCGCAGCACCGGCCGGCCGGGATGCCCCGGATGGCCGGCAACGGCATCGAACACACCGATCCGACCGATCCAGCCATCGCGGCTGAACCGGCCGATCAAAGCAAGCGACGTCGCAGGGTAGATGGACGGCCCATTCAGCCCCGATTGTGCGAAATCCGCGCCAATGCCATGCGAGGAATGGAGGAACAGCCCGCCCACCGGCTGGACATCAAATTCGCTGTTGAGATCGACCAGCCCCGCCTTGGCATCCACGCCGGGGGCAAGCGGGGTGGATACCCACGCTTCGAACAGACGAAGCGCGGGCAGGGCTTCGATATTGCTGACCGCCTGCCCATCGCCAACCAGTTCGGCCGAAAGTGGCCGGCCATGGGCATGGTTGATCGCGGCGTGCAGTGTCGTTCCGGCAAGGCCGACGGCCCCGCCATCGGCTTCGATCGTCAGTTCCGCCAGCCCGAGATAGGCAGTGCCGCGCTTGCGGCCACCATCGATGTTCGCAAAACCATCCGCGATATAGCTGCCGCCGATCTGGACCGGCGCGGCCAACGCAACCGGCCCGTGGAGCAGGCACAGCGCCAGCGCGATCGTCCGCAATCCTGTTGCCGCC
Source organism: Sphingomonas sp. KC8 (assembly GCF_002151445.1). Lineage (GTDB taxonomy): Bacteria > Pseudomonadota > Alphaproteobacteria > Sphingomonadales > Sphingomonadaceae > Sphingomonas_E. The sequence continues at coordinate 1,964,618 of NZ_CP016306.1, forward strand.
TGTGTCCACCAATGCATCATGCCCCGCATTATAGGTGGCCGCCCCTGCCCCGGTGCGCGCTGTGATCGCATTTCGGCTTCAAAAATCCTGAAATCACTATTGGCCGGAGCGCGATCGAGGCGGAAGAAGGGCCAGCGAACAAGGATCGACACGAAAGGCGATACGATGAGCGGCATGGGCAAGTTCGACTGGGCGGATCCATTCCTGCTGGACGATCAGCTGACCGAAGACGAACGCATGATCCGCGACACCGCCGCCGCCTATGCGCAGGACAAGCTGCAACCGCGCGTGATCGCCGCGTTCGCCAACGAAACCACCAATCCCGAAATCTTCCGCGAGATGGGCGCGCTCGGCCTGCTCGGCCCGACGATGCCGGCCGAATATGGTGGCGTCGGCGCATCCTATGTCGCCTACGGCCTTGTCGCGCGCGAGATCGAACGGGTGGATTCGGGCTATCGTTCGATGATGTCGGTGCAGTCGTCGCTCGTGATGTACCCGATCTACGCTTATGGATCGGAAGAACAGCGCCAGAAATATCTGCCCAAGCTGGCAAGTGGCGAATGGATCGGCTGTTTCGGCCTGACCGAACCCGACGCCGGTTCCGACCCCGCCGGCATGTTGACCCGCGCCGAAAAGATCGACGGCGGCTACCGCATTTCGGGGTCCAAGACATGGATTTCGAACGCGCCGATCGCCGACGTGTTCGTCGTCTGGGCCAAATCCGACGCGCATGGCGGCGCGATCCGCGGCTTCATCCTCGACAAGGGGATGAAGGGGCTGTCGGCGCCCAAGATCGAAGGCAAGCTGAGCCTGCGCGCATCGATCACCGGCATGCTGATGATGGACGGGGTGGAAGTGCGCGAAGATGCGCTGCTGCCCAAGGTGGAAGGGCTGAAAGGGCCGTTCGGCTGCCTCAACCGGGCGCGCTATGGCATCAGCTGGGGGGCGCTTGGCGCGGCCGAATTCTGTTTCCACGCGGCGCGCCAATATGGGCTGGATCGCAAGCAATTCGGCCGGCCGCTTGCCGCGACGCAATTGTACCAGAAGAAGCTGGCCGACATGATGGCCGATATCGCGCTGGGGTTGCAGGCCAGTTTGCGCGTCGGCCGGCTGATGGACGAAGGCCGGTTCGCCCCCGAAATGGTGTCGATCGTCAAGCGCAACAATGTCGGCAAGGCGCTGGATATCGCCCGGCAAGCCCGCGACATGCACGGCGGCAACGGCATTTCAGGCGAATATCAGGTGATGCGCCACGCGATGAACCTGGAAACGGTGAACACCTATGAAGGTGCGCACGACGTGCACGCGCTGATCATGGGCCGCGCGATCACCGATATTCCGGCGTTCTGACGACGGCGCACGCGCGCTTGGGCGAAGGGTAAAGCGATTGCGAGCCGGATGGCATCATCCGGCGGCCAGGCAATCGCGATGCTCCGGTTCAGGCGTCCCGCGCGCTGGCAAGGAAGGCGGTGACAACCGGCGAGCGCGCGCGCGCGAGGCTGACGATCGACAAGGTGGCTTCCAGATCGCCGGCACCGGCGAGCGGGCGCAGGAGCACATCGTCGCCAGCGATCCGGCGGGTGGAATCGGGCACAAGCGCGACACCATAGCCGCCGCCGACCAGCCCCATCACCGTCAGGAAATCGCGCACGGGGCGGATTTCCGCCGGCGCGAAACCATCGCTGTCGGCAAGGCCCGCGAGCATCCCGCCAAACCCGGTCGCATCATCGAAATGGGGCGAGATCAGCGTTTCGCCGGCGAGATCGGCCAGCGCCACATGGTCGGCAGCGGCCAGCCGGTGATTGGCCGGCAGCAGGACGTGCATGCGTTCGCGCCGCAGGGTTTCGATCGCCACACCGGGCGGCGGATCATCGCGCGAACGGACAAGGCCGATATCGAGCAGGCCATCTTCAACCATCGCGATCTGGCGCGGCGTTTCCATTTCCGACAGCCGCACCGCGACATCGGGGTGGAGGCCACGGAAACGGCGGAGCAAATCCTGCAACAAGCCGGAAAAGATCGCCGAGGCGACATAGCCGATGTGGATATGGCCGATTTCGCCCTGCCCGGCCCGCCGGCCAACGCTTTCGGCCTGTTCGACCGCGCGAACGGCGCGGCGCGCTTCGGCGAGGAACAGTTCGCCGGCCTGCGTCAACCGCACCGCCGCGCGCTTGCCACGGGTGAACAGGCGGACGTCGAGCCGTTCTTCGATCTGGCGGATACGGACGCTGAGCGCCGACTGGGCGACGTGCAACCGATCGGCCGCGCGGCTGAAGTGGAGATCTTCGGCCACGGCGATGAAATAGGTGAGCGATTTGACGTCGAGCATCCGGGATTCCGCAAGGCGAGAGGCGCGCTGTTTATAGGCAGACGCGCCACGGTGACGAAAGCAGCCAGAATCACAATCCCCCGAAAATCGCCAAGCCATTCGAACAAGACGACTATCTGCAGCTTCGTCGCATGAGGCCGCATTTTCGTCATCTGTGGCTTGAGTCGAGGACAAATTAGGATGATCTTAGTGCCAACGGGGGAGCGAATCCGGTGTGGGGCCGGAGCGCGCACCTGCGGTGACAGAGCGTTCAGAATCGGACCAGCGATGGCCAGGGTCTTCCCGAAACTCCTCTGCGCGGTGGCGCTGATCGGCAGTTGTGCAAGCATATTGCCGCCAGCCCTTGCGAAGAATGATCGGGCGCCCAGATCTTCTGCACAGCCGTCACCGCAGGCTGCGCCTTACGCGGGGCCGGTGATCAAGGCTTATAAGCGGGACCCGCTGCCCATCTACGACGATAGCGGCGAAAAGGTGCGCGAGGTGCACCGTGCCGCGCTGCCCGCCATCGGATCGGACGGCGCGCATGTGGTGCGGGCCAAACCCGGCTTCGTCGGCATCATGCTGGATGGCGAACTGGCATGGCTGCGCATGTCGATGGTGGATTATGCCGGCGACGTGAAAGCGATCAAATGCGACGCGGTGGCGCTGAAATTCGCGAAACTTGAAGAAGACGGGCTGGATCAATCGTTGGGGCTGGGCTGCGCGAAATAGCCACGGCCGGGCGAACGGACGCCAGGATAATCTGCGGCAGGATGAGGGCGGACCATGAAACCGGGCGGTTGGATTGCGATGGCGGGGATCGCCATGTTCATGCTGGGCCCTGCCAGCGAGGCCGCGCCCAAGAAGCGCCCCGCCGGCAAGGCCGCCGCCGCCAAGCCCGCCGCCGCGCCGGTCGAAGCCGCGACATTCGTGCCCGATCCGCCCTTCGTGCCATTGAACGGCTGCCCCGCGCCGGCCGCCGGCCAGCTTCCCGCCGCCGCCAAGGTGGACAAGAAGAGCAAAGGCAAGTTTTCGATCGCCCGCGCACCCCTGATCGCGACACTCGCCCCCGCCGAAATCTGCGCCAACAACCAGAAGATGCGATCCGGCGGCGGCGACACGGCGGGCACGCTTGGCCTGTCCGCCCAGGTGATGAACACCCGATCGGCGCGCATGGACCTGTTCGCGTTGCCCGCAACCGAGATGGAATTGCGCGGCGTGCTCGATCGTTTTGCCAAGGCGTGGCCCTATGCGCCGCTGGAACGCACGCCGAAAATCCTGTTCCGCGCCAGCGACGCATATGAAGCGCAGGCACTGCCGGACAACACGATCGTCGTATCGTTCGGCCTGCTGGAGGCCGCCGAATCGGATTCGGAAATATTGTTCGTGCTCGCCCATGAATATGCCCACCTGCTGCTGGGCCATTTCACCAAGGCGGAAACGATCGCGGGCACCAAAAATTCGGTGAAGGCGGTGTCGCAAATCTATCAGGTCGGTAGCTTCGCCAATGCGATGCGCGGCAGCGGTTCGGCATCGAGCGCGCTGTCCAACGCGCAAGCGGGCATGGCGAAATCGGAGCGGGAAGCCGCCACCCTGTCGCAGGCGCTGCAATTCGCGGTCGACGATATCGTCGCCCCGTCGTGGAACCGCGACCAGGAGGATCAGGCCGACGCGCTGGCGATCGACCTGCTGGTGGGATCGAACATGACGATCGACACCTATGCCAATGTCTTCGCCCGGTTGCAGAAGGCGTTCGAAGCGGAAAAGGCATCGCGCGACAAACGCAACGCGCTGGCCAGCACGCTGGAAAGCAGCATGGCCAATTCGATGAAATCGATCGCCAACACCGGCACCGTGGCCACTATCGCCAGCGGCGGCAGCCTGTCCGGAATCGGTTCCAGCCTGCTGAAAGGCGTCGGCAATTCGCTGCTGACCAATATCGGATCGATCACCAAATCGATCGGCGGCGACACCCATTTGCCGCCCGAGCAACGGCGGCAGGGGCTGGCGGCCTATTTCCAGGCGGGCTACCCCACCGCCGATCCGCCGATCGACACCGGCGCGATGATCGGGCGGATAAAGGGGCGGGCGGAGTTCCAGCGCGCCGCCGCGCTGAAGGCCAATTATATTCAGGCGCGCCAGACCTATTTCAACCTGAACTATGCCGGCGCGAACCAGCAATTGCGTGCGCTGGGCGCGGGCAGCCGGACGGCGCCGACCTTTATCAACTATGTCGCGGGGCTGTCCGCGCGGGATGCGGGGGATCGCACGGCGGCGGCGGGCTATTTCGATGCGGCGCGCAGCGGCACCGGCATCCAGAACCTGCAACTCTATGAAACCTACGCCGAAATGGAGATCAATGCGCGCAATACCCAGCGCGCCGATGCGGTGATCGGCGATGGCAAGGCACGCTTCAAGGATCCCGACCATTTCAAGAGCGTGGAAATCCGCCGCGACATCGCCGCCGGCGACACCGCCGGGGCCGAAGCCATCTATGCCACATGCATGCAGGTGAAGGGCCGCGACTATATCCCCGAACGGTGCAAGGCAGCGATGCCGCAGGCCGCCGCCAAGAAGAACCCGCTGGGCATCAAGCTGCCGTTCGGAAACTGAGCCTTGCGCAAAGGATATCCCCGCATGACGACCCGTCCGAACGCGGCCGCCCGCCGCCATGCGCTGCTGCTGTCCGCCGGGCTGATCGCGCTGGCACCGCCCGCTTTCGCCCCGGCGGCAAAGCCCGCGGCCTCCCCCGCGCAGACCAGAATGATCGACCCGGCATCGATCCCGCCGGCTATCCGCCCGGCCAACGCCGCCGAACAGGCGCAGATCGCCAAGATCACCGCCGGGCTGGAATCGGCGACCGCCGAAAAACGCTGGGCGGATGCCGTGGCGCTGGGCCGGCAGGCGCTGGCGATCGAGGAAGCGACCAGCGGCCCATCGCACCCCGAAGTGGCCGGCACGCTGGGGCTGATCGCGGGGTGGCTGGCCGAACAGGATAAATATGGCGAGGCCGCACCCCTGTATGAACGATCGCTTACGATCTTTGCCAAAAGCCTGGGCGACGGCCATCCGCTGACGGCGACCGCCGCCAATAATCTGGCGACAAATTATCAGGCACTGGGGCGTTTTGCCGATGCGCAGCCCATCTACCAGCGCGTGCTGGACGCCAGCATCCGCGCCTATGGGCCAAAGCATCGCCGGGTGGCGCTGGCCTATAATAATCTGGGGTTCAACCTGGCCCGGCAGGGGCGCTTTGCCGAAGCGAAGGGCTATTATGATCAGGCGCTGGGTGTCGCCGATGCAGCACTCAGCCCCGACGATGCCGATCGCGCGCTGATCCTGAACAATGTCGCCGCCAGCCTCGATGCACTGGGCCGTTCGGTGGAGGCGGAAGCCTATTACCGGCAGGCGCTGGCGATGCGGATCGCCAAGCTGGGCAATCAGGACCCGCGTGTCGCCACCAGCTACAATAATCTGGGCTATAATCTGAACGCGCAAGGGCGCTACGCCGAAGCCGAGCCCGCCTATCGCAAGGCGCTGGACATCCGCGTGGCGCGCGATCCGCAGGCGCGGGCGACGGCAACGAGCTATAACAATGTCGCGCATAATCTGAACCGGCGGGGCGATTATGCCGGCGCCGCGCCGCTTTATGCCAGGGCGCTGGCGATCTGGGAGAAGATTTACGGGCCGGACCATCCGATCACCGCGATCGGCTATTCCAACGTCGCGGTGAACATGGAACGGATGGGCAAGGCGGCCGAGGCGCAGCCCCTGTTCGAACGCGCCCTGAAGGTGCGGCAGGCGAAACTGGGCGCCACCCACCCCGACATCGCCACCGCCCAGATCAAGCTGGCGCACGATCTGGCGTCGCAGAAGAAATATGCGCAGGCCGCCCCCCTGTACGACAAGGGCGTGGCCGCGCGGCGCGCGCTGCTGGGGCCGATGCACCCAAGTCTGGCCGAGGCGCTGACCGATCAGGCGGATTTGCTGTCCGACATGGGACCGGCGACGCGCGCCAGGGCGGTGGCGGCCGCGCGCGAAGCGGCCGAGATCGTCCGCCAGCGGCGCGCAGCCCGGCTATCGGGCAATGCGGCGGGCGATGCGGGCACGGTGCAGCAGACGCTGGCGCGCGCCGGCGCCGAAGATGCGACGCGGATCGATCCGCAGGCCGGGGCCTTTGCCGCCCTGCTGCGCGCCAGCTGGCTGCGCGCAAGCGATGCGCCCGGCGAGGCGGCCAACCTGCGCGGCGAGGGTTTTGCGGCAGCGCAGGATCTGGGCACATCGGCGGCGGCGCAAAGCATGGCGCAAACCGCCGCGCGCACGGCGGCCGGCAGCGATGCGCTGGCGCAACTGGTGCGCAAGCAGCAGGACATGTCCGCCCGCGCCCGCGAGGCCGATGCCCGGCTGCTCGATGCGCTGACCAAGGGGGATACCGCGCGGGCGGCAACCGCACGGACCGAACTGACGACGATCGGCACGACCTTGGCCGGCATCAACCGCCAGTTACGCAAGGATTTCCCCGATTATGCCGAACTGGTGCAGCCGGGCGCGCTTACCCTTGCCGACACGCAGGCGCGGCTGAAGGCCGACGAAGCACTGCTGATGATCGTGGCGTCCGGCACGGATGTGTACAGCTTTGCCGTCACCCGGGAGGCGGCGACCTGGGCGCGGCTTTCCGGCGGATCGGCCAAGGTGAACAAGGCCATCGAACGGCTGCGCTGCCAGGTCGATCCGCTGACCTGCCCCAACGAAGCCAGCGACGCCGATCTGAACGCCGGCGCGACGCTGCGATCCCCCTTCGTCGCCAAGGGTTATGCCGCGTTCGACCGGGCCACGGCTTATGGCCTGTATCGCGATCTGGTGGCGCCGGTGGAAACGACCGTCAGGGACAAGAAGACATTGTACGTCGTCACATCCGGCGCGCTGGCCGGGTTGCCGCTGGGGCTGCTGCCGACGGCCGCGCCCGCCCCCGGCGAAGATGGCGCGGACCCGGCGGTGCTGGAACGCACGCCATGGCTGGCCGATCGCTATGCGCTGTCGAGCCTGCCGGCGGTATCGGTGCTGCGCGCGCTGCGCCGCCAGCCTGCCAGTGGGGGATCGGTAAATTTCATCGGCTATGGCGCGCCGGTGCTCGATGGGCCGGATAAAGCGGGGCGCGGCGCCGAAACCATGTTCACCGTGTTCGCGCCGGCCGGGCCGGATGGCGTTGCGCTTGCCAATCCGCAAGTGCTGCGCGCGCTCAGCCCGCTGCCCGGCACCGCAACCGAGCTTTCGGCGATGGCCAGGACATTGAAGGCCGGCCCGCGCGAAATTCATCTTGGCGCGCAGGCGACCGAGGCATCGGTGCGCGCCGACCCCGCGATCCGCCGCGCCCGGATCCTGGCGTTCGCCACCCATGGCGTGCTGCCCGGCGAATTGCGCGGGTTCGATGAACCGGGACTGGTGTTCACTCCGCCGGCCAAGCCATCGCCACAGGATGACGGGCTGCTGGCCGCATCCGAAGTTTCGCGAATGAACCTTTCGGCCGACTGGGTGATCCTGTCGGCGTGCAACACCGCATCGACCGATGGCACGCCCGGCGCCGATAGCCTGTCGAGCCTGTCGCGATCCTTCCTTTACGCTGGGGCGTCGGCCCTGCTCGCCAGCCATTGGCGGGTGGCCGACGATTCCACTGCCGCGCTGACGGTGGAGACGCTGGGGCTGCGGCAGGGCAATGCCGGATTGTCGCGCGCCGAGGCGCTGAAGGCGGCGATGAACGCCGTGCGCACCGGCAAGCGCGCCGATGGCAGTGCGGTTCCCGGCTGGACCGACGCATGGGCGCATCCGGCTGCGTGGGCGCCGTTCACGGTGATTTCGAACGGCGAGTGAGCCGGATTCAGGCGGGCTTGCGGCGCAGGTGCAAGGCGCCGGCGATCACCCCGCCGATGGCAAGGCCGAACAGCCCCGATCCGGTGGCCTGCACCACCCACGCCACCGCCCCCGAAGCCGCCGGCACCGCACGGCCGGCGGCTTCGGAGACATGATGGATCGCGTGCGGGATCGCGCCCAGCCCGAACTGTTCGAGGCCATGGACGATGATCCCGCCGCCGACCCAGATCATCGCGGCGATGCCGATCGTCGCCAGCGCCTGCAACACCACCGGCATCGCGCGCACCAGCCCGCGCCCGAACGCGCGCGTGGGGCCATTATCGCGCCGGGCGAGGTGGAGGCCGATATCGTCCATCTTCACGATCAACGCGACGACGCCATAAACGCCGACGGTGACGAGAATGCCGACCAAGGCAAGCACGGCAGCCTGGGTGACGAGCGGCTTGGCCGCGACATCGGCCAGCGCGATCGCCATGATTTCCGCTGACAGGATAAGATCGGTGCGGATCGCGCCGCTGACCTTGCCGGCTTCGATTTCGGCAGCACTGCCGGTTGCGCCCGCATCCTCCACAGGATCGTCACCCGCGAACAGGCCATGCAGCAGCTTTTCCGCGCCTTCGAAACAGAGATAGGCCCCGCCCGCCATCAGGATCGGCGTGATCGCCCATGGCGCGAAGGCGCTGAGCAACAGGGCTGCCGGCAGCAACAGCAGCAACTTGTTCCGGAGCGACCCCACCGCGATCCGGGCGATCATCGGCAATTCGCGATCGGGGGTGAAGCCGACCACATAACGCGGCGTGACGGCGGTATCATCGATCACCACCCCGGCGGCCTTGGTGCCCGCCTTGCCGGCCGCTGCCGAAATATCGTCGAGCGAGGCCGCCGCCAGCTTAGTGATCGCGGCCACATCATCCAGCAGAGCCACCAGTCCCGTCGGCATCGGATCGCTTTCCCTTATTCGCCCCGTAGCTTGCGACCTTCGTAGCGGAGCGGTGCCCTGATGCAATGGTCGCACCATGCGGGCACCATTGTTTCCGTGCCGCCCGGCCCCCGATCTGTGATAAATTCCCGTCCTCTCGAATCGATGGAGACTGGCGATGGGCAGCGTGCGTCCGGTCGATCAGGCGAAACTCGAATCCTTCATGGGCAAGATGGTGGGCGACATGGGCGCGGCGATGAGCGGCGCGCTTGTGATCGTTGGCGCGAAACTCGGGCTGTACAAGGCTCTGGCCGAAATCGGCCCTGCGGACAGCAAGGCGCTGGCGGCCGAAACGGGGCTTGCCGAACGCTATGTCCGCGAATGGCTGGCCGCGCAGGCGGCGTCGGGCTTTGTCGACTATGATGCGGCCAGCGGCGATTTCACCCTGTCGCCCGAACAGGCGATGGCGCTGGCCGACGAAAATTCGCCGGTTTATGTGGCCAGCGCGTTCGAACTGATCGCATCGGCCTATATCGACGAACCCAAGATCACCGCAGCGTTCCGCACGGGCGCCGGCGTCGGCTGGCACGAACATCATGAATGCCTGTTCCGCGGTACCGAACGCTTCTTCCGCCCCGGCTATCGCGCGAACCTGGTGCAATCATGGCTGCCATCGCTGGAAGGCGTGGTCGATCGGCTGCGCGGCAACGCCAAGGTGGCCGATATCGGCTGCGGAGCGGGGGCATCGACGGTGATCATGGCGCAGGCCTTTCCCACCAGCCGCTTCATCGGGTTCGACTATCACGAAGCATCGATCAAGCGCGCGCGCGAAGCCGCCAAGGAAGCGGGCGACCCCGCCAACCTGATCTTCGAAGTCGCCGCCGCCAAGGACGCGCCGGGCGGGGATTATGATCTGGTCGCCTGCTTCGATTGCCTGCACGACATGGGCGATCCGGTGGGGGCCGCCCGCCACATCCGCGACATGCTGAAACCCGACGGCACGTTCATGCTGGTCGAACCCTTTGCCGGCGACAACATCGCCGACAATCTGAACCCGGTGGGCCGGATGTTCTATTCGGCATCCACCATGATCTGCACGCCGGGATCGCTGGCGCAGGAAGTGGGCCTTGCGCTTGGCGCACAGGCCGGCGAGGCGCGATTGTCCGATGTGCTGCGCGAGGCCGGGTTCAGCCACGTCCGCCGCGCGGCTGAAACGCCGTTCAACATGGTGATCGAAGCACGGGCGTGAGGGCGCGGGAGAGGTTTGATGGCCGGGATGACGGAGGGGACGCAGAAGCGTGCCGACATTTGGGCGGCAACCTTCATTTCGCCTCCACGCGGTCGCGCCCAATAAGTTTAGGGGTGTAATAAAGTTCACCACTGATGCTATCCTCCCCACCGACCGCGACGGGCTGACCGGCAAAACGCGGCGGGGAGAGGATGCTTATGCGGGTGATGGCGCTTGGCCTGATGGCGGCCATGGGGTGGTTGACGGCGTGCCAGCAGGCGGGAACAACCGAGGTCACGACCGAAACGACCAAGCCGGCCGCGGTGGACGCCCGAAGGCTCGCCAATGCCGATGCCGAACCGCAGAACTGGATGTCCAACGGGCGGGGCTATGACGAGGATCATTTCAGCCCGCTCGACCAGATCAATGCCGAAAATGTCGGGAAACTGAGCCTCGCATGGTCCTACGACCTCGATACCGATCGCGGGCAGGAAGCAACCCCGATCATCGTCGATGGGGTGATGTACACATCGAGCGCATGGTCGAAGGTCTATGCGCTGGATGCCGCGACCGGCAAATTGCTATGGTCCTATGATCCCGAGGTAGCAGGCAAAAAAGCCTATGACGGCTGCTGCGACGTGGTGAATCGCGGCGTCGCGGTGTGGCACGGCAAGGTCTATGTCGGCGCGTTCGACGGGCGATTGATCGCGCTGGACGCCGCCACCGGCAAGCCCGTCTGGTCGGTAATGACCGTCGATCCCAAAAAGCCCTATACGATCACCGGCGCGCCGCGCGTGGTGAAGGGCAAGGTGCTGATCGGCAATGGCGGCGCGGAACTGGGCGTGCGCGGCTATGTGACGGCTTATGACGCCGAAACGGGCGCGCTTGCCTGGCGGTTCTACACCGCGCCCAATCCGGACGGGAAAGCCGACGGCGCGGCATCGGATCCGATCTTCGCCAAGGTGGCCGACAAGACATGGGGGCCGAACGGCGCGTGGAAGCAGATCGGCGGCGGCGGCACGGTGTGGGATGCGATCGTCTACGATCAGGATCTCGATCAGATATTGATCGGCACCGGTAATGGATCCCCCTGGAACCGGCGCATCCGTTCGGGCGACAAGGGCGATAACCTGTTCCTGTCGTCGATCGTGGCGCTCGATCCCGAAACCGGCGCCTATCGCTGGCATTATCAGGAAACACCGGGCGAAAGCTGGGATTTCACCGCCACCCAGCCGATCATCCTGGCCGACATTGCGATCGACGGGAGCCCACGCAAGGTGCTGCTGCACGCGCCCAAGAACGGCTATTTCTATGTGATCGACCGCAAGACGGGGACGCCGATTTCGGTGAAAAACTTCGTCCCGGTCAATTGGGCCGATGGCTATGACACCAAGACCTGGCGGCCGATCGAACGGCCCGAGGCGCGCTACGAGGAAAATGGCGGCGACTGGGAAGCCAGCCCCAGCGCGTTCGGCGCCCATAACTGGCACCCGATGGCGTACAGCCCGAAAACCGGCTTGGTTTATATTCCAGCCCAATTGGTGCCGTTCGGCTATGCCGATGACAAGACGTTCAAATTTACGCCGGGGCGGTGGAATCTGGGCAACGCATCGGCGCGCAATATCGGCCCGCGCGATGCCGCCGGGCTGAAAGCGGTGAAGGCCGCGAGCAAGGGCCGGATCATCGCATGGGACCCGAAGACGCAAACCCCGCGCTTCACCATCGAACATGACGGCCCCGGCTATGGCGGGATTCTGGCCACCGCCGGAAACCTGATCTTCCAGGGTGCGCCCGATGGCCGGTTCATCGCCTATCGCGCGGACAATGGCGAAAAATTGTGGAGCTTCGACGGGCAGAGCGGGATCATCGCGGGGGCGGCATCGTTTGCGATCAAGGGCGACCAATATGTCGCGGTGATGGCCGGGCTGGGTGGTTCCTACGCGCTCAGTTCGCCCCTCGCCCCCGATCCGCACAAGCGCCCCAACGGCCGGGTGCTGGTGTTCAAGCTGGGGGGCACAGCCAAGCTGCCGGCGTATCAGCGCCCGGTGATGCCCGCTGCCCCACCTGCTGAGAACTGGCCGGCGGCCACGGTGATGCAGGGCGAAATCCTGTACGGTGGCAATTGCGGTTTCTGCCATGGGCCATCGACCTTTTCGAGCGGGGTGATCCCCGATCTCAGGCGATCGCCGGCACTGGCCGACAAGGCGATGTGGAATGCCATTCTGGTCGATGGCCTGCTGGAGGAACGCGGCATGATCCGGTTCAGCCAATGGCTGAAACCGGCGGAGATGGAGGCGATCCGCGCTTATGTATCGGCGCAGGCGCGCGTGCTGGCAGCTGAGGAGAAAGGGGCTACCAAAGCGCCTTGAACCGGACGAGCGCTCGTCGCATCCTTCACGCTGGAGGACGGGATGCAGGACGCAGGCGATCATCGCCGGGCGATGGTGCAGCACCAGATCATCGCGCGCGGGATTTGCGACGCGCGCGTGATCGCGGCGATGGGCGATGTGCCGCGCGAGGCGTTCGTGCCCGATGTGCCGCTGGCCTTGGCGTATGCCGATGGGCCGCTGCCGATCGGGATGGGGCAGACGATATCGCAGCCTTATATCGTGGCGCTGATGATCGAGGCGGCGGGGATTAAACCCGGCGACCGCATACTCGAAGTGGGGGCCGGTTCGGGCTATGCGGCCGCAATAATCGGGCGGATTGCGGGCCATGTGTATGCGATCGAACGGATCGCCCTGCTGGCCGATCGCGCACGGCGGACGATGGCCGCGCTGGGCTACGCCAATGTCACCATCCCGTGCGGCGACGGGACAAAGGGGTGGCCGGCGGCGGCCCCTTATGATGCGATCCTGATTCCAGCGGCGGCGCCCGTCGTGCCCCCTGCTTTGTTCGCGCAACTGGAAACAGGCGGGCGGCTGGTGATGCCGGTGGGCCAGCCGTTGCAGCAGACCCTGATGTGCTTCACCCGCCATACCGATGGCGGGATCGCGACCGATGACCTGGGCGGCGTGCGTTTTGTACCGTTGATTGGGTAGGATAGCGCGCCTAGCATCCGGCCGCTTATCAGGGAGAGACAGGTGAAGGCGGCATCCGCGCTCGATTATCGCGCCCTCGCGCAACACCGGCTGCCGCACTTCCTGTTCGAATATATCGACGGCGGCGCTTATGCCGAAGTGACCTTGGGCCGCAACGTCAGCGATCTGGAAGCGGTGGCGCTGCGCCAGCGCATCCTGCGCGATGTTTCGCAAATCACGCTTTCCACCGAACTGTTCGGCAAGAAACTGGCGATGCCGGTGATGCTCGCCCCGATCGGCCTGACCGGCATGTATGCCAGGCGCGGCGAAGTGCAGGCGGCGCGCGCGGCGGCGGCGGCGGGGGTGCCGTTCACCCTGTCCACCGTATCGGTGTGCCCGATCGACGAGGTGGCGAAGGCCAGCCCGGCCCCCTTCTGGTTCCAGCTTTACATGATCAAGGATCGCGGCTTCATGCGCGCGCTGCTCGATCAGGCGCGCGCGGCGGGCTGCACCGCCCTGGTGTTCACGGTCGACATGCCGGTGGCGGGGACGCGTTATCGCGATTTCCGATCGGGGCTGGCGGGTGCGACGGGGCCGCTGGCGAGCCTGCGCCGTTTCGGGCAGGCCGCGTTGCGCCCCCGCTGGGCGTGGGACGTGGGCTTGCTGGGGCGGCCCCACCAATTGGGCAATGTCGCGCCGGTGCTGGGCGCCAAATCGGGGCTGGAGGATTTCTTCGGCTGGGTTAGCAGCAATTTCGATCCGGCGATCAGCTGGGCCGACATGGATTTCGTGCGCGCCAACTGGGATGGGCCGCTGATCCTGAAAGGCATACTCGACCCCGACGATGCGCGCGCGGCGGCCGATATCGGCGCGGACGGGATCGTCGTATCCAACCATGGCGGGCGGCAGCTGGACGGCGTGCTATCCACCGCGCGCGCGCTGCCGCCGATTGCCGACGCGGTAGGCGATCGGCTGACCGTGCTGGCCGATGGCGGGGTGCGATCGGGGCTGGATGTGGTGCGAATGCTGGCGCTGGGGGCCAAGGGCGTGATGCTGGGCCGGGCCTGGGCCTATGCGCTGGGCGGCGGCGGCGGGGCCGGCGTCACGCACCTGCTGCAACTGATCGAAGCCGAAATGCGCGTGGCGATGGCGCTGACCGGCGCGGCGCGGATCGACGCGATCGGGCGGGATATTCTGGCGGGTTGAGGTGCGCGGCCCCTACCCCACCCTTCGTCATGCTGAACTTGTTTCAGCATCCATCTCTCCACAGGCACGGACATCGCCCGTATCACGATGGACCCTGAAACGAGTTCAGGGTGACGAAGAAGGGAAAGAAGCGGGTATTCCTATCAGGCAGTCACGCTCAACTCGGCGAGTTCGGCCGGGCTGAGCTTGATCGCGACGGCGGCCACGCTTTCGGCCAGCTGCGCGGGGCTGCTGGCGCCGAGGATCGGGATCGTCGGCAGCGGCTGATTGACCAGATAGGCCAGCGCGATGTCGTTGGTGCTGACACCGTGGCGCTTGGCGATGGCCTGCGCCGCCTTCAGCCGGGCGCGGTTGGTGTCGTTGACGTACATCTGCTTGAGATCGCCGCGCAGGCCTTCTTCGCCGTCGGCTTCGATCTTGACGAAGAAACCCCGGCTCTGGCTGGAATAAGGGATCATCGTCAGATCGCCATGGACCGACGCGAAGCCATCTTCATAATATTGGCCATAGCCTTGGGCCGCCTGCCCTTCGGCGTTCGGCTTGGCGAGGCCCCAATAAGGCTGCACCGCGATGAAGCCCTGATGGCCGATCGAGCGGGCATAGGCCTGCGCTTCGGCGATCCGTTCGGGCGACCAGTTGGACGCACCGAAATAACGGATGCGGCCGGCCTTCTGGTGCCCGATCAGCGCGTCGATGATCGTTGCGACCGGAGCTTCGGGGTTATCGGCGTGGAGCCAGTAGAGATCGATCGTGTCCAGCCCCAGATGATCGAGGCTTTCGGCCAGATCGCTGGCGAGATCGTCGGGCGTGCAGCGGTTGCGCCAGTCGCCCACGCGCAGATCGACCATGCAGCCCTTGGTGGCGATGATCATATCGCCGCGGCCGCGGCGCTTCAGCCAATCACCGATCGCGCGTTCGCTGGCGCCCTTCGGCGCGGTGGGAATCCAGTCGCCATAGCTGCGCGCGGAATCGAGGAAATTGCCGCCCAGTTCGACGAAGCGATCAAGGATCGCATCGGCCGCGCCCTGTTCGATCGCGGTGCCGAACATGTTGGTGCCGTAGCACACCCGGCTGACCTGCAGATCACTATGGTTCAGCGTCACCTTGTCCAGCATAATCATCCCTCCATATTTCCGTCGGACCATAGGAGTCCTTTGAACAAAGAACTACGCATTTTGATGCTGCACCGCCGCCATAATGACGATATTGGACACACAATGAAGTGAGCCATACGCAAAGCTGGCCCGCCCTCCGACTTGAAACGGATAATGCCATGGACGATCTGGTCGAACCCAAGACGGCGGATATCGCCTACGAAACCGATACCCCGGTGCGCTATGAAATCGATGGCGCGGTGGCGTACATCATCATGGATCGGCCCCGTTTCAACAACGCGCAGAACAGCCAGATGACCTATGCGCTGGATGCGGCCTTCCGCCGCGCGACCGACGATGATGCGATCCGCGCGATCGTGCTGAAGGGTGAGGGCAAGCATTTTTCCGCCGGGCATGACATCGGCACGCCGGGCCGCGACGTCACCGCATCATGGGATCGGGTGCATCTGGTGCCCGATCACACCAACAAGCCGGCGGCCGAATTCCTCTACACGCGCGAACATGAGGTTTATATCGGCATGTGCCGCCGCTGGCGCGACATTCCGAAACCCACGATCGCCGCCGTGCAGGGCGCGTGCATCGCCGGCGGGCTGATGCTGGCATGGGTGTGCGACATCATCGTCGCCACCGACGACGCCTTCTTTCAGGATCCGGTAGGACGGATGGGCATTCCCGGCGTCGAATATTTCGCGCACGGGTTCGAACTGCCGCCGCGCATCGCCAAGGAATTCATCCTGCTGGGCGACCGGATGCCGGCCGAACGCGCCTATCAGTTCGGCATGGTCAACCGCCTGTCGACCCGCGCGACGCTGGACGCCGATGTGAAGGCAATCGCCGACGAACTGGCGACGCGTTCGCGGCTGGGCAACTGGCTGACCAAGCAGGCGCTGAATCATGTCGAGGATCTGCGCGGCAAGCGCACCGCGACCGACGCCCATTTCCACATGCACCATTTCGCCCATGCCCAGAACGACATGATCGCCAAGAACAGCCTGGGCGGGCTGGATGCGAAATCCATGGCGGCGGCGAACAAGGAAGCGGCGGGCGAAGGGTAAGCGCCGGGGCGGGGCGCGCCCCCTTTCGACATTTCGGTGTAGGTGGTTGCCGTCGCACCACCCTCCACCGTCACCCTGGCTCAGCGGGTCGCTTCGCCGTTTCAGGGTCCATCGTGCCGCACCCACTGTCCGCGCCTGCGGAGAGATGGATGCTGAAACGAGTTCAGCATGACGCGTGGGGCTAAACAAGCGATCGCATCTTCGCACACGCCCGCTTTCCGGCTAGCTCTCCCCCCAAGAGGCACGCAACGCAATGCGCGCCCGCGGGAGGAGTGACGGATGGCGAGCGGAGCGGGCGACCTGCCCAAGCAGCACGAAGCGACGCAGAGCGAGAAGCTGGTGATCGCCGCATCGTCGCTGGGCACCGTGTTCGAATGGTATGATTTCTACCTGTACGGCCTGCTCGCCACGATCATCACCGCGCAATTCTTTTCGGGCGTGAACGAAACGACGGGGTTCATCTTCGCGCTGGCGGCGTTCGCGGCGGGCTTTGCCGTGCGGCCGTTCGGGGCGCTGGTGTTCGGGCGGATCGGCGATCTGGTCGGCCGCAAGAACACCTTCCTCGTCACCATGGGGATCATGGGCCTGTCGACATTCTTGGTCGGCCTGCTGCCAAGCTATGCGTCGGCCGGTGTCGCGGCCCCGATCGCGCTGGTCGTGCTGCGGCTGTTGCAGGGGCTGGCGCTGGGCGGCGAATATGGTGGGGCGGCGACCTATGTGGCCGAACATGCGCCCAACCACCGGCGCGGGCTATACACCAGTTTCATCCAGACGACGGCGACATTGGGGCTGTTCGCGGCGCTGCTGGTCGTCATCGGCGTGCGTTACGCGGTGGGCGAAGCGGCATTTGCCGATTGGGGCTGGCGCGTGCCGTTCCTGGTTTCGATCGTGCTGCTGGGCGTATCGATGTGGATCCGGATGCAATTGTCCGAAAGCCCGGTGTTCAACAAGATGAAGGCCGAGGGCAAGATTTCGAAGGCGCCGCTGACCGAGGCGTTCGCCAAATGGGGCAACCTCAAGATCGTCATCATCGCGCTGGTGGGCGCGGTCGCGGGGCAAGCGGTGGTCTGGTATACCGGCCAGTTCTACGCGTTGTTCTTTCTGGAAAAGACGCTGAAGGTGGATGGCGCCACCACCAACATCCTGACGGCCATCGCGCTGGCCATCGCCACCCCGGCCTTCATCCTGTTCGGCTGGCTATCCGACAAGATCGGCCGCAAGCCGATCATCCTGACGGGCTGCGCGCTGGCGGCATTGACCTATTTCCCGCTGTTCCAAGGGCTATCCAAGGCGGCCAACCCGGCGCTGTACGCGGCGCAGGCAACAGCCCCGGTCAGCGTGATCGCCGATCCGGCGGAATGTTCGGTGCAGTTCGATCCGGTCGGCAGAAACAGGTTCGACAGCACATCCTGCGACATCGCCAAGGCCTATCTGGCGAAAGCGGGGGTGTCGTACGCCAATGTCGCGGCCGCCCCCGGCAGCGTGGCGCAGGTGCGGATCGGTGACAGGACGATCGCATCGGTCGATACGGCCGCCATATCGGGCGCGGACCGGCCCGACGCGATCAAGGCGTTCCACGGCCAGTTGAAGGCCGGGCTGGATGCAGTCGGCTATCCGGCCAAGGCCGATCCGGCGGCGATCGACAAGGTGATGGTGGTGCTGATCCTCACCATCCTCGTCCTCTATGTGACGATGGTCTACGGCCCGATCGCGGCGTTGCTGGTGGAACTGTTCCCCACCAACATCCGCTACACATCCATGTCGCTGCCCTACCATATCGGCAATGGCTGGTTCGGCGGGTTCCTGCCGACAACCGCGTTCGCGATGGTCGCGGCGACCGGCGATATCTATTACGGGCTATGGTATCCGATCGTGGTGGCCGTGATCACGCTGATCGCCGGCATCCTGTTCCTGCCGGAAACCTATAAGCGGCGGATCGACGACTGAACCCCGGCTTTCCGTTCGTCCCGTTCGTCCCGAGCGAAATCAGCCGACCGGCCGCCTGCGGATCAGCGCCATCCGCAGGCACCGGCACACCACGTCATCGCGCTGGTTCCACAATTCGTGGCGGAAGGTGACGATGCCGGCATCGGGGCGTGAACGGCTGTCCTTCAAGGCCGCGACCTCGGTTTCGGCGCGCATCGTATCGCCGATGAAAACCGGCTTGGGCATGACCAATTTGTCATAACCGAGATTGGCGACAAGCGTGCCAACGGTGGTGTCAGGCACCGACAGGCCCACCATCAGCGCAAAGGTGAAGGTGCCGTTGACGAGGATCTGGCCAAATTCACTGGCGCGCGCCGCTTCGGCATCGATGTGCAGCGGTTGCGAATTATGCGTCATCGTCGAAAAAAGAAGATTGTCCGTCTCGGTCACCGTGCGGCGGATTTCATGGACGATCCGATCGCCGACGTTCCAGTCTTCATACCAACGCCCTGCCACGCCAACTCTCCTTCGCTATATTATGATGTCCGCGCGATGCCGCCGGGCGCGGGCAATAAAACCGGGGTCGTAACGATTTCTGTAACGACCGGCCCGGTCACGCGCCTTTTTCCACGCGAACCAGCGTGACACCTTCGGCCACCTGCGCCCCCGCAACCGCCCGCAGATCCGCCACCGTGCCATCAAACGGGGCGACCAGCGCCTGTTCCATCTTCATCGCTTCGAGCATGACGAGCTTTTGCCCCTTGGTAACCGCCTGCCCCTGGGCGACATCGACCGAAACGATCCGGCCGGGCATGGGCGACAGGATCGCACCATCGGACGCCGCCCCCGCCCCGCTGCCGCCGAAGCGGGCGAGACGGAAGCCATAGGTCTGCCCCTGTTCGACGAGGATCAGATCGTCGCCGATCGCCATCGTGCCGCCGCTAACATCGCCGCCCCGCCACAGATCGACGACGCGGACGTCATCGCCGCACGCCACCGCCACCGGCGCATGACGCGGCTGATTGAGGCGGAAGCCGGCGATCGCCAGCCATGGCTGCGCGGGCGACAGGCCCAGCTGGCCATCATGCGCATCGGCAAGGCTGAGCGCCGCCAGCTTCCACGCCGCATCGCTGGGTGATGCGGGCGGCAACAGCGCATCCTGATGATCGGCGATGAACGATGTGGTGACGGCGCCCGCCGCGAACCCCGGATGGCTGAGCGCACGGAACAGGAATCCGGCGTTGGTCGCCACCGGCCAGACCTGCACCCATTCCACTTCGTCCGCCAGCAGCCGGATCGCTTCGGCCCGGTCGGGGCCATGGGCGATCAGCTTGGCGATCATCGGATCGTAGAAGGGCGAGACGGCATCGTCTTCGTCGACCCCGGTTTCGACACGGATGACGCCGGAGGGCAGACGCAGGCATTGCAGTTCGCCGACGCTGGGCAGAAATCCCTTGATCGGATCTTCGGCATAGAGACGGACTTCGACGGCGTGGCCGGTGATCGCAAGGTCTTCCTGCCGTTTGGGCAAAGGTTCACCCGATGCGACGCGCAATTGCCATTCGACCAGATCGACGCCGGTAATCTCCTCGGTCACCGGATGTTCGACCTGCAGGCGCGTGTTCATTTCCATGAACCAGATGCGATCGGCGCTCAGCCCGGCGGAGGCATCGGCGATAAATTCGATCGTCCCCGCGCCGACATAATCGACCGCGCGCGCCGCCTTCACCGCCGCGTCGCAGATCACCGCGCGCGTCGCTTCGTCCATGCCGGGCGCGGGGGCTTCCTCGATCACCTTCTGGTGGCGACGCTGGAGCGAACAATCGCGTTCGAACAGGTGGACGATATTGCCCTGCGTATCGCCGAACACCTGCACTTCGATATGCCGCGGCGAGAGGATATATTTTTCGATCAGCACGCGATCGTCCCCAAACGAGGACGCCGCCTCGCGCCGGCACGACATAAGCGCCTCGGCGAAATCGGCCGCCGCATCGACGCGGCGCATCCCCTTGCCGCCGCCACCGGCAACCGCCTTGATCAGCACCGGATAACCGATCGCATCGGCCTCCTGCTGGAGCCGTTCGGGCGATTGATCCGCGCCGAGATAGCCGGGGGTGACGGGCACGCCGGCGGCCGCCATCAGCGCCTTGGCCGCATCCTTTAAGCCCATCGCGGTGATGCTGGCGGGGTTGGGACCAACCCAGATCAGCCCCGCATCGATCACTGCTGCCGCGAAGGCGGCGTTTTCGGACAGGAAGCCGTAACCGGGGTGGATCGCCTCTGCACCGGCAGCTTTGGCGGCGGCGATGATCCTGTCGCCTTGCAAGTAGCTTTCGCGCGACGGCGACGGGCCGATATGCACGGCTTCGTCCGCCTGCCGAACGTGGAGCGCGTGGGCATCGGCATCCGAATAGACCGCAACGGTGCGGATACCCATCGCGCGCGCGGTACGGATGATGCGGCAGGCGATTTCGCCGCGATTGGCGATGAGAAGGGAGCGGATCATGGATGCGCCTCTGAATTGAGATGATCGAGGGTTCGCGCAGAGCCCCTAAAATTTTCGTCATGCTGAACTTGTTTCAGGATCCATCTTTCCACGCATACCATGCTATCGATGGCGGAATGACCAAGCAGCCCTGCGGCTACATTCTCGCCAGTGGTGCTTATGGTACGCTCTATATCGGCGTTACTTCGGATATCATCGCCCGGCTGCATCAGCATCGCACGGGTGCCACCGGCGGCTTCACAGCCCGACACGGTGTCATCCGTCTCGTCCGTTTCGAGATGTTCGAGGACATGATTTCGGCCATCGCCCGC
Source organism: Sphingomonas sp. KC8 (assembly GCF_002151445.1). GTDB lineage: Bacteria > Pseudomonadota > Alphaproteobacteria > Sphingomonadales > Sphingomonadaceae > Sphingomonas_E. The sequence goes on from NZ_CP016306.1 coordinate 1,986,080, forward strand.
GAAAAGCAGCTCAAACGCTGGCACCGCGACTGGAAGATCAACCTGATTGAAGGCGACAATCCGCGATGGAGCGATCTCGCGCCCGCACTTGGACTTGAACCGATCGTACAGCGCCTGTCGCGCGATGGACCCTAAAACAAGTTCAGGGTGACGGGCAGCGTGGGGAACCACCCCATCACATCCGGAACACGCCGAACGCAGGGCGTTCGGGGATGGGGGCGTTGAGGGTGGCGGCGAAGGCCAGGCCCAGCACGTCGCGGGTTTGTGCGGGATCGATGATGCCATCGTCCCACAAACGGGCCGTCGCGTGGTACGGATTGCCTTCATCCTCATACCGCTGGCGGATCGGCGCCTTGAACGCTTCGGCTTCTTGTGGCGTCCAAGTGTCCGCGTCGCGGTGGACGGTGGCGAGGACCGAGGCCGCCTGTTCGCCGCCCATCACGCTGATACGGGCATTGGGCCAGGTGAACAGGAAACGGGGCGAATAAGCCCGGCCGCACATGCCGTAATTGCCCGCGCCAAAGCTGCCGCCGATCAGCACCGTGATCTTGGGCACGGTGGCGGTGGCGACTGCCGTCACCAGCTTCGCGCCATCCTTGGCGATGCCGCCGGCTTCATATTTGCCGCCGACCATGAAACCCGAAATATTCTGGAGGAACAGCAAGGGCACGCGGCGTTGCTGCGCCAGTTCGATGAAATGCGCGCCCTTCATCGCGCTTTCCGAAAACAGCACGCCGTTGTTGGCGAGGATCGCGACGGGCATCCCCCAGATGCGGGCAAAGCCGCAAACCAAAGTGGTGCCATAGAGCGCCTTGAACTCGTGAAATTCGGAACCATCGACCAGCCGGGCGATCACTTCATGCACGTCATAGGGCGCACGCACGTCAGGCGGGATCAGGCCGTACAATTCGTCCGCGTCATATTTGGGCGCGCGCGGATCGCGGAGGTCGATATCCACTTTGGACGTGGTGTTCAGCGTCGAGACGATATCGCGGACGATGGCGAGCGCATGTTCGTCATTTTCGGCGACATGATCGACCACGCCGGATTTGCGGCCATGGGTGTCGGCCCCGCCCAGTTCTTCGGCCGAAATGATTTCACCGGTCGCGGCCTTCACCAGCGGCGGGCCGGCGAGGAAGATCGTGCCCTGATTGCGGACGATCACCGTTTCATCGGACATCGCCGGCACATAGGCACCGCCAGCGGTGCAACTGCCCATGACGCACGCGATCTGCGGAATGCCCTTGGCCGACAGCTGCGCCTGATTGAAGAAAATGCGGCCGAAATGATCGCGATCGGGAAAGACTTCGGCCTGATGCGGCAGGTTCGCCCCGCCGCTATCGACCAGATAGACGCAGGGCAGGCGATTTTGTTCGGCGATTTCCTGCGCGCGCAGATGCTTTTTCACCGTCATCGGGAAATAGGCGCCGCCCTTCACCGTCGCATCATTGGCAAGGATCATCACCTGCCGGCCGGACACGCGGCCGATGCCGGCGATCACCCCCGCGCCCGGCGCCTCACCCTTATACATGTCGCAGGCCGCCAACTGGCCGATTTCAAGGAAAGGCGAACCCGGATCGAGCAGCCGTTCGACCCGTTCGCGGGGCAAAAGCTTGCCGCGCGCGACATGGCGGTGGCGGGCGGATTCCGACCCGCCGAGCGCGGCGGTGGCGACGCGGGCGCGCAGATCATCGGCCAAGGCGCGGTTGTGCGCGGTGTTGGCGTGGAAGGCGTCCGACGCTGTGTCGATCGCGGTGGGGAGGACGGGCGCGCTCATGCCCCGATCAGTTCCCGGCCGATCAGCATCCGGCGGATTTCGTTGGTTCCGGCCCCGATATCGAGGAGCTTGGCGTCGCGCATGAAGCGTTCGACCGGCCAGTCCTTGGTATAGCCCGCCCCGCCCAGCGCCTGCACGGCTTCGAGGGCCACCTTCACCGCATTTTCCGACGCGAGCAGGATCGCGCCCGCCGCATCAAAGCGCGTCGTCCGGCCCGCATCGCAGGCGCGGGCGACGGCATAGACGTAGGCGCGGGCGGAATTGAGCGCGACATACATGTCCGCCACCTTGGCCTGCATCAGCTGGAACGCGCCGATCGGCTGGCCGAATTGCTGGCGTTCGCGCACATAAGGCAGCACGACATCGAGGCACGCCTGCATGATGCCAAGCTGGATGCCGGCGAGCACCGTGCGTTCATAATCAAGGCCCGACATCAGCACGCCGACGCCACCGCCAACCGGGCCCATCACGTTTTCTGCGGGCACTTCGCAATCGGTGAACACCAGTTCAGCGGTGGGCGAACCGCGCATGCCGACCTTGTCGATCTTCTGGCCGATCGCAAAACCCGGCATCCCGCGTTCGATGATGAAGGTGGTGATCCCGCGCGATCCTTCACCCGTCCGCGCATAGACGACCAAGGTATCGGCATATGTGGCGTTGGTGATCCAGAATTTCGTGCCGTTGAGAATGTAGCGATCGCCCTTTTTTTCGGCCTTCAGCTTCATCGACACGACGTCGGACCCGGCCCCGGATTCGGACATGGCGAGGCTGCCGACATGTTCGCCCGAAATCAGTTTGGGCAGATAGCGCGCCTTCTGATCGGCATTGCCCCAGCGGCGCAGCTGATTGACGCACAGATTGGAATGCGCGCCGTAGGACAGGCCGATCGACGCCGAAGCGCGGGCCACTTCTTCCTGCGCCACGACATGTTCGAGATAGCCGAGGCCAAGCCCGCCATCGGCTTCGTCGACGGTAATGCCGTGCAGGCCGAGCGCGCCCATTTCGGGCCAGAGTTCGCGGGGGAACCAGTCTTCGGCGTCGATCTTCGCGGCCAGCGGCGCGATGCGATCGGCGGCGAAGCGGCTGCAAGTATCGCGGATCGCATCCGCCATATCGCCCAGCGCGAAATCCAGATTATCGGCCAAGGCCCTCTCCTTTGCGATGTATCGGCCCTGTTTACAGAGCGCCTTATTGTCGGCAAAATTGAAACCACCGGCGGCATTGTATAGATGCGATCTATGATTGACCGCTATCTGCTGCGCTACTTCCTTGCCGTAATCGACCATGGCAATTTCAGCCGTGCCGCCGAACAATGCAATGTTTCGCAACCCACCCTTTCGGTGGGGATCGCCAAGCTGGAACGCCTGCTCGCCCGGCCGCTGTTCCACCGCACCAACCGCCGGGTAGAACTGACGCCGGCGGGTGCGCATTTCGCGGTGCATGCGCGGCGGATCGAAGCGGAGTTCAACCTCGCCGAAAGCGCCGTTGCGGGCCAGGCGCGCAAGCGGACGGTGCGGCTGGGCGTGCTGGCGACGATCCCGACGCCGCTGGTGGCGCAGATCGCGGCGGCGCGCGGCAACGATGCGGAACAGGTGGAACTGGTCGAAGGGCGCGAACGCGATCTGCTCGATCGGCTGGCGCGCGGGCGGATCGATGTGGCGCTGACCCTGCTGCGGCCGGACACGGATCGTTATGCGGCGGCCCCCTTATGGTCCGAAGGCTATGGCCTCGCATTGCCCGAGGCACATCCACTGGCGGGTGAGAGCGTGATCGCAGCCGAGGCGCTGGCCGATAATGTGATGATCGTGCGCCGCAACTGCGAGGTGCTGGCCGAAACCAGCCATTATTTCACCACGCGCGGGGTGCGCCCCTTTTTCGCGGCACGGACGACGAACGACGATCGCGCGTTGGCGCTGGTGGCCGCCGGATTGGGGGTGACGGTGATGCCCGACGGCCATGCCGCCCCCGGCGTGGTGCGCGCACGGCTCGCCGGGTTCGATCATGTCCGCGATATCGGGCTGTTGTTCGCCGCGCACGCCGATCCGGTGGAGCTGGGCGCAAGCGCCACGATCCGGGCGGTGCGCGCCCTTACCATCCATCAGGCCGGCAAGATGCCGTCATCCACGATCGGATCGGCGCCATAGCGATTCGGCCCGGTCGTGCCCCGCTGGCACAGAAGGTAAAGCAGGATGAAGACACCAGCCACGGGCACCAGCCCGGCCAGCAGCAGCCAGCCCGATCGGCCAACATCGTGCAGACGGCGCACCTGCACCGCCAGCGCGGGCACGAACATCACCAGCACATAGAGCGTGAACAGCGGCAATGCGACGCCCAGCATCGCCGGCGGCGGGCCATCGGGCGCGACGGCCATCGCTGTCAGCACCGGCAGGTAAAGCAGCATGCCGATTACGCCATGCATCAGCGCGAACATCCAATATTCACGCCGGCACGACCGGCCGCTGAAATCGGCATAGCGCCGTAGCGGCAAAAACATCCATTCCATCACGCAGACCCCTTGTTGTCTTTGTTGCGGCAAGGGACAAGTCCAGCGCCCCCCGCCCCAAGAGCGCTGACGCAACGGCATCGTTACGGCCACGCCAACGCGACCAGGCCAACACCGCGCCGGGCAGGCGCGCACCGGCACGACGAACCTGTCATATGATCGGACGAAGGCGCCAACGCCGGCCACCACGAGGCGGGTGACATTCGCATCACATGTTCTTATGATGTTCCGGCCAGTTCAACCATAGCCCCGATGGCGGACAGCGTGACGCGCAAGATCATCCATATCGACATGGACGCCTTTTTCGCGTCGGTGGAACAACGCGACCAGCCGGAATTGCGCGGCCGGCCGGTGGCGGTGGGCGGATCGAACGCGCGCGGCGTGGTCGCGGCGGCCAGCTATGAAGCGCGCAAATATGGCGTGCGATCGGCGATGCCATCCGTCACCGCGATGCGCAAATGCCCCGAACTGGCATTCGTGCCGCCGCGCTTTGACGTGTACAAGGCGGTATCCGGGCAGATTCGCGCGATCTTTGCCGACTATAGTGATCTGGTCGAACCGCTGTCGCTGGACGAAGCCTATGTCGACGTGACCGAAAATCGCCGCGCCCTGCCATCGGCCACCGCAACGGCCGAGGAAATCCGCGCGCGCATATTGGCGGAAACCGGCCTCACCGCATCCGCCGGCATTTCATACAACAAGTTCCTGGCGAAAATCGCGTCCGACCAGAACAAGCCCAACGGCCAGTGCGTGATCACCCCGGCACAAGGGGCGGCGTTCATCGAACATCTGCCTGTCGGCCGGTTCCACGGCGTCGGCCCCAAGACCGCCGAAAAGCTCAACCGGCTGGGCATCTTCACCGGGGCCGATCTGCGCCGGCAGGAACTGGGCTGGTTGCAGCAGCATTTCGGCAAGGCGGGCCACTGGTATCATGCAATATCGCGCGGGATCGACGAGCGCGCCGTGGTGCCCGATCGGCCGCGCAAATCATCGGGATCCGAAACCACTTATTCCCACGACCTGACGACCCCGGCGGCGGTGGAAGACGGCGTGCGCGCGATGGCCGACGAAGTGTGGGACTGGTGCGCGCGCACCCGTTCGTCGGGCCGCACCGTCACGGTCAAGATCCGCTACGCCGATTTCCGCCTGATCACCCGCAGCCGGACGATGGCGAGCGGGGTGGCGGACCGGGCCGCGTTGCACGCGATCAGCATCGATCTCATCCGCAGCACATTCCCGCTGGCGCTGGGGGTGCGGCTGCTGGGGGTAACATTATCGAACCTTGATGCTGCCGGTGCCGCCGCCGATCCACCGGCACAATTGGCGTTCATGCTATGATCGCCCGGTTTGAACGCAAGCGGCGGGATGCCGGGCGCACGCGTCTTGCGGCATCAGGCGCGCCATGATGGATATCGCGACGATAGACTGGGCGGCCGTGGCCACCGATCTCGACAGGCAAGGCTGGGCGGTGCTGCCGGCGCTGCTGTCCGCAGCCGAATGCACGGCGATGGCCGGGCGGTATGACGAACCAGCGCATTTTCGCAAGACCGTGACGATGGCGCGGCATGGCTTTGGACGCGGGGAATATCGCTATCTCGCTTATCCCCTGCCAACGGACGTGGCGGCGCTGCGGACCGCGCTTTACGCCCGGCTCGTGCCCATCGCCAATCGCTGGAACGCGAGGCTGGGGATCAATGAGGAATTTCCAGCCGGCCATGCCGATTTCCTTGCCCGCTGCCACGCCGCCGGGCAGACGCGGCCGACCCCGCTGGTGCTGCGGTACGGGCCGGGCGACTATAATTGCCTGCACCAGGATTTGTACGGCGCGCACATGTTTCCGGTGCAGGCGGCGGTTTTGCTGTCACGGCCGGGCGCGGATTTCGATGGCGGCGCATTCGTCCTGACCGAACAACGCCCGCGCATGCAATCGCGTGTCGAAGTGGTGCCGATCGAACAGGGCGATGCCGTGCTGTTCGCGGTCAACCACCGCCCGGTGCAAGGCGCGCGCGGCGATTATCGCGTGGCCATGCGCCACGGGGTGAGCACGTTGCGGCGCGGGCAGCGGCACATGCTGGGGATCATCTTCCACGATGCGATCTGACCCGCAGCCTTTGTCCCCCCCGGCCTTTGCCGACGATCTGTTCGCGGGTGAGCGACGCGATCAGCCGCTCGATCCGGGTGCGATCGTGCTAGGCGGTTTCGCCAGCGACCGCGCGCAGGCGCTGTTCGCGGCGATGGAAACGGTGCTGGCGGATGCGCCGCTGCGCCACCTGATCACGCCGGGCGGCTGGCGGATGTCGGTGGCGATGAGCAATTGCGGCACCTTTGGCTGGGTGAGCGATCGCAGCGGCTATCGATACGATCCGGCCGATCCGCTAAGCGGGCGTCGCTGGCCGGCCATGCCCGCACTGTTCACGGCGTTTGCCGCCGAAGCGGCGACGGCGGCGGGCTTTGCCGGATTCGTGCCCGATGCCTGCCTGATCAACCGTTACGAACCCGGCGCGCGGCTGTCGCTGCATCAGGACCGCGACGAGCGGGACCAGAGCGCGCCGATCGTATCGGTGTCGCTGGGATTACCCGCAACCTTCCTGTGGGGCGGGCCGGAACGCCGCGATCGGCCACGCCGGGTGCGGCTGGCGCACGGTGATGTCGTCGTCTGGGGCGGGCCGGCGCGTTTTGCCTTTCACGGCATCGACCCGGTGGCCGATGGCACGCATCCGCTGACCGGGGCGGCGCGCTACAACCTCACCTTCCGCAAGGTTTATTGACCGCCCGACGACGCGTCTTCGTCACCCGCGATCACCGTCATCTTCCGGCCCGATCCACCGGAGCGCAATGTATCGCTGGTGAGGACCACCGTGGTGCCCGGCACGAGCATCGCAGCCAGCCGGACACGAAAATCTTCGGGGATGTGGAGCCGCTCGCGTTCCTCCGCGCTTAATTCCTGCCCCGGTTCGACTGCCTGGCCGGGCAGCGGCAACTGGAGCCAGTGGAAACCGGTGTCGTCCTTCGCCCGCAGCGTATAGGCGCTGGCGCCCGTCACCGGGCCGCTGATCGTGACCGGCGTGCGGCCGATTTCCACCCCGTTGCGCAACACCAGCAGCCGGCGATCGCTGGCGCTGATGATGATCGAAATCGGGCCGGTCGCCGCCTTGTCGATCTGCCAGCGGGCGCGATCGTCATTCGCGGCCGAGGGCGCGTTGCCGGCCAGCACCGCCGGCGTCGGCGCGACGCGCGGCACATCGTGCGCATCGGTGATCACCACGGTCAGGCCGAGCGATGTCGCCCCATAAAGCTGGCGGGCGAACGCCATCGGCAGGCGGATGCAGCCGTGCGACGCGGGATAGCCCGGCAGATTGCCGGCGTGGAGCGCGATGCCATCCCAGGTCAGCCGCTGCATGAACGGCATCGGCGCATTGTTGTAGAGGTTGGATTTGTGATCCTTGGCCTTTTGCAGGACGGTGAACACGCCCGTGGGCGTTTCATGGCCTTCCTTGCCGGTCGATACGGTCGACACGCCGATGATCACGCCGTTGCGGTAGACATAAGCGCGCTGGGTTTGCAGGCTGACGATGATCATCACCGGGCCATCGGGTGCGACATCCGGCGCCCAGATGAACTCCCCGGGCTTGAGCGCGGCCACCGCATCGGCAATCGAGCCGGCAGACAAGGACGCCTGCATCGCCCGTCCCGCCCCGGACGACAGCAGCAGCGCGCCACCAAGCCAGCCGAACATCGCGCGCCGATTGGACAGGATCATCATCATTCCCCGCTGGTTAGCCGCCGTCGCCGGAACGAAGGCCACGGCCCTACGGCATGAATCCGATATCATTTGAGATCAACGGACAAATTTTAGACGCGAGTCCACTTGCGCGATGAAATGTTTCTTTGCACACCCGACGCCAGATCGCGCACGTCCGACGGACAGACCCGGACCGACGATGCAGCGGCAATGCGAGAAGGATGCGCCATGATGACAGGTTTCACAGTCACGCCCATTTTTGACGTCCGGGCAGGCGCATGAGCATGTCGCGACGCGAAACACTGGCCGGCGTGGCCGCCACCGCCATGATGGCAGCCACCGCAACCAAGGGGAACGCCAAGGCCGCACCCGCCGCGAAAACCAGCATCCTGCAGGACCATGACGCCCTTGGGCTGGCCGATCTCGTCCGCCGCAAACAGGTTTCGGCAGGCGAACTGCTGGAGGCCGCGATCGCGCAGGCCGAAGCGCAGAACCCGCGCTTCAACTTCATGGCGCAGAAACATTATGATCGCGCCCGCGCGGCGATCGCCAAGGGGCTGCCCGACGGGCCGTTCACCGGCGTGCCGTGGCTGATCAAGGATCTGAACACCTATATCGCCGGCGAACTGACCGAAAATGGCAGCCGCTATTACAAGGGCAACCGGGCGACGGTGACTTCCGAACTGGTGCTGCGTCACGAGCGCGCCGGGCTTGTCATCTTCGGCAAAACGACGACCCCGGAATTCGGGCTGACCGGCACCACCGAATCCAAGGCGACCGGCCTGACGCGCAATCCGTGGAATCCGGAACGGATCGCCGGCGGATCGAGCGGCGGGGCGGCCGCGGCCGTCGCGGCAGGCGTGATCCCTGCTGCCCACGCCACCGATGGCGGCGGATCGATCCGCATCCCGGCATCCTGCTGCGGCCTGTTCGGCCTGAAGCCCAGCCGCGGCCGGGTGCCGATGGGCCCGCCGCGCACCGAAGGCTGGGGCGGCATGTCCGTCCACCATGCCGTAACCCGCAGCGTGCGCGACAGCGCGGCCTTGCTGGATGCCACGCATGGGCTGGAACTGGGATCGCGCTATGGCGCGCCGACGCCCGAGCGCCCGTTTCTGGAAGAAGTCAGCCGCGCGCCCCGGCCATTGCGGATCGCGCTCAACGTAACGCCGATGGCCGGCACCCCTGTCGATCCCGAAGTGATCGCGGCCGTGCGCAACACCGCTAAACTGCTGGAAAGCCTTGGCCATCATGTTGAGGAAGCAGCCCCCAAGCTGGATCTCGCCGCGATCGGCCGCGCATCCTATGCGATCATATCCTCCTCGGTGGCAGCCGACCTGCAGGCGCGGGCCGCACTGACCGGGATCAAGCCCAGCCTTGATGTGCTCGAAGCCGCCACGATGGCGTACTACGAAATGGGCCTGAAGATGCCCGGCACGGAATTCGCCCGCGCCAATAGCGACCTGCAAACCGCCGCGATCACCGTCGCGCAGTTCATGCAAGGCTATGACATCATGCTGTCGCCAACGGTGGCCGCACCGCCACCACCACTCGGCATCCTTGGCCTGTCGCCGGCGGATATCAACAGCTATTACAAGGCAGTGAGCGAATACACGCCGTTCACCGGATTGCAGAACCAGACCGGCCAGCCGAGCATGTCGGTGCCGCTGGCGATGACGCAATCGGGGCTGCCGATCGGGGTGATGTTTTCCGCCCGCTATGGCGACGAAGCCACCTTGTTCCAGTTGGCGGGACAGTTGGAGCAGGCCGCACCGTGGGCGGCGCGCCGGCCGCGGATCGCCTGATCGCATTGCATATAGGCGCGGCGGTGGCTGAGGCGTAGAATATATGCTTCAGCCATTTCCGGCTGTGGCGTGTCGGGATCTGGCGTGTCGGAAATTGGGGCGTCTGATGGACGATCCGGCGACGGACGCGCGTCAAGGCCCAGCTTCGCGGAATAATGGTTTCGAATTGCGATGTTGGGGCCAGTTTGCACTGTTCCATCGCGGCGAACGGGAGGACTGTTCGCCACGGGGGCGCAAGGCGCGCGCCATCATCGCCTATCTCGCCAGCCATAATGGCGCGGGCACCAGCCGGGAACGACTCGCCGGTTTGCTGTGGAGCGAACGCGGCGACAGGCAGGCCCGCGCCAGCCTGCGCCAGTCGCTGTTCGAATTGCGCACCCTCGCCTGCGACGGACGGCCGCTGGTGGTGCCGCATCGCGATCACATCCAGGTCGATGCCGATTTGCTGACAAGCGACATCGCCAGCATCGAACAGGCCGCCCGCACCGGGCGCATCGCGGACCTGACCGATCTGCTCGCCAAGCGGGACGACCGCCTGTTCGACGGCCTCGACAATCTCGACCCGGCATTTGACGAATGGCTCGCCACCGAACGCGCCAAGCAACATGACCGGATCGCCCATCTCGCCATGGAAGCGGCGCGCGACGGGCTGAACCGGCGCGCCAACGGCCATGTGCGCACGTTGATTTCCTGGATCGAACGACTCGACAATTCCAGCGAGACGCTCGCCCGGCTGGGTATGCTCGCCGATCATGCCGATGGCGATCTTGGCGCCGTACACCACCGTTTCCAGCGGTTATGCACTATATTGCAAAACGACCTCCAGATCGAACCTTCGCAGGAAACCCGGCGCCTGTATCAGAGCCTGACCGCCGCGACCGACCTGCCTTCGCCCGACCCGCGCGCGCGCCATATATCGCAACTGGGTGACCTGCCGGCGGCCACCCCGATCGCGCGTCCGCCGCGACGAATCGGGTGGCTGATCCTGCTTGTCGGAATCGTCGCCATCCTCACCGCATTGGCGCTGTGGCTGCGGGCGAAACCGGCGTGACGCATCGGCCGGATCGATCAGGAGCGCCGCGCGCACCGTTCACGCCAAAGGATCGCAATTTCGTTCCGTCGAACATGCATTTAACGAAATAATATCGCCGAACCGAGGCAGGAAACGCAACCAAACCCCTATTTGATGGCCGTTTGACGCGCATATCACGCGATTTTCCCCCGTCGCTGCCAGCCTGTCGTCAGCGCCGTTTCACATCCGAATCCTGCTGGATCGGAAGTTGGGGATGGCCAGCGCGGCCCCATCGATTCCGGAGTCGCGCCCATAAGACCAGTTTGGCCCGTCGCGGCCCGGGGCGCACCACATCGGACAGAAGGACTTTTCACAATGTCTATGGTCATGAAGAATGCGTGGACGGCCCTGGCGCTCGTCGCCATTGCCACTGTCACCACCCAGGCGCAGGCGCAGAATGCGGATGGCACGATCGTCGCCACGGGCCGCCGACTGGCCGATTCCGAACATCCGACAATATTGGTGAGTTATGCCGATCTCAACCTGCGCAACGATGCGGGGGCAAACCGCCTGGGCAGCCGGGTGCGCAATGCCGCACGCCAGGTCTGCAATGTCGAGGATTTGCAGATCCCGACGCTCGCCGTCCAATCCCGCGCCTGCTACCGCACCACGCTCGATCGCGCCAAACAGGACGTCGCCTTTGCGATCGAACGGGCGCGGGGTGCCCCGCAAATGGCGAACAACGACGCCGGCACGCTGATTGTCCGCCGGCAATGATGCAACCCTAGCCGGCTGACATGTCCCGATCGGGCGGCCATATCCGAAAACGATATGGCCGCCCGATCGATATCAGGACTTGCTGGCGGCCAGCCCCTTGTTGATCCACAGCGCCAGCAGGGTGCAGATCGCGCCCGACAGCAGATAGATGCCCGATGCGAACAGGCCGAAATGGCTGGACAGCGCAAGCGCGGCCAGCGGCGCAAAGCCCGCCCCGAACAGCCAGGCCAGATCCGACGTCAGCGCCGATGCGGTGTAGCGGGTGCTGGTCGAGAAGTTCGAGGCGACGACACCCGACGACTGGCCGAACGACAGGCCGAGCAGCATGAAGCCGATCACCATGAACGCGACTTCGCCCAAATCGCCGCCGTTCAGCAGCAGCGGCGCGAAGATGCTGAACACCGCGATCGCGATCGCCGAACCGCCCAGCAGACGCCGCCGGCCGACCTGATCGGCAATGAAGCCCGACGCGACGATGGCGAGAATGCCGACGGCGGCACCGATCATTTCAATGACCAGGAAGCGGTGGACGGCTTCTTCGGTGAACAGCGCGACCCACGACAGCGGAAACACCGTGACCATGTGGAACAAGGCGAAACTGGCGAGCGGGGCGAACGCACCAAGGATGATGTTGCGGCCTTCGGCGCGCACCGTTGGCACCACCGGCGATGCCTGAAGATCGCGGCTTTCGAACAGGCGTTCGAATTCATGGGTGACGACGATGCGCAGCCGCGCGAACAAGGCGACGACGTTGATCGCGAACGCCACGAAGAACGGATAGCGCCAGCCCCAATCGAGGAAATCGGCGGTCGACAGGCTCGACACGAAGAAAGCGAACAGCGCGCTGGCGACCAGCAAGGCGATCGGCGCGCCCAATTGCGGCATCATCGCATACCAGCCGCGCTTGTTTTCCGGCGCGTTGAGCGAGAGCAGCGAGGCCAGGCCATCCCATGTGCCGCCCAGCGCCAGCCCCTGCCCTGCGCGCAACAGCGCCAGCATGAACACCGATCCGTAGCCGATCGTTTCATAACCGGGGAGGAAAGCGAGGGCCGCGGTTGACCCGCCGAGCAGGAACAGGGCGATCGTGAGTTTGACCCCGCGGCCATATTGGCGATCGACCGCCATGAAGATCAGCGATCCGATCGGCCGGGTGACGAACGCGAGCGCGAAGATCGCGAACGAGAACAAGGTGCCCGTCAGCGGATCGACAAAGGGGAAGACCAAAGCCGGAAACACGAGCACCGACGCGATCGCATAAACGAAGAAATCGAAAAATTCCGACGTGCGGCCGATGATGACGCCGATCGCGATCTCGCCGGGCATGACGCGTTTGTGGCGCGCGGTGATGGTACGCGCGTCGCGTTCGGCGGACGTCGACGATGGCGTGGCAGCCTGTGCACTCATGGGGCGGATCGCTCCTTAAAGCCCGTTCGCTGAGAACGACCCCACTATACACCGGCAGCCGGCGCGAAAGGGAATCGCTCACTCGTTCGGTGGCCCAATGCCTCTTTTGCGCTGCAACAGTGATTGGACAAAGTGTCCAATGTCGGCAGCGACGAGGAAGGCCTAGCCGCCTCGTCCATGACCGTCCGTCGACCATCCCTGCCGAAAATCGGCCCCAAACCCGGCTCAAGGCTTGGCATTGCCAAGGCCAGGGCTTTGGCACCCCTGCTGTTGCTGCCGCTGGCCGGCTGCGACTGGATCGTCATGAACCCCGCCGGGGATGTGGCGGTGCAGCAACGCGATCTGATCCTGATTTCAACCGGATTGATGCTGCTGATCATCATCCCGGTGATGATCCTGATCGTGCTGTTCGCCTGGAAATATCGCAAATCGGCCGAAGCGCCCGATTATGATCCCGACTGGGATCATTCGACCTCGCTGGAACTGATGATCTGGTCGGCCCCGCTGCTGATCATCATCTGCCTGGGCGCGGTCACCTGGACGAGCACCCACCTGCTCGATCCATACCGTCCGATCGAACGGATCCACGCGACGCAAGCCGTGGACGAAAAGGTCAAGACGCTTGAGGTCCAGGTCGTCGCGCTCGATTGGAAGTGGCTGTTCATCTATCCCGATCTCGGCATCGCCACGGTGAACGAGCTGGCCGCCCCCGTCGGCGTGCCGATCCGCTTCAAGCTGACATCGTCGTCGGTGATGAATTCCTTCTATGTGCCGGCGCTGGCCGGGCAGATCTATGCGATGCCGGGGATGCAGACGATGCTCCACGCCGTCGCCAACAGACCCGGAAATTATGAAGGCTTTTCCGCCAATTATAGCGGCCATGGCTTTTCCGGCATGCGCTTCCGTTTCCACGCGCTGGATGCAGGCGGTTTCGATCGCTGGGTGAAGGACGTAAAGGCCGGCGGCGGCGCGCTCGATCGCACCGAATATATGGCGCTCGAAAAGCCAAGCGAGAAGGTTCCGCCGCGGCGCTTCGCCACGGTCGACGGGGAATTGTTCAACGCCATCGTCAACCTGTGCGCCCGGCCCGGCCAGCGGTGCATGAACGAACTGATGATGGTCGACGCGGCCGGCGGCGCGGGCAAGGAATCGGCCCATGACCTTCAGGGCCTGCGCCATGACGGCGCGGCGCTGGCGCCGTTCGCCCTGAAGATTCCGGCAGGCACCGCCCCGGCCAAGCCGGCGGCACATGCCACCCCAACGGGCCATGCCGGTCATGCCGCACAGGCCGCCCCTGCGGGCCATGCCGGCCATACCGGCCATGGGATGGACGCCAGGACGGCGGACAAGCCGATGCCCGCCAAGCCAATGGCCGCCAAGCCTGCCATGGCCCCGGCCAAGCCGCACGCCGCCCACGATCCACATGCCGGCATGACGCATCACGCCATGCCCGCCCCCACCCAAACCGGTTCGCCCGAACCGGCGCGCATCCGCTAGAGGCCGCATGTTCGACAATCCAGCCTTGATGAAGACGATCTTCGGCCGTTTGAGCTGGGATTCGATCCCGCTGCACGAGCCGATCGTGGTCGCCACCTTCGCCGCCGTGATGCTGGGGGGCATCGCGATGTTCGCCGTCATCACCCGCTACAAATTGTGGGGCTATCTCTGGAAGGAGTGGTTCACCACGGTCGATCACAAGCGGATCGGGATCATGTACATGATCCTGGGCCTGATCATGCTGCTGCGCGGCTTTGCCGACGCGATCATGATGCGGTTGCAGCAGGCGATGGCATTCGGCGGGTCGGAGGGCTATCTCAACGCCCACCATTATGACCAGATCTTCACCGCCCATGGCGTGATCATGATCTTCTTCGTCGCCATGCCGCTGGTGACGGGCCTGATGAACTATATCGTGCCGCTGCAGATCGGCGCGCGCGACGTATCGTTCCCGTTCCTCAACAATTTCAGCTTCTGGATGACGGCGGCTGGCGCGGTGATCGTCATGATCTCGCTGTTCGTGGGCGAATTCGCGCAGACCGGCTGGCTGGCATATCCGCCGCTGTCGGGCATCGCCTATAGCCCCAATGTGGGGGTCGATTATTATATCTGGGCCTTGCAGGTGGCCGGCGTCGGGACAACCTTGTCGGGCATCAACCTGATCGCGACGATCGTGAAGATGCGTGCGCCGGGCATGTCGATGATGAAGATGCCCGTCTTCACCTGGACATCCTTGTGCACCAACGTGCTGATCGTCGCATCCTTCCCGGTGCTGACGGCCACCCTCGTCCTGCTTTCGCTCGATCGTTATGTCGGCACCGCGTTCTTCACGAACGATTTCGGTGGCAATCCGATGATGTACGTCAACCTCATCTGGATCTGGGGCCACCCGGAAGTCTACATCCTGATCCTGCCGCTGTTCGGCGTCTTTTCCGAAGTCGTGTCGACCTTTTCGGGCAAGCGCCTCTTCGGCTACACGTCGATGGTCTATGCCACGGTGGTCATCACCATCCTGTCCTACCTCGTATGGCTGCACCACTTCTTCACGATGGGATCGGGCGCCAGCGTCAACAGCTTCTTCGGCATCACGACGATGGTGATTTCCATCCCGACCGGCGCCAAGATCTTCAACTGGCTGTTCACCATGTATCGCGGCCGCATCAGCTTTGAACTGCCGATGATGTGGACGATCGCCTTCATGCTGACGTTCGTCGTCGGCGGGATGACGGGCGTGCTGCTGGCGGTGCCGCCGGCCGATTTCGTGCTGCACAACTCGCTGTTCCTGATCGCCCACTTCCACAATGTGATCATCGGCGGCGTGCTGTTCGGGCTGTTCGCGGGGATCAATTACTGGTGGCCCAAGGCGTTCGGCTTCAAGCTGGAAACCACCTGGGGCAAGCGGTCGTTCTGGCTGTGGGTGGTCGGTTTCTGGACCGCGTTCATGCCGCTCTACATCCTCGGCCTGATGGGCGTGACCCGCCGGATGCGCGTGTTCGACGATCCGAGCCTGCAAATCTGGTTCGTCATCGCGGCGATCGGATCGGTCCTGATCGCGCTCGGCATCGCCTGCATGCTGATCCAGTTCTACGTCAGCTTCCGCGACCGCGAACAGCTGCGCGACACGACCGGCGATCCGTGGAATGGCCGTACGCTGGAATGGGCGACCAGTTCGCCGCCGCCGGACTATAACTTCGCCTTCACGCCCGTCATCCATGATGGCGATGCGTGGACGGACATGAAGAAGCGCGGCTACCAGCGGCCGACCAGCGGGTTCCGCCCGATCCACATGCCGAGCAACACCGGCACCGGGGTGATCCTGTCCGTGCTCAGCATCGCATTTTCGATGGGGATGATCTGGTACATGTGGTGGCTGGCGGCTGCCAGCTTCGCCGCGATCCTGATCGTCGCGATCGGCCATACCTTCAACTACAAGCGCGATTTCCACATCCCCGTGGATGAGGTGATCCGCACAGAAGACGAGCGGACCACGCTGCTCGCGGCACGGAGCTGATCGCCATGTTGCAGCAAGCAGAAACGGCGCCAGCCGGCGCCACCCCCGTCTTCCACGTGCTGGACGAACATGATCATCCCGAAGGCCAAAGCACCATGCTGGGCTTCTGGATGTACCTGATGAGCGACTGTCTCATGTTCGCGGTCCTGTTCGCCACCTTCGCGGTGCTGGGCGGGAATTACGCCGGGGGGCCGGGGCCGCGCGACCTGTTCGATCTGTCGCTCGTCGCGCTCAACACCGCGATGCTGCTGTTCTCGTCGATCACCTTCGGCTTCGCCATGCTGGCGATGGCAAAGGGCAAGGTGGGTGCGACGCAGGGGTGGCTGGCGATCACCGGGCTGTTCGGCCTCGCCTTCCTGGGCATCGAACTCTACGAATTCGCCCACCTGATCCATGAAGGCGCAGTACCGCAGCGCAGCGCGTTCCTGTCGGCCTTCTTCACGCTGGTCGGCACCCACGGGCTGCACGTCACCTTCGGCCTGATCTGGCTGGTGACGCTGATGGTGCAGGTATCGCGGCGCGGCCTGATCCAGGCGAACAAGCGCCGGCTGATGTGCCTCAGCCTGTTCTGGCACTTCCTCGACGTCATCTGGATCGGCGTCTTCACCTTTGTCTATCTGATGGGAATGCTGCGATGAGCGCGGAACAGCACGCACAGCACGGCCACGACGATCATCATGACGATGCCGCCCATGGCACCATGGGCGGTTACATGATCGGGTTCGGCCTGTCGGCGATCCTGACGATCATCCCCTTCTGGCTGGTGATGACCGGGGCGCTCGCCGACGCCCAGTTGACCGGGATCATCATCATGGCGTTCGCGATCGTCCAGATCGTCGTCCACATGATCTTCTTCCTGCACATGAGCAGCAAATCCGAAGGCGGCTGGACGATGATGGCGCTGATCTTCACGATCGTGATCATCGGCATCACCTTGGCCGGATCGATGTGGGTGATGTACCATCTGAACACCAATATGATGCCAGCGATGGTGCATGACATGAGCCAGATGCCGTGAACCAAACCGCCCTTCCCGAAGGGCAAGGGCAACGCCCGCCACGCTCCCCCGTTACATTGACGGTGCTGGGCGTGGTGGCGCTGGCGATGGTCGCCGCGCTGATCGGCCTCGGGCTGTGGCAGGTCGACCGCCTGGCGTGGAAGCAACAGCTGATCGCGAGCATCGACACCCGTATCCATGCCGCCCCGGTGGCGGCCCCCGGCCCAGATGAGTGGCCGGCGATCAAGGCCGCAAGCCACGCCTATCGCCGGGTCGAAGCGCGCGGCAGCTTCCTCCACGCGCAGACCAGCTTCGTGCAGGCGGCCACCGCGCGCGGCAGCGGTTTCTGGGTGATGACCCCGCTGGCGACCGACCGGGGCTTCACCATCCTCGTCAATCGCGGGTTCGTGCCACCGGAAGCGCGGGCGGCCATCGCCGGGATGCGGACGGCCGAACCGGCCGGCGTGACCGGCCTGCTGCGCATCACCGAACCGGGCGGCGGTTTCCTGCGCCGCAACGATCCCGCCGCCGGCCGCTGGTATTCGCGCGACGTAGCCGCGATCGCCACCGCCCAGCGGATCGACCACGCCGCACCCTATTTCATCGATGCGGCTGCCAACCCCGATCCCGCCGCCCTGCCGGTGAGCGGGCTGACCGTAATCAGCTTTCCCAATCATCATCTGGGCTATGCGCTGACCTGGTTCACGCTGGCGGCGATGGTGATCGGCGGCTACATGCTGCTGATGCGCGACGAAATAAGGCTGCGCCGGGCGCAGACCCGATCATGATGCCGCCGTATCCGGCGGCCGCCCTGACCATGCCGACGTCGACCGAAGAATCCGCTGGCCGCAAGAACATGCTGCTGCTGATCCAGTTGCGCTGGATCGCGGTGGCCGGCCAGATGGCGACGATCCTGCTGGTGCACTACATCATGGGCATCACCCTGCCGCTGCGCTGGATGCTGGTGGTTCCCGTGCTGGCCGTCGCACTCAACATCACCAGCCTTCTGGTGCTGCGTCGCCGTGACAATGTAACGCAGGTCGAACTGTTCCTGGCGCTGCTGTTCGACGTCGGCGCGCTGACGGTACAACTGTATCTGAGCGGCGGCGCGGTGAACCCGTTCATCTCGCTCTATCTGTTGCAGGTCGTGATCGGGGCGATCCTGCTCGATTCCCGGGCGGCGTGGGTGATCGCGGCGATCACGACCGTCTGTTCGGCAATGCTCGCGATCTTCTATCGCCCGCTCGCCTTGCCGTTCCGGCTGGAAAACAGCCTGCTCGACATGCACATATTGGGCACGCTGGTATGCTTTGCGCTGATCGCGGCGCTGCTGATGCAGTTCGTGACGCGGATCAACCGCAATCTCCAGGCGCGCGAGGCGCACCTCGCCGCGATGCGCCAGCGCGCCGCCGAAGAGGACCATATCGTCCGCATGGGCCTGCTGGCATCGGGTGCGGCCCATGAACTGGGCACGCCGCTGTCCTCGCTGGCGGTGATCCTGAACGACTGGCAGCAAATGCAGGGCTTTGCCGCCGATCCGCAGGTGCGCGAAGAACTGGATGAGATGCAGGCGGCGGTGTGGCGCTGCAAGGCGATCGTTTCGGGCATCCTCGTGGCCGCCGGCGAAGCGCGTGGCGAAGCCCCGGCCGTGACCACGATGCGCGCCTTCCTTGATGAGATCGTCGAAGACTGGCGGGGCGCGCGTGCCGCCGTCGAAGTGGCCTATAGCAATAATTTCGATCGCAACGTGCCGATCGTGGCCGATCCTGCATTGAAGCAGATCCTGTTCAACGTGCTCGACAATGCCGCCGATGCTTCGCCCGAATGGATCGGCATCTATGTCACCCGCGAACAGGACCGGCTGCGCTTCGTCGTCCGCGACCATGGCCCCGGCTTCGCGCCCGACATGCTCGCCAATATCGGCAAGCCTTATCAATCGAGCAAAGGCCGCCTGGGGGGTGGGCTGGGCCTGTTCCTCGTCGTCAATGTCATGCGCAAGCTGGGCGGCGAGGTGCAGGCGGAAAATATGGCCGGCGGCGGCGCGGCCGTCACCCTGACCTTGCCGCTGGCGACGCTGGAACTGAAGAAGGCGGACGATGATGACGGCTGAACGCCAATTGCTGATCGTCGAGGATGACGAAGCCTTCGCCCGCACGCTGCGCCGATCGTTCGAACGGCGCGGCTATCGCGTCGTCACCGCCGCCAGCCACGAAGCCCTGGAAGATGTGCTGAAAACCGAAAAGCCGGGCTTTGCGGTGGTCGACCTGAAACTGGGCACGGCTTCGGGCCTCGTCTGTGTCCAGACGCTCCATGCCCATGATCCGGATATGCAGATCGTGGTCCTCACCGGCTTTGCCAGCATCGCGACGGCGGTGGAAGCGATCAAGCTGGGGGCGTCGCACTATCTGGCCAAGCCATCCAACACCGACGATATCGAGGCCGCTTTCGCCAAGGGCCGGGGCGACGCCGCCGCCCCCGTCACCCAGCGAACGACATCGATCAAGACGCTGGAATGGGAACGGATTCACGAAATGCTGGCCGAAACCGATTTCAACATTTCGGAAACCGCGCGGCGGCTGGGCATGCATCGCCGTACTCTGGCGCGCAAACTGGGCAAGCGCCAGATCAGCTAGACGCTGGAGTCCACGGCGGCGCATGGATATTCTTCCCAAAGACGATATTTTACCGCCCGCCGCTTGATCACCGCGTCCGGGTGGACGATGCAGACATGCTCGTGTTTTTGCTCGCGGTTCAGCCTAGAGCAGGATTGCATCGGGCATGGCGCCCACAGCGATGGGGCAAGCCGGGGCTGGAGTGATACGGGGTATGAGTAAGGTTTTGGGATCCATCGGCGTACGTGGCCGCTGGTTCATGCGGCAAACGGCCGGCGCCATGACGGTCGCAGGGCTGTTGACGGCGCCGCTGGCAGCCGCACCGCAGACAACCGCGCAGGTGCCGCAACCCGCGCAGGGGCCGCCGGTCAACCTCCTCCCGCCGCCGGCGCCCGTGCCTATGGCCCCGCCTGCGCCGGTCATCCCGCTGCCCACATTGACGGCCGTGCAATCGGTGCAACTCGCCACGCTGATCAACAGCGACGCGATCGCGCAAGGGTTGCGCTATGCCGGTGGCACCCCGGCCAGCTTTTCCGACAATGATACGCTGGTGCGCGCAGCACTCGACCATGCCCACGCCGTCCATGCCGGGCGGCTCGACCCCGCCGATTTCCAGAAGGATTGGGGCCTGCGGCCTTTGCCTTATGATCCGCTGCCAGCCTTTGCCGACGCGGTGAAACGCGACCGGCTGGCGCAATGGATCGCATCGCTGCCGCCGCCTTATGCCGGTTATGACGGGCTACGAAAGGGCCTGGCCACGTATCGCGCGATCGACGCGGCCGGCGGCTGGCCGGCGCTGGCCGCCGGCCCCGATCTGGGCCTTGGCGCCAGTGGTGCGCGGGTGGCGGCGCTGCGCCAGCGGCTC
The DNA here is from genome assembly GCF_002151445.1 of Sphingomonas sp. KC8. Taxonomy (GTDB): domain Bacteria; phylum Pseudomonadota; class Alphaproteobacteria; order Sphingomonadales; family Sphingomonadaceae; genus Sphingomonas_E. The sequence goes on from NZ_CP016306.1 coordinate 2,007,079, forward strand.
GCGGTGGAAGATGCCCAGGTGAAACGCAGCGGCGACAAGTTCGACGCCGAACTGGTGGAAGCCGTGCGCCGGGCGCAACGCCGCTACGGCCTGAACCCCACGGGCACCGTTGCCGGGCAGACGCTGGCCGCGCTGAACGTGCCCGCGGGCGAACGCGTCCGCCAGATCATGGCCAACATGGAACGCTGGCGCTGGCTGCCGCAGGACCTGCCGAAAAATCGCATCCAGGTGAATATCGCCGCCGCCATCCTCACAGTGTTCGACGGCGATGTCCCCGTCCAGTCGATGCGCGCCGTGACCGGCCGGCCGGGCGATGAAACGCCGATGCTGCAATCGAAAATCCACAGCATCGTGATCAACCCGCCGTGGAACGTGCCATCGTCGATCGCGACGCGCGAATTGTGGCCCAAGGAAAAGAAAAGCCCCGGCTATCTGAAGCGCAACGGTTTCAAGGTGATCGACACCGGCAATGGCGGCACCCGGCTGCAACAGGCGGCTGGCACGCGCAGCGCACTTGGCCGTTACAAGTTCGATTTCGACAATAATTTCTCGGTCTATCTGCACGACACCCCGTCGCAATCGACCTTCCAGCAATATAGCCGGTTGGCGAGCCATGGCTGCGTGCGGCTGGAAAAGCCCGCCGAACTGGCGAATTTGCTGCTGAAGAACGAAAGCGCCTGGGGCAGCGACGCGATCGAGGCCGCCGTCGACAAGGGCAATACCGTGCGGGCACGGATCAGTGATCCGGTGACCGTCTATCTGCTGTACTGGACGGCGTTCGCCAGCAGCAGCGGGCAGATGAATTTCCGGGCCGATCCTTATAATTGGGACGGCAAGCTGGCGGCGAAGATCGAAGCGCGATCAGGCCGCACGGCCGTGGCCGCACGCTGACGTTGATCTGAGAGGAAATACATGACGAACCGTCGCCCGATTATTGCCGCCGCTTTGCTCGCGCTGACCATATTGGCCGGCTGTTCCAGTTCCGATCCGGAAGCGACGCCAAACGAAATGAGCGACGAGAACGTCGTACCCGAAGGCGATGTGCCCGAGGCCGAACCGGTGACACCGGCGGAAACGGCCCCGCCCGAACCGACGACGCCAACGAACATCATCGTCGCCGAACCTGAAGCACCGGTCGCGCCCGATGCGCAGATGCTGGACGATGCCGATGCGACGGGCATGACCGCGCGCCTGCCCCGCAATACGGGTGACGACGCGCAGGCCCCCGCCAGCCAGGAATAAGCCGATCGCCGGATCGCGCGCGGCGGATCAGCCCTCGCGCGCGACCTGGAAACCGGCGAAGGATTGCGACACCGGCATCAATTCGATGCTGTTGATATTGAGGTGGGCCGGCTGCGTCGCCACCCAGTAAAGCGTTTCGGCGATGTCGGCCGCCGTCATCGGGCTGGCCCCGGCATAAAGCGCATCGGACACCGCCTGATCGCCGCTGGTGCGGACCAGCGTAAATTCGGTTTCGACCATGCCCGGTTCGATCGAGGTAACGCGCACCCCGGTGCCGTGCAGATCGGATCGCAGGCCGAGCGAAAATTGCCGGACGAACGCCTTGGTGCCGCCATAGGCATTGCCGCCCCGATAGGGATAGGTGCCGGCGACCGAACCGAGATTGAGGATCACCCCGCGCCGCGCGATCAACCGGGGCAGAAGCCGGTAGGTGATCGTGGCCAGCCCGGTGACATTGGTGTCGATCATCTGCCGCCACTGGCCCAGATCGGCTTCCTGCGCCGGCGCGGTGCCAAGCGCGAGGCCGGCATTGTTGATCAGCACGTCGATATCGCCGAATCCATCGGGCAGCCCCGCCAGCGCCGCATCGATCGCGGCTTCGTCGCGAATATCGAAGGTGAGCGCACAGGCCCGGTCCGCCCCCAGTTCCGCCACCAGCGCATCCAGCCGCTCGCGCCGCCGCCCGGTTGCGATCACCTTCCAGCCGGCCGCGGCAAAGCGCCGGGCGGCCGCCGCGCCAATGCCCGCCGTCGCCCCCGTGATCAGGACGGTTCCACCCATGTCTTTTCCTTTGTCATCGAAAATCGCCGCCGGATCGCGCCCTTATAGAGCCTGCTGCCGAAAGCGCGACCGGCCAGAACGGATATTGCCCCCCATGGAATCGTTTCGTTCAGGTGCCGGCCACGTGATCGATGCCATGACGGATCCGGATCACAGTACGTTCGCCGAAGAAAGGATTCTTGCGATGCGCACTTCCCTGACGCTGATGCTCGCCAGCGCCCTGATGATGACGTCCGGCCTGGCCAGCGCCGCCACCGATCGCAGCCCGGACGCGCAGATCGCCCGCGCCACCGCCGGCCGGATCGCCGGCACCCCGGTCGACTGCATCTTCCTGCGCGACATCCGTTCGTCGAAGATCATCAGCCGCACGGCCATCATCTATGAGGCGAATAACGGCACCGTCTATGTGAACCGGCCGCCGGCCGGCGCCTCCCAGTTGCGCGATGGCGACGTGCTCGTCACCGACACCCATTCGTCGCGGCTGTGCAGCATCGATACCGTCCGGCTGTACAGCACATCCGCCCGGATGCAGACCGGCGCGGTCGGGCTGGGACCGTTCATCCCCTATACCAAACCCGCCAGGAACCCCGGCCACTGAACCTTGGCAAGGGCGTCACGACCAGAGCGCGACGCCCTTGCCGATATGGCCGCGTGACGGCACGTCGAGGATCGCTTCGTTCATGATGTGCTGCAGCTTTTCCACCGCATCGGGCAATGGCAGCGGGCGCGAAATGTAGAATCCCTGGACGTGGCTGCAACCCCAGGCGCGCAGTGCGGCGACGTCGCCCGGATCCTCGACCCCTTCGGCCACCACTTCGATACCGAGTTGGCGGCCGATATCGATCACGCCCTTCACCAGCGTGGAATTGCGTTCGAGCAGGATGCGCCCGCCGCGCAGGAAGCTCTGGTCGAGTTTGAGCCGATCGATGATGAAATCGCCCAGATAGGATAGCGACGAATAGCCGGTGCCGAAATCGTCGAGCGCCAGCTTGTAGCCGCGCTGCTTCATCCCTTCGAGCACCGCCCGCACTTCATCGGTGGAATTGAGCAGGATGCCTTCGGTGATTTCGAACATGATCGACGTCGGATCGATCGCAAACTCCTCCTGCGCCCTGTCGATCGCATCGAGCAGGCCGGGATGCTGGATCTGAAGCGGCGACAGGTTGATCGCGGTGCTGACCCCCGGCCATTGCAGCGAATCTTCGAAGCCGCGGCGGATGATCCAGTCGCCCAGATGGGGCATCAGGCCGAGCCGTTCGACGATCGGAATGAAGATGTCCGGCGTCAGGCCCTTGTCCGACTTGCAGCGAAGCAACGCCTCCATGCTCGACGGCTGGTCGTTGGCCAGCGACACGATCGGCTGATAATGCAGTTCGAAATCGAGATCATACACGGCCGCCGCGATCCGGTGATCGAGTTGCTTGGCCGCCGCGACCTTTTCGCCAAGCCCCGGTTCGTACACGACATACTGGCCCTTGCCGCCCGCTTTGGCTTCATACAGCGCGATATCGGCGTTGCGCATCAGTTCGACCGCGCTGGTGCCATGTTCGGGCGACTGGGCGATGCCGGCCGAAAGACTGATCGGCAGCGCCGCATTATCCGTCTTGAACATGCGCCCGATCAGGGCCGCGATCTTCATGCCCAGCGCATCGGCATCACGTTCGGGGTTTTCATCGATGATCGCAAATTCGTCGCCGCCGATGCGGGCGACCAGATAATGGCCGTCATCAAATGCCGCCGAAAGCTGCCCGGCGAACCAGCGGATCAGATCATCGCCGACGCCATGGCCCAGGCTGTCGTTGACGGCCTTGAAGTCGTCGACGTCGATAAAGGCGATCTGGAACCCCTTTTCGCCGACGATCGCATTGATCCGCTTGGAAAAGCGTCGTCGGTTGGGCAGGTTCGACAATTCGTCATTGTTGGCCAGATATTCCGATCGAAGCCCGTTCAGCCGCGCACGGCGACGCAACGCCCGGATGCGGATCGACCATATGCTGAGCAGCGCGCTCAACAACGCCGCAACCGCAAGGATGACGGGGAGCACGCCATAAAGCAGGGCGTCGCCCGGCCGGCTTGGCGTCCAGACAAGGCGTTCGATCGGCTTGCCATCGTCGGCCCGCAGGATGAAGCTGTCCCGACCCGCCGGCACCGTGGCCGACAGCGGGATCGCCGTGATACCGCCCAGCGAGAGAACGCTGTTGAACGATTCCAGACGGCGCTGCCCGATGGGCACGAACGCGGTGAGGACATAGCCGCCCTCGCCTTCCCCCGTCAGCACCGACGCAACGACCGTGGCTTCGTTCTGGATGTTGAGGACATGCGTATCCGCGCGATGATCGGGGTCCGTCCCGACTTTTTCGACGCCATAAGCCAGGGGCGAAAGATTCCGTTCCTTGAGGCCGTGCGGTTCGCCCGTTCGCGCCGTGCGGATCGTATCGGCAGCCTGATAGGCCAGCATTTCGGCATCGGACGGCCGCATCGGACGGCCATATTCATAGGCGTAAACCGGCCCCTGGCGGCTGGTGACGAGAACCGCGCGATGGCCGAAGGCTTCGGCCTGAACCGCGCCAAATTCGCGGTCGAGCCACTCTTTGGTTTCCGGCATGTCGATCCGGTCGAGATGCTCGATCAGTTCCCGGCTCTGCGCGGACGAGCGCAGGTTGCGGACCGCCGTGATTGCCGCATGCGAAAAGGCGTTCTGGATAAGGCTGGCCTGCTGATCGCGGGCAAAGCGGTTCATCGTATTGCCCGCATGCCAGGCGATGAGCGCGCCAAGGGCACTCGCGACAATGACGATCGACGCGCATGACACCCAGCGCCGGCTCAGTGATTGCAATCGATTCAGCATGCGAATGCTCCAACGCACGTACCGGCGCGCGGCGCGTACTCCCCGTTCGTGTGTGCGCTCCTCCATTTTAGGATGATCCACAGGCCGACCAAAGCCCGGTGCATTTTCTTGGCGGATCCGCCGCCCCAAGGCGGGCGCTGGGGGCCGGAAGGGGTGGCGCCCGCCTGCAAGCTCGGCTAGGGTAAGAACCAGCGTCCAACCGGGCGTCGAGACCCTTCCCTAGCGTATACGGATACCATCTTGGCCAGCGTCCCGCCGTCCATCGAAAACAGCGACATTTCCCCAGTCTCGATCGTCGACGAGATGAAGTCGAGCTACCTCGACTATGCCATGTCGGTGATCGTCAGCCGCGCGCTGCCCGACGTTCGCGACGGGCTGAAGCCGGTGCACCGGCGTATCCTGTATGCCAGCCAGGAAGGCGGCTTCGTCCCCGGCCGGCCCTATCGCAAGTCCGCCAAGATCGTCGGCGACGTGATGGGTAATTACCACCCGCACGGCGACAGCCCGATCTACATGGCGCTGGCGCGCATGGCGCAGGACTGGTCGATGCGGGTGCCGCTGATCGACGGCCAGGGCAATTTCGGATCGATGGACCCCGATCTGCCGGCATCGATGCGCTATACCGAAGCGCGCCTTGCCAAGCCGGCAATGGCGCTGCTGGCCGATATCGACAAGGACACGGTTGATTTCGGCCCGAACTATGACGGGTCGTTGCAGGAACCCCTGGTCCTGCCGGCACGCTTCCCCAATCTGCTGGTCAATGGATCGGGCGGCATCGCCGTGGGCATGGCCACCAACATCCCGCCGCACAATCTGGGCGAGGTGATCGCGGCCTGCAAGGCGTTCATCGCCAATGGCGGGATCACATCCGAAGAACTGCACGAAATCATCCCCGGCCCCGATTTCCCGACCGGTGCGCTGATTCTGGGCAAGGGCGGCGCGCGCAACGCCTACACCACGGGCAAGGGTTCGATCATCGTCCGTTCGCGCCATGTGATCGAGGAAGGGCGCGGCGACAAGCGGTCGATCGTGCTCACCGAAATCCCTTACCAGACGGGCAAGAACGCGCTGGTCGAAGGGATTGCCGACGCCGCCAAGGAAAAGCGGATCGAAGGCATTTCGGACATCCGCGACGAATCCAACCGGTTCGGCGTGCGGATCGTGATCGACCTCAAGCGCGACGCGACACCCGATGTGGTGTTGAACCAGCTGTGGCGGCACACCAGCGCGCAATCGAGCTTCCCGGCCAATATGCTGGCGATCCGCGGCGGCCGGCCCGAAGTGCTGTCGTTGCGCGACATCATCGAAGCGTTCGTCCAGTTCCGCGAAGAAGTGATCACCCGCCGTTCGAAATATGAATTGTTCAAGGCGCGCGAACGGGCGCACATCTTGCTCGGCCTCGTCATCGCCGTCACCAACCTTGATGAAGTGGTGCGGATCATCCGCGCCTCGTCCAGCCCCGCCGACGCGCGCGCATCCCTGCTCGCCCGCGAATGGCCGGTGGCCGAGATCGCGTCCTACATCAAGCTGGTCGAAGCGGTCGAACATGAGGTCGATGGCGACACCTACAAGCTTTCGGATGCGCAGGTCCGCGCGATCCTCGATCTGCGCCTGCACCGCCTGACAGCGCTTGGCCGCGACGATATCGGCGAAGAACTCGCCAAGCTCGCCGCCTCGATCGCCGAACTGCTCCACATCCTCGGCAACCGTGCCCGGTTGTACGAAGTGCTCGAAGAAGAACTGGACGCGATCGCCGCCGAATTCGCGACGCCGCGCAAATCGACGATCGCGCCGGCTGGCGACGATATCGATGACGAAGACCTGATCGAACGCGAAGAGATGGTCGTCACCGTCACCCATGGCGGCTACATCAAGCGCACCCCGCTCGAAGCATTCCGCGCCCAGAAGCGCGGCGGCAAGGGTCGTTCGGGCATGGCGACCAAGGATGAGGACGCCATCACCGAATTGTTCGTCACGTCGACGCACACCCCGGTGCTGTTCTTCTCCACCCACGGCAAGGTCTATCGCAAGAAGGTGTGGCGCCTGCCCGAAGGCGCGCCGCAGGCGCGTGGCCGGCCGATGGTGAACCTGCTGCCGCTGGCCGCGGGCGAAACGATTTCGACCGTGCTGCCCCTGCCGGAGGATGAAGCCGAGTGGGCCAAGCTCCACGTCGTGTTCGCGACGGCCGAGGGCAATGTCCGCCGCAACAGCATGGATTCGTTCGCCAACGTGCCGACCAACGGCAAGTTCGCAATGCGTTTCGAGGAAGACGACACCGACCATCTGATCGGCGTGGCCCTGCTGTCCGAAAGCGACGACATCCTGCTCGCCACGCGCAACGGCAAGGCGATCCGTTTTGCCGCCACCGACGTGCGCGAGTTCCAAAGCCGCACGTCGACCGGGGTGCGCGGCATCCTGCTGAAGGATGGCGACAAGGTGATCTCGCTGTCGATCCTGCGCGGCTTCGACGCAACCACCGAGGAACGCGACGCATATCTGCGCGCCGCACCGTGGAAGGAAGGCGACCGCGAAGTCACGCTTGCACCCGAACGCATGGCCGAATTTGCGGAAGCCGAAGAGTTCATCCTCACCGTCACAGTCAACGGCTATGGCAAGCGGACGTCGGCCTATGAATATCGCCGCACCGGGCGCGGTGGCCAGGGCATCACCAATATCGAAACATCGGCGCGCAACGGCACCGTCGTATCGAGCTTCGCCGCGCATAACGGCGAACAGCTGATGCTCGTCACCGATCAGGCCAAGCTGATCCGCACCACCGTGGCCGATATCCGCATCGCCGGGCGCAACACGCAGGGCGTCACCATCTTCCGCGTCGCCGACGACGAACATGTCGTATCGGCCGCACGCATCGCCGAAAGCGATGAGGAAGAGATCGACACGGATAGCGTGGACGGTGAAGCCCCCGCGACCGAAACGCCGGGTGAGACCGAAACAGACGCCTGACCTTTACCATGATCAGGGTTCGATGCGGGCAACCTACCGAACCCTGATCATGGTGGCCGGGCATCCATGGCAGACGGCTGAAGCGAGAGGGTATGGCGATGTTTGGATATGCGCTCGTCGGATCCAACGATCTGGACAAGGCCAAGGCGTTTTACGATGCCCTGCTGGGATCGGCCGGCATGCCAACGATGTTCGAACATTCCAGCGGCGGCCGGGTTTACGGCAATGGCATGGGCCAGCCCTTCTTCGCGGTTGTAGCGCCGTTCGACGGCAAGCCCGCAACGGTGGGCAACGGATCGATGCTCAGCCTGTCGCTGGATTCCCCGTCCGCCGTTGATGCGTTCCACGCGCTCGCTTTGTCACTTGGCGGTGCGGACGAAGGCCAGCCCGGGCTGAGGGGCGCGGCGGAATATGGGTTCTATGCCGCCTATTTCCGCGATCTCGACGGCAACAAATTCTGCGCTTTCCACACAGGCGGATAAGCACCGCTTATTCGCCCGGCGCCACCGCATCCTGCCAGCCGCCGCCCAGCGCCAGGAAGATCACGATTTCGTCCTGCGCCAGTTGAACCTGTGCCGCCGCCCGCGCGGATTCCGCCGCCGCCAGCCCGCGCTGGGCATCCAGCAAGTTGAGGAAATCGGACCGGCCGAAGCGGAACAAGCGATCCGCCTGTCCCGCCGATAGCGCCGACGCATCCCGCACCCGATCAAGCGCGGTGGCCCGGTCCCGTGTCCGGGCATAATTGCTGAGCGCGGTTTCGGTTTGCCGCAGCGCTTCGAGGACGACCGCATCGAACGTGGCGACGTCCGCCTCCACCTGCGCGCCCGCCTGCGCGATCCGTGCCTTCACCACCGGACGATTGGGGAACGACCAGTTGATCAGCGGGCCAAGGCTGAAGCCAAAGGACGATCCGGTCGCGATATCCCTGGCCGCACCGCCCAGCCCAACCGATCCGCCAAGGCGGACCTGCGGATAAAGATCCGCCATCGCCACCCCGATCCGCGCGGTATCGGCGGCCAGCGCGCGTTCGGCCGCGCGAATATCCGGCCGGCGACGGATCAGCGCCGCGCCGTCGCCCATCGGCAAGGGACGGCGCATCGCCGGCAGCCGCGCACAATCGGCCACATCGCGCGGATAATCGGCCGGCGGCTTGCCCAGCAACGTCGCCAGCCGGAACAAGGCCGCCTGCCGCTGGCCGGCGAATCCGGGCAAGTTCGCCTCGCTTTGATCGACCACAGCCTGCGCACGGCTGACATCGAAGGCGGTGCCCCGCCCGCCACGCTGCAACCGCCGGGTGGCATCCAGCGTCCTGCGCTGGATCGCGACGACCTGACGGTTGACCGCAAGGCTGTAATTGGCCGCGCACACATCGACATAAGCGCGCGCCGTGGCGGCGGCGACGGTGACGCGCACATCATCACGGGCGGCCCGCACCGCTTCGGCATCACCCGCCGCCGCCTCGATCGCGCGGCGGATCTTGCCGGCGATATCCACCGGATAGGATGCCGACAGGCCGACATCATAGCCAAGGATACCCGGCAGGCTGATCCCCGTGCCGGATGCCCGCGTCAGATCCACCCCGCCGCTGGCGGTGGTCGAAAGCGTACGGCCAGCCGCCACTTCCTGCACGATCGCGGTAGCGCGGCGCAGATTGGCGTCGGCCGCGCGCAGATCCTTATTCGCCGCCAGCGCCTGTTCGACCAGCGCATCGAGCGCGGGATCGTCATACAGCCGCCACCAGCGATCGGGCAGCGCTTGCGCGGCAAAGGCGCGATCGGCGGCGGCGGCAAAATTAGCATTGGCCGCCGGCGCCAGCGCCACCGCCTGTGCTGGCCGCTGATAATACGGGCCAGCGGTGGTGCAGCCGGCCAGCGCCAGCGCGAGCAGCCCGGCCGATGCCGATCGCATCATCGGCCATCCCCGGGATCGACCGAAACCGTGGCCGTCCGCCCGACGATGAGACGGACGTCCCTGGGCACATCGACCAGTTTCACCCGCACCGGAATGCGCTGCGCCAGCCGCACCCACGAAAAGGTCGGTTCGACATCGGGCAAGAGGTTGGAGGAGTTCGACCGGCCACTGTCGTTGATGCCCGCCGCGATGCTTTCCACGCGGCCCTTCAGCGCCTTGTCCTCGCCCATCAGGTGCACGGTGACGGGCGCGCCGACATGGATGCGTGGCAGCTTGGTTTCTTCGAAATAACCTTCCACCCGCAGGCTATCGGTATCAACCAGCGCCATCGCCTGCTGGCCGGCGGCAATGAAGTCGCCAGGATGCAGATCAAGGTTGGTGACGATGCCGTTGACCGGTGCGCGCACTTCGGTGCGCACCAGGTTGAGCCTTGCGGCCGCCACGCCCGTCAGCGCCACGGCAAGCGCGGCACGCGCGGTTTCGACACGCGCGACATTCTGTTCGTGCGTTTCGGCCGCCACCAGATCGCCCAGGCCGATATCGCGCGATGCTTCACGCCGCGCCTGCGCCAGCGTCGCCTTCGCGCTGGCGATCTGCGCCTGCGCCTGATCGAGCGCGAGCGAATAACGCGGCCGATCGATCACGAACAGCAGATCGCCCGGCTTCACCACCTGATTGTCATGCACCGCGACCTGCGTGATCAGCCCCGGAATATCGGGCGTCACCCGCACCACATCGGCCCGCACCCGGCCGTCACGCGTCCATGGGCTGCGTTCATAATGATTCCACATCCATATCGCGACAAGCACCGCGAGGATGACGATGATGATCGTCGCTGCGCTGCGCGTGATGGCGGCAAGCATCTTGTTCATAGCTGGATACCGAAAAGCATGAAGGCCCAGGCAAGGCCACCAAGGATCAGGACGAAAAGCGCCAGATCGACCAGCGCGCGATAGGCAACGAAACGATAGAGACCGAATAGCCCGACATAGCGGACGACGAAACCGGTCAGCAGCAGCGCGCCAAGGGCCAGCAGCAGCAAGGTGGGCACGAATACGCCACCGATGGCGGTTTCACCGATCATGCCGCAACCTTCCCGTACGCCGGCGCATCGGGAAACAGATTGCGCCGAAGACTGACAAGCGCAAGCGCCCCCGCCCGACGGGTTTCCGCCGAAGGGTTGGTGATAATCGCTGCCAGCGCCCCATCGATCCGATCGAGCAAGCCCGCCTCGGGCGGCAGCGGGTTCGCCGGATCGAGGCCCCCATAATAAGCGCCCACATCGCGCAGCACGGGGGTGATCGGCGCGCGTTCGGCCGGCGGCAAATCCATCCGCAACTGGCGCAATTCGCCGATCGCGACGCCCGTGCGCAAATCGCGCAGCGCCGCGAAAAGCGGCTGTCCCGCGTCCTCCCCGCGCCCGCTAACGCGCGGCACCAGCAAAGCGACCCGATCGAGCATCCGGTTGATCCAGCCGCGCAGATCGGGGGTGGCCGCCGAATTGCTGCGCCCCGCAATATCCGCCCACCCGGCCTTCACGATCCGGCGCACCGCCCCTTCCGCCCCGGCCGACTGCAGCAAGCGGCTCATCACGATGGCGAACCAAATCCCGACGATCTGGGCAATCCCGCCATTCACATAAGGCGCGAACTGGCTGTCATAATGGGCCGCGATCAGGCTGGGGCTGGCAAAACCCATCATCGTCGCCAGCGCAACCGGACCATAGCGAGGGGACGCCATCAGCGAACCCGCGATCAGCAGCACCGGCGCAAAGGCGATGGCCAGCATCGGGAAACCATCGAGCCGGGGCAGTATGGCAAAGGCGTAGATCGCCCCCGCCAGCACCGCGATGACCGTGCCGACCATGAAAATCTTGAGCGGAACCGTCGCATCATCGACCGAGGCGAACAAGGCCAGGAAGATACCGGCGATCATCACCGCGCCACCACCATCCTGCCAGCCGCTACCGATCCACAAGGCACAGCCGACAATCACGGTAAGCGCCGCACCGAATGCCGCGCGCAACGCCCCGGCATAATCGCGGTGCAGTTCACGGTTGCGGCGCTGTTCGAGCAGTTCGGCGACACGCGCCGTGACGGGCTGGCGCGAATGCGTCTGCATCTGATCACGCAGATCGCGGCAATCGCGGTGCGCCGCGATCAGGCTCGACAACCGCGACAGCAGGCTGAGCCGCAACGCATCGTCCCACGCCAGATCGGGCGTGACCACGGGTTCCAGCCGGGCGCAGCGGGCGCGCAAGCGTTCGGCCGCCGCATCGCGCGCAGCCAGATCGGTGCCGGGATCAGCCAGCCATTCGCGGGTGTCTTCGATCAGGGCGGCAATCGCGCCATGCAACGGCCGGCCGTCGCGCACCAGCATCTTCATCCGATCGTCCACCGCCGCCGCCAGCGGCAGCAACAGCGACAATTGATCCTGCAACGCCCGCACCGTGCGCACGCGCGGCGCGATCCGGCTGGTTTCGAACGGCAGGTGCACCGAAAGCTGGTGCAATTCCGAAATATCGAGCGCAAGGCGGCGCCGTTCACGATCGAGATCGGGAACATCTTCTTCCGCCAGCGAATCCCGCGACCAGATTTCCGCGTCGCGCAACATGCCGTCCACCCGGCGCAGCACCAATCCGGCAACCGACCCGGGAAAGACGACGCCATGGATCAGGCTGGCACACAGGATGCCGATGCCGATTTCCTGCGTGCGCAGGATCGCGGTCTGGAAAATATCGCCCGGCGCGTCGACGCTGGGCAGGCCGATGATGCACGCGCTGTAGCCGGCAAGGACGAACAGATAGGAACGCGGCGTGCGATCGAGCACCGATACGAACACGCACAACCCCAGCCACAGCCCGAAAGCCAGCACCAGCAATTCGGGCGCGTTGACGAGGTTGGGCACCATCAGCACGGCCGCCGCCCCGCCGACAACCGTGCCGACCAGCCGGAAAATCGCCTTGGACAGCACCGCCCCTGCCAACGGTTGCGACACGATGATCGCGGTTGAAACGGCCCAATAAGGCCGGGGCAGGCCAATGCGCAGCGCGATGTAGAGCGCCAGCATCGCCGCCGCATAACATTTCAGCGCGAACAACGCCGCCGGAAAACCGTAACGCGCACTCATGGCACGCCGCCGCGGCGCGCGGCCAGCCCCTCACCCAGCGCTTCGCAGACACGCAGCGCGGCGGAAATGTCGGCATCGGAGACACCCGCCAGCAACGCCTGTCGAATGTCGGCCAGTTGTGCCTCGATCGGGCCGACCATCGTGCGCCCTGCTTCGGTCAGCCGGATCCGGTTGACCCGTTTATCTTCTATATCGGGATGGCGCGCGATCAGCCCGGACGCTTCAAGCTGATGCAGGGTGCGCACCAGGGTCGCATCGGAAATCTCGACCGCGCGGGCAAGATCCGCCTGTCGAACATCATCCCCCATTCGATCCAGATAGATAAGGCACCAGCCGGTGGAACTGGACAGGCCCAACCGCGCCAGCGCCTGATCACCCACCAATCGCCATTGCCGCGCCACCGGCGTGAGTCGCATCGCCAACCGGCGTTCAAGGGCACGTCTTACCACTATATTTAGTTAGCACGCTAATGAACCCGATCAACAAATTTGCGACCAAAGGGGCCGGACACACAGGCCGATCCGCGCCGCGCACGGGCGATGGCCGCCACACAGATGGCGCTATCGGGGCGTAGATCGCGATAGATTGCCGGGGCGCGATTGGCGGCGCCAGCGAGACACGCGCATGCGTCCGGCGGATCACGGCAGACCGCAGGTGGATTGCGCAATCCACCTGCCGCCTGCGCTCCGTCAGGCTTTGGGCTTGCGCGTCCGGGTGGCCGGCGCCGCAGCCGGCTTGGCCGCCCCATTGCGTCGGGGCGCTGGGCGTTCTCCCTTTTTCCGGCCCAGCCCAAGTTGTTTGGCTACCGCACGACGACGTTCGCTATAGGCGGGCGCGACCATCGGATAGCCTGCCGGCAGGCCGAACGCCTCGCGATAGCTTTCTGGCGTATATCCGTGGCGCGTAATATGGCGCTTCAAACTTTTATACGGCTTTCCATCAATCATGCTGATGATCTGTTCGGGATCGGAGATGGATTTACGGACACTGACGGCGGCAACCGGTTTTTCAATACTCGGTTCTTCTGACGGACTACCGACACCCGAAGCGGCTGCAGCCAATGCCTGATGCACAGACTGGATCAGCATTGGAACATCAGACATCGCAACCATATTGTTCGACAGGTGCGCTGACACGATGTCGGCTGCAAGCTCAATAAGTGCAATATCCCGCTCGTCCGCCATGCCGCGCTCCCGATACCAATATGACTTCACATCGATCCATGATCGACTCCTGCCTTGTCATTATCGATTTATTCTTGAAATTTCTATGCTTTTCGCGATCGAAAAGGATAAGATCCGATAATGCGACGTAAATCGCCATGACGAAGTGCACTTGACGCCGCATTCCGCTTTCGCCGAAACCACATCCCTGCCTCCACAGATTAATGGGGATCCCGGTTCGTGGCGCATCAGGACGAAATCGAACTGAAGCTGGATGTTACACCGGCGTCCGCCGCCATGATGGAAGCTTCGCCGTTGCTTACCGGAATCGCGGCGCATGACCACACGCACCACGCCGTCTATTTCGACACACCGGATCAGGCGTTGCGTGCAGCGGGGCTGTCCTTACGCATACGTCGCACGGACGGGCGGAGAATCCAGACATTGAAGGTGGCGGGCGCCGCCGCCGTCGGCTTGTTTGCCCGCCGGGAATGGGAACGCGAGGCGATCGGCGACTGGCCGACAATCGACGAAAGCATGCCGCTGCACACGCTGATCGGCGGCTTCGATCCGGCAAGGCTGGCGCCCGTTTTCGAAGTTCGCGTGGAACGCCGCCTGCGCAATCTGCAATTCGGCGATGCCGCCATCGAACTGGCGATTGATCATGGCACCGTCGTCGCCGCCGGCCGTTCCGAGGATTTCTGCGAAGTCGAACTGGAACTGAAGGAGGGCGCACCCGCCGCGCTCTTCGGTTTCGCCAGGGCATTGGCCGGCATTGCGCCAGCCCGTTGCGGCATATTGAGCAAGGCCGAGCGAGGCTATCGCCTGGTGGCCCGGCTCAACGAAAGCGCCGTCCGGGCGCAAGCCGTACCACTGACCCCGGACATGACATCCGCCGAAGGTTTCGAGGCAATCGCGGCAGCCTGCCTGCGCCAGTTCCGGCTGAACGAAATATTGGTCAGGACCAGGCGCGATCCCGCCGCGCTGCATCAGGCGCGCGTAGCACTGCGGCGGCTGCGATCGGCCATCTCGATGTTTCGCGCCATGCTGAACGACGACCGCCGCGACACGATGGCAGAACGCCTGCGATCCGTTGGCGACGGAATGGCGCTGGCGCGCGCGATCGACGTGCTGATCGACACCACGGCGGACGAAGCGCTGCGCCACCAACTGGCGCGCCACCGCATGGCGGCCTATGATGCCGCGATCGCCATTTTGAACGGACCGGCGTGCGCCAGCCTGATGCTCGATCTGGCGGAATGGATCGCGATCGGCCCATGGCGGACCGCCCCGGTGGACGCGGATCTGTGCGATGTCCGGTTGCCCGATGCGGCCGCAGCCGCGCTCGATCGGTTTCGCCGCCGGATAAAGCAGGCCGGACCGCTGAACGAACGGGACGATGAAGAACGGCACCGGGTGCGGATCGCGGCGAAGAGACTGCGCTACGCAACCGAATATTTCGGGCCATTGTTCAAGAGCCGCAAAGCCGCCAAACGGCACGCCGCCATCAGTGACGCGCTGGAAATCCTGCAGGAACGGCTGGGCCGGCTGAACGACATCGCCACCATACCCGAACTGTTCCGCCAGATCGGAATGGACGGCGCCCAGCCCCCAATCGATCCCGCCGAACGGGAAACGCTGATCATCGAGGCCGCCGCCGCATGCGCTGCGGTGCTGGATGCCAAACGGTTCTGGCGATGATGGGGCGGATAGCACCCGCCATCAATCCGCGACGGCGGGGGACGATATCGCCACCCGGCACAGGCGGCCATTACGCCGGTTCGGGCACCGCCAGCGCTGCCGCCATCATCGCGATGACATCCGCAAGCGGGGTGGGCGCATAGGCCTCGGCCATGGCCGCATCCGCCGGAAGCAAGGCGCGCAAGGGCAGGTGCATCAACAGCATCAGCCGCCGCCCAAGCACTGCCGGCGCAACCGTGGGGATCGCGCCACACAGCGCCTTGAACAACATTAGCGAAACACTGCCCTGCCCCGCTGCGCGCAACGGATGGACGATGTTCGGCCATGGCTGGAACTGGGTGGCAAACTGAAGAAGAAAGCGCGCAAACGCGCAATCGCCATCGGCATCCACCTGTTCGGCCAGCGGCCCGACGAACACCGCCAGGATCGATACCGCACTGGCAGGGTCCATCGTCGCCATAAGCGCCTGGCGCCGGGCTTCGACCGCGGAAATGCGCGCATCGAGGATCGCCTGGATCAGCCCGTCGCGGCTGCCGAAATGATATTGCACGGCATATTTGTTCGCCTGCCCCGCATGGCGGGCAATGTCTTCCAGCGAAATGCCGTCGATTCCGTGCAGCCCGATCAGCCGTTCGCCGGCCGCCATCAGCCGCGCCCGCGTGGCGGACCGCGCAGCCGTTCGCCCGGCTGGCCGATCGCCTGAACGCGTCGTTCCCGTCATTCCCGTCTCCCGCCGACCATCGCTGCCGGCCCTGCTCGCACGCCTTGGCTTGACAAGCAATTTAAGTGTATTCACTTATAAGACCAACAGGGAGAGAGATATGGCGTATCGAAGCGCATCGAAAAGCGTGGCGCTGGCCGCCATGGTGGCCGGAATGACGGCAGCACTGCCGGCGGTGGCAGCCAATATGGCACCGGCAGCGCAGCCCGCCGCCCCTTCACCCGCATCACCGTGGCCACAGCCCCCTGTTGCGCCGGCCGGTGCGCCGAACATCATCCTCATCCTGCTCGACGATGTCGGCTTTGGCGCGCCCAGCGCCTTTGGCGGGCCGTCCGCAACGGCTGTGTTCGACAGGCTGGCCAGCGAAGGGCTGCGCTTCAACCAGTTCCACACCACCGCCGTCTGTTCGCCGACGCGCGCCGCCTTGCTGACCGGGCGGAACCAGCATCGCGTGAATTTCGCGATCGCATCGGGCAGCGAAGTCGCCCAGACGGGCTATAATGGCGTCTGGCCGAAATCGACCGCGTCGGTGGCCGATGTCTTGCGCAGAACCGGATACAGCACCGCTGCCTTCGGCAAATGGCACAATACGCCCAATTGGGAATCCAGCCCCGTGGGACCGTTCGATCGCTGGCCGACTGGGCTGGGTTTCGAATATTTCTATGGATTCATGGCGGGCGAGGCCGATCAGTGGGCGCCGATCCTGTACCGCAACACCAGCATCACCCCGACCCCCGACAAGCCGAACTACCATTTCACGGCCGACATTGCCGACGACGCGGTAAGCTGGCTGCACACACATCAGGCGCTGGCCCCCGACAAGCCCTATTTCCTCTATTTCGCCCCCGGCGCCACCCATGCGCCGCATCAGGTGCCGCGCGAGTGGATCGATAAATATCGCGGCAAGTTCGATCAGGGGTGGGACAGGCTGCGCGAGGAAATCTTCGCCCGCCAGAAGAAACTGGGCGTGGTGCCCAAGGACGCCAGGCTCACCCCGCGACCGGCCGAACTGCCGTCATGGGACAGCCGGTCCGCCGACGAAAAGCGGCTCTATGCGCGGCAGATGGAAGTTTATGCCGCGTTCCTCGCGCATACCGACCATGAAATCGGCCGGATGATCGATGCGGCACGCAAAGGCCCCGGCGGCGCCAACACCGTGGTGATGTACATCATGGGCGACAATGGCGGATCGGCCGAAGGCGGGATGAACGGATCCGATCATAATCTGGCGGATATCTTCTACGGCGTCGGCGCCGATGACGTGCAGACCCAGTTGAAGCGGATCGATGCGCTGGGCGGAGACACGCTCGACAATCATTTCGCGATCCCGTGGGCCTGGGCGATCAACACGCCGTTCCAGTGGACCAAGCAGATCGCGTCGCATCTGGGCGGCACGCGCAACCCGATGGTGATTGCGTGGCCGGGCAAGATCGGTGAACCGGGGGCGCTGCGCCCGCAATTCGCGCATGTCATCGATGTCGTGCCAACGATCTACGATATCGTCGGCATCACCGCGCCCGACAGCGTGGATGGCGTGCCGCAAAAAAGCATGGACGGCATCAGCTTTGCCACCACGTTGAAGGGCAAGGCGACGCCACCGGCCCACCGCACCCAATATTTCGAAATGTTCGGCAACCGCGCCATCTATCGCGATGGCTGGATGGCCAGCGCCCGCCACAGCCTGCCATGGCAACTGGCGAACCGTTCGCTATCGGTGGATCAGGACAAATGGGAATTGTACGATCTGTCGCGCGATTTTTCGCAGGCGATCGATCTTGCCGCCAAATATCCCGAACGGCTCGCCGAGTTGAAGGCACTGTTCCAAAGCGAAGCCGAACGCAACGATGTGCTGCCGATGGTAACCAATATCGCCTTCGACACGTCCAAACCTTCGCTGGAAGCCGGGCGCGGCGAATTTCTGTTCCAGCGCGATGGCGCACCGATCCCGTCGCTGACGGGCGCGCCGTTGCTGTTCGGGCCACACACGATCACCGCCAGCATCACCGTGCCCGCCAATGGTGCAGACGGCACGATCCTGTCCAACGGCGCGCGTGAGGGCGGTTCCGCCCTGCTGATCCAGGACGGCCATCTGGTGTACCAGAACAATGTTGGCGGGAAGCATTGGGACGTGATCCGATCGTCCCGGCCCGTGGCGCCGGGCGCGCACAGCATCGCGTTCGAACTTACGGGGCGCGGCGCGAATGCGATTGGCCGGCTGACGATCGATGGGGTGGTGGCGGGCGAAGGCGCGATCCCCAGGATCGCCCTGCCATCCTATCTGGGCGCCCTGTGCGTCGGGCGGACCTGCGGGTCGCCGGTTGGCCGGTCTTATGCCGCGCCATTCGCCTTTCCGGGCGAGGTTGGCGACGTTCGCATCACGCGCGCGACGCCGCCGCGCCCGTGACGTGAACGCGTTTGCCCGCGCCGGCGCAGGATTGCAGCCGGCGCGGGCAACCGCGAACAATCAGCCCTTGGGCTGGGCGGCCTTGCGCGGACGACGCGCAGCCGGAGCCGCCTTCGCCGGCGCAGGGGCTGCTTTCTTACGGCCGAGGCCGAGTTGCTTGGCAACCGCGCGACGATGTTCGCTATAGGCCGGCGCAACCAGTGAATAGGTGGCCGGCAGGCCAAATGTTTCGCGGTAGCTTTCCGGCGTATAGCCGTGGCGGGTGATGTGCCGCTTCAGGCTCTTATACGGTTTGCCGTCGATCATGCTGAGAATATGATCGGGACTGGAGGTCGATTTGCGAATACCGACCGCGCCGACCGGCTTTTCCGCTGCCTGCGCTTCTTCGGCAGCCTGGCCGCCGCTGGCAGCCTTTGCCAGAGCTGCGTGAACCGCCTGGATGAGCTGCGGCACATCGCCATTGCCCACCACATTGTTCGATACATGCGCCGAAACGATATCGGCCGTCAGTTCAATCAAGATGCTGTTAGTAGAGTCCGTCATTCCATGCCCCCGGGTGCTGGTGACTGTCTTTTTATGAACGATCTTGCGATCGGCCCGCCCCTCTACAACGTTGTTCGTTGCATTACTATTGACTGCTACATCTCTTTTATGCCCGCAAACGGGACAGAATATGGCATCGGCAAACGGTTAACCCGTCCCGTTACACCGCAGTATCGATTGGGTTTTCCACTCCGAGACCCCGGTGGATAATCCGCGCGGCCTGTCGCGATGCCATCGCGCGCTCATCTTCGCTGACCGAACGCACCGTCGCGAAATAGCGCACGCCGAACGTCGCCAACGTGTGGAAAGCGCGCACCACGGCGGGTGACGGAGAAGGCGCCCCCTCTTGCACCAGCAACGCCGCGAAGGGACGACCGACCCGCGCCACCTGCGCTGCGTAAAACGCCCGCGCCAGATCAGGGAACGCCTTGGCTTCCTGCACAAGCAAATGGTGCAAACCGATCGACGCGGGTTCCAGGTGGCGTTCCAGCGCGATCCGCGCCAACATCGCCAGCCGGGATTCGATATCCGGCCCCGCAGGCGCTGCCACCTCATCCGCGATGATCGCGGCGATTTCGCGGCCGATCACATACCGGAACAGGCCATCCTTGTTGCCGAACTGGCGATAGATGGTCGATCGCCCGACACCGGCGGCCGCGATGATCCGATCGATACTGGCGCCTTCAAAACCACTGGCAACAAATTCGGCGACCGCCGCCGCGCACAGGCCAGCAAAACGTTCGGCCGAAAGCCGCATCTGCGCGCTACCGGGGGCAAGCGCGGGAACCAATGCAGCGGGCGCGACATCGTCGCCCTGATCCAGATCGGCCGCGGCGCGAAATCCGTGCAGGAAAATCGCGACGGCCAAGCGCGCCTGCGCGGCGCCCACGGCGGCGGCCGGCAGCGGCTCCCCCAGAAAATAGCGGCTGCCCTCCACCGCCATACCCCCGATCCGCGTTGCCAGATCGAGCGCGGTGCCTTCGAACGGCGCGAGACGTCCCTCAGCCAGCAGCCGATCCAGATAATCGGCTAGCGCCCGGCTGGTGCCGCGTCGGTAATCATGCAGCGCGTTGGCCAGCACCGTGAATCGACGCGTGACAACCATGCTGGCGCGAAACAGGCCATGATTGCGCGGTTCGGCAAAGGCCGCCGCGACACCCAGCGCAAACCGATCGAGCGCCGCCTGAACGTCGCCGCCTGCCACCAGCCCTTCGGCCGGCATGTCGCGCAATTCCGCCCGGACCACCCGATCGAACAATTCCTCCTTCGAACGGAAATGTTCATAGATCGTTTGCTTGCTGACCCGCGCGCCGGCGGCGATGCGATCGATGCTGGTGCGTTCGAACCCGTCGCGCAGGAAATGGACCGCGGCTTCGGCCATGATCCGCTGCCGCCGATCCCGATCAGGGGCGATGATGATCGCCGTCATATCCGCGCCAGCCGCCTGCACCTGCCGCTATCGCACCACGCAACGAAAGCCGACATGCGACGTGGACGTATCGATCGGCTGGGCATAGCGCGCGGCCGGGCGATAACGCTGGCAGTAATTGGGCGCGCACAGATGCGATCCGCCCTTCAGCACGCGCCGGCCGACCACCAGATCGGGCATGCACGGATCGCGGCTCTCGGTTTCCACCGCACCGCGTGGGTTGCGCGGTACGCAGCAGGCCGAAGCGGCGGGGTCCTTGGCGGCGTGGCGATCGGCATACCAGTCCGCCGTCCATTCCCAGACATTGCCGATCATATCGAACAGGCCATAGCCATTGGCGGGATAATTGCGCACCGGCGACGTGCGTTCCCACCCGTCGCCACCCAGATTCTGCCACGGGAACGCCCCCTGCCAGACATTGGCATGGTGGACGCCGCCCGGCTCCAGTTCATCGCCCCAGGCATAATCGGCATCGGCGATCCCGCCGCGGGCGGCGAACTCCCACTCGGCTTCGGTCGGCAGCGATTTTCCCGCCCAGTCGGCATAAGCCTGCGCATCGGCATAAGCGATATGGACGACGGGGTGATCGTCCAGCCCGTCGATCGTGCTGCCCGGGCCATATGGCCGCCGCCAGTCCGCATCGAAGGTGAAAGACCACCAGGCGAACGGATCGCGCAATTCTATCGGCCCCGGCGGGGGCGTGAAAACCAGCGATCCCGCGCGGATCATTTCCGGCAGGATGCCGGGATAATCATCGGGATTGGGTGGCGTTTCGGCGAAGGTGACGTGGCCGGTGGCGGCCACGAAAGCCGCGAACTGGGCGTTGGTGACAGGCGTCGCGTCGATCGCGAAATCATCGACGATCACATCGTGGGCGGGGGCTTCTTCGGGATAATGCCTGTCCGAACCCATGCGGAACCGGCCGCCCTTGATTGCGATCATGCCGTCCACCGTCTTTCCTTCCTGCTTCATCACCCGCTCCATGCGTCACCCGGCGATGCGCGGCAAGGCTCGCCGGCCACGCATCCGGCATTCCATGTCCAACGGGCCCTGCCCCGGATATCGGCGCCGGCACGGCGCGCGACAGGCTGCCTCATGAATCTTGTTGTACTGAATAGTCTCGTACGGCACAATGCCGGCAACAGTCCAACGAGGGAGACGATGATGGGCCGAACGATCAGGACGATAGGGATATCCGCATGTGCGCTGGCGACGATGCTGGCCGCCCCGGCAATGGCCGCAGCGCCAGCGGCGGCAGCCGACACGTCGGCCATCCAGCAGAAGAAGGCCCCCGCCGGCGCACCCAATATCGTTCTCGTCCTGCTCGACGATGTGGGCTTTGGCGCGGCGTCCACCTTCGGCGGCCCGGCGGCGACCACGGCGCTGGATGCGCTGGCCCGCGATGGCCTGCGCTATAACCGTTTCCACACCACCGCGATCTGTTCGCCGACGCGTGCATCGCTGCTGACCGGCCGTAACCCGCACGCCGCCGGCATCGGTGCGGTGATGAATTCGGCGGATTCGCGCCCCGGCTATTCCGGTTTCCAGGGCAAGGACACCGCAACGGTCGCCGAAATCCTGCGCCAGAACGGCTATAACACCGCCGCCTTCGGCAAATGGCACCAGACCCCGGATTGGGAAATCTCGCAGGCCGGCCCGTTCGATCGCTGGCCCACCGGCGAAGGCTTCGAAAAATTCTACGGCTTCCAGGGCGGCGAGACCGACCAGTTCGAACCGACGCTGTATGACGGCACCACCCCGGTGCTGCGCAAGCCGGGCAAGAATTATCACCTGTCCGAAGATCTGGCCGATCGCAGCATCGAATGGATGCGCAGCCAGCATGCGGTGGCACCCGACAAGCCGTTCTTCCTCTACCTCGCCACCGGCGGCATCCATGCGCCGATCCAGGTGCCCGAACCGTGGATCGAAAAATATCGCGGCAAATTCGATCAGGGATGGGACAAGCTGCGCGAGGAAATCTTCGCCCGCCAGAAGAAGCTGGGCGTGATCCCGGCCAACACCAAGCTGACCCCGCGCCCGGAAAGCCTGCCGGCATGGTCCACGCTGACGCCCGACCAGAAGAAGCTCGCGTCGCGGCTGATGGAATCCTACGCCGCGTTCCTGGCGCACACCGATGCGCAGGTGGGCCGGGTGGCGCAGGCGCTGAAGGACAGCGGCCAGTTCGACAACACGATCTTCATCTATATCGTCGGTGACAATGGTGCGTCCGCCGAAGGCGGCCTGACCGGCAGCCTCAATTATATGGGCGCTTTGCAGGGCCTTCCTGAATCCGAAGAAGGCAAGATGGCGCGGATCGACAAGATCGGTGCCGCCGACAGCTATGCCCATGTCAATTCGGCCTGGGCCTGGGCGAACAACGCGCCGTTCCAGTGGACCAAGACGGTCGCGTCGCATCTGGGCGGCACCCGCAACCCGATGGTGATCAGCTGGCCCAAGCGGATCACCGACAAGGGCGGCCTGCGCAGCCAGTTCGGCCACGTCAACGATATCATGCCGACCATCCTGGAAGCCGTGGGCATTCAGGCGCCGGCCGAAGTGAATGGCGTTGCGCAAAAGCCGGTCAACGGCACCAGCCTTGTCTACAGCTTCACCGATGCCAAGGCGCCCGAACGCCACAAGACGCAATATTTCGAGGTCTTCGGCCACCGCGCCATCTATCATGATGGCTGGATGGCATCGGCATTCCACACCCGCCTGCCGTGGGGCATCGGCATGAAGGTCGATAACAAGCCGTTCGAAAGCGACACGTGGGAATTGTACGACCTGCGCGCCGATTTCTCGCAGGCAAACAATCTGGCCGCCAAGGATCCCAAGCGGCTGGACGACATGAAAGCCCTGTTCATGCAGGAAGCCGCTGCCAATCAGGTGTTGCCGCTGCGCGGCCAGTCGATCGTTTCGGGCCTGCCCGATCCCTCGCATGGCGCCAAGCGCGCAACCTATTATCCCGGTTCGATCAGCGTGCCCGAAAAGGCGGTGCCGACGATGACCAACCGGTCCTGGGGGCTTAGTTCCGAAATCGAAACCACCGATGCGTCGCAGGGCGTGATCGCCACGATCGGCGGCACCGCGGCCGGCTGGTCGCTCTACATCGACGCTCAGCGCCGTCCGGTATTCACCTACCGCCTGTTCGACATCAAGACCGTCGATCTGGTCGGTGAACCACTGGCCCCCGGCAAGAACGTGCTGCGCGTCAATTTCGATTATGCCGGCAAGGGCTTTGGCAAGGGCGGGCAGCTAAGCCTGCTGGTCAACGACAAGCAGGCCGCGACAGACAGCCTGCCGGCAACCCCGATGGCGTTCTTCTCGATCAACGAGACGTTCGATGTCGGGCTGGACACCGGATCGGCCGCTGGCCGTTATCCGGAAAATGCACCGATCGGCTATGCCTTCACCGGCGGGACGATCGGCCGCGTGGACGTCGAACAACGCTAAAATGACAATGGAGCGGTTCCGCCTGCGCGGGGCCGCTCCACCCTTGCCTCGTGATTTTTTTAGCGCCGATTGCCGTAGCGCGAATTTTCAAACGAGATGATCGCGCCGGCATTGTCGCCAAGTGGGATCGCCGCCGTGCCGAACACGCCACGCGCACCGCCCGTCCCGATCATCGCGCCGACTTCGCCATCGATTGCGCGATCCGCGCCCCCGCCCGCCGCGCGATTGAGCGCCGCATCCGCCTTCGCTTCGCTGCCGCCTTCCAATGCCGCAGCCTTTTGTTCGGGCGTCAGCCGGATGATCTGGGCGGTATCGGGTTCGGCCGCCAGCGCGGGCGCCGCCAGCAACAGCGCCCCGATCAACAGGCTGGAATGGCTGATGCCCCGCAGGGCCGGGATAAACACTGTCATGATAGCCGAAGTGCTACCACAAAACTGAAGGCCGCGTGAACGGCCGTCAGCGCTAGATCGCGAAACGGGATGCCGCCTTGTCCTGCGGCTGATCCGCGACCGCCATCATCCCGTTCCTTCGGATTTGATCCGGTTCAGGCGTCCACCGCTTCGCGGCCTGCCCACACCATCGACGGGCCGGTGGTGTCGACGAATTCGGCTTCGTGCACGTCCAGCCGCAGCCGCGCTTCCTCCAGCGGCAGGTGCAGCACATCTTCATATTTGGCCATGAACAGCGGGCCGGAGGCATGGCCGCAGCGCATTCCCCGTTCGATCGCATTCTGGCACGTCTGCCACACCGTTGGGTAATGGAGCAGCGTGCGGATCGAATAGCGCATCGTCACGAACAGATAGCTTAACGACACTTCGGTCGCGAGTTCGGGGCTGAGATGCTTGAAATGGTTGGTGATACGGAACCACGCAGGCACCAGTTCGCCCATATAGTTGAAATCACCGCCGGTCATGATGTGTTCCAGATCGTGATTCTGGCCGGCGCGGTAGAGGAAATATTCAAACTGCGTCTTGGGCAGCGGCTTTTCATAAATGACGATATCGAAATTCTTTTCGATCACGTCGCGATAAAAGATGTGGCCCAGCGTCCCTTCCGGAAAGCTCTTGAAATAGTCGGTATCGAAATCCGACAGGAATCCTTCGTTGAACCACGCATCGAGCGCGGGGTTCTTCGCCCGTTCGGCGGTGAACAATTCCTCGATCCGGTCCTTGTCCTGCAACTCATCGAGCAGACCGATCAGCGGGTACATTTCAGCCTGAGCCGGAAAATCCGGGCCGTTGCGCTTGAGCGCGATGTTCGCGATCCATTCGCGCATCCGCGGGTCATTCAGATATTTGGATGAACTGACCAGCACCGAACTTTCGGTGGCAACCGGCTGAACGCCGCGCAACAGATAGGGGATATCATTCATTCCGCAGCCTCCAGCTGTGTCGGGGTTGGTCGGGAACCGCGCACCAGCCGGCCGGGGCGGGCCGCCGTCGGCACATCCCGTTCCGCGATGATGGTTCCCGAAACGATAGTGAAATCATACCCTTCCGCCCGTTGATCGAGCCGGCGGCCGCCCGCAGGCAGATCATAACGCACCTCGGGCCGGCACAGCCGCAGCCGATCGAGATCGATGACGTTGAGATCGGCCTTGTAACCGGGCGCGATCAGCCCGCGATCGTGCAAACCCACGGCACGGGCGGGTTCCAGGGTCAGCATCTTCACCGCTTCGCCAAGGCCGATCCGGTCATCCTTGCGATCGCGCACCCAATAAGTGAGCGTGAACGTCGGGAAGCTGGCATCGCAGATCACGCCATAATGCGCGCCGCCATCGCCAAGGCCGATCACCGTATTCGGATGATCGAGCATCGCGCGAACCGCATCAAGCCGGCCTTCGTGAAAATTGCCCAGCGCGATCAGCAACATCGCATGGCCATCATCTTCCAGAAGCAGGTCATAGGCCACTTCCTCTGGCGTCACACCGCGCTGCCGGGCGAGCGCCGAGACGCTGATATCAAGCGATGGTTCGTAATTGGGTTGTGCGCCCAGCGGGAACATCCAGTCCCATGCCCGGCCCATCTGCGTCAGCGGGTGGCCATCGGCCGGGGCTTCCGCCACCAGCTTGGCCCGCAATGCCGGGTCGCGCATCGCGGCAACCTTTTCCGCCAGCGGCAACATGGCGATCGGCTGGTAGCTGGGGCACAGGCAGAACGGGTTGGTCGACAATTCCAGCCCGGCGATCATGCCAACCGGGCGGGGAAAGACCTGCGCGGTCAACGCCTGACCTTCGGCATGGGCTTCGTCGAGGATCGCCAGCACCGGTTCCCACAATTTCGGGCCGGTATTGGGCGCGGCGAGCGTGAAGGTGGCGGGGCGGCCGGTGCGGCGCATCACATCGCGCAACATGCTGATTTCATCGTCCCAACTGCGCATCGGCACGTCGAGCACCGCCTGGATGATGCCATCGCCCGCATCGGCCAGCCCCATCGCCACCGCTTCCAGTTCGGCCTGCGAGGCTTCGAAGCTGGGGATCTGGCTGCCCGCTGCCGTGCGGTGGATGAAGGTGCGCGACGTGGCGAAACCCAGCGCGCCGGCCTCGATCGCTTCCTTCGCGATCAGGCGCATCCGGGCAAGATCGTCCTCATTGGCCGCTTCGCGCGCGGCACCGCGATCACCCATCGCATAAACCCGCAACGGGCTGTGCGGCAGATAGGCCGCGATATCGATATCGCGCGGCCGCGCATCCAGCGCGTCCAGATATTCGGGGAAACTTTCCCAGGCCCAGTCCAGCCCTTCGGCCATGACAACGCCGGGAATATCCTCCACGCCTTCCATCACGTTGATCAGCAGGTCATGATCGGCCGCGCGGCAAGGTGCGAAACCAACGCCGCAATTGCCGACCACAACCGTCGTCACGCCATGTTGGGACGACGGGTTGAGCCGATCCGACCAGATCGCCTGCCCATCATAATGGGTGTGAACATCGACAAAGCCGGGGGTGACGACACGCCCGGCGACATCGATTTCGCGCGCGCCGGCCCCGGCGACCACGCCGACCGCGACGATCCGATCGCCGCTGATCGCCACGTCACCCAATTGCGGTTCGCCGCCATTGCCGTCGGCGACAAGGCCGCCCCGCAACACGAGATCATAATCCGCCATCGTCATCCCACTCCATCATGCCGGCCCGGTGGGTGCATCGCCCGCCGGATTTCTGTGGTGGGCAGTATCATGCGCAGGACAGCGCTTGGCGATGGCGAAATGCCGCCAAGTTTATTCGGAATGACTCAAATCCGGCACGGCATGGGCGGCGATCGACGCCACCGCCCGTTCAAAAATTCCCGGCGATCGGAATGGCAGGCCGGTTTCGCCCCGCTTGCGGGTCCAGGCCGGTCGCCTCGACGCAGGCGCTACGAAAATGCCGTTCTCGCCGCCGAAGCGGCATGGTCGCAGCCGATGATTTTGGTCGTGAAATGGCGTATCGCCATGGCCTCCACCAGGGTTGAAATCATCATGATGATCTATCGCCATTTGCGCATCCACGGCCGTGTGCAGGGTGTGTATTTTCGCGGCTGGACGATCGAAACCGCAGGCGAAATGGGCCTGGCCGGATGGGTCCGCAATCGCCGTGACGGCACGGTCGAAGCCCTCGTCGCCGGGGATCCGGTGGCCGTCGCCGCCTTTGTCGCGATGTGCCGCCATGGCCCACCCGCCGCGCGGGTCGACCGGATCGACGAAACCGACGTGCCGGCGGAACCATTGTCGGCATTCACCGGACGGCCGACCGAATAACGCCGGCAACCCACAAAATTGTGTTTGAGAGCGACACAATCTTATCCTTAAGTGCGCTCGCCATGGCATCAGCCGGGGCCATGTTCTAGCCTCGCCGCCAAACTGCCCGGGTTGCGGGCCGCCAATCAGGACGACCGTTTCGATGACCAGCAGCTACACCCACCTCACCTCGCCCGGCCGCATCGGCAAGCTCGACCTGCGCAACCGCATGGCGGTGACCGCGATGGGGGCCAGCCTTGCAGAACCGGACGGGCATTGCGGCGAACGCATCGTCCGTTACCACGAGGAACAGGCCAAAGGCGGCGTCGGCCTGATCATTACCGGGGTGGCTGGTGTCGCCTGGCCGGTGGGCGGCAATCAGGTGAACCAGATCGCGATTTCGGACGATCGTTTCCTGCCCGGCCTGACCGCGTTGACGCAAGCAGCCCACAAACATGGCGCGAAGATCGCCGCCCAGTTGCACCATGGCGGGCTGGTGGCGATGGAAGATATGCTGGCCGGCCGGCCGGTGTGGGCGCCATCGATCCCCAAGCCGCCCGAAGGCGATTTCACCGAAGCGTTCCTGCTGGAAGAAATCGCCGCTGCTCCGTTCGGCCGGATCAAGAACGTGACGCTGCAGGTGATGACGGTGGAGGATATCCAGACCGTCGTCGGCCAGTTCGCCGCCGCCGCCGATCGCGCCAAGCGGGCCGGGTTCGACGGCATCGAAATCCATGGCGGCCACGGCTATCTGCTGGGATCCTTCGTGTCGGCGACGTCGAACCGCCGCACCGACGAATATGGCGGATCGCTGGAAAATCGTGCGCGTTTTCTGGTCGAAGTCGTGCGCGCGATCCGCGCCGCCGTTGGCCCCGATTTCCCGATCTGGTGCAAGGTGGATTCACGCGAAGTCGGCAAGAAAGGCGGCCTTACGATCGACGATGGCATCGCCGTCGCCAAAATGGTGGAAGCCGCCAGCGCCGATGCGATCACCGTCACCGCTTATCATGATACCGCACAGGCCAAGCTCCATTCGGGATCGCACACCCCGCACGAACCGGGCCTCAACCTGCCCTTCGCGGCGAAGATCAAGCGGGCCGTCGGCATTCCGGTGATCGCATCGGGCCGGGTGGAACCGGAAGTGGCAGACGCGCGGATCGCCGACGGATCGATCGATTTCGTGTCGATGGGCCGCAAGCTGCTGGCCGATCCGTATCTGCCCGCCAAGATCACCGCTGGCCGCCCGCAGGACGTGCTGCCATGCGTCTATTGCTACACCTGCATCAGCGCGATCTACGTCTGCGAACCGCTGCGCTGCGCGGTGAACCCGGATACCGGCTACGAATATCTGCGCCCCGCGACCCAAAAGGGCGGCAAGCGCGTGGTGGTGATCGGCGGCGGTCCCGGCGGGATGGAAGCCGCGCGCCGGCTGGACGATGCCGGCCATCAGGTGATCCTGATCGAACAGGCGAACCAGTTGGGCGGCACGCTGCGCTTCGCGTCGCTGGCCTATCCGGCGAATGAACGGCTGCTCAACTGGTTGCGCCGCAAGATCGCGGCCTCGAAAGTCGATCTGCGCCTGAGCACGCGGGTAACGCCGGAATTGCTGCAATCGCTGGCCCCCGATGCCGTTGTCGTCGCCACCGGCGCGGTGCGCGGCATGCCGCCGATCCCCGGCAACGAACTGCCCCATGTGCTCAGCGGCGATGACATGCGCGGGCTGATGCTGGGCGAAGATTCGGACGAACTGAAGCGCAAGGTCGGCTGGGCGACGCGGATGGCGACGAAGATCGGCGCGGCCACGGGGCTGACCGCCAACCTCGAATTTGTCCGCAAGATCAGCCATCGCTGGATGCCTTTGGGCAAGAATGTGGTGATCGTCGGCGGCGAACTGGTCGGCCTCGAACTCGCGGAATTTCTGTCCGAACGCGGCCGCACCGTGACGGTGGTCGATGAAGCGCCGCGCTTTGGCGCGGGTCTCACCATCGTGCGCCGGATGCGCCTGCTGGCCGAACTGAAGGAACATGGGCTGGGGCTGCACCCCCAGTCCACCGACATCCGCATCGAACCGGGCACGGTGCGCTTCACCGATCGCAAGGGCGACGCGCAGGCGATCGCCGCCGATCATGTCATCGTCGCCAAGGGCGCCACCAGCAATCTGGCGCTGGCCGATCAGCTGCGCGCGCAAGGCTATGACGTCCACACCGTCGGCGATTGCACCGGCGTCGGCTATATCGAAGGCGCGATGCGCGGCGCCGCCACTGCCGCGCGGGCGATATCCGCCGCCTAGGGGCTTGCCCCTATCCGCGAAATCGCGAACAGCAGTCGCCAGCGGATAAGCATAACGGGACGGCGGTTGTTGGCGAACGAGTGGACCTATCATGGCGGCCGGCTAAGCAGCGCCCGTGCAGCCTATCCGCAAGCGCCCGAACCGTGGATCGACCTGTCGACCGGGATCAATCCGCATCGCTGGGATGCGGATCGCGCCGGCCCGGTCGACTGGGGCGCATTGCCCGATGAAGCGGCGCTTGGCGCACTGGTGCAGGCGGCGGCGGCGGCGTTCGGCGTCGATCCCGCCCGCGTTCGCGCGCTGCCGGGCAGTGAACTCGGCCTGCGCCAGATCGGGCTGTTCAACACCCCCGGCCCGGCCCGCCACGTCGCCCCCGGCTATCGCAGCCATGCCGCAGCCTTGCCCGCCAGCCGGCCGATCGCCACCGACGCGCTGATCGACGAAGCGGCGCAGGGTGGGACGATCCTGTTCGCCAACCCCAACAATCCCGACGGCCGCATCCTGCCGCGCGCGGCCTTGCACGCGGCGGTGGATGCGGCGGTCCGCGCGGGTGGCTGGCTGGTGGTAGACGAAGCGTTCGCCGATGCCTGCCCCGGCACCAGCATCCTGCCCGGCCTTGATCCGGCAGCCCCAGTGATCGTGCTGCGATCGTTCGGCAAGTTCTTCGGCCTGGCCGGCCTGCGGCTGGGTTTCGCCATCGCCCCGGCCGATCGGCTGGCGGCACTGGATGATCGGCTGGGCAGTTGGCCGGTTTCCACCGCCGCGATCCAGATCGGCACGGCGGCCTATCGTGATCGGGGCTGGATCGCGGCCACGCGCACGCGGCTGGGGGATGATGCCGCCGCGCTCGATGCGGTGCTGCGCCGCCACGGCTTTGCCCCTGTCGGCGATTGCCCGTTGTTCCGGCTGATCGAAACCGACGATGCCGCCGGCCTGTTCGATCGGCTGGCGCGCCACGGCATCCTGACGCGCCCGTTCGATTATGCCCCGCGCTGGCTGCGGCTTGGCCTGCCCGATGGGCCAGGCGCGCTCGCCCGGCTCGATCGCGCGCTTCAGCATGGCTGAACCCATCGCGCTGGCGGCGCTGATCCTCGATGCCGCGATCGGCTGGCCGCGCCCGCTCTACGCCCGGATTGGCCATCCCGTCGGGCTGTTCGCAAAGCTGATCGGAGCGTGCGAGGCGCGCTGGAACGCGCCGGCCCGGCCAGCGGGGCAGCGCCGGCTGCTCGGGATCGTGACCGTGCTGGTGTTGATCATCGTCGCCGGCAGCGGGGGTTTCCTGATCGAACGGGCGATGCACGCGATGCTGGGGAACTGGGCGTGGCCGGCGATCGCGCTGCTGGCCTTCCCCGGCCTCGCCCAGCGCAGCCTGTACGATCATGTCGCACCGGTGATGCGCTGCCTTGCCGCCGCTGATCTGCCCGGCGCGCGGGCGGCGGTGGCGATGATCGTCGGCCGCGACACCGCAGCCCTCGACCAAGCCGGCGTCGCGCGCGCCGCGATCGAAAGCCTCGCCGAAAGCTTTTGCGACGGGATCGCCGCCCCCTTGTTCTGGCTGCTGCTGTTCGGCCTGCCCGGCATCTGGATCTACAAGGCGATCAACACCGCCGACAGCCTGATCGGCCATCGCGAGGAACGCTGGCGCGCGTTCGGCTGGGCGGCTGCGCGCAGCGATGATGCGCTGAACCTGATCCCCGCGCGCCTGTGCGGCATCATCCTGTGCATCGCCGGCGGGGGCGGCTGGGCGGTGCTATGGCGCGATCATGCGGCCCACGCCTCGCCCAATGCCGGCTGGCCCGAAGCCGCAATGGCCGGGGCGCTGGGCCTGCGGCTCGCCGGGCCGATCGCTTATGACGGCACGATCGCGGACAAGCCCTGGATCGGCGACGGGCGCGCCGATGCGGGCGCAGCGGACATCGCCCGCGCCCTTGCCCTCTATCGCCGCGCCTGTCTGCTGCTATGGGCGATCGCAGGAGGCGTCGCATGGCTGCTTTGATGTTGCAGGGAACCGGCTCCGACGTCGGCAAATCGGTGCTCGTCGCCGGGTTGTGCCGTGCGCTTGTGCGGCGCGGGCTTTCGGTGCGGCCGTTCAAGCCGCAGAACATGTCCAACAATGCCGCCGTCACCGTCGACGGCGGTGAAATCGGCCGCGCGCAGGCCATGCAGGCATTCGCCGCACGGGTCGAACCGCATACCGACATGAACCCCGTGCTGCTGAAGCCGCAGGCCGATCGCACGTCGCAACTGATCGTCCATGGCAAGGTCCGCGGGACGATGGGTTCGTCCAATTTTCGCGAGGGGCGCCGCCCGCTGCTGGTCGAGGTGATGGAAAGCTATCACCGCCTTGCCACCACTTGCGACATCGTCGTCGTCGAAGGCGCCGGATCCCCGGCCGAAATCAACCTGCGCGCCGGCGACATCGCCAATATGGGCTTTGCCCGCGCCGCGCATGTGCCGGTGGTGTTGATCGGCGATATCGATCGCGGCGGGGTGATCGCGGCGATCGCGGGCACGCGCATGGTGATCAGCCCGGCCGATGCGGCGATGATCCACGGCTTCATCGTCAACAAGTTTCGCGGCGATCCGGCGCTGTTCGACGATGGCTATCGCGCGATTGAACGGCTGACGGACTGGCGCGGCTATGGCGTGGTGCCCTGGCTCAGCCCGGCCGTGCGCCTGCCGAGCGAAGATGCAGTCATCCTGGAACGGCGGGCCGATCGCGGCAATGGCCGGCTGCTGATCGCCTGCCCGATCATCCCGCGCATCTCCAATTTCGACGATCTCGATCCGCTGCGGCTGGAACCGGGTGTGGACCTGATGATGGTGCCGCCCGGCCAGCCGATCCCAGCCGAAGCCGCGCTGATCATCCTTGCCGGATCGAAGGCGACGATCGCCGATCTGGCGGCGCTGCGCCGCGAAGGCTGGGACGTGGACATCATCGCGCATCATCGCCGTGGCCGGCCGGTGCTGGGGCTGTGCGGCGGCTATCAGATGCTGGGCCGCCGCATCGCCGATCCGCACGGGATCGAAGGCGTGGGCGGCACGGTCGACGGGCTGGGCCTGCTCGACGTGGAAACCACGCTCCAGCCGGTCAAGGCGCTGCGCCACGTAACCGGCGAAGCGCTGGGGGGTCGTTTCTCGGGCTATGAAATGCATATGGGCGAAACCGGCGGCGGCGATACTGTCCGGCCCTTCGCCCGGCTTGACGATGGGCGGGTCGACGGCGCGATTTCGGCCTGCGGCACGGTGATGGGCAGCTATGTCCACGGACTGTTCGGCGATGCCGGGCTGCGCGGCGCCTTGCTGGCGCATATGGGCATCGCCGCCACGGGGCAGGATTATGCCGCGGACGTCGATCGCGCGCTCGACGAGATCGCCGCCTCTCTCGAAGAGCATGTCGACATCACAGCCCTGATCGCCCTCGCCGAGGGCGCCGGGCGCTAAGCGGCCCGGACAAATGCGAGGGGCTGCCATGACGGCAGATATCCGCGAATATCGTCCAAATCCTGCCTGTCGGGACCCGACGACATTGCGGACGTTCGTTAAATCTCGTCGTCACCCCGGGCTTGACCCGGGGTCCCGCTTTGACGGTGGCGTCAGGCAAGGTGCGAATAGAGATCGAGCCACTCGGGATTACCACGCTCGATCAGCGCGAATTTCCATTCGCGCCGCCAGCGCTTCAGGCGCTTTTCCTGTGCGATGCCACCGATGATGGAGGCCACCTGTTCGGCCCATACAAGTCTGTCCAGCCGATAACGCCGCCAGATGCGATGTCACGCCCACATACATGGTGCCCCGATAGCGATCGGCCATGATGTAGACCCAGCCGCCTTGCCGATCCCGTTCCATGACAGCAGAACAGAAGAAGCGGGACCCCGGGTCAAGCCCGGGGTGACGGGGGAAGGATGTCCGCTCCCCCCGACCTTTCAGTCATCCGGCCAACCAGCAAGCCTTCCCGATAACAGACGATCATTCAGGTCAGAATTTGTCCGCGCCGCGCCGCCCGGCCCGCGCAACAGGCTGGCGGCTATCGGCAAATCCACGGATTGCCGCCCGATGGCGATCGGGGCATGGTCCGTCTCCTGACCAAAATGGCGGGAGAGGGCATGACCGGATCGCTGGAAGGGCGCGTGGCGCTTGTCACCGGGGGCCGTCGCGGGATCGGGGCTGCGATCGCGCACCGGCTTGCGGCGGCCGGGGCCGCAATCATCATTGCCGCAGAGGGCCGTGACGATGCCGGTATTGCCAAAACCGTGGACAGCATCACGGCATTGGGCGGCCGGGCACAGGCCATCGCGTTCGACCTGGCCGATCCGATGGCCCGTGCCGATGCCGTCGCGCGCGCCGCTGCGCCATTCGGTGCGATCGACATCCTTGTGAACAATGCCGCGATCAACAATTATGCCCCGGCCAGCGCAATGGACCCGGCCTATCGCCACCGCCTGTTCGAAGTGAACGTCCATGGCCCGGTCGATCTGATCCAGCAAGTGCTGCCGGCGATGAAGGCGCAAGGCTGGGGCCGGATCGTCAACATCTCGTCCGCCACCGCGCGGCCTGCCGGAATTCCCTATTCCGGCGATCCCGCCCATGTGCATGGTACGGCGGTCTATGGCGCATCGAAACTGGCGCTCGAACGCTTCACGCGCGGGCTGGCGGCCGAACTGCATGGCACCGGGATCACCGTCAACGCGATCCACCCGACAGCGGTGTGTGTCACCGACACCAACTCGATGGCGGCGCGCGCGGCGCTCGCCACGCATCCCGAATGGGCCGAAACAAGCGATATGATGGCCGAAGCCGCGCTGCTGCTGATCGGCAATATGCTGACCGGGCTGGTTCTGCCCAGCCGGGACGTGCTGTTCCTGCTGCAAGCGCCGCTGCATGCGGGCGACGGCCGCACGGTGATCGGTGACGCGCACCATATCCCCGCCCTGATTGAGGGGGCCTGAGCCATGGCCGCAACCCTCGATCGGCTCGATGGCCGCACCGCGCTTGTCACCGGGGCCAGCCAGGGCATCGGCCGCGCCATCGCCCTGCGGCTGACGTCACTGGGCGCCGATATCGTCGTCACCGCATCGGGCCGCGATCCCGATGCGCTGGCCGAAACGCAACGGTTGATCGAGGCGATCGGCCGGCGCGCGCACGGGCTGTCCGCCGATCTGGCGGATGCCACCGCCCGCGCACGGCTGGTGGATCAGGCCAGCGCCGCCCTCGGCCCGATCACCATCCTCGTCAACAATGCGGCCAGCGCCGGGGCCTTTGCCCCGCCCAGCAAGATCGATCTGGCCGCGCGTCACGCCGCGTTCGAACTCAATCTTCACGCGCCGCTCGATCTCATTCAGGCGGCATTGCCGGCGATGCACGCGGCCGGATGGGGCCGGATCCTCAACATCACTTCGGAAACCGTGTCGCAGCCGCCCATTCCCTATGTCGGGCCGACCAAATTCATTCATGGGCTGGTTGCCTATGGCGCATCCAAAAGTGCGCTTGACCGGGTGACATTGGGGCTGGCCGCCGAACTGCATGGCAGCGGCGTGCATGTGAACGCGGTCAAGCCCTACAAGATCTGCGCCTCGGAAAATGCACTGGCGCTGGCGCGGATGACGATGCCGCACCATCCCGACTGGATCGAAGGCGTCGAGATGATGGCCGAGGCATCCACGATCCTGATCGCATCGTCCTTGACCGGCATCGTCGCCAACAGCCGCGATGTCCTGGCGATGACGCAATCGTCGCTGCGCTCCGCCGATGGCGCGCACATCATCGGCGATGCACTGACGATCCCCGATCTGCCGCCAGCCTGAACCAACGGGCTGGACAGCCGCCAGTCTGCGCCGATAGCAAACCCGCCATGTCCAAAAGCACTCCCGCCACGCGTGCGCTGGCCCAGTCCGGCCTCCCCCACACGCTCCACACCTACGATTATCAGCCCGATGCCGCGAAGGTCGGCCTGCAGGCCGCCGAAGCCCTGGGCGAACCTGCGCACCGCGTGCTCAAGACGCTGATCGTCAAGGTCGATGGCAAGCCCGCCTGCATAATGGTGCCGTCGGATCGCGAAGTCGGCATGAAGAAGGTGGCGGCGGCCTTTTCGGCCAAGGCGGCGACGATGATGCCGCCGGCCGACGCCGAACGCATCACCGGCTACAAGGTCGGCGGGGTCAGCCCGTTCGGGCAGA
Source organism: Sphingomonas sp. KC8 (assembly GCF_002151445.1). Taxonomy (GTDB): domain Bacteria; phylum Pseudomonadota; class Alphaproteobacteria; order Sphingomonadales; family Sphingomonadaceae; genus Sphingomonas_E. The sequence goes on from NZ_CP016306.1 coordinate 2,043,550, forward strand.
AACGCAAACTACCGACCGCGATCGAAGCGACCGCGCTGGATGAACCCTATGTCTATCTGAACGGCGGCCAGCGCGGATTGCAGGTGCGGATGGCGCCCGATGATGCCCGCAGCGCCGCCGACGCCGTGGTGGCCCAACTGATCGCTTGATGGAGCCGCTTGTCAAACTATCCGCGCTTCCATAATGAATATGGTTCAATAATATACGGCCGGCAGATAGCGCCGCCGGAACCTGTCTGGGGGAAGATTCATGGCGACGCATCAGGCGATCAAGACCGCGTTCATCACCGGCGCCAATGTCGGGCAGGGCAACCTGCTCACCAAGGCGCTGGCCGCGCGCGGTGTGCATGTGTTCGCAGGCGTGCTGCCCGGCGCGCCGACCGATCTGGTCGATAGCGACCGCATCACCGTGGTCGATCAGGATGTTTCCAACACCGAATCCGTGCTCAAAAGCGCCGAGGTGGTGAAGCAGGCATTGGGCGATCAGGGCCTCAATCTGTTGCTCAACGTCGCCGGTGTCGCCAATGTCGCCGTCGGCGTGATCGAAGGGGTGAAGATCGATCAGGTCGAACGGCTGTTCCAGATCAACGCATTCGGCCAACTGCGGGTGATCCAGGCGTTCCTGCCGATGCTGCGCAAGGCCAAGGGCGCGCGCATCGCCAATTACAGTTCGGGTGCGATCATCGCCAACCCGGTCGGCGCCGGCCCCTACAACATGACCAAGCACGCCATCCACGGCATGACGTTGACCCTGCGTCACGAACTGGCGCCGCTGGGCATGCAGGTGACGTCGATCATCCCCGGCGGGGTGATGACCGGCATGTCGGCCAACGCCCACGCCAACACCCGCAAGACCTGGCATGAACAGCCCGCCGAAATTCTTGAAGTTTACGAAGCCCCGCTCGGCAATGTCGTGAAGCAGGTTCTGCCCGACATGCTGGAAAAAAGCGGCAACACCCCCGAATATGCGGTGGCCGAAGCGCTCAAGATCATCGACCTGCCGAAATGGAAGCCGATGCATTATGTGGGCCGCGACGTGAAGCCGATGGGATTGATGCGCCGGCTGCTATCCGACAGCCAATTGGAAAAGGCGATCCGATCGACCTTCAAGATCCCGACCGCACGGATCTGAACCGCCCGGCGGGCCGCAGCCGGCAAAGGCCCCGCTTTTGCGTTCTTCTGTCGTCGAACGACGCAAAGCGTGGTAAAAGAGGCTGTAAGCGGGCAGCGCGGGCCGGATGATATGATTGCTTCGCGACGAGAATTCCTGCTGGCGGGGGGAGCCGCGCTGTTGCTGGCGCAACACGGCACCGCCTTGGCCGCGACCACGATACCGGGCCATATCGATCCGGCGCTGTTCCGCCGCGCGCTACGTGCGCTTCAGAACCATGGTTCCCGCCTGCTCCATCGCGATCGTATCGGCATCGTCGATTTCAGCCGGGTATCGCGCGTGCCCCGGTTTCACATCGTCGACATGGCAAGCGGACGCAGCACCGCTTTATTGGTGGCCCATGGCCGCGGATCCGACCCCGATCATCGCGGCTGGGTGGAGCGTTTCTCCAATCAGCCGGGGTCGCTTGCGTCATCCGCAGGTGCCTATGCCACCGGCGATCTTTACATCGGCCGTCATGGGCTGTCCCGCCGCCTGATCGGCCTGGATACCGGAAACAGCAATGCAGAGGCGCGCGCGATCGTGATCCACGCAGCGCCTTATGTCTGCCCCGAAATCATCGCCCAAACGGGCAAACTAGGCCGCAGCGAAGGCTGCTTTGCCTTTCAGCAGACTGATCTGGATGCCGTACTGGACCGGCTCGGCCCCGGGCGACTGATCTACGCCGGTAAAATATGAACGCATCAGCCAAACGGCGATTCCACCCAGTGTAGCCAGCCGATGCCGGAATATGAAACGACGGGATCAGGGTTCCAGCGGATACCCCGCGTCACGCCATCCGTGCATGCCCCCATCCAGCGCGATGGCGCGGCCATATCCCAGTTCCCGCAACGTGGCCGCTGCAAGGGTCGATATCTTGCCAAATTCGCAGCATGTCAGGATGCGTACGGTAGGATCGGGCAATTCGGTATTCGCACGCAATTCCAGCTGGCCACGCGGCAGATGCACGGCTCCGGGTATGTGCCCGGTTTCGTACGCGTCCTTTTCCCGAATATCGAGGATCACCAGATCACGGCCGTTGCCACCGATCCGGGCCTTGAGTTCCGCCAGCGCCATGAACGGCACCTTCGCCGCCGCTTCGGCAAGCAATTGCGCAACCGTCTTGCCCCCGCTCATATTCGTGCGCAGCGCCTCGGTCAGATGGGTGGGCGCAGCCAGATCAAGGTGCTGCATCATATCCACGAAATCGGCGCGCTGCGTTTTCCGCAGTCGTGGATTATCCGCGATCTCCGCCCCGATCGTCGAATGCGAACGCCCCTTATAATCATGCGCGGGGAAGACCAGCGTCTCGGGCGGCAGCCTCAGCAGCTTGCCGAACAGACTGTCATACAGCGCACTGGCATCCCCGCTCGGCAGGTCGGTTCGCCCGGTTGCGCCAATCAGCAGCGTATCGCCGGTGAACACGCGATCGTCCGTGGCCAGGCACATCGAATCCCGCGTATGGCCCGGTGTGTGCAGCGCTTTCAGCCGCAAACCGCCCACGATCAGCATTTCCCCGTCATCAAGGCGCATGTCGACATAGGGCGCGGGGCTTAGCCGGTGCATCACCACGGGCACATGCCAGGCCCTGGCCAGTTCCCGGCTGGCGGAAAAATGATCGGCGTGGGTGTGGGTGTCGATAATATAGCGGATATGAACGCCCTGCTGGCTGGCAAGGCCCCGATAATGATCGATCTGCGCCAGTTCGGGATCGATCAGCACCGCCGCGCGCGTAGCTTCGCACCCCAACAGATAGGATTGGCATCCACCCGTCGCCACCTGTTCGAAGATCATGTCCGCTCTCCTGAACCACAGTCAAAGTTTGCGCTTCAACCACGATCCCGGCAAGCCGGTACCAAGCCTGCCCCCTTTTTGACGCACGGAAACGCACCATGGCCGATTCACTGGACGACCGGATCATCGAAACACCCGAAGGCCCGATGACATGGGCCGCATGGAAGAAGAAGCATCCGGTTCAGGTTCCATCGCGCCGGACAAAGGGAAAAGACCTGCCCAACAAGGTGAAACGGTCGACCGACGAGGTCTGATATGATCGGCCGGATGGCGTCGTCCAGCGGCCTGGAAATCACAGCATGTCAAGACAATCGATCAACAGACCGATACAATCGGATCGGAAACCAATCCGGCGCGGTTGTCTCCCACACCCAAAGACGCCTAATCCTGTCGGCATGACAACCGTTATGCCACGTGTGAACAAGGCGCTGGACATCCCTGCGCTCGCGGCGACCTTCGCCAGAGATGGGCGCGTACAAATTAACGAGTTTCTCGAACCAGAATTTGCGGCCCATCTGCATCGCCACCTTCAGGAACGCGACGATTGGCTGCAAATCATCAATTCCGGTGACAAGATATTCGAACTGTCACGCGCAGCCCGCATGGCATTCGACGCGGACCGTCAGGCGCGATTGGATGACGCCGTGGATAAGGCTGCGCGCTTCGGTTTTCAGTTCCGCTATGAAGCACTGCGGGTTGAGGACGATATTAGCCTACGAGCCGCCCGGCATGATCCTCTGCACATGTTCGCCCGGCTCCTTTGTTCCGAGCCAGTGCTGGATCTACTGCGCCATATCATCGGCGTCGCAACGCTGAACTTCGCTGATGCGCAAGCCACCGCTTATTCCGCAGGGGATTTTCTGTCTGCCCATGACGATGCCGTGACGGGCAAGAACAGGATCGCCGCCTATGTCTATGGCCTTACGCCTGCTTGGCGACCTGAATGGGGCGGCCTGTTGATGTTCCACAATGACGACGGCCACATCCGTTCCGCGCTCACGCCCCGCTTTAACACCCTAAATCTGTTTGCCGTGCCGCAAGTACACAGCGTGAGCCAGGTCACATCCTTTGCCGACGGCCAACGCATTTCCGTCACAGGCTGGCTGCGCGACACAACCGCCTAGTCCAAAATCGTCCAAAACCGTTCGCCATAAAAAAGGGGGCGGAACCGAAGTTCCGCCCCCTTTCCCGATCGAATGATCAGAACGTCGATCAGAAGCGCAGCCGCGCCGAGATCGAGAAGTAACGGCCCAGCACGTCATAGGTGCTCGGCAGCGTGTTCGACTGTTCACCGTTGCCGCCAGTCTGCTGGCTGATAACAAACGGAGGACGCTTGTCGAACAGGTTCGACACCGTACCCGTGAAGCGAAGATTGTCGTTCACGTCCGCGCTGAGGGCAAAATCGAAGTAGCTATACGCCTTGATCCGCTCGGCAGCATAGTCCGTGGCGGGATCATCATCGCGCACCGCGCTCTGATAACGCCATTGCAGCGACGTCGTAACCGGACCGGCGGCCAAAGTGGTGCGGAACGCATGCTTCCACTTCGGGATCGGCTGGCCCGACGGCACCGAGGTGCTGCAAGCGACACCGAACTTACCGGCGCATTCATTCACGATCGGCACGCCGACGACCGGCGTGAAATCATATTTGAACACACGCGTTCCGTTGAAGCTGAAAGACAGCTTCGGTTCATTATCGAACATCGCGAACGGCAGCGCGGTCGAATAGACCAGGCCCACGTCCAGGCCGCTGGTCTTCAGGCCACCCGAATTCTGGCTCTGGTCGACAATCCGGTCGACCTGACCCAATTCGTTGCGGGAGATCAGATCGCAGAACGACTGAATACCTGCATCGAAGCAACCCGCAAAAATGTTGCCCTGGCCGTAGGGGTTGATGAAACCCGTGACCTTGATGCTGTAATAATCAACCGTGGCGCTGAAGCCTCGCAGGAACGTCGGCGTGAACACGCCGCCGACCGTGAAGGTCTTCGACTTTTCTTCGCGCAGATTGGCATTGCCCGACTGGAACGACGGCGGATTGACCGTGTTCGAGTCGTTGACGCTGGAATCACCGACCAGATTGAGCGGCACGCCATTGGCAACGCAGCGATCGATAATCACCTGGCTGAGGCCCGAATCTCCGCAAGGATCGCTCTGACCATCGAAGCTGACCGTCTGTCCAAGGAACAGTTCCGAAACGCTCGGCCCGCGGATCGCGCGCTGATACTGGCCACGGAAAGTCAGATCATCGACGACCTGCAGCTGGGCACCGGCCGCCCAGGTGAACACGTTGCCCGGCGCATTCGAATAATGCGTATAACGTGCCGCGCCATTGACTTCGAACTTCTTGACGAAGGTGTCCGCCAGCAGCGGGATGTTCACTTCGCCGAAAAATTCGCGAACGCTGTAGCCGCCCGCGGTGGGAGCACCCGGGTTGAAGCCACCGACGTTACCCGAGGCAAGGAAGGTATCCGGCGTGGTGCTGCCACGTTCCGAACGCCATTCCGCACCAAGCGCGACGCCGACACCGCCAGCACCAAGATCGAACAGTTCGGAGTTAGTGACTGCGATGCTGGCAACCTGCGTGGTATATTGTTCGAGGTTGGTGGCACCAATGCCCAGATAGGCAGCAGCCGGACCGGACAGATTACCCACGCCAAACAGATTGGCAGGCACACAACCGGCAGCACGCGCATCCGCCGAAGCGCAAACCAGCGTGCCGCCACCCGGCAGACCCGCAATCGGAGTTGCCGAGACAGCACCCGTTGTCGGATCCTGGAACGCCGTTTGCAATGCGTTCTTGAAGTTCGTCAGTGCGATATTACCGGACTGCCGCTGCGAGTTCTTCGTGCGGGAATACATATAGTAGCCGTCATAGGACCAGCCACCGCCAATATCGCCATCGGCACCGATGACCATACGATAAGCGTTGCGTTCGTCCTGTTGCAGACGCCCGCCCAGACCGATCGTACGGAAGCCATACACCGGCGAAGTAATGTAGCCGTCCCCATCAGTATCGAGGGCATTCAATGCATTCTGCAGCGTCGGAGAGAAGAAGGGCGAATTCGTCTGCAATGTGATCGGCCCGAGCGAGCCGGCATTCAGACCGCTGCCGAACGGCGTAGAGTTACTCACCGGAGTGGCCGCCAGCAGGTTATCCACCCGGTTGTTGACGAACTGGGCTTCCATATAGGGACGGAAACCGCTGCTGACCTCATATTGCGCACGCGCGGACATCAGGAAACGCTCTTGCGGAACCTGAAGATAGTTCACCGGATTGGTGTTGTAGGCGTTCGCGCTCGAATCGTACTGATTGGGGCTGCCATCCGGGCTGAAGAAGATATCGGTTCCGCCGAAACCGAGAGCGGTATTCAGGCCCGGAATACGGATGCGGCCTTCCGGGATCGAACCCGAACCACCGGGCACGAACGTGCCATCATTCAGATCGTTGAAGCTGTTGCGCGTGTAGCTGCGCGCGGCCGCGAAGATCGGCTTGCGCTTATAGTAATCGAGCGACAGCGTGACGTTACCGCGGCCATCGGCGAAGTTGGCGCCGATCGTGCCGTTGACGTCAAAACGCGAGCCATCACCCCGGCCGCTGAGTTCCTGCGTTACGCCAAGTTCGATACCTTCGAAATCGCGCTTGAGGATGAAGTTTACCACACCCGCGATGGCGTCGGACCCGTAAACAGCCGAACGGCCACCGGTGACGACGTCGACACGCTCGATCAGCGCCTGCGGGACGGTGTTGAGATCGACGACCTGGGTAACGTCGAACGAAACATAACGACGGCCATTGACCAGAACGAGCGTACGGGCAGTGCCGAGGCCGCGAAGGTCGACCGTGGCAACACCGCCACCCGGGTTGTTCGACGTACCTGTCGTCGACGCCATCACCTGCGGCATGTCGTTCAGAACGCTTTCGACGTTCGTCTGGCCCTTGAGTTCGAACGCCTGCGACGTCACGACCGCAATCGGGCTTGCCTGATCGAGATCAGGCCGCGCGATGCGCGAACCGGTGACGACGATAACGCTGCTGTCGTCCGCTGCATTATCCTGCGCGAAGGCCGGCGCGGTGGCGAGCACGAGGCTGAGCACCCCGGTGCTGAGCGCCGATCGGCCGAGCAGTTTTTGTGTTTTGGTCACTATCCAGTCCCTTATTCTGGAGTGCGTCGGGCCATTACTCGGCCCAAAGTCCCAACCATCGGGCGGCCATTGCACGGCAAACCGCGGAAGGCCCCCTTTCCGGCATGATGGGGTGATGCCGGATGCCATTCCGAGTTGTAAAGCTGAGGTTCAGCTTTGTTGACCGGTTCACAACTTGCTGTCGCACAATTGCAACAGTGGCTGACACCTAAAAGTCATGCCATCTTCGGGCCGAAAGTAACTTTTCGCCGCCCATCGGAGGATTGTATGAAATATTCGAAAAGTGGTCTCGTCATTGTTGCATGCATCGTTGCTATACCAGCCACAAGCCTGGCCGCAGAGCAACGCGAACCGCGCGCCGACGCCTTTCGTAAACTCATCGACTGCCGGGCGGTGCAGGAATCCGCCGCGCGGCTGGCATGCTATGATTCACAAGTGGCGGTGCTGGATTCCGCCGAAGCAAGCAATGAACTTGTTATTGTTGACCAAAATCAAATCCGAAAGACCAAGAAAACGCTGTTTGGCCTGAGTTTGCCAAACCTTGCCATCTTCGACAACGACCGCAAGTCCGACTCCGACAGAAACGAAGAACTAACTGAAATAGAATCAAAAATTAAAAACGCCTATCCGATACGTGGCCAATCCGGTCGCTGGATCATTATTCTTGAAGACGGCGCACGCTGGGCACAGGCCGAAAGCCGGCAACTTTCTCGCGATCCCAAACCGGGGATGGCAGTCAAGATCCGCAAAGCCGCCATGGGCAGTTACTTCGCCAATATTGATGGACAGACTGCCATCCGCATGCGCCGGGAGAATTGAACGTCCCGGTTACGCCGCCGCACGACAATTGATCACGACACAGGTCACGCGGCGGCGCTCACGGATTGGCGAAGGCGACTGAACAAATTCAGAAAATGCCGTCGATCAGAACCTTCCCCAAATTGCCGCGCGTCCAGACGCCCCCGCCCCATGCCTGTTCGGCTGCGCTGCGGCGAAGTCGTGGTTGATGATGTTTGGCGCAACCGGCCAGGCATGTTCGCCATGCTCGCGCATCAGTGCCGCCGTGCGTCGGCGCTCTGTGGCGAGGCCGTCATCCTGCAACTCGCACATGATGCGCGAGCGGCCGCGAGCGCCGTTGAAAGCGGAGCGGACATGTACCAGGCTATAGCGTCGCGTTGGCACCTGCAGGCCAACTGCCACTCCATTCCCACATTTTTCTGGAGGCACTATGGAGACGGCGCTTCCTGAAGCGATCTTTGTCTCCAATAAAAAAGCGACCATAAGGCCGCCATTTTATTGATTTCCCTTAGGAAAACTGGAGCGGGTGAGGGGATCATAACAAACTACTATAAAGAAACAACATTTTTTGCTACAATGACCCACACAGAACCTACACAGGTACGGCATAACAAGCACTTACGCCGCCAATCTGCACAGTTTCTGCACAGTGGGAAGCGGAGAAATGAGTTTCATCCTCGATAAAGAGCAGATCAAGCCCGGCCTCATCATCTTCCGACGCGGTGACGTCGGGCACGACCATTATTATTGCCGGATCAGAATCCAGAACGAAGACCGCTACAAGACAATCTCGCTGCGGACGGCAGACCGACAGACGGCGCGTGACCGCGCGATGGACGAGTATGCCGACATCCGTTTTCGTGTGAAACACGACGTTCCCGTATTCAATCGCCCCTTCTCGCAAGTTGCGGAGGAGTATGCCGACGCCCAACAGCGCCGTGCCAACGCGGGCGAGGTCAGCCAAGCCCGCTGTAAAAATATACGAAGCAAGATCGACGGCCCCCTCAAGGCCTATGTCGGCAGCACTCAGATTCATCTGGTTACGCAAGACCGTTGGTCGGAATATCCGCTGTGGCGACGGGAAAATGGCGAAGGTCGTCGCAAGAGCGTTATCAGTGATTCCACTATCCGCATCGAAATGACTATTTTCGCAGCCATCATGAACTTTGCGATCAGCAAGCGATATGTTCCAGCCCATCATCGCTTTGAAGGCATGCCGAAGCTCAAATCCAATCGGCGTGACGAATTTACGCTTGAGGAATACCGCAAGCTGCACACCAAAGGCCGCAAGTGGATGAAGGAGGCGACCACGCCGCAGGGCGTCTGGTATCGCCAGATATGCTACAATTTCATCCTCATCATGTGCAACACAGGGATGCGCCCGCCCGAAGCGAAGAATCTGCGCTGGCGGGACATCACTGCCGCCAAGGACAAAGACGGTCAGGACATTCTGGTCATCTATGTGCGAGGTAAGGGCAAGGAGCGCAAGCTAATCGCCCCCACCAGTGTGGGCACCTATCTGGATCGGGTTCGGGAATTGTCCAAGGCGACCAAGCCCGACGATCCCGTGTTCACAATCATCAACGGTAAACCAGCCAAATGGCTATATCGCGATACCGTTGAAGAGTTGTTGAAATACACCGACCTGCGCGAAGGCGCGAGCGGCATTCCCCGCACGACCTATTGCTTCCGTCATACCTATGCCACGCTCCGGCTGTCCGCCGGAGTGGATGTCTATATCCTCGCCCAGCAAATGGGCACCTCCGTCAAAATGATCGAACAGCATTATGGCCATGTGAACACCATCAAACACGCCGACCGCGTATTGATGGGCATCGGCGGATGGGATGCGATGCATGCCGAAATGAACGCCGAGATCGACGCGCTAGAAGCCAAGGCAAAAGAGGTGCAGTCCATCAAAGCCAAGCAGACGGACAAGCCGACACGTCCCAAACGCTAGCGGGCATCGCACCAGCCATCGAGTTCGATGGCCGATGCAACAGAGCCAGCGTTTCTGCCGAAATTCACGACGCGCCGCTGGCGCTCCCCGGTCGTGAAATTCGGCCAAGCGAGCTTGGGAGAAAGGTGCGCCGAGCTTCAAGCGCCCCCATGTTCGCGTTTTTCCGCGAAGCCGTTGCCTCAGCCGCTGGCGAACCAGAGGCAATGGATAGCGGAGCCTGCGTCCGGCCCGGACGAGCTTGCGGGTTCATTCTTCGCCGATGCGCCGCTGGTGCATTGAAATCGGCACTATTTTGCTTCGACCTCTGCCCAGTTGATCCGAAGACGGTTGCCCCGCAGGCCGCTTTTTGGAAGCGCTTTGCGGTCAATCATCTTGCCCCACACCTCAAAGTCAGCATTGACCTTGACGATCAGAACTTTGCTAAAATTCCGATCCATATTGATTTCAACGATGTCGCAATTCTTGAATGGCGTGATGGTCTTCACCTCAACAAAATCATTACCAAGACGGCCATCTGAACCCTGCGCATAATTCCGATGCAGCTTTATGCCATGGGTGATGGCTCCATAAAGCTCGCCTATATCGCCATACACTTGGAGGTGCCTGCCGGTCAGGTGGTAATAATCTTCGGCAGTACCGATCAGTGACTCAAAAACCGAGACAAGGGACAGATCGGCATTGGGATAACGTGCGCGCCATTCTTTATATTGGATTTGCTGATTAATTTCGTCCCAGCTTATCCACTCGCCGTCATCCCAGATGCCGTCCTCCATGTCAGCAATGCTCCATGAGATCGTCGATCTTGGTTGCTTTGACGTAACGGGCGGGATTCTCGTCAACGGCCAGCGCCTTGAAGTGCGCTTCACCGCAGGCGATCTTTGCGGCTTCGCTACCGCGTAGCGAGTCGTTGAACAAATCGCCTTTCGTTTCGACCACGAAATAGAGGCGCTCCGCCCCGCCCACCTGCACCAGCACCGCCCAATCGGGATTGTAAGTGCCGAGGGGCGTCGGGACTTTGAACCAGCCGGGAAGTTTGGCGTAGACCTTCACCGCCTCGTTCTTTTCGAGCTGCTCGGCGAACGTGCGCTCGACGCCGCCGGAGTCGTAAATGACATGCTCGAACACCGATTTCTGCGTGTCTTGAAGCATGTTCTTGAGGTAGCCGGTCAGTTCTTCCTGCTCGAACAGCTCCTGCGCGTAGAAATGATCGTCGCCGACCCGCTGGTACTTGATACCGTCCACAAGCGCGAGGCGTTTGGCACGGTTGATAGTTTCCGCCGCAAGCTCGATGAAGGCTTGGGGATTGCGCTTGAAATCGCCAAGCCTGCCACACTCGGTCAGGATGGTGACAAGGCTGCGGCGCGTGAGCTGCGTGCGGTCCTGCAAATCGGTCAGCACGTCAGGGAGCGCGATGTCGCCTTCTTCGATGGTGACGGGACCGGAAGTTGCTGTTTCGGTCGCAATGACGCCGCCCTGACCAATGGCAAGATCAGCCTTGCGGATAATCGCTTTCGCCTTGGTGATCGGCGGGGCGTTGGAAATTGCCTTCGTGCAATCCTCAATCAGCTTGGCGTTGTCGAAGTGAACGCGATAGGTCGTGCGGTGCTTGATCCTATCCCATAGCGCCTGAAATTCTGCACTGTGCAGAATTTCCTTGCGCACACGCACGGCCTTGCGGTCGTCGGCGTTCTTGATGTCCAGCTTCCCTGCGATTTTGCGCAGGACTTCCTTAATCTGCGGCAGGTGCGCGGCGTGCTCGTCGGGAACCGTCAGCGTGCCGTCTTTCAGCGCCGTGCGTAGTTTATCCTGCACCTTGCCCTTGGCGTCGATAAAATCGGCACCCTTGAGATATTCATGGATCGCGGCAGATTCCTCGAATCCCAACATGGCGAGGCTGCCGTCTTCCTGCTGGACGGCAATAGCCGCAAACTGGTGCTTCTCGACGATGCCGAAGCGGATGCCGGTATCGGTTTCGATTTCCTTTTGAAGGTTTTCGGCAAAGGCTTCATAGCTTTCGGTGGCGATGACGGTGAGCGTGTTGATCTCAAAGCCACGCAGGCGTTCACCCTGTTGGTTTACGCAGAGGCGCAGGCCGCGCCCGATGGTCTGGCGGCGCTCGCGCTCGGTGCCCATTTCTCGCAACGCGCAAATCTGGAACACGTTCGGATTGTCCCAGCCCTCTTTCAAGGCAGAGTGGGAGAAGATAAATTTGAGCTTCGTATCGAAGCTGAGCAGCTTCTCCTTGTCCTTCATAATCAGGTTATAGGCGCGCTCGGCGCTGTCGCGGTTGGCCTGATTATTCTCGGCGGTGTCGGTCCAGCGTTTATTCTTGTCGATGGAGAAATAGCCGTCATGGACTTCCCCAGCTTCGGAAGTCACGTCCACTTCGGCAAATAGGCTGGCAAAATCGGGGAGTTTGGCAGCGCGGCGATATTCTTCCTCGAAGATCGTCGCATATTTGCCTTTCACCGTGTTCCCATCTTCATCGTATGAGCGGTAGTGCTCGACAGCGTCGATGAAGAACAGGCTGAGCACCTTGACGCCAAGGGGCGCAAGGCGGCGCTCCTTCTCTAGGTGCTCGGTGATCGTGCGGCGGATCATCAGCCGCCTGACGGCGTCAGCGTCCACGTCGCCGATGGCTTGCCCCACGCTAAGAAAGGATTCCGACCCTGCGGTTTTCACTTCGAGTAGAGAGCCAGCGCCCGCGACACGGATTTCGCCTATGCGGCAATCCTTGTAGATGGCGCGGCCTGTCGCATCCTCAAGGTCGTCACTGTCCTGCACGGTGACTTCCTTGCGGTGAACCTTCCCGCCTTCCTGCACGTCGATCTCGACCTTGGCAGTTATCGCGCCACGCTTATTGCTGGCGGAGAGGAAACGCAGATACGCCTTGTTGTGGCCGCCTTCCACTTCGAGCGAGGCCACCTCGATCTGTTTGACCAGCTTGCGCTCATAGGCGTCCACGGCGTCGAGCCGGTAAACCATGTGGTGCTTGTCGGCATGGGTTGCCGAATAACGGAGCGTGCAGAGTGGGTTCATCGCTGTGAGGGCTTCTTTGCCGCGCCCCTCCAAGCCGCCGTCCACGCTTTGGGGCTCATCCACGATGATGACGGGACGGGTTGCGCGGATCAGGTCGATGGGCGCTTCGCCACCGGTTTTCTCGCTGTCTTTATAGAGGTTATTCACGTCCTTCTTGTTGATCGCACCCACGGTGACGACCATGATCTGAATGGTCGGGCTGGTGGCGAAGTTGCGCACCTGACCCAGTTTCGATGAATCGTAGAGGAAATAATCGAAGGGTTGACCTGAATAGAGCCCCTTGAAATGTTCTTCGGTGATTTGAAGGGTTTTATAGACCCCTTCCTTGATGGCGACGGACGGCACCACGATCACGAATTTGGTAAAGCCGAAGCGTTTGTTCAGCTCGAAGATCGTGCGCAGATAGACATAGGTTTTGCCGGTGCCCGTCTCCATCTCTACGGTGAAGTCACCGGACGCGAGGCTGGCAGATGGCGGCAGGCCGTTACGAAGCTGAATGCCTTTCAGATTGCCGATGATCTCGTCATCGAGCAAGGAAAGGCGGTTGCCGATACCCAGCGCATTTTCGACAAGGCCAAGCTCCTGCTGCGCGCCGCCGCCGGATTGACGGGTGACGGTAAATTCGGTGCGATTGATCTCCTGTCCGCGAAACAGGTCGCAGACAGCTTCGATGGCAACATGCTGGTAGTCGAGGTCCGGCTCGAAATGGAGTTTCATGCCTGCACCTCCGCGATCAAAGCCATACGCTCGTCATGACGCACGCGGTCTTGATCTTCGTCAGCAGGCACGGATTCCAGCCTTGTGATATAGGACGCGGGAAGCCCGTGTTCGCGCGCACCCGCGATGACCAAGGCGCGATACCATGTATAGGGGCGAAGCGCGGGATCGGTATCGGTCGCTCTATATACCTTGGCTGTTATCGGACTGCCGCCGCAAAGAACCTCAACTTCGATTTCTTCGTACCCGGCACCCAAGCCTTCGGCGCGGTCAAGCGCGCGTTTCTCGTGCGCTGCGATCTCATAGAGTACGCCAAGCACGGAAACGTCGGCGGCGCTGGCGAAAATATCGCACTTACCCGAGCCGTCTCTGCTTCGCTTGTGCCAGCGCAATTCATGGCCGGGCAATTCGGCGATACCGATTGCGCGAGCGGACGGGCACCGTTCACGCAGACGTGCAACGGGCATATTGGAGCCGTAGGCGAAACTGACAAAACTGTCCGCGCTCATCACAGGCTCCTCACGTCGAGGATACCGCTCTGGTTGAGGATCGCGGCCATATTGGCCTTGGCTACGTCATCGGCGAAGCCGGAATCCTTGAACACGACGCGCGTGGCGACGGCGGGCGCAAGCGCCTTCCACCATGCGACGATGCCATTGGCGACGGTTTCAACGGTGTCCGTGGCAAGGCCATCGGCAAGGCAAACGATCAGCGCACCGCCACCGATGGAATGGACAGCCTTACCGGCAATGTGCTTCTTCTCGATGGGCACGCAGAGGTCGAGGCCCAGCTTGAGCAACAGCTCATAGAGCACGTCCTGTTCGGTGCGGCCCGGCACAAGATGCTCGGTATTGGCAAGTAAGGTGCCTTCGAGGTCGGACGGGTCAGGCTGCCAAGCGCTGATGTTAGATGAAGCCAATTTGAAATTTCGAAATCCCAAAGAAGCTGTTCCGTTTGCCCCTTCTTCTTTTACCTTTTTCGCAGACGCTCGTAATCTTTCTTTTGTAATCTCGGCAATGTTCAATGGCCGGCCTCTTGATTTGAGAAATTGGGCAGCAATTTTTTGCTCCTTGTTTCCCTCTTCAATCGCCTCTGGAAGCTGCACCAAAATAAAACGACGGTTTCCTCCAATGTCTTGATTTAGTTTCCAAACGGCGTGCCCAGTCGTCCCACTACCAGCGAAAAAATCCAAAACAATTGCATCAGGATCATGCTCAGTCATAACTCTAACCGCGTCGTAAACTGACCAAAGACTTTTAGGGAATGTGAAACCGGCTTCACCGATCATGGACTCAACCAGCTTTGTTCCGTACTCGCTCGAGTCATATCGCGCGTTCTGCCAAACGCTGCGCATTGTTCCCGAATCCTTGTGAAAAATGATCTGCACGTTGGTGCGACCCATTTTTGGTTCTAGCTTATCCAGTATTTTTTCTACAGAGTCTCTAGCGTATCGCCATTTCTTTTCATCGCCGTCGTCCGTCATTGGCCAGATTTCCATCGTGCCGTCGGGGCGCTTCACGTTGCAAGATTCAGGATGAAAACTATTCTCAGGAACTTGACCAATGTCGATAATGACTCCGTCCTTGACAATAAAGGGATAGAAACAATTCCGTGCGTCAGTTCGATCTGACTCGGTGCCACTATCTCTCAAGCCACGTGAATCCACCTCGTCTTTTAGAACGTCGGCAAGATACTTTTTCTGGTCTGCGGGATATACAACAATGGCGTTCTCATGAACGTAAGATATATTCTTGCCTTGCTGGCCACGAGGGTTATGGACGATGGAAATATAAGCATGTTCATAATTGCCTTCCCCGAAAATCTCCTTGATTACGAGCGAAAGTGAAGCATGTTCATTCTCATCTATTGTACAAAATAAGACACCATCATTGGAAAGAAGGTTTTTGGCCACCTTAAGTCTTGGGTAGATCATTGATAGCCAGTTTGAGTGAAAACGCCCACTTGTTTCAGGATTGCTTGTTAGCTTTTGACCGCCATCCACCTGCCCTGTTAATTCGAGATAGGCGGAAATCGGATCGGAAAAATCGTTCGGGTATACGATGTTTCGTCCTGTGTTATAGGGAGGGTCAATGTATATAGCCTTAACCTTACGGCTAAAACTCTTTTGCAAGAGCTTCAGCACTTCAAGGTTATCACCTTCGATCATCAAGTTCTGCGTTGCGCCCCACTCGACGCTCTCATCCGGGCACGGCAATAGGGTGCCTGTAGATGGTGTAAGTGCACTCTGCTGCGCTTTGCGCTTCCCGTGCCAGTTAAGTCCGTACTTTTCATCTTTTTCGTTGATGGCTCCACCCAGCAGTTGCTTGAGCACGTCAAAGTCGACCCCACCTTCCTTAAACGCTTCGGGGAACAGGGCTTCGAGCGCCTGAATATTGCCGTTAACAATGTCCGCACTTTGGGTGGCAGGGTCGTTCAGGTCCAGTTTCTTGATTTCAGGCATATCAGGTAGATTCCCCATTGAAGTCATAATTGCTTGACGCAGGCAGCGAGGTCAGCCTCGCGGCCTTGAATTTCGAGATTGAGGTCAACGCGGCGGCTAAGTTGCTTCTCGCGCTTAGCCTTAGCACGTAGGCCGTCGATTTCTTTGGTGAGGCGCGCATGTACGTCGAGTGCTTCACGGCGACGATCTATTGCGTCCTGATCGTCGGTTGCGGTGAAGGCACCTGTCAGGCGCGCGGCATTCACGGCCTCTATTCGGGCAATCCAGCCAGTATAGAGGGCGAACAGATCGGCACGTGGTTGCCGCGCCAATGCGAGGCTTTTCACGAACAAAGCTTGTGTAGAATCTGCCGCGTCGGTGCGGAGCCCGCTGGCGGCGACAATCTGTTCGATCACGGTGCGGCCTGCTTCATTCTGTGCATGGCGTTTATGTGTTGCCGATACGGTAATGCCCTGCTCGTCGGTGGTGATAAGCAGCACCGGATAGGGAACGGCGCGGTGGATCAGCTCGATCAGGCGCGAGGCTTTCGCGCCGGAGCGGAATGCGCAACCGATAACGGCAATCTCAAGGTATTCGCGGGTATCGTCTGCAAAGGTCGGCACACCGATAGTGGCGGGTTTGCAGGCAGCGAACCATTGCAGTTCGTCGATCCCGTCCTGAATGGCTCGCTTGTCGGCGGCGGTCGGCGCGCCTTGTTCGACCAACAGCTTTTTGGGCACACGTGCATCGACGCGCGCGCCGGGCGGAAGCCCCAGCGCGTTGACGATAGTGAGGAAGTTTACTCCTGCCGTCATGCGCCCTCCGGTTCGGGAAGGATGACAAGGAAGGCAACGACCTCGAAGTCGTTGATACCGGCAAACTCGCCTTTCAGGGCGTGAGTGCCGCCGGGGCTGAACAGGCTGGCGACGGCGCGCTCCTCGCTCTTGCCAGCGATGGAGGCGACAGCACGCGCCAGAAGCGCCTGATACCCCTCCATGTCCCGCCCGTACTTGGTAGCCTTATCAAAGCGATCACAGGCTACGACATCGGGTATATCGCGCCCAATGGCTGCCTTCTTGAGGCGGTCGAGCACCTGCTTGGCCTGCGTGTATGGCAGCAATGTATCGCCATCATCGCCAACATGGACGACGAAGTTGGGACTCAAGGGATAGCCGGGTTCAGCCGCGCTCTCTGCCGCCTCACCGACCGCCCGCAAGCAGAAGATGGCACCGGGCGGCAGCTCGCCGTCAGGTGCAGGCACGACAGCATAGGTGCCGAGCGGCAGACTATCCAGCTTATCCCTATGCTCCCGCATGTAGCCCGAAAGGTCGATGCGGAAATCGTTGAGGGTTAGGTCGGCGATGGATACGCCGCTGGATAAATCCTCAAGGTCGATCACCGCGTCCTGCAATTTTTGCAGTTGGGCGCGGCGATATTCGAGGTCGTTCATCTGGTTTCCGGCCTGAAACTCGATGACGTTTTCCTCGCCAGTTGCCGACACGTCGAGCAGCACCATGCGCCCGCTGACGCGGGATTCGAGGTCGAGGTATTCATCAAGCTCCATGTTGGGCCAGAAATTGACCAACTGGATGCGGGTATTGGTCGAGCCGATACGGTCGATACGCCCGAACCGCTGGATAATCCGCACGGGGTTCCAGTGGATGTCGTAGTTTGTGAGGAAATCGCAATCCTGAAGGTTTTGGCCTTCGGATATGCAGTCAGTGGCGATGAGAAGGTCGATCTGGCCTTCGCCGCTCATTTCCTCGGGACGCTCTTTTGAGCGTGGCGAAAACGCGGACAGGATCGAACTCATGTCACCGCGTAACCCGCGCAAGGTCGTCTTGTTCGCGCCCGTGCCGCTGACGACAGCGGTTTCAAGGCCAAGCTCGCTCTTCGCCCAATCGGCGAGCTGGGCATATAGATAATCAGCGGTGTCCGCGAAGGCGGTAAACAAGAGAATTTTGCGATTCTCACCGTTGATCGGCGCAGCGGCTTTGCGGACGATCAATTCCTGCAATTGGGCCAGCTTGGCGTCGCGCTCCGGCGTGACAGCCTGCGCCGCCGATAGAAGCGTGGCGAGGCGGTTGCGATCCTCGATCAAATCCTGCCGCCAGCGGACGCGGTCCACGTCGTGAAGCA
The DNA here is from genome assembly GCF_002151445.1 of Sphingomonas sp. KC8. Classification (GTDB taxonomy): domain Bacteria; phylum Pseudomonadota; class Alphaproteobacteria; order Sphingomonadales; family Sphingomonadaceae; genus Sphingomonas_E. Next base: position 2,061,732 of record NZ_CP016306.1, read on the forward strand.
AGACCTTGACCTTGCGCCCGATCAACAGCGCCTCGAAGGCAGGATCGTCTATATCGACATCGTCGATGGAAACTTCATCGACGCTTTCGTCGTGGGCGTCGATCTTCGCCAAGAGCGCGTTCACATCGGCAAGCTGGCGCTTGATGGTGAGCGCGAATGACGCAACCGAGCTTTCCATGCGCTTCAAGATATTGACGCGCAGCAGGTGGATCAGGCTCTCCTCGCGGTCCACCTGCCGGAAAAAGCTCTGGCCGCCCCTGATCTTGGTGCTGTATTTCTCGTCATATACGGCCTGCTTCTGGGGCAGGACGTAGCGCAGCGGCGCATATGCGGCGAGCGTGAGGCGACGGATTTCGTTATTGATCTCACGGATGGGCCGGAACTCTCCCGCCAAATCCACGTCGGCCTTGATGTTAACGGGCGGCAGCCGTTCGGGGAACTGGCCTGTTTCTTCGGTGCCGTAATAGCGTTGGACGTGCTTGCGCGACCGGGCGATGGTCAGAAGGTCGAGCAGCTTGAAATAATCAAAACCGAGCATGTCCATCAGCCGCGCAGGGCGGCGGTCGGTGTCGGTCAGGTCCAGCCAGCGGTTGAACTGCGTCTGCGCCTTACGGATGGTTGCTTCGATGCTCTGGATACCGTGCCCCATGAGCGCGAGGTCGTTGCCCTCGGTCATGAAGGCGATCTGGTTTTTGAGGTCGGCAAGGCGGTTATTGACCGGCGTTGCCGACAGCATGAGCACCTTGGTTTTGACGCCCGACTTAATGATGCGCTTCATCAAATGGTCGTAGCGGGTGTCGCGGTCCTTGTGGGTCGCCTTGTTACGGAAGTTATGGGATTCGTCGATCACGACGAGGTCGTAATTGCCCCAATTGACATGGCTGAGATCGATGTCGCCCGACATGCCGCCGTCGCGCGACAGATCAGTGTGATTGAGAACGTCATAATTTAGACGGTCAGAAGCGAGGATATTCCGACGGTCGTTGGCTTTATAGAGCGTCCAGTTATCGCGCAGGCGCTTGGGGCAAAGAACGAGCACGCGGTCATTGCGCAACTCGTAATATTTAATGACCGCCAAGGCCTCAAAGGTTTTTCCGAGACCGACGCTATCCGCAATGATACAGCCGCCAATACGCTCAAGCTTGTCGATTGCGCCAACAACGCCGTCCCGCTGGAACTTAAACAATTTGTTCCAAACGGTCGTATCTCGGATGCCTGTACCCGATTTAATAATACGCTCTTCGTCCAGCTCGTCGCCAATATCCTTGAAAAGCTCGTATAACACTTTGAAATAAAGCAACGATGGCGCGCGATGTCCGGCGATTTCATCAAGATGCGCCCCGAGCAAATTTGCCGCCGGTTTGACCCCGTTCCAACTCGCATCGAACCAATCGGCATAGGCAGCAGCTTCCGCATCGGTGTCGGAAATCTGTACCAGACCTAGCCTGTCGCCGGGCGTCACGCCTAAACCGTCCGTGGTGAACGAACACGCGCCGGTCAGAACTTGGCGTTGGCCTGCGTTAGATACGACAATCATTGATTGTGGCGGCGCAGCCCCAGCGTGCCGAACTTCGGCGTGTTTGTTCAGCCATTCGCGTGCAGTCTTTGCCAGCCAGCGCCCTTGGAGCTTCCCGCGTGCAGCAATGTCGCCCGGCCCGCCATGCAGGGCATCCACAGTGGCATTCTCAGCACCGAGAAGAATGCGGCATTGCCCGGCCTTCTTCAGATTCTCGGAGGCCTGAGCAAATGCGTACAGGGAGAAGTATGGCGACATGAGATCAACCGCTGAATCTGGCTGAAGCCAATCCCGCAGCCGATCAATCGCGCGCTCATTTCCTGCGTTACGAAGAAGTTTCATTATCGGCCCGTTCGAGCAATGGGGTCTAGTGGATCGACGGGCTTCCCTTGGTAGGGCCGAACGCGAATTCTTGATGCGCGCTTGCGGGCCAAGGAGATGTCGTAATCGTTCTGCATTCTCATGAGCGTTTCCATCGAAACGCCGAACGCCATTTCTAGGCGGAGAGCCATATCAGGCGACAGGTGCGCACGCTCGTTGAGTAAGGCGGATAATGCGGGGCGCGTGACGCCCAGCACATCCGCTGCTTCCGTCACGGAAAGTCCGTGCGGCGCTAAAATTTCCTGCTTCACGAAGCCGCCCGGATGGGATGGCTCGATCAGTCGAACGTCATCCTTTTCCGTCATTGTGCGGTATCCGGTTGAATTGCCCTGAATCGCTATCAGACTATCGGAATGGCCGTTGCCTGTAAAGCTACGCTTTACGTAATCGCCATGGATGTGATGGAGAAACTGGCACCGATGCTCAAACCTTGGCGAACCGCGATCCCACGATGGCCGCACGGGCAGACTCATCACTCCACGGCAGCCGATCCACCTTGCCCTGACCGATCTTGCCGCGTTGCCGTTTGATGTCTTCCCCGACTTGCAGGGGATAGAGCGGGCGCAGGCAGCGCGGCGACGGCTCGACCGTACAGGCCGCAACCTGCACATGCACCCAGCCGCCGCGATCAATGCGGGCGATTTGCCCGATGACCGTGCGATGGCCGAGCATGACCGGCTTCTTTTTGGAATTGCGCGGCTGCGGTTTCCAGACAGGCTCGCGCCAGCGGATCACGTCCGCAACGATGAACTCAGCGCCACATGGTAGCCATTGCACATCTCCCCCGATCCAGAACGCTTGTTTGCCGCCATGCCGGTGCATGGTAAGCTTGACGCGCGCGCCCTCTCTTTAGATTGTGAAGCGGAAAGGCGTTTGTGCGCAAGTATATCGGTTATTCGTTCGCGCCATCCGGCGCATTGCTAGGGGCTTCGCCAAAGCGTTTCGATACCGATTGCCGTCACGCACGGGCATAACGGTGCATGACCAATCGGGGAGCGTGACATGCCTCAAGACGAACCCGGCCTGACAGGCGACGATGAGGCCCTTTCCGCTTGGGAAACGGGCGCTGGCGACACGCCAGATGTGCCGCCGCACTCAAAGCTGGCCGCGCTAAAATCACGCTTCGACAATCATGCCGACGTATGTGCGCTGCGTGATGCCTTGAACGCCGCGATGAATGATGGCGCGGCACCCGTGCCGGTGACGGTCGCGGTGCAGCCGGGCTTGCTCGCGCTGCTCGCCCACGTCGAGCGAATCGATTCTGCCCGTGCAGATCGCGCCGAGGCATCACCTTCGGCGGTTTTGGCGCAGGCGATAAATAATTATCTCGAAAATCTGCTGCATACGCTTGTCGCCGATCCGACAAGTCATCCGCACTTCGCTGAACTTTGGAACAGCCTATGCGCAGACGCAAATGCGCCGGAACTGGCCGTGCCCACGGACGAGAACCCCGAACCGGCAACGCCCGCCGATGGAGGCCCTTTCTGATGCGGCGGGCGGCACGCCTTCGCGCCTCCGCGATGGTCGTGCTGATGCTGGTGCTTATGGCTTGCGCCATCCCCGCCACCGCGCAAGGCACCAAAAGCCAGCCACAGGATCAAACAACGCCCGAACCGCCGGGGCAATACTTTGCCGACCGGAACAAGCTTGCAGACCTGATGGTGGAGTCTGTCAGGAATGAGCGCCGTTTCAGCGCACAAGAGATCAGCACAGAAGAATGGCGGGCAGGATTCCAGCGGATCAACCCGCAGACGGACGCGATCCTCAAGCGGTGGCGGGCACGCGATCTTGAACGCGTCATGCATAATGACGCAACCAATCTTGCCCGCGAACGGGTGAACGCGATCAACAAGCAGTATGGCTATGGCCCCCGTGCGCCGACTTTGTGGGAATCGGCACAGTACCTGTTTTTCCAGCAAGGACCGGTATTCCTGCACATGCTCTGGCAGAGCTTGCCCGTCCTGCTGCTGGGCGGGCTTCTCGTGATATTCGTCCTGGTGCAGATCAAAGCGCATTTCGGGTCATGGGGCAGAGGCAGGCAGGACGAGGCCGCGCCAGAGGTATCCGACAATTACGGCACAGCCCGGTATGCAGATGTCCGCACCAGCCTTGCCGATGCGGACGCCGGTTTCCTTGGCGTATTTTTCGGCAAGAGCAGCGCACCCAAACTCAAGGCCGTGCCAGTGGATGAGCAACAGGGAGCACCGATCCTGTCCACGCCGGAGCATCACACCTTGATCGTGGCGCGGACGCGCACCGGCAAAGGCACGCGCGTCATCGTGCCCACGTTGCTGCGCTATAGCGGATCGGCGATCGTCATCGACCCCAAGGGCGAGAACGCCGCCATCACCGCCCGCATCCGGCGCGAAACCCTGAATAGCGCCGTGCATGTCATCAACCCGTGGGGCGAACTGACCGACGCTTTCAAAGAGCGCGGCCTGACGCCCGCGACCTTTAACCCGCTGGACGTGCTGGTACGCGACGACCCGAATGCCGTCGCGGTCGCGCAAGGCCTAGCCGGAGCGGTCTGCCCGTCGCCACCGGGCGACAAGGACCGCTTCTGGACAGGCAGCGCGGCCAACGTCCTGACTGCCGTGCTGCTATGGATCACGGATCAGCCGGGCGAGCAAAAGACGCTCGCCCGCGCCCGCGAGATTGTCAGCCTCAGCCGCAAGGATTTCACGGACAGATTCTTGGTGCCCATGGCCGCGTCGAGCGCCTTTGGCTGGGCGATCAAGGAAATGGTCAGCCCGTATCTCGATCTCGCGCAGGAAACCTATTCCGGCATCATGTCCAACCTGTCGGAGGCCACCAAGTTTCTGTCCGATCCGCAGGTGAAGGCCGCCACGGCGGTATCATCGTTCGACATGGCCGACCTGATCCGCGAAGCCGTGACGGTTTATCTGGTGATCCCGCCCGACCGCATCGACACGCAGCGCACATGGTTGCGGCTGATGACCACGGCGGCGATGCACACCTTCAAGCGGTATCCGCTCAAAGGGCGGCCACCACACCGCTGCATGATCCTGATGGACGAGTTCCCCGCGCTGGGCCGGATCGAAGACCTGCCGCGCGACATCGCCACCATGTCCGGCTACGGCATCGACTTCACGCTGATCGTGCAAGGGCTGGATCAGCTTAAAGACCTTTATGGCGCGGCGGCGGGCACGATCCTGTCCAACTGCGCATACAAATGGTTCTGCAACGTCAACGACCTTGAGAGCGCCAATTACCTGTCAGAGACGCTGGGGAAGACGACGGTGCAGACCGTCGGCCACGGTGAAGGTCAGAACCTCGGCCCCGGCGGCGCAGGACACAGCGAGAACGTCAATTACGGAGAAACCGGCAGGCCGCTGCTGATGCCCGACGAGGTGCTGGCCTTGGGGCGCGACGTGGCGATTGTGCTCAATCCCGACGACCGCCCCCACTACGTCCGGCCCGTCGATTACTGGCGTATGCCGGAAGCTTTCGCATCCCTCGCCAGCGTCTATCCGCACCTCTACTGGCAACCGCCGCTCGCCTACGACGACAACCCGTATTTTGTGCGCAGCCAGAAAACGGACGGCGACCCGAAGGGTCGCCAGTCCGGCGGCGAGCGCCAGCGAGCCGCATCTTCAAACGGACAAATGACGCGCGCGGATGCGCTCGACATTCTCGGTCTGTCCGAAGGCGCGACGGAGGCCGAAGTACGCGCCGCATGGAAGCGGCTCATGACGAAGGTGCATCCCGATACCGGCGGCTCTGCCCGTTTCGCACAGATGCTCAACGCGGCCCGCGACGTGCTGACCTCTCGCGGCGATGGAACCAAGCGGGCGTGATGAATCGTTCGCTGCATACAACCCGCGCGGGCTATCCTTCATCATACGGCGGGCATGATCCAGTCTCTACGCTGGTATGCGACAGGCGACGTTTTGGCAGTGCCGCCAGCGTTGCGACCTCACACCCGCGCCCGTTCCGTGCTATCATAGGTTGTGGTTTCAGAAGGTGTGCAAGCCATGTGCGGACTGACCGTCCACACCCGCCCACCTGCGGCGGGCTAGGCTTGGCAAGGGAGATGCTTCGCCCTCCCGTTGCATCCCTCCAGAGCAGGGGTTTCACACCCCATGCACCCGTGCGGGGAGCCTTCGCGCTCCCTCGACCCATCGACCGGGGCTTTGCCACCGGACCCCACCAAGGCGCTTCGCCCTTGGAACCGGACAAGGGCTATCGCACCCTTGACCACTCGCCGGAGACTATCGCGTCCCGGCACCCACGACCAGAGCTTGCGCGCTCTGGACGACGCGCAGGTGGCTTTCATGCCCCTGCACCCTGACGAGGGAAAGCCCCTCGACCCGCCGCCGGATACGTCCGGCTGAAAGGAGGTGCGTGTGACTGATGGCGGCCCATCCGACCGACGCAAGTCCGAGAAGCGTCAGCGCACGGACACGATCTACGCCCGCGTCACGCCTGCCGAAAAGGCAGCCTTGCTCTCTCGCGCCGACAAGGCGGGTATGACCGCCGCCGCGTTTACCCGTGCGGCGCTCATCGGCGAAGCCGGTCCCCGCGCACAGCGGCGTATGCCAGCCGACGCGATCGCGCTCCGTCAGGTGCTTGGCCATCTTGGCAAGACCGGCAGCAATCTGAATCAGATTGCCCGCTACCTGCATACGGGCGGCGATACCCACACCGTCCTGCTCGACATACAGGCGGCGCTTGCCGACCTCGCACACCTGCGCACCGTCATATACGACGTGCTGGGCAAAGAGCCGGACGGCGCAGCCGCCGCGCCGATACCGCCCGCACCATCGCCGCCGCCGGAACCTCCCGCACCAGCGGCAAGGCCTGCGCCGTCGAAATTCATCCGTCCACCACGGCCATAGGCGTGGCGCATGATTATCAAAGGGGGATCACGCGCCGGACCACAGCAACTTGCCGCCCACCTTCAGCGGACGGACACCAACGAACACGTCAGTGTGCTGGAATTGCACTCCGGCCTTGATGACTTGGCTGCGACGTTCCGCGACTGGCAAACGCTGTCGGAAGCCACGCGCGGCAGGAAAGGCCTCTATCACGTCAACATAGACCCGGATGCGCGCTATGACATGACGCCCCAGCAATGGGCGCGAGCGGTGGAGGTGCTGGAACATGAATTGGGGCTGGAAGGCCAGCCCCGCGCCGTGGTGCTGCACGAGAAGAAAGGCCGCCAGCACATCCATATCGTCTGGGCGCGTACCGACCTTGAAACCATGACGATGCGGTCGGACGGTAACAACTACCTTGCCCACGAACGCGCCAGCCTAAAACTCGAACGCGAGTTCGGACATGAGCATGTGCCCGGCAAACACGCCAAGCGGGATCGCACCCAGCAGCCAGAGTTTCCCCGCGCCGATGTCAACCACGGCGAACACCAGCGGGCCGAGCGCACCGGCCAGAGTATTGCCGACCGCCGCGCCCAGCTTGCCACCTTACGCGAAGCCAGCGACGGCGGCATGGCGTTCAAGGCCGCCGTGGAAGATGCAGGCTATATTCTGGCGCAGGGTGACAAGCGGGATTTTGTGCTGATCGGCCCGGAGGGCAGCGTTTACAGCTTGAGCCGCGAACTCAAGATGAAGGCCGCCGAAGTTCGCGCCTTCATGGCCGATGTAGATCGGAACACACTCCCCACGGCCAGCGAGGCGGCGCAGCAACGCCGCGCCGATGTGGGAACCGCAGCACCCAACGATGACATGCCACCCGCGCCGGTCGATGACATCGCACCCGCGCCAGAGCCGCAACCAGTCCCGGAAGTCATCGACGTGCCGGAATTATCGCCCGCCGTCGAAGCCGCGCTTGCCGAGCGCCAGCAGCAGGAGGCCAACAAGCTGGTCGCATGGCATCATGCCGAGTTAGGCCAGCTTGAACATGTCTTGTCCTTAGAGGCCGACGACAAACTGACATGGCTTGCCCGGCACCAACAGGTCGAGCGCGATGTTTTCAAGAGCGAGCAGAAGCGCACCGGCATCGACGGCTATATCAACGCCCTGCAGAACCGCCTCAATCCGGGGCGCGGCGCGGAGCAGCGCCAAGCCCGCGACAAAGCATGGAAACAGATGCACGCGCGGCACGCCCGCGAACGCGCTGACCTCAAAACCTTGCTCGACCAGAACAGCGCCGAACACATCGAGGAATTGAAAGAGCGCCATGACCAGCAGCAGCGCGACCAGCAGGCAGGCTTTGCCCTTGAGCGTACCCGCTATGCCGAAGACGCTGCCCGCGCAGCGCGATTGCTTGAACAGGTGGAAGAAGATCGCCGCGAGGCCGAACGGCAGCGGCAGCAAGGGCGCGCGGCAGACCCGCCGTCCAGACACCTAAAGTAAGCGGCTCGCGTTTCCTGCAACCAGAACCGAGCCGCAAGAAAAAGAAGAAAAAGGTTGCCAAGGGTAAGCAGGGAAATGGTGCCGGTGGCCTGTTCGCGTGGCTGCCCGACCTGTCCGCAGTGTCGCGGTTCCTGCATTTGGATGATGATACGTCATCGGCATACCCGGATATGCCCGATGGCGATGGGCTGGAAGAACCGCCCGAACTCGTGCCGACATTTATGCCGACCGTGCGGCGTGTGCTGTCGTGTTTCATGTGTGCGAAGAAGCAAGCGCAGATGATGAACCGCAGGCGCGGCGGCTTGCGCGCGCTGCTTGCACGAATGCGCTTCAAGTCGAAATTCTTAGGGCTGCCTCAGACAAGATCATTGGAATACCAACCACCTAAAGGCACATCAAAGATTTGCAGAAAATCGCTGAGAAAGAATTTCAACAAAAATCCGACAATGAAAATGTAAAAATCAATCTAATTATTGCCTTGAATAGCTGTAATTGTCGATGAATAATGACTAGTACTTAATTCCTGAGAACCGGTGAAAAATGAAAAGTAAATATATTAAGTTTGCTGCAATATCATTTTTATTTATATGGCCATTGTTCGCGGGATATGCGTCTGGTCAAATGTTTTTTGGACTATTCGAGATAACATTGAAGCAGCCATACACGCCTTTGGCTTATTTTGCGATAAAGATGATTCCCGGTCTTTTAATAATTAACTTTCCAACGAGCGATAGAAGCGCATTAAAAAACTTAGCGATAAGTGCGGTGTATGTAGCGGTTTTTTATCCAGCTAGCATTGTCGTTGGATTTGGGACTGGATGCTACATGAATCCATGCAAACACTTTTAACGTCATTTTATATATAGGAGCGAAATGTCTATTGTAAGAATTACACTTGAATGGAGGCCTGTAGTAGGTTCAGACGGGAACGCTGGGCATCTGGTCCTTGTGGCGCGTGAGGCTGGTCAAACGGATGGCACCGGATACGCGATATCCGGCAATGCTTCGCTTTATAAAACGCTAGATGCTTGGAATTATGTGACTGGAAGCTGGGGTGTTCTTGAGATCAACCAAGGGGCTGGTGCGGGCACGACACTGAGCGCCACTGTGGATGCGTACCCATCTGGGAAAACCGAGAGTCAGAACAACGCGAATGATATAACTGAAGCTCTAAGGGCAGCGGGCAACGGCAAAAGCCTGACTGAAATCTGGGATATGATGTGTGATTTCGCTGATCAAATAGGTCAGCAGGAATACACTTATGATCCCGGCCCACTCCTTCCGGTAGGTGTCGGAACAAACTCAAATTCCCTGATTTCTTCCGTTTTGTCATTGGCTGGATTGGATATCGACCAACATGTTATCGGCTCTTTACCGTCTCAAGGGTTTCCCGGAAGCGATACAATTCTAACCGGAACAGATGATGATTATCTAAGAGGATTTAACGGGAACGACGTGTTCAAAAGTTCTGGTGGCGGGAACGACGTTTTGCACGGCGGTGACGGCACGATTGTAAGAAGTTATCTTAGCGATGGCCGAGACACAGTTTTGTATTATGGGTACGATTCCGTTGCCATTAAGGATGACGGGAACCATTGGAGCGTAGAAAAAACTCTCGACTACGAGGAATATACAGACACTCTATATTCTATAGAGTCTTTCGGTAGTAAGATTTTTCAAATAATCAATAAAATTGATTTTTCGGATGCGTCCTCTGGAAAGCATTTCAAAGATGCAACTGATAGCGATATCGACGATGCCATGGAAACTGTCGGGGACGGCATAGAATCATTTGTCCGCGTTGACGTTGATGGAATCGAGGTCGAGTTCTTTAATTTCGGGACATACATAGGAACCACATACGCAGACCGGTTCGACCTGAATCAGATTATCGGGCGAGTTTTCGACGGTGGCAGCGGCAAGGATGTGATTGACTATAGTGAAGTTAATGACACCTTTGTAGTCAACATGCGCCCCGACCAGCGTATCGCCTATGCCTCATCCGCACCCAGCGTGACGGATAGCATCCAGAGCATCGAAACCGTGATCGGCGCTCAGGACCACGCGAACACCTTTGTAGGTGCGTTAGGTAGCTTGGACGAAAACGATCCCACGTTTATGGGAGGCGCTTATTTTGCCAATAATTGGGGATACTCAAACCTCTTAACGTATGTCGGCGGCTCGCAGGCTGATACGTATGAGTTCGATTTCGAAGATGATAAGGGCGTCGTCTACATCCGCGACAATGGATCGGGCGATACTGACCGTGTTGCGATCTCAAACGTCCCGCCGGGCTGGATTGATGAATCTACCTCAATGCATCATGGATTCATGGTTCTTCAGAATATTGAAAAGGACGGGGACAATATTGTTTCACTTACAATTTTCCGCGAAGATTACCTAACTGGCCAGTCCCTTCAGCTAAGAATATCCAGTGATATTGAAGAAATAGAAATCAATGGCCTGACCATAGGTATGGCCAATCTTTTGATGTCTATGCACTATAATTCAGGTGCCTACTATGTGGCACCTCTAGACGCGTACGTTGGTTTGAGCTTAGCGCGTTTGCACGATACCGTCTACAACAGCGGCCCCATCAATAATGGCGAGAGTTATGATGAAAATCTCGCCCCGACATTTGATAGCAATGGCCAGTCAACAGGTGTCGCTGTTTCATCTGCGATTGGTGGTACATGGACGACGCCGGAGATTGCAACCGAAAGCCATCACGGCTGGATGGTGACGGGAGTCACCAGCGATAGCGGCTACACCACGCTGAACACGACAAGCGCGCTGAAGGAGATTTTCTTTGCCGAAGGCATCACGGCAGAGGATGTTCGCTTTACCGCCACCTCCAGCGGTGTCGATAATGCTGGCCTCACCATTCATATCGACAGGCTCAATTATTCCTTGAGCGTTGCTGGGTTTGAGGGTGGCCGCACCGTGAGCGGCATCGGCTTCTATGACAGCGCCCTACATGCGCATGTCAGCAGTGCCGCCGCTGTTTCGCTGGTGGGCACGGCTCCGGGGCAATACCAAGTGCGACTAAGCGGCGAGACCAGCTATACGCCGAACGCCGTATCAGCGACGTATTTCCTTGAGGCGTTGAACTTCGCAGATTCTACCGTGATTGATCTTTTGAACGCCCCCCTGACGTTCAAAGGCTCGGCATTGAATGAAACCCTTTACGGCCTCAACACGCGCGGCGACCTCATTTTTGGCCTTGCCGGAAATGACACGATCTATGGCTATGGCGGTGCAGATGTGCTGCATGGTGGCGATGGTGCTGACGCGCTGCACGGCGGCGATGGTAACGACACGTTGTATGGTGACGGCGGCATAGACGCCCTTTACGGTGGTGAAGGCAATGATGTCCTTTACGGCGGTGACGGCAACGACAACTTGAACGGCGAGAATGGCAACGACACGCTGCATGGCGGCGCAGGGAATGATAACCTGCGCGGCGGCACCGGCGATGATACGTATGTTTTTGCCCGCGTTTTCTCCGCAACCACGGCTGGCGATATTATCTACGAGAATGCGGCAGACGGGTTTGACACGATTTTCTTCACAGACGGCATCGAAGCGGATGAAGTATATAGCTGGACCGACACCAGCGGCTTCCTCTGGATGCAGGTCGGCGGCGCAGCGGCAACCAATACGCTGAAAGCGCAAGGCAGCTATGCCGCCGCAACCGGCATCACCACCCGCATCGAGCAGGTGACGTTTGACGACGCAACCGTCTGGGATTTGACGCAGGGTTTGCATCTGCGGAACAACGATACCGCACGTGCCCTGTACGGCACGATCTACGCCGATACGATTGAGGGCGGCAGCGCGGCAGACAACATCTACGGCCTTGGCGGCAACGATACTCTGATTGGCCATGGCGGCAATGACGCCCTGCGCGGCGGTGCTGGCGATGATACCTATATATTCGCCCGCAATTTCTCCGGCACGACCGCTGGCGATATCATCTACGAAAACGTTGACGAAGGAAACGACACGATTTTCTTCACGGACGGTATCGACGCCAGCGAAGTGTATAGCTGGACGGACACCAGCGGCTTCCTTTGGATGCAGGTCGGCAGCGCGGCAGCGACCAACACGCTGAAAGCACAAGGCAGCTATGCCGCCGTAACCGGCATCACCACCCGCATCGAGCAAGTCGTGTTTGACGACGAAACCGTCTGGGATTTGACCCAAGGCCTGCACCTGCGCAACAACGACACCGCGCGCACATTCTACGGCACGGTTTACGGCGACACGCTGGAAGGTGGCAGCGCTTCTGACCATATCTACGGCCTTGGCGGCAATGACACCCTCATCGGTCACGGCGGCAACGACACGCTGCGCGGCGGTGACGGAGACGATACTTACGTCTTTGCGACCGGATTTTCTCTCAACGCGACGGGAGATCGCATCGTAGAAACGGCCACCGGAGGAACGGATACGATCCTCTTTACGGACGGCATAGGCGCAGACGATATGTTTAGCTGGACGGACACCAGCGGCAACCTGTGGCTCCAGCTTGCAGCCAATCCCGTCAGCAATACGTTGAAAATCGATGGCGCATATTCTGCATCGACTGGCATCACGACCTATGTCGAAAATGTGGTGTTTGACGATGCGACGGCTTGGGATTTGACGCAGGGGCTGTACCTTCGCAACAACGACACAGGCCGCCAGATGTATGGCTCTGCTCTGGGAGATTGGATCGAAGGCGGCGCTGGCGCGGATACGCTGCGCGGATTTGGCGGTGACGACACCCTGATAGGTCGTGGCGGCAATGAGGACCTGTATGGCGGTTCAGGTGCCGATACCTTCGTCTTCCGCGCGGTGGATGTGGGGAATGGCATCGACACCCTGCGGGATTTCAGCATGGCCGATAACGATGTGATCGACCTGCGCGATGTGCTGGATGGCGGCTTTGATCCCATGACGGATGCACTGTCCGACTTCGTGCAATTCACGAACGCTGGTAGCCATTCCCAGCTTCGGGTCGATCTGGATGGCGCAGGGACGCTCTACGGCTGGACGCATATCGCTACAGTCAATGGACATACGAACCTTGATGCAACCACGCTTGAAGCCAACGGCTACTTACTCGCAGCGTAGGAGAATGCGTTACTCATACGAAAGGCGGGGAATGATCCCCGCCTTTTTGATTGCCGTCAGGCTGCCAGCAGCTTCGCCGCCTGCGCGTAGTTATGCGCCTGAAACAGCGTGTACCCGCCAAACCCGATGAAAAACACGCCCACGATGATGAACAGCAGCGGAAAGCCCACCGCTGTCATCAGGCCTCCCATGATATACCCCGGCATGGCTGGCGTGGCATAAACCGCGCGAGTGCGGTCATTGCGCATGGCCAGCGCGTGGAACGTGCCATTTTTGATCCGTCCGGCCAGCGTGACCGTCTCGCCATCCTGCACGTCCGGCATCGCGGGCAGCTTGATTTGGACAGAGCGGTCATCGACGCGGAAGGCGAGCGCGTGGCCGGTGCGAACGGACCCGCCATTCTTGCCGATATGGCCTTCGGTGACGGGCGCATGACGGATACCGGAAACAACGCCAGATAGAGTAGTCAGAGACAAGACTCGTTCCTTTCCGAATGTGAGGGGTTTTCGATTGTCAGAGCGTGGCTGCTCGTCAGGCGCAGCGATCCGTATAAACGGCGCGTTCCTGCGGCGTCAGAGGCTTCAAGTTTGCGTCGAGCGAGAGATTGAAGCCTTCCCATGGGGATGCGGCTCCCCGTGGCTGGGCGACCCATAGTAGCGCAGCCCGCTTACCGTTGCCGCTCACGCGATACCATGTGGGCGCAAGAAGGCTTTTGTTGATCCCGCATCGCGCGGCGGTGACGGTCAGGCCAGAGCCGCGTAGCGCCGCGACGACCGTTTCCTCACCGAGCGGACGGCCTTCGTTCTTGAAGTAATGGTTCATCACCATGGAGCGTGCGCCCGCCGCCATAATTTTCAGCGACTGGCCGCCGACAGCAACCGTGCCGTTCCGGCGAAAGAACTGGCCATTGGCCAGCGGTTTATCCAGCATATCTGGCGGCAAGGCCGCCCATGTGACATGCGGTGCTTTTTCGATGAACAGCCAATCATAATAGCTGTTTGCCGGAGCCGATGCCGGTTGCATGAGCGCCCCGATCACCGCCGCGAAGCTGGCGGCTGGCGCTTGCGCCGAGGCAACGGGCGGTGCCGCTAGCCGCTGTGCCGAGGCAGGAGCGGCTGCGCCGGATCGGCATATCCTGAAATTCTTGGCCTGCGTGATGCTCGTCAGCGGGCCATCGAGCGGCACTTGCGGTTCAACGCGATCCACGAGGAGGTCGCCGCGCTTTTCATACGCATTGAATGTCAGGATGACCGGCTTGTTATCGTCGCCCCAACGGTCTTTGCCGCCGTGCTTTACCAGCGCCCATGTCTGGATGCCTTCATAGCGTGCGCCCCCAGCCCATGTGTAGCTGACCATTATCGGCAGCGGGCTACGCTTCCCGGCGGCGGTGTCCAGATGGATGCCTGCCTTATTCACGCTGATGCGCGGCTGCTTGCTGCAATCGCCGCCCGGTGCATAGCTGCCGTAAACTTCCGGCGGAAGTTCCAGATCAGAAGCATTGGCTATCGCAGGAAGAAATAATGCAGCAACAAAACCCACATGCGAATATATCCGCACCGTTCGCCCCCTCATGTCTGCAATTCGATGGTTACGCTTGTGTCATGTTCAACCTGAACCGATTCTGACTCCGTGAACTATTCTTAAATACTGGGTAATTTTTCTAGGCTTCAGGAGGCGGGGTTTAGAACCCCGGCCCCTTGATGCGGCGTTTGATGATCGCCCGGTTGATGTTTTCGAGAGACGCCAGCGCATTGGCGCGTTCGGTTGTCGCGGGTTCTGTGGCGACCAGCTCCTGATTCACGCGGTAGAATTTCGAGTGCAGGACCGTTTCGGGCAGGGTATCCAGTTCGGCGGCGGTGATGAGGCGCATGTGAATGTCTCCTGTTTCTCTAGGCCGCAACCATCACGGCCTTTCATGCCCCGATCACGGCAGCGGTCTTGCCGGGACGCATCCGAAGGACTGAAACGGAGAGGAAGAGCCCTTTAGGGCTTGCGCCCCATAGGGAAGACGGGTGCCAGGGTGCAGGATCAAAAGGACGATATGGGGAAGGCTGGACAGGGACAGATAAAGCCCAAAGCCTCACTTGCCGCACTTAGAACGATTGCCCGCCGATACGGGCGTTGCCTGTCGGCCCGCGCTCTATTCGCTGACGCTCACGGAACCCCGGCGCGATTCTCGCGCAGACCCTGACAGGCAGGTTTCCGCCATCCGGTAACGATCACGAACGCAAAAGACTGGGGCGCTGCCCCTCGCGCGCTGCGAAGCGCCTTCCGCCCAGCTTCCTCCGCATAGGCTCCGTGCAGCCGGTTCCCCGCGAAGCCGCTTGCTCCGCTTGCCCCCCGCTGTTCGCCACGAGGCAAGGTTTCAGAACGCGACCTGAAACCCCATCCAAAGGAGAATAGAAATGGGAGCAACCATCACCACAGAGGCCACCAATCAACCCCGCATCTATGTGGCCTGTCTGGCCGCTTACAATAACGGCTATCTGCATGGGGCATGGATCGACGCCGCGCAGGAGCCGTGGGCGATCTATGACGCCGTGCGCAACATGCTGGCCACATCGCCCATGCAGGGCGCGGAAGAATGGGCAATTCATGATTACGAGGGATTCGGCTGGATCAGCCTGTCCGAGTACGCCAGTTTCGAGCGCGTGAGCGCGTTGGCCGCTTTTATCGCGGAGCATGACGACATCGGCGCGGCTTTGCTGGATTACTACAGTGGTGATCTGGATGAGGCGCAGGCGGCAATAGCCGACCGCTACCACGGCGCACACGCCAGCCTTGCCGATTATATGCAGGAAGTGACCGAGGAAACGACCGAGGTTTCCCACGCGCTCCGCTATTACATCGACTATCAGGCGATGGCGCGTGATGCTGAATTGAGCGGCGATGTGTTCACCGTCAGCACGGCTTGGGATGTCGTGCATGTGTTCGCGGGGTGCTGACCATGGAGCAGCAACCCCAAGTGCATCAGTTCACATGGCAGGGCATCGAGATCGAGGCGATTTATATGCCCGTCCGTTTTGGCATCATTGCCCATCTGGAAGTGCGAAGCATCAACCCGCCGCGAGCACCGCTACCCATCACCGAAACCGGCTATCGGTCGCATTTCCATCCGTGCGGCACGGTCGAAGCCAACGGCGGCGATGTCGTGGCGCAGGTGGTCGCATGGCTGGACGCAGAAGCAGCCAAGCCCGATTGGCGAAGCTATGCCGAAGCCAGCCGTCAGGGCACTTTGTTTTGATACGAGGAAGCACAGGCCACCGCGCAAAAGCGTTGGCAATAAGGAGGCCGCGCCGCTAGCGCGGCCACTTCCTTTTAACCCACACCACCCACCCTTTGATTTGCTGCACACGCATTGCGGTGCAGCCTTGGGGCTGCCTCACAGAAAGGGCTTCCAATGCGAGGCTATCGAATCGAATGTTGCGATGCCGCAAATGGACAAGGCGGCTACCTTTGCACATTGATAGCGCAGAGGAAGGGCGTCCACATTCTTTGGAGGGACGGCAATCGGTCCCGAAAGTTTTTCTACACAGAACCTACACAGGCCAAAATGGCCTGTTTTTCTCTTTATTTTTCAGATGGATCGACAAAACCAAAGATTTGGAGCGGGCGAAGGGATTCGAACCCTCGACCCCAACCTTGGCAAGGTTGTGCTCTACCCCTGAGCTACGCCCGCTCTGGCGCCGTTGCCGGGATGGTCCCGGCGGGTGAGGCGGGCTATTAGCCGAGGGTTCCAAGGTCGGCAACCCCTCATTTCAACAAAATCGTACTTAGTGCTTCTCATGTGCCGAAGGGCTTGGCAGCGGCACGTGTGCGCCCACATAAGGGCATTGGATTTGGGCATGGGAGCAGCCGGTGGCGACCTTGGGTATGAGTGGTGCGGAGCGCGAGGCGATCGAGGCATTCAAGCGGGATGTCGTCGAACCGTCGATGACGTCGCTGGTCATCCTCGATTTCTGGGCCGAATGGTGTGGGCCGTGCAAGGCGCTTGGCCCCGTGCTGGACAAGGTGGCCGCTGATTATGCCGGTCGCGGGGTCAAGCTCGTGAAGATCGATGTCGACGCCAACAAGCTGATTGCCGCGCAGTTCCGGGTACAATCCATTCCCACCGTCTATGCGCTGTTCCAGGGACAATTGGTTGCCGACCTCACGCCGGCGCGAACCGAAAGCCAGCTCAAGGGGATGCTCGACCAGATTTTGAAGCAAATTCCGGTTCAGGGTGCAGATGACCTGTTGGCCCAGGATATCGCCCCGCTGATTGCCATGGGGGAAGAGACGCTCGATTCCGGGGATGCGGAACGCGCACTTTCGATTTTCAGCCAGATCGCGGAAATGGCACCGGAGGATCCGACGGTTGTTGCCGGGCAGGCGCGGGCGTTGCTGCTGCTTGGTCGCGTCGAGGAGGCCGATGCGCTGCTGGCGACAGTTCCAGATGACAAGGCCAGGGACGCCGGCATTGTCCGTGCCCGAGCCGCGCTGGCGATCGCCCGGGAGGCGGCACCGGTCGACGATCTTGCCGGGCTGAAGGCCCGCGTGGCCGCCGATCCGGATGATCAGGAGGCGCGTTACGAACTGGCGGGCGGGCTGATGGCGGCGGGCGACCGTGACGGCGCGGCGGATATGCTGCTGGACAGCATCGCTCGTGATCGGGCGTGGAACGACGGTGCGGCGCGGACGCGGTTGCTCAAGCTGTTCGAGGCGGCGGGACTGGAAGATAGCTGGGTAAGCGCGCAACGGCGGCGGCTTTCGGCCATCCTGTTCACATGATGGGTGGGCGCGCCGGCGTTCGCTTGTCGATTTTTCCGCTGGCGGGCGCGTTGCTGTTTCCGCGCGCCATGCTGCCGCTGCACATTTTCGAACCGCGTTATCGTGCTCTGGTGACCGACGCGCTGGCCCGCGACCGGCGGATCGCGATGATCCAGCCACGGGAGGCGGAGCGCGAAGGCCATCCGCCAGCGCTGTATGAGGTTGGTTGCGTCGGCCGGATTGCGCATGTCGAGGCGCTGGATGACGGCCGTTTCAACATCGTGCTGGAAGGGCTGGCTCGTTTCCGCATGACCGCCGAACTGCAACGCCCGACGCTGTTTCGACAGATTGAGGCCCGGTTCGGGGATTATGACGATGACGGCGAGCCGGATCCGCTGGAACTGATGATTCGCGTCGCGCTCGAACAGGAATCAAAGCGTTTCGCCGAGGCGCGCGGTTATGTAGTCGATTGGGATGCCGTGGGGCGCCTCGACGATGAAGCACTGGTCAACGGCATCGCCCAGATCGCACCGTTCGATAATGCCGCCAAGCAGGCGCTGCTCGAAAGCCCCACGATCGCCGAGCGGGCGGATCTCCTGATCCAGTTCATGCAGTTTTTCCGCCTGCGTGACGAAGATGATGGCGGCCGGACGACATTCCAGTGACCACGCCTGCACCGCCGCCGCCCTTTGATCGCGAATGGCTTGCCGTGCTCGTTTGCCCCGTGACACGCGGGCCGCTGCGCTATGACCCGGCTGCCATGGAACTGGTGTCGGACACTGCGGGTCTGGCCTATCCGATCCGCGACGGGGTGCCGATATTGCTGCCGGATGAAGCACGTCAGATCTAACATGACGTTGGCAAGTTTGTGATTTTTGGGATTCCCAGGTCTGAGATTGCGTGATTCATGGCGAACCCGCTTTTGCGAGCGGCTGGCAATGGGTGCGGATTGGACAGAAGGTCTCGAACGCCGTTTGCGGGACGAAAGAAAGACCGCCGCAACAGCTGCAATGCCGGCATTGCAGCTGTTGCCCCACGATCGCCATCCGGTAGAAATCTCACAAGGTAGCGCCAGTCAGATCCGGCTGGCCAGAACCGCCTTGCACCGTGGGCCGGTCAATCGAGCACCGACGCATCCCGACGGATCTCCCGTCGGGCCATCGCTTCCCACAGGAACGGAAAGCCCATCGGATCGGACATCTGGACGACGCGAAGGGCTTCCGGATTGGTGATTGGCCGGCCTTCCCCGAATACCTCGACATGCCAAGCCAGCCGGCAGCGATGCTCCAGCGTGATCGCGCGCAGATGCGCCTGGCGGATAGTTTCAGCAACAATGAACACGCCGTGATTTTGCAACAGCGCCCATTTGCCCTGACCCAGTGCATCGGCGGCGGCCTGCGCCTCTTCAGTACCATCAACGGTCCCGGCATATTCATCGTACAATACCGGATCCTCATCAACTTGACCGGATGTCTGATCATAGACCGGCGGCACCCGCCCGAATGCCGACCAGACCGAGCCCCAGCGCGAATGATTGTGAATCACGACGCGCAGATTGTGACGGCGCTGGTGCACGGCCAGATGAAGGCCGATAGCCGGTGTCACGTTCCATTCACCTTCGATGACCCGCCCGCTGGCATCCACGCGGATGATATCGGAGGCCGTCAATTCATCCCAGGCGAGTTCCCAGGGGTTGACGAGAAAGGTGCCATCCGGCTCGGCCAGCGTGATGTGCCCGGCGATATGATCGTCATAGCCTTCGCGGTGCAGCGCCCGGCACAGCAGCGCCACTTCCTGACGCGCCGTCAGTTCCGGGATCAGCGGGTAGCGCCCGGGCAAGGGCGCCAGTTCTTCGAGCGTGGGAATGCGCCGTTTCGTCATTTCCATTTCAGCCTCTCCTCCTGGCCGGTCAGCACCATTGGGCCGACGCGGCGGCCGTATCGACAATCTGGACACCCTTGATGCCCAGCACCTCCCGCGCAGCTTCGGGTGTCAGCCCGAACACATCTTCGTAGCGCATCATGTAAAGCGGCGCGGATTCCCGGCCGACCTTCGCACCGCGCTCCACCGCATTCTGGGTAATCAGCCAGGTCTGCGGATAATGCAGCACCGCACGCGTGATGATCCGCGTCGATCCAAGGATGGAGAATGCCGACAGTTCGCCCGCCAGCTCAGGGCTCATATGGACGAACAAATTGGTCAGGCGCATGTAATAAGGCACCAGTTCGCCGATGAAATCGAACCCGCCGCCACCAAGGATATGTTCCAGATCATGCGTCTGCCCGGCGCGGAGCTGATAATATTCGAAATCGTTACGGGGTGTAAATGGCGGGACGATATCGACCTGGAGATTATTGTCGGTGAGCTGCGCGTAGAAGATTCCGCCAACCGTCTCCGGACCGTAACCCTTCAGGTCGTCAAGGCCGAAGGTTGAGACAAAACCTTCTTTGAACCACGCATCGAGGACGGGATTCTTCTGTCGCTCGGCCGCAAAAAGCGCGTTGATATGGTCGATGTCCTGCACCTCGCGCAGGATCTGGACAAGCTGGATCGAATCCGATGGCGTCGGGATATCCGGGCCGTTGCGCCGCAACAGATGCGTGGCTACCCAATCACGTACCCGCGCATCGTTCAAATAACGGGACGAACTGACCAGCACGCTGCTGTCGGTCGAAACCGTCTCGATCCCTTTCATCAGATAAGAATAATCGGCCATTTCAATTTCCTTTTGCGGACGAAGCGGCGCCGCCCAGTTCCGCCGCCAGCGCGGCGGGAACCAGCACGGGGAAACGCAGCAGCATTTGCGCCATGCCCTTGGCGGCAGGGTCGAGCCGCGTGCTCGCGTTGATCCCGCCTGCCAGCGCATCGCGGATCACGAAGTTGAGCGCATGGAAGCCCGGCACGTCATAGCGATCGACGCGCGGCGCCTGCCCATCCGGCCATTCGCCATCCGGCCCAAGGTGGCGATACCATTCGCCCACCGCCGCGGATGTCAGCGCTGCGCGTAGATAGGGCAGATATTCAGGCTGGCGCGCGATGACGGCGACGTTGAACAAATGGCCCTTGTCGCCGCTGCGCGCCCAGGCCAGCCGCACCAGATCGACCGCGACTGTACCCGGATCGGCCGGGACAGACGGCCCCGCCCCGCCGGCCGGGGCGCCTGCGGTAATCGGCGTGCCGGCCGCAACCGCCACATCCTGCGTGACACCAGCGTAGGTCATCCGCGATGCCACCGTCTGCTTGTCCAGCAGGAACAGGAATGTTCCCGTCATCGGCAGCACATGGGTCGCCAGGTTGATCGAGGTGCCGACCGACATCCCCGAAATCCCAGCCCATTGTTCGCGCGCGAAGATTTGCGCACCTTGCTGATCGGGGTGGTCAACCACCAGCTTGCAGATCAGTTCGCGCGATCCCTGCTGGTGGCCATGCGCGCCGAAGCTCGCCTCGCCCCCGATCATCACCATATCGGTCAGCGTGAAATCGGGCAGGTTGCGGGCGCGCAGCAAGGCCCGTCCGCGGGCAAACAGCGCCTCGGCCTGCCGCGCCGCCTTTTCGGCCGCATCCTCGCCGATAATCGGCTGATAGGCGATGCTGCGCCAGCCACCGTCGAACGTGACGCACACCTTGTAGCTGTCGGTCGGTGGCCGCCCACGCGCGCCGGTCACACGCACCCGGTCCTTGCCGATCTGTTCCAGCTTCACGTCGCTGAAGTCGCAGCGCACATCGGCGACGATATAGTCGGCCGGATCGCTGACCTCGTACAGCAACTGTTCGGCAACCGTGCCGATCGATACAAGCCCGCCGGTGCCTTCCGGCTTGGTGATCACAACACTGCCATCGGCATGGCATTCGCCGATCGGGAAGCCGATATTCGCCCAGTCGGGCACGTCGCGCCAGTCGGTGAAGGTGCCGCCGCTAACCTGCGCGCCACATTCAAGCAGATGGCCCGCCAACGTCCCGGCGGCTAGCAGGTCGAGATCGTCGCGCCCCCAGCCGAATTCATGCACCAGCGGCCCCAGCACCACCGCGCTGTCGACCACCCGCCCGGTGACGACGATGTCCGCGCCCTTGCCCAGCGCCGCCGCGATCGGAAATGCGCCGAGATAGGCGTTGGCACTGATGATGTTGTCCGGAAAAGCCGCGCCGGTGAACATGTCGCGGTGGCCGGCGGCGCGCAATTCTTCCAGCCGGGGACGCAGATCATCACCATCGACAAAGGCCACGGTCAGCGACAGGCCCGCTTCGGCGATCATCCGTTCAAGCGCTGCGGCAAGCCCGGCCGAATTGACGCCACCGGCATTGGCGACGACCTTCAGACCCTGCGCGGCGATCTCGTGAAGATAGGGACCGACGTGCACCGTCAGGAAATCGGTTCCATAACCCGCCGCCGGATCGGCGGCCTGCATCCGGCCGAAAATGCCCATCGAGCCTTCGGCAAGATAATCGAAGATCAGATAATCCAGCCGCCCGCCGGCCAGCAATTGGGGAACCGACAGCGCGGTATCCGAAAAGGACGCCGTCGCCCCGCCAATCCGTATGACCCTGCCATCACCAGCAACCGCCATTTTGCACCCACTCCTGTATCATATGCAGCATGGCTAACGGTTTTGCTGGCGGCAGACTGTCACCCAAGTTACATTGGAAAAATGAAAAGCGACGAGCGGGATGTGGCGCTTCGCGTGTTGCGAAAGGCAGGATGGCTGAAGGACTATCCGGTCGAACTCGCCGAAAGCCTGGTGACGGAAGGCAGCCTCGTGCGGCTCAACATCGGGGAATGGGCGCAGGCCGAAGGGGATGACCGCAGCGGCCTGTTCGTCGTGGTCAAGGGCGTGCTCCATTCCTATTGCGCGGCACCGGGCGACCGGGAAGTGATGATCGGCCTTGCCGAAGCGGGCGCAGTCCTCGGCCATGCCACGCGGTTCAGCGGCGGCCCCCGCCTCGTCACCGCCGTCTGCGTGGAACCGAGCGTCCTGCTGGAAATATCAGAAACCGCCCTGGACCGGGTAGCGGAACGCCGGCCCGAAATCTGGCGCGCCATCGCCAGCTTCGCTTATGCCAATATGCGCAGTGCCGTCCGTATGGCGGCCGAAGTGATTTCGTTGCGCCCGCGCGAACGCATCGCCGCGCGCCTGCTGGCAGCGGCCGGCGGCCACCACGAAACAGGGTCAGGGCCAAACCCGGTCATCCGGCTCAGCCAGGAATTGCTGGGCGAAATGACAGGCCTCACCCGCAAGACCGTGAATGTCCATTTGTCCGCGTTCGAACGGGATGGGCTGATCGAGGTCGGCTATAGCCGGATCTTGCTATGCGACATGGATCGCCTGCGGGCCGTCGCCAACGCCTAATGGCGTGGTGCATTTGCGGCCATTCCACCCCGAAAACGAAATCCCCCGCCAAGTCATTGAGACTGGCGGGGGATTTTGGCGCGCCCGGAACGATTCGAACGTCCGACCCTCAGATTCGTAGTTATATTACACGCCATATATTTCAATAACTTGGCTATGGATTTCATTCCAACGCGACTTAGTTTTCTCGATTCGTTGGAATGGCGCTAGATCACGTCGCCGTCCTGATCGGATCGACGATCGGCTCCATCGGGATCGTCGTCGCATCGGCATAGGTGCCGATCGCCCACACTGCGCCGGCCTTGTTCGGCGCATCGGGGTTCGCGCCCCAATAATTGCCGACATAGACCCGCCCGCCGGGATCGGCTGCCAGGGTGACGATGATGTTCGAACCCGACAGGACGGCGCTGCTGATCGCCAGCGGCGTTGTCAGGTCGACGTCGGTCGCGACCCTGAACCCGGTCAGGCCACCGCTTGCCGCGATGCTTGCCGCCCCACTGAGCGCAACCGGGATCGTGATCACCGCCCCCGAACGGGTGGCCGTCGTCGCGCGCGGGCCGCGCCCGTCATATGCGGTCCCGCCCAGCACCTTCGCCATGGTCAGGCCAGCGCGTCGGTTGCTTTCGCCGTTACCGGCTAGCGTGTTTGCCAGATGGTACGGGTCGCCATGCTGGACGCCCACCACATGGTTGCCGACGAACGTATTCGCGGTGACGAACTGTTGACGGAAATTGGCGCGGCGCAGCGCGGTCCACGATTCATTCGACGTACCCGCCGGAATAACGGTGTCGTCATAGCGGCTGACAATCGTCGTGAACGCCGGGATGTTGCGGCCGCCGGCAAAGTCCGAGCGCGCCCGGCTGATGATCGTATCCAGCTTGTCCGGATAGGCGTTCCAGCCCGCCGCGTTCAACTCGTTGCCCGCGCCATGATCCCACAGGAACGCCGCCACTTTGCCGATCGCATTGGCCCGCGTCAGGATCCCGGTAAGCTGCTGCCAGTAGGTCGCTGTCGCGCCGCCGCCGGTGAACTTGTCCTCGTTTGGCGTGCCGAGCGTCGGATGCAGTGCAGTGATGCCCACGCCGGCTTTGCCCGCGCCGACAAAGGCGGCCGGGATCGTGCGCCCCATCTTTGCCGAGTACATATCGGCCAGTTTCGTCAGCAGTGGGCCAATGTTGCTGTTGGCCGCGAGCATCCAGCCCGGTTCGATGCCGGTATCGATGTTTGACCGGTGATAGAAGATCCGCGAGTCGCTGGTGACCGATCCGGATTCTACCCGTCCGCCCATGTAGCTCTGGCCGTATCCGGCAACGGCAGGCCCGCAGGAAATCTGGGTCGCCGCCTGCGTCCAGCAGCTGGTGTTGTTGCGCTTGCGGACTTCGACCCGATACGGGCCGCCGGGTGGTATGCTTGCCGTCGCCTGCCATGTCCCGCCGCCGATCGTCGCGTTTGTCGCGGGCTGCCAGTCCTGAACGACCACGCCCGAAGGAAAGGCCCTCAGCCGATAATCGATATGGCTGGGCTGGAGGCCGGTATAATTGCCCGAGAGGGTCAGCTGGCTGTCCACCGGCAGGTCCATCGCCAGAGCGTCGTCCCACGCGACATCCGCAACGACGAACAGCGGTGGCGTTGTCAGCGTCAGGGTGTCGCTGGTCAGCCCTTGGATCAGCACGTCGTCGACCCACCAATCGGCAGGATCGCCCCATTCGTAACTGGACATGCCGGCAAGGGTGCCCTTGGCGAAACCGCCGATGTCGGCCTCATATGGGATGCCGTCTGAGTTCGCGAGCATCACGCCGTTTTTGAACAGGCGCAGCTTGGTACCGCGCAGCAACAGCCCGAAGCGGTCACCGGCCACGAGATTGGAGACCTGCCAGTTTGAATAGACTGCGCTGGCAAGGTTCGTCTCTGCGCCTGCCTCAATCTTCTGGACGAGCAACGCCCCGGCATTGAGGAACTGGACGCGCAGGCGCTGGTTATTGGTGCTGCCAGCAAGGCCCAGATCCAAGGGCTGGCCGGAAACGGTCACTTCGAAATATTGATCGACCGATCCCGCGTCGTGGGCGATCAGGTGGACGCCCGGGGCGGTATAATCGGTCACTGTCTTGACCGCGCGCGCGCCGGTGATGCGCCAGCTATCGCGCGTGTTTGCGGTCGACCCGGACACATTATAGGCCGCCCAGCCGGTGCGGTTGCGGAGCAACTGTCCATCCGTGCCGGCGAAATTGTCGGCGAAGGTCACCGCCAGATCGACCGGATCGGGCGCTGGCGGCGCGGTCGCCCCCACGCTTCCAAAATCCAGCCCCAGTTCGAGCGTTCCGAACCCGCCCATCACTTGCCCCCGCCGGACTGCAGCAGCCTCACCTGGGCCTGCAGCTCGATGTAGGCCGCGCGGATCCCGCCAGCGACGTCATAGAGCTCCAGCTGGGACGAGAGGCACTGGCTGCCCGCTTGTTCCCCTTGCGCCGTCGTGCGCGGCCGGGGCAGCTTCGCCGGCGCCGCCAGCAGGTGCGGTGACACCCTCACCATTGCCGAGGGCGGCGGCGCGCTCGAGGAGGCGCACCCCGTCAGCATCGATGCAGCGAGCAGAATAGACAGGCCGCTCGATGATCTTTTCCGTTTCACGATAGATCTCCCTCACATCGCCCTGGCGCTGCGTTTCCCGCTCGGCCGACGCCGTGCCCGATTGATCATTCTTGCCCTGCAGTTCGACGCGGACCTTCGCCGCCGCCCGTTCGGCCCGTAGCTGCCCCGACTGTTCGATCTTCTGGCCATCCATACGGCCGCCGACATAGCTGGCGCCGAGCGCGGCCACGCCGGCGATGATCAGCCAGGGACTCATTGCACCACCCCTTCGATCTCATCGCCGCCACTGGTCGAACCCTCGATCGCGCCGGCCTTGAAGCTCCAGGCGCGCTTGCCGAGCACATAGGAGAAGCCAGTCAGCACCACCGCGATCAGACCGAGCACGCCGTAGAGCGCATAAGCGAGCGGCCATGGACTGGCCGATTTGTCTGCGGTCAGCGTGGTGATCCGCCATGCCAGGATCGTCATCGCTATGCCGCCGCCGCCAAGGAAGCAGAGGGCAACCAGCATCCGCCAATCGCGAGGCGGCCACGCCGTGTTGCGCGCGCTGGCGGCATCCTTCGCGGCGGCGCGGAGCACGTCCTGCACCTCGTTATCGGTCATGCTTCGGCCTTTGAGATCTTGCCCGCTGGCATCACTGGCAGCGGGATGCCGGCGACAGGCACGCCCGCCGGCCAACGGATCGCGAACGCCTGCTCTTTCAGGACATCCTGGATGTTCACCGCGTTCGACTGGTTGGCACCCAGCGCCTTGAAATAGCGCTTGTCGGCCGTTTCCCCGACGATCAGAAAAACATGGTTGCCCTCGGGACGCTTCTTGACGCCGATCGCGCCCACTTGAGGCGAGCACGCCACACCCCAACTTGCCCAGTTGAGCGCGCGATAGCCCGCCGCCGGCGGCTCGATAGCCGCCTGTTTCATCCAGGCCGCCATCGCGGTGCCGCACCAGGGCGTTTCATCATCCGAAAACGGATAGCGCAGCATCACCAGCATTTTCAGGATCCGGGGCGCGTGTTTCACGCCGGGGATCTCGGCAAGGCCCATGTCCTTATTCGCCTCGACCAGCCAGGGAACCGCAGATGCCGGAGCACGCCCGACCGACGAAATGCCAAATCCGACGTTCAACGCCGCATTGAGCCCGTCGACCTGCGCCTGGGACAGTTTGCCACCAAACACGCGCGATCGCGCAGCATCGAAAAACGCCTGATGATTGAACACCGCCATCACATTCCCCCCGATTTGGAAATTCGCTGCTCGAGCAGCATGTCGATCTTCGTTTCCATGCGGGCGAGGCGATCGGTCGTCTCATCGCCCTTGGTTTTCAGGGCAGAGATGTCCCGGTCATGGACCTGGACAGTCGTCCACACGACGCCGGCGCTGAAGATGAGGCTGGCGGCGGAGGCGAGCACACTGAACACGACGCCCCATTCCAGCTTCGTCATTTTCGATCTTTCATTCTGGTTCATCATCGGCCGACGCCCCGATCTGGGTCGACGCGCTGGGCCTCGATCCAAGCCCTGAATCCCGGATCGCTCAGATGCTCTTGCCACTGGCGTTCGCTGATCTGGCCCGAGCGGTAGCAGGCCAGCAGATTGGCGCGCTCGTCGCGCGGCGGTGTGGAGCAATCGCGGCTCATTCTAACCGCAATCCAGTGATGACCACATCCGAGGTGGCGCCGCCTACAACCTGAAATGCCGCGAACACCGCGTCGGCAGGCGCAGCGGCAGGCGCACGCAGTTCCTGCCAGGTATCAAACCCATTAGTGTCGAGCCGAGCCTTATCCGCCGCAAAAACAGTCGACACCGAAATCTGCGACCCAGCGTAATCGTACCAAATCACCGCAACCGAGAAGTTCGTTATCGTCGCGCCAATGCCCTTGAGCTGCATTTTGACGATATGATCCTTGGCGTGAACCACCGGATGCCCGGCTGTGCCGGTCGGGGTCGTCACCGTCATCGAGGTGGCGACAGTGGTGAACTGGATAGCCGACGTTGCTCCGGGCGGCAGATCGGCCGTGTATTTGTTGAACGATGCGCCGGCAGGCGCGCCGGTCACGGTCCACCCACCCTTCGCCGTCAGGTTCGCGGCCGTCGCCATCGACGCGCCGGTCGTGTCGAACGCTGTGATCGGGCGTGGCTCCGAGTTGAGCCGCCAACTAGGCTGTGTCGACTGCGAATTATCGATTTCGAGATCGCGGAATAGCGCCTTGCCGCCCAACACAAGATGCGCGTTGCCGGCATTCGTCTGATAGGCCCATTCTTTGAGACGCGTGCTTTCAATGATGACCTGGAAGTCATCATTGTTCTTGCAATCGGCGAACAACGATCGCGACGAACTGGCCGTCCCGTCCGGCCGCCGCATATTACAGTTACGCAGCCTCAACCGGCCTTTCGCCGCCGGGTCGATGATGAACGGCACGCCCGAGCTGGACCCAAAATATCCGTTCGCGATGTCCGCGATCGTCACATCGCCGGTAATGTAGTTGGGGCAGGTATGCTCCCAGATCGGCGCGATGATCGTGATGCCCTTGCCGTAAATATTGAAGCCAGCCGTCACCGCACGCTGGAATTCGTCACCGATCGAGACAACTTCACCAATATCGTTGCGCAGGCAAAAACCCTGGGCATCGTCCCACCAACTACTGCTCGCCTCGAATTTCTGAGGAACGTAGGTCGAGCCTGTGGTCGTGATATAAGAATTGGTGGCGTTGCCATAATAAGGCTGCAGCACTCCGCGCTGGCGATAGTCGCGGATGAAGATTTCTGATTGGGGGAATGACGCCTGGGCTGCCTGGCCCAGCAGGTTGCCGTTGACGATGCCCGCCTTGATGTATCGGATCCAGAGGCCGTCGATCGTCACGAACTGGGTCGGCCCAGCGCCGCTGTCCGAAGTAAACTGCAGCGCGCAGCCATAATTCTGATGATACACCGGCGCGATCGCCGCCCCATCGGTCTCGAGGGCCATGTTCTCGATCCGGCAGTTGCGAAAATTGTGCAGCCGCACGATCGCATTCTGCGCCGATGTCGCAATGCCAAAAATCTTCGCACCAACAGCAAACGTGATCAGCTTGCTGTTCAAAATCCACGTCATCGACGTGATGTTGTAGGTGCCGGGTGGAAAATGGATGTGGGCAGCACCGCTGAAGAGTGCTGACGCGATCGCGACGGTATCGTTCGCGACACCATCGCCCTTCGCATTATATGGCGCATCGGTGACATAGACCATCCGGCCCAGGCGGTTTCCGACCGTGCCGGGCTTATAGGTGACGCCGTGCGAGAAGCCGACAAGGTCGGAGCCGGCAGGCAGCAGGATCTGATCGGGCGGCGCCTGGCCGTCGAGGAACTGCCAGTTCCCGTTGACGTCGAACGCCGCATATTTGGACGCACGCGTCGCCACCGGCGCCAGGGTCGGGGCGACTTCCCCGTCCTGCACCTTGACCGCGCGGGTATCCAGTTTCAGATGCGCATCGTCCTGCTCCTGCTCGATCAGCGCGCGGCGATCCAGTTCCCGCTCATGGGCTTCGGCGGGGAACGGATCGTTGCTGACATAATCAGCTTTCTGAACCCGCGCAGTGCTGCGAAGCACCTCAATCTTGTTACCAATCGCGTCCGCCGGCGCGCGGGTAAGGGTCGCTGAATTCGCCATGCCGTCGCCGGCAAGCGTGTAACCCACCCCTTCGGTCAATTCGGTCCGCGCGCCGTCAGCCGCCACCAAGGTGACGAGCAGGTCAAGCGGCTGCAGGAACTGGATATCGGCGAGCGACCAGGCGGTGGTGGCGCCATCGCAGCTGAACGCCTGGGAGCTTGGTCCCGAATTGACCGTCATTCTAACCCCCTTGAGCGAGCGCCTCGATTGCAGGCGCCCGGTCGGGGGTGAGTTCACCGGGAGCCCAATAATAGTTCTGTCCGAAATCTTTCCAAGCACGATCTTCAAGGCGGCTGAATGCCTTGGCCGCGTCGGGATCCAGCTCATATTGCAGCTGGTCGAGCAGCACGCGCTGGAAGGCGAGCCGCGAATACCAGATCGAAGATCCCGGCGTATATTTGCCGACGAAGCGGGTGAGCTCGCGGCCGAAGTTGGTCGGCTCATCGCCGGGCAGCTGCAGTGCATTACCCAGGGTCAGCCGACGCGTATCATCCACGAACGACGCCACCGGCCCCGCCAGTGTGACTGGCAGGCCACCCCCGAAGCGGTTCACGTCGGAGAACAGGAAGTCGCCGGCGACGCCCATGCCGCCGCCCTGCAGCAGGGCCGCACCCCAGAAATCCACGGATCCTATCGGGCGCGGATCCTTGCCCTTGGCAACATCCTTCGCCTGCATCGCCAGACCACCGAGCAAGGTGGTGGCGATCACCAGATTGGCCACATACGCCGCTTTGCTGCCCATCGTTTTTTGGCCCAGCGCGCGCATGGCATGTGTCATCATCAGGGTGACGCCGAAATTCTTGTACATCATGACGGAGCGCA
This sequence comes from Sphingomonas sp. KC8, assembly GCF_002151445.1. Taxonomy (GTDB): domain Bacteria; phylum Pseudomonadota; class Alphaproteobacteria; order Sphingomonadales; family Sphingomonadaceae; genus Sphingomonas_E. The sequence continues at coordinate 2,092,228 of NZ_CP016306.1, forward strand.
TGAATTCGCCGCCCACCGTCCCCGGCTGCCCACCCGAAAAATAGCTGCGCGCGCGCAAGCTCGCTTCGGGCACGGCGAAGCTGGTTTCGGTCTGCACCATTTCCAGCAGCTTCGTCGCGATCGCCGGATTATCGACATCATCGGGCCGCAAGAATTTCGCCCCCTTATGCTCATACAGCGGGGCGGCGCGTGCGATCTCCCACCCGTCAGCGCCGATGCCATAACGGGCCATCGTGCCGCGCAGCTCATCGGGCAGCGCGGCCCAATTCACCCCGACATGATCGGCGAGCGTTCCGAAAAACTGCATGCCGAACGCCCACTTGCCGGCCTGCGTCCAGGGCGACAACAGCGACGCGCGCAGCACCCCGTCTGACAGGCGCTTGGCAATCTCGCGGCCCTGAACCTCGCCGACATAGCGCATCTGCGCCGCCGCCATCTGGCTGGCACCGTCCGCGATCAGGCCCAAGCGGATCGCCAGGCGCTGATCGTCGTTCATCGTCGGCGTGAACAGCTTCATGTAATTGCCGAGCACGCCATTATACGGCAGGCCCGCCATGCGGGCGGCGACCTTCTGAAAGCCCAGATCGCTGATCGCCGACACGGCGGCACTGCCTAGCTGCGCGGATACGAGCACCGATCGCAGCGTGGAAAAGCCACGCGCCACCTTGCCGTTCACCGGGGCATTCGCGGCGCCGCTATAGCCATCCCACAATTCCTGGATGCGGTGCACGGTCTGGCGTGCGCGATCGGCCTCGCCGTCGACCAGGCGATAGGACCTCGCGGTGCCGGCGGCGTCGATGCGCGCGCCTTCCTTCTGTGCCAGATCCTGCATCCAGCGCAGCGTGGCGGTCGGGTTGGGGCCAAGGATCTCGAGCGCGGCGATATCGCGCGCCATGCCCTCGATATGGCCCATCATCGCATCGAACGGATTGGCGCCGCCGAACGCGTCATTGTAGGCCAGCCAATCATCGGCCGACTTGAAGATCAGGAAACGATGATCCGCCCGCGCATTGGCCAGCTTGCTACCGCCGATGCCCCCCGCCGATCGGCTCGACCAGCCATCGGTCGCGATGGTTTCCCACACGTCGCGCAGCGCCAGCTCCAACCGCTCGGGCGTGAACGCCTTGCCGGTCAGATTATCCGTCATCCGTTCGGGATCGAGCCGGGGCAGGATCGCATTCCGCCAAGCCTGATAGCCGGCCTTGCGCACCGCCAGGCTGTCATGGCTTTGCGGCAGCCCCCAATTTTCCAGCTTGCCGATCGCACCGCCGGCGGCGTTGAACCGCTGGCGCAGGCCTTCGGCCGTTCCGGCCCAGGCCATCGCGATCTCGCGTGCGGCGACATCCTCCACCGCCTCGCCAAACGCGGCACGCACCGCATTGTCGAGGTCCGCCGGGTTCATGACGTTGCCGACCAGGTTGCGCCGATGCCGCTGGAACAGCTTGTCCAGGCCGCTATGCGCTTGGCCGACAATCGATTTACGGCGTGCCTCGACGTTCGAATAGCTGGCCTGGCCATGGGGGTCGCGGTCGATCAGCGCCAACAGACCACGATTCAGGTCCACGGTCCCATCGGCCCGGGTATAGCCGCCCGCCTCCATCACGATCCGCTTCTGCGCCGCGATCTGCAGCACCGCCTGTCGCCGTTTCAGCGCCTTTTCGGTCGCAAGCCGGGCGATTGTCTCCTCGCTCGCCATGGCGGCCGCCGTCTGCGCGCCGAACTGGCGCGCATAAACGCGCTCGAGCTCATCGAACAATTCGCCCATCTCGGCGGCCTGGTCGCGGTTGACCTTGCCCTGGGCAACCAGGTCGGGAAGGCAGGCGCGCAGGCTCATAGCAGGCAATCCTTCGCCGCCGCGATCGCCGCCTCGTCAGCGTCAAATTCGGCAAGAACATCCTCGGACGAACGCAGATCAGGCGTCCGTTCTCCATCACGCACGGTTTCGCCGATCGCGAACAGCGCTGGCTGCTCGACGCTCTCAAACATGGGAAGATCATGATGTCCGGCCTGGTCGGTCGTGGGCCGCAACGGGGCTTCTGCGCCAAGCGCTGCGCGCTGCCGCGCGAGCGCCGCGACGTTGGGATCTACGGGAAGATTTTCCCGAAGATTTCCTCGCGGGTCGCCGCCGGATTGTCCGCCACCGCCTTGCGCACCGTTTCCGCCGCCCGATCCTCGATCTCCGCCCAGTCGAAGGGCAAGCTCTTGGTCGGATGCAGCGACGATGCGGGGCGCTGTTCCTTCGGGGACGTCATTCGAGACATGAACATAGCCTGCCAGTTCCTTGCCACGTTCGTGCACAATCTGCTCGAAGGTGGCCTTCGGTGTGTCGCCTACCGCGCGGATATAGTCTGGATCAACAAGGCGCCCGGTCTGTTCGAAGCGGGCGATCGCGCGACTGACTGCCTGATCGTTCGGCAGGTCGACAAGATGGACATAGACGCGATATCCCTTTTGCGCAAGCTCCTGCACGGCGGCATCAATTCCCGACGCCGTACGGCCCACCAGCGGCAGCACCATATTGTCGCCCCGCTCCATCGCTTCGCGGCGGGCTTGGGCCGCCAGCGCCGCGCTTTCCTCATGCACCGCCATCGCGCCAATGCCGTCTTCGAACTCGGGCAACATCACCTTGGCGGCATCGCTGTCGATAATCCGCGCGCGCTCGGCCGCCGCCAACGGATCGGCGAAGCTGGATTTTCCGGACGCCGGTGGCCCTAGCACGATGTGCGCAACGCGATCGCGTGCAACGTCATCGCCGGCTAGCAGCATGTCGACGATCGCGGCACGAATATCGTTGCGCGATTTTCCGGTGGCGTCCAGCGTGGCGCCAGGAATATTGATCGTGCCCGGCGCCCGGCCATCGCGACCGGGGAACTGCGCCAACAGGTCCGCCATGCGCTGTTGCGCAGCCCCCAGCGTTTCGTCGGTTTGGGGGTGACGCGCCTCGGCCGCCGCCATCCGCCGCACATCATGCTCGATGAGCTGGGTCAGCTCGGCCGCCTTGGGCCCGTGGGGATCGTCGAGACCGGCGCGTGAGGCGCCCCCGTCAAAGTCTAGGAAGGCTTCGCCCGGCTCTTCCGCCCGTTCATCACCCAGGCCGCGTGCCTCTTCTCCAACGTCGCTCCCGCGTCCTGCTCCATCAGGAAAGCGACCATCGCCGGCGCTTTCTCCCATTCCTCGGGCGACAGCGTGTAGGTCGAGGTCGCCGATCCCGTCGAGGAACTGGCGGACGGCGGCGGCGCGGCGGTTGGCGCTGGGATAGAGCCGGACAGCGGCAAGGAGGGCGTCGCGGACGGGCCCGTCGCGATTGGCAAGGGTGGTGATGAGCTGGATGGCTCGATCGGCATCGGACAGCCTTTCCGCGTTGGCGCCGCGCGCCAGAACATTTCCGGTATCTTCGATCCGCCGCGCATTGTCGACGAGGTTGCGGAACGTCGTCTTGTCCCGTTTCAGCGCACGCCGCGCATCCTCGAGCACGCGGGCGCGCTGGACGAACAGCGTCTGCAGCCGATCGGCATCGCCGAACATGGTCAGCTGCGCGCGGGCCTCGGCCTTGGCGAACCCGTCGAGCACCGCCTGGCGCACGATTGTCTCGGCCTGCAGCGCCGTGGTGGGATTGGTCGCCGCCAGCAGGTCGACCATAGCGAGCTGGGCGGCTTCATCGTCGGGCAGCACGCGGCCGATCGCGGCGCCCTGTTCGGCGGTGATGACGTCGTTGATGACCGCCCCGAACGGCTCGTCGCCAAGGCGCGCCAGCGCCCGCGCATCGCGAACGATCCCGCCCGGTGGCAGCTCGAACATTTCGCCGGCTTCACGCAACACCTTGGCCGCGTCGACCGACGTGCCGGATCCTTCGGCGATATTCTTCAGCGCAGCCCACACGCGCGCCTGGTCGGCCGTCACCCCGTCCGCCTCTCGCAGCGTAATGGCGTCCAGCCAGATATCGGCCGCCGGATCGGCCGCCTGGGCGCGCTTGGCCAGGCCAAGGCGTTGATGCCCATCAGCCACGACACGCCTGCCCGCGGCATCTTCCCAGACAATCACCTTGCCCGACAGCAACGGGTTCCATTGCTTCACCCCGCGCAGCCGTTCGGTCACGCCATCCACATCGCCGCCGGCTTTGTACTGCATCGCCACCGCATCGGTGGTGAGCTCGCCCGGCCGATATCGATCGGCCGTCATCCCCGGCATCGCCGTCGGCACGCCGGCACCGCGCGGCCCCGCCATCCGCCGATCCATCTCGGCCACGACGTCGCCGGCGGTCTTTCCTCTCAACAGCCCCGGATTGGCATCAATCGCGCCCTTCGACATCAGCGACGCCATCGGCGTGCCCGGTGCCGATCGCAGCACTTCCAGCGCTTTGTTCGGCCCAAGAAAATGCATCAGGTACAGCCCGCCATCAGTCGGGGCGACGCCGGCACGCTCAAACGCGGCGGTGTAATTGCCAAGCGCAGCATCCATCAGCCGTTCCTGGACGGCGGGATCCATCTTCTGCGCGATGATCTGCGCCGGCGACTGGCCGGTTTCACCGAACACCTGTTTGTGCAGCCCCAGCCAGGTATCATCGATAAACTGATAGCGCCCTGCGGCCGTCTGGCCCGGCATGGGATTGCGCGCATCATCCTTGCCGCCGCTCTCGAAATGGCGGATCCGCGCTTTCACCGCATCGGTTCCGCTCGATTGCGCCAGCCCACGCGGGGCCGCCAACGGCGCCGCAACCGTGGCCACCGGCGGCGCATCCCCTTCGAGGGCCGCAAGCGCTGCTTTCAGGCTCTCGCCATGGGCTGCGGCCCCCTCGTCGGTTGCGGCGAACGGCGAAGACGATCGCGCCCACTCATCGCGCTCGACGACATACGCGGCGTCCAGCACCTCGCGCGCCGCCGGTTGGCCGTTCAGTACCCGTAAGCCACCACCGACTGCCTCGGCTCCGCCGCCGAGAACACTGCCGAGCAAGCCCGCCATGCCAACATCGAGGGCGATTTCCTTCGCACCCCAATCCATTCCGATCGACTTGGCATCCCGCGCGATCAGCGGTTCAGCCAGCAGCTGCAAGCCAGCATTCCCAAGACCTTGCCGCGCGGCTGTGTTGAATATCTGGCGGCCGAACGATACACCGCGAGCTGCACCGCCGCCAAAGGGTACCCAGGACAGTGGATCGGTAACGCCACTGGCCAGCGCCCCGCCCCACCAGGCCAATGCCCCGCCGCCGCCCGTACGTTCATAGACCGCGTCCGATTGGGCGACGGTCGCGCGCCGGCGCTGCGCCACCATCGCATCCAGCCCGATCCGGTCAGTGACGCCCGCGAACGCAGGCACCAGCTTGGGATTGCGCGCGCGTGCCTCGCCCGCCAGGCGCAGCAGCGCATCGGTGCGCTCATTATCCCGTTCGGCATCCGAACGGATATCGGCAGGATCGCGCCGGCCATATCGACGCCGATCGATTGCGCTTACCTGATCAGCATAGCCGCCGGCCTCAAGACCGGCCTTCAGCTCATCGAGCGCGGCAGCTTTGGCATAAGCCCCATTGAGGATGCCAGGACCGGCCATGCCCGATCGCCAGCCTTCGCGCGCGGCCTCGAACAGGCTCGGCATCGGTGGCGCCGCTGGCGTCGTCAGCGGTGACGCCTGCCAGCTTCCCCCTGGCAGGTCGATCAGATCCTCGCGGCCGTTCACCGGCGGGCCCCCAGCTGGCGGATGTCGAGCACCACCGGCTTGCCATCCTTGCCGGTCAATAGCTGCGATCCGCCGCGATCGGTGGCGAGGAAATATCGGCCGTCCGCTGCATCGACCAGGCGGGCATTGCGCAACTTTTCGACGTCACCTTCGGGGCCGGGTGCGACGCCCGTGGTGAACAGGCCGCCGGTGGACGGTCCGGCGGCTGCGCGAAAATCTGGCATATTGCCACCCAAGCCCTTGCGCCATTGCGTGATCGATGCGCCGTCGATGGCGCGCTCGACTTCATCGACCGTCATGTCGCGCGGGACGAGGTAGGTGACGCCGCCGCGTTCGCTCAAACCGCCCTGCACATCCCCATTGGGACGACGCGTGGCGCCGGCGGCATGCTGCAATTCGCGGCGGAACAGCGCCGGATCGAATTCACCCGACCGACCATGGCGCGCGGCATAAAGCGCGGATGTGGTTTGCAACAACGCCTGCCGCTGCGGCGGTGATCGGCCCAACGCGGTGCCGATGGCATCGGTAAATTCGCGGGCAGCACGATCCTTGTCGATCAGCTTTGGATCAGCCTTTAACGCATCCTTGCCGGCAAACACGGCGTCGGCCAGGCCAACACCAGCAGGGCCGGTGGCCAACCAGGCGATATGACCTGTGAAGGCGTCATTGCCGGCAACCTGGCTGAGAGCTTCGGGTGCGAACTGCGCCATACCACGGATGATGCCGAGAGCATTCCGCCGGGTGTCGCCACCCTTCTCCATCTGGCTTTTCAGCGTATCCACTTCCTCCGCCAGCAGCACCGGGACGCGAGCGAGGCCGTAGCGAGCCTGCACCTTCAGCGCAGCGCCAGCCCGTCGCCCGGCGGACGCGGCATCGGTCAACGGCTCGAGCGTCACGATGCCCTGCCGCGACGCCCACCCCATCGGATCGCGTTCCAGCCCTGTTTCCATCGTCGATCGGAACTCTTCGGCGCCCTGCCGCTGCGTGCGCGCCTCGATGTCGTTCGGGTTCGCGCGGATCCGCGCATCAAGGTCGGAAATATAGCCGCGCACCTCGAGCGGTGACGCCTTGCCGATCGCCGTCACCACCAGATTCTTCGTGCCCTTGACCCGCAGACGCTCAGCCAGCTCAGGCTTTCCCGCCGCCGCCGCCTGCGCGATTGCGGACGTCAGCTTGTCGGGCGCGACCGGAATGCCGGCGTCGATCGACAGTTCATAGTCTTTCGCCTGATCGACGAGCTGCGCGTTGCGCTCGCGCTCGGCCGCCTTGGCTTCGTTGACGCTGGCGCGTTGGCGGGCGCCAACGAAACTACTGATCGCCTTCAGACTTTCCGGGTCCAGGAAAGGATTTAGTCGACCGCTCGCAATCTCCGCGGCCGCCTTGTCGGGATCACCTTCCGCCAAGCCTCTCAGATAGCTGTCCGCATAGCCCGCTGCCGACTGGCGCTTAAACTTGACTTTGGCAGCTGCCGGCCCTTCCCATCCGTCGACAGTATCCGACATGCCCTTGATCGCTTGGGCAAACGTCGTCGGGCTGGGGTTGGTGAATAGATTGTTGCGGTCGATATCAACGATCGCCTGACCGTCATCAAATTGCTTGGTGACCCGGGACTTAGTCTCGAATTCATATTCGTCGAGATCCGCGGCTGATCGATAACCGGCATATTGTTCGTCGAGCCAGCTGACGACGCGCCGATCGGTATATTTGCCCTTCAACTCGGCATAGGTCGCATCGGCCCGGTCGATCACCGCCTGGCGATGACCGGCGGCACCGGGCGCGGCACTGTTACGCGCATCGATGCGCGCCTTGCCGTCATCCGCCCGGAAGCGCGCCAGATCGAGTGCGGCAGCCGTCTGGTTTTCCTCGAGCCGGCGGCGATCCTCGATCGCGGCCACCCGATCATTGACCTCGATGCGATCGATCGCGGCGCCCTGGACGGCGCGGCCGAGCGCTTCGACGCCGGCGCCGATGTCGGCACCGAAGCTGGCGGCACTCCGGTTCGGCAGCGGCATCGCACGCGGCGCGGGATTGCCAGGCTGATAGATGGGAGCCTGAGCCATCAGCGGATTGTCCCGTAGCCAATGCGGGTGGAACCAACCGTGCCAAAGTTGCCCGCGCTGGTTGATCCCACCGGCAGAGGCATCTGCAGCGATGATCCGCGTGATGCGGCCGACGCCCCCGCCAGCTTCGAAGCGTTGCCCATCGCGCTTGAACCGGACAGCACAGCCGCCCCGGCGCGCAGAAAGCCACCGATCCTGGCGCTCTTGGCCGCGCTGCGGGAGGCCGATGCGTCGGCGCGATACGCCCGCGCCTGGCTGCTGGACGTGTAGCGCGATGCCAGCACGTCGAATTCGGCGTTGATCGCGCTTTCGCGCAGCACTTCCAGCGCGGTCCCGGTGCCGAGCTGGATCCCGCCGGCGCCCATCTCCGAAATGGCATCACCCTGCGCCATCCGCGATCGCCGGCGGATCTCCGCCTCTTCCATCACGCCACTGACTTCGGCTTGCTGCGCATTGGCATCGGCCGCGCGCGCATTGGCCATGCCAGCCTTGTAATCGGCTTGCCCCTGCATGATCGGGCCGGCAGCCTGCAGGGCCATGATCCCGATCGTGATCGGATCAGCCATGTGCCACTTCTCCCCGGATCCGCGCATACATGTCGAAATCTGTCGTGCCGGCGCGCCAGCGGTGCAGCGTGCCTTCGCGCTGAAAACCCAGCATCCGCGCCCACCGATGGCCGCGCACGAAATCGGTCCGCACCAGCGTGTCAACGCGGACATATTCGTCGCAGGCGAGGAAACGGCCGATCGCGCGCGTCAAAGCGACGATGCCGACGCCAATGTCCCCCGAAAGAACGGCCCAGGCGGTGGCATGGTACGCGTCATTCTCGACGACGCCGGCGGCAACCACCGGCACGCGATGGCGCAACACGGTGTAGGCCGGGCCGGCGGCTGCCAGATAGTCACCATGCTCGACGGTCAGCGCCGCCCCGCCCATCGTTTCGATCGACTGCTCAGCCTGGACGCGGATCCGCGTCAGGTCGATGGGTTCAAAGGGGATGATCTCGATCATCGCGGCGCGGTCTCCAGCACGGGGATGGTGGCCAGTAGGCACGCCGGAAGTGGTTGATCCGAACTGATCTCTATCTGCCCGAAGCGCTCGTGTTGGCCGATGGTGTTGATTTCATGGTCGCCCGTGAACAGCGGCACCGCCCGGTTCATGGCATCCAGGGAAAGCCGGTGCTCGATGGGTTGGGACGGCAGCCCCTGGACGCCGATGCTGACCCCCAGCGTCTCGAGCATGCGGAGTACAACCGATATGATCCGCTTGCGCTTGCCCTGCGCTGTCCCGTCCTGGCCGCCAGCCTCGATCGCCAGCGTCTTCAACCGCCCGCTATAGCCACGTCCGATATGGACAACGGTCGATGCGCGAGATTCCGCGAGCGTGATCGCGCCCCCCTCGACGATCCGGTCCGGGTGCGGCGATCCATCGGCGAGGATCTTCACCGTCTCCCCCTCGAGATGGCCCAGCCCGGAAATCATCTGTGCTGTCGGCCCTTGATAAGACAGGCCACAATCGACAAAAAACGCCTCGTTGCGGCTGTCACCAACTTCCCACAGCGGTGCCATCCGCACGATTGCCCGTTTGCCGCCCCGCCGGGTCGCCAGCCACAGCTGATCGCGATCGCCATCAGGATCCGGGATGCACGTCGCCCACTCGACCAGCGTGTCTCCACCCAGCGGATGGCGCGCCCACCCCTTCACCTGTTCCTCGGGCGAGTAGGTCAGCGACAGCAACAGTCCATCGGCCCGCCAGGCCCAGACCAGGCTGTCGGGCTCCTGCTGATAGGTCAGGCCGAGGATCTTGCGCTTGCCCAGATGCTCGGCGACAACGGTTAAATCCGGCGCCTGATAGCGATCGCGCTGATAATTATAGTCGATCTCGCGAACCTTGCGGCCTGCCTTCTGGACGAACAGCATCCGCGAACCGGCTTCGCATGGCTTGGCCTGGCCAGATCCATATTTCGACTGACGCTTGATATCCGGACGGGCTTCGCCCTGGATCCGCGTCGCTTTATATTCGGCATTGGCCGCGCCGATCAGCAATTCCTGGTCGGCCGCCAGCCACAGGATCGGGTTGGGATCGGGCAGCGGCACGCGGAAGGCGCGATCAGACGTCAACTCACCGGCGCTATTGCGTTCGCCGAAATCATCATAGCCGCCGACCGTTGAGCCGTAGAGCGTCGCATCCTTGGCGAGCACCAGGCGCTCGTTCCAGATCGTCACTGCCGACGGCCAGCCATTGGCGGTTGAAAATGCGCCAAGCGCCCAGCGCCAGCTGGCGGTCGACGTCAGGCTGTCAGGCAACCGCCGCACCACTTCGGCCGTCACCTGTGTCGGCGAGGTGTAGCCGGTGATTTTGACAATGCCGTATTTATCATGGCGATACTGCCAGAGGATACCGCCTGCATCCTTGTCGTTGATATCCTTGCCAACGACCACGCCATCCCATTCGGCGCCTTGCGTGTGGATCGGCTGCACCGTTCCGCTGCGCCCTGCAGTCGCTGCATAATAGACCTTCGCCTCGGATCGCCGCAACGCCCCGACGATGACACCGTTATAGCCTGGCTCCCACGCGGTAATCGCGGCAAAATCCTGCGCCTCAAGACGCATAAGCCCGCCTACATGGCCCGCGACGAACAGGGGTCCGGATGACGTGATCGTAATGCTGCCTGTCGTGCCATCGGCTGTCACAGTCAGGGTTTCGTCGGTATTGTCGTCGTCGAAAGGGCCGTTCTTCAACACCAGCTCGGACAGGGCGAACGTCTCGGCGCCAGTGCGGGCGAGGACTCTTGGCGATGTTTGCCCGTGGACCAGATAAAGAACATCGACGGATGGCTGGACGTCGAGCACGTTGAGCTGCGCCCAGGTCCACGGCGTGGTCACCTGATATGCCACCCCGGGCGCGGTTTCGATGCGGCTATTGTTGGTGTAAAATCGAAACGCCGCCGCCGACGCTTCAATCACATAGCCTTGCGTGGTGAACGGAACGAATGGGATCAGGCGGCATTGTGCCTTGGGCGTCTCGACGTAGATTGTGCCCGACCGCTTGACCACTGGCCCCTGGATCACCGGCACGAAGTTTTCGCACTCGGCGACACCGATTTCGTAAACGGCCTGGTCGACGCGCCCGAACATGCGCGGGCTAAATTCCCCGCCGTTGAAGCTCGTCTGCATTTTTGTGGCGCGGCTCATGCGAGCGCGTCCAGCCAGCTATAGCCGCCGATATCACCCATATCCTCGGGCGGCGTTTCCATGCCGTCGAGGCGCTTGCCCTCGGCGATCCAGCCATTCAGTCGTCGCTCGAGCTTGGTGTCGATCTCGCTGGATCCGGTGACCGCCTCGCAAAGCTCGACTGCCAGGCTCGCCGATTGCGTCATCACGAACCCAGGCGACCACATCGCCGGATTATCCTCGCGGCCGATATAGATGATCGGCAACGGCGCGGCGCGGTTCGACAAAAGCTTATTGCCTTCGCGCCGCGTATTACCGCCACCGCAATAATCCACGCCGTCATCATCGATCGGCCAGATCGGACTTATCCGCCGCATTTCCTCTTGCGGCAACCAGCGCAGGCAATCAGGCGGCAAGGTGAATGAGCGCGCATAACCGAACGCCGGCGCTGCCGCGTCAGCCCCCAATGCCTTGCGGCGAATGGCGAAATTCCATGGGTGCGAGGCAAGCGTTGCCTCAAGCACCGTATCCCAGGCGGTCCGCGCCGCATTCGCGACCGCGGAGCCCTCTTCCAGCGACAGGATCCGCGTCGAACTGCCCAGCTTGACCAGGGCAAGGTTCACCACATTGGTTTGCGATCGCGCTGCAGGCACCGGGCCATCCCTTCATAGAAATGTCGCCGGCGACGTCACCCCCGTGAACCGTCGCCGGCGACACCGCGAGCCGGCGGCCTCAGCCTCGGTGGCTCGCGTACACGTCGACGATCAGCGTGCCGGCCCCAGGCAGGGCCGCCGCGCCAACCGTCAGGATGATGGTCTGGGTTTCGGGCTCCGCCTCGGCCAAGGCCGCCGCCTTACCGAACATCGTCGGGGTGTCGGTGGCGGTGAACGCGGCGGCAGCACGATATTTCGCAGGCGTGCCGGGCACGCCGATCGCGATCGTCGCGGCGCCAAGCGACGTATCGGTATTGAGCATGCCGTGCGCAAAACGATATCCGCGCGGCAGCTCGACCAGGTAGCCAACGTCCGCACTGGCCTGCGCGGCAAGTGGAACGACAGCCTGAAATCGACGCAGCGGTGCACTGTTAAGATCACCGTCCAGCGACTTGCCGGCATTGCGTCGCGCGAAGGCGGTGGAGTAGAAATTCGCCATGTGATGTCTCCCGAAAGCTTGGAAATTCGGGCGGCGCTCAGGCCGCCCTCACGCAGGCGGTCCGGCTCAGGTGCCTTCCTGGCAGAGCAGCTGGAAGCACTTGTCCTCGTTCATGCGCGTGGCGGCGCACGTCCGACCGGCGAAGATCTGCCAGGCGAATTCCATGTCGGGACGCTGGACGACGAATGCGCGGTAATCCTGCCAGGTGCCGACATGCATGCCGCTCGGCACCCACATCGGAACGCGGCGATAGCCGTTACCATCAACGGTCAGCGGCGCGGCCTCTTCGAACGAAACACTGTCGCCATATTCCAGTTCGATGAAATCGAACCCCATGAACGACGTGACCTTGCCTTCTTGCAGGGTCAGCTTTTCCTTCTTGTTGAAGTCCGCCGACTGGATCTCGATCTGCTTGAGCAGGTCGGTCTGCTGCGCCGCCGTCGTCGCGATCAGCGGCCGTTCGGCCGCCACAGCAACATGGCGCTTTTTCAGATATTCGCGGGCGTAGATCAGCTTCTCGATCGACAGCCCGTTGCCGCCGCCGCCGGCGTTGACCGGCAGGATGTTGGCGGGCTTGAACGGTACGACGTCGGTGCCCTCTTCGCCGGTGAGCGCATTGCCGTAGAAGCCGAGCAACCATTCTTCGTCTTTACCGCGCGCCAGCGTTGCGGCGCCGGCCATGGTATAGCCGCCCTTCAACCCGATCTTGGTTTCAAGCTGATCGTCATTGTCAATGTAGAAATTGTAATAAAACTCTTTCTTCTTCGCCAGCCAACGCCGCTCAATATTCAGATCGGACGTCTTCGTCTTGCCAAGCCGCGTGTCCTTACGCTGTTTTTTGGCAGCGCCGAACAGATCTTCCAGTTCAACCTTTGGCCCCGTGTGGCTACCCGTCTGCGCATATTGCGCGATCATGGTTTCGGTCTGCTGCAGCTGCAGGCCGATATTACCTTCATATTCAACGGTACGGGTCGTTTCGACCGAATTCATCGGCATGGGACTTCCCCCAGAAAAAGGAACGATTTGCGTTGCTTTTTCGAAGGGATAGTCGACCAATGTTTCAGGCCGGTCCGCATTCTAGCGTTTTAACGCCCGCATCGGCGGCGCTGCTTTCGCGCCTTGCGCCCGGTCCACCACCGCAGCGATGCGGCCTCGGATAATCGGGATGGTCGGGGAGATTGAGGCTCCCCCCGGTGCCTGAGACGCAGAATTAGGCGGGTGGAGACTCCGCCGTCAAGCGCTCTTTTTTGCAGCGATCGCCGCGTTCAGGCGGTCCCACCGCTGTTTAGCGCCAGCGTCACCCGCCATCAGTTTCTCACGAAAACCCGCATCGGCCTGCAAGGAAGCGCGTTCCGCAACGGGATCGCTGCTGATCGCCCCGCCGGCAGGACCGTCGGTATCCAGCCGGCCATGCTCGCCCATACGCTCGGCCGCCGTCATGAAAAACTTGACCAGATTGGCCGATCCCAGCTTTGCATCCAGCTGATCGGCCAGATCCTGGTCGACCCCCATGGCCTTGGCGAATTTCTTGGCCGCTTCCAGTTTCGGCTGCCATTCTGTGCCCATCTCATTTTGCAGGGCCTGCACCTCCGCCTGGCTCGCCTGGTTGAGCGCGGCCATCTGCGCTGACGTCTGCTCATTGTTCCAGATCGCCAGCCGCTTCGCCTGGCTGGCGGTCAAGCCAATCTCATGCGCGACCCCGCGGAACCCATCGGCATATTCGGTCGGCATACCATCGGGAACAGCGATTTCATAAGCGGTGGCTTCGGCCGGGCGGCCCAGCCTGTCCCATACCGCCGCCCATCCGGCAGTATCGGTTTCGTCTTTCGGCAACACCAGCTTGTCGAGGCCGACCAGCTTTTTGGTATCGATGAAGCTGCGCGCCAGCCCTTCGACATTCTCGAACGCCTTCAGCGCCGGATCGCTGCCCAGTTCGGCAGGCAGGCCCGTCCGCCAGTCGGTGACGGCACGTTCGCCATCATCCCCGCCGCCAGCACCCTGATCGCCACCATCCGCCGGGGGTGTCACTTCACTCATCATCGGTCTCCACATCTTCCTGGTTGAGCTTGATCAATCGTTCGATCGCCGCGCGATCGAGCTTGAGCGCCGCCTGGATCCGCAACCACACCTCGCGCCGCCCCTCGAGCAAAGCGTGCGTGCGCGGATCCGCGTCAAAACAGGTTTCATCAGCGCGGCAGAAACGGGCGATATCGGCGAGCACCACGGCCGCATGCGGGGACGGTTCCGCCCGATCGCTCAGAAACGTGGTCGAATAGGCCCAATGGGTACGCCGCAAGCGCAGCAGCTCGCGCAGGCGGGCCTTTCCCTGGGCAGTAACCTCGCGCACCCGGGCATAGAAATCATCAGGCTGCATTGGCCATCGCCCCCGCCTGCGCCAGATCCAGCGCAACCTTGCCCGCCACTGGGGCCGCTTCCAGCAGCTGCTGCGACTGCGCGGCCGTGGCCCGCTCCTGGCGCTTTGCTGCAAGCGTTTCGCGCGACACCATCCACCCCGCCGGAACACCGTTCACATCGGCCAGGCCGCGCACGACGCTTTCGAAATCGAACACGTCCAGCACGGAATTATCGACCTGCGCAATCGGCGCGACACCTTCGACCGTGCGGAAAAAGCCCGACGCTTCCTCGGACCGCATGGCGCGGGTGAGCGGCGTGTCGTACCGGATCTGGAAACGACCACCGGCCTCGATCAACTCGGGCGGCATGTCGTCGAGCGCCCCCATATCGGCCATGCAATCCACTTCCCGGTCGACCAACGGCGCGAAGAACTCGACTTCCTGACGGCCCATCGTCGGCGCGAGCAACATGCCTTTCTCGCCCGATCGCTCCATGATCGCCGCCGCCGAAACATGGCTCTTCGCCTCGCGGCCGATCTCGAACAGGTCGACCAGGAAGATCGCATCCTCGTTATTGTGGCACATCTCGAGCAGCGCCATCGCACCGCCGGTTTCGCCGGCAGTGGCCAGCGCCTTCACCAGCAGCTCGCCGCGCGAATTGACGGCGCCCGTGGTCAGCCCATTCGGCTTCAATTGCATACGGCTGAGCACGCCATCGTCGGGCATGCCCAGCGGCGGTTCCGCGCGCATCTGTTCGGCGCGCATGATCGACCGCATCAAGGTGTTCGCCGCGCGCGCCCATGGCAACGCCGCCTGGCCAAGGCCACGCCCGTATTTTTCGAGCCCGCTTTTCTCGTAGCGCGACGCGATCAGCGGCATCTTCCGAAAGCCGCCTTCCTCGATCAGATATTTGTCGGCGATCGAGACATAGGCGCTGGCGACGGGCATGCCGCGCGCATCGAGCCGGCGCGGATCCACATCATGCCGCGGCTGCAGCACATGCAAATATTCGTGCTCGGCATCCGGGCGCCGGTCACGCCGCGCCTTTTGCACGCACTCGGGCGCCGCATCGCCCCATTTCTGATACGCCTTGCGCGCGGACCATTTGAATTTCTTGTGAACGACATCGATCCGGCCCTCGAGATCCTCGTCGAAATAGAGCTGGCCGATATGTTCGGTCCGGTAAAACAACCCGCCATTGCGCGCACGGTCGACCCACAGCCCCTGATTACCGAAGGCGATCAGCGAGGTGATGCTTTCATGGCTCTGGTTGGTGAACCCGCTGCGCGGCGCATAGCGCAGCTTGAACAGCAGCTTGGTCTTTTCCTCGAACCACAGCTTTACCCGATGGACCTTCAGCAATTCATCATCGTCGGGCTGCAGCACCTGGTAGATCGCGCCGCGCGGCATGGTGAACCCCTCGACCACCGCAACGCATTTCTTCAGGCTGTCGGCCGCGTGGCCGTCATACTGACGATGCGTCCGCTTGGCCCCAGGCGTCGCATTGGCCCCCAGAAAATCGGCCTGTCGGGGCAGCATGTGTCGGGCGGTGTCGAGCCAATCGGTCTCAAAATTCGCCCGATCGGCCTCCATCCGCGACTGCCGCTGCAGGATCGCGTCGACATCGACGGAACCGGAAACCGGAATATTCATGCTGCCCTCCAGGTCAAACGATCAGAATGCGAGGCTGTTCGCGGGGAAGCGGGCCACCTTGCCGCCACCCACGCGGATCCCGCCGGCGATTTCAGCAACGCCCACGATGCGATTGCCCGGCGCGACGACGGCGATGGCATGGATGTCCGCCGCCTCGCCGAAACCTTCGAAGCGAATATCGCGGGTGTAGATCGCCTGGTTGCCAATGAACGACCAATGCGCGGGCTCCACCGCGATCGGCTCGAGGTGCAGATGAGCCTGCTTGCCATCGCCGAACACAAGCCATGTCCGGCCATCTTTCAACGCCGACAGGCGACCAGGATCGCGATCGAGGAACGCCGCCGAAACCCCGTAGCTTTCATCATCGCTTTCGATGGTTGCCGAAAATTTCAGCGGTACTGACCGTTCGTTCGGCTCGCCTCCCTCCAGGTCGGGCATCGCGGCTAAAAGCGCGTCGCGGAACTCCGCTGATCCGGCGGGCCGCAACACCACTTCGCCCCCCTCCATCTGGGCAAATGCTAACTCGACAGCAGTGAGCGGAACGGCGCCGGCACCGTCATCGGAGATGAAGCCGGTCATGACACCTTCGCCGCTGCCAACACCGTCGACGGCAGGGGCATCGCCTTCGTCACCGGAGCCGGTCTGGACCTCACCCTCGGCACCGGCCTGCAGATCCTCTGCAGGTGTCTGCGCCGCCAGCGCATCGTCGATCACTTCGAGCGCGCCCTTGCGCGCCCTGGCTGGGCCTTCCGCCAGTTCGGCCGCGCGCAACGCATGAAGAATTCCAGCGTCGAGCCCCGTCAGCGCGTCTTTCAACTTTTCGATCGATAGCGCCTTCAGCCCGCCGATCAGCCCGTTTTCATCGTCCATGGTCAAATCCTCCGTCACTGGCCAAGCAGCACTTTGCCGCCCGCCGTCCTCGCTTCCGCACCCGACGGGCCGGTGAGCAGGTTTGCTCCGGCGCCACGACGGCGCCGCAAATCATCGTCTGCCTGCATCTGGGCAGCGGCATCGTCCCGCGTGACCGGACGCTGGGAAATCGGCTGGGCCGCCTTCGGCTTGCCAACTATCATTTTGCCAATCGGACCGAGCAAACTACGGCCGATGAAACTGACGGCAGAACTCATGATCATTCTCCTGAAAAATAATCATTGCCGCAGTCGACCAATGGAGGCCGACCGACATTTTTCTTGTCTCTTCCCATGATGCCGGCCATTGCCGCGCCATCCGCCATCGCCGCATATTGCAAGGCGTCATGGCCATGACTGTACATGTTCTTGTTTGGCTCGACGTCGAAACGCCCTGAACCATCTCCAACCGCGACTTTTCGGTAATGATATCCAGACAGGAAACCCTTGCGCAGGATCTTGCAGGTCGGCGAAATCAGGAAACCGGGGAACTGACCGTCGAGCAGGTTTACCAGCGGAACGCGCACCGCCTCGAGGCGGACGTGTAGCGCGTTCGATCGCGCGGGCCGGATCTTGAACCGCCGGCCCAGCTGGCCCTGGACGATCGCCATCCAGCTTTGCTCATTGCCAGAATTGTCGGTGCCATCCTTCGCGGACGGATCGCACCAGATTTCGATCGCGTCCTCGCGCTCGCCCGGCACGTCATCGGGCGGCGGCCCGCCATTGTGGCCGATCCCAGCCTGGGCGGCGTAATGCTCCGGGAAATGCTCGGCGAGATACGCTTTCAGCCCCTTGCCGAACCGCGTCGGGCCAACGCCCGACAGGGTTTCCTCGGCTTGCGGGAACACCAGGAACTCGCCCAACACGCGCAACTGGCCAAGGCTGGTGCGCTGGCACACCACGGCCGCCGGCGTCAGCCCGGCATCAAGGCCGATGATCAGCTTGCGCGCAGGATCCGCCACCAGCGGCGCCGGCGCGATATGCTGGCCGAAGTTGAATTCTGGATAGACCGGCTGCCCGTGCCGCATCGGCACGAACTTGTTGTCCACCATCCGGTCGAGATAATCCTTCGACGGATTGAGCGCGATCTGCAGCTCGTAATAGCCCGGCGGCAGATTGTGCAGATTCTCGGCGCCGGGTTCACGCGCGCCGGGCTGGCGGTAGAATTCGATCAGCGGGCGATCGCCCACGGCCTTCTGCAGCGCGACCATGGCGGCAGGGTCGAGCTGCTTGTCGACCAGCACGCGGTACAGCCAGTTCTCGGTGTCGACCGCGTTCATGTCGATCATGATCATCGGATCGACGCAGCCGCCTTCCTTGAAGCCGGGATAGCGGCCGACACGCCCGGCGAGGAAACCGAGAATGGCTTCCGCCAGGCGGTCGCCTTCGTTCAGCCAGGCAGCGGTCCATTCCTTCCCGCGCAACACATCCTCGACGCGGTTCTCGCCGATCGCGATGAACTCCATCTGCAGATCGAGCATTTCGGTGCCCGCCGCGTTGAGCTTCACCTGGATATGGTGGGAGCGCGGATAATCGTTGACGTAATGGCCCACCGATTTCGGAACCCAGCTATGCCAGGTGGCGAGCACGGTGCCGTCGAGATTGGGGTAGGTGTCGCGGATCACGCCGATCTTCGCGCGCCGCCATGAAATGCCGCGCTTGTCCTTGACGGGCTTCTGCGCCAGTGCAACACCAAAGCACTTGGCCACCCCCGTCGAGGTTTTGCCGGATCCAACCGGCCCACAAATCCCCGACACGAAGGCACGCGAACGACGCCACTGATCAGCGATTGGCCCCACGGGCTGCATCGCGAGGACGGCGTTACTCACCCCGTGCCCCCGTTCCAGCGAACGAGAACCCGCACCCCGCGCCCCGGATGGCGCTGAAAATGTTACGGGCCCCCGAGGTCGAGATTTTTCCTCGCGGCAGATACGCGGACAGGGGGACCGGGGAGAGGCCGGGCGCGGGGGGGAAGCCCCCCCACCGCGCGGCCGCGTCGGCCCGCCGTGCGATCAACCTGACAAGCTGACGCACGACGCAAGAAATGCACGCATTACCAAGGCGTTGCCGCAAGCATTCCAACACATCCATTCCAACGGGCATCATTCGCCCCCCTCGGAATGGCTGTTTTCCGCCGTTTCTTGGCCCTCGTCGTCGACATCGCCAAACTCGGCTTCGATGATCCCGGTCTCCATCGCGATCATGGTCAGCTCGGCCGTCGTCGCCCCTTCGGCCGCACCGCCCAGGCCGCCGATCATCAGCGCCATGTCGCCCTGGACGCGCAGGTCGACCTGTTGTGGCTTCTTGCCCTCCAGGTACGGCAGCAGCTCGCCCGCGCAGCGTATCTGGCGATCGAGCGCCTCGAGCGGCTTGCAATGCGCAATCTTGGCCAGCTCCTCCACCGGCATCGACTGGATCCGCATCAGCGTCACTGCCGGATGCCCGCCGAAGCCCAGGATCCACTTCGCGAAATCCTCCGTCCGCCGATTGGTCGCACCCGGCGGCCGCCCCCGGCGGCGCGCCCGCTGGACGGCCCCGGCCGTGTCGTAATCACCATGGATGATCCGCGCTTCTGCCATCGCCTCGGCATCCGGCACGGCCAGCAGGTCCAGCTGTTGTGCGCGCTCCGACGCCAGCAGCGCCTTGGCATCCGCGATCGCGTCGCCGACGATGGCCTCAACCCCGTTCGGTTCAGCCATTTCCGCCCCCTATTTTAATGGAAACGGCGGAAATCAGCCGTTTTTGGCCAAGCCCGAGCACGTTGCGCCGGAAAAACTTCCCAACTTCCCAACCGAAAAACCCTTGGGAAGTCGTTTGGGAAGTCTCCAAACCACTGAAATCATTAAAGGAATAAGGATACTTCCCAGACTTCCCAAGAAAATGAGATAGCCCCAGATGTGCGCGCGTGCGCATACGTGTACGCGCGCACATGCATACATCATGCGCGCGCGAGGCTTGGGAAGTTGGGAAGTTTACGGATTTATGGCGTGAAATCAGTCTCTTGCAGACTTCCCAAGAGACTTCCCAGACTTCCCAACCCCGACCCGTTGGGAAGTTTCCAGCAGGGCCGCGCCCCACTGATTGAAACCATAGGGCACGGGCGCGGGAGACGCAAAAAAAAGTTTGCGTGAAGTATTGCCGAGCGATCGCGATAATATTCGCGGGCGGGTGGCAAGATGTGGAGCGCGGACGCACCGCGCCGGCGCCGCTCCGCGTCGCCACCGCTGTCCGCGCGAGATACCCTGACGGGCCGGCAGAATGCGGAGCGATCATGCGTCCACCACCTGGTCGTCGGGCAAGGTGCTCGCGAACGCAGCAATCGGTACGAGCGTGGCCCATTCCGGCCGTCCGCCCATCTGCACCTTGATCCGCTTGATCGCCCCGGGCAGCCGGCCAAGCGCCTGGTTCCACACGCCACCCTGCCATTTGGTGTCCCGCAACAGCAACTCGAGGCCCTGGTGGCTGCAAGCCACTGCCACATAGATTGGCACGGCGTTTGGCGCGGTCGGCACGCACGTATTCCAGCGGCGCGTCTTGCGCTTGGGCTTCCCATCCTGTTCGAGCAGCTCGGATGCCACGACCACCACGCCCGACATTTCCAGCCGGCGCTGGGCGCGGGTGGCGCGATCCTCGTCCCCGCCGCTGATCACCTTGGCAATCCACATCGCCAGCGTCTCGGGCTCATCCCCGCCACGCCCATGCAGCGCCGTGGTCGATAGCCGCTGGATTACCAGGAACGGCTCGTCCTCCTCGGCCGCCGCCGATCGATCGACCGCCAGCGCCCGGCCCCAGCGCATATATTCCTCGTCCTCGGCGTCGGGGTCATGATCGTACAGCAGCACATCGCTGCAGCCGAGCAAGGTGCCGAACTGGTCCTGCCCGCGCGCGTCGTGGCCATTGCGGGCGAGCTCCGCACGATAGCTTTCGATCACCCGCTCCAGGCGCGGCCACTGGTCGACCATGCGCCGGCGCAACGCCCGGCCCATCGCGTTGTAATAGGCCGCTTCCATCTTCGGTGCGTCGCCGTCTTCCAGCGGGCGCAGATCAAGGATGGCGATGCGGCTCTTGTCCTGCGGCGGCAGCGGCACGGTCAGGATCGACGAGAAGAGGAACGAGCTGCGCGCCGTGAATTCGTGCGGATTATGGTCCGCGCCGCCCTTCCCCATCTTGCCGCCGCTCGATGCCAGGCGCGCCAGCGTGATGATGGCGTTCTGCTTGACGTTGTTGGCATCCGCCTCAAGCTCGTCGAGCGCGACCGGCAAGGTGCGATGGCCCAACAACTGGCGGATATAGGCTTCGGTCGCCGAAACCGCGTCGATCAGCCCATTTTCGCCCATCAGGAACCGGATCAGCTTCTGCAAGGTCGACTTGCCGGTGCCCTTGCCGCCGGTAATCCACGCCGCCGGCCGCCATTCCAGCGCACCGCACACCAGGGCGGCGGCGATCCAGCCCAGCATCAGCCGGGCGTCGATATCGCGCCGCTCCCAATTCCAGGTGCCGAGCAGCTTGAGCAGCTCGCGGCCCACCTCTGGCCCGGCATAATCCACCGCCGGGCGCGGGGTTTTCGGCGCCGCCGGATAGACCAGACGGTCGATCAGCCCCGGGCTCATCCAGGTGCGCAAGGATCCGAACGCCAGTTCGTCCACATCCTTCTCGGGCACCTGGATCATGTCGCCGCAATGCAGCACCAGCCCGCCATCCTCGTCCCGGTGCGCGCCGGCGCCGCGAACGCGCCCTTCGGCCGTCCATACGCCTTTTTCCGCACAAGCATTGACGAGAATTTCTCCGGCCTTTTCCTTATCCCAGCCGGTTATCAACTTGTTCTTGCCGTAGCGCGGAAAGATACGGAGCAATTCTTTAGTTCTTGGCGCAAATAGAGACAGGATATTACGCCCGTCATGTTCTTTGGCTTTCAGCACGCGCAGCTCGCGCAAGGTCGACAGGTAAAAATACACGCCCTGGCTCGTGCCCAACGGCACCACCGGGCAATCCTCGCCGATCAGCTCGACAAAGCCGCTGCGATTGCCATCTCCACCCTGGTCGTTTGTTGGCGGGCCCGGGTCGCCCGCATCATTGCGCGCCGGCGGCTCACTCGCCGGGCTCGCCGCACGCGCGATCGGCACCACCTTTGCGTCATCGATCGCGGCGGCGATCGCCGGATCGATCGGCCCGGCTGCCCGCGATGCCATCAGCCGCGCCTCCAGCGCGCAGCCATCTGCTCCATCGATGATGGCGCCCGGGAAATGTCGATCAGCACGCGGCCGCCCACGCTGGCGGCATCGCGGCTGCACGGGCCACACAAGCCCGGCCCGCCGCAGCGCGCCTTCGCGCCGTCGGATCGCTCATAAACATGGCCATGGCCGCAATTTGTGCCCGCAACGTTCACGCTGCCTCCTTCCGCATCCGCTTGCCGCAGAGCCAATCGTTGAAATCCTTGAAATCCGCCGGCGGGCGAATGATCGCCACTTCCCGGCCGCGCGCGTGCTGGCGCGCGATCGCCGTCGCCAGCGTCTTGGCCGCCGGGCTATCGTCGCCGTCATTCTGCCCGATGATCACCAGCCGGCCCGCCTGGGGCGGCAGCACGAGATTGCCGATGTTCGATATGCTGACGGCCGCGATCACCCGGCGATCGGGGCGCACCACGGCTACCGAAAGCGCATCCTCAATACCTTCGGACGCATACACGTCGGTCCCGGGCGTGATGTCCGCCAGCGTACGCCGGCACACGCCCTTCCAGATCGGGATATATCCGCCGCCGTCCGCGTCCTGGTATCGCGCCAGGGTCATCTTCGGATTGGGCACGGGCGCCTTGCCCCAGGTGCCGGCGGCATCCTGCGCCAGCCAGGTGCGATGCGTGGCGACGTGCTGGCCCTTGCCGTCCAGCACCCGCGCGATCAGCGCCGGCAGCCGCACGCCCTCGCCGGCTTCCTTGCACGTTACGGCCGGGTGGAATGCCAGCCCACGCGGCACATAGCGCGTGCCGTCAACCTCAAGCAGCGACAGATCGATCCCGCGCGCCGCCAGATACCATTCGGCGGGCGTATCGATGATCGGGCGAGCGCCGGCACGGTTCAGGAAAAGCCCGCGCGCCGATCGCAGCATCTGTTCGGCCTTGGCCTTGGCAGCCTGCTCGGCGCTCCGCTGGCGCTCGGCGCGGCGCGCCTGCTCCACCGCCAGGCGTGCCGGATCCAGATTGTCATGGCCAAGGATCGACCGCGCCCAATCGATCGCGTCCTTCTTGCGCCCGCGGAAGCGCACTCGCGCCACCAGGTCGAGCATGTCGCCCGACCAGTCCGACGCACCTTTGCACGACGCGAAATTGGTCCACTGGCCGATATTGTCGCCAGCAATGTCGATGCACAGCGCCTGGCCCGCATCGCCCGCGAAATTCTTGACGCGCCAGTATCGGCCGCCATTTTCCTCATGCCCGTTGGGCAGAAGATTCATCGCAAGCGAACGCGCGCGATCGTTCAGGTCGGCCGCAATGCGCCGCACCTCCTCAAGCCGCGCCCGTCGCTGGTCTGGATTACCCCCCGGCATCATTGTCAGTCGAAACGGATCGTCGCGCTGGCGGGAACCTCAAACCAGCGCAGCACACCCGCCTTCAACAGCGGATCGCTGGCCGTTGCCGCACCTGTCTTGCCCACGCGGATCCGGCAGTCGGCATCGGCCGTCACCGCGATCAGTGTCGTTTCCCCGGCCAGCCTCTCATTACCAGCGCCGCCGCTCGCAATCTGGCGCACGGCATTGGCTGGCAAACGCCCAAGCGGTAGACGGCTGCCATTGCGCGAGCGCGGCGCGCCATATTCCTCAACCTCGATCGTTGCCATGTTCACCCCCGATGATGTCCGTTTGCTCGTCGCCACGCAGCCAGGTGTCGCCATGGGTCCGCCGAAGCAGCAGCGCGCCGATCAGGCACGCCGATCCGCACGACAGCGCAACGCCCGCCGCGATCCCGCCCAGGAACAGCTGCACCGCCTCGCTCATGCTCGCACCAGGTCGACATGGCGCTGCAGGTCCGCGATCAGCGCGTCCGCGGCATCCAGGGAAAGCACCTGGTCGAGCCGCATCAGCCGCAGCACCAGGTCATGCCCACCGCCATCGATGCGCTGCAGCCCCACGGCCCACGGCCGTTCGCTGAAATAGCTGTTGGCCGGGACGGCACCCGAGCAAGGGAAATTCGCCGCCCCGGCCGTTTCGGATGCGGTCACCGTGGGGATGCCCGCATCCTGCGCCCGATCAGCCGGTTGCCGTGGCTGGTCGGGCGTTTCCTGATTGTCATCGGCAAAGCCCAGCGCAACAGGGCCAAGGCCGGTGCCCGTCTCGAACATGCCCTGCAAGGTGCACAGCATGTCGTGCGGATCGATCTCGCACCGCTCAATCCGGACGAGAAAATCCTTCGTGCACCCGATGCGCTGGACGGCCTTGGCAAGGCTCAGGCCCGCGTCGAAACGCCAGTCATTCAACGCCCTGCCGAATTTCTGCGCGCGCGCCAGGCGCTCGCCGGTGAGGGCCGGGGGGCCGCTCAACACCGGCACACCAGGCGCACGGTTGGATAATTCGGCAAAATATTCCGCCTTAAATGGCAAAATTCAAGGCTTGT
Source organism: Sphingomonas sp. KC8 (assembly GCF_002151445.1). Classification (GTDB taxonomy): domain Bacteria; phylum Pseudomonadota; class Alphaproteobacteria; order Sphingomonadales; family Sphingomonadaceae; genus Sphingomonas_E. The sequence goes on from NZ_CP016306.1 coordinate 2,116,801, forward strand.
TGTGCACGCGTTGCTAGTTACGCTGCCCTTGGGCAGCGTCATAATGTCAACCGACACCTTTGAGGAAAGTTTGGCTAACGTCATTCTGAACAGAGCGGCGAACGATTTCGTTCCGTTCATAGAATATTTATTTCGGCACGTTCTTTTAGGCTGAATTTCACGTCCAAGAACTTGCGAAAGAACGAAAGTCGGTGCCCGATATGTCTGAACAACCATCACGCGGCACGCCTCGCAGCCAGTTCGGCTTCGGGCGTCGCTGGATAAAAATCGTCGGCGGTGATAACGCCTTTCGTGAATTCCCGAAGGAGAGGCATGTAAACAGCGCCAGGGCGTCGGCCCGTCTCCCAGCCGTACCAAACCTGACGGACGGTCCCGATGGCTGCAGCCGCAGCCTCCAGTGTCAGCCTTTGGCTTTTCCGCCAACGGCGGAGAGGGTGTTCAGGGGATGCGCTAACCATAGTTCGAAATGTAAGCGAAACGCTCACTCTTTGACAATAGCCTGTGAGACATTAAACGTCTCGACCATGTCAGCGGAAATCTTACAGTTTGTCGCCATGAGCGACGCGCCCAACCGAATCCGTGAATTGCGCCTTGCCGCAAACCTCTCGCAGCAGAAGGTCGGCGATGCTATCGGCGTGTCGAAGGTAACCATTTCCGAGCTTGAACTCGGAAAAATGAGCCTCACGGTCGACTATATGCGAAGGATTGCGCCAGTTCTTGGTGTCACCCCGGCCGAACTCCTGCTTGCCTCTGATAATCCTCACCTGGCACAGGCTGACGAGCGCGACCTACTTGAGCGATATCGAGCGGCAGATGACGCCCAACGTGAACAGATCCAGCGCGTGACGGAGGCATTGATGCCCTACAGAGCCGACCCAAGGCGCGTAGCTTAATATTTTGGGATGGATTTTATTCCGTAAAGATCTCTAAGCTTATCACGCAAATGCGCAGGCCCCGCATCGATAACCTGCTCGATTGCATCGAGGCTAATCCGCCTATCGAAACTTGCCAATACGCCGGCGGCATAATCATCCAGGCCAAGGTCCAGCAGAATATAGTTATCTTTAGCAACCAAATCTGGCTGCCTTTCAATAGGGTAGGCCTTTAAGTCTATCCACCTCTCAAAGGGCGAACAGGCGATAAGGAATATACTTTCACCCACAGAATCCGGAACAACGGATCTCGGCTCCGCGCTTTGCGGCGTATAGGCGCGACGCAGCAGCACTTCGTCGGCGATGCCATATTGGATAATCTCGACGAGAGCCACCTTGCGCGTTGCACAGTTAGCAGCCTGACGGACCATCGTGCGTCTCACCTTAGCAGTCGGCGAACGAGCGACCGTCTGCCGCCAGAATATGCGCATCTCAGCATCAGCAACCATCGTGCCGCGATCCATATAGTAGGCCTGATCCCGCTCGGTAAATAGCCACCACCATCGACCATCAGATCCCGGCGTTCCCGCCACATCCAACATCAAAGCCAATACAATCGAGATCATCCAACCCTCCCCGCGAATTACAATGTTAGCCGCATTGACGAGAGGTGCCATGGCCGTAAAAGGCTAACGGCGCTTGTGGCAGAGAGATGTTCAGCGTCACATACTGTAAGCGAATAAATTACATTTCCCCTTGACGAAGTAAGCAAATAGCTAACATATGGCCCCGTTCACAACGAACGGAGGCTGTCATGTTGCCATTCGCGGCCGAGGACATCTCGGCACAACACATCCCCACCGCACTCCCGTCGCAGCTGCGCACCGATCGCAGCCAGCCCCTTTGCCGGATGAGCTACATCGCCCGCCGCATGGGCAAGGAAGACCGTCCGGCCGCCTGGCTGGTCGGCTACATCCGCCAGCTGGTCCGCAATCATGGCTTTCCGGGGCCCATCGCCCCCCGCTTGTACCGCGGCGAAATGCTGATGGGCGCAAACGCCGTCTATCTCCACGCCAGCTGGCACAAGGTTGCGGTCGACGCCTGGCTCGACGGCCTGATGCCGCCGCCGATGGCGCTGGTCGTCAACGAGGCCGAAATCGCCGCCCATGCCGAAACGCTCGACGCACGCGCCGCCCTGGTCTGCGCCCCGCGTGGCCGGGGTCGCGCATAATGGGCGGCCCTCCACCGCTCCGGCGCGGCACGGCCGAGGCCTCCAATGCCCTGGGTCTTACCGAAGAAGTCCAGCGCCAGATCGCGCCATCCCTGGTCGCCTTTCCCGACATTGGCGAGTGCGTGACGCTGCACGCGCAGGGCTGCTTCATCGGCTTCGTCGAAGAGGATGGCGCACGTCGGATCAGCATCACCGTCGCCATCCGGGGCTGCGAATGCGGATGCGCAGCGCCAGGCAAGGCATTCACCGCCACGCCTTCGCCAGCCAATGCTCGGCGTATGGGCGAACGCCTGATCGCCCTCGCCGACGAAACCGAAGCGGATGCGGCATTGCAGGCCGCCGCTGCTATCGCCCGCGCCAAAGGCGGCCCGGCATGAACGCGGTCACCGTCGCCTTCGATGCCGATCATGATCTGGTCGCGCATTGCGCCGATGCCGTCGCGGTCGGTATCAACGAAGATGACGATGGCCGGCCCTTCGGCCTGCTCGCCATGCGCGCCGGTGGCCGCGCTTTCTATATCCCATTCACCGCCGCCACCCTGCGCGCGGCGGCCGCAACCATGCTCGCCACGGCCGATCTGGTCGACGGCGGAAAGGGCAAGCAATGACGCCCTCGGCCTCCGCGATCGATGCCGCCCGCCAGCATATCCAGCATCTGCGCGATGGCGCTTGCCGCGCGCGCGAGGTGGTGGACGCCAGCGAAGCGCAGATCGCGGCCGAACAGGCCAACAACGCCCGGCTGATCCGCGAGGCCGATATCGCCGATGCAGCTGCTACGCTTTTCGAACGGCTGCTCGATCGAGAAATCAGGTACGGCAGCCATAACGGCCAGTCGCTGGCCGGCAGGATCGCCGAGGCCGCCGGCGGCTACGCCCCCAATCTCGCAACGGCAGAGTCGGCATGAACGGCGCTCCCCGCCGTCCGGGCATCGGCCGCCGCATCGTCGAACTCTATTGCATCCTTGCCTACCTCTGGATGACCGGCCAGGTGCTCGCCGCCTGGTGGCAGGGCCGGCCTTTATGAGCACGGCCCAACAGTTTCCCAAATCCGCCGCCAGCAGCGGCGGATCGGGCGCGGCACCCTCCTTGCTGGATCCCCCAGCCGCGCCCGCTTCCTTTCCCAGTTCGTCGGCGCCCTGCCGGCGATCGGGCGCGGCGGTTCCATTAGGGTCGCCCGCCGCGCCCGTCCCGTTCGCACCCTCGGCAACCATCCGCACCGGCTTCACGCCAGCGGATCTGCCGAGCCGCAGCGCCTGGCGTACCAGTGAACTGGACGCCCTCCGCCGCCTCTACCCCCATGGCGGTTCCGCTGCCGTGCACCAGGCGCTGCCCCACCGCACCCCCGCCATCATTCGAGCCCGCGCGCGCCTCCTGGGCGTGCGGGCACCTCGATCTTCGAAAATCAGATCTACCGACAGGGCGCTGGCAGACCGTCCCGAGGCTAACCGGCAGGAGCGACGGCGACCGCTCCCGGCCACTCAAAACCCGTCTGCCGCTTCATCTGGAAATGGAGGCATCAGCAAATGACGGTGCAATTCGACGCGTCGCCGGCCGATCAGGATCTGATCGCGGCGATCGCAGAACGGGCGATCGCCCTGCAACTCGCCCATTCAGGCCATTGTGACGAAACCCGTGATGTCATCATGGACATCACCGCGGCGCACCGGAACGGCAACCCGCTCGATCTGGAACGCCTGCTGGCCGCCGATGATTTCAATCTCGCGCATGATGTCTTCGGCATCAGTCGGCACATCGACCGCAACACGGGCCGTCTGATGCAGCATTTCCGGCCGCGTTTCAGCCGTCAGGAAGCTCACGCCTTCGACCGCGCGGACGCCCCCCCCCCAATTCGAATTGACGCCTGAAGGCGTCGCCTATCTCCAGCAGGGAGCCACACCAAATGTCTGAACCCAACGTCGCCGCCGACCAACTCCGGCTGTTTATCGAGCGCATTGAGCGCCTTGAGGAGGAGAAAAAGGGCATCAGCGATGACATCAAGGATGTCTATCTCGAGGCCAAGAGCCAGGGCTACGACGCCAAGACCATGCGCAGCATCGTTCGCCTGCGGAAGCTGGAAAAGCACGCCCGCGACGAAGCCGAAGCGCTCCTCGAAACCTACAAAGCCGCGCTGGGGATCGCGTGATGGGCACCATGACCGAAGAGCAGCGGGCAGAACGCACCGCCGAAATCCTCGCCGCACACGAGCGCCTCGCCCCCTATCTCAAGCCCGGCGTCATCCTCACGCACACCCGCTGCTGCAACGTGCTCGAGGAGCACTTCTACACCGGCGACGACGGGAGGTGGCTTTGCGGAATGGCCACGCCGGATACCATCGCCCTGGGCGGATCCTCCTGCGGTCCGACCAATGATATCTCGCCCGCGAACGTCACGCATATCAATCGCATCCCGGTCGATGCGCTGGGCATCGCGGAGATTGTACCGATCCGCACGCCACGATCCTACTTTTTGACACTCCCGTGCATTCATGGCGGCTCAGTCGATATCGTCACGAGCCGAGTGAAGGCCCTGCAGGAATGCGGCGAAGGTGACGGCACGATCATCTTTTTCGGTGGCGGCAGCGTTCACACCAGCTTGCCCATCGATGAGACGCGCCGGCTGATCGAGCGTGACCTCCAGAGTGATTATGGCGAGGTGCCGTTCTGATGGCGAAGCCAGCACTTCGCCGGCGCGAGGGCCTCCGAATGGCCTTCAAGCGCCTCAGCCGTCCAAAACAGCTGGCGCTAGGATATATAAGCTCCGCGATCCCAATCCATCAAACCTACCTCGTAAGGTTCGGGATCAAAGTCGCGACCCTGCGCGGACTGGAAAACGACGGGTACGCACGCCTCCTGTTTCTCAGCGAAAAGGAAGCGCCGCACCTGCCAATGCCGTTCTGGTGCATGACCCAGGCGGGCCGCGATCTCATGCGGGCACAGAACCTATGAGCCGCCCGCTCGACTTCACCTTCCCCCTCACGACGCCACCGCGCGATCGCGGGCCGGACAAGGATCCGCTGCGGCTGTCGGTGCGGCCGCTCCATACCATCGGCATCGACGAAATGCTGGCCGAGCTGCGCCGCACCTGCGAGTATCGCCACCAGCTCTACCCACGCAGCGTCGAAACCGGCCGCATGACGCGCGACGAGATGCTCCACCATATCGCCCTGATCGAGCAGATCCTGGACGATATGACGCCGGCGGTGCCGGATCTGCCATGGCCTGAACAGCTCCGCTTCGATCAGGAAAAGCAGGATCGGCGCAAGCGATCCGGCTTCCTCTGGCCCGACAAGGTGCGCGAGCTGCGCCGCGAAATCGCCCTGCGCCGCAACGCCTGGCCAAAGGCGATCGCCGATGGCCGCAGGAACGTGATCGAGGCGCGGACAGCGATGGAACGGCTCGAGGCCGTCCACTGGCGCTACTGGATCGCCTGCGACCATTTCGAACCGGCGGACACCCACGATGCCATCCGCGCCCATGTCGCCGGCATCAATGCCTTCATGGCCAACGCCATCCACCAGAAGCTGGCCGGCGTCACCGGCCACCTCACGCCCGAACAGCGCGCCTGGCTCGAGGCGAACATCCCACCCCGAAAGGAAGCCGCATGACCCAAGGGACAGAAAGCGCGCGGGTTGAGCAGGTGGACAGAACGCTGTTTGTTCGCCCGTTCGGCGTCATCGCGACGAGCAGTCCGATAGACCAACGGGCTTTGCGCGATATCGCCCGCCACCGTCTCGCCGCGATCGAGGCCACGACGGAAGCGGCTGCGAGTAGCCGGCCATGATTATCGACATCGAATGTCCCGTCTGCATGGGCATGGGCGAAATCCATGACGATGACGACCACATCAACGACGCGGCGGAGATGAAGTGCCCTCGCTGTGCGGGGGCTGGCGTTGTCGCACACGATCTGAACGAGGATTGCGACGATGACTGAGAACAAGGATGCGCTGTCGATAGATAGCACATTGAACCGATGCACGGATTTGCTGAAATTTTGCGACGCATGGCGGCGAGAAAGCGTGAAGCTCGATATTCGCGATCTTCGGAATTTGATTGAGGCCGCCACCCGCGCCACGCCCCCTGCGCAGGATGCGTTGCGGGAGGCGCTGGAAGGTTTCGCCGACGATTACATAACGAGCGAGAACCACCATCCCGGTTATGTCCTAATCCCGACCGCCAAATTCGAACGCATCTGCGCCGCCCTGGTGCTGGAATGAGCGCCTGCCCGGAATGCGGCTCAGTCCGCACCGTTTCGATGAGCATCAGCGCCGGCAAGGCCTATGACGGCTGCCTTGCCTGCAAGGCGTTGTGGGAGCCGCTCCCGGCGGACGCACCGCCCGATGTCGACGGTTCGCCCCAGCCATTCCGCAAGGCCTGCGACAACTGCGCCTTTCGTCGAGGATCGCCGGAACGGAGCGATGAGGACGGCTGGGAAGGGATGCTCATCGGCATGGCTGGCCGCGAGAGCGCGTTCTACTGCCACAAAGGCGTGCCGCTCTCGCAACCAGGCGACGGCTATGTGGCCGCCAACGGCGAAAATCCCGGCTTCCGCTATCCGTTGATGGCCGATGGCAAGAGCCATGACCTGAGCCGCCTGCGCGTCTGCGCCGGTTTCATCGCGTGGTGGAAGGGCCTCACGCGCGGCCGGGGGCCGATCCCCGGCCTTTCGCCAGCACCCTGATCAGATCCCCAGCGGGCGGGGTCAGCCCGCATTCAACGCAAGGATCCACCATGCCCGACACTCAGACAGTCGCCAGCACGTCCGACGAACGCACCGTCAACAACACCATGCGCCACGCCTATCGCGTCCTGGGCGATGACGAGAAGGCCGCGATGGCCAAGATCAAGGACGATGGCCTCGCCTTCCACGACTATCTCGACAGCCTTGGTTCCAGCCGCGAACTCAGCCTGGCGAAGACCAAGATCGAGGAAGCCGTCATGTGGGCAGTGAAGCACATCACCGCCTGAAACTTGACACCACCGGCGGCGGGGCACAGCCTCGCCGCCTCTAGCCACGGATCACCCCCGCCATGGCCCGCAAGCCCGCAAAGTCCGCCAGCCCGTTCAAGGTGCCCTTCCTCGTTGCCAAGCAGCTCGCCGGCGGCCGCTGGGCCTATTACTGGCAGCCATCCGCGACGCTGAAGAAGGCGGGCTGGAAATCCCTGTCGCTGCCCGACACGCTCGAGGCCGCGATTGCCGCCGCCAAAGGTCGCAACGAAGAGGTGGCCCGCTGGAAGGCCGGCGGCGCGAAGCCGCAAAAGGTGAAGCCGTTCATCAACCGCACGTCGATCGCCAGCCTGATCGAGAAGTACAAGGCCAGCGAAAAGTTCACCGGCAATGCCGCCAGCACGCAGACCACTTACGCGTCGGCGCTGAACCTGATCGAACGCTGGGCCACCGATCCCAAAGCGCCTGGCGGCAGCGGCAATCTACCCATCACCTCGATCACCGAGGATCGCGTCGCCAAGCTGCGCGATGCCCTGATGACGCCCGATGAGAACGGCCATGTTCGACACCACAACGCGCACAACATCCTACGGGTGCTGCGCATCCTCATGGCTTACGCGGTCAAGCCGCTCAAGCTGATCGAAAAGAACCCGGCCCAGGCGTTCGAGCTCTCGACACCGAAACCACGCGATCAGGTGTGGGAGAATGAGGATATCGAAGCGCTGAAATCGGCCGCGATCAAGCTGGGCTATCCCAGCATCGCCTTCGCCATGGACCTTGCCGTCTATACGGGCCAGCGCCCGGCCGATGTGCGCTCGTTCACCGCACTACCGCCGCCGTCGCGGGCATCCCATTGGCGCGAAGTGCTCAACCTTGATCGCGAGGCGCGCGAGCAGCTCGCCGGCGCCGACGGCCGCGTCATGGGCATCTATATCCGCCAGGGCAAAACAAGCCGGTGGGTCGGCGTGCCGATCGCCGGCATCCTGCGCGAACAGATCGAGGCACGGATCGCCGAAAACGTGACGCTCAGCCAGGAAACCGGTGTCACGATCACCCATCTGATCGTCAACGAAATGACCCGCCTGCCCTGGACCAAGCGCTGGTTCACACAGAAATTCGCCGACGCGCGCGCCAAGGCGATCGAGGATGGCCACACCAGTTTGAAAGGGCTGGAGTTCCGCGACATGCGCCGCACCTGCGTCGTCCGCCTGGGCGAGCTCGGCCTTGAGGACGCCCTGATTTCTGCGATCACGGGCCACAAGCTCGAAAGCATCAAAAAGATCCTGGAAGTCTATATGCCCCGCACCACGAAGATGGCTGCACGCGCTGTCGTCGCCCGCATCGGCGATGCCCGGCCCAAGGTCGACCAGGAGCAGCAGGCATGACCGGAATGCCCCGCTCGCTGATGCTTTGTTGGAATTCCAACATGGAACGCGTTGGAATGCCCAACACCCCGCAAACGAAAACCCCCGCCAAGTCATTGAGACTGGCGGGGGATTTTGGCGCGCCCGGAACGATTCGAACGTCCGACCCTCAGATTCGTAGTCTGATGCTCTATCCAGCTGAGCTACGGGCGCGTTGGAGTGGCGCTGTTAGTCGGACTTTTTCCGGAGCGCAACCCCGTTGCCGCAGATAAATTGCCACTTTAAAGCGAAAAGATGGATCGACCCCAATTTAAGGCTGCCGTGACGGCATTTTTCGCCGCCGCGACGCTCACCGGCTGTGCCGGAACCGCCACGACCTATCCTTCGCTCGCTCCGCGACCGATCGAAAAAATGGCGACTGAAGAGCCTTCCGGCGAATCAAGCATCGCACCAAGCCCCACGCCCGACGCCCCTGCGATCGATGCGAACAGCATGGCGCAGGTTGCTGCCGCCGAAGGTGCCGGCGCGCGCTTCAATAATGAACTCGGCGCGGCGAACCGCGCGGTCGCCGCCGCAGCGGGCCAGCCCGTCGGTAGCGAAGCCTGGGTGGCCGCCCAGCAGGCGTTAAGCCGGCTCGATCAGGCACGCGGCGAAACCGCCACCGCCCTGGCCAGCCTCGACGCCATGATGGTTGCGGCCGGCGGCGCCCCATCGGCTGCGCTGGCGGCGGCATGGGCACGCGTCACTGCGATCGATGAAGCGCAGCGCGGGGCATTCAACGCGCTGGCGGCTAAGCTGGCGCAACCATAGCGGCTTCACCGCGCAATGCAGCGGCATGCTGCCGCGCCAGACGGACATAGCCATCGACGCCTTTCTGATGCCCGGCAAGCTGATCGGGCGTAAGATCGCGCACATATTTGGCTGGCCGCCCCGCCCACATCTGCCCGGCACCAATCCGTTTGCCCGGCGTCAGCAACGCGCCGGCAGCCAGCATCGCGTCGCTTTCAATCTCGCATCCGTCCATCACGATCGCCCCGAGGCCGACAAAGGCCCGGTCATGCAAACGGCAGCCATGAACGATCGCCATATGACCAATCAGGCAATCCGCCCCGATTTCGGTGGAATGCAGCTTGGTCGTGACATGGACGATGGTGCCATCCTGGATATTGGTGCGGTCGCCCACGGTGATCGGTGCGACATCGCCGCGCAGCACGCAATTGTACCAGACGCTGGAACCTTCCCCGAGGGTGACGCCGCCGATCAGCCGTGCGCCCGGCGCAACGAACCCCGCACGTGCAACATCGGGCGTCTGGCCCGCAAACGGCAATATCGTCACGCCTTGCACGCGCCCGCCTCCTACTTCTTCGTTTCGATCATCCCATCCCCAAAACGGGGTGCCGGCGGCCGATCAACCGCCCAGCAAGCGCGCGGCGTGGGCCGCGTGATAGGTGAGCACGCCCGAGCAGCCGGCCCGGCGAAACGCCATCAGCGTTTCCAGCACCAGCGCATCGCGATCCCCCGCCCCTGCGGCAACCGCGGCCTCGATCATCGCATATTCGCCGGACACCTGATACGCGAACACCGGAACCTCGAACCGTTCCTTCACGCGGCGGATGATATCGAGATAGGGCAGGCCGGGCTTGACCATCACGCTGTCCGCGCCTTCGGCCAAATCGAGCGCGACTTCGCGCAGCGCTTCTTCGGCATTGGCATAGTCCATCTGATATCCGCGCTTGTCGCCTTTCAGCAGGCCACCCGACCCCACCGCATCGCGGAACGGACCATAGAAGGCGCTGGCATATTTGGCCGAGTAGGCCATGATCTGGACGTTGCGATGCCCTTCGGCTTCAAGCGCGGTGCGGATCGCACCGACCCGGCCGTCCATCATGTCCGATGGCGCCACGACATCCGCGCCCGCCTGCGCCTGCACCAGCGCCTGGGCGACGAGCAGTTCGCTGGTTTCATCGTTCAGCACATAGCCGGCGGCATCGACCAGCCCGTCATGGCCGTGGCTGGTATAGGGATCGAGCGCGACATCGGTCAGGACACCGATATCAGGCACCGCATCCTTGATCGCCCGGATCGCCCGGCACATCAGATTATCGGGGTTGAGCGCTTCGCGGCCATCATCGGTGCGCAGATCGCGCGGGGTATTGGGAAACAGAGCGAGGCAGCCGATGCCGAGCGCCTTCGCTTCCCTGGCGACCGCGCCGATCCGATCGATCGAATGGCGCGACACGCCGGGCAGCGTCGATATCGGATCGGTGACGCCCTGCCCTTCGGTCACGAACAGCGGCCAGATGAGGTGGGCGGGGGACAGGTGCGTTTCAGCGACGAGCGCGCGGCTCCAGGCGGAAGCGCGGGTGCGGCGCAGGCGAAGGGCGGGAAAGCTGGCTTGGGTCATGCGGACGCTTTAGCGCCCCTGTCCGTCCGCTTCCAGCGCGGCATCGGATCGGGCGAGGGCGACGAGGCGCAAACCCGCTTCGGCCGCGCGATCGAGCGCCAGCGTGGTGGGTGCGGAGACGGTGACGAGCAAAGGGCAATTCGCCAGCGCGGCCTTTTCGACCAGTTCGAACGAACAGCGCGCCGACAGCAAGGCGCAGCCGCCATCCCAGCCGATCCCTTGGGCGAGCATCGCGCCGACCAGCTTGTCGAAGGCGTTGTGGCGGCCGACATCTTCGCGGACCAGCCGGATCGTGCCGTCGGGTGCGCACAGGGCGGCGGCGTGGACGGCGCCGGTGGCGCGGTTGAGTGTCTGATTGAGGCCCAATGCGTCGAGCGCGCGAAATATCGCCAAATCCAACATGTTGGATTTGGCCGTCACACGCGGCAGCGGGCGCAGCGCCTGTTCGAGATTTTCGATGCCGCACAGGCCGCAGGACGATTCGGACACACGGTGGCGGACGCGACCGGCGATACGATCGACCCGTTCGGGGACGAGCGTGATGCGCAGGATCAGCCCGCGTTCGGCGACGTGGACGTCCACATCGACAACATCGTCGCGGCCGTCGATCAGCCGTTCGGCCCGACAAAAGCCGAGCGCGAAATCGGCCAGATCAGCGGGGGTGGCCATCATCACCGCATAGCCAAGGCCGTTGACTTCGATCGCGACCGGCGCCTCGACGGCGATCGCGCGGCTGATGGCGGTGCGATCGCCCGACGGCGTGAGGCGGGTGAAGACGCGGGGCAAAGCGGTGTCCATGCCCCGGCTATAACCGAGCCATGGACGCTGCGCCAAAACTACCCGCCCTGCGCGGCCTTCCACCCGGCGGCGGCGAGCGCGGGAAACTTCGCAGCCATTTCACGGGCATGGGCCGAAGCAGCGGTACCGCGCATGACCCGCCCCTTGATGCCGTGGATGATCGCGGCCAGCCGGAAGATATTGAACGCGGTGTAGAATTGCAGGTTCGGCACACCGGCGCGCCCGGTGCGCTTGCAATAAGCCGCGATATAATCGGCCTCGGACGGGATGTTCAGCGCCGGCAGATCAAAGCCGGCAACGCCAGTCGCCACCGGCGGGGCCAGCCGGTACATCATCAGATGATAGGCAAAGTCCGACAGCGGATCGCCCAGCGTGGACAATTCCCAGTCGAGCACGGCCACGACGCGCGGCTCGGTGGCATGGAAAATCATGTTGTCGCAGCGGAAATCGCCATGCGCGATGCGCACTTCGCTTGTCGCGGGCATATTTGCTTCGAGCCAGCCGATCAGCGCGTCCATATCATCGTTGCGGCCGGCTTCGACCTCTTCATGATATTGCCGTTTCCACCGGCCGATCTGCCGTTCGAAGAAATTGCCCGCCTTGCCGAAATCGGCAAGCCCGATCGCGGCAGGATCGATGCTGTGCAACTGCGCCATCGTCGCGTTCATCGCATCGAAATAAGCCGGGCGTTCGGCGTTGCCGACCTCGGGAAAGGTTGCGTCCCAGAAGATCCGGCCTTCCACCAGTTCCATCACATAGAACCAGGTGCCGATGACGCTTTCATCGGTGCACAGGGCATAGACATGGGCAACCGGAAAGCCGACCGTTTCGAGTGCCGTCAGCACCCGCGCCTCGCGCTCCACCGCATGCGCGCCCTTGACCAGCTGGCCCGGCGGTTTGCGCCGCAGCACATAAGAGCGGCCCGGCGTGATCAGCTTGTAGGTCGGGTTGGACTGGCCGCCCTTAAACTGTTCGACGGTCAGCGGCCCCGCATAATCGGCGACATTGGCGGCCAGCCATTCGGCCAGCCGGGCTTCATCGAAACGATGCGCATCGCGCACGGCGGTGGTGCCGCTATTCTGATCCTGCCGGCTGCTCAAGCGCCCTGTTTCCTTATTTTCGCAAGGGCGTTTTGGCCCCTCTCCCACGGCGCTGGTGGGCCCGGCAGGACTCGAACCCGCAACCTAGCCGTTATGAGCGGCCAGCTCTAACCATTGAGCTACAGGCCCCAACCAGCGCCGCGACCGGCGATAGCGGAGCCGGGGCGCGGCTGGCAAGCACTGGAAATCGACAGATCAGGCCTTGCCCTTGCCCGTGCGCGTTTCTTCGTTGTCGCGCGTCGGCAGGCGCAGTTCGAAACTGTCGGCCGTGATATCCAGCCCGCCGCGCGCGGCGACCGCCAGATTGCGGATCAGCCGGAGCGCAAAACCAAGGCCAAGCACCGGCGCATCGGGCCAATCGCCATCGGGGGTATAGCCGGGATCGAGCAGAGCCGGTTCATCACGGGCATCCAGCAGGCGCGGGCGCGATACCGACAGGCGCACCTGATGCCCATCCGCCTTGAGCGTGGCAAAGATGGTTTCGCCACTGTCCGCCAGCCCGATCGTGGCCGCCAGCAGGCGCGCGAACATCCGTTCCACCGCCACCGGATCGGCATCGACCGGGGGCAGCGCCTGCGCGACACGGAACGCCAGTTTCACCCCGCGCGGGCGGGCGGCGGCTTCATAATCGTCGTGCAACCGTTCGATCAGCATCGCGACGTCCACCGCCGCCGCCCCATCGCGCACCCGCCGCGATTCGAGCCGGGCAGCCATGTCGAGATCATCGACCGCCGCCAGCAGGCGCCGCCCCTGATCGAGAATATCGCCCGCACGCTCGCGATAATCGAACCCGGCCGGCCCCAGCATCTGCCGTTCGATCATTTCGGCGAAGCCGACGATCGCGTTCAGCGGCGTGCGCAATTCATGGACCAGCTGGCGCAGCGCATCCGGCGCCAGGCCGGATCCGTACAGCCCCGGCGCGGCATGGGCATGGGCCGCCGTTTCATCGGCGCGCGGCCGGCGCGCCGTGCCGCGATAGCCCGTGAACCGCCCGTCATAATGATCGAAGAAAGGCACGGCGGAAATGCGCCATTCGCCCGAAGCCTCGCCTTCGCCGGGAACGCTGAGCCTAGCATCGCGGAACGACGCGCGGCGGCGATAGGCCCCGGCGGCATGGCCATCGACCCCGTGGCCATATTGTTCGGCCGCCGTGGCGATCGAAATGCCGACCAGCGGGCCGCGCGGCGCGCCTTCGATCCAGCGGATCATCCCATCCGGCCCGGTTTCGAAACGGAAATCCTCCACCAGCGGCGGATGAATGCTGTCCGCCGCCGGATCGTGCATCTGCGCATCCACCCGTTCGCGGTGCGCGGCAATCCGGGCAAGCAGATCGCGAATCTGGGTTTCGCCTTCATCCAGCCCGGCATCGATGATCGGTGCCGCGGGCAGCGGCCCGAACGCCACGACCACATCATCGTCAGCCGGATCGGCCGCCGCAGCGCCCGCCGGCTGGGCCATCGTATCGCCAGCCAGCGCGAAATCGGCCGGGCCAAAGCTGCCAAGCGCGACGCGAACCGCCGATGGCAGATCGCGCCGATGCCGCATCAAGGCGCGCGCGGTGGGCGCAAGGCGCGGCAGCAGCGCCAGCCATTCATCTTCGTCAAGCTGGGCCGCGGCGATCAGCGGTGCGCTGACGCTGGGCAGATCTTCGGCGATCATGGCCACCACGGCGGGGGACACGCGGCGGCTGGCAATGCCCAGCACGCTATCGGCCCGCACCTCGACCGGCACCTTGCCGCGAATATCGCGCAGCACGGCGAACGCGGCATTGCGCTGATCCGAATCGATTGTACCGTCGCGATCCTGCGCCAGAATATCGACGATCTGCCGCCATGCAGCCGCGCGCGCAGCGGCATCGGCCAGCGGCCGCGCCAGCACCGTCGCGAGCTTGTCGTCGAAACGCACCCTGTTTGCCTTCCATGGGGAAATCGCGATGCCCATCATCGCCGCCCTGCAAATCCCTCGTTACCCCTGTGCGCGCGGTGGGGAAAGATGGTTTTCTTGATCGTCGCATTGTGGGACAATTGCACAACCGCGAAATATTCTTATGTTCGAGCCATCTTATATGGAAGGATATACCGTGGCTGCGAGGTTCCCCCTCGATTCCATCGACCGCACAATTCTGACGGCGCTGCAAAGCGAGGGTCGCATCACCAATGTCGATCTGGCCCGGCGCGCCGGATTGACCGCGCCACCCTGCCTGCGCCGCGTTCGCGCGCTCGAACAGGCCGGGGTGATCGAAAGCTACCATGCCCGGCTCAACGCCCCGGCGCTGGGCTATGGCATCATGGTGTTCGCGCTGGTCAGCCTGCGCAGCCAGGCCGAAGATGATCTGCGCGCATTCCAGGATCATGTGGCCGCACTGCCCGAAGTGCGCGAATGCCACATGCTGAACGGCGAGATCGATTTCATCCTGAAGATCGTCGCGCACGACCTGCAGGCGTTCCAGTCGTTCCTGACGTCGCATCTGACGACCGCGCCCAACGTGACCAGCGTCAAGACCTCGCTCACCATCCGCACGTCCAAGGACGTGCCGGGCGTGCCCGTCGACGCGGAATAAGCCGGCTCCACCACATAGAAAAAGGCGGCCGGGGCAATGCCCGGCCGCCTTTTTCATGCCTGGCCGCCGGGATCCCGGCAGGCCCGATCAGGCCTGCTGATCGACCCAGATGATCCAGTATTTCGCCAGCGCCTGACGCGGACCGGTGACGGCGGCGAACACCTGCTTGGCCGCATCCTTCTGGCCCGAGCGGGCAAGCGCCATGCCGAGACGGGTGTTGACGACGTTCGCGTCGACCCCGCCCTTTTGCAGCGCCAGCTTATACAGTTCGGCCGCCTTGGCGTAATCGCCATAGCCGAGATAGGAATCGGCCGTTGCGCGCGCCGCAACGCCATTGGCGGCCTTTGCCGCCGACGCGGCGGCACTCGCCAGATCGGCCTTGTCGGCCGCGACGCGCGAATTGGACGTATCGCTGAACGCCTTGATGTTGCTGCCCGGCGTCAGCTTGAGCATGCCTGCGGCCACGCCCTCGTCGATCACCGATTTCCCTTCGCCGGGGAACTTCAGATACACCTGTTCGGCATAGGTGTAATAATCGCTTTCGCCTTTCAGCGCCTTGGCCGTGCGCATCAGGCGCATCAGATCCAGTTCGTAATCGCTGTCGATCTTGTTGAGATCGCGATAGGTGATCAGCGCATCGCGCCAGTTATCCTGCGTCGGATAGGCCTTCAGCCAGCCTTGCGAAATGCGTTCGACCGGAGCAGCGAGCTTGGACTTGTAGCCGATCGCCACGCCGCGCTGATAATAAGCCTCGGGCAGCGGCTTGCCGGCGGCTTCGCCCTGCGCGATCGCCTTTTCCAGCGCGGCAAGGGCTTCGGCGGGTTTGCCCAGCTTGTCCTTGGTTTCGACGAGCAGCGCGAACGCCTCGGTCGAATTGTCGCCGGCCTGGGTGGCCTGATCGAACGCGCGTTCGGCATTGGCATAATCGCGCGCTTCATAAGCGAGACGACCACGGACCAGCCAGAAATTGCCGAGCGACGCCGCCGGCACCTTGCCGCTGGCGAGCATCAGATCGAGCGCGTCGGCCTGGGCCTTCTTGTCGTTGTTGGCGCGGCCGACATCATAGCTGACCGAACCGGCGTAGAATTTGTCGTCGGGGGTGACGGCCGCGGCGCGCGCTTCGGCGGCCTTGGCGGTCGCGGTCGCGATATCCTTGGGCGCCTTGGCGTCCGGGCCGATCGCGGCCTGCGCGGCCGCAACTGCATCGCGCACGGACTTGGTCAGATCAACCTTGCCGGGCTTTTCCTTCTTGGCGGCCAGTGCGGGCTGAACCCCGACAACCGCCACGCTGGACACCGCGAGCGCCAGCCCCAGCGTGATCGTCGAAACCAGTTTCATCTTTTCAAGCCTCCTCCAAGGGATCGGATCGGCGTCCCCGTGCGCGGGCGTGCCTACCCTGCCGTAGCACGCCGCACAAGTTGGCGCACCACAAGCCCGCGTCATCGTCCCAGGCAGGTGAACGGCGGTTTAACCGTGATGGTTCCTTTGATTCATGCCTTTTTGCGCTTGCCCCTTTTGCCCGAAGCGGCGGTGCGATAGGCGGGGAGGATGCTTGCATTCCTGTCCCCGGCCAAGTCGCTAGACTATCAGCGCCCCGCCCCAGCCTTTGCCACCACGACCCCGCGTTTCGCCGAAGACGCCGCTCGGCTCGCCGCCGCCGCCGCCCGGATCGGTGCGAAAAAACTCGGCGAATTGATGCATATATCGGACAAGCTGGCGACGCTGAACGCCGATCGCTTCACCCATTTCGCCGATGCCGAGGAACGCGCCGCCCTCTATG
Organism: Sphingomonas sp. KC8; assembly: GCF_002151445.1. Lineage (GTDB taxonomy): Bacteria > Pseudomonadota > Alphaproteobacteria > Sphingomonadales > Sphingomonadaceae > Sphingomonas_E. The sequence goes on from NZ_CP016306.1 coordinate 2,133,853, forward strand.
CGTTCAACGGCGACGTCTATCTGGGGTTCGAGGCGCGCAGCCTGGACGACGCCGCAATCGCCTTCGCGCAGGATCATGTGCGCATCCTTTCGGGCCTCTACGGCCTGCTGCGCCCGCTCGACACGATACGCCCCTACCGTCTCGAAATGGGAACGCGCTGGGCGCCGGGGCGCCACCGCACCCTCTACGAACATTGGGGCACGCGGGTGAGCGACGCGATCGCCGCCGACCTGGCCGACGCCGGAACCAACATCATCCTCAACCTCGCCAGCCAGGAATATTGGGGCGTGGTGGCGCAGCATCCCCCCGCCGGGGCGCGGATCATCACCGTCGATTTCAAGGATAACGGGCCGAAAGGCCTGCGCTTCAACAGCTTCGCCGCCAAGCGCGCGCGCGGCATGATGGCGCGCTGGATGTGCGAACACCATATCACGACGCCCGATGCGCTGCAGGCGTTCGACAGCGACGGCTATGCCTTCGCCGCCGACAGATCGGAGGAGGACCGCTGGCTGTTCGTGCGCGAACGCTGACCGGGCCATATCGTCGCGGCGATGACATGACGCAACGCAACATGCTAATCCCGGCCGGGGGAGGGACGAGATTCGAAATGAGGGGGCGAATAGGGATTGCCGGCATGACCGCGTTCGCAATGGCCGCACCGGCCAGCGCGGCGACGCTGATGCTTGACCCGGCGGCCGGCCCCGTCCCGTTCCAGCTGAATACGCCCCCGACATGGGACATCTACCAGCGCGGCGCTTATCCGTTCGGCGGCCAGCCGCCGGCGGAAGGTGGATTGCTGTCCACGACGCCCGAACCCGAAATGGGATATAACCGCCGGCGCTGGCCGCCACCGTCCGAAGCAGCGGAAATCGTGGCGGAACCGGCCGAGCCGAACCGATCCGGCGGCTGGCTGCCGCTGATCGGCGGGGTTCTGCTGGTGGCGTATAGAATGCGCCGCGCCCGTGGCCGGACCCGTTTCACATCGGCCGTCTAGCACGCCCCCCGATCCGCCGACCGGCGCCATAAAAGACATGGCCGGCGCCCGGCCTGCCGGTTTAATACCAGCGCCATGACCGCCCCCCATCCCCTTGACCGCCCCGTCTGGAACGCGCTGACGACGCGGCAGGCGCATATCGCCCAAGGCGACGCGCGAGCGCTGCGATTCGCCCCCGATTACGGCCTGTTCGCGGCAACCGCCGACAAATCGGACGCGAGCCTCCAGGCATTGTCGGCCCTGATCCCCGCCCAAGGCCAGATCTGGATCGTCGAAGCCGAGGAAACACCGCCGCCGCCCGGCGCGATCGTCATCCACCAGAGCGGCCTGCACCAGATGATCGCCCCGGCCATCATCCCGGCCCGACCGGCTTTCACGATCGAGCCGCTGACCGAAGCGGATGCGCCGGCGATGCAGGCGCTGGCCGCATTGACCGAACCCGGCCCGTTTTTCGCGCGCACGCACCGGCTGGGCCATTTCGTCGGGGTGAAGCGGGATGGCCGGCTGGTCGCCATGGCCGGCGAACGCATGAAGCCGGAAGGCTTTACCGAAGTCAGCGGCGTGTGCACCCACCCCGATTTTCGCGGGCAAGGCTATGCCGGCGGCCTGATGCGCGTGGTGGCCGAACATATTCTGGACCGTGGCGAAACACCGTTCCTGCACGTCTATCCCACCAACACGGGCGCCATCGCGCTGTACGAAACACTGGGCTTCACCCTGCGGCGCGCGATCAGGATGACGGTGCTGGCCAAGGCGGACGCCGGCCCGGCCTAGGCGGCGCGGCCAAATGCGGCCAATGGCCGCTGCCCAATGCTTCCGGCCCAAAAGCGGACTGTCAGGAGCCGCCGACATTGCGGACGTTCGTTAAATCTCGTCGTCACCCCGGGCTTGACCCGGGGTCCCGCTTTGACGGTGGCGTCAGGCAAGGTGCGCATAGAGATCGAGCCACTCGGGATTGCCCCGCTCGATCAACGCGAATTTCCATTCGCGCCGCCAGCGCTTCAGGCGCTTTTCCTGTGCGATACCATCGATGATGGAGGCCACCTGTTCGGCCCACACAAGCCTGTCCAGCCGATAACGCCGGCAGAAATCCGACCCATCACCTGTGCGGTGCTGGTGAATGCGTGCCGCCAGATGGGATGTCACGCCCACATACATGGTGCCCGATAGCGATCGGCCATGATGTAGACCCAGCCGCCTTGCCGATCTCGTTCCATGACAGCAGAACAGAAGAAGCGGGCCCCCGGGTCAAGCCCGGGGTGACGGGGGAAGGATGTCCGCTCCCCCGACATTCAAGCCATCCGCCGCCGCCCGCCTTCATTCATCCCGGCCGTAGACATCCTTGCGAAAGACGATGCCGGCATCCGTGGCGTCGGCGGTGATATAGGTCAGGTAGACCGGCACCTGCACGGGCAATGGCACGGCCTGTTCGGGTTCCCTCGACGCCGCCCTGAGCGGCTTTTGCAGAAGCCACCGGCCAAGTTCGGCCGCATTTTCCAGCCGGATGCAGCCATTGCTGAAATGCCGGTCGGGCTTTTTCAGGAGATCGCGGTCGGGCGTGTCGTGCAGGTAGATCCCTTCGTCATTGGGGAACAGAAATTTGACGCGTCCCATCGAATTGCCCGCCCCCGGCCGTTCGCGCAGGCGCACCTCGGTCTGGCCGGAGGCGACCGCCGCCCAATCGATCGACGATGCCGCCAGCGGGCGGGGCGCGGCGCTCCAATCCGACAGCACTTCCATATTCATCGACGCCAGCGTGCGGCCCGCCAATATCTTGGGGGCGATGCGGTTACGCGCGAGATAGGTCGGCACGTTCCAATAGGGGTTCAGGATCGCCCATTGCAGCGTTCCGGCGAGCATCGGCGTCTGGGTTTCCGGCGCGCCCACCACGACACGCATCATCCCCGCCTGCCGGCCTTCCCCATAATACCAGAGGCGGCCGGACGACGAGTCCACCACGATATGATGCGCCCACGGCCCCGGCAGCAACCGGGCACGATCGAGATTGAGGTGCAGCCGCGCCATCACCGCATCCGACGCCCCTTCCCGTTCGGCGCGGGCGATCAATTGGCGCAGACGGACATAATGCGCGCTCATCCAGCCCATATTGGCCAGATAATCGTCGAATGATTTGCGGAAAGCCGCTGCCCGCAGCACCGCATCGGGGCGTGGCCGCTTCGGTTTCAGCCCGCGATCGGCATAGATCATGCGCACCCCATCGGGGCGGCGCTGATCCTGCACATAACGGACAAAGGCGGCCGACAGCATATATTCGGCGCGGGCCAGCGCACGCGGATCGCCCCCGCGCGCATCGGCAACGGCCGCGCGCAGGCGATGGACCTTGTAGGATGCGGGCTTCAACCCATCCAGATCCGCCGTCGCCAGATAGTCGATCAGCCGGCCGGCCGACGGGCCGATCTTGCCCGACGATATCCAGAGCGGACGAAAACCGCGTTCGGCATAAAATCGCTTCAGCCCGCCGCCGGCCTCGTCGCGCAGCGCGGTGCCGAGCCTATCGGCCCGATCCGCAGGCGCAGCACTGGCGGCAGCCGCCTGCGCGCGCGCGGGCATGGCGGCGCAAAAGGCGGTCATCGTGCACAGCAGGGTCAGGGGAATGCGGTAGCGCCGCATTCCCCGAAACGCGGTGATCAGCCCCGTTCCCCCGTACGCGTCGGTGCGGGCGGCGGCGGCGGCGCGGGCACCGCATTGGGATGATAGATGCCATCGGCGGAATAATAGCCATCAATGATGCCATCGCCGTCACGATCGGCGGCCACGCTGCCGGCCACGGCGCCGGGCGGGGGCGGCGGGGCCGCCTCGACTTGTTGTTCCGGCTTGGAGCAGGCGGCCAGCGCCAATGTGCCAAGACCCGCGAGCAGGATGGATCGGAACCGCATATTCATGTCTTCCCTTGAACCGCGTGACAGGAGATGTTCCGCACGCAAATCCGCCAACACCCAAGGCGCAAAAAAGAGCCGTTCGCATCGGGGCGATCCATCGCCAGAGCGACAAAGAGTGCGTCACGCGCGACAGTTCGTGGCATGCAGGGTGGAAAGGGCCACATTCACGGCGCGCGCTGGCGCGATTCCGCCAGCCGCAGATCCTGTATCAACCCGTGGCACGACACCCGCCGCGCCAAGGCACCTCGCCGTCCCACCCGCCCGACCGGGACGAACATGGCCGTTGGAATTACCAGGACCAGACCATAGATCAGGCGCATCAGGAGAATAGCATGACGGCCTTGTCGATCCTCGACCCCATTCGCGTCACCCGATCCACCAACGCGCGCGGTGCGCTGGACAATGCCCGCGATCTGGCCGCGCGCGCCGAAGACTGGGGGTATCAGCGTTTCTGGGTGGCCGAACATCATAACATGCCCGGTATCGCCAGCGCTGCGACCGCAGTGGTGATCGCGCATATCGCGGCCGGCACGCACCGCATTCGGGTGGGCGCGGGCGGCATCATGCTGCCCAATCACGCGCCGATCGTGATCGCCGAACAATTCGGCACGCTGCACCATCTGTTTCCCGGCCGGATCGAACTTGGCCTTGGCCGCGCGCCGGGGACCGATCAGGCCACGGTATATGCGTTGCGCCGGTCGCTTTCGGCCGCCGAGACCTTTCCGCAGGACGTGCTGGAACTGCAAGGCTATTTCGCGGCTTCGGCGGCGGACCAGCGGGTGCAGGCCGTGCCGGCCGCCGGGACCGACATTCCCCTGTGGATCCTGGGTTCCAGCACCTATGGCGCGCAACTGGCCGCCGAACTCGGCCTGCCTTACGCCTTCGCATCGCATTTCGCCCCCGCCGCCCTGCTGCCGGCGCTGCGCATCTACCGCGAACGATTCCGGCCGTCGGCGCAACTCGCCCGGCCTTATGCGATGGTCGGGATCAACATCATCGTGGCCGACAGCGACAGCGCCGCCCGGCGGTTGGCGACATCGCAACAGATGTCGTACACCAATTTGTTCCGGGGCGACCGCCAGCTGAGCGGGCCGCCGATCGACGATATCGAAACCTACTGGTCGCCCACCGAAAAGGCGCAGGCGATGCAGATGCTGACGCGATCGATCATCGGTTCGCCCGCTACCGTGCAAGCGGGGATGGCGGACCTGATCGCGGAAACCGGCGCCGACGAACTGATGGTCGTATCCGACATTTATGACCATGCCGCCCGGCTGCGATCCTTTGAACTGACCGCGCAAATCCGGGCCAGCCTGTCGCCCGTCGCCGCCTGCGCCTGAACCGCTGGCCATCCGGCGACGGATCGGCCTATCGTCCCTGCCCAAGACATCCGGAGCCATCCATGACCGAAACGCCGCCTTATGCCCCGCCTGCCGTCTGGACCTGGGACAAGGAAAATGGCGGGCCGTTCGCCAGCATCAACCGGCCGATCGCCGGGCCGACGCATGACACGGACCTGCCGGTCGGCCGCCACCCGTTGCAGCTTTATTCGCTGGCCACGCCCAACGGCCAGAAAGTGACGATCATGCTCGAAGAGCTGCTGGCTCTGGGCCATCGCGGCGCGGAATATGATGCCTGGCTGATCCGCATCAACGAAGGCGATCAATTCGGCAGCGGCTTTGTCGACGTCAATCCGAACTCCAAGATCCCGGCGCTGATGGATCGCAGCGGGCCGGCCCCGATCCGGATCTTCGAATCCGGCGCGATCCTGCTGCACCTGGCCGAAAAGTTCGGCGCACTCATCCCCACCGATCCGGCGTCGCGCGCCGAATGCCTGTCCTGGCTATTCTGGCAGATGGGCAGCGCGCCCTATCTGGGTGGCGGTTTCGGCCATTTTTACGCTTATGCGCCGGTGAAGATCGAATATGCGATCAACCGCTTCGCGATGGAGGCCAAGCGGCAGCTCGACGTGCTGGACCGCCGCCTGGGGCAGAGCGCCTATCTCGCCGGCGCCGACTATTCGATCGCCGATATCGCGGTGTGGCCCTGGTATGGCGGGCTGGCGCAGGGCGCGCTGTACAATGCCGCCGAATTTCTGGCGGTCAGTGACTATGCCAATGTCCAGCGCTGGGCCGCGGCGATCGCATCGCGCCCGGCGGTCCGGCGCGGCCGGATGGTCAACCGCACCTACGGGGATCCGGCCGAACAGCTGCACGAACGCCATGACGCGGACGATTTCCTGACGAAGACGCAGGACAAGATCGCCCCGTCATCCTGACGCCCCTGCGGGGGAACGCCCCCGCCAGCAATGGAGCATTGCCATGAAAAGCGCCCGTGAACTGTCCCTGGCCTCGCTCGACGCGGTGAAGAGCCGCCAGCGCGAACTGTGGCTCAGCCTGTTCGCCGACGATGCGATCGTCGAAGATCCTGTCGGCCAGTCCCCGTTCGATCCCGCCGGCAAGGGCCATCGCGGCCATGAAGCGATCGGGCGTTTCTACGACATGGTCGTCGCCCAGAACACGACGTTCGAATATCGCATTCGTGAATGGTATGCCTGCGGCAACGAAGTGGCCAGCGCCGCCACCTTTGTGATCAGCAACGCGCACGCCACCAACCAGCAGGTCGACCTGATCATCATCCACAAGGCGAATGACGAAGGCAAGCTGACGTCGCTGCGCGCGTTCTGGACCTTTCCGTCGGCGGACTAACGGGAATGGCGGCGTCTGCGAGCCGCTGGTGTTCGCCTCACGGCAACACTAGCGCCTTGCGGACGGCGCGCCAGTCGACCAGCTTGTAATTCTGCTGCGGCCCCGCGCCATCGGCGGTGTCGTGCATGGCGATGGCACCTTCGGGATAGGGGCCGATCGGGCCGCTCCAGGCATCGAGGCCATCGGTGCCGGTAACCGCATCGATCGCCCCGCCTTCGACCGCGAACCGGCCCTGATAGGCATAAGTGTCGCCGTCGATCCGCCAGATCGGATAGGTCGCATCGCCCTGGCTGGACGCGATCAGATAGGCTGCGCCGCGATCGCGCATGATGGTCAGCCCTTCGACATCGGCGGTCAGGCGCTGGCCGTCGATCGGGGCGACCTTGAGCGGGGGCGCGCCCGCACCGGCGTTCAAGGCGAAGCGCCAGATGCCGACATCTTCTTCGCCGACATACAACATCCCGGCCGCATCGTCGGACACGCATCCTTCGGTCTGGCTGCCGAGCTTCATCACGCGATCCAGCCGGGCTTGCGGGCCTTTGGCGCCGGCCGAGACGGCATAAAGGCGAATTTCGCCCTGCTTGTTGTTGGGGATTAGGTAGGTGGTGTCGCCTTGCTTGCCCATGCAGAAACCGTAAGGCTCGCCCATGTCGGTGGGGATGAAGCCATAGCGTTGCAATTCCAGCGTCGCCGGATCGAACAGATAGGTCATGATCCCGAAGCGCTTGCGTTCGGCGGCGGCGACCAGCACATATTCGCGGCCATCGACCATGAAGCCGGGGCGCAGATCGACATTGTTGAGCGGCCCATCGGCGAAGAACTGGCGCACCTTGCCATCCATATCGTGCACATACAGCCCATCCGATTTGTCCGTGCCGAACAGCACGGCGCGGGCGGGATCGCGTGAATCGGCCCACAGGACGGGATCGTCGGCATCGACTTGCGGATCGGTGGTGACATGCGTTTCCATCGCGGCGGGAACCGCATGCGCCCGATCGCCCCTGGCCATCGTGCCCTGCGGCAGTTCAACCTCGGCGGCGGAACAGCCCGCCAGCAACGCGATAAGGAAGGGAGCGGCGAAGGATTTTGGTGTCACGATCATTTGCTCCGTGCCGTGCAGGGCAACCCATCCGGCCCCGTCGCGCCCTGGCAGCGCCGAAGGGTGATGGTTCCTGGCGTTTCCACCAGGCGGTTGCCGCCCCCGGCCTGACGGACCAGATCGAAGCCGTCGTAGAGCCGCCCGGTCGCCGTCCATGTCCGCAAAGCGAGCCGATCGGCACGCACATCGACGACCTGATACAATTCGGTGTCTTCGGCCACGCGATCGGGCTGCGTGCCCGCGCGATCGTTGAGCGCATACATCTTCGATCCGGTGACGGAAACGAGATAGACCGGCCCCTGCATCGTGCCGGCCTTGCGCGCGCGCGCCGACTGGGCCTTGCCCGCTTCCGCCGTCAGCCGGCTGTAGCAATGATCATGGCCCTGCAGCACCAGATCGACCTTACGGGCTTCGAACACCGGCTTCCACGCGGCCTTGAGCTTTTCGGTATCATCGGGGCGGGCGCAGGTGAAGATCGGCTGGTGGAAGGTGACGATGTTCCATTGCGCCTTACTCGACGCCAGTGCGGCATCCAGCCATTTCGTCTGTGTATCGAGCGCGCCAAGATCGAGGGCGGCTGTGCCATCCAACGCGATGAAGCGGACGCCCTGATAATCGACATAATAGGTCGTCGCCTTCACCCCGTCCGCGCCGTTGGCGGGCAAGGCGAACTGCCGGGGCCAATGGGGGCCAAGCCTGCGGCCTTCGGTGCCATCGGCTTGCGCCACATCGACATATTCATGGTTGCCGGTGGCGGGCAATTGCGGGACGATGGCGTAATTATAGGCGCCGGCCTGCGTCCATTCGCCCCATTCGTCGTCATGCACCTTTTCGTCGCGCTGCGCGACGAGATCGCCGGCATGGACGACCAGCGCGGGATCGGCGGTGGCATGGAATGCCTGCCGGATGACCCGCGATGCGATGCTGAGGATATTGTTCTGGGTGTCGCCCAGATAGAGGAAGCGGAACGGCCTGGGTTCGGCCGATGCCGTGCGGAACTGGAACCATTCGCTCCACCCCGCGCTGCCCTTGACCCGATAGACATAAGGGCGGCCGGGTTCGAGGCCGGTGAACCGCACCTGATGATAGATTGCGTCGCCATTTTCGGTGGTGATCGGGGCACTTGTCCCGGTGATGGTTCTGGCGCGGGCTTCAAGGCTGGGACCATCGATCGCCGGGGCGATCTGCGCCTCGGCCGCCGTCTGCGCGGTATCGGTGCGAAACGCGACCGCCATTTCACGCGATGCATCCGCACCGGCGCTCAGCACGATGCGATCGGGCAGGTTGCGCGCGGCATAAGGCTGCCCCGCCGAATGGGGCGGCGATGGCGGCGGCCCGGCGGCGATGGCCGGCCCCGCCATGACGAGGCCGGCGATCAGGATGGCAGCGCGGCGCATCAGAAATTCGCCCGCACGCCGAATTTGCCGGTCCAGCTATATTCTTCATACTGGAGCAGGCGATCGCGGCCCGGCCCCTTCTGGTAGGCGATGTACGGCGCATCCAGCCCGTTCACGAGTTCGGCGAAGATCTGGATATTCTTCGTGACCCGATATTTGCCGCTGAGATCGAGCTGGAAATGCTTGCGGACATAGCGGTCCTCGTCGGCGTCGCCGCCCAGTTCATCGAGATAGCCTGAACGATAGGCGCCGGCCACGCGCAGGCTGAGCGGCCCTTTTTCATAGCCCAATATGGCGTTGAATGTGTGCTTCGACGACGCCGGCAGCGGGATCGTGCGATCGCCAATATCCCCCTTAGCATCGGTATAGGTGTAGTTGAAATTGACGAGAAAACCATCGAGCGGCGCGGGCAGGAAGGTCAGCGCCTGCTGGTAGCTGAGTTCCAGCCCCTTCACCGTTGCCCGGTCGCCGTTGATCGGGATCACCGCCTCGCTGAACGACACCCCGTTATAGACGCCGTTATAAGGCGCATCGTCTTCGTCAAATTCCCGGTCGACGATGAAATTGTCGATGCGTTTCCAGAAGACACCCGCCTGCACCACCGCATTCTTGCCGAAATAATATTCGACCGAGGCATCGACGTTCCACGCCTTGTACGGTTTCAGCGCCGGATTGCCAAATTCGCCTTCGCGATCGCCATCGTCACTTTCCTCGACCACGAAGCGCGGCGCGAGCTTGGCGATATTGGGGCGGACCACGCTTTTGAACGCGGCCGCGCGCAGCACGATATCCTGTGCGGGCGCGAAACGCAGGTTCAGGCTGGGCAGCCAATCGGTATAGCTGCGCTTGAACCCGTTGGGCGTGACGAAAACCGTGTCTTCATCCAGCGTGACACCGTTATGGACGCCGCCTTCCTCGACCAGTTCGACCAGATTGGCGCGGATGTCGTTCTTGGTATGCTCGACACGCACGCCGCCGATGATACGCAGCGCCGTGCTGTCATAGCGGCCGAGCAGATAGCCTGCGTAAATATCTTCCTTCACGCTGAAATCGGCGATGTTCGATTCAAACTCGCTGTCGAGTGCGTTGCGTTCGAACGCCGAATAATCGCCGACCAGATCGCGCACCGCCGTCTTGCCGACGACGGGATCGATCACCGCCAGCCCATAATCCTGCCGGCCCAGCACATCGGCCAGCGTCAGATCGCCGTCATAGCCGTCGAACACGTCGAGTTGCAGATCGTAGGTCTTCTTGCGCAGGCGCGCCTTGCCGCCGAACTGGACGTCGAATTCGCCCTGCCCGAGCGCGAAGCTGCGGGTGATATCGGCGCGCAGCGTATATTCGCGGTCGCGCGCCTTGCTCAGTGTCGTGCGTTCGATCTTGTCGAATTCATAGCCCGCCGGATCGAGGAACAGATCATTGCCCTGCGTGATGCTGTAGGCGGGCTTCTTGTAGTTGCCGAAATCGAAATCGACGCCCAGCACATCATCGCCGTCGAACGTGCGTTCGAAGGCGGCCGGATCGATCGACCCATTTTCGGTTTCGCCTGATTTGGCGAGCGAGGCTTCATATTTGAAGGCCCACGGCCCGGTTTCCGTCTTTCCGCCCAGCGCGTAGGAACGGATTGTCTGCACTTCGTTGCGGTCTTTCAGGTCGCGTTCGACCTTGATTTCGCTGTCGTCCGCCCCGCCGCTGAGATAGCTGGGGCCGTTGGCCGTGCCGCCGACGGGGCTGGCGTCGCCCATGTCGAAAATCAGCCGGCGGCGATATTCCTGATCCTCGAACCGGCTGTAGAGGCCGCGCGCATAGAGTTCGGTCGTGTCGCTGGCGCGCCAGTCGAACGACAGCGATCCGCCGATCCGTTCGCGGGTGACATCATAATCGCGATATTCGAGCTTTTCGAACGTCGGGACGCCATTATCCTCGTCCCAGCCTTCCATCTCGATATTGTCGGTCGCGAACTTGCGGCGGTAATAGGAAAGGCCGCCGGCGATGCCGAAATCATCGCCCAGCCGGGTGGCGAAATCGACGCTGCCCTTGGGCGACAGCTTTTCGTTGAGGTCGTTATACGATCCTTCGGCCGAAATCGCGACGAACGGCTTCTTGCGATCGAACGCGCTGGTGGTGTTGATTTCGATCGACGCGCCGATGGTGTCACCGTCCATGTCCGGCGTCAGCGATTTCTTGATTTCGATCGATTCCACCAGTTCGGACGGAATGACATCGAGCGCGACCGAGCGCACATCGGATTCCGGCGACGGTATCCGGCTGCCGTTGATCGACGCCGAATTGAGGTTGGGATCCAGGCCACGCACCGACACGAAGCGCCCTTCGCCCTGATCGTTCAGGATGTTGATGCCCGGCGAACGGCGCAGCGCTTCGGCGACATTCTGGTCCGGAAACTGGCCGATCGCGTCACGCGTCAGCACGGTTGCCACGCCATCGGCCGCACGTTGGCGGGCAATCGAACTGCCGAGATTGGCCTGCTGGCCGATGACGAGGATGGTGTCGAGTGCGCCCTTGCCGGCGCTGAGGGCGATGCTGGTTTCGGTGGTGCCGGTCGCGGTGACATCCACTTCGGTCAGCTTGTCTTCCGCGCCCGCATAACGGGTGCGCAGACTGTACCGCCCGGCCGGAACATCGGAAAAGCGAAAGCTGCCATCGGCGCGGGCGGATGTGCGGCGGCGCAGCTGCTCGATCTCTACTTCTGCGCCTTCAAGGCCGCTGGTTCCACTGCTGTCGGAAATGGTGCCAGCCAGCGTGCCCGCAAAAGCGGGGCCGGAAAGAATGGTGGCCGCGACCAGTACGCCGATCGTCTTCAATCGCTTGCGGCTGTGATATTGCATACGTCCCCCGAAAAAACTCAAGCGCGTTCGGGGGGCGATTGGGCGAAGGGTGTGAAAGATCGGCGTCGTCTGAATGACGAATATATTAAACCGCAGAACAGCTTGCGTTAGGAACGCTGGTGGGACGGAGCATTGCGGGCCGCTGCGGCGCGCCCAAGGGGGCAGGACGAACATGCACAAATGGGGCGAAAACGACATTCCCGATCTGACGGGCAAGCGCGTGCTGATCACCGGCGGCGCCAGCGGCATTGGCCTGGAAGCCGCAAGGGCGCTGGCCCAGCATGGCGCAGACGTGATCGTGGCCGACCGGAACGAACAGATCGGCCGGACGATTCCAGACCGCATCCGCGCGCTGCGCGCAGACGCCCGGATATCGTTCCGACCCCTCGATCTGAGCCATTTGCAGACGGTGCGGGATTTTGCCGCGTCGATGATCGCCGAGGGCGAACCGCTCGATATCCTGATCAACAACGCCGGCATCCAGCCGATCAGCGACCGGCGCACCAGCGCCGATGGGTTCGAACTGACTTTCGCGATCGGGCATCTGGGCCATTTCACCCTGACCGGCCTCTTGCTGCCGCTGCTGAATGCGGCGCCGTCGCCGCGCGTGGTGACGGTATCGAGCATGGTGCACGGGCAAGGCGGGTTCGACTGGGCCGATCTGCAGATCGAACGGGGCTATCGCGCCCAGCGCGCCTATAATCAGACGAAGCTCGCCAACCTGCTGTTCGCCCGCGAATTTCAACGCCGGATCGACGACGCCGGCGGCAAGATCAAAAGCATCGCCGTCCATCCCGGCGTGGCGCAGACGTCGATCGGCGACAACCGCAAGCAATTGGGCAAATTCGGGCTGGGCGATTATGTCGTCAGTTCGATCCTGACGGTAGTGATGCCCTATCTGGGGCAGCCGGCGGCCGCCGGCGCCCTGCCGACCTTATATGCCGCCACCGCGCCGGACGCGGCGGGCGGCGGATTTTACGGCCCCGACGGGTTCGGTGAAATGAAGGGCGCACCCGGCCCGGCCCGGATCAAACCGGCGGCCCAGGACATGGCGATCGCCCGGAAGCTGTGGGATCTGACCGAACAGATGACCGGCGTCCGAATTACGCCCTGACCCGGCCGCCGGAAGATTCGCGGCCGGGTGTGCCGCGGCGGCGTATCGGGATTCGCCACCCCCCGATGCCACCGCCGGCCGCTGCGTCCTTTTGGAAATGCGCGGCCAATATCGCCCGGCGATCGATTGCCCGCCGCGTCCATCATGACGCCAAAAGGCCGTGTGGTGGTGCAGGGTTAGCGGACGGCCATCACCCGGGTGGAACGCCCGGCGGCCCCGCTTCAGCCGTTCCACGCCTGCCCGCGCGCAACAATAAAGTTGCCAAACGACCCCGTTTAATCGGATTGATGGGCATCGGGCATTCAGAGGCGATAGGAATGAGCGCAGTGGACGTGAGTACAGAAACCGGTGGCGTAGAGCGTATTCCTTCGGCCCCGCGCCCGAACATCGTATCGGATGAACTGCGCCGGATCGCTGCCATGCTGATCGATGCCTGCCCGCCCGAAACCGATGTCAGCTTCCACTTCGAAGACGCGCTGTACGTGCATATCGACGTGCGCAACCTGGAACATGTGACGATCGTCGAAGCGATCCTGCCCAAGCTGGGCGCCGGCATCTTTCACGACATCCAGCGCGGCAGCGCCCCGCACCGGCCATTCTTCCACCGCGTCAGCGCGCGGGTCGATCGCTGAATCCAAAAATCGGCGCGGGGATCAGGCCCGCGCCTCCAACGCCTTGCGGTAGATTGGCAGGCCGACCAGCAGCAGGCCGACGATCACCGGCAGCAGGATCGCACCGGCAAGCGCGATCGAATAACGGATCGCGCCTTCATCGCCGAAACCGAAATCGGTGATCGCGGCGATGAAGCTGGCCCCCAGCCCAAGGCCGACCAGATTGACGCACAGCAAGGTCAGCGCCATCACCTGACCGCGCAGCTGGTTGGGCGTCACATCCTGAATGGCCGAAATGATCACGCCCTGCGCCGCCTGGCCGATCAGCGTGCCGACCGCCATGAACGCCAGCGCCAGCGTGGCATTGGGCATCAGCGGCCCGACGATCAGCGGCAGCGCCTTCAGCACGGTCGTCACCAGCACGATCTGCAGATTGGCGTCCGCCCGGCCGGCGCGCATCAGCCGGCCCGAAAGCCAGCCGCCCATCAGCGTGCCGACAGCCCCGCAAACCAGCATGACCATGCCGTAATAGAGGCCGACCTGGCCGATCGTCATGCCATAGGTGCGGATCAGGAAGGTCGGATACCAGAGCGACACCCCGATCGAAAGCATCCCGATCAGCGAGATCGTGCCGATCAGCACGCCATAAAGCGGCCAGTTCGCCCGCAGATAGCTGAAGGTTTCCGCCAAGGGCATGGCCCGGCCTTCATACCCTTTGGCCAGTTCGCGCCGTTCCGGTTCGCGGATCGTCAGCAGCAGCAGGGCGATAATCGCGCCGGGCAGGCCGACGACGATGAACACCATCTGCCACGGCGCCAGCGCCCCGATCACCGGCAGGATGCCGCCGCCGATCCCGGTGAAATAATGGAGCAACGCGCCGCCGATGATCAGCGCCAGCCCGCCGCCGATCGGGTAGCCGATCGCATAGACGCTGATCGCCAGCGCGCGCCGCCGGCTATCGAAATAATCGCTGATCAGCGAATAAGCGGTCGGGCTGAGCGTCGCTTCGCCCACCCCCACGCCGATCCGCGCGGCGAACAGCGCGCCGAAACTGCGCGCCAGCCCGCACAGCATCGTCATCATCGACCAGAACAGCACCCCCCACACGATCGGCCGGGTGCGGTTGCGGCTGGTATCCACCAGCCGGCCGATCGGGATGGCCGCCACGCTGTAAAGCAGGGCGAAGGCGAACCCCTGCAACAGGCTGATCTGGAAATCGCTCAACCCCAGATCCTGCTTGATCGGGATCACCAGCAAGGTGAGGACGCGCGCGTCGATCGCGCTGAAGCAATAAGCCAGCGACAGGACGATCACGACATACCAGCGATACGCGGCACTCGGCGCGCTGCGCGTCAGGGCTGGTTCCGATGCTGCCGAAGTCGCCATGCGCGCGTCCCTTTATGCTTTACCAGGCCGACGCCGGATTGGCGCGCGCAAGCAGGTTTTCCGTTCGTTCGATCACTTTGGCGTCCCCGTCCGCGCTTTCGGGCAGCAGCCAGAATTGGCCCTGACGCACCCCTTCGATCGCGAAGCTCGCCACTTCTTCCGGCTCGGTCAACGCCATCTTGAGGCCGGTGGTGCGAACCAGATCCTCCATCGTTTCATAAGCCGGCTTGTTGCCGTCATCGTCGCCATAGTCCGCCGGGCGATTGCGCTTGGACGCAAGGATCGACGTGTTCACGACATGCGGCCCCGGAAACAGCACGGCGGCGCGCACCTTGCCGCCTTCGCGCAGCAATTGCTGGTGCAGCACTTCGCTGATGCTCGTCACCGCCGCCTTCGACGCCGCATAGATCGGCGTGTTGGGCAGCGATCGCAGGCCACCATTGGCCGACGAGGTGTTGATCACCACCCCTTCTTCACCCGACGCCAGCATCCGCGGCACGAACGCCCGGATGCCATAGACGACGCCGAACACGTTGACGTCGAAGCCCCAATGCCAATCGTTGGCGGGCAGCGACCAAATCGTGCGCTGCGCCTCGCCCAAGCCCACGCCGGCATTGTTGAACAGCAGATGCACCGCGCCAAACCGCGCCCACACCGCATCGGCCAGCGCATCAACCGAACCCGCCTTGGTGACATCGACCTGCATGCCGATCACATCGCCGCCGGTGTCCGCCGCAATCTCTGCTGCGGTGGCATCCAGCCGCGCCTGATCGATATCGGCCAGCACGACGCGTGCGCCTTGGGCCGCGAGCTGGGTGCCGATCGCCCGGCCAACCCCGCTCGCCCCGCCCGTGATGACCGCGACACGGCCCTTGAAATCGCGCATCAGGCCGCCTTTGCGCCAGCCAGCGCGATATCGACGCCGGGATTGGTCGGCGCGTCGTTCCGCCCCACCCAGAACGGTGCGATCCATTCGCCGGGCACGGTGCGCAGCAGCTGGCCGCTGGTGTTGGTCGCCCCTTCGACATAATCGAGGCTGACAATGCGGCGGATCGGCACGTCGACCAGCGGATCATATGCCGATTCATGGAATTTGATCGCGCCGTCGAATTTGCGCCGCAGATTATAATTCCGCTTCCAGTTCAGCCGGGTCAGATAGACGTCGCCGTCAAACTCGCCCGGCGTGCTGATCGATGGCAGGCCCTTGTAACAGTAGAAATATTCCTCGAACGGCGCGGGCACGCCCTGATCTTCGCCGATCGTGCCTTCCACTTCGAAATAGGTGATGCCGTGGCGGCTGCAGGTGGCGCGGACATGATCGCCATTCTTGTCGAAGGTGGTTTCCGCGATCTTCTTCGGTTCGCCAAAGCGTTCGCGCCCGCCGGTGACGACGGTTTCGCCCTCCATCGCCATGTGGAACACATAGCCGCCGGGCGTGCCTTCATAATCGCACATCACGCCCAACGTCAGCGCGCCGATCTCGATCGTCGTTTCCGGCGTCACGTGCATCGCGACATGCGCGAACTGGAGGAAGATTTCGGGCCGCGCCGCCGCCACCAGCGGGCGCGGCAGCATGGCATGGATAATTTCGGGATCGGCTTCATACAGCGCGCGAACGGTGCGCACCGTATTGTTGAGGCCCGACGTCGCGGCCGTCGCGACCGGGCCCTGAACGAAACGTAGCTTGGCCATATCTGTCCCTTTCCTGCGGGCAAAACTTCCCTGTCGCGCCAGGCCCGCTGCCTTGCGCGTGGATCATCGCTGTCGTGAAATGCCCGGCCTAGCCGGCGGCCATCTGCCGGGGCGTTTCCTGTTCGGTGTAAAATTGTTCGAAATAACGGCGGAAGCGCAGGATCGGCCCGTCGCCGTCGCACAACAAGGGTTCCGCGCGGTGGATCTTGTGGTGCCAGATCGGAATGTCGCCTTCGACGCCGGTCTGCCCGCAGGTATAGTCGATCGCGGTCAGCGCGGCCTGATGCGCGGGGGATCCTTCGGGGGTTTCGGGGAAGGTGAAGCAGAAGCGCAGTTCCACCTGATCCGCCTCCACCGGGGTGGCCAGCACCATCAGCGATAATGTGACGACGCCCTTCAGCTCGGTGAATTTCTGGCCTGCGCCATTCTGGATGGTGTTGACGCTGGACGGGATGATCTTCGTCGTGCCGTCGGGCATGGCGACGGCGCGTTCGCCATGCGCGTTGCTGCGGCGGATATGGCCGTCATAGACGGTCGTGCCCTCGGGCACCGCCTCCATCCCGTGGACATATTCGAAATGCGCGAAATCGACGCCGTTTTCGGCGATTTCCTGCGGGTTGCTGGCCAGCGTCCATTCGCGGCGGACGGTCTTGCTCCAACCCGCTTCGGTGAACGGGGCATGGTCGATCACGTCATAGGTCGGTTCGATCCGGTCAGGATGATACCAGGCCCAGACAACGCCATTCTTTTCCGCCACCGGATAGGGCCGCGCGATCGGTTCGCGCTTGGCCACCGGCGGCATCACCTTGGCATAAGGAATGTCGACGCAGAACCCATCGGCCCGGTAAGCCCAGTGATGGAACGGGCAGCGCAGCCGATCACCATCGACCGTGCCGCCATGCCCCATATGCGCGCCCAGATGCGGGCAATAGGCATCAAGCAGGCCGACCGTGCCTGATTCCCCGCGGAAAATGACGAGATCGCGCCCGAAATAATGAAGCGGTTTGACCTCTCCAACGGCGATTTCATCGCTGTAGCTGACGAAGAACCAGCCAAAGGGTATCGCCATCGGAAACCGTTGCAGCATCGCACTCTCCCATCCCCGGCCGGCTTTGCGCCGGTCCGGTCATCGCTTTTTGGCGCTGGACTATCAGAATAACCGCCTGAGCCTATCGGTGAAGTGGCCCCGCGCGGACGGACTGTGCGCCTACAAATACAATGGCCTAGCGCGCTGGCCGGATATGCGCCGTCAGCGCGTTCATCGCCGGGCGCATCCATGGGCGCAGCTTGGCATGTTCGAAACTGGCGGCGAGATGATCGATGAAGGCGCGGGTCGCCGCCGGCATCATGCCGGGTGAAAACACCGCCCACACCTCCTTGTCGTAAAAGGCCCAATCCTGGCTGAGCGCGAGCAGCCGGCCATCCATCAGATCGTCGCGGATCACGCTGATCGGCAGTTGCGCGATGCCCAATCCATGGCGCACCGCCGATGCCAGCGCGATGCCGCTATTGCTTTTCCACGCGCCCGAAACCTTGACCCGATCCTGCGCGCCATCCTGGCTGTTGAAATGGAAATAGCCGCCCAGATCGGCCAGACACGCATGCGATGCCAGCCCCGCCGGGCTATCCGGCCAGCCATGCCGTTCCACATATTCGGGCGACGCGCACAGGCAGTAGGACAGATAACCGAACAACCGCGCCTTCAGCCCGGAATCGACCAGCTTGCCATAGCGGATGACGACATCGAACTGTTCCTGCACCAGATCCGCCTCGCGCAGATAGGCGACCACTTCGAGCGAAATTTCCCGGTGGCGCGCGCTGAATTCAGCCACGATCGACGACATGAAGGTGACGCCGAAAATATCGCTGAGGCCGACCCGCAACCGGCCGACCGGGCGTTCCTGAAACTGCGCCATCTGCCGTTCGACATCGAGCAGGGATGCGCGCATTTCGAGACAGCGCTGCTGAAACAGATCGCCCGCCGCCGTCAGCGACAAGCGCCGCGTGGTGCGCACCAGCAATTGCGCGCCGACCCGCGCTTCCAACTCGCTCACCATCTTGCTGACATAGGATTTGGAAACGCCCAGCGCCTCCGCCCCGGCGGTGAAGCTGCCGGTATCGACGACCGCCAGAAACTCCTCAATGCCGCGCCACGTCACCTGCCTCGTCCCCTGCAATGCCGCTTCGAAGGCGACTTGGGGAGAAGAGCTAAACCGATGCGGGCGCGGGGGAAAGCCCGGCTGGCCCGGATTGTTCACAGTCCGGGCCAAATCCTTCACCGCCTCGCGTTCAGGCGGCACGTTTATCGAACTGCGCCTTGCGCGGGCCGATTTCGGCGGCGAGCTTCCACAGCGCATCCTTGTCGACGTCGTAAACCTGCAACGCATTGCCCGCGAGCATCTTCTGGATATCCACGTCCGGCAGGCCGCCCAGGCTGATCGTCATCTTGTCCAGGGTGGCCGGCCAGGTGCCTTCGGGGTGGGGATAATCGGTGCCCCACATGATCCGGTCGACCCCGATCTTGTAATAGGATTCGGTGGTTTCCTCATCCGGCAGCGCCGAACAGCCGACCCAGATGTTGCGCGCGAAATACTCGCTCGGTTTCATCGTCAGGTTCGAATTATAATCGCCCAGCTTGCCGCTGGTGTGTTTCACCGACGCGCGGATATCCATCAGTTCCAACACCCACGGGAACCAGAATTCGCCGCCTGCTTCGGTGAACGCCACCTTCAGGCGCGGATAGAGTTCGAACACCCCGCCGAAAATCATCGTCCACATCGGCCGGGTCAGCCAGAACGCATATTCGGACAGATAGGTACCGATCCAGCCGGGCTGGCTGGTGTCATACGCCGGCGCGCCGCCCGAATGGAAATGAACCGGCATGTTCAGTTCCTGCAGCAAATCCCACATCGGATAATATTTCCGATGGTTGTACATGGCATAGCCATCCATGATCGCGGGCAGAAACACGCCCTTCAGCCCGGCTTCGCGCGCCCAGCGGATTTCCTTCAGATTTTCGTCCACGTCATACAGCGCCGGGATCACGGCGAGACCAATCCGCCGCACCGGATCCTGGCTGCAAAATTCGGCCAGCCAGCGATTATGCGCGCGCGCACCCGCCCATTGCAGTTCGGGGGCAATGCCAAAGGGACGCAGGCCGACATCCGCGCCGAACGGCGGGGCGTTGCGTTCGGTGATGCCATCGGGAAACAGCACTTCGGCGGCAACGCCATCCTGATCGAGCACGCGGTTGCGGATCACCGGATCCCACGCGCCTTCCAGGCC
The DNA here is from genome assembly GCF_002151445.1 of Sphingomonas sp. KC8. Taxonomy (GTDB): domain Bacteria; phylum Pseudomonadota; class Alphaproteobacteria; order Sphingomonadales; family Sphingomonadaceae; genus Sphingomonas_E. The sequence continues at coordinate 2,153,885 of NZ_CP016306.1, forward strand.
GTCGCCCACGCGCGCACGCCATTTGGTGTTGAAATCGTCGAGCAGGAACAGTTTTTCATGTTCCTCGCGATTCTTGATTTCGATGGCGAGGCGCTGATCGAACTCAGCGTGATATTTGCTTTCCAGATAGTCGCGATAGCGTTCGGGCGGCAGCCCCACATGGCCGTCGGACGATATGACGAGATAGCGATCCATGACATTACTCCTGCTGTCGCTTGCGCGGGGCTTTCGCCTGCCGCGCATCGCGGCCGTCCCGGCGGCTTGTTCTGATGCTGAAGATTATCGCGCCGGCTTGCGCCACCACAAGGCAACCACCGCGCACATACTATCGCTCACAGGAAACGATCGCGCCGGTGCGGCTGCGGTTTTCCGCCAGTGCAGGGTTGATCCAGACATAACCGGACAAGGCCGCCATCAGCCCGCCAAGGACAATGAAGGGGCTGGGCGCGGACAATTCGTACAGCGTGACCGCAACCACCGGCGACACGACGATCGCCGCCCCGGCAATCGATCCCACCGCCCCCGCCACCGCCCCTTGCGCGCGATCGGACGCGGCCAGCGACGCGCCAGCCGTGTAACCCGGCCGGGCCAGCCCATAACCCAGGTTGATCAGCGCGAACGCGCCCAGCAGCGACATATAGCCCGGTAGTGCGACGATCAGCCCATTGCCGATCAGCGCCAGCACCGAACCCCAGCGCAGCAGCGCGCGCGGCATCATCCCCGCCAGCCCGACAAACCCCCATTGCGCCACCAGCCCGGCGATCGCGCCGGCGGCCATCGCCATCCCGATCGCGCCCTGCGCCTGAATGGGCGGCAGGCCGAGCCGATCGATGACAAGGAAACCCAGCGTATAGGTGTTGGCGGCCTGCGCCGAACTCATCGCGAACCCATAGATCAGGAACGGGCGGACGCGGGGATCGCGCCAGATTTCGCGCCCGCTGATGCCCGTGCCGTCGCCCCGCTGCGCGCACGCCATTGCGCGATCGCGCGGCAGGGCAGCCATGGCGAGCAGCAGAATGGCGATACCGCCCAGCGCAAACAGGAACATCGGTCCCGCCAGCCCCGCCGGCGGCAGGATCAGGAAGGGTGCCAGCGCCGGCCCCAGGATTGTGCCAAGGCTGAGCGCGCCGCCCAGTGCCGCGATTTCGCGCACGCGCCGCCCCCCGGCGCTATGATCGGCGACATAGGCTTGCGCCGCCGCCCCGGCCGCCGATCCGAACATGCCATAGGTGGATCGAACGATCAGGAAGGCGAGGAAGATGACGACCGGGGCCGCCAGCTGCGCAAGCCCCGCCAGCACCACCAATCCGCAGCCCAGCATCGAAACGATGAAACCGCACAAACCGACCAGAATATAAGGCTTGCGGCCGCTGCGATCGGATCGCTTCGCCCAATAAGGCGACGATATCGCCCACATCAGCGCCGACAGGGAAAAGATGCTGGCGATGAGAAAATCGGAAATCCCGATTTCGCGCCCCACCGCCGGCATCACCGAAATCAGCCCGGTATTGCCGATCGCGGTCGCCAGCGTCGTCGCGAACAGCGAGACGAAGGCGACACGCGACAGGCCGGGCTTATGCTGTTGCGCAACCACGGAATGCACGGCGCGGGCTGGATCAGAATTTCAGCTTGGCTTCCGCCCCGAAGCTGCGCGGATCGCCCCATTGCTGGACGGTGAACAAGCCAAGATTGATCGCGCTGGTGATGTAATGCTTGTCGGCCAGATTCTTGCCCCAGACGGAAAATTCCAGTTCCGCCCCGCGGCCCAGATCGATCCCGCCAAGCGCGATCCGGCCATCCACCAGGCCATAGGCCCGACGGTAAGTCAGCGGATCGGGCGAAATGTTGCTGTGCTGCCCGCTGCGCCACGAATAATTCAGGCTGGGCGTCAGGCTGAAATCGCCCACCGCGATGCGCCACATCCCGCCGATCTGGAAATTATGCCTGGGCACCAGCGGCACGACATAGCTTTTGGTGACATCCTGTCCGGTCGGCAGGATGAATTCCTTATATTTGGCCTTGGTATAACCATAGCCGAAGTTGATCGTGAAATTATCGATCGGACGCACCTGCCCTTCGACCTCGACACCGGTGAACGTCGCCTTGCCGGCATTGATGATGTTGGTCGTGATGAGCGCGGGAACAAACACGCCGGCCTGAAAATCCTTGTAGATGCTGTGATAGACCGCAAGGTTAAGCCCCAGCCGGCCATCCAGAAATACGCCCTTGGTGCCCAGTTCGAACGAGGTCAGCTTTTCGGGATTGAAGGCGGTGTTGAAGGCCGAATTGGCGGCGGCGGTATCGTTATAGCCACCGCTTTTGAAACCCGTGGCGAAGCGGCCATAGATGTTGAAATCAGGCTGGATCGCAAAGGAAATGCTGGCCTCGGGCGTCAGGCGCGACCAGGATTTTTCATTTTCCAGCGGGATCAGATCATATGGCCCCGGCCCGTTGCCAGTGGGCAATGCCCCCAGTGCCGGCCCGCCGCTGCGCGTGATCGGATTGCCGTTGGCATCGCGCTGGAACACGCCGGACAATGGATCGGCCGGGTTGGCCGCATATTTGCTGAACGAGAAAAACAGGTTGCGAACCCGCTTCGTTTCCTTCGTCCAGCGCAGGCCGCCTGTGACATCGAGCCTGCCGTCCAGCGCGGACGGGCTCCAGGTAAGCTGGCCATAGCCGGCGATCGACTTGTTATGCGCCCCCCGGTCGCTCAGATCGTAGCGGTTGTTGTTGCCGAGCGCGACCGACCAGCGCGGGTTATACACGCTATAGCTGTCGCGCATGAAAAAGGCGCCGAGCGTGTAGCGGAACTCCGCCGCCGTCCCGATCAGCTGCAATTCCTGCGTGAACTGGTGGTAATCATTATCAAGCGTGAAACGCAACAGATCGTAGCGCGTGCCATCGAAATCGCTGTTGCTGCGCGTTTGCAGGCCACGCCACGCGGTGATCGATTTCAGCGTGACATCGCCGATCGGCGTTGCGCCGGCATCAAATTCCGCCGTTACCGCATGGCCGAATACGCGAAAATTGCTGCGCCCGGTGGCGTCGGTCGAAATCCGATCCGGGCGATCGGTGTAGATCGCATTCTGGATCAGCGGGTAGAGCGGGCTGAGCGTGGGCGGGCCGTTCGGCGAAATCAGCCCCGGCGCGCTGATCGGCAACATCACGCCCGTGCCCTTGTTATCGGTGATGTCATAGGCATAGCCGATCGAAAGATTGCTCGTCGGTTCCCACAGCAGGCCGACGCGGGCGGCCCATTGATCCTGTTCGCCGAAATCGCGCGATGGCCCGTCATTCTTGAAGAAACCGCCAAATTGCCGACCGGATACGCCGAATTTGGCCTTCAGCGTGCCAAGCCCGCTTTCGATCGCGGGCAAGTCGAAATTCAGCTTCTGGGTATAAAGATCATGCTCGCCCGCACCGAGCACCAGCTGGCCGCCGAACTCGCCGGTCGGCTTGCGCGTCACCAGGTTGATCGCCCCGCCGATCGTGTTCTTGCCATACAGCGTGCCCTGCGGGCCGCGCAGCACCTCCACCCGTTGCAGATCGACGGTATCGAAGGCCGCCCCGGTCGATTTCGATACCGGCACGCCATCGATATAGATGCCGACCGGCTGGTCGCGCCCGAGGCTGGTATCGCCGGCCGGCGAAAGCCCGCGGATCGAAATCAGCGGGCTCCATGTATTGCCGACGGTTTCGTTGATCTGGATGTTGGGCACGACGGTGCCGATGTTCGCGACCGTCGTCGCGCCGGCGGCTTCCAGCCGCTGTTCGCTGATCGCCGAAACCGACAACGGCACATCCACCAGCCGTTCCTCGCGGCGCTGCGCGGTGACGACGATATCATCGAACCCGGCCGATGCCGCGCCGGCGGCATTATCCTGCGCCAGCGCGGGCGCTGCAATGGCGGTGGCCGCAACACTGTTCATCAGTACGATCAGTCTGGCGCGAAACTTCATAATCCCTCCCTTTGCCGGCAAGGCGGGATCATGCGTTCAGCCGGTCATGAACCGGCTCAATCCCCCCTGCCATGCTGCGGTTTTCGCAGTCATACCTGTGTTCCCGGGCGGCGCTTGCCGGCGCCGGCTCACGGGTTTGCGGCGGCATCCTTGCGGATGGCAGGGATCACAACAAGGGCGTGGTTATGACCAGACTGTTTCCGGGAGAGATCAAGTCATCCGATCAGGGGATGGGTTCCAATTCGTCCCATATCGGCCCGATCAGCGTGCGAAAGAACGCTTCGTCGGAATAAAGGCGCTCGCCCGACAGCAATCTATCGCCGAACGTCAGCACGCCAAGGATGCGGTGACGGCGGGGCGCCTGGCCGGCGGGGTGCAGCACCACCGAATATTCCTGCACCAGGCCATCTTCGCCAACCCACTCGCTATGCTGTTCGAACCCGGCGATCTGCGGCTGAACATTGGCGATGAAATGCTGGTAGTAACGCCGCGTCCGATCCATGCCGGTGAAGCGGCGCCCGATCGGATAGAAATCATAGACCGGCTCGCCTTCCATCGTCGCGAGGATCGCATCCAGATCGCCTTCGCCTTCGGTCCGTGCATGGTCGCGCGCGACGGCAACAAGTGCCGCAATATCCCGGATCATAGTCCCTCTCCCCCAGATCGATTTTCGAACCTGTTGTTTCAACCCGCGGAAATGGCGATCGACACTTCCATGATCGGCAGCGTCCCGTCCTCGGGCATTCCGCCGATGCTGACGGCCATGCGCGACGTGAAATTGAACGTCATCAGCGCAACCAGCATCGATGCGATTTCGTCCGGCGCGAATTCAGCCGTGATCTGTTCGGCCGCAAAGGCATTCACCCCGGCCGGAAAACCCAGATAGGAATCAGCCAGCATGATCGCGCGCTTTTCGCGATCGGACAGCGCACTTTCGGCATAGCCATCGGCCACCATTTCGGCGCGGTCCTCGGTCAGCCCATCGTTGCGCGCGACATCGTAGCGCACGGATTTGCAGAACACGCAGTTCACCGTGCGCGCGTTGCGCAGGCGGATGATTTCCAGCAGCGTCGGCGGCACCAGGCTTTCGCGCCAGACATGGCTGTTGAGCGTGATGATTTCAGACACGGTTTCGGGCACCAGCCCCATCGCGCTGTCGCGGATGACATTGCCGGTCTGCGTACCGGGGCCGTTGGCGCGGGGCTTAGCCGACATGAGCGACCTCCTTTGCGGAAAACTGGACAGCGATATCGCGCAGGCAGCGCGCGGCGCGGATGCGGCCGTCGATGCAGCCCAGCGCTTCGATCAGCAGGACCAGCCCGGCTTCGCCGACATGCGCCTTCACGGCGTCGGCCGCCTCGTCGGTGATCGACTGGGGATCCATCCAATAATATTCGGCAAACAGCATCGCCGCTTTTTCCGCGTCGGAGAAATGCGGCTGTTCCAGCGCCTCGCCCGCCAACACGCCCGCCCGGCGCTCAGCCGAAATCGCATCCGCGGGCAGATGGGGGTTTACCGCCGCAATCTCGGCCGGATCGGCGTGCATGCGGGCCAGCGTCAGCCGGCACAGTTCCAGCGTCGCGGCCGGGACATGCTGTTGGCGCCACAGGCTGACCCACAATCGGGCGAAGGTGTCGGCGGCCGGCCCCGCCTTGGCGAGATGCGCGTCGAGGGTGACGCTGGTCGGTATGTCCATCATTGGCATTCCTTTGCGTGGGCGATGCGTGAAGATTGAAGCGTGCGGATCAGGCCGGCAGCGGCGCGAGCGCGGCCCGAATGATATTCGGCAGATCAGTGGCGACGGCGCCCATCCTGGATGCGACGCTCATCCCCTGGCTCGTCAGCAGCAGCCAGCGGCTCGTAGCGCCCGGATCAAGATCGGCGCGGATCGAACCCGCCGCCTGCCCGCGCGCGATCAACCCCGCAAAGGCGCGCTCGACCCGGTCATAATAGCCGTCGACGATCGCCGAAACCTCCGGCTGGGATCGGCCGAGTTCGGCGACGGTGTTGGTGATGAAACAGCCGCGCCGGTCATAACCCTGGATATCGCCATGGCCGGTACGGTTGATCACCCCCGACGCGATTTCGAAATAGGCGACCAGTTCATCCAGCCCGGCACCGCCTTCGAGCAACGCGATATAGGGGGCGGCAACCGTAGCGAGATAATGGTCAAGCGCGCTGAGAAACAGCCCCGATTTGCCGCCGAACGCCTTGTACAGGCTATGCCGGTTCACGCCCGCCGCCCGCGTCAGCGTTTCGACGTCGCACTCCGCAAAGCCATCCTCCCAAAAGCGCAGCGTAGCCTGTTCGACCACCATGGTCCGATCATAGCTGGCAGGGCGTGGCATGAGCGTTACGGGCCTTCGATTCGTTACAGAACGATTATTCTGTATTACACGGCCCCGTCAACAGCGGAAATCGCGCGCCGCCCGGTTCAGCGCGGTTCCAGCCACCATGTCTGCTTCCACCCCTTCACATCCGCCACCGGACGCCCCTGCCCATCGCGCGCCGGCTGGTAGCGGAACCGCTGTTCGATCAACCGGCAGGTCGTGCTGTCCAGGTCCGCATGGCCGCTCGACGTGGTGACCTTGCAGCCGCTTGCCCGGCCATCGGTGCCGACCGCAAAACGCACGATCACCGTGCCGCCGGCCCGCGCCTTGCTGGCGTCGCGCGGATAATCGGAATCGCGGATGCGTCCGGCGATCAGCACGGCGCCCGTGCCACCGCCTGCGCCCGTGCCGCTGCCACCACTGCCCGTCCCTGTTCCAGCACCGCCACTGCCCGATCCAGGCCCGTCGGCGATGGCGGCCCCGGCAATGGCGGCACTGCCGGCGGCCGGCACGGGCGCGGCCGCGATCGGGCGCGGCACATCCACCCGCACCACCGGCGGCGGGGCCACGATCGGTTTGGCCACCGCCTTTTTGTTGGGCGGGGCCGCCGCCCCCTGATGCGCGCGCTGCATGGCCGGCGGTTCTTCCGTCGGCGGCGGTGGCGGCGTTTCGCGGACGTCGAACATCTTCAACGTATCGGCCAGCACCGGCACCATCCGCACATTCAGACCCGCGATCAGCGCATAGCCCAGCAGGCCGTGCACCAGGACCACGCCGATCGTCGCGGCCAACCGGCCGTTGTGCCTGCCGGGTGCGGCCTGGTCAGCCACCTGCACGGCCATGGCCCGCGCTAGATTGCCAGCGCGCGCGGGCCATGACGCACGGCAAAGGCCGGGATCGGATCGGTCGCATCACGCATGGGCGTCCTCCTGCATTCGCGGCGGATATCGCAGCGGGCGCATAAGGGACCATGCGCGCGCCTTTTCGCAAGCGCCATCGTGACAATCCGCCCCCCGCGCCCTACCGAGGCCATCCACCAGCCAAAGGAAAATGACGATGCTGCCGGCCCGCACGTTCAGTGTGTCGATCAAGCGTGAATGGCGCGATCTGTACGAGCAGATCTGGCAGCCGGCATTCTTCGCCAAATGGGCCTCCGGCCTTGCCCAGTCGGAATTGCGCGAAGATGCCGCCGGCTGGTTCACGGACGGACCGGAAGGCCCTGTCCGCATCCGTTTCACCCCGCACAATCCGCATGGCGTGATGGATCATGTCGTCGAAACGGAAAGTGGCGCGGAAATCAGCGTTCCTTTGCGTGTCATCCAGAATGGCGACGGCGCGGAAGTGATGCTGACGCTTTTTCGCCAGCCCGACATGGATGACGAGCGTTTCTCGGCCGACACCAAGTGGGTCATCCGCGATCTGAAACGCCTCAGGGAATTGTGCGAACGGCGCCGCTGATCCGCGCGCTGTGCGGGCCGGCAACAAGCAGCCTGAACATACCGGCCATCAGCATCGGGAATGAACGCCGACAAAGACAGGAACGGGATCGGATTTGCGGATCGATCTATTCATCGCACGGCCTGCGGGCCGCGCCAGAGCATCCGCCGATCACCGTTCCTGCAAGATTGAACCTAAAATCCCATCGACAATTCTATGCCATAGGTGCGGCCCCGATCATATATGCCCGACAGGCCGGTGACGGGCGCACCGAAGGAGTAGTAATTCTTGTCGAACAGATTCTGCCCATAGACCGACAGGCCGACCGGTACGCCGCCAACCGGAAAATTCGCAATCCCGGCACGGCCGTCGACCAGCCAATATGCTTTGGTCGTCGCCCGATCTTCCATCACCGGATCAGCAATCGGCGTCGAGACGATTTTTGAGCTGGACCGCCAGCGCGCATCAACCCGCGCGAAGAAATGACCACCACCGGAGAATTCCGGCATGTCATATTGCGCCGACGCCCGCGTGGTCCATTTCGAAAAATAAGCAGGGCGCGCCACATTCGCGACGTCCACGCCGTTCAGAACGAACTTCTTATAGTTGAAGTCGGAATATCCGGCACTTCCACTCAGCGTCAGCCCGTCGATCGGCATGGCATCGATTTCAGCCTCGAAACCCGCGATATTCGCTTTGCCCGCATTCGCGAAGGACACGACCCCGTTGACGAAATTCGATGTCTGAAGGTCTTTATAGTCCATGTAGAATGCCGCGAAATTGGCACGCAGGCGATTGCCAAAGAACTGGGTCTTAAGCCCGCCTTCGTAAGCGGTCAGGCTTTCCGGGCCATAGGGTATGGCATTCATGATACCGCCAGACACATAGCCGGTCGAAATCTTGCCATAGGCCGTGATGTTATGATCCGGTCGCCATGTACCGATCAGCGTGTAATTCAGCTTCTTGTAGCTGGATTTATAAGTGCCCGGCTGTAGCGACCCACCTTGCAGGCCGGACACCGCGTACAAATTGGTCTGTCGATCGTCGATGGTATAGCGCAGGCCCCCGGTCAGATCGATCGTGTCGGTCAGGTGGTAGGTCAACTGCCCGTACGCTGCCATGGAATCGTTGATCGTTGTCGATCGGGTCGTGCCGCTGCCGAACCTGGCATCCAGCGGCCCGGGAATGACGACACCGTTGGTCACCGGTTGCAAAATGCCGGCAATGCCGGTTTCGGGCGCGCGTTCATGAAAATAGAAGGCGCCGCCGACCAGATCGAAGGCGTCCTGGGTAATCTGGAACTGGACTTCCTGCGACAATTGCCGCTGCCGGCTTTCCCGGGCGGTGAGCAATGAGAACAACGTGTCGTTCGGCCCAACCGGCGCGCCCGGTATGCCGGCAACATTGCCGCTCATCAGCATGCCGAGTTGGGCCGCGGTGAAACGCACCCCGCCGCTTGCCGCCATATCGTAGATGTAGGGATGCTGGTGGAGCTTGCGGAAGGCCGTGATGCTTTTCACGGTAACCGCGTCGCTCTGCGCCCAGGTCACCGTAAGGCTGTGCCCCTGAACTTCGACCCGCTCGATGCTCGACGCATTGGCAACCGCATCCAATCGCTTGACGCTGAGGTTGGTGATGCCGCCGGTCAACGGCTGGTAGGCGAGTATCCCCTTGTGGATCGTACCGATCGCACCCGGCAGCGTTCCGAGCAATTGGGCAGCGCGGCCCACCGAACGCGAATCCGTATAGTCGAAGCGATAATCAACCGTCAGCCCGTTGCCTTCGTCGAATCGCGCAGCCACCTGAACCGCACCGGTGTTGCGGCCACCGAGCTTGTCGGCATAGCGCAGCGTCCCGAAAGACGGGGATCGCAGCGAAAGATCGATGGTGCGACCGGCAATCAGATTGTCGGTGTCGCCGTCCACTTCGTCATGCAGATAAGCGAGTTTCAGACTGAACGGCCCGAACGCAGGCAAGTTCAGCACCGTGCGGGAACGAAAGGCGTTGTCATTGCCGTAAGACAGATTTTGCTTCACGCCGAACTCGCCGGTCGGCGGTGACGTAACCAGGCTGACAGCCCCGGCCGTCGCGTTGCGCCCGAACAGCGTGCCCTGGGGGCCGCGCAGAACTTCCACCCGTTCGATATCGGCAAGATCGAACACTGCGCCGACAGTGCGGCCGACATATACGCCGTCCAGGTAGATCCCGACCTTGGGATCTACCGCATTGTTGGCCGTGCCGGATGAAATACCCCGAATATTGATGTTCGGCGTGGATTGCAGCCCTTGTGTCGTAACCTGGAAATTGGGCGCGTAGCCGGAAAGGTTGCGCACATTTGTCATCCGCGCGCTTTCAAGCGCCTCGGCCCCAAATGCGGTTACCGCGACCGGCACATCCTGCAAACTTTCCTCGCGACGCTGGGCCGTCACGACAATTTCATCAAGCCCCACATCCTTTTCGGACAAGGCAGGCTTCGGCGTTTCCTGTGCAAATGCTGGCTGCAGATAGGTGCTCGAAAGCATGGCAGCCAATATTATAGCCCTCATGGAATCCTCCCTGAATATTTATTGTCTAGTTTTTGTCGCGGTGGATAATCGCCCCCACCACCATCACCCGGCGGCACGAAGGGCTGTTTTGATCACGGCTTGCGGCCCCAATGCGCCTCAAGGAAATGTTCTACCTCGGCAGAAACCTCGTTATCCTCGGGCGCCGGCGCGGCGGGCGTACCGAAAGGCCCGTGGGACATGCCTTCCCAGATGTGCAGTTCGGCGTCGATGCCGGCCCGACGCAGCGCCCGGTGCATCGCGATGGAATCAGACAGCAGAATTTCGCGCCCGCCCGCTTTCAGGAAGGTGGGCGGGAAACCCTTGCTGAAATCGGCGAACAACGGCGAAAGGCCGGGTGATTTGAGATCGCTGCCCGCCGCGTAAAGATCGATCAGCGAAGCGATACTGCTGCCCAGCGCCAGATCGATGCCTTCGTTCACGACATGGCTGTCGCCCGAACGGCTGAGATCGAATGCGGAGGAAAGCAGCACGAGCATCGCCGGCATCGGCAGGCCCGTGTCTCGCGCCTTGAGCACCATCGATGCGGCAATGTTGCCGCCCGCAGATTCGCCCTGAACCGCGATATCCGCCGGCTTCATGGTTTTCAGCAGCGCGCGATAGACGGCCAGGCTGTCATCCACCGGTGTTGGATAAGGAAAATCCGGCGGCACACGGTAATTCACCGAATAGACCGTGCAGCCGCAACGCGTCGCGATTTGCGCGGCCATCGTCTCGGCATAGCTGCCGTCCGCCAGCATGGCGAAGCCACCCCCATGGATATGGAGAACGGCTTGTTTCTGGCGATCCTTGCGCGGCTGCAACGGCGTCCCGACATAGACATCGACACCGTCCATCTTCGTCTTTTGAACGGATGCGCGGGTTTCGGCGCGCATCGCCGGGATCATCGGCGCGTAAGCCGCGTCTGCTGCCGCGATCGCCCGTTTCCAGAGCGCCTTATCCGCCGAGGCTGGGGGAAAACCGGTTCCCGTCCGCCTGTTCGCCAATGCCGCGGCGCCGCGTTCGACGCCTTTGCGCGCAGCCGGGCTGATCAGACCCGATACAGGAACCGTCCGTGGCCCAACGGCGATCGCACCATCTGCCGCGGCAGCGGCCGGCGCCGCAAGCCACATGGCTGATACCGCGAGCGCCGCCCATGCGCACCAAGACGAATGCTTCATATTTCCCCTTCCCCCGCAGACACCGATCTGGCCGGCACCATGCTGTCATGTATCGAATGCGGATCGGCTGCTGACGATCCCATTATTTGACCGATCGGACGGTGAATTAATCGGATCGCGATGTCAAGCACTCCGCGTTGGCGTTCGCGCGGTCCTGAATTGAAATATCGTGCGGTGACCGAATGCGTTTGGGAGCAGGCACCGCATCGTTCAGGCCGGGCATGGGCAGGGCCGGGTATCGCGCGCTATCAGGCGATCGAACGCAAATCCACGATGCGCTTGGCCTTGCCCTGCGACCGGGCGATATCGCCGTCGGTTCGAACATCCACCGCCACACTCACCCCGATCAGCGTCTTGATACGGCCGGCAAGTTCGCGACTATCCCGACGCCCCTCATCCACGGTCGCGCCGCGACGGCATTCAACCAATATCCTGGCCTCATCCATCCGCCCCGGACGCGTCAATTCGATCTGATAATGCGGCGAAAGGGCGGGACAGGCGAGAATCTGTTCTTCGATCTGGCTGGGGAAAACATTCACGCCCCGGATAATCATCATGTCATCCGATCTCCCCGTGACCCTGGCCATCCGCCGCATCGTTCGGGCCGTTCCGGGCAACAGCCGGGTAAGATCGCCGGTGCGATACCGGATAACCGGCATCGCTTCTTTCGTAAGCGACGTGAGGACCAGCTCCCCTTGTTCGCCATCGGGCAGAACCGCACCTGTCACGGGATCGATGATTTCCGGGTAAAAATGGTCTTCCCAGATGGTTGCCCCGTCCTTTGCCTCGCGGCATTCCTGCGCGACGCCGGGTCCGATCACCTCGGACAAGCCATAGATGTCGACGGCGTCAATCGCCAGATCGCGTTCGAGTTCATCGCGCATCGCGTCGGTCCACGGCTCCGCACCGAGGATGCCGATCTGCAAGGACGACTGGCGCGGATCGAGGCCCTGGCGCCGAAATTCATCGAGAATGGCCAGCATATAGCTGGGGGTCACCATGATGATCGCGGGCCGGAAATCGTGAATCAGTTGCACCTGCCTTTCGGTCTGCCCGCCGGACATGGGGATTACGGTGCAGCCAAGCGCCTCTGCGCCGTAATGCGTGCCAAGCCCGCCGGTGAACAGGCCGTAGCCATAGGCGATATGCACCTTCATGCCGGGCCGCCCGCCCGCCGCGTAAATCGAACGCGCCACGATGTCGCTCCAGGTCGCGATATCCCGGCGCGTGTAACCGACCACCGTGGGCTTGCCCGTCGTGCCCGACGATGCGTGGATGCGCGCCAGCCGATCTTCGGGCACCGCAAAGAAGCCGAAGGGGTAAGCATCGCGCAAATCCGCCTTGGTCGTGAACGGAAAGCGCGCCAGATCGTCGAGGGATGCCAGATCATCGGGATGGACGCCCGCAGCATCGAACTTGGCCCGATACCGTGGATTACCATGATAGGCATGCCCAACGGACCATCGCAATCGATCGCGCTGGAGCGATTGCAGTTCATCGCGCGACGCCGTTTCGATGCGATCCAGACCAATCCCCATCGGATCAAACCTCATTCATCGTCAAAAGATCGTAGGTGGCGACCAGATCATCATCCTGGTTGGTGACGCGCACGATCCAGCGAACCTCGCCCATTTCCGGCGTGCGCATGGATTTGGATCTGACGGTGATCATGGCCTTCATGCTCTCGCCCGGTTTCAGCGGCTTCACGAACCGCAGATTTTCCAGCCCATAATTGGCGAGCACCGGCCCCGGTGCGGGGTCCACGAACAGGCCGGCCGCGAACGACAAAATCAGATAGCCGTGCGCGACCCGGCCACCGAAGATCGGGCTGGCCTTGGCCGCTTCCTCGTCCATGTGGGCATAGAATGTATCGCCGGTGAAATGGGCGAAATGTTCGATATCCTCCAGCGTCACCGTCCGCGCACCGGTGCGCAGGCTGTAACCGGGCACCAGTTCGCCAAAGCGCAGGCGGAAGGGGTGGCGATCACCGTCCATCGTCGGCGCACCGGGCAATTGCTCGCCCACCATCCGGCTCAACATCGCCGGGCTGCCCTGCAACGCGGTTCGTTGCATGTAATGCTTCACACCACGAATGCCGCCCAGTTCTTCCCCACCGCCGGCGCGGCCCGGCCCGCCATGAACCAGTGCCGGCAATGGCGATCCGTGCCCCGTCGATTCCCGGGCGCAATCCCGATCGATGATCACCATCCGGCCATGCAAAGGTGCCGCGCCGAGCATCATGTCACGGGCAACGGAACTGTCATGGGTGAAGATCGACAGGACAAGCGATCCCCGGCCGCGATTGGCCAGCGCGATCGCATCGTCCAGATCCCGATAGGGCAGCAATGTCGCAACCGGCCCAAAGGCCTCGACATCATGAATCGCATCCGCGCTCCACGGATCTTCGCTGCGCATGAGGATCGGGCCGATGAAGGCGCCGCCTTGCAGCCCGTCGCCCATCGTATCAACATGATCGGGATCGCCGAAAACAATCGGCGCGACCCGGGATATTTCCGCAATCTTCGCCCGGACATCGATGCGTTGCTCCCGACTGGCAAGCGCGCCCATGCGCACGTCTTCGCGACGAGGATCGCCCACCTTTACGGTCGCAAGACGCGCCACCAGAGCGGCCTGCACGGCATCGAGCAAATGGGCCGGCACCATCGCGCGGCGGATGGCCGTGCATTTCTGGCCCGCCTTGACCGTCATTTCCTTCGCCACTTCCCGGACGAACAGATCGAACTCCGGGCGATCGGGCGCGGCATCCGGGCCAAGGATCGACGCGTTGAGCGAATCCCGTTCCGCGGTGAAGCGGACGGCTTCCCGCGCGATGACGGGGTGTTGCTGCAAAGCCGCAGCTGTCGCGGCAGATCCGGTGAATGCGACGATATCCTGCCCTGTCAGATGATCGAACAGATCACCGATGGCGCCGGGAATGAACTGTACCGCGCCGGCCGGCAACAGCCCGCTATCAACCAGGATGCGCATCGCAGCTTCCGCGACATAGGCCGTCGCCGACGCTGGCTTCACAATCGCCGGAACGCCCGCCAGCAAGGCAGGCGCCAGCTTTTCCAGCATGCCCCAGACCGGAAAGTTGAAGGCATTGATGTGAAGCGCCGCCCCCTGAAGCGGGGTATAAACATGCTGGCCGACAAAAGTGCCGGTCTTGCCGAGAATTTCGGTGTCGCCGTCGATCAGGATATGGCCGTTCGGCAATTCCCGCCGGCCTTTTCCGGCATAAGCAAAGAAAGTGCCGGCTCCGCCTTCGATGTCGATCCAGTTGTCGGCGCGCGTGCCGCCCGTTGAAAAGGCAAGTTCGTAAAGCTCTTCCTTGCGGGCCATGATCGCCTGGCCAAGGCCTTTCAGCATCAGCGCACGTTCGTGGAATGTCATGCCGCGCAAGGCCGGCCCACCGATGTTGCGGGCATATTCCAGCATTTCGCCATAATCGAGCGCATCGCTGCCAATCTCGGCAATCACATCGCCGGTGGTGGCCGATCGCACGGGCGCTGGATTGCCGGCACGCGAACGCCAGTGATTTTGCGCAAAGGCCTGAAGTCCCCGGATACGCATGTCCATCTCCAATGATTTCGATCCGGTCTCAATGGCCGGTAAATTCGGGTCGGCGCTTACCGAGAAAGGCAGCCACGCCCTCGCGATAATCGGCCGAGCGGCCCAGGCGACGCATCAGATCGCGTTCGTCGTCCAATGCTTCGTCGAGAGACTTCCGCCAGCCAGCGCGGATCGCATGCTTGGTGGCGGCAAGGCCCAGGGTCGGACCGACCGCCAGGCGGGCCGCCACGGCCCAAGCCTGCGCTGCCAGCGCATCATCATCAACGCATTGCCAGATCAGGCCCCACGCTTCGGCGCGTTCCGCCGACAAGGCCTCGCCGGTAAGCGCCAGCCCGAGTGCGCGCGCCTGCCCGATCAATCGCGCCAACATCCACGTCCCGCCCGAATCCGGAATGAGACCGATATGGGCGAAGGATTCGATGAAGCGGGCGCTGCGCGCCGCGATCACGATATCGCATGCCAGCGCGATATTCGCGCCGGCACCGGCGGCGACACCGTTGACCGCGCAGATCACCGGCATGTCGAGCGTCGCCAGACGGCGGATCAAGGGGTTGTAATATTGATCGACCGATGCCCCCAGATCGATCGCATCATCGGCCGGGGCCACCGCCCGATCAGCGAGATCCTGGCCGGCACAAAAACCCCGGCCAGCGCCGGTCAGCAGCAAGGCCCGCGCCGCACCGGCAACTGCGGCACGGGTCAGCGCATCGGCGATTTCGGCGTGCATGGCGCTGGTCAGGCTGTTCAACCGATCGGGACGGTTGAATGTGAGACACGCAACTCCGTCTCTGATTTCAAAGAGAATTGTCTCGTACATCGGCCCCTCCCGATCTCTATTTTTTTATAGAATGAACGGTCGGCTAATTATTGGCAAGCGCGTTTCTGATCGATATTGAATCGCCATCACCCAAAGGGCGCAAGCGGCGGCGGCGGGCGCAAAGGTGCGAGCGAATATTATTTGACCGTCCGTTCGGGCAATTATATATCGGCGACAACAGGCCGACAGCAGGAGCGCCGATGTACACCACCCAGCTCGGCCGTCCGGGCGACGCCCCGCCCGTCGATCAGGAAGAGGCCGAACGCCTCGCCCGGTTCGATGCGCATATTGCGGCCGACGAATTCATCGAACCGAAGGATTGGATGCCAGCGGCCTATCGGAGAACGCTGGTTCGCCAGATATCGCAACATGCCCATAGCGAAATCGTCGGCATGCTGCCGGAAGGCGGCTGGATCACGCGCGCGCCTTCGCTGCGCCGCAAGGCCATTCTGCTTGCCAAGGTGCAGGATGAAGGCGGCCATGGCCTGTATCTTTATGCGGCAGCCGAAACGCTCGGCACATCGCGCGCGGAGATGATCGAAGCCCTGCATACGGGCCACGCGAAATATTCGACGATCTTCAACTATCCCGCACTCACCTGGGCCGATATCGGCGCGATTGGCTGGCTGGTCGACGGCGCTGCAATCATGAACCAGGTGCCGCTGCAGCGCACATCTTACGGGCCTTACGCCCGTGCCATGGTGCGCGTGTGCAAGGAAGAAAGCTTCCACCAACGCCAGGGCTATGAAATCATGATGGCCATGGCCAATGGCACGGCCGCGCAGCAGGGCATGGCGCAGGACGCCTTGGATCGCTGGTGGTGGCCATCCTTGATGATGTTCGGCCCGCCCGACGATCTTTCGCCCAACAGCGCGCAATCGATGCGCTGGCGCATCAAGCGCGACACGAACGACGCGATACGCCAGAAATTCATCGATGCCACCGTCCCGCAGGCCGAACTGCTCGGGCTGCACATTCCCGATCCGGATCTCCAATGGAATCCGGATCGCGGCCATTATGATTACGGCCAGATCGACTGGGATGAGTTCCACGCCGTTGTGCGCGGCGAAGGACCGATGGCCAAGGAACGCATGCGGGCGCGGCGCGCGGCGTGGACGAACGGTGCCTGGGTGCGCGATGCGGCCACGGCACATGCGGCAAGGCACGCTGCCCGATCAGCAGATTAATGTGGAGTATCATGTGAGCAAGGATTGGCCGCTCTGGGAAGTGTTCATTCGTTCGAAGGGCGGGCTGGCGCACAAGCATGTCGGATCGGTGCATGCGCCGGATGCGAGGCTGGCGCTGCTTCATTCCCGCGACACCTATACCCGGCGAATGGAAGGGATCAGCATCTGGGCCGTCCGATCGACGGACATTGCGGCATCCGATCCCGATCAGGCCGGCCCGCTGTTCGAACCGGCGGAAAACAAGATCTACCGTCATCCGACCTTCTATGATCTTCCCGATGCCGTGAAGCACATGTGATGAACCAGCCTCTTTTCGAGTATCTCCTGCGGCTGGGCGATGACAGCCTGGTGCTGGGCCAGCGGCTGGGCGAATGGTGCGGCCATGCGCCGACGATAGAAATCGATCTCTCCCTCGCCAATCTCGGCCTCGATCTGATCGGACAGGCCACGCTTCTGCTGGATTATGCGGGCGAGGTGGAAGGGCGCGATCGGGATGCGGACAGGCTCGCTTTCCATCGCGACGAACGACAATTCCGCAATTGCCTTCTCGTCGAACAGCCGAATGGCGATTTCGGGCAAACCATCGCGCGGCAGTTCCTATTCTCCACCTGGCAGCACGCGCTCTACACAGAACTCGCGACATCGAACGATCCGCGCATCGCCGCGATCGCGGCCAAAGCGGTCAAGGAAATCGCCTATCATGCCGATCTTGCCGCCGAATGGGTCATCCGCCTGGGCGACGGCACCGATGAAAGCCATGCCCGCATGGTCGATGGGTTTGGCTGGATGTGGCGGTTCATCGACGAATTGTTCCTGATGGACGCGATCGACATGGCGATGGTGGAAGCCGGAACCGGTGTCGACAAGGCGCTGTTGCGCCCGGCATTCGATGCACGGCTGGGGGATGTTCTGGGCACGGCAACGCTGCCCGTACCGCCCCTGCCCCGCGCCATTGCCGGCGGCCGATCAGGCCATCATTCCGAACATCTCGGGCTCATGCTCGCGGTGATGCAGCATTTGCCCCGCAGCCACCCGGATGCCCGATGGTAGCCGCGATTGCCGACGAACGCGTCATGCGCGTCCTCGCCACCGTCTCCGATCCGGAAATCCCTGTGGTTTCGATCGTCGACCTCGGCATCGTGCGCACCGTCTCGATCGATCCGCCAGTGGTGCGGATCACGCCAACCTATACGGGCTGCCCGGCAACCCGCGCGATCGAACAGGCCATTCGCGCAGCGCTCGACGAAGCCGGGTTTCAGGCGATGGCGATCGAAACCGTCCTGGCGCCGCCCTGGACGACCGACTGGATCAGCGAAAAAGGCCGCGCCAAGCTGCTCGCCTACGGCATCGCCCCGCCATCGCGCGACCGTGAAACCGCAACTGCGCCCTGCCCCCGCTGCGGCACGGCCGATACACGCGAAATCAGCCGTTTCGGATCCACGCCCTGCAAATCGCTTTGGCAGTGCAATCGCTGCCTTGAGCCGTTCGATCGCTTCAAATGCCATTAGGGACACCGATGTCTGCGACATTCCACCCGCTTGAAATCACGGACATTCGACGCGAAACCGACGATGCGATGTCGGTGCGGTTCGACGTGCCGGATGCCCTGCGGCCCGCTTTCCGGTTTCGACCGGGCCAGCACCTGACGCTGCGCGCCAAGATCAACGGCGAAGATGTCCGGCGCAATTACTCGATCTGCGCGGCCCCCGAAGATGGCGAACTGCGGATAGCGATCAGGCAAATCCCCGGCGGCGTTTTTTCGACATGGGCCAACACGATGTTCGTACCGGGCACGGCCGTCGATGTCATGCCGCCCCATGGCAGCTTTACCTGGGATTTTGGCGGCGACGCGCCGGCGCATTATTTCGGCTTTGCGGGCGGGTCCGGCATCACGCCCATTCTGTCGCTCGTCAAATCCGCGCTCGCGCGGCAGCCGCAATGCCGTTTCACCTTATTCTACGGCAATCGTTCAAGCGCCTCGATCATGTTTCTCGAACAACTCGCCGCGTTGAAGGATCGGTATCTTGCCCGTCTTGAAGTGTATCATTTCCTTGAAGAAGAAGAACAGGATATTGATCTGTTCAATGGCCGGCTCGATAGCGACAAGATCGCGCAGCTCATCGGCACGTTGATCCCGGCCCGTGAAATCGACGCCGCCTTTGTCTGCGGCCCCGCGCCCATGATGAACGCCGTCGAAAGCGGGCTGGCCGGCGCGGGCATGCCCATCGCCCACATCCTGGCCGAACGCTTCACCGTGGACAGGCCCAACGAAACGCAGCTTGCAGCGCAACAGGCTCTCGCAAGGCGCGCCGAAGGGTTGCGCGTCCACCTCACACTCGATGGCCGGCGGCGCACGCTGGTCTTCGACAGCCAAAAAGGGAGCATCCTCGAAAATGCCCGGGCCGCGGGAATGCCCGCGCCCTACGCCTGCAAGGCTGGCGTTTGCGCCACCTGTCGTGCGCGCCTGATTTCCGGGCGCGTCCAGATGAAGGCCCATTATGGATTAAGCGCCGAAGACCTTGCACAAGGCTATGTCCTGGCATGCCAGGCCGTGCCGCTGGACGATGGCGCGACCCTCGATTTCGATAGCTGAGGATCGGCCGCCCTTGCTTCTGAACTCGACCGTCGCCTAGGACACGATACGGATAAAGGCGGAGGCGAAACGGTGGCACGTACCCAGGCCGCGGACTATGACGACAGACGCGAAGCGATCCTGGACAAGGCCGCCGAGCTTTATGCCACGTCCGGATTCCTCGGATCGTCCATCGCCGATCTGGCGGTCGCGTGCGGCATGTCCAAATCTCTGCTTTATCATTATTTTTCATCGAAAGATGATATTCTGTTCCAGATCATGGACGGCCATATCAGCGTGCTGAGGCTGGTTGTCGCCGAGGTCGAGAACGAAGCCGATCCCGAACGCAAGCTCGCCAGTTTGACGCACCGTTTCATGGAACTGTACGTCGATGCGTCAGCGCGTCACAAGGTTCTCGTCAACGATCTCGACAAGCTGCCTGAAGCGCAGCGCCAGCAGATCGTTGTCAGCGAACGCCAATTGATCGCGATGGTGGAAACGATCATCGCCGCCCTCTCGCCGCCCCTGGCAGACAATCCGGAAAAGTGTCGCGCAGCCGCGATGCTTTACTTTGGCATGATCAATTGGACCCACACCTGGTTCAACGCCGACGGCCCGATGAGTGGGCAGGAAGTTGCAGACCTTGCCCTGCATATTTTCCTGCAAGGTCTGCCGCGATAATCAGGTCCACTTGCGCGGCGCACGGGATTTTTGCCGCATGATCGGGTTCGGCCGATGCGTTCGAAAACCGATCGAGCGGCGTTCCGGATCGCACCACGAAGATTAAACCAGCAATGCGTCCATGGCTTCGGCGCGGTCGGCGAAGATGGCGAGCGGATTGATTTCCAGCGCCGTCAGCCCCGGCCCGAGCGCAAGCGCGGCATTGGCGATCGCGACCACCGCCGTGGCCACGGCATCCAGGTCAACCGGCGGCCTTCCGCGCGCGCCAGCGAAAAGCGGCGCGGCCTTCAGCCTGTGCAATGCCGCCACCACCCGCGCGCCATCCACCGGAAGCGGCAGCAGCACGGAATCGCCCAGCAGTTCCACCCAGATCCCGCCCAGCCCCAGGGCCAGCATCAGCCCCCACACCGGATCGCGGCTGATCGACACGATCAGTTCGATCTGATGGTCACGCATCGGCGAAACCACCACGCCGTCCACGGCAACGCCATTGGGAACCGCGTTGAGGATCGCATCGAAACCCGCGCGAACCGCCGCACCGTCACCAAGGCCAAGGCGCACGCCGCCAATCTCGCTCTTGTGCGCGACATCCGCTGCGGCCAGCTTGAGCGCAACGGGATAGCCAATCGCGTCGGCCGCGAACATAGCGGCATCCGCGTTGCCCGCGATCACGCCCGGCGTCACCGGAACGCCGCGAACGGCCAGCCAATCCAGCAAAGCCCGCTCGCCCCTGGGCAGGCTTGCGGGCATGGCATCGCTTGCCGCGAACAATTGCACCGGCCGCATGTCGAGCACGCGCTCGCTCCACCGGGCGTGCGCGGCCAGGGCGGCCATCGCCGGATGAAGACCGCAGATCGCGCCCGGAATGCCCGCCTCGGCCAGCGCCTGGATGCCGTAATCGCTCACTGTTTCGCTGACCGTCGAAATCACCGGCGGCACGCAGGCATAGCCGGCATAACCACGCGCGATCGACGCGAGTGTCTCGGCCATCCACGCCGCTTCGGCCCCGGTGGGCACATCCCAGATGCACAAGGGCAGGCCGATCGCTTCGTCCTTTGCGATCGTCTTGAGCAGGCGTTCCCACAGCCCGGTATCGCGTAGCGCGGCCCCGGTGACATCCAGCGGATTGTGCGTCTGGCCAAAGCCGCTGACGATGGCGTCGAGTTCGGGCCGGATGGCATCCGAGAAAGGGGGAAAGGAAACGCCGGCCGGTTCGGCCAGATCCGATGCGATCTCGCCCGATCCGCCCGAAATGGTCAGCATCGCCACGCCCGCGCTGGCGCGGGGACCGGTCTTTTCCAACAGCATCGCCGTGGCGATCATGTCCTCGTACGACGTGACCCGGCAAATCCCCAATTCGCGCGCCACCGCATCGAACACACGGTCATCGCCCACCAGCGCGCCCGTATGCGCCATCGCCAGCCGGGCGGTGTTTTCCGACGCGCCAGCCTTCAGCATCACGATCGGCTTGTGCGCCCGCATCGCCCGTTCGGCCGCGCTGGCGAAGAGGTGGGGATCGTAGATCGATTCAAGGAACACGCCGATGGAACGCGTATCAGGGTCATCGACCAGGAAGTCGACCACATCCGAGATCGTCGTGCCGGCTTCGTTGCCGGCCAGAACCATATGCGAAAGCCCGACCCCCCTAAGATGCGCCACTTTGGCGAGATAGCCGCCGACCGAGCCGGAAACCGAAGCGATCCCGAAACTGCCCCGCCGGTTCTCCCGCTCCAGCGCGCACAGCGCCACGCCATCGACATAGTTCGCAAAGCCCAGCGCATTGGGGCCTAGCAGCGTCACGCCCGTCCGCCCTGCCAATGCCCGCAATTGTTCCTGCGCCCGCGCGCCATCCGCGCCGGTTTCGGCAAAGCCGGACGAAACCACCACGAAACCCGTGACACCCGCATCCGCCGCTTCCTCGACGGTCGGGATCACCTGATCCGACGGCACGCAGACGAAGGCCGCGTCAATCGGCCCTTCCAACGCGCCGGCGCGCCGCAGCGTCGCACGACCAGCCACCGGTTCGCCGCGCGGATTGACCAGTTGCACATCGCCGCGAAAACCAAAATGATCCAGATTGCGGATCACCGACGCGGCAAATGGATTGCGTTCGGATGCGCCGATCACGGCCACGCGCCTGGCGCGCAGCATCCGGGCCAGATCAGCGGCCACGATGATCTGGCCCTTCGCGGGTTTCCGTGGGATGCGGATAAGGATGGGCATCCTCGCGCGGCGTCACGTCGACTTCCTCGGCGCGCGCTGCAAATTCGCGGGCCAGGGCGATCAGGCGATCTTCTGCCGCATAATCGAAAACATCGAACATCCGCCGCTCAATCTCGCCATGACGTTCCAAGGGATTGTCGGCATAGTGGCGCACGGTGCGTTCGACCGCTTCGACCGTGGGAACGACGTCGCGATAACCGAGTTCGCTGCGGATCGCATGGAGGTCCATCAGCTTGTGATCGGTCGCCTGGCCCAGGGCCGCGGCGCGGGTGACCGGCGTGTCGGGCACCGCGGCGATTTCCAGCGGCACCCCCAGTGCATGGCCGGCCACCTCGACGAACTGGCGCAGATCCAACTGCACTTCATCGCCGCAATTATAGATCTTCCCCGATGCGATGGCCGGCTTGTCCACGGCCAACATCACCGAATGGGCGATGTTTTCGGCATAACCATGCATCAACAGGCCCATGCCGCCATTGATCAGCACGATCGTCCGCCGCCCATCCAGCACGCGCCGGACGATCGACCATTCACGCGGCACCAACTGGCGCGGGCCATAGACATAGGGATAGCGCAGCAATGTTGCGCCCGGATGGTGGCGGAAAACCTCGGCTTCGGCCGAAGCCACCAGCGCAGCGAAACGATGCTCGGCGGGATCGGCGACCAGCGGCGCGGTTTCCGGCACCGGCACGGGCAATCCGCGGGGATAGCCAGCCTCCGGCACGTAAAAGCCCCGATAGCCAACGAAACCGCCGACCCCGATGAAGCGCTGCGTCCTGTTGGCAAGGGCCTGGGCGACGGTCGCCAGCCGGCCATAGCTCGCCACCACGAGATCGAAATGGCGGTTGCCGATGGCCTTTTCGAGCGGTTCGAGGAAATGCGGGTCGCCAACAATCTGCTCGACATCCGCCGGAAGCGAGACGGGATGCACGCCGCGATTGAGCACCGCGACCGTGTAGCCCCGCTGGCGCAGACCTTCGACGACATGCGGCCCCGTAGGCCCGCCGCCGCCGATAACCAGCGCCTTCATGGCAGATTTTCGGCCCAGCGTGCGACGCGATCGAACAGATGCGTCCGGCTGGGAAAGATGAAATGGTTATGCCGGGTTTCGGGCAGCACGATCAGCGTGACTTCGGGACTTGCGCTATAGGCCTGCGGCGTCCGGTAAGGATCGCCATGCAGATCGGCATCGCCCAGGGCAATCAGCACCGGCACCGTGATCGACGCCGCATCCTTTGCGACGATATTGGGCAGCATCGCCATCATCGATGGTGTCGACATCACCCTGTCACTCGCGCTTGCGGCCGATACCGGGCGCTTGCTCGATGGTGCGGGCATCTCATGCCACGGCGTCGGGAAACGCTGACGCGCAATATCCACCAGATTGGCCCGCGCATCATCCAGATCCAGCGCGCGATCCGCGTCGGTCAGATAGGCCGGCGTCCCTCCGATGTGGAAACCCATCAGGGCAAGGCCATGATATTGGCCGTATCGGGCCTGCTGCACGACGGAAATCAATGCGCCCAGCGAATGGGCCGCTGCAATCACGCGGATTGCCGGCGCGGCCGGCGTTCCCGGATGCAAGGCGCCCGTCTGCAATCCTTCCAGAATATGGCCCGTCGCGACACCAACCGCCGCGGCCATCCGATCAGGGTGCAACAGATAGAGATCCGCCGGGCGGGTGCTTTGTCCGGCACCCAGCGGATCGATCAGGACAACCGCATGGCCGCGCGCCGCCATGGTGCGAGCAAAGCTCACTTCGGCTTCGCCGTCCGGGGTCGGCAGGTCGAAATAGCGACCATTCATCCCGCCGCCAGGCACACAGATGAACAGAAGGCCAGCGGGCTTGTCCTCGGGCAACAGCAGTTCAATCGCCAAATGCGCCGGTTCGCCAAAGTCCGCCACGTCGGTCACGTCGATGTCAAGACGATGACGGATCATCTTGGCGACCCGCCATCATGCCGGGCGCCGTCCCAGGCGTCGTGGCGCAGAACCAGCCCTGCGGTGTTCATCAGGCGCGCGCCCATGTGCGGCTTCCTCCCTCGTCTTTATTCTCGGGATGCACATTAGGTCCGCCCCGCGCCAAGGATAGGCATATTGTGTGCTGAAACCGGTCTTATGGACAGAAAATCATGGTGCTTTCAGAGCCGGCAGAAATCCCGCCCCGATTTGCCGCTGCTGTCAACCGCCTGGCGGCCGTCACCGCACATCGACGATGGCCTGCCTGAGTGTGCCGGTGAACGGGAACGCACCGTCATAAGCTGCCGAAACTGGCCCGCCATGCGATCGGCCGACACCCATGCTGCCAAACTGGGCGGGTGCGCCGATCCGGTCGAACCGGTGCTCGGCAACCGGCTTGCCATTGATGACGAGCCGCCCCGTCCCGCCGCCGAACAGCTTTGGATCTTCGCGGGCATAATCAAAAACGATTTCCACCGTGCCGGTTGGCAGCGGCGCGTCCATCACCGTCGCGGCTTTTCCAAAGAAGTTGCTTTCATAGAATAGCCTGCCGCCCTTCACATAGAGCGCGAAGCCACCATAGCGCCCGCCATTGGTCAGCAGCACACCTTCGGCACCCGCCGCCGGGATTTCCACTTGCGCGGTGATCCGGTGCGATTTCAGGAAATTGGGTGCCTTGGCGATCGGCAACCTGGCAAGCCCGGCATGATAGACGAAGCGCGATGGGGCGACGGGCGGCGGCGGTGCGCCCTTGCCGTCGATCGTCTGGCTGCCCGCCGTCTTGACGATGCAGCCGTCCTGCATCGGATAGACGTGGTTGGCCTGCGCTTCGCGCTCGAACAGCGCCTGTAACTCTTTCAGCTTGGCAGGGTTCTGCGCGGCAACGTCATGCGCCTGCGAAAAATCCTTGTCGATATTGTAGAGTTCCCAGCGATCCTTCGAAAAATCGGGCTTGCACGCCAGAACCCACGGCACCGAACGCTGGACGGTGGCGATCCAGCCATCCTGATAGATGGCGCGGTTCCCGGATTCTTCGAAATATTGGATGCGGTGGCGCGACGGCGCGGCCGCGCTGGTGAAGCTATCGGCGAAGCTCACCCCGTCGAGCGGCTGTTGCGCGACACCATCCACTGCATCCGGAAAACGGATGCCGGCGGCCTCGTAGATGGTCGGCGCGATATCGTTCGCGGCGGCGAACTGGTTACGCGGCCGGGCATCGCCCTTGATCCTGTCGGGCCAGGATATGACCAGCGGATTGCGCGTGCCGCCGAAGAAGGATGCAACCCGCTTCATCCACCGAAATGGGGTGCCCGTCGCCCACGCCCAGCCGGCGCTGTAATGATTGTCGTACAGTTTCGATCCCAGTTGGTCGACATGCGACAATTGCTCGTCCACCGTCGAAGGCAGGCCATAGATGATGTTGGCGAGGCCCACGTCCGACCCGTCGATCGCACCTTCACCCGACGCGCCATTGTCGCCGACAATGTAGAAAACCAGCGTATTCTTGCCGTTCGGTCCCTGGCGCACCCGATTGAGCAGGCGGCCGATTTCATGGTCGGTATGTTCAAGGAAACCGGCGAACACCTCCATCTGGCGCGCATAGAGCCGCTTCTGATCGGCCGAAAGCGTGTTCCATGCCGGCAGTTCGGCCGGGCGCGGCGTCAGCACCGTATCGCGCGGGATCAGCCCCATCCGTTTCTGGCGGGCGAACACCTCCTCGCGATATGCGTCCCACCCCGCATCGAACCGACCGCGATATTTGTCGATCCATTCCTGGCCAACATGGTGCGGCGCATGGGCACCACCAGCGGCGTAATATAGGAAATAGGGCTTGTCGGGGGCGAGCGACGCCTGCGTCTGCAACCAGCCGATCGCCTCGTTGGTGATGTCCGTGCCGAAATGATAGTCACCCGTCGCGGGCTTGGGTGCATCTACGGCTGTCGTATCGCGATACAGCAGCGGTTCCCACTGGCTGTCCTCGCCCTGCATGAAACCATAAAAATGCTGGAAACCGAGGCCCGTCGGCCAGCGATCAAACGGGCCGACGGGGCTGATCTCAGCACTTGGCGTGTTGTGCCACTTGCCGAATGCGGCCGTGCTGTAACCATTGTCCAGCAGCACCCGCGCAACCGATACGGTGCTTTTCGGCCAGGCCCAATCATAGCCGGGATAGGGATGTTCGATGACGGTGCCCACGCCCACGCGATGGGCGTTGCGGCCGGTAAGCAGGGCGGCCCGCGTTGGCGAACAGACCGATGTGGTGTGGAACCGGTTATAGGTGATCCCGCTTGTCGCCAAACTGTCGAGCGCCGGCGTCCGCACCGCGCCACCAAATGTCGCGCTGGCCGCAAAGCCCACATCGTCGAGCAGGACGACGACGATATTGGGTGCGCCCTTGGGAGCGACGGGCGCACCGATCCACTTTTCCCTGGTGCCTGCCACCGCAATCCGGCTGTCGGCCGATTGCACCTGTTCCAAAACCTGCGCGCGCGCGGCGGGTGCCAGCAGCGCCACTGCAAGGCTTGCCGACGCAAGCAGCTTTCCTGTCGCTTTCAATCCCCCCTCCCCTTTCATCATTCTTATTTGCCGGCGCGCGAACAACCGCCACCAGCGGCGGCTTGCGGGTGCGCGCACGGGCATCGACATATGCCCTGCGCGCCTGGTACCGATTGGTACCGTACCGGTCAATCATGGGACGTCGGATGGACATCAACCGGCGTGCCGGGCTATTGGCCAAACCCCGAAGAAGGACGGCAAGCGTTCCACTTATGACGGCCGAAATCGATAGGCAGACACGCATCCTCGATGCGGCCGAACGGCGTTTCCTGGTCGATGGGTTCGAACGCTGCAGCGTCGAATCGATCGCCAACGACGCCCGGGTCAGCAAGCGCGAAATCTATCGGGACTGGGCAAGCAAGGCCGACCTGTTCGTCGCGGTCGCCAATCGGATATTTGCCGATACCGACGTCGATCTTCTGGTCGCCCGCCCCGAAAACAGGGCGATGCGGCCAACCCTTGCCTTCCTCGCCAGCCACCTGTTCGATCTGTTCGTCACCGATCGCAACCGGGATATGTTTCGCGCCAGCATCGTCGCGATCCGCCATTTTCCCGACCTGGCGAGCGGCATTCACAGCAAGCGCCTGACCGCATGGGCACAATTTGGCGGCTATTTCGAAGAGCTGATCGGCGGCAACAAGATCCAGGTGGCCAGCGCTTATGCCGCCGCCAATCGCTTCGGCAGCCTGTGCGTCGAAGGCAGCCGCTATCTTCTTGGCTATCCGGCCCCGGCCGCGCCAATGCGGGCTATGCAAAGCGCGAAAATGGTGGACCTGTTCCTCACCGGTTACCGCGCGTCAGCCGCCAGCCCGCCGGCATATCCGATCGGACAGGACCAGCCGGCAACGCCCATTTCGGCCACGCCGCCGGAAACCCGCCCGCCAGTTCAGACCCGCATGTCGCCGCAAAAACAGGCCGCCCTGTTCGATGCGCTGCTGCGGGAGTTTCTGGAGAAAGGCTATCATCGGGCCAACATGGCCACGGTGGCGACGGCGGTTGGCGCCAGCAAGGCAACGATCTACCGCCAATATGGCAGCAAGGAAGGCGGGTTCGAACAGGTCGTCATGCGGCGGGTTCAGCAACTTACCGAAACGAAGCCCTTTGCCCTGATCCCCGACGAAACATTGGAAACAGCCCTCGCGCGGCTGTGCCGCAACATTCTGGACAGGCATCTGACACCGGACAATATCGCGATCGTTCGCGCGCTGATCGAGGAAAGCAGGACATTCCCGGAATTGGGGCGGCAATATTATGACGCGACCCTCGCGCTGTCCGTGCAGGCGCTTCGCATGGTTCTGCACCACTATGATGCAGCGGCGCCGGACGACCTGACCGCGCGCGCCTTCCATGTCCTGGCAACCTATGGTTCGCGCTTCATCGCGTTCCCCACCCCACCGAACGATGATGAGCGAGCCGCGCTGTCCCACGAAGCTGCCGCCATCTTTCTTCATGGCGTAGCCGTTTGTCGGGAAAATGGGCAGTAACGCCGACCGAGCGGGTCAACCTCTTCGAATGGCCCTTCTCGGGCAGAGCGTCTGGCCAACGCCCTGCCCGGCCCCATCAATCGATGATGAGGTCGTCATATTTGAACGGACCGCCGACGACGGGGCGCAGGGAATCGGGGCTGTTGCCGTCGATATCAAGCACGCCATATTCCTTCGCCTGCTCCGCACCGATCACGGTACGCCCGGACAGCGCCATCATATCGGGATCGCTGTGAATCGCCGCGATCACGCGCCCCGTGAAATCGGGCGTTTCCATATAGGGCAACAGAAAATCGAACTGGCCCGGCTTTTCAGCCATGGACGCCGCCGACCGTGCCGTCTTCAAAAGGCCCATCCAGATGCAGACCGATGCCACGCCAAAGGGGCGCAATTCCACCGCCATATCGGCCGACATTTTGTCGGTCCCGGCCTTTTGCGCGCCATAAGCGGGGCCGTGGGCATAATTGACCGCGCCCGGCGCCGAGGTGAAGATCATCAGCCCACCGGGCTTGGCGACGAGCAGGGGCGCGGCCGCATGGGCCGCGATATAGCTTGATCGGAGGCCGACGGTGATGATGTCGGCCATCCTGACCGGCCTGGTCCAGAACGGACCGCGCTGGAT
Source organism: Sphingomonas sp. KC8 (assembly GCF_002151445.1). Classification (GTDB taxonomy): domain Bacteria; phylum Pseudomonadota; class Alphaproteobacteria; order Sphingomonadales; family Sphingomonadaceae; genus Sphingomonas_E. The sequence continues at coordinate 2,183,012 of NZ_CP016306.1, forward strand.
CAGATCGTTGCTGACCGCAGCGGCGTTGTTGACCAGAATATCCAGCCGTCCCTCGTCACGCTCCACGGTGGCGAACAGGTTGCGTACCGCTTCGTCGTCGCCATGGTCGCATGCAAAGGCGACCCCGCGCCCCCCGGCAGCCGTCACCTCCGCTGCCGTTTCATGGATGGTTCCGCCCAGCGGGGACGCGTCCGCCGTCTGGCTGCGTCCAGTGACATAGACGGTATAGCCCGCCGCTCCCAGCGCGCGGGCAATGCCCTGGCCTGCCCCCCGGCTCGCGCCGGTGACGACCGCAACGCCTTTCGTCATGCTCTTCTCCATTCCAAATTTTTCCGGCCGTCATCTTCGGCCGTCACGTCATGCGCTGCACCGGCTGGCACGGCTATCGAATTGCTCACCATTTTACGGAGAAAGTCGCCTCAACGGTGCGCGGCGTGCCCGGGCGGCCCGCCACCGCCAATGTGTAGCTGGCCGTGGAAACGACATAGTCCTTATCGAGCAGATTGCGCCCGACCACGCTCACGCCATAACGGCCATCGCTGCTGTTCCAGCCCAGGCGCGCATTGAGCAGGCCATAGCTTCGCTGCTGTTCCAGATGACCGGTGATGCCGCCCACGCCATCATTGGCGGCACTGAAATAGATATCGTCCTGCCAACGATAATCGGCACCCAGATAGCTATCGCCGCCAAGGGCCGCAAAGGCATAGGTGGCGCCAAGGGTATAAGCCCATTCGGGCGCGTTGTTGAGGCGCTTGCCGCTGGCATCGAACGATCCGAAGATCGCCGAATAGGCCGCCGGATAATCGCGATACTTGGCATCCAGATAGGCCAGCGTGCCGTTGATGCTCAATCCTGGATACAGCCGGACCTCGCCTTCCAGCTCGACGCCATAGGTCCGCGCCGATGCGGCATTTTGCGTCAGCGCATAGGATGGCGGCACGAACAATGTGACCTGAAGATCCTTATAATCGTACCGGAAGGCGGAAAGGTTGAGGTTCAGCCTGCGATCGAACCAGCTGCCCTTCGCGCCAACCTCGTACGACCACAGCTTTTCCGGCCCGAACCCCGCTTCGGCGGTCGCTTTGGTCGTCGTGCCCATGTCGAACCCGCCGCTCTTGAAGCCGCGCGTGGCCGAGGCATAGAGCAGGGTGCTGCTATCGGGCTTGAAGTTGATGCCGAATTTCGGCGTCCATGCGTGATAGGTGTTGCTGGCATTGGCCACGAACGGATCATAAAAGCCGGGAATGCCCACCAGCGGCGGCGCGGCCAGCGCTTCATCGAGATCAAGCGATGCGGATGACGTCCACAGGAAATCGCCCGCCAGGGTTTTCTTTTCCTTCGTGTAACGCAGTCCGGCGACGATCGACAGCTGATCGGTAAAGTTGAATTCGCCCTGCGTGTAGGCCGCATAAGAACGGGTCTTCACCGTTGGCAGGCGGAAATTGCTGAATCCGGCCGCGGCGAGCGTGAACACCAGCGGTTCACGCACCCGTTCCTGGAAATAGAATAATCCCGCGAGAAGTGTCAGCCGATCCGTCTTCACCGTCAGCGAAAGATCTTCGCTATATTGTTCCTGATGCAGGTCCACCAAAGTGCGGCCGATATCGATCGAGCTGCCGTCGGGGTCATAACTCAACGTGCCGCGCAGCTTGCGCCAGGACGACAGCGATTTAAGCGTGACCGCGTCGCTCAACTCGTATCGCAGGTCCACCGCGACGCCGCCCGCCTTCTGGTCCTCGCTGTTCGTGCGGTTCAGCGACACCTTGTCGAAATCGCCCAGAATCGCGTCATCGGTGGGGACGCCCGTGGGCGCCAGTAGCTTGGAATAGCCGACCAGCCGGCCCTTCTGCCGGGTGTAGTCGGCGCGGATCGTGGCCTCACCACGTTCGCCGAGCGGGATGGCGACCTGGCCACGCAGCCCGACGTTGCGCTCGCGGCCCAGGCCGCCCCCGGTCGAAACATTATCGAAATAATTGCCGTGACGGCGATATTGGCCGGCGAGGCTGGCCTTGACCCCACCGCCCACGCCGCCGCTGACATAGGCCGACGCGTTGAACGCGTTGAATGTGCCGCCGCCGATCTGGACCTCGCCCGTTAACTCTTCGGTCGGCGCGCGCGTCACGACATTGATGGTGCCGCCCACCGAATTGCGGCCGTACAGCGTGCCCTGCGGACCGCGCAGCACTTCGACCCGCTCGACATCCAGAAAGCTGGAGAAATAGCCGAGCGTGCGTCCCAGATAGACGCCGTCGAGATGCACGGTGGAACTGGGATCGGTCCCCGCGAACGGATCGTTCGATCCGATGCCGCGGATGAATATCTGCGCATAGCCCGAAAAATCGGCGACTTGCAGGCCGGGGGCATAATCGGCGAGGCCGCGAATGTCGCTTACGCCGCGTTGGCCGAGTTGTTCGCTGGTCAGTGCGGTGATCGCGATCGGGGTGTCCCTGACCGTCGAAGCGCCGGTGCGAGAGGCCGTCACCACGATATCGTCGCCCGATATGCTGGCCGCGTCCTGCGCCTGGGCCGCGCCCGGAATGGCCGATGCGAACGCGCACAGCGCCGCTGTGGCAAAGAAGCGCCTGTCGAGCATGGGGATCCCTCCTGATGGGTACCCAACGGTACCTTATTGTTTATTTTATGCGTTGAATATTCTTAAATATAATTTTCCAGATAAATAGGTACTCATCAGTACGCAACAGAATTTTTGGGATCCGGCTTCCGTTGACGGCGGCGGGCCGCCCGCATAACGCTGCCAAGCGCAAAAAAGGGGGCGTCGTGGCTGACAGTAATGCAATGCGCTTGCGGCCGGGCCGGCGGCGCAGTCCGGATGTCGAACGCGCCATTCTGGATCATACGATGATGATCCTCATCCAACGCGGATTTCAGGGGCTGACGCTGGATCGCGTCGCGGCGGACGCCAGTGTCAGCAAAGCGACGATCTATCGGCGCTGGTCTTCAAAGGAAGAACTGGTGATCGCGGCGCTTGGCGCGATTCCGCCGATCGAACATGCGCGCGTGGGCAACGTCGTCGATGACCTGACGTCGTTCATCCAGACCTTCGTCGACCTGGTGAACAACGTGCCCGGCCAGCGCCAGGTGCAGACGCGAATGGTCACCATGCTCCCCTCGCTGTTCGCGCAAAGCGCCGACCACCCCGAATTGATGGACGCACTCCACGCCTATATCGCGCAACGCCAGGAACCGATGCGCCGCATCCTCGTCGAAGCGATCGAACGGGGGGAATTGAAGCAGCCGGACGATATCGAACTCGTCATCGATGCCATCATGGGTCCGGTCGTCCTGCGCCTCTTTTTGGGCGACGGCGAGATCGGGGAAGCCACTACCCGCGCAATAATCCGCCTGATCATCGACGGCATCAATGCCAGCTAGGCTGGTACGGGGGCAGGTGTCGCGGTGAAGCCGGGCGGGATGCGGCCCCCACAGCCACGCCCTTGCACCTTGGCTTTGTACCGTGCAAGCCAACTCAAATATATGGTTTCCGTGGCTTCTTGGCCGTCTCAAGCGCTTAGGATGAGACTGGTGCCGCTTACAGGACTCGAACCTGTGACCCCCGCATTACGAATGCGATGCTCTACCAACTGAGCTAAAGCGGCGTTCCAAGACGGCGGCCCTTAACAGCGTGTTTCGGGGATGACAAGCGCCCTTCCCCGCCGAACGCGCCCCGCATGCGATTTTACCAAACGTAAACCATGCCGTGCGCATGTTCAGGGCTACAGCAATCCCGGCAATCACGCCGCGCGGGGACAATTGGCATGGATACGTTGCGCGCGATCGACACGGAAATCGACGAATCCGGCGTCGAACCCCGCATGGACCCGCCCCCCGCGATCGGCACCGATGAGCGGCGGATGCACGTCCGTGCCTATAATTACTGGGTGTCGTTGCTCGATGGCCGGCCCTACCCGTCGATCCAGGATCTCGATCCGGCGGGGATCGAGGATTTTGGGCCGCATAGCGTATTGATGGATTTCAGCCGCGATCCGGAAAATCCGACGATCGCCTTTCTGGGCGCGGGCCTGCGCGACGAGGGCGAGCATCAGGACGGCATCGCATCGATCGCCGAAGTGCCCAGCGGATCGCTGCTGTCGCGTCTGACCGATCATTATCTGGAAATCATCGCCAACCGCGCGCCGATCGGCTTCGAGGCCGAATTTACCAACCACCGCGGCGCCAACACGCTTTATCGCGGCATCCTCATGCCATTTTCGTCCGGCGGGGAGGAGATTGATTTCGTCTACGGCGTGATCAACTGGAAGGAAGTCGTCACCCCCGAACAGGCCAAGGCGCTGAACCAGGAGGTGAAGCATTCGCTGCACGAAGCGCCGCCGGCCGTGGCGTGGGCCGATGGGCCGAATGCCGCCTGCGCGCCTTTCCCGGTCGCGCAGGAGCCGCGCGATACCGACTGGTTCGATGCCGAACCGGGCGAGGGTTATGATGCCACCGCCGATATCGGCCTGGCCGATCGCCTGGCGCTGGCCCGCGAAACGGCGGATGCGGTGCGCCATGCCCGCGCCCGGACGCGCGCGGCGCTCTACCGCGCGCTTGGCCTGTCTTATGATTTTGCGCTGGTCGCCGAAGCGCAGCCCGAGGATTATGCCGAACTACTGGCCGATTGTGGGCTGAAGGCGCAGGCGCGCGCGCCGATGACGCCGGTGGTGAAGCTGGTTTTCGGCGCCGATTATGACAAGACCCGCCTGACCGAATTTGCCGCGGCCTTGTCCTATGCCCGCCGCACCGGCGTGGGCCTGGGCGAACTGCGCGCGCTGCTGGAAACGCATGATGGCGGGCTGAAGGGCATCGTCGCGGCCGAACGCGCCGCGCGCCGCCCGGCCACGCGCCCCGCCCCGGCCGATCCGCGCACGCAGCTGCGCACCGCCCCGGCCCGCGCGCATGTCGATCTCGGCCCGGTCGAGGAGGAGTTTCTGCTGCTCGTTGGCCGGCGCGAAGCCAACGGATCGGTCGCGATCCTCACCCCCCTCGCCCCCGAAGACAAGATGCTCGAACGCGCGTTGCGCACCCTGGCCGGCTGACCCGCCGATTCGTTTCCGCAGAACGTAATTATATTACAAAACGCCTGCGCGACGCGGCCCGCCAGAAAGGCCGCGATCCCGCTTTGGGGCCGCGAATTGCTTGGCTTTGTCCCGCCTTGCGGCTGTCAAAGGCGGGGCGCATAAGTTTGTTCGGAACAGCCACAAGCGGCGACCAAGCCGCTGGCCAAGGAGCGGAACATGCCGGCTACCAGCCCGACGCCTGCCGATACGATCGATGATTCCATTGCCACCGCAATTGGCGAAGCGCTGACGCGCGGGGCGCTGCCCGGCGAAACCGATGGCCTGTCGGATGAGGAACGCGCCGCCGCCGCCGGCTTCGTGTCCGCCGCCGCCGCCGAACGCCCCCACGGGCGGGCGCTCGTCCGCCTGGAATCGGCCGGTGGCGAAGAAGGCCGCCGCCGCATGCGGCTGGCCGTCATCAACGATGACATGCCCTTTCTCGTGGATTCGGTGGCGGGCGCGGTAGGCGCGCACGGGCTGGCGATCCACCGCTTGCTCCACCCCGTCGTGCCCGTCCGCCGCGATGGCGATGGCCGGCTGACGGCGGTCCTGCCGGCCGATGCCAGCGGCGAACGCCGCGAATCGATCATCTATATGGAAATCGAGCGCGCCGACGCGCGCACCCGCCGCGCGCTGACCGACGAACTGGAAGCCGTGCTGGCCGACGCGCGCGCCGCCGTTACCGATTGGCCACGTTTGCAGATCGCCTTGCGCGACGATGCCGATCGCCTGCCCGATGGCGAAGGGGCCGCCCTGCTGCGCTGGTTCGGCGATCGCCATTTCACGCTGCTCGGCCACCGCATCGAACTGGCCGATGGCAGCCATGGCGCAGCCCTTGGCATCCTCGCCAACCCGAAAGCCGCAATCTGGAGCGAGGAATCCCGCCAGGCGGCGCTGGCCCGGTTCGAAACCGGCGGCGAAGCGCCCCTGATCCTCAAGGCCGATCGCATCGCCACCGTCCACCGCCGCGTGCCGATGGACCTGATCGTCCTGCCCCACCGCGTCGATGGCCGGATCGCCGGCGTATCGGTCCATGCCGGCCTGTGGACCAGCGCCGCCTTGCGCGCACCATCGGACAAGGTGCCCGTGCTGCGCGCGCGCCTCACCGCGCTTGATGAAAAATACGCCTTCGATCCATCGGGCCACGCCGGCAAGGCGCTGCGCCATGCCTTGTCATCGCTGCCGCACGACATCCTGGTCGCGGTGGGCGCAAGCGGGCTGGAAACCCTCGCTTTGGCGGCCATGTCGCTGGCGGATCGGCCCCGGCCCAAGCTGGTGCTGGTGTCGTCCGCGCTCGAACGCCATCTGTTCGCCTTTGTCTGGCTGCCGCGCGATGACCTGTCGACCGGGCGCCGCGTCACCATCGGCAAATTGCTCGAAGAACAGGCCGGCGCCACCATTTCCAGCTGGGCCATCGAACTGGGCGACGGCGATGTGGCGTTGATCCGCTACACGCTCGATCTCAAGCCCGGCGCTGCCATACCCGATGCTGCGGCCCTCGACATCGAACTGAAACGCATGGTGCGCGGCTGGAACCCGGCGGTGGAAGCCGCGCTGGCCGAACAGGTTGGCGCGGGGCTGGCCGCCCGCATGACGCTGGCCTTCAGCGCGGCTTTTCCGCCAGCCTATCGCGAACGCTATCCGGCGGATGAGGCCGGACGCGACATCATTTGCCTGCGTGCGTTGAACGATGCCGACGATCGCAGCGCCCGGCTCTACCGGCTGCTCACCGATGATCCACGGCGGTTGCGGCTCAAATGCTATCGGCTGGGCGGGCTGATCCCGCTGTCCGATGCCGTGCCGGTGCTCGAAGCATTCGGGTTTCGCGTGCTCAAGGAAACACCCACCGCGCTCGATGCCGGCGCGCTGGGCTACATCCACGAATATCTGCTCGAACTCGATGAAACGATCGATCCCGATGCGCTGATGGCGCGCGCCGGCGTGGCCGAACAGGCGATCGCCGCGGTGCTTGCCGGCCACGCCGAAAATGACGCCTTCAACCAGTTGATCGTAACGGTCGGGCTGGATCCGCAGGCCGTGATCCTGTTCCGCGCCTGGTTCCGCTATCTGCGCCAGACCGGCCTTGCCTATGGGCTGGATACGGTGGCGCAGGCGTTGCGCAAGGCGCCCGTCGTCGCCCGCCGGATCATCGATCTGTTCGCCGCACTCCACGATCCGCAACGCGCGGGAACCAAGGAAGCCAAGGCCGCCGAAGCCGCGATCGACGCCGCCCTCGCCAATGTCGCCGCGATCGACGACGATCGCATCCTGCGCCGCATCCGCGCCGTGGTGCAGGCAACGCTGCGTAGCAACGCCTTTGCCCCCGCCGCACAGGAAGCGCTGGCGTTCAAGCTCGACAGCGCATCCATTCCCGGCCTGCCTGCCCCCCGGCCATGGCGCGAAATCTGGGTCTATTCGCCACGGGTGGAAGGCATCCATCTGCGCGGCGGCCCGATCGCGCGCGGCGGCCTGCGCTGGTCCGATCGGCGCGATGACTTCCGCACCGAAATCCTCGGGCTGATGAAGGCCCAGCTGGTCAAGAACGCGGTGATCGTGCCGACCGGGGCGAAGGGCGGTTTCTATCCCAAGCAACTCCCCTCGCCCGCCGTCAACCGCGATGCGTGGCTGGCCGAAGGCACCGAAAGCTACCGCATCTTCATCCGCTCGCTCCTGTCCGTCACCGACAACATCATCGAGGACAAGATCATCCATCCCGAAAAGGTGGTGATCCGCGATGATGACGATCCCTATTTCGTCGTCGCCGCCGACAAGGGCACGGCCAGCTTCTCCGACGTCGCCAACGCCATCGCGCTCGACCGCAAATTCTGGCTGGGCGATGCCTTCGCCAGCGGCGGATCGCAGGGCTATGATCATAAGGCGATGGGCATCACCGCGCGCGGTGCATGGGTGTCGGTGCAGCGCCATTTCCTTGAAATGGGCGTCGACGTGCAGAAGGAACCGATCATCGTCGCCGGCTGTGGCGACATGTCCGGCGACGTGTTCGGCAACGGCATGTTGCTGTCGAAGACGCTGAAGATCGTCGCGGCGTTCGATCATCGCCACATCTTCCTCGATCCCGATCCCGATCCGGCGGCCAGCTGGAAGGAACGCGCGCGCCTGTTCAAACTGCCGCGTTCGTCGTGGGACGATTATGATGCCGGGCTGATTTCCAAAGGCGGCGGCGTCTTCCCCCGCACGCAAAAGGAAATTCCGGTATCGAAGGAAGCCGCCGCGATCCTCGGCATCGCAGCCGGGGCGATCGATCCGTCGACACTGATCGCCGCGATCCTGAAAAGCCCGGTCGATCTGCTGTGGTTCGGCGGGATCGGCACCTACATCAAGTCGCGCGACGAAAATAACGCCGAAGTGGGCGATCCCGCGAACGACGCCCACCGGGTCAATGGTGAAGATGTCCGCGCCAAAGCGATCGGCGAAGGCGCGAACCTTGGCGTCACCCAGGCCGGCCGTATCGGTTTCGCGGCCAAGGGCGGGCGCATCAACACCGATTTCATCGACAATTCGGCCGGCGTCGATTGTTCGGACAATGAAGTCAACATCAAGATCCCGTTGAACCGCGAGATGATCGAAGGCCGGCTCACGTTCGACGATCGCAATGCCCTGCTCGTCAGCATGACCAACGATGTGGCAGCGCTGGTGCTGGAGGATAACCGCCTCCAGACGCTCGGCCTGTCGCTTGCCCAGCGCGGCGGGGCGGCGGCGCTCCCCGCGCAGGTCCGTGTGATCGAAATGATGGAGGCCGCCGGCCGGATCGACCGCATCGTCGAAGGGCTGGACAGTTCGGATGAACTGTTGCGCCGCGCGCAGGACCAGCGCGGGCTGACCCGGCCCGAACTCGCCATCCTTCTCAGCCATGGCAAGCTGGCGTTGCAGGCGGCGATCGAACTGACCGATCTGGCCGATGATCCGCTGCTGACCCCGTTGCTCCATGCCGGCTTCCCGGCGGCGATGCGCGATCGGTTCGCCACCGCGATCGATCAGCATCGCTTGCGCGGGGCGATCATAGCCACCCGCATGGCCAATCGCGTCGTCAACCGGCTCGGCCTGATCGCGCCGTTCGAACTGGCCGAAGAAGAAGGCATCAGCCTTGCGCAGGTTGCCGCGGCCTATTTCGCCGCCGACGCGATTTTCGGGCTGGAGGGCATCTACACCGCCATCGAACAAGCCAGATTGTCCGAAGATGCGCGCTTCCAGTTGCTCGAAGCGACATCCGCCTCCGCCCGCCTGCACATCGCCGATCTGATCCGCGTGGGCGGGGCGGAAATGAAAGCGGGCGAAATCGCCGGCAAGTTCGGCGAAGGTGTCAGCCGGCTGGATGCGGCGGCCGAAACGCTGCTGCGTCACGAAGCGCGGGTTCAGGCCGATGCCTTGCGCGAACGGCTGCTCGCCGCGGGTGCCGATGGCATGCTGGTCAAACGCATCGTCCGGCTCGATGAACTGGACGGCGCGGTGGGCACGGCAGCCCTTGCCCAGCGGCTCGGCGTCGATGAGGTCGCCGCGACCACCGCTTATGTCCGTCTCGGCGAAGCGCTGGGGCTGGACTGGGCCAAGGCGGCGGCGATTCGCTTCGTCTCGTCCGATCCGTGGGAACGGCTGCTTGCGGCTGGCCTCGCCCGCGATTTCGAACAGCTCCGGCTCGATTTCCTCACCCGTTCGGGCAAGGGCGATCCGCTGCCGATGGTGGAAACATGGCTCAAGGCGCATGACGCCCGCGTCACGCAGTTTCGCGGCCTCGTCGATCGGGCCCGTACGGCGCCGGCCCCCACCGCCGCGATGCTGGCCCAGATCGCCAGCCAGGCACGCGGCCTGCTGATCCGCTAACCGCACACGTCCCCTCTTTCCAGCCCGGAAGGAGGGGACTGATTTGCGATCCATTCGCAAGAATAGGATTGTTATCGCGAATCACTCGCGTTATGCGGGCCTTGACCATGCAGGAATATCCGCCCGCCATCCCGTCACCCCACGAGGGGTCTCAACCTGGGGCTAAACCGCGCCGGAACAAGGCCGCCCGCACCTTCTGGCTGAAGCAGCTCCACACCTGGCACTGGATGAGTTCGGCGATCTGCCTGATCGGCCTTTTGCTGTTCACCATCACCGGCATCACCCTCAATCACGCCGCCGAAATCGAAGCCGATCCGGTGACGGTGGAACGTGAAGCACAGCTGCCCGCGAACCTGATGGCCACTGTCGCGCCCGATGATGGCGACGATGTGAAAAAGCCGCTGCCCGCCCCCGTCGCCGCGTGGATCGGCCAGGCATTGAACGTGCCGACCCACGGCCTCGCCGAATGGTCGGTCGATTCGGTCTATCTGCCCCTTCCCCGCCCCGGCGGCGATGGCTGGGTGTCGATCGACCGCGCGACCGGCGCGATCACATCGGAAGAAACGTCGCGCGGCCTCGTCGCGTGGCTCAACGATCTCCACAAGGGCCGCAATTCCGGCACGGTGTGGAAATGGTTCATCGACATTTTCGCGGGCGCGTGCCTGATCTTTTCGATCAGCGGCCTGTTCCTGCTCCAGCTTCACGCGTCCAAGCGGCGCAGCACCTGGCCGATCGTCGGCGCCGGCCTCGTCATCCCCGCGATTCTCGCCGTCTACTTCATCCATTGAGGACCATGATGCGCACCACGACCCTCAGCCTTGCCGTCACGGCCACGCTGGCCACCCCGGCTGCGGCCGCCGGCATCGACGTCACCGTCACCATCCCCCAGCTCAAGGTTGCCGAATATCATCGGCCCTATGTCGCGATGTGGATCGAACAGCCCGGCCAGCCAACCGCGACCACCATCTCCGTCTGGTATGACGACGACATGAAGGCCAATGAAGGCACCAAATGGCTGCGCGACGTGCGCACCTGGTGGCGCAAGTCCGGCCGGTCGATGAAGTTCCCGGCCGCCGGCGTCAGCGGCGCGACCCGCGCGCCCGGCCCGCAAAAGATCAGCTTTGTCGCCGGCAAGGGCGGGATGCCCAATCTGGCGCCGGGCAATTACGTCCTGATGATCGAAGCCGCACGCGAAGTGGGCGGGCGCGAAATGCTCCAGTTGCCCTTCGCCTGGCCCCCCAAGCCCGGCCAGACGGTGCGCGCTGCCGGCAAGGCCGAACTCGGCCAGGTCGTCGCCACCTTCAAGCCCTGATCTGACAAGAAAGGACCGCCATCATGCGCCTTCGCATTTCCCATCTGCTCACGGCCGTCGCCGCGCTCGGCCTCGCCACCAACGCTGCGCAGGCCCATCGCCAGTGGATGCTGCCGTCGTCGACGATCGTTTCGGGCGATGATGTCTGGGTCACGGTCGACGCTGCGGTATCGAACGACCTGTTCTATTTCGAACATCAACCGCTCCGTCTCGACGGCATCAAGGCGTGGGCGCCCGATGGCACCGAAGCGAAGATCGAAAATGGCGCGACCGGGCGCTACCGCAGCACCTTCGATGTCCATCTGACGCAGAAGGGCACCTGGAAGATCGCCAATTCGGGCGGCGGCATTCAGGGCAGCTACAAGCTCAACGGCGAAGAAAAGCGCCTGCCACGCGGCACCACCGCCGATCAGCTGGCCACCGCGATCCCCAAGGGCGCAACCGATGTGAAGCTGTCCGAAGGCTGGAACCGCAACGAAATCTTCGTCACCGCCGGCGAACCGACCGATACCGTGCTCAAGCCCACCGGCAAGGGGCTGGAATTTGCGCCCGTCACCCACCCCAATGATCTGGTCGCGGGCGAACCGGCCACCTTGCGCTTCCTGATCGATGGCAAGCCGGCAGCGGGCCTCAAGGTCACGGTGATCCCCGGCGGCATCCGCTATCGCAACGCGCTTGGCGAACGCGATTTCGCCACCGACGCCAATGGCGAAATCAAGGTCGATTGGGCCGAACCCGGCCTGTACTGGCTGAACGCGACGGCGACCGACGCCAAGGCGACCACCCCCGGTGCCACCGAACGGCGGCTGGGCTATGTCACCACGCTTGAGGTGCTGGCGCCCTGATCCGCTAAGCTGTGGGGCGCCCTTCTTCATCGAAGCGGGCGCCTTCCGGCACGGCGATTTCGGGCTGGGCGATCCCTTCGGCCATCGCCCGATCGATGTTGAACACGAACGCGATGATCGTCGCGACGGCCAGATACAGATCATCGCGGATCATCTGGTTGGTGCGTGTGGTATAGTAGATCGCACGCGCCAGTTGCGGGTAACTGAGCATCGGCACGGCATGTTCGCGCGCCAGTTCGCGGATCGCGTCCGCCGTCGCGCCACGCCCGCGCGCCACCAGCACGGGCGCGGTATCGAAGCCGGGGCGATAGCGTAGCGCGACCGCAAAATGGGTCGGGTTGGTCAGGATCACCGTCGCCTCGGCCACGGCCTTGCGGCCCGACATGCTCATTTCATGCTGACGACGGCGTTGTGCCTGCTTCAGTTCGGGCGATCCTTCATTTTCCTTATGCTCGCGCTTCACCTCGTCCTTCGTCATCCGCAGGCGGCCGCCGCGCTGGAAGATTTGGGCTGGAATATCGATCGCCGCGATCGCGACCAGCGCCAGCGCCATCACCATCACCGCAAACACGAAACTGGCCCCCAGATCGATGATCGCCTGGCGGATATCCTGCGACGCCAGCCCCCCGATCATCGCTGCCTGATCCGCGAGTAGCCACCAGCCGACCGCGCCCAGCACCAGCACCTTGGCCAGCGACTTGCCCAGTTCGATCAGCCCCTGCATGCCGAAAATGCGCTTGATGCCGCTCAACGGATTGAGCTTGTTGCCCTTGAACGCGACCGCCCCCCAGCGGAAGCCAAGCGAGCCGAGAGCTGCCGGCGTGCCGATCGCGGCCAGCATGGTCAGGCCGAACAGCACGACCAGCGGCACCGCGATGAAGCCAAGCATCACCACCGCGGCACCCAGCGGATTGAAATCGGTCACGGCGGAACTGTCGAAGGTCAGCGAGGCACGCAGCATCTCTTCCAACGCGCCGACCATCCACGGCCCAGCCAGCGCCAGCCATGCCGCCCCGGCCAGCACGACAAGCGCGGTGCCCAGTTCGCGGGATTGAAGAACGTCCCCCTTCTCGACCGCCTCGCGCTTGCGCTTCTCGGTCGGGGCTTCGGTCTTCTGGTCCTTGTCGGCCTCTTCGGACAAATGTCCCTCCAAAGGTGGAGCAACATCAGTGCGGCAACAGGGTTAACGAACGGTTATCTAGGCGCCCTGCGCCAGTTGCGCGGCCATTTCCAGCCCGCGCTGGATCGCGCCGAGAATGGCATCCGCCATCACCGGCGCGGCAATCGCCATCAGGACGATCCCGGCCAGCAAGGCGGCAGGCAGGCCGACCGAAAACAGGTTCATCGCCGGGGCCGAACGCGACAGCATCCCCATCACCACCTGAACCAGAATGATCCCGAACGCGACAGGTAGCGCGATCACCACACCCGCCGCAAAGACGATGCCGCCAAAATCCACCAGCCCCTTGATACTGCCGGCGCCCAGCCATGCCTGCCCCGGCGGCAGCGCGACGTAGCTTTGGAACACCAGAGCCGCGAGCGCGAGGTGCCCGCCGATCGCCAGGAACAGAAAAGTGCCGAGAATCGACAGGAACTGCCCGATCGCCGGGCTGGCCTGGCCCGATTGCGGATCGATCATGCTGGAAAAGCCGAGGCCCATCGCATTGCTGATCGTTTCCCCGGCGAGCAAGGCGGCGGAAAAGCCGATCTGCACGGCAAAGCCCATGGCGAGGCCGACCAGCACCTCGCTCAGCACCAGCGAGAACCCTTCGATCGATGCGATGCCCGCGTCGGGCAAGGTGAACGGCACCGCCGCCGTCGCCGGAATGCCCACCGCCAGCGCCACGATCAGGCGAAGCTGGACGGGCACCTGCGGACTGCCGAACACCGGGGCTGCCAGAAACGCGGCCCCCGGCCGGATCATCGCCAGCATCCACAGCCACAACTGCGCCTCGACCCCGGCAAAGCCGGCGGGCATCATCGCATCAGATCCGGGATACGCGCGAACATGTCGCGGGCGAAATCCGCGACCAGCAACAGGATCGCTCCGCCGAAAATGGCCAGCGCGATGCCGACGATGATCAGCTTGGGCACGAAACTCAGCGTCTGTTCGTTGATCGATGTCGCGGCCTGGATCATACCGAGGATCAGGCCGGCGGCCAGTGCCGGGATCAGGATCGGCGCGGAAGCCAGAGCCAGCACCCACAAGGCCTGCTGCGCCACGCCGACGAAATAATCGGGGTCGGCCATCATGTGACGAACGATCCGGCAAGCGATCCCATCGTCAGCGCCCAGCCATCGACCATCACGAACAGCAGCAGCTTGAACGGCATCGACACGATCGATGGCGACAGCATCATCATACCCAGCGCCATCAAGGTCGACGCCACCACCAGATCGATGATCAGGAATGGCAGGAAGATGAGGAAGCCGATCTGGAACGCGGTCTTCAATTCGCTCGTCACGAATGCCGGCAGCAGGATCGAAAAGGGAATGTCGGTCGCCTTGGCGAAAGGCGGCATCTTGGCCATGTCGGCGAACAGCTTCAGATCTGTCTGCCGGGTCTGCTTGACCATGAAACCATGGAGCGCAGTGCCCGAACGCTGGATCGCATCCTCGATACCGATCTGTCCGGCGCCATAAGGCGTATAAGCGTTGGTGTTGATCTGTTCGATCACCGGCCGCATCACGAACAGCGACAGGAACAGGGCCAGGCCGACCAGCACCTGATTGGGCGGCGTCTGCTGCAGCCCCAGCGCCTGCCGCAGGATCGACAATACGATGATGATCCGCGTGAAGCTTGTCATCATCAGCACCAGCGACGGCAGCACCGTCAGCAGGCTCATCAGGACAAGAATCTGGAGCGACAGCGACAGCGGGCGGCCGTCGCCCGAAATCGTGTTCATCGCCCGATCCAGCGCCCCCGGTCCGCCCGGCGTGGGCACCGTTTGCGCGAAGGCCGGATGGGCCAGCAGCAACAGCAATCCGCCGACGGCCAGCCCGCTCAGCAGGCGCAGGCCCCACGGCCGAACGACCCGCGCCTCAGCGCGGCCCATCGCCGGCCCCTTCGGGGATATCCCCTTCGGCGATCAGGTCCATGCGGCCACGCGACACGCCGACCAGATAGCGCTTGCCCGAAAATTCGACGACGGCCAGCCGGCCCATCGCGCCCATCGGCACCGCATCCACCACCTTCACCGCACGATCGCGCGGACCGAAGCTCATGCCCGGCTGCACACGCCGCCACAGCCAGAGCGCGCCGAATGCCATCCCCGCCACCAGCGGCAGCAGGATCAGGAGGCGCAATATGTAAGCGGTCATCATGCCCGGCGTTCTAGCCCCGCGAGGCGCGCGTCGGTCGCCACCACATCAACGATGCGGATACCGAACCGGCCGTTCACCGTCACCACCTCGCCCTTGGCGATCAGCGTACCGTTGACAAGGATATCGAGCAGCTCATTGGCTTGGCGATCGAGTTCGACCACGCTGCCTTCGGCCAGATCGAGCAATTCGCTGAGCTTGAGCGAAGTCGATCCCACTTCAACCGAAAGCCGCAGCGGAATATCCGCCAGCATCCGCATGTTGCGGCCGGATTGCGCATCGGCGGCGACCGCCGGAACATCGGTCATGTCGCTCATTTCGTCATCCTTGCTCAACCTGTTCGACCATCAGTGCGGCCCGCCCCTCTTGTTCCCCGATCGTCCCATAAGCCAGTCGTTTGTTGGCGACAATCAGGGGCACCTTGGGCACCAGCGTGATCGGGATGACATCACCCACCTTCAGTTCCATCAATTGCGCGACCGTCAGTTCCGGGCGCGCCAGCACGCTGCGCACGGGCAGGCGGACATGGTTCAGTGCCGCCACCATCCGCGCCTTCCATTCACCGTCAACCGGGCCGTGATCGGTATGCACCTTGGCGGCAAGCTGCGCTTCATAGGGCCTGAGCGCCGCCAACGGATAGATGATCGACAGGATCGAAGAACGCCCGGTGCCCGGCGTGATCACGAATCGCTGCAAAACGACCGGTTCGTCCTGGCGTACCAAGCTGGCATAGGCCGCGTTGGTTTCACGCGATACGAAGGACGGGCTGAACGTCGCCACGTCGGCCCAGACATTGACGACACCTTCGACCACGCCATCGGTCAGGCGGCCGAGCAACCGTTCCTCGGTCGGTGTGAACTCCCGGCCGCGCTGCTTCACCGCGGCGCCACTGCCACCGTAAAAGGCGTCGACCATCGACGTCACGAATTCCGGTTCGACCACCACCAGCATCCCACCTTTCAGCGGGCGCAGGCGATACAGGCTGATGCTGGTGAAACTGGGCAGATCGGCGCGCCACCGGTCGAACCGCATCATCTGGTGGTGTTCGGCCGTCACCTGCACCTTGCTGCGCGCGAATGGCTCGACCACGGAGCGCAGATGGCGCGATAGCCGTTCGGCCATCCGTTCCAGGCCCGACAGGCGATCAGCCGACGGATAGCTGTCCTGCCCGAAGGTGAAAGGCCGGACCGTCGGCCCGCCGGCGCCAGCCGCGCCCCCATTGCCGTCCACGTCCGTCAGCTCCGCCATCAGCGCGCCGAGGGCTTCGTCGCCAAGCAGGGCATTGTCCGCGGACCGGGGGTCTTGCGTCATGACGTCACTGAATGATGAAGTTGGTGAAATACACGTCGTCCACGCCGCCAAAGCCCTCTTTCTGGATCAGAACATCGTTTATCGCTTTCTTCAGCGATTTTTGAAGCTCCTTCTTGCCGGCTGGCGTCGAGATCACAAATGAATCCTGATCGGCCAGCGTCATCAGCACGGCCGAACGGATTGCCATTTCATGCTCCTTCACCCGATCCAGCACGCGCTGGTCGTAATAAGTGGATACACCGACCGACACCTGCATGAAGCCATCCGAATCGCGCAGGTTCGACGTGAAATTCTGGGCCAGGTCGTAATAGGTCGCCTTATATTTGCCGGGGTCGATCGCGTCCTCGATCGGGCGTTCCTTCTTGTCGGCGGCATGGCCGCTTGCCGATGCGCCTTCTTTCGGCACCAGCTTGGGCTTGGTCGGATCTTCCGGTTCGGCTTTGTGGCCACCGGCCAACCCGGCACCGGCCGCGTACAGCCCCGCACCGACACCACCGCCGATCAGCGCGATCCCGCCGACCGCGATCAGCAGTATCGTCTTCAGCTTGCCCTTCTTCTTCGGCGTCTGCTTGTTGTCATCACTCACGTTTCAATTCCCGTCATGCATATCGTTCGCGGGGGCCGCCGCGCGTATCGGCCGGTTCATCATCTAGCGCGATCATGGTTACCGGCGCGTTTACGCGCGCCGGCTGTGCGTCCGGATGGGATTGGCCGGACTGGCCATCGCCCCAGCCGCGCTGGCCCTGGCCACCGCCCTGCTGGCTGAGATCGACATGCGTTTCCGCAATCTTCATGCCGTGCGCGCGGGCCTCGGCCACCAGCCGGCCCTGCGCGTCGGCCAGCGCTGCGCGCGCGCCTTCATTGTCCGTCGTTAGGCGCACCGATGCGCCGTCATCACCACGCATCACTTCGACATGGAGCGAGCCGAGATGTTCGGGATTGAGCTTGAAGCTGAGCTTCGTGTCCTGCGCGCCCGCAGCCACGATATCGCGCGCGAGCTGATCGAGCCAGGCGCTGTCGCGGGCGAGATCAAGCTGATGGCCCGCCACCAGTTGCGCCACGTCCGCGCCGGCGATGGTGGCGGCTGCCGGCTGCGTGCTGCCTGCCTGCGCTGTCGGCAACGGCGCAGGCGCAAGCGGCGCGCTGATATCCGCAACCCGATCGGCTGGTGCGGCGGCCGGCACGGGAGCGGGATCGTCGCCGCGCACCACGCTATCACCCGACGCCACCACGGCCGCCGGTGCGCCATCCGCCATCGCCGCCAGCGGCGTGAATATCGGCGTGGACGATGTAGCGAGCGGGGTAAAGCGCGCCGGTAGCGGCGTAGCCACCATGATCGGATCGGCCCCGCCATCGCTGGTCTCAACCGGCGCCGTCGCCACATTCGGCAGCGCATCGGCCGACACCGCGAACAAATCCCTGACGACGAAGGAGGGCGCGGACGGCGATGGTTCTGCTGCACCTGCCGGATCCGGCAACGCAGGCATGGCCACAAGCGGCGGGACAGCCGGGGACGTCGCCACAGGCATCGTCGCGGGTGTCGCAATCGCGCCATTGGGCACCTGCGGCGGCGGATCGGCCGATGCGCTATCCGTCGTCTTATGCTGGGGCGCGATGCGCACAAGCGGCGCCAGCCACGACGCTGGAATGATTGCCGGCGCAATCGCCGGTGCCGGGTCGGTGCCTCGCCTTTCGGCCCCGTCATCCTCACCGCCATCAGCGCTGCCGCCGATATGGGCGTTGTCAGCATCGGCTGTCCCCTGTTCCGGTTCGGCCGATTGATCGGCGATCAGGGAAGGCGCCATCCCACCCGTCACAGACGGTTGTGTGGACGGCGAAACCGGTTTTTCGGGCGGTAGCGCAGGAATCGGACCCGCGACCACGATATCGGGCGCGCCGTCCGTCGGTTCGGTAGTGGATAGGGCGGGCGCGCCAGCAGGCAGATCAACCGCGGGCACCGGCGTTAACACCGGCGCCGATGGAACTGATGTCGCTGCGGCAGGTGCCGCAAGCACCGCTGGCGACGGAACCACCAGTTCCTGCATCACCGCTGCGGTCGCCACCGGATCAACCGCGCCCTCCGCCAATGGCATCATCGCCGGGATAGCCGGGGATGCAGGCGGCGATGGCGACATGATTTCACCCTCGGCGGCATCCTTGGCGGGATGGCCTTTGCCGGGTGCGGCGCCAAGGCCCGCCACCACCGCATCAAACGCTGCGGTGGCTACATCTCCCGCAGCTTTCGGGGACACGCCTCCGCGCAAACTGGCGAGCATCGCCTGTCCGCTGTTGGCCGCACTCCCGATCATGCCGTTTTCCCTTCACTGCCCAGCGTACGGCGGCGTACGGCGCCGGGTGCGCGGCGTTCGCGATAGGCTTCCAGTGCACGGGCGGCCTTTTCGCCCAGCCGTTCGGCACTTTCCTGACGGATGCGCGCTTCCAGCCGCAGCGCTGCGGATTTGTCGACCGCCGCGCGCGCACCGACGATCGCATCGGTCAGGCCCGCGCGCGCGCTTTCCAGCCGCATCGCCATTTCGGCGGCGTTGACGAACGCGGCGCCGCTCAACCCGCCGGGGGCCACCGCCAGGCTTTCGCGCAGCAATTGCAACCGATCCGAACTGGTTTCCAGCGACGCCAGCCGTCCCTCGGCCTGCGCCACCACCGCCTGCGCCTGCAGATGCTGCACGCGACGCACGCGCACGATCCGCTCGCGCCGCTTGACCAGCGCCTTCACAAGCCGAACCCTGCAGCGAGCATGGCAGCCGACCGATCAAGATCGACGCGCTCCTTCTGCCCCTGCGCAATGAAGCCATGGATATCGGCGTGGCGCGCAATCGCCTCGTCGATCTGGGCGTCGCTGCCTTCGCGATACGCACCCATCAGGATCAGATCGCGATTTTCTTCATATACCGCCCACAGGCGACGCAAATTCGCAGCCGCGCGCTGATGTTCCGGATCGACGACATCGGCCATGACCCGGCTCAACGACTTTCCGACGTCGATCGCCGGAAACACGCCCTGTTCGGCCAGGCTGCGCGACAGGATGATGTGCCCGTCGACGATCGCGCGCGCGGTATCGACGATCGGATCATCGGTGTCGTCGCCATCGGCCAGCACGGTGTAGATCGCGGTGATCGATCCGCCGGTGCGCGCATCCGCCCCTGCCCGTTCGATCAGGCGCGGGATCAGCCCCAGCGCGGACGGCGGATAGCCCTTCATCGTCGGCGGTTCGCCCAGCGAAAGCCCGATTTCGCGCTGCGCATGGGCAACGCGGGTCAGGCTGTCGACCAGCAGAAGAACGCGCAAGCCAGCCTCGCGGAAAAATTCGGCAATCGCGGTCGCCCGCATCGCCGCGCGCAGACGCAGCAGCGGCGGGTGATCGGCCGGAACCGCCACGACGACGCTCTTCTGCCGGACCGCGCCCGGCAGCTTGGTCGCCAGAAAATCGGAAACTTCACGGCTGCGTTCGCCAACCAGGCCGACGACGATCACATCGCATTCCGCGCCGGCGATCATCTGCCCCATCAGCACCGATTTGCCGACACCGGAACCCGCCGCGATCGCGATTCGCTGGCCGACGCCGGCGGTCAGCAACCCGTTGATCGCGCGCACGCCCATGTCGAACGGTTCGGTCACCCGCGCCCGATTGAGCGGGTTGCCCAGCCGGCCCGCCAGCGGCCAGCGGTGGCTGGCGGTGATCGGGCCAAGGCCGTCCAGCGGTTCGCCCAGCGCATCGACGACACGACCGAGCAGTTCGACGCCCACTGCGACCGATCCGCCCTTATTGTCCGGTTCGACCCGCGCGCCGGTGATGTGCGGCGCATCGCTATCGAGCGCCATCATCAAGGTGCGGTTGCCGCGAAAACCGACGACTTCGGCACGGCAGACATTGCCGTCGGCGTCGATCACCCGCGCGCCCGATCCGATCGGCTGGTGGAAACCGGTCGCCTCCAGCATCAGCCCGTCATAGGCCGCAAGCCGGCCGATCCGGCGCGGCCCCATATGGGCAATGTCGATCCCGTCGAGCAGCGATGCCGCATGGCCGGCCAGCGCGCCGGTCCCGCCTGAAGCAGGGATGCCCGGCGCGATCACCGGGGCACGCCCATCTTGTCGAGCGCGATACGCAGCTTTTCGAGGCCGACTTCGGGGCCATCCTCGATCCAGCCTTCGCCGGTTTCGACCAGCACCATGCCGGGCACCAGCGCCGCATCCGCCACCATTTCGACCGGCAGGTCAGCGCCGATCAGGCGAACATGGTCCTCCGGCGACAGGCGCATCCGCGCGGGTGTCGATTCCTCTGCGATCAGTTCCGCCGCCGCATGCGCGCGGCTCAGGATGATATCCTTGTCGAGCGTCACTTCGCCGACAATCTGGCGGACCAGCCGTTCCACCGTTTCGGCCAGCAACAGCCCCAGTTCATGGTGCGGTTCGGGGCGCAGCGCATCCAGCATTTCGGCTAGCCGCAACAGCGCGTCGCGTTCGGCGGCGACCTCCATTTCCACCGTGTGGCGGCCTTCGGCAAAGCCCGCGGCAAAGGCATCGGCCTCCAGGGCGGCCACATCCGCCACCGGCTCGTCCACCGTCCGCGCGCTTGGCGCCGCCTTGCGCGCGGGCGCCGAACCCCATGGCGTAAAACGCGTCGCATCGGGTTCGCGGACGAAATCGCCAAGGCGCGCGGCCGCGATGCCGGTGGCGGCATTCCACATATCAGACATAATCGTCGCCCTTGCCGCCAAGGTTGATGGTGCCGGCATTGGCGAGCTGACGGGCGATGGCGAGCATCTCCTTTTGCGCGTCCTGCACTTCGGCCAGGCGCATCGGCCCGCGCTCCAGCATTTCGTCCATGATCGACTGCGCCGCGCGGCTCGACATGCAGCCGAGCATCTTGGCACGTAGCCGTTCGTCCGCGCCCTTCAGCGCGACGACCAGGATCGCATTGTCCACGGCACGCAGCAGCGTGCCCATATTCTTGTCGTCGAGCGCATTGAGGTTATCGAACACGAACATCTCGTCCTCGATCGTCCGCGCCAGCGTCTTATCAAGCTTGTTGAGCGAACGGATGATCCGCTGTTCGGCGCTGGTGCGCGTGCTGTTGACGATCTTCGCCGCCTCGCTCGCCCCACCCCGGCGCGACGTGGTGCCACCGCGCATCGTGTTGCCGAGCTGGCGGAGCAAGACGCGCTCCAGATCCTCCAGCGCTTCGGATGTCACCGGTCCCAGCTTGGCGATGCGATAGATGATGTCGGTCTGCGCGTCTTCATCCACCAGTTGCAGCACATCGGCTGCGATCGGCGGGTCGAGATGCGCCAGCACCAAAGCCGCAATCTGCGGATGTTCGTTTTCGATCAGCGTGGCGATCGTCCGCGGGTCCATCCATTTCAGCGCATCCAGCGTGTTGGTCCGCGTCGGCGGCGTGATCCGTGCCATGATATTGTCGGCGCGATCATTGCCCAGTGCGCGTTCCATCATCCCGCGAATATGACGGTCGGCGCCAAAGCCGATGGTGGTGCGCGCGCGGGCGCTGCCGACGAACAGATCCAGCACGCCGTTCACCTGCCGCTCGGTCACATCGGCGACGCCGAACATCGCACCGCCCAGCAACTGCACTTCATCGGGATCGAGCCGGCCGAGCACATCGGCGGCCTCTTCTTCCGACAACAGCATCAGCAGGATCGCGGCGGCCTCGCAACCGGCTGGCATGCGTTCATCGGTCGGCGGCGAAAGGGTGTCGGCCTCAGCCATTGCGGGCGTCTCCTGCAGGATGTTCAGCACGGATCAGATCGCGCACCACCAGCGCCGCGCGCG
Organism: Sphingomonas sp. KC8; assembly: GCF_002151445.1. Lineage (GTDB taxonomy): Bacteria > Pseudomonadota > Alphaproteobacteria > Sphingomonadales > Sphingomonadaceae > Sphingomonas_E. Next base: position 2,205,520 of record NZ_CP016306.1, read on the forward strand.
ACGGATCCTGGCGCACGAAGCTGCGGATCAGTTCGGCGCGATCGGCGTAGCCCGGCGTCGCCTCGATCATGTCGAGCGTCACCGGCCGGGTCGGATCGATCCGGCTTTCATTGGCGATCGAAGCGGCAATTTCACGGCCGACCTGCGAACGCTGCGCCTCGCGATTGGCGGCGGTCTGTTCGGCCCGTTGCGCAGCCATTGCGATTCGGCGCTTAAGCAGCGGCCGCGCCACCCCGAACACCAGCAAAGCGGCGATCAGCAGGGCTGAAAGATTGCGCGCGGCAAGGCCCACCCACGGGGCGTCCCACCAGTTGCCGGCTGCCGATTCGACGCTGCTGGTCGCAAATTTGCGGCTGTTGACGGCGATCGTATCGCCACGGGCCGTATCGAACCCGACCGCGCCCTTTACCAGATCCTCGATCGCGGTCAGTTCGGCGCGCGGACGGGCCTTGCCATCCATATCCTTCAGCGCAACGGCAACCGACAGACGGCGAACCGTGCCCACCGGATTACGCGTCACCGAAACCTCACGGCCCAGCTCGAACGTCCGGTTGTAATTCTCGGTCGTACGCGCATCGGCGGCGGCAGTGCCGGGGGCCGGCACCGGCGCGCCCGGATTTTGCGGAGTCATCGCCCCGTTGGGTGCTGCGGCAACCTGGCTGGCGGGCGGGGGCTGGTTCGCGATCGCGCCGGGAACGCCGCCCACAGCCTGCGGGCCAAGCGGGCCGCCTTCCTTGGTCCATCCGCCCTGTTCGGCGCGGACGGTGGCAAGGTCCTTGGGATAACTTTCGCGCGTCGCCTGCACCTCGGCGAAATCGAGATCGGCGTGCACTTCGGCGGTGTAATTGCCAGCGCCGACGATCGGGATCAGCAGCTTGTCCAGCGCTTCACGATAGCGCTGTTCCATCTTTGCCTGGATGTCGATCTGGCGTTCGCTGGCATCGGTAGCGGCGTCGCCGCCCGCGCCCGACAACAATTTGCCCGACTGGTCGACGATCGAAACATCGTCCGGGCTGAGGCCCGGCACCGACGACGCGACAAGATGGGCGATCGCCTTGACCTGCGTGTCGCCCAGCGTGCGGCCGGGCTGCAATTGCAGCATCACCGACGCGGCGGACTGCTTGGTATCGCGCAGGAACACGCTGGGCTGCTCAACCGCAAGGTGCACACGCGCCGCCGCCACCGTATCGATCTGTTCGATCGTCCGGGCCAGATCCATCTCGCGCGCGCCGCGCAGCCGTTCGCCCTCCACCGCGCGGCTGGCGCCCATCGGCAGCGAACTGATCATCGCATCGCCGTCAGGCGCGCTCTTGGGCAGGCCCTGCTGCGCCAGCAGCATCTTGGCGCGATAGAAATCGGCATCGGATACGGTGAGCGTGCCGGTGTCGCGGTCGATCTTGTAATCCACCCCGGCCGACGTCAGCGCATCGGCCACGCCGGCCTTGTCGGCATCGGCGAGACCGCGGAACAGATCGCGCTGCGGCGCCTGCGAAAAGGCCATCCACGCCAGCGCCGCAAGGCCGAGCATGGCGATCAGGCCGATCATCGGCAGGCTGCGCTGCACGGCCGGCTGGTCCATCACGCCTTTCAGGCGATCGACCATCTGGCCCACGGGCGGGCGACCGCCGGGAGAAAGGGCAAGGGCGCGTCCGGGAACGGCAGCGTCGGGCGAGGTTGCGAGATCAGCCATGGATTATACCGGCATGCTCATGATGTCCTTGTAAGCAGCAAGGAGCTTGTTGCGGACCTGGAGGGTGGCCTGAAAGCCGAGGCTGGCCTGCTCGCGTTGCAGCATAACCGCAGCAATGTCGGTCGTTTCGCCGCGCTCATAGGCTTCCGAAACCGCACCCGCCTTCGACTGAAGATCGTTGACGGACGACAGCGCCTTGCCCAACGCACTCGTAAAATCAGCTGGTTTCTGCGGCTCTCCAACGCCCGGCGCGGTAATCGGCGCCACTTCCGCAGGGCGCTGCGCGGCTTTTTGAAGTGCAGCATTTTGCTGCAGGATCGCACTGCGCATCTGCAGCAGGCTGGAACTGTCGATACGGCTCATGCCCTATCCCCCTTCACGCTGCCGCACGCATATCGGCAAGCCGATAGCGCAAGGTGCGTTCGCTGATCCCCAGCCGTTCGGCGGCGCGCAGGCGGTGCCCGCCGGTCGCCGCCAGCGCATCCGCAATCGCCCGCGCCTGCAGGGTCCTGGCAATATCCGCCAGCCGGTGCGGTGCCGCGTCCTCGGCCGGAAGTTCGGGTACGACGATATATTCGGCCGGTTCGGCCGGCTGCGCCGGTGCCGGGATCGCGGTCTCGATGCTCAGGTCGTGCGCTTCGATGCGACCGCCATCGCGCAGCAGCAGCGCGCGCTGCAGGACATTTTCCAGCTCGCGGACATTGCCGGGCCAGCTATGCGCCATCAGCCGGTCGAGCGCGGCAGCCGTCGGCCACGCAAATGTTTCGCCGGCCGGCATGTGCCGCACCAGCAAGGCCGCCCCGATCGCACGGATGTCCTGACGGCGTGCCCCCAGCGGTTTGAGCGCCAACGGCATGACATTCAACCGCCAGTAAAGATCGGCGCGGAACCGGCCGGCCGCCACTTCGGCGGCGAGATCACGGTTGGCGGCGGCGATGATCCGCACGTCGACAGCCACGCTTTTGGTCGCGCCGACGGGCAGCACTTCGCGCTCCTGCAACGCGCGCAGCAGCTTGGCCTGCAGCGCCAGCGGCAGTTCGGCGATTTCATCCAGCAGCAGCGTGCCGCCGTCCGCGGCGCGGAACAGCCCTTCGCCCGATGCGCCCGCACCGGTGAAGCTGCCTTTCTGGTGCCCGAACAACATCGCTTCGAGCATGGTTTCGGGCAGCGCTGCGCAATTGACCGCGATGAACGGCTTGGTTGCGCGCGGGCTGACCGCGTGAATGTAGCGAGCAACGCCCTCCTTGCCCGTGCCGGTTTCGCCCAGCACAAGGACGGTCGCGTCGGAGCGGGCAACCTTCGTCGCCAGCGCCAGAAATTTCGCGCTGGCCGGTTCGCCACAAGCAGGCCGCCCCGCTGGCCGGGCCAGTTCGGCGACCAGCGCATTGCCAAACGCCATGTCGTCGAAGCCGAAGCGCAAACGCGCCGGCATGCCATTGGCGGCGGGATGGAATTCGGGCGCGCCGGGCAGAAATTCGACCAGTATGTCGCGATGCGTGGCGGCGGCGATCTCGGCGGCATCGAGGATGCGAATCTCGTCACGCTCGCGCGGTTCGGCCAGCGCGACAATCGCGGCATCATACCCAAGGCCCTGCAGCCAGTTCGCCAGCGTGGGATTGGCTTCAACCACCCGTTCGCTGAGACCGATCATCGGCATTTCTGGCGCCCCCCGTTGAGCCGCCCCCTGACGACTCTTTCCGTATGACGATCAGAAATATGGTTTGTTGGTTACCAACCGCTTAATTTTAGTGATCGCGTTCGTTTTCGCGCTCACGCCGCCTACGCAGGCCCGCGCGTGATGCGTGCGCACACGCGTAGGACGCTGTTGATCCAACCGGACGACCCCCGTGAAATTTTTACGCAGGCCCTTCCCTAAACCTCCTGTGCCGTCCGCCGTTAACCGGATCGTGGCTGCCACGGACCGTTGGTCGGACAGCCTGGCCAATCGAGCGGGAAAGGAACAACCGTGACTGTCATCAACACCAACACCGGCGCCCTGCGTGCACAAAATGGTTCGCGTATCGCCAATGCCCAGATGCAGACCGCGATGGAACGTCTGTCGACCGGCAAGCGCATCAACAGCGCCAAGGACGACGCCGCCGGCCTCGCCATTGCATCGACCATGACGTCGCAGATCCGTGGCATGGGCCAGGCAGTGCGCAACGCCAATGACGGCATCTCGATGGCGCAGACGGCCGAAGGCGCGCTGGATGAAGTCAGCAACATGCTGCAGCGCATCCGCGAACTGTCGGTGCAGGCCAACAGCGGCACCTACTCGACGTCGGACAAGGCCAATCTGCAGGTCGAAGTGAAGGAACTGCAGACCCAGATCAGCGACATCCTCACCAAGTCGGAATTCAACGGCAACAAGCTGTTCGACGGCACGGCCGGCACGGCTGGCGTCGTGAAGATCCAGGTCGGCGCGAATGCGGGCGACACCGTCGATCTCAGCCTGACCAACATCAGCACCGATTATACGGCTGCGCTCGCGGTCAATGTGTCCACCGGCACCTCGGCGGACATCACCACGCTCAACACCGCGATCGGCAAGGTCGCCACGACCCGCGCCACGCTCGGTGCTTCGCAGAGCCGCCTGAACTCGACGATCAACAACCTGTCGACCAACATCACCAACCTGTCCGACGCCCGTTCGCGGATCGAGGATACGGATTTCTCGGCAGAAACCACCAACCTCGCCAAATCGCAGATCCTGTCGCAGGCATCCACCGCGATGCTCGCCCAGGCCAACCAGAGCGCGCAGGGCGTACTGAGCTTGCTCCGCTAAGGACCTGGTCCTCCTTAACGGGTGAGGACGAGGCCCCCGGCGCAACCCCCACGCGCCGGGGGCCTCAATCTATGGAAACAGACCAACAGCAAGCCGTGACGGGAACAGCGGGCATGAACAAGCAGCCAGACGTGGATGACTTCGACAATGCCGTCACCTTCGCCGATGCATCGCTCGACGTGACCGATGCCTCCGCGGATGTGGACGTGCTGGATGCGGCGGCCCCCGTTCCGGAAAATCCGGCCGAACCCTCCACCCCGCCGGTGGCAGCGACAGCAAAAGCGTCAGCGTTTACCGCGCTGCGTGCCAATCTCCCGTTGGTCATCGCCGCCCTTGCCGTGTTCACCAGCCTGGTGGCAACGATCGGCCTGATCGTGGCCAGCCGCAACATGGCTGCGGCGAACCAGCGCATCGCCGCCCTCGAAGAAACCGTCCGGCAGGCAACCAGGGCGCGGCCGGCCGTCATGGTCGCTACCGCCCATGGCAACCCGCCCCAGACCGCCACGGCAACGCCAGTGGATGTCCGCGCGGCGCTCGATGATTTTCGCCGGGATCTGGTGCGCTACCAGAATATGGGCAGTCAGGCCGCCTGGGTGGATGCCGTGCGTGATGGGCAGGCCGAACTTGCCAACCGCGTCAACAGCATTGGGGAAAAGCTCGATCGGATCGATCGACGGCTCAACAATAGTCGGCCAGCTTCCCCCGCAACCGATCGAGCGCGGCCTTCTTGATCTGGCAGACGCGCGCGGCGCCCACGCCCAAGGTCAGGCCGATTTCCTCCAGGTTCATTTCCTCGACGAAATAAAGCTGCAGCACCATCGCCTCGCGCTCCGGCAGATCGGCGATATGGCCGGCCAGCATGTCGCGCAGCTCATCGCGCTCCAGCGTCTGGTCCACCCGCTCTTCGACATCGGCGAACCACATCGACTGGTCCGAATAAACCTCGTCCAGCGATTCCTGGCGAACCGATTCGGTGCTGTCGATCGCCTCGCGATAGTCTTGCGCGGTCATCCCCATCGCATCGGCCATTTCGGCTTCGGTCGCGGGGCGGCCCAGCGTCTGTTCGAGTTTGGCGCGCACGCCGCCGATTTCACGGCGGCGGCCCATCGCCGATCGGCAGATCGTGGCATGACGACGAAGATGATCGATCATCGCGCCGCGGATGCGCATCGTCGCATAGGTGGCGAAGGCGAAGCCGCGATCTTCGAAATTGTTGGCCGCCTCGACCAGCGCGACCATCCCGATCTGGATCAGGTCCTCCACATCAATCGCATTCGATACCCGGCCATGCACATGCCAGGCGATGCGGCGGACAAGCTGCATATGATCCCGCGCCAGTTCGGCCGGCCGGGGCCGCGTGGGGCGGCGCTGGTACGTCTGACTGGCAGCGGCATTAGCGAAGGACATTCACAGCCTCCCTTGCGGAGATCTTGAGGACCATCATCATTGTACAAGCTCGCGATCGGTGACGGCCGGCGTGGCACCGCCGACGACGGCGACCACTTCGACCGGCTTGCCATCGGGGATTTCGAGGAAGGACAGGATCGGCACGTCGGCCAGATGCGGCTTGAGCAGCCGCGCCAGCGGACGACGCGCGAGCGGCGATGTCACGATCGCGAACTGCCGCGCTTCGGCCAGCAGCGGCTGGGCCGCTTCGGTGACGGCGGTGACGACGCGATTGGCAAGGCCAGGTTCGAACGGATGCGTCGCGGTCGGCCCCGCGCGCACGGCCTGCGCCAACAGCGCCTCCAGCCCGCCGTCCAGCGTGACGACCGGCAAAGGCATGCGGATCGGCACCAATGTCTGGATGATGATCGGGCCGATGCGCATCCGCACCGCTTCCAGCATTGCCGAAGGATCGCTTTCCTCGCGCGCGGATTCGACCATCGCTTCGGCGATCCGGCGGAAATCCTTCAGCGGCACGCCTTCGGCCAGCAGGCCACGGCTCAGCCCTGCGATCTGCGCGAGGTTCAGCGGCTGCGGGGTCAGGCCCGCCACCAGTTGCGGCGCGCTGTCCTTCAGCGCGTCGAGCAGTTTCTGCGCTTCATCCATGCCAAACAGATCGGCGGCCGCATTGGCGATGATCTGGTTGAGGTGGGTGGCGATCACCGTTGCGGGATCGACCACGGTGTAGCCCGCGACCACCGCTTCGGTGCGCTTGTCGGGTGCGATCCATACCGCTTCCAGCCCGAAACTCGGATCGCGCACGCCCCGCCCTTCGACCGTGCCTTCCAGCGCCCCGCTATCCAGCGCGAGCAGATCTTCGGGCCAGCATTCATCCTCACCCATGATCACACCGGCGACGGTGATGCGGTAGGCATTGGGTTCCAGCGCAAGATTGTCGCGCACCCGCACCATCGGCACGACGAAGCCCAGTTCGCGGCTCAGCTGACGGCGGATACCGGTGATCCGCGCCATCAGCGGCGCGCCCTTGCGCTCGTCGACCATCGAAATCAGGCCGTAGCCCAGTTCAAGGCCCAGCACCGCGCCGTCCGAAACTTCGTCCCAGCCGATCGCCGACGGCACCGGCGCCACAGTGGCCAGTGCGGCTTCGGCTTCGGCGGCCAGCGCGGCGTCCCGCTCCGGCCTGGCGCGAAGCTGCCAGGCGATCCACCCCGCAATGCCGGCGGCCGGCAGGATGATCATGTGCGGCATCCCCGGCATCACGCCGAGCAGGAACAGAATGCCGGCAACCGGCGTCCACGCCTTGGCCGATCCGAACTGGCTGGTGATCTGGCCCGACAGATCGAATGGCGATGCCACGCGGGTGACGATCGCGGCGGCGGCGATCGACAGCAAAAGCGCCGGGATCTGCGCGACCAGCGCATCGCCGATGGCGAGCATGACATAGGTCTGCGCGGCATCGGCCATCGTCATGCCATGGCTCATCACCCCCAGCACCAGGCCGCCGAGAATGTTGATGACAAGGATCAGGACACCGGCAACGGCGTCCCCCTTCACGAATTTCGACGCACCATCCATCGAACCATAGAAGTCGGCCTCGGTCGCCACTTCGACGCGGCGGGCCTTGGCTTCATCCGGGGTCAGCAATCCGGCATTGAGATCGGCGTCGATCGCCATCTGCTTGCCGGGCAAGGCATCGAGGGTGAAGCGCGCCGACACTTCGGACACGCGGCCGGCGCCCTTGGTGATGACGACCAGATTGATGATCATCAGGATCGCGAAGACAAAGATGCCGACGGCCCAGTCGCCACCGATCAGGAAATGGCCGAATGCCTCGATCACATGGCCGGCGGCGTCCGTCCCTTCATGCCCGTCGACCAGCACGACGCGGGTCGACGCGACGTTCAGCGACAGGCGCAGCAGGGTGGCGAACAGCAGCACCGTCGGGAAAGCAGAAAAGTCCAGCGGCTTGGCCGCGTTCAGCGCGACCATCAGCACGGCCAGGCTGATCATGATGTTGGCGATGAAACCGATGTCCAGCACCAGCGATGGCACCGGCACGATCATCAGCCCGACCAGCATCAGCGTGGCGAAAGGCAGGATCGCGCCTTTGCCGGCGCTAGCCCAGATGGATTTGTTCAAAGCGTTCGTCGCCATGCTGTTTCCCGCGAATATGCCCACGGAAAAAAGCAAGGATCGTGCCAGTTTTAACCATGACGATCAGGCGATGGGATCCCGGCCTCGACCGGGCGAACGGCGGCTACAGCTTGCCGCTGCGGCCATATGCGATGGCGGGCGCGATATTGGCCCCCAGCGCGGCCAGCCCGTCAAGGCGGCGGCGGTTGGCATCGGCATAATATGCGCAGCGCAGGCGCGCCGCTTCGGCCTGCGCCATCGCATCGGCAATGCGGGCCTTCAATTCGGGGGTGTCGCGCCAGCCGCCAGCGGTCTGGATCGCGGTAACGGCGTCGCGAAAGGCGGCGGATGCGGCCTCGATCGCGGTCACGTCATTTTCATCGAGCGCACGCACCAGCACGCGCCCGGCCTCGGTCACACGGTCGACAGCGGCAATGCTCATCCGCGCGGGGGCAGATCGAGCGCGATCATCTTGGCCGCGATCGCCTTCACTTCCAGCGCATAGGCGCCATTGGCGATCGCCGCGCGGATTTCCTGAACCCGCGCCAGATCCACCGGCGCGCCGGCAGCTGCCATATCCTTTGCCGGATTGGCCGGCGCAGGGGCTTCATCGCTTCCGCCCACACCGGGGACGGCAGCGACCTGCCCGGTCGATCCACCACGCTGCACGCCGTGCGCACGGCTGGTGTCGACCTTTCCTGTTCCCTTCGGTCCGATGCTGTCGATCATCTTTCCATCCTTCGGGTACTGATAACAGACCATATCATGGCCTTTAACGACCGAATTCAGAATTCTTTAAATACCTGGAACACGAACCACCCCAAAATCGACGACTTCCACCATGATCGGCTGGGCTTTCGGGCCGGAACGCACGCGAATCCGCTCTCCCGGCGCGCCATCCTGTTCGGCGATCACCTGGTTGGAAACGCTGAATCCGGCACGCGCCGTGCGGATTTCCACCGGATCGCCGCGACGGATCACGGGTGCGGCCCGGATAGCACGGGCCGGTGCCGCTGCCTGGGCCATGGCCGGCTGCATCGCGCCACCCGGTATCAGCGGCACGCGGATGCGCCAGCCGATTTCGGCGCAGCGCACCACCGCCGCCCCCGCCATGGGCGGATCAATCGTCACCGTGCCGGGGCAAGCCGCCAGCTTCATCCGCCGGTCGATCGGCGCCGCAGGCCCGCCCGGCTGGCCGATATCCGCGCCCAGCGCGATCACCAGCCGCCGTTCCGCCGCATCCAGATTCTGGAACTGGCCGATCTGGGCGGCGGCTGGTCCGGCCGCGGCCATGATCAAACCGAAACCACCGATCATCGAGGTCAAACTGCGCTGCATGGTGCCAAATCCTATCATTCGATGGGATATCAGCAAAAATCGCGCCAATTAGGCCGCCGGCACCCGGATCACCCGAATGACCTGTCCATTTTCGGTTTTTTGAGAAAGGGTTGATGGGATCGCGATGTCGATGGCGCGTTCGTCCACGCCGCCCGCACGGATCGCCCGGCCGATCGCGGCCGCGCGCGCCGCCGCCAGTTCCCACCGATCGAAACGCTGCGCGGCACCGTCACTGCCTTCGCTGACGATCCGGATCGACGCCTTTTCCGCCTTGGCCCGCGCCCCGATCGCCGCCAACGCCTTCGCCGCCGCCGGGGTCAGCACCGCTTCGCCGGGTTGGAACAATGTGGCGGCCCGAAAGGGCACGTCGCGCTGCGCGCTGTCCGGCTGGGCGGCATCGCCAAAGGCCGATCGCATCCCCGCCGCCAATTGTTCGGGACGCCCGTTCTGTGCCTGCAACAGAACGAAAAAGCCAAGCAACAACAGGCACAAATCTGCAAAGCTCACCGCCCAGCGCGGCGCGCGGACGGCCTTCACGAAACCACCCGCAACGCCGGCCGCACGCCATTCAGTTCGGCGTGCGCCAGCATTTCGAACCGATCCAACACGCGGCGCTGCCAGGCGATTTCGGCCTCGGACAGCCGTTCCAGCCGCGCGGCGATCGGCCCGGCGATCGCGCTGGACAGGATGATGCCATACAGCGTGGTGAGCAGCGCTAGCGCCATGGGCGGGCCGATCCTGGCGGCATCGTCCATCGCCGCGAACATGCCGATCAGCCCGGCGATGGTGCCGATCATGCCCATGGCCGGGGCCGCATCCGCCAACGCCGCCCAGAATCCCGCTGCCCCTGCATGGCGCCGGCGGCGTTCGGCAAGTTCGCTGCGCGCCCACAATGCAAACCGTTCGGGCGAACTGGCGCTGGATAGCTGAAATGCGGCGCGGCGCAGAAAACGTCCTGCGGTTTGAACACGATCCGCGCAGGCGATACCCTTGAGCTGCGCCACCGCTTCCACCGCGTTCGCGGCGCGGGTGGCGGCGGCGGCATCCGCTTCGGGATCACCGCGCACCATCGGCCCGAGCGCGGCAAAGGCCCGCGCCACATCGCCGCGGGCCGATCGCGCCACCGCGATTGCGAATGCGCCGCCAAAAACGATCAGGATCGAAAGCGGATCGAAAAATCGGCCGATATGCTCAAGCAAAGCCATTGGTCCCGGTCCCGCGCGCCCGCACCGGCCCCGTTTTTCCCGGATTGCCGGTCAGGCGGCAAAAAATTGCCGCCCCCGGCAAAAGTTTGCCGGATGCCCCCATCTCGTTCGCAGAGGTCCGCAGAAATCCCGGATTTTTCCAGTCTGGCACGGCCCTTGCTGTTCTCACCGCGCCCGGAAAGGCGCCGCTCGACAATCCCAAGAACGGCTGCCCGACCAAAAGCTTTATAGAGCGATTTCGCGCCGACGGAGTTCGGTTGGCAAAAAATCGCGATGTCCCAGTGAAGACGCGGGGTTCGGCCGGGCCGAAACCGCCGAGGCAAGGAAAGTCGTGATGCTGACGTCCGATACGGTGTTTGGAGTGCATGGAGACGCACTGGCGCTACGCAGCCAGCGTCTGGCGCTCCTGGCCTCCAATATCGCGAACGCGTCGACGCCGGGATACAAGGCGCGCGACATGGATTTCACCAAGGCGCTGGATATGGCGCAGGGTGGCACGGCCGCCGATGCCGCCGCCGGATCCGCCATGGGCTATCGCGTGCCGCTGCAGCCGTCGCAGGACGGCAACACCGTCGAACTGTCGACCGAACAGACGATCTTCGCCGAGAATGCGGTGCAGTATCGCACCACCCTCTCCTTCCTCAACGGCCGCATCAATACGTTGATGACGGCGCTCAAGGGCGAATGAGCATGGCAGGGCCGCTCTCCGTTTTCGATATCGCCGGACGCGCAATGTCCGCGCAGATGGTGCGCCTCAACACGACGGCATCGAACCTCGCCAATGCAGGGTCCGTGTCCGCCACCAAGGAAGGTGCGTTCAAGGCGCTGAAGCCGGTGTTCATGCCGGTCACCGATCGCGCCGGCGTCGCCACCGTTCAGGTCAGCTCGATCCTCACCTCCACCAACGAGGCGGTGAAGAAGCATTCACCCGATCATCCGCTGGCCGACAAGAATGGCGACGTGTGGGAAGCCAATGTCGATAGCGCGGCCGAGATGGTCGAAATGCTGGAAACGGCGCGTGCCTACCAGAACAATGTTCAGGTCTTGCAGACAGCCAAGACCCTCACCCTCGATACGCTGAGGCTCGGCAAATGACATCGATCACCGGACAAGGTTATCTCGACACGCTCGGGAGCAACACGGGCAAGGCGCCGCCCAGCGGCACGCTCGACCAGAACACATTCCTCACGCTGATGACCACGCAGTTGAAGACGCAGGATCCGTTCGATCCGGTCGACAACACCCAGATGGTCGCGCAGATGGCGCAGTTCTCGCAGGTTTCCGGCATCGCCGAAATCAACAAAAGCCTGAAGACGATGGCCACCGATCTTGCGTCCGCGCGGATCGGCAATGTCGCCACCTGGATCGGCAAGGCCGCACTGGTCGGCTCGTCCACCGCCACGCCGCTGGCCGATGGCAGCTATGCATTCGAAGCCAATCTGCCCGAAGACGCCACCAACGTGCAGATCGATCTGGTCGATGCGTCGGGCGCGGTCGTCCATTCGACCAACCTCGGCGCCCAGAAAGCCGGCGCGGTCGGCTATAATTGGGAAGCCAAGGATGCCGACGGCAAGGCGCTCGCCACCGGGCCGCTCAAGGTGCTGGTCAGCGCTTATGGCGCCAGCGGCGCGATGAAGCCCACCGTTTCCACTTGGACGATGATCAACGGCGTCCAGTCGCCGGCTGCCGGCGGGGCCGCCCAGCTCATCACCCCGCTCGGCATCGTCAAGCCGGAAGAGGCGCAGCGCCTCGCCTGATTTCGTCCCCCGATCCTTCCTCTGATTCCGCATTCGACAACGGAGATCCGCAATGTCCTTCTACACCTCGCTGTCCGGCCTCAAGGCGGCCCAGACCGATCTTTCGGTCGTTTCGAACAACGTCGCCAACGTCGGCAGCACCGGCTTCAAGAAGAGCAAGGCCGAATTTGGCGACATCATTTCGGCCGCCCCGCTCCAGTCGGCATCGATCGCGGGTCAGGGCACGCGGCTGCGTGCGATCACCCAGCAGTTCACGCAGGGCGGGTTCGAAACCTCGGATCGCGCGCTTGATCTCGCCTTGTCGGGCCAGGGCTTCTTCGTCACCCGTTCGGGCATCACCGGCGGCCAGGTCGCCTTCACCCGCAACGGCACCTTTTCGGTCGACAGCGATCGTTTCGTCACGGATTCGTCGGGCGCCTATCTGCAGGTGCTACCGGTCGACAGCCGCGGTTCGGTGACGGCCACCAGCCTCGATGCGACGCGCAACCTCCAGTTGCCGCTCACCTCGGGCCAGCCCAAGGCGACCAGCCTGCTCAAGATGGCGGTCACGCTGCCGGTCAGCGCCGATCTGCCGGCATCGCGGATCAACTATACGCCCGATACGCCATACGCGTTCAGCCGCTTCGATTCGAACAGCTACAATCAGAGCACGGCGACCACAGTATATGATGCGGTCGGCAACGCCTTGCCCGCGACGCTCTATTTCACGCGCACCTCGCTGCCGACTTCGGCCAACCCGAACAGCACCTGGGAAGCGCGGCTGTTCGTCGGCGATCAGGAAATCAGTTCGGATCCGGCCACCCCGACACCGCCGGTGCCGCTGGTGCTGACGTTCAACGATGCCGGCCAGATTCAAGGCCCGCTCAATCCGGTGCAATATGCCGATGCGCAGCCGGTGGGCGCGATCGCGCCGCTGTCGATGAGCATCGATTTCGGCCTGTCGACCAAGCAGGCGCAGGCGCCCTTCACGATCTCGTCGGTCAATCAGGACGGTTTCGCCGCCGGCCAGCTCGATGGCGTCACCGTCACGCCGGACGGCCTTGTCACCGCCAGCTTCTCCAACGGCGAAACCCAGCCGCTGGGCAAACTCGTCCTCGCCAACTTCGCCAACCCGTCGGGCCTGCGTCAGGTCGGCGACGCCAAGTGGACGGTGACCGGCAAGTCGGGCGATCCGATCGTCGGCACGGCCGCGGCCTACGGTTTCGGCACAATCCAGTCGGGCGCGCTCGAACGGTCGAACGTCGACGTGACCGAAGAACTGGTCGCGCTGATTTCCGCGCAGCGCAATTTCCAGGCGAACGCCAAGGCCATCGAAACCGCGAATACGATGACCCAGGCGATCATCAACCTGCGCAACTAAGGGCTAGGGGCGTCACGCCATGGACCGGCTGATCTACAGTTCGCTTTCGGCGATGCGGGGCGCGATGGCGCGTCAGGCAACGACCGCGAACAACCTGGCCAACGCCAACACGACGGGCTTCCGCGCCGAAATGGCGTCGGTCCGCCCGTTGTGGGTGCGTGGGGCGGGGTTCGAAAGTCGGGCGCCGTCCTCGGAAGAGGTGATCTCGGCCGATATGCGCGCCGGCGCCATCGTGCAGACGGGGCGCAGCCTCGACGTGGCGCTTTCGGGCGATGCGTTGCTGGGCGTCCAGGCCGAAAATGGCGAGGAAAGCTACACCCGGCGCGGCGATCTGACGATCGCGGCCAGTGGCCTGCTTACCACTGGCGATGGCGTGCCGGTGCTGGGCGAAACCGGCCCGATCACGATGCCCCCGGCGGACGATATCAAGATCGACGAACAGGGCGTCATCTGGATCCGGCCGCAGGGCGCGGATCCGACCGCGCCGATGCAGCAGGTCGATCGGCTGAAACTCGCCAGCCCTACCGGGTCACGGATCGTCAAGGGGCTGGACGGGCTGTTCCGCGTCGAAGGCGGCGGCACGCTGCCGTCCGATCCGGTGGCGCGGCTTACCGCCGGCAGCCTTGAAGGCTCCAACGTCAATGCCACGCAGGCGCTGGTCGATATGATCGACGCCAGCCGTTCGTGGGAAATGCAGATCAAGCTCGTCACCACCGCCAAGGAACTCGACAGTTCGGCGGCGGATCTGATGCGCCTGCCCGACTGATCTTCGAAAGAAGGATAGCACCAGATGACCAACGCCGCCCTCCACGTCGCCCGCACCGGGCTTGATGCCCAGAACATGCGGATGCGGGTGATCGCGAACAACCTCGCGAACGTGAACACCACCGGGTTCAAGCGCGATCGCGCCAGCTTCGAAACGCTGGCCTATCAGGCGCTCACCGCCCCTGGAGCACCTTCGTCGGCCGACAATAAATATGCCACCGGCCTGTCGCTCGGATCGGGCGTGCAGGTGAAGGGCACCGCCAAGATTGACACGCAGGGCACCTTGCAGACGACGGGCGGCGCGCTCGACATGGCGATCGAAGGGGGCGGCTTCTTTCAGGTGGAAATGCCCGACGGGCGCACCGCCTACACCCGCGCGGGCGATTTCAAACTGTCGAGCGAAGGCACGATCGTCACCGACGACGGGATGCCGCTGGTACCGCAGATCCAGATACCCGAAGGGGCGCAGTCGATCACGATCGGCACCGACGGCACGGTTTCGGCCCAGATCCCCGGCCAGACCGCGCTGCAGGAACTCGGCCGCATCGAAACCGCGCGCTTCACCAATCCGGTCGGCCTGGAATCGCTGGGCAACAACCTGCTTGCCGAAACGCCGGCCTCAGGCGCGCCGCAGGTCGGCACCGCAGGTCTCGATGGCCGCGGATCGATCCGCCAGGGTTCGCTCGAAGCATCGAACGTCAATGTCGTCGAGGAACTGGTCGACATGATCGAGACGCAACGCGCCTACGAGGTCAATTCCAAGATGATCAAGGCGACCGACGAAATGCTGCAATATGTCAACCAGCAGTTCTGATCGGATGCGCGCCGCACTCGCCTTTGGCATCGCCGCCGTCGCGCTGGCCATGCCCGCACATGCCGGGCTGTTCGGGTCCAAGAAGCCCAAGCCCGATTTCGCGCCGGCTTATGCCCCGGCGCCGCCGCCGGCACCCGCCAATGGCGCGATCTTCCAAGTGTCCCACGGCTATGCCCCGCTCACCAGCGGCGCGCGCGCCTCGATGGTCGGCGATGTGCTGACGATCCTGCTGGTCGAACGCACCCAGGCAACCAAGAGCACCGCGTCGAACACCGATCGTTCGGGCAGCATCGGGCTGACCCCGCCGGCCACCGGCCCGCTGGCGTTGTTCGACCCCAGCGACGTGACGGCCAGCGGCGGCGCAAAATTCGACGGCAAGGGGGCGGCCTCCCAGTCCAACGCACTGTCCGGCGAAATCAGCGTCACGATCGCAGCCGTCTATCCCAACGGCACCTATCTGGTGCGCGGCGAAAAGCTGCTGACACTCAATCGCGGGGACGAAATGATCCGCATTTCCGGCATCGTCCGTGCCGCCGACATCAGCACCGACAACCGCGTGCTATCCACCCGCGTAGCCGATGCCCGCATCAGCTACGCCGGCAAGGGCGATGTCGCGCGGGCCAGCAAGCCGGGCTGGCTCAGTTCCTTCTTCTCCATCATCAGCCCGTTCTGAGGATGCCCGTCGCGATGATCCGCTTTCTCCTCGCCTTTGCCGCCCTCGCCCTCCTCGGCGCGCCCGCTCATGCGGAGCGGATCAAGGATCTCGGCACGTTCCAGGGTGTCCGCCCCAACCAGTTGACCGGCTACGGCATCGTCGTCGGCCTCGCCGGCACGGGCGATGACAGCCTGGAATATGCGACGCAGGCGATGAAGGGGGTGGCATCACGCTTCGGCCTCAACCTGCCCGCCGGGGTGAACCCGCAGTTGAAGAACGCGGCGGCGGTGATGATCACCGCCGAACTGCCCGCCTTCGCCAAGCCCGGCCAGCGGCTCGACATCACCGTATCGGCGCTCGGCAAGGCCAAATCGCTGCGCGGCGGCACCCTGCTGATGTCGCCCCTCACCGGCGCGGACGGCCAGATTTACGCGATGGCGCAGGGCAATCTCGCGGTCGGCGGCCTCGGCATCGATGCCCAGGACGGATCCAAACTCACCGTCAACATCCCGACATCGGGCCGCATTCCGGGTGGGGCGACGGTCGAACGCGCGGTCGACGCCGGCTTCGCCAGCAGCCCGTCGCTGATCTTCAACCTGTCCGAAGCCGATCTCACCACCGCCGGCCGCGTTGCGGCGGCGATCAACGGGGTGCTGGGCGCCGGCCGCGCACGCGCCACCGATGCGGTGACGATCGAAATCAACGCCATTCCCGGCGCCGAAGCGCGCACCGCGCTGATGGGCCAGATCGAAAACCTGCCCGTCGATCCGGCCGATGCCCCCGCGCGGGTCATCGTCAACGCCCGCACCGGCACGGTCGTCATCAACGGCGCGGTCCGCATCGCGCCCGCCGCCGTCAGCCATGGCAAGCTCACCGTCCGGGTCGAGGAAGATCCAACGATCGTCCAGCCGGCGCCCTTTTCGCGCGGGGAAACCGCGCTCGAACCCGCCAGCACCATTTCGGTCGAGGAAGAACGCAAGCCGATGTTCGATTTCCGCCCCGGCGCAAGCCTCGCCGATATCGTGAAATCGGTGAACGCGATCGGCGCATCGCCGGCCGATCTCGTCGCGATCCTCGAAGCGTTGAAGCAGGCCGGCGCGATGAAGGCGGAGTTGATCGTGCTATGACGACGGTTGCGCCCCTCCCCATCGCCGCTGCCGGCGTCAGCCTGGCGTCCAAGCCGGTCGATCAGGCCGGGCTGAAAAAGGCCGCGCAGCAGTTCGAGGCGATCTTTCTGCGCCAGATGATCTCGTCGATGCGCTCGGCCAGCCTTGGCGAAGACATTCTGGGATCCAACGCGAGCGATCAGTTTCGCGACATGGCCGATGCCCGCACCGCCGATTCCATGGCGGAAAAAGGCAGCCTCGGCATCGCCAACACGCTGTTGGCGCAGTTTTCGCCGCCCGCTGCGCCCACGCTCAGCCCCGGCACCGTCGGCCTGCCGATTAAAGGGCCGGCCGGGCTGGCCGTAAATCCTGACAAATGAGCGATCTTCTCAGCATCGGTGCCTCGGGCATCTCCGCCTACAAGACGGCGCTTTCCGCGATCAGCGATAATGTCGCCAATTCGGAAACACCCGGCTTCGCGCGGCGCAGCACCACCCAGCGCGAGCAGGTTGCCTCGTTGCCGATGAACCCGACTTATCGGCCCGGCACGATCTTCGCCGGCACGCAGATCACCGCCATCACCCGCGCCTACGATCAGTTCCGCGACAAGGAAGTCCACGCCGCCAGCGCCGAAGCCGGCCGCGCCGATGCGCGCGCGCGCTGGCTGGAAACCGCCGAAAGCGCGATGGACGATGGCGATACGGGCATGGGCGCACGGCTGACCGCCTTCTTCAACGCCGCCGATGCGCTGGCGGCGGACCCGAGTGGCGCCCTGCCGCGCCGTGCGTTTCTGCAGGCGCTCGACCAGACGGCCAGCGCGTTTCGTTCCGCCGCGCAGGGGCTGGCGACCACCGCCGACGGTATCGCCAGGGATGCCCAGTCCAACGTCGATGCGGTCAATGGCAATCTCGAGGCGCTGGCCAAGCTCAACCTCGCGTTGCGCCGGTCGGAACCCGGCACCGGGGCGCATGCCAGCCTGCTGGACGAACGCGACCGGCTGGTCGATGCGGTGTCGTCGCGGCTGAATGTCGACGCCACGTTCGGCGAAAATGGCACGGTGACCTTGAAACTGGCCGGCAATTCGCAATCGTCGCTGGTCTCCGGCGTCACCGCCAATCCGATCGCCGTTGCGGTTGCGGGCAATGGCGGCCTCACGATGTTCGCCACGGTCGATGGCGGCACGCATGCGATCGCGCTGCCCGGCGGCACGATCGGCGGGCTGATCGACGCGGCCGCCACCGTCGCCGATCGACGCGCCAGCATCAATGCG
Source organism: Sphingomonas sp. KC8 (assembly GCF_002151445.1). GTDB lineage: Bacteria > Pseudomonadota > Alphaproteobacteria > Sphingomonadales > Sphingomonadaceae > Sphingomonas_E. The sequence goes on from NZ_CP016306.1 coordinate 2,223,805, forward strand.
ATCGCCACTGATTTTGCCACGACGATCAACACCTGGTCGGCCGGCGGGCTGGATGCCGCGGGCAATCCGGGCGCGCCCTTGCTCACCGTCGGCACCCCGGCCGCGGCCACGATGGCGCTGGCGATCAGCGATCCCGATGGGGTGCCGGCTGCATCGACCGATGGCGCAACCGTCACCGCCAACGGCAACCTGATCGCGTTGCAGGGCCTGCGCGCCGGGGGGGCCGAAGATCGGCTGGCCGGCCTGATCGCCGGCCACGCACAGGCCACCGCCGCCGCGCGCACCGAAGCCGACGTTACCGGCACCCGCCGTGATGGCGCGCTGGCGTCGCGCGATGCGGTGACGGGCATCGATCTCGATCGCGAAGCCGCCGAACTGATCCGTTTCCAGCAGGCCTACAACGCCTCGGCGCGGATCATTCAGGTCGCGCGCGAAACCATGCAATCCATCCTCGACCTGTTCTGAAAGGCAGCGGATCATGATCAGCAGCACCCGCTACCATTTGTCGGCCGAAATCTCGCGCCAGCAGAATCTCGCCGCCGGCATCGCCCGCGCGCAGGCCGATATTTCGAACGAAACGCGGCTCCAGCGCCCGTCCGACGATCCCACCGCCGCCGCGCGGGTCGCCGAAATCCGGCGCGCGCAGGCCAATGAAACCGCGTGGACCAGGAACATCGAAACCGCCTCGGCAACGGCCACGCGCGCGGATGCCGCGCTGAATACCGTCGCCACCGCGCTGGATCGCGCCCGCGAACTGATGACCGGGGCCAATAGCGCCACCTATAATGCCAATGATCGCAAGGCGATGGCAATCGAACTGCGCGGCATTGCGGATGAGATCGCAGAACTTGCCATGTCAAAGGATTCGCGCGGTCAGCTGCTCTTTCCGGATGGCCCGTCGCTTGCCGTCCCGATCGGCGCCGGCGTGTATGTCGCCCCGTCGCTGTCGAAGGACGGAGTGTTCACCAACCTGCAAACGGCGGCCGGGCCAAAGGATCTTGCGCAGATCATGCGCGACGCCGCCGATACCATCGAATTGACCGATCCCGCCGCCCGCGACGCCGCCAGCACCGCTTCGCTCAACGAGATTGTCGGCGCGGTCGCGACCACCACGGTCGCGCGGGCCGAACAGGGCGTGCGGGCTGCGCGCCTCGATGGTGCGCGCGAAGCCTTCGCCTCGTCCGGCCTCGTCAATTCCGAGGAACGCGGGACGCTGGAAAACACCAACATTCCGGAAACGGTAGCCAAGCTTCAGGCCAAGCAGCTTTCGCTCGAAGCCGCGCAGGCCGTTTTCACCCGGATCAACCGGCAGACGCTGTTCGATCTGCTCGGCTGATCCGCCCGGCGAATGATTTATTAGCCTAATGCCGGCTTAAGCATAAATCCCGCCCGATCCTGCCGTTAACCTTCATAGAGGCCAGGAATCGCTAGCGCTTCCTACCCCGCCTCGCCGGTTTATTCTGGGGGAAATGCATGTTCGCGGCAATCGGTCTGGTCGTTCTGCTGGTAATGGTATTCGGCGGATTCGCGATGACGGGCGGCGATCTCGCGCCGGTCATGCACGCCATCCCCCATGAAATGCTGATCATCGGTGGCGCCGCCATCGGTGCTGTGATCGCCGGCAATTCGATGAAGGAGCTGAAGCAGCTTGGCGGCGGACTGGTCAAGGTGTTCAAAGGCCCGAAATATAACAAGAAGGATTTTCTCGACGTCATCTTCCTGGTGTCGAGCCTGATGAAGATGCTGCGCACGGACGGCCCCGTCGCGCTCGAACCGCATATCGAGGATCCCAAATCCTCGACCATCTTTCAGGAATATCCCAAGCTCACCAAGGACGACACGCTCGTCCACCTCATCACCGATACGCTGCGCCTCGTCGTCGTCTCGTCGGGCACGCTCGATCCCCATGCGGTGGAAGAGGTGATGGATAACGCGCTCAAGACGCACCATCATGATGAAATCCGCCCGGCGGACATGCTCCAGAACCTCGCCGATGCGCTGCCGGCACTTGGCATCGTCGCCGCCGTGCTCGGCGTGGTCAAGACGATGGGATCGATCGACAAGCCGCCCTCCATTCTCGGTGGCATGATCGGCTCGGCACTCGTCGGCACCTTCCTCGGCGTGTTGCTGGCTTACGGCATCGTCGGTCCGTTCGCCGGGCGCTGCCGCCAGGTGATCGAAAGCGATGCGGCCATCTATCATGTCATCAAGCAGATCATCATCGCCTCGCTGCACGGCCACCCGCTGCCGCTGGTGATCGAAGCCGCGCGCTCCAGCATCAGCCATTCGAACCAGCCGGCCTTCGCCGATGTGTTCGATGGCATGCGCGGGCGCTGATCGGTGGCCAGCGCAGCCGCCAAGCGCGGCCGGAACGAGCCGGAACCCCGCCCGATCATCATCGTCAAGAAGATCGTCGATGGCGGCCATGGCGGCCATCATGGCGGCGCGTGGAAGGTGGCTTATGCCGATTTCGTGACGGCGATGATGGCCTTCTTCCTCTTGCTGTGGATTCTCGGCGCGACCACCGAAAAGCAGCGCAAGGGCATTGCCGACTATTTTTCGCCCACGCTGGTGGAAATGCGGCAGAAGAGCGCCGGCGCCAACGGCCCCTTCGGCGGCGATTCTGTCGTCGCAAAGGACAATTATCCCCACGGCGCCACCCAAACCGGTAGCCGTTCGATGACCATCCCCAAGGATGCGACCGGGGGTGCCAAGGAAGGCGCCGCCGCCATCCGCTCGCGCGATCGAGCCCGCTTCACCGCGCTCAAGAAGCAACTCGAAGCGCGGATGAAAAGCGATCCCAAGCTCGCCCGCCTGGCCAAGCATATCCGCATGGTCGAAACCCGCGAAGGGCTGCGCATCGATCTGGTGGACGAAGCCGATTTCGCGATGTTCTCGCTCGGCACCAACGCCCTGCTGCCCGATGCCCGCCGTCTTGTCGGCGAAGTCGCCACCGTGATCGAAGGCGTGCCCAACGACGTCGTCGTCCGCGGCCACACCGATGCGCTGCCTTATGCGGCCGGACGCAGCGTCAACAACTGGACCCTGTCCACCGCGCGCGCCGAAGCAACCCGCGCAGCCCTGGGTGATTCGGGCCTGTCCGGCGATCGCTTCTCGCGGATCGAAGGCGTCGCTTCACGCGAACCCTATATCCCCGACAATCTTTATGATCCGCGCAACCGCCGCATGTCGATCACGCTGGCATGGACCGCCGGCGGCGCGGACGAACCCGCGCCCGCCGAACCACGCGTGTTCGATGGGCCGCAATCGGTGGAACTGGCGCAAGCGCGCTGATTGGTTCCATGTTCGGCGGTGGGTGGATAGCCAGCATAAGCATGCTACGGCGGTCGGCATGACCACCACACACAGGCTTGCCGGTACCGTCGACGTCGATGGGCTCAAATATGAATGGGAACTCCAGCGAGAGCCGCAACGCTCCGATCTCGATGGCTGGAAAGGCATGACGGTTTCGTTGCTGCAGGAAGGTGCGCAGCGCGGTGCATTATTGGAATTCCCACCCCCGAAACGCTTGATCAAGGGGCTGCAACGCGGTCGCCTCCAGGTCAACGATGCCATTGTCACCCGGGGCATCCGCGCCGCCTTGCTGGCGGGATGGGAGCCGACGTCGCGCGGCAAGCCCATGGTGTTCATGGTCGACGCGGACGGCAATTAACGGTCGAAAGCGAAAAGCGCCGGCCGATCAGCGTTGCTTCTTGGTGATCGTCGCGGTGAAATCGGGGTCCTTTTTCGCCACCCAGTCAACGAATTTGCGCACGTTGGGATTGGCCAGCAACCCTTCGACATCCATCGCATGGCGCTGCAGTTCGGAATTGGTGAAATTGGCGATCAGCGTCTGCTGGCAGATGGGGTGCATCGGCACGACATCGCGTCCGCCCCGGCTCTTGGGCACGGGATGATGCCAGACAATGGTTTTTCCCGTGGGCCGCCCGCACAGCCAGCAGGGTGGCGCCACCGCTGGCGCCTCATCCTCGCGATGCAGGCCTTCATAGGGATCATATTTCGAACTTCTACGGGCCATATGCCTACCTGAACTGCCTGAACTTGCGCTGCCCGCCTATCGTGGCGCGGTCCGCATTGCTACAGCAGTATCGGGCAGATCAGGCCTCGCGATCCTTGTCGCTGTCGAATGGCGACGCGACCAGCATATACGCCAGCGCGGCGAATTGCGGATTGGGCCGCAGCACGTTGAGCGAATGGGCGCGGTCGGCCAGCGCCATCATCGTATCGGGCGCGGTCTCGCGCGGGGTCGCGCGTGGTGATGTGGATGCCGGCAGGTCGATCAGCCGTACCGCATCGGCGGACATGGCCGACAAAGGCGTGCTCGTCCGCGCGACATTCGTGTCGAAACTCGCCATCTGGATTGGCGCTTCCATGCGCGATCCGCCGGTGGGCGCGATTTCGGTCGGCCCGTCCACCTTGCGCGCCATCAACGCATAAACCTGGCTCAGGCTGCGCGCCTCGCCCGATCGGGTGTAGAAGATCGACCGGTTGGCCGCCGCTTCGCGCGGGAACGCCGCCGCCGCCGCCGCATCGGGGCTGGCTTGCGCGGCCTTCAGGAATTTCTTGGCGCCGGCCAGGCCCAGGAAGTGCGCGAAATACAGGTCGCCCGATGTCGGCGCGCGGCCCAGGGCCGCCTGCAATCCTTCGGCATTATCCTGTGCGAACTCGCCGGCCATCAGGGCAGCGGCGTCGGGATCGTTGCGCAGGGCAAACACCGCCTGGCGCGCCGCCGGATCAACCTGCCAGCGCCCGCCGCGCCACTGGATCGAATCCGCCGCCCAGCCATAGCCATGCGTCTGCCCATGCTGTTTCAGCACACCCAGCCAGCTCTGGTCGATAAACTGGTACAGCCCGGCCGCCGACGATGTCGCCGCCTTGGCCGTCGGGTTCAGCCCGCTTTCGCTTTTCGCCTGATTGAGCAGATAGGTGAAGTTCGCACCCGTCCGTTCCGCCGCGCGGCCGATCGCAGCCCGCACCGATTCCTTGTCGGTGCGGCTGGATGCGATCCCTCTCAGAAATGGCGCGGTCAAGGGCGATCCTTCCCATGCGGTCGGAAGAATCACTGCCCGATTGTGGTTAAGAAGTGGTTATCCCACCATCCGGTCGATCGCTTCGGCCAGCACGATATCGCGGGTCGAAAGGCCGCCGGCATCATGTGTCGTCAGCAATATTTCCACCCGGTTCCACACGTTCGACCATTCGGGATGGTGATCCATCTTTTCGGCAACCAGCGCGACACGGGCCATGAACCCGAACGCTTCGGCGAAATCGGAAAAGGTGAACGTCCGCGTGATCGCGTCGCGCGCCTCGTCATGTTCCCATTCGTCCAGTGCTTCCAGCGCATCGGCGCGTTCGGCTTCGCTCAAGGCTTCGATCATGGCCTTCGTCCTTCCCCATCTTTATCGCCATTCGGCTGGTGTTGAGGGTCTTTGCGTCAGCCGGCGCCATGAAACAAGTTCAGGCTGGCGATTGGAAGCCGCGCATTTCCCATCTATGCCGCGAACATGACCGCGACTTTCGCCCCCTCAGCCGACGATATCGAGGCGCTTGCCCGCGCGGCGCTGGCGCGCATCCCGCAAGCGTTCCGCGATCATATGGGCAATGTCGCCTTGTTCGTGGAAGATTTCGCCGACGAAGAGACGCTGGCCTCGGTCGATCTGGAAGATCCGTTCGACCTGACCGGCCTCTATCATGGCACCCCGATCGGCCAGAAATCGATCAGCGACATCGCCGCCATGCCCGATCGCATCATCCTCTATCGCCGCCCGTTGCTCGACGAATGGGTCGAAACCGGCGTCACGTTGGAAGCGCTGATCACCCATGTCGTCGTCCATGAAGTCGGCCATCATTTCGGCCTGTCGGATGATGATATGCACGCGCTGGAAGATGCCGTCGGATGACGCTGGCGACCGGCGTTTCCCGGCTGGCATTCGATCGCGTCGCCTGTCTGCGCGGCCATCGCCTGCTGTTCGAACGGCTTAGCTTCGCGCTTGCCCCTGGCGACGCCGCCCTCGTCACCGGCCCCAACGGCACCGGCAAATCGAGCCTGCTGCGCTTGGCCGCCGGGCTGCTCGCCCCTGCCGCCGGCACCATCACCCGCGACGGCCGCATCGCGCTGGCCGATGATCGCCACGCGCTCGATCCGCGTCATTCGCTCGCCGCCGCGCTTGGCTATTGGGCGGGGATCGACGGCGGCGGCAAAGACCCCATCGACGCGGCACTCGAAACCGTGGGCCTGGCCGCCATCGCCGAAGTGCCGGTGCGGATGCTGTCCACCGGCCAGGCCAAGCGCGCCGGCCTTGCCCGCCTCATCGCCAGCGGCGCTGCCATCTGGCTGCTCGACGAACCCGGCAACGGCCTCGATGCCGCCTCGCTCACCCGCCTCGCCGCAATGATGGCCGCGCACCGCGCCGCCGGCGGGATCATCCTTGCCGCGAGCCACCAGCCCTTGGGGCTGGACGACGCGCAGACGATCACGCTCACGCCATGATGATCCTCGCCCGCATCCTCTGGCGCGATCTGACGCACGCTTTTTCCGGCGGCGGCGGGGCGCTGCCGCTGATCTTCTTCCTGCTGGTCGCAACCTTGTTTCCCTTCGCCATCGGCCCAGATGCACGGCTGCTCGCCGCCACTGGCGGCGGGGCGCTTTGGATGGCGGCGTTGCTCGCCGCCCTCCTGCCCGTCGATCGCCTGCTCGAACCCGATGCGCAGGCCGGCGTGCTCGATCAATATGCCGTGCGCGGGATCAGCGAGGAAGCGATCGCCGCCGCCAAGATGCTTGCCCATTGGCTCAGCTTCGGCCCGCCCTTGATGATCGCCGCCCTTCCCGCCGCCGCGCTCCTCAAACTCGACGGCGCGACCTTGGCCCGGCTGGAAATCGGCCTCGCGCTCGGCACACCGGGCTTGGCCGCGCTCGCCTTGATGACCAGCGCGCTCACCTTGGGCCTGCGCGGTGCCGGTGCACTCGCCGGTCTCGTCATGCTGCCGCTCGCCGTCCCGATCCTGATCTTCGGCGCGGGAACGCTGTCGGCCGAGGATAATGGCGGCCTCAAGCTGCTGGCCGCCGCGTCGCTGCTGCTGGTGGCGCTGGCCCCGTTCGCAGCAGGGGCGGCGCTGCGGGCCGCGCGGGAGTAACTCTTCCTCCCCCCCCGTCATGCTGAACTTGTTTCAGCATCCATCGCGCCGCAAGCGAGGATGGCGCAAGCGGAAGAGTGGACCCTGAAACAAGTTCAGGGTGACGGGTTCACTCGCCCACCCAGCGCGCGAAGATCGCGGTTGGCAACAGCAACCCGCGTGCTTCTTCGCGCACGGCCATTTCGCCCACTTCCACCCGGCCACCCAGATGAGCTGTGGCCTGACGCAGCAATTCGCCGATCGCCAGCGCCGACATCCGCACCGCATAAACCGTCAGCACCAGGAACTTCGATTTCGCGTCGAGCAGATTGACGCAGTGGGTGATCAGGCCGGGCAGATGTTCTTCCAGCCGCCACACTTCGCCATCCGGCCCACGGCCGAATTTGGGCGGATCGAGCATGATCCCGTCATAGCGCCGGCCGCGGCGCACTTCGCGCGCGGCGAACTTCACCGCATCGTCCACCATCCAGCGGATCGGCCGATCGGACATGTCGGACAGGAACTGGTTGGCCTTGCCGGCTTCCACCGATTTCTTCGACGCATCGACATGCGTCACCCGCGCGCCCTTGGCCGCCAGCGCCAGCGTGCCGACGCCGGTATAGCCGAACAGGTTCAGCGCCTCGTCCCCTTCGGCGGTGCGTTCGCGCATCCATGCCCATTGCGGGGCCATATCGGGGAAGAAAGCGAGGTGGCGGAACGGCGTGTTCTGCGCGGTGAAGCGCACCTCTTCCCACTTCAGATGCCAGCCGCCGCGCGGCACATCGCGGCTCAGATGCCATTTGCCGCCGCCATCCTCGTCGGACGCGGCGATGAAATCGCCGTCGGCAACCCAGTTGGGATCGGCCGGCGCCCACATTGCCTGCGGTTCCGGCCGGATGAAGCTGAAACGGCCATAGCGTTCGAGCTTGCGGCCATGGCCCGAATCCACCAGCCCGTAATCGGCCCAGGGTTCGGTGACGAGGGTGATAAGGTCGTTCATATCTGTCAGGCCGCCTTGGCCAGCTTGCCGCCGACGGTGGCGATCGCCCGGCCGCCGGACAGCGCATGCTGCCCCGCTGCCCGCGCCTCAGCCAGTGTCACCGCATCGATCGCCGCCACCGTTTCGGCCGGCAGCACGATCCGGCCATGCACCTGAATCTGTCGCGCCAGATGGTCGCAGCGCGCCGCCGGCCCTTCCAGCCCCATCAGCAGGCCGGCTTTCGCCTGCACCCGCGCGCGATTGAGTTCGGCCTGTGTCAGTTCTTCGGCGGTGCGCGCCAGCACCTCTTCGGCCAGCCCCAGCGCTTGTGTCGCCTGCTCGCGCGATGCCGCGCAATAGATGCCGAACAGCCCGGTTTCGGCATAGCTCTGCGCCCACGCATAGACGCTGTACGCAAGGCCACGCTGTTCGCGCAGTTCCTGGAACAGGCGCGATGACATGCCACCACCCGCCGCACCCGTGAACAGCGACAAAGCGTGGATGCTGCTGTCGCGATAGCCCACACCGGGCCAGCCCAGCGCCAGATGGATCTGATCGAACCGCCGCCGATCATGCTTGGCGCCCACCGCGAACGCCGCCGCATCGGGGGCGGCCGGTTCGCCCGCCGCCATATCGCCGAAATGCGCCTCGGCCAGTTTCAGCAGTTGCGCTTCATCCACCTTGCCGGCGGCTGCCAGCACCAGCCCCGACGGGCGATATTGCTCGGCGGTCCAGCGCCTGAGCGCCGCCACGTCGATCGCCGCGATGCTCGCTTCATCCCCCAGCACCGGCCGGCCCAGCGGCTGGCCGGGAAAGGCCGCGCCCTGCAAATGATCGAACACGATATCGTCGGGGGTGTCGCGCGATTCGCCCAGTTCGGACAGGACAACGCCCTTTTCGCGTTCCAGTTCGCCCGCGTCAAACAAAGGTGCGCGAACCAGATCGGCGATCATGCCCACGCCCAGCGCCAGATCATCCGCCAGCAGCCTTGCGTGGAACACGGTATGGTCGCGCGCGGTCCACGCGTTCAGCGATCCGCCGACATCCTCGATATCCTCGGCGATCGCGCGGGCATCACGGCTGCCCGCGCCCTTGAACACCATATGTTCGACCATATGGGCCAGGCCACCCAGGCCCGCCGGCTCGGATCGCGCGCCGACATTGGCGTACAGGCCGACAGCCAGCGTCTCCACCCCGTCCATCGGCTCAACCGCGACGGTCAGCCCGTTCGCCAGCCGGTGGAGCGTGGCGGTCATCGCGCCGGAATGGCCCGTTCGGCGATATAGTCTTCGATCGCGCCCAGTTCTGCCGGCAAGGTCGCATACCGCTCCTCCCGTTCGAACAGGCCGCCCACGCGCGCGGGCAGATGGGGCCGCTGGCCGGTTGCCCGTTCCACTGCGTCGCGGAACTTGGCCGGGTGCGCGGTCGCCAGGGTCACGATCGGAATATCGCGATCAAGATCGGCACGATGGGCTGCCGCCAGGCCAATCGCGGTGTGCGGATCGATGATCTGGCCGCTGCGTTCGATTGCGCGGCGCATCGCCAGCGCCATGCCATCGGGGTCGATCCGCGCGCTGGTGAACAGTTCGCTCGCCTGCGCCCGCATCGCATCGGGGATCGTCATCTGCCGGGTCGATTCGAACCCGGCCATGGTGGCCGCCAGCGCCTTGCCGTCGCGCGCGTGCAGGTCGAACAGCAGGCGCTCGAAATTCGAACTCACCTGGATGTCCATCGACGGCGCCGCCGTCGGCGTAACCGTACCGCACGAATAATCGCCATCGGCCAGCGCGCGATGCAGGATGTCGTTGACGTTGGTGGCGACGATCAGCTTGGCGACGGGCAGGCCCATCCGCGCTGCCGCATAGCCGGCGAACACGTCGCCGAAATTGCCCGTCGGCACCGAAAACGCCACGGGGCGATCGGGCGCGCCAAGGCGGACGGCGGCGTAGAAATAATAGACGATCTGGGCCATCAGCCGCGCCCAGTTGATCGAATTGACCGCGCTCAGGCGGAAACGGCCGGCAAAGCTCTGGTCGGCGAACATCGCCTTCACCATCGCCTGCGCATCGTCGAAACTGCCTTCGATCGCGATATTGTGGACGTTGGGCGCCAGCACCGTCGTCATCTGCCGGCGCTGCACGTCGGACACGCGGCCCAGCGGATGCAGCATGAAGATGTCGACCTTGGCACGCCCCGCCAGCGCGTCGATCGCCGCCGACCCGGTATCGCCCGAAGTCGCGCCCACCACCGTCAGGTGGGTGTCGCGATTGGCAAGGAACCGTTCGAACAACAGGCCCAGCAATTGCAACGCGACGTCCTTGAACGCCAGGGTCGGCCCGTGAAACAGTTCCAGCAGCCAGTTGCGCGGATCAAGCTGGACCAGCGGCGTCACCGCTTCATGATCGAACCGGCCGTAGGCGGCGGTGCACAGCGACCGCAGTTCATCGCGCGACAGCGAATCGCCGACGAACGGCGCCATCACCTCGACGGCGGTGTCGACATAAGACAGCCCGGCCAGTTTGCTGATCGCCTCACGCGAGAAGTGAGGCCAGCTCTCGGGCACATAAAGCCCCCCATCGGCGGCAAGGCCGGTAAGGGTGACATCCTCGAAGTCGAGCGCGGGCGCGGCGCCGCGGGTGCTGATGTAACGCATGATTGGCAGCGCTTAGCGACGTGCAGCCGCCGGGGCAACTTTTTGCGGCGGCCTTATCGTTTGACGACCTGTCAAAGCCGGATAGCCAGACGCGGGGCAAGCCATATCATAACGGTGCAGAGCCGCACGCTCAGCCCTTACGCCGCCCCACCGCGATGCCGTAAATCACCAGCGCCACGAGCGCGAACAGGAACCATTGCACCGCATAACCGCGATGATTGTTGGGAATGTTCGCGGGCGACGGCTTCTCGCTGGCCTCCAGCCCCGGCGCGGGGGTTTCGGAAACAAGGATGAACACCCGGTCACGATCAAAATCGATCACGCCGTTCACCGGGCCGCCCAGCCCCTCGCCTTTCGGCGCGTCCGAACTGCGCGACCAGCCATAATCCACCGCCATGCCCGGCCCCTCGCCGCCGCCGGTGCGGCATGAGGCGATGTGCCGCCAGCCTTGTTCGCCCTTGCGGCTGCGCCCGGCGCGCGCGTCCCAGCGGACGACTTCCAGGCAAGTGCCCCCGGCGCGGCGGAAGACCAGCGCCTCATCGGGCACCGGCACCGCCGGAAACGCGATCGGCGGCAATGTCTCGGCGGCGGCATAACGCGCCAGCAGGCCATCCTTCCACGTCGCGCGCTGCAATTGCCAGATACCCAGCGCGATCATCACCGCAACGCAGACGAGCACGAACAGGGTCGGCCAGAATGGCAGGCGCTTCATTCGTCCTCCTCCACGATCCGCCCCTCGCGCGCGGCGTTGCGATATTCGAGGGCGATCAGCATCCCTTTGGCGATGCGCAGCGATCCGAGGACGGCACCAGCGGTGATCGGAATCCACAGGATCAGGTGCAGCCACATGGGCGGGTGGACGGTCAGCTCAAGCATGATTGCGAGCATCGTCACCAGTGCGCCCACGCCCATGGTGAGAAAAGCGGCCGGCCCGTCGCCGACGTTGAAACTGGCAAAGGAAAGGCCACAGCCGCGGCACGAGGCGGCAAAGCTGGCGATTCCGGAAAAGAGGGTCTTCGCGCCGCAGCGCGGGCAGAGGCCGGACAGGCCGGTCTGTAACGGGGTGGGCGGAGATGGTGTCATCAGCGGGCGGCCGCCCCGGCTAAAACCAGGGCGGCCCGATGCCTCAACCGTGGACCGGCGCGCCCCAGCCGCCCCACACATAGATGACGACGAACAGGAACAGCCACACCACGTCGACGAAGTGCCAGTACCAGGCGGCGGCTTCGAAGCCGAAATGCTGCTTCTGGGTGAAGTGGCCCTTATAGGTGCGGACGAGGCAAACGATCAGGAAGATCGTGCCGACCAGCACGTGGAAACCGTGGAAACCGGTCGCCATGAAGAAGGCAGCGCCATAGTTCAGGCCCTTGAACGCGAACGGCGCGTGCACATACTCATATGCTTGAATGCAGCTGAACAGCACGCCCAGCAGGATCGTCACCCACAGGCCGGTCTTCAGGCCTTCGCGGTCGCCCTGCAGCAGCGCGTGGTGCGCCCAGGTCAGCGTCGTGCCCGAACAGAGCAGGATCATCGTGTTGAGCAGCGGCAGGTGGAAGGCGTCGATGACTTCCAGGCCCTTGGGCGGCCAGACGCCGCCAACCGCTTCCACCGACGACGGGAAGAGCGAGAAATCGAACCACGCCCAGAACCAGCCGACGAAGAACATCACTTCGGACGCGATGAACAGGATCATGCCGTAGCGCAGGTGCAGCGAAACCACCGGGGTGTGATCGCCGGCATGCGCCTCGCGAATCACGTCCGACCACCAGCTGTAGAAAGTGAACAGCAGCGCCGCGACGCCCGCATAGAACACATAGCCGCCAAAGGCCGCGTCATGCATCCACATGATCCCGCCCACGGCCATGGCCAGCGCGGACATCGAGCCGACAAGCGGCCAGATGCTGGGAGGCAGAATATGGTAATCGTGCGTTTTGGCTCCGGCCATTGTCTTTTGTCCCTTGGGTCTTCCCTTTGCCCGTCCCTTAACCGTCGTTTCCGGCGGAATCCACCGGGAAGAAGGTGTAGGACAGGGTGATTTCGTTGATATTCTTGGCGTCCGGGTCGTTCAGTATCTTCGGATCGACGTAGAAGATCACCGGCATGCGCATGGTTTCGCCCGGCTGCAGCACCTGTTCGGTGAAGCAGAAACATTGAATCTTTGTGAAATATTGTCCGGCCTGGCTGGGCGTCACGTTGAACGTCGCAGTGCCCTTGACCGGCTTGTCGCTGGTGTTCGTCGCGTTGAAGAACGCCATGTCGCGCGCGCCCACGGCCACCCGCTGCACATGTTCTTCGGGCGCGAACTTCCAGGGCATGCCCGGCTTCACATTGCCGTCGAACCGGACATTGACGAGCTTGCCGACAACGGCCCCCGGCGCTTTGGCGCCTTCGGCTTTCTGCGTCGTGCCGTTGAACCCCGTCACCTGGCAGAACATCCGGTAAATCGGCACGCTGGCAAAGCCCAGCGCAACCATGGCGGCGACCATCGCCACCGCCATCAGCCCAACCTTGCGGTTCCGATCTGCCAGTGTGCCTGCCATGTCAGTTCATCTTCGCGATCGAGATGGCGTAGAACAACACCACCAGGCCGCCCAGAATCAGCGCCATCACTATCGCGCGGCTTTTCTGCCGGCGGCGGATTTCATCATCACCAGGCTGGTTCATGCGAGCACCATACGGTCGGCGACAAGCGCGCCGAACAGGACAAAAAGATAGATGATCGAATAAGCGAAAAGCTGCCGTTCGGGCTTCATCTTCGCCTGATCCGTCTCCCGGCTGAAACCGACGCGCGCGGCCAGCAGCAGGAAGACGCCCGAAAGCACCGCGGCCGAAACGCCATAGATCGAACCGGTCAGCCCCAGCGGCCACGGCGCGATCGCGGTCGCGGCCATCGGCAGCGTGTAGAGCAGCACCTGCATGCGCGTCGCCTGCGCGCCCGCCACCACCGGCATCATCGGCACGCCGGCATTGGCGTAATCGGTGCGCACGAACAGCGACAGCGCCCAGAAATGCGGCGGCGTCCACAAAAAGACGATGGTGAACAGCAGCACCGGCAGCAGATCGACATGCCCGGTGGCCGCCGCCCAGCCGATCAGCGGCGGGAAAGCGCCGGCCGCACCGCCGATGACAATGTTCTGTGGCGTCCGGCGCTTGAGCCAGACGGTGTAGATCATCACATAGAACAGGATCGATGCGGTCAGGATCGCGGCCGCCAGCAGATTGACGGCCAGCCCCATCAGCAGCACCGAAAATGTGCCAAGGCCCACGCCGAAATGGAGCGCCGACTGGCGATCCATGCGCCCGGCGGGCAACGGCCGGCTTTCCGTCCGCTTCATCTTGGCGTCGATGTCGGCTTCATACCACTGGTTGAGCGCGCCGGCCGCAGCCGCACCCAGCGTCGTGCACAGCATCGCGGTGAAACCGAGCACCGGGTGGATCGATGTCGGCGCGGCCAGCATCCCGCACAGCCCGGTGAACACGACAAGCGTCAGCACCCGTGGCTTGCACAAAGCCAGGAAGTCACGCCATTCGGCCGGTGCTGTCACCGTGTTCATCGTCGTGCTGTTCATCTCGTTCCAGTTGCATTCCGGCCGGTTTTATCCGGGCCGGTAATGCCTTGGCCGCCGCCCCGGTCGGAACCGGAACGGCGGCGATGGTTGTTCTTGGCGATGCCGGGATCAGTCGATCTTCGGCAGCGTTTCGAACTGGTGGAACGGCGGCGGGCTCGACAGCGTCCATTCGAGCGTCGTCGCGCCTTCGCCCCACGGGTTGGCTTCGGCCTTCTTGCCCGCGAACAGCGACCAGAAGACGTTGACGAAGAAGATCACCATGCTGCCGGCCATGATCATGTAACCGATCGTGGCAAGGTGATTATACTGGGCGAACGCATCCGGATAATCCGGGTAGCGACGCGGCATGCCATCCAGGCCCAGGAAGTGCATCGGGAAGAACAGCAGGTTCACGCCGATGAAGAACACCCAGAAGTGCAGCTGGCCGAGGAACTCGTTATACTGCTTCCCCCACATCTTGCCGAACCAGTAATAGAAGCCGGCGAAGAGCGAGAAGACCGCACCCAGCGAGAGCACATAGTGGAAGTGCGCGACCACATAATAGGTGTCGTGCATGTAGTTGTCGACGCCACCATTGGCCAGGACGACGCCCGTCACGCCACCGACGGTGAACATGAAGATGAAGCCCAGCGACCACATCATCGGCGTCTTGAAGCTCATCGAACCGCCCCACATGGTGGCGATCCACGAGAAGATCTTGATCCCGGTCGGCACCGCGATGACCATCGTCGCGGCGGTGAAGTACATCTTCGTGTTCACGTCGAGGCCGGTGGTGAACATGTGGTGCGCCCACACGATGAAGCCGACGACGCCGATGGCGACCATGGCATAAGCCATGCCGAGATAGCCGAAGATCGGCTTCTTGGAGAAGGTCGACACGATGTGGCTGACCATGCCGAAGCCCGGCAGGATCATGATGTACACTTCGGGGTGGCCGAAGAACCAGAACAGGTGCTGGTACAGGATCGGATCGCCGCCACCGGCGGGATCATAGAAGGTGGTGCCGAAGTTGCGATCGGTCAGCAGCATCGTGATCGCGGCGGCGAGCACCGGCAGCGCCAGCAGCAGCAGGAAGGCGGTGACCAGCACCGACCATACGAACAGCGGCATCTTGTGCAGGGTCATCCCCGGCGCGCGCATGTTGAAAATGGTGGTGATGAAGTTGATCGCGCCCAGGATCGAGCTGGCGCCGGCGATGTGCAGCGACAGGATCGCCATGTCGACCGACGGCCCCGGCTCGCCATAAGTGGAGAGCGGCGCATAAACGGTCCAGCCGGTGCCGGCGCCGCCGAAAAACGGCGAAGCGAGCAGCAGCGCGAACGCTGGCACGAGCAGCCAGAAGGACACGTTGTTCATACGCGGGAAGGCCATGTCCGGCGCGCCGATCATGATCGGCACGAACCAGTTGCCGAAGCCCCCGATGATCGCCGGCATGACCATGAAGAACACCATGATCAGGCCGTGGGCCGTGACCAGCACATTCCACAGATGCAATGCTTCGTCGAACGTGCCCGGACCATGCAGCATCTCAAGCCAGGCCGGCAGATACTGGATGCCCGGCTCCATCAGCTCGACGCGCATCAGGCCCGAAATCGCGCCGCCAACGACGCCCGCGAAGATCGAGAAGATCAAATAGAGAGTGCCGATATCCTTGTGGTTGGTCGACATGAACCAACGGGCAAAGAAGGACGGCTTGTGATCCGCGTCATGGTGGGCATGGTCGTCATGCCCCTGAAAATGCGCGGCTGCGGCGGTTGTATCTGTCATCTGCTTCAGCCTTAATTCTGCGTCGCGGCGGGCGCGGCGGTTGCGTTCGCCACCGGAGCTGCCGCAGCGGGCACCTCAGCGGCAGCGGGCGCTTCGGCGGCGGGCGCAGCCGCGGCCGGCGCGGCAGCCGCTTCGGCCGCCTTGTCGCCCGGCATCGTGCCGCCCTTGGACTTGACCCACTCGGCGAAGCGCGCCGGCGCAACCACCTCGACGGCGATCGGCATATAAGCGTGGCGCGCACCGCAAAGTTCGGAACACTGGCCGAAATAGACGCCCGGACGATCAACCTTGAACCAGGTTTCGTTCAGGCGGCCGGGAACGGCGTCCATTTTGGCCCAGAAGGCCGGAACCGCGAAGCTGTGGATCACATCGTTCGACGTGACGATGAGCTTGACGACTGCACCGGTCGGCACGACGATGCGTTCATCGACAGCGAGGAGACGGGGGCCATCGGCATCGGTGCGCGAACGCTCGCCGGGCTTAACCTCGTCCTTTTCCTTCAGCATGTTCGAGACGATCTCGAAGTCGCCGTTATCGGGATATTGATAGGTCCAGTACCACTGGTTGCCGATCACCTTGATCGTCAGGTCCGCCTTGGGCTGCGCATATTGCGCGGCCAGCAGGCGAATCGACGGAACCGCGATCACCAGCAGGATCAGCACCGGAACCAGCGTCCAGATCACCTCGATGAAGGTGTTGTGCGTGGTCTTCGACGGCACCGGGTTGGCCTTGGCGCGGAAACGCCACATCGCCCACAGCATCAGAGCCAGCACGAAAATGGTGATGACCGTGATGATCGGCATCAGGATGCCATCGTGCAGCCACTGCGCATCCAGGCCGATGTCGGTCACCTGCGGCTGGATCTTCCACCCGCCGGGAATCGGCATGCCGATTCCGTCTTCGGGCACAGCATGCTGGAATGCCGGCTTGGCGGCGTCGGCAGCCGGTGCGGCCGCGTCAGCCGCAGGCGCAACCGCCGTGGAAACCGCGCTAGCAGCGGGGGCAGGGGCGTCCTGCGCCAGCGCGGCGGCAGGTGCCGCGGCCAGCGTCATCGCCATCAAAATCGTCTTCAACGTCTTCATTTCACCCCCGTGCAGCGCCGCTGTTCGCGCGGCTGTTGGTCTATCGGGCCTATCGCGATCGCGGCGCTTATAGGCGCGGGTGTCTATTGTCTCAAGCACCGGAATCGCAGAATTTCGGGCAGTTGATGGAAGTGGCCCGGCCGCCTATCTGGCGGCAAACGCAAATGCCCGGAGCAACGACATGACCGACGACGAAATACTGGCGGAATTCCGCGCCGCCGAAGCCCTTCTGGAAGGCCACTTTATCCTTTCGTCGGGCCTGCGTTCGTCCCGTTATTTGCAGTGCGCGCGTGTTCTGATGAATCCCGCGCGCGCGGGACGGCTGGCCGAAGCGCTGGCATTGCGCATTCCCGACAAGGTGAAGATTCAGCTGGGCGCCGTGATTTCGCCGGCGATGGGCGGGGTGATCGTCGGGCAGGAAATGGGCCGCGCCCTCGGCCTGGACGCGATGTTCGTCGAACGGCCAACCGGCACGTTCGAACTGCGCCGGGGCTTCCGCCTCCATCCCGGCCAGAAAGTGCTGCTGGTGGAAGATGTCGTCACCACCGGCCTGTCGTCGCGCGAAGCGATCAAGGCGGTCAACGAAGCCGGCGGCGACGTGATCGCGGCGGCCGCGCTGGTCGATCGGTCCGATGGCGCGGTCGATCTCGGCGTGCCTTTCTATCCGCTGATCCGCCTGGCGGTTCCGACCTACGAACCCGATGCACTGCCGCCCGAACTGGCCGCGATCCCGGCGATCAAGCCCGGCAGCCGGGCCGCCGCGTGAAAATCATCGGCGCCGCGTTCGCACCCCTGTTTCAGGGGAATGCTGGCGCGGCGGCGGTGCGCGCGCCGGCCGCGGCCATTCCGCCGATTCGGCGCGGCGGCGCCATCGCGGTGGGATTCGCAATTTTATCGCCCCTGGTCGCCATATTGCGGTGATCCTGTTCACCAATTGCGGGGATTTCGGTTATGGCGAGATTTCCCAGCAATCGGGCTTCGCGCGCGACAGGCTGGCCAACGCCCTCTGCCCGGAGCCGTGATGACCGGAAAACTGCGCCTTGGTGTCAATATCGATCATGTCGCCACGATCCGTAATGCGCGGGGCGGCGATCATCCCGATCCCGTGCGCGCCGCGATCATCGCCGCCGAAGCCGGGGCCGACGGTATCACCGCGCATCTGCGCGAAGATCGCCGCCATATCACCGACAGCGATATCGATCGGCTGCTCGCCGGTATCGCGCTGCCGCTCAATCTGGAAATGGCCGCGACCGACGAAATGCTCGGCATCGCGCTGCGCCACCGCCCCCACGCCGCCTGCATCGTCCCCGAACGGCGCGAGGAACGCACCACCGAAGGCGGCCTCGACGCCGCCGGCCAATATGATCATCTTGCCCCGATCGTCGGCCGGCTGCTCGACGCCGGCATCCGCGTCAGCCTGTTCATCGAACCCGATCCCCGCCAGATCGAAGCCGCGATCCGCCTGCGGGCGCCCGTCGTGGAATTTCACACCGGCCGCTACGCCCATGTCGATGGCGAGGACCGCGCCACCGAACTGCGCCGCATCGCCGATGCCGCGGCCCTCGCCACCAAGAACGGGATCGAACCGCATGCCGGCCATGGCCTGACGTTCGACAATGTCGTGCCCGTCGCCGCGATCCCGCAATTGGCCGAACTCAATATCGGCCATTTCCTGATCGGCGAGGCGATCTTCACCGGCCTGTCGGCAAGCGTCACGACCATGCGCAGCTTGATGGATGGCGCGCGATGATCATCGGGCTGGGTTCCGATCTGTGCAATATCGAACGGATCCAGAATTCGCTCGATCGGTTCGGCGATCGATTCGTCCAGCGGGTCTTCACCGATATCGAACGCACCAAGGCCGAACGCCGCACGCTCACCCGCGCGGCCACCTTCGCCAAGCGGTTCGCCGCCAAGGAAGCCTTTTCAAAGGCGGTCGGCACCGGTTTTCGCAAGGGTGTGTTCATGAAGGATATCGGAGTGGTCAACGCACCTTCGGGCGCGCCGACATTGGCGTTGACCGGGGGCGCACGTGCAAGGCTTGACGCAATCACCCCGCCGGGCCACGCGGTGGACGTACATTTGACGCTGACCGACGACCATCCTTGGGCGCAGGCATTCGTCATTCTCTATGCCCGCCCGCTTTAATGGGCGTGCCCCTGTAAGGAGTGGATCGCTTGAGCGATCGTGAAATGCGAATGGGTTCCCAAGACATGCCTCCCCCGGCCGCTGACGCGCCTGCCACCCCCGCCGATCAGGCACGCCCGGGCACCGATTGGTGGGCCGAATTCAAGGGCGTGTTCTGGCTGGTGCTGGCGGTCCTCGCCTTCCACAGCTTCATCGCCAAGCCCTTCTACATTCCATCCGAATCGATGATGCCCACCCTCATCAAGGGCGATCGGCTGGTCGTGACCAAATATCCCTATGGCTGGTCCTATGTCTCGCCCAGCATCACGCGGATACCGGGGCCGATCGGCGCATGGCTGGGCCAGTTCACCGGGCAGGATTATCTGTCGATCCCGGCCATGCACGGCCGCCTGTTCGGCCATCTGCCGCGCCGGGGCGATATCGTCATCGCCAAGCCGCCGACCCAATATACCGATTATATCAAGCGCGTGATCGGCATGCCCGGCGATCGGCTGGAAGTGCGGGGCGGCGTCGTCATTCTCAATGGCGTGCCGGTGAAGCGCGAATTTCTGGCCCCGGCGATGATCCCGATCGACGCCAACATCCCGTGCGATACGCCCGATGTCGATCGCCTGCGCATCACCGACGCCAACGGCCGTGAATTTTGCCAGATGCCGCGGGTGCGCGAAACCTTGCCCAACGGTGTGAGTTACGACACGATCGACCTCACCACGAGCGGCGCGAACGACAATTATCCGGCGCTGACGATACCGGAAGGGCACGTTTTCCTGATGGGCGACAATCGTGATCAGTCCGCCGATAGCCGGGTCAGTTCGATCGAAGGCGGTCTTGGCGGGCCGGTGCCGATCGAAAATCTGGGCGGCCGCGCCGAATTCATCACCTTCTCGCTCGATGGCACCTCGTCATTGTGGAACCCGATCAGCTGGCTGACGGCCATGCGCGGCACCCGCGCGGGCACCAGCCTGCGCCCCGCCCTGACCGGCACGCCCACCGAATGATCGCGCCGGAAGGCCGCAAGCCGGAACAGCCCGGCCCGTCCGATTTCCGCGATCCGATGACGGCGCGGGAATTGAAGCGCGCCGCCGTCTGGCTGGGCCTTGCCGTTGCCATCGCGCTGATGTGGCTGCTCGCCCAGCCGCTGTTGCTGATCATCGGCGGGCTGGTGTTCGCCTCCATGCTCGATGGCGGCACCCGCCTGCTCGGGCGCGTGCTGCCGATCGCGCGCGGCTGGCGGCTGGCGATCGTCTGCCTCGCCGCGCTCGCCTTCCTGGTCTGGACCTTCTATTTCGCCGGCGCATCGATCGCCGCCCAGTTCGAAACCCTGCGGAGCGTCGTCACGCATCAGTTCAACCGCATTGCCGATTGGGTCCAGACGATGGGCCTGATGCCGAAAAACAGCGCCGATGCCATTGGCGAACAGGTAATGGGTTCGCTCGGTCGGCTGACGACCGCCGTCGGCACCGCATTGGGCGCAATTTCCAGCCTGGCGATGATCCTCGTCATCGGCGTGTTCGTGGCGATCGAACCCCGCCTTTACGAACGCGGTGTCGCCTGGATGCTGCCGATGGAAAAGCGGACGGAATTCTACGAAACCTCCGCCAAGATGGGCTACACGATGCGCCGGCTGATGGCCGGGCGGCTGCTCGGCATGGCGGTCGAAGGTGTCGGCACCTGGGTGCTGCTCGCGGTCGGCGGCGTGCCGATGGCTGCCTTGCTCGGCATCCTCACCGGCCTGCTTGCCTTCCTCCCCAATATCGGCGCGATCGTGTCGGGTGTGCTGCTCGTCCTCGTCGGCTTTTCGGCCGGGGTCGAAACCGGGCTGTGGGCGATCGGCGTCTATCTCGTCGTCCAGACGGTCGATGGCTATCTGATCGTGCCGATGGTCGCCAAACGCTCGGTCGATCTCGCCCCTGCCCTCGTCCTTGGCGCACAGGTATTGTTCGGTGCCTTGTTCGGCCTGATGGGCCTCGCGCTGGCCGATCCGATCGTCGCGATGATCAAGGTGCTGCTGGAAGAAAGCTCGGGCAACAAGGCCGAGGACGCCCAGGCACCTGTTCCGGCCGCCCCGCTCCCCTAACGCCGACCGCTCCGGGCGAGCACGCGGGCTTCGCCAGCATAGAAGCCTCTCCCCGCCAGGCCGCGTGGACAAATTGCACTTGTCGACGAATGGCCGGTTTCGACCGAAACGCGGGCCGGCCGCAGCGTCAGATTTGTCGGGGGGGGGGCGGAGGCTTCTAAAACACGTCATGCCAGCGAAGGCTGGCATCGCTGGCGGCTAAAGGATGCGTTCAAACAGATCCTGCCAATCGGGATTGGCTTGTTCGATCAACCGGATTTTCCACGCCCGTTGCCAGGCCTTCAAGGCCTTTTCACGGCCAATCGCCTCGAGCATGCTGCTATGCGGCTCGACCAAGACCAGCCGATCGAGACCATATTTCCGACAGAAGGCCGAACCCGCACCTGCGCGATGTTGCATCGTACGCGCGGCCAGATCGGCGGTGACGCCGATATAGAGCACCCCCTTCGGCTTATTCGTCAGGATATAGGTCCAACCGCCTTGGATCATGTCGCTGACGTTACAATAGCCTCGATGCGATGCCAGCCTTCGCTGGCATGACGATGAAGATCATGTCCCCCATGCCGGCGTGTCCTGAAAGTCCGCTCTTCGTCAGAAAACGCGGATAGCGGTCATGGAATTTATCCGCACCGCCTCGATCGTCGACCGGCTACGCCGCACCGCAACCACGCGGAGGCACCAATCATTCAAAGGTCGGAAAATCAGTCCGGCGATAGCTCAGCCGGAACCCGGCACTGATTTCGGCCGGGTGAGGCCCGGGCGGGGGCAATCGCGCCGCCACGGGTGTGGCGCCAGGCCTTCGTGGCTCGCGCCAAATCGCTTACATGCCAGTCGGTGGGGGAACCGCGCCGCCATGGCCATGGGGATCGCCGCCGCCCATCGCGCCCATGCCGGGCATCGCCGGCATCGCGCCGGGCTGGACGGCCAGCAGTTCCAGATCGAACAGCAGCACCGCGTTCGGCGGAATTTCGCCGTTCGGGCCGGCGCCCTGTTCGCCATAGCCCAGTGCCGGCGGGATCCAGAAGCGGTACTTGGCACCCTGCTTCATCAGCTGCACGCCTTCGGTCCAGCCGGGGATCAGGCCGGTCACGGGCAGGGTCGCCGGGCCGCCATGACGTTCCGACGCGTCGAAGGTAGCGCCGGTCTTGGCGAGCTTGCCTTCATAATTGACGACGGTCAGATCGGCTGGCGTCGGCTTGGGGCCGTCGCCTTCTTTCAGCACTTCATATTGCAGGCCCGACGGCAGCGTCACGATGCCTGCCCGCGCGCCATTGGCCGCCAGAAATTCTTCCGGCGTCTGCGCGGCGACGATCGCCGATTGCGTGGTGACGAACGCCACGCCGATACCGATCGCGGTCAGCAGGCCGATGCCGATCCACAATTTCGCGAGCGAGCCCTTTTTGATCGGACGCAACGGAACAGCGGTCACGGACATGGGGCAGGCTCGCTTGTCAGGAAGGACTGGCAATCAAGAAGGCGCCCCCAGCCTGGGGACGCCCCAATAATCAGATGCTTACCGTACGCCGTCGCGCTCGGCGCGCTTGCGTTCCAGCTTGCGGGCGCGGCGGATCGCGGCGGCGCGTTCACGCGCACGCTTTTCCGACGGCTTTTCGTAGTGACGGCGAAGCTTCATCTCGCGATAGACGCCTTCACGCTGCAGCTTCTTCTTGAGCGCCCGCAGCGCCTGGTCGACATTATTGTCGCGAACGATGATTTGCATAACGCCGTCGGTCTCCAGTTTTCCTGCGCCCGCTGGCTGGCCAAAACCACCCGACGGACATGAATAGGGTTCGCCGCGAGCCGCAGGACCCGCTTCGCAAGGCGTGCGCCCTAGCAGTGGGGTTGCGATTCTTCAACCCGAAAAGGCGTTCGCCCCGACACTCGACAGCGATCCATCCGCGCGGCACTATATTGACAGCATTGTAAGGAGACCGGCCATGGCCAGCGCGTCCCCCTGCCCCGCGGGCATAAGCGCGCCCGAATGGGCCGCCCGTCAGCAGCTTGCCGCCTGTTACCGGGTGTTCGACCTGCTCGGCTGGACCGAACTGATCTTCAACCACATCACCCTGCGCGTGCCCGGCGAAGACGGCGCCTTCCTGATCAATCCCTTCGGATTGCATTTCAGCGAGGTCACCGCGTCCAACCTGATCAAGATCGATCTGGCCGGCAACACACTTTGCGAATCGCAATGGGGCGTAAATCTGGCCGGATTCGTCCAGCACGCCGCCTTCCATGCCCATCTGCCCGATGCGCATTGCGTGATGCACACCCACACCACCGCCGGCATGGCCGTCGCAGCCCTCGAAGATGGCCTGTCGATCAGCAATTTCTACGCCGGCCAGCTTGCCGGGCTGGTCGCCTACCATGATTTCGAAGGCATCACCGTGCGCGACGACGAAGCGCCCCGTCTGATCGCCGATCTTGGCCCCCGCCGGCTAATGATCCTGCGCAACCACGGCCTGCTGGCGATGGGATCGACAGTGCCCGAGGCGTTCCTACGCCTCTGGGTGCTGGAACGCGCCTGCCAGATCCAGATGGCGTCCGCACCCATGGGGGCTTTGCGCGAAATCCCCGCCGATGTGCTGGCCGTCCACCAGCGCGATCAGGGCAAGCTCGTCCGCCCCGGCGCGTTCGGCGAGGCCGAATTCAACGCCCTCGTCCGGCAGGTCGACCGGCGGGACAAAGGCTGGCGGGACTGATCCCGCGAACAACGCGGCGCCCCGCCTCGCCTCGTCATCCCCACGCAGGCGGGGATGACGAACTTGTGAGACCCCAGGTTCCGATTGGTCCGCTTGTTTGGCCCACCGCTTCCGCTAAGGTCCTCAACCTATAGGACTTGGGGACCGGAGCTTGGCGGCAGCGGGCAATGCGGCAGGGGGCATGGACGCGGGCGATTTCGCCGCCGCGCATGATCGCTTGCGCGCCGATACCGCGATCCAGTTCGATATGCCGCTGGCCCCGCCACCCGCACCGCCGCCGCAATGGCTGATCAGCCTACTGAAGGCGGTTGGCCCCTATATCGAATATATCGCCTGGGGCCTGCTGATCCTCGCCGCGCTGGCCTTGCTCTATGTGGTCGCCCGCCACGTCATCGCCCACGGCCTGCCCTTTGGCCGCACCCCCAAAACAACCACCCCCGACGCCGCACCCGAATGGCGGCCCGAAGCCGGCCCTGCGCGCCAGTTGCTGGCCGAAGCCGACGCGCTCGCCGCCGCCGGCCATTATGCCGAGGCGGTCCACCTCCTCCTCCACCGCAGCATCGAGGAAATCGAGCGCCGCCGCCCGCACCTCGTCCGCCCGGCTTTCACCAGCCGCGATATCGCCGCCGCCGATGGCCTGCCCGGCGAAACCCGCCGCGTCTTTTCACGGATTGCCGCGATCGTCGAAGCCAGCCTGTTCGGCGGCCGCGCGGTCGATGCCGCCGGCTGGCAGGCCGCGCGCACCGCTTATGAAGATTTCGCTTTGCCACAGGTGTGGCGATGAGCGCGGATACCGCCACCTCCCCCTTTTCCGCGCGGACGATGCTGTGGGCGGTCGCCGCCGGCATCCTCGCCTTCGCCGCGCTTCTGCTGCTCGGCGCTTATGCCCCCGATCTGCGCAGCGGCCGCAATGGCGGGGCGCACGCGCTATCCACTTCGGCCGTGGGCTTTCGTGGCCTGGCCAACCTGATCGACGATCTGCCATGGGATGTCTGGGCCAATCTGATCCGTGACGAAGATGGCCTGACTGACGTCCCCCTGCTTATCCTCACCCCCGAAGCCCACACCAATCCCGACGAGATCGCAAAGCGGCTGGCCGCGCGCGGCGATTCGCCAACCCTGATCGTGCTGCCCAAATGGCAGACCGTGGCGCTGCCCAAAAAGACCGGCTGGGTGCAGCAGGCCGGCACGCTTCCCGCTTTTGCGGTCGAACGGCTGCTGCGCCAGGTGCCCAATCTCAAACTGTCGCGCAGCGCCGGCGGGCAGTTGCGCAGCATCCATGATCTGCCAGCCGACGCCGCCACCGGCGCGCCGGCGCAGTTGCAGACGATATCCGGCCGCAACTTGCGCGGCCTGCTTGTCGATGGCGAAGGGCGGATCGTGCTGGCCGAGGTCGCTGGCCGCCAGCTTTACATATTGGCGGATCCCGATCTGCTCAACAATCAGGGCCTGCGCAGCGCAGAAACCGCCCGCGCCGCGATCGTGATGCTCGACTGGCTCAACTCCACCGGCGCGGAGACGATCGATTTCGATCTTACCCTTAATGGCTTTGGTGCCAGCCCCAGCCTCTTGAAACTCGCGTTCGAGCCGCCCTTCCTGGCGCTCACGCTGTGCATCCTCGCCGCTGCGATCCTTGCCGGCATTCAGGCGATCGCCCGTTTCGGCCCGGCCGAACGCGAAACCCGCGAAATCGCGCTCGGCCAACGCGTGCTGATCGATAACAGCGCGGCCCTGCTGAAGCTCGCCAAACGCCAGCACCGCACCGGTGGGCGTTATGCAGCCCTCACCCGCGATGCCGTCGCCAGCGCCACTGGCGCGCCGCTGCATGGCGGGGATGCCGCCCTCGATGCCTATCTCGATCGGCTGGCCGAACCCAAATTCTCGCACCTTGCCCAGGCCGCGCGCGACGCCGCCAATCCGGGTGCGCTGCTCGCCGCCGCACAGGCGCTCTATCGCTGGAGAAGGGACGTGATCCGTGAAGGTTGAGGATGTGAAGGCGCTGGCGGACAGGATCCGTGGCGAAATCGGCAAGGCCGTCGTCGGGCAGGAAGAGACGGTCGAACTGATGCTCGTCGCCTTGTTCGCGTCGGGCCACATCCTGCTCGAAGGGCCGCCGGGCACCGCCAAGACCTTCCTCGCCCAATGTTTCGCCCGCGCGATCGGGCTGGATTTCGGGCGCATCCAGTTCACGCCCGATCTGATGCCCGGCGATATCCTCGGCGCGAACCTGTTCAATTTCCAGACGAGCAGCTTCACCCTCACGCGCGGGCCGATCTTCACCGATCTGCTGCTGGCCGACGAAATCAACCGCACCCCGCCCAAGACGCAGGCCGCCTTGCTGGAAGCGATGCAGGAACGCACCGTCACCATCGACGGCGAAACCCTGCCGCTGGGCGCGCGCTTCATGGTCGTGGCCACGCAAAACCCGATCGAACAGCAGGGCGTCTATCCTCTGCCCGAAGCCCAGCTCGATCGGTTCCTGTTCAAACAGACGGTGGATTATCCGGCCGAAGCCGAAGAACGCCGCATCATCGCCACCCATGGCGCGCGGTTCGGCGCGCCACGCCCCGATGATTGGGGCGTCACCGCCTGCGCCGACGCCGCCACGATCGACACCGCGATCGCCGCCGTCGCCGAAGTCCGGCTGGTGGATGAGGTGATCGATTATATCGTCGCGCTCATCCGCGCGACGCGCGACGTCGCCGATCTCGAAAATGGCGCGTCGCCACGTGCCGGGGCCATGCTGGCGGCGGCGGCCCGCGCCCGCGCCGCGCTCGACGGGCGCGATTTCGTGATCCCCGATGATGTAAAGGCGCTGGCGTCCGCTGTGCTGCGCCACCGCGTCATCCTGTCGCCCGCCGCCGAAATCGATGGCCGGCAGGTGGAGGCCGTCGTCGCCGACATCATCGAACGGATCGAGGCGCCGCGTTGATCTATCCCACCGGCCGCGCGGTCTTGCTGGCGGCGGCGGGGGCGCCCGCAGCGCTGGTGATCGGCGTCCTCTTGCCGGGCTTCTGGTATATCGGCCTTGGCTGGCCTGTGTTCGTCTTCGCGCTCACCGCGATTGATGCGGTGACGGGCGCATGGCCGCGCGAACCGCAGGCCGGCCTCGCCATCGCCAACACCGCTTTTGTCGGCGCGGACATATCCGCCACCGTGCGGCTGTCCTTCCCGCGTGCAGCGCCCCGCGCGGTCGACGCGATCGTCGAACTGTCGCCGCTGATCGACGCACCGGCCGGGCCGCGCGCCACCATCATCCTCGCCGGCCAGGCCGGGGCCGCCGCCATTCCGCTGGTCGCCGCACGGCGCGGGGTGGCGCGGATCACCGGCCTGTGGCTGCGCTGGACCGGGCCGATGGGGTTGGCATGGAAACAGCGGCGCGATCCGCTCGACACGCGGGTCATCGTCACCCCCGATGTGCGGCCGGTGCGCGAACGCGGCGCACATCTGTTCCTGCGCAGCGCGATGCACGGGTTGATCGCCCAGTTGGATCGCGGCGACGGGGCCGAATTTGAATCGCTCGCCGATTTTCAGGCCGGCATGGATCGCCGCGCGATCGACTGGAAACAGTCCGCCCGCCATTCCCGGCTGCTCGCCAAGGAATATCGCACCGAACGCAACAACAATATCGTCTTCGCGCTCGATGCCGGGCGCACCATGTGCGAACCACTGGGTGGCGTGCCGCGCATGGATCGCGCCGTGTCTGCGGCGTTGCTCTCGGCCTATGTCGCGCTCAAGCTGGGCGATCGGGTCAGCCTGTTCGGGTTCGATTCAAAGCCCCGCATCGCCAGTGGTGCGGTATCCGGCGCGCGCGCCTTCGGCCTGCTCCAGCGGTTAGCCGCCGAACTCGATTATTCGGAAGAGGAGACGAATTACACGCTCGCGCTCACCACCTTGGGCGGCAAGCTCAACCGTCGCTCGTTGATCGTCATCTTCACCGAATTTTCCGATCCCACCAGCGCCGAACTGATGCTGCGCGCGGCCTCCCGGCTGCTCGATCGCCATCTCGTCCTGTTCGTCGTCCTCGACGATCAGGAATTGACCGATATTGCCGCTGCCGCACCGGACACCGCCGATGATGTATCGCGCGCCGTCACCGCCGCCGAATTGCTGCGCGAACGCCGCATCGTCACCACGCGGCTGCGCCATGCCGGTTTCCATGTGCTGGAATCGCCGCACAACCGGGTCGGGCTGAAACTGGTGGCTTATTATATCGATCTCAAGCGGCGGAACCTGTTGTGAACGCGCGTCTGCCCGTCAGCGCAGGCGATCCCGTCGCCACCGCCCGCCGTTTCCGCGACGCGCATGAAGGCGATTGGCGGCGGTTGGAACATCTGCTCGCCATCGCGGAACAGCGCTCGCTCAAGGCCCTCGACGATGATGAACTCATGGCCCTGCCCGTCCTCTACCGTCAGGCGCTTTCGTCGCTGTCGGTCGCGCGCGAAACCTCGCTCGATCGCGCACTCGTCGAATATCTCGAAAGCCTGTGCGCGCGGGCCTATTTCTTCCTCTATGGCGTACGCACGTCGGCGGGCACGCGGCTGGCGCAGTTCTTCCTCCACGATTGGCCGGCCGCGATCCGCGCGCTGTGGCCCGAAACGATCGCCGCCCTGCTGCTCACGCTTGCCGGGATGGTCGCGGCCTATGTGCTGGTCGCCCATGATTCGACCTGGTTCTATTCGATCATCCCCGCCGATCTCGCCAGCGGGCGCGATCCCACTGCGTCGGCCGCGCAACTGCGCGACACGCTCTATGGCGGCGGCGGGCAGGATGGGCTGAGCATCTTCGCCACCTTCCTGTTCACCCATAATGCGCAGGTCGCGATCCTCGCCTTCGCGCTCGGTTTTGCCTTCGGCGTGCCATCGGCGCTGCTGCTGGTTTACAATGGCTGCATGATGGGCGCGTTCTTCGCTTTGTTCGTGCCGCACGGGCTGGGCGTGGCCCTGGGCGGGTGGCTGGCGATCCACGGGACCACCGAAATGCTCGCCATCATCCTGTCGGGCGCGGCGGGCCTGCGCATCGGCCGGGCGATCGCCTTTCCCGGCCAACGATCGCGGCTGCGCGCGGCATCCGATGCGGGCAAGGGATCCGCCACCGCGATGGCCGGGGTCGTCGTCATGCTGATGGTCGCCGGCCTGCTCGAAGGGATCGGCCGCCAGCGGATCGATGCGGATGCGATCCGCTACATGATCGGTGGCGCGATGCTGTTGCTGTGGCTCGCTTATTTCTACGCCCCCCGCAAGGCCGGCCGGCATGGCTGAGTACCGCGATCCCGCCATGCGCCGCCGCTTCGTCACGCCCGAAGGGGTGGATCTGGGCCTGACGCTGGCCACCGCCGGCGATCGCGCGGCGGCCTTCATGGTCGATGCCGCGATCATCATTGGGTCGCTCGTCCTGTTCACCATCGGGCTGGCGATCGTCGGCGCATGGTTTGGCGGGGCAACCGGCCGGTTCGCGATCATCATCTGGCTCTTGGGCTTCTTCGTCGCCCGCAACGGTTATTTCATCCTGTTCGAAATGGGTGCGCGCGCCGCCACCCCCGGCAAGCGCCGCGCTGGCTTGCGCGTCGTCGCGCGCAATGGCGGGCGGCTGACCGGCGATGCGGTGATCGCGCGCAACCTGATGCGCGAAATCGAGGTGTTCCTCCCCCTTTCCTTCCTCGGCTATCAGGCGGGCGAAGGGCTGGCGGACACCGCGACCACCCTATTCGGCTTGTGCTGGAGCGGGCTGTTCCTGTTCTTCCCCTTGCTCAACAAGGATCGGCTGCGGATCGGCGATCTGCTTGCTGGCACCTGGGTGGTACGCGCGCCGAAAACCGAACTCACCCTCGATCTGATCGGCCAGGGCGCCGCCCGGCGCGGGCCGCACTATATCTTCACCGACGCCCAGCTCGATGCCTATGGCGTACTCGAACTGCAGACCCTGGAAGATGTGATCCGCCAGAGCGACTGGACAACGATGCAGCAGGTGGCCGAAACGATCCGCACCAAGATCGGCTGGACGGGGCCGGCCGGCGACGTGGATTTCCTGCAGGCTTATTATCAGGCGCTGCGCCTCAGGCTGGAACGCGGGCTGTTGTTCGGCCGCCGCCGCATGGACAAGCATGACCGGCGATGAACAGGATCAGCCCCCGCGCCGCATCTCATAATCGATCCTGATCCGCACCCATTCGCCGATCATCGGCTGCCCGCGTATCTGCGGCGGCCGGACGCGAAATTGCCAGGCCGCCGCCAGCACCGCGCGGGCAATCTGCGATCCTTGCGGATATTCGCCCACCGCCACGCAATCCTCGACCCGGAAATTCGGCACGGTGCGGCACGCGATCAACCCCCATCCCGGCCCGCTCGCGGTCGACAGATAGCCGCTCAATTCGCTGTCATACGGCTCCCGGTACCAGGATGCGGCATATAGCGGCTCGCCATTCGGGCCGCTGCCATCCACGCGCGGCGTATCCCCGGACGGGCGGATATCGGGCGGCCCCATCACCGGCCGTTTCGCCGCCGGGCGCTGTGGCAGGGTGGAAATGTCGGCCGCCGCCATCTGATCGCTGGGAAGCGGGATCACCGGCGGCGGCAGCGGCAGCGGAGGAGTTGCTGCCGGCACCGGCGGCTGCGGCACGGGGCGTTCCTCGGGCTGCGCGGCCGGGGCGCTTGGCTCAGGCGGTGCCGGCGCTGGCTCCTCTTGGGCCTCTTCCGACACCGCATCGAGGCTGACCGTGGTCATCTTCACCTCTTTGGGCGGCGAAAATGGCGGCGCGAGCGACAGCAGCGCGAGCAACAGCACCCCTTCGATCAGCAGCGCCAGGCACAACGCCACCGCGCGCCGGCCAAACCGGGTGCGAAGCCGTTCAATCAGGGAATCGGCAGAAGCGCGGACGGATTGGGACAACGAACCTCGACCTCGACAGGTGCTGTGTGGTCAGAATGTCCCGCCGCACATGGGCCGCGCGATACGGCGCTATTGCGTCGAAAACATGTCGTATGCGGGCAGGCGTTCGCCGGCCACGGCCGGCGGAGCGCGATGCATACCCCTTACCCCCAGCCGTCATGCTGAACTTGTTTCAGCATCCATCTCTCCACGGGCACCGGCCGCACTTGCCCCACGATGGCCCCTGAAGCCTCAGGCGGGCGACAGCCGAAACGAGTTCAGGGTGACGAAGGGGGTATGGCCACGACTGGGCAGGTGGTGGTGACGGCGAGTGTGGGCACCGCCGCAGCGCAGTACCCCCCACCCCCGTCCCTTGTCCTCAGCCCTTGCGGGTGCCCGTCATCGGCGCGATGCCGAACGCACCCAGCTTGATCGTGCCGGTCAGCGTGTCGCCGTCCACCGAAGCGGTGGCGTCCATCACCATCGCCATCGGTACCTTCAGTTCCATCTTCCAGGCCAGATTATTGCCGTCGACCGTACCGTCCACCACGTCGAGCGTGCCCATCGGCCCGGCATTGCTGCCGGTGAAAGTGCCGCCATTGCTGACGACGGTGAATACCGATTTCTGTTCGCCCATCGGCGTCTTGGTCACGCAATCCCACTGTCCGTCGACATTCGCCATGATCGTTCCTCTCTCCAGAATTGTCCCGCAGGCATGAAGCCGGTTGACGCTAACGTCAAGAACCCGGCTTCATCTCCTCGATCGGCAGGTTGATGCCCTGGCTTTTCAGTTTTTCCAGTTGCGGCCGCACCTTGGCGGCATCGCCCACCACCACCCAGATCAGATCATCGGGGCGGATCGCGGCGCGGGCGGCCTTGTCCATGTCCGCGGCGGTGATCGCGCGATAGCGATCGGCCAGCCTCGTATAATAATCGTCCGGCCGGCCAAACGTGTCGATCGTCATCAGCCCGCCCAGCAGATCGCCGCTGGTTTCGAACGATCCCGGCAGCGACCGGATCTGGTTGTTGATCGTCCGCTCGCGTTCCTCCGCATCCACGCCCTTGGTGGTGAGGAAGGCTTTGACGTCGCCGATCGCAGCGGCAATCGAATCGCCGGTGCGGTCGGTCTGCACCGGCGCGATCAGGTAAAATGGCATGGTATCGCGCACCAGGCTCGCCGTGGTGAACGCGCCATAGGCCCAGCCCTTGTCCTCGCGCAGGTCCATGTTCAGCCGCGACAGGAAACTGCCGCCCACCACTTCATTCGCGGTGGTGAAGGTGACGGGATCGTCGGTGCCTTTGAACGGCAGCAACTGGCCGGCCATGATGAAGGATTGCGGGCTTTGCGGCCGATCGATCAGCACGATCCGTGGCGGACGCGCCATCCGGTCCATCCGGAACAGCTTGGCGCCCTTGGGGCTTGCCGGCGCCTTCCACTGGCCGAACCGCGCTTCCAGCAGCGGCGTGATTTCGGCCAGCGTCACATCGCCGGCAACGAAGATCTTGCCATTGTCCGGCCGCAGCCAGGCCTGATGGAACGCGAACAGATCGTCGCGGGTGACGGATTTCACCCCCGCTTCGGTGCCGCTGCCGGACAAAGGCACGCCATAAGGATGCAGCTTGCCGTACAGCAGTTCGGGGATCACGCGGCGCGCGATGCCGCGTGGCTGGGTGTTTTCCGCCGCGATCGACGTCACGAGTTGCGCGCGCAGGCGTTCCACCTCGGCCGGCTCGAACGCCGGGTTTTTCAGCACATCGGCCAGCAGATCCAGCGACGGAGCCAGATTGGCCTTCAGCGCGAACAGGCTGACACTCGTCCGGTCCATGCTCGCGCTCGAACCGATGCTCGCGCCCAGACGCTCCTGTTCCTCGGCGATCTGGATCGAATTGCGCGTCTTGGTCCCTTCGTCCAGCAGCGAAAGCGTCAGCGCCTGCGTGCCCAGCTTCGCCTTGGGATCGGCGGCATTGCCCGCGTCGAACGCGACGGCGATCCGCACCGTCGGCACTGTCGTGCGCCGCGCCAGCGTCACCTGCATGCCGTTGGACAGGGTCGTCCGTTCGATCGCCGGGAATTCCAGGTCGCCGATCGGCTGCACGTCGGGGAATTTGCTGCGGTCGACGGTGGCCTGCGATGCCGCCGGGGCCGCAGCACCGCCTTCGCTCTTGGGATCGAGATAATAACGCGGTGCCGAACGGATGCCGCCGGCGATCGCGATATCCGCTTCGCTGCGTTCGCCCGGTTCGATCGTCAGGCGATAAGCCGGGCGGCTCAGCCATTTGCGCGTCGCGGCCGCCACCTTTTCCGGCGTTGCCGCCGCAAATTCGGCCAGATCCTTCTTATATTTGGCCGGATCGCCCGAATAAACCTCGCCTTCGGCCAGCGCGACTGCCTTGCCGGCGAACCCGCCCACCGATTCCAGCCCGCCGATGCGGCCGGCCACTTCGCGGGTGGCGGCGCGCTTCACCTCGTCGGCGGTCGGGCCATTCTTGATGAAATCGGCGATCAGCGCATCCAGCCGCGCCGCGACGATCTTGGGGTCGATCCCCGGCTTCACGTTCGCCGAAATCTCGACGATCGACATCTTCTCGAATTCCTGCACGCTGGCAGAAACCGCGACCGCGATCTTCTCCTTGCGCACCAGCGCATTATCCAGCCGCGACGACGAAAGCCCGCCAAGCACGGACATCGCCACATCCAGGTTCACCGTGTCCGGGTCGTTCAGGCCGGGCACCGCCCAGCTACGCATGATCCGGGTGGTGGCAACGCGGTCCTTCATCACCTGATCGACGGGGGCGGGCAACGTCGGGATCGTCACCGCCGGTCGCGCCGTTTCCGGCCCGCGCGGGATCGCGCCGAACCATTTTTCCACCAGCGGCTTGGCGGTCTTCGCGTCGATATCGCCGGCCAGCACCAGCACTGCATTGTTCGGGCCATAATGCGACCGGAACCAGTTTTTTACATCGTCCAGGCTGGCCGCTGAAAGATCGGCCATCGAACCGATCGTCGAATGGCGATACGGGTGCCCTTCGGGGAACAAGGCCTGCAACTGGGCATATTCGACCAACCCGTACGGCTCGTTGTCGCCCTGCCGCTTTTCGTTCTGGACGACGCCGATCTGGTTATCCAGCTTGGTCTTGTCGATCGCGCCCAGCAAATGGCCCATGCGATCCGATTCCAGGAACAGCGCGGTTTCCAGCGCGCCGGTCGGCACCGTTTCGAAATAATTGGTGCGGTCGAACCAGGTGGTGCCGTTCAGGTCGGTCGCGCCCACCTGTTCCAGCGGCTTGAAGAAATCCATGTTCGCATTTTCGGACCCGTTGAACATCAGATGTTCGAACAGATGGGCAAAGCCGGTCTTGCCCTTGGGCTCGTCCTTCGATCCGATATGATACCAGACGGACACCGCCACGATCGGCGCCTTGCGGTCTTCATGCACGATCACGCGCAGGCCGTTCGCCAGGGTGAATTGCTCGTATGGAATATCCACCGCTTTCACCAGTTCGCTCACCGGCGCAGGTGCGGCGGCGTGAAGGGCGATGGGGGATGTGGCAGACAAAAGGATCGCGGCGACGGAGCCGGAAACGAAGCGCAGCATATGCGGCCTTCCGAAAAGATGCGGCCGGACGGCCGAAAGGGCGTATCCTAGCGGCTCTGTATCGGCAGGCAACATCCGCACTTCGACGAATGGCTTATACCGTTCGACGGGTATAAAATCCGCCCTCGACGGACAGGTGCGATTTTTGGGCCGCACCTCTTGTGTTGCATAATAGTCACACCATATCGGGCCGGGAAAGGGAGGATCCATGAACCTCGAAAAATTCACCGATCGCGCCAAGGGTTTCCTGCAATCGGCGCAAACCGTGGCGATCCGGCTCAATCATCAGCAGATCGCGCCCGAACATGTGCTGAAAGCCCTGCTTGAAGACGAACAGGGCATGGCGGCCGGCCTGATCCGTGCGGCCGGCGGCGCGCCCGAAGTGGCTTTGCGCGAAACCGATGCGGCGCTCGCCCGCATCCCGGCCGTGTCCGGCGGCGGCGCGCAGACGACGCCCGGTCTCAACAACGATGCCGTGCGCCTGCTCGATCAGGCCGAACAGATCGCCACCAAGGCCGGTGACAGTTTTGTCACGGTCGAACGGCTGCTGCTCGCGCTCACGCTCAATTCCAACAATCCAACAGGCAAGGCGCTTAGCTTAGCCGGAATCACCGCAGACGGCCTCAACACAGCGATCAACCAACTCCGCAAAGGCCGCTCCGCCGACACCGCCGGCGCCGAAGATCGGTATGATGCGCTCAAGAAGTTCGCCCGCGACCTCACTGAAGCAGCGCGCGATGGCAAGCTCGATCCGGTCATCGGCCGCGACGAGGAAATCCGCCGCACCATCCAGATTCTGGCGCGGCGCACCAAGAATAATCCCGTGCTGATCGGCGAACCCGGCGTCGGCAAGACCGCGATCGCCGAAGGCCTGGCCCTGCGCATCGCCAATGGCGACGTGCCCGATACGCTCAAGGATCGCACCCTGATGGCGCTCGACATGGGCAGCCTGATCGCCGGCGCCAAATATCGCGGCGAATTCGAAGAACGGCTGAAAGGCGTGCTCGACGAAGTAAAGGGCGCCGAAGGCCAGATCATCCTGTTCGTCGATGAAATGCACACGCTGATCGGCGCGGGGAAATCCGAAGGCGCGATGGATGCGTCGAACCTTTTGAAACCCGCGCTTGCCCGCGGCGAACTCCACTGCATCGGCGCGACCACGCTTGACGAATATCGCAAGCATGTCGAAAAGGATCCCGCGCTCCAGCGGCGGTTCCAGCCGGTGTTCGTCGGCGAACCCACGGTCGAAGACACGATCTCGATCCTGCGCGGGCTGAAGGAGAAATACGAACTCCACCACGGCGTGCGCATCACCGATGGCGCGCTGGTGTCCGCCGCCACTTTGTCGCACCGTTACATCACCGATCGTTTCCTGCCCGACAAGGCGATCGACCTGATGGACGAGGCCGCGTCGCGCCTGCGCATGGAGGTCGAATCCAAGCCCGAGGAAATCGAAAATCTCGATCGCCGCATCATCCAGCTCAAGATCGAGCGCGAGGCGCTGAAGAAGGAGAGTGATCAGGCCTCCCGCGATCGCCTCGACGCGCTCGAACATGATCTGGCGCAGCTCGAACAGCAGTCGATCGAACTCACCACCCGCTGGAAGGCCGAAAAGGACAAGATCCACGCCGAAGCCAAGATCAAGGAACAGCTCGACGCTGCCCGCGTCGAACTCGATCAGGCGCAGCGCAGCGGCAATCTCGGTCGCGCCGGCGAACTATCCTATGGCGTGATCCCGGGCCTCGAAAAGCAGTTGGCCGATGCGCAGGCGGTGTCGCAGGGCGCGATGCTGCGCGAAGAGGTGACGACCGATGATATCGCGTCGATCGTCAGCCGCTGGACCGGCATCCCCGTCGACAAGATGCTGGAGGGCGAACGCGAAAAACTGCTCGCGATGGAAGAGATGCTCGGCAAACGGGTGATCGGCCAGAAGGATGCCGTGTCCGCGGTCGCGCGCGCCGTCCGCCGCAGCCGCGCGGGTCTGCAGGATCCCAACCGGCCGCTTGGGTCATTCCTGTTCCTCGGCCCAACGGGCGTCGGCAAGACCGAACTGACCAAGGCCCTTGCCGGCTTCCTGTTCGACGACGACGCGGCAATGGTGCGCATCGACATGAGCGAGTTCATGGAAAAGCACTCCGTCGCCCGCCTGATTGGCGCCCCTCCGGGCTATGTCGGCTATGAGGAAGGCGGCGTGCTCACCGAAGCCGTCCGCCGCCGCCCCTATCAGGTGGTGCTGTTCGACGAGGTCGAGAAGGCGCACAGCGACGTGTTCAACGTCCTGCTTCAGGTGCTCGACGACGGGCGCCTGACCGATGGGCAGGGCCGCACGGTCGACTTTTCGAACACCTTGATCATCCTGACATCGAACCTCGGCAGCCAGTTCCTGTCGAACATGCCCGATGGCGCGGACGTGGAATCGGTCGAACCGCAGGTGATGGAGGTCGTCCGCGCCCACTTCCGGCCGGAATTCCTCAACCGGCTGGACGAAATCATCCTGTTCCACCGGCTGGCGCAGGATCATATGGGGCCGATCGTCGATATCCAGGTCGGGCGCGTCCAGAAGCTGCTCAAGGACCGCAAGATCACCCTGTCGCTCACCGATGCCGCCCGCGCGTGGCTTGGCCGGGTCGGCTATGATCCGGTCTATGGCGCACGGCCGCTGAAGCGCGCGGTGCAGAAATATCTGCAGGATCCGCTCGCCGATGCGATCCTCAAGGGCGATGTGCGCGATGGCGCGCAAGTCACGATCGACGAGGGCGATGGCGCACTGGCGCTGATCACGACGTAAGCTTGCGGGCGGGGCGACAGGCTCCGCCCGCATCGCCGACAAAAAGAAGGGGGCGGGGAATGATCCCCCGCCCCCTTCTTTTTGGCTCCCCCCCAAGCGACATTGCATCGCCGGAGGTTTGCCCGTCCGGCCGTTTCCGACCGGACGGGTATTTTCATCTAGCTTAGAAGTTGAAGCCGAATTCGACGCCGTACGTCGCCGGCTGGCCGTAGGAACGAGCCTGACCATAATAGCCGTCGAGGATCGAACCCGAACCGATGACGAAGCCCGGATAGCGCTTGTCGAGGATGTTCTTGCCCCACAGCGCGATCGTGATCTGGCGATCATCACCGCGATCGAGCGTGTAGGTCAGGCGACCATCGAGCAGACCATAGCTGTCGTTGATCGGGAACTGGCGACCACCCGGAACCGACGGACCGTTGCCGGCAGTCGTGTTGATCTTGTCCTTCCACGTATAGTCTACGTGCAACGCAAGCGAGCCATCACCCATCGTCAGGATGTTCCAGTCGCCCGACAAGCGCACGCTGTGCTTCGGCGTGAACGGCAGGACGAAGTAACCCGAGATGTTGTCGCCCACCGCAACCGGCGAGCCGGCATTGACGGCCGGATCGAAGATCGAGCCCGCAGGTGCACGCACCTTGCTGATCTTATATTCGGTGTAGGTGTAGCTGGCAGCCAAGGTCAGCCCTTCAACCGGGATAACTGTCAGATCGGCTTCGACGCCCTTCACATTGGCGCGACCGACGTTGAACGTATCGGTCAGCGAAGGATCGGCAGTATCGGCGGAAATGTCGAGCTGAAGATCCTTGTAGCGCGCCAGGAACGCATCGACGTTCAGGCGGACGCGACGATCGAACAGATCGCTCTTCACGCCGACTTCATAGCTGGTGACGGTTTCCGGGTTGAAGGTGCGCGTGAAGGTCGGCGATGCTTCGTTCGAACCGCCTGCCTTGTAGCCGGTCACGGCCTTGGCATAGATCGAAATATCGCGGGTCGCCTTGTAGTTCACGATCAACGACGGGTTGAACTTGCTGTTCTTCACGTGCGTGCTGCCGACCTGCGACAGAACCGGGACAATCGTTCCGTTGCCGAGGAAGCGGCGATTCACCAGCGGCGAAACGTCCGCCACCGTGTCACCAATGAAAAGTTGCGTTTCGTAAGTGCGATCCGCATCGCGCTTGTCCTTGGTGTAACGCCCGCCGACCGTAATCTCGAGATTGTCGTCGAGGATCGCCGGAGTCCAGGTTGCCTGACCGAAAGCGGCCATCGACCGCGACTTCGCCGTCGTGAAGCGGTCCTTCATGAACAACTGGCCGGCGGTGCCGGTGCCAGCATCGACAATCAACTGGTGGTTGGCCTTCTCGTGGAAATAATAGAGGCCGGCGACATATTTCACGCGGTCGCCA
Source organism: Sphingomonas sp. KC8 (assembly GCF_002151445.1). Lineage (GTDB taxonomy): Bacteria > Pseudomonadota > Alphaproteobacteria > Sphingomonadales > Sphingomonadaceae > Sphingomonas_E. The sequence goes on from NZ_CP016306.1 coordinate 2,262,570, forward strand.
ATCTCGCCGATCGCCTGGAATTCCTGCGTGTAGGTCTTCGACTTGATATAATCGGTCGTGAAGAACGGCGCGCCGAAAGCCTCGACATAATCCTGGTTGGCGCTGTAGTTGATGTGACGATAGGCCGACAGCGACTTCAGCGTCAGGCCGTCATTGACTTCCCATTCGGCGACCAGCGACTGTCCGTCGGACTTGACGCGGCTATAGGGCAGATAGACCGGCCGATAGGCAACTTCCGGATCCGACGTGTAACCGAGGGCTGGCGTGCCGTCCGTCACATAACGCACCGGAGTCGTACGAGCGTTGCTGTAATCACCCGAATAATCGACGGTGACGTTGTCGGCCGGTTCCCAGCGCACGGCGCCGCGCACGGCGTACTTGCGATCGCTCTGGAAATCATTGGCGTCGGGCGTGTTGCCGGTGTCGGCGGCATTGCCCGCCCAACCGTCGCGGTTGCTGTACAGGCCGGTCAGCTTGACCTTGAAGTCCCCGAACTGCGGCAGGTTGACGTTCGCCAGCGCACGCTGGTGGTTGAAGTTGCCCAGCGTCAGCAGGCCATCGACGCCGAATTCGCCGGTCGGCTTCTTGCTGATGATGTTGACGGCGCCACCGGTGGTGTTGCGGCCGTACAGCGTGCCCTGCGGGCCGCGCAGCACTTCGACGCGCTCGACGTCGGCGAGGTCGAAGGCCGATGCCTGCGGGCGCGACTGATAGATGCCGTCGACATAGAGGCCGACGCCGCCATCCTTGGTGATGATGCCGGGATCGCCGATGCCCTGGCCGCGCATGTACAGAATCAGCGTGGTCGACGAGTTCGGGTACGGTGCGAAATACAGGCTCGGGGTCGCCTGGACGACGCCGGTGATGTCGGTGATGCCCGACGACTGCAGCGCGTTGCTGGTCAGCGCGGTGATCGCGATCGGCGTGGTCTGCAGGTTTTCAGCGCGGCGCTGCGCGGTGACGACGATGTCCTCAAGGCCGCCGGTGGCAGCCGCTTCGGCAGCGGCGGGTTCGCTCTGCGCGAAGGCGGCCGACGCGGAAAGCGCGGCGAACGAAACGGTGGCGTAAGCAAGGCCCTGCGCAAACACGCGCATCGTAAATTTCGACATGGACATCCTCATCGTGGAACTCGACCGACGTGAAACATCGCCGGTTTGCGTGCGGAATATAAAATTCGATGCAGTTTGCAACGCAAATGCGTACGATCTCTTATGTTTTTCGACGCAAGTGTAAAAATGTCACGGTCCCACCTCTTCCTGACCGACGTTCGAAAACTCGGCGGGCCGGCATGGATCGACCATGGTCTCGCCCACGCGTTCGCGCTGTCCGCCGCCTGACCGGCACACCCGCGCAGTCACGCCGGGCGGGCCTGCCCGACATGCGTTCGGCTTGCGTCGCATCACCCGTTCGAACATGGCTGTTGGCAGCCACCAACAGCCATGAATCTATGGCCACATTGTTCGAGATAGATATTTCTTAGGCCATTAGAGGCCATGGTCATCAGACCTGTGAGTCGCGCGTCCCGGCACGACGCGCCAAGGAGCGAGACTGACGTGTTATATGACCTGATCAAAATGGCCTACGTCAGCGCTGCCTGCCTTGCGGGCGTTGCGCTCCTTTATATCGCCGTCGACAAAAAGCTGCGCCCCGATGTGATGGCCATGGGATTGGCTGCCCTTGCGGTTTTATCAGCCATATTCCTGTCGCCGAACATCTATGTGCTGTTCGCGCTTATGTTTTTGATATGCCCGTTTTTTTGCCGGAAGAGCGAGCATATTGCCGGGGTGCTGATCATGAGCACCCTCTTAACGCCCGAAATACAAACCGATTTGTACATAGGCGGCACGCGCCTGATAACGTTCAGCGCCGCCGATGCCCTGGGGCTTGGCGCGGCGCTGGCGCTTTTCATGCAAGGCAAGAAAGCAAAGGGAGTGGCGTCATCCGATCTCCTGATTTTTGCCATGGTGCTGTTGCTGATCTTCTTTGAAGCAAGGGGAACATCCGCCACCAACCTCGCCCGCGTAACATCCCAGGTTTGTCTGGACATCCTGATTCCGTGCTGGGTCGTGATGAGATCCCTGAAATCAGAGAACCACATGAAAATCTTCATGCTGATCCTGATCGGGGCAGGCTGCATCCTGTCGTCGATTCTGATCATGGAATCGATAACCGGATGGCCGATCTTCCGCGAAGCTCTGGCGCGGTATGGGCTTTCCCCCTCATGGGAACATGCCAAATGGCGCTACGGCTTCCTCCGGGCAGCCGGCCCCTTTTCTGAATCGACGTCCATGGCCGTCGCGCTTGTGTTTCCGTTCCTGGCGGCCTGGCAATTCAAAAGCATACTCCCGAACGCCATGCGCTACCTGGTGATCGGCCTTCTCTTTGTCGGCGTCAGCGCCTGCCAATCCCGCAACGCCCATCTGGGCCTAATAATCGGTATCGTCGCCGCGATGGCCTATCGGAAATTCCACAAGCCTTCAGCCCGGGCAAGCCTCTTCGCATCCGCATTCTTGCTGGTGACGTTGCCGGCCGGAATCCTCCTGATGCCCCCGCAAGGCCAAGCTGCGGAAAGCGAAACCGATTCAACAGTATCCTACCGGGCGCAGCTACTTAAAAGAGGAACCGAAGAGATCCGGAAAAACCCACTCACCGGAACCGACATCGAGACGGTTACAGCCAGAATGGAAGATATGAGGCAGGGCGAACACATCATAGATTTCGTCAATAGCTACCTGTATGTCACACTCTTGTCTGGAATTATCGGCCTATTTATCTTCATATGTATAATATTATACGCACCTATAAAAACATCCATTGCAATTAAACATGCCTCGAATAAATTTAAATTCGAAAATTACACGTTTCTTTATTCTGCATCCATATGCATAATCCCCATGCTTCTTTTTACCTTCTTCGGAGAAAGGATCATGCTGATGATGCTGATCGTCATCGGCATGGTGGATTATGTGTCCAAACTTCTTGAATCGCGCGTAAAACGAGATCGTTCGCGCCGGAACTTCAGCATAAGCGACCATAACGGCCCACTCACAATCAAGCGCCAACCTTGATTGTGAGTGCCCGCAAGCCGGATGGCAGCATCCCTGCGATGCAGAAATCACCTATATCGATACGATAACGCGATTTCCCCGGGGGCGACCAGATCCAGATCCAGAGCCGATCTGACGCAGCGCTGCCGCCAAATATATCCAGGTCGCCACGCACACCGGAGCGCCGGCTTTCATCGCCTGATACATAGGCTGTTTGACCGGGGAATCGCTCCCCCGCCTCCTGGCGCTTTGCAGGTGGCCCGCTTCCGCGCGTCGAGGCGCCGGAGCCATAGTTCGAATCGATCGGTATCGGCAGGCGACGCTTGCGCAAAGATCGCACCCCAACCGCAAAACGTAGATCGATTGCACCCACCATCGCGAAAATCGTAGCGATATAGAACTAACATACGGAATTTCATGACGAAATTTGGAAAGAAATACTACGAGACCGCGGTGTAGGGTGATCGTGGATCGGCGGTGTGTGATCCGGACGAAAGCATGAACGGGGCATGAGACCCAGAATGTCCGGTAAAACAAAGACAACGCAGCACGCGCGTATGGTCCGGACCGGTTGCAGGCATAAGGTCGGAGAGAAGCAGGGAATTAAGCGGGCTGCGGTGCGGTTGCCCATCCGGGCATATGAAGCCGCACCATCCATAGAATTCAGAACGCAGACATCACGCGGTTTCAGGGAGCCGCGGGCAACGGCGTCGTGCGTCCAGATCTGGACGACACTTCAACGCGAACAAGGGGGTAAGGTTGATGAGCGTGACATCCATGGTTCCGGAGTCCCGGTTCGGCTTCAAGGCGGCGCTGCTGTGCACGGCGCTTTCGCTGGCAGCGGCCCCGGCATGGGCGCAGGATGCGCCCGCCGCCGTCGCAAGCGACGCCACAGCATCGGCGAACAACAATGACGCCGATATCGTCGTGACCGCGCTCAAGCGGGCCACCAACATCCAGGAAACACCGCTCTCCATTTCCGCCGTCAGCGCAAAAACCCTCAACAATATGGGCATTTCGGATAGCCAGCAGCTGGCGCGCAGCACGCCAAGCCTGGTTTTCCGCGAAAACGGCAATGGCCCCGGCACGCGCGTCATCATCCGCAATATCCAGAGCGCCGGTGAACCGATGGTCGGCGTCTATTATGACGAGACCCCGCTGATCGGATCGGTCAGCGTGAGCAGCGACGCCGGCGGCAGCAGCCCTGAAATCCGCCTGTTCGATGTCGAACGGGTCGAAGTTCTGCGTGGGCCGCAGGGTACGCTTTATGGCTCGGGATCGATGGCCGGCACGCTGCGCATGATCTTCAACAAACCGCAGATGGATACGTTCGAAGGGATGGCGGCAGGCCAGCTCAGTTCGACATCGCATGGCGGTTTCGGTTGGGAAACGCAGGGAATGATCAACGCGCCGATCATTCCCGGCATCCTCGCCGCGCGCGCCGTGGGCTTTTATCGCGATCGCGACGGCTATCTCGACAATAGCCGCCTTGGGTTGAAGAATTTCAACGATACCACCAGCAAGGGCGGCCGCCTGATGCTGCGCTTCACGCCCAATCAGGACGTGACGTTCGATGCGCTGGCGGTGGTGCAGGATACCGACACCTTCCATTCAAACTGGTTTTTCCCCAGCTACGACGCAGGCGGAAAGCCTTATGATGCAAGCTATGAATCGCTGCAGCCGCAGAAGGACAACCTCCACCTCTATAGCGGCACGCTGAACTGGGATTTTGGCGGTGTCACCGTAACGGGTGTCGTGTCTTATTCGAAGCGCGACATCATCTACAATTACGATACATCCCAATATTTCCGGAACGCGGCAGCCGGCGCAACGGTCAATTCGGCGGGCTGCAAGGCGTATTTCAACACTGGTGGCGGTGCATGCTCCACCGGTCAGCTTGCCGACTATAAGCTATTTGCGCTGTCGCAGGCACCGTCGACCGCTTATTCGCCGCAACAGACCAAGAATTTCACGCAGGAAATCCGGGTTTCGTCGAACGGCAGCGGTCCGCTTGACTGGACGGTGGGCTTCTATCGTGCCGATCGTGACAGCAGCATCGTCAGCGATGTCAACGCGGTCGATCCGGCGACGGGACTGATGATCACCCCGCTCACCACCGTGCCGGTGACCGTAGGCAATGTGACGCGGGCGCCCAACGTGTTCTTCCGCCGCGCGATCGAAGACGAGTTGAAGCAGATCGCCTTCTTCGGCGAGGCCACCTATGCGGTCAGCGACCGGCTGAACATCACCGGCGGCGCGCGCTACTTCAATTACAAGAAAACCGTGATCGGATCGGTTTCGGTGCCCAACGTCATCATCGGCAACGGCATCCAGCCGCCGACGACCGCCAAGGCCAAGGAAAGCGGCTGGGTGTTCAAGTTCAATGCGGACTATGACATCACCGACGACGTGATGGTCTATGCGCAGGCATCGCAGGGTTTCCGCCCCGGCGGGGTGAACCAGGTGATCGGACTGCCCGATACGCTGGGTCCGTATACATCCGACAGCCTGTGGAATTATGAACTTGGGTTCAAGACGGCCTGGCTCGATCGGGCGCTGATCATCAACTTCGATATCTTCCAGGTCGACTGGAAGGATATCCAGTCGGCGGCGCAGACAACGACCGCGCAGTCGAACGGATCGACCTTCTCGTTCATCACCAATGCCGGCAATGTGCGCATTCGCGGTATCGAACTTGAATCGACGCTGCGCCCGATCGACGGCCTGACGCTGCAGGCTTCGGGTTCGTACATCGAAGCCAAACTGACTGAGGATCAGCGCCCGGTGGGCGGTGTCACCATCACCGGCGCGGGCCTGAAGGGCGATCTGGTGCCCAACACGCCCAAGGTGACGTTCCAGGGCTCGGCGCAGTACAACTTCCCCGTCAGCGACGGCATCGACATGATGATGCGCGCCGACACCAGCTATATCGGTTCGTCGTGGAACCTGTATCGCCGCACCAACGCCTTCCAGCAGAAGTTGCCGGGCTATGCCACGGTGGGCCTGCGCACCGGGTTCGAAGCCAGTGACGGCGATTGGGGCGTCTATCTGTTCGCCAACAATCTGTTCAACAAGGTCGGCCTGTCGACCAAGGGCAATGGCGCCCTGTTCGGCGGCAGCACTTTCGTGCGGACGGTTTCGATCGCGCCGCGCGTGATCGGCCTCGATTTCCGCAAAAAGTTCTGATCCGGCGCCCTTCGGGGACAGTTCGGCATGACCAGCAACAGGCCCCCCGCAGACTGGGCGGGGGGCAGGGAGGCAAGAATGTCTGCAATCCATAAGACCCCGCGGATCGTAACGACGGCGATTGCTCTGGCGCTGGCGGCGGGTGCCGCACCCGCTTTGGCGAAGGATGTCGTGATCCACGCCGGCAAGCTGATCGATGGTGTTGCGGCGACGCCCAGGAACAAGGTTTCGATCATCATCAAGGATGATCGCATCGTCAGCGTCGAAAATGGCTTCGTCACGCCGACAGGCGCGGAGGTGATCGATCTTTCGGCGGCAACCGTGCTGCCGGGCTTCATTGAAACGCACGACCATATCTCGTCTTCGGGCGATCGCCGCCCGATGAACCGCTTCACGCAGAGCGAGGGCGATGCCATCATCGCGGGCGTGCTCAACATGCGGCGCGAAGTCGAACTGGGCTTCACCACGGTGCGGGACATGGGTTCGGGGCCACTCACCGGCCCGGCACTCGTCCGCGCGATCGAAGGCAAGAAGATCGTCGGCCCCCGCTTATGGCCGGCGCTTGAGGCACTTGGCCCCACTGGCGGCCATTCGGATCGCGCCAATGGCATGCGCCCTGACATCCGCTTTGACGGGCGCGAGGCCGCGATCGTCGACACCCCGGAAGAAGCCCGTATCCGCGTGCGCGAACATCAACGGCGTGGCGCCAGGGTGATCAAGATCATGCCCAGCGGCGGCGTTGCCTCCATTGGGGATGATCCGCACCACATGGTGATGACCGACGCGGAGATGAAGGCCGTCGTCGAAACCGCGCACGCGCTGGGGCTGAAAGTCGCGGCGCACGCGCATGGCAAGAAAGCGATCGACCATGCGGTTCTCGCCGGTGTCGATTCGATCGAACATGGCACCTATGCCGATGCCGAAAGCTACAAGCTGATGAAGGAGCGCGGCACCTTCCTCGTGCCGACCCTGCTTGTCGCCGACGCGATCTACCAGACTGCGACCAAAACGCCCGATCTGCTGCCACCCACCGTTGCCGACAAGGCGATCGCGGTGACGCCGACGATGATCGGCAATGCCGGCCGTGCGTACAAGGCGGGTGTCAGGATCGCGTTCGGCACCGATCAGGGCGCAACCTCCAACCGCAACAAGGCCGAGGAATTCGCGCTGCTGGTGAAGGCGGGGCTGACACCGATGGATGCGATCTTCACCGCGACGCGCAACGCCGCCCAGCTGCTCGGCACACCCGAAGATGTGGGTTCGGTGCAGGCTGGCCGCTATGCCGATATCGTCGCGGTGTCAGGCGATCCGCTGGCCGACATCACCGAATTGCAACGCGTTCAGTTCGTGATGAAGGGTGGCGAAGTGCTGAAGAAGGACGGGGTTCTCACCCGGCCATGATGGCTGCGTCGCCGGGTGGGGGCGTCCCCGGCGATCCCCCTTTCGCTCAGGCGCCCCATCACTCTGCTGTCCTTGGGGGAGGCGGCGTCGGCACCAGCCGGTCCGAAAAACGGATCATCGCATAACAAGGGAAGCGGAATGACGATTGCACGCATGAAAAAGATCGGGCGGATGGCTGCGGCCGCACTGATGGCGCTGGCGGCGTCGCCCGCTTTGGCAAAGGATGTCGTGATCCACGCCGGCAAGCTGATCGATGGTGTATCGGCGACACCCAAGCGCAACGTTTCGATCCTGATCAAGGATGACCGCATCACCGCGGTAGAAAGTGGTTTCGTGACGCCGGCCGGGGCCGAGGTGATCGACCTCAGCCAGGCGACCGTCCTTCCCGGCTTTATCGACGTGCACAACCATGTCACCGGTGGCGGATCGCGGCGCGACAAGCTGCGCGGCACACCGGAACAAAGCGCCTTCCAGTCGGTGTGGAATGTCCGCGCGATCCTCAATGGCGGTTTCACCACGGTGCGCGATGTCGGCGGCAATATCGAAGTGCTGAGCGGCCTCAAGCAGGCAGTCAACAACAACCTGATTCCAGGGCCACGCCTCCTGATTTCCGGTCCCGCGCTCAGCCCGACGGGCGGCCATTCGGACCCGTCCAACGGCATCGATCCACGCTGGCAGCGGGCGGACGACTGGAAGATGACCGTGGTCGATGGCCCAGTCGAAGCGATCCGGGCAGTGCGCGAACTGCGCAAACGCGGCGCCGACGTGATCAAGATCCATTCCAGCGGCGGTGTCGCCAGCGTGGGCGACGATCCCAATTTGCAACTGCTGCGCGATGATGAACTGAAGGCGATCGTTGAAACCGCGCATTCGCTGGGCATGAAAGTCGCCAGCCACGCCCATGGCAAAGGCGGGATCGATGCCGCCATCCGCGCCGGTGTCGATTCGATCGAACATGGCACCTATTCCGATGCCGAAACCTACAAGCTGATGAAGGAACGCGGCACCGTCATGGTTCCGACCTTGTTCGCCGCCAACGAGATTTACGAGGTTGCGACCAAGACACCCGATCTGCTGCCGCCCACGGTTGCAGGCAAGGCGATCGCCGTGACGCCGACGATGGAAGGCAACGCGATCCGTTCGTACAAGGCCGGGGTCAAGATCGCACTCGGCACCGATCAGTTGGGCTGGCGGCCGCATGGCCAGAATGCGCTGGAATTTCAATATCTGGTGAAGGCGGGTATCCCGGCGATCGACGCGATCTTTGCAGGGACGCGCAACGCGGCCGAACTGCTTGGCAAATCGGCCGATATCGGTTCGGTGCAGGCCGGGCGTTATGCCGATATCGTGGCGGTGGCAGGTGATCCGCTGGCCGACATCACCGAATTGCAGCGCGTTCAGTTCGTGATGAAGGGCGGCACCGTTTATAAGTCGGGCGGCAAGCCGCTACCGTTCGACTGATACCTGTTATCCCGCTGGTTCGCGTCACTCGAACCGGCGGGTTTCACATCGACAGGCCGGGCCTGCGCACAACCGATTTGAGCGCGAAGCTCGATGTGATGTGCGCCACGTTCGGGATGCGGGTCAGTTCCGACAGCAGTTTCTGGTAATGCTCGAGATCATGCACGACGACACGGATCAGGTAATCGGCATTGCCTGTCGTCTGGAAACAACTGGTGACTTCGGTCAACCGCGTGACACGCTCCTCGAACACCGAAAGCGCATCTTCGGACTGGCGTTCCAGCCTGACCGAAATGAACGCGCTCAAGGTACCCGCGAGCCGTCGTTCGTCGAGGGTTGCTGTATAGCCTTCTATAAACCCTTGCGTCTCCAGCTTGCGCACACGGCGCAATGTGGGCGTCAGCGACAAGCCGATCCTGTCGGCGAGATCACGCCAGCTGATCCGGCCATTGCGAACCAGTGCACGCAGGATTTTGACGTCATAATTATCGAGGTCGGTTAAAGGCCGCGCACCGGCTGCCCCACGATCGCCCATCGAGCCACCGGCCCGCAGTTGATCCACCTTAATGCGTCCCGACGGTATGGCCGTCACTGATGCGGTAGAAAACCCCGCCTTTGGGTTGGTCGACGAGTTCGAGATGGCCGGTTATCGTGATGGCGCCGGTACGCAGGGCGATGGGTTTGTCCATCCGCACCTCGATGAAGCGGGTCGGCCCGACCGTCATGTGGAACAGGCAATCCGGTGGCGATGCAAAGAGCAGAAAATGATCCTGTTCGGCAGCTTCCGTGGTCGCCATCATGAAACCCGCCACGGTAACTTTCTTACCGCGCTGGGCGACGACTTCCGCCGAATAAGCGGGTCGAAGATGCTGCGTTCCGGTGGCCTCATCAGTCCATTCGATCGCGTCGGAGGACATCAGCACCTCCCATGACAGGCCATTTTCCGGTACCGGCGCAAAGATATCTTCATCATGCGCGAACACGGGTGCCGGGGTAAGAATGGGCAATATGGCGCACGCCGCCATGGCCAAGGCCCGTCCATTGAAACGCATCTTTTGCGACCCCCCAATCGACCTCGGCCTTTTGTTTTCAAATTGCGCGAACAATTTGCAGCCGATGGTGCAATTGGAAATGATGACGCGATCTCTGGCTACAGTCCAGACCGATCGCCGCCGCATGACCCGAGCACGCACGTGATTTTCGTTGCATAAAATGCAATAAAATCACGTGCGTGCTTCTCGACGAACATAGGCGTCGCGCGACCGAACTCACCGGGAACAGGCGATCTGGGCCAACCTTCGAAACCATCACATCGTGAAGATCGGGATTGGCGACACACCCAAACCTATCAGCGCTGCGATGATATGTTCCCGCCATCGACAACGATTTCGGCGGCCGTGATGTAACTGGCCTCCGTGGACAGGAGGAAACGGACGACACGGCCGATTTCTTCAGGCTCGCCGATGCGATCGAGCAGGATGCGGCTTTCGAAGAAACGTTCGGGCAGGTTTTCGATCGCCGGCTTCATCATCGGCGTCAAAATCTGCCCCGGCGACACCGAATTGATACGGATACCGTCGCGGCCGAGCCGATCGGCCAGCGAACGCACCAATGACAGCAATCCGCCCTTCGCCGCGCTGTAGATGGGATTGAGCGCATTTCCGAGCGTGGCGTTGATCGAGGTGATCGCGACGATCGCCGAACCTGGCTGGGCGGCAAGATCGACGTGGATCGCCTGAGTGATGAAGGTGAACGCGCGCAGGTGAATGCCGATGCCATCTTCCCAGCTTTGCGCCGTAATCCCTTCGAGTGAACCTGTGTCGACAATGCCCGCCGCGTGAACGAGGCCGCCCGGCGCGCCGATCGCGGCACGCGTGGCATCCAATGCCGGGCCGATGGCGTCAAGGCTGCGCAGATCCACGCCTATGCCGACCGCGGCAACGCCATATTCGGCAGCAATCGCCATGGCGGATTCCACCGCCTTTGCAGTGTTGATATCCCACAAGGCGACAGGGCGCCCTACGCCAGCCAACGCCTGTGCACAGGCCAGCCCAATGCCCGAAGCGCCGCCCGTGATAATCACGGGGGTGGCGGGTGAACCGAGGGTCGGGGTCATGATCATTCGGAATATCCTTATGGAAGTGTAATTACGGCTGCCTGATTTTGGCGACCGCCTTGATCTCGACAAGCGACTCGGGGTGGCCGAGCGCCGCCACGCCTATCGCGGTCCAAGCGGGACGAGCCGATCCCTGAAACGCAGCTTTCTGCTTCATGAAAATGTCCATATGCCCTGGATAGCCGATGTGGAATGTCGTCAGATCGACGACGTCCCCGGCATTGCAGCCATATTGTTCGAGCAACGCGCGAAGCGCCGCAAATGCCAATGCGAATTGGCGATCCGGGTCAGCGGGGACACTGCCATCCGCATCCATGCCGATCTGCCCGGAACAGAACAGAAATCCACCAGATACGATGGCAGGCGAAAAGCCATAATCTGCCGCGTTGATCTGATCCGACACAATATTCTCCCCAATCTATCTGCCCGCTTCGAACGCGGCCCGCTGAACCGGAGCACCACGCACGCGCGGCTGACGGCAATCTCCTACCAGCATGCGTTCAATTTTCAAACAGGACATTGTGTCTTGTTTGAAAGCACGTTATGCCGATCAGCGCTATCTCTCTGAACGATCAGAAACTTCAGATTTATATGCTTTATCAAATATTTAATGCGTGGGGACATGCTGATGCTGAAGGGAATCGCGTTAAAGGGTCTGTTGCTTGCCGGCGCAGGTTTTGTGGCCACTCCGTCCGTGGCTGCGGTCGTCAACGATGGGGATAAACCCGCGGCGTCAGGCCAGCTCGACGAGATCGTCGTGACGGCACGGCGCACGCAGGAAAATCTTCAAACCACACCAGTCGCGGTCACCGCCCTGTCGGGCCTGATGATCGACAAGCTCAACATTCAGGACGTTTCCGCCGTCCCGCAATTCACCCCGAACCTGAGCATCAGCCAGCAACCCGCCGCGATCACCGCTGCATCGGTCTATATCCGCGGGATTGGCAATGCCTCGCCTTCGGCCGTGTCCGAACAGGGGGTCGGCATCTATCTCGACGGCGTCTATATTGCCCGTTCGGCCGGTGCGATCTTCGATCTGGTCGATCTTGAGCGCATCGAAGTACTGCGCGGCCCGCAGGGCACGCTGTTCGGGCGCAACAGCGTCGGCGGGGCTATCCAGCTTGTCAGCAAAAAACCATCTAGCGAGATGGGCCTTGAGGCGAAGGGCGGCTATGCCCGTTTCGGCGATTGGTTTGCCCGCGCGCGCGTCGACACTGGCTATCTCGGTGGCCTGCCGATCAAGGCCGCCTTGTCCTACCAGCACCGTCAGCGAGATGGCTTCTTCGACAACACACTGGCGCCTTCGAGCAAGGATCCCGGCGCGCTCAACAGCGATGCGGTGACAGTGGCAGTGCAAGGCGACTTCGGCAAGCTGACCGTCAACTACATGTTCGATTATAACCAGCGCGAAGGTACGCCATCCTTCTTCCAGGTCGTTGCGGCGACAGATGATGTCCGCAATTATTTCGGGTAATCGGCTGCACTTGGTGGTGCTCCGTTCCAGATCGGCACCAATGGGTTGCGGCAGGGCCAGCAGGCCTATGTGCTCAACCCCGATGGCGTGCCGACAATCGGCGTCAGGGCGAAGGTGCAGGGCCACGCTCTGACACTCAACTATGAAGCTCTGCCCGAACTGACGCTCAAGTCGATCACCGCTTATCGCAAATACCGGCAGGATGGCACCAACTCGCTGTCTGGCAATGGTGTGCTCAAGGGCTTCACCCTCAACCCGATCCTGTTCGTTGACGGCACCGTCATCCCGGAGGGAATCAACACGGTTAATCCCTATGATGGCTACACACCGCAGCGCCAGCGTCAGATTTCGCAGGAATTCCAGGCGCTCGGCAAATCGGGCGATTTCAGCTATGTCGCAGGCGCCTTCTACTTCAACGAGAAGTCATCGGAAGCCAATTTCCAGCAACTGACCTTTGTTCTGCCAGGCGGCGACGCCGGCGTGAACCTGGCGCCGCTGCAGGCGTTCCGTGGCACCGCCGAATCCTACGCACTGTTCGGGCAGACAAGCTACACGCCGAATGGCGGCAACCTCGAACTGACGGCCGGCCTGCGCTATACTTGGGATCAGAAGACGCTGCTCCTGGCAGGCGATGTGAATCCGCCGCGGCCAGCGCGAGCCGCGTTCGAGAATCTGTCATGGCTGCTATCCGCCAACTATAAATTCTCGAACGCTGCGATGGCATATGTTCGCGCATCCAGTGGGTTTCGTTCGGGCGGCATCAATCCCGCGTCGAGCACGATCAACACGTTCGCCCCGGAAAAGGTGGTTTCCTATGAAGGGGGCATCAAGGCGGAATGGTTCGACCGTCGCCTGCGGACCAATCTTGCGGCTTTTTATGTCGACTATAAGGATCTGCAGATATCGCAGTTCGAGGCGGGTAGCGGCGGCGCCACTTCGACGATCATCAATGCCGGCAAGGTTGTGTACAAAGGGATCGAGGCCGAAATCACGGCGATCCCCGTCGATGGGCTGACGCTGGATATGTCGTTCGGCTACACCGATCCCACCTACAAGACCTATCTCTACCGCGATCCACAGACCGACATGGTCACCAACGTGGCCAATGAAGCGCGCATGTCGCAAACCGCGAAGTTCAATTCGCACATCGGCGCGCAATATGAAGCGGATATCGGCTTTGCCACATTGTCGCTGCGTACCGATTACGCGTATCGCAGCACGATCTACTGGTTCACGCTCGATCGCATCAACAAGTTCAACCGCGAACTCCGGTCACGGCCCGACCATAATCTGCGCGCGCGCATCGGCCTTGCCGGCATCGAAGTGGGTGGCGGCGCGCTGGATCTGAGCCTGTGGGGCGACAATCTGACCAATGACAGGAACATCGATTTCGGCATCGATTTCGGCGATCTCGGCTTCGGCAGTGCATCGTTCAAAAAACCACGCACGCTCGGCATCGATGCGAAACTGACTTATTGAAGCGAACGATCATCAAGCCGGGATCGGATGATCTGGCCCCGGCATCTCGCTTGAATCCATATTGGGTAATCAGGGCCGAACCGCGCAACCCGCGATCTGAACATCGACCAGTTCCCGCAAAAAATCCTCGGTGGGGGGCTGTTTTGCGATGACAACCAGGGCGGTAATTGTCGTCAATATGGTGGTGATGACCGTTACGGGATTGACCCCCTCACGGATTTCCCCGGCGGCCTGGGCGCGACGCAGTGTTTCGGCAAGGCCATGACTAATCTCATACCACTGTCGCCATGTTTCCTGATGCAGGAAACCCGACCCCATATAAGCGACCAGGGAATTTACCGCGATTTCATTGGGCTGCATGGCGAAATCGAAAAATGAGCGTGCGATCTGGTGAAGATCCGCCTGCCAATCGCCGCTTTCCGTGAACTTGAACTCGGAATTATGCGCGGTGAGGGCTTCGGCGATCAGCGCCTCGCGCGTCGGCCAGCGCGCATAAATGGTGGATCGCGCAATGCCGGAACGTTGCACCACATCGACGATGGTAAACTCGGTTGCGCCATCCTTGATCAATTCGAGCACTGTCGATGCGACGGTCCTGCGAACCTTTTCAGTGCGTCCTCCAGGACGAATCGTGCCGCGTGTCATGGTTCCTCCTAGGCCAGCGATACCAAGGCTTTCAAGCAGCAGCCGCAAACACCATTGAAACTAACAGGACAATATGTATTGTTACTAGGCAGGCGCGAACAGGCTCACCCTCAAGCGAATAAAGACACCTGCTGGAAGGGAGCGACCATGGCCGCAGCACATATGAACATCAGCGGGACCGGTTGGCGGCTAAAAGAGCAGGTCGGATGAGCCGCGGATGCGGGGACACCGCCCAGATTGTCGCACTGGCATGCAAGGACAGCGATACCATCGCCGCGTCACGATCGGTATCGGCCAACCGGCGGGCGTGGCTCCTGGTATTCGTGCTGTCACTTATCGCCTTTGCCATTATCGGCGTCACACTCACCTCGCTCAGTGTCTATCTGCCGGTGCTGCAACAAGAGTTTGGCTGGCACGAAGCTGAAATGGGCTGTCTCCCGGTTGCCATGTTGGTGGGCATGAGCATCGGCAATCTTCTGTCCGGTCGCTTGATGGCGGGCCTGGGTGTTCGCGGCGCCATCGCGATCGGCACCGCGGCGACGGGAATCGGCTGGGCGGTCGCCAGCCTGTCGAATACGCTGGCTTTTTTCATGGGAGCGATGGCGCTTACCGGTTGCGGGGCTGGCATCGCCACGATCGTCCCCGGGGTTGCCGCGATCACGCGCTGCTTTGATGCTCGTCGCGGGCTGGCGATAGGCGCGTTTATCGGTGCCTGCGCCCTTGCAGGGTCAATCGTGCCCTCCATAAGCGCCTTGCTCATCGCGGAATATGGCTGGCGCGCAACGTTCCTCATCGGGGGCAGTGCGATTGGCGCCGTATGTCTGCCTCTTGCGGCGTTGATACGCATATCACACGAAACCACATCTGCGGGTCATTCTGCGACAGACGGCGCATCCGCTGGAACGACCGGTCCAGCCGCCGGCGATGTCGCCAAGCTGCCGGCTTACTGGCTGCTTACTGCGGCCCTGACGTTAAGCCAGCTGTGCATGAACGGCATCCTGTTCAGTATTGTGGCCTTCTTCCTTCGCCACGGGTTCGCGCAGGATCATGCGGTCACGATCTACAGCGCGACCAATCTGATGGCATTGCCCGGCCTGTTCGTCGGCGGCGCCCTGGCCGATCGCTACGGCGCGAAAGCCGCATTGCCCGGTGTTCTGCTGCTCCAGGCCGCAGGAACATTGTGTCTGCTGGGCGTAACCGGGTCGCAAACGATGGGAAATGGCGCGGCAATTGCCGGCTTCATCCTGCTCTGGGGGCTAGCCGGCGGATTGCCGAGTCAGATCGGCCCAATGCTGCTGGCTGATCTTATCGGCGCGCGCGCCTTCGCGACGATGCTGGGCGTGACGCTCACCATCACCGGGTTGATAGGTGCGTTGGCGCCTGTGGCGACGGGATGGCTTTATGATGCCCGCGGCAGCTACGTGCCGCCGATCATTATCTGCGGTCTGCTGACGATATTGGCCGCCTTCATAACGTTATGCGTGAAGCGGCGGGATTAAACGCGCCACCGCGCAGTGCGATTGGCGGAGCCACCGCTTCGGCCAGCCAAGCCCCCTTTTCAGACCGATCGTTTCCAGGAGCAGCCATGGTCCCTCGCGACAGCAATGATGCCAAAACACTGACGGACCAGCAGATCCAATTCGAGCATGGACTGGTTCCCGTCGAAACGAGCGGCTGGACAATGCCCGAAGGGCTGGCCACGCGCTATCCGGCCCTTGAAGGCGATGTCGATGTCGATGTCGCCATCGTCGGCGCCGGTTTGGCCGGCAGTTCGCTCGCCCTGCATCTGGCCGAAGCGGGCATACGGGTCGCGGTGGTGGAGGCCCGCCAGCCCGGCTGGGGCGCATCTGGACGCAACGCCGGTCACGTCCTGCCGATCCTGAAGGACATGCAGCTGCTTGCCGCCTTCCCCGATGGCGGCCGGAAGTTCATCAACATCTTTCGCGAACACCACACGATCCCGTTTGATCTGTCGCAGAAGCATGGGATCGACTGCGATGCGACGCGTTCGGGCTATCTGAACGGCATGACCAGACGCGCGACCTTCCAGGATTTCCTGGCCAGGTCTGCCTATCTGCAAGACATGGGCTTTCAGAAAGTCACGCCGCTGACTGGCGCGGACATGAAAACGGCTACCGGATCGGATTATTATCCGTTCGGCGTGGTTTATGAAAATGGCGGGCGGGTTAACCCCTATCGCTTCACCAACGGCATGATTGCCGCCGCGGTGCGTATGGGCGCGGCGGTTTATGGCGACAGCGAGGCGCTGACGCTCGGCAAGGACGGCGGGCGCTGGCGTTTGTCCACGACGGGCGGCATCGTTCGTGCCGGCCGCGTGATCTTCTGCACCAATGCTTATCCGACAGATGTCGTGCCCCAATTCACCAAGGGCTTCTATCCGCTCACCGCCTACGCCCTGACCACCCGGCCGCTGCCAGCCGAGGCGCTGGATCATATCATGCCCGGCGGCGCGACCTTCGCGCAGGTGCCGGTCGATCTCAATCCGCTCGTCCGCGACAGGCATAACCGGCTGATTCTGTCGTCGATCCCGAAGATAGGGGGATCGTCGGATGCCGCCTGGCATTTCCAGAACCAGTTGCGCTGGATCCACCGTACCTGGCCCGCAACCCGGCATATGCGGATCGAACTGGAAGCCTATTGGACCGGCCGTGTGGCGATGCGCGACAAGGAATTTCCCGGCGTGTTCGAACTGCAACCCGGCCTGTACGGGCTGATGTACTGCAATGCCTGGGGCAATGTGATGGCGCCACTGATGGGCAAGATCCTGGCCGAAGGGCTGCAACGCGACCGCATGGACGCGCTGCCCTTCCCCATCGAACAACTGGAACCGGTATCGTTCCAGCGCAAACACGAAGTGTTGATCCGGCACCTGCTGATTCCGGCAGCCCGCATCGCCCAGCGGCTGAACATCCTTTGACGCAGAATGGGGATCACGGCGGCACGGTCCGACGGCGACCGCCGCCAGAAACCCGCGAAAGCCTTCATCCGAGTAATAGTTCGAACCAATCAGAGAGGCCTGATCTGCATGTCTGCCCAACCCGATTTTGATTATATTGTCATCGGCGCCGGTTCGGCGGGCTGCGTCCTGGCCAACCGGCTATCCGCCGACCCCCGAAACAAGGTGCTGCTGCTCGAAGCGGGCGGCAAGGACCGTAACCCGCTGATCCACATCCCGGCCGGTTTCCTGCCAATGCTTCAGCGGGGCATGTTCAGCTGGAACTATGAAACGGCCCCGCAAAAGCATCTCGACAACCGCATACTCCACGACGCGCGAGGCAAGGTTCTTGGGGGCAGCAGTTCCATCAACGGCATGTGCTACAGCCGCGGCGCGCCCGAGATTTTCGACGGATGGGCCGAAAGCGGCAATGCCGGATGGTCCTATCGCGATGTGCTTGCCTATTTCAAGAAGGCCGAGAATAACGAACATGCCGGGAACGACTATCACGGCAATTCCGGTCCGTTGCGTGTCACCAGGGCACAGATCGAAAGCCCGGTCATCCGAGCATGGCTTCAAGCCGCACAAGAGACCGGATTTTCCTACAACGACGATCATAATGGGGCCAACTCCGAAGGCTTTGGTCCATCGGAACGAACGATCTATAAAGGCCGCCGGATCAGTACGGCCGTCGCCTATCTGAATCCGGCACGGCGTCGCCCCAATCTCAAGATCGAGACGCAGGCATATGTCACGAAATTGCTGTTCGACGGATCCCGCGTCATCGGCGTCGAATATCGCCAGCACGGCGCGCTCAAGCGCATGTACGCCGGCTCCGAAATCATCGTGAGCGCTGGCACGTTCCAGTCCGCCCAGCTGCTCATGTTATCGGGAATCGGTGACGCCGTTCACCTGCGGTCCGTCGGAATCGATCCGGTTCTGGATCTCAAAGGTGTCGGCCAGAACCTGCACGATCATGTCGGGACGCAAGTGCAATTCACCTGTCCCGAACCGGTTACGGACTACAAATATATTGGCAGCCCTCTCATGATGGCGCGCACGGTCATCAGATATATGGCCGCCAGAAAGGGCCTGATTGCCAGCAACAGCACGGATGCCGTGGCCTACTTGCGATCCGGCGCGCCCGGAAACTCACACTTGGATCTCAAATATTATTTCATTCCGATCCTCACCGATCCGGCAGGCGGTGTCGCCGCCGAACATGGTGTTTCGAATTTGGTTATCCTGACCCGGCCTGAAAGCCGCGGGGAACTCAGGCTGCGCTCGCCCGATCCGCTGGCGCCTCCGATCATCGACGCGAATTATCTGGGTCATGAGCGTGATCGCGAGGTGCTGCGGCGCGGCGTGAGAATTTCCCGAAAGATCTTTGGTCAGAAGGCCTATGCCCAGTTCCGTGGGCGTGAAGTAACGCCGGGCGCCGATGTCGAGCGGGATGATGATCTGGAAGCCTATTTCAGGCGCACGATCGGCGTGAATTATGAGGCCGTGGGCACATGCCGGATGGGCAACGACATGCTCGCCGTGGTGGATGATAAGCTCCGGGTGCGCGGTATAAGCGGCCTGCGTGTCGCCGATGCGTCGATCATGCCCAGAATCACGACCGGCGATCCGAATGCGACGGTGATCATGATCGCGGAAAAGCTGGCAGATTTGCTACTGGTTGCGCCACGTCAGGCAGTGTGAAACGGCGGTGGCAGGTCCGCTTTCATTGTCTGCGTGGCCCAGGCCAATTTAACTCCTAAATCTCTACAGCGACTTCGCGGCCAACCGCGGCGCTTGAGCTTGGGGCTTGGAATTTCATCGCTATCGCCTTATGCCCCCGCATGAAACCATCCCAACGGATGGTTTCATGATCGCGCCGGTGTCCCGAGAGGGACTTAATAGGGAATGCGGTGCGGGCGGTTCCGATCGCCCAAATCCGCGGCTGTCCCTGCAACTGTAAGCGGTGAGCGAGACGCATATCGTCGGTCCCGATATTCGGGGCAGGCAGCCACTGGGCCGGACGCTAAATCATGCGAGGCCTGGGAAGGCCGTGCATCAAGCTGTGACCCGCGAGCCAGGAGACCTGCCAGCGTCTGGTCGCTCTTGCTGTGGCCCAGGGGCTGGTCGTGGCACGGAACTCCGTCTGAGCGACGCTTTGTGCGGCGGGAGCCGCACCGGTTCGCGTGGCCGGGTGCCGATGGCATCCGCCCGGTGACGCGCGCTGGCCGTTCGCGCGGACGCTCCCCGCCTGGTTTCGCTGATGCCGACGGGGGTAATCCCAAATGCAGTTCAGGAATATTTCGCAGGTGGCGCTGGCCACTGTTTTCGTATGTTCAGGCCACATCGCCCGGGCGGAGAACGTAGCCGACATCGTGGTCACGGGCGCGGGGCTGGAAGAAACGCTCCCGCAAGAGTTGGCCCATTACGGCAGTGCGATCGAGGTTGTGACCGAAAAACTGGTCAAGGACGGCGCCTTCGTCGATGTCGCCGCCGCTTTGGAACTGGTGCCGGGGCTTTACATCAAGCCGGCAAGTGGCCCGTTCAGCTATGTCGACCTGTCGTTGCAGGGATCGCGCACCCAGGATATTTTGTGGGCGGTCGACGGTATCCGCATCAACAACCGCCTTTACGGCGGAACTTCACCCAACGACACGCTGCCCGCCAGCATGATCGAACGGATCGAGGTGCTGAAGGGTGGCGAGAGCCTGTTCTACGGCACCCAGGCGGCGGCCGGCGTCATCAACATCGTCACACGATCGTTCAGCGATGACTTCAACGGCCAGATCAACGGCAGCGTCGATAATCGCGCAGGAACCAATCTTGACGGCTACCTCCGCGGCAGCATCGGCCGGCACCGGTTCGTCGCCTATGCGTCGCGCAACCGATCGGAGGGCTACCAGCCGTTCAGCGCGATGGAACCGAGCGCGACGGACCGCAAGCGCGGCTATGAACTCTGGTCCGTCGGCGGCAAATATCAGTATGATCTGGGCGCGGACTTCGCGTTCAATCTGCAATATCAGCACACAGAGGCCAGACTCGACAATCTGAGCGCAATCCGTACCCGCGAAAGCCGCAATGACCGCAACGAGGAAATAGCAAGCGTCCGGCTCGATTATGTCGGCAACGACACGGTCCAGTTCTTCCTCAAAGGCTATTTCCACGACTGGAAGACAGCCTACATCCAGATCCGCAATGATCCGGCCACCGGCGCACCGGTCGTCATCTACCCGGAGGGTACATTCTGGGGGTACCGCGATTTTGGCGGCAGCGCGCTGGTCAAACTGAAGCCCCATCGCGGGTTGGAATATCTGGTCGGCTATGATTACCAGAATTTCAGCGGCCGCGACGACGTTCTGCTGATCGGCAAGAGCAAGGAACGGGTTCACGCAGGCACCTTCCAGGTTCGCACGACCGATGATCTGTCCCGCCGCGGGCGGTTTGCAGCGGGCTTGCGCTACAACAAGACGGGTGGTGCGCAGACGACGGTCTGGAACGTCTCCGGCCGGTCCGATGTCACCGCCAGTTTGTATGTCGAGGCCATCGGCGGCACATCCTTCATCCTGCCCGACGCCTCGCAACTCTATCAGATCGATCCCTGCTGCGAACGCGGCAACCCGAACCTGAAGCCGGAGGAAAGCCTCAATCTCAACGTCGCAACCGGCGGCACTCTCGCCACGGGCGCGCTGACCTGGCGGGCAACCTATTTCAGGCGTCGCATCGATAATCTCATCGATGTTTCATTCAACGACCCGGCATTTCCCGACGGCATCTACGTCAATGTCGATAGACGCGTGAAAGTCGAGGGTGGCGAATTTCAACTCAGCGCGGTGCTGGCAGAGGCCTGGCATCTCAGCGGCAGCTATACTGTCACCCGGGCACGCAACCAGGGATCGGATCGCCAGCGTGATCGGACGCCGAAGCAATTCGCCAGCGGCTCGATCGCCTATGCACCCGCGGATCGCCCGTTCGGCACTAATCTTTCGGTCAATTGGGTCGGGGATACATGGTCCTCGCCGGCCGGCTTCGCGCGGCAGAATTACGGCAATTATGCGGTCGTTGGCGCCGGTTTCCATCTGTATCCAGATGGCAGCGCCCGGCGACATCGTCTCGGCATCAACATCGAGAACATGTTCGACAATGACTATGCGACGCGGGGTTACGGCTCCGCGCAGCGCGATGATGGCAGCGGCCGTTTCCTATACTTCACCCGTGGCGTGCCGCGGACGCTCCGGGTCAGTTATGGTCTGAGCATTTAGGGGGAGCGCCGCAATGCTGCGCCCTATCCTCTTCCTTCATCGCTGGCTGGGCATCCTGGTCGGAATCATCATGACGATGTGGTGCCTGTCAGGCTTCGTCATGATGTATTCGGATTATCCTCGGCTGCTGCCTGCCGAACAGGTGCAGGGGCTGGCGCCCCTGCAGCTTCCGGATGCAAGGGTCTGGCCGGAGGTCCGCCTGGAACCCGATTTGCGTCTGTCCGCCGCGCGGGTAGAAATGATGGCCGGGCGGCCTGTGCTGCGTATTACGCCCGCAGCCGATCCGGCCCGATCAATCGCGCAGATGCGTGCCGCGCCTGCCAGCATCGATCTTGCCACGGCCAGCCCGATCACCGGGCTATCGGCAGCGGAAGCCTTGGCGGTGGGCCGTAGCTTCGGCAAGCATTTCGGAATCGGTGGCACGGCGCTGGCCGCAACACCGGCCGGCATCGACCAATGGACCGTCCAGACCTTCCGGCGCCATCAACCACTCCATCGTATCGATTATTCCGATGGTGCTACAGCATATGTCGCGGCATCCGGCGAAATCGTCCAGCAGACGACCCGCACCGAACGATTCTGGGGCTGGCTCGGCGCTGTGCCGCACTGGCTTTATCCGACACTGCTCCGGCAGGACGGAGCATTATGGTCCCAGTTGGTTATCTGGGCATCGCTTCTCGGTTGCTTCCTGACGATCACGGGCCTGTGGGTGGGCGTTGCCCGCCTGCGGCGCAATCGCCACGGCAAGATCAAATCTGCGTATCGTGGCCTTTGGTGGTGGCACCATATGTCCGGCCTGCTGTTCGGCATATTGACGCTGGGCTGGGTCGCCAGCGGCCTCCTTTCGATGAATCCCTGGGGCATCCTGGACAGCGAAGCCGGCTTTGCCGAACGGGAAAAGCTAACAACTCAAATGCCTTGGGCCATGGTCACCGGGGCGCTTGGCCGCATGACTTCCTTGCCTGCGGGCACGGTTCGGCTGGAAATCGCTCCGCTGGGCGGCCGGCTATTCTTCGCAGCGGTGTCGGCTGGTGGCACCCAGACGCGGATCGATGCAATGGGCCGCATATCGCCGCTGGCGCGCCCCGAATTGGCGGCGGCACTCGCCAACGGCCCGCCGATCGAATCCCTCCAGCTGATCGACGTGGAGGACGCTTATTATTACCAGCATAAATATCCGGTGACCTTGCCGGTGTGGCGTGCGGTGTTGCGCGACGCCGAACGAACCCGGCTCTATATCGATTCCCGCACCGGCCGGCGGCTTCGTGCCTTTGATGGCAATGCACGCCTGTTCCGCTGGCTTCAGCACGGTCTCCACAGTTTCGATTTTCCCATCCTGCGACGTCGGCCGCTTTGGGATCTGGTCATCCTTCCGTTGCTCATCATGGTCACGCTCGTCTGCGCGACGGGAACGTCGATGGCGATCGCAAAGGCGTGCCGCGATCTCCGCCGGCTCCACAACCGGCGCCGCCGCAATTCCCGTCCACCCCTTGAAGGAGGCGCTGCATGACCCGCACGTCTGCGTCCAAGCCGCTGAAGCGACGTATCATCTTGCTGTTCGCGGCCCTCGCCGCCGCCAATATCGGGGCCTGGGTATGGGCTTTCAGCCTTTTCGCCAACAATCCGGTGATGTTGGGAACGGCATTCCTTGCCTGGAGCCTGGGCCTGCGCCACGCCGTTGACGCCGATCACATAGCGGCGATCGACAACGTGACCCGCAAGCTGATGCAGGATGGTCAGCGCCCTATTGCAGTCGGCCTGTGGTTTGCCATCGGCCATTCGGCGATCGTGCTGATTGCGGCCACCGCGATCGCCATGACTGCCAGCACGCTGGCCGATTTCGAATCTCTGGGCGCCACCGGCGGTATCATCGCGACGATCATCTCGGCCAGTTTCCTGTTCGCGATCGCGATCATGAATTTCATCATCCTGCACGGCGTCTGGGTGCGCTTTCAGCGGGTGCGTGCCGACGGCAGCTATACCGACGAAGATCTCGACATGCTGCTCGCAGGGCGCGGCCTGATCGCCCGGCTCTTCCGGCCGCTCTTCGGGATGGTGCGCAAGAGCTGGCATATGGCCCCCCTGGGCTTCCTCTTCGGGCTTGGCTTCGACACCGCGACCGAAGTCGCCATTCTCGGGCTTTCCGGAGCGCATGCAGCGGATGGCATCTCGGTCGGCGCGGTTCTCGTGCTTCCGGCGCTGTTCGCAGCCGGCATGGCGCTGATCGACAGCGCCGACGGGGTCATCATGCTCGGCGCCTATGAATGGGCGTTCGTGAAGCCGATCCGCAAGCTCTACTACAACATGACGATCACCCTGATCTCGGCGCTCGTCGCTCTGGTCATAGGCGGCATCCAGACCATCGCGCTGCTCTCGGAAAAATTCGGCTTCACCGGCGAACCATGGGCGGGGGCGGTCATGCTTTCCGAACATTTCAACACGCTCGGCTTCCTCATCATCGGGCTTTTCATCGCCTGTTGGGGGCTGAGCACCCTCATCTACCGCTGGAAAGGCTTCGACGCGATCGAGGTTGCGCCTTTGTCCAAGGAAAACAACATATGAGCAAGATTGCCACCACCGTCATCACCGGCTTCCTTGGTGCCGGAAAGACGACTTTGATCCGCCATCTGCTGGCCAATGCAAAGGGCCGGCGTTTCGCCCTCATCATCAACGAGTTTGGCGACGTCGGCGTCGACCGCGAACTGGTCAAAGGCTGCAATGACGCATCCTGCCCCGAAGACGATATTGTCGAGCTTGCCAACGGCTGCATCTGCTGCACCGTCGCCGATGATTTCCTGCCGACAATGCAAAAGCTGCTCGACCGTCCGAACCCACCCGAACATATTATCATCGAAACCTCGGGCCTTGCGCTGCCAAAGCCGCTGGTAAAGGCGTTCCAGTGGCCCGGCATCCGCACGCGCGCCACGGTCGATGGGGTCATTGCGCTCATCGATGCCGATGCCGTGGCGGCAGGGCGTTTTGCAACCGACGAGGAAGCACTCACGGCGGCGCGTCTGGCGGATGCCTCGCTCGACCATGACAGCCCTCTCGAAGAATTGTTCGAGGACCAGCTTGCATGCGCCGACATGGTCATTCTCAACAAATGCGATCTGGTGTCGACCGATGCGCTCGCCGCGATCGCAGCCAAAATCAGCGGCGAGATACGCCCAGGCGTGAAAATCGTGCGGGCCAACCATGGTGCGGTCGATGCCGGCACGCTGCTCGGCTTGTCCGCGACGGCGGAGGACGACCTGGAAACACGGCCGTCACACCATGATGGCGATATGGATCACGACCATGATGACTTCGACAGCTTTGTCATTCGCGGATCAGCCGTCACGTCGATTGAACTGCTGCTGCAACGGATGGAAACATTGATTGCTACGCATGATATTCTCCGGATCAAGGGTCTGGTTGCGGTCCAAGATCGCCCGGCGCGCCTGGTGATCCAGGCCGTTGGCCCACGCATCCAGCACTATTTCGATCGCACATGGGCACCCGGCGAAGAGCCTGCGTCACAACTTGTCGTGATCGGGCAAAAGGGTCTCGACCGCCAGGCAATCGAGTCCGGCTTTTCCGGGGCGTTCGTCTGATGCACCTCCTGTCCGCCACGCCAGGCACGATCTCCGACGGTGACGAGGCGATCAATCTCGACCAGTCACCGGGCGATATCGTGGTGCTGACCGTGGCGGACAGCGAACTGGCCTGCTTCGCACAGGCGGCGGCGCAGATCGGCGACGGCGGCC
Source organism: Sphingomonas sp. KC8 (assembly GCF_002151445.1). GTDB lineage: Bacteria > Pseudomonadota > Alphaproteobacteria > Sphingomonadales > Sphingomonadaceae > Sphingomonas_E. Next base: position 2,288,340 of record NZ_CP016306.1, read on the forward strand.
CGCGGGTCCGCCTCGCCAACCTGCTCCAGCTCCGCCATCCTTATTCGGTCGATCTCTATATCGAAAAGGTCATCGCCAAAGCGCGCTTCGTCGCCGTGATCCTGCTGGGCGGCAAAAGCTACTGGCCCTACGGCATTGACGAGATCGCAGCCGTCGCGCGCGCACAAGGCATCCCTTTTGCTGCTTTTTCCAATGGCACCGATGTCGATCCCGCCCTGACCGCCGCCTCGACCGTTTCGCCCGAAATCATCGAAAGGCTGGCCATCTGCCTGCGGCAAGGCGGCATCACCAACGCCACAACCTTCCTGCGCATCGCCGCACGCCTCGCGGGATTGGATGCGGGCGAACCTGGCAGCGCCATCACTATCGCGGACGCCGGCCTCTATGTCCGCGGAATTGAGCGGCCGACGCTCGACGATGTGCGGGATAGGTGGACGGCCGGCCAACCGGTCGCGCTGCTGGTTTTCTACCGGGCCTTGCTCATTGCCGGAACATTGGATGCCGTCGATGCGATGATCGACGCGCTCACCACACGGGGCCTGAACGTGGTTCCTGTGCATGTCCGCGCCCTGCGCGATCCCTTCGCGATGCGCTGGCTCCAGGAATTGCTGACGGAAACCGCACCCGACGTGATCGTCAATACCACCGCCTTTGCAGCCACCACCCCCGGCGAGCCGCGTACCCCATCCACCCTTGAAGCCGCCGACTGCCCGATCCTGCAAGCGGTGTTTGCGGGGGTGGAAGAAAGTGCGTGGAAAGAGAGTGCCCGTGGCCTCGGCCCGCGCGATCTTGCGATGAATGTCGCGCTGCCTGAAGTCGATGGTCGAATCTTCACGCGCGCCGTCGCATTCAAGGCATCGGAACGCTTCGACGCACGTACCGAATGCAACATTGTCGTTCCCAAAGTGATACCGAACCGGGTCGATTTCGTCGCCGACCTTGCGGCCAATTGGGTCAAACTGCGCCGCGCTGCTCCGGTTGACCGCAGGGTGGCGCTGATACTCGCCAATTATCCCAATCGCGACGGGCGCATCGGTAATGGCGTCGGGCTGGACACACCCGCCAGCACCGCCGCGATACTCGGGGCACTGGCCGAAGCCAGCTATTCCGTAGGCGATGCGCCACGCGAAGCCGATGCACTGATCCGACGCATGCTAAGCGGTGTCACCAACGATCTTACGTCGCCCGGTCGCATCGCGCGGACAACCTTGCCGCTTGCGGATTATGAGGCATATTTCTCGACCCTGCCGTCAACCGTGCAGCAAGCGATTGTTGACCGCTGGGGTAAACCCCAAACCGATCCGTTCGTTCGCGACGGCGCCTTCAGCCTTGCGGTTCACCGCTTCGGCAATGTCGTAGTCGCAGTCCAGCCGGCGCGCGGCTACAATGTGGATCCGAAATCAAGCTATCACGATCCCGCGCTCGTCCCGCCCCATTACTATCTCGCCTTCCATCTCTGGCTGAACCGGCATTTCGGCGCACATGCGATCATCCACGTCGGCAAGCACGGCAATCTGGAATGGTTGCCGGGCAAGGCGATCGCCCTGTCCGAAACCTGTTTTCCCGAATTGTGCGCGGGGCCTGTGCCGCAACTCTACCCATTCATCGTCAACGATCCGGGCGAAGGCACGCAGGCCAAGCGCAGGATCGGCGCCGTGATTCTGGATCATCTCACCCCGCCATTGACCCGGGCCGAAAGCTACGGGCCACTCAAACAACTCGAAGCGCTCGTCGACGAATATTATCTGGCCGCGGGCATGGATCCACGCCGGCTGGAACATTTGCGACGCGAGATCATCGATCTCGCCCGTGCCCACGGGCTGGATAACGACGCAGGCGCAGCGGGCGAAGGCGAGGATGCGCTGTCCGCAATTGACAATTATCTATGCGAGTTGAAGGAGATGCAGATCCGTGATGGGCTGCACGTCTTCACCCGCTCACCCGAAGGGCGGTTGCGCACGGACCTGCTTGTCGCATTGGCACGCTGCCCGCGCGGCTATGACCATCCCGGCGAAGCATCGCTGCTGCGGGCGCTGGCTGACGATTTCGACCTTGATCTTGATCCACTCGATTGCCGGCTGGCTGATCCGTGGGTGGGGGAAAAGCCAACGGCACTTGCCATCCTGTCTGCCGATCCATGGCGTACGCTGGGCGATACGGTTGAGCGGCTGGAATTGATGGCCATCGCACTCGTTGAGGGCGCCCCATGTCCCGGCCCGGCGTCAACCGCGGTAATCGCACATATTGCCCGGACGCTCGCGCCGCGTGTGGATGTGTGCGGGGCAGCCGAACAGACCGCGTTGCTGACGGCACTCGACGGTCGGTTCGTTCTTCCCGGCCCGTCGGGCGCACCGACGCGGGGGCGCCCCGATGTTCTGCCCACCGGGCGCAATTTCTATTCGGTCGACAGCCGGACCGTGCCAACGGCCACGGCCTGGGATCTCGGTTGGCGTTCGGCCGACTTGATCGTGGCCGATTATTTCCAGCGGGAGGGGAAATATCCTGCCGCAATCGCTCTTTCCGCCTGGGGCACCGCCAACATGCGAACGGGCGGCGACGACATCGCGCAAGCCCTTGCCCTGATGGGCGTGCGCCCGCGATGGGAATGGACGTCGGGCCGCGTAACCGGCTTCGAGATCATCACGCTTGCCGAACTCGGCCGGCCGCGCATCGATGTGACGCTGCGCGTTTCGGGCTTCTTCCGCGACGCCTTTCCCGAGCAGATCGATCTTATCGATAGTGCGGCACGGCAGGTGATGGGCCTCGACGAGGCACCCGAAGACAATCCCGCCGCCGCGCGCCGCCGCGCTGAAACGGCGCATCTCATTGGCCAGGGCGTCGCGCCTGAAACGGCCACGCGGCGCGCCGGGCACCGCGTCTTCGGTTCGAAACCGGGTGCTTATGGGGCAGGCCTGCAGGCGATGATCGACGAACGGCTCTGGCACGACCGCGCCGATCTGGCGGCCAGCTATCTGGACTGGGGCGGCTATGCTTATGGCGCCGGCGTCGAAGGCGCTCAGGAGCGCACGCTTTTCGCCGATCGGCTCGCTTCGGCCGACGCGCTCATCCAGAATCAGGACAACCGCGAACACGATCTACTCGACAGCGACGATTACTACCAGTTCGAAGGCGGGATCGCCGCAGCCGTCGAGCATCTGTCCGGGCGCAGGCCGCTTTCCTATCACAATGATCACAGCCGCCCCGAACGTCCCGTCATCCGAACCCTGGAAGATGAGATCGGCCGTATCGTCCGCGCGCGTGTCACCAATCCCAAGTGGATCGCCGGCGTGATGCGCCACGGCTACAAGGGGGCGTTCGAAATCGCGGCATCGGTCGACTATCTCTTCGCCTTTGCCGCGACAACACATGCAGTGCGCAATCACCATTTTGACGCTGTCTACGCCGCCTTCATCGAGGATGAACATGTGCGGACCTTCATGGCAGAGGCCAATCCCGCCGCACTGCGCGAAACCGCAACACGGCTCACCGAAGCGCTGGATCGCAACCTCTGGAAACCCAGATCGAACAGCGCGGGGCAGATCCTCGCGCAATTGCAGGAGTAAACCAATGCATGCCCCCGACGCACAGCAGTCAGACGATGACCGCCACAACGAAAAGATGAAGAAGAAGCAGGCGGCTCATGACAAGATCATGGTCAGCAAGACCCGCGAACAGGGATTGCTGATCGTCCATACCGGCAAAGGCAAAGGCAAGACGACGGCGGCGCTGGGCATGGTCGTCCGGGCGATCGGCCATGGCCGAAAGGTCGGTGTCGTCCAGTTCGTCAAGGGCGCGATGACGACCGGCGAAAAAGTGGTGTTCGACGCTTTTCCAGCCAATATCGAATTCAAGCCGATGGGCGAAGGCTTCACCTGGGACACGCAAGACCGTGCGCGTGACATCGCCGTGGCCCGGGAAGCGTGGGAGGAAGTGAAACGGATGATCGCCGATCCATCCTACCACATGGTCCTTGCCGATGAACTCAACATCGTCCTGCGTTACGATTATCTTCCGCTAGACGAAGTTTTGGCCGTGCTGACCGCCAAGCCGGAGATGAAGCACGTCATCGTCACCGGCCGTAACGCGCCCGAAGCATTGATCGAAGCGGCCGATCTCGTGACCGAAATGACACTCGTCAAACACCCCTTCCGCAGCGGTGTGAAAGCACAGGCCGGCATCGAATTTTAGCGTCGGCCCGCCATCTGCGCCACCAGGCTCTCGGTTGCGCTGACATAAGCCGGGCCACCACACACGGTCCACGCTTGGGGCAACCGCAGCCGGGGTATCGCCGCGAGGGCTGGATGGCGCAGCATTTCATTGCCGCGATCGGTGGCATGCTCGCTGCCGCCCTCAACGATCAGGTAATCGGGTTTCGCCGCAACCATCTGTTCGATCGAAAGCCGTGATACCTTTGCGCGATCAAGCTGGTCCGCGAGGTTTACCAGCCCGACCCGGGTCATAAGATCATCGACCAGCGTGTCGGTCCCCGTGAGATACCCGCGACGCTGGTAGTAAGCGGCGACCGGCGCATCATGGACGGGTTGCAATCTGGCCAGTGCCGCATCCATGCGCGCGATCAGCGCCTCACCGCGATCGGGATGGCCCACCGCCTGCGCGACTTCGCGGATCTGCACCACCACATCGGTGTAATTTTCGGCTGATGGAAGGTCGAATGTGTGGAGCCGATAGCCTTTCAACACCGCCATCGTCTCTCGACGCCGCGTAGGGCTGGCGATGATGAGATCGGGCTGCAGTGCCAGCACTTCTTCTGCACTGCCGGAAATTTGCTTGAGTCCGCGCACCTCATTTGCCGCCGCCGACATCGCGGGATCACTCGCGAACTGTGTCAGTGCGGCGATCTGGCTGCGATCGGCAAGGGCGAGGAGATACTGGTCGGCGCACAGGTTCAGGGAGACAATATTTTGCGGCATGGCCGGCAATTCCGGACGCTTGTCGTTGCGGCTCAGCGCTGCGGCCGAGATCGCGGCCGCCGCCAAAACCAGCATACCGATCAAGTGCATGCTTTACCCTCCCACACCTCGAACGCGGCAATGGCGGGGTGGATCGCAACAGGCAAAGCGAATGCCGCGCCAGATATTTGGGCGGTGCGGGTGGGCGGTATACCGACCGTCGCGATATTTTCCGAAGGATGGTGCATATAATGCAGCCCCCTAAAATTGCAGCAGCGCATGAATCTGCTCTGCGATCAGCCGTGGCGCATGGTGGCCGGGATCCGGAATGCGCCCCCGAACGATCAGGAAGCAGGTTTCGTCAATCTGGGCGAGGAGAAGGCGCGCGCGCAGGCGCATTGCCGGGTCCTCGGCGGCTTGACGAAACGTGTCAAAACGCTGTCCCAGATCGGTGATAAGCGCATCGCGCTGGTCGGCGAGTTGCCAGTAAAGCCGGTCCTCCAACCCCGCCACCTGGGTCAGCAGCCCGCAGATCGCCTGATTGTCGCGGTGGAAGGCGATGTGCAGCCGCGCCCATTGCTCGAGATCGTCTATCGAAGGTGCACTTAGAACCATCAAGCTGTCGAAAACCGGGCGCCAGTTCGGCACAAAATCGCTCGCAAGCGCGCAGACAAGCGCGAGCTTGCTGTCAAACTGACGATAAAAGGCCGCCCTGCTGACATTTGCTCGGGCCAGGACATGTTCGACCGAGGTGTCGAGATAGCCGCGCGCGCCAAACACCTCGACAGCGGCGGCCAGCAAGGCCTTTCGCGTTTCCAGTCGCTGCTGCTCCTGCCGCGCATTATTGCGGCGGGCAGCCGACGCGGGACGCAGAGTGATCATCGCGCGTGCACCTTCTGCCGTGAGAGATATGGATGCCATGCTTCGGCTATGCCCAACTTGCGGTTCGGCGCAAGGCACCCGCAGCGCCTTGACAATACTCTGCCTGCGCTTTCTAAACTGACGATACAATGTGTATACTCAATGACGCGGCAAGATCGCCGTCAGGGTGGGCAAAGCAGGCGCAGAACTGCCGGAGAGAGGAATCTGAATATGGGCTCAAGTCTCGCACACCTGCTTTCGCCGGGCAGCATCGGGCGGATGGCGCTGGCCAACCGGATCGTCGTCACCGCAATGGGGGTCAGCCTGTCGGAGGCCGACGGCACCTGCGGCGACCGGCTGATCGCCTACCATTCCGAACAGGCCAAGGGCGGCGCGGCTTTGATCATCACCGGTGTCACCGGCGTCGCCTGGCCGGTGGGCGCCGTCCAACCGAACCAGACGGCGCTCTCGGACGACCGCTTCCTTCCCGGCCTGCGCCGATTGACCGACGCCGTTCATGCGCATGGCACCAAGATCGCCGCCCAACTTCATCATGGCGGGCTCGTCGCTGGCTATTCGGCGCAGGACGGCCATCCGCTCTGGGCGCCGTCGATTCCCGATCCGGTGACCGGCGACTTCGGCGACTATTTCTTGCCCGAGGAAATGGCGGCCTTCGCCGGCGCGGTGATGCCGACGGTCAAGGTATTGGACAAGAACGACATCGCCGCCGCCGTCCGTCAGTTCGGTGAGGCCGCTGCCCGCGCTAAGGCCGCCGGTTTCGATGCCATCGAGATTCACAGCGGGCATGGATATCTGCTGTCGTCCTTCATTTCGCCCAAAACGAACAAGCGCACCGATGAATATGGCGGTCCGCTTGAAAACCGCATTCGTTTCCTGATCGAAGTGATCGCTGCGATCCGGGCAGCCGTTGGCGCCGATTTCCCGGTGTGGTGCAAGCTGGACTCGCGTGAAATCGGCAAGGTCGGCGGAATCGTCATCGAGGATGCCATCCGCGCGGCGCGGATGGTCGAATCCGCCGGCGTCGATGCGATCACGGTCACCGCTTATCACGATGTCGGGCAGGCCAAGCTGCACTCTGGATCGAACATACCGCACGAGCCGAATTTTAATCTGTCCTATGCCGCGCAGATCAAGGCTGCAGTCAACATTCCCATCATCGCTTCCGGTCGCGTCGAGCCGGAGGTGGCCGATGCCAGGATTCGCGAAGGCGCATTCGATTTCCTCGCCATGGGGCGCAAGCTGCTGGCCGACCCGCATCTGCCCCGCAAACTGGCCGAAGGGCAGTCAGACGACGTGCGGCCCTGCATCTACTGCTATACCTGCGTCAGCACAGCTTATCTGCGCGAACCGACCCGCTGCGCGGTCAACCCTCGCACCGGGTTTGAGTTCGCGGCACCCGCGCAGTCGCAAGGCGCCGAACGCAAACGCGTGGTGGTGATCGGCGGCGGACCCGGTGGCATGGAATCAGCCCGCAGGCTTGATGCTGGCGGGCACCAGGTCGTGCTGCTGGAAAAGAGTGACCGGCTGGGCGGTACGCTGCGCTTCGCCTCGCTGGCCTATGCGGCCAATGAGCGCCTGCTCGACTGGCTGCGGCGTCAGATCGAGAAATCGGGCGTTGACGTGCGTCTGGGGACGACGGCCAGCCCTGAACTTCTACGCTCGCTGCAGCCTGATGTCGTGGTGGTCGCCACCGGCGCGGTGCGCGGCATGCCCGCCATTCCGGGCAATGACCTGCCACATGTCTTCTCGGGCGACGACATGCGCCGGATGATGCTCGGCGAGACTTCGTCGGAACTCGTGCGCAAGACCGGGGTGATGACGCGGCTGGCCACCAAATTGGGAGCGGCTACGGGTGTAACCGCCAACCTCGATTTCGTCCGCAAGGCCACCCATCAGTGGATGCCGCTCGGCAAACGGGTGGTCATCATCGGTGGCGAACTGGTCGGCCTGGAGCTTGCCGAATTTCTTTCCGAGCGAGGTCGTGCCGTGACGGTCGTCGACGAAACACAGCGCTTCGGCAAGGGGCTCATGGTGGTCCGCCGCATGCGTCTGCTGGCTGAACTCAAGGAACATGGCGTCGCGCTTCATACGGGGGCCACTGACATCCGGATCGATCAGGATGCGGTGCACTTTGCTAGCCCGTCGGGGGCAGCCCACGCGATCCCGGCCGATCATGTGATCGTCGCCAAGGGCGCGTCCGGAGATTTGGCGCTCGCCGATCAGTTGAAAGCAGAAGGTTTCGCCGTCCACGCCATCGGCGATGCCACCGGCGTCAGCTATATTGAAGGCGCCATACGCGACGCCGCGCAGACGGCGGATGCGATCAACGCGGCAACGTCCGGGGACTTCGCCAAGCACGCCTGAGCAAGGGACCGCGTCCGCGCGCCAGAAGACCCTGGCGCGCCATTGCGTGACGCCCCCAGAAAACCAACCACGAAGGAAAATCGATGGCCGATACGATGGAACTGCCCGAAATCACCCAGTCGATGCTCGCCGGCTCAGACGAGGGGCCATCGGCCGCCCATATCGCCACCATATTCCAGCGCTATGCTGAGTTGTTCACCGCCGGTGATGCCGAGGGTATCGTCGCGCTTTATACGGCCGACGCGGTGGTGCGCGATCCGGTCACCGGCCCGGGCGTCCAGGGGCGCGACGCGATCCGCGCATGGTATCAGGGCGCGTTCGACGCGATGGGCCGGATGGACATGCAGCTTGAAGGTATGGTTCGTGTGGCCGGGCGGCACGGCGCAGCGGCGTTCGTGGTGGAAGCGATCAATAATGGGCAGCGTTTCCGCAGCGACACGCTCGACGTCATGGTCTTCGACGATGATGGCCTGATCGTGTCGATGGATGCGTACTGGGGGCCGTACAATCTGCGCGTGCTTTGAGTTTGCAGGTCCGCGTATGTCGAAGGAACCATCGATAGCTAAGTCTTGACGGCTTCTTAGGCGGCACTGGCGATGGCGGCAGGACAGCTCGCCCGTGTCGCCAGTCGTCGTATCCCGTTATGCGTAAACCCAAGTTCGCGCCGGGCCATCTGATCCGCGAGGAACGCGCTGCGATCGCGAGCCTGTGGCCGTCGTTGCGGGTGCGCAAATCCCGATCGGCCCTTGTATCCGCATTGGTAATCAAGCCACCGATATCGCGCCAATCGATCCTGTGCGGCGGGGATCTTTCCGCAAATCCGCTATTTCGTACGGATTTTCTAATTCTGGCTGGGGCGGCAGGATTCGAACCTGCGAATGCCGGTACCAAAAACCGGTGCCTTACCGCTTGGCGACGCCCCAGCAGGATGCGAGCGGCGCCCTTATAGCGAGCGAGCGGCCTGTGGGAAGGGGGTTGATGCGTTACCGGTCAGTCTGTGGTAGATGCCTTGAAAGCAGCCAGTTTTTCGGCGAGCGCTTCCGCGCCCGCGCGATCCTTGGCGAAATGCAACGGGAACAGTTCGATCTCCGTCACCCCGGCCTCGATCATGGCATGGGCGTTGTCGAGCGTACGGGCGATATCAAGCTTGCCATCATCCCCCTTGGCCGCGCGCGGAACGGCACGGACCATCAGGCTGGACGGATCGCGGCCGCGCGCAGCGAAGGCTTCGCGTAGCCGGGCGATCCCGTCGGCGATGCTCGGCACGTCGGCCTGGATCGGCAGCCAGCCATCGGCATGGTCGGCGATCCGCGCGACGTTGCGTTCATTGGGGGCGATCCCCAGCATGATCGGCAGGCGATCCCCCTGCACCGGGAAGGGCCGGCTGTGGATTCGATCGAAATTGACCGTCTTGCCATGATGGGCGGCCGGCGCATCACGCCAGAGCGCGCGACAGATTTCGATCTGTTCGATCATCAGCCCGAAACGACCTTCCCACGGAACGCCGCTCGCTTCATATTCCTCGCGCTGCCAGCCGACGCCGAGGCCGATCGACACGCGGCCGCCCGACAGGACGTCGAGCGTAGCGAGTTGTTTGGCGAGCAGCACGGCAGGGCGCAGCGGCGAGATCAGCACCGCCGTTTGCAGGCGCAGCCGCGTGGTCGCCTGGGCAATGGCCGACAGCAGAGTGATCGGTTCCCACCACGGCCAATCGAGCGGCATTGGGAATGGGCCATAGGGATATTTGTCCAGCGCCTCGCCCATCACGACGTGATCGGTGAGCGTCACGCCGTCGATGCCGAGATCTTCGGCCACCTTGAGCCAGTTCACCGCCGCGCGGATGTCGCCGCCGAACAGGGTTTCGAGGCCGATCAGACCAAGGCTAACGCGAACTGCGGACTTGCTGGTCATCAAACATTCGCCTTTGCAACATGGCGCGCCGCGCGGCGGCCGGAAAATACGCAATCGGCATAAGACAGGCCGGACACATAGGTCTGCGAGGCGATGCCGACGGCGGTGCGGCCGGCAGCATAAAGGCCCGCAATCGGCTTGCCAGCGGCATCGAGCACCTGGCCGGTATTTTCTTCGACGCGCAGGCCGCCGAAGGTGATGACGGGCAACGGCAGGAAGCGGCTCGCAAGGGAAATGTCCATCGCGTAGAACGGTCCCTGCTCGATCGGCTGCATGTCGTCCGGCTCCTTTTCGAAGCGATCGGGTTCTTCGCCCCGCGCCGCGCGGTTGTAGGCGGCGATGGTGGCGTGGATCGTCGCTTTGTCGAGACCGATGCGATCGGCCAGCGCGTCGATCGTGGGGGCTTTCTTGTAGTTGAACGTCAGGTTGAGAAGCGTAACGTCGCGCTGGAACGGCACCAATATCGGGTCGAATGCCTGTTTAAACGCCTTTTTACGGGCACTTGCGTCGTAGATCAGCCAGCCGATGCCACCATTATGATCGACCATATGTTCGCCGAGCGTGGCGCCATATACCGTTTCGTCAACGAAACGCTCACCCTTGCCGTTGACGACGATCGCATCCGACCAGGCCTTGGGCGGATTGATGAAGCGCCAGGCGGAAATCTTGTTCATCAAGGCGGTTGAGCCGCCCGCCGTCATCCCCATGACGATGCCGGCCCCCTGATCGCCGAGCGTGCCATTGGGCATGCCGGCGGCATAAGCGGGGGCATAATGCTGAACCATCTTGGGATTCATGATGAACCCGCCGGTGGACAGCAAAACGCCTTCGCGTGCGCGAATCCAGCGCGTTTGGCGCGCACTCGCCTCGATCTTCATCGCTTTTTTGAGATAATGATTGCCGATGCCGATGGTGATCGACGCGAACGGCAGCGATGGCGGCAGCATCGCCAGAAAATGATTGGCGCGCGCAATATATTTGGAGAAATCCTGCGCGGCCTGCGACCCCGCCGGGATCGACAGCACCTTGACCCCGACGACCCGCCCCGCCCCATCGATGACGAGCTGGCGCGCTTCGGTCATGCGGTGGAAGGTGAGGCCGAGCTTCAGCGCCGAATCGCGCAGCGGATTATAGATGCCGATGCCGACACCCCACGCCTTCTTGCCGTTGGAGATGTGCGCCCGGTGGCCGCGCGCGGCCGGCTTGGCGACCTTGCGGTAACGCGCGACCAGCGAATTATCGGGGTGATAGAGGAAGCGATCGAGCGGCGGATAGCTGGCCTTTTTCTTCCACACCGCGCTGTTCAGTTTGGCCCCGTGATGGAGAATCCAGTCGACCGTGCCGACACTTTCATCGACGAACTTGCGCAACGTGCTGTCGGCGACGACGTCGCCCGCTTCCATGCGGAGATATTTATACATCTCCTCGGGGCTGTCATCCTCACCGGCTTCCTTCTGGATGACGGTGCCGCCGCCGGCATAAAAGATGCCACCGTTGGCGGCGGTCGACCCGCCCCCTTCAAAGCGATCGACGGCGATGACCGAAACGCCGCGTTCCAGCGCTTCCACCGCAGCGGCAACGCCCGCGCCCCCCAGGCCGACGACCACAAGGCCAGCCTCTTCATCCCAGGGGTGCGCCGAAACATCGTCGAGGATCAACGGATCCTCGACATCAACCCCAAGCGTTTCTGCCTTCGCCGCCAATGCCATGCGATCAGACCCCGAAGCCGCCGGAGACCGAAATCGTCTGGCCCGTTACATATTTCGCGCGGCTGGACGCGAAGAACACGGCCGCCTGGCCGATATCTTCGGGCTGGCCCCAACGCTTGAGCGCGAGCAGCTTGTGCGTTTCCTTGACCCACGCATCATCGAACACACCCTGCTTGGTGAGTTCGTGGAACATGCCCGCGTCGATCACGCCGACCAGCACCGAATTGGCGCGGATCTCATACTTGCCTTCTTCCTTGGCGATGCCCTTGATGAGGGCTTCGTTCGCGGCCTTGGGCGCGACCGAAAGGCCGTCCATCGCCGGCCACCAATCATGCCCGGCCGAGCCGAGATGGACGAACGAGCCGCCGCCGTTGCTACGGAAATGTTCGATCAACACCTGCGACGCGGTGAAGAAACCGATCACTTCGACGTCGATCGCGTTGCGATAATTTTCGGCGGTCCATTCAGCGATGTGGATCTGCGGCACGAGCGGGCCGGCCCCCCACACCATCGTGTGCACGCGGCCATGTTCGGCAGCAGCCGCGGCGACGGCGGCGGCAACCTGCGCCTTATCGCGCACGTCGACCTGATGGATCGACGCCTTCACACCATAGCCACGGATCGTTTCGGCGGTCTTTTCGGCCACGTCCTGCTTGGAACGGTAGCAAATGGCGACGGCCGTGCCGGACTTGGCAAATTCGATCGCGACGCCCTGGCCAATGCCACCGCTGCCGCCGAACACCATCACTGCGCCTTCGGGGAAATCCTTGCTCATATCTTGTCTCCTGAAATTTCGTGTGGCCGTCAGCCGGCCTTGGCGATGATCCGATCGGCGTAACGGCTGATCGCGTCTTTCTTGACCTGCAGCTGGCTGAAATCGGCGCCATCATCGGTGAAGCGTTCGACATCCCACGGCGTCGGCAGCCACGGCATGGCGGACAGATGGCCGCCAACCGCATCCAGCCGGGAAATGGCATCCATCGTCAGCGGTTCGGCCAGCGACAGGACGGGCGTGAAGCCCGTGCGCGGCAGGCCCTGTTCGACCCGCATGTCGAGCATCCGTTCGACGATCGCGACATTATCCGCCACCGTCATCGGCAGGCCCAGCCAGCCATCGTTGCGCGCGGCGCGGCGCAGCGCGGGGGCGGCCGATCCACCGCACAATATGGGAATGGGATTGGCGGGGGCCGGGCGCATCAGCACATCGTTGAAGTTGAAGATTTCGCCCTGATAGCTGACGGCATCGCCGGTCCACAGCTTGCGCATCACCGCGATCAGTTCGTCCAGCCGCTTGCCGCGCGTTTCGAACGGCACGCCAACCGCATCATATTCTTCCTTCAGCCAGCCGGCCGAAACGCCGCAGATCGCGCGGCCCGGCGCAAAGGCATCGACCGCCGAAATCGCGCGCGCGGCAGTGAACGGATCGCGCAACGCGGCCAGATAGATGTTGGTGGCAAGCTTGATATGCTTGGTCGCGCCGCCGATCACACCGAGCGTGACCCACGGATCGGGCCAGGGCGTTTCCACCGGCCAGAACCATTCGCCACCTTCCGAATAGGGATATTTGGTGGTGAATTTGGCCGGCATCACAAGGTGATCGGCCACCGTGACGCCGTGAAAGCCGCAATCTTCGGCATGCTGGGAAAGCGCGACCAGCTGGTCGACCTCCGCCACGCCCATCAGCACGAGCCAGAATTTCATGATTCCAATCCCCGATCAGTCAAAATTGGCCTGGCCGCCGTCGAGCGGCATCGTCATGCCGGTGACATAGCGGGCGTCATCACCGCACAGGAACACGACTGCGCGGCCGATATCCGCCGCGCAATCGCCGATGCGGCCAAGCGGAACCGTTTTCTTGAATTCAGCAGCTTCTTCCGGCCGATCGCGTTCCCAGCCTTCCAATGCGGGCGACAAAGCGAAGGGAGCGACCGCGTTGACGCGAATATTATCCGGCCCCCATTCGGCCGCCGCCGCGCGGGTGAGCGAGCGGATCGCCTGCTTGACCGCGGCATAGGTGCCGTAACTCGACATATCCCAGCGGACAGCGGCGGCGGTGGCCAGATTGACGATCGCGCCGCGCCCCGAGGCCTTCAGATAGGGGTGCGCCGCCTTCATGAAGCGGAAGGTGGCGAGCGGGCCGGACTGGAAACCGGCCTCGAACCCCTCGTCGCTCTGATCGAGCAGTGGCCCCAGGAACACTTCCTGCGCATTGTTGACGAGGATATCCACGCCGCCCAGATCGCGCACCGTGGCATCGACGATGCGGGCGATATCGGCCGGGTTCTTCACGTCGCCCTGGATCGGCAGCGCCGTGCCGCCAATCGCCTGAATTTTCGCCACCGTATCGTGCAATTTGGCTTCGGTGCGGCCGGTGACCGCGACGGCAGCCCCCTCGCGCGCCAGTTCCAGCGCGATCCCCTGGCCAACGCCCTGCCCCGCGCCGGTGACGATCGCCACGCGCCCTTCGAGAATGCCCATGCCGCCTCTCCCTAATGGTCTGCCGTATCGCGCCTTTTGCGTAATCTTATGGCGAGATTTCCACTCGTAATGCTGATTTAATCGTATTTCACCGCCGTCTTGCGGAAAAGCGCAGAGTCAGGCCCTGCAAAAGCAATGGCCCGATCTGCAAATATGGCCCTGGCCGCGCAGGTGGCCGGATCAGCCGGTGATGCCGTTGCCGGGCTTCACGGCTTTCAGTTCGGTCCAGTCGAGCAGCAGGGTACGCGACGCGATCTTCCACATGCCGCCTTCGCGACGGAACACATCCTGATAGCGGATCGACCACATATCATTGGTGGCGGTGCCATCGGCGTTCACCGTGATATGGTTGGCGTAGCTTTTGGTTTCGCCGGTCGCGGTATCGCCGGTGACGGTGACGTCCTGCGACAGCACCTGATGCAAGGTGCGCGCGAACATCTGGCCGAGCATGCCCGGAATCGACCGGATGCTTTCGATCCCTTCCATGCGATTGTGCGGGGTGACGATCACCGCATCATCGGTGAACAGCGAAGCGAAGCGATCGCCGTCGCCAGCGTCGCCCGCGATCGTATAGGTTTCCACCAGCGCGCGGATGGCGGCGCGATCAAGTGCGGTAGCGTCGGTCATGGGGTGCATCTCTCCTGATTTGCTGCCCTTGTTCCGGCCCGCGCCGGGCAATGCAAGGGGGCAGTCGCGGATGGCCCGATCCCCGGCTTATGGATGGCCCAATTCACACAGAATGATAGGCCCGGAACCAATCGACGAAACGCGGTATGCCGATTTCGATCGGCGTGGTCGGCGCAAAGCCCAGATCGCGCTGGATGGCCGAGATATCGGCATAGGTTTCCTTGACGTCGCCGGCCTGCATCGGCTGGAAATCGCGGATGGCCGGGCGGCCGCACGCCGCCTCGATCAGGTCGATCAGCCGGCCGAGTTCTTCGGAGCGGTTATTGCCAATATTATAAATGGCGTGCGGCGATCGGCTGCCGCCGGCCTTTTCCCCGCCGTCATCGGCCGGCGGATGATCGAGCGAGGCAAGGACGCCGCTGACGATATCGTCGATATAGGTGAAATCGCGGCGCATATCGCCGCCGTTGAACACCCGGATCGGCCGGCCCGCCAGTATCGCATCGGTGAACAGCCACGCCGCCATGTCCGGCCGCCCCCATGGGCCATAGACGGTGAAGAAGCGCAGGCCAGTCATCGGAATGCGGTAGAGATGGGCGTAGGCCTCGCTCATCAGTTCATCCGCCTTCTTGGTCGCAGCATAAAGCGACACCGGATGATCGACCCGATCCTCGACCCTGAAGGGCAGGCTGTCGTTCGCGCCATAAACCGACGAGGACGATGCGTAGACGAGGTGGACGCCGGGGCGTTCGCGCGCCACTTCCAGCAGGTTGAGGTGGCCGACGAGGTTGGACTGCGCATAAGCGCGGGGGTTTTCGATCGAATAGCGCACGCCCGCCTGCGCGCCGAGGTGGACGATGCCGGTGATGTCGATGCCCGCCAGCGCCGCCGCAAGTGCTGCGTCATCGGCGAAATCGACGGCGACGAAGCGGAACGCATCGCCGTATCGGGCCTGCAGATCCGTGATGCGATCCCGTTTCAGGCTGACGGGATAATAAGCGTTCAGATTGTCGATGCCGATCACGGCCTGCCCGCGCGCCAGAAGGCGGCCGGCGACATGGAAGCCGATGAACCCCGCCGCACCCGTGACCAATATCGTCATCGCACCGTCGCTCCCTTGCGCCATCCTGTGGGTGAAGCCGCGCCGCGAAGCAACCTTTGACGATTGCAGGCCGCGGGTTATGGTGCCGGCACCGCAACGGTCTTGAGAGAGGACATCCCGTGAAGTTCACGCTCTACAAGGATAAGGCTGGCGAATATCGCTGGCGGCTGGTGCATAACAACGGCAACATTCTGGCAACGGCAAGCGAGGGCTATGCCTCCCGGGCATCCGCCCTCAAGTGCATCGAAAATGTGAAAGCCTCGGCGAGCGCGGAGGTCGTCGACGAATCCTGACGATCAGGCGAAGCGGCCGGGGGCGTAGCGATCCACATCGATCGCGCGGACGGCCTCCGGCATCGCGCCGCCCGTGACGAGCGCTGCCCCCAGCATCGCGGCGGCAGGCGCCGTCTGGATGCCGAACCCGCCCTGCCCGGCGAACCAGAAGAAACCGGGCGCGGCGGCATCGAACCCGTAAACCGGCGCGCGATCGGGCGCAAAACTGCGCAGCCCCGCCCACGCATGTTCCTTGGCGCGCACCACGCCGAGGCCAAGCCGTTCATAGCGGTCGATCGCGATCGCGATATCCAGTTCCTCGGGTGCCGCATCGCATGGCGGCGTCGGCGCCTCATCATGCGGCGACAGCCACAGCCGGCCGCCGGCTTCGGGCTTGAAATAGAAGCGGCCGAGCGCATCGACCACCAGCGGCAGATCATCGCGCGGGGCCGGATCGACCGCGATCTGGACCATCGTGCGGCGATAGGGCGTGATCGCGATCGGCATCGCCCCCGCCAGCGCAGCGACCGCCCCCGCCCACGCACCGGCGGCATTGACGACGACCGCCGCCTCGACTGTGCCGACCCGTGTTTCCAGCCGCCATCCCGGCCCGGCGCGCGCGATCGCGGTGACAGCGGCATCCGTCAGCAAGGTCGCACCGGCGCGGCGCGCGGCGGCGAGGTAATGCGCGTGGAGGCCCCCGACATCAATATCCTCGCAGGTCGGTTCGGACAGACCTTGCGTCCATGCCGGGGCCAATCCGGGCAGCAACGCTTCCAGCCCTGCGCGATCGACCGGATCGAGCGGCACCCCACTGCCCGCAAACTCCGCCCGCATCGCCGCGAGCGCCGCGATCCCATCGGCATCGGCGATGTGCAGCGCACCGCGGGCGCGCAGGAAGCCCCCGTCGCGCAGACAGGCGCCGGACGCCGTGGTCAGCGGCTGCACCGCCGGCCCGCCATAGGTTTCGGACCAGAAGGCCGCCGAACGACCGGTGGCATGATAGCCCGGCCGGCTTTCCGACTCGATCAGCACGACACGGGCGCCCGCACCGATTTCGGCCGCGAGCGACGCCCCGGCCATCCCCGCGCCGATGATCGCGATATCGGTGCGGATCATCCCAGTGCCTCGTCCAGAAAAGCATCGATCGCGGCCAGCGCCGGCAGGCGCACCGCATCGGTTTCGCGCAACAGTTCGTGCGCGCCATCGTCGAACATGCGCAACCGCGCACCCGGCAACCGCCCCGCCGCCCGCACGATCGCCGCCGAATCGACCAGGCCGTCATGCGGGGTGCCCAAAATCAGCAGCGGCGTCCGCACGGTTTCCAGCACGCCGGGTGCGGCCAGCCGCGCCATCGATTCGGCACCGGCCCGCAACCAGCCCCAGCTTGGCGCGCCGACCGCCAGTTCGGGATGCTGCGCCCGCCACCATAATTCATCGGCATAGCGTTCGGCACTGTGCGTGAGATTGCGTTCGCGATGCGCGGGCATCGCTTCCGGCCCGCGCCCGCCGCCCCATGCAGCACGTTCCGCAAGGCCGATCCGGCAGGCGGCGGTGGCAATCAGCCGCACCGCCCACGCCGGCAGCGGCCCGGCCGAAAAACCCAGCATCGGCGAAACCAGCACCGCCGCATCCACCGCCGGCCGCCGTTCCGCCAGCAACCGCAACACCAGATGCCCGCCCATCGAATGACCGGCCAGCACATGCGGCCCCGGCGATTCGGCAAGCCACCGGCCAACCATCGCATCGAGATCATCAAGCCACAGATCGAAGCTGTCGGCATGGCCAACGGCCGGATCATCGAGAAACCGGCCCGACCCGCCCTGACCGCGCCAATCGAACCCCGTCAGCCGCCAGCCGCGATGGTGCCAATGGGTGAGCGCTTCGATGTATTTTTCAATGAAATCACCGCGTCCGCCCTGAAACAGCAGGCTGCCGCGCACCGGCACATCGGCCGGCGGCGCCCAATCGAATCCCCGCAGCGCCCAGCCGTCCACCGCCGGCGCCACATCGACGATCATTCCCGCAGGCACTGTCCGCCAGGCGCGCCGATCCATATCCTTGGCCACATCCATCGGCGCTGGTTACGGTTTGGCAAGGGTCCGCGTCTACCCTGAACCGATCATGGGGACGGCGGGGCTTATCATCCTTGGCGCGCTGGCAGCAGCGCTGCTCTACGCTGCGTGGGGAGATATCCGCACGCGCACCATCCCCAACTGGCTGAATGGCGCGATCGCGATCGCCGCACCGCTGTGGTGGCTGGCGCAGGGCCTGACCATCTGGCCCGACATGGCGATCCAGCTGGGAATCGCAGCCGCTGTCTTTGCCATTTTCGCCGGATGCTTCGCGCTGGGCATGATGGGCGGCGGCGACGTCAAGCTGCTGGGCGCGCTGGCGCTGTGGCTACCCCCACTTCCCCTGATGCGGATGCTGGTGGTGATGGCGCTGGCCGGCGGGGTGCTGACGATCGTCATGATCGCGCTCCACCGCGCCCGCAAGGCCGGGGGCCAGCCGGAGATTCCCTATGGCGTGGCGATATCCGCCGCGGCGCTGTGGGTGATGGCCAACGATATTTTAACCACTCCTGCCGCATAGCAGGTTCAATTCCGCATAAGGCCGAAGGGGCATTGGCGTCATGGATGTGAAGAAGCTGGCACTGCTGATTGGTGCCCTCCTCCTGGCAGGCGTTTCGGCCTTCATGGCCAAAAGCATGTTCACCGGCACCGCCGCGCCGCAGGCCAATGCCGCCTTGCCGCCGGTGCCAACCGGCCCGGAGGTTCTGGTCGCCACCCGCGCCCTGCCCGTCGGCACGATCATCGAACCCGACAGCTTCCGCTACCAGCCGTGGCCGAAGGATCTTGTCGAGAAGGCCTATTTCATCAAGGGCGAAAGCGACCTTGCCGCGCTGACCGGCACCGTCGTGCGCGTCGCGGTGACGGCCGGCGCACCGATCACGCAAGGGTCGCTGGTCAAGCCCGGCGATCGTGGTTTCCTGGCGGCCGCACTTGGCCCGGGCATGCGCGCCGTGACCGTATCGGTTTCGACATC
Source organism: Sphingomonas sp. KC8 (assembly GCF_002151445.1). GTDB lineage: Bacteria > Pseudomonadota > Alphaproteobacteria > Sphingomonadales > Sphingomonadaceae > Sphingomonas_E. The sequence continues at coordinate 2,307,643 of NZ_CP016306.1, forward strand.
ATCGGGTGTCGCCGGCTTCGTCTTTCCGGGCGACCGAATCGATCTGGTGCTGGCGCAGGATGTTGCCGGCGGTGGCGACGGCCCGCCGCTGAAGGTTTCGGAAACGATCATCCGCAACCTGCGCGTGCTGGCCACCGACCAGCGCACCGACAACCAGGTGGGTGAGGACGGCAAGACCGTGGTCGCCACCTTTTCCAACGTGACGCTGGAAGCGACGCCCAAGATCGCCGAGAAAATCGCCGTCGCGCAGAATATCGGCCAGTTGTCGCTATCGCTGCGTTCGATCGCCGACAACACGTCCGAACTGGAACGCGCGATCGCCGCCGGCGAAGTGAGCGTGCCGGCCAATGCCGATCCCAAGGCGGAAAAGCAGATGCTGCTCGCCATCGCCAGCCGCCCGGTCGACACCGACACCACCTACACCGTTGGTGGCGACGTATCGCGCTACCAGCGCCGCAGCGTGCCCGCCAAGGGCGCCGCGACCAGCGCACCGGGGGGTGCACCGGCCGCCGCCAGCTACGCACCGAGCGCGGCTGGCCCGGTCGTGCGGATCGCACGCGGCAATTCCATCACCGAAGTTCCCGTGGGGGGGAAATAAGATGCGGATCACCAAGAATAGCCAATATGCGCTGGGGCTGGCGCTTGCCGCCTGCCTTGCCGCCGGCATCACGACTGCCGAGTGGGCACCGGCCATGGCGGCGCCCGCCGCCACCGCGCCATCGGATCGCGTGACGCTTTCCGTCGGCACCGGCCAGATGGTGAAGCTCAACAGCGCGATGACCGACCTGTTCGTCGCCAATGACGCCATCGCCGACGTGCAGGTGCGTTCGCCCACCCAGCTTTATATTTTCGGCAAGGGCGCGGGCGAAACCACGGTCTACGCCACCAACAAGTCCGGGCAGGTGGTCTATTCCTCCAATGTCCGTGTCGGCGCGAATTACAGCAATGTCGGCCAGATGCTGAAGATCGCGATGCCCGAAGCGCAGATCACCGCGACGCCGATGAACGGCATGGTGCTGCTGACCGGCACCGTCGCCGCCCCCGGCGACGTCGAGGAAGCCCAGCAGCTTGTGCAGGCCTTCGTCGGCAAGGAAACGCAGGTGATCAGCCGGCTGAAGACCGCGACGCCGATGCAGGTGAACCTGCAGGTGAAGATCGCCGAAGTGAGCCGCGAACTGATCAAGGAAGTCGGCGTCAACCTGATGTCGCAGGACACCACCGGCGGCTTCCTGTTCGGCATCGCACAGGGCCGCAACATCGGCACGATCACCACCCTGCCCAACGGCGCCACCGTGTTCGACCTCAAGAATCTGGGTCAGGGCGCGGGACGCACCAACCTCGGGCTGGCGGGCAAGCTGTTCGGCCTCGACATCGCCGCAGCACTCGACCTGGCCGAAAATGATGGGCTGGTGACGACGCTGGCCAACCCCAACCTGACCGCGCTTTCGGGCGAAACCGCCAGCTTCCTGGCGGGCGGCGAAGTACCGATCCCGATCAGCCAGGCGCTGGGCACGGTTTCCGTCGAATATAAGCAGTATGGCGTCAGCCTGGCGTTCACCCCGACGGTGCTGGCCGATGGCCGCATTTCGTTGCGCGTGCGGCCGGAAGTGTCCCAGCTTTCATCGGCCGGGTCGGTGACGCTGCAGGGCTTCAACATCCCCGGATTCAGCACGCGCCGCGCCGAAACGACGGTGGAACTGGGTTCGGGTCAGGCCTTCATGATCGGCGGCCTGCTCTCGAACAACCAGAATAACGCGGTCGACAAGGCCCCGTTCCTGGGCGACCTGCCGATCCTGGGTTCGCTGTTCCGATCGAACAAGTTCCAGCGCCGCGAAAGCGAACTGGTGATCATCGTCACCCCTTATCTGGTGAAGCCGATGACGGCGAGCCAGGCCCGCCTGCCAACCGACGGCTATAAATCCCCCACCGATTTCGAACGGGTGATCGGCGGGCAGAGCTTCAGCGGCAAAAGCGGCGCCGTCCGCCCCGGACCGACCGCTGCACCGCCCGTGACCGTTGCCCCCGGCATCGCCGGCAGCCCGGCCGCCGACGCCACGTCGGCGACGCGCAGCACACCCGCAAAAGGCCCGGCGCCCGCGCCCGGCTTCTCGTTCAACTGACGCCCGCCATGGAGAGCATCGACATGCGCCGCTTCCTCGCCACCGGGCTTCTTGCCTCCACCCTCGCTTTGGCCGCGTGCGGCCCGGTCAACCGCGGGCTTGAATCGGTCAACCAGCCGGTCGTCAGCCGCAGCGACTATGTGATCGACGTCAACGCCGCCGGCCTTTATTCGCCGGCTTCGCCCGAAGGCAAACGGCTTGATGCGTGGTTTGACGCGCTCAACCTGCGCTATGGCGATCGCATCGCGATCGACGATCCATCGCCTTATGGGCATGAAGAAGCGCGCAGCACTATCGCCGCGATCGTCGCCGATCACGGCCTGCTGCTCAGCCCCGCGCAACCCGTGACGCCCGGATCGCCGACGGACGGATCACTGCGGGTCGTGGTGAGCCGCACCACCGCCGAAGTGCCCGATTGCCCCAATTGGAGCCGCCCGTCGCAGCCCGAATTCGCCGGATCGACGATGTCGAACTATGGCTGCGGGGTAAATTCCAACCTGGCGGCCATGATCGCCAATCCGGAAGATCTGGTGCGCGGCCAGGAGGCCAGCGGATCCGACGCGCGCAGCGTGACCAAGGCGATCAAGTCCTACCGCGATACCGCCCCCAGCGGCGCCGGTGGATCCCTGAAATCCGAATCGACGGCGAAAGGCAACTGATGAACGCGCCCTTTCATTCGCGCGCAAGCGCGCTTCGCGATCCGTTCACGGCTTATGTCTGCGACGACGCGACCGCCGAACTGCTCAAAGTCGTCGTCGCCGAACTCGGCTGGGCGCCCGAAAAGGTGCACAAGGGCGGCTTGCGCAACGCCGTCCAGACGCTGTCGGTGTCCGCCAGCCCGAGCATCCTGTTCGTCGACATGTCCGAATCCGGCGATCCGCTGAACGACATCAATTCGCTGGCCGAAGTGTGCGAACCGGGAACGGTGGTGATCGCCACGGGCCAGGTGAACGATGTCCGCCTGTACCGCGACCTCGTCGCGTCGGGCATTCAGGATTATCTGCTGAAGCCGTTCAACCCCGATCAGCTGCGCGACGCGTTCGCCCATGCGCAGATGACGCTGGCCGGTCCGCGCGGCGGCGAACAATCGGTCGATCGCCCGCACCTTTCGGCCGCCGTGATCGGCGTGCGCGGCGGGGTGGGCGCGTCGACCATCGCATCGTCCATCGCCTGGCTGTTCGGCGACAAATCCGGCCGCACCACGGCGTTGCTGGATCTCGACATCCATTTCGGCACCGGCGCGCTCGCGCTTGATCTGGAACCCGGACGCGGCCTGACCGACGCGATCGAAAATCCCAGCCGCATCGACGGGCTGTTCATCGAACGCGCCATGGTGCGGGCCAATGACAGGCTGGCGGTGCTTTCGGCCGAAGCGCCGATCAACCAGCCGGCCTTTTCGGACGGGACCGCATTCCACCAGTTGCAGGAAGAAATCCGCAGCGCGTTCGAATGCACCGTCGTCGATCTGCCGCGCGCCATGATGATCCAGCACCCGCACCTCGTGCACGACGTGCAGGCGGTGGTCGTGGTGGCGGAATTCACGCTGGCCGCGACCCGCGACACCATCCGCATCCTGTCCTGGCTCAAGACCAACGCGCCGCAATCGCGCGTGTTCGTCGTCGCCAACCGGACGCCAGCCGTGGGCCTGCCCGAAATCAGCCGCAAGGATTTCGAGGCGTCGATCGAACGCAAGGTCGATTTCGTCCTGCCATACGACCAGAAAACCGCCGCCCAGGCCGCCAAGCTCGGCAAGCCGCTGGCCGAAGTCGGCAAGACCGCCAAGATCGGTCCGCTGGTGACCGAAATCGCCGCGAGCCTGTCGGCGATCGTCGACGGCGAGGCCGAAGCCGGCAAAAGCAGCGGCAAATCGCTGCTCGGCAAGCTGGGTGACTTCAAGGCGATCCTGCCCAGCAAGAAGCTGAAGCAGGGCTGAGCGCGATGGAGACGACCCAGCTCATCGTCTTCGCCGCCGCCGTCACCGGCATGCTGCTGCTGGCCGTCGCGGCCTTTTCAGGCCCGTCGTCCAACAAGGCGCAGGCCCGGCGACTCGCCCAATTGCGCGACCGCCACGACAAAGGCGGCGCCAATGCCGTCGAAGCGCAGATGCGGCGCATCCTCGCCCAGCGCGAAACCAAGCTGGACCTGGCCTTCAACCGCTTCATTCCCAATCCGGCGCTGCTGCAGAAGCGGCTCGACATGACCGGCAAGAACTGGACCGTCGGCAAATATGCGGTGACGTCGCTCGTCATCGCAGCGCTGGTGGGAGCCGTGCTCGCCAGCCAGGATCTGCCGCTGCTGCTCGCTTTGCTCGTCGGGCTGGCACTGGGCCTGGGCATTCCGCACATGCTGATCGGCATGCAGATCGGCCGCCGCGTGGCCCAGTTCACCGCCAAATTCCCCGATGCGATCGAACTGCTCGTCCGCGGCCTGCGGTCAGGCCTGCCCATTTCCGAAACGATGGGCGTGGTGGCATCCGAAGTGCCGGGGCCGGTGGGCGTCGAATTCCGCGCGGTTGCCGACAAGATGAAGATCGGCCGGACGATGGACGCCGCCCTTCAGGAAACCGCCGACCGGCTGGGCACGCCGGAATTCCAGTTCTTCACCATCACCCTGCAGATCCAGCGCGAGACCGGCGGCAACCTGGCCGAAACGCTGGCGAACCTGGCCGAAGTGCTGCGCAAGCGCGCGCAGATGAAGCTGAAGATCAAGGCGATGTCGTCGGAATCCAAGGCATCCGCCTATATCATCGGTGCGCTACCATTCATCGTGTTCGCGCTGATCAGCTACATCAACTTCGAATATATGGGCAAATTCTTCACCGACGAACGGCTGATCATCGCCGGTTGCGGCGGCCTGGTGTGGATGGCGATCGGTGCGTTCATCATGCGCCAGATGATCAATTTCGAAATCTGATCGGGAAAAGGCGGGAACCGGCATCATGGAAACGCAAAACCCGACACTGCTGGGGATCGACGTCTACACCATCGGGACGTTGCTTGCCGCGCTGGCGACCTTCGCGCTGCTGATCGCGATCTATGCCGCGACCACGGTGCGCGATCCGATGGCCAAGCGCGTCAAGGCGCTGAACGAACGACGCGAACAGCTGAAGGCCGGCATCACCGCATCCACCGGCAAGCGCCGTGCCAGGCTGAACGCGACCAACGAAACCACCGACCGGATGCGCAGTTTCCTGAACTCGCTGAAGGTGTTGCAGGACGAACAGCTCAAGCAGGCGCAGATCAAACTGATGCAGGCTGGCATCCGATCGAAGGATGCCGCGGTCGCGATCATCTTCGGCCGGCTGGTGCTGCCGGTGGTGTTCGGCGGTGGCGTCCTGCTGGCCATCTATGCCTTTGGCTGGCTGGGCGACTGGGCACCGATCAAGCGCTTCGGCGTCGCGGCGGGCGCGCTGATCCTGAGCTACAAGGCACCCGACCTGTATGTGCAGAACAAGGTCGGCAAGCGCACCGCGGCGATCCGCAAGGGCCTGCCCGACGCGCTCGACCTGCTGGTGATCTGCGCCGAAGCCGGCCTGACCGTGGACGCCGCCTTCCACCGCGTCGCCAAGGAACTGGGCAAGGCCTATCCCGAACTGGGCGATGAATTCGCGCTCACCGCGATCGAACTGGGCTTCCTCACCGATCGCCGCAGCGCCTTCGAAAATCTCGCCACCCGCGTCGATCTCGATTCGATCCGCGGCGTCGTGACGACGATGATCCAGACCGAGAAATACGGCACCCCGCTGGCATCGGCGCTGCGCGTCCTTTCCGCCGAGTTCCGCAACGAACGGATGATGCGCGCCGAGGAAAAGGCCGCACGGCTGCCCGCGATCATGACGGTGCCGCTGATCTGCTTCATCCTGCCGGTGCTGTTCATCGTCATCCTCGGCCCAGCGGCCTGTTCGATCTCGGACAACCTGATGACCGGTTGATCCCCCCCCATCGATCCGCCGGAACGACGAACGCCGCGCCCGCATCGCCCCCGACAAGGAACGATGAAGGCGCGGCGTTTTTCTGTCGGTGCACGCGGGTAACGCAGGCAAAGGTGACATTCTTCTCCCCTCCCTTTCGAGGGGGAGGGCAAGAAGGGCTGACGAGCGCCTGGATCAGGCCTTTTTGAGCGCCGCCTGCGCCGCCGCCAGCCGGGCGATCGGCACGCGATAGGGCGAGGCCGAGACGTAATCGAGGCCGATCGTTTCGCAAAAGGCGATCGACGCCGGATCGCCGCCATGTTCGCCGCAAATGCCCAGCTTGACGTTCGGGCGCGTCTTGCGCCCGCGTTCCGCCGCAATTTCGATCAGTTCGCCGACGCCTTCGACATCGAGGCTGACGAACGGATCGCGGGCATAAATGCCCTTGTCGACATAGGTGGTAAGGAAGCGGCCGGCATCGTCACGGCTGACACCCAGGGTCGTCTGCGTCAGATCGTTGGTGCCGAAGGAGAAGAATTCGCCGACCTCGGCAATCTCGCCCGCCTTCAACGCCGCGCGCGGCAGTTCGATCATCGTGCCGACCAGATAATCGATCGTCCGGCCCTTTTCGGCGAACACCGCCTTGGCGGTGCGATCGATCACATCCTTCATCAGTTCCAGTTCGCGCCGGGTGGCGACGAGCGGGACCATGACTTCGGGGATCGGGGCAGCCCCGCTCTTTTCGGCGACCTCGACGGCGGCTTCGAAAATGGCGCGCGCCTGCATCTCGTAGATTTCAGGGTAAGTGACGCCCAGACGGCACCCGCGATGGCCGAGCATCGGGTTGAATTCGTGCAGTTCGGCCGCGCGGCGCTTGAGCGCATCGACACCGACGCCGGCGGCTTCGGCCACCTCGTTAAATTCCTCCTCCGCATGGGGCAGGAATTCATGCAGCGGCGGATCGAGCAGACGGATCGTCACCGGCAGGCCGGCCATGATTTCGAAGATCTGGGCGAAATCGCCGCGCTGTTCGGGCAGCAATTTATCGAGCGCGGTGCGGCGGCCCTTTTCATCTTCGGCCAGGATCATCTGGCGGACCGCGGTGATCCGCGCGGCATCGAAGAACATATGTTCGGTGCGGCACAGACCAATGCCTTCGGCGCCAAAGCCGCGCGCGACCTTGCAATCGAGCGGGGTTTCCGCATTGGCGCGCACCTTCAGGCGGCGCACCTTATCGGCCCATTCCATCAGCACGCCGAAATCGCCGGCCAGTTCGGGTTCGACGGTCGCGACCGACCCCACCATCACTTCGCCGGTCGATCCGTCGATGGTGATGATATCGCCTTCGCGCACTTCGCGGCCGGCCACGCGGAACGATTTGGCCTTGGCATCGATCGCGAGGCTGCCGACACCCGATACGCACGGCCGGCCCATGCCGCGCGCGACAACGGCGGCGTGGCTGGTCATCCCGCCGCGCGCGGTGAGGATGCCCTTGGCGGCGTGCATGCCGTGAATGTCTTCGGGGCTGGTTTCGGTGCGCACCAGGATCACCGCATCGCCCAGTTCGGCGCGATGTTCGGCGGTGTCGCTGTCGAACACGGCGATTCCGCTCGCCGCGCCGGGGCTGGCGGGCAGGCCCTTGGCGATCACATCGCGCGGGGCGTTCGGGTCCAGCGTCGGGTGGAGCAACTGATCGAGGGCGGCCGGATCGACCCGGGCGACGGCTTCTTCGCGCGTGATCAGGCCTTCATTCGCCATGTCGACCGCAATCTTGAGCGCGGCCTTGGCGGTGCGTTTGCCCGCGCGGGTCTGCAGCATCCACAGATGGCCGCGTTCGACCGTGAATTCGATATCCTGCATGTCGCGATAATGGGTTTCGAGCAGGTCGAACACCTTGGCGAGCTGCCCATATACTTCGGGCATCGCTTCTTCCATCGACAGCGGCTTGGCGCCCGCAGCCTCGCGCGCGGCCTTCGTCAGATATTGCGGCGTACGGATGCCGGCGACGACATCCTCACCCTGCGCGTTGATCAGGAATTCGCCATAATAAGCGCGGTCGCCCTTCGACGGATCGCGGGTGAAGGCGACGCCGGTGGCCGATGTGTCGCCCATATTGCCGAACACCATCGCCTGCACGTTGACGGCCGTGCCCCAGCTGGCCGGGATATCGTTCAAGCGGCGATAGACCTTGGCGCGTTCGGACTGCCACGATCCGAACACCGCGCCGACAGCGCCCCAAAGCTGTTCGTGCACGTCCTGCGGGAACGGCTTGCCCCACTGATCCGCGACGATCGCCTTATATTTGGCGACCAGCGCCTGCCAATCGGTGGCCGACATTTCGGTATCGAGGGTGAAGCCCTTGTCTTCCTTGGCGATCTCCAGCGCTTCTTCGAAGGCACCATGATCGAGTTCGAGGACGACATCCGAATACATCTGGATGAAGCGGCGATAGCTGTCCCACGCGAAGCGATCGTCACCCGAAATCGCGGCGAGGCCGACGACGGTTTCGTCGTTCAACCCTAAGTTGAGGACGGTATCCATCATCCCCGGCATCGATGCGCGCGCACCCGAACGGACCGACACCAGCAGCGGATCGGCCGCCACGCCGAACTTTTTGCCGGTCACGCCTTCGATATGGGCGATGCCGTTTGCGACCTCGGCCTTCAGGCTTTCGGGAAAGACCTGCCCGTCTTCATAATAACGGGTGCACATGGCGGTCGTGATGGTGAAGCCCGGCGGCACCGGCAGGCCAATCGAAGCCATGCCATCGAGATTGGCGCCCTTGCCGCCGAGGAGGTTCTTGTCGCCCTGGCCGCCATCCGAAAGGCCGCCGCCGAAGCGATACACATACTGCGTCATCAACACTCACCCTTGTTGAGCCAGCCCGGATTGCCCACCCGGACGGCCGCGCTTCAGCCTTCGATCTTCGAGAAATCCGCAACCGCGTGCACCGCCGCGCGAATGCGCGACAGCAGCCCCAGCCGCGCCGTCCGTTTGGCGGGGTCGGCGTCGTTCACCGTCACCTTGTCGAAAAAGGCGTCGATCGGACCGCGCAGCCCCGCCAGCGCCTGCATCGCGCCTTCGAAATCCTCGGCGGCTACGGCGGAAGCCGCCTTGGGTTCGGCCAGGTCGAGCGCGGCGATGAGGGCGGCTTCTTCCGGTTCGGGCGCGTAGGACAGCGCCGTGGTCGCCTCGCCGTCAAACGCTTCCTTCTTCAGAATGTTCGCCGCGCGCTTGTAGCCGGTGATCAGGTTCGCGCCGTCTTCGGATGTGACGAAGCCCTGCAACGCCTTCACCCGGGCAAGCAGCCGGACGAGATCATCCTCGCCACCGAGCGCAAACACCGCGTCGATCAGATCGTGACGGATGCCCGCTTCCTTCTGCTGAACCTTGAGGCGATCGGCGAAGAAGTCGAGGAGGTTTGCCGGAATCGCAAAGCGCAGACCATTATCGGTCAGCAAGCGGATCACGCCGAGCGCGGAACGGCGAAGCGCAAACGGGTCCTTCGATCCGGTCGGCGTTTCACCAATGGCGAAGAACTGCTGCAAGCTATCCAACTTGTCCGCCAAGCTCACCGCCACCGTCACCGGGACGGTGGGGACATCATCGCCCTGGCCGACCGGCTTGTAATGGTCGCGGATCGCATCGGCCACGGCATCAGGCAGGCCTTCGGCACGGGCGTAATAGCCGCCCATGATGCCCTGCAATTCGGGGAACTCCCCGACCATGCCGGTGACGAGATCGGCCTTGGCGAGGCGGGCGGCCTGTTCGGCCATGTCGGCCAGTTCCGTCATGCCAGCGGAGGCTGGCATCGCGTGCGGCTGGGTGAGCGCGCCTTCGCCTGAGACCCCAGCTTTCGCTGGGGTGACGATATTGGATTCCACCAACCAGCGCGCGAGCTTCGCGACCCGATCGACCTTGTCCGCGACGGTGCCGAGCTTTTCGTGGAAGACGATCTGGTCGAGCTTCTTTGCGCTTTCGGCGAGCGGGATTTTGAGGTCCTGTTCCCAGAAGAAGCGCGCGTCGGACAGCCGGGCGGCCAGCACCTTGCCGTTGCCGGCGGTGATCGCCGCACCCTGATCCTTGGCATCGACATTGGCGACGCAGATGAAGGCGGGGCCCAACTGGCCCGCACTATCGTTCAGCACGAAATATTTCTGGTTGGTGCGCAGGGTCAGCTGGATCACCTCGCGCGGGACGCTGAGGAAATCGCGGTCGAAATGGCCGAGCAACGGCACCGGCCATTCGGTGAGGCCGGCATTTTCGGCAACCAGCCCTTCATCGGGAACAACCGTCAACCCCGCTGCGGCGGCGAGGGCTGCGGCGCGGTCACGGATGATTGCCTGCCGTTCCTTGGGGTCAAGGATGACGTGGCAGGCGCGCAGCTTGGCGGCGTAATCGTCGGCATTGCCGATGGTGATCGCGCCGGGATGGTGGAAACGATGGCCGAGCGTAGCCGAACCCGAACGGATGCCATCGACTTCGCAATCGACCACATCATCGCCGAACAAAGCGATGATCCCCTGCAACGGCCGCACCCAGCGCAGCGATGCGGTGCTGGCGGACGCCGTGCCCCAGCGCATCGACTTGGGCCAGGGGAAAGCCGCGACGATCGCCGGAATGGCTTCGGCCAGTACCGCCGTGGTGGCCCGGCCGGGCTTGTCGATCACCGCGAACAGGATCGCATTGCCCTTGGCATCGGCGCGTTCGACCAATTGTTCGCGGGTAAGGCCGGTTTTCTTGAGGAAGCCGTCCAGCGCCTGCGGCGGCGCATCGGCGCGCGGGCCTTTCAGTTCCTCGCTCACCGCCGCTGTTTCCGCCGGCAGGCCCCGCGCGATCAGCGCGAGACGGCGCGGCGTGGCGTAGGTATCGATGGCGGTGGCCTTCAACCCGGCCTTGGCCAGTTCGCCTTCGAACAGACGGGCGAGATCGGCGCAGGCTTTTTCCTGCATCCGGGCGGGGATTTCTTCGGAACGCAGTTCGAGCAGGAAGTCGGTCATCTTACGCCCCCTTCGCCGCCATTCCATCGACGCTTTGCGCCGATGGAGCCTGTGGCGGCTCCGCCCACCCATTGTGGCTCATCCAGGCGGCGCAGCAGCCCTTCGCCAGTTCGCGCACGCGGCCGATATAGGCCTGGCGTTCGGCGACCGAAATCACCCCGCGCGCCTGCAGCGTGTTGAAGATATGGCTGGCCTTGATCGCCTGATCATAAGCCGGCAGCGGCAACGGCTTATCGCGATCGAGCAGCGCCTTGCACTCGTCTGCTGCATCGCGGAACCAGCGGAACAAAGTCTCGGTGTTCGCGGCTTCGAAATTATAGGCGCTGAACTGGCGTTCGTTTTCGAGGAACACGTCGCCATAGCTGACGCCATCATCGTTGAAGGCAAGGTCGTACACGTTGTCGACGCCCTGAATATACATGGCGAGACGTTCGAGGCCGTAGGTGAGTTCGCCCGACACCGGCTTGCAATCGAACCCGCCGACCTGCTGGAAATAGGTGAATTGCGACACTTCCATGCCGTCGCACCACACTTCCCAACCCAGCCCCCATGCGCCGAGCGTGGGGCTTTCCCAATCATCTTCGACGAAGCGGATATCGTGGAGCAGCGGATCGACGCCGATCGCGGCGAGCGAGCCGAGATAGAGTTCCTGCAAATCGGGCGGCGAAGGCTTCAGGATCACCTGATACTGATAATAATGGCCCAGCCGGTTGGGGTTTTCGCCATAGCGGCCGTCGGTCGGCCGGCGCGACGGCTGAACATAGGCCGCCTTCCACGGCTTGGGGCCAAGCGCGCGCAAGGTGGTGGCCGGGTGGAAGGTGCCGGCGCCCATCTCGGCATCATAAGGCTGGAGAATCACGCAACCCTGCTTGCTCCAATAATCATGGAGCGTCAGGATAAGTCCTTGGAAAGAGAGTGGCTTTTCCATTGATCCCCGGTACATCTTCGCATGCGCACAAAATCGCGGCGGACCCTAGCGATGCGGCCCCCCGGCGGCAAGCCACGCGACAGCCGCTTGCCGCGTGCACAACAACCCCGGATAAAGCGCGCATGACCATGCTCCGCAAGCTATTCTCGATATTCGTCGCCATCGGCCTGGCCGCGTGCAGCCCGACCGCCACCCCGTCCGCCCATGCCGAAACGCCGCAAAGCGGGCGCCCCGCGCTGTGGAAACTGGCCGATGCGGACACGACGATCTGGCTGTTCGGCACGATCCATGTGCTGCCGGCGGGCTATCAATGGCGCGATGCGGCAATCGACAAGGCGCTCCGGGAATCGGACATGCTGGTGATCGAGGCGCTGATCGACCGGAACGATCCGGCCAAGGCGTTCGCGCTGCTCAGCCGGCTGGGGATGACGCCGGGCCTGCCGCCGCTGGTGGATCGGGTGGCCGGCGACAAGCGCGCCGCGCTGCAGGTGCTGATCGACCGCAGCAAGCTGCCCGCGCCGTTCCTGAACGGGATGGAGACATGGGGCGGCGCGCTGATGCTGATGCCTGTGTTGCTGAGCGACCTTGGCCTGGATGGCGGGCGCGGCGTGGAAGAGGAACTGGAAACCGAGTTCAAGGCCGCGAACAAGCCGATCGACGCGCTGGAAACCGCCGAACAGCAATTGCGCGTGCTCGACGGGCTGTCGGAAACCGCGCAACGCCAGTTCCTGACCGCGATGGTGGATGACGGCGCCGGCCAGCAGGCGGAATTCGACGCGATGCTGGCGGCATGGGCGCGCGGCGATGAAGCCGCCATTGCCGCAAGTTTCGACAAGGATGCCCGCGTCTCCCCCGAACTGCGCGATGCACTGCTGGTGAAACGCAACACGGCATGGACCGAATGGCTGAAGGCGCGGCTCGACAGGCCGGGGACGATCTTCGTCGCGGTCGGCGCGGGGCATCTGGCGGGGGACGATTCGGTGGTGCGGATGCTGAAGGCCGGGGGGCTGACCGTCGAACGGGTGCAATAAGCCGCGTTAAACCGGGTTCGCTTTGACTCTGCGGCGTTGCTCGACTATGCGCGCGCTTCCCCGTTCCGGTCATCCCTGGAGGCGGTTCGGGCTGTTGAACCCAAGCGAAACTGGAGACAAGATATGAGCGACACGCTCAACCTGTCGGCCGAGACGCGCGAACGGGCTGGCAAGGGAGCCTCCCGTGCAGTTCGTCGTGAAGGCCGCGTCCCCGCCGTAATTTACGGCAACAAGCAGGAACCGCTCTCGATTCACGTCGAGGAAAAGGCACTCGTGAAGGCGCTGTCGACCGGCCACTTCATGAACACGGTGATCATGATCGAGGCCAATGGCCAGCAGATCCGCACCCTGCCCAAGGACGTCCAGTTCCACCCGGTCACCGACCGCCCGCAGCATGTCGATTTCCTGCGCATCGGCGAGCACACCACCGTGCACGTCAACGTGCCGGTCGTGTTCACCGACGAAGCTGATGCCCCCGGCATCAAGCGCGGCGGCGTGCTCAACATCGTGCAGCACGACATCGAACTGGTCGTCGATGCCGCCCTGATCCCGGACGAGGTCAAGATCTCGCTCAAGGGCCTGGAAGTCGGCGAATCGATCCACATTTCGAACGTCACGCTGCCGCGTGGTTCGAAGGCCGCGATCACCGATCGTGACTTCACCATCGCGACGATCGTTGCACCGTCCGCGCTGAAGAGCCAGGAAGGCGACAACGAAACCGCGGAAGCGGCTGGCGAATAAGCCAGTATTGAGCCAGGAGGGCGATATGCGCCGTACCACGATTGCGATCATGGCGGCCGCTGCCGCCCTCCTGTCCCACCCCGCCCTTGCGCAGGCCCCCGCGGCCGCGCCCAAGGCGCCGCCACCTGCGGCCAAGCCCACCGACCGCGACGTATTCTGCTTCGTCGCCACCGCATCCAGCGCAACCGCGCTGCGCCAGAACGAAGCCAAGCTGTCCGAACAGGACAAGAAGGCGATCCCGGCGCTGACGCAGGCCGTGCCCTTTTTCGCATCGCGCGTGACCAAGCGCCTGTCGGGCGATCCGCTGGTGAAAGCGCTGCGCGTCGCCGACAATGAATTCAAGGGCACCAATCGCGGCGCCGAAGCGATGGGCTGTCTCAATGCCTTTGGCACCGACATGAAGGCCATCGTCGAAGCCAGCAAGGCTGCCGCCGCAGCCCAGAAATGATCTGACGGCCGCTATCCGGCCACCAGGTCTTCCGGATCGGGAACCATTTCATGCCCCAGCTCTGGGTTGGCCTTGGCAATCCGGGCGCGCAATATGCGCTCCACCGCCACAATGTGGGTTTCATGGCGATCGACGCGATCGCCGAGGTCCATGGCTTTTCCCCTGAGAAAAAGGGGTTTCAGGGCTGGATCCGCGAGGGCCGGATCGGATCGCAGAAAATCCTGCTGCTCAAACCCGCCACCTTCATGAACGAAAGCGGCCGATCGGTCGGCGAAGCGATGCGCTTCTACAAGATCGACACCGGCGACGTGACCGCGTTCCACGACGAACTCGATCTGGCGCCGTTCAAGGTGAAGGTGAAGACCGGGGGCGGCACCGCCGGGCATAACGGCCTCAGATCCACCGAAGCGCATATCGGCAACCCGTTTCGCCGGGTGCGGATCGGCATCGGCCATCCCGGCCACAAGGACCGCGTGACCGGCCATGTGCTGGGCAATTACGCCAAGGCCGAAATGGACGATCTGGCCGACATGCTGGGCGCCATCGCGGGCGAGGCGAAATGGCTGGCCGATGGCGACGATGCCCGCTTCATGAGCGAAGTGGCGCTCAGGCAGCAGCGGTAGGCTGGCATCTCGCCCGCCAAACGACTATCGCCCTTTCCATCACCGGCCGCCACGCGCGGCCGCATCGCTGTTCAGAAGGTATCAGAATGGGTTTCCGCTGCGGTATCGTCGGCCTGCCGAATGTCGGCAAGTCCACCCTGTTCAACGCGCTGACCGAAACGGCAGCCGCGCAGGCGGCCAATTATCCGTTCTGCACGATCGAACCCAATGTCGGCCAGGTCGCCGTGCCCGATCCGCGGATGAACGCGATCGCGGAAATTGCGGGATCGGCCAAGCTGATCGAAACGCAGCTGGGCTTCGTCGACATTGCCGGGCTGGTGCGCGGCGCATCGAAGGGCGAAGGGCTGGGCAACCAGTTCCTCGCCAATATCCGCGAAGTGGACGCGATCGTCCATGTGCTGCGCTGCTTTGAAGATGGCGACATCACCCATGTCGAAGGCAAGGTCGATCCGATCGCCGATGCCGAGACGGTGGAAACCGAACTGATGCTTGCCGACCTCGAAAGCCTGGAAAAGCGCGTGCCGGCGTTCGCCAAGAAGGCCGCACAGGGCGACAAGGAAGCCAAGGCGGCGGCATCCGTGCTCGGCCAGGCGCTCGATCTGCTGCGCGACGGCAAGCCCGCGCGGCTGACCCAGCCCAAGGATGAAGACGAAAAGCGCGTGTTCGATCAGGCGCAGCTGCTGACGGCCAAGCCCGTTTTGTACGTCTGCAATGTCGAGGAAGCGTCAGCCGCCAACGGCAACGCGTTTTCCGAACGCGTGTTCGCCAAGGCGGCCAGCGAAGGCGCCAAGGCCGTCATCGTATCCGCCGCGATCGAAGCCGAAATCGTAACCCTGGCCGCCGCCGACCGCGCCGAATTCCTGTCGGATCTGGGCCTGGCCGAAACCGGCCTCGCGCGCATCATCCGCGCTGGATATGATCTGCTCCACCTGATCACCTTCTTCACCGCAGGCCCCAAGGAAACGCGCGCCTGGACCGTGGAAAAGGGCGCCAAGGCCCCGCAGGCGGCCGGCGTGATCCACACCGATTTCGAACGCGGCTTCATCCGCGCCGAAACGATCGCCTACGCCGATTATGTCGCGTGCAAGGGCGAAGCGGGCGCGCGCGAAGCGGGCAAGCTGCGTTCCGAAGGCAAGGAATATGTGGTGCAGGACGGCGACGTGATGCTGTTCCGGTTCAACGTCTGAGGCAGCGGCGTGGCGAAATATTTCGAGGATTATGCGGTCGGGGAAGTCGAACGGTTCGGCGATTATGCCGTGACCCGCGACGAAGTGATCGCGTTCGCGGCGGCCTATGACCCCCAGCCCTTCCACCTCGATGATGCCGCCGCCGCCGCCAACCCGATCTTCGGCCGGCTCTCCGCCAGCGGCTGGCACACCGCCGCGATGGTGATGCGGATGCTGGTCGATGAAGGCCAGAAGACCGGCCACTTTTCGCTGGGTTCGCCGGGTATCGACGAGATGCGCTGGGTGAAGCCGGTTTACCCCGGCGATACGCTGCGGGTGGAAACCGAGGTGCTGGCCAAGAGCGAACCGAAATCGCGCCCCGATATCGGCTTCCTCAAGGTGAAGGTCACCGTGTTCAACCAGCATGACGACGTGGTGATGCGGCAGGTGGCCAACAACATCCAGCCGCGCCGGCCCGCCTGACCCCGGCCGGGGCCTTTCCCCGGCAATATATTGGTCGCATGTTGCCCCCTTCCATCCATGATGTGAGGAGTCGGTGCATGAAGATCGTCAGAAAAGGGTCCGCCGCCTGGTCCGGCGGGCTGAAGGACGGGCGCGGCGCGATCACCACCGAAAGCGGCGCGCTGGATGCCTATCCCTATGGATTTGCGTCGCGCTTCGAAGGGCAGAAGGGATCAAACCCCGAAGAACTGATCGGCGCCGCGCACGCCGCCTGCTTCACCATGGCGCTGTCGCTGATCCTGAACGAAGCCGGCCTGACCGCCGAAAATATGGAAACCACCGCGAAAGTGACGCTGGAAAAGCTCGATTCGGGCTTTGCGATCACCGCGATCGCGCTGACCCTGCGGGGCACGGTGCCGGGTGCCACCGCCGAACAGTTTCAGGAACTGGCGGCCAAGGCCAAGGCGAACTGCCCGGTTTCCAAGGTGCTGAACGCCGACATCAGCCTGGATGCCGCGCTGGAGGATTGATCCGGTTCGCCGCCATCCCGATCGACAATCGGGATGGCGGCGGCACCATATTAGTGGCGGAAGTGGCGCATGCCGGTGAACACCATCGCGAGGCCGGCTTCGTCGGCCGCCGCGATCACTTCGGCGTCGCGGATCGAGCCGCCCGGCTGGATCACCGCGGTCGCGCCCGCCTCGACCGCGGCCAGCAGGCCATCGGCAAAGGGGAAGAAGGCGTCGGAGGCCACCGCCGAACCGATCGTGCGGGGTTCCGCCCAGTTCGCCTTGTCGGCGGCGTCCTTGGCCTTCCAGGCGGCGATGCGCGCGGATTCCAGACGGTTCATCTGGCCAGCGCCGACGCCAGCGGTGGAACCGCCCTTGGCATAGACGATCGCGTTCGATTTGACGTGCTTGGCCACCGTCCACGCAAACAGGCAATCTTCCAGTTCCTGGCTGGTCGGCTGGCGCTTGGTGACGACTTTCAGCATGTCGCGGGTCACGCGGCCATTGTCGCGCGACTGGACGAGCATGCCGCCAGCGATCGTCTTCATCGTCAGGCCGGGGCGCGCGGGATCGGGCAGATCGCCGGTGATCAAGAGGCGCAGATTCTTCTTCTTGGCAAACACCGCGCGGGCCGCTTCGTCGGCAGCGGGGGCGGCCACGACTTCGGTGAAGATGCCCGAAATGGCTTCGGCGGTCGGCCCGTCGAGCGGGCGGTTGACGGCGATGATGCCGCCAAAGGCCGAAACGCTGTCGCACGCAAGGGCGGCTTCATACGCCTCGATCAGCGTATCGGCCGATGCCACGCCGCACGGATTGGCATGTTTCACGATGACGACGGTGGGCGGCCCATCGCGAAATTCGCTGACCAGTTCCAGCGCCGCATCCGCATCATTATAATTATTGTAGCTCAGTTCCTTGCCCTGAACCTGTTCGGCCTGGGCGATGCCGCGTGCGGCAGGCCCGGTCGGCAGATAGAGCGCGGCCGACTGGTGCGGGTTTTCGCCATAACGCAGTTCGGCGCCCTTGCTGAGCGGCACCGACAGCGCCGGCGGAAAGGCCTGGCCCTGATCGGCGAAGGCGAACCAGGACGCAATCGTCGCGTCATAAGCGGCGGTTGCCGAAAAGGCGGTGGCGGCGAGGCGACGGCGCAATTCGAGCGAGGTGGCGCCGGCCTTGGCGTCCATTTCGGCGATCAGCGCGCCATAATCGGCCGGATCGGTGACGATCGCGACGAAGGCGTGGTTCTTGGCGGCAGACCGCACCATCGACGGGCCGCCAATATCGATATTCTCGATCACCTCGTCGCGTTCCGCGCCCTTGGCCACGGTCTGCGCGAAGGGGTAGAGATTGACGATGACGAGATCGATCATGCCGATCGCATGGTCGGCCGCCGCCGCCATGTGCGCCGCATCGTCACGCACCGCGAGCAGGCCGCCATGCACCTTGGGATGCAGCGTCTTGACGCGGCCGTCCATCATTTCCGGGAAACCGGTGAGATCGGAGATGTCGCGCACCTCCAGCCCTTCATCGCGCAACGCCTTGGCGGTGCCGCCGGTCGACACGAGTTCGACGCCATGGCGGGCGAGCGCACGGCCAAGATCGGCAAGGCCGGCCTTGTCGGACACGGAAAGAAGGGCACGGGTGATCTTCACGTCGGTCATGGTGCAAAGTCCTGATGGGATTTTGCCGCTTCCGTTAGGCCAATGCCGCCGCCGATGCCACCCTTCAGTCTTGCCCGATCATAGCTGCGCGTCAGCCCGCGCGTTTGAACAGCCAGCCGACATTGGCGCCACCAGACGCCGCCACGCCTTCGACGACAAGCTGATAGGATGGCCGGGGTTGCCCGTCGCCATCCACCCACAGGCTTTCTTCGATCGCCATCGTCCCGCCACGACAGCGGAATTGCCACAGGCGGCCATCGGGCAGCCGCAGCAACGCGCCGAGATTATCGGCGGTCGGCGTCACTTCGACACCGGGCGCCAGATGGAAGCGGACGGCAAAGCGTGTTTCATGCGCGCGACGGCGGCGACCGGATGGCAACAGCACATCTTCGCCACGCAATTCGCGGCCATCGGCGGCAAGCGCCAGCTGACGTTGATGGACGAAGCCGAATCGACGGACATAGCCATCATGGCTGGCCTCGACCCGGCTGCCGGTATCGCTTTCCTGCCGATCCAGTTCCACCTCGCCAACGCCGCGCCCCAGCGAACCATCGGCATGGATCGCGGTGGAATTGCTGTCGGCGATGACCAGCGTGGAATGCGCCGCAGTCGACCGCAATGCTTCGCCCAGCGCCGCCGGCAGCCGCGCGCCACCACGCGCGCCGCCACAATTGATCACCAGCCGCTGGCCCGCGTCGGACAGTTCGAACGCCAAGGTCGATGCGCAACCGCCGCTGGCCACGCGCGATACCGGCGGGGGGGCTGCATCGAGCACGATCACCGTCTGCCCGCAGATCAGCCGCTGATACCCCCAGTCGCGCGCCTGCCGCAGCGGCCGGGCGCGCACCGTCGACGCCTCGATCGCCGCTGAAACCCGCTGGCCGCCAACCGGCGCGCCACCCTGCCAGCTGGACAGCGCCCCATCGCCCATCGTGACGCCCAGCAACGCCGGGACGGCACGGGCCAGCGCATCTTCGATCAGCGGGGCCGGTTCGCGGCGACGGGCCAGATAAACGGCACGAAGCTGCGACAGCAATTCGATCAGTTCGAGCTGCGCGACGGGTGACCGGTTGGCCAGCCCACCATCGCCATAAAGCGCCTGCCCCAGCGCGCGGGCCAAACCCGCTTCGCCATGCGCCAACCGCTGTTCGCCACCGGGCACCAGCAGCCCGGCCGCGACGACCCCGCACCAGGCCGCGATTCGCGCCGGACCCTGCGGCGCCTTGTCTGCCCCGCGATCCAGATGGCGCGCGCCACGGGCAAGGCCGTTGAGCACCGCCGAACGGTAAACCAGATCACCGCTCGACAGGATGAGGGGCGCATAGGACGCCCAGAACAGGATACGCCGGCCCCACAGATCGGCGCGCCACGCCGGTTCGGCGACATGATTGCCGAACGCCGCAATCCATTGCCGCAACACCCGTTCGGCGATCGGCGCTGCCTGATCGCGCGGGGCGGCGGCGGCCAGATCGCGCAGCCAGGCAAAGCTGTGGACATGATCCGCCAGCGCCGATGATACCCCAAGTGCGCTGAAATCCAGCGTATTGAGCGCGATCGCCTCGCCGCCATATTGGATATGGCCGGCCAGGATCGCCTGGCCGAGCGCGGGATCGCCCGCGATCGGATCGGCCGGCACGGCCAGCAGCTTCAAGGGATAGCGGCCGCGCAGGCGCAGCGCGTGCAGCGGCGTGCGCCATGCCAGCTTGTGCAGGCGATTGGCCAGCCGTTCGGCCAGCGAAAGACCCTGATCGGTGGCCACGCGGATCAAACGCTTGCCGGGTTCGATCCCGTCCGGCCCGTCGACCGCGGGCGGATCGACCGGGCCAACCGCGCTCACGCCGCCTTCAGCGCCGCGATGTTGGCGGCATAGGCCCCCGGACCGCCGCGGAACGTGGCCGTGCCGGCGACGAACACATCCGCGCCCGCATCACGCGCGCTGCGGATCGTGCCAATGTCGATGCCACCGTCGACTTCGAGGTGAATCGGCTTGCCCAGCTTGTCGATCGATTTGCGGATCGCTTCGATCTTGCGCAGCTGGCTGGTGATGAAGCTCTGCCCGCCAAAACCGGGATTGACGCTCATCACCAGAACGAGATCGATATCTTCGAGCAGATAATCGAGCATCTTGGCAGGCGTCGCCGGGTTGAGCGAAATGCCCGCTTTCTTGCCCAGCGCCTTGATCCGCTGCACCGTGCGGTGGGTGTGCGGCCCGGCTTCGGGGTGGACGGTGATGATATCGGCCCCGGCATCGGCGAACGCCTCCAGATAGGCGTCGACCGGGGAAATCATCAGATGGACGTCGAACGGCTTTGCCGAATGCGGGCGCAGCGCCTTCACCACCGACGGGCCGATGGTGATGTTGGGCACGAAATGGCCATCCATCACGTCGACATGGATCCAGTCCGCACCCGCCGCGTCGACCGCCCTGACCTCCTCGCCCAGCTTGGCGAAATCGGCGGACAGGATGGACGGTGCAATAAGGATCGGTGCTGACATGATATCTTCGCTTAAAGGGCCAAACGCACCGGGGCAAGCCACGTTACGGGCGCTCGCCCCTGCTAACGGTGCATTGATCCGATCAGCCCCGCGCCCAGCAGCAAAAGCAGGCGCACGTCCATCACCAGCCCTTCGCCCCGCTTGGCCGCGATGAAGGCCGCGATTTCGGCCAGCGGCACCCGGTGGACACGGATATTTTCGCCCGCCACGCCCCCGCCTTCGCTGACTTTCACCAGATCATGCGCGACGACGAGGGTGAATGTTTCCGAGACCATGCCCGGCGAGGAAGCGAAGCGCCCGGCGGATTCGACCCGGCCGGGACGGTAGCCGGTTTCTTCCTCCAGCTCGCGCGCGGCGGCACTTTCGATCGCTTCGCCCTGTTCTTCATCGCCGACAAGCCCGGCCGGCAGTTCGAGGCAGGACGCCTGCAACGGCACGCGATATTGTTCGACCAGCAGGACATGGCCGTCGTCGATAGCCAGGATGACGGCGGCCTCGATCCCGCGCGGACGACCGACATATTCCCATGTGTCGCGCCGCCGCGCTTCGATGAAACGGCCGCGCCACATGATTTCGACTTCATTCTCGTTCATGCCCCGCGCTTAGGCGGCGTCGCCGCTGCTGGCAATCAGGCGCTTGATCTTGGCGGGCAACGGCAGGACAAAGCGCCATCCAGCAGGGAGACCAGACCATGCTCAATGAGTTCAAGACCTTCATCAACCGCGGCAATGTGATCGACCTTGCCGTCGCCGTGATCATCGGCGCCGCGTTCGGCAAGATCATCACATCCCTGACCGACGATATCCTGATGCCGGTCATCGGCAAGATATTCGGCGGGCTGGATTTTTCGGGCTATTTCGTCCGCCTTGGCGACGTGCCCGAAGGGTATAAGGGTTCGCTCAGCAGCTATGCCGACCTGAAGGCCGCGGGCGTGCCGCTGCTGGGTTATGGCCAGTTCATCACCATCGCAGTGAATTTCCTCATCGTCGCCTTCATCATCTTCCTGGTCGTACGCGCGGTGAACCGGGCGATGCCCAAGGCCGAAGAAGCCGCTGCCGCCGAACCGGCCGACGTCGCCTTGCTGCGCGAAATCCGCGACGAGCTGAAGAAGCGCCCGCTCAACTGATCCCTGCATCGCGCACAAGCAGGGCTTCTCAACATCGTTCCGCCGCCCTATATGGAGGGTGCCGGGTTCGCCCGGCTATGGTGATAAATGATGTCGTGGAATAGATGCAGCGGACCCGGGGGCGGTACCCGGCGGCTCCACCAGAAACCCCAGGCCTTTCAGGTCCGGGGCTCCTGACGGGGCCGAACTAGGATCGACGTGTATTCAAAGACGATATTTTTGCCCGGCCTGAATGCGCCGCAAAACCGTTCAAAACCTACAAGTGCCAACGACAACGAGGCGCTCGCGATTGCTGCATAACTGAGTCCTCACGGACGAAGTTATAAGGCTTAAGCGCGGTTCGGTCCGCACCGGGCAACAGAAGCGGAATCCAGCGGCCCCCGGGGGGGCCGGGCAACAGAACCCCCCGGACTTAACCGTTCCGCGCACGGCAGCGCGCGACGCAAACACCCCGCTTTCCAAGCATTCCATCACCGCGCATCCCTCGCTTCGTCGCGATTTTGGGAACCGTTGCGCGTTTCATCGCTTCCACCCCCTCGGCCGTGGACATGTTTTTCGGCCGTCGCGAAGCAAAGCAGGGGACGTGCATGAACCGGATTCTCAAGCTCAGCGCCATCATGGCTTTCGCCGCGCTGGCCGCCTGTGGCAGCAAAAGCAGCGATGCGGCCGCCGACAATGTCGAGCAGGCTTATGACAATCAGGCCGACCAGCTGGATGCCGTCGCCGACACCACCACCAACGAAATCCAGGCCGACGCGCTGAAGGATCAGGCCGATGCGCTGCGCGAGGAAGGCGAAAATCGCGCTGACGCGATCGAAGACGCGGGTGGCAATGCGGCCGCCGCCGTCAACGCAATGTAACAACAGGGCGCCGCCGCCCGGACAAAGAAAAGGGGGCCATTGGCCCCCTTTTCCATTTCAATGATCCGCCTGAGCGATCAATCGTCGTCGCGCTTCAGGAACGCAGGCGCGAATTCCGGCGCGGGGCCGTCATCCCGGCCGCCTTCACGACGGGGGCCACGGCCGCCATCGCGACGCGGGCCGCGATCACCACCCTCACGGCGACGGTCGCCGCGATCACCACGGTCGCCGCGCGGGCCACGATCGCCGCCTTCGCGCGGTTCACGCGCCGGGCGGGTATCTTCCAGCTCGGCGCCGGTTTCCTGATCGACGACGCGCATCGACAGGCGAACCTTGCCGCGCTGATCGACTTCCAGCACCTTGACCTTCACTTCCTGCCCTTCGGACAGGACGTCGGACACCTTGGCCACGCGCTCATTCTTGATTTCGGAGACGTGGACGAGCCCATCCTTGCCGCCCATGAAATTCACGAACGCGCCGAAATCGACGAGGTTGACGACCTTGCCGGTGTAGATCTTGCCGACTTCGGCCTCGGCGACGATGCCGATGATCCAGTTCTTGGCGGCTTCGATCTTTTCCGGATCGGACGAGCTGATCTTGACCGTGCCGTCGTCTTCGATGTCGACCTTCGCGCCGGTCTGGGCGACGATCTCGCGGATCACCTTGCCGCCGGTGCCGATGACGTCGCGGATCTTTTCCTTGGGGACGTTCATCGTTTCGATGCGCGGCGCATGGGCCGACAGTTCTTCACGGGTGTGATCGAGCGCCTTGGCCATTTCGCCCAGGATGTGTGCACGACCGCCGCTGGCCTGTTCCAGCGCGACCTTCATGATCTCTTCGGTGATCCCGGCGATCTTGATGTCCATCTGCAGGCTGGTGATGCCTTCCGATGTACCGGCCACCTTGAAATCCATGTCGCCGAGATGATCTTCGTCACCCAGGATGTCGCTGAGAACCGCGAAATCCTTGCCTTCGAGGATCAGGCCCATCGCGATGCCCGAAACCGGGCGCTTGATCGGCACGCCGGCATCCATGAGCGCGAGGCTGCCGCCGCACACGGTGGCCATCGACGACGACCCGTTCGACTCGGTGATGTCCGAGGTGAGACGGATCGTGTAGGGGAATTCCTCCTTCGTCGGCAGCACGCCGTGCAATGCGCGCCACGCCAGCTTGCCATGGCCGATTTCGCGACGGCCAGGCGCACCGAAACGACCCACTTCGCCGACCGAATAAGGCGGGAAGTTGTAGTGCAGCATGAAGTTTTCGTAGCGCAGGCCGGTCAGCCCATCGATCATCTGCTCGGCATCCTTGGTGCCAAGGGTGCAGGTGGCGATGGTCTGGGTTTCGCCGCGCGTGAACAGCGCCGAACCATGGGCGCGCGGCAGGAAGTGCACGGTCGCCTCGATCGGGCGAACGGTCTTCGTGTCGCGGCCGTCGATGCGGCGGCCATCCTTGAGGATCGCGGTGCGGACGATTTCGGCCTCAAGCTTCTTGACCAGCTTGTTGGCGACCATCTGGTCCTGCGGGCTGGCATCGGCAAACGCAACCTTCGCCTTGGCGCGGGCTTCGTTCAGCGCGTCCGAACGGGCCGACTTGTTGGTCAGCTTGTACGCCGCGGTGATTTCCTTGCCGACGAGCTTCTTCAGCTTCGTCTTCATCGCGCTGGTGTCGGGCTGAGCGGCCAGATCCCACGGATCCTTGGCAGCCTGTTCGGCCAGACCGATGATCGCGTCGAGCACCTTCTGCATTTCGCGATGGCCGAACATCACGGCGCCGAGCATGATCTCTTCCGAAAGCTCCTTGGCTTCGGATTCGACCATCATCACCGCATCATGCGTGCCGGCGACGACGAGATCGAGTTCACCTTCGGCAACCTGCGCATCGGTCGGGTTCAGGATGAATTCGCCATCCTGATAGCCGACGCGCGCAGCACCGATCGGACCCATGAACGGCACGCCCGACAGCGTGAGCGCGGCCGACGCCGCGATCATCGCCAGAATATCCGGCTCGTTTTCGCCGTCATAGCTCAGCACCTGGCAGATGACGTTGATTTCGTTGTAGAACCCTTCCGGGAACAGCGGGCGGATCGGACGATCGATCAGGCGGGAAACCAGCGTTTCCTTTTCGGTCGCGCCGCGTTCACGCTTGAAGAAGCCGCCGGGGATGCGACCCGACGAGAAATACTTCTCCTGATAATGGACGGTGAGCGGGAAGAAATCCTGCCCTTCCTTCACGCTGCGCGCAGCCGTGACGGCGCAAAGCACAACGGTTTCGCCGAGCGTCGCGACAACCGCGCCGTTGGCCTGACGGGCAACGCGGCCCGTTTCCAGGGTCAGCGTCTTGCCGCCCCACTGGATTTCCTGCTTCTTGATGTCGAACATCTTTGTTCCTTCCTGCCGCCAGCCCTATGCCGGCGGGGCCTGTAGCGGGGCCGGCGTCCGGCCCCATGATCGGGCGTCCTGCCCGAAACCGGACCACGGCCGAATGCCGGGTCCGGGAAGTTGCTTCGAAGCCGAATGCAATGGCCCCGAAACGAGAAACGGCCCCGTGAAGGGGCCGTTTCGGTCAGTGGCTCAGGCTCACTTACGAAGCCCGAGCTTGGCGATGAGATCCGCGTAGCGTGCGTTGTCTTCCCGCTTCAGATAATCGAGAAGGCTGCGACGCTTGTTGACCAGCATCAGAAGGCCGCGCCGCGAATGATTGTCCTTGGCGTGGGTCTTGAAGTGCTCGGTCAGATTCGAGATGCGTTCGGAAAGGATCGCAACCTGAACTTCGGGGCTGCCGGTGTCACCTTCGCCGCGGGCGTGGGTGGTGATCAGTTCGGCCTTGCGTGCAGCGGTAATCGTCATGCGTTTTCTTCCTTCGACATCGCGATATTGAAACCGCGCACCACCCGGATTTCCGGACCGGTTATCTCCACAAGCGCCACAGGAACCTGTCCTGAAACCGCAAGATGGAGGCCCTGGCGCGTGGCCGCTCCGATCAACTTTCGCCCCTCGCGGAGCGCCCTTGCCTGATCGGGCGTGACGGGTAGAGCCGGGATGTCGTCCAGCCCCGCCGTCAGTGGCAGGAGTAGTTCTTCAAGCGCGTGGCCCTTAGCGAATTCGTCCAGTTTGTCCAGTGAAATTGCCTGATCCAGGGTGAACGGACCCGCCTTCGTGCGGCGCAACATGGTGACATGGCCGACCGTGCCAGCGGCCAATGCAATGTCCCGCGCAAGGCTGCGAATATAGGTTCCCTTGGACACGCGGGCCGACAGGGTGGCGGAACTTTCGGTCGATTCGACCAGCGTCAGCGCGTGGATGGTGACGGCGCGGGCCTTGAGTTCCACGTCTTCGCCGGCACGGGCCAGATCATAGGCCCTGGCACCATCCACCTTCAGCGCGGAATAGACCGGCGGCACCTGTTCGATCGGCCCGGTGAACCGCGGCAGCACCGCATCCACCTCCGCCCGCGCCGGGCGAACATCCGACGTGGCGATCGCGGTGCCTTCCGCATCCAGCGTATCCGTCTGGACACCGAAGCCGATGGTGAAATCATAGGCCTTGTCGGCGTCGAGCATCCGCCCCGAAAGCTTGGTCGCTTCGCCGATCGCAACCGGCAGAACACCCGTCGCCAGCGGATCGAGCGTCCCGCCATGGCCGACCTTGAACTTGCCATAGCCGCCCTGGCGCAACGCGCGCTTGACCGCCGAGACGACCTGCGTCGACCCCATGCCCAGCGGCTTATCGATAATGATCCATCCGTCCATCGGCCGGCCTGTAGGCGGGGCGCGCGCGTTATCCAACCATCATCGGACGGCCGGCATGCCAATCAGCCCTTCTTTTTGGCTTTCTTCGGCGGCGGCGCGCTGACGACAAGGCTTTTGAGCGGGCAATGCTGCCCCCGCACCAGCACCGACGAGAAGCGATCGAAACGATTGGTGCCGCGCACATCGAATCCGATCGTTTCGGCAAATGGCAGATCGGTGCAGGGCGCCATCAGTTCGGCGCGATACCAGTTGCGCTGGATATCCTGCACATAAAGCGTGTCGCGATCGACCACGCGAAAATCGCGGATCGAACCGGCGCTGACGAAGGGGATCGACGCCTCCTCGCCCACGGCTGGTGCTGTCGATGCAGGGGTTGCGGACAGGCCGGATAGCCCCACGACCAGCGCGGCGGCCCCGGCAAGCGATGTGATGAAATGGGGCGTGGTCATGCCGCCGGCCATACCGCCGCCGTCATGAACTCGCGCTGAAGCCGTCGTTTCCGCGCCATTCATGCGCGAGGATCGAATAGAGCGCGGTATCGCGGACATGCCCGTTCCAGGTGATCCGTTCCTGCCGCAGCACCCCTTCCCTGACCCCGCCGATCTTTTCCACCGCCGCCATGGACCGGGCGTTGCGCGCGTCGACGCGAAATTCGATCCGGCGGAACCCGCAGGCAATGGCATGATCGATCATCAGCCGCTTGATCCGGCCATTCAGCCCGGTGCCACGCACGGCGGGCGCGATATAGCTGTTGCCGATTTCCAGCAGCCCCCGGGCCGCATCGATCCCGAGAAACGCCGTCATCCCGACCAGCGCCCCCCCCTGCCGGACGGCAAAGGCCAGCCGCGCCGGATTGGCCATCAGCGCATCGAAGCTCGCGTCGAAATGTTCGGGACCATAAGAGACATTGTAGATCCGCCAGATTTCCCCGTCCGCCGCACAGGCCGCCCGCAGCGCAGCGCGATCGGCTTCTTCCAGCGGGATGAGCGCGACATCGCCGTCGGCAAGCGGGGCGTGCAGGCGATCGGCTTCGGCCATGGGCTTATCCTTTCCACGCGATGCCAGCTTGCCCCCCTTGGCCGACGCGGCGTTCAGTCTTCGTCTTTTTCCAGATCGCGCGCGATGTCGGGGCGACGCAGCACGGCATCGATATGCCCGCCTTCATCGAAGCTTTCATCGATCAGGAATTTGAGCTTCGCGGCATATTTGGTGTTCACCCGCCGCGCGACTTCGCTTTGCAGATAGGCGGTATTGGTGCGCAGCGCCTTCAGCACCACATCCTCGTCCGTGCCGAGCAACGGCTTCACGAACGCGGTGGCGTGGCGCAGATCGGGCGACATGCGGACTTCGGTGACGGACACGCTGTGACTGGTCAGCACATCGTCATGCACATCGCCGCGCATCAGCACGTCGGACAGGGCATGGCGCACCTGTTCGCCGACGCGCAGCACGCGGACCGACTTGCCTTCGGGGGTTTCATTACGGCGCACGCCGTGGCCTTTCCCACAAATGGCGCGTCACCCCGGCGTGAACCGGGGCGACGGCCGAACTTCCCGCAATCGCGATCACAGCGTGCGCGCGCGTTCCTCGACTTCGAACGTTTCGAGGAAATCGCCCGGCTTGATGTCGGTCGATCCTTCGAGGGTGATGCCGCATTCGAGGCCCGCGCGGACCTCGGGCACATCATCCTTGAACCGGCGCAGCGACGCGATCGAGCCATTGTAGATGATGACATCGTCGCGGGTGACGCGGGCGCGCAGGGCCTTGCGGATGAAGCCTTCGGTGACGAGCAGACCCGCCGCCTTGCCGTGCTTGCCGGCCGAGAAGACTTCGCGGATTTCGGCGCGGCCGACGACCGTTTCGAAATATTCCGGGCCAAGCTGGCCGGCCATCGCGGCGCGGATTTCATCCAGCAGATCGTAGATCACGTCATAATATTTGAGCGCGACCCCGTCCCGCGTCGCAAATTCGCGGGCCTTGGCGTTGGCGCGGACGTTGAAGCCGATGATCGGCGCCTTCGAAGCCGCGGCCAGCGTGACATCGCTTTCGGTGATGCCGCCGACACCCGAATGCAGGATGCGCACCTGGATAAGATCGGTCGAGATCTTGTTGAGCGACCCGATGATCGCTTCGACCGACCCTTGCGTGTCGGCCTTGACCACCACCGGATATTGCTGGGCCTGCTTTTCGCGCAGCGCCGAGAACATCGATTCCAGGCTGGCCGGGGCCGACGTCGTCCGCTTCTGGTGGATGACACCGGCACGATAGGCCGCAACTTCGCGGGCGCGGGCTTCGTTCTCGACCACCGACAGCGGATCGCCCGCCCCCGGAACGCCCGACAGACCCAGCACTTCGACCGGGGTTGACGGGCCGGCCGACTTCACCTGCTGGCCCTTGTCGTTGACGAGCGCACGCACCTTGCCGCTTTCGGCGCCGACGACGAAGATATCGCCGACATTGAGCGTGCCGCGGCCGACGAGGATCGTCGCGACCGGGCCACGGCCCTTGTCGAGCTTGGCTTCGATCACCGTGCCTTCGGCCGCGCGGTTGGGATTGGCCTTCAGTTCGAGCAGTTCGGCCTGAAGCTGGATCTTTTCGATCAACTCGTCGAGGCCGATCTTCTTGAGACCCGACACTTCCACTTCCTGCACGTCGCCGCCCATGCTTTCGACCTGAACGTCGTGCTGGAGCAGCGCTTCGCGCACCTTCTGCGCATTGCCGCCCGGCTTGTCGATCTTGTTGATCGCGATGATCATCGGAACGCCGGCGGCCCTGGTGTGGTTGATCGCCTCGATCGTCTGCGGACGGATGCCATCGTCCGACGCCACCACGATCACCACGATATCGGTGACGTTGGCGCCGCGGGCGCGCATTTCGCTGAACGCTTCGTGGCCCGGCGTATCGAGGAAGGTGATCTTGTCGCCCGACTTCATCGTCACCTGATAGGCGCCGATATGCTGGGTGATGCCACCGGCTTCGCCCGACGCCACGTCGGTGCCGCGCAGGGCATCGAGCAGGCTGGTCTTGCCGTGATCGACGTGACCCATGATCGTCACCACCGGCGGACGCGCCACCAGCGTTTCATCGGCATCCACGTCATCCGTGGTCACGATGTCGACATCGCTTTCGGACACGCGCTTGATGTTGTGGCCAAATTCCGTGACGAGCAGTTCCGCCGTGTCCTGATCGATCGACTGATTGACCGTGACGGGCATCCCCATCTTGAACAGCGCCTTGACGAGATCGGCGCCGCGTTCGGCCATGCGGTTGGCGAGTTCGGCCACCGTGATCGTGTCGGGCACGACGACATCGCGCACCTGCTTGGCGGCGGGGCCGCCCATCTGGTGCGCGCGCTTGTCCTTTTCGCGGGCGCGCTTGAGCGCGGCCAGGCTGCGCGCACGGGCGCCACCATCGCCATCGGACAGCGCACGGGTAACCGTGAGCTTGCCCGACTGACGCCGGTCATCACCCTTGCGATCGCGCGACGGCTTGGCCGGTTCGGGGCGCTTGGGCGCGACAACCGGGGTGAAACGACGCGGCGGGGGCGCACCCGTGCCCCGTTCGCCCGACGCGGCAGGCGCCTCGGCGGCGGCCGGTTCGGCTTCGCCACGCGCGGCGGCTTCGGCAGCCGCCTTGGCCGCTTCCTCGGCCGCGATGGCCGCGGCCTTGGCGGCCTCCTCGGCAGCGAGGCGATTTTCTTCGACGCGACGGCGTTCCTCTTCGGTCGCCTCCGCTTTTTCGCGATCTTCGCGACGGCGCGCTTCTTCAAGCGCCGTCATCCGCGCTTCTTCGGCCTCGCGCAGCAGACGAGCCTGCTGCTCGCGCCGTTCAAGCGGCGTCATCGGGCGCATGTTGGCCGGACGCGGCGGCGTACGGGCCGGGGCGCGGGAAACAGGCGCAGGAGCCGGCTTAGGCGCGACAGGCGCAGGCGTCGGCGCAGCCACAGGCGCAGGCGG
Organism: Sphingomonas sp. KC8; assembly: GCF_002151445.1. GTDB lineage: Bacteria > Pseudomonadota > Alphaproteobacteria > Sphingomonadales > Sphingomonadaceae > Sphingomonas_E. Next base: position 2,338,431 of record NZ_CP016306.1, read on the forward strand.
CGCCACAGGCGCGGGTTCGGCGACCGGCGCGGGCGCGGGTTCCACGGCGACCGGGGCCGGCGCTGCGGGTTCCGGTGCAGGGGCAGGTTCGACCGCCACGACAGGCGCAACCGGCTCAGGCTCAGGTGCGGGCGTCGGCGCCACCACCGGCGCGGGCGCGGGTGCAGGCGCGGGGGCCGGCTCGGCCACCACCGGCGCGGGGGCGGGGGCCGGTGCCGGGGCCGGTGCGGCCTCCTGCACGGGCGCTTCGGCCTCGCCGGGCTTGCCGAGGATACGGCGACGCTTGACCTCGACCACGACGGTGTTGGACCGGCCATGGCTGAAGCTCTGCTTCACCTTGCCCGTCTCCACCGTACGCTTCAGGCCCAAAGGCGCGCGCATACCCAGTTTCGGCTTGTCGTTATCGCTCATCGAGTACCCGAACCCTTCAACTTCGATTCCCGTAGCGCCGATGGGCCTTGCGACGTCATATCGCAAGGTTCGGTGCTACCGTTCCGTCCAATAAAGCCGCGCCAGCGGCCAAGTGCATCGGAAACGCGCGCGGCGGCAGCCGGCGCGATAAGCGCGATATGTACCACATTTTCGCGCCCCAAAGCCATCGACAATATGGCACGGCTCGCCGGGATTACGAGTCCCCGCGTATCCGTGCCTTCCATGTCGAGACCCACCCGCCACGCCTGATCGAGCTTGCGGGTGCCATCTGCGGCCGCATCGCGGGCGTGCAGCAGCATCGCCACCGTACCCTTGCGCGCCGCGTCCACGATTTTTTCGCTGCCGGTAAGAAGATTTCCGGCGCGCGCTTCCAGCCCCAGCCGATCGAGCGCGGACCGTTCCAGCGCCCGTTCGATCTGCGCGGGCAGATCATCGGGAATCAGGAATGCTGCCGTCTTGAACGCACGGGCAAGCGCACCTTTCAGCTTACCCTTGGCGATCGCCGTTTCCAGCGCGACGCGATCGACCGCGATCCACGCCCCCCGGCCGCCCGCCTTCGCCCGGATATCGGGCGCGACGGTGCCATCGGGGCCAAGCGCGAGACGAATCAACCCGTCGCGTTCGCCATGCTCGCCCGAAAGCACGCATTTGCGTTCGGCCACATGCCGATCGGCGGTGGCCGCCGCATGCGTTCCGCGCGCGGCCGATTCGGGCACGGCTTCGCCATCCGCGCCAGGCTGTCCGGCGCGTGCGGGCTTACCCCCTTCCCGCGAGCGGGACGGGGGGGCTTGCCGCTTACATTCGCGTGCTGATGCTCATTGTTCGCCATCCGCCGACGCGTCCTCCTGCGTCTCGTCAGCGAACCAATGCGCGCGCGCGGCCATGATGATCTCGTTACCCTGTTCATCCGACAGGTTGTATTCGGCAAGCACGCCGCCCTTGTCTTCCGGCCGCTTCTGCGCGTTTTCGGCGCGGCGGCGCGGTTCGGCGCGCTTCTTCTGGATCAGTTCGTCGGTCGCCAGATCGGCCAGATCGTCGAGCGTCTTGATCCCCGCCTTGCCCAGCGTCACCAGCATGGCTTCGGTGAGGTACGGCAGTTCGGCGAGGTCATCCTCGACGCCGAGCGCGCGGCGCTCGTCGCGATTGGCCTGTTCGCGGCGGTCCAGCGCTTCCTGCGCACGGCTCTGCAACTCAGCCGCAAGTTCCTCGTCAAAGCCTTCGATCGACGCGATTTCGTCGGCGTCGACATAAGCGACTTCTTCGAGGCTGCCGAAACCTTCGGCGACCAGCAACTGGGCCAGCGTTTCATCGACGTCGAGCTCACCCTGGAACAGTTCGCTGTTCTGGACGAATTCCTTCTGCCGCTTTTCGCTGGCGTCGGCTTCGGTCAGGATGTCGATCGCCTTGCCGGTCAACTGGCTGGCGAGGCGGACATTCTGGCCGCGACGGCCGATCGCGAGCGAAAGCTGATCGTCGGGGACGACCACTTCGATCCGCTCTTCTTCCTCGTCGATGACGACGCGGGCGACCTGGGCCGGCTGGAGCGCGTTCACCACGAAGGTCGCGGTGTCGGGCGACCAGGGGATGATATCGATCTTTTCGCCCTGCATTTCCTGGACGACAGCCTGAACGCGGCTACCCTTCATGCCGACGCACGCGCCAACCGGATCGATCGAGCCATCATGGCTGATCACGCCGATCTTGGCGCGCGAACCCGGATCGCGGGCGGCGGCCTTGATCTCGATGATGCCGTCGTAGATTTCAGGCACTTCCTGCGCGAACAGCTTCTTCATGAAATCGGGATGCGCGCGGCTGAGGAAGATCTGCGGACCGCGATTTTCGCGACGGACCGACAGGATCAGCGAACGGACGCGATCGCCGACACGCAGCACTTCGCGCGGGATCTGCTGATCGCGGCGGATAACGCCTTCAGCGCGGCCGAGATCGACCACGACATGGCCGAATTCGACGCGCTTGACGACGCCGGTGATGATTTCGCCGGCGCGATCCTTGAATTCTTCATGCTGGCGCTCGCGCTCGGCATCGCGGACCTTCTGAAAGATCACCTGCTTGGCGGCCTGCGCCGCAATGCGGCCAAATTCGATCGGAGGCAGCGGATCGACGATAAAATCGCCGACGGCAGCGCCCTTCTGCAGCTTCTGCGCATCGACGACGGAGACCTGCTTGAAAAAGTCATCCACGCCTTCGACCACTTCGACGACGCGCCACAGGCGCATGTCGCCCGAACGCGGATCGATCTTGGCGCGGATATCGTTTTCAGCGCCGTAGCGAGCCCGCGCCGCGCGCTGGATCGCGTCTTCCATGGCCTCGATCACGATTTCGCGGTCGATCAGCTTCTCGCGCGCGACGGCGTCGGCGATGGCGAGCAGCTCGGCCCGGTTGGCGGAAATGGCGGTGGCCATGACTTAGGTCCTATCCTTCCTTCGAAATCCTGTCCGCGCCTTCGGTGGAAAGCGGGGCGGTCGCCTTGAGCAATGCATCGGTCAGGATCAGCTTGGCGCTGGCGATCTGACCATAGGGGATCGCGATTTCGCCGACCCGTTCGGCATACACCTTCACGGTATCGCCTTCGAGTCCCAGAAGCCGCGCTTCGAACTGCTTGCGGCCGTCCAGCGGCTCGGCCAGCTTGATCCGCGCATCGAAGCCCGCCCAATCCTCGAAATCCTTGAGGCGGGTGAGCGGACGATCGATGCCCGGCGAACTCACTTCGAGCCGATAGGCTTCCTCGATCGGATCGACCGTATCGAACAGTTCGGAAATGCGCCGCGACAGCGCTTCGCAATCGGCGATGTCGAGCTGGCGGGTGTCCGGCCGCTCGGCCATCACCTGCAAGGTCGGATCCGATTTGCCGCCGAACATCGCGACACGCACCAGCGCAAACCCCAAAGCCTGCGCTTCGGGTTCGATCAGCTTGGTCAACGCGTCGATATCGGCCATTTTCCTCCTGCGTCGAACATGCGACCCCGGTGCCGGCCCCGAAGTGGAGCCGACCTCGCCAGTGTCACCAATGTCGAGAGAAGCCGCGATATAGGCCATGCCGGGCAGAAGGGCAAGCCGCCTGCGCAATTGCCGCACAGGGTTGATACTGAACTGAAATTGACGAACTATTCGGGGAATAACGCCGTCAACCGGAGCGAGGTGCCATGTGGCTGCTTGAACGGATGCTGTCGCGGATCGTGAAGCGCGGGCAGCTTCATGTGCGCTATGCCGATGGCCAGACGCGCGTTTACGGCAAGGCCGAATCCGGCTGGCCCGAAATCCATATCGCCTTCACCGACAAGGGCGCGCCCAATTTCATCGCGCGCAACCCGCGGCTGGGGGCCGCCGAAGCCTGGATGGACGGCCGTCTGACGATAGAAGGCGACGATATTCGCGGGCTGATCGATCTGCTGCGCGCCAACGCCCCGTGGGAAAAAGGCGGCGACCAGTTGCAGGCGACCTTCTGGCGCAACGCGCTCCACAACGGCATCGCCCGATTCGACCGAATCAACTGGGCGCGGCGATCGAAACGCAATGTCGCCCACCATTATGACCTGAACGGGCGACTGTACGATCTCTTCCTCGATATCGACCGGCAATATAGCTGCGCTTATTACACCGACCCGGCCAATGCGCTTGAACAGGCGCAGGCCGACAAGAAGGCGCATATCGCCGCCAAGCTCAATCTGCGCCCCGGCCTGAAGGTGCTCGACATCGGTTGCGGCTGGGGCGGGATGGCGTTGTATCTGAACCGGATCGCCGACGTCGACGTGCTGGGCATCACCTTGTCCGAAGAGCAACTCGCCGTGGCCCGCCGCCGGGCAGAGGAGGCTGGTGTCGGCGATCGGGTGCGGTTCGAACTGATCGATTATCGCGCGCTGACCGGCAAGTTCGATCGGATCGTTTCGGTCGGCATGTTCGAACATGTCGGCCCGCCACATTATGACCAGTTCTTCCGCCAGTGCCGCGCGCTTCTGGCCGATGACGGCGCGATGCTGATCCACACGATCGGCCGGATGGGAAAGCCCGGCACCACCGACGCCTTCACCGCGCGCTACATCTTTCCCGGCGGCTATATTCCCGCACTGTCGGAAATCGTGTCCGCCAGCGAACGCGCCCGGCTGATCCTGTCGGACATGGAAACGCTGCGGCTGCATTACGCCTACACGCTCGATCAATGGTATGATCGCACGGTCGCCGCCCGCCAGGAAATCGAGGCGCTGTACGATGCGCGCTTCTATCGGATGTGGCTGTTCTACCTTGCCGGCGCGGCCGCCGCATTCCGCCGGGGCGGCATGTGCAATTATCAGCTGCAATATATCCGCCGCCGCGATGCGCTGCCGATCACGCGGGACTATATGAGCGTCGCCGAAGCGGCGCTGCGCGACACTCCCCTTTCTTCCCGATCCCCGAAACGGACCCCCGATGCATAAACCGACCACCGGTATCGCCGCCATCCTTCTGCTTGCCGCATGCGGCGGCGCGAGCGAACCGGGCGCGGCCGCGCCAGCCGGTGATCCGCCGTTCAAGACCACGGTGATCGCCGATTTCGATTCGCCGTGGGCGATGACGTTCCTGCCCGACCGGCGGATGCTGGTGACGGAAAAAGACGGGCGGATGCTGCTCGTTTCCGCCGACGGCAAGGCCGCGGCCGCGCTGGGCGGCATCCCTGCGGTCGACAGCGCCAGCCAGGGCGGGCTGATGGATGTCGTGCTGCATCCCAAATTCGCGGAAAACCATCTGGTCTATTTCAGCTTTTCGGAACCGCGCGGCGGCGGCAAGGGCCTCGCGCTGGCGCGCGGCCGGCTGGTCGACGGGGCCGATCCCCGGCTGGACGCCGTTTCCGTGATCTTCCGCGCCAGCCCCGATGTGGGCGGGGGCGGCCATTATTCGGGCCGCATCGCCTTTGCCCCCGATGGCCATCTGTTCTTCACCAGCGGCGAACGCCAGAAATTCGATCCCGCGCAGGACCCGCAAGCGACGTTGGGCAAGGTGCTGCGCCTCAACGACGATGGCACGCCGGCGGCCGACAACCCGCTTGCCGCAAAGGGATTCGCCCCCGCCATCTGGAGCTATGGCCACCGCAACCTGCTGGGCCTCGCCTTCGATCCGGCCGGCAATTTGTGGGCGCACGAAATGGGGCCGCGCCATGGCGACGAACTCAATTTGATCCTGCCCGGCCGCAATTACGGCTATCCGATCGTTTCGAACGGCGATCATTATGACGGCCGCATCATTCCCGACCACGACACCCGCCCCGATCTGGAAGCGCCCAAGCTGTTCTGGAACCCCGCGATCTCGCCCGCCGGGCTGATGATCTATGGCGGCGATCTGTTTCCCCAGTGGAAAGGCAGCGCCTTCATCGGCGCGATGAACACGGCCGGGCTGGTGCGCGTCGCGCTCGATGGCGTCAGTGCGCGCAAGGCCGACCAGTGGGACATGGCCGGCCAGCGCATCCGCGAGGTGGAACAAGGCCCCGACGGCGCAATCTGGCTGCTGGAAGACGGCCAGCGCGGATCGCAGGGGCGCCTGATCAGGCTGATGCCGCGCTGATCAGGCTTTTGGCCCGAATTTTTCGAGACAGGCGTTCATCACCGTCATCGGCGGCCCCAATTTCACCATCCGCGCCAGCGCCTCGGCGCGCAGCGTGCTGGCCGCGTCGCTGTCACTCTTGATCCCACGCGCCACAAGGCCTGCGCCGATCTTGGGATCGAGGCCGCGATTCATGCCGCCATATGCGCCGAGTTCGCCACTGTACGCGGCATTCTGCGCGCCAAGCGCCTTCGTCAGGAACATGCTCATCGCATAGCAGCCGGTTTGGGCCTGAAGGGGATCGGCGGGAAGCGTTACCGCGTCAACGCCCTGCGTGGCCGGAAATGCTTCGGCACAAGCACCTTTCAGCCCCTGCCACTTGCCGCCGGTGATCGCGCCTTCCAGTTGCGGCATCCGATCGACCACGGCCGCCGCGCGGCTGGTGTCGAACGCTTTGCCTTCGGATGCCGCCAGCATGGCATAATGCATGATCCGGCCCTGCTGTTCGAACGGCAGGGGTGCTGCGATATTGGTCGTTCCCGCGCGCGCAACCGCCGCCGCCACGACCCCGCATGTCGCCGCGCGATCCACCGGATCGGCGGGCAGCGCCAGTTCCTTCGGTCCACAACCGGCAAGCACCAGACCCAACAGGGCCGGCGTGATGATGGCGATCCGCATTCTCTACTCCAAGCTACGTGTCGGCGGATATACTGGCGAAGCCCCTGCCCGGTTCCATGCGGCCTGCGCTTGCACGGTGCATCAATCGCGGCTATCGCGCGCCCGTCATCTGGGGAGTAGCCAGCCGCCCGAACCGGGCGGGCCTTCGCGTCAACATACTTGGTCGAGAGGCCATGGTGCGAAGGGAGCGGGACCACCGTTCGGGCGAGACCAATGACACCGCACCTTCGCCTTGCCGGGCGGGGGGTGTGGTGTCGTTGGATTTTTCGCCGCCCGGCCCCGGAGTTCGTCCATGGAAGCCCTGTTCACATCGACCGCATTGGTTGCGCTCGCCGAAATCGGCGACAAGACGCAGTTGCTGGCGATCGTCCTCGCCACGCGGTTCAAGCGGCCCTGGCCGATCATCGCCGGCATTTTCGTGGCGACCATCGCCAACCATTTTCTGGCGGCGCTCGCCGGATCGCAGGTGGCGGCGTTGCTGGACGGACTGTGGTTCCGCTATCTTGTCGCCGGATCGTTCATCGCGATGGCGCTGTGGACGCTGGTTCCCGACAAGCTGGACGATGTGGAGGACAAACCGGCCAGGTTCGGGGCATTCCTGACGACGGTGGTGGCGTTCTTCCTCGTCGAAATGGGCGACAAGACGCAGATCGCCACGGTCGCGCTGGGCGCGCGGTTTCACGATGTGATCGCGGTGACGATGGGCACCACCATCGGCATGATGATCGCCAATGTGCCGGCGGTGTTCCTGGGGCAGGCCCTGATCAGGCGCGTACCGCTGGGCGTGGTGCGGATGATCGCCGCCGGGCTGTTCCTGGTGATCGGCCTGTGGCTGCTCGCGCAGACGGCGGGCTGGCTGTAATTCAGTCGGCCGTATAGCCGGCGGGGGGAATGCGGACGATGAAATGCCCTTTCACCCCTTCCGGCCATTGCTTGTACGGCACCCGGCCATCCACGCTTTCGGCATGGCGCGCGGCATAATCGAGGATCGCGCGGGCGGCATCCACGGTCGGTTCGAACCGACCGAGGACATAGCCGATGCGATCGGGCGCGCGGATGTGGACGGTGCAATGATCACCGCACGCGAACAGGCACGGCATTTCCTGCACCGCCACCCCGGCATAAGCGGGGTCGCCGGCCTGAAGCGATTTCAGCGCCTCGGCCAGCCGCTTGCCCCCGCGCACACCGGCTGCATCCTCAGCGGATGCAGCCGAGTGGCGGCAGGTGTTGCAGACGACCACGGCAGGCCCATCGGCAACGCGGGTCAGCATGTCAGGCGGCCGCCGGGCGCATGGCAGGCGCCGCCGGCACCCCGATCGCGACAAGGCCGCGATAGAGCACCAGCAACCCCAGCAGGATCGCCCCGTTGCGCACGAACTGCGTGGCTGCAAGCGCCGGCGCGAGGCTGATCGCCATCCCGCCCAGCTTGAGCGCGAACAGGGCGATCACCGCCTTGAACGCGACGAACGCCGCACCGTACGCCAGCCCCAGCCGAATGACGAACGAGCGGTGGGACAGTCGCCCGGCCACCGCATGGGCCGCCACCGCCGATGCCACCGCCGCTACGCCAAGGCCCAAGGCCCAGCCCAGCGTCGACGGATCGTGCGGATAGCCGAGCAGGCCGAAGCCCACAGCCTGACTGGCCGCCCACGCCGCCAGCGCCAGCGCGACCCCGTCGCGCCGGTGCATATGGAGGGCGGCGAGCGCGGCGAGTGCCGGGAACGGGGTGGCGCAGGCAAGCGCCCATGTCGTTACCGTGCTCGCCACCGTCAGCAGCATGATCCAGAGCGTCGATGCGCCCCGATCAGCCGCAGATTGCCAAGCCGCGCCCATCAGAAGCGCGCCCGCACACCGGCATAGATGCTGCGGCCGAGCGTGCCGTAGCGATAGACCGTCTGATAATCCTCATCGAACAGGTTTTCGGCGCGGGCAAACAGGCTGAGGCCATCGCGCACCGCCAGTTCGGCCCGCAGATCGACCAGCGTGTATGCGTCAAGGCGACGGCTGTTGGTCACATTATCATAGCTCTTGCCCGACCAGCGCACCGCAGCCCCGGTTGTCAGCCCAAACGGCCAGGCATAGCTGATCGATCCGTTGGCGGTGCTGCGCGGGCGGCGGGTCAGCCATTTGCCGGTGTCGCTGTTTTCGGCCTTGATCCAGCTATAATTGCCGTCGACCAGAAGGTTTTCAGCCAGACGCAGCGATGCCGTCGCCTCCAGCCCCTTGGCTTCGGTGCGCGCGACATTGATGTAATAGCCGAAACGCGGATCGCCGCTGCCGGGCGTCACGCACAGCGGATCGGTCGACGTCGGGAAATCGCAGCTGTTGAAATCAATCTGGTCCTTGGTCTTGCGCTGGAACCAGGTCGCCCCGACCGTCAGCACATCGCCGAACAGGCGCTGTTCGATGCCCGCTTCCCAGCCATGCGCGCGTTCGGGCGACAGGCCGGTATTCCCATATTCGGAGAACAGCTGGTACAGCGACGGCGCCTTGAAGCCGTCGGCATAGCTCGCCCGCAGCACCGTGCCGGTGGGCAGCGCCCACACCGCACCGCCAGCAAACTGGGTCTTGCCGCCATAATTGGCATGGTCGTCATGGCGCACGCCGCCCGTTACCGTCAGCCCGGACAGCAGTTCGCCGCTCAACTGGCCATAGACGCTGGTGATCCGCGCACGCCCGCGCACCGGCGCTGGAACCGGCACGGCAAGCGAACCGGACGGCGAAACGGTGCGGAACTTCGACCGCTCATTTTCAACGCCGAACAATGCGGTCCACTTGTCGGTGATCGCAAAGGTGCCCTGATATTCGAGCCGCTTGTTCTGGCCCGCCGCGTCGAACGTCTGCGGGCGCGCCCGCGTCGGATCATAATTGTCGCGATTGGTATCGGTGTAACCATAGGCAAAACGGTTGCGCAGCCGGCCGCCGAACAGATCGACGTTCAACCCGGCATAACCGACAAATTCGCGGTTGAGGCCATATTCGGCCGTATCGCCGGCAAAGCCGTCAATCTCGACCCGGCCGCGCGAATAATAGCCGCGCATATCGGCGGTGATGCCATCGGTGATTGCCAGTTCGGCGCGGCCGCTGACGCTGCGGTTGGTGTAGCCATCGGCCTCGCCGCCGCCGGCATCCTTACGGATCGCCGAAATGCCGTCGGTAGTGAACGCATTGCCACCGATCCGCCACGACAGCGGCCCGGTGCGGCCGCCAACGGCAGCGCGTGCATTCACCGTATCGCGCGATCCGGCCTCGATATCGAAGCTGGCTTCCAGATCCTTTTGCGGGGCAGCCGTCACGATATTGACGACGCCACCGATCGCCTGGCTACCCCACAGGATCGACTGCGGCCCGCGCAGTACTTCGATCCGCGACGCATCACCGACCAGCAGGTTGGCAAAGTTGAAGCCGCCACCAGTGGACGACGGATCATTGAGCTTGACCCCGTCGATCACCACCACCGTCTGATCGGTTTCGGCGCCACGGATGCGGATCGATGTCACCGTGCCATAGCCGCCGTTGCGCGAGAAACTGACGCCGGCCAGCCGCTGGAGCAGTTCGGTGACACCGATATCCTGCGCGCGATCGATCGCCGCCTTGTCGAGCACCGACACGGACGAAACGACGCGGTCAATCGCGGTCGGCACGCGGGTTGCGGTGACGAGGATGACGCCGGCTTCGGCGGCCTCGGGTGCAGCCGCCGCGTCGGGCGTGGGTGCGACCTGTTCCGCATAGGCAGCGGAGGACAGCAGCAGGCTGGAAAGAATGAATGGTTTGAACATCGAATGATAACCCCGTGACTTTGACACGCCACGCATCACGGGGTTTCGGCACACGACCTCGCCCCCGCGAAAACGCGGCTACGATGTCGTCGCTCGGGTTTTGACCCGTCCGTTCGGCGCACCCTGGCCGGACGAAAGACGACCGCGACGGGCAGGTCTCCTGGCTTGCGGGTCATCACCGGTTCGGGCCGCCTTCTCGGGAACCAGGTTCCCAATGGCATGTGGCCCGATGGCTCGCCGCTCACAGTTGCAGGGGCAGCCGAGGTTTCGAACCCCGTTCCCTTTTCATCCCCGTCACCGGGGAACCTGTCGCGACCGCGCCGATAGTCCCGGCCGGCCATCGCGGTCAACCTTTGTGATCGAGCGGTACGATCAGTGGCCCGCCCGCCGCCTCGCCGATCCACGCGCGGATGCCGTAAACGTCGGCAAGCCGGGCCGCCGTCAGCACTACATCGGGCGGGCCATCGGCCACCAATTGCCCTTCGTGAAGCAGCAGCAGCCGATCGCAATGGCGCGCCGCCATGGTGAGATCATGAAGCACCGCCACCACCAGCGCGCCGGATGCGGCCTGGGCGCGGAGCAGCGCCATCACCTCAAGCTGATGGCCGGGATCGAGCGCGGCAAGCGGTTCATCCGCCACCAGCGCCGATGCCTCGACCGCCAGCGCGCGCGCCAGCAGCACGCGGGCGCGTTCGCCACCCGACAATTCGGTCGCCACCCGATCACGTAAGTGATCGACATCGGCATGGCGGATCGCCCGGTCGATCGCCGCGCGGTCCGCATCGCCGATCCGCGAAAAGGGCGCCAGATGCGGCAGGCGGCCCAGCGCCACCAGCCGTTCGACGGTGAGCGGCCAGTGCAGGGTCTGCCCCTGCGGCAGATAAGCGATGCGTTTGGCCAGATCGGCGCGGGGGATCCGGCCCACATCGACACCATCGACCCGCACGCAGCCCGTGGCTGGCACAAGCCCGAGCAGCGCGCGCACCAAGGTCGATTTGCCGGCGCCATTGGGGCCGATCACCCCGATCAATGCGCCCGGCTCAAGCACCGCATCCACCCCGTGCAGCACCGGGCGGCGGCCGAGCGCAACCTGAAGCCCTTCGATCGCGATCGTCACCATAGCCGCCGCTCCCGCATCAGGTGCACAAGGAAGATCGGCACGCCGAGAAAGGCGGTGACGACACCCAGTTTCAGTTCCGATGTGGTGGGGATGATCCGCACCGCGACATCGGCCAGGGTGAGCAAGGCCGCCCCGCCCAGCATCGACGGCAACAGGATTGCCGATGGCGACCGATCGGTGAGCGGGCGAACGAGATGCGGCACGATCAGGCCGATGAAGCCGATCGCCCCCGACACCGCGACCGCCCCGCCAACACCGATCGCCACCCCGATCAGCAGCCGCAGCCGGGTACGGCGCAGATCAACGCCCAGCGCCGCCGCGCCATCCTCGCCCAAGGTCAGCGCATCGAGCGCGCGGCCATCCCACAGCAACAGCACGAGGCCGACCGCGATGCAGGGCAGAGCGATGCGGACATGATCGAACGAGCGATCCTCCAGCGACCCCAGCAGCCACGCCATGATTTCCATCGCGGCGAACGGATTGGGCGACATGTTGAGCGCAAGGCTCGTCCCCGCGATCGCCATCGTGCCAACCGCGATGCCTGCAAGGATCAGGGTCAGCGGGCTTTCGGACCGGCCGGCCAGCAGCGCCAGCAACGCCAGCCCGATCACCGCGCCGAGGATCGACAGTGCTGGCAGCATCGCCGGGTGGAGATTGACCAGCCCGAAATAGAGCGCGATCACAGCCCCCAATGCCGCTGCATTGGATGCCCCCAGCACCGATGGTTCGGCCAATGGATTGCGCAGATAACCCTGCAAGGCCGCCCCCGCCGCACCCAGCATCGCGCCGACCGCCAGCGCCAGCAGCGCGCGCGGCAAACGCAGATCGATCAGGATCGTCCGCGCGACGGCATCACCGCCACCGCCCAGTACGTCCATGATGCGCGACCAGCCGATCGGCACCGGGCCGACACCCAGCGACAATAGCCCGGCCACGACCACGACAAGCCCAAGCCCGCCGATCAGAACCGTGCGGTTCATGCCCTTGCCTCCACCGCGGCTTCTTGCCATGCCGCAGGCTTATGCCCGCTTTGTCGATCCGCCTGCTGGCCATCGTGGCTGCCTGCGCCCTTGCGCTGCCCGCCGCCGCGCGGCCGCAGCGCATCGTTTCGCTCAACCTGTGCGCCGATCAATATCTGATGGCGCTGGCCGATCCGCAGCAGATCGCAGCCCTCACACCTTTTGCCCGCGATCCGCAAATGTCGGCGGGCGCCGCGATGGCGCGAACACTGCCCGTGGCACGCGGCCATGCCGAAGAGGTGCTGGCGCGCAACCCCGATCTGATCCTCGCCAGCCCGTTCCGCCGGCGTGAAGCGCTGGCCGCAGTCGATGCCAGCGGGCGCCTGACCGTCGATGTGCCGCCGGCCGAAAGCTATGCGGATATCGTGGCCCAGATCCGGCTGGTGGCGCGCGCGGTGGGCCACCAGCCGCGGGGCGAAGCGCTGATCGCCAGGATGAATGCCGATCTGGCCGCTTTGCCGCGCCCACCGCGCCGCGCGGTCGCCGCATATTATCAGCGGCGCGGATACATGACCGGCACCGACACGCTGATCGACGAACTGATGGGCCGCGCCGGCCTGATCAATCTGGCCACAAAGCTGGGCAAGCCGGTGCTGTCGCGCGTCTCGCTGGAAGAAATGGTCGCCGCGAAGCCCGATTTCCTGATCCTTGAAACGGCAAGTGACCGGGTGGTCGATCAGGGCACCGAAATGCTCCACCACCCGGCATTGCGCGGAATCAAGCGCCTGCACCTGCCGCAGGCGTGGACGGTGTGCGGCGGCCCGGCTTATGTGTTGGCGGCGCAAAGCCTTGCCCGGCAGATCGCCCTGGCCCATCGCGTCAACGCTCAACGACATTGACCCGCCAATCCTGACGGGCCTGCCAGCCGCGTTGTTCGAGTTCGGGCACGCTGGATGGCGCGACCGGATAGCCAAGGCACAAGACCGCAATCAGCCGCCAGCGTTCGGCAGCGCCCAGCAAAGGCCCCACGACCGCCGGATCGACGATCGACACCCACCCCAGCCCGATGCCGCGCGCACGCGCGACCAGCCATAGCGTGTGGATCGCCATCACCGTCGAATAAGCCAGCGCTTCCGGCATGGTGGCGATGCCGAGGCCAAACCCCGTATCGGGGCCATCGTCGGAAAACACAGCCAGAATCTCGGGCGCTTCGCGCAAGCCATGCAGTTTCAGCGATCGATAGAGAGCGAGCCGGGCATCATCCCCGGCCAGCGCGCTTTCGGCGCGGGCGGCTTCGCCATCGGCATGGTCGGCCAGCGCCGTGCGCAACGACGGCGTTTGCACCCGCACGAACCGCCACGGCTGCGCATGGCCCACCGACGGGGCGAGCGATGCCAGTTCCAGCAACTCGTCCATCGCGCCATCGGGCAGCGGATCGGTGCGGAAATGGCGGACGTCGCGGCGCCATCTGAGCAGCCGTTCCAGCCCCGCCATCACGCCGGCATCCGGCTGATCATCATTCCTGCCGTTCACGCGCGTCCCTCCCTGGCCAACGATCCGCGATGGACACATATGCGCCCACCGCCCCTCGTCGCCCAGACGGAGCACCGCGCCACGGCCGTTTCCCTGGGCCGAAGCAAGAGCGACCCGCGCCGGCAGGTCTCCTGGCTCGCGGGTCAGCGCCGCACAGGCCGCCTTCTCGGGACGTCGATCCCAATGGCATATGGCCCGCAAGCTCGCCGCTTACAGTTGCAGGGTCAGCCGCGGCTTTGGACGATCGCAACCGCCCGCACCGCATTCCCTTTCGAAGCCCCAAAAAGGGGCACCGGCACGATCTGGCCGCGCCATATCCGCTTTCGCGCGCGCCGCCAATCCACCATGCAGACTACATTTCGACGATCGACTGGAAGCCGCCATAGATCATCCGCTTGCCGTCGAACGGCGCGTTTTCCATATCGCCCTTCAGCCGGGGATCGGCCATCACCTTGGCGTTGATCGCATCGCGCGCCTCGCGCGACGGGTAGGTGATCCAGGAAAAGATCGTCGTTTCGCCGTCCTGCAACTGCACCGCGCGGGGAAAGGACGTCAGTTCGCCATAAGGCACATCATCGGCGACGCATTCGACATAGCTGAGCGCGCCATGCTCCATCCACACCTTGCCGGCGCGCTCCGCCATCTCCTTATAATCGTCCATCCGGTCGTTCTTCACCGCGACCAGAAATCCATCGACATACGGCATGGCATCCTCCTTGGTTTACGGGCCTGATACGCCCCTACGTTTTGAGCGGGGTTGCGGTTCCGGCATCACGCAAAGCTGGCCCTGGCCGGCTGGCGGCATTAGGGCGTCGACCGAACGGCGTTGTCGCCGCTTACCTACGGAGTGAACAGCATGAGCGGCGACGATGACTATGTCTATGACGAAGCATCGGGCGAATGGATCAGCGCGGCGGATGCGGCGGCCAAAGCCGGCGGCGCGGGCACGGCCGGTGGCGGTGTCGAGGTGCGCGATTCAGTCGGCAATCTGCTGGCCGATGGCGATCAGGTAACCTTGATCAAGGACCTCAAGGTCAAGGGCGCGAACCAGACGCTCAAGCGCGGCACCTTGATCAAATCGATCCGGCTGACCGGCGACGATCAGGAAATCGACTGCCGGTTCGACGGCATCAAGGGCCTCGTCCTGCGCGCCGAATTCGTCAAGAAGCGGTGACCGCGCTCGACGGACGGCATGGGCGCGACTAGCCTGTCCGGCCCAATCGATCGAAAGGGATCCGATGCCATTTGCCCGCGCTTCACATCCGGTCGCCATGGTCGCCTTGCTGCTCGGTGGATGCGGCGGGATGCCGACGGACAACAGCACGGCCGATCACAGCGTCCCCCGCACCGGCGCCACGACCGCGACCGCGTTTGCATGGCCACCGTCGCTGGTGCCGTTCGGCGACGGCTATCCGGCCGCGGGCAATAGTTGCCGGCGTGTCGGCGAATCCGCCGCGACCTCCGATTATCTCGACGATTCGGCGATCTTGGTGGGATGTCCCGGCCGCCCGGCCGATCCGGCAGCGGCCGCGATCCTGTCCACCACCAAGGGCCGCGTGGTCGCTGAAGTCGATGGCGTGACGCTGATTTCGCTGCCCACCGCCGATGCCAATTCAGGCCTGACGGCGGGTGCGACGCCAGACAGGTAAGGGCCACAGGAACGCAGAGGGTGCAATTTCCGGGATCATCCCCGGCAGCTTTCACCCCATCGATCCGACCATAAGCGACCTTGCCACCGCCCGGAAAATCGGCGCGCCGGGCTGGATTGGACGCCGCATCCGCCTCAAGGTGCCTTCGCTGCCCCCAGTTCCGTAGCGTTCGTCACCTGAGCGATGCCATCCTTGCCCAGGATGATCGTCCAGCGGCCGCCATCCTCGCACGTCGCCACCCACGCGGGTGCGCCGTTGATCGCATCGATCGCGCTGGAACTTGTGACCTGCTGGCAATCGCGGCCCGCATCGTCGATGGCGCGATACAGGACGGCGTTGCGTTCATTGTCGCCCATCGCCCGAATGCGTTCGGCATAATCGACGGCGGGCACGGTGATGTTGGCGGCACCGGTATCGGGCGTGCCCGATCCGCAACCGGCAAGCGGCAAAGCCAGCATGGCGGCGGCGAAAATCGGCCTGATCATTCCATATCCTCCTGTACGAGGACGCACCGGACGGGTGCCCGGCGTCCACAGGCGTAACGATGATGCAGGCAATCGGTTGCGTCAGGGGCGGTGCTGTGCGGGCCGCCACTTGCGCCCCGCACAGCACTGGATGCCTTACCCGGCCGCCGGCAGGTAAATTTCCCCGCCTTGTTCCTTAAATTTCTCGCTCATTTCGGCCATGCCCGCTTCGGCCTCGGCTTCATTGCCCGCAGCGACGATGAAGGTATCGGCGCTGGCATTCTGCTTGGCGGCAAAATCGCGCACTTCCTGCGTGATCTTCATCGAACAGAATTTGGGGCCGCACATCGAACAGAAATGCGCGGTCTTGGCGCCTTCGGCGGGCAGCGTCTGATCGTGATATTGTTCGGCCGTATCGGGATCGAGCGACAGGTTGAACTGGTCGCGCCAGCGGAACTCGAACCGTGCGCGGCTCAACGCATCGTCGCGCACCTTGGCCGCCGGATGCCCCTTGGCCAGATCGGCGGCATGGGCAGCCAGCTTGTAGGTGACGACACCGACCTTCACGTCATCGCGATCGGGTAGCCCCAGATGTTCCTTGGGTGTGACATAGCAAAGCATCGCGGTGCCGAACCAGCCGATCATCGCCGCCCCGATCGCCGAGGTGATATGATCATAGCCCGGCGCGATATCGGTGGTCAGCGGCCCGAGCGTGTAGAACGGGGCTTCGCCGCACGCCTCCAGCTGCTTGTCCATATTCGCCTTGATCTTGTGCATCGGCACATGGCCGGGGCCTTCGATCATCACCTGAATATCATGCTTCCAGGCGATCTGGGTGAGTTCGCCCAAGGTCGCCAGTTCGCTGAACTGCGCTTCGTCATTGGCGTCGGCGATCGAACCGGGGCGCAGCCCATCGCCGAGCGAAAAGGCCACGTCATAGGCCTTCATGATCTCGCAAATGTCCTCGAACCGTTCGTAGAGGAAGCTCTCTTTATGGTGCGCCAGGCACCATTTCGCCATGATCGAACCGCCCCGGCTGACGATGCCGGTCACGCGCTTGGCCGTCATCGGGATGTACGGCAGGCGGACGCCGGCATGGATCGTGAAATAATCAACGCCCTGTTCGGCCTGTTCGATCAGCGTGTCGCGGAAGATTTCCCACGTCAGATCCTCGGCAATGCCGCCAACCTTTTCCAGCGCCTGATAGATCGGCACCGTGCCGATCGGCACTGGCGAGTTACGCAGGATCCATTCGCGGGTGTCGTGGATGTTGCGCCCGGTTGACAGGTCCATCACCGTATCCGCGCCCCAGCGGATCGACCAGACCATCTTGTCGACTTCGTTGGCAACGTCGGACGCGACCGCTGAATTGCCGATATTGGCGTTGATCTTCACCAGGAAATTGCGCCCGATCGCCATCGGTTCGCTTTCGGGGTGGTTGATGTTGTTGGGGATGATCGCGCGGCCGCGCGCCACTTCGTCGCGCACGAATTCGGGCGTCACATAATCGGGGATCGCCGCCCCGAAATCCTGCCCGTCGCGGATATGGTTGCGGATCTGTTCGCGCCCCAGATTTTCACGGATCGCGACATATTCCATTTCGGGCGTGATGATGCCGCGCCGCGCATAATGCATCTGGCTGACATTCAGCCCCGGCTTCGCGCGCAATGGCCGCTGGCGGACATTGGGGAAAGGCTGGACGCCACCCGACCGGTCAGGGCCGGACAGGCCGTTATCTTCGGGCTTCACCGCACGGGCATCATATTCCTCGACATCGCCACGGCTGCGAATCCAGTCGCGGCGCAGTTCGGGCAGGCCGGCCATGATATCGATGCGCGCATTCGGATCGGTGTAAGGGCCGGAACAATCGTAAACGCGCAGGGGCGCTTCGCCCGACGACGGTTCAAGGTCGATCTCGCGCATCGCCACCTTCAGCGGGCCGACATGAACCTTGCGGCTGCCGCGGATCGGCCCGGTCGTAACCTTCATTTCAGTGCGCGCGGGAATATCGGCCATGATGCGTCTCTCCGTAAGGCCGGTCACGACGGAGAGAGAATGCGGGCGCGCCCACTCCCTCCCTACGCCGGTGTCAGCCGGATCAGGTTCAGCGGGTCGCGGTGGTCCAGATCGAACTGGGCAGCCGCCTCTCAACCGCTTCGTCGCGGTCCCCCGGGGATGGAGGCGTTGTAGGGCGTCGGGCGGTGCCGGTCCACCGCGATTCTGATGCCGCCGCCTTATGCTGCAGCGCGGCATTAATTGCCCATTCATGCCATTGCGATGCGGGCGCCAATATCGTTAGGATTATGCGTTGCGGTCGATCAGAGAGCTCCCAAACGAGCCCGCAGGAGAATGATGCACCGGCGCGAAACCGGATAGGCCGGTCGGCCGCAACACTGTGCTACATAGGGATTTTCCCCACAATTGCACGAATCGCAATATGCGAATGCGTGGAACGGCACGATACGGTTGCAATTTACGCAATCATGTCGCCTTATTTCGCACTTGCAGCAAAATCATGGTGGACGCAAAAGGATCGGGCCTTTCAGGCATCCTCTCCTAAGACTTTCGGGTCGGTCCTCCGGGATCGGCCCGTTTTTTTGTCTATCTCACAGGAAATATTTGACGGTCACCGGCTCGTGCAGCGCGGCACCGCCAATCGTGAAACGGACGCTGGCGAAACTGGGCGGACCGAACATCAACCGGGGATTGCGCGAAAAGCCGATTCCCTCGCGGGGAATACCCAGCCGGGTATCCAACTTGCCATTGCCGTTTTCGTCGTGGATCAGCGACAACGCATAATCGCCATGCGCCACATCGGTGAAATGCGCTGCGGCGACATTGGTGGCCGCGATGGTCAGCGTCCGCGCCGCCGGATCGCCCGAACAATCGGGGAAATATCGCGGGTCGCGCGTCAGGCAGATCAGGATGTTGCCCTTGGCCGAACGCAAGCCCGCGACATCCACGTCAAGCCGCGTGGCCGGGGACGGTGCGGCCGTCGCCATCAGCGGCAGCCCCAGCACTATCCCCATGGGCAAACGTGCCCAGCCCCTTGTCCGTCCCGCAGAGCCGGTCCCAGAACCGGAAGTAGAGGCCATAATTGCACCTGTAATCGGCGTGGTGGCGCTGGTGGTGGCTGGCCGTGATCAGCCAGCGCCCCGCCGGGCCGTGCACCAGATAGCGCGAAAACATCTCCCAGCCCATATGGTTGGTGACCCCCATGATGGTCATGATGGTCAGCACGCATCCCAGCGCCACGACATGGATCGGCACGAAAAAGACGAGCGCGGGGATCACCACCGCGCCGGTCAGCGCTTCCCACGGATGAAAGGCCATCGCCGCCCACGCCGTCGGCGGGCGGCTGGCATGGTGGACGGCATGGGCCGCGCGAAACAACGCCGGGCGGTGCATCCAGCGATGCGTCCAGTAGAACCATGTATCGTGCAACAGGAGATAGACGAGCACCGAAACCGGCAGCCACCACAACGGATAATCACCGATTTCGGTATAGATGCGGGTCCAGCCGTGTTGATCCCATCCCCAGGCGGCGATCCCCGCGGGCACGCCGTAAATGGCGGCGGACACCAGCGACCAGCCGATCTCGCGGCGCATCTGCCGCCCCTGCCCGGCATAAAGGCCGGGGTGCCGCCGCCGCGTCGCCCAGGCAAACGCGCCACTGACGATCAGATAGCGGATACCCACGATCGCCGTCATCGCCAGCGCGGAAAGGATCAGGGCCAGAATCACCCGTGACTTCTACCGCTGTTCGAACATAGCTCAAATGCCTTGCAAGGCCGTGGGCA
The DNA here is from genome assembly GCF_002151445.1 of Sphingomonas sp. KC8. GTDB lineage: Bacteria > Pseudomonadota > Alphaproteobacteria > Sphingomonadales > Sphingomonadaceae > Sphingomonas_E. The sequence goes on from NZ_CP016306.1 coordinate 2,358,377, forward strand.
ACAGCAGTCAAGACCAACATCAAATATCCGAAACGGATCGATTTTCATAAATCGACTGAGCGATTTTATGGGTGATGCGTCTTACTCAAAGAGGCACTTCGTTTAAAAGTGGACGTCTTCATGGTAAAGAAAACGCAATTACTCTTTATCCATTTGGAATTTCCAGAAAACGCACCCGCGCCATCCGGCAAGGCGACAGATCGTGATCGCACGACTTGTGCAATCATCGATCCGGCCATGATATTTTCCTTCGCTTCACGCATCGGATCGGACGCGATCCCCTGGCGGCCATCAACGCCGCCGGCAAAGCCGTATGAAAAAGCGAGCAGGAACGCGCCGCCCTGATGGCATCGGGCATTACCGGTCCCCTCCTGACTGCCCGGATGCCCCAGGGTGTCCGGGCGTCCTTTTGCATGCGTCGGCAGAATCGCGTGCACCTGAAAAACCGCGTCAATCTGAGCACCAAGGGATGACGGACCTCATCCGATCCGTGTAAGGCTCGGCCCAATGGCTTCGACCGAACATTGTGATCTGGCGATTGCCGGTGGCGGGCTGGCCGGCGGGCTGATCGCGCTGGCGCTCGCTGCCCGCCGGCCGGACCTGCGCGTCATGCTGGTCGATGCGGGCGATGCGATCGGCGGCAACCATATCTGGTCTTTCTTCCACACCGATATCGCCGACGCGGATCGCTGGTTGCTGGCCCCGCTCGTCGGCCATGGCTGGCAGGGCTATCACGTCGCCTTCCCCCAGCGCCGGCGCAAGCTTGGCACGCCTTATTACTCGATCCTGTCCGAAACGCTGGACGCCGCCGTGCGCCAGGCGATGCCGGTGGGCGACCTGATCACCGGCCGGCAGATCAACGCCATCACGCGGACGACCGTGCTGCTGGAGGGCGGCCAGCGGATCCAGGCAAAAGCCGTGATCGATGCACGCGGGGCTGGCGATCTCAGCCGGCTCGACCTCGGCTGGCAGAAGTTCGTCGGCCATGTCGTGCGGCTGGATGCGCCGCATGGGCTGGAACGGCCGCTGCTGATGGATGCCACGGTGGACCAGATCGACGGCTATCGCTTCGTTTATGTGCTGCCGCTGGATGAAAGCCGGCTGCTGATCGAAGACACCTATTACAGCGATGATCCCGCGCTAGACGAACCGGCGATCGCCGAACGGATCGCGGCTTATGCCGACCAGCGCGGCTGGACGATCGAAGACGTCGAACGGTGCGAGGCGGGGGTGTTGCCGGTGGCGCTGGGCGGCGATTTCGACGCTTATTGGCAATCCGGCGGCAAGGATATCGCCAAGGCAGGCGTGCGCGCCGGGCTGTTCCACCCGACCACCGGCTATTCGCTGCCCGATGCGGTACGGACCGCCATCTTCGTCGCCGACCTCGAAAATCCGGCATCGCGCACACTGCACGATGCAATGCGCGACTTTGCCGAGGCGCAATGGACCGCGCGCAGCTTTTATCGGCTGCTCGACCGGATGCTGTTCCGCGCCGCCGATCCGGCCGATCGCTACAAGGTGATGCAGCGTTTCTACGGGCTGGACCGCAGATTGATCGAACGATTTTACGCCGCGCGATCGACGGCTACGGACAAGGTGCGGATATTGGCGGGCAAGCCGCCCGTGCCGGTGATGCGCGCAATGGCGGTAATGAAGGAACGAACGGACATGCGGCCATGAAGCGCGCAGGCGTGATCGGTGCCGGTTTTGGTGGCCTTGCACTGGCCATCCGGCTGCAATCGGCGGGAATTGCAACCACGGTGATCGAAGGCCGCGACCGCGCCGGCGGGCGGGCCTATATGTGGGAGAAAGACGGCTTCACCTTCGATGCCGGCCCCACCGTGATCACCGACCCGGATTGTCTGGCGGAATTATGGGCGCTGTCCGGCCGGTCGATCGCCGACGATGTGGACCTGATGCCGGTCAACCCGTTCTACCGGCTCAACTGGCCCGACGGCACCAGCTTCGATTATTCGAACGACGAACCCGCCTTGATGCGCGAGATCGCCCGGCTCGAACCGGCCGATGCCGGCGGCTACCAGCAATTCCTGCAATATTCGGCCGGCGTCTACCGCGAAGGCTATGAAAAACTTGGCCATACCGCTTTCCTCGATTTCGCGTCGATGATGAAGGCGGGGCCGGCGCTCGCCCGCTATCAGGCCTGGCGGTCGGTCTATTCGATCGTGTCGCGCCATGTGAAGAATGAAAAGCTGCGCCAGGCGTTCAGTTTCCATACGCTGCTGGTGGGCGGCAACCCGTTCACCACCAGTGCGATCTATGCCCTGATCCACAAGCTGGAAAAGGATGGCGGCGTGTGGTTCGCCAAAGGCGGCACCAGCCGCCTGGTAGCCGCGATGGTAACGCAATTCGAACGGCTGGGCGGCACGATCCGGCTGGGCGATCCGGTGGCCGAAATCGAAACGCTGGGCGATCAGGCCACGGGGCTGCGCACGAAAAGCGGCTGGCGCGGCGAATTCGACGCGGTGGCGAGCAACGCCGATATCGTCCACAGCTATCGCGATCTGCTGGCCGGCACCGCCCGCAGCGAAAAGGCGACCCGCGCGCTGACGGCCAAGAAATTCTCGCCGTCGCTGTTCCTGGTCCATTTCGGGATCAAGGGCACATGGCCGGGCATTCCGCACCACATGATCCTGTTCGGCCCGCGTTATGAAGGGCTGCTGAAGGACATCTACCAGAATGGCGTGCTGGCCGATGATTTCGCGCTCTATCTGCACCACCCGACCGTGACCGATCCGAGCCTTGCGCCGGAAGGCTGTTCCACCTTCTACGCGCTGGCCCCCGTGCCGCATCTGGGCAAGCTGCCGATCGACTGGGATCAGGTGGGACCGGCTTATGCCGATCGCATCCTCGCCGAAATCGAACGCAGGCTGATCCCCGGCCTGAAGGACCGGATCATCACCCGCTTCCATTACACGCCGCTGGATTTCGCGACCGACCTGAACGCGCATCAAGGGTCCGCCTTCAGCCTGGAACCCACGCTGACACAAAGCGCATGGTTCCGCGTCCACAATCGCGACGATCGCATCCCCAACCTCTATTTCGTCGGTGCTGGCACGCATCCGGGTGCGGGCATCCCCGGCGTCGTCGGATCGGCCAAGGCGACCGCCAATCTGATGCTGGAGGATCTGGCTTGAACGGCATCCGGCGGATCGCGGTCTATTGCGGGTCCAGCCCCGGGGTTGATCCGCTGTTCGCCGAAACCGCGCGCCATATCGGCCACACGCTGGCCACGCGCGGGATCGGCCTGGTCTATGGCGGTGGCCGGCTGGGCCTGATGGGGCTGGTGGCGGATGCAGCCCTTGCCGCCGGCGGCGAAGTGATCGGCGTCATCCCAGATGTGCTGCGCGATGCCGAAGTGGCGCACCATGGCTGCACCGAACTCCACATCGTCGCCAACATGCACCAGCGCAAGGCGATGATGACCGATCTGGCCGATGGCTTCGTCACCATCCCCGGCGGGATCGGCACGATGGACGAACTGTTCGAAGCGCTCAGCTGGGCGCAACTGGGCTACCACGCCAAGCCGTGCGGGCTGGTGAATGTCGCGGGCTTCTATGATCATCTGATCACGTTTCTGGACGGCGTGGTCGCCGCTGGCTTCCTGCGTGCCGAACATCGCGCCAATCTGATCGAAGCGGCGACGATTGAGTATCTGCTCGCTCGCTTCGCCGATCACCGCACCGCCCCCAGCATCGTCCAGTTGGTGCGCGGCGACCTGTGAACACCCTGCCGGATCGGGCCGCGCTGGTGAAAGCCGCGCATGACAGCATCGCGCGAGGCTCGAAAAGCTTTCGCGCGGCGAGCCGCCTGTTCGGCCGCGAAACCCGCGAGCGCGCCTGGCTGCTCTACGCCTGGTGCCGCCGTTGCGACGATATCGCCGACGGGCAGGATCATGGCCATGGCATGCGCCCCGTCGCCGATCCGATCGGCCGGCTGTCCGAAATGCAGCGGCTGACCGATATGGCGCTGGCGGGCGAGATCACCGGCGAACCGGCGTTCGATGCGCTGGGCGTGGTGGTGCGCGAATGCGGCATCCCGCACGCGCTGCCGCGCGATCTGCTGCGCGGCTTCGCGCTCGACGCGGATGGCTTTGCGCCGCGCCATGCCGATGATCTGTATCTTTATTGCTATCATGTCGCAGGCGTCGTCGGGGTGATGATGGCGATGGTGATGGGGGTTCCGGCCAGCGACCATGATACGCTGGACCGGGCGTGCGACCTCGGCATCGCATTCCAGCTCGCCAATATCGCGCGCGACATCAGCGAGGATGACGCCGCCGGGCGCTGCTATCTGCCCGACGATTGGCTGACGGAGTTCGATATCCCGCCGGGCGAAGCGATGCGGCCGCACTGGCGTGGGCGGCTGGCGCTGATCGCAAAACGGCTGGCCGAACGCGCAGCCGCGCATGAGGCGGCCGCGCGCGGCGGGGTTTCGGCGCTGGGCCTGCGCGATGCCTGGGCGGTGCTATCGGCCGGCCATATCTATGGCGGCATCGTCCGCGAAGTGGCGGCACGGGGCGAACAGGCGTGGGACGCGCGCGTCTTCACCACCCGGCCGCAGAAATTGCGCTGGGCGGCCAGGGCACTGGTCGAGGCGGCTGGACGGGCCAAATTTCCGCGCACCGACCGTACCGGATTATGGACGCGGCCAGCGCTGACCGGGAATTAACCTGCGGCGGGTATAGAATCACGCCATGATTCTCGCGCCACTCCTCTTCCTGGCCGCCACGGCCCCGGCATCGGCATCGGATTTCGCCAGGCAGGGCGGCTTCGCCATCCAGCAGATCGCCACCGCCGACGCCGCCGGCCTGCTGCGCGACTGGGCCGCGCCCAACCGCGCAAAGGATTCGCCGATCGTCGACACGATCGCGCGCGAACAGGTGGTGGATAATTTCATCGTGTTCACCGGGTGCCGGGCAGATGTGGTCCGCCGCTGCAATGTCACCGCCAATTTCACGCTGGTCGGGCCGCAGGGCCAAATCTATGCCGAACATTCGGGCGCGGATGTCTGGGTGGGCAAGCCCCCGCCCGCCGGCGGCGCGCTGACCCTGTCAAACGCGTCGCTGGGCATCTTCATCGAGCCGGAGGATCCGGCGGGGGATTATGTGGTGCGGGCGGACGTCACCGACCATATCGCCGGGATCACGCTCCACACTGAAAAGACGCTGACGGTACGCTGAACCCGCTGGTTCACGGCCTGTCGCTGGCGAGCCAGCCGGTCAGCACATATAGCAGGATCATCGGTGCGCCGAATACGCACAATGTCAGGATCAGCGCGCCGATGCGCACCAGCAGCGTATCGACCCCGGTATAATTGGCGAAACCGGCGCACACGCCCATCAGCTTGGCGTTGCCCTTGTCGAGATAATAACGGCTCGTCATCGGAATTTCCCTTTGGGGTGGCAGGATCAGTAGCGCGGTGCGGAAATCGACGCCGCCTTGACCGGGGCGACCGCGGCGGCGACGCAGGCGGCGCTAAGCATCAGGGCGCCGACCAGCGAAATCGCGACGCGCTGAAGCGTGGTCTGGTTGAGCGTAGACATGTTGGGCACTCCCTTATGTGGTCCGGCCGGTTGATCCGCCGGTGATGCCAGCAAGGATTGCAGGGACCGTGCCAATTGCCGAAAACGACCAGAATGGCTGAATTTTCTCAATCCAGCATCATTTCAGGAACATAATTCGCGCCGACTATTAGGATTAATCACCAATGATCGGTGGATCATGAATAATGGCAACGAATGCAAAAGCGGGAATCGTCCGCTTCCGGACAATTGCCACGCGCCCTTTGCCGCCGCGCATCGCCGCTGGTATGCAAGCCGCGCCGCACCGACGAAGGAGCCGGGATGAAGCTCGCTTATCTGATGAACACCTATCCGGTAACGAGCGGCACCTTCATCCGCCGCGAAATCGCAGCGATCGAACAGACCGGCATTCCGGTGCGCCGTTTCGCGGTGCGCCGCTGGGCCGATCGGCTGGTCGATCCGCTCGATCAGGCCGAACAGCAGAAGACCGAATATCTGCTGAGCGGCAATGCGGCCGGGCTGGTGCTCGCCTTCCTTGCCGAACTGATCACCCGCCCGCACCATCTGGCGCGCGCGTTGCCGGCATGGTTCGGCCTGATCCGCGCCGCCAGGGGCCGGTTCGTCCACCATGTCGCCTATCTGATGCAGGCAGCCGCCTTGCGACGGGCAGCGGCCAAGGCCGGCATCACCCATATCCACTGCCATTTCTGCACCAATGCGACCGCCGTGGCGATGCTGTCGCGGCGGATCGGCGGCCCGCGCTACAGCTTCACCGTCCATGGCCCGGACGAACTGATCGATCTGCCGGGCACCGGCATCACCGCCAAGATCGCCCATGCCAGCGCCGTGATCGCGATCACCCGTTATTGCCGCGATCGCCTGCGCGAACATGCCGATCCGGCCGATTGGCCCGGCATCCATATCGTCCATTGCGGGCTGAAGCTCGACGATTTTCCCGATACCGCAGGCCCGCCGGCGGGATCGACGCTGGTGTGCGTCGGCCGGCTGTGCCCACAGAAGGGGCAGGTCCATATTCCGGCCGCGGTGGCGGCGGTGCGCAGCCGCTTTCCTGATCTGCGCGTCACCCTGATCGGCGATGGCGAAAGCCGCGCGGCGATCGAGGCGGAAATCGCCCGGCATCAGGTGGACGACATGGTGCTGCTGGCCGGCTGGGCATCGAACGCCGAAGTCCGCGCGGTGATCGGCCAGGCGCGCGCGCTGCTGCTGCCCAGCTACGCCGAAGGGCTGCCGATCGTCATCATGGAAGCGTTCGCGCTGCGCCGCCCGGCGCTGACCACCACCATCGCCGGCATTCCCGAACTGGTCGATGCGCAATGCGGCTGGCTGGTGGCGCCGGGCGATCATGATGCGCTGGTGGCGGCGATCACCGATGCGATGGCGGCCACGTCCGAACGGCTGGCGGCAATGGGCGCCGAAGGCCGCGCGCGTATCGAGGCCCGCCACGATCTGGCCCGCATCGCGCCCAGGCTGACGGCTATCTTCGCCAGCGGGGCCAACGCCTGAGACAATAAGCAGTCGTCGTGCGGGCGGCACGGTTCGTCGATCCGCCGGGGCATCTGCACCATTGTTGCCGGCCGTTCAGCCGCCGCCCGCCAAGGAGGCCGGGTTCGGGGGAACCAGCCTTCAACGCAAAGGGTAAATTCATGCGTAAACTGATGCTTGCATTCGGCGCTGCGTCGCTCACCATTCCGGCCACGATGGCGTTGCCGACCGCCCAGGCCGAAGCCCATGGCAAGCACCGCTACAAGGAATGGCGTGGCCGCGACGGCCGCACTTATTGCCGCAAGTCGAACGGTACGACCGGGCTGATCGTCGGCGGCGCGGGCGGTGCACTGCTCGGTCGCGCGGTCGATACGCACGGCGATCGCACCATGGGCACCGTCATCGGGGCTGCCGCCGGCGCGCTGGTGGGCAAGGAAATCGACAGCAAGCGCCGCTGCCGCTGATGCGCACGGGGCGAGGGCAAACGCACCCTCGCCCCGATCCCGTTCAGTTCAGGCCGGCGGCGCCAGTTCCGGCGGCGAATTGTGGAACCAGCATTTTTCTTCGTAACGCTCGGCAATGCGCCAGCCCTTTTCGGTGCGGACCAGCGTATCGCGATACCAGAGGCCGACGAAGAACACCTTGTCATTGCCCGGCACCTCAGTGCCATCGGGATGCATGATCATCGGGTTGAACAGGATCGTCCGGCTGGTCGCGCGATCGCCATCCAGCTTCAGTTCGGTGGTCGCCACCATGTGCTGGAACGCCTTGAACCGCGCCATCGCGGTGCCCAGCCACGCCTGAATTTCGCGGAAAGGCCCGCGCGGACCGCCGACCTGCGTGTAATCGATGATCGCATCCTCGGTGAACACATCGTCCAGCCCCGCCCAGTTGCGATCGTCGATCGCAAAGGAATAGCGCGCGAACAGATCCTGGATTTCCAGCCGATCGGACATTTCCTGCAAGCTCAGCATCGGCACCCTCAATTTTATGGTTTCCTTGGGCCAACATAGCGCGGGCCGCGCGAACGCGCTATCGACGGGACGATGGCTGTGCGGATGCGTAGCCACAAAAGGAGACAGAGATGCTGATCCGCCCCGGCGTGGCGCGCACCCCCGACGATCGTTTCGCAGGCCTGCCCGATTTCGCCTTCGCTCCCCATTATCTGGAGGTGACGGACGCCGATCTCGGCCCTTTGCGGATGCATTATCTGGATGAAGGCCCCCGCGATGCGCCGATCGTGCTGATGCTGCACGGCGAACCCAGCTGGTGCTTCCTTTACCGCCACATGATCGCCCCGCTGGTCGCCGCCGGCTACCGCGTCATCGCCCCCGACCATATCGGCTTCGGCCGGTCCGACAAGCCGACCGCGCGGGCCAGCTACAGCTATGCCAAACTGGTCGGCTGGCTGGGCGAATTCGTCCGCGCGCTTGATCTGCGCGGGATCACGCTGGTCTGCCAGGATTGGGGCGGCCCAATTGGCCTGAGCGTTCTGGCCGCAATGCCCGAACGCTTCGCCGCCGTCGCCGCCGCCAACACGCTGCTGCCGACCGGCGATGCGCCGCCTTATGGCGTAGCCGACTGGCCGGGACCGATCATCACCGCCTGGGCCGAAACCTGCCGTACCAGCGATGATCTGCCAGTCAGCGAAATCATCGCCGCCGTCTGCGTCGACCGGCCCGATCCCGCCGTGCTCGCCGCCTATGACGCGCCCTTCCCCGATGCCAGCTATAAAGCCGGCATACTGCAGATCACCTGCTGCATCCCACTGGATGAAAGCTATCCGGGCATCGTCGAAAACCGCGCGGCGTGGCGCGTGCTGGAAGCGTTCGACCGCCCCTTCCTCACTTTGTTCAGCGATTCCGATCCGTCGACCATCGCATGGGAAGCGGTGTTTCAGCACCGCATACCCGGCGCCGCCGGCCAGCCCCATGCCCGGATCCCCCGCGCCGGGCATTTCCTGCAGGAAGAACAAGGGCCGGCAATGGCCGAACAACTGGTGGCGTGGCTGGGGCAGGCAAACTAACGGGCCACCCGCTTCACCGCACCGGATCGGGCACCTTGCCGAACCACACGACGGCATAGCGGCCGTCGACCGCGACACCCATCGCCTGCCATTTCGATCCCCGCCAGCCGCCGCGTTCGAGGATCACCTCGTTATGCGCGGGGCTGCCGCGCCACAGATCGAAGGCCATGTCGGCATCGATCCCTTCGCTGTAGCGGGCCGCGATTTCAAACCCCTGTGCCGGATAGCGACCGCGCGTGACTTCCCACGGCTTGTTCCACATGCCCAGCGCATGCGCGTGATCGGCGGTGTAGCAGACCGGCGTCGCCCCCGACCGGGCCGACCAGCTGTGCATCGTGCAGCGCCGCCCCGATTCATCATAGCCCCGATCCGGCGCATGAACTTCAAGATCGCGGGCATGGGTGATGGCCACCTGCGTCAGGAGCGGCGACAGGGGAACCGGTGGCAGGCCATGATCTTCGCGATATTGATTGACGAGATCGGCGACCCGCGCCTCCTCGCTCGTGGGTGCCAACATCCCGGCGCTTGCCAGCAGCAGCGCCAACCCGACAGCCGTCATGAAATCCCCTTGTTCGTCCCGGCAGCATATCGGCCGTCCTGCGCGCTAGCCAGCACAGGATGAACGGCAGCTTTCACCGCCCCGCCCCGGGCGGCGTTCATGCCGGCTTTTTCCTCGATCCGTCGCAAATCGGGCCGGCCCAGGGATGCGGCCACCAGCCGATCAGCGGGACCGGCCGGAAAAGAATGCCGCGAGGCCCGAAGAATGGCTGCCCGCAGCGGACATGCCCGACGTATCCTTCAAACCCGGAAAGTTGACATTCTGCAGCGGGAGAGCGGTGCCACAGAAGGCGCATTCGGCCGATTTACGCCCGACGAGCCAGTGCATCTGCCCGCAGCCGGGGCAATGGTTGGTTTCGTTGACGCGGTAAATCACCCGATAGCCCACATGTTCCAGTTCGGTCCGCGAGAAATGCCTGCTCATGGACAGCCTCCGTTCGCGCCATCGTGACCAAACCCCTTCGGCGCGCACCGCGTCGCGATGCCATACAGCGCGGCTCAGATATAGCACGCCTGATCGACTGCCCGAAATAATCGCACGATCGTTCCCGGCCCCGGTGTAGCGCCCGTGCAACGCCTCTTTGGAGGTATCAGGCCAGCAGATCGCGGTGGCGCTGGAGGGCGGCGACCAGCCGTTCCACATCCTGTTCGTCGTTATACAGGTGGAAACCAGCGCGCAGCCGTGCGTCGCGGCTCGACGTGATCACCTTATCCGCCGCCAGCCGGCCGACCAGCGCCTGTTCGTCCCGGCAGGGAAAGGCCAGCAGCGGGCCACGCATGGCATCATCCGTCGGGGTGGCGACGGGGATGCCCGCCGCCGCGCACCGGTCGATCGCGATCCGGGTGAGCGTGCGGATATGGGCGCCGATCGGATCAAGGCCGATGGCCAGGATGATATCCAGCCCGGCAGCGGCGGCGTACAGGCTGGGCACAGGCGGGGTGCCCGCTTCGAAACGGCGCGCGGTAGGGTGCGGCACATTGGCGAAAATATCCATCGCCCCGGAATCGGCCTGCGCGAACCAGCCGGTCGCACGCGGCACCATCCGTTCGATCAGCCCGCGCCGGACGTACAGATAGCCGATCCCCCCCGAACCGAGCAGATATTTCAGCATCCCGCCGACGCAGATGTCGACGCCCAGCGCGCGCGGATCGATCCGTTCGGCCCCCGCCGACTGGTAACAATCGAGGATGACGATCGCGCCATGCGCGTGGGCCGCGGCCGTGATCGCGCGGATATCGGCATCGGGGATCTTGCCCCCATGGCGGTAACAGACATGCGACAGCGCCACGACCACCGTTTCATCGTCGATCGCCGAAAGAAAGGCGTCGAGCGGGATCGTGCCGTCATCGGCTTCCGCGATATGGACGATCCGCGCGCCCGCCGGGGCCTGCGCGTGCCAGATCTGGGCGATCGTCGGGAATTGGAAGTTGGACACAAGGATTTTGGCACGACGGCCGGAAAAATCGAATGCGCTGGCGATCGCGTTCATCCCCGCCGAAGCCGATGCTGTGATCGCGATTTCATCGTCATCCACGCCATAGAGCGCCGCGACCTGTCCGCGCACCCCTTCCAGCCGGCCGACCCAATTGCCCCAATCGGCGCCGGTTGCGACGCGATCGGCCAGATAGGTTTCATAAGCGGCGCGCACGGTATCGGCGAGCAGGCCGTACGAACCGCTGCTGAAATAAGCGATTTCGGGCAGCGAGGCGAAGCGGGCGCGCACCGCATCAAGATCGGGAAGCAGGGACACGGCCAACAAACTCCGCAAGGTCATCGGCGAGTGTGAACGATCCGCCCGGCCATGGCCACCCGGCCAAAGCCGCGCGGCGGATCAGATCGAACGCCTCACGCCGCTTCGATCGCCGAGGACAGGCGATCGGCCGGCGGCAGGGCAATCCGGTTGCGCCCGGCGCGCTTGGCTTCGTACAGCGCCTGATCGGCAACCCGGTACAGCCCCTGGAATGTGGCCGCAGCACCGGCATCGGTGATACCGATGCTGACCGTGACACCGCCACCGTCACCCAGCAGATCGGAATAATCGGCCTCGGCAATGCCGCTGCGCACCCGATCGGCAAATTCGGCCAGCGGTCTGATGGCAAGGCCGCGGACACACAGGATGAACTCCTCGCCTCCCAACCGGCCGGCCGTACAGATTTCACCTTCCCATTGACGCAGCCGATCAGCGATCCGTTGCAGCACGGCATCGCCCACATCATGACCAAACCGGTCGTTGACCGCCTTGAAATGATCGACGTCGATCAGCAGCAGGCCAAGCGCGGGGCCGCCCTGTTCGGCCTCACGCAGCGCGGCGCTGGCGATCGGGATGAAACCACGCCGGTTGAGCAGGCCGGTCAGCGAATCGCGCCGGGCCAGCGTGTCGAGTTCGATCTGGGCGGCGCGTGCGGCATCGCGTTCGGCCCGCAGCTTTGCCAGCCTGCGGGTGACCGCGATCGACAGCCACACCGTTTGCAGGGCCGACGCGATCAGGATCGCGATCTGCGATCCGCCCCCGAACAGCAGGTTGCTCATGTCGAAGAACTGGGTGAGGGCCAGCGTCGCCATCGGCGGTGCCCACGCCAGCGCGAAATCGCGTGCTTCAACGCTGCCGCGCCGCCAGGCCAGGGCGATGCACGCCGCCACCGCGGCCAGATCGGCCAGGATCAGCACCCCCAGCACCGCTCCCAGCCAATCGACCGAACCATCCAGCGCCATGGCCGCGTAAAGGCCGACCAGCGCCACCGCACCGCCCAGCGCCAATACGCCATGCCGGATACGCGGTGGCAGCATTCCGGGTTCGAGCGAGGTGATCGCACTCGCCGTCGCGCACGCCACGGCCAGCGTCGCCAGCGCCGTGCACATTTGCGACGCAAGCGTGCCGGCAACCTCTGGCACGATCACCAGGGCAAGCTGCGACCACAGCATGCCCCACAGCAACATGCACGCCGCCCACGCGCCATGCCAGGCGATGAACCGGCGCCGCACGGCATGGGCGAGCGCGAGATTATATAAGGCGCCGACAAACAGCAGGGTCAGCGCGCCGCCAATGAACGCGGCCGCCAGCGAACCCGCGACATCGGCGATCCGGCTTGGCATCAGCCGGGCGCGCAACAGATCATGGCTGGCGAGCCGTTCGAACCCGATCGTCAGCCCCACCAGCGCAGCGCTGCGATCGGGCGCTTCGAACGCGATCTGGCCGCCGATCCGCCAGCGCGATCCGAATGCACCGCGCCGCACTTCGGATCGCCGCACCACCCCATCGGCATAAGCGAAGGCGACGATCAGCCGATCGAACCGGCTTTGGTGGATCAGCAGGGTTTGCGCACCCGGGTCAGCGCCCGGCGCGGCCAGATCGGCCTGCAACCACAGCATCTGATGCTGATAGCCGGTTGGTTCGCCCGTGCAGCCGAACGCCGCTGCATCGGGAATGCTGTCATGCGCGCTGACGGGGGTGACAGCGTGGCAGACCGACCGGTCCAGCCCGATGATTCGAGGCGTCGTCGCGGATGCCGATCCCGCAAGGCCAAGCGCCAGCAGAATCGCAAACAAGATACCCCGCCCGATCACCGCCCGACGCTCCCTGACGCTATCGCGCCAGCGTCCCCCCGGCCGCCGGCTTTGAATTTCTTCGAACTTTCATATGCCCATAGGGGTTAACCGTGTCGCCGCAAAGGCGGGCTGTTGGCTTGACAGGCCGATCAAGGCCGGTGCGGTCCCGATCGCTGGATCGACGCCACAAGAAAACGGGCGCTCCGTTGCGTATCATGCAACGAAGCGCCCCAGATTTTCGACCATCACGCCGGATCAACCGGCGGCCCGGTTATTCGGCGGCGGCAGCCATCTGGCCGGGGCCGTCGGAATAACGCGGATCCTGGCTCGCGGCCGTGGTCCATTCCCAATAGCCCGACGGCGGCGCGCCGGTGATGCCATATTCCTCGCGGATATCCTCGATCTTCCAGTCGAGGTGATCGCGCCAGCACACGATCATCAACGGCACCTTCCAGTTCTTGCCCTGCGCCGAACCAATATCCTCGGCTTCCAGCATTTCGGGCATCACCTGCGGGTAATAAAGCCCCATCTTCATCGTCGTCTTGGCCTTGAGATAGGTGCCGACGCGATTGATGAACGAAGCCAGCTCCGGCCGGAAATAGCCATACAGGCTACGCGCATTGGCCGACAGCAGCGCCACTTCCCCGCAGAAGTTGGTCTCGAACCCGGTGATCATATGTTCGATGTCGTGGGTGAACACACGTTCCTTCAGGTAGAAGGTGTAATCGCTGTCGATCTTCATCCCCTGAAAGAAGTGATCGATATTATACCCGCTGTTGGCGAGGAAATCGTAGATCACCGAACCCAGCGTGCCGGGTGCGAAATCCTTCACTTCGTCGACCTTGAAGTCCGACGTGATGCGACGATCCAGCCAGCGCTTGAATTCCGGCAGGCGCTGCTTTTCCTCTTCGAACAGGCGGATGATCGTCGGCATGTCCTCCATCTCGTGCAGGATCTGCGCAACCTGCGGGATGAACGCCGTATTGGGCAGGTCCGCTCCGTTCCGGCGCAGCATTTCCTGCGCGATCAGCGTGCGCAGGCCGCCATGGTTGAGATACCGCGACGAACTGACGAGGACCGAACTTTCGGTCGTGAAGGTGCGCATGCCGCCATTATAATAATCGACATCCGCCTGGCTGACTTGGGCCATGGTAAATCCTCCCTTATTCGGCCGCGACGGCGGCGGGCTGGGCGTCGTTGGCCGGGGCCAGGAACGCGCCCGGCGTGGCGCCGGTATATTTCTTGCCGTCGAACGTCGGCTCGCCATTGACGAGGGTCAGGCGCATCGGTGCGGCCTGACGGGTGAAACGCCAGGTGGTGCCGCCCTTGCCATCGGGCACGTCGAACACCTTTTCCATCTCGCGACGCTGGATTTCATCCATGTTGAACACCGCGATGTCCGCGCGCTTGCCGACCTTGATCTCGCCGCGATCGGCAAGGCCGAAGAAGTTGGCGAGCTTGCCGGTCATGACGTGGACCGCCTGTTCCAGGGTCATCAGCTTTTCGTCGCGGACATATTTGGTGAGCAGCAGGATGTTTTCGCCGCCGCCGCACAGCATCTGGCCGTGCGCACCCGCGTCCGAAATATTGCCGACCGTCATCGGATCGATCATCAGGTCGATCGTCAGCTTCTCGTCCTTGGGGAACGGCGCCATGTGCACCGTCGAACGGGTGCCGTTGGCCAGGATCCAGTCCGCCATCGCATCCGAACGATGCAGCCCCTTGCTGTCGGCATATTCCTTCAGCGTGATGCCGACCGGGCCGGTACCATTTTCGGAATCGAGCAGGAACAGGTCCTGCGGATTGTTCATCGGCGAATGCGGCCAGGCCTTGGTGTCCCAGCTTTCGCGTGCACGGGCACGCCATTCCGGATCGGCCAGCAGGCGGGCCTTTTCGTCATGATCCTCGGCCAGCACCACTTCGTGCCACGCATAATCGTTCGACTGGGCGAAGATCAGCGATTTGATCAGGCTGAGCGTGCTGGTGGGCGAAACGTGGGCGATCCCCGGCCACAGATCATAACCCTTGGCGCGCATGTCGGCGACGCGGGTCTGCATCGGGGCCAGTATATCCTTCTGGAATTCCAGCGTCGGCACGGCGCCGGCAATCTGCATGCGGATGCCGCGACCCTTGGTGAGCCGTTCGAGCCGTTCGAGCGACGCCGGGCCGGTCTTGCGCATGAAGGTGTCGATGATGACCTGATAGGTCGCCGCCGGATAACGCTGCAGCACTTCGAACAATGCCTCGAACTCGGCATCGTCGGCCACCAGCGTCGGGATCGGACGGTTCTGGCCGTCATGATCGTGCAGATTGTCCGACATGCCCAGCGCACCGGCGGCCAGCGCATCATCGAGCAATTCGGCCATGCGGCGGATTTCTTCCGGTGTCGCCACGCGATCCCACGCTTCAACGCCCAGCACGGCGAGGCGGATGGCGATATGGCCGACGAAGGCGGCGTAGTTCGCCGGCACCTTCAGCTTGCCGACCATCGACGCCTTATATTCGGACCATTTGCTCCAGTCCCACGGCAGATGTTCGAGGAACGGGCCTTCGGGAATATCTTCGAAGAAGGAGAAGATCTTGATCATCTCCAGCTGGGCCGCCTTGTCCGGGTGCAGCGGGGCGGCGGTGAAGCCGCAATTGCCGAGAATCACCGTCGTCGCGCCATAGCCGGGCAGCGGATCAAGGTCGGGCTGCCACCACATCGTCGCGTCGAAATGGGTGTGGCTTTCGATGAAGCCGGGGGTGACATGGCAGCCTTCGGCGAAATGGACGCGCTCGCCATCGGGTTTCAGGTCAGCGCCGATCTCCGCGATCGTGCCATTCTTGATACGGACATCCGCGCGATAGGCCGGCGCGCCGGTGCCGTCGACAACCGTACCGCCCTTGATGAGAATATCGGACATAGACCTCTCTCTCCATGTGGGTCGCCTGATGGCGAGCTTGTTCTGGCGCGGCGGACTCGGGCCACCGGCTTGAATTGGAGAATATGCTTGTGCGGATTTGATGATAGCTCCATTCCAAGACAATGGATCATCCAGCGACCTCAGATAGCTCACCTGACGATACCATCTCGAAAGAGACGGAAGCGATGCTCGCCACCTTGCGCCGCGCGCTGCGGGCGGGCGGATGGACGCAGGCGCGGTTGGCGGAATCGCTGGGTGTCGGCACCGCGACGATCAAGCGCTGGCTGCATGGGCGCGGGCTGACGCTGACGACGATGGAACGGCTCTGCACCATTGCCGGCATCGGCATCGCCGATCTGATCGAGGACAGCCGCGGCCCCGATGCCGGGCACCTGACTCTGGCGCAGGAAGAGGCGCTGGGCCGCGATCCGGCACTGTCGAACATGTTCTTCCTGATCCTGAACGGCTGGCCACCATCCGAAGCGGTGGAATCCTTCGCGGTGCCCCCTGAGGAGGCCGAGGAGCAGGTGAACAAGCTCGAACGGCTGGCGCTGATCGATCGCCTGCCCAGCGGCCGGCTGCGCGCGCGGCTCGATCCGGCGCATGTGTGGCAGCGCGAACCGCTGCGCCGTCACTTCGATCGCCAGCTCAAGCAGCATTTCTTCACGCTCGACTATGGATCACCCGAAACGATCTTCGGGGCGGAAACGGTCAAGCTGTCGCCGGTCGGCGTGGCCCGCCTGCGTGAACGACTGCAGACGCTGCGGCTTGAATTGCGCGCGATCGAAAAACAGGATCGGCGGACGGCGGCGCTACCCGGCGAATGGTATGCCGTGCTGGCCGTCGCCCGCCCGATGAAGCCGATCGCCGAATTCAACCGCCGCGCGCGCAGCCGGGGCGATCAACTCTGATCACTGGTCCGCTGCCATCTCCCACCCGCCGCCAAGCGCCTTGAACAGATCGATCCGGGCGGAACCAAGCCGCTGCGTGGATTCCGCCAGTGCAGCGCGCGCGTCCGTCCAGTCGCGCTGCGTCACCAGCAGGTCGAGATAGGAGATCGAACCCGCGCGATAGCGTGCGTTTGCCAGCCGGTATGCGGTGTCCGCACTGCCCCGCGCCTGGACGAGTGCGCGGTTGCGTTCGTCTTGCGCCGCATAGGTCGCCAGCGCCTGTTCGACTTCCTTGAGTGCGCCCAGCACCTTGCCGTCGAACGTCGCCAGCGCCGCATCCCCCTGTGCTTCGGCCTGCCGGATGCGGGCGCGGGCCACGGCGATGTTGGGAAAGCTCCACGATAGCAGCGGGCCGACCGCAAAGGAAAAGGCATCTGCCCCGCGCACCGCATCGTTGCGCAGATAATTTGCCGAACCGCCAAAACTGATGCGCGGATACAGATCGGCCATGGCCACGCCGATCCGTGCGGTATCCGCCGCCAGCCGGCGTTCGGCTTCGCGCAGGTCCGGCCGACGACGCAGCAGTTGCGCGCCATCACCGATCGGCAGCAACGCCACCGGCACAGGCGGCGCGGCGCATTGCAGCGCTTCGGCCGGCACACCCGATGGCGTTTCTCCAATCAGCGCGGCCAGTTCGAACAGGGCCACGCGTCTTTCTCCATCGATCGGCGCGATGGCGGCGCGCGCGTTGGCCACCGCGGTGGCCGCGCGCTCGACATCCAGCCGCCCGGCCGATCCGGCCTTTTCCTGCGCCGTAACCAGTTTCAGGCCGTCTTCGGCGATGACCAGCGATTCGCGCGCCACCGCTGCGGCATCCGCAAACGAACAGGCATTGGCATAAGCCCGCGCGGTTTCCGCAGCGACGGTAACGCGCACCGCATCGCGCACCGCCGCCACCGCCTGCGCATCCGCCTGCGCCGCTTCGATCGCCCGGCCGACGCGGCCGAACAGATCCGCCTCCCACGATACCGCAAGGCCGCCGGTATACGTCCACTGCCGCGACGATGCCCCTGCCTGGCCGCTTTGCCCGTCGCCATAGGCAGCCCCCCCCGAAAGCGCGGTTTGCGGCAGGCGGCCCGCGCGGGATTCGCCCAGCACCGCACGGGCGCGGTCAAGATTTGCGGCCGCGACCCGCAGATCGGTGTTCGCCGCAAAGGCCCGGGCGATCAGCCGGTCGAGCACGGGATCGTCATAGATCCGCCACCACCGATCGGGCAGCGGCGCGGTCGAATCGGTCGCCGGTGCGGCCGTGACAAATCCGGCGGATGCCGCCACCCGTGATGCCGGCGGGCGATATTCTGGGCCGGCCGCACAGGCCGCCGTCAGCAATGGCAGCAGCAGAAAGGCGGGGTTACGCATGGGCCACCTCCGCCGCCTGCAACTCCCGTTCACGGGCAGATGCCGCCGCAACCCGGTGATCGCGCGCGATCAAGCTGTAGATCGTCGGCAGCACGAACAAGGTGAACAGGGTGCCGATCAGCATCCCCATCACCACGACGATGCCGATCGCAAAGCGGCTGGATGCGCCCGCCCCGCTGGCGAACAACAGCGGCACCAATCCCGCCACCATCGCCGCCGTCGTCATCAGCACCGGCCGCATCCGCACGGCGGCCGCCTGCCGGATCGCGGCGGTGCGATCCAGCCCTTCGCTATGCTGCATCTCGTTGGCAAACGTCACCATCAGGATGCCATGTTTGGAAATCAGCCCGATCAAGGTGACCAATCCAATCTGTGTGTAAATGTTGAGCGTGGCGAAACCGAGCCAGATCGGCACCAGCGCACCGCACACCGCCAGCGGCACGGTGACCAGGATCACCAGCGGATCGCGGAAACTTTCGAACTGCGCGGCCAGCACCAGGAAGATCACGATCAGTGCAAAGCCGAACGATACCGTCAGCCGGTCGCCTTCCGTCACATATTGGCGGCTGTCGGATAGCCAGTCGACCGTGGTGCCCGCCGGCAAAGGCTGGCTTTTCAGGAAATCCACTGCCTGCCCCATGGTAACGCCAGGGGCGAGCACGGCGGACAGGGTGGCCGAGTTCATCTGGTTGAACTGCGGCAGGCGGTTCGCCTCGGGCCGCATGTCGATCCGCATCACCGTCGCCAGCGATACCAGTTGGCCCGACGATGCCTTCACATAATAACGGCCAAGATTATCGGGCGTCAGCCGCTGATCGGCCGGCACCTGCGTGATCACGTCATAGCTGCGATCATGCCAGTTGAACCGGTTGATGAATTTTCGCCGACGAGGATCGCGAGCGTGTCGGCGATCGCCTCCATCGTCACGCCCATCTCGCCCGCCTTGGCCCGGTCGATCGTCAGCCGCGCTTCGGGGCTGTCGAACGCAAGGTCGCTGTCGACGAAGGCGAACAGCCCGCTGCCCCACGATGCCCCTTTGATCTGTTCCATCGCGGCATATAGCGCGGGGAAATCATCCGACGACCGGATCACCATCTGAACGGGCAGCCCCCCGCTCGACGCCGGCAGGGCCGGCGCCTGGAACGATGCGGCATAGACGCCGGTGATGCCGGCCCCCTGCTGGTTGAGCTGCGCCTGAATATCGTCGGCGCTGCGATCGCGATCGGCCCATTCCTTCAGGATGACGCCGCCAAAACCGTTGTTCGCGCCGTCGGTGCCATTGTCGAACCAGCTGCTGACATATTCGGGCAATTGCCGGAACATGCGTTCGACCTCGTTGGCGTAGCGCGCGGTATAATCGACATTGGCATATTGCGGCGCCTTGGTCTGGACGAAGACATAGCCCTGATCCTCCTGCGGGGCGAGTTCGCGCCGCGCGCCGGTGAACAGTACGACGATCGCCACCAGCACCGCCAGGCCGACCAGCAACACCGCGCGCCGCGCCGCCAGCGTGCCATCAAGCAGCCGGCCATAGCCTTCGGTCAGCCGTCCCATGCGATGTTCGATCGCCTGCGCCAGCCGCCCTTCGGCAACCTTGGAATGGAGCAGCCACGAACTCATCATCGGCGACAGGGTGAGCGCGACGACGCCCGATACGATCACCGCCCCCGCCAGCGTGAAGGCGAATTCGCGAAACAGCGCGCCGGTCAGCCCGCCCATCAGGCCGATCGGCGCATAGACCGCCGCCAGCGTGATCGTCATCGCGATCACCGGGCTGACGATTTCGCGCGCGCCGACCAGCGCTGCCGCCACCGGCGACAGCCCTTCTTCGATATGGCGGTGGATATTTTCGACGACGACGATCGCATCGTCGACGACCAGCCCGATCGCCAGCACCATCGCCAGCAGCGTCAGCAGGTTGAGCGAAAAGCCGAACGCCAGCATCAGCGCCGCCGTACCGACCAGCGACAGGGGGATCGTCACCACCGGGATCACCACCGCGCGCAGCGACCCCAGAAACAGGAAGATCACGACCACCACGATCAGCACCGCTTCGATCAGCGTGCGGACGACCTCGTCGATCGATGCGTTGACGAAATGGGCCACGTCGAACTGGCTGATCACCTTCAATCCGGGCGGGGCGACACGCTGCATATCGGGCAGCAGCGCCTTCACCGCCTTCACGATTTCCAGCGGGTTGCCGTCCGGCGTCGGCGAAATCGCGATCGTCACGGCGCGGTGGCCGCTCGACATCGCGCTGCTGTCGTAATTCTGGCCGCCAATTTCGACGGTCGCGACATCGCCCAGGCGAACCAGCCCGTCCGCCCCGCTTTTGACGACCATGGCGCGAAAATCCTCCACCCCGGTCAGATCGGTCGCGGCGGTGATGTTGATCGCGGTATCGCGGCCTTTCAGCCGGCCGGGCGCCGCCTGTACATTGTTCGCCCGCAGCGCGGCAGCCACATCGCCGGCGGAAAGGCCGCGCGCCGCCAGCCGCACCGGATCGACCCAGATTCGCATCGCCAGCGTCTGCCCGCCGGAAATTTCGGCGGACGCGACGCCGGGGACAGCCGTGATCAGTGGCTGCGCCACCCGCGACGCGAAATCGGTGATCTGCGGCACCGACAGCGTATCGCTGACGAAAGCGATATACTGCACCGCCGATGCGCCATCGGTGATCTTGGTGATCACCGGATCGTTCGCGCCGGCCGGCAACCGGTATTTCACCTGCTGCACCTTGGCCAGCACCTCGGTCATCGAACGATCGGCGTTCGCGTTGAGCACCAGCTTCGCCTTGATCTGGCTTTTGCCCTGGCTCGATGTCGAGGTAAGATATTCGATGCCGTTCGCGGTCGCGATCGCCTGCGCGATCGGGGTCGTCACGAAACCCTGCATCACCTGCTGCGTCGCGCCCGGAAAACCGGTGTCGACGACGATCGTGGCGCTTTCCATGTTGGGATATTCGCGCACCGGCAACGCAACCAGCGCGCTACCGCCAACCAGCAGGATCAGCAGGCTGACGACGATCGACAGGATCGGACGGCGAATGAACAGATCGGTGAAGGCCATCTTACTGCCCCTTGCCCGTCGCCATTCGCGTCACCCGCAATTCCGCGCCCGGCTGGACGCGCAACTGGCCTTCGGACACGACGACATCGCCCGGCTTCAGCCCGCTCGTCACCACCACCTTGTTGCCGAAACGGCGGCCGGTCGTCACCGCCACGATATCGGCCTTGCCCTGCCGGGTGGCGTTGGCCCCGCGCACGACGATGACGCTGTCACCCGATGCCGACGTCTGGATCGCGGTCGTCGGCACCACCAGCGCGCCCTGCTGCGGCGGCAGATCCAGCGCGGCGGTGACATACATGCCCGGCCGCAATGCGCGATCAGGGTTGGCCAGCGTCGCCTGCACCAGGATATTGCGGCTGTCGTCGCCGATCCTGGGTTCGATGGCGGTGACGCGCGCGGCAAAGCTGCGGCCCGGCCACGCATCCGCAGTGACGCGGACGACCGCCCCCACCTGCAACCGCGCCAGATTCTGCTGCGGCACCGCAAAATCAACATAGAGCGTGTCCAGCGCCGTCAGGGTCGCGATCGCATCGCCAGGGCTGAGATATTGGCCCAGGTTGATACGGCGCAGGCCAAGTTCGCCGGCGAACGGCGCGCGCACCTGTTTCTGTGCGATCCGCGCGTCGAGCTGCTGGACGGCGGCCACCGCCTGATCCCGTTCGGCCTGCCGCTGCTGCAACAGATCGCGCGATTCGGCGCCCAGCGGGGCCAGTTCACGCGATCGGGCGAGCTGTGCGCCGGCCAAATCGGCCCGGGCCTGCGCGGCCCTGCGGTCCGCCCGCTCAGGCGCATCATAAAGCTGGACGAGCAACGCCCCGGCCCCCACCCGGTCGCCAGCGGCAAACCGGATCGCAACGACGCGGCCCGCCACTTCGGGAGCCAGCAGCACTTCGCGCACCGCCCGCAACGATCCCACCGCTTCAAGGGCGACGGGCACCTCGGTCGGGGCGGCCACCACCGCGGCAACGGCCACCGCCGGCGGCGCCATGGCCGCAGGCGGCGCCATCCGCACCGCCCGCCATGCGTAAAGCGCGCCGAAGATCAGGATGATCGCCGCGCCGGCCCACAGGATCGGCCGCATTCCGCGCCGGGGCGCGCTTATGGTGACGCGATCATGGCCATCCGCAGAAGCCATATCGAGGTTTGACGGTTGCAGGGGGAACACTCCCTTGTTTGAATCAGGAGCGCCCCTATAAAACCTCAACCTTAGTTGAGGTAAAGAGGAAAAAGCGGTGACGCGGCTGACGCGGGAACAAATATTGCGCGATCTCAGCGTCGGAGAGGTCGCCGCGCGATCGGGCGTGCCTGTTTCGACGCTCCATTTCTACGAAGCCAAGGGACTGTTGTGGAGCGATCGAACCGCCGGCAACCAGCGCCGTTACGGCCGGGGGGTGCTGCGCGCCATCGCGATCATCAAGGTGGCGCAACGCGCCGGCATCCCGCTCGCCACGATCCGCGACAAATTCGCGGCGTTTCGATCGACCAGCAAGATCACCACCGCTGATTGGGAACGCCTGTCGACCGAATGGCGCGACGAACTGGACGACCGGATCGCACGGCTGACCCGCCTGCGCGATCAGATGAGCGGCTGCATCGGTTGCGGCTGCCTGTCGGTGGACGAATGCCCGTTGCGCAACCCGGGTGACGAACTGGCCGAAAGCGGCCCCGGCGCGCGCCTGCTTGATCCCGATTGATCCGCTGACCGGCATCACCCCGGTCAGATCAGCGGATGCACCCGCGATACCCCGCGCCGGATCAGCGCTTCCAGCCGTTCAAACGCACGCCGCAACCGTTCATGATCGATCGCCCCGCCGATCGAAATGCGCACGGCGGGTTCGGCCTCGTTCTTGCGGATCGCGAACGCTTCGCCGGGAACGATCGACAGGCCGGCGGGCCGCACGGTCGACGCCAGTTCCGCCGCGCTGACCGCCCCGTTCAGCCGCAGCCAGACATGATAGCCTTCGGGATGCGCGGCATGATCCAGCCCCGTCAGAAATGGCGCGGCGATCCGCTGCCGGGCGATCCCTTCATGGCGCACCGCTTCGACCAGGCGGGTAAACGTGCCGTCGCGCATCCAGACGGAGACAAGCGCGGCGTTCAGCGGCGGGGCCATCACCGCGGTTTCGTGCACGTCCGCCCCCAGCCGCCACGCATCGCGCGACGATGGCGCGCGGACATGGGCAACGCGCAACACCGGCGAAATGACCTTCGATACGCTGGCGATATGCCAGGTCCGTTCGGGCGCCAGCAGGCCAAGCGGCGGCAACGGATTGGCCGGCAACTGGCCATAGGCGTCATCCTCGATGATCGTCAGGCCATGGCGGCGCGCGACTGCGGCAATGGCGTGGCGGCGATCCAGCCCCAGCGTCGCCGTGGTCGGATTGTCGTTGGTGGGAACGACATACACCGCGCCGGCGCCGGCCCCGGCCCCGGCCGCCGCCGCCAGCGCGTCCGGGTCCAGCCCCTCGCCATCGCCCGCCACCGGCAGCACCCGCAAGCCGAACCGCGCGGCCAGCGCCAGCATGCCGGGATAGGTGTGTGATCCCGCGCATATCGTGTCACCCGCCGCCAGCACCGTGCCGAAAATCGCATGCAACGCATTCTGCCCGCCGGACGTGATCACCACATCATCCTCGGTCGATGGCATGCCGCGGGCGCTGAACGCGTCGGCCGCCGCCTTGCGATCATGCAGGCCGCCGCCGCTCGGCTGATATTGCAGCAGCGGTGATTGCCCACCGGCGCGCAACAGGCCCGTCATTCCGGTACGGATCGCATCGGGCAGCAACGAGAATCCGGGCTGCGGCGGCATGTTCATGCCGGTGTCGCCCGGTTCGTCGATCGAGGGCGCGGCCACGGTCGCGTTCCTGACATAACTGCCCAGCCGCCCCGCGCCCTCGATCAGCCCCGCTTCGCGCGCAATGCCATAAGCCCGCGTCACCGTCGTCAGGTCGACATTGAGCAGGCCGGCCAGATCGCGCTGCGGCGGCAGCCGTTCGCCCGGGCGCAGCAGGCCGGTCCGGATCGCCTGTTCCAGCGCATCGGCAATGGCGAGATATTTCGGGCCGGCCTGCCCGTCCACGCGCGGCAGCCAGTTATGTATGGCCATTTCTGCCGCCTATGTATGGTTGTTGCTACCGTACAATAGGCATACATCCCGCGCAATATATCATGCTGGAGTGAGAGCCATGGTGGCCGAGCAGGAAGCGGGCGTCGCAATCGAAGGGGACAAGCAATGGCCCCGGCTTGAACCGATCAGCACCGGCATCCGCGGCCGTTGCCCGCGCTGCGGACAAGGCCATTTGTTCAAGAGCTTCCTGAAACTGGCCGATGGCTGCGACGTGTGCGGGCTAAGCTATGCTTTCGCCGATCCGGCCGATGGCCCGGCCTTCTTCGTGATCATCTTCGGCTGCGTGCCCGCCGTCACCTTTGCCCTGTTGCTGGAAATCGCATGGACGCCGCCCTTGTGGGTGCATCTGGCGACGTCCGTGCCCTTCCTCATCCTGACCTGCGTGTTGCCGCTACGCCCGTTGAAAGGCTGGCTGGTGTGCAGCCAGTTCTTCTTCAAGGCCCGCGAAGGGCGGATCGCCGAACCGTGGCACCCTTATGGTGCCGATGGCCCGGCGGTGATGCCCGCCAAGAACCCCTGGTGATCGGCCCGATAATGCACGGCCCCGGCGTCAGCCCTTGTCGCCACCCAGCAACTTGATGATCGCGGAAAAATCGAAACCCGCACCACCACCATTGACGAACGCCTGATACAGCGCGCCGGCGGCGGCCCCCATCGGCACGCTGGCGTCGGCGCCCTGCGCCGCTTCGATCGCCAGCTTCATGTCCTTCAGCATCAATGCCGCCGCGAACCCGCCCTGATAGCCGTTATCGGCGGGCGTTTGCGGGCCGACGCCGGGCAGCGGGCAATAGCTGGTCATCGACCAGCTCTGCCCCGATGCCTTGGACGAGATATCGTAGAAAGTCTGCGGATCGAGGCCCAGTTTCTGCGCCAGCAGGAACGCCTCGCACGTCGCGACCATCGTCGCACCCAGCAGCATGTTGTTGCAGATCTTGGCGGCCTGCCCCGATCCCAGCGGCCCGGCATGGATCACCGCCTTGCCCATCTTAGCGAGAATCGGTTCGGCGCGGGCGAAATGTTCGTTCGAACCGCCCACCATGAAGGTCAGCGTGCCGCCGTTCGCCGCCGCGATCCCACCCGAAACGGGGGCATCGACCATGGCGAGGCCCTTGGCCTGCGCGGCCGCCCCCACCGCCTTGGCGGATGCCACGTCGATGGTGGAACAATCCAGCAGCAGCGCGGTGCCGGGGACAGCCGCGAACACATCGCCTTCGTAAACGGCCCGCACATGCTTGCCGGCGGGCAGCATGGTGACGACATATTCGGCGTCCGCCACCGCCTCGGCCGCCGTTGCGGCAGGCAGGCAGCCGGCGGCCCTGGCGCGATCCAGCGCTTCGGCCGACAGATCAAAGGCCCGCACATCGTGCCCCGCCTTGGCGAGGTTCGCGGCCATCCCGCCGCCCATATTGCCCAGCCCGATGAAACCGATGCGTGCCATTTCAATCTCTCTCCAACCTGTCCGCGCCCGCATCGGGTGTAACCGGGAGCGTTCCGAGACCGCCCCCGGCCCCCGGCCGATCCGCTATGCGTGATTCAGAACTCTTATTTGCCCGTCCAGTTGCCCGGCCGCTTTTCGACGAACGCCGTCATCCCTTCGGCCTTGTCGTCGGTCGCGCACAGGCCGTTGAACAGGCGGCGTTCGAACAAGATGCCTTGCGCCAAGCCGGTTTCGAACGCGGCGTTCACCATTTCCTTGTTGGCGATGGCGGCCAGCGGCGGCATCGCGGCGATCTGCTGGGCGGCCTTCAGCGCTTCTTCCACCAGATCGGCGGCGGGGATGATCCGCGCGACAAGGCTGGCGCGTTCGGCTTCCACCGCATCCATCATCCGCCCGGTCAGGCACATTTCCATTGCCTTGGCCTTGCCCACCGCGCGCGTCAGCCGCTGCGATCCACCCATGCCCGGCGCCACGCCCAGCTTGATTTCAGGCTGGCCGAACTTGGCGGTATCCGCCGCCAGGATGAAATCGGCCATCATCGCCAATTCGCATCCGCCGCCCAGCGCGAAGCCCGCGACCGCCGCGATCCAGGGCTTGCGCGTTGCCGTCACCTTTTCAAATCCGGCGAAGAAATTTTCGGCGAACATCGCGCCAAAGCCCTTGGGCTGCATTTCCTTGATGTCGGCGCCGGCGGCAAATGCCTTTTCGCTGCCCGTCAGCACCGCGCACCGCTGCGACGGATCGGCATCATAAGCGGCAAAGGCCGCGATCAGATCGGCCAGCACCTGGGTGTTGAGCGCGTTCAGCGCCTGGGGCCGGTTGAGCCGGATCAGCGTGACAGCACCGTGCGTTTCAACCAGCAGCGTTTCATAATCGGCCATCAAAATTCCTCCTTTGGGGTCCGCTGGCGACGTGGCTCAAAGCCGCACCGGCGTCCATTCCTCGCTCTCACCCAAGGGCGCGAAAATCTGGTCGATCAGATGATCGCTCACGCCTTCGGCAGTCGCCGGGTCCCAGCGCGGGGCATTATCCTTGTCGATGATCAGCGCGCGCACGCCTTCGATGAAATCATGGCGCTGGCACAGATGCGTCGCGACCCGATATTCGACGCGCATCTCATCGGCGAAATCCGCATGGTCGCGCCCCTGCGCCAGCAGCCTGAGCGAAACCTTGCAGGTGGTGGGCGATTTGGTGGCGAGCGTCGCCAGTTCCTTGCCCGCCCATTCCGAACCATCGGCCTTGAGCGCGGCGATCACGCCTTCCAGCGTATCGGCGGCGAACAGCCGGTCGATCTTTTCGCGGTTGCCGCTGATCCGTGCGGGCGGCGGCGCTTCGGCGGTGTCGGCCAGAATGACGTCCACGCCATCGGGATCGGCGATGATCGCAGCCTTCAGCGCATCGAGTTTCTCGCTCGCCACATAATGGGTCGACAGCCCGAGCGCTGCGCACTCCGCCCCGTCGATCCGCGCGCCGGTGAGCGCGAGAAACGCGCCGGTGCGCCCCGGCAGGCGCGACAGATACCAGCCGCCGCCGACATCGGGGAACAGGCCGATCCCGCTTTCGGGCATGGCATACATCGTCCGTTCGGTGGCGATGCGGTACTTGGCAGGCTGCGAAATGCCGACGCCGCCGCCCATGGTGATCCCGTCCATGAACGCGATCACCGGCTTGGCATAGGTGAACAGCAGGTGGTTCAGCTGATATTCGCGGTGGAAGAAAGCGCGCGCGGCAACCCCATCGTCCGCCCCGCTTTCGGCGATCATGCGGATATCGCCGCCCGCGCAGAAACCACGGCCCTCGGCATGATCGATCATCACCAGCCGGATCGCCGGATCGGCGCGCCACGCGACCAAGGCGTCGATCATCGCGTCGCACATCGGCTGGTTGAGTGCGTGGATCGCCTTGGGCCGGTTGAGGCGGATGCGGCCGACAGCGCCTTCGACCTGAAAAAGAACCTCGTCCGTCATGCTACCTCTTTCCATTCCCGCAACCAGTGCCGTGCGCTTACTGCCGCGTCATTTCGCGCGCGATGATGACGCGCATGATCTCGTTGGTGCCTTCCAGAATGCGGTGGACACGCAGATCGCGGAAAAAGCGTTCGACCGGATAATCCTGCAAATAGCCATAGCCGCCATGCAGTTGCAGCGCGCGATCGACCACGCTCGATCCGGTATCCGTCGCCAGCCGTTTGGCCATCGCCGCGAATTTGGTGCGATCGGCCGCCCCCGCCGTCACCTTGGCCGCCGCCACGTAAAGCAGCATCCGCGCCGCCTGCAATTCGGTTTCCATGTCGGCCAGGGTGAACTGGGTGTTCTGGAAATCGAGGATGCGCTGCCCGAACTGGCGGCGCTCGCCCGTATAGCGCAGCGCTTCATCCAGACAGCGTTGCGCCCCGCCCAGCGAACAGGCGCCGATATTCAGCCGCCCGCCATCCAGCCCCGACATGGCGATCTTGAACCCCTCGCCTTCCTTGCCGACCAGATTGTCCACCGGCACGCGGACACCATCGAAATTGACCTGCGCTGTCGGCTGCGATCGCCAGCCCAGTTTCTTTTCCTGCGCGCCGAACGAAACGCCCGGCATGTCCTTGTCGATCACCAGGCAGCTAATGCCCTTGGGGCCATCCTCGCCGGTGCGGACCATGGTGACGTAGAGTTCGTTTTCGCCGCCACCCGAAATGAACGCCTTGCTGCCGGTCACGATGTAATGATCGCCATCGCGCACCGCCTTCGTTTTCAGCGCGGCGGCGTCCGATCCCGAACCCGGTTCGGTCAGGCAATAGCTGGCAATCTTGTCGCAGGTGACAAGGCTGGGCAGATATTTGGCCTTCACCGCATCGCCGCCGAACCGGTCGATCATCCACGCGCCCATATTGTGGATCGAAATGAACGCGGATGTGGACGGACAGCCATAGGCCATCGCCTCCATGATCAGCGCCGCTTCCAGCCGACCCAGCCCGATCCCGCCGGCTTCCTCGGACACATAGATCGCGCCGAAACCCAGCTCGGCCGCCGCCTTCACCACATCGCGCGGGAAATGATGCTCCTCATCCCACTTCGCGGCGTGGGGCGTGATCGCATCGGCGGTGAATTTCTGCGCCATCTCCTGGATCGCGCGCTGGTCCTCGGTGAGGTCGAACTGGGTCATGATGCTTCCTAACACGCCCTCTCCCACCGGGGGGAGAGGGTCAGGATGCGGGCAAGGGCCGTCTGAACCTGTCAGGCGACGATCACCCGCCTCCGCACGCAACGAAACGGCTATGTCTTATCCCATCGTCGGGATGACGAACGCGTTGCCGCCATCGGCCGAACCATCGGGCCAGCGCGCGGTGACGGTTTTCACCTTGGTCCAGAACTTCACGCCTTCCATGCCGTGCTGGTTGGTGTCGCCGAACGCCGAACGCTTCCACCCGCCGAAGGTGTGGTACGCCACCGGCACCGGGATCGGCACGTTGATGCCGACCATGCCGACATTGACGCGCGCCGCAAATTCGCGCGCGGCGTGGCCGTTGCGGGTGAAGATCGCGACGCCGTTGCCATATTGGTGTTTGGACGGCAGCGCGACGGCTTCCTCGAAATCCGCCGCGCGCACGATCTGAAGGACCGGGCCGAAGATTTCTTCCTGGTAGGTGCGCATCCCCGTCTTCACATGATCGAACAGGGTCGGCCCGACGAAGAAGCCGTTTTCATGCCCCTGCAGGGTGAAGCCACGGCCATCGACCACCAGTTCGGCACCTTCATCGACGCCCATCTGGATGTAATTTTCGATCTTCGCCTTGTGCGCGGCGGTGACGACCGGGCCATAATGCGCGTCCGGATCGGTCGATACGCCAACGCGCAGCGCCTCGATCGCCGGGATCAGCTTGGCCTTCAGCCGCTCGGCCGTGTCTGCGCCCACCGGCACAACAACAGGCAGCGCCATGCAGCGTTCGCCGGCTGAGCCGAAGGCAGCACCCGCCAGATCGTTGACCACCTGATCGAGATCGGCGTCAGGCATGACGATGCCATGGTTCTTGGCCCCGCCCATCGCCTGCACGCGCTTGCCGGCGGCCACGCCGCGCTGGTAAACATAATGCGCGATATCCGACGATCCGACGAAGCTGACGGCGGCGATATCGGGATGGTCGAGAATCGCGTCGACCATCTCCTTGTCGCCCTGCACCACGCTCAGGATGCCATCGGGCAGGCCTGCTTCCTTGAACAGTTCAGCCAGACGCACCGGCACCGAAGGATCGCGTTCCGACGGCTTCAGGATGAACGCATTGCCCACCGCGATCGCCACACCCGACATCCACAACGGGATCATGCCGGGGAAGTTGAACGGGGTGATGCCGGCGCCGATGCCCAGCGGCTGGCGCATCGAATAGACGTCGATGCCCGGCCCCGCGCCCTGCGTATATTCGCCCTTCAGCACATGCGGGATGCCGCAGCAGAATTCGATCACTTCCAGCCCGCGCTGGATATCGCCCTTGGCGTCGGCGATCACCTTGCCATGTTCGGATGACAGCATGTGGGCCAGTTCGTCCATATGCTGTTCGACGAGCGCCTTGAAATTGAACATCACGCGGGCGCGGCGCTGCGGGTTGGTGGCGGCCCAGGCGGGTTGCGCGGCCTTGGCGGCATCCACCGCCTTCTGCAATTCAGCCGCCCCGCCCAGCGCCACGCGCGCCTGCACCTGGCCCGAATTGGGATCGAAGATGTCGCTGTGGCGGGTGCCGCCGGCGGCGGATGCGCCCCCGATGAAATTTTCGACGATGCGCATGGCTGGCATTCCTCTCAATATCTTGTCCCGGCCTCCCTCCACCATCGGGGAATTGCACGCAAGGGCGCAAGTGTGCAGGGATGACCTGCATTTTTGCAGGGGTTGGCACGATATGTTCGATTGGGATGACCTGCGCATTTTCCTGGCCGTCGCCCGCGCCCGCAAAGTGGCGCCCGCCGCGCGCACGCTGGGGATCGACGCCACCACCATCGGCCGCCGGCTGACCCGGCTGGCAAGCGGCCTTGGCGCGCCCTTGTTCGAAACGATCGGCGGCGAACGGCAATTGACCCCGCGCGGCGAGGCACTGTTCGCCCATGCCGAAACGATCGAAAGCGCAGCGCTTGCCGCAATGGGCGAAATCGGCGGCGATGCGCGCAGCCTATCAGGACAGGTGCGCCTCAGCGTGGCCGAAGGGTTCGCCAGCTGGGTGCTGGCGCCCGCCTTGCCCGCCTTTCACCGCGCCAATCCCGACATCCGCGTCGATCTCGTCACCGCGTCGGGCTTCCTCAACCCATCCAAGCGCGAAGCGGACATGGCGGTGATGCTGGCGCGGCCGCGCACCGGCCGGCTGGTGGCGGTAAAACTGGGCGATTACGCCCTCGGCCTCTATGCCGCGCGCGCCTATCTGGCGGATCATCCGGCGCCCGCGCAGATCGAAGATCTCACCGCCCACAGCCTGATCGGTTATGTGCCGGAATTCATTTACGCGCCCGAGCTGGATTATCTCGGCGAAATCGGCAGCGGGCTGGAAGCGCGATTACGCAGCACCAGCATCAACGTGCAGCACCGCATGATCGCGGCGGGCGCCGGCATCGGCGTGCTGCCCGCCTTCATCGCCGATCGCGATCCGGCACTGGTGCCGCTATTGCCCGACACCGCGACGATCCGCCGCAGTTTCTGGCTCGTCACCCACAGCGACGTTCGCCGCCTCGCCCGGATCGAAGCCGTCGCGGCCTGGCTGAAGGCATGCGTCGCGGCGCTGGGGTGAAGCGATTTCGAAGCGGATGAGATCATCCGCTGACTCGGAAATCGCGACCGGCTGATACCCTTATCCCGCCAGCCGTGCGCCATAATCGAAGCGCTGGCCGACCAGCGCCAGCGTTTCAACGAACGGCACCGGGCGGCCGAACAGATAGCCCTGGATGCGGTGGCAGCCCAGATCGCGCATCCGTTCGAAATCGGCGACGGTTTCCACCCCTTCGGCGGTGATCGTCATGCGGAAGCTGTTGGCCAGCGACACGATCGCGCGGATGATCGATACGGTTTCGCTGTGCCGGGCGGCGTCACGGACGAACGATCCATCGATTTTCAGTGTATGGAAGATCGTCTTGTTGAGGTAGCCGAGCGACGAATAGCCCGTCCCGAAATCATCAAGCGCAATCCCCACGCCGATCGAACGCACGCGGCGCAGCACGTCCAGCGATCCGTCGGTATCGCTCATGAACACGCTTTCGGTGACTTCCAGTTCCAGCCGCGACGGTTGCAGCCGGGCGGCCGCCAGCGCATCGCTGACCGCATTGGGCAAGGCCGGCAGCACCAGCTGGCGCGGGCTGACATTGACCGCGACATGGATATGTTCGGGCCAGTTGGCCGCATCCTGACACGCCCGGCGCATCACCCATTCGCCGATGTCCGCGATCAGGCCGGTATCTTCGGCGATCGGGATGAACACCGCCGGTGAAATCATGCCGCGTTCGGGATGCCGCCAGCGCAGCAACGCTTCGAAGCCGACCACCGCCTGCGTGCCCGCCGACACCACCGGCTGATAATGAACCTCGAACTGATCGTGCTTCAGCGCCTGGCGCAGATCATGTTCCAGCCGCAGCCTGTCATCCGCATCGTTCTGCATCCGCTGATCGAAATGCACCAATGCACCGCGACCGCGCGATTTCGCCTTGTACAGCGCCAGATCCGCCTTGATCAGCAGATCATCCACCGCATCGCCGTCGATCGGCGCGAACGCGCAACCGATCGACATGCCGATGCGGATTTCAGCCGATGGCAATTGTATCGGCTGGGCGACCACGTCGATCAATTTCAACCCAAGCTGTTCCACTGCCTGGCGGCTCTGGCCGTCTGGCAAAATCACCGCGAACTCATCGCCGCCGACCCGGCCGATCCGTCCACGATCGCCGATTTCGGCCTGAAGCCGCTGGGCAATCGTGCGCAGCACCTCATCCCCTTGCGAGTGGCCGAAACTGTCGTTGACCGGCTTGAACCCGTCGAGGTCGAGGAACATCAGCGCGCACGGCTGATTCTGCGCCACCGCGCGGGCGATGCCGTCGGTGAACAGTTCGCGCATATGCTGGCGGTTGGGCAGGCCGGTCAGAACGTCGATCCGCGCCAATTGGGTCAGCCGATCCTGGCTGCGGCGAATGTCGGTGATATCCGATCCGACACCGCGGAACCCGTGAAACCCGCCGTCGGCGGCAAAAATCGGGCTGCCCGACAGCGAAATGAAGCGCAGCCCCTGCGCTGCCTGCACTTCCATCTGCACGCCCGAAAACGGTTCGCGCGCCACCAATGCCGTGCCCAGCCCCGCATCCCCGCCCAGCACGACGGGCAGCGACTGGCCGATCAGTTGCGTGGTCGATCGACCGAGCAGGCTGGACATGCGCGGCGACACATAGGTCAGTTGGTTGGCGGCATCGATCTGCCACAGCCAGCCGGCGCCCTGATCCTCATATTCCTTCAGCAGCAGCGAAATGGTTTCGCGCCGCGCCGTTTCGTCGACGGCCGCCGCCATGAAACGCGACAGCAGCCGTTCGATCGTCAAGCAGCCCGTCAGCACGACCGCGACATAACCGGCCAGCAGCACGAGCGCGACGCCGATGGCGATATCCCCGGCCATATGCAGGCCCCAGACCAGCGCCGCCGCCAGCACCACCACCCACACGGCCGCGGCCAGCGGCACCAGTGCTAGCAGAAACGCGCCGGCCATCATCGTCGCCATCGCGCCCGCCAGCATCACCTGCGTCTGGGGCGGCTGGCCGGCAAAGGCGAATAGCGGCAGTATCGACCACAGCCCGGCATGGATCGCCGCTTCGAACACCGTCCAGTAAGGCGAACGCAACCATTCCGCATGGCCGTAGCCTGCCGCCCGCCGGCGCGCGCGGACGATCACGATGTTGGCGACCACGATCAGTCCGGCCCAGGCCGACAAGGTGATCAGCGATACCGCGTCCCGCAACCCCCACAGCACCACCAGCGCACAGGTGACGCTGAGCGCCGCCATCCAGGGCGCCACGCGCCACAGCGCTTCGATCCGTGGATCGCCGGCACCGGCATCCGCTGCGATTCGGCCACGCAACGTACCCTGGCTGCCGCTGGCAGGGGCATCGGCAAGATCCGAAGACGGAACTTTCAGCAACACATGACGCATCCATCACCAGTCGACGTAATTTGCAGGCAGTCTAACCAAACAAGCTTTGCCGATCGTTAATCCGATGCTGCGAATTATGATCTTGGGATGACGGGCTTTCATCTGTTGGGCTATGCTGTGACGACGATCACAGCCCGATGCGGCGAACGGAACTAGAAGGTGATTCGTCGCGCCACCGTGTTGCGTTTGGGGCGCGGCGCAGTTGTTTTCCCGTTCGCGCGCATCGGCCGGCAAGATGAAGGCCCATGCCTATGAACGTCCAGGAAATCGCCGCGATGCTGCCGCCCAATTCGGTGCTGGCGGCCTGCTCCACCGACGAACTGGCCGATCTGCTCGCATCGTGCAGCATGCATTCGATGAAGGTCGGCGAAACGATTCTGCGGCAGGGTGATGATGGCGATGCCGCGGTCGTCATTCTGGGGGGCATCGCCAGGGTCAGCATGATCGCGCCCAACGGTCAGGAAATCGTGCTCGATTATGCCGAACGCGGGGCGGTGCTGGGCGAGATCGCCCTGCTTGATGGCCTGCCGCGCACCGCATCAGCCACTGCGCGTTATGCCGGCCGCTATCTGCGCATCGGCCGCGCCGCATTCGAGCGCCTCGTGGAAAACCACCCCAAGGTGGCCTTGCGCATGTTGCGCGATATGGCACGGCGGCTGCGCGATACCGACATGACGATCGAAACCGATCGCGCCTTTGCCACAGGCCCGCGCCTGGCGCGCTTCCTCAAGCGGCTGACCGACAAGAACACCGACGGCCACCGCCTCGAAGGCGATCTCAGCCAGGGCGAACTCGGCAATTTCGTCGGGATGAGCCGCGAAAATATCAACCGTCAGCTCGCCGCATGGGCCGAAGCCGGGGTGATCGAACTGGCCAATGGCCGTGTCCGCATCGTCGACGATGCCTATCTGGCGCAGCTGGCCGAAGCCGGCGACTGATCGGCATCGTCGGGGCGGCGGACCGGCGATGCGCCAATCCGATCAGGCGCGGCCCGCGCGCCTGATTGCGTAAACGGCACAGCACAAAAGCAGCCATGGCACGCCGACCATCACCGCCGTGCTCCAGAACTCACTATCCAGCGCCATCGTCACCAAAATCGCGAAAAGCAGCGCCAGCCCGGCCAGCTGGAGCACCGGGTATAAGGGCGCGCGCACCGCACGCGCGGCATCGGGCGATGCCTTGCGGAACCGCAAATGGGTGACGAGGATCGCGATCCAGGTAAACAACCCGCCGAACAGCGAAATGCCGACCAGATATTGAAACGCGCGTGGGCTGAACA
Organism: Sphingomonas sp. KC8; assembly: GCF_002151445.1. Taxonomy (GTDB): domain Bacteria; phylum Pseudomonadota; class Alphaproteobacteria; order Sphingomonadales; family Sphingomonadaceae; genus Sphingomonas_E. The sequence continues at coordinate 2,393,824 of NZ_CP016306.1, forward strand.
AGGCGATTCCCGCCGCGATCACCACGCCGACGCTGGACAGCACGGTCGCGCGCACCGGCACGCCGCGCGCGCTCAGCACGCCCAGCCCCGCCGGCACATGGCCCGCGCGCGCCAGCGAAAAAACCATGCGGCTGGCCATATAGAGGCTGCTGTTCATCGCCGACAGCGCCGCACTCAACACGACGAAGTTCATCACATGGGCGGCGGCGGGAAAGCCGAAACCGGCGAACACTTTGACGAACGGGCTTTGCGTCACCAGTTTCGCGCCACTTTCCGTCCACGGCACGATCGCGACGATGATCCCGATCGCCAGAATGTAGAACAGCACCAGCCGGATCAGCATCGTCTTCATCGCGTGCGGCACCGATTTCTGCGGATCTTCCGCCTCGCCCGATGCCACCGCGATCATTTCGATCCCGAAAAAGGAAAAGATCGCGATCAGCACCGCCATCCACACCCCGCCAAAACCGAACGGCAGCGGCCCGCCCGCGACGAAATAATTGTCGATGCCCTTCGCCGGCACGCCCAGCCCCAAGATACTGGCGAGGCCGAACAGGATGAAGGCGATGATCGCCGTCACCTTGATCGCCGACAGCCAATATTCGACGCTGCCGAAATTGCCGATCGCACGCGTGTTCACCCACAATATTCCCGCCCCGAACGCGGCGGTCGACACCCATATCGGCAGGCCGGGAATCCAATATTCCATATAATGGCCGATCGCCACGGCTTCGCTGCCGATCAGGATCACCATCGTCGCCCAATAGGTGTAGCGCACGACGAACCCGGCCAGCGGCGACACATATTGTTCGGCATAGGTGCCGAACGATCCCGCCGTCGGATGGGCGACCGCCATTTCGGACAGGCTGTACATCACGACCAGCGCGATCGCGGCGGCGATGATGTAGCTGAGCAATACCCCCGGCCCGGCATAACCCACCGCAAGGCCGCTGCCCATGAACAGCCCGGTGCCGATCGCGCCGCCAATACCGATCATCGTCAACTGCCGCTGGCTCAGGCCGCGCTGCAATCCGCCTTCGCGCGATTCCACCCCGGCGGCCGTTTCCGGCGTCGGGACATGCGGCGCGCCACTCACAACATCATGCATCGCTTTTCGCCATCCCTGCCTGCATTCGTGTCACCGCGCGCGTTGGCGGGTGCCGGTCGACCAGCGCCACGCCCAATGCGATACCGATGATCGCGACCCCGATCATCGTGAAGAATAACGCAGGCCCACCCGGCAACCCAAGCACCAGCCCGGCGCCCAGCGCGCTTGCGATCGCGCCGATGCGGCCGATGCTCGCCGAATAGCCGATTCCGGCCGCGCGGCATTCGACCGGGAACACCGCCGCCGCAAGGCCATACAGCATCACCTGCACCGCGACGATGCCCGCGCCCGCCGCGCCCACGCCGATCAGGATCGCGCCCGGCGCCACGCCCGGCGCGTACAACAGCCACGCCCATGCGCCCGTCGCGGCCAGCGCAACCGCGCATACCAGCAGCAAGGTGGGCCGGGATCCCAGCCGCGGGACGGCCCATGTCGCCGCGAACGACGCCAGCACCCCGCACAGGTTGAAGATCATCGCCCCGCGAATCGCCTGCGCCAGCGGAAATCCGGCGCCCGACAGCAGCACCGGAATCCAGCTGAGGCATGCGTAAAGCGCCAGCATCGACGCGAAAAAGGCGATGCCCAGCCCGATCGCCGATCGGGTCAGCGGTGCGGCATATACCCCGCCCCCGCCGGCAATCGCGGGCGGCGGTGCGAAATTTCCGCTGAACATCCCGCCCGCCCTGGCCAGCAGCACCGCAATCCGTGCATCCGCCCCGCCCTTGCGCGCCAGGAAGATCGGGGATTCCGGCAGCCCCCGCGCCATGATCAGCGCCAGCGCCAGCGGCAGCCCCCCGCCCAGCGCGAACGCCGCGTGCCAGCCAAATGCGGGTATCAGCCACGATGCCAGCGCCGCGCCGATCATCCCGCCGCACGGCACCGCCACGATCACCGCCGTCACCGCATAGGCCCGCAGCCGCGCCGGCATCCATTCGGCAACCAGCGCGGTGGCATTGGGCACCGCCGCCCCCAGCCCCAGCCCGGTGATGAAGCGCAGGATCGCAAACTGGGTGACGGTGCCGACAAACGCCGTCAGCATCGCCGTCACGCCGAACCAGATGACGCTGGCGATCAAGGCTGGCCGCCGACCGATCCGGTCGCCGATCGCGCCGCCAACCCCGGTGCCGATCGCCATGCCCACCAGCGCCGCCGCCATCGCCGGGGCAAGCGCCGCCGTCGTCAGCCCCCAGTCCTTCAGGATGGCCGGCCCGGCAAAGGCCGCCAGCTGGATATCGAACCCGTCGAGCAGGATGATCCCGCCGACCAGCGCCAGCAGCCGCCGGTGGAAGGCGCCTACGGCCAAACCTTCCACCGCGTCCTGAACCGGAATGGCCACCCCCTTGGCCCCGATCAGTCGCGCGGCGGCCAGGGCTTGGCCGGCACGCCCTTCTTCGGCTCGCCCAGCAGCGGGCTTTTCAGCGCATAGATGCCGTGGTTGGTGAACAGCCAGATGATGTTGCGATCATATTCGACATAGATGCCATAGCCCAGATTGCCCTTCACATATTCGGGCGCCTCCGCATCGGTCGGGAAACGCGGCACATAATAAGCCGCGATGGTTGGTTTGGCCGGATCCTTGACGTCGAACAGCTGCACGCCGGCATTGTAGAAGGCGTACGGCACCAGCCCGTCGCGGGCGCGGCCCGGCTGGGTGAAATAGCCCGGCCGCTTGGGGCCAAAACTGCCGCGTCGTTCGCAGAAATCCTTGAACGGTGCGCCTTCGGGCGGCGTCGGGCGGGGGAAGGTCGCCGCGATCTTCGGATTCTTCAGGTCGCGCACGTCGATCGCGAAGATATCCTTGTACGGCTCGAAACAGTCATCGTTCATCGGATAACCGTTCATGAAGATGAAGCCGGTGCGTTCATACTGGCTGACGTCGATATTATCCGCCTCGGTGCCGGCGAATTTGGGCACCATGTCGATATGGCTGATCACCTTGATGTCCGCCGGGTTGGATATGTCGAGGACGTAGAAACCCAGCCCACCCATCGCGGCAAAGCCCACCGTCCCACCCTTTTCGACGGGCTTGGGAATGAAGATCGGCATGCGCGATCCCATCCACGACGTGCGGTTCCCCGCGCGCGGATTTTTCAGATAAGCGTCCGCCTCCGCCTGATCGCCGACGATCTGGCCGGGAACCGAAAATTGCTGGAGGAATTTCGGATTCTTCGGGTCCGACATGTCCCACGACTGGTAGCCCGGCGAATAAAGATAATTGGGATATTCGGTCAGCCCGAAACTGTCGTCGGGGGCCGACGACAGGAACATATATTTGCCGCCGAACCAAGCCGGCACGTCGAGCGAGCCGGAACCCTGCTGATGGCCGGGCCTGGCATCGGGATGCTTATAGTCGGTCGTCCGCGTCGCGATCTTTTCCCACTGGTCGGGCAGCGGGCCGTTCATCACATAGACGTTGAACCCCTTGTGATACGGCCATTTACCGATCTTTTCCACGCCGTCCGGCTCGTTCATCTTCTCTTCGAAGATGCCGAAGCGCTGCACCTCGTTCGATTGGACCATGATATATTTGCCCAGATCCCGGCTCCACTGGATCGAAGCCGCGCCGATCATCTCGCCTTCGGGGAACGGGTTCACCACCGTCCCGCCGCCCTTGCCGGTCCAGCTCTGCCCCTTGGTCAACAGCAGCCTGGCCTTGGCCGGATCGGTGATGTCGAACACCTTCAGATTGTGGCGATCATAGACGTACAGATACCGTTTGCCGTCGAAATCCGCGATATTCTGCCAGGTGTGGAAGGGCGATGCGACCTGCGGGTAGAAGGCCACCACCTCCATATTCTTGGCATAGGCCTTCTGCTCCCAATGATCGAGCTGGCCGGGAAACGGCGCGCGGCCTTCGGCCAGCGGCGTCGCCTTGGGATGGACGAACGCGCCCGTCTTGGGGTCGATCCCGTAATCCTTGCCTGGCACCGGCATGGGCGGTTTGCGATCATAGGTCACATCGTGCCACGCCTTCACCACCGGATCGCGGATATCGATCTTGATCGCGCCATCGCTGTGCGCCGCCGTTTCGGCCGCCCATGCCGTCGAGCCCCCTGCGATCGCCACGATGCTGGCGCAACCGGCCAGAACAAAGTGCCGGAACCGGCTGGCGGCGGCGGTCTGGGCGGTTGGGGTCAACGGGATTCTCCTCTTGGGCCTGGGCAGCATCGGGAACGGATCGTCCCGGCCCGCCTGCATGATGTTTCGGGGAATGCTTGCCTTGCGCGATAGAACCGCAATTCGGGGCGTTGCGGCAAGGGGCGGCGGCATCCGCCGCCCCCGCCCGCCCTTTTCAGATCAGTATTTCCACTTGAGCGACGCGCCATAGGTGCGCGGCGGGGCGTAGGACACGAGCACCGAACCGATCACGTCGGACTTGCCCGATTCATACAGTTCGTCGGTCAGGTTCTTGGCCCAGATCCGGAATTCCCACTTATTGTCGCTGGTCGCGATCCCGATCGAACCGTTGAGCAGGCCGACCGATTTCTGTTTCGTGCGCAGGCCATTTTCGTTGTCGAAGAAGAAATCGTCGGTCCAGTTATAGTCGGCCCGCAGGAAACCGTCGAACCGGTCGTTCAGCGGCAGCGTAAGATCGCCGCCGATGCTGAACGAGTTTTTCGGCGAACGGCGCAGCACATTGCCCTTCAGGTTGGTCGCCACCGGCACCGAACAGAAGCAGTCCGGATCATATTGCAATTCGGTGCTGATCAGATCGCCGGTGATCTTGGCCTTCATATAGGTGTAGTTGGCGAACAGCGTCAGCCCGTTGACCGGCACCACCGCGGTTTCCAGTTCGACCCCCTTCACCCGCGCCTTGCCGGCGTTGCTGATCACGTTGTCGGCCGGCAGGTTCGGATCGAAGATCACGAATTGCTGCGTCTGAAGGTCCTTATATTCGGTCCAGAAGCCGGTCAGGTTCACCCGCAGCCGATCGTCCAGCCAGGTCGTCTTGGCGCCGATTTCATAGTTGAGCGCATATTCGGGATCATAAGCGGCGCGCGCCTCGCCGGGATTGGTGGCGTTTTCGCCGTTCCAGCCGCCCGATTTATAGCCCTTGGAAATCAGCGCATAGACATAGGCATCTTCGGTCGCCTGCCAGTGCAGGTTCACGCTCGGCGTCCACGCATCCCAGTTCTTCTTCGACGATGCGGAAAAGGCGTTGGTCGGGTTGCCCGCTTCATCCTCGAACGGCGCGCCCAGGAAATCGCCGATCGTCTCGCGATAGACCGAGAACCGCTTCTTGTCCTTGGTATAGCGGATGCCCGCGGTCAGCCCGACGGTATCGGTGATATCGTAGGTGCCCTCGACGAAGGCCGCATAGGTATCGGATTTGAGCCGCGTTTCGGCGATTTCCTTACCCTGGGCATAATATTCGACGAAGATATAATCGGCGATTTCGGTGCGATCGACCTTTTCATGCTGGTAATAGACGCCGGCCAGGAAGTTGAACGGCCCGTCGAAATCCGAACGATACCGGAATTCCTGCGAAAAACTGTTCACCTTCTCATGCTTGTCGTTGATGTAATAATCGTCGTTGAACAGCGAATGATCGATCGCGCCGAAATCGATCCGGCCATCGGGGCCGAAAATCAGCTTGGTGAAATCGATGAAGCTGCCGGCATCGTTGTTGACAGCCTTGAACGTGCCTTCGCGATAGGCGGTGACCGAGGTCAGCGTGCCCTTGCCCGTATCCCAGTTGGCGCTCAGGTGCACGCCGCCCAGATCGGCATCCTGCTTGCCATCGATATTGTTGGGGCCACGGCGCCGATCGGGGTTCACGAACGGGATATTATGATCGGACGGGATCTGGATATCGACCCATTTGCCGCGCGCGCGCCGCCGCGTCAGATCGCCGGTCAGCAGGATATCCACGCTTTCGTTCGGCTGGTAGCGCAACTGCCCCAGCACGCCGAAGGACGACAGATCTTCGACATCATTGCCGGTGAAGGTGTTGTAAGCATAGCCATCGTGGCGGCGGCCGCTGGCGGCGATGCTGCCCGAAAGCCCTTCGCCCAGCCCGCCGGCGACATTGGCCTTCAGTTCGAAGCCGCCATAATTGCCGATCCCGG